>CP070841.1:0-39326 GCA_020342115.1 Spirochaetota bacterium
AAAAATCATATAAAAATATTAATATTTATTTGCGATGAACACTCAATTGTATCGGTGTTCTCACCATGATTAAGAGGCCTTCATGATTGATTCTAGCAATTTTACCAAATAAATGAATGTCAATCAACTTCGATGACATCTATCCATTTAACCCAATCGCCGCCGTAGATATCCACCGCAACAAGTCTTACAGGATAGCCGTGATCTTCTGGGAGAACCTCTCCATTAACCTTGAGTGCAATAAACAGGAGATGTGAATCGATCTCTTCTCTTGTGAAGCTTTTCCTGTACCCATCAACAGCTTGAATATCTACTTTTGTGTAATCTGATTTGACGTTTGCCTCTTTGAGGATATCCTTCAAAGGTATACCTTCCCACTCTGCATAGTCTGCAAAGAAGTTTGGACAGATCAGAAGAGCTTTCTGGGTAATCATATTCATTTCTAAGAGGTCTTCATATTTCAGAGAGAGGGGTTTTGATACCGCTTTTCCACCCACGCTGAGTGTCCACGTCGTTATATCGATATCCGGAGTCGTACCGGTGGTATGGAGCTCATCGATAGAATTGAGGGGGAGATTTGAAGGATCGACTTTAGAAGGATGCATCCTGATGATTTCATGGCTAGGTGTATCAGGATCGAGTTTAATCCTTTCATCAGCCCTTTGTTCAGCAACTAACTGAAGCATACTGAATAGCAGAAACAATGTGCATGCGAGTGCAATGTAGAGTCTTTTCATACAGTAACTCCTATTGTAATCAGTTTAACTAAACAATAATTACATGAATGAAATTGGTCAAGGGTAGGTTTTAAGAGAGGTCAATATAATACTTCAGGATCTAATCCTTCAAAAACGATGTTATCACAAAAGGATCTAACACTTATCAGTTCCTCAAAGGAACGTACAGTCCAGCCTATAATCTGAATACCGCGCTTTCTGTGAAGTGCCACTTTAATGTTTGGAAGATATTTCACATCATATCCAATGAAGTGCGGTTTGCTAATACCGTTATATAAAAGGTTCTTCAAAAGCATTTTTCTAAACATTGGAACAGTTTTATCCTTGAATTCTCCAGCGAGCTGTCCCCTTAGTGCCTCAGGGAAGTTCTTCCTGAACCAATGGAGGGTTTGAGGATTGAAGGAAACTACTGCATAATTTCCTCTGTATTTTGAAAGCAGTTTAAAACACGCGCTCTCTAGCGGGCCAATCTCCCCTCTGTTTTTTATCTCAACAAGGATAGGAACTTTACCCTGTATGAGTGAAAGTACCTCTTCGAGGAGCGGTATCTTTTGATCAGACTCAAGAAGGGGCATCTGTTTAATATCCCTATAACTGAGTTCCTTTATTGATCTGTTGATTCCGGTCATTCTTTTTGTATTAGAATCGTGAAAAACACAGACATGACCATCTAAAAGGAGATGTACATCAAGTTCAAAGGGTAATCCTTTCCGCATAGCTCTCTCAAACGCTTTGAGAGAGTTTTCAGGGCATTCACTGTCACCGGAATGCAAGCCTCGATGGGCTATAGGTTTACGCACAAGCCAGTCGGTTGTTGTAGCCAAATCGGCATTCCTGTTTGAGTTTATTCGCAGGACTGAATGTTGTTATTAATAATAAAAATAACGGATACTTTTGTCCAAAAGTTCTCTGAAACTTAATACCATTGAACTTGTTAGATATAGTAAAATGTGGTAAAGTAAAATATATAAAAGAAATATTAATTTATAAGTAGAGATTTCATGTTTTGACCTTGCATAAAAGATATGATATCTTTTTTATGATTTCCTGAATAAGAGGAATGTAGTGGCGCTCTATCGTGTGCATTTCAAATGGAACGACAAAGAGGTTAAACTCACCGCAAAAAGCCTTGATCTTACACATCCCTATTTTGTCTCCATAAAGGAGATCGTGTTTCCAAAAGGGAAGAAACTGATTATAGACCCTCAGGAGGAAGAGATTCACAGGGTATTTGGTGAATCAAACCACCTCATGATTCCTTTTCAATCTGTTCTCATTATTGAGGAGCTCTCTGACGAAGGAAAATCCAAACTGGTCTCCTTTGAAAAGGTAGATAAGCAGAAAAGAGAGAGTTCTCCCGAGAAATGACCGCTTCACATCCAGACCTTTCCTGGCTGAAAGGTTATCAATTACAAGATCGTTTTAAATTTTAGTCCCGCCAAATAAGCTTGATATCCATATAGTAATTGGTATAAAATAGGTAGTTTACTATTGCAATTGTAACCGAACAAGTGATAAGGATGAGGATGACGAATTATTCAAGAACACCATTAAGAAAGTTTGTAATTTTTATTAGCTTCTTTATGCTATTTTTCACCCTGTTAATAAACTGTCCCGCTAGATTACTTGCACAGACAAAAGGAGGACATCTTGTATATGGCACATGGCAGACTCCGGATACTCTGGATGTTCAGTCGAGCAGCAGAGAGGTGGTTTTCGCAATTGCCTGGAGTTATCTCGATCCACTTATTCGCACACGGCCTGGTGAATCGTGGTATTATCCAGGTCTGGCACGTAAATGGAATGTATCGTCTGATGCAAAGGAGTATACATTTTTCCTCAGGAAGGATGTGAAGTTTCACGATGGTACATTTCTTACTGCTGATGCCGTTAAGTTTAGCTTTGACCGTATCATGAATTCGCGTATGAAGACAAAACCTGTATCTCTTGCATTGGGACCTTATGATCGATGCGAGGTAGTGGACAAACATACGGTGAAGATCTATTTTAAAAAACCGTACGGGTCATTCATTCAAATGGCCTCGACTGTATACATTCCAATCATATCACCCGATGCGGTAAAACAGTTCGGAGGTGGTTACCAATTCCATGTTACGGGGACAGGACCGTTTATCCTGGAGGAGTATATACCGAAAAGCCATGCAACTTTTGTGAGGAATATGAATTACCATTGGGGTCCCCATTGGTCACATGAAGGCCCTGCTTATCTGGATAAAGTTACATATAGTTTTATTCCCGAAGACATCACGAGAATAGGGTCTCTCAGAACCAGAGAGACAAATCTTATTGATGGGGTAAAATCAAACCAAATTTATAGTGTGGTACGTGACAAGAGGCTGGAGATCGAATTAACACAACTGAGAGGTATGCCATGGGCTTTTGTGCTGAACAGTCAAAGGTTTCCGACAGACGACAGGATTGTTCGGCAGGCTATCTCCTATACCATCGACCGCGAGAGATTAATCGATCCCGTTTACAGAGGGACCAATGAACCTGCTTATTCACCACTGGAAAAAGGAACTCTTGGCTACAATAAAGCAGTTGACAAGCTTTCTGTCTATGATCCTCAAAAAGCGAAGGAGCTTCTCGAGCAGGCTGGTTGGAAAAAAGGTGCGGATGGGATTCGAGTGAAAGATAACAGAAGGCTTATAGTAGAAGCTGCGTTACCCAGGGAGCAGCAGAAACTGTCGACTGTCCTGCAGAGCCAGTTAAAAAAAATCGGATTAGAGCTCGTGATAAAGGAACAGAGTATACAACGAACACATTCTATATGGTCTATGAAAAACTACAACATGGTGCTCACATCTTCCTACTGGCCGGATCCTCAATTGCTCAATAACTGGTTTGCATATGACTCAAACGGTGAACTCAACTGGGCACATTACATCAACCCGAAACTTGGGGACCTGTTTTTAGAGGCCGAAAATACCATTTTTAAAAGCAGAAGGGCAGAAATCTACAAAGGGGTGCAGGAATTTCTCATAATCGATGCGGTCGTTATACCACTGTTTGGTAAATCTGAGGTGTATGGTGTAAGAAAGGAAATCGAAGGTATCGACTACAGTATTACAGGATATCCCATTTTCTACGAAACATATTTCACAGAATAGGGATGTATCAAGGAACAATAAGTGATATAATTGGTAACATCTATATAATCAGAAGAGTGTATAGATATATTTATAACTGATCACAACGACATCTCAATCAGATATGAAAGTTTGTCATACTAATCATGAAGACCTCTTAATCACGACGATTAAAAGGTCATCACAGGTACATTTCTTTAACATTATTTTAATGGGGGGTACTGTGTCATGAAGATCAAAAACATCGTTGTCACAGGAGCAAGCGGGAAAATTGGCCGGCATATAATCCCCGAACTGTTAAAGGCTGGCTACACGGTAAGGGCGCTTGAGCATGAGGGACCTGTTGCTATAGATGGGGTGGAAATTGTGAAAGGTGATCTCAGTGATGAATCTCTGCCGGAAAAACTCGTTAAAGACATGGATGGAGTTATCCATCTCGCAAATGTAAAGGAGGATCGTGAGAAGTTCATGAATGTTAATGTAAGAGGGACATTCTGTATGCTGGATGCATGCTTGAAGGCACCTAATATTAAACAGTATATCCAGGCCGGTAGTGATGCACGTGCCGGTATATTCTATTATCCTCACCCTTATCCCATTGATGAGACATATCCTCACTCGGCGTACCCGGGATACTATGCATTCTCAAAAGTGCTCGAGGAGACAATGTGTGAGCAGTATATCATTCAGTACAAACTCCCTATTACAACTCTCCGTTTCTCGTGGGTTCATGCAGAGGATGATATCCTTGCCCACGCAACACTGAAGCCGCCTAACTTCGGTGTACCAGTTTGGGAGGAGCTGGCAAGGAATTCTAAACAGAAGATATACTTCAGAAAAAAGTTGGATGGAGTCGCAAAGCTTGTTCATCCAGGGGGAAGGCCTGGATTGAGACACATCGTGAGCATCAGTGATGTTGTTGATGCCGTTGTTCTCGCTGTCGGCAATGAAGCTTCGCTCTATCAGGCATTTAATGTCTCCGGTCCCGCGCCATTCAGCTATGATACTTTAGCAAAGTATATCTCAGAAAAGCTCGATATCCCGATTGTTGAGTTTGAGTATGATGTTTTTCACGACTTCCAGATAGACCTTTCAAAGTCGAGACAGATTCTTGGCTACAATCCTAAAATTGATATATTCGGCATCATTGATCGGGCAATCGAATTCAGAAAATCCGGAGGTCAAAGAACCGATACGAAATACCCTGGATAAACGAATATACGTGGTATTAGATGAATTAAATAGCAGGCACTTTTTCAGGGTTATTGAAATATAATAAAACTTCCATGAGCATTTCACTCTATATAGAGTAGAGTTTTATCCACTTGCGATATACTTTTATTCATATCATAGTATCTCCTAATGTTATGAAGTAGATTGTCTGTATGATAACAAGAGTACATTGCATAGACCTCTAAACTTTTTGCCTGTCAAATATATATTCTGCTTGACTTCCCCCAAATATGGTATATTATAGACATAAATGGACAATAATAGCCAAAAAGGACATAATAAGCTAGAGATAATGACCATAGGGGAAGTAGCGGAGTACCTCAAGGTATCTGAGAAAACCGTATTTCGCATGATAGGCCAGGGTAAGATACCGTGTACAAAGGTTGCTGGACAGTGGAGGTTTGTCCGAACAGTGATAGATGATTGGCTCATCGCCAGGATGAAGGTTGTACCCAAGAACGACCTTGCCAGGCTTCTGGAGAGTGAAACGGATATTGTGCCACTTTCAAGGCTTATAGAGCAGCATTTTATCAACCTTTATATTCAACCTGGGAGTAAGGAGAATGTTCTTAGGCAGCTGATAAAGCCATTTGTTGAAAAAGGCATTATAAGAGATAGCGATCTATTTCTAGAAAAACTCATGCTCAGAGAGAGCATGGCATCGACTGGGATTGGGAGGGGTGTTGCAATCCCACATGTGAGGAATCCTCTGGAGAATCCAGCCGGGGGGCCTCTCCTCAGTATCGGTATATGCAGGGGAGGTACAGATTTTAAAGCGCTTGATGGAAAGCTCACCCACCTCTTTTTTCTCATATATACAGATAGTGAAGTAGTTCATTTGAGAGTTATGGCAAAACTTACAAGCCTTCTAAGAAACGAAGATAATGTGATAGATTTGATCAATGCAAGGGCAGAAGATGATGTAATAAAGATTCTGGTTCAAATAGATCAGGAGAACATACTGGCTACCTGAATGTCAGTTGTAAATCGAAGGAGGTTACAATGAATCTTCTTGAGAGCATCCGGGAGGAGTGCATACATATTGGAAGCACTGCAAAGAATAAGGAAGAGGTGCTCAAAGAGATTGTCAGCCTTGCCCTCAAGAGCCCTTTGCTATCGGATGTTTCACAAAAATACCTGTTTGATAAGCTTATGGCAAGAGAGCGCATTGGGTCAACTGGGTTTGGGCATGGAATTGCCATCCCGCACTGTATCCTTGATGATATCGAGGATTTCATTGTCGGTGTGCTCATTGCTCCTGATGGAGTTGAGTTCGAGTCTTTGGATGAAGAACTTACTACAATCTTTTTCTTTATCATAGCACCTAAGGAAAAGCGAAATGAGCATATACAGATACTGTCTTCGATTTCAAAGATAGTGAAGTCACAAGAGATAATGCGGAATCTTCAAAAAGCGAAAGAGATTAGGGATGTACTCGAACAGCTCAATAAGTTTTTGATTCTTGGAGAGGAGCTAAGGAGCAGGAAACAGCAGTGTCTGTTCACAATCTTTGTCCAGAAGGAGGAAAAGTTTGAAGAGATCCTCCAGTCTCTATCTGCAGCCGTTCAGGGGTCGATATCCGTGGTTGAGAGCAACAATGCTGGATACTATCTATACAAGCTACCGCTCTTTGCTTCTTTCTGGAGCGAGAAAGTGAGGCGTTTTTCGAGAGTAATATTTGCAGTGGTTGATAAAGATCTGAGCAATGATGTGATCAGACGCATCAACATGGTTGTTGAAGATATGGAGAGTGAGCCAGGAGTGCTCCTCGCAGTACATGACCTTAGCTATTCAGCAGGGTCGATAGAATTTTAGTAGAGAGATATATGCAGGTTTTACAAATTCTAATGGCTGGACAGGATATTCTGAAGAACCTATCACTTCCCTCTCTTCTTATCGTTGGTATTATCACGGTGCTTGGTTTCTATGCAGGAAAGTCGATGAGATGGGTAAGGATGCCGCCGATCATAGGGTTTATGATGATCGGTGTGATCATCGGTCCCTCTTTCATAGGTATTATTGGCGAGTCGCTCAGGGAACAGCTATCTTTTATAACAGAGATAGCCCTTGGCTTTGTAGCGCTCAGCATAGGGCTCGAGCTCAATTTCAGATCTCTGAAGGAGCTCGGCTCCGGTATAATCATCATTATTCTCTTTGAGTCCTTTTTTGCATTTTTTGCGGTAGCCGGGGGGCTGTATCTTCTCACAAGAAATCTTCCTCTATCATTACTGTTTGGTGCAATTGCACCAGCCAGTGCCCCTGCAGGTACAGTTGCAGTAATCCATGAATACAAGGCAAAAGGTAACCTTACAAAAGCACTCTATGCGGTAGTAGGATTCGATGATGGGCTGGGAATCATCATATTTGGATTTGTTGCAGCATTTGCAAGGAGAATGATTGGAGATGGTGCCTCAGGAGCCTTCTATGGGTTGTTTTCGACACTTGCGCTTCCCCTCAAAGAAGTTGGTTTGAGTATTGCAGCGGGATCGCTTGCAGCTTTTTCCTTCGCTTTTATATTAAGAAATCTCGAGAGCAGAAAAGATATTTTCATCCTTATCTTTGCATCGGTTCTTATTACTACAGGGGTAAGCATAAGACTTCATCTCTCGCTGATTCTCACCAATATGATTTACGGGATTATTCTTGTCAATACCCAGCAGCACGCTGTGTTACAGAAGATAAGAGAAGAGCTTTCAGATGTTTTGCCCTTATTATTTATCCTCTTCTTTATACTCGCTGGTTCCAATCTTCAAGTGCTATCTCTTCCGTCACTTGGCTTGGTCGGTATTGTATATATCATCTCCAGGACATCTGGTCTTATGGGAGGGGCCTGGCTGGGGGCGCTTATAGGGAAAGCCGATAAGAATATCAGGCAATATCTCGGCATGGGGATTCTCTCACAGGCAGGGGTTGCGGTAGGTCTAGCTCTTATTGTCAAGCATGAGTTCAGCGAACTCGGCAGCTATGGTGCGCAGATCGGATCTACTCTGATCACATCCATTACCGCAACGTGCATTTTCTTCGAGATTATAGGTCCAATTCTTACGAAAATTGCTTTGAAGAAGTCTGGAGAGATATCGTTTTGAGATTGAGTTCAGGAGAAAGCTCCATTATCTTAAGTCAAGATTCAAGAGGAAGAAAGATGAAATGCGGAGAGTGTGGAGGTGGATATATAAGCGGAGATTTATCATTTGAATGATTATAATGGTTATACCTGGTAAACGATTTCAGCTTTTTAGTGCAAGAAATGATCAGGTCCTACGGGTAAATGGTTTTTCTGCTCGTGAGATTTGAGTAAAGGGGATAGTACTTATATTGGGTGATTTGGGGTGCCATGATTATAGGCAGGGTTTTATAAATGAAGTGGCGCTATTTTCATCGAGAGATCCGGTCGACAGATGTATGGCATTGGCCGGTATAGTATCCTGATAGGTAAAAGAGATAAATAATAAGATTCGTACATTAATAGACTATATGGAAAGATGAATAAAGATGATGCTGTAGATCTGCCAGTAAACGGCACACTCGATCTTCACTTTTTTCGTCCCCGCGATGTAGATGAATTAATCCCCGATTACATAAATGAATGCAGGAAGAAGGGGATCTATCAAGTAAGGATCGTGCATGGAAAGGGAACTGGAATCCTCAGAAAGAGGGTTCATTCCATCCTATCAAAACTACAAGAGGTTGAATCTTACAGTCTCGGTGGGGAAAGTGCGGGGAGCTGGGGAGCTACTATAGTTATTCTTAAACCGCTGTAATATTTATTCCTTCCATAGCGTGTATCCAGCTTTCTTAAGCCGTGCTATTGCTGTTGGGTATGGATCGCATTGCTCCTCCTCTAGATAGTCACTATAGCCTGCGTACTTCAATTTTTCATGCATAGTTAAATTCTCCTCTTTGCTCATCAGTCTCGGATCAGTCATGGCAGCCACATGGAAACTAATGCCTGACTCTACAAGAAATTCCACAGCCCTGAAAGGCAGAATATGGCAATCACCTCTGGCTCCTGTTCTTCGCTCAAAGCCCATCTCGTGACCGGCCTTTATTGATACTCGGATGTGTATGTTACTGTAATTTTTTAATTCCTCTACCCATCCAGGATTCCGTCCAAGCATTACACCGTTTGTCTCAAGTATAAATAGATAATCTGTTTTGTTAACTAAGTCTAACACAGCCTTAAGGTGATCAAAACAGAGTGTGGGTTCTCCTCCGGAGATACGAAGCTTTTTTATCTTCTTTTTTTGGGCATTGTGCACGAGTGTATTGAAAACATCCTGTGATGAGTATAACTGTCCAGTATTGTGCGGATAATCTCGTCCCCAGTTTACCCAGCAGAACACACACCTTAAGTTGCAACCGACTGCGTAGGCAGTGGATATCCCTCCATAGACGCCTGTGCAGTAAAAATCTGTGTACTTTCTTGATCCTTTTTTGCATACAATTCTCTCAGTTATCAAAGCGATATCGACTGGATCAAAAGGTGTATTTGAGGCTTTAATTGCGGATGGGTAGCGGGCTTGCATTAAGGATATAATACCTTGATCTTACACTGTGGTCAAAAACTGTTGTTTGGTTTTACCTTTTCTATTAGGTTGAGATTGGAAGGGAATGATGAGGAATATGAATATTCTTTTTACTGGCTGTCCTGGATGCGGTAAGTCAACAATTATTGAAAGTATAGTCAAACGGTTTACGCAACCTGCATGCGGTTTTTTCACCAGGGAGATAAGAGAAAGTGGTACAAGAATGGGTTTTTCCATTAACACTCTTGATGGAAAGTGCGGTATTTTAGCGAAAAAGGGTATGAAAAGTCGTTTCAAAGTTGGAAGCTATGGAGTTTGTATTGATGATATAGAGCATATTGCTGTTCCATCCATGGTTCCAAAACGATATAATGAATATGTCGTAATTGACGAGATCGGGAAGATGGAATGTTGCTCAGAGCTCTTCAGAAAAACTCTTATCTCAGTCCTCGATTCTGAGCACCATGTTATAGGGGCTATCTCTATCAGGGGAAATAGATTCATAGAGGAGATAAAAAAGCGGAATGATGTTGAGGTCATTCTAGTTACAAGGAAAAACAGAGACAATCTAGCCGGTATTTCTCTGAATGAATTTCTGGATTAAGGAATTTTGTGAGCGGTGGCTTCTCAATCGCGGCGTAGGCCCGGTGACGAAAACGTCTTACAATTAAGAGGCCTTCGCGGGTAGTAATAAATGTTCTTTAAATACTTAATGTCGAGAAATTTTACATGTGAGGACTTTTTATTAATAGTACAAACACCAAGCCTAAGATGCCTAAGCGATTGAGCAGTGCTGTCTGAGAAATTTACTGACGAAAAAGATTCTCTTTGAGTAAGCCAAGGTAGTGCTGGCTCATAAAGGTTAGCGGCTTTTCTGCAAGATCGAATTTCTCAGAGAGAGATGAAAGCACCTGATGAAGCTGATGTATATATGCGTCTTTGTGCTGTGCTGCAGCTCTGTAAAAATGCCTTCCATAGGATCGAAGCTCATCTTTACTTTTTCGCGATGATGATAGAATATCTGATCGACTGAAGACACGGTGAGCTTGTCCGGTGCTCAGATACGCTGGGAATACTCCAGTCATAAAGAGACATATATCAGCAATCCTCTTGTAAGAGAGAAAACGGCTTTCTTCGTCTATCATCTCACTGTACTTCAGAAGACTATCGATATTGAAATCGCTGAATTTAAAACGTCTCCATACACCTCTCTTTATCCGTAACATCACTGTGCAGCTGTTTATCTTTACAAAGGAGCAAAGCAAATCAATGAGGTAAAAAAGTATTTTTTCTTCTTTTAGAAATTTGACAACATTGTTACTATCAAAGATGAATACTTTTATCCTCTCCTCCTGTTCAACAGTATAGGATTGGCCTTCGAGATCATTCATTACTTTGAGCAGGACCACGGTAAAGAAAAGCTGTGGAGAGACCTTAACAATAGAGTCAGGGTTCTCCATAAGAAACTTGAAAAGATTTTCATCCTTAAGCACACCTTCCAGCATCTCCTCATCTTCGGCAAGTGTTTTCATCATTCGCGCTTTTTCTCTATATCCGGGCATGAGAACCTGCACGATGAAGGAGAGATCGGTTTCACTTAATATGCTGGCAAGTTCATTCATTGGTTTATTATCCCATAATAAAACTATAATACAAGTGTCTTGGAGAGATAATTTTATTAACATAAGTCAACATTTTAATTATTGTGAAACACAATTTTTTAATATTATTATACTCAATCGAGAAGACCTATTTATCGCGGAGAGGGTGTTGCAATGATTGTCAAGTCATCTTGATATTTTAGTGTGGAACATATTACTTGCGAAGGCCTTTTAATTGTAAGACGTTTTCGTCACGGCGCCTTCGCCGCAGTTAAGAGGCCTTCGCGATTGTTTAGAGCTTTTTTTATATATTAGTGACCTGCAGTCTGTCCTGATTTTATCTATAATAAAGAGGGAAATTACTTATGATGTTTTCTTTATATAAAGCTCCCACAATCGTGTGAGAGTTTTTTCAAGCCTCCTGCCAAGAGCATCTGAAGGCTTTGTTGTAACATCATCCTCATTATCGAAAACTGTATATGGAGTATGTATTCCTTTTGCTTCTAGGTAATTTGGATGGGCCGAGCTGAAATCCGACCAATCACACTCTTTGTATAATTTTTTCATCTTATCGTCAGGAAGGCTGTGCTGCAGTATGCTGTCCGGTTCATTTGGATTGTAACGCAACCGGTTTTTTCTCACCGACTCTTTAAATGACACATTGATGTAGAGTACAGCAGATGATGATAGAATTTCATCGCTGAGCTGCTCGAAGGCACGTCTGTAACCTCCATGTTCTGAGCCTCTGGAGAATTCAATAATAGCAGTGTAGTGGTTGTGATAGAGGGGGTCTCTTTTCAGTCTTTTTTTATATTCCAGAGAGATTCTTTGTATAAGGAGATCCCAAAAGAATGTTTCACTGAAGTAACCGTTGGCTGTTGTGTGCAGCCTCTGTTTTCCCATCTCCGAGAGAATCATATCTTCCTCAAACCAGCTCCAGAGCATGGGAAAGTCATCGATCTCTTCGAATTCACCGATGTGGAACCGTCTTATACGGTTGGTTTTGTCTGTAGATTTGAGATAGTGTATAATCTCGCTTTTTCCCGAGGCGGGTCTTCCAAGAAGAATCAGTATGTCGAACCATTCCTGTGCAGTATCTGACATTTCAGTAAGTGTACTCGCTACCTCCGATGAATTCCCTTAGAACCGATCGAGGTGGGATAACACTCTCATCTTCCCATGCAGGTATCTCGCTGAACATTTCAGAGACTCTCTGCACCCTCGAAAGTGCGTCTTCCCTTTCCGGTTCTTTTTTAAACTCTTCGATGAACTTGGAGAAAAGGTGGCCTAGGCGATGTTTCATAATGGGGAGCTCATAGGCAAGAAAGCTGTTTACAACGAAATGAGCCTTCTGCAGTCGAGAGACGATGTACCGCAGTTCTGATCGACGAACATAGTGCCAGTGTGCCACTGTCTGTTTTGGGCTGTAGTTTCTAAACTGCATATCCCGTACCATCCTGCGAAGCATTCGAACATCCGCCCATCTTACATAGATGTTTTTACGGTCCTTGATCTGTGAGAGTGTCTCGATATAGAGCTTGAACTTTACGGTGTCTGGAACACCGCTGGTCATCTCATCGTAGAGCCCATGTAAAGAGTCGATGAGAAGTATCTCTCGGTTACCTAGCGCAAGTTCCTGTGATATTCCCTCCCTGTTTCCAGTTTTGAAATTATAAAATGGAACCGGAACAGTCTTCCCCTCGATGAGATCCTTCAGGTGCCGGTTGATTAAATTTAAATCGATCGCCTGAGGTGTTTCATAGTCATAGTCCCCATATGGATCTTTAGGCTGATCTTTGAGATCGAAGTAGTAGTTATCAACATTGAGGGTAACAAGTTTGTATCCTTTGTCTTTCAGGATATCCCTGATTTTTATGGTTGTGGTGGTCTTGCCGGAAGAGGATGGGCCTGCGATTATGATAATTTTTATATTATCAATCCTCTCCATGATCAACCTCACGGCATCATCCACCTCGTTCTGGTAGAAATCCTCGGATGCCTCGATGAGATCCCTATAGCGATCCTTTTTGATTATCGTGGCTATCTGATCAAGAGATATGCAATTATGATCCACACCCCAGGAGAGGGCGAGCCAGAGCTTTTGATAGGGAATGTTGTCAGAAGAATAAGTAAGGCTTTGCTTTCCCAGTCGTTTCAATGCGTGTTCGTAGCGGTAGATGATGTAGGCTTTGGCTGTTTTTGCGTGCCCACGCTCAATCAGGCATTTCTCAACAAGATCCTGCACCTCTTCAACATTTGGATAGCTCTGCTTCGACTCCAATGACTCCAGCATAGCTATTACATCATCTGTAACCTTTTCTGCAGTTGCACGATCTCTTCCCCCCACTGATATTGCTGCCTGCAGTATTGCCAGAGTTATCTTTTCACGCTTGAAAGGAACGATTCTTCCGTCTCTTTTTATGATCTTGTCGATCATGGGCTGTTCCTAAACGAATCTCTGCCGTATTTCAGCACTCACATAATCCAGAATGGCTACAGTAATTGCTATGAACCAAACCGCAATACCGGCGGCCCGGTAATCGAGGAGCCTTATGTACTGGACCAGGAGGAATCCGATGCCTCCACCTCCAACCAGCCCGATGATTGTAGACATTCTGACATTGATATCCCATCGATAAATGGAGAATGAGACAAAAGGAGGAATCATTTGAGGCACAACTGCATACATTATTGTTTGAAGTCTTGTCGCACCTGTAGCCTGTATGGCTTCAATTGGACCTGGATCGATACTCTCGATGGCCTCTGAGTAGAGCTTACCAAGTGCAGCAACAGAGTGAAATGTGAGGGCAATGATTCCCGCAAAGGGGCCAAGGCCAACCCACACAACAGCAATAAGTGCCCATATTAAAGGCTCTATTGCCCTGATGATGTTCAATATGGTTCTCGTTATATAGTAGATCAGCATCGTTATCCAGGAGTGTGACATGAGGTTTCTTGATGCAAGAAAGCTTACTGGTATGGCAAAGATAATGCCGAAGAAGGATGCCATCATGCCCATGAATATCGTTTCTGCCATCCGTGCGAGTGTCAGTCTCAAAGGGTCGCCAACGATAAGCTTGCCGATAGAGGAGATCTGCTTGGCTTCGACACGCTGATATTGAGGCCCCTTGGCGCTCGGAGGAATCAGCCTGTAGGGCATTATGAGATCAAACTCGAATGATCCTTTTACATCAGTCATAAATTCAACATACTGCCCTTCCTGTCGGGGACGAAACTCGTTCCCGAGCGAGTCAATCCACCATATCTGTGTCTTCGTGTTCGGGGCAAAACCCCTGCCGGTGAGTTTTAGTGTGGTGCCTCGGATTATTTGATTATTTTCATCGAGGCTCGATAGGTCTCCACATCTGGGATCTGACATAATATATGGCTGTCCAGGAACCTCTTCAGGAATTGGAGGAAGTTCCCCCTCGCCGCAGCCCACGAGAATTTCAGCCCCGGCACCGATTATCTCCTTCTCACGTTCAACCGCAGCTTCCCAAGGCCATAGAACCCGAGAGAGTGGCGGGATCGCATCCGGGAGCTCTTTGAACATCTTGTAAGGATTAATCTCGCTTATCTGCCATCCCAACGAAAAGAATATGACTACAATGATTATAAAAATAGCTGGTCCTGACTTTTTCTCAGGTTTTGTCTGACGGCAAGCATCCCATGCATTCCAGAGCCATAGGAGCAGAATGCATGCTATTATAAGACCAACAAAGAACGGACGACGGTCAAAGGCTTTCAAAAACTTAGCCATTAAATTGATTTCTCTATGTGCAAGGAGGTGTACTCTCCATATGAAAAGGCCGGCCGAACCACCCAGAGAACCGAGCAATAGAAACCCACGCTGGAAGCTCCCGGCCAGTACCTGTCCAAGGCCAGGAACAAACAGGGAGACGATTCCTGCAACAGGTCCAGGTACGATGCTTTTTATCTCCTTCTGCTGGATCTTTCTTAGAGCCATTACCCTTTTCCCTTGTCCTGAAATCCTGCACTGACCCTTATTGCCTCTTCACCATAAATCTCTCTGAACTGATCATCAGTCATTGCAACTATATCCTCTTTTGAACCGCGGTAAACAATCTTTCCATCCCTGAGGCCAATCACCCTCGATGCATAACGTTGTACAAGATCGAGGTAGTGCAGGCTGCATAGAACCGTTATTCCCTCCTCCTGATTCATCTTTTCAAGATAGCCGAGGATGTTGTGTGCAAGCACTGGGTCGAGGCTTGCGACAGGTTCATCTGCAAGGATCATGCGTGGCTGCTGCATAAGCGCGCGAGCTACTCCCACTCTCTGCTGCTGTCCTCCACTCAGCTCGTCTGCCCGTTTGTATGCCTGATCCAGTATTCCAACTCTCTTCAGTGCATCAATGGCCATCTGACGGTCTTTTGAAGGGAACTGGTAGAACAGGGTTTTCATTGGATTGACGTAGCCAAGCCTTCCTGAGAGGACATTGGTGAGTACATTTGAGCGTTTGACGAGATTGAAATGCTGGAATATCATTCCTATCTGTCTTCTTGTTTGACGAAGCCGATTCTGATCAAGAGAGGTTATATCCACTCCATCCCAGATGATCTTCCCCTCCGTCGGCTCTATGAGACGGTTAATACAGCGAAGCAGTGTTGATTTTCCGGAACCGCTCAATCCTATGATAACTAGAAATTCGCCGGCATCAACTTTGAAGTTAATATCATTAAGTGCCTGTGTTCCATCCTCATAGATTTTAACAAGATGTTTAATTTCCAGCATACTGGTCCTCGATTTAAGAAAAGGGAGAGTATTACACTCCCCCTTTTTGTTAAGACTTTAGTGATTTTGGTTAATCTTGGAGCTCTTCAATATTCAGCCCCGATGCCTGCAACACCTGCCTGAAGGGATCGTAAAAGGTGTCGTCGTGCACTTCAAGAGCTGTCCACTGGTAGGCTGTTTTCAATGCAGCTTTGCCTTCTTCAGTTGCAGCAATCTCGAGGAGTGCATTTACAATAGTATCCCGAAGCTCCGGCGGCACTGATGGGGAGAACTGAACGCCATCATTTGGAATATCCTCAGTAACTTCGATTACAACAACTTCTTCCATTACATCCGGATGGTCTTCTTCAATCCTCGACCGGGCATCGACGTAGGTAGCACCTGCATCCACATCCCCGTTATATACAGCTGCAACAACAGAATCATGGCTCCCTGCATCCACAATCTCTCTCAGATCTGTATCAGTATCGATTCCTGCAGCACGCATGGTGAGCATCGGGATGATCCAGCCGCTCGTGGAGAACGGGTCAGGGCGGGCAAAGGTTTTTCCTCGAAGACCGGAAATGCTAGAAATTCCACTGTCAGCACGAACAATGATCTGACCATTGTAGGTCGGACTCCCGTATCGTACAGATACAAGGGCAGCCTCTGCAACACCCCTGTCTGCAGCAAGGATATATGAAAAAGTTGCAAGAGACGCCATGTGAGCCTCAGGCGGGTCACTTCCTAATGCTTCTATTACACCGGCATATTCAGTGGCAACATTTGTTTCGATGTAGAGGCCAGTCTTATCGAAGATAAGGTCGGCAACAGATTGTGCGCCTGCAGCAACTCTCTCCATCTCACCAGATGGTACGAATGACCAGATGATTGGATTCTCCTCAGAACCCAGTGGTATCTCTTCCCGCTGACCTGCAAAAACAAGTCCGACTGCTATGAGTGAGAAAAGAATGAAAAGCAACGTTTTTTTTATCATTTTATCCCTCCAAATAAAATTTAATGAAAATATCTTCCAGAATATTCTACCATATCTGTAAAATAATGTCCTCATAAATTTTAAATTTTTAGAAAGTATATTTTGTTATGCATATATATTTGCATATTTGAATTATTTGTCATAAAATTCATATGACAGCAGCAATGTTTAATTATTAGAGTTTAATTTTTTATATGTAGCTATATTGGAGTTACACAATGGAAGTAGACAACACTCAGATATTCGACACATTGCCAGATAGCATCCGGATTATTGGAAAAGATAAAAAGATTATATGGGCAAACAAGCTGTTTGAAGATCTGGTTGGCATAGATAAGGAAGAGTTAAATGGTAGTAAATGTTACGATTATCTATGTCTAGGTAAAACTCTCGGAGATAAGGATTGTTATTTAGATAAGGTTTTAAATGATGAGGTCCTTCCTCAAAGAGAGATTACCATTAAAGAGAGTAAAGATAAAAGCATAACCTTTCTGGTTACCCACACACCTTACAGGAATGAAAAAGAAGAGGTCATTGGAATTGTTGAGTATCTGAGGGATATTACAAGTCTTGTTAATACCAGAACCGCCTTGGAAGAGCAGCTCATGCGATCAAAGATCATATTAGGGAAAACCGTTAATGCTCTGGTGAGTGCAATAGAGTCTCGTGATCCTTATACAGCGGGACATCAGAGGAAGGTGTCACAGCTTGTGAGACAAGTCGCACAGGCAGTAAAACCTGAAGATCGGCATTGGGTTGAAGGTATGAGAGTGACAGCCCAGCTTCATGATATTGGGAAAATATGTATTCCAGCGGAAATATTAGCGAATCCGACAACATTAAAAAAAGAGGAGTTCGAGCTCATAAAGCTCCATAGTGCGGTTGGGTATGGCATATTAAATAATGTAGACTTCGGGTTTGGATTTTCGATTGCAGACGCGATCTTGCAGCATCATGAGAGACTGAATGGAGGAGGATATCCTGCCGGTTTAACAGGTGATGACATCCTTTTAGAAGCCAAGATACTTGCGGTTGCCGATGTAGTAGAGGCTATGACAAATCGTCGGCCATACAGGGAGGGGCTTGGTCTTCCAGCAGCACTCGATGAGATAGAGTCTAACGCTTCTGAGAAGTATGATAAGGATATAGTTGATATTTGCCGGGATCTATTTATGAAAGAGAAGTTTAAGTTTCAAGAAACTGCAGCAGCCTCAATTTAACCACTTTTTCATAACGAGTGATCGTTCGCTTTATAGCACTTTTTCACTTGACGTAATGGTACTGAATAGAACATAATCAGATAAAATAGTAATGATTGATATCGAATGGAAACAAACCATATTAGGAAGTCACGTACCATTCGGTAGACAATCCGCATTCTATGTCCACTCTACAATTAGTGAGCAACAACATACTGTATTTCAAGGTTTTTTCATTGTAAAGGAGGTGCTTTATCCCAGTGGAAGATGAACGTGTATTTTTAAAGCTTTTTGGGAAAAAACTCATAAGCTTTAAACAGTTTCCAAATGGTGCTTATACGGGTACCGGTTTTTTAAACCCTCTGATCGATAAGCTGAGTCTATTCACTATGATTTTTGTCCAGGCAAAGTTTTACAAACAGTATCAGGACCTGGCCCGATGGGAGGGAAAGAGAGTTTCAAACTCATTTGCACCTCCAGTTGGTTCACGTCCACAGCTACGGGCACTGAGGAATCTGACGAGTACACACCTGCTCGGAAGAACCATTCCATCTGCCATGACATTTGCGGTGACTTACCGATGTCAGTGCAACTGTGTCCATTGCAGCGCAGCGTATCATCTGAAAAATGGTGATCAGGAACTAACCACTCAAGAGGCTAAAAAGTTAATAGATGATAGCCAGGACCTTGGAATAACAATATTAGCATTCACAGGGGGGGAACCGCTCCTAAGAGACGATATTTATGAGCTTATATCGTATATAAATCAGAAAAAAACAATGCCCATTATGTTTACCAATGGGTTATTGCTCACTGACGAGAACGTCAAGAGGCTTGTTGATGCAGGACTATATTCACTTTTTGTTAGCATTGATAGCCCCAATTCCAAAGAACACGATAAATGGAGGGGAATGCCCGGGCTTTTCGACAAAGCCATAGCAGGGATGATGAAAATGAAGGAGCAAGGTGTCATGGTAGGTATCTCGTCCTACGCATCGCGATCAGGCACTGAAAAGGGGATGTATAAAGAATTATATAAACTGGCTCAGGAACTGGAACTACATAACCTTATGCTTTTTGATAATGTACCCACAGGGAAGAGATTGAAAGATACGAGTGATATGCTCACCATGGAACAGCGTAAAGAGATTATGGATTATTCTGCTACTATATTCAGCAAAAGCATGATTCCGCCTCTCTCATCGCAGGCATGGCAGAACTCTCTGGAAGCATATCTTGGAGGTATCGGTTGCCTCGCAGCCAACCTCCAGTATTACGTATCATCTTACGGTGAAGTTTCTCCCTGTGATTTTGCGCCGCTATCATTTGGTAATATTCGAGAAGAGCCTCTGAAAAAGATATGGAAGAAAATGGTCAAGCATCCGGCATTCAATCATCGAACAAATATATGCAGAATGCAGGACCCGCAATTCAGAAAATGCTATGTGGATAAAATTCCAGATGATGCAACCCTACCTTATAGCATAGACAAACTACCGCGTGTGGACTACAGGACTGAAATGCTAGAAAGAAAGCATTAATTTCATTCAGTTTTTGCTCCTTAGATTTAAAGAACATTACCCATGACAGTATCACAATCGTAATGTTGAAACCTCAATGTGTGACACTCATTTTTAAATAAAGAGAATTACTTCTTATCCTCTACACCATCTTTATTGAAAAAGTGATGAATCATCCAAGGATTTTTATATCTACAATCAAATGTTTGATATATAGGATCTTTTCTCTTTTTAACAGAAAAAACAGATAATCATCTTAATGATATGCTGTTTTTCTCACTCTTGTAATAAATACATATTAGAATTTTTAGCATTATTTAAAAACAGTAATTATAATTTATATATATACTAACAGTGTTTTGGGTTTGGTCGGGCAAAAGAATTACTTACTTGGAGCTGTTCATGAACAAGGCGAACAACGGAAACATAAATCATTCAATACCCGAGGAGTTTTTTCTGAATGTTATTAACTCTCTTGATGACCCGGTTTTCGTAAAAGACACAGAACACAGATGGGTATTCTTGAATGATGCTGCATGTAAGTTCTGGGGTTATAACAAAGAATATCTCATTGGCAAATCTGATTATGATATTTTTCCTAAGGAACAGGCCGATATTTACTGGGAAAAAGATGAGCAGGTTTTAAAGAGTGAGAAAACAGATCTAAATGAGGAAGCCCAAACAATCAATGGAGTATTACATACAATCTCTACCAAGAAGTCGATATATAAGGATCCCGAGACAGGAGAAAAGTATATCGTCGGTACTATCAGAGATATTACAGAGCAAAAAAGAATAGAAGAAGCGTTGCGTGAATCAGAGGAGAAATTCAGAAACCTTGCAGAGCATTCTCCGAATATGATTTTTATACATGCGAAGGGAAATATAGTATATGTAAATAGAAAGTGCGAAGAGGTTTTAGGTTATAAAAGGAAGGATTTTTATTCTCCTGATTTCGAGTTCCTTGCCCTAATAGCGCCAGAATCGAGAAATTTGGTAAAGATGAAATTTAACAAACATCTGAATGGTGAGGATCTCCAAACATACGAGCATACGATTATAACTAAGGAAGATACAAAGGCAGAGGTAATAATTAATTCTAAATTAATAGATTATGAAGGTGAAAAAGCTATTCTTGGAATTGTTACTGACATTACGGAACATAAAAAATCAGAAATTGCATTGGCCGAAAGTGAGAAAAGATTTCGGCAAATAGCAGAGCTCTTTCCTCTACCAATTTCGATTATTGATTCAAAGGGTAGATATGAATTCTTAAATAATGCATTTATAGAGGTTTTCGGTTATACATTGGAAGATATTCCAACAGGGCAAGAGTGGTTTCGCAAGGCACACCCAGACTCAGACTACAGGCATGAAGTCATATCTATATGGCTGTCAGATCTGGAAAAATCTGGTAAGTATGAGATCAGGGAACGACAATTCATGGTTTCATGCAAAGACGGGCAAGTGAGAGATATCGTATTCAGGCCTGTGACAATCGAGGATAACAAGCAGTTTATTGTTTACGAAGATCTTACTGGACGTAAAAGAGCTGAATTGGAGAAGGAGAAGATACAGGATCAACTTCGACAGTCTCAAAGAATTGAGGCAGTTGGAAGGCTTGCTGGAGGAATCGCGCATGATTTCAACAACCTCTTAACAGCAATCATAGGCTATTCTGATATATTAATGGAACAAAATCTTTCCAATAACATCCATCATCATGTAGAAGAAATTAAAAATGCTGCAGATAGAGCAGCGTCTCTCACACAGCAGCTTTTAGCCTTCAGTCGTAAACAGATAATGAAACCAAAAATACTGAATCTGAATGAATTAATAAAAAACATAAATCAAATGCTTAAGAGGCTTATAACTGAAGATATAGATCTGGTAACAAGTTTAGACCCAGAACTTGTAAATATAAAAGCTGATCCAGGACAAATAGAGCAGGTTATTGTAAATCTGGCAGTCAATGCTCGGGATGCTATGCCGACTGGCGGAAAACTCTTGATTACAACTAAGAAGGTGTATCTGGATAACGAATTCTGCAAAGACCACCGGGGCTCTAGACCTGGCAATTACATTCGGCTTGAAGTTAGTGATACAGGAAGGGGTATGGATGAAGAGATAAGGAAACATATATTTGAGCCGTTTTTTACTACAAAGGATGTAGGAAAAGGCACCGGCTTGGGGTTAGCCACGGTGTACGGAGTTGTGAAACAGAGTGATGGCTATATATGGGTTGATAGTGAATTGAATCAAGGAACTACAATAACTATTTACTTTCCTCAAATAGATAAATTAGAAAAGAAGAAAAAACCTGGTTATGTTGAGAAAGGTATGAAAGGAAGAGGGGAAAAGATTCTAATTGTTGAGGATGAAGACGTTGTAAGAAGTATGACATCTAAGGCGCTTGGGGGTTTGGGATATTCGGTTATAGAGGCAAGGGATGGAATTGAGGCTCTTGAGAATTGTGAAGAAGAAGATATACAGTCAATAGATTTATTGATAACCGATGTAGTAATGCCAAAGATGAGCGGCCGAGATCTAACAAATCGGCTTTTACACAGGTACCCAAAGATGAAAGTGCTTTATATCTCCGGATATACGGATGATGTGATAGTTCATCATGGGGTGTTATATAAGGGGCTGCCGTTTTTACAAAAACCATACACTTCGAGCACCCTTTCTAAAAAAGTGCGCGAGGTGCTGGATAGCACCTAGGATTATATTACATTATGGATTCAATGTTATATAAATAATACATATCAACTGTGGTGGTAGTTCAACTACTAATAAGGAATCGTCACTGTTTGAAACGATTACTTATTATGCACTTTTGTTTGAAATATTTTACTCGAGAAGGCCTCTTAATCAAGACGTTTTCGTCACGGCGCATTCGCCGCGATTAAGAGGCCTTCTCGATTGAATATATTAATTTTCCAAATATTCACCCTCTGCAATCTTCGATATTTTAACTAATAAGACTCAAACTCCTTTAGCACGATTATACAGATCGGGAAAGTTAATTCGCACCTGATCCTCAAGCTCTTCATTTGAGATGGCAGTCAGTCGGTCATGTTTCTCGTATTGATCCATTACCCAGCGCTGAATTTTCACAACCTTTGATAATGTAAGTCTTTCTTTTCCTTTTAATCCGAGAAAATCATTAACCCACATAGCAACACCATCTGTGCCTGATTTATCTGTAATGGCCACTCTTGGAGGGCGATCCAATAATAAGCTGGTGTCAAAGATGTTATAAATCTCCTCATTTTTTCTAAGCCCGCCTGCATGGATGCCTGCCCTTGTTGTGTTGAAGTCCTTCCCGATAAAAGGGTAGTTTGCCGGTATCTGTACTTTAATCTCTTCTCGGTAGTAGTTGGCAAGCTGCGTTACGACATTGAGATTGATACCGCAAATATCACCTTTTAGAGATATATATTCGATGAGGGCCCCTTCCAGTGGTGGATTTCCTGTGCGTTCACCAAACCCAAAGATGGTAGAGTTTACTGCATTTGCTCCATAGATCCATGCGCTGATTCCATTTACGTGCGCTTTATGAAAATCATTGTGTCCATGCCACTCGATTCGATCCGGTGACACGCCGCATTCATTTATCATGCGCCATATAAGCTTCGGGATAGATCTGGGCTCCTCTGTGCCAGGATAGGGAAGACCAAAGCCCATTGTGTCGCAGAGGCGTATCTTTACTTTTCTTTTTTCCGGTTCGTTTTCGCTGAGGCGTTCCAGTCTCTGTACATATGGGATGACAAAACCTTTGATATCTGCGCGTGTTATGTCTTCAAGATGACAACGAGGTCTAATTCCTTTGCTAAGTGTGGATTCAACTACTTTAAGATAGAGTGACATTGCCTCTTTTCTAGTCTGATTTTGTTTATAGAATATGTGGTAATCAGAGCATGATGTGAGAATGCCAGTTTCGGCGAGCTCCATCTCTTTCACAATTCGGAGCTCTCCCAGGCTTGCCCTTATCCATCCGGTTATCTGAGGAAACGGCATATTGAGCTCCATACACATAGCTACCTTTTCGCGATCCTGTTTTGTGTAGAGGAAGAACTCCGTTTGCCGAATGACACCCTTTGCTCCACCAAGGTGTGACAGCATACTGTAAATCTCCTTTGTCTGTTTGATGGAGTAGGGTGGTCTCGCCTGTTGCCCGTCACGAAATGTGGTATCAGTTATATGGATGTCTCTGGTTTTCACAGATTTCGGATCAAAATGAACTTCTTTTCCGTCTATGATTTCTCTAATAGGTGCTTCGAAAGTTATAAGTGGAGGTATTGTGTAAGGAAATATAGTTTTCAAAAGGTTTGGTTTATTAATATCCTTTAATGGGTAAAGCTTCATTGATCCTTCCTTCGTTTTAATTCATTTTGCCAATAACATATCATACAGAAAGCAGATAAGCAAAACTTTGTATATATACTAATTGTCTAAGTAAGATATTTTGTGTGTAGAAAAAGTAAGAAATTTGAGTTAATAAATATTAGAAGAAACAAGATTTATTCAATTTTTTGTTACTGATAAAAAGCAACTAAATCACGGCGAAGGCGCCGTGACTTTCAGTGGCATTCACGATTGTTGATAGCATTTTTTATATACAATAGTCCTACTGTTTTTGCTACTTCAAGTTAAGAATATTACATATGACGATCTCTCAATAGCATTAAATGGGATGTGGCGAAGTCGCCCCAATTAACAATCCTTCTCGAACAAAAAATTACATAATAAGGTTTAAGATTCTTAATCTTCATTAAAAATTACAAAAAAGTAAGCAAGAGTGTTTGACAGATAAAAAAGAATGTGCTATATTATAAAAGAACGAATATTCGCTCATTTATTATTATGGAGAATAAATAATGAAGATACTGATTACCGGGGCGTTTGGAAATGTTGGCAGAAGTACACTGAATGAGCTCTTGAAAAGAGGATATCAGGTCAAGGTTTTTGAAAGAAATACCTTTAAAAATCGTTTTTGGGCAAAAAAGTATAAAGGAAAAGCTCAGATCATCCTTGGTGATATACTGAACATCCGGGATGTTGGCAAAGCTGTAAGTGGAGTGGATGTTGTGGTCCACCTTGCTGCAGTGATTCCACCACTTGCTGATCGGAATCCTGATCTAGCCGAGTATATCAATATTGGCGGAACAGAAAATATAATTAATGCTATGAAAAAACAGCCTGCAATACCAAAATTAATCTACACTTCTTCTGTGGCAGTATATGGAGACCGCCTCGATTCTCCATACATAAAAGAAACTGATTCTCCGAATCCATCCCCTGGTGACCACTATGCTATGCAAAAGCTTAAATGTGAAGAGCTTATAAAGCAGTCAGGATTACAATGGTCAATTTTTCGACTTACGGCTATATTCTCTTCCACCAAGCTCAAACTCGATCCAATAATGTATGATATGCCACTTGAGACCTCACTCGAGATCTGCTGCTCTGAGGATGTTGGATATGCTATTGCTAATGCAGTTGATAACCCACAGGTTTGGGGGAAGACCTTTCATATCGCAGGTGGAGAGCAATGCAGGACTACCTACAGGGCCTTGATCAACCGATTGTTTGATATTTTCGGTATGGGTAGTGGTTTCATTCCAGATAAGGCATTCAGCAAAAGTGGGTTTCATTGCGGTTATATGGAAACCGGAGAGAGTGAAGGCTATTTGCACTATCAGAGACATACACTTGAGGATTATTATCGTCAGGTCTCAAAGAACTACAGGATAAAGCGTGTTTTTTTTACCTTGGTGCGACCATTAGCACAGCGGCTGCTTGTGAAAAAATCACCTTACTGCAGGGTTTCCTTCCACGAGGCTATACACCTTAATAAGCATCTCTTGAACACAAAGAGAGCTGTAAGATGACAGTCTAGACTGTCATCTTTTTGCAGCCAGCAATAGGCTGGCTGCAACTAGCTTATAGTTCAATACCCATAGCATTTTCAATTGACTGCTTCACGAAATTCATAATATCCGTTACCTCAATTCCCAGGGAAGCAGAACGACTGATCTTTACTGCATTAAGAATTCCAAGAAAGTAGACAACGAGCCCAGCTTTCATTGAGGTTTTTGTTAGTTCGTGAAAAGATTCTTTTTTGGGTGAGAGTGATTTGAGGATTGTGAGAATTATATTGGAAAGCTTTTCTACCTTTTCTTCTATCCTTGTATAATCTATGGCTTCAGAGAGAAGGATATTTATCAAATCGATATCTTTCAGAAGCTCTGAAAGAAACTGTTCAATCAGGACCTTTATCTTTCGTTTTGGACTGGTAGTGGAGGAGAGGGCCTTTTCCAGCCTTTCATGAAGATCGTTCCAGCCTTCTTCAATAATAACACGAACGATCTCTTCTTTGTTCTTAAAATATGTATAGATGCTTCCCACAGGCAGTCCTGTTTCATTCACAATATCGGAGATCGATGTATTATAGAAGCCTTTTTCTGCAAAAAGTATCTTTGATGACTGTAGAATAGCAACTCTTTTGTTTTCATCTTTTATTCTAGCCATTTATACCCCCAAACCTATGCTAATAATATTTCATTAATGAACATATTTCAACTTTTTATATATACATTATGCTTAAGAATAAAAAATAATTATATTTCTGATAGAAATCATCTTTAATACAAAGGGAGGCTTTAAATGGAGGGTTTAAAGACAGTGGCAGAGCTTATGGCTATTGCTGCTCGCACAGCACCAAAGAGCCGAGGTGAAGATTTTATTGAAATAAAGATTATTGAAGGTGAAGATGTAAAAAAGTTAGCAGAGGGTATGATGAAGTTTAGTGAGCAAAGTAAAAAATCGACTATTGGTAGAGACGGCAATAATGTGAAAAACAGTGAGAACATTATTCTCATAGGGCTCAAAGACGCTAAGCCTGTTAATTTGAACTGCGGTGCTTGTGGCTTCAAAACATGCAAAGAGCTCGAGAATGCTAAGAAGACAGATGTTGAGTTTAAAGGACCTCATTGCGCATTCCGTTTACTCGATCTCGGGATTGCGCATGGTTCAGCTGTAAAGACTGCAGGGATTTTAAATGCGGATAACCGCATAATGTACTCAATCGGTGCTGTAGCTCGACATATGGGATTCTGCGACTGGGACTATGTGGTTGGGATTCCACTCTCAGCTACAGGAAAAAGCATTTATTTTGATCGACCTTAAGTTCAAAGACCTCAACAAGGGTGTAGCTATAAAGTAATTAAAAGGGAGAAAATTAATCACAGTTATCAGGTGTATGCTTTTGTATTAATTTTTCCTCCGTGTATATTTGTGATTAAATAACAGATTTTATAGCATTATCTAAGATGTCGAGTCCTAATTGTAATTCCTCCTCTTTTATTACAAGTGGAAACATGAAACGAATAACATTGTGGTAATGACCGCAGTACATAATCATTAGTCCATATTCAGTACATGCTTTAAGTATACGTGAGACCAGCCCGGAGGCCGGCGCTTTTGTTTTACGATCCTTCACACACTCGACTCCTATTGCGCAGCCGATTCCCCTCACATCGCCTATAACAGAATATTTTTCTTTCATCTTTTCTAATCTGTTCATCACAATTTTTCCAAGGTAAGTTGCACGCTGTAAAAGGTTTTCCTGGTCAAAATATTCAAACACCTTGAGGGCGGCAGCACATGAAACCGGATTGCCGCTAAAGGTGCCGCCGATTCCACCTATTGGTATTGACTCTGTGATGTCCTTTCTTGCCACTGTTGCAGAAATCGGCAAGCCACCACCAAGACTTTTAGCTGTGACCAGTATATCTGGTATCACGCCAAAGTTTTCTATTGCCCACATCTTTCCTGTGCGGCCCATACCGACCTGAACTTCATCATCTATGAGGATAATATCATTTTCATCACAGATTTTTCTGAGTCCTTTCACAAAATTCTTAGGGGGCACAATATAACCCCCCTCTGCCTGAATGGGTTCAAAAATGATGGCAGCAATTTCATCAGGGGCGATATAATTTTTAAAACTTTCCTCAATTTTTGTAATACAGAATCCACCATATTCATCTGCACTCAATCCGAATGGAGCTCTATAGCTGTATGCAAAGGGAAATCTATGAATACCGGGATCAAAAGGGCCAAAGCCATGCTTGAAATTTTTTACCTGACTGGTCAATCCCATTGCAAGAGCTGTTCTCCCATGAAATGCTCCCTCAAAACAGATTAATCCATATCTGCCTTTATGATGTCTTGCCACCTTTACAGCATTTTCAATGCCTTCTGTGCCGCTATTGCTGTAAAGGACCTGTTTTGGAAATTGTCCGGGGGTAATCTCAATAAGCTTTTCTGCGAGCTTTATATAAGGCTCATACATTACAGTATTATGATTTCCATGCAAATAGTAGTTTAGCTGTTCTCTTATCCCGGAGACTACTAATTCATTGCACCGTCCGATATTGAGCGCACATATGCCACCTGTAAAATCGATGTACTGATTTCCATCCACATCCTCTATAAGGGCCCCTTTACCATTATTAATAAAAACAGGAGCAACCTGAAACACAGCTTGTGGTATGAATTTGTTTCTCAAGACCAGAAGCTCAGCAGATCTTGTACCCGGGATTTTTCTTTTTTCACCGGCTTTCCTCCCTCTATTCATTTGCCACTCCTATATGTTGATGAGAATTTTTTTTACTGAAATAGCAGTAATAATACACGAATACACTACAATTGCAAGCATAGAATGAAGTAAAAAGTGAGAAAACAGTGAACTTCTCCTGTTGATTAATATATATTTGTGAAAAATGGGGGTTAGAGATTAACGACAATCGTATCACCAACGTCTGGCGTTTTTGAAATCCTATCAGTACCGTGTACTGTCAAGTGCGATATTTTGAAGCTCACATGCTTTTTTACTCACCTTGAAAGCCTCTGAGGCAACCTCGGTTCCTACCCTGTCACCAGAAAGTACCGCAAAATTGTATTTATCTTTCATAAAAATTCTGGTTTCTTAGAGAATTTCTTTATTAAGAAACTGTTCTTCCTAGAGTTTAATGGAGGAGGATTACTCTGTCAATATTTCATATTCTTATCGTTAGACATTATTATATTTAGATGACGTTAGACTCTTTTTTTAAAGTATATACTTCCACATCTAAATGCAATGACACTTATTTTTAAACATAAACTAATTACATTTAGATGGAGTTGGCCCCTTCTTAATAGGATGCCCTTACTCATCTAAATGCGAATGACACTTTTTTAAACATAAACTAATTACATTTACAATGCAGTATTAAATTATTGATACCAATCATGAAAAAGAAGAAAATACCACCGTTCATATCAACTGCAGATCAGGCTTCCTTTGCAGAGTACACAGTTCTGCAACGGATGCCACAGATTATCGATCAGGTTATTAATGATAACGAACCTTCATCGAGTGTGCGTAATGATCTGCTTGCTATAAAAAAAGAGCTCAAAGATGGAAAAATCACAAGTCCCGTAGATTTCAGTTCCCGGGAAACAAGTTTCCTGGAAGATAATGAGATTAAGGTGTGGGAAGAACAGATAAAGTTATATGAGGGGAAATACTGGAGGAACGTTCCATGGTATTTTGCAGAGGCACTCTTTTATTTCAAGATTCTATTCGCATTTAGATATTTTGAAAAAGGTTCAGAATTTTACCTCAAAGATCCTTTTCAGAAGGCTAAAGAAAAAGAGCTCTTCTCTAATGGTGGTGGCCTGAATAATGCAAGAAGTATTCTTGATTTAATACATAAAGTGGATTCAAGGCATAGAAGAATAAAGGCTCTTGTTCATGCCTCTCTCTGGGGTAATAGAATAGACTTGAGCATCCCTAAGATTGCTAGTCGTGCAGGAGAAAGGATACTGAATAGGGAAGACAATAATCTTATCATAGATCATTCCGATATATTTATCGAAAAACTTCTCGAATCAGAGAATGTGACTGTTGTGGCCGATAATTGTGGAACCGAGCTTGTGTGTGATCTGATACTAATTGAAAATCTGCTGCAGTACTCTGATAATACAATCGTTCACATTCATTTGAACAAATACCCAATGTTTGTTTCAGATGCAATGATCAAGGATGTCGAACAGACTCTGAATGCTCTCACCAGGGACAGGCATGAAGAGGTTTCAGAAACCGGGAGGAGATTGAGGTCGTTTATTACTGAAAAGAGGTTCATTCTCCGTAACCACTTCTTCTGGAACAGCCCCCTTCATTACATAGACATACCTGAGGATCTTAGGTCTGAACTTTCAAAGCAGGACATCGTTATTTTTAAGGGGGATGCAAACTACCGTAGACTTCTATCGGATAGGAAATGGCATCCATGGACTGATATGGAGGAAATATCCGGGTATTTTCCTACATCTTTTGCTGTTTTAAGAACAATGAAAAGTGAAATCGCGGTAGACATTTCAAGGGAAATGTTTGAGACTCTAACTTCTATTGACCCTGAATGGCTGATAAATGGAGAGAGGGGAATAATTAGGATGGTGGAGATTCAAAAATAATAGAATGTTATTGAGACAGGTTGAGAAACTAATATTTTTAAACTTCTATGGCTTGACTTCTTGTAGTAGTCCTGATATAATCCCACTGCAATCAATTATCTATAGAAACAAGCTATAAATAATAAAAAGGAGTTTAAAATGAAAAAAATACTATGGTTACTGGGAATTCTTTTTATCAGCGGATGTTTCTTTCTTATGTTTTTTGGATGTGCTACTCAGGAAGAAGCAGTGAAAGATGAAGAGGTTGAGGCACCCAGAGAAGAGGAGGTTGTCAAAGAAGAGCCTGTAAAAGAGGAACCGGCAGAGGAGGAAGTGGTAGCTGTGGCGGTCGACAGTGATGAGGATGGTGTGTCTGACGATAAGGACAGGTGCACGGATACTCCCTATGGGATTGAAGTAGATGCGTCAGGATGTCCTTTTGACAGTGATGGTGACGGCGTTTATGACTACATGGATATGTGTTCTGGTACGACGAAGGGTGTCAAAGTTGATGCATTCGGATGTCCAGAGGGTATGGCACCACTGAAAGAGGGTGTATTCACTGCCGTGCTCGAGTTTGACACAAACAGCGCACGCATAAGATCCGTTTACTACACTAAATATACGAAAGAGGTTGAGAATATAAAAAGGGCAAATCCTGAGGCAAAGATCGTTAAAGTCGTGATAAACGGGCATACCGACAACACTGGAACAGACAGGTACAACTACCAGCTATCAGAAAAGCGTGCCAATTCGGTAAAACGATTTGTTGTGGATCAATTAGGTGTGGACCCAAAGTTAATTAAAGTACAGACCTTTGGAGCGACAAAGCCTGTTGCATCGAATAATACAGCTACAGGACGGCAGAAAAACCGCCGTGTCGAGATAATCTTTAATTTAACAAACTTGAGAGAATAATTCGTCTTATTGGCTACGCTCTTGCGTACAGTTTAGATGTGTGTTGATACAGGGTAAAATCCAGGAAATTATCTCTTTATCTGTCCCAGGTGATTTTCGTGGTTACAGGAGTTAATGAGGTAACCTGCAACGTCAACTTTTCAACAGTAGGCTCTTCGTCAAACAGGTAATAGATATTCTTGTACCAGGGGAGACTCTGATTCATGATAATCGTTGTGTATCCATCTTTGTTTGTATAGGAAATAGTTGCGTAGCCGGAACCTTCGACCTCGTAGATTATCTTTTCTTTTATTAAGAACCCACCGCATGAGAAGAAAAACATAAGGGTCACACCCAGAAGAAGAATATACATAATAGTTGAACGAATTTTTTTATTCATAGGACACCTCCGTTACAATGTAATAGTAAAATTGGTTCGTCCTACCCGAAGAGTTTACAATGAAATAGAATATAGCACAAAAATGGGAAAAATCGAAATTTTAAGAGAATTTACTTTTTTATTTTTTTCCCCTTCTTCAGTAAAAAACTGCACGCTATCGAAAGCAGATATACAGCACCGGCAAAGAGGATTATGTTTGATCCTGTTGGCATGTCGTATATATAGCTCAATCCCAAACCAAACACAGTGAATACCATACAGATGAGGGTAGAAAATATCATCATCTGCCAGAGTTTTTTTGAAAAGAGCCCTGCAACCGCAGCAGGTAGCGTAAGTAAAGCGATAACCATGACGATACCAACAATTGTTACCATCAGAACAACTGTCAGAGAAGTAAGGCAGATTAAGAGCAGGTAAAAAAGACCTATCCTTGTTCCCCGGATCTTTGCGAACTCTTCATCGAAGCACACTGCAAGGAATTTGTTATAGAACAGGCTGCCGAGAATTACAACAAGAATATCGAGAACTGAGACAACAATGAGGTCGGTTTTCGAGATGAGGAGGATATTTCCAAAGAGGTAGCTCATTGGTTCCACGTATCCCGGTGTCTTGGAGATGAGAAGGATCCCTGCAGCCATTCCTATTGCCCATATTGCTCCGATAACGGTATCCTCCCGCTGCTTAGCATAGAGGCTGACGACTCCGATTATGATTCCAGCACCGAGCGCGGAAATCACTGCACCGAGCACAGGAGAGAACCACTGCACTCCGAGCTTTATCTGGATATACAGACCAGCTCCAATTCCACCAAGCGCCGAGTGGGCAATAGCGCCTGCGATGTAGCTTATTCTTCGCGTCACGACATATGTGCCCACTATCCCGAAAGCGATGCTTCCAAGGAGGCCTACAAGTAACGCGTATCGAAGAAAAACGATATCAGGATTTCCGAGTGCACTGAAGAAATGAGCCATGGGTGTCCTCTGTCAATCCTTTATTTTATCGTGTCGTATGATCCTGATGGTCTGCCCGTAACATTCCTGCAATACATCTCCTGTAAGCTCAGATGTAGGATGCACAAAGGCTTTTTTATTTACACAGACACAATCATTGACTGCTTCTGTCACAAACCCGAGGTCATGTGTCACCATTATTATGGTCATTTTACGGTTCAATTCTTCCAGAATATCCATAAGCCTTGTTTCAACTTCGATATCAACATTTGCAGTAGGCTCATCAAGAAGAAGAAGCTCGGGATTACTCACAAGAGCGCGAGCCAGGAGCACTCTCTGGCGCTGACCGCCCGAGAGAATAGAGAATGGCAGTGTCTCATAATCGGTCATGCTGAAGATATCGAGGGTATCTGAGACCTTCTTTCTTTCAGCCTTTGAGTAAGGTCCCAAAGGGTGTTTGCCCAGGAGTCCCATGAGGACAACATCGGCGACCGTTACAGGGAACCAGGGATCAAAAAGCTGATACTGCGGCATGTACCCTATTTTATCACTCACCTTATCAGGCTGTTTTCCATATACACGTATAGATCCTGTACGTGGCTTGATGAGGCCAAGGATGAGTTTCAGCAGGGTAGTCTTTCCACCCCCATTCGGTCCGACCATTGTTATAAAAGCACCGTTTTCCACAGTAAAACTCACATTGTCTAGAACAGGCACAGTGTCATAGGAAAAGCTTACCTTATCAACAATAATTGCATCTGTTTTTTTCATAGCAATCTCCTTGTATGCTACTCGAGAGATTTATGAATCTTGAGTGCGATATCCTCGAGATTTTTCAGCACATTCTTCTCCATAGGGTTGATCGGGACAACTGCTCCGCCTATTGCCCTGGATATAATCTCAGCACTCTTCTGGCTGAACTGCGGAGAAACGAATATTATTCGTGCATTCTGACGCTTTGCTTCTTTAATAAGTGCTTCTATCTGCCTTGGAGTCGGGCTTTTTCCCTCTATCTCGATAGGTATCTGTTTTAATCCGTATGTGTCTGCAAAATAGCCAAATGAAGGGTGGAAAACAAAGAATGTTCTCCCTCTATATGGTTTGAAGAGCTCATGGAGAGCGGCGTCCACTTTCTCGAGCTCCTTGAGGAATTGGTCCAGGTTGTTTTGGTATACGGCCCTATGAGATGGATCGATATCAAGTAGCGCATCGTGGATATTTTTAACCTGTATCTTTATCTCAGGCACTGAGAGCCATATATGTGGATCGAGGCCACCTTCCTCGTGATTATCTACCCCGACTTTATTGTAATTGCGGTCTAATTCAGTTTTGTGATTGTGAGCATCATCCAATGGCCTTCTATTTATTCCTCTGTCTGTGTGAACGAGCTTTAGTTTTAAGTTGGAGCTCTGCATTTTTCTTAATATTCGATGCTCAAAAGGGAACCCGATTCCAAAATAAAGTTGTGCATCACTTAAGGCCATCATCTGTTTAGGAGTAGGGTCAAAAGTATGAGGGTCTTCCCCGGGATCGACTAGCACCTTGACACTTATCCTCTCACCTCCTATACGTTCGACAAAATATGACTGCGGAAGAATGCTCACAAATACATTGATTGGAGGTTCCTTTGCTATGCTTGCTTTCGTAGCAGATGAAATAATAAGTGAAAAAACTGCAAGCAGGATTATTGCGCGTTTCATAGTAGATCTTCTTCAATAGTTATTATTCCTGGGCCTCACACACAATATGAAAGGCATGGCAGTCTTCACACTCTTCTATGGTGTGGTTTTCGCTGAAACTCTCCCAATGTTGCTTTTGTCTTGGTGTAAGAATTCCGGTTCCCCTGCACAGGGGACATGTTGAATCCAGTGCTGCAAGGATAGCCGATCGAATGAACTCAGAACGGTTGGGAATACCTGCCATTGCATGCGCGAGATCATCGTCGACCTTGAAGGTGATAATCTCCTCTTTCTTGTGCCTATCCATCATTTTCTCCATGCTCATAGTTCAGTAATACTAAGTATTACTTCTGAATAATATTACTTTGTAATACACGTGTCAATTGTTAATAATATTTATCGGAGAATATGGATATTCCCCAGTTTTACGTTCTCCAAACCTGCTTCATGCGCGGCTTCCAGGCAAGAATAAGCTTCATTCTTTGTTGTATAGGGAAGATCATGCATGTAAAAGCTGGGTGCAAAGGCTAAAAGTGAGTAGGGAATAGATGGATCTAAATCGGCTATGAACTTTGCAATACTGAAAACCTCTTTTCTATCTATATACCCTGGTACCAATAGAGTGCTCGCTATAAGGAGAGGCGGGTCATTTCTTATCTTGCAGTATTTTGAAGCTCGTTCAAAATTCTTGAATGTTTGTCTGTTAGTAACACCGGTGAGCGCACGATGAATTCCATCATTCCAAGCTTTGAGATCAAACTTGACACAGCCTCCGGTTCCAAGGGAGAGCATGAGTATCTCTTTTAAAAGTTCGGTGTTCATGCTTCCATTAGTCTCCCAGCATATGCGGAGGATGCGTTTCGTTTTACTGAGGGCTTTCTTGGAAGCCTCGATGGCAAAGGCAAGCTGTGGTGTTGGGTCTCCGCCAAAATAGCATATGCAGGATGTTCTTGGATCAACACTGTCAGCCAGAACATCCGCAGATTGCTCATATCCTTTGGTAGAGTGCTCTCTGTAATGCCAGTTCTGACAGAAGATACAGTCAAAAGAGCATGCATGCAAGAATACGGCAAGGTTCTTGTAGCCGTACTCTGCTCCCTCTGTATGAGAATAGCGAGGATACCCACAAGAAGTACCAGCAGGACAGACCCATGAACCAACACAGTTCGTAGGAAGCGGATCATGGTAAAAGCTGAGTCTCCCGAGGTTTTTAGCTCCGCCTTTGAGGTTTCCATTTTGGGTTAGTCGCACACCGCAGTATCCCCTCTCTCCTTCGGGTATAATGCACCTGTTGACGCAGGTAGTGCAGAGAAGCCCGTCCTTCTTTTTTGGTGGATGCTCAGGAAGTTTGTATTCCCTCCTCATCATATGGTGTACTTTCTCTACATGAGATTTCACCTCACTGTAACGTGCCCGGATGCAGTCTACGCATACACCGAGCTTGGCTGATATACGATTCGATGATTTTAAGCATGATATGCACGATCCCAAGTTTATTTCCACCTCCCTGGAATTATAGTTTCGCAATTTGGACATTGTCCGTTTTTGATTAAATTATTTCCCACAGAAAAGGAATCCCTTTCTATTAAGAGCATGTTGCATTCCGGGCAGTAAGTATTTTCCGCTGGATGTCTGAAAAGATTACCTATGTACACATAACGTAGTCCTTGATCAATCCCTATTGTTCGTGCCCTCTCTAATGTTTCTACTGGTGTTTGCATAAGGGTAGATAATTTAAGATGTGGCACAAACCGCGTTACATGCCATGGTGTATTTTTACCAAGCTCGCTCGCTATCCACGACGCAATTGCATTGAGCTGGCAGTCATCATCATTGTATGTAGGAATGATATTGGTTACTATTTCGATATGCATTTCCCACTTCTTTTTGGCACGTACTGTGTTTTCCAGTATTTCATCAAAGCTCGAAATACCGGCAATTTTTTTATATAATCCGGCAGTAAAGCCCTTAATATCTACCCTGTATGCATCGAGCCAGGGCCCTATTTCATCAAGAGCCTCACTAGTGATAAATCCATTTGTAACATAATTTGTAAATAGACCTTCTTTTTTTGCCAGCCTTGCGCAGTCAAGGGTATATTCGAACCAAACTGAAGGCTCGTTGTAGGTAAATGAAAGCCCCATACTCTTTCTCTTTTTGGCAATGTTAATAGCCTCCTTTGGTGGAAGGTATTGAGTTATGCTGTTCCGATCACTATGGAATTTTTTATGTGCGATCTCCCAGTTCTGGCATCCGGGACAGAGGAAGTTACAGCCAAGGGTTCCCAAAGATAACCAGATGCTTCCCGGATAGAAATGAAAGAGCGGCTTTTTCTCGATAGGAGCAAAGGTAAGTGTGGAAACCTGTCCATAGGCAAGTGAGTAGATCGTGCCTTCCTTATTTATCCTTGTATGGCAAAAACCATACTGTCCATTGCCTATTATGCAGCGTCTCTGACAGATGGTGCACCTCAAGCTGTTATTTTCGAGGATGTCGCTGAATAAAGCTTTCTTCACCTGAACATTTCTCAAAAAATTTTAATAGTAAATGCTTTTATTAAGAGGTTGTACGATGAAAAACCTTCTATTTAAAAGATAATATTGTGAAGGAAAAAGACTATAGTGGTAACAAGAAAAACAAAGAGTAAGTATCAGTATCCTGTTTTAGATCGCGTGCAGCAGCTTCTTTTATCCTTCAAGTATCTTTTCAGCTTCTTCCCGATATGCATCCATCACGTAAGGAATACCAGCTACCTTGGCAGCATCCTCGGTTAGAGCCATAAGGTCTTTTCGTGTAATTGTATCGATTCTGAAACTCCTTGTTCCAGCCATTAACTCCTGCAACCCAAGCTTCAGCTTCTCTGTGAATGTGTAGATACCTATTGCTCCAAGGGGAAGCTCTTTTACAACTTTAGCACCGTATACTTGCTTCAGCAGCTCATAAGTCACAAAGATCTTCTCCGGTGTATCGCCATACTGGGACACGGTTTTTGGAAGTTTGCCTTTTTTCAGCCACTGTTCAATATTTTTTCCCACCATCCCGGGAATCATCAATGCTCTGCCCATACATACGGCCTTGAAAAAGGGAGCACCGAGTGCAAGAACCTTGAAGATATGATCCTCTGTGGAAAAACCGCCTGCCATTGCAAGTGATGGTACCCATTCACCTTTTGAAGCGAGTTTCATGCAGAACTGGTAGGCGAGACATTGCAAATAGAATGTGGGAACACCCCATTCCACCATCATTCTCCAGGGGCTCATTCCTGTCCCTCCTGGAGCACCATCGATGGTGACGAGATCGATACGAGCCTTGCTCGACCATTTGATTGCCATTGCAAGCTCACGGGCACTGTAGGCACCGGTCTTAAGTGTGATACGCTGAACACCATGACGCCTTCTGAGCTTCTCGACCTCTCTAAGGAATTCATCTTCGTGGACGAATCCAAGTTTTGAATGGCGCTCGAACTCTTTGATAGCGCCAGCCTTGAAGGCCTTCTGAATATTTTCGAGTATAGGGTTGGGCTCAACGATATAACCGCGGTTGTGAAGCTCAATTGCCTCATCGAGGGAACGGATTTTGATCTCACCTCCGATGCACTTTGCACCCTGCCCCCACTTAAGCTCAATTGTTTTAACTCCAAGCTTTTCTGTTACGTATTGAGCTACTTCAAACTTTGTGTCCTCTACATTCTTCTGTATAATGATATCGCCGTAATCAGGATTAAGCTCATGCCAGCGTTTGTATGACTCAACTCTTCTTCTCATCTCTGGCGATTCCACTATTCTTCCATACTTCAATGTTGCTTTTGGATCCATACCACACACATTTTCCCCACATACAAGAGGAATACCCGCTATTGAAGCACCCGCTGCAAACTCCAGCCAATTTTTTCTTGCAATCTCTGTAGAGCCGAGTGCACCAGTAAAAACCGGAAGGGACATCCTAACAGTATGAATATGGCCGAAGGAAGATTCTGTCTCAACTTTTGGGAATATAGCAATATCAGGATTTGCCTCCTCTATTGCCTCAGCCCCAAGGGCATAGCCGTGAATATTCAGATGCGAGTAATCAATGGGGTAATCCTTGTTGCCGCCTGCAGTGATCTCCCCAAAGGGACCCGGGTAGATAACTTCTCTTCCCCTGAAGGTTGCTTTGAATATCTCACAGTTTCCCTGACATCCATCGATACAAATTGTGCATATCCCGGAGCATTGTACAACATCATTTGAACGGTTTGATGTGTGTGTGGCTTCTCCGGAATTTGGTCTCTGTAAATTCATATAATACCTCCAACAACAATAGAAATTGTAAGTGTTATAAGGATTTAGATGAAATTGACTACTTCCTCTAGAGGTTTCTTACCGATACCTGGAACTGTTGCACCAGGATCTGGATAGCCCACAATGAGTATGAGGAAGGCATGGGCATAGGAAGGTAGTTTGAGTATACCATTTAAAAATGTCATATCGCTAGGTGTATAGCACAGTGAAGCAAGTCCTGCGTGGTGAATCGCTGTAACAAGCATACCTGTTGCGATCCCAACAGATTCCTCTATATAGTAATTATTCTTACTCCCGGATTTTGATTTGTACTTTGTAAAGACTGCGATGAGATAGGGCGCATCTTCGAGGAAGAGTTTCCGAGAAGTAGTTCCAAGTGGAGCCAATTTCTCAAGCTGAGCTTTTGAAGCTTCCTTTTTGTAGAATCTATCTTCACTTTTCTCTGCTTCAACACGAATCTTTCTTTTTACTTCAGGATCTGAAATAGCAAAAAAGTGCCATGGCTGGAGATTGGCACCGCTAGGTGCGGTACATGCTGTACGGATGCAGTCTTCTATAATACTCCTTGGTACCGAGCGGTTTGAGAATTTTCGAACAGAGCGTCGCACGCTCATTTCTTCATAGAAAGAGCGCGCACGTTCCTTCATTTCTTCCAACGAATATTCACGATAACCAGTTTTGCTGATAGGTAATTTTTTACCCATGGTAACTGCTTATCCTTTCTATACTGGACTCTTTTAGTAAAATATTGCCGAAAACCATACAAACAACTTTTTCGATAGTCAATAAAAAAATGGATAAAAAATACTATTTTATGGATTCAAGCAAGTCCCGTAAGGGTGGTTACATTCCTGTAAAGGGCAAGTTATTTGGATTTATCTGTATTTATTTTCCTGAGCTCTACCAATATTTCTCTGAGAAGACGAAGTTGCATACGACGGTAGTCAAAGGTGC
>CP070841.1:39426-89181 GCA_020342115.1 Spirochaetota bacterium
ATACACTCTCATTATTCAATTGCTACAAGCAAGAATCTCATACCTGAGGATCTCGACCGATGGGCAATGATCAAAGGTATTAAGGTTCTCGGCACAGGGGATTTTACTCATCCAGGCTGGTACAAAGAGCTACAGGAAAAGCTAATCGAAGCTGAGCCCGGTCTCTTTAAGCTCAAACCTGAATATAAGAACAATAAAGAGAGTGACACGAGATTCATACTCACATGCGAAATAAGCTCTATATACAAGAAAGACAACAAGGTCCGTAAGGTCCACAATCTCATTTTCTCACCTGATTTTTCTACTGTAGAACGAATCCAGCAATCACTAGGAAGAATTGGCAACATTACAGCAGATGGAAGACCAATCCTCGGACTCGACTCACGAGACCTTCTTGATATCGCACTGCAATGCTCTGAAAAAATATTCTTTGTGCCTGCCCATATATGGACTCCATGGTTCAGTATTCTCGGAGCAGGGTCAGGATTCAGCAGTATAGAGGAATGCTACGATGATCTTTCGGAACACATCTCAGCGGTCGAAACAGGTCTCTCATCGGATCCTTCCATGAACTGGCTCTGCAGCTTCCTCGACCGTTATACACTCATATCAAATTCCGACGCACACTCCCCTGGAAAGCTGGGAAGAGAGGCGAATATCTTCGAAACAGAGCTCTCATATGATGCTATCATTGGTGCGATGCGATCCGGTAATTCTGATAACTTTCTCGGTACAGTGGAATTTTTCCCGCAGGAGGGTAAATATCACTATGACGGGCACAGGAAGTGCGGCATCTGCTGGAATCCGTTACAAACCATTAAAAACAACAACATCTGTCCAGTATGCGGCAAGAAGGTAACCATTGGTGTCATGAACAGGGTGATGCAACTTTCAGACCGGGGCACAGAAGAATCAGATTCTAATCGTACCCCTTATCACTCTCTCATACCTTTGAAAGAGATACTTTCAGAAATCACCGCGACAGGTTCCGGATCTAAAAAAGTAGAAACGCTCTACCATGACATAATCAAATATGCAGGATCAGAGCTCAATCTACTTCTTAATCTCCCCTTAGATGAGATAAAAACGATGTTCCCGGGAGTTATCTTCGAAGCTGTTAAGAGGATGAGAGAGGGGGATGTTTATATAGAGGAAGGATATGATGGTGAGTATGGAAGGATAAGGGTATTTGAAGATAAAGAAAACGAGAGTCGTCTCAGGCAAAAGTCGCTCTTCACTCAAATCCATGCGAATGCTCATGCAAAGGAGGATAAACGATCCTTTATATTTGATCTTACTGATTATAAAAATATCGATCAGAGAAGAACGCAAGAGGCGTTTATTCCTACACCCACACAAACGCTCAATGAAGAACAGCACAGGGCAAAGGAACATGACAGGGGACCCGCAATAGTACTCGCTGGACCTGGAACCGGAAAGACTCAGATATTAACCATGAGAATTGCATGGCTCATTCAAAATAAATCAGTAGATCCTAAAACCATATTAGCCATAACCTTCACAAACCGCGCAGCAAATGAAATGCGAAATAGGGTGAAAGAATTTTTAAACGACAAAGAACTTACAAAAGACATGGAGGGCTCTGAGCCTGTAATATGTACATTCCATAAGTTTGCGCTTTCTGTACTCAAGAATTATCCAGAGATGATGAAAAGAAGCAGTAGTTTCTCCATTATAGACGAAGAGCAAAAGAGGTATATATTGAAAAATCTCGGATGCGACAAAAACATCATAGGTCGCATCACAGATGCCATCTCAAAGTCAAAACAGCACCTGGGAACTTCAGTCTCAGAGTTTAAAGACTCCGAGAATGAAGTATCAAAGGCCAATACTTTAGAGAATCAACTACACATACTTGCACAGAGGTATGAATCTTATCTAAGAGAAAACGATCTTTTTGATCTCGATGATCTTATCAGTTCAGTGTGTACAATTTTTTCAGGAAATACCAAGATTGTCTCTCAATACAGGGAGCGTTTTCATTGGATAATGGTCGACGAGTATCAGGATATTAACTATGCTCAATACCGGATGATACAGTTTTTGGTACACCCTGAGGATTCGAATCTCTTTGTGATTGGCGACCCAAATCAGGCAATCTACGGTTTTAGGGGAGCTTCTGTTGAGTTCATCAGACAATTCCTTGAAGATTATCCACAAGCAGCGGTGTACAGGCTGAAAAAAAGCTACCGCTGCTCCAATGAGATATTAAAAGGCTCTCAGGATGTCATACAGGGCAAAGATAATTTTGACTTGGAAGGTCTTAAAGGCGGTGTAAAAATATCGATCACCAAACATCCAACTGATAAAAGCGAAGCTGAGTGGGTGGCGAGAACAATCGAGAAAATGATGGGGGGGTTACGATTTTTTTCAATCGACAGTAAAATTTCGTCTGGCGAAGTAGAGTTTGACAGGCTGGATAGCCTGTCAAACTCCAAGCAATTGGACAGCCCGCAAGGACTGGCTAATTGCAATGTTCCTTTGGATTCCACAGCAATGTCTTTATCCGATTTCGCAGTTTTAACAAGAATAGGCAGACAAATGGATGTGTTAAAGAAGGCATTCAACGACCACAGCATCCCATTTCAGGAGGTTTCTGAGGTGCCCTTTTTCGAAAAGGAGCCTGTTCGGTCTATCATCGACCTCTTGAAGCTGTCGATATGCCCTGAAAACCAGTTTCTTAATAAAAGAGCAAAGGAAATGAAATTCGCTTTTAAGAATGGGATCACAGCATTTACAGACCTAATTAACAAAAAGATAAGCGTAAAGGACAAACTTTTAACAATTATCGAGAATGCATTTTTAAAAGAGCGTGAGGAAAATGAACAGGATATAACAATGCTTCTTAATCTTGCCGGGCAGTATTCGTCAGCATTCGATCTGCTCGCGCAGGTGTCCCTTGGAACAGGGGCCGATTCATATAAGCCAACCATAGAAGCAGTCTCTCTTTTAACGATTCATTCTGCTAAGGGGCTTGAGTTTACTACTGTATTCATAGTAGGCTGTGAGGAAGGGCTCCTCCCCTATTCGCTCTATAAAGGTCGACCAGCTGATTTTGAAGAGGAAAAGAGGTTGCTTTATGTAGGGATGACAAGGGCCAGGCGACGCCTGCTTCTCTCACATGCATCGAAGCGTTTCCTTATGGGAAGAGAGTATAATCTTGTAAGAAGTCCATATCTGGACAGCATAGAAGATGCGCTCATGGAGAGTGTACAGAGAGCATTTAAAAACAAAAAGGATAAATCAATACAACCAGATCTATTTTAAATTACATTTAAATTTACATGTAATTCAAACTTTAAATAGCATCTAAGAGCTCTTCTTCTTCGATCTTTTTCCTCTCCTCTTCATCTCTTTTTTGATCGTCAACCCACCTCTTGTGCGCGTAATTAATATCAAGAGTGAAAAGCTCCTTCTTGCTATTCCAAGCCAAAAAAAGTGTTATATATGTAAAATCAGTGGACCAGCCGGATTTTAATACAAGCGCCCCACTTTCGAGGCCCTCCTTCACCCGAAAGTTCAATGGGAGGAGAAGTACATAATGAAGCGGTCCAAGCTCCCTTTTCTTTTGATCGCTATACTCCTTTTTTGAGCTCTCAGGAGCACCATATTTCTCGGTGAGCAGCTTCTTGAAATATCTGTAATCCTCGATAGCCTTCCCGCTTTCAGCTATATCGAAGCTGTAGGTGGCATTTCTCAGCTTATACTCTGTAAAGTAGTAGACAATACTTCCTTTATAGCCGGCCAGACTGGTGCCGTATACAAGTTTGTACACCTTTTTATCACCGCTTCTGGAAACAAGTTTCTCTTTCTCTATACCTCTCACCTCTTTCGCAGTCATCCCCCATCTCGTATTCCTGAAGTCGTATTCCTGAGCAAAAAGGCACAATGATGATACGCATAGTATTGTGAATATGATTATGAGCATTACCGAAAGCCTCTTCATATACTACTCCTTTTCAAATCTCTACTACCATATACATCGGCAATCTTTAGGGAGAATTTTTAACTTTTATGAGCTCGCCATAATCGAAACAGGTAACACAATATACAGGTAAAAATGTAAATTTGAATGTAAACTATTTGAAAAATGGACATTTTTATAGAATAATGTACTTCAGCCTAAAGATCATGGTAAATATAGGCAAGAGACCGATAATTTTAATATATTAAATAAATAATATTCCACGGCAGATAATATGGATACACGAAAGATTACTGACGGCGTTTACTGGGTAGAAATACCTGAAGCAAATCTCTACATACTCTGCGGATGTCCTGCTGACAGTGTCAAGCATATGTCTAAAAGGGGACTGATTGTTCCCAAGGAAAAAAATGGAGTACAATACGAAACAGGTCCGAATGCTATCCTGCTCTCTGATGTTTCAATTCAGAACGGACGATTCAGTAACCTCGCAGAATTTCCTGTACTTCAGATGTTTTATCGTCAGGGAATGATCCTGCCGGGTCACCCCAATAATACAGGTATACGGCCCTTGTTAATCGGTCTTGAAGATCAGGTATATGCACAGAGTCTATACATCTACCGAGGGAACTATGGTTTAACGTCGATCCAGGAAATTCTGGATACAGGAGTTTCCACAGCCCAAGCGAATGAGTTCATGCGCCTCAAGATGAAATTTGCGTTTGATAAAATTCAAAAAACAGAAGAACTAATCGACTTTCGTATAATCGAAAAGGATGCCGTTGAATTAAGAGAAGGAGTGTTCATTCACCGTAAAGGGGTGAATGTTTATGAGTTTCTTTACAACAATAGTTCAACCACTGTTGATCTCAACCTCTCGCCTGACATGGAGTATCCATCGGCATATCACCTCGATTCACACTGCATCGGGAGAGATGACTTTTCCATTATCCATACTGGAGAAGGAGACGGGTGGGATGAAAACCATCCATGCATGGCAAGCATTCTCACTTTCAAGGGGAAGATGTACCTCATAGATGCAGGTCCAAATATCACTCACAGCCTTACAGCGTTAGGAATAAGTGTTAATGAGATTGAGGGAGTATTCCATACTCATGCTCATGATGACCATTTTGCCGGCCTACCCACTTTGATTCGTTCAGACCACAGAATAAAATATTTAGCCACACCGCTTGTAAAATCCTCAGTGTTGAAGAAGTTCGAGGTACTTACAGGGATAAATGAGCGTAGATTCAAGAATTATTTTCAGATACAAGACCTGGAGTTCGACAAATGGAATCATATAGGAGAACTCGAGGTAAAACCTGTATTCTCACCGCATCCAGTAGAGACAAGCATATTGTACTTTCGTGCCCCCTTTGAAGGAACGTATAAAACATATGCCCACCTTGCTGATATTGCGTCGTTCGCTGTTCTGGAGGGCATGGTCACCGATAACCCCCAAAAAAGCGGCATCACTCGTAAGTTTGTTAACAATGTGAAAAAGAGATACCATGATCCTGTTGATCTTAAAAAAATTGATATCGGCGGCGGTTATATTCACGGAATGGCCCAGGATTTTGTAAAGGACAGATCAACCAAACTTATTTTAGCTCATACTTCTATGGAACTCACTGATGAGCAGAAAGAGATCGGCTCGTCTGCAAGTTTTGGAATGGAAGATGTGCTCATCCCTGCAAGTGACGATTACTTCATGAAATCAGCAAAGCATTATCTGGGCTCGTACTTTCTTGATGCATCCAGAGATGAAATTGAATCATTCCTTAAATGCCCACTGGTTGTATTGAACGGCGGATCAATCATAATAAAGAGAGGAACCAGAAACAAGGAGCTGTATCTTGTCCTCAGCGGTCTGGTAGAAGTTATCGATTCAAAAAACCAAATACATAACACCTTCTGTGCAGGCTCGCTCGTGGGCGAATGGTGTGTTTTAACAGAAGAGCCGTGCAGGTATACTTATCGTACAAAGAGTTATGTAAGGGCTCTCAGGATTCCTCAGAAACTCTATCTCGATTTTATAAAAAAGAAAAAACTATACGAAACCGCAATAGAAGTTCACGAAAAACGCAGGTTCCTTCGGGGCACCAAGGTATTCGGAGATATAATCTCATGCTATGTTGAAAACTGGATAGCGCAAGTGATGACAGATTATGCTTACAAAAAGGGTGAATACCTTGACGCTGATGATCAAGGCAGACTGTTCCTCGTTGAATCAGGGGAGGTCGAGATCATGGCCAAAGATAGAATTATTGAAACAATCACAGCAGGAGACTTTTACGGTGAAGAGAGAATATACGGCAATCCTCCCTACATACTCAGTGCACGCGTAGCAAAAAACTCAAAAATGAAAATCATACCCGGTAATGTTTTGAAAGGCGTACCCGTTGTTCAGCTCACACTTCTCGAGAGGTTGAAGAAGAGAATGAATCTTATCAAAACTGGACCCGGAATAGAGTGGGGAGACGAGTTCAGCATGAAGATAAAAGAGCTTGATGAACAACATAAGGCTCTCTTCCAACTTGTAAACGAATTCATAACAGCACCACAAAAACAGGAATTAAAAAAAATTGCCATGAACATCATAAATCATACCAAAAGGCATTTCGAATACGAAGAGGGCCTGATGCAAAAGTACAGATATCCTGATTTCCAAACTCATAAAAAGGAACATGAGAAGCTCCTCAGGGAGCTTAAAACCTACCATGGAAGATTGAATGATAGCGGAAAAATTCTTATATCAGAGATCATCCACTTTCTCAAGAGCTGGCTTGTGAAGCATACGCTCACAGTTGACAGAAAATATATAAATCTTTTTCACAGCAAAGGTCTCTCCTAACTCATTATTTTGACTTGATCAGCAGAATAAATCTTACTAAACTATAGTGTTAAATTTTAACATAAGGGTGACCGACTATGGATATGCATATTTATTTGCCGGGCGGCAAGAGGGTGGATGCACAGTACAAGGGATTCACTATCCAAACAGATCAAAGTGTGACGAATGGAGGAGAAGGAAAAAGCCCCGCTCCTTTTGATCTGTTTCTCGGCTCGCTTGGTACATGTGCAGGCTTTTATGTGCTCAGCTTCTGCCAAGAAAGAGACATTCCAACAAAAGACATTAGTCTGTTATTGACAACCCAAAGAGACACCGAATCAAGAATGATCAACAAAATAACTATCGATATCAATCTTCCAGATGATTTTCCGGATAAGTATAAAAATGCTGTGCGGCAGGCGGCAGATCTATGTGCAGTTAAAAAACATATATTACATGCACCGGAGTTTGAAATTAAAATATCATAATCGGAGGAGGGGGGAATTATATGCTATCTATCTATAATGATTCGATAGGTGTCGTAGCGACACCAAAAGCTAAGACCTTTATTATTCTCAGGGGAGTGCTTTTCTCCCTCCTGTTCGCAGCGGCAACAGGCCTCCTGGCCAAACTAAGGTTTCACCTTCCATTTACACCTGTACCTGTAACCGGTCAGGTCTTTGCTGTACTCCTTAGCGGCCTGCTACTGGGAAGATTGTATGGACCAATGAGTCAGGTTTTTTACATCGGATTTGGACTTCTTGGTGTACCGTGGTTTAGTGTCTTCCCTCTCGTACCTACAGGCGGATACCTCGCCGGATTTATTGCTGCACCATATGTTACAGCGCTCATCATCACCAGAGTGAAGAGAGTTAACCTCCTCACAACAATGCTCTCCCTGATATCGGCTGTTCTCGTTATATATGTGTTAGGCTTTTCATTCTTCTGGGCTGTTACAGGGATGAGATTCTTGAAATCAGTTAAACTTGCAATCCTCCCATTCATCCCATTTGATATAGTAAAGGCTTTTCTTGCTGCGTCCGTTTTTCTCTCTCTAAAGAGGATTGTACAACCAAAAGGCTTGATTTAAAAGTGTATTGTAGTACACTATACGTATGAAGTTTATCCTTAAAACCACGCTCAGGATACTGCTCCTTGTGCTGCTCTTTGTCATCCCTATCGGCCTCTTTATCAGCATTTTGGTCCTCAGCCAGAGAGACATTCCTCTCTGGAATATTGGTATCAGAAATGTAATGGCTGCTTCACAAAATTTATTTCTTCCCATAATTTTTTCAACCTACATTTTTGCTACGCTTTTTGCAGTCGCCTTGGTTGATCCAATGAAGGTTAAGTCTATATTTGCACTTCATATCCCGCCTCTTATTGCAGGAGGTATAATTCTAGTAATTGTCATCTTTACGAGCGGCATACAACAAAAAGAGGCATCCATTCGAACTGGACACCTCACATTTCTCAGAGAAAATTCCTTTAATAATACAGGAAATTCGCTCCTCTACATCAGGAGTAAAGGACCATCTCTCTATGATGCATATATCTATGAAAAAGATTATAACAATCTCGTTGCAGCTACACAGATATCTATTGGAAAGCAACTTCGCATAGACAACAATAATAGAAGAATCTTGCTTGAGTTCGAGAACAACGGCCAAAAAAGTTTATACATCTTTCCCTTTAAAAGTTTTGTACACAAAACCACTTTAACTCAAAACAGGTTCCTTAGCTTCTATGCAAAACAGATTCGTTCACTTCAACGTAATATCCAAAATGAATATACAAGACTCCCGGTTAATGATGCACGTTTATACGGATTGTTTATGGTGCTATCTGTGCTAATGATATCAATACCCATTACCTATGCATTAAACGACCAGGGGTGGGGGCTTTCAGGTATCGTGAGTGTCTTTCTAATCCTTTTCTTACTTCCTCTTATTTACAGGATAATTTTCAATGTGATAGAAAGAGCAGGTGGCAATCCCCCTTTTCTGGGACACTATTCATATCTTTTCCCGTCTCTTATAATCATCATACTGGGTATTATCGTCGATGTAATTGCTAAAGTTCGCGGGAGAGACAGGCTAGCTTCCACAAAAAAGGCCGCATAATGGTATGCTGAATGGATAGAATAAAGAAAAATGCATTATTATTCATAATTGTCTCCTTTATTTTGGTTTTTGTCATTCTATTCATAGCCCTTTTTATCTTCCACTCTTCAAAAATTAATGAGCAGACGCTTTTTGTGAGTTCCTTTAAAACCTCACTCGCCTTCAACAGAGCACTAAGAGCGCTCCTCTCGCTTTTACCTCCTATTATAATATTTTTGTTCGTGACCTCGTTCTCTGTCTTCTTTACACTATCTCCTTTCCAGAAGGAGACCTTTGCTTACAACAGTGTCGCAGTGCCTTCATTTGCCATGCTTATCATATTTCTCATCATAGTAATATTCTCAGAATTATTTTTCATACCTTTACTGTATAAAAAGGAATCTATAATAGAGTATAGATCCATCAAAGCATATAAAACGCTCCTTTATGCAAAGGAGCTTTATAACAGGAGAGATTATGACCGAACGCTCTCCATCCTGGATTTGTACTTCGAGATAGATGAGAAGAATAAAGAAGCACAAAAACTCTATACCAGTGCCATGGATAATATTTCAAAAATATCTCCTTCACTGGAAGAGGAGGACGCAAGGGCCGGAACAACCCCACAGGGGCCAAAATCCTACTACGAAAAAGGAAAAGAAGAATACGAAAATGAAAATTATTATGCCGCTCTGTTCTACCTGGAGAGGGCACTTAAGCTTCACAGGGACAATAGAGAGATACAAGAACTTTTTGAAAGAAGCAGGAAAAAAGCGCATGACCAGCTCGGAGAGATAACAAGAAAGGAGAGAGAGACCAAGAACCTTATCCAGCAAAAGGAGAAAGCTCTAACCGCGCTTGATGATAATCAGCTCTATGAAGCTTACAGTATATTCTATAGTTTGAATAAAAAATATCCCGACCTGGAAGACATAAATCTCTACCTGCATACAGTAACAGAGCAACTATTAAAAATTGATTTTCTCACACAGGAATTAACCGAACATGAATGGCTTCCTACAATCGAAAATATCGTCTTCATCGATCGTCGGGGTTTCTCAAATTCAGTAGGCAGGGTCATACCAGATGATGGCAATTTTTATTTTTACGATATCACACGTTACAGGACAGGGTACAATGGCATAGAAATGCAGAATGCTAAATATGGAAAATGGATGGAAGACAAAATTTTAATTAAGAATAACGAAGGCTTTGAACCCATCACTGAAGGCGAAGAAGAGCTTCACTACATATATCCATTCGTTCACCCTGGATATCTCCTCTACATAAACGATCCCGAAGAGACAGGTAATCAGTTAACAATCTACGAAAGGCTATCCCTTTCTGATGATCTCAGAAGATCAGGACTGCCCATCGATGGAAGATTGGTCTACCTCTCGAAAAAGCTGGGAATCTTTTTCTCTACGTGGGTGCTTTCTCTCTTTCTCTCTGGACTTGGATGGAGAAGAAGATCCGTTTACGAATTTCCACCCCCCCTGAAGCTCATAATTTTTTCAGTAGTTACCCCATTTATCGTGTATCTGCTTCACCTTATGTATGTTGGGATGAATGAAATTATCATATATTCCCATAACTATTTCACCCGGCTGGTAACTGAGAGACTTAATGTGGCAATATGGGTTATTCTGGTAAATTGCGTGATTGCAGTTATTGCCACACTCTACTTTCTGGCCCAGAAGAGCGGGGCTGACTAACGTCAATCCTGTTCATAGAGGTTTTCAACGAGCTCACGTGCATCTTGTTCAGAATTGTGACTGATGGCACATCTTCCCTCCAGGATTGTACCATTTTGGATAATGAGCTCTGGGGTTTGAATATCACCAAGTATTTTAGAGGTGGGGAGAAGCAACACCCTGTTTGTCGCCTGTATGTTCCCTATGAGAATACCTTCAACCACTACGCTGGAAGCTTTTATATTGGATTTTACCTTGCCTTTTGGGCCTATGAAAACCTTGTCTACTATAAGTGCCTCGCCTTCGAACTTACCATCGATTCTGATAGCACCCTTTATTGCAAACTTACCTTCGAAAGACGATGTCAGTCCAATGGTGCTGTTGGTTTCTTCACCCATTTGCATATTTGGCATGGTACTACGACCCCTGCGTTATAAACTATTTTGTATTCAGGTATATGATTCTTAAAGCTCGGGCATTGCAAGAAATTTAATAAACTCTTCAGAAAAAGTGTATATTTCCTTCAGTGCCTTGATAACAGAATAATTATTAAGCTTTATATTCTTCTCAAACTCCTCAAGACTGATGGTATCATCAGGGTTCATGAGGATTGTTCCCCCCGCTTTACTATCAGCCACGATAAGTTTCAGGAAGCCTCGCATATCTTTGAAAAAACTATCCAGAGCAAATAAGTATCTCTGCCGTCCCTTTTGTGTGACAGATTTGTCTCTAAAAATTGTGCTCGACTCAAACTCTTTTTTCTGCTGAAGTTCTTCTTCATAATCGTACTGCTTCAACAGATGCATGATCTCCATGAACTTAGGATAAAAGGTGTCTCTTTTTCCTGAATGACTGTAGTCCAGTTTAATATAATGAGCACTGAGAATTGGCAGATAATTTGCCTCGAAGAAGGTCATGTATGACACAACCGCATCCATCTCACGGTCTTTAGAGTCTTTCTTGTACTTTGATATGGTTATTTTGCTTAAAATGGACGATACTCCGGTTCGACTTTCAACCCCTTCATCATCTGTCTTTTCCTCACCAATGGCTTCAATACGTTGCTGGAGTTTCTTTATGACTTTCTTTAGATCCTGCATATCTTTATATACCCTTTGCTTCTGAGTAATGCTTGTGGATGTTTTGTATACCCCCTCCAGCTGTTTCTGCACTCTCTCTTTTTGCTCCAGCTCTCGTCTGATATCACCCTTCTTCTCCATTTCCGATTCCTGAATATTTTATTGGATTAAATGCGAAACTTTGACTATATAAAAATAATCTCTATTCGTAAAAACGAATAGAGATTATTTGTTTATGATTGCCTGAGTATATTTACACCCTTGAGGGCTGGAATACATTAATGTGTCTATTACCAGCCATCTTCCATATCGTCTTCGTCTCTGTGCTCCTCAAGGTAGATGTCTGTTATTGCACGAAGCTCATCTAAATAAACATAATATACACCGTAGCTCTCTTCCGGATCTGTCCTGATACTAAAACCAGCAATACTCACACCTCTCCATTCTGGACTGTGATATGCTTCTTGCTCTATAGTTATAGGCACAGCTCTGGAGACCTTCTTCCATCCTGCGAAATCCAAAAGACCCATATCAACGATCATCTCGGAGCCTTTATAATCCAACACATGTAAGTAAAGTCTATGCTTGAAACTCCTGCCACATATCCATACGCTTATAGCCTTCGTAATACCAGGCACCTTGATAGGTTTCGGGGGTCTTAAACTTATGTTGGTATGCGCCCTCATGTTAAAGGCAACTTTGACACCGAGAACGAAATTATTTTCTGTACCATCATTCGGGTCTATCTCAGGAAGCTCAAGCGGTCTCCCTCTTCTTTTCATTGATAAAACAATTCCCTGGTCCACAGCCATATGGGACTCCCAAGCATCAGCATCCTCAAAGTGGGTTACAGGGATATCAGCCAAGATCTGCTGTGATGTTGTTATCCCTACACGCAGGTCTTCGACATCTTCTTCCTGTGCCATTAAAGAAAGTGGAACCAGTGTTAGTAATGCACCAATTATTATATAAAAAATCGTTCTACTCATTTATGGTGTCTCCTTTTATTGTGAACTCCATATTTCGTCTGTTCGGTCAGCAAGCTCGTCTCCATCGAATCGCTGTGTGTACATATCTGTTAAAACCTTCATGTGATCAAAATATATGACATAGCTGTCAACCCGTTCTGTAGGCTCTGTCCAAATCACAAGTCTTACAAGACTAAGAGGCTTCTCCATTGGGAGATATCGAACTGTTTGGGGAATATGTTTTGGTATATTGACAGATAGATTTCTCCAGCCCATGAAATGGAGACTTCCTAGGGGGAGCCTGTGAACAATTCCCCTGTAATCCCTGAGATGCGCCTCCAGGTTGTAGTAGTAATTAGCTCCCCAGACCCAAACGTCAAGCGTTTCAGCCCTGCCAGGAACTAAAAGCTCCTCTTCTGGATAGATCGTGACACTGTTGTATCCTTTTCTCGTAAATGCTGCTTTCACTCCCATGACGTACTTGTTATCTTCCTCGGAATATGTGCTGCTCATTCCAACAGGTCTCCCCTCCACGCCGAACTTAAGTTGAGGATATTCTTCGTCAGTAAACCGGGAGGCTGTAACCTGCCAGTTGTTATCATTATCCTCAAAATCATCTATTACGACCGACTGAATATCCTTCATTCGGTAGTCCAGCATGAAACCAATGAGCTGGGCATGACTGATTGCTGGAAGAATGAGGAGGAGTCCAGCAATAATTATGAATATGACCTTGAGCTTCATTACTCTGCTCCTTTTTCATAGATAAAGGTTAAAGTATATTAAACTCCTTATTTCTTATCGGTTACCCTACTTCGATTTTTTAACGTTTTTCTACTATTTTTAAAGTATAGAGCCTATTATGATACCCTGTCAACCCAATCTTTTAGTCTTTCATACCCCTCATGAGCCATATATGAGCTTCTCACATAGGGTCCTGATGCAACATAGAGAAATCCTATCCTTTTTGCTTCATTTTCATAATAGCGAAAGATATCAGGGTGGACATATTCCTGAACAGGAAAGTTTGCTCTGCTGGGTCTGAGATACTGACCGATTGTGACTGCATCACACCCTGCGGTTTTCAATTCATGAAGAAGCTTGATCACTTCCTGTTTTGACTCTCCAAGCCCAACCATAAACCCAGATTTAAGCATTAATGCTGGATAATTGGCTTTTAAATATTTCAGCAGCTGTATTGATCTCTGGTAATCCGCTTGAGGTCTTACCTGTTTGTAAAGCCTTGGTACTGTTTCTATATTGTGATTGTAGACATCGGGGACACAATTTGCGACTGTATCAATCGAGCGCCTTCTTCCCAAAAAATCTGGAGTAAGGACTTCAATTTTAATGGTATCGTCGTACTTCTTGATCGCCAACACGGTTCGCGCAAACTGCATTGCACCGCCATCCGGAATATCATCTCGCGTTACAGAGGTGATGACAACATATCTTAATCCGAGTAATTTTACCGCTTTACAAATTCTCTCAGGTTCATCTTCATCGAGAGAGAGATTTTGGCCAGGCTTCAAGCACTCTACTGCACAAAACGTACAATTACGTGTGCATTTATTCCCGAGTATCATAAATGTTGCCCTTTTGCTTGAATAACATTCGGAAAGGTTTGGGCACCTGGCGTGACTGCATACTGTATTTAAATCAAGGTCATGAAGTATGTTTTTCACACTATGCCGTTTTTCGCTATACTCAACTTTCTTCCTGAGCCACAAAGGCTTTTTCAATGCCTCTCGATTTTTCTCCACTACTACCTCACTGATCAATGTATGTATGAAGAAAATAGTGATGATACTATGTGTTGTCAAGGGTTGGGTATTTCTGAGGTTATTACGATTTCTTCTTCACCACAAAGGGGTCTTGCAGGTTATACCGATTCTTCATGGAAATCATGGTGTTTCTCGCTATACCTTCTGTTTCAAATGGACCGACTCTCACCCTGTAAAAGTTCTTGTCATCTAATTGTGTCTTTTCTATCACTACTTTATACAGCTTTTTACGAAGCTGTTCTGCCATAGAGTTTGCATTTTCTTCCTTTAAAAAAGAAGCAACCTGAATATAATAATCTCCCTTTCCAGTATAGACGGTTTTTGGCCTTGATGGTTTTACCACTTTGACCTGAGTCTCTTTGTTGGCAACTGGAGCCTCAACAGGTTTAGTTTCCAGCTTTTCTACCTGAACCTCTTTGATCTCCTCAATTTCTTTGACTTTTTCAATCTCATCAGTCTTCTCAATCGGAGTCTGTATCTCTTCAATCTCTATATAGCGGCTCTCTTCTTCGAGATCATTCTCGATCAGATCAAGGAGAGTTACCTCTTTTTTCTCTGTTTTCTCGACAAACTCCCTCTTGAACATTTTAGAGCGGTCTAAGCTGAAGAGCTTCTTCTCCTTCCCGCCTCCAAAAAAAAGCCCTAGGAAGAAAATTCCTATGACAACTATTCCTACAACAAAGACGATCCAGAATATCCTTCCGGTATCAAGGTTCACCTGGTAATACTCTTTTGTTTTTTTCTTATCCTCTTCCATATTCTATTCCTTTTGTCCTAGAAGCTGGATCAGTGCTCTCATTCTATTCTCAAAATCTTTTTTTTCACCATTGTTGTCAATAACCTTATCGACATAATGCAATTTCTCCTTTAAGGGGATCTGCGCCTTGAGCCTGAGTGTTGCTTCCTCGTGTGAAAGCATATCTCTGACCATTCCCCTTTTGACTGCCAATTCCTCTTTGGCTTCCAGGCCGATTACAAAATCACACAGAGTGAAAAGTCCCATCTCAATGAGCAGCGCTGCGTTTATAACAACATCTCTTTTGTTTTTTAAAACCTCCTTTACCCTGCTTACCATTTCAGGATGAACGATATCTTCCAGTTCCTTTCTCTTAGTATGGTCATTGAAAACAATATGCCCGAGTTTCTTCCTGTTGATAAGTTCTCCTTTGAGAATTTCTTCACCGAAAACTTCGACAATTTCTCGCTTCTTATCCTCAAGCACATCATGGCCTATTAGATCCACATCGATTGCATCATACCCGTACTGCTGAAATATGGAACATGCTATACTTTTCCCTGAACAGTAATTCCCGGTGAGTCCAATTATCATCTCAATGCGCCTCTTCCCAGTTATTCCCAACTGCGACATTGACTCTGAGAGGAATATCAAAAACAAGCGCACCCTCCATACGCTCCCTCGCAATACGCTTCAGGGTTTCTAACTCATCGGATGGGACCTCGAAAACCAGCTCATCGTGTACCTGAATCAACATCCTGCTTTTAAGCCCTCTCTGAGTAATCTCTCTGTCTATCTCGACCATAGCCTTCTTGATTAGATCTGCAGCAGTTCCCTGTATGGGAGTATTTACAGCTACTCTCCTCGCAGCTTCAAATATGTTTCTGTTCTGAGACTGTATAGCAGGTACCCATCTTATTCTTCCCATCATGGTCTCTACATACCCATCCCTTTTCGCCTTTTCAACAGTTGACTCGAAAAACTCCTTTACTCCACTGTACTTTTGAAAGTACATCTCTATGAAATTTCCTGCTTCTCTATTCGAAATACCGAGCCGTTTTGAAAGCCCAAAGGGACTCATACCATAAATGATACTGAAGTTAATGGTCTTCGCAACTGCACGCTGTTCATCTGATACTTCATTTGCATCGAGACCGAACAGAATAGAAGCCGTTTCTCTATGTATATCGCCATCTTTCTTGAAAGTGTCGATCATGACGCGGTCCTTCGAAAGTGATGCAAGAATCCTCAGCTCAATCTGAGAATAATCTGCAGATACCAGCCTATAATCCTCTTCCGGGATAAATGCTCTGCGAATAGCTCTCCCCTCTTTCTCCCGAATAGGGATGTTCTGGAGGTTAGGGCCTGCTGAAGAGAGTCTTCCAGTGGTTGTAATGGTCTGATTGAAAGATGTATGTATTCTCCCTGTACGCGGATTTATCATAGCTGGAAGGGAGTCAATATATGTCGATTTCAGCTTTGAAAGAGTACGGTGACGGAGAAGATACTGAGCAATATCGTAACTGTTACTTAGCTCTCTCAACACTGATTCGTCAGTAGAGATTCCTGTTTTCGTTCGCTTTATAACAGGGAGCCTCAGCTTTTCAAAAAGTACCGATGCTAGCTGTTTGGTCGAGCGTATATTAAACTGCTCACCTGCTATTTCATATATCTCCTCTTCTAGTGTCTTGATCTCACTCCCAAACTCAATACTCATATTCTTAAGGTAATCCGAATCTATTTTCACTCCAGCACTTTCCATTCTTCCCAGCACACTTACGAGTGGAATCTCGATATCTCTGTAGAGGGACAAGAGGTTTTCCTTTTCCAATCGCTTTTTGAGGAGATTATTAAGCCTCAAGGCAATGTCCGAATCCTCACAAGCGTAAACAACCACATCTTCTAACGGATAGTCGAGCAGGGTTTTATCTTTCTCCTTAACTATATCCGTGTATTTGATTGTTACGTAGTCGAGCCACTCCTTTGCAAGATCATCCAGATTGTATCTCTGTTGCTGAGGATTGAGAAGATAAGAAGCTATCATAGCATCTCCATCTATCCCCTTCATGAATATTCCATACTTCATTAAAATTATAAAATCATACTTCAGATTTTGACCGACCTTTTTTATTCCTTCATTCTCTAATATTTCCTTAAGTTCGGATACCAAAAAATCTACACCTAGCCCCTTGCCTGTCTTTGATACGATTGGAATGTACGCGCCTTCTCCTTCTTCAATAGATATGGAAACTCCTATGACTTCTGATTCTATTGGATCTTTACCTGTGGACTCTGTGTCAAACGAGATAATCCCCTTTTTCATAATCCGTTTCTTCAGGGAAGCAAAATCCTCTCTTGTCGTTATGAGGAGATAGTTTCCTCGCTTCTCCTCTTTACGTGTTTCCCAATGATTCATTGTAAGCGAAGCAAAATCTGCCCCTACGAGCTCTTCCACCACGGAATTAAGCTCCTTATCAACAAGGATTTGAACGCCCTCTTTTTTTGGAAACCCCTCTATAAGGAAATCTTCTTTGGAAAACTCAATAGGAACATCCTTCCTTATTGTCACCAGCCCCCGACTCTTAACAGCATCTTCCCTGCCTTTCTGCAGAAGCCCTCTCGTTCTTTCCTCTCCAATGCTCTCGATATTATCAAATAATTCTTCAAAGCTTTTGAACTGCTTTACAAGCTTTAAAGCGCCACTCTTCCCTATTCCCTTGACCCCTGGAACATTGTCTGACTGATCTCCCATAAGAGTGAATAGATCCACGATCCTTGCAGGCTGTACCCCCCAGGTCTCGAATACCTTCTGCTCATTCAACGTCTCAACATCTGAGACTCCCTTTCTTGATGCATAGACATTCACATCCTTATCCACAAGCTGAAGCACATCCTTATCGCTCGAAACAATTGTACATTTCATACCCTCACTTTTAGCCTTATCAGTAATAGTTCCGATGAGGTCATCCGCCTCGTACCCGGGAACCTCGATAACTGAAATACCAAGCTTATCAATGAGCGTTTTAATAGTTTCGACCTGTGAGATAAGATCTTCAGGTGCCTTCAGGCGTTTCGCCTTATATGCAGGATAAAGTTTATGGCGGAATGTGGGTTCTTTTGAATCAAAGACACATACGATATACTGCGGACTCTCATCCTGTATCAGCTTCAGAATCATCCTCATGAAGCCAAAAAGAGCAGATGTATTCTCTCCCTTTGTGGTGACGAGTGGACGCCGTATGAATGCATAGTACGCACGATACACTAGTCCATGACCGTCAATGATGTACAACCGTTCTTCCATTCATCACTCCTCAGTACGGACAATTGGACCTGCCGTATATGAATCTATAATAATGTTATTATTAAGTTTAAAGCAAACACAAAAGGAACAAAGTGGCTATTTGAAATTAACAATTCGCTAAACTACTCTTAAAGGCGGTTTATTTAGTGGTATGTATACAGCAAAGAATCTAATAATCAGGCCCTGATGTTAACAATTTGAGGGGCAGCGAGAGTAGATTTAACCGGTTGTTTGCCGAGGTGTTCAAGCTTTTTTCTTGTCTGGTTACAACTCTGCTCCAGGTTTTTCTTTAATAAAAGACTCTTTTTTATCACAAGATCTTGTAGCCTTTCTATCTCTGATATCCTTTCAGAGACACCGGCTTCATTCTTCCGTACCACAAGCTCTGGAACAATATACTTCATATGCTTGTTGATATCCTCGACAAGAATCCTTTCATCTTCTGAGAGCTCATAAAGGGAGCGATATTCACCTCTCTCATGTGCCTCTTTTTCAAGCTGCTTGAGAACGACAAGCTTCAGATACGTCTTTTTAATAAAATCGAGACTCTGGATGACTTCTTCTTTTTTATCCAGCAACATCTATACCACCTTTTTTCTTCATCTCTTCAATTTTTGCTATTGAACTCTTCTTTGCAACTGTACTCCACGACTCTCGAAGCTCTCCTGCCATTTTTCTCACAAAAGCAATGGGGGCTGTATCTTTCTTTATGTTTCCTTCTATAAGCTTCATATTAAGAAAGGAATAAATGCTTAAAAGTTTCTTGCTAATATCTCCTGCTTCCATATTCAGCGACATGGTAAGCTCAGACACAATATCCTGGGCTTTAAGGATATTATTGTTTGCTGCGTCGTATTGCTTCTTCGGGATGTTCTCTAAAGCAAGATCAAGAAACCTGATCAAACCATCGTAGAGAATAACAACGAGTTTTCCCTTGGATGCTGTCTTGATCTGTGTTTCCCTGTAGTTCGCAATTCTGTCTTGCTGCATTGGGTTATTCCCTAATGTAGCTTCGCTACATTTTGTAGCTTCGCTACATTCTTGATTTATATATTTTCTTGCCATACTGACAAGAAAATGAGTATTAAGGTGCTCATGTGGCTAAGCCACATTCATGTGGACGACCCACATTCTTGCCAATTAAAAATTAATAGAAGGCTCACTCAAATATATCGGAAGTTGGTATTTCAAACTTTATGCCTATACACGAAAACAGGTATCTTTTCTCGGCTATGATTCAAGAATTTCAATACATTTTTCAAGAGTCTGAATTATTCTTCGAACCATCTGGACTTCATTGGCCATCTTCACGGAATCGGGCTTTTTTAATTCTCCGCTGAAAAGGATAGTAATCCGCTCGAGATCACTTTCTGCGCTACAAAGCCTACTTTTCAATCTTCTAAAATCATCCATTACAATCTGAGGAACAATCATTTGGTTTGTTATCTTCTTTATACTCTCAAGAAATACCTTGCGTTCTCTATTGTAATTCCTAAGAATCGAAGGAGATGATGTTTTCATACCATTTATAGCCACTCCGTTGTTCAGTCTGATAAGGTCTGAGCCCAGAAGCTCGGCCTCTAGCCAGCTTCTATAAAGGAGGAGCTTGTGAGAGGTATATATTTCACATCCTTCCTGATCATGGACACTAATATACCTGTCGCCATAGAGCCTTCTGAAAACCTGTGTCTGCCACGTACTCGTACGCGAAGCACATTCAAGATGAAGAGTATCAAACCCTGCCCCTTTATGATGATCATTTATTCCCCGGTATGCAAAATCGAACCCTCCCAGGAAAAGCTTTGTGAAACCCATAGCACGAGCCAAGAGAATCATAACAAGAGAACTTGTTCCCTGCATGGGAATTGTGATACTGTGATCCTTAACCGAATGCAGAATATCTTCCAAGGGGATAGAATGGGAGAAGAAATACACCTTTCCATTCCAGTTTTTGACCACCGATGGATCGGCAGAATAGGTCGTAATGAGCGGTATGGTACATTTCGGAAGCATTCTGTATCTATTTCCAAATCCAGCATCAGTGGTGAGAATGAAGTCCGGTTCAAGTCCATGTTGTACAAGATAGGGAACAGAGGGAAGAAGTGAAAAGATAGGAAGGTTTTCCTTGTATTTATTTATTTCATGGACTATATCCTCAAGAAACGGCCCAGATGCAATGAGCAGTACCGGTCCACTGAACTTACCAAGCAAATCTCTGCTGAGATAGTACTTATCTCGCAAGCTGCTCAGGTTATGGAGTATATTATTCACCCAGAGCTTTTGAGATTCACTATAAGTAAATGTTGAGGCATATTGCTGAGTTATTCTCTCTTTAACAATCCTTGCTATATCTTCAAAGTAACCTTTCTGAACCCTCACAGCCTGTGTATGCTTTACAATTGCAGCCTCAGGAAGCGGGAAATCCTTAATTCTTTCATCTATTTCATAATTAGTTAATCCAATGAGTAAAGTGAGTCGATCCAGCACCTCAGGTTCGATAATGAAGAGTGCTGCTTTAAATATATCAACGTTTCCTTCAATGAGAATCCCCCATCCACCCTCTCCAAGCAATGCATTAATATGGTAACCCAGTCCGCAACCTAGAAATATGAAAAAACTCCTGCTTTTCTTTCCTCCATCGATATAACGAAGAGCGAGTCCCCCAGGATCATATTTTGATTCAAGATATATGCTCCCGACTTTAATGGTAGGTTCACCATTTTTTGCCACACTTATAAGCTCATCTCCTGATGAGCTTGCTATTTTATGAAAAAGGGAGGGGGTTTTTTCTTCTATTGCGGAGATATTTTTCTGAAAGTTTTTTATGTATTTTAACGCTATCTTCGGCAAAACACTCAACCTGAAAAAAGCGGCTCAATAGACCATGCTTATGAGCTCATAAAAGCTCATTTTATCGGGCTGATAGCTCACCTTCTTGAAAGTGAGTGTGAGCTTCTTTTTTTTCCTCTTCAAGATCTGGGTAAATCTCTCTTTTATATGATTTATTATACCATCAACTTTCTCTGGCTGAACATCCCGGATCATAAGAACTATCCGCTTCCAGTTCAACATGCTTACCCTGCCGCTTCTGGCTATTATCTCCTTGCAGACCCTGTAGAGTTTGTCATATAAACTTCTGTAATCTTTAAACTCTTCATCCTTCATTACTTTCTCAGTACCCTTCAGGGTGCCAACTACAATTTGGAGGGGATATTCTGAACCTTTTGTTTCCTCGATCTCCTGTTCAAGACTGAACTCTAAACTGAGATAGGGATCAGTATTCAACAAATTGTTATACAGAAGGTAGGGAACCAGGAAACCTGAGATTGACTTAATTTTCTCTTTAATTGGCTTTGGCAGCCTTTTTCCCAAGCCCTTCATATCGAGAATAATAAAAATTCCAAGATTAATACCATGGAAACACACAGGAATCGCTATATATGTTTTAAATTCTCTCTCAAGCTCACTCGAGAGGAGAGAAATTCTTTTCGCTATATCCTTGGGTATTTTGGGCTCTCCCTTTTTAAGAATAGTGGTTAATTCCCTGTCGCTCTTTGAGAACCTGAACCGTCGGATCTCCTCTTCGGTGATTCCAATCCCTGAAGCTACCTCTAGTCCTCCTTTTGAATCCCATCCTGTTACAAGTACTGCAGTTTCTATATTAAATAGAGTGGATAAACGATCGAGTGCACCACTGATTTTACGTCTTTCTGTTCCAAAATAGTCATAAAGGACTAAAAGCCCCTTGACCTCTTCTCTCTGTTGTAAAAGCTCTCTCTCCTTTGATACAAGCTCCTCTTTTAATATGAAATCACTTATAAAAGGACCGCTGATGTAAGAAAGGAGAAGCAGGTTCTTTTGCTCTATTCTTTCCTTTTCTGGAATGTTACCTATAATAAGAAATCCGCCAAGCCGTGTAGCGCTGATAAGAGGAACAACCACCCAGGGTGAAAGAGGTTCTAGTTGGGTGAGATTTCGTTTGGAGAGAATCTCCTTTACATCATCTGATTTGAAAGATTCTCCCCTTCTCTCCTTCAGCAGCTTTACAAGTTTTGAGCTCTCGCTGTAGCTTAACCTTTCAAGACTCTTTTTCTTCTTTGCCTCAGAAATAACTTTTTCTACCTTGTACTTCTGTCCTCTAAGAGAAAGTATCGCACCGCTTCTTGCTTTTCAAAGGTCAGTGGCTGTCTTGAGGATCAGCTGAAGTAGCATGTCATGGCCCATTTCCCTGGTAGTTTGGCTAAACAGCCCAACCAATGCCATAACATCTTTTTCTTTCAAGTATTGCCTGGCGAGCTTATCCGGGGTTTTTTCCTTCTTGATTTCCTCTTTTGGTTTTGCTTTCGAAACCTTCCTCTTTTTTTTTAATGGAGCTTCTGCTCCTTTGGTAACTTTAGCTCTAACCGGTTTTTTTGCTCGGCCGGATTCTTCCTCTATAGCCTTCCAGGCTCTCTCCAGAACGCCCTCTTTCCCTTCGACCTCTTCAACAACTTCCACCTTTTCTAAAAGTCCTTCTTTCCTTTCAGCAATGATTTCGGCCTTTTCGAGAAGGCCCTCTTTTTTATCCTTGGAGAGAGCACGAGCCTTCTGTAAAAGGCCTGATCCTTCTGCTTCCTCGACTTCTGATTCTTCAGAAACCTCCAGGCGCTCAGCTTTATCGAGCAGACCTGTTGGTGCTTGAGACTCCGAAAATTGCATTGCTTTTGCCAGGAGTCCCCTTGCTGTAGTTGCCTTCTGTTCTTGATTCTTTGTCTGCCCGCTGATTGATGCAGCTTTACTCAGTAAACCCATCTTTTAACCTCACTTATACCGGTCTTTTGTAGATTATCGGTATCTTCCATTGCCACAAGTACCATTTTTTACCATGCTGTCTACAACAAGCACAATCTCGGATTATTGTGGAGTGTTACCCGAAGGTATCAGAAGATCTCAGCGAAGTTCCCAGCCATGCTCCCTTATATTCTTTGCGATAGCTTCATGGATCGTGTTTGCCTCTTTTTCTGTGATGGTTCTGTCCCTTTTTCTGTAGCATATGTTAAAGGCAAGATTCTTTTTTCCCTCTTTGAGTGATTTACCTCTGTAAATATCGAAAAGCTCAACCTTTTCAATAAGATCTGATTTGTAAGAACTTATAAAATCTCGAACTTCTTTTACAGATACAGTCTCATCAACAACACACGCAAGCGCAAGGACTACTTCAGGATACTTTGGAAGCTTTCTATAGCGCGTCCTTCCCATCTCCTTCTTCACGAGTTCATCAAGAATTGAAAGATCCAGCTCGAATACAGCTGCCCTATAGTTATGAAAATCAATTCCAATTGCTCTCAGAAGCTTTGGATTGAGCTCGGTAACAGCTCCAATGCAGGTATTCCCCGAAACGATTAGTGCGCTACGGCCTGGATGGTAAGAGCCAGGGTCTCCTAAACTCTCAATGCATATGGATTTATTTTTTACCTTTGAAAAATCAACCGGAGTAAATTCCATTCCTGAAAGATCTAATCTCAAAAAGAGACTCTCGAGCCTTCCCTTAGCATGGAAAAAGACAGGGGTATCGCTTACCTCTCTAAACATAATTGCAGCCACGGTCTTTCTCTCTAATGGCAGTTTCTTCCTTGAAACCCTCGGTTCAGTATTTGAACCTATTGTTTCAAATACTGAACCGATCTCAAATACGTTTAATTCATTCATATAAGCAAGGTTCTTATCAATGATAGAGAATAATCCTGGAATTAGGCTTTTCCTCATCTTTGACAGACTCGAGCTTACCGGATTCTTCAATTTCACAAACTGTTCAGAGTCTTTATAAAACAAATCAAGAATCGCATCATCTTGAAAGGAATATGTAAAAACCTCCGTAAAACCAAGCTCTTCTGAAAAAACAGCTTTCAATCTTCTTATAAGAAATAAAAGCCTGTCCCTGCGGACAGGAACACTCTCGATATTAGGCAAAACAGGAACTATATTATTGTATCCGTATATTCTACCTATCTCTTCTACAAGATCCTGTTGTATTGATACATCTTTTGTGGCCCTGAAAGTCGGTACTGTTACCCTGAGGTTCTTCCGATCCACCTCCTCTACTTTAAAGTGCAGTGATCGAAGTATATTCACCGCCTTTTTCGGAGCAATTTCCATACCTATCAACGTGGAAACCCAGTCAATATTCAAAGGTATTACCACCTTTTTTCTCTTGTGGGGGTAGACATCAGCCATTCGGGATACGATCTCTGCGCCTGGAAGGAGTTTTTGAATATGTGACACACAGCCTGTAATACCACTTGCGGTAAGCTCAGGATCGATGCTTTTTTCGAACCGGTTCGATGCTTCTGTACGCAAACCAAGACCAGTAGCCGTTCTCCTCACACTCACTGCATTGAAGTTTGCAGCTTCAATGATTATCCTTTCAGTTTCCTCTCCTATCTCAGAATCCTGGCCTCCCATTACTCCTGCAATTGCAACCGCATGTTTCGGATCTGCAATCATTAAATTGGTTGAGGCCATTTTTCTCTCTACACCATCGAGTGTTGTGCATGTCTCACCCTTCAATGCTCGTCTCACAACAATATGCTGTTTATAGATTTTATCAGCATCAAAAGCATGTATGGGCTGCCCTGTTTCCAGCATCACATAGTTTGTTACATCCACAATGTTGTTTATTGGTCGAATATCAAGTGTATGAAGCCTTCTCCTGATCCAGTATGGAGATTTTTCAATCCTGATTCCCGAGAGCATGATTGCTGAATAGCGTGAGCATAAATCAGAATCTTTAATATCCACCTCGAGCAGCTGTGTTCCCCTGGAACTGATTACTTTCTCAAATTGTTGTTTTGGATAGAGCGGTCTTACTGCTTTTCCGAAAATAGCACCAAGCTCCCTTGCAAAACCGTAGTGTCCCCAAAGGTCTGGGCGATTCGTGATACTCTTATTGTCAATCTCGATTATATAATCCTTTGTTGGAAAAACTGAACTGAGTCGTTCTCCTGGAACAAGCTTCTTTTGGATTATCCCTTCCTCATTGAGAAGCCATAGCCCTGAATGATCTTCACTCGCCCCGATCTCCATTTCAGAGCACACAATCCCGAAAGACTCCTTTCCCCTGAGCTTTGCCTTTTTTACACGTACACCATTGGGCAATTGAGTCCCTATGAGTGCCACCGGAACATACGTTTCCTCTCTCGTATTTGGAGCTCCACTTACGATATCAAGAATCTCCTTGCCTACATCAATCTTTGTCAGCCAGAGTTTATCCGCTTCCGGGTGCGGCTCGACCTGCAGGATTTTTCCGATGACAACACCTTCAAGCTCATCTCCAATCTCTTTCACATCCTCAATCTCTGCTGTGGACATCGTAAGCCGATCCTCCACATCAAAGGGATCGATGTCACTGAGATCGAGCCATTGTGAGAGTAATAAATAACTTAGCTTCATAACTCTTTGACCTGTTTAAAGATATAAAATCCAAATCTATATAACATAAGAATGACAATCAAGAAGATTCAGTGTGGCTCGAACATGTTTCCCGGGGTCAGGATCCCCTTCGGATCCAGAACATGTTTTATGGTTTTCATCATCTGGATTTCATTACGAGTATAAAGAAGGGCGAGGTATTCCCTTTTCAGTTTTCCAATACCATGCTCTGCAGAGACGGTTCCTCCGAGAGACACTGCCTTCCTGGCAAACATACCGTAGAGCTTTTTAGCTCTCTCGAGCTCGGTATGGCTGTCGGGAATCATGTTCACATGAAGATGATTGTTCCCAATATGTCCGAATATCACGTACCGAAGACTTTCTCCGTCCAGAGTCTCTCTGTAAAAATCGACCATTTCAGCAAGATGTGAATCAGGAACTGCCATATCGGTTCCGACTTTGTGTATTCGAGGATCCATTCTTTTATTCTGAGCTATTATCTTATTTATAGTCTCAGGAAGACTGTGTCTAAAGCTTTTTAATCGAAGGAGATCTCGTTTGCTGATCGCTCCCCAAGAAACAGCCGGGTCCCCTCCTGACTTTTCAATAAGCATCTGCCACTTTTTGATACTTTCATTCATATCATCCTTCTTCTCCCCACGCCACCCGGCACTCTCAAAGTACACAGCGTATACATTGATTTTCGTATTATCCGATATTCCTGAGATATAAGGAATTTCGGGAATCTCTGAGGTAGGGCCCTGTATTTTTCTCGTCTCATCGAGAAGCAAGAGAGAACCTGAATCAAAATACTCGAGGGCAAGCGGTTTTTGATCACCATTTCTGGCATTAATGACAAAATCGACTGCATGTTTCTCACTATTGAAAAACCCAACTCCCCCGATGTATGAAACCGGCTCCGGGATGAGAACTATGGTGACATTGACTATTATACCCAAAATCCCCTCGCTTCCGATAAAGAGATCGATTATGTCCATTCCTCTTTTTGAGAAAAGACCGGCGGAATGCTTGGTCTCGGGTATAGTATACCCTGGAAATGGCAGTCGAATCGGTGTACCCCCTTCTCTCCTTATAGAAAAGTATCCGTTATTTTCTTTTACCTCACCACGCCTGATTCTTAAAAGCTCGCCGCTAGTGAGAACAACCTCCATTCCCACCACCCATCTTCTTGTTGGACCATAGTAAAAAGTCCTCGCACCGGATGCATTAGTGGCAACTGTTCCACCGAGCATTGCCGTTGTTTCGGTGGGATCAGGTGGATAGAGAAACGTTTGACTGCTTTCGATGAAACGCTCCATTGAGCTTCCTTCGATACCTAGTTCTCTACTTCTAACCTTTGTCACAAGTTCGCTCAGTCTCAGTCCGCTTTCAACCTTCAGCTCGAAACTACCGGACTTGCTAGAAAGCGTGAGAATGCGTTTCATCTTTTCAAGAGAAAGCAACCACCCTCCTTCAGCTACAGCCCCAGCACATATACCTGTTCTTCCACCCGAGATAGTAATGAATTTCCCCCTTTTTTGAGCTTCTCTGACTATGTAAGACACATGCTTGATGTTTTCCGGAAAAAAGAGCTTTTCAACACCAGATCCGAATGTATTTGACTCATCCTTGAGGTAATCTGAATATTCCTCTCGTATACGGCTTTCGCCATCAACAATTCCCATGCCGTCACTGTGTGCGTTTATGTTGTAAATCCCGGTTGGATAATCCCCCACTTTATTTTAACCTCTCAATGATCTTCGGTAATATCTCATACAGATCACCAACAATCCCATAATCGGCAATCTCAAATATAGGAGCGTCAGGATCCTCATTGATAGCGATGATAGTCTCGGATCCCTTCATGCCGGCAAGATGCTGTATTGCCCCTGATATTCCACACGCTATGTAAAGCCTTGGATTAACCGTATGGCCTGTTTGACCGACCTGATGAGAATTGCTTATCCATCCAAGATCCACTGCTCCTCTGGATGCTCCAACAACGCCGTTAAGTTTGTGTGCAAGTTTTTCAAGTAACCCGAATCCTGCACTTGCTCCCAATCCTCTCCCCCCTGATACTACCACCTCTGATTCTGTGATGTCGAACTTTTCTTTCTCTATTACTGTTTCCAGCACCTTGAGAGGTGATATCCCGCTCACATTATAATGACGCTTTTCGATCTCTATTTTACAGGCTCTCCTTACCATGTCCATCCCGAAGACATGAGGCCGAACCGTTGCCATCTGAGGTCTCTTGACAGCACACTCAATAGTCGCAAGAATGTTCCCCCCAAATGCAGGTCTTGTCTGCAGAAGGATATTTCTCTCGGGATCGACTTCGAGTTCTGTACAATCAGCAGTGAGCCCGGTTCCTAACTTTACCGCAAGAAGCGGCATAACGCTCCTGCCAAGAAATGTTGCTCCTGCAAGCAGAATCGAAGGTTTACTTTCCTTCACTGCAGCATAGAGCAGCTCTGCGATCTCTATATAGTCATAAGAGCCATGCGAAGCCTCTTCTTCCCCGAATAGAGAGATGACCTTCTCTGCTCCATAAGAGGAGAGCATATCTCTCTGTGAAACTTTCAGTTTCCCAATACAGGCAGCAATTACACTCCCTGAAAGGTGCTCGTTGAGCAGGCAACCCTTAGCAAGAAGCTCGAACACCACCGGATTAATCTCTTCCTCTCTTTTCTCAACAAAAACCCATAAATCCCCTGTACTCATACCAAGCTATCTCCTGTACAGGCCTTTGTGCTTCAGCACATCGATAAATTCAGCACTCATCTGTTCGAGATTTCCCTCAATGTAGCTTGTACTTCCCTTCCCTTCAGGTGAAAATATTTTCTTTACTCGTGTTGGTGAGCCTTTCAATCCGCATCTCTTGATATCGGCTCCTATATCATCCGGACCCAGCCTCACTACATTCCTTTCAAAGGAGCTCACAATACCATCAATAGTAGGAATCCTAAGCCTTTGCCTCGCCTTTACCACTGTAAGTACAGAAGGTATTGGTGCCTTGATAACCTGCTTTCCATTATCAATCATTCGCTCTACAACAACTGATCGCTTTTCGACTTTTATTACATCAGACACAAAGGTGACAACAGGTAAGTCCAGATATGCTGAAACCTCCGGCCCCACCTGTGCAGTATCACCGTCTATGGCCTGTTTGCCAAAGAGCAAAAGATCATACTTCCCTATAGTTTTTATTGCCCTACTTATGGTATATGAGGTTGCAAGTGTATCAGCACCTGCAAAATCACCCTTTGTAAGAAGATATGCCTTCTCTGCTCCTAATGTGAGCGAATCTCGTAATATACATTCCGCATCAGGTATCCCCATACTCAGCACAGTAATCCTGCCGCCTACTGCCTCTTTAATCTCAAGTGCAAGCTCGAGTGCACTTTCGTCAAAGGGATTCATTATACTTGGAACTCCCTTTCTTATGAGAGTTCCTCTTTCAGGATCTATTTTAACCTTCTGTGTGTCTGGAACCTGCTTCATGCATACGAGTATCTCAAGCCCCACTTATATCCTCCATCGGTATTCCACAATTAAAATAACCATACTTTCGAAGATCAACCAATGATTTGTACCTCGCTCATGGAAAACATGCAGTTAATTCCATTGCACTACCATGGAGAAATCAAAAGGCCTATACTGGAGAAAAGTATTGTCTTATTGTTATTTGTGCTGTATCTTGATCCATCAAAAAACCCGGAGAAAATATGAACCAGGAGACCACCTTACAAAGAATAAAAGAGCTCATTGATAATGGCGACATGCTTCTCAAGCTCTTCAATATGGAGGTCACAGAATACAACGAGGGCATTGCCTCGGTTCGTATGAAAGTGAGAGACTCACATCTCAATGCGGCTAACATCTGTCATGGTGGAGTGGTCTTTTCCCTGGCTGATGTCGCTTTTGCATTAGCTTCGAACAGCTACGGCAATGTCGCTCTCGCCCTTGATATGAGTATAAGCTATTTGAAGGCTGTGCGCTCAGGTACAATACTCACTGCACGCTGCAGCGAGTGTAAGCGTAGCAGGCGTATAGGAACCTACCTCATAGAGGTGAAGGATGCATCTGGAGATCTCGTGGCTCTTCTCAAAGCAACTGCATTTATAAAGGAAACCCCCCACTTTAACGATTAAATAGTAGATGAATAACACTTACTAATTAGCAATTAGCCTAATGTCAGACTTAAATGGATCGATATTTCAAATAGAGCCACTGAATCACGGGTATGAAAACTATCCGGTTTATTGTACCTCGCATAATGCAAGGAGAAGTCCTTGAATAAAGTCATAATGATTATTGGGGCAGGAATTCTTCAGGTCCCTGCAATAAAGATAGCAAGAGAGATGGGCCTCTTGACTCTCGTCACAGACTACAATCCAACCGCATATGGAATGAAATTTGCCGATTTTCCTGTTGTTATGAGCACTCGTGATGTGGATGGAACTGTGAGGATAGCCAAGCAATTTGTGAAACAACGGAGGATCGATGGTGTCATTACTGTAGGAACAGATGCATCTCTCACTGTAGCAGCGGTCCAGCATGCCCTCGATCTCCCCGGCAACCGTATCGATGTAGCAGAAGCAACAACCCACAAGATCAAGATGCGACAGAGGCTTGAGGATAACGGGATACCTCAACCTGTTTTCTTTGCCTGCTGGACCTATGATGATGTTGTCAGCAGCGGAAAGAAGATCGGGTTTCCTTTTGTGATAAAACCTGTAGACAATATGGGAGCCAGAGGGGTTATGCGGGTCAATAAACCTGAGGTCATCCGTTTTGCCTATGAGCGTGCAAAGAATGCATCGCCGCGAGGGGAGATAATCACAGAAGGATTCATGGACGGTCCAGAGCTGAGTATAGATGCTCTTGTCTGGGATGGCGAAATATACGTTAGAGGGGTTGCTGATCGAATTATAGAGTTTCCTCCTTATTTTGTAGAGACAGGCCACATCATGCCCACCGAACTTCCCGAAGCTCAAGTCAAGGAAGCCTTATCTGTTTTTAAGAACGGTGTCCATGCACTCGGCATCGAAACAGGTGCAGCAAAGGGGGATATTAAGATTACATCTGATGGCGCTAAAGTGGGAGAAATCGCCTCTCGTCTCTCGGGCGGTTTTATGTCCGCATACACATATCCATACTCATCAGGGGTGAACCTGATAAAGGCAGCTCTCAACATCGCCATGGGTGAACTTCCCGGAGATATTTCCGAAAAATATCAGCGTGTGTCAGTGGAACGCGCCATAATTCCCGGAAGTGGTATTGTAAGAGAGATAGAGGGAGTTGCTGAAGCCCTCTCGATAAAGAATGTAAAGAATGTCTTTGTCACCTGTGATAAAGGAGATACTGTTCATATTCCGACAAACAATGTTGAAAAGTGTGGAAATGTCATCGCAGTTGCTGATACCCGTGAGGAAGCTCTCAGGGATGCTAATCTTGGTATTAAACTTGTGAGGATCACTCTTGGAGATGAGGGTGAACTTAATGAGGGGCTTCTTAGAAAAGAGGCTCTGGGAAAGCTCGGCGGTATCTGCTCGGTGTGCAGAACATGTGATGGAAAAGAGTGTGCCGGCTGGATTCCCGGAATCGGTTCAAAGGGGGCTGGAGAAGGATTTTTTAGGAATATACAGATCCTGCGAAATTTCGTCATCGTACCTGATCTTTTAAAAAGAATAGACAATACCAACACCGGAAGCAACATTTTCGGTATTCCTCTCGACCTTCCCATGCTTCCTGCACCTATTTCCAACATAAGAAGGAATCTTCGAGGTCTTTATTCAGAGAAGGAATACAACCGAATACTGCTTCAGGGAGCAAAACGATCCGGAACCATAGGCTGTATCTCCCAGATGGAGTATGAGGAAGAGGTGAATGATATTGATTACCTGATAAACCCTATCAAAGACGCCTATGGTCATGGGATACCTTTTTTCGATCCCTATTGTGGAGAAAACACCACTTTGAAAAACATCGAAAAGGCATTCCAGGCGGGTGTAAAGGTTTGCGGGCTTACCCTTGATCTCAAAGACAGTCCAGGAGCGACACTAATAGATGAATATTGGCTTAGTGATATCATCAAAAAGGCCCCTGTCCCTGTTATTATAAAGGGAGTTCTCACAACTGATAATGTTGTGAAGGCAATGGATGCGGGTGCCAAGGGAATAGTCTTATCTAATCGAGGAGGGAGAATCCTCTCGAGCCTTCCATCTGGAATCGAAGTGGTAAAAGATGTTAGGAGTAGCTGCGGTAATAACCTTCTGATAATTGTTGATGGCGGTATCAGGAACGGAGAGGATATGTTCAAAGCGCTCTCACAGGGTGCAGATCTTGTGATGATCGGAAGACCGATCTTTATCGCTCTTGCTGCAAAAGAAGAGGAGGGAGTTTCCTTCTATATAGACAAGATTAAAAGAGATTTTATAACCACAATGCTTGTGTCAGGCGCAAAGACTGTAAAGGATATTACTCCGCAAATGACTCAGCACAGTATCCTCCCACTTTATTAACAAAACAAACCACCTTATCAATCCACCATTTTATCCCTTTCCCAAAAAAGAGATTAGTAATATTTTACCTTCAGACCAAACTTCTTATACTATTGAACAAATGACACAGACCCCATTCGATACAATAGCTGCTGTCTCAACACCTGCAGGTGAGGGTGGAGTCGGCATTGTCAGAATTTCTGGTGACAAGGCACTATCGATCATACAGGAGTTATTCTCTCCACACAAAAAAGGAAGATCTGTTACCAATCGTGATTCTTTTACCATGTCCCTCGGCTATATCAAGGATAAAGAGAAGATAATTGATGAAGTTCTGGTATCAATAATGCGTAAGCCTCACACTTACACACGAGAAGATATAGTAGAGATTAATTGTCACGGCGGTGCAGTTGCAGTAAATGAGGTACTGAGACTCGTACTCAAAGAAGGCGCTCGGCTTGCAGACCCTGGTGAGTTTACAAAGCGTGCATTTCTCAACGGCAGGATAGATCTTGCTCAGGCAGAAGCTGTTCTTGATATTGTGAAGGCTAAGACTCACCGTTCACTCAAGACTGCCATTGAAATGCTGAAAGGAGAGCTCTCAGAAAAGATCAACCACCTCTCAAGCACCTTACAAGAGATTCTCATACTGCTCGAGGCAAATATCGACTTTTCGGAGGATGAAGACATCCCTCATATTGAATACAATAAAATTAAAAACCAGCTTTTGAAAATAAAAGACGAGCTTGAACAGCTCATCTCGAGTTTCGATACAGGCAAAATATACAGGGATGGGCTGCTCACAGTCATAGCCGGTAAGCCGAATGTGGGAAAATCGAGCATCATGAATGCCTTCCTCAGATTCGACAGAGCAATTGTGACTCCCATTCCAGGAACTACTCGCGACATCATCACCGAACAGCTCAATATCGATGGAGTACCCTTTATCCTTGCAGACACTGCAGGCATTACCGAAACCGATAGCGTTGTCGAGATAGAGGGGGTTAAGCGCTCAAAGTCATATATGAATTTAGCCGGACTACTGCTCCTTGTCTTTGATGGATCAGAAGAATTAGATGAGAGAGATATAGATATTGCAAAGGGAGCGCAGTCAATACCGCATTTAACCGTGGTGAACAAGATTGACCTTTCACAAAAACTGGATATAGATGATCTTGTGAAGAAAACCCGTATATCTACCCCTCCTGTATACCTTTCTGCCAAGAATGGTACAGGGTTGGAAGAGCTTGAAATGAAGATGCTGGAACATGTAAGGTCCGGGAGTGGTGGGGGTGATTATTCACTCATACTTACAAACACAAGACATTACAATATCTTAATAAAGGCCACAGGTGAGCTGGAACATGCTTTAAAAGCGGTTCAGCAGCGAAAGGGGGCCGAGCTTCTTGCCTTTGATGTAAGAAGTGCTATGGATATCCTAGGCGAGATAACGGGAAGAGTCTCTTCAAAAGACATACTCGACGATATATTTAGCAACTTCTGTATAGGAAAATGATTCTATATTGATAAATCCAGCTATTTATTATATCTTTACCTATCAGTAATCATAATTTGGAGATCGGCATGGACAAAGAAAAAATAATAAAAGCCATAAAAATGATTATTGAAGAAATTGACAAAACACCAAATCGTCCAGATCTATCGAGAACCCCTGAGAGGGTAGCCAATATGTACGAAGATATCTTCTCAGGCTCATTTGATCGCCCTGAGGAAGCCCTTGAGATCATGCTATCAGAAAAGCATGATGAAATCGTCCTCGTAAAAGATATCCCACTCTACTCCATGTGCGAACATCATATGCTTCCATTCTTCGGAAAAGCACACATAGGCTATATTCCGAAAGACAACCGAATAACCGGTCTGAGTAAGTTCGCAAGAGTTGTCGAGGTCTATGCCAAGAGACTTCAGGTACAGGAGAGGTTGACCACGTCTATTGCCGATCTTATCATGAAAAAGCTCAAACCCTATGGCGTAATAGTGGTGATTGAAGCAGAGCACCTCTGCATGATCATGAGAGGAGTCAAGAAACCTGGAAGCTACACAATCACGAGTGCAGTCCGCGGTACATTCAAGGAGAATGAGAAGACCAGAACAGAAGCTCTGTCTCTCATAATGTCTCCAAGACCCTTCAAGCTTTAATTATTCAATAGAAACAAATCCCCCATTGTTAGTGTTAATATTACAATAGAATTGTTAAGGGGACAGGCGTGTACTTTTGAGTACTTTTAAATGACAATCTAATCTCCTTTAATGGATGATTTTTATGGCGAGGAAACCAAGAATAATAGGACCGCAATTATACCACCATATTTATGCTTGGGGGAATGATCATCATCCAATCTTTAAAAATAAATCAAACCATGAAATGTATTTGAATTTGTTACCTATGTATGCATCCCAAAACCAAATCGATGTTATTGCTTATGCACTTATGGGTTCGCATGTGCATCTCTTTGTTTTCGATGCTGCAGGAAAGTTATCAAACTTTATGAATAACTTGCATGGTAGTTATGCACAATATTTCAATACTACGTTAAAACGTGTAGGGCATGTCTTTGGTGAAAGATTCAATAGTAAAGTTGTTCAGTTTAATAACTATGGCGTATGGTTATCGCGATATATTCATCGCCAACCAATAGAAGCTGGTTTAGTTAAGGATCCAAGGAGGTTTTCCTGGACGAGTTATCGTGCATATCTTGGATTGGAGAAAAAAGATTTTTTACAGACTGAGATTATCTTAAGTCAATTTGGTCTTGGTAAAATCGCGTTGCTAAGGTATGAAGATTTCGTTTTAGGAAAGCAAGATGACCAGGTTAAGTGGGATACAAACACGATATCAGTGATAGGAGATAATACATTTGTTGAACATTTTAATACAGTTTCTACAGGTATTGTAAAAAGATTAGTAGACAAACCAATTGGTGAAGATTTAATTAAAATAACAGCTAACCATTTTAAATGTAAACTTGAAATATTAATGAATCCGATAGGTAGAGAGGAACGAAAGCTTCGTCACAGGGCTTTTGATTACTTAGTTAATGAGCATGGATTATCTGCAAGACATGTTTCCCGCTTGTTTAACGTTACTCCAAAGGCAGTAGTCAAATCTATAAGATGCACAGCTAGGACAACCTGATTCAAAAGTACTCAAAAGTACACGCCTGTCCCCTTTGGATAACTTTATCTTTTCGGTACAAGCTTCATGTGGCGTTTTTTGCCAGCCCTGAGGGTAAGCCCCCCATCAGAAAAATCTTTTCCGGTGAGTATGAGACTTTCGTCGTTAATCCTCTTTTCTTCGATGTAGGCTCCACCCTGTTTTATCAATCTACGCGCTTCGCCCTTGCTTGACACAAGCCCCGCTTTCACAAATGCATCGAGAACACTAAAGCCATTCTGGATTATCTCTAGTTCAACAAGCACCTGTGGCGACTTAGCGGCCCCTTTATCATCTTCAAGTATAGCCGACGATGTCTGTACAGTCCTTCCCGGATCAGCCTCGCCGAACTTATCGATCGATGCACGATATGCATTCCGCGCATCTTCCTCACTATGGGTTATCGATGTTGCTTCAAATGCGAGAATCTCCTTAGCGCGATTGAGGAGAGGTGGTTTTAACCTCGCAAGCTCTTTTATCTCACTCATAGGCAGGAAGGTGAAGTAACCAAGATACCTCTCAACATCAGAGTCCATCGTATTCCTGAAAAACTGGTAATACTCATAGGGAGAGGTCTTCTTACTGTCAAGCCATACTGCTCCTTTCACAGATTTCCCAAACTTCTCACCACTGGAATCTGTGATGAGTGGAAAAGTTATGCCGTACACTTCCTTCTGTGAAATCCTCCTTGTGAGATCGATTCCGGCAACGATGTTTCCCCACTGATCCTGGCCTCCCATCTGGAGGTCACAGTCATAGTCTTTGTTTAGCACATAAAAATCATACGCCTGGAGCACCATGTAATTAAACTCTATGAAAGTGAGCCCTTTTTCTAGCCTTAGTTTCACAGATTCCGCTGCAAGCATCTTGTTAACTGAAAAGTGTTTACCTATATCACGCAGGAACTCAATATAGTTCAAAGGAGACAGCCAAGCGGCATTGTTGAGCAGAAGGGCTTGATCCTCATCAAATGATATGTACTGCCCCAGTTGTCGCTTTAATACCTCGGCATTCCCCTCCAGCTCAGCCCTGCTGAGGAGTTTTCTTGTTTCTGTCTTCCCGGACGGATCTCCAACCAGACCGGTCCCCCCGCCTACCAGAGCAATCGGGCGATGCCCATTTCGCTGCAGATGGGCAAGGGCCATGATAGGTACGAGGCTTCCCGCATGGAGTGAATCTGCAGATGGATCAAAACCGATATATGCAGTAACTTTTTTTCTATCAAAAAGTTTTTTTAGCGCCTCTTCATCTGTCTCCTGGAAAATAAATCCTCTCTCTTTGAGCACACTGTACGGATTCATACCCGCTCCTGGGAAGTAATTTTTCACACTAATATATTTTTGTTTTCCTGAAAAGTAAATGTTTCACCTGTACTCCTGTGAGGCCTCCTCCCCAAGTAATACTCTGAGTGCACCGAGTGCAAGTGCCTTTTGCTCCATCTCCCCTGGTATAACAACAATACACACTCCTCGCCCCAACATCTGTTTTATCCAGGAAACCATATATCGCTCGTCATGTACAATTCCGCCTGTCAGCACAACAGCATCGATATTACTATCCGCACCAGGAAACAGACTCATAATCTGCTTAGCAATCTGATAGGCCATTGCCATGTATATAAGCTCAGCCTTTGAATCACCAGCCTCAATTCTCTCCACAACTTCTTTTGTGCTGTTTGTTCCTAGGTATGAAACCATTCCCCCTTCACCCTTCAGGATTCTTCTGATTTGATCGTGACTGTACTTGCCTTTGAAACAGATCTCGACAAGCTGTCCAGCTGGAACTGTTCCTGTCCTCTCAGGACTGAAGGGACCATCTCCATCGAGCGCATTGTTCACATCCACCACTCTTCCGTTTTTATGGAGTCCAACCGATATTCCTCCACCAAGGTGTGCAACAATGATGTTCGCTTCATCGTATTGCTTTCCAATCCTGCTTGCTGCCTCTCTTGCTGCTGCCTTCTGGTTCAGCGCATGAAATAATGAGAGCCGTTCAAATTCTGGGTGACCTGCTATTCTTGAAACATTATCGAGCTCATCTATCACCACAGGATCAACAATGTATGCCGGAATCTGAAGCGGATCTGCTAACCCCTTTGCAAGAAGTGCCCCGAGGTTTGAGGCGTGTTCTCCATACCTCGCTGCAGTGAGGTCCTCCACCATCCTATTGTTTACCCTGAATGTTCCTGAAGGCACAGGGTGGAGCAATCCTCCCCGCCCAACAACTACACTGAGCGATGTAAGAGGAAGCTTGCGTTTGTTAATAAACTGCTCTATAGTTTCTTTCCTGAAGTGATACTGGTCGATAATGGTTGAGAACTCTTTGAGCTGATCTAAAGAATGATGAATCTGCTCTGAGAGAATTTGTTTTTCATCATGAAAAAGAGAGAGTTTGGTCGAGGTAGAACCTGGATTGATAACGAAGATCCTGTGAGTCATCTGCCCCTCCTGTTTAAACGGAGAGTGTGGTAATTAAAAAGGGAGCAAAACCTTGATCAGGGATTTGAACATGGCTTTGAATTAGAACCTTTTAAAAAAGGTGTTGAACCACATCATTCATAGTACCCACCAGATGGAAAGTAAGACCTTTCTTAATATAATCCGGGATTTCATTCAAATCCTTCCGGTTCTCTTCAGGCAAGATGATCTCCTTCATACTGGCTCTCTTTGCAGCAATCATCTTCTCCTTTATTCCACCAACAGGAAGCACATTGCCTATGAGCGACAGCTCGCCTGTCATTGCGAGTCCACTCTTGAGCTTCTTTCCTGTGACAAGAGAAAGCATTGCAGCTGCCATCGTGATCCCGGCAGATGGACCATCCTTTGGAGTTGCCCCTGCGGGGACATGGAGATGTATGATGTTCTTCTCAAAGAGATTCCCATCGACCCCTAATTCCTTAGCGATTGACCTCACAAAGGAAAGAGCAATATTTGCAGATTCTTTCATTACATCTCCCAGGGACCCTGTGAGTTTCAGCTCTTCGTTTCCGGGAATGAGGATGGACTCAACAGTGAGAGTAGCTCCTCCAAGAGGGGTCCACGCGAGCCCCACGGCAATTCCCGGGCGTTTGATCTTCTGCGAGATCTCCTCAACAAATACCCTTTCTCCAAGGAAGTCCTTTATACTCTCCTTCTTCACTATATAAGGAAAACGAATTTCCTTTTCGAGAGAACGACGAGCAATCTTACGCGATATCTTGTCAACAGACTTCTCGAAGTTTCTCAAGCCCGCTTCCTTTACATATCCTCTTAATATTTCCTTTAAGGCACTTTTCTCGAACTTTACATTACTGCTTTTAAGGCCATGTTTCTCAAGAGAACGAGGTATGATATACCGTCTGCCGATCTCTATCTTCTCCTCTTCGATATATCCGCTGAGTCTTATTACTTCCATCCGATCCAGCAAGGGTGCTGGAATCGTATCAAGGGTGTTTGCAGTAGTTATAAAGAGAATACTCGATAGATCAAAGGGCAGGTCAAGGTAGTGGTCACGAAACTGAACATTCTGCTCCGGGTCAAGAACCTCTAGAAGTGCGGAAGAAGGATCGCCCTGAAAGCTCACCCCGAGCTTATCGATCTCGTCAAGCATTATTACTGGATTCTTGGTGCTGACAATCTTCAAAGCCTGGATGATCTTACCGGGCATCGCCCCTATATAGGTACGGCGGTGCCCCTTGATCTCTGCCTCATCCCTCATGCCTCCGAGTGAAAATCTAAAAAATTTCCTGTTCATTGCACGGGCAATAGATTTCCCCACCGATGTCTTTCCAACACCAGGAGGTCCAACGAGACAGAGGATGGACCCTTTTGATTGGGGCCGGAGCTTCTTGATAGAGAGAAACTCAAGGATGCGCTCCTTCACCTCATCAAGATCATAATGATCCTTATCAAGTATCCGTCGGGCCTTTGGTATGTCAATATCCTGTTCTGTCAGTGTGTTCCATGGGAGAGAACATATTGTCTCCAGGTAGTTGCGTGTTACCGCATATTCCGGAGAGTGAGTATCCATCAATCCAAGCTTCTCAAGCTCTTCATAAGCCTTATCATGAACCTCCTCTTCGAGCTCCAGCCCGTCGAGTATCTCCTTAACTTTGTTGTATTCTTTGCCCTTTGCATCGACCTCTAATCCCAGTTCCTTCTTGATCGCCTTGAGCTGCTCCTTGAGAAAAAACTCTCGCTGCTGTTTCGTTACCTTCTCTGTGATCTGATCCTGAATCTTCTTCTGAAGCAGTAATAGCTCCTTCTCCCTGTGCAGGAGTGTCAGAACTTTCTCTATTCGTTTTTTTACATCAAAGATCTCAAGGATCTCCTGCTGCTTCTCGCGGTCGATATTAAGGATCGATGAGATAAAGTCTGCAACCTTCTCCGCCCCATCGAGGTTTGCCATATTGAGCTTGATCTCCTCGGTAAAGAACGGGTTGTCCTCAGAGACATCCTTGATTTCTGAGTAGAGCGCTCTGATAAGTGCCTGCAGCTCATTATCCATACGGATCTTTTCTTCAACATCAGTAATAGCAGCAGTAATAAAGGGATCAAAGGAAAGAAACTTTTTAACCTCAAACCTTTTGAGGGTGTTGATAAATATATTTATCTTCCCGTCGGGAAGATTTATCTTTTTAATGATTTTTCCAGCGGTTCCAACTCTGTACAGGTTACGCGCTTCAACCTCTTCGATCTCGGGATTTCTCATAAGAATCATACCCATGTAACCATCTGTCTCAAGAACCTTTTCAACTGTCTTTTTATATTTTTCCCCCTCTATGATAAGCGGCATAAATATACCCGGAAATACAGGTCTCGCTTTCATAGGGACTACAAAAACTTTTGGGGGTAGAACCTTTCCTAATGCTACTAAAGTTTTTGCATCTTCAATCTCTAACTTGCTCATTTTCTTCTATCACCTTCCTATTCTTCTAATATAAATATAATATTTTTTCCGTATAAAAAAAATATTGCTAAATCCTTAACCATTTAGTACTATTCATGGAAATTATCCACTGGAAGGGAAAAATAATGATAGTAATTGGTGAGCTTATCAATTCGACAAGAAAAAAAATCAAAGAAGCAATGGAAAACAAGGATGCAGATTACATAAGAAACCTTGCTAAACAGCAGGATGAAGCTGGTGCCGATTTTATTGATGTGAATGCAGGGGCTTTCATAGAGGATGAATTAGAAAAGCTTAAATGGGCTATGGAAGAGGTACAGGCGGTAACGAGTAAGCCCCTAGCCATAGATAGCCCCAGAGGAAAAGCTATAGAGATGGGTCTTGGATTACATAAAAACGGTAAACCAATGATTAACTCGATCACTAAAGAGTCTGAGCGGTGGGATGAGCTCTTTCCTCTTGTAGTGGAAAGCGACTCATTCATCCTTAGCCTATGCATTGATAACAATGGAATCCCGGATATCGCAGATGAAAGGGTGAAAATTGCAGAAGGTATTATCAATGATCTCACAAAAGCCGGAAAACCCATAGAGGATATAGGAATTGATCCTCTTACCACACCATTGAGTGTTAACACGAACTATGGATTAGTAGTAACCGAGACTATAGAAAAGATAAAGAAGAACTTTCCTGAAGCTAAGCTTATCACAGGATTGAGTAATATCTCATACGGGCTTCCTGCAAGACGTCAGGTAAACCGGGCATTTATAACCATGTGTATGGTCTACGGACTTGATGGCGCACTCATAGACCCACTTGACAGAGTCATGATGAGCATTGTAAGGGCTACAGAGGCACTTCTTAATAAAGATCCTTTCTGTGGGAATTATCTCAAAGACTATAGACAGGGCTTAATTGCAAAGGAATAAATTAATATTGCATATTAATAATAGCTAAATTTATTTACAAATCTTCTTCACCAGAATATTCTTCTGTTTTTTCAAGATTTTCAAATCTTGTATAAGTATTAAAAAATCTAAGTTCCCGGGTTCCAGTTGGTCCATTTCTTTGTTTCTGGATAATTACTTCTGCTATACCCTTATTTTCTGATTTAGGATTGTAAAGTTCATCTCTGTACAAGAATATAACAACATCAGCGTCTTGTTCAATTGCTCCTGATTCTCTTAGATCGGAGAGAATAGGGCGTTTACCGCCCGCCCGTGATTCAACAGCTCTTGAAAGTTGAGAAATTGCAACGACAGGTATGTTAAGCTCACGTGCCAGTGCCTTTAAGGATCGTGAAATCTCTGATATCTCCTGGGTTCTTCCCTCATTTCTCCTTCTTGAAGTATCCATGAGCTGGAGATAATCGACGATAAGGATATCCAATCCATGCCTAGACTGGATGCGTCTTGCCTTAGCCCTTAGCTGCATATCTGATATGCCAGGAGTATCATCGATAAATATGTTTGCATCAGCAAGCTTTCCAGCTGCTGTAGTTAATGGACTCCATTGACTTTCACCAAGAAATCCTTTTCTTAATATCTGACTATCGATCTTTGCCTCAGAACATAGCATCCTCTGAACCAGCGCCTCTTTTGACATCTCGAGACTGAAGATTGCCACATTTCGTTTCTGCCTGATTCCTATGTTCTGGGCAATGTTGAGTGCGAATGCTGTTTTTCCAACAGACGGCCGTGCTGCAACAATAATAAGCTCGGAGCGCTGGAACCCACTTGTCAAATCATCAAACTCCTTGAAACCACTCGGAATTCCTGTATAGAAGTCATCTATATGATATAGCTTTTCTATGGCTGTTATACTGCTTTTAATAATTTCATTCATAGAAAAATAGCCTCTAGCTTCTTTGCGCTCTGCTACGTCGAATATAAGCTTTTCAGCCTCATCTACAATCTCGTGTGCATCTCTTTCGGCATTATAACCAATAGATAAAATATCTGACGCTGCATGTATTAATTTTCGTAATAGTGATTTTTGTTCTATTATCTTTGCATAGTATTCAATATTTGCCGAGGTGGGAACCTCATCAAGCAGCGAAGAGACGTATATTACACCACCGGCTTTATCGAGCTCATCGTTACTCTTCAGATGCTCATTCAATGTTATGATATCAACTGGAACTGCACGGTTGTAAAGATCCAAGATAGTATTGAAAATAACTTTATGCTGACTGGAGTAGAAGTCATCCTCCTTAAGTATGTCAATGGCAATCTCTATAGCCTCTCGATCGAGAAGCATGCTCCCTAGGCAGGCACGTTCAGCCTCCAGGTTTTGTGGGGGAAGCTTGTCAACTAGCGATGGCTGATTATTGTTTCTCAATACATCTGCCATAGTTAAACTCTTTAACCTGAAGCTATTATACTAAAATTGAACAACCAGATTGGAATTAATCTTTCATTACTCTTTTACGACCCAAACCTTAAGCTCAGCTTTTATAGTATCTAATATTTTAATTGGAACCTTGTAAACACCAATCGATTTAATAGGCTCATCCAGAAGGATGCTCTTTTTCTCAATTTCATACCCCTGTTCCTTCAGTGCTTTTGCTATATCGGTCTCATGGATTGCACCAAAGAGACGGTCATTATCCTGAGCAGCAGCCGGGATATTGATTGAGATCGAGCTCAACTCTTCGGCGAGCTTTTGTGCATCATCCGTCTGTTGTACATTTTGTAGCTCTACCTTCTTCTTCTGCTCCTTTATGCGGTTTCTAGCTAAGGCAGTCTCAGGTACAGCGAGTCCTTTAGGAAACAGGTAGTTTCTGGCATATCCATTGGCTAAATCTTTTGTATCACCCTCAACCCCGAGTCCAGGAACATCTTTTATCAAAATAACCTTCATTTCTCTCTCCTTTTCTCGAAACCCCTCAGCTTCTCGTCTATTTCCAGCCAGATGTTTGCAACACCGATACCCGTTACAATGGTTACAAACACGATAAATGCGTAGAATAGAAGGAAGAGTAAAACCACATACTGTAAAATCTGTGGAATCCTCAAGCGGTCAGCAATCATTTTTATTATTGATAATCCTTTGAGAAAGTAAAGGAATGAGAATATCACCGCCACATTCCAGCTCACTATTCCTAAAACGGCACTCCTCAGAAATAAATTTATGAATACCAGCCCCCATGAAGCGATTAATCCCCACACCCAGTCGCTGTCTATTTCATAGTTCTTGATATCGAAATCGAATGAAGCCCTCTTCAGCTTTCTCTTGAAGTAGAATTTCACTAAGAGTACACTCAAGAATATTACTATCAGCTGTTTTATCAGATAACCACCTCTCGGGGCAACCCCAAATATTACACTCTTTTTATATATTTCAGCTGCAATTTCTACCTTCTTTGCCATCAGACTATAATCAACTGTTTTCGATGAGAATATATGACCGTAGTGTCCAACCTGTGTTAGATAGAGATCCACATACCTGTTTGTTTTAAGGTCTATAAAGCGGGCATAGTCCTCTATAAACCTGTCAAAGCCGCCAATGAATCCCGATATGATAAAGGCGAAGACGAACATACCTATGTAAATGGAGAGTGATAGAAACACGACATATGCAAGTCTGTAGTTTCTTGAGACCAGATATCCAACAAATATACCGAAGACTCCAAACAGGAAATAGTAATCTAAAAACCGTATGCCCTCAATACCAACAGTTGAGCCCAGGAACTCAAATGCATAGCGGTCAGCAGAAAAAAGGAACAGCCCGTTGTCGAGTGGGAACGAGCCAATACCATTCATTACGAAAAAGAGAAAAATAATAAAAGAACCTGTAAGGTATACACCGGCTTCCTTCCATCCTCTCTTGATAGTGAGGATCATTATAGGAATAAAAGAGAATTGCGTGAAAATTGCTGATCCGTAAAGTACAAAAGAGAGGGCTATAAGGAGAACACTGGTACCCACCTCACGCCATTCAAGCTGGATTTCAGTATCTCTGAGGCTGATAGATTTCACCCTGGAGATAAAGTCATATTTCATGAGCTTTGAAAATTTTACAAATATCTCTCTTCTCTCCATAGCGGCTCAGCCAATGCTTTTTTATATCTATTTATTTGCCTCAAAGGGTAGAAGCGCGATGAATCGGGCACGTTTAATTGCCATTGCAAGTATTCTCTGATGCTTAGCACATGTCCCTGTAATTCTTCTGGGAAGAATCTTGCCTCTCTCCGTTACAAATCTCCTTAACAAGTCGATATCCTTATAATCGATCTCTTTTACCTTTTTTACACAAAGTTTACACACTTTTCTTCTGAAATAGATTCGTCTCTGCGTAAACTGCTGGCTTACTGCTGTATCGACAGTCTCTGGCTGCCGTCTTTCCCCAGTTTTTGCGGTCTGTCCCTTTACTTCAATCTTTTCTTTTTTATCTGGCTTTCCCTTCTCCTCTGGCTTCTCTTTCGATTCAATCGTTTCTGTTTTTTCCTCAGTTTCGATCGTATCTGTTTCTTCTTTTATATCAGTCGTTTCCGGCTTTACCTTCATCTCGGTTGTTTCCACCTTTTCCTTCATATCGGTTGTTTCCGGCTTTTCTTTTATTTCAGTCGTTTCCCGCTTTTCCTTCTTTTCGGTCGTTTTTGGTTTTTCTTTTGTTTCAGTCTTTACCGATTTTTCCTGTTTCTTATCTTTTTTTACAGTTTTGGCTCCTGCAGTCTTCTCCTTTTTGGCAGCTTTAGTCTCGTCTGATTTCTCTTTTTTCGCAGTTCTCTTATCGACACTCTCTACCTTTTCATCTTTCTTTTCTTTCGCCATACCATATACCTCTTAATCAATTAAAATGGAATCTCATCATCATCGAGTTCTGATAAAAAACGATCCTGATCTGATTCTGAAGCTTCTTCCTGAAAGTCGCCTTCCTTTGGCGCCTCTCGAACTGGTTCCCTATATTGTTCCTGTGCTGCCCTGCCGGATCCAAAAAATTGAACTGTATTAGCAACAATCTCGACAACACTTCTCCTCGTCCCGTCTTCAGCCGACCACCGCCTTTGCTGGAGTCTTCCATCTATTCCAACCTGCCGTCCCTTTGAAAGGTACTCCTTACATATCTCTGCGGTCTTATTCCATGTTACCACATTAAAAAAGCTCGTTGAATCATCCGTTGCCGTAGCACCCGAATCTCCAGAAGGATCAACTGCTCCTTCGGGTGCCTGGGACCGTCGAGACCCGGATGATCGATTAACTGCTATAGAGAACTTGCACACAGCAGCTCCTGACTGTGTATAGCTTAAATCAGGATCCTTTGTGAGCCGTCCGACAATGACGACATGATTTATATCCCAACTCATATCACTCACCTCTTTAACCACTATTGTATTCTCTTGAGCAAAACATAGCAAGCTATTTCATTGCCAATAACAACGAGAGTTAGTGATTCATCAAAAAAGAAAAGGGAGTCTCTTATATCCTGAGTTTCAGGTGTCGGATCACGTTGGGGTTGAGCTTGAGCTCTTTCTCGAAATCCCCAAGCTTTGAGAAGTCCTTTATCTCTATTTGGGTTAAGTAGTAAAAACCATCCGTCTTCTTGTCTATTGTATAGGCAAGTCGACGTTTCCCCATCTCTTCCTCTTTAATCAGGCTGGCATCAATCTTTTTGTAGCTTTCCTTAATCCTACCGATCTCTTCTTTATAGTTCTCTTCAGTTGGATCAAGAACGTACAGCAGTTCATACTTTCGCATACATTTAACTCCCTAAAGTAATCAAATCTAAAAATAGATTTGATTACTTTTTAGAAGTTCAAACCTTATAGGTTTGAACTTCATGTTACTAACAAACCTCTTCTGAGGTTAATAAGTACAAAGTTACATTTTCACGCTTCATTCCTCCAATAATTTAGAAAAAAGCTCATCACACGTCAAGTTAATTGTCATTTCTTGCTATTTTCTATGCAAATCAGATTTTGGTTAATTTCATTTTTCTTTAAACTTGATAGTAGCTGTATTATAATCTTAAAAGCATCACATAAAAAACACAGACTCATGGTTAATAAACAAAAATCAGGAAAGCGTTTGAAACAATCACCGTACAAAGGGATTGTTGTTTTTGATGTGGATGGTGTAATTTATAAGGACATTTTCCTAAAAAAGATAGTTCAGTCGAGAGGTTTTATAAACTATCTGAAAATCATCATTCTTGGATGGAGGTATTTCAGAGAGCACATTACGCTCGATGGGCTACTTCGGGAAGGGTATAAACTCGCCGGGAACATTACAGTTCAGGAGGCTCAAGAGGTCGCAAATGAAATAAAAATTACCACAACTATAAAACCTGCCATTAAGGTTCTCCATCAGAATGGATACTTAGTTTCGTTAATAAGTGCAGGCATACCAAATTTTGTACTAAAGAAGCTGGCTCAGGAAATCGGTGCTGATCATTATACAGGTCTGGATATTGAAGAGAGCGGCGGCGAAATAAATGTTGAAAAGATACATGTGATTTCCAAGGTGGACATAGCGGATAAGCTCATCCAGGAATTGGGCTTGGAGTGGGATCAAGTGGTCTCTGTTGGGGACGATCCTGGAAACATTGCCCTGTTAAAGAAAAGTAGGATTGGGATAGGATTCAATCCTGTGAAGTCTGTACGAGATAATTCGGATGTCGTTATCGAAGGTAATAATTTTCTCGAAATCCTCCCATATATTATCCCGCAGGAGAAGCTGCCAAAAACAATATCGATAAGCAGATTTAACTGGAGAAGAGAGCTATTTCGCAAAGTCGTACACCTGGGAGGCTGTGCAATCCCCTTTATTGCCAGGTATAATAAAATCCTCACCTCAGTCGTACTCCTCGCTATTATTGTTATATACCTCATATCAGAGCTCATGCGCACCTTTGGTCTCTCGTTCAGTCTGTTCTCCCAGATCACCAGGAGAGCACAACGGCACAGCGAACGAAGGGGGATTGTGTACGGACCAATACTTCTTGGTCTTGGAATCGCCATGACAATCGTATTCTTCAAATCAGAAATATACATCCCGGCTGTTCTTGTTGTTTCAATCTCAGATTCCATTTCTGCACTTGTCGGCAGGAGATGGGGCAAGATACATATATTCGGGTTGAGAAACAGAACTGTTGAAGGATCGACCGCTTTTTTTGTCTCGGCTTTTATAATCCTTTATTTTTATTTTCCATTGCCGGTAGCTATCATGACCACCATTGTTGCTGCAATTCTCGAACTTGTACCAGTATACAATATGGATAATCTCCTGATCCCTGTTGGAACTGCACTCTTTCTATTGCTCTACGGTATCTGATAGCGTAATTGTATTGACAAAAACAATATATAAAATAAAGTATATTTAAAAGAGACATGAAAAAGAGCTTCATTTTAGTATGTTGTGTGATTTTTCTCCTCGTTATCATTACAGGTAATGGCTACGCTGATTACGAGGCCCAAAGACGGCGCCTGGTTAAAAACCACATAGAAAATGAGGGTATCGATGACAGGCTTGTCCTCGATAGTATGCTCTCGGTTCCCAGGGAAAAGTTCGTTCCACAAGATCAGAAACGCCAGGCATACCTGAATGTTCCTCTTCCTATAGGTTATGGCCAAACCATATCCCAACCGTACATCGTTGCAATCATGACTCAGCTTCTCAATGTTAATGAAGATGATGTTGTGCTAGAGATAGGAACCGGCTCCGGATACCAGGCTGCAGTTCTGGCAGAAATTGTTAAAGAGGTTTATACCGTTGAGATCATTGAGCCGCTCGGTATAGCTGCGAAAACAAGGCTCAAGAGACTGGGCTACGAGAATGTTGAGGTACATATCGGTGACGGCTACTTTGGATGGAAGGAACACTCTCCCTATGATGCAATCATGGTAACTGCAGCAGCAGATCATATTCCTCCCCCACTCATACGTCAGCTCAAGAATGGAGGAAGAATGTGTATTCCCGTTGGACCACCCTATTTTCCACAGGTCCTCAAACTATTAGAAAAAAATGAAAAGGGAGAGGTTCGTATCTGGGATGTATTACCTGTGAGGTTTGTGCCACTTACACGGGCAGTGGATTGGAAAGATAAAGCGTGGGAGTAGCTTAATAAGAATGTAGACACAATGCTTTGAGACATGATTCTTTTAACATGTTCCAAAGTATTATGTCCCGCTGAAACATGAAATCAATAAAGCCCTACCATATCTCTCTCTTCTTCATCTCAGCGGCTGTGCTTTCACTAGAAATATCACTCATGCGTGTGCTTAAAATCGAAGGCTTTGGGAACTTTACCTATACAGCTATTGCTCTCGCACTCACCGGTTTTGGAGCATCCGGGACACTCGTCTGTATTTTCGGAAAGAGAATAAAAGAACAAATCTTTACTATATCTCTTCTTGCTGCAGCCGGGTTCATCCTCACACTCGGAGCAGGAGCATACTTCTCCCAGAAGATCGTTTTCGACCCCCTCAGGATTGTATGGGACCCTCAGCAGATCGGCCGCCTTCTTATCAGGTATATTATTTATACGATCCCTTTCATCTGTGGCTCAGGATTCATTCTACTTGCCTTTATGATTGAACGGTCCAGCAGGGCATATTTTTACAATCTACTCGGATCAGGATCGGGTGTGTTAATTATTCTTTTTCTTCTCTATATTATACCTCCGAATAAGATCCTTATTGCGCCACTTGGACTCGCACTGATCTCGATAATCCTTCTCTTCCTCGACAAAAAGTTCAAGGCCCGCTTTTTCATAATTGTATTCGGTGCTCTACTACCAGGTTTTATTCTATTCTTCATCAGCGGCATCAATGTCCTTCCCTATAAGGGAATAGAGCTAACTCTCAACCTGCCTGATGCATCTGTTATAGAAATAAATCACAGCCCATTCGGCACATTGGAAGTCGTGGAATCTTCCAAAATCAGAATTGCGCCAGGGCTCAGCCTGGCCTTTGAAGGAGAGCTTCCGCCACAGCACGCGCTCTTTCTCGACGGAGACGGGCTTTCAGCAATGGACAGAATTGAAACCTCATATTCACTCGACTATACTCTCTATCAAACACAATCTTCGGTTTACCAGCTCTACTCGAATCCCAGTGTGTTCATCGCCGGGCTGGGAGGAGGGACTGCTGTTGAGCGTGCCTTTAAAAATGGCGCTTCAATGATTGTAGTTGCAGAAGAAAATCCCTATCTTGGTATTCTCTTGAAAGATAAATTTAAGCATTACAGTAAAGGTTTCTTTAACCAGAACTTCATAGAGATAGTCAACAGCAACGCAAGACAGCTCTTGAGAGCACACAGAAACGAGAAGTGGGACATAATCGAAATCTCAGAAACCGATAGCGCTGTTTCCTCTATCGGAGGGATTTACT
>CP070841.1:89281-141886 GCA_020342115.1 Spirochaetota bacterium
AAACTCATTCCCGAGCAGCTGTTTGAGAGAATGGAAGAAGAAAAGCATGAAGAGATCAGAACTCTCAAAAGCTTGGGGTATATGTAAACTATTGGGATAGTATTATATGGATTACCTCTCACAGCTCGAATCGAGATCGATCTATATCATGCGGGAGGCTTATAATCAATTCAAGAATATCGCCCTCCTATGGTCCATAGGCAAGGATTCTACCACAATGCTGTGGATTGCAAGGAAGGCCTTCTTTGGAAACATCCCATTCCCTGTAATGCACATCGACACATCCTATAAGTTCAAAGCGATCTACGAGTTTCGTGAAGTATATGTAAAAAAATGGAACCTCGATCTGCTCATCAGCAAAAATGAGGCTGAGATCCAGAAAGGAATGTCGCCTGAGAAAGGGAAGCTCGACTGCTGCAATGCGTTGAAAACAGAGGCGCTGAAGCTTACCATTAAAGAGCATGGATTCAGGGCGCTTCTTCTAGCCATAAGAAGAGACGAGCATGGAATACGCGCAAAAGAGCGTTACTTCTCACCAAGAGATGAGCATTTTACATGGAATTATAAAGATCAGCCTGCAGAGCTGTGGGACCTCTTTTCAGCAGAAACAGGCGCAGAAGAGCACATGAGGGTGCATCCCATGCTACACTGGACAGAGTTCGATATATGGCAGTACATCATGAGAGAAGGTGTGCCTACTGTCGGACTTTACTTTGCTAAAGAAGGCAAGCGATACAGAAGCATCGGATGCTCGCCATGCTGTGCCCCCGTCGATTCAGATGCAGACACCATAAAGAAGATAGTGAGTGAGCTTAAAAAGACCAGGGTAGCTGAACGAAGCGGGCGGGCTCAGGATAAAGAGGACACCTATACTATGCAAAAGCTGCGTTCACTTGGATATATGTAATTCACCTTTATATAGACAAAATTAAATAATAAAATAGGATAATGAAAAGAACTGCCATTAACATAGTGTTCACAGGGCATGTCGATCACGGGAAATCTACATTGATTGGAAGACTTTTGATCGACACTGACTCTCTGCCTGAATCGAAAATTGAAGAGGTCACCAATGTTTCAAAAGAGCTCGGAAAGGAGGCAGAGCTCGCGTATGTTACCGACTACCTGAAAGAGGAGCGTGAACAGAACATCACCATCGATACCACTCAGATCCATTTTAAAACAAGAAAAAGGGACTACATCATAATCGATGCACCTGGGCATATTGAATTTATTAAAAACATGATTACTGGTACATCCCAGGCAGAAGCAGCTGTACTCATAGTGGACGTAAATGAAGGAGTGTTGGAGCAGACAAGACGGCACGTGTATCTATTAAACCTTTTGGGGATCGAAAAGATAGTGGTTGTGATTAATAAGATGGATCTCGTCGGTTTTATTGAGAAAAGGTATTTGGAAGTTAAAGATGAAATTATGAAGTTTTTGGATGAACTTTCTCTCAAGCCATTATGTGTAATTCCTATTTCAGCAAGAGAGGGAGAAAATATTACACATAAGTCGAGGATTATGCCATGGTACAGGGGACCCTGCTTCCTGAAAGCACTGGATTATATTAGACCTGACAAAGTTACCTATGATAAATTGCCGCTAAGATTTCCAGTTCAGGATATTTATTTGGTTGATGGCAATAGGATAATTGTTGGGAAGGTGGCATCCGGTTATCTGCACAAGGGTCAGGAGGTTGTGGTTCTTCCATCAGGGGAAATGCAGAGAGTTGAATCAATAAAAACATTTAACAAAGATAAGAAAAAGGCTGAAACCTTTGAAAGTATTGGAATATGCCTCCATAACACTGCTTCTATAGAAAGAGGATCAATTCTTTCCCAAAGAGATGATGTTCCCAAGCTGAGTAACACTTTCAATGCGACCGTCTTCTGGATGTCCGAAACCCCATGGATTGATACGAAACCGCATGAATTGCAATGCTCGACGCAGGAGGTTACCTGTAGATTAGATTCCATAACAAAAAAAATGAACTCATCCACCCTCGAGCTGTTAAATAAAGATATGGACAGGCTGCTTAGATATGAAGTAGGAGAAGTAGTGATCAAGACAGAGCGCCCTGTTTTAACCGAGAGCTTTGATTATAGAAGTGAGTTTGGAAGGTTCGTAGTGAAGGATGAAGGCTATGTCGTGGGTGTTGGAATAATCATGTAAAAGATGTATGGATCGTGACTATCGTCACGATCGCCCCAAACGGTCCGTTACACGGCACGATTAGGAATCATCAAAATCGCAACGAACAGATTACTAAAACAAAGGGGCACCATCGAAATTGAGCTTCTCCAAGGTGCTATAATCATACCCAATAATTTTTAATACTGTCGGTGTTATATCATAAAGAGAAGGATCCTTTTTTGTTACTTTTCTATTTGTGAAAACAACACCAGGTATGAGCTTGGGATCGATCAGGTGTGAACCGGACCACTTCTTTAAATTATCCTCAATTGAAGCTTCAGGCACTGCTCCCAGGGCAGTCTGCCAGGATGCGCGGTATCCGATATTGAATCCAATGTATAGATCCGGAGTATCCTTTTCATATTTCCCGGAAAACATGTCGTCTCTGGAGTAAACCTCAGAAACCACTTTCGCATTATATTTTGGATCGACCCAATCCTTGAGCTTTTCAGCTATCTCGGCCTTGAGCTTTTCTGCTTCATCAGGCTTAACGATGCCATCTCCTTCTCTGCCCTTCATATTTAGATAGATAGCTCCAAAGCCGATGGCATAAGCCTTTGTCTGAGTCCAGTCTATATCGGAAAGAAGCTCCGATCCGCTCTCAGCATACGGGTCTTTTAGCTCCAGGTAGCCATTTTCTCTCAGCCATGTATTTATATGTACCGCTCTTCTGAATGTATCGAATCCGTGATCTGACAGAGCAATGATAATGTCATCTTCTCCAACTGTTTCCATGACTTCGCCGAGCACGGTGTCCATTCTTTTATACCACTCATAGATCAATTGCTTGTACTCCTCTTTTGCATCAGCTTCGTAGAGAGGATGGTTCTGATCGGTATAGCGCCAGAACATGTGCTGGATTACATCAGAGCTCTCGAAGTAGCAAAGCAGGACTCCCTTTTCAAGACGTCCAAGCTCGTAGTCCAGCATTGCCTTCTTTTCCCGGAAAACCTCCTTGATCTGCTCGATATGCGGGTCTTCTGCTAACCTTCCTTCATTCACTGCCCATGTGTCCATAGGCATTCCCTGGGTATGGAAAAGACCAACTGCGGTTACCAGCTCACCAGCATATTCCTCAGGGTATGAGATTGGAAAAAACGGGTCTCGTGGATCAAAGTTGATGGGACTTGTGTAGAGCTTGATCTCAGGATCCACCTCCACGAGATAAAATCTTAAAATTCCAGCGAGCTTTCTTCCCATTCCGAGGTCAAAGGATATATTCTTCCAGTCACTCCACTTTCCGGCTTCAAGGAAAAATGTTTGATTCTGGAACTCGATCTCTATTCCCTGCCTGTCATTTTGCGGTTTGATACTGAAAGGGACCTTTACATTCTCGGCCTCTGCCCTTACCTTGGCCTTCTTTGGACCTAAAAGATGAGAAACGATGGTAGGGGAGTTTCGTATATGAAAAACCATACCGCCGATCTCTTTTTCTTTGTCCTCTTTCTGGGTTGTAAAGAATGAGAAAGTGCCCTCGGTTCCCAGTATATCAGGGACTCCCATACCTGAGATCATCCTGCCGTATACCTTGTCAGGAGGAAAGGTAACCGGACAGCCAATTATTACAGTAGGTATCCTATCTTTCGATGTATAATCCCAGAAACTGCTGGTTTTAACCACCTTTTTCGGTTTCCCGCCTTTGATATTCGAGAGCGAAAGTGTAAGTTTGTAAGTTCTGGGATCCCTCACAATAAAATCAAAGACTCCATGTTCACCTGGATTCCTGCCAGTCGAAAATCCGGCCCATGCCACCGGTGATTGTGAAGGGTTAGTAGTTGCGATACGATGGTAAGAGCCCTGTTTCTTTAGGCTGCTGAAATTCGGGAGCTCGCCATCTCTCATCATGGGTTCGATTATGTTGGGACTGAGACCATCGAACCCGAGAATAACGATCTTTTTATCGAAGTCAGATTCCTTTTTGTTCATAAGAACACCTGCCACTATTAAGGCTATTACTATAACAGCTGCAATTATAAATATGAACTTTTTGTTATTTTTAAAAAAATTGAAAATCCTTTTGAAAAAGACAGCAAAGAGGCCGGCCAGAGCAGCGAAGATTGCAATGAGCCATCCCAGTGAACTGGCTATTGTCATCCCTGTTCCCGGATCGATGTATGCATAGTTCATAAGAATAGCTCTCTATCTTTGTGATTCCATGAGATTATAACTGTGGTGCACCATTAAGGCAACAGCTTTTCAAATGTAGATGATCGACAGGATGTAAAATGGATTGTGGCTGAGTGAGTATCTGCCTGTAATTACTACAGCTTTATTTTTAGGGTGCCATTATATATGACATATTGAAAAACTCTTCAAGCGATAGTGCCCAGAGCCCTTGCATATTCAGCCTCTGTTGAGCTATCGAATCCGCAGAATATTATCTCGTTAAAAGCTCCCCGGTACTTGCCCACAAAGTCAAACACTGCCTTAACAGCAACCTGTGCCGCCTGTGAGACAGGGTACCCGTATATCCCTGTGCTTATGGATGGGAATGCAACTGTTTTCAGGTTGTTCTCCATTGCTACCTCAAGACTTTTAGTATATGCATTTTTCAAGAGCTGAGGTTCATTCTTGGTGCCACCGTGCCATACAGGTCCGACTGTGTGAATAACATGCTTCGAGGGCATGTTACCTGCTGTGGTGATTACCGCTTCTCCTGTCGGGAGTTTTCCTATTTTTGCCACTATCTTTTTACAGTCTTCGAGTATCGCAGAACCCCCGGCCCGGTGGATTGCACCATCAACACCGCCACCTCCCATAAGACTGGAGTTTGCTGCATTCACGACAGCGTCCACTTTTAGTGTTGTTATGTCAGCTACTATGGTTTTAAGTGTTGTTTTTCCAACCTCTATATCCATATGTCATCACCTCCTGCTGATAAGCAATTAAATTGTGTATATGTCGCATATGACTCAGGATGATAGTTATAAAGAAAGAAATAAACTTATATAAAATTATAGTATTCGAGGTGGTTTTTAGAATGATGGGCCTGTGTCGATTGCTTCCACTACCCTGACATTGTAGTTGAGAAACTCCAGCCATCCATATCGATCCGCTTTATCCCTCGATATAATGAGGTAAGGCATATATTTTGGTTCTACAGGCTTTCTTAAGAGAGAAAATCCACATTCACGGATGAGTTTATTCCCCTTGATGGTATTGCAGCGCTTACATGCGCACACCTGATTCTCCCAAGAGTTCGGGCTTTCCGGGCGGTGGTGGGTTGACATGGAGTGCCATCTGCTCAGCGGGATCACATGGTCCACAGTGAGCTCGTCCATTTTAAATCTCTTGCCACAGTACTGACAGCGCATGTCGTCCCTGTATATTATATTAAGACGGGAATAAACAACTTTTTTCCTCGGAATCCTGTGGAAGTTGAATAGCATGATGACTCTCGGTAAAGGCAGTGTGAGGTATTGTGAACGAATGTGTTGCTGATCATCAACCTTGACAGCTTCGGCTTTGTCCAGGATCTGGAGAACGATCGCCTCTTTGACATTGCAGATGTCGATTGGGATCATTCCCGAGTTTAATGTGAGTACTGGTGAGTTTAGCATAGTACTATATTAACAAATCATTATTAATAATAAAAGAATTTTTCGTTAATTTTTTAATAGGGTATAGCTCCTCCATTAACTCCTATGCTCTGACCATTGATAAATCCTGCTTTTTCACTTGCAAGGAAAAGAGCAAGCCATGCAACATCCTCTTTTTTACATGAACGTCTCATCGGGTTACTGTTATTTCTCTTTTTTATAAATTCCTCGAGGCTTTTAACATTTTCCTTTTCAAGAGAGATTCTTAAAAGGGCTTCATTTTTCCAGCTTCTTGCTTCCATATCTCCCTCTGGATATACATCTGAAGGGTTGATTGAGTTTGATGTAATGTTGTGTCTTCCCTCTTCAAGAGCAGCAGCTATTGCGAAGCCTCTATTGAAGTATTTCGATGATGAATAAAGGGAAAGGCCAGCCGAAGCTTTTAATCCCGATGAAGAGTTTATATAGATCAACCTGCCAAATCCGGCCTCTCTCATAAGCGGCAAAGCTTCCATGGTTGTATGTATATATCCCTTAATATTGACATCCACGATTCTATTAATATCATCTTCCTTGAGATCTACAATATAGTCTGCTGTATTCAGAGCTGCATTGTTTACCAGTATGTGGAGTGTTCCGAACCTTTCTTTTATATCAGAAAATAATTGACGTACATTAGCATACTTCGAGACATCGCATGTGACATAGTTGCCGTAACCTTCATATCCTTTCACAGCTCGTTTCAGACCCTTTTCATCGATATCTACAAAGATTGTAGTGGCATGCTCCTGGCAAAATGTACGGGCAATTGCAGCACCGATGCCCCCACCTGCTCCAGTTACCATTGCGACTTTACCTTCGAGCCCGAGTTCCATTTCTCGCTCCATGATTATGGGTATTGAGAATACTTATATATTAATAGAGAATAATCATGAAGGTAATAAATTTCACAATTCCAGTTTTTGAAAATTATGCAACAATCAATGCGTTTTTGATCTAGATGTTTTTTTCAAATAAATAGCTTTACTGCAGGGGCTTAATAAAATATAGGCTTTGTTACACGGCATGTTTTGATTAAATTATTTAGTATGACGTGTCGAACATCTAATAGAGAGCCTATCTGAAATTCACAGCTCTAGTATATATAAAGAGGATTATAGTTGCGGATAATTCTTATTGTTGTTGCAGTCATTGTGGTCATCGGGATTGTAGTATGGCGCTTCAGAGGAGGAAAAAACCGGTTTCCCTGGTATGAATTCTTCTCTAGAGGAAGAAAAGAGGGTTTTTCCCTAAGAGAAATTCGTTTTTTAAAGAAGATAGCTATAGAAAACAAACTCGAGAAGCCGCAATCAATCTACTGGTCCACTCGACAGCTTGACAGATGTTTGCGACCGGCACTCAGAAAGATCAATGCTGATGTAAACCTGTCACAGGAAGAAAAGCTTACCTGGACCGAGAAACTCTTGGAGTTAAGAACAAAAGCAGAGTTCAACCTTCCAAAGTACCAGAAACGCATAAGAGACACAAATGCCCTTCTTCCCCGACAAAAGCTAGTAATCCGTGAAAGAAGTTATGGAACGTTCGCGAGCTGGGTTGTTGAGGTGAACAGGCGTGTTCTTGTGGTGACACAACCCTCCGGTCAGAAGGGGTGGGAGGCCTTGAATTGGACAGGAAAGAAGGTCAGTGTATTTTTCTGGAGAGAGGATGATGCAGGATACACCCTTGAGACAAAGGTGCAACAGCAGATCACCCATGAAGAATATCCGTTAATGTATCTAGAGCATTCGAATAAGCTGAGGCGAACTCAGAAGAGAAAGAGCGTGAGGATTGATACAAAGCTCAGGGCAAACTTTTATCCGGTTGGAGTTTCTTCTTCTGGCGGTACTAGCAAGGCATACGTTTCAAAGAAGAAACATGTAGCAAGAATCATAGACCTCTCAGAAACAGGTTGTGCCATGCTTGCGGGTAGTGGGATAAAGAAGAACGATAGAGTAAAGCTTGATTTCAACCTTACAGATACGAAGCGTATTGTTGCTCTGGGAAATATCGTAAATGTATCAAATACCAATGACGACAGGGTGAAGAAGTACCATCTTATGTTTCAGAAGATAGGCCCTTTTTCTAAAAATAATATTCTCCTCTATGTATACAACATCTTCGGCGAGAGGGAGGAGATTGAAGAAAGGAAAAAGCGAGTAAGTGTCCAGCCTGTAAAAAAAGATTAGCCTCTGGGTATAGTTTACTTTTTCAAGATTCTTCATAACCTCTTATATTTTGTCAACATCTATTATTTAAAAATCAAAGTACGCCGTAAAGCTATATTATTGTATATTTGAATAAATAACTTTGCCTTTCCTGAGGTTACTGGATGTTTCTTGTGAAGTTTCTTGCAGTGATTTTTGCATGTATCCCTGATTCATTTGTAATGCTGCTTGCGCGCATCTTGAGTCCTCTTATCCTCAATGCAGCAAAGAAAGAGAAATGGGGCCTGCTATTTTTCAGGATCATACCAAAGGTTTTTCCAGAAAAAGATGGCCAGTGGCATAGTATGGTGATAAAGAAAAATGCTGTTCACCTTATGAAGTTTGGCGGTGAAATGCTCCAGGCTCGATACAAGAAGCCTTTCTGGGGATTGCCCAAATGCTATATAAAAGAAGGAAAAGAAAATTTTGAAAGCCTGCTGAATTCCGATGAAGGTTTCATCATAATGACCTGTCATCTTGGAAACTGGGAATATGCTGCAGGATGGCTTTCAGTGAAATATAGTAGAAGATTGTATGCACCTGTTTTTGTTGAGGAGTCTGAAGGCAACAGGGCATTGAACTGGCTTAGAGGAGGGCGTGATGTTGTTATTCTTGAAACAAGTTATAATCCTCGGGTTTCTGCCCGAACATTGCTCAAAATGATTAATCTCCTGAAAAACGGTCAGATCATTTACCTCGTAGCGGACCAGCAGGCATTGGGTGGAGACTATAAGGGGATGTTTTTTGGTAAGGAGCTAGGGATATTTGGCGGTCCTTTTATACTTGGACAAAAAACTGGAAAGCCAATTCTTCCACTTTATAATTTTCGTGATGAAAAAAATAAGATTGCACTATGTTTTGAAGAGCAGTTTGTTTTGAATGGTGAAAATCTTGATGAAGATATTTCAATAGTGATGGATTTCTTTGAACGTAATATCCGAAAACACCCTGATCAGTATATCTGGTCTCAGGACAGATGGCAGTAAGAACAGTAATGATATTTAATCTGGGGGAAACTATGGGGGTCGATTTGAGAAACAAGGTGGCCTGTATTACCGGAGCAAGCAGGGGTATAGGCCGAAGCATAAGCCTTGCCCTTGCAGAAGCAGGAGCCCATGTTGTTCTTATTTCCCGAAACCTGAATAAGCTGAAGGATGTAGAAAGCGAGATTGTCTCAAGTGGAGGAAAAGCCTTGGTGGTGCAGGCTGATCTGGCAGAGGAGAAAGAGATTGTATCTGCATTTAATGAAATAAAATCCAGAATCAAAAAGCTTGATATCCTGATAGGTAACGCAGGGATTGGAAAAGCAGGGAAGCTCATCGACTTTTCCATTGAAGATTTCGATAAAATAATGGCAGTTAATCTTCGCGGAGCTTATATATGCTGTCAGGAAGCAATGAGGATAATGATACCCCAGCGAAGCGGCTACATCATAAGTATATCCAGTGTGGTCGGTTTCAGAGGCTACGCCAACCAGTCAGCTTACAGTGCAAGCAAACATGGTCAGATGGGGTTTATAAAGGCTCTTGCAGCTGAGGCACAGGAGTATGGGATACGAGTCTCGGCTATCCTCCCAGGAGTGGTTGATACAGAGTTTGGAAAAGCTATCCGTCCTGATCTCGATAAGTCTGTTCTTATACCGCCTGATGATATCGCCAGAACGGTTCTCTATCTTCTTTCGTTGTCAGAACAGGCAATGGTAGATCAGGTATATGTGCGCAGAATGGCAAGTTCCCCGTTTTGAGTCCATTGCTGGAGACAGGATGCTTATGCGGATAGTATGAAAGCAGTACCTGTGAGTTGTGGGTTTTTCTATTAGAGAATTTTTCTCTTGTTGATATCCAGCGAGACAAAGACCTTGAATAGATTTTTGTCGGTTCTGAGCTCATGAAGCGCTGTTTCAAGCTCTTCGAGCGGCACTATCATGGAGAAGAACGGCTCGGGATTGATTCTGTTGTACTGAAGAAGCGCTATTGCATCATTCCAGTCGGTCCCGACACCGGCACATGAGCTTACAATGCTTCTCTCACCGATCACGAGTTCAAAAGGCTTTATCCTCATGATATCGTCGACTCCTGTGATTCCGAAAGCTGCAATCCTGCCGCCCGGTCTTACCATTTCGAAGGCCTGCTCATAAGTTTTGGCGGTTCCAGCTGCTTCGATTACATAGTCAGCACCTCTGCCCTCGGTGAGCTTTATAACCTCTTTTACAGGGTCTTTTTTATTGACATTGATTGTGTAATCAGCACCTAGCTGTTTTGCGATTTTTAATTTCACCTCGTTTCTTCCCATTACTATAATGGGTGCGGCACCCCGGTGTTTTGCGACTGCTGCGTGGAGTGATCCAAGGCCGCTTCCGATTATGGCAACGCTTGAGCCTATATCCACCTCCATTGCTTTGGCAGAGTGTATGACACAGGAAGTTGGCTCGATGAAAGCACCTTTCAATAAATCAAGTGTCTTGGGAAGTTTATGCACCTGTTCCCAGGGTGCTTTTGCGTATTCTGCATAGGTCCCATTTATGTGGATACCGAGCTGGGTGAACTCAGGGCACATGAGCTTCTGGCCGCGCCTGCAGTAGAAGCAGTGTCCGCAGCTCATATTGATGTCTGCGGTAACAGGTTCCCCTTCTTTAAGATCTTTCGCGTTCTTTCCAACCTTTGCTACAATCCCTGAAAATTCGTGTCCCGGAATGAGTGGAAGCTTATCAGCGGAATATTTTCCTGTGTATATGCTCCAATCGGTTCCGCATATTCCTGTGTACTTTATTTTTATAAGTATTTCATCATCAGTTATATCAGGTACAGGAACCTCTTTGATCACGATCTTCTTGGGTTTTTCAACAACAGCAGCTTTCATTTTTTGTTCCATTACAAAATCCTCCCTGTGAATTGCTATAATTCGATTTCATGCAACATATTGCCTATAATTCCCTGCGATTTTTGAAGCTCTTTAAACACTGGGCGAAGTATCGAGTACTTCTTTACATTTGATTGGATAGGTTTATTTATTTCATGTATCTCATGAATATCGTCTATTCTTTTAAAATCTCGCCAGAGTTTTGTTCCGACTGCTCCGATGGCGCATGCGCCAAGAGAGCCTGCATCCTGTCCTATATTTGTTTTCAAAATAGGAATATTATATACGTCTGCGAAAATCTGCCTCCAGAGCTTTGATTTCGAACCTCCACCAACCAGAAGCATCTCTTCGCTGAGTTTTGAGACTTTCTTAAGAACATCAAATGCGAGTCCCAGGTTTAATGCTATTCCCTCCATACATGAACGGAGAATGTCGTTTTGTGTATGCCCCAGGTCGAGTCCTGAAAAACATCCTCTGATATGGGGGCTGGGCTCTTGAGAAGAGCCACCTGCTAGACTGGGATTAAATAGAAGCTTGTTTGCTCCTATTGGAGATAGAGAGACAGACTCATTGATGAGGTCATACACATCCTGACCAGAAGCATTGGCTTTATCAATCAGATCCCTGCACATGTTTTCCTTCACCCAGTTAAGTGAACTTCCGGCTGCAAAAATGCTTACAGCCGATGTAAACATCTCAGGTATCACGTGGGTGAATACAAAAGGTCTTGTTTGAATATCGAGTATTGGATCTTTGGAGGAAACTGCTATCCAGGAGGATGACCCGAGCGAGGTATACACCCTTCCTTCGTAGATGTTGCGTGAGCCGAGGGCCATACAGGAGTTATCCACACCCCCGCAGACAACCTTTACCTTTCTATCGAGTCCGAGAATATCGGCTGATTCTCGGGTGAGCTCCCCGACAATGTGAGTTGATTCTACTATTTCGGGTAAGAGCTCCTGAGGAATTCCAGCAGTTTCGAGAAATGTCTGTGCATAGTGCCATTTTTTCAGGTCATAAACACCGCTGCCTGATGCATAGGAATAATCTGTCAAGATTTTTCCTGTGAGCATAAAATTAATGAAATCCTTTGTTCCAATTATCTTGTATATTTTTTTAAATATGTCGGGTTCCTGATCTCTGTACCACATTATTTTGAAGACAGAGTATAACTCCGGTGGAAAGCCATTACCTGTAGTCATGTACCAGTCACTATAATCAATCATATCGAAGAATCGTTTTGACTGCTCTCCCGAGCGATTATCGGACCAGATCGGTGTGTGGTCCCGTAAAAGTTTTCCGTCTCTCGCTAAAGGCACAACTCCAAGGCTATGTCCTGAAAAAACTATACATTCAACAGTTTTAACCTCTGATGGGCGTTTTTCGAGCAACCACCTGATGCTATCAACAACTGAGCTCCACCAATCCATTGGGCGCTGCTCATGCCAGCCAGTTTTAGGATACAAGGTATCATAGGGAACAAAAGTACTCTCTAAACATGTTCCATCAGCATCGTATAGTGATGCCTTGTTCCCCCCTGTTCCAAGATCACAGGCAATTATCTTTTTGCTCATTTTATCTTTGTATCTTTTAATTCGTTAAAGATATCAAAACATCTCTCAATATTCTATCTCCACTTCATTGCCGTAGCGTGTTATGAAATCTTCAATGAGTTCCTCACCCCTGCTTACACCAAGCTGATCAGCACCATTCTTCAAAAGCTCGAAAGCATAGTCGAGATCGTATATCCCGCCTGAAGCCTTTATCTTCACATTTGGTGACAGAACTTCTCGCATGAGAATGATATCTTCCAGCACTGCACCTTTTGGATTTTCAGCAATGAGATTAAGATACTGTGTTCGAACTCCTGTTGTAGTCTTCACCAGGGATGCACCGGCCTTCTCTGCAATGAGGCAGGCCCTCTTCTTCTCTTCGTTATTCAGCACCCATGTTTCGATAATAGTCTTAACCACCCTGCCATCTGCGGCTTCAACAACTGCCCTTATATCTTCATAAACAGTATCGTTCTCTTTTGAACGGAGTGCGCCGACATTAATGACCATATCGATCTGGGTTGCACCATCAACCAATCCATTTTTAGTTTCCATAACCTTGGTTTCGGTAAAGTGGGTGCCAAAGGGAAAGCCTACATTACAGCTTAGCTCCACGTTTTCACCCTTGAGCAGTTCGCTTGCTAATTTCACGTAAATGGGATTTACACATGCAACACCGACTTTTGATTTTATTGCGCTTTTACAGAAAGTTTTTACATCCTCCTGGCTCGCAAACTGCTGACAGAGGCTGTACTCGATCCGACTTCTGAAATCATTCAATGTTAGCATCATTTCGAAAACTCCTTCAGCTTATGTGTGCTTTTCGGTAAGCTTGCCCATCTCTTTTCTTATCTCTTTCAGGGCCAGAGCATATTCTTTATCATAAGTTGCACACCCTACGGGTTGCTGGCGGATTAAGAACTCAACGCAGTTATCGCATGCCGTGCACCAGTCGACTTCGTCCGGTTTATCCTCTTCTAGTTTTTTAGGCAGTAGGCTGTCTGCAAGAGACTGACGTCCTATGGCGATCATATCGCAGACTCCGTCAGCTATGTTTTTGTTCCCCCAGTACAGAAGAGACTTCTCATCCTTCTTCACTGCGAGAAACTTGTTACGTCCATTTCTGAACACAGAATAGGCTGAACCGATGACCACTGTTTCAGGTTTCACAACACCCTTTATCGCCTTTTGAAAGGTCATGTGCAGGTATGCATAATCGGGTATGTTTCTATCCGGCTGAGTGAGCGCCAGGGTGATTGAAGGAGATCCCGCAGACTGGAGAATATACCTGGCACCACGCTCTTCGAGCCCCTTTGCTAATTCCAGTGGCTCTGTAAGATCCAGTACAGGCGTATCGGGACCCGCTGTACCGAATCCTCCCGGAAATCCTTCCCAGAAAGAGATCTTTGAGCCTACTATAAAATCTGGATCATTTATTTCTTTATTCATTCGTTCATAGGTCTCATAGGCGAATCTTGCCCTGTTCTGCCATGATCCTCCGTATCTCCACTTGCGGTCATTAAACGGACGCAAGAATTGTGAGCCAAGATATCCATGACAGAGCTTGAAGTCAATACCATCGGCACCGCTGTCGTGTGCAACCTTTGCAGCAAGAACGAACTTGTTTATGATATCATCCACCTCATCTTCTGAGAGAAGGTCGCCTCCGAATCCGGGGAGAGGTTTGACACATACCCTTCGTGAAAATTCTGGATCGCTGAGCTCTCCGGAATGGGTGAGCTGTATAAGAAGAATCGGTTTTGGGTTAATGCTCTTCATCTCTCTTATAAAGCGTTTGAGATGAGGTTGGTTTGAAGGCATTCCGATAAGCTGGTTCAGGCGGCCTCTCGACTCCTCTATGACGCTGATTGCTTCCATAAAAATGACACCGGCGTTTCCCTGAAACGCCTTTCTGTACCGCTTGTAGGTAAGATCACTGGGGTTGCCATTTTTATCCCCATCGTTACACTCCATTGCATTGAGTGCAATGCGGTTTACTGCCTTACGGCTTCCTATTTTTAGCTCCCGGAAGAGCGGATCTTTTGCTGCCATATACTACTCCTTTTGTTATTCAAAAAGCTTATCACCCCTGCCTTCATACCTTCGTTTTATGACAAGGGGCTCTAAGAACTGGATTGTTTTTTCCATTCCATCTTCACGGCTCATCACGACATCTTCATGCTCGTAGCTTAAAACATAATCGTACCCTACAAGTACTAGTTCTGTTATCACTCGCTTCCAGGGGACAGAGCCCCATCCTGGAATCCTGAATCTGAACCCTCTGTCTATGCGGTCCCATTTTCCCACTGGTTGAAGGCCGGATCGTTTCACATTGTGCTCAACTATTTCTCCATCCTTTGCATGGGCATGCCATATCCTGTCCCCAAGCTCCTGAATAAAAATCACGGGATCTAATCCCTGGAGGATAAGGTTGGCGGGATCAAAGTTGAATCCCCATGATGGGTGGCTTTTCATGAGCTCTATACTTTTCACTGCTGTTTCGATATTATAGACATACTCATTCGGGTGAGGTTCATGCCCGAATTTAACACCTTCGGTTTTGAATACATCGAGGATCTCACCCCACCTTTCGGTAAAATCTTTTGCCATCTCGTCCCATCCCTGAGGATTGGGCCATGGGAACCATCTTGAGAACCGTTCACAGCCGATAAAACCGCATACCACAGGAACCTCCAGTGCTGCAGCAGCCTTGGCTGTGAGTTTCATCCGTTTTATTCCAAACTTAATCTTCTCTTGGGGCGTTCCTTTGTAGAGGCTGTCTGTATCCTTTGTATGAGGTCCCAGCACAAGCTGCCCTTCAGGATGGTTGCTCAACGCAGATATGGTGATATTGTATTTTTTTGCCAGATTTTTAAACTTTTTTGCATTGTCTCCTTTGAGAATTTCTTCGATATCGAGATGATTGTTTCCGTAGAATGCTGGAAGCTCCGCCATTTCGTATCCCATACTCGACATCATCTTGAAGACTGACTCGATGTCCATGTCAAGAAAATTTGCAGTAAACATCCCTATCTTCATTGTCTTACCCCCTCATTAGTTTCTGGTTAACAATTCATAGTTAAATTGATTTCATTGCACCAGATATTTAAGAAATGTTTTAAAAATTTATAAAGACCGGTGCTTATGATTAATCTGGCTTGCATGAGCCACCAGTCATCTAAGGCACAGGTACCATCAATAGACATTCTATCAGCATTAAAAATGATGATGATCGTCAGGTAACTGGACGAGCTCGAGGATCTCGTTATCAGGACCTCTAAAATAAACATACCCCAATCCGCTTAGATCACCGCCATCATCACCTATAAAATCAGGATCCCTGTGGAATCTTATTCCTTTTTGTCTGAGTATATTATAAGCCTTTTTTATATCATTAACCTGGAAGGCTATATGCATGTTCGAGATATCGCACGGTCTTCGATCGTACGGTTTGCCTTTGGGCTCGATATATTGAATAAGCTCTATTGTGATGTTTCCGGCCGAGAGCATTACGAGGTGCTGCTTCGGCTCGGTATTAGGGAGGTCCATCATAACAGGATCTGCATCGTACTTTTCGTTCAGCTTCTCCTTCATCCCTAGTATGTCCCTATAAAACTCTAAAGAACGACTCATATCTGAAACTATAACACAGGTATGATGTACGCCGGATATGAGCATTTTAATCCCTCCTGGTAATAGTATGAATTATCGAAGAAAAGAATACTAGCGTTTCTGTCTGAAGTAAAGTGAGACACTTACGATGACCACTAGCCCTTCTACAATCCATTGCCAGTATGCTGTTACATCGAGAAGATTTAGAGCATTACTGAGTATGATAAAGATGAAAATCCCACCAATCGTTCCTGCAACACCTCCCACTCCTCCTGTGAGTCTTGTCCCTCCAATGAGCACCGGGATTATGGAATCGAGCATGTATCGCTCACCGACAAGCGGATCGCCCATTCCCATCCTCGAGGCGAGCATAATCCCTGTCAGTGCTGCAGTAAAGCTGCAGATCATATATACAATTGTCTTGACTCTCCCTGTTTTAATACCCGAGAGTCTGGCAACCTCTTCATTTCCCCCTGTTGCGTATACATATCTGCCAAAAACGGTGAGACGTAAAAAGATGATTGCTATTGTTGCAACAGATGCAAAGAGGAGGATTGGAAATGGGATCTTCCACACATTTCCCCATGCTACAAAATCATAGCTTATCGGGACCGATCCTGTGGGCGCCTTTGTGTAGAGCAGGATGCCTCCCTGCACCACGGACATCATACCGAGCGTTACGATGAGAGGATGAACGCCGGTTTTACTGATGATTGTACCGTTTATAAAACCTATAAGAATAGCCAACCCGAACACTAAGACGAGAACAGGAAGAACGAGCTGTTGTTGACCCTCGATCATACCTGTAGTTAAAACTGAGGTCATACTCACCACAGAACCTATGGAAAGATCGATTCCAGCAGTTAAAATTGCAAAAGTCTGTCCTACACTGACGAAACCGAGAGGAGCAACCTGTCGGAGGAGATTTTCAAGGTTTCGAAATGTAAGAAATACATCTGAGAGCAAACCAGTGGTCAGTATGAGAATAGCAAGTATTACATAGACGATGAATACTGCGGAATGACGTTTTAGTAAACCGATACGCATATTTCTATCCCTCTGCTTTATTAATTGTTCGTTTTTGTCCTGTTGCCATCATCAGTATCCCTTCCTCGGTTGCTTTATCAGGAGAGACCACACCCATTATCTCACCGTCGTGCATTACGAGAATTCGATCGCTCATTCCTATTATCTCCGGAAGCTCGGAGGAAATCATGATGATGGCAGTTCCCTGATCTGCCAAACGCCGCATGAGGGTATACACCTCACTCTTCGTTCCTACATCGATACCGCGTGTGGGCTCATCGAGTATCAGAAGACTGAGGTTTATGTTTATCCATTTTGCAAGAATAACCTTCTGTTGATTGCCTCCACTTAGATACCTCACTTCCTGCTCAATACTTGGGGTAATTATTTTGAACTGATCAACACTCTGTTTACTTATTTCTTTTTCATAGCGATCTCTTATATAAAACCACTTCTTTACACGCTCAAGAATTGCGAGGGTGAGATTCTTTCTCAAAGAGAGAGAATGGATAAGTCCATCATGTGCTCTGTTTTCTGTGACAAAACCAATGCCACTCACAATAGAGTTTTTCGGAGATGACTTCTTTATTATTTTTTCCTTTAAAATTATCTCCCCCATATCTATAGGGTCAGCCCCGAAGATAGCACGGGCTAATTCTGACCTGCCAGCCCCAACGAGGCCTGCAATACCAAGGATCTCTCCCTTATGGACATTGAATGAAATATCCTTGAGAAAACCTTCTCTTGAGACATTCTTGAGTGCTAGAACTTCCTGCTTCTGCTTGAGTTTTTTCCTCTGCGGAAATGTCTCCGAAAGGCTTCGTCCCACCATCATGCTTACAACTTTAGGTTTATCCACATCCGATGTCTGTACTGTTCCGACAAGCTTTCCATCTTTGAGAACAGTTGCTCGGTCCGCTATCTGGAAGATTTCATCGATTCTATGTGAGATATATATTATTGCTTTTTTATTTGCTTTGAGGGTTCTAATAATTCTGAAAAGAGACTCGAGCTCCTTTCCTGAAACAACCGCAGATGGCTCATCCATCATGATGATATCTGCGTTCAGTGAAAGGGCTTTTGCAATTTCTATCATCTGCTGCTGTGCCACACCGAGCTCTGACACCCTCATCCCCAGGTCAATAGCTACTCCCAGGTCTTCCAATAGAGATTGGGCTTTTTCGCTAAGGCTGGTGTTATCGATAAAACCCATCCGTTTTTGCGGCTCTCGCCCTAGAAATATGTTTTCAGCAACAGAAAGATCAGGTATAAGATTGAATTCCTGGTAGATTATGCTTATTCCATGTCTCTGCGCCTCTCTTGGAGAGTGGAAAGCTATATCATTCCCCCTCAGGATGATTCTTCCACTGTCTGGCCGGTATGCGCCTGCAAGGATCTTCATCAAGGTTGATTTTCCCGCGCCATTTTCTCCAACTAACGCATGAACTTCACCCTGCATACAATTGAAATCTACGCTGTCAAGTGCAAGTACGCCCGGAAATGCTTTTGTGATTTGGTGCATCTCCACTATATTTTTACTCATAGTTACTGGTGACCTCTTTTTTGTATTATGGAAGAGTCACCAGGCCAGATATAGCCGGGTGACTCTCCATTGTTTAATAAAAATTTATCTTCTGATCAATAGGGCAGAAGATTCTTAGGAAGCGTGTTATTCCACGCTTCGTCGGGCCAGTCCTTATGAGCCATTCTACTCCAGGGCATATCTGTTTTGATGTTTTCAGTATCCTGTGTACACACAACTGTTCTCGGGACCTCGTAGATATGGGGTACCGGTTCGCCTCTCAGGACCTTGAGAGCGATCTCAACAGAGTCTGTTCCCATGGAAACTGGAAAATCAATGCTCATTGCAGGAAATCCCCAATCCTGAGCTCTCACGAGAAATGCATTGAGGTGGTCACCGGTGATAGGGACTTTCATTCCTGCTTCTTTCATAGCCTCCATTGCACCGGATGTCTGAAGCCCATCACCCCAGATGCCATTGATCTTTCTTCCGTGAGTCTGGATCAGTGCCTTCATGATACGTTTTCCTTCAGCAGGTGACCAGTTTGCATACTGGAAGTCGAGAACTTTTACATTAGGAAATGCGGAGAGTATCTCCTCACCCCCTGAACGCCTTTCCTCTGCCGGACCAGACCCCGCGATACCTCCGAGCATCACAATATTTCCTCTTCCGCCAAGCATCTCTGCGAGCCATAGCATCTGTGCTCTGCCCTGTGCAACATTGCTGGAAGTGATGAATGAGACAAAGCTCTCATCACTCGTTACTCTTCTGTCTACGCAGATGACGGGTATACCTCTTCTCATTGTTCTTCTTGCAACCGGGTCGAGAGCAGCCATGGTTGCGGCACTGAGGATAAGAACATCCACCCCTTTTGCAAGTAGATCTTCGACATCTGCAATCTGCTTGTCAGGTTTATCATTGGCATCCGTTACATAGTACCTTTTAATCTGGTCTTTATTAAGCTCATAACCATACCTGACCTGCCGCTCGAAGAAAACCCTCCAGGAGTTGGAGATAGAAGCGTTACTGAATCCAACTACGTAAGGTCCTTTCTTAGCGAACTTTGAGGTGTCCATCATCTGCAGTGCTGTTGAGTTCCAGAGCCAAGATCTTGGAAACGGTTTCGCCATTGCCATTGGTGCAAATACCATGGTTGTAAGCAGAAAAACCGCTGCCACAATGATTGTTACTGTTTTTTTCATAGCTTTCTCCTCCTAAGTATTTTGATTATAGATTCTATGTAATGATCCTGTTTTTTTTATATCACCCCCTTTCTGTGTTTTATGTTTGTGTTCTTCTGAACGAAGCGTAAAAAGATGTGGCTAAAATGATCACAACACCCTTTACCACAAACTGCATCTGAACCGGCATGCCCAGCAGTAACACAATATTGTAAAGCATCATGACAATAAGAACTCCTACAATGGTTCCGAGAACTCCACCTCTTCCTCCTTCGAATGTTGTTCCCCCCATCACTACTGCAGCAATTGAGTCGAGCTCATACCCCTTGCCCACCCAGTTATCTGAAATTCCGATCCATCCTGCAAGATAAAGTCCCGCAATAGATGCCATGAATCCGGAGATCATATAAACCGATATGATTGTGAAGTCTATGTTATAGCCGCAGAGCCTCGCAGTATTGACATTACCTCCAATTGCGTATACCTTCCTTCCGAAGGTTGTCTTTCTCAGCACAAACAATGCAATAATAACCATTACTGCAAGAGAGATGATTGAAGTCGGTACAGAACCGATGTCGCCTGTGGCAAGGTACCGCTGGATTGGTGGGAATTCCCCTTTGGGCATTCCCTTGGTGTAGAGGAACCGAATTCCCTGAACGATTATCATCATACCAAGTGTTGCCATGAAGGGTTGAACTTTTCTTTTTGTTATAAGTGTTCCATTAATAAAACCAACAATGATACCGAATAAAAGGCATACGCCCATAACCGGTATAAAAAGTGAATTCTGACCTTCGGTATTGTGGGCCATGATTACTGCAACGGTTGACATCACCGAGGCAACAGACAGATCGAGACCGCCTCCGCCAATCAGTATAACGAAAGTCTGGCCTATGGCTACCATCCCAAGGGCGGCTGACTGATTGAGGATATCCTTCAAGTTTTGAGGTTTTAAAAAGTTTGGAGAGACCAGAGAAGCGGTAACAATTAGAATAGCAAGGAAGATGTATATTCCAAATCTCTCAAATAGGGATCTAATGTGTTGCGGAGATCTCTGTAAGCGCTTACTCACTGCCACTTGCATGGAATCTTATCCTCTATGCGGCTGTGAGGTAATTCAGTAGAGAGGTTTATTGAAGTGTTTTTTACCCCACGCAAAAAGCACCTTTCTATTTTATATCATAACATGTATATGTCAATTATTAATTTCGTAATATATGTTCAACTGGTTCCAGTAATTCTATTTATAAATTTTTATTTTTATTTGTCAAGAAAAATAAATTTATTTTTTTAATTCTGCTAGTGATTGATGAATAATCAATTCATTAAACATATGTCAAAAGGATGATATCTCGGTTCTATCTATAATATCATTCTGCACAGCTGTATCGAGCTCAACGAAGAATGCACTGTAGCCTGCAACCCTGATGATCAGACCCTTATACTGCTCGGGCTCTTGCTGTGCAGCACGCAAAGTATCAGCAGAAACCACGTTAAACTGGACATGCCAGCCTCCAAGCTCAAAATAGGCACGGATGAGATCAGCAAGGCCTTTCTTGCCAGTAGTTTCCTCAAGAAGCTTTGGCATGAACTTCATATTCAAAATTGTTCCATTTGTGATGATCTCATGGTCGAGTTTAGCAACAGATTTTGCGATAGCTGTAGGGCCTTTGAAGTCACAGCCATGAACAGGTGCGACTCCATCGGCGAGTGGTGCTCTGCGGAGTTTCCCGTTCGGTAGAGCGTCCACATGAAGACCAAGAGGAACATTGGCCGAGACCGAGTATACGCCAGGCCGGTAAACTCCTCCGCGTGTATTCTTATACCTGGAGACCTCATCGCAGTAGGTTCTTACAACATCACGGGCAATATTGTCGACATAATCATCGTCGTTACCCCACTTAGGAGCCCGGGTGATTAAGAGCTTTCTTAATGGCTCAGCCCCCTCAAAGTTATTGTCGAGTGCATCGAGTAACTCATCAATGGATATCCTTCTTTCTTCAAACACGAGCTTTTTGATTGCAGCAATTGAATCTGCAACATCTCCAAGTCCAACAGCCTGGGGACCTGTATAGTTATATCTCGCCCCCCCGGCTGTTACATCAATCCCTTTCTCCAGGCAGTCATCAATAACGAGTGAGAAATAGGGGAGGGGGTAGAGTTGTGCGTGTGTTCGTTCAATAACATTGATAGCAGTCACCATCTCTTTTACATAGAACCTGACTTGGGTTTTGAATGCCCTGGTTACATCTTCAATATTCTTAAACTTCCTCGGGTTGCCCGTTTTTGGTCCGATCTGTTTTCCTGTTAACCTGCATCTGCCGTCATTCAATGCGATCTCAAGAGCCTTACCGATGTTTGACATCGCTGCATTTGTCATGCCGTTGCAGTGCGGCGGGACTGCCTCAACACATCCCGATATACCATAATCCCTTGCATCATCAAGCGGAACTCCCAGAGACATCAATACCGGGATTGCAACATTATCATTAAAGAACTCAGGTTTGGTCCTTCCAGAGCTTGCTACTTCGACTGCTTTCATCATAAACGCTTTAGGCGTATTGGGATGTATGCGGACCCCCAGGTTTGGCTGCGGCAGTTTTGTGTGCGCTTCTGCATCAAGACACATATAGCTCAGCTCATTGGTGGCATCTCTGCCTTCTATGTCCTGTCCTCCAAGAACAACATTTTCTGAGATGGAAAAACCTGCATAGTATTTGGCACACTCATAATCGTATACTCTCATGATTTCAGTAAACTTGATCCAGAGACATTCCAGAAGTTCCTGTGCGCGTTCCTTTGTTATGAGTTTTTCCTCAATGCTTTTCCTGTAATAGGGATACATGAACTGGTCGAACCTGCCGGGCGAGACTGCAAGTCCATCCTGCTCAATGTATAGAAGGAGATGGGTAAACCAGAACGTTTGTACCGCCTCTCTGAAATCATTTGCAGGGTAAGAAGGAACCCTCTCGCATATACTAGCGATAAGCTCAAGCTCTTTTTTCCATCGAGGATCTTTTTCTTCTTCTACAAGTTTTTGAGCTTCTCTGGCATACCGACCTGCCCATTCAATAATTGCATCGCAGAGGATAATTTCAGCCTGATAGAACATATACTTCATACCCTGGTCAGGATCTGCTAAATCCAGCATATCAAGCTTATTCTTTATCTCTTTTTTAATATTAAGAAGACCTTTTGATATCACTTTGTCATAGTTTACAAGTACATGGCCGATACTCCCTGTCAGATGGATATCAACAGAAAAAATCTGATCCTCTAACTGGACAAGCTTTCTTGTCTGGGCCGGCATGGCGGCCAGGGCAATCTCCTTTATAGTTTTGTTCTTCCAATAGGGTAGTATCTCACCCAAGAGTTCCTTTTTTATTTCAGAGCTGACGATAAGACGATCCTGTTCCCTCTCTTGAAAGAGTTCTATTTCTGCCCGGAGGTATTCGGCCTCAGTTTCAGGAAAAAGGGGCGCAGATCGCAGTTTCGATGCCTGAGTGCCTACAATAAGCTGATCGCGTTGTATAAAAATTGTCATCTCTCTAAGAACCTTGGCGATCGCTTTTGCGCGGCGAATGATCATAGGTTCGGTTTCTGTTTCTTTATAAGACTGAGTAACGAGACGAGCCCTCTCTATACAGATCTCTGGCTGGACTGCGAGGAGCTCATTGTTCAGTTTGGCTGTTCTCCAGTGGATCTCTTTCTTCTGTGAAACAACCGAATGAGCTGTGGGCATTTTATCCTCCTGATTTTATCTTAAAAAGACAGTATTACCTTTACCAGGTTCCCTTCTCCAGTTGATAATTTTTTGAAGAGGTCCGGACAATCCTCTATGGGAAAAACATGAGTAAGGTTCTTGATCCGATCAACTATGTCTGGGAGCAGCTCAATGGCAGATTCTATGTCATCTGGAGTATACACTCTGCTTCCAACAATGGAAAGCTCGGCAAAGTTGACCCTTTTCAGATCTAGCTCTACCGGTATCTTGGGAACACTTACCTCTAATATAGTACCCCTGATTCTTGTGATATCTATTGCCTGTTGAAAGCCCCTCGCTGTTCCTGTGGCTTCAAACACGATATCAGGTCCAACAGCTTGGAAGTAGTCAGTAAAGGTGTCTCTTATATCATATGCTGAAGCATCTATATAATCAAATCCAATTTTTCTGATAATGTCAATCCGATGGTCCTGTATTTCCGATACAAGAATTTTTTTTATACCTGTGACTTTAGCGACAAGTGCAACAAGAATTCCAATTGGTCCGCCACCAATTATCAGAATTTTATCGTCATTTCCAAGCCGCGCCCTTTGTAGAGCATGAACAGCAACAGCCAGTGGTTCAATGACCGCTCCTTCTTCAAAGCTGAGAGCTTCAGGGAGTCGGTATACCTTGTCAGTACTTACCTTTACAAATTCAGCAAATGCACCGTTCTTATCAATACCAATCAACTTGAGTGACGAGCATGCATGCTGTATACCGTTGTTGCAGGCGTAACAATCTCCGCAGGAGGTCAGAGGATCAGCCGTTACCCGATCACCAACTTCATAATCTATTACGCTTTTACCTATTTCAACTATTTCTCCGCTAAATTCATGTCCGAGAACCATTGGGGGTGTAGCACGTTCCCTGGGGAACTTGCCCTGATATATTGTGAGATCTGTTCCGCAAATTCCAGCTGCTTTGACCTTTATTAGAACTTCATGATCATCGATTGAAGGTTTTGGAAGGCTGCCAATTTCCATAGCACCTGCAGCCTTCCAAATCGCAGCTTTCATCTTATACCTCTTTTGTTCTTGTTTATAATGATATTTAGCTTATGGAACTATTTAAAAATTGTAACCGTTTTATCTCTAATAATATAAATCATCTAACCGGCAACAATGAATAAAGTTTAACATGATTTTCATTGGTTCGGAAGTACAAAAATGACCAAAAAGGTTTATCTAGCGGCTACGATGCATTGTGTCTTCAAAGCATGTAAAGATGGCGATAGGATATGCAAAGGCTGTTACATCTAAAAATCATCGCTTTGGGTATCGTCTGTCCGGTTCTCTATGTTTTCTTGGTCCTCCCTTTACAATTTCCAATGTAATCCCTAAATAGGGTTCCGTGTCAAGATAGTAAAAGCTTCTACCATCAAACTCTCCGCTCTGGATCACAGAGACACCTTTTTTTTCATATTCTTCTATTGTTTTTGGAGGATTGTCAACACACTCTTTAATATGATGGAGCCCCTCACCCTTTTTCTCAATAAAATCATAATATATGTTAGGACCCTGCAATGGCTGAATAATCTCAATTTGCCGGTCACCAATCCGTGCAAATCCTATTATCGCAGACCAATCTGATGGTTTTCCCATGTAGGTACCATTTTTCATTTCTGGAGGTCCGTATGTGAAAATATCCCAAGGGCCTACATTAAAAATGTCATGGTACTGCTTTAGTGCTTTTTCAAGATCTTGTACCACTATACCGATTTGTATTATCTTTCTCTCTTTCATTGCCAGTCTCCCTATTCTGTTATAATTCACTCCCCTTAATTCCTGTATATCCATTTATTTATAAAAGTGGCCTATGACAGCTCGGGCAGATCTTTCTTTGCCTTTTTGATTATCTCGATGTACCAAGCAACCTGCTTGGTGATGTTTTCCCTGTGAGCCGCACACATGGACATCGAACGTTTTTGCCCTTCTTATTCGTTCATAACAAGGAGGCAATAACCTGATTATGCCTTCACCTACTGTCACTATATCGTACTTGAACCTTCGCCTTATAAAACAATTTGGTGCTATTATAAGCCTATGGCAACAATGCTGGGATTATTATAATCATGAATTCCAGGTTACCTAGAAGAATATTTGTGAAAATATGCACAACAAATTTTTCAAATTGTTGTATCCTGGTACTTCTTTAACGTAGTTTTATCCAAATTTCATGTCAAGTAAATTCTGTTAAACTGACTCAGATGAACTGCTTTTAGTTTTTTCGAAAATATTATGCTTTGAAAAAACTTGTGTACTGTGTCAACAGTATGTAAAATTGTACTGACATGATAAATAGAAAAGCTTATAAATTATTATACATCATATTACTGGGTTCTTTTTTTACAATATTCTCCGGTTCAGCAACCAGGGAAGTGGAACAGAAGAAAGAGGACAAGGTAAGAAAAGAAGCCCCGGGAAACCCAGCTTCCAAATTACATGTGCTTATCAGCGGTGACCAGTATCTCCTTCCTTTCAAACTGTTTGAAGATACAATCAAGGAAGAATCAGGAATTGAGCTTCAATACACCACGATCTCCAGCGGTGATTTCTATGCAGAGGTCAAGGAGTCACTATTTCGCAGGAAAGGAAGTTATGACCTTGCAGTCATCCAACCTTCTTGGCTTCCTGAGTTCGCACTGGCAAAGGTTATAGTACCGTTAACGCAGTATACAGAGATTCTTGATCCTGAGAACGATGATATTTTCAAACCCTATCTGGAGCTGTATTGCAAATACGGGGACCTGCTGTACAGTCTGCCCTTTGACGGTGATGTTCGTATATATTACTATCGAAGGGATCTCATTGAGAATAATGATGAAAGAAGAAATTTCAAAGCGAAGTACGGTTATGATCTTGAAGTTCCACAAACTTTGGAACAGGCTTATGATTTTGCACAATTTTTTACACGCAAGAAAGGAGAGCTTCTCGCTGGAAAACAGCTGGAGGAAGATTTTTATGGAACAGGGATGGTTCTCGGCAGAGGTTGGTGTCATTATGAGTGGATGGATCATTTCGTAGCCTATAATGGTTTATATTTTAATGAAAATTTCGAACCAGCAATAAATAGTGAAGCCGGGATCCAGGCTCTTGACGATATTAAACGACTTATAACGTATGCCCCCCCCGATACCCTCAAATCGGATTATACCATGAACAGGGATGCGTTTCTGAACGGAAGGCTTGCATCCCTTGTGCTTTGGTCTGACATGTATAAGTTTGTTTTCCACAGCGATCTTTCTATGGTATTGGATAAGGTTGGTGTGAGCTCCATACCGGGTGTGGAAAAGGATAACAGGCTGCACTTTCGTGCGACAATGCCGCATGGACGAGTAATGGTCGTTTCATCTTCTTCAAAGATACCTGAAAAGGCTTTCTGGGTAGCCTCATATATGAGCACCAAAGCCAGTATAGATTATACTTTAGATCCGAGAACCAACTGTGATCCCTTTAGATACTCCCATACAAAAAGGGCTGATATTCTATCAGACTACCTCTCCTATTTTTCAGGTAAAGAAGTTGATTTAACAGAATGCGAACAATATCTCACTGTGGTGGCTAACAGTATGAGCAGTGGAGTTCCTGACCTTGCTATACCCTCTATGAGAGATTATATTGATATTCTGGACCTCTATATCCATCGGGTTCTTCTGGGTGAGCTCGATAGCGAGCAGGCGCTTGATGAGGTAGCCGATCGCTGGGAGGAATTAAGCAACAGTGTAGGGTATGAGGGCCAGAAAGATGCTTGGGAAATACTGTATGGATCATGGAAAAAGCTTTGGATGTTTGAATGAGGATCATTTTATCTGTAGCGCATGGGTTTTCTCGGACTTCAATTTTTAGATTGACTCCAGTTTCATTTCTAAAGTAATCATATATCATTTTCATGATTCAATAAATGCTGTCTTATGATGGTTTCGATGATATATTTTAATGTTTGACATACCTGAGTATAAAGGGAAAGACTATATGAAGCGCTTTATACTATTTTTTATGTTATTGTTAATTCCTTTAAGAGCTCTTTCAAAGGATGTGGAAATTACATTCTGGCACTCTCTGGGTTTCCATGTAAAGGAAATCGTTGAAGAAATGGCTATTGAGTATAATCAGGATCACCCTGGTGTAAAAGTGACACCGGTATTTCAGGGTCTCTATGAAGAAATGCAGGTAAAGATGCTGGCGGCTGCTGTAACCCACGATCTTCCTGAAGTTGCTCAGATCCAGTTTGAGTATATGAATGCCTATATTGAGAATAATCTCATCGATCCGATTGATCAATTGATTCCCTATGATCAAAAGGAAGATATACTTGATATATTATGGGAATTAACCAGTCGAAATGGCAAAATATATGGGGTTCCATTCTGTATAAGCACAACAGTGTTTTTTTATAATGAGGATCTCTTTTTGAATGCAGGAGTTGATCCGCCATCAACCTGGGAAGAGATGATAGAGGTTGGCAAGAAACTCACTGTCGATACAGATAGCGACGGAATTCCTGATCAATATGCAATGATGTTCTGGATAGACGGATTATACGGTATTGCACCATTTCTATGGGCGCATGGTGGAGAATTCTTTTCTGAGGATGGTACACGTATTCTTTTAACAACAGACGAGATGGTGCAGACAATCACTATGCTTCGTGATCTTGTTTTTACCCATGAAATCATGCCCAGGAATTGGACCGATTGGGAAGGTGCACAGGGTTTTCTTACCGGCAGGCTTGCAATGGGACCCTTCACCAGCGCCGCAATATCATATGGCGAGCAGAATCTTCCGTGGACACTAAAAGTAATTCACGTGCCATCGGTAAAAGGCCAGAGGTATACTGTTCTGGGTGGATCCTGCCTTGTTAATTTTTCCAAGAGCAGGAAAATAAATAAAATTGCCAATGAATTCATTTACTGGCTGGTGAATAAAGAGAATACTATTAAAATGCATGAGAAGGTTGGTTACGTTCCAGTGAGAAAATCTGCGCTGAAGTCTCTGGAGCTGAGAGCATTTGACAGAAAAAATCCAAACTTCAAAGTCCCGATAGAGAGCCTCGAGTTTGCTCGTCCACTTCCTCATCATCCTGAATATTTTAAAATCAATGAGCAGGTAAGGGAGATGTTGCAACGGATATTCCTGAATGCATCCGATCCTGTTTTCGAATTGGAAAAAACAGAAGAGGAGATCAATATAATGCTCCGGGAGTAAGAAAAAAGCGGATACATTTTTTACGCCGATTAGGTATCCCTTTATTAGTTAAATACTTGTCGATAATATACAATGAAAAGACAGCTTTCAATACTGGTTTAATTATTTTAATGTCTTATAGACAGTATGTTTTTCAGAATTAAGTTTGGAAGGCACAGATAATGCGGCATGCTGTTAAATATAGCGTGGCCAAGAAGGTGACTGGACTATATTGTGAATAAAAAATAATAGAGTCGGTTATGAGTTTTTTACAGCATGAAATAATACAGTTCGGTGAATATAGTATTACAATACTTAACATCCTTCTGATTGTACCAATACTTTTTGTCGATTTCCTTCTCAATAGACTGTGGAGACGGTTTGTCAAGAAACGTGATCTTCTCAAGAAAAAAGTAATAAAAAACCTGAGCCGGGTATTGAGAGGAATCATTCACCTTGCAGCCTTCATCGCAGTAATGCGGGTGCTTGGTGTAAAGCTTTCAAACATCTTTGATTTCATCCTTGCAGTGCTGAACTTCAAGCTCTTTTCAATAGCAGAAACAAACATAAGCCTCATGACAATCATCGTGATGGCAATTGTGATTTTTATTGCCGCAAAGCTCGCGAAACTGATGCGTAACTACCTGCAGACTAAGGTCTTTGTAAGGTTTAATATTGAGGAGGGTCTCAGGTTATCTCTTGCAAAGCTCATTGGATATCTGATTATCATCATCGGAGTGATCATCGCCCTCCAGGGTTTGGGAATAAAACTCACTGCACTTACTGTATTTGCAGGTGTGCTAGGTGTTGCTATTGGATTTGGTATGCAGAGTATCACTGCCAACATCATATCGGGTTTAGTGATACTTTTTGAAAGGCCGATTAAAGAAGGTGATATGGTTCGGTTAAACCAGACCATTGGTACTGTTATGAAGATCAGTCTCAGGGCGACGGTTATACGCACAATACTCAATGAGCACCTCGTTGTGCCGAACTCTGAATTCATCAATTCTGTGGTTGAGAACATGTCCTATGGAGACATTCGACTGAGGATAAAAGTAAGTGTTGGTGTGGCCTATGGTACAGATCCATATCTTGTGAGGGAGGCACTGATTGAAGCTGCGAAAGCAACAGAGTTTGTATTAGACACTCCAGAACCGAATGTATTTTTTAAGGAGTTTGGAGAATCATCCCTGAACTTCGAGCTATTCGCATGGATCGACAATCCAAGTAAGCGTTTTATAACAGAGAGTGATCTTCATTTTGAGATTGTAAAGCAGTTCAAGGCAAGAAAGATTACAATTCCCTTTCCACAACGCGATGTCTATATCAAACAGATGCCCGAGTAGTGGGGGCAGGGATGATCCGTTAAGAAACCTATCAATCTAAATTACCCCGATGTCATCTCCCTCCTTGACTATAACTTTTTCTTATAAGTTCATTTATTGAATAAGAATATTTTATCGTTTCAGCTCATTAAATTCCTGTCATTTCAGGGATATTTATTTTAATATTATTTTAATACTTAAAATGAAATGGATATATAAAGCGAGATTTTTATGAATAGATATGTGCTTCGCTGTGTCAAATGTGGCAGGGAGTATGAGGATGATGGATTCAGACTCCGCTGCGATGAAGATCATGAGCCAGCAGTTTTGAGAACTGTATATACTAAAAAAAGTTTCTCTCTTCAAGAGCATCTCCCGGGTATGTTCAAGTATTACGATTTACTTCCTGTTCATAGAATATTGGAGGGAGGGGCTGCTCCAGTTACCTACAAGAGTGAAAGGTTATCAAGATATCTCGGGCTCGATAACCTGTATATCATATTCAACGGGTACTGGCCTGAACGTAATGCGTTTATGGAGACAGCATCTTTTAAGGAGCTCGAAGCTCCCTCGGTTCTGGCCAGGATACCGAAGGATCATCATGGAACCATTGTGGTTGCCTCGGCAGGAAATACAGGCAGGGCCTTTGCACATATATGTTCCAGGAACCACATTCCTCTTCTGTTGGTTATTCCGGAGGATAGTGCTGATCAGATATGGTCCATTAAGCCTTTCAGGGACAATGTAAAACTCATCTGTGCAAGCGGGAGTAGTGATTACTATGATGCTATTAAGCTTGCTGAGCAAATAATAAATCTAGATGGTTTTTTCCCGGAAGGTGGGGCGTTCAATGTGGCGAGGCGAGACGGCATGGCAACAACTGTACTCGATTGTTCATACGGGGCAGGGAGAATCCCGGATCATTACTTTCAGGCAATTGGTTCGGGAACAGGCGGAATAGCCGCATGGGAGTGCAGTTTAAAATTGCTCGGTGACGGCGGCTATGGGCAGAAAAGAATGAAACTGCATCTCTCTCAGAATTATCCATTTGTGCCAATAACAGAAACGTGGAACAGGGGCCTGAAAAACATTCCGCCTCTTGATGAAGAGGATGCAAAAATGCAAATACATGAAACATGCGCAAAAGTACTTTCAAACAGGCAGCCCCCTTATTCTATTCGAGGTGGAGTATATGATGTGCTAACCGCTTCTTCCGGATATACCTATTCTGTAACCAATGAAGAGGTGTTCCTGGCAATGCGTACATTCGAGGAGTATGAGGGAATAGATATATGTCCTGAAGCAGGCGTTGCTATCGGTTCTCTTATCCAGGCAATACAGCAGAAAAAAGTCGAAAAAGATGACCTTATTGCACTTAATATCACAGGTGGCGGAGAGCGAAGGGTAAAGCGCGATAATGAGGTATACTTCCTGGAGCCTTTTATCAAATTTACCGATAAAGAGATCAATGGTAAGGGGATAAGGAAAAAACTCGAAGATATTTTTGTCGTTAGATAAATTGATGTATTGTGATTAATAGATCAGAAGCTAAGCTTAAATAATACAAAGTGGATTCTTTTCTAGTTCGTTTTTTCGAATGTTTAGCCAAATCGTGAACTATAACCTTCTGACTACAGACAAGCTTTATCCTGCATAACAATCTCCATTCGGGTATTTCACTTTTAGTTTTAAATTTGTTATAAAAAGCCCACTCTTTAAGTTTACACGACTGATTGTGTTAAGGATGTTCAGTGTGAATAACTTGACATATCATGCTATCATAATAATATTATTTTGGTACTCACCATTCTTAGTACTGGCCATTTGTGGTGTGAATATCTATTGAGTTGTGAACCCCGATGAATACCAAGCAGTTAAGACTCTTCATTCTCATCGCAGACATTAAGAGCTTCAGTAAAGCAGCAGATCTCGAAGCTCTTACACAACCAGCAGTAACACAGCAGATAATGCGCCTCGAGAGAGAGACCGGTTCTGTACTTCTCAAACGTAAGAACAAGCGAATCGAAATGACAAAAAAGGGAAGGCTTTTTTATAAGTTTGCTAAGAACATGCTTTCTATGCTGGACAGTCTTGAGAAGGAGCTCAGGATCATAGATTCTCCAGATGAGGGTATTCTAAAGATAGGCTCATCGCATATTCCTACATCTCATATGATCTATGAAAAAATTGTAGAGTTCAAGGAAAAATACCCAAATGCATATATCATATATGAGCTCAATGATACAGAAAATATCTCTTTCATGGTTGAGAATGAGATGCTTGATATGGGGTTTGTTGGAGCAATAACCGATAACAACTTGAATTACAGGAGTTTTTCAGGAGACGAGTTAAAGCTCGTTGCCCGAAAGGATTTCAATATAGAAGAAAAGGTGTCACTCGCACAGCTTAAAGAAATTCCGCTAATTATTAATCAGAAAGAATCTGGTGTAAGAAAATTCCTTGAGAACAAGCTGATAGAATATGGTATGGCTTTGTCAGATTTGAATATTATTTCAGAAATAGGTCTTCCGGAAGCATTACTCAGTACTGTTCGTATGGGCATGGGGTGTGGTTTCGTGCCATCCATTATCTTGGATCAACATATGAAAGATGGGGATCTAAAGGTTGTTGAAATAAAGAACTTCTCGGCATATCGGGACTACTATATGATTACCAAGAAGAATGTAGCTCTCTCTAGCCTTGCCCAAACCTTTCTTGAATCCTTTGAGTTTCAACCATGACCTATATTTCAAGAAGCTAGCATCCGATATATAACTATAAATAGATAATCAAAAGAGGGAAGAAAATATGTTAAAAAAAAGAGTAACCATAATCCTTTTTGTTGCATTGCTATTCTTAGTTTTGTCTTGTAACTTGTTTGCTCAGGATGTTCCGAAGTACTCCTTTATATCATTCGAACGAGGGTATAATGATATTTTAAGTTCTGCACGTAATGAGGAGTACAGTATAAAAGAAGAAGAAGTTAACTCTAGTTATGGAATGCATCTTGTTACCTTGGAGAAGGCTCATACCTTTTATAAAGAGCTTCTTACCCTATTCTTCAATGAAAAGCGAGAGCTGATATTCTATACAGTGAGCTTCGAATTGTATCCCAATCACTCAAAAAGAATTATTGATAAGCTTATCACCTCTCTTGAAGAGAAGTTTGAAAATGAGTATGGACCTAGTGAGAACATAACGGTTCCTTATTACCGGGTAGTTGAGGGCCAGTATGAAGTTTTTTTAAAGCCATACTTCGAAGCATCAACTGCTGCCAGGGTCTCTTTTAAACATTTGGAAAGTTATCGCGAGTATAATGATTTCTACAATGTAGAGATCGAAAGCGAAGAGAATGAGGAGATTCAAAAAACGATAGATAAGTTTTAAGCTGTTTTAGAATTAGTCAGCATTCTATTCGGGCTTTTATGTTTGCTAGTTCCGGATTGTTTATTAACTCTCTTTCAAATGCTTCTTCTCTGAGCTTGTTCCTGTAATCAGGGTTTTGAAATGAGTAGGTAAAATTGGTGTGGATGTCGTACCTGCCTTCAAGCAAAGCAACAGTATCCTCCACCATAACGAGTTCTTCGTCTGTGGGTATTACGAAAATTTTAGTGTTCGTTTCTTCTGCTGAGATGTCTGTTTCTGCATTTCTTGTTTTTGACAGGCTGTTTTTTTTATCATCCATAATGATTCCAAAATTGTCGAGCCCATCTGTCATCTTTCTCCTGATGATCGGGCTCATCTCTCCAACACCTGCTGTAAATACAATTGCATCGACTTTCCCACACAGGGCAGCCATATAGGCGCCAATGTACTTCTTTCCCCTGTAGGTTTCGATTTCAATAGCAAGCTTTGAACGAGTATTCCCTTTTTCTGCTGCTTCCTGGATATCCCTTCTGTCAATGTATTTACCTGTAATGCCTAGAAGTCCGCTCTGTTTATTGAGTACTGCGTTCATCTCTTTTGGCGTTATTCCGAGCTTTTCCATCATATAGATATCGATTGCGGCATCATGATCTCCAGCTCTGGTTCCCATCACTGCCCCTTCAAGGGGTGTAAAACCCATGCTTGTGTCAAGGGATATTCCGTTTTTTACTGCATTGAAGCTTACTCCATTCCCCAGATGTGCAAGAACAAGGTTTGTATCAAAAGGGTCATTCCCGAGAAGCACACTGGCACGTTTTGCCACATAGAGAAGCGATGTACCGTGAAAACCGTATTTGCGAATTGCATAATCCTCGTACCAGCTGTAGGGAAGGGGATATATATAAGTATAATCGGACATTGTCTGATGCCATGCAGTATCCATGATTGCAACATGAATAACTTCTGGCAGGACCTCTTTAGCAGCCTCTATGCCAATGATATTCGGAGGATTATGAAGAGGGGCAAGTTCTGAGAGTTCTTTAAATGTTTTCAGAGCGGTATCATCAATAATGACTGATTTATTGAATTTCTCCCCTCCATGTACTACCCTGTGTCCAACAGCGCTGATCTGCCTGATATCTTCAATTACTCCACTGTCCTCTCCTGTGAGCATCTCGATAATCAGATCAACAGCTTCTCTATGTGTTGGGCAATCCCTTGCTTTATCTACCTTTTGCCGTCCTATTACCTCGTGAGTGATAATGGAACCGGGCATTGTGACCCTTTCAACTATCCCTTTTGCCAGTATTGTTTTTTCGTTCCATCTATATAGTATGTATTTTAGCGATGAAGACCCGCTATTAAATACCAGAATATCCATTTACAACTCCACTGATTGAGTTAGAGTAAAAGAGGTATTTCAATAACCCAAAATTAATTGCATGCTTATCTCAAATAGATTAAATTAGTTGTAATATAATAATAAAATAGGTTTGTATGGAGGGATTTATGGATTCGTCTATTCGGATGCTGAACCGAATAGAACCAAATAAACCTATCCTTCTTGCAGCGTGGCCAGGTATGGGTAATGTTGCCTATGGTGCAGTGGTGTATCTGAAGGAGAATTTAGTTCTTACAAAATTTGCTGAGATCTGTCCTGAAGATATTTTCTATAAAACAGGAATTCAGATAAAGGATGGAATTATCAGCCTTCCAGATCTTCCCAAAGGTGAGTTCTATTATTATAAAAACAGTTCAATGAAGCAGGATCTTATAATTTTTATTGGCGAATCGCAGCCGGTGATGGAGAAGGAGCATGAGCTTGCAACAAGAATTATTGAGGTTGCAAAGGCTCACCATGTCACTCAGATCATTACCTTTGCAGCAACTCCTGTGAACATAACACATCATTCAGTTCCCGAGGTCTGGGGAGTTGCTACTGATAATGTGCTTTTAGGGAAGTTGAAGGAATATGGCGTTAAAACAATGACCGCTGGGCATATAGGAGGTTTAAACGGTTTGCTTCTTGGAGTCGGGCGGGAGGCTGGTATAAAAGGAGTTTGCTTTCTTGGAGAGATACCATTTTATACAGCAAAAATTGAAAATCCGAAATCATCTCTTGCTATTTTAAGAATATTTATGAAATATGTGGGTTTTGACATAGAACTCAGTGGGCTCAAACAGATGGCTAAGTATGTAGAAGAAGAGATCGACAAGGTGAGCAAGACCACAAAGCAGACATTATTTGGAGGAGAAGAAGCCGGTATTAAGGTAGAAGAAGAGAGTGAGAATGAACACAGCCCTCTGCCCCACGGTATTAGAGAAAAGATAGAGTATATGTTTGAGGCGGCACGTAAGGATATATTAAAGGCTGGGGAGCTCAAAAAAGAGCTCGATAAATGGGGACTTTTTCAGGAGTATGAGGATAGATTTCTCGATCTTTTTGGTAATAAAAACCTCTAGCCATTCTTTAACGTATCGGCTTGAGTTTGGCGATAGCACCCAAATTCTATATTTTCTTGTCTGAAACTCCTATTTATAATTAGGGGCAGGACAGAAAATATAGAAATCATAAATGTGGTCTGCCATATAGTGTGGCTTGTCTACAAATGTTATTTGCAACGTCAGGGCCTTCTATGGGTTTATTCAGAAAAGATAAGGAAGAGGAAAAACCTTCTCCTCCAACCACAATATTTCAAAATCCTTCCCTAAGGGTTCTTGAAGGCTTCAGTTCAGACAGTGAGACACAGGAACCGATAGTGAGATTAACAAAACAGCTCAGGGAAAGATTCAGTCTTAAGAGGGGTGACTTCGTTGCTTTAAGAAAAGGAGAAATGCTTGTAAAAGCAAGAGTCGAGGTTTCCTCTGCACAGGATGGAGGCGAGAATATAGTGCGTCTAAATCCTCGGTCGAGAGAACTGCTCAACGTGTCCATAGGTGATGAAATTGAAATAATTCCACCGGAAACCTGTATTCTCCTCATAGATACATCTGGAAGTATGGCTGATTTTGTATCTGGCATTGTCAAGATGGAAGCAACAAAAAATGCGGTAATTGAATTTATTCGCAGTAAATTTCTTTTGACCCAGGGAGATAGGATAGGAATTATCAGTTTCGGAGAGTTTGCTACTGTTGTAGAGCGACCATCTATGAAGTATGAATATCTTGAGAATAGGTCGAGAACTCTACAGGCAAATGGCTCAACAGCTATGTATGAAGGAATGAGTCTTGATATGGATATAATGCCACAAAGCGGTGTCAAGCGCATAGTGCTGCTGACGGACGGTGTGCCGACAACGACAGGCAAGTTTTCCATAATATCTCTTGCCAAAAGTGCAGCACAGCAACGGATAGTTATAGATACAGTTGGAGTAGGTTCTCCCTTTGATTTTATGGGTTATGATGAACCATTGTTAAGGAGAATAGCAGCAATCACTGGCGGAACATTCAGAAGGGTGCTTGATATACAGGAGCTCTCCGATCAGTTTAGAAAGCTCGCAATTGAAAAAAACTACACATATCTGCTTCCCGAAAAGTGATTCATAAGTGTAATAAGAATGGATATAGAAAAGAGAAAGTTTATCAGACACCCCCTGCAGTATCCTTTGAAGACAAAGGTGATTGATCCAGAAGGTCAAGATACCATTGTTCATTCGAACTCTGATAATATTGGAGAGGGGGGGCTTCTGTTCAGCAGCAGTAAAGCGATTCCCCTGGACTCTGAGGTTCACATGGCTCTTAAGGTTGAAGGGAGAGAATTTTCACTGGATGGGATAGTTGTAAGGTGTGAGAACTCGGAGGATGGATCCTACAATATCGCTATTTCTTTTAATAAACATGATGAAGCACTGAAAGCGAGAATGATGGAGCAAGTTGTTCAGATAGAACAATTTAAAGATAGACTGGAAAAGAGATACAATGTGAACTGTGACTTCGCATGGGTTGCGAAAGAATGGATTAAACGATACGCACGGTTTTTTACTAAATGGTACGGCAGCTAGAGATATGGTAAAGACTTGCAACATGAAAGTATCATTATTTGCATTAATTATCCTTATTGCCTCGTCTTCTATTGCACAGGATACATTCATTAATGAGATTGAGTTCTCCCCTTACATAGCTATGCCGGAATCACTACTTTATAAACTTATCAATAAGGATACTGATTTCATTATATATGATGTGAGAGCTCCAGAGAGTTTTAAACGAGGTCACATCAGTGGAGCGGTGAACATTCCCTGGGAGAAATGGGATGCTCTCAGTATAGATGCTGATATTCCAAAAGATAAGATAGTCGTTCTCGTGAGTGAAGACGGAGAAGAAAGCTTCAGTGCCCTTAAATACTTGCTCGAAAAGGGTTATTCAGAGCTTTGGGTTATAGAGGGGGGTATGCAAAACTGGATGTACAAAGATTGGATTAGCAGGGGGGAATGAGAGATAAGATAAACAATAGTATATAAATAATACGTAAAGACCGTTCCCTGAACGGTCCGTGGTATTGATCAATCAAGAGCGATTTGGAAGAATATACATTCTTCCAAATCGCTTAGATTCTGAGAATCAAATGATTCTCAGAATCAAGTGCGCTTGATTTTTTTATTTGCCTTTTCATCCTTCATCAGTTTGTAAGATATGGAATCAACAAGGGCAAGCCAGCTTGCTTCCATGAGGTTTCGCGATACCCCAACGGTACCCCAGATTTCAGAGCCGTCAGTACTCTGAATGAGCACTCTTACATTCGCCTCTGTCGCCTTGTTTGTATCGAGGACTCTAACCTTGTAATCAATAAGCCTCATCTCCCTGAGTGTTGGGTAGAAGATTGTAAGCGCCTTTCGAAGAGCTCTATCAAGAGCATTAACCGGTCCGACGCCTTCGCTTGCGGTAAGCTCCTTTTCTCCATCCACAGTTACCTTAATTGTAGCCTCGGAAAGAACATCCTCTTTTGGTCCGCGCTTTTCGGTTATGACTCTAAAACCTTCGAGAGAGAAGTAATCATCGAACTGGTTGATCAGTTTCTTGATGAGAATCTCGAAAGAGCTCTCTGCTCCTTCGAACTGATATCCCATATGCTCGAGCTCCTTCAATTTCTTTAAAACTTCTTTTGTCTTTTTTGAGTGATCTTCGAGACTGGATATATCAATTCCGTATTCAGAAGCCTTGTAATAAACATTGCTCTTTCCTGAAAGGTCAGAAACAAGCACCCTTCGCACATTTCCGACCAGTTCCGGTTCAATATGCTCATATGTCTTCGGATTTTTCATGACCGCATCTACATGAATGCCTCCTTTATGAGCAAAGGCACTTTCTCCGACAAATGGCATGTTCATAATATGCGACATATTGGCAAGCTCAGAAACATACCGTGAAAGCTCTGCAAGCTTCTTGAGGTTTTTATCAGGAATACACTCAATCCCCATCTTGACCCTTAATATTGGGATGACGGAGCAGAGATTTGCGTTACCACATCTTTCACCATATCCATTGATCGAACCCTGCACATGCACAGCGCCACATCGAACAGCTTCCACTGTGATAGCGATAGCGAGATCTGAATCATTGTGGGCATGGATCCCGAGCGGAAGACTAATTTTCTTCTCAACATCCTTAAAGACAGGTCCTATTTCGTGAGGAAGTACGCCGCCATTGGTATCTGCAAGTACAATGATGTCTGCACCACCTCTCTGCGCTGCCTCAATAGTCTGGAGAGCATATTCGGAATTTACTCTGTAACCATCGAAAAAGTGCTCGGCATCATAGATTACTTCCTTTCCCTGATCCTTGAGAAAAGCACATGAATCTTCTATAATCTCAAGGTTCTGGTTAAGCGATATACCAAGTGCTACCTTGACATGGAGATCCCACGATTTCCCGAAGATTGTTGCAACCGGTGCGCTTGTACCTATAATCTCGCAGAGGTTGGGGTCTTTATCAGGACGGTTTTGCGCTCTTCTTGTACTCCCAAATGCAACAATTTTTGCGGTCTTGAGATTCACGCTCTTTATCTTCTTAAAGAAATCTATATCTTTGGGATTCGATCCTGGCCATCCGCCCTCGATATAATGGATTCCAAAATCATCAAGCGCCTTTGCAACTTTGATTTTGTCATTACTAGAAAAGGTAACTCCTTCCCCCTGGCTACCATCTCTGAGCGTTGTATCAAAGATTTTGACCATTAATCTTTACTCCTCTAGTAACTCGATTGTGCTGTTGTAGTGTATCCTGTTTATCGCGTTGATAAACGCATGCACACTTGCTTCTATAACGTCCGTTGCAACACCATAGCCTCGGTATATCTTCTTATCCTTCTCCACTGTAATTGTAACTCCACCCATTGCATCTTTCCCGTGAGTTACTGCGTTTATTGAATAGCTTACAAGTTTAACAGGAGTATCTGTGATTCTTTCTATTGCCTTATATACTGCATCGACGGGTCCATCACCGGTTGAAGCCTCCTGCATGATGGTCCTTTGTTTCTTCAACTTGACCGTTGCAGTTGGGATTACGTTGTTACCTGTAATGACACTGAAATAAACTAGGGAAAAGGTCTCGGGAAGTATGTTAAGTTCTTCCTCTATGAGTGCGATGAGATCTTCATCAAAGACCTCTTTTTTCTTGTCTGCGATTTCTGTAAACTTTGAGTATAATTTATCGAAGTCCTTTCCCTTTAATATGTAACCTAGCTCTTCGAGTCGAGCCTTGAGCCCTGTTTTTCCGGAATGCCGCCCGAGAACAAGGGCTGAGTGTTGTCGACCAATAGACTGCGGAGTCATAATCTCATAGGTCATCTGATGTTTTATAACACCATCTTGGTGTATTCCTGATTCATGTGCAAAAGCATTCTCTCCAACGATTGCTTTATTAGGCTGTACACGCATTCCGGTGAAGCTTGAGATAGTCTTACTCAGGTGGTAGATTTGCTCTGTTTTTATAGTGGTATTTAATCCGTAGCAATCCTGTCTTGTTCTGAGCGACATCACTATTTCCTCGAATGATGCATTCCCTGCTCTCTCTCCTATCCCATTGACTGAAACCTCTGCCTGCCTCGCACCTGCCTTCAAAGCTTCAAGGGTGTTGGCTGTTGCAAGACCGAGATCGTTGTGGCAGTGGACACTGATTACAGCCTTCTCGATGCCTCGGACTTCTTTGCAGAGGTAGCCTATGAGCCTGGCAAACTCCTCAGGAATCGTATATCCTACTGTATCAGGGACATTGATGATCGTTGCGCCAGCTTCGATGACTGCTGCATAGATGTCGCGTAAAAATTCCCACTCGCTGCGTGTTGCATCCTCAGCTGAAAACTCCACCTCTTCAGTCAATGACTTAGCGTACCTAACCGCATCAACGGCCAGTTTTAATACCTCGTCTTTACTTTTCTTTAATTTGTAGTTCATATGAATATCTGAGGTTGCTATAAATGTGTGTATCCTTTTCTTGGGTGCGGGTTTTAATGCCTCAAAGCACTTCTCAATATCTTTCTTTAAAGCTCTGGCCAGACCTGCTATTGTTGAACCTGTGACAGTTTCTGCAATTCGTCTTACCCCTTCAAACTGCTTTGGTGATGATATGGGGAATCCAGCCTCTATAACATCGACCCCGATATGAGAGAGGAGCTTTGCCGCCTCGAGCTTCTGCTCCACCGTCATGCTTGCGCCAGGTGACTGCTCGCCATCTCTCAGTGTTGTATCAAAGATATATATCTTTTCCATATTGGTACGCTCCCTATTTACTCATTCCTCTGCTTATGGATACCCTTCCTGTCCGTGCAATTTCCTGGATTCCATACGGTCGTAAGATGGAGATAAGCGCCTCTATCTTTTCTGTAATTCCTGTTACCTCAAGTGTGAGTGTGTCCTGGCTTATGTCTATAATCTTCCCCTTAAACACTTCAGCTATCTGAAAAACTTCCTGTCGTTTACTGGGAGGTGCTTTTATCTTTATAAGGATAATCTCTCTGTGAACAGAAGGCTGGTTGGAAAGATCTGTTACCTTTATTACATCGATGAATTTATTCAGCTGTTTCTTTATCTGTTCAACTATCTTATTATCACCTTTTACTACAATTGTAATTCTCGAATAATCCGGATTTTCTGTTTCTCCCACTGATAATTCAGAGATATTGAATCCCCTCCCGCTAAACAGACCTGCGATGTGTGCAAGCACTCCGCTCTTATTTTCGACAATTACTGCTAAGGTGTACTCTTTTTCCATAAAAGCCTCCTTTGTTTTACATGCCAGTATATTTTACCAGCTGGCAAAAACAGGCAGCCGTTCTCTCAGGCGAGAAGAAAGGCTTCAGCATCTTCTTTACTGCTTATCATCTTATTTATCGGCGCACCTGCTGGAACCATTGGTGTTACATTCTCTTCCGGATTTATGATAAAGTCCAGAAGCACCGCTTTGTCAGTCGATATTGCGTCTCGAAGTGCACCCTGTACATCGCTCTTTTTTGTAATACGAATTCCTACAGCATTGTATGCTTCTGCGAGCTTCACAAAATCCGGGACGTACTGCGGGCATTGAGGGCCAGGATTGGAACAGATATCTGGACAACCCTTGGTTCTTTTCAGGCATGTTGCTGAATAACGCTTATTGAAAAAGAACTCCTGCCACTGGCGCACCATTCCGAGATAACCATTGTTGAGCAGGACTATCTTTATCGGAAGCATACACTGGGATATTGTTGCCATTTCCTGTATATTCATTTGAATGCTTCCATCACCTGCAATATCAATCACAGTGGAATCCGGGTTGGCAAATTGAGCACCGATTGCTGCAGGGAGTCCGTATCCCATGGTTCCAAGGCCACCTGACGTTATTAATCTCCTCGGTTTATCGAACTTATAGAATTGTGCAGTCCACATCTGGTTTTGGCCCACTTCAGTAGTAATAATCGCATCCCCCTTTGTTATTTTGTAGAGCTGGTCGATAATGTATTGCGGTCGTAAAAGCTCGTCATCCATAAATGCAAGTGGATGCTCCTTCTTCCATTTTGATACTTCATTCTGCCAGTTCTTTATATCCAGCTTGACAGCATGTTTGTTCATCTCCTTCAGGATATTTTTTGCATCCCCAACAATGGGAATGTCAATTACCACATTCTTTCCTATCGATGCAGGGTCTATATCGATATGGATGAATTTTGCATGCGGTGCGAACATTTCGAGTTTTCCGGTAACCCTGTCGTCAAAACGTGCACCAATAGCTATAAGTAGGTCGCACCGATCAACAGCATAGTTTGCCGTCTTGGTACCGTGCATACCGAGCATTCCCAAGAATTCAGGCTCTGTCCCCGGGTAAGCCCCGAGTCCCATCAAAGTGAGGGTTACTGGTGTACCGGTTGTCTTTACAAATTGCTTGAGTTCAGACGAGGCATCTGAAGAGATAATCCCTCCACCAGCATAAATCAATGGTCTCTTAGCCTCTTTGATTGCATCCATTACTTTTTTTATCTGTCGGGTATGTCCGTGAACGGTTGGGTTATAACCAGGAATGCTTACCTTTTCCGGATAATCAAATTCGAACTCTGAGGTGGTTATGTCTTTTGGTATATCCACCACTACTGGACCCGGTCTGCCGGTTTTCGCGATATGGAACGCCTTTTTCAGTACAGAGGTAAGCTCATTAGGGTCTTTGACAATGAAATTATGTTTGGTAACAGGACGTGTGATCCCTGTGGTATCTGCTTCCTGGAAAGCGTCATTCCCTATGATTGCTGTGGGGACCTGTCCTGTAATGGCAACCACTGGAATCGAATCCATGTATGCTGTTGCAAGCCCTGTCACAATATTCGTAGCTCCGGGTCCGCTTGTGACTATACAAACACCAGGTTTTCCACTGCTTCTGGCAAAGCCGTCTGCTGCATGGATTGCGCCCTGTTCATGCTTTGTAATCACCATATTGATTTTTTTATCCCCATATAGTGCATCGAATAGCGGAATTACAACACCGCCGGGAATTCCGAATATAGTTGTAATCTTCTCCTTATGCAGTGCTTCAACAATGGCCAGTGCACCGGTTAGTTTCATGGATCTCTCCTTAGATTATGGAGTTCGCTTGTGGTATAAATTCCTCTATGCATTGCACAGAGGATTCTTAGATACCTAAGTATCCTATACTAACTTTAGAGCGGAAAAACTGCTCCCTTTGATGCTGATGACACAAGCTGTGAATACCTATACATGTAACCGTGATCGATCTTGGGCTTACCCGGTCCCTCATTTTTAATTTTCTCAAGTCGCTTTGTAATCTCATTATCCGGAACCTTTAAGGTTATCCTCTTGTTAGTTATATCAATTTCGATTGGGTCTCCCTCACGAACTGCGACAATAGGTCCACCAGATGCAGCTTCAGGTGATATGTGACCGATTGCTGCACCTCTTGTAGCCCCTGAAAATCTTCCATCTGTAATGAGAGCAACACTGCGGTCAAGCCCTACACCCGCAACAGCGGACGTTGGGCTAAGCATTTCTCTCATACCCGGTCCGCCCTTTGGACCTTCATATCTTATTACAATAACATCTCCAGGATGGATTTTCCCCTCAAGGATAGCATCCACCGCATCCTCCTCAGTTTCAAATACGCGTGCAGGACCTTCATGAGTCATCATCTCAGGAACTACGGCCGCACTCTTCACGATACCTCCTTCAGGTGCCAGGTTTCCATAAAGCACTGTAAGTCCACCTGTAGGATGCTTTGGCTTTTCGATGGATGTTATTACTGAACTGTCCTTGATTTGAGCATCTGCAATAACTTCTCCTACTGTTTTCCCTGTAACAGTGAGTAGTTCAGTGTTAATGAATTCACCCCTTGCGAGCTCTTTGATTACTGCAGAGATTCCACCAGCTCTGTGGAGATCTTCCATATGATCAGGTCCTGCTGGAGAGAGGTTGCAGAGGTGTGGAACTTTTTGGCTTATCCGATCAAAATCTTCAAGACCAAGATTTACCTCGCCATAGTATGCAATCGCGAGAAGGTGAAGTGCTGTATTTGTTGAACCTCCAACAGCCATATCCACTGAAATGGCATTGTGGAAGGCCTCCTTCTTCATAATATCTCTGGGGCACAGGTTGTCTCCCACTCTTGCCATTATGGTTTTTCCTGCATTTTTTGCGAGCCTGATACGATCAGCCATCACTCCGGGGATGGTTCCGTTTCCGGGAAGACCTATTCCCAGTGCCTCTACAAGGCAGTTCATGGTATTAGCCGTATAGAGACCTGAACAGCTACCCAAACCTGGACATGCGCAACTCTCGAGTACACTGAGCTCTTCGTCTGTTATTTTTCCAGTTTTGATTTCGCCAACGGCTTCAAAAACTGTATCCAGAGCGACCTTTTTCCCATTAAATTCGCCTGCGAGCATTGGCCCTCCTGATACCACAATAGCCGGTATATTCAACCTCATGGCAGCAATAAGCATACCAGGTACTACCTTGTCACAGTTTGGGATGAGAACAAGTCCGTCAAAGGGTAGTGCCATGGCCACTGTCTCGACAGAGTCTGCAATGAGCTCTCTGCTCCCCAGAGAGTACTTCATTCCAACATGATCCATTGCAATTCCATCACACACTCCTATTGTAGGGAATTCAAGGGGTGTGCCTCCTTCGGCTCGCACTCCGGCCTTGGCTGCTGCGGCAATTTGATGGAGATGTATATGGCCTGGTATGATTTCGTTTGCCGTGTTTACAATTCCAATAATTGGTTTTGATATTTCCTCTTCGGTGAGACCGAGCGCATAGAGAAGACTTCGGTGAGGTGCCCGGTGGATACCTTTTTTCATCAGATCACTTCTCATGTCACCTCCAAATTACATATTAAAAAAACCCGCTGTAAGAAGCGGGTCTTTGTATTCGGATATCTAACACCCGCCCTAGGGTATAAATAAAAGCAATACAATGATGATTATGCTCAGTACGGTACCAGAATTTATCTTACCGATCATATGATCTATCCTCTTAGATCAATACATGTTTTTATTGAAGAATACACTCTTATCTCTTTTTGTCAAGAAAAAAAGTCTGGTGACCGGGGTAAAAATTATCTGTAAATTAAATCTATTGATAACAGTTTACTCCTAATAAATATTAATGTTTTCCATATGTGGTATTTGGAATTATTGCGGACATTGAAAATCCAACATTTTAAAGAGGGAAAAATTGAACAAACTGTTTGATGTTCTTGGTATCGGATCATACTGTATAGATTATCTTTGTTTGGTTGATCAATATCCTCTCGAGGATGAGAAGCTCAAGGTAGAGGATATTGAGGTTCAGGGAGGAGGAAATGCAGCTACTGCATGCGTTGCAGTTGCGCGACTTGGTGGAAGAGCATGCTATCATGGCGCTATTGGGAAAGATGACATAACAGATAAAATCCTAGACGGATTGAAAAATGAAGGAGTTGAAACGAAGTATATAAAGTGTAAGGAGGGAAATAATCCTATTTCTTTTGTTATTATTAACAAAGAGACTGATTCGAGGACAATCCTCTATAGAAAAAAAAGCATTCCACATTTCACGGCTAATGAAATAAATCCAGAAGCCATATATTCGTCACAGGTTGTGTTAGTAGATTTCTACCATGAGGAAGCGGCTCTGGAGGCATCACGAATTGCAAAGGGAAAAGGGATACAGGTTGTTGTGGATGCTGAAAAAACATCATCTCTTTCAGGGCAAATTATGGCTAATGCTTCACACATCGTTGCCTCTAAGGATTTTGCCTCACAGTTCATAAAAGGGAAGGCGAACATTGAAAATAGATCTCTCCTGGATCTGTTTTCAGAAAAAACAGGAGGAGCCTATGTGACTATAACCCTGGGTAGTGATGGCGCTCTTACTCATGTGCGGGATGAGGCGAGGGTGATTTTTCAGAAGGCATTTTCTATTGAGGTTGCTGATACAACCGGCGCTGGAGATGTATTCCATGGGGCGTATTCCTATTTTCTATCAAAGGGTTATACAATAGATGATATACTGCGTCATGCAGCTGCATGTGCTGCACTCAAATGCAGGAAAGTTGGAGGCAGAAACGGTATTCCAACGATGAAGGAGCTCAACCAATTTTTAACTAAATGAGGAAGAAATGATCGATCATCGGTTTGTAAGAGGTTTAAAGCAGTTGTTTATCATTGTCCTACTTATCATAGGAATTGTTAGTGGTATAGGATCTTTGATATACGTTTTATTTAAAGTGGCTACATATAGCAGATCAATATATGCAGTTATTTTCTACATTGCACTCTGCTGTGTAATACTATTTTATACATATAAGGGTGTGCGAAAAAAGATTCTTTCAACCGTATTTTTAAAGTTAGCTCGGGTTTTTATAAAAATAATAGTAATCATATGTATTGTTTCTGCAGTTATGTTATACGGTGCATTAGTAGCCAGGTACCCTGTTGGCGGTGGTATTGCAACACCATTTCTTATAACCATACTTCTTATTGGCGGTTTGAGGTTTAATATTTTCTCCTTTTTGAAGAAATTATTCGAATAATTAGATCGAAGGAAATCACGCCTATTAATTTAACGATATAATTACCAATTATTCCTGAACACATATTACTTAAAGAAGAAATAAGTTTCTGGTAAAAGATTTATTAATAGATATTGACTTTTTTTTACAGTGTCCTTATTATTCCAAAAAATTTACTTATTGTAAAGGAGAGCCGGGATGGCGAAGAAATTCTACATTGATGAAGACGAGTGTATCGGTTGTGGCGCATGTTCAGACAGCTGCCCAGACGTATTTGCTATGACAGATGATAATATCGCAGAAATTATTAATATGGATGAGGCCTCAGAAGAGGAGATCCAGGATGCAATGGACTCATGTCCCGTAGATTGCATCCATTGGGAGGATGAGGACTAATTAAATATAATAATTTATTGTTGTTCAGGTTTCATTTAACATAAATAAGGTGAGTTTATTTCGACTGGTTAGAAATTATCTACTCTAGTGGTCGCCTGCACTCATTTCTTCAGTGCAATGGCGAGACTCTTTTTCACTCGATGATAACTCGAAAAGCTGTCAGCATCTCCAAAAGCAATAATTATTGGAAGAGTCTTCTGACCGGTTTTAATGACCAGATTATCGATAAGTTCCACCTCAAGGGTTGTTTTCCCTCCTGACTCTTTCAATGAAAAAGATTTCAAATATGGCAGATCTTTATCCCTGTGTTTATGTCCTTTGCCGATCTGTTCTTGAAATGACGTCTCTCCACCTTTAACATACCCAATGAGTATGTCCGCATCATTCATCTTCTGGGAATTGAAACCGATTCCTACCCAGCCATTTGTATCGGCTATGATTGCGGCATAGAGCTTTCCCTGTATCCAATTCAGGTAGAGGTTTATTTCATCCGCCTCATAGGTAAAACTGTATTCGTTTGGCTGTACTACTCCATCAACGACAGCAGCTTTCTTGGTTTTCTGCAGTACCTGTTCTTCTCCGAATGCTGTATGCAATACAAGAAATACAGTACACATCAGTACTACTATCATAAAGGGTTTACGCTGAAGTATCATTTCTGTTTCTCCTTATTATTCATGGGTTTTAATGGAAAATAATATATTGAAAAATTAACTAATTCCATTTAGATGTAGAAAGACTCCTTTTTTTACTATTGCCTTACACATCTAAATGTTAAGGATAGTCTGTTAACAATGACCTGACTTCATTTAGATGTAGTGAAACTCCTTTTTAAAGTATTGTCATAATCATCTAAATGTTAATGATGCTCTATTAACGATAAACTAACAACATTTGCTTACTATTAATCAGTAGGTTGTGAGGATTTAAATTGTCTTCCTAGAGTTATATCTCGATTGCTTCCTTAACATTCTCGTACAGAACTATCTGGTCTCTCCCGTGTTCTTTTGCATAATAGAGGGCACGATCGGCATGTTCTATGAAGATATCTTCCGTCATCGAAGTTTCGTGGATAAAACTGGCCATCCCAATACTAACCGCAATGCTGAATTCACCTTTCTGTGTAGTGAAGGTGAGCCCTTTTATCGCTTTCCTTAACCTTTGGGCAACCAAGGAGGCACTTTCTAGATCGGTTTCCGGGAGTATGACGGTAAACTCCTCCCCACCAAACCTGGCAGGAATATCGAAGGTCCTGACCTGACCTTTAATTGTCTGCGCAACTTTTATGAGCACTTCATCACCGACAATATGTCCATAAGTATCATTAACTTTCTTAAAGTGATCGAGATCCAGGATCATAAGTGTGAGATCCGTCTTGTACCTCTCGGCTCTTTCGATCTCCTGTGTAAGACGGTTCTGAAAAAACCCGTGATTATAGAGTTTGGTCTTACGATCTAAAGTCGCCATTTCATATAAACGTGCATTCTCGATGGCAACAGAAGTAAATCCAGCTATTATATTTATATAACGCTTTTCATCCTCTGTATATTCAGAACCAAACTCCTCATCTTTACGCTTCAAACAGAGAATTCCATTTATCCTTTCCTTGAACCGCAGCGGCACAATCAGCTCAAATTCATTTTCTTTGAAGAATTCATATGCATTTTTCAGCTTTGATATAGCTTCGATTTCATCGATATGTATTACCCTCTCGTTTTCTCTAACAAAGCTTTCAAGAGGTGTCGAGGAAGAGAGCGAGATCCTCTTTTCCTCAACTTCGCCTGTGAAGAATGTCTTATCGTCCTCCTCGAGAGATAGAAGTATTGTTGAATCAGCTGAATGAAAGTGACCATACGTTGTCAGGATAACAATATCGAGAACATTCTTCAGTGAAAGACTTGCAGCATTGAGGGTCTTGCCTATCTCCAGCATCATGTTGAGGTCAAGTATCTGTTTTTTATAGTGATCTTCAGTGTCGAGGTGGTCTGTCTCGTCCATTTTATATATCTTATAAACAGTTGAAATTATCACAAATTATAGTAAAAATATAGATGAAAAGCAAGTGTAACAGCTTTTCGAGATAGCTTGGAAAGGTTACATGAATGACTAAAACATCAATTGAAGGATATTTTGTTGGTATTGACGTTGGTACCCAGGGTACAAAAACCGTTATAATGGACGGGAGCACCGGGGAGGTTATCGGAAGCGCCCGGAAAGGCTACCCTCTTATAGAGAAAGCTGACGGGACGAGGGAACAGAATCCCTCTGACTGGGTTGATGCAGTCAGAGCTACTGTGGCCAAAGCACTTGATGCAGCAGCAATTGATAAACGTAGTGTCCTTGGTATCGGAGTTTCAGGTCAGCAGCATGGGTTTGTACCTTTAGATAGTAGTAATTCTGTTATAAGGAACGCAAAACTCTGGAACGATACATCCACAGAAGCACAGTGCAGGACGCTCATAGGCAGGCTTGGTGGAGAAAAAGAGGTTCTGCGGCTCACAGGAAACAATATACTTGCAGGTTATACAGCAGGTAAGGTGTTGTGGCTCAAGGAAAATGAGCCGGAGAATTACAGGAAATTGAAAACCATACTGCTTCCTCACGATTATATAAATCTGTATCTTACCGGCGAGCGTAAGATGGAGGCTGGTGACGCATCTGGCACAGCTTTTTTCAATGTAGTAAGTAGAGAGTGGTCGCATGAGGTTCTAAAAGCTATTGACGATGAAAAAGATCTCACAGAATGCCTGCCACCGGTAGTGGACAGTGTCCAACCTATCGGCTTTGTTAGAAGTGGTGTTCTGGAGGAGCTGGGATTACCCACTGACCTCAAGGTCATTGTAAGCTCCGGCGGTGGCGATAATATGATGGGGGCAATCGGGACAGGTAACACAAAAGAGGGCGTGGTTACTGTGAGCCTCGGAACATCAGGTACAATTTACGCTTATGCTGATTCACCTGTAGTAGATACACTCGGTGAATTTGGTGCTTTCTGCTCCAGCACTAACGGATGGCTCCCTCTTGCCTGTACTATGAATGTCACAGTTGCGACAGAGTACATTAAAAAACTCTTCTCAATGGACAACAAGGAGCTTGATAGGAGTATTAGAAACACACCGGCAGGATCTGGCGGGCTGATTCTTGTACCCTATTTCAATGGAGAGAGAACACCAAATGTACCGTCAGGGACTGGGGTATTCTTTGGTATAAATGAATTTACCCTCAGAGACGGGTATCTCGCTCGATCTGCCATGGAGGGAGTGACACTAGGTATCCGATATGGACTTGAGAGTATGAAAAGGGAAGGAATCGAGCCAAGAGATATCAGGCTCACAGGTGGAGGGAGCAAGAGCGAAGTGTGGTGCCAGATAGCTTCTGATTGCTTTAATACACCGACTGTAACGCTAGAGATAGAAGAAGCTGCGAGCTTTGGAGCCGCGATCCAGGCTATGTGGTGCTGTATAAACAACAGCGGTGGAGCCGTTCCCATATCACAGATCACAGACTCGTTTGTGAAGATGAAGGAGCACACACGGAAGGAGCCTGACAGAGAAGCGACAGATTTATACAATGAGCTATTCAGTCTCCAGAATGAGGTGAGTGAGGCTTTGAGGAACGCTTTTGAATCACACAGGAAAACAATCTCCAGGAATAATTAGTTTCTGGTGGGTATACTATATACATATTATTCACTAATTTACAAAATGCATAATTTAATTACCTCTTATCGATTCAATTTGCTCACCAAGAACTAAATAGGTTATTTAACTCTATTTTTGAATCGCACTATTCGATAATAAGGATAAGACTGAGCACCTTATGAAAGATGAAATAATAGAAAAGATAAAACGGGCAGTTCGAATTCCATTGAAACTTCTCAGAGAGATACATCTGCCTCGCAAGAAGCCTGAAGAAATCCCCCGGCCTTCAGACGATCAGCAGTTCGTGGAGCAGATGGTTAAAATTGCTCAACCTAGTGAGAAAAAGGAGAAGAAGAGAAAAAAGAGAAAGCGCCTTACACTCTCAGAGTTCTGGGAAATAGTGAACTCGAACAATACACTTACCTTTTTCCTCATTGTAGCAGGGTTACTGGCCCTGAGTGCAATAGGTGCTTATATTTTCGAAGTTGGGAAAAATCAGGAATATACTTCATTATGGGATACCTTATGGTGGACTGTGGTAACCATTACAACAGTAGGATACGGCGATAAATACCCTGTTACTGTAGGGGGGAAGCTCGTTGGAATCCTGATGATGGTGCTTGGGGTGGCTACTGTGGGAATAGTTACCGGAAGAATCGCATCTTTCCTGGTAAACAAGCAGATCAAAGCAAGAGGAGGTTTGATTGTGGTTGAAAGAAGGAAGGGTCACTTTATAATATGTGGATGGAAAACCGGACTGGAAGATATACTTGAAAACATCCTGAAGGTTAACCCACATCTTAGACCATCAAATATCGTACTTGTAAATGATGCTGATCCTGATGAGATAGATCATATAAAATCGATACCTAATTTCCGGTCAATAAAATATATCAAAGGTGATTATATCGACGAAAAGGTGCTCCAGAGGGCTAATGTAAGAAATGCAAGCACTGCGCTCGTTCTGGCAGATTCGAGCAGGAAATTCTCCGTTCAGGAGGTGGACTCGAGAACAGTCATGGCGGTCATTACCATCGATTCCATGAACAAGAATATCTATACCTGTGCAGAGCTGATAGATGAAAAGTTCGAAAAATATCTTAAACTTGCCAACTGTGATGAGGTTATACTCTCGCGTGAGCATGCAAGAATATTAATAGCAAATGCTGCAAGTGCATCAGGGATCGCTCACATTGCGACTGAATTGCTCTTTCCGGAACATGGGGGTCTCTTGACTGAGGAAATTCCAGCTGTCATGGAAGGAAAGACCTTTAAAGATTTGCAGCAGTACTTCAGAGAAATGTATGGAGATATCGTAATCGGATTGCTTGAAAATACAGGAAAGATATATTTCAGAAAGAAGGAAGCACTTGCAGAAGCGCAGAAGACGCCCGATATCTCGAGGCTTATAGAAAACCTCCAGAGCGTCAAAAGGATTGTTCCGAACAATCCGGTTCTGAATCCCGGAGATGACTATGTTGTCAAAAGGAACACCAAGGCCATTGTTGTAACGGGGAAAAAGCATGAAACCTCGGCAATGCAGGAGAGTGTAGTTCATGAGTGAAAACCTGGCAATTCTCAGAAATATCGTTCTCTTTGAGGATTTTAAAGATGACGAAAAGATTTTGCGAAAAATAGATCAGCTGTTCACAGAGCGGGAAGCAAAAAAAGGAGACATCATCATAAGAGAGGGTAAAGAGGGTGATGAGCTGTTTATTATA
>CP070841.1:141986-175646 GCA_020342115.1 Spirochaetota bacterium
GCCTAGCGCATATCCGTAGAATTCTGGTATTATTTCCCTGAAACTTCTTGCAACCTCTTCTGAGGCTGCGTGTGTACCGATTAAGTTCGGGATTGAAAGCTCAAGTACGAGGATAGTCATGGCAATGGCAAAAACACCGTCACAAAGAGCCTCTATACGCGACGGTTTAAGAGCAGGTGCCCAAAGGTCTCCTTTTCTTTTGTTCCCTGTTTTTTCTCGTTCCATCCAATGGCCTCCTTCAATGCTAGTATATTTAAAATACAATACAGTAATTCAAATTTTGATATTCACTGATAATACACCGGTTAATCATGTTTTTTCAATAAAATTGTAACTGTTTTTAATGGTTAAAATGTAGCTTGACATAGCGTTAAAGAATAGTATGATGGGAACTTACATAAATCGACATTTTCAGAAAAAGCAAATTAGAAAGGATTTATAAATTATGAGTGCTGTTTCAAATAAACAAAAACCTGCGTTGGGTTTTTTCACCTTCACATGCTGTGAAGGCTGTTCTTTCACCATGCTTTTCATCGATAAGATTATGACTATTCTAAAGAGGTTCGATATTGTTTATTTCAATCTCCTGAAAGAAAAGAACGAGGTGTCAGAAATTGATCTCGCGTTTGTTGAGGGGGCAGTAACTACCACAACGGAAATTAAGGAATTGAAAGAAATAAGAGAGAAGTCGAAGTTTGTAGTAGCCCTGGGCACCTGTGCATGTAATGGTGGAATTCCTGCTATGAGAAATTTTGTCGATTCCAAGTCTTTAAGAAAATACGTGTATCACCATAAAAAACACCCTGATACTGTACAGGCTGCAGGAATCGGGGAGCATATTAAAGTTGATTACTGGATGAGAGGTTGTCCAATCATTAAGAATGAGTTTGTCGAATTTACAGAGAGTTATCTCAAGGGAAAGATCATGAGGCCTTTTGAGGGGGCTGTCTGTGAGCAGTGCCCCAGAAGAGGCGTTAACTGTTTTTTGAAAGAAAAAGCAGATTGTATGGGAGCAGTCACACATGGCGGATGTAGTGCGCTTTGTACTTCAGACAATATTCCCTGCATGCTGTGCAGAGGACCAACAGAAAAGCTAAACGTTGCTGCAGAGATTAAAATGTTCAAGAAGTTCGGTATTGATGTAAAGGAGATTCACGACAGGCTGAACATGTTTAAAAATATCGAGGAAGTTCGTTAAAAAGGGACAGGATTTATTTTTTAATTAGCAGGATGGTTCTTGACTATGTCAACAATATCATTAGATCACATTTCAAAAATTGAGGGTCATGCAAGTTTAAACATCAAAATCGAAAAGAATGAGTTGAAAAACCTGGAACTGGAGATGGTTGAAGGGGCAAGGTTTTTTGAGAATATTCTCAAAGGCAAGAAATATGACGAGCTCCCCTTGATCTCAGCTCGGATCTGCGGTGTGTGCTCGCCTGCCCATACCTTGACTGCGGTTAGAGCTGTTGAAGATGCTTTCGGTATCAATCCGAATAAGACCGTTAAGCTTCTGAGGGAGCTTCTTGCAATCGGCGGACTGCTTCAGAGCCACATCCTGCATCTTTATTTTTTACTTCTGCCAGGATGCCTTGGGTATGGAAGCGCTCTACAGATGATTCCCAAATACCAAAAAGAAATTAATAGAGCGTTAAAGATAAAACGCCTGGGAAACAGGATTATGACAGCAATAGGGGGGAGAGATATTCATCCCCTGACAGTGGTAGCGGGCGGTTTTTCAAAATATCCATCTTCAGAGGATTTAAAGTCTCTGATGGAAGAACTGAAAGTCGTACAGGAAGATGCTTTAAAAACATTTGACCTATTTTCCAGGCTCACTTTCCCAAATTTTGAGCACAAATCGACTTACATTGCAGTGCACGGTAAAAATCTTTTAGGAGATAAAATCAGCCTTCTTGAAAATGCTATCCCCAAGCAGTTTCCTCATGATTATGAGGAGTACATGAAAAAGTACTTTCAGCATGACTCCACAGCAGAATTCGTTGTGATTGAAGGAAAGGGATATACAGTCGGTGCCCAGGCAAGGCTAAATGTTAACTGGAATCTGCAAGACAAGGAACTTCGGGATCTCTTAAAGGTGAAATCTCCCTCTCATTCCCCCTTTTCGAATGTCGTGTTCCAGAGCTTTGAGATCATGAGTGGTGTCAAAAGGGCAATAGAAATCATAAATGAGTTAATTGAAAATCCAATCAATACAGATCCCCCAAAAGAGGTAAAACCCAAAGCGTCAACAGGGATCGGGGTCATGGAAGCACCACGAGGCTTGCTGTTCCATAAATACACTTTCGATGAGCATGGTTATTGTACGTATGCTAATGTTACTACACCGACATCGCAGAACCTGAAAATGCTGGAAGATTGCCTTGAAGCTTTTGTCAAAGCACACCTGCATCTGCCGAAAGATACGCTGATTACAGAAGTTGAGAAGCTTATCAGGGCATTCGACCCATGTATCAGCTGCTCATCCCATTAATCTGTTAGCTTAAGATTAGGAGGCTTGTGAAGAATGCACCATAGAGTGATGTGGCATTATCATTTGAAGCAACATCCCTTTCATCCGAAAAAGCATCCAAGAGATCTGGATGAAGAGGCAAGAAAAGTAATTCTCAGCTCAAGTATCTGGAAGCTTTTTGCCAAATTTGCACTGCCATCGATATTCGGCATGCTGATGTACGCTATATACGTTTTCATAGACGCCGTATTTGTGGGGCAATGGGTAGGCAAGGAGGCATTGGCAGCAATTTCCATTGTACAACCCCTCACACTCATAAACATGGGGATTATGGCCTTCATGGGAATGGGATCTGCATCGCTGCTTTCCCGGGCTATAGGAGCGAGGGATGAAAGTACCGTCTCGAAGATCCTGGGCAATAACATACTCTTCATATTCATATTCTCTCTGATTTTCATGTTTCTGGGGTACTTCTTTGCAGCACCGCTGGTACATTTCATGGGGGGGAGAGGACAGATACTGGCTTTCGGAACAAACTATTTCAGGATTGTCGTTCTCGGGTCATTTTTCATCAATTTTATCGGCAGTACTAACATGTTGATCAGGGCAGAGGGACAGATCAAAGCGGCTATGATTTTAATAACTGTCGGCAGCATTCTCAATATATGCCTTGATCCCATCTTCATTAAAATCCTTGGTATGGGTATAGAGGGAGCAGCAATCGCAACCGTGATTTCAATGTTCATTACAAGCATCGTTACTCTTATTTACTTTTTCCGTGGCGACAGTGAATTATCTCTTCGCAAAAAGGGATTCCACTTGGCACCTCATTTGATAAAGGACATTGCTCCTGTAGGTGTTTCAGCCATCGCAATGCAGCTTATGACTGTAATTCAGCAGATCTTGATATTCAAATCTGTAGGATTTTACGGGAAGGGGGATGATCTTGCACTTATAGGAGCAACATTGAACATGCTGTCGTTTGCACTAATCCCCATGTGGGGGATTTCCGCAGGGCTGCAGCCCATTATAGGGATGAATTTCGGAGCTAAGCAGTATTCCAGGGTAAAGGAGGCTTTCAATAAATTCCTTTTAGCATCAACAATCATTGCCCTGGTGATCTGGGCAATATTCATGATATTTCCGAGTAAAATCCTGGGTCTCTATATCACCGATCCCGGGCTGGCAAGCTCGGGAGTTTATATGTTCAGAATTGTTATGAGTGCATTCTTTCTGCAGGGATTCATACTTATACCAGCCACTCTGTTTCAGTCAATCGGCAAGGGTAAGATGGCGAGTATTGTACTTCTTGTCCGTGAGATACTTCTGTTCGCACCTGTTGTCATCGTGTTGCCCATTTTTATGGGGCTCAACGGTATATGGATATCGATCCCGGTGGCCGATGCAGTAATTGTTGTGCTCGCATCAATACTGTTTATTCGTGTATTCAGAGCAATGGTAGCTAATAAGCAGGGAAGCTAGTGATTAGAGTGTTATACTATCACTCCCATGCACTATGGCTCAGGATAGCATCATTAGGGCATTCACCCTGGCATGAACCACATTCTGCACATTCGCCAATAGTATCTGCTTTGACCTTTCCATCAACAACTTCATACACCCCCACAGGGCACACATCGGCACACTTGCCGGCGCCGTTGCAGAGATCCAGATCGATTTCAACCCAGAGTTCTCCATCTTCCCACTTTTTTACATTTGCCATTATTGTTACTCCAATTCTAATTTGAATCGATTATAATGAGCTGGTTAATAGTAGTCTATCAATCTTCCCCTTTCATCTTCTCCATTTCTTTCTGTGTGAGCCGTTCTTCCAATCTTTTAGCCTTACCGCCATGAAAAACGTAAGTGCGGAGGAAGTGAATTAGGTTAAAGAGACCCAAAAAGCCAGCTGGCCAAAGCCACCACTGATAGCCTCCAGGATTTGTAACATTGTTTATGACTGCAAGTATGATTATAAGTATGATGTAGCCGATCAAATTACGGATAAAACCGACCTTTTCCTTGGCGATTTTTTTTGCCTGTTCCTTCTTGGTTTCTTCGTTTTCCATTGGACCTCCAACTAAATATTGTTTAAAGCAGTATGAGAATTAGCTGATTTTATATTAAAACTATCCATACTGCAAGACAATCTGTAGAGTATAGGGACACATTTTTTAATTATTGTTAAAACTTTGTAATTGTACTTAAGAAAGATGTCCTATCAATTCTGCGTTACTTCCTGGTTTATTTCAGCGATTTGATCAAGTATTGTGTCTAAATCATTTCGTGTATACCAGCGGCCCCGCACCATCACACCTTCTATTAGTCTGGTATTAGTAATATCCTCCAGCGGATTCGCTTCCAGTAAAACAAGGTCAGCTTGCTTACCTATTTCTATTGTGCCAAATTCATTCAGTTTATTAAGATACAAAGCTGGATTGTATGTGCTCGTTTTCAGGGCGTCGAAAGTAGATATACCAAGGTCTACTATGACTTCCAACTCATCATGCAGAGAAAAGCCTGGCACCATCAGCGGAACGTTTGAATCAGTTCCAGACATCAGAAGAGCGCCTTCTTCGTTTAATGCAACACACATCTTTTCCATCGCATCAATGTAGTTACTTATACCTTCGAGCACTTCTTCTTTTGGCCTTTCAGGATCTGCTACATAATGGTTTTTCCCGGGGATCCAAACTTGATTCAGAAGGCCGGGGTTCACATACTTAAGATCCTGCATTTCATCCAATTCGTCTTCAAGATTGTATCTTTGCTTGCGTATCGATTGGATGAGAGCAATAGTTGTCGTTACCCATATTTTATCATCAGCAACATCCTTAGCCGTTTTTTGAATGCTCTCGTCCGTCCAATCCACTATTTTGATTAGTTCCTCAACATGAGCAACAGCCTCCTGACCCAGTTCCCGAAACTCATTCCAGCTGCGCGTTTTATCCTCACTGAAGTTAAATAATACTGGTACATGTCCATCAAGAGACAAATCATACTTATGCGCTGATGACATGAGAACCCGATATGAATCTAGGGATTCAAAAAAACCATTATGCACCTTGATTCCGTCATAACCCTGAGCTTTGAATTCCGCAACCAGTTTCTCCGCCTTTTTAGGGGTGTTTGCAGTACAGACACCTCCAGAATAAATCCATGATTCCTTAATCCAATCAAACCAATCCATCTCACGAATCCAGGGGCTCCATACCCATAAATTTGGACCGGGCCTGGTTCCAGCGTTGATTTCATCACGCCATTGCAGGCGAATGGGAGGCCCGCCCACATCTCGTATTGTAGTAACACCATTTGCAATATATAGCATAAGATCGTTCTCACTGTTTAATAGGTGGGCATGCATGTCACTCAGACCAGGTATTAGAAACCTGCCATGCCCATCAACTGTCAACGCTTCTTGAGGAATCTCAACTGCTGAAACGGGGCCCATTTCTGAGATACGGCCATCTTCAATAATGACTGTGTGTCCTTTCAGCAAACGTTCACTGTCCATGGGTATGACATTGATATTCTCAAAAGCGACCATTTTTTCTGTTCCCGGAGGAATCATTTCAAGCGCTAGAGCTGTCTTGCTATGTGCTTTAACGGTATCCTTTGGACCAAGAACAACAACATAAGCCACTACAAATACTATTATCAACCCGACAATGATACCAATCCCTATCCCAACCCATTTCAATGCTTTATTCATGATTTATCCTTAAAAGAGATTATTTAATACGGTTACTACATAACAGATTTCCAGGGACTCTTGACTTAATTCTTAATCCAAATATGTTATAATAATTAAGGTATATGTCCCTGTAATTATTTCCCATTAGTACTTCAATAAATAATTGACTAACCAGGTGGTTACTTTTTTATTGATTCATAGAAAACAGGAAGTTCTTCAAGTCTAATCTGGATTTCAAATTTTGAAATCCACCTGCCGCCAATCATCACACCTGCAATCTTGCTGGTATTAGTAATCTCTTCAAGAGGATTTGCCTCTAAAAGAACCAGATTAGCCCGTTTGCCAACCTCGATAGTCCCTGCCTCATCAGGCTCACCCAGGAATTCGAAGGGATATGTTGTAGATGTTCTCAAAGCTTCATATGGAGTTAATCCGACATCAACCAGTTCCTTGAGCTCCCTGTGAAGTGAAAATCCGGGTATAGTGGTTGGTACAAGAGCATCGGTACCTGCCAGTAACCTGGCCCCCTTATCATGTAACGCCTTTGTGAATGGTTTCTCGAACAAATCAAATCCCTTTTTCAGTGCATCTCGATGTTCCGGGGGCATCTTTAAATATATGTTCGTAGTTAAGAATGACCATACTCCCAGAGCCATGGGATGAAGGTAGCGGACTTCTGGTCGAGTGAGCTCTTTATCATAGCCGTCCAGGATTGCGAGGAGATTTTTTTTCATTATGAGGGTTGGCGTAATCCATATATCGCTTTCGGCTATGATTTCTGCGTAATAATTTATATTTTCCTGATCGTAATTTCCCTTTGTATGTTTCATGACCTCTTCCGAATGAGCAATGAGGTTTTGACCAGCCTCCAGAATATACTCCACAGACAGGACCATAGGGATATGGCCTTCTACAGGCATTCCAACCTCTTTTGCTGTAGCCATGATCGAGTCGTAGGATTCCTGGTTCAGAAAGGAATAGACTTTCATCTTATCATACCCGGCTTCTTTCGCATCCAGTACAGCCTGTCGTGCTTGATCGGCTGTCTCAACCCAGGTGCTCAAAGGAGGCGGCCAGGCCTGCCCAGGACCATCAATCATCCTGGCTAGAATAAGCCTGGGACCAAGGATCTCACCCCGGCTAATCTGGTCTCGAAGAGGTATATGTTCCGGCAGGGCGGACATAACCTGGATTGTGGCTACACCATTAGCCACGTAAAGAAAGAGCAACTTGCTGAAATCCAGCTCGTCAGCTGAAAATTGTGCTTCTGGAGGGAACATTATATTCCAGCTTTCTCCAAGCATATGGACATGCATGTCAGAAAGGGAAGGGATCAGGTACTTGCCAGTTGTATCTTTCATGGTAGCACCAGTAGGTATGTTCGTTGAAGATGCAGGTCCAATCTTGTTAATACGGCCGTTTTGAACGATTACAGTCTGATCCAGAAGAACGCGCTCTTTGTCCATGGGTATGACATTGACATGAACAAATGCAAAACTTTCACTTTCCGGAAGTTCTGTGCTTTCTGTTCCAAACAAAGGTTTTACTACAGTCTGCCCGCTTAACCACAGAATTGTTACGCACAGGCATATTTTGATAATTTTTTTTCTATCAAACAATTTAGACATGGTAAATGCTCCTTTTTCAGTCTGTTGATCGGTTCAATGAATAAATATCCTATCTATATGTCTGAGCGCCGGAAGTGCTTTTACCAGTTATTTTGATTCCACCGCTTCCGAATACCAGCCTGCCCCTGGCCTTTGATTGGCCCACATTCAGCATACCGGATTTTGAACTCAGATCAAAGGAAAATTCATCAATATCGTTGACAAAATCGAAGCTAATCCTGCCTGAAGAGGTGGTGAATGAAGAATCTCCTTTAAGATGCACATCATCTCCTTCAAGCGCACCTGATGTTGCTTCTAAAGTGAGGGTACCTGTCTGATCATGGATTATGATTTTTCCTGAAGTCGACTGGGCATCGATATTTCCCATGATTCCTTCATACATCTGTCCACCTGAGGTAGAATTTGCAGAGATATTACCTGTACCCTCTCTGAGCGATATTCTTCCGGAAGTGCTTTTTATACCCATTGCACCTTTACAGTTATTGATTACAATAGCTCCTGAGGTGCTTTTTGTAATAACGTTAGTAGCGCTTAGATCTTCTGCCTGAATTTTCCCGGAAGTGGATTCGAGCCTAATTTCATCTGTTTGGATCTGCTCTGCTTCTATTTTACCGGAAGATGTTTTCAGGTCTACTCTGGTATCCATGGGTACACGAATCTGGATAATAGCTTCATCCGTGAACCTGGGAATAGCGATTTTTTTATGCAGGACCTGGACTTCAAGAACACTTCCATTTTTCGAATGCACTACCTCTACAAATTTATCTTTAAAGAGTGTTTGAGGTATGGCGATCTTGCCTTCAACAATACTTCCTGAGTAGCCTGTAATATCTACCTTGAAGAATAAACCATCTACCTTCAGTTCTTTGATACCACTATACTCGAATGTTTCTTCCATGGGTGCTCCTTTCACTTCTTTTATGGTTAAACAAGAGACAGCCAAAAGCGTGCATAATGTGACTGCCATGAATTTAATGGTACTTTTCATTTTATTGCCTCCTGGAGTTTTGGGAGTTATGGGGACATGTTATTTAATTATTAATACAAAAATGTAATGATAATTAAGTAAGATGCCCCCTTAATTATCCAAATAACTGGCTCAGTGCCGAATCAATCAGCAACCCGACAACCCATGAAACAACTGGAATAAACAGGTAGAGGATTACCCGGAAAAAGGTCGAAGTGCGAAATGGCCACTCTGGAACCCGATCAATGAAACGATAATATGTAGTGAGGTCCGCTATCTGACCCTGTGCTGAACCAGTCGATGAATCCTTAAGATGTATCCGGGCTTCACGAAGCTTTTCAAGGGTCCAGGTTAATTCTTTCTTTTTTACCTCAAGAATTCGTTTATGAACTCCATAAGCTGGAAGGAAAAGACCGAGGAACGCGAGAGACAAAATGAGACTCGCCAAGCCTGCGACAGTCACTCCCATCTTCTGTTCTATAAGAGTGAAGCTGAAAATAGCAGCGACTCCTGTAATAATCAAAGCGTTTATGAGACCCTGACGTACGAATGGTTCAAGTGGCTTCAAATCGAGCAAATCAATCGATCGGATTAAGGTTGCAGTGCGGGAAACCTGTATAGATCTTTTCACAACAGCATACCCTAGCCAACCTATCCACCAGCCAATCACTGGTCCAAGAATTCTGTGCCACACAATCTCTGGAGTCCATCCGTTTGGGTCCCATGGTGACTGATCATACAAAGATAAATAAGGAGTCAGCACGGAAAAGAGGAAACCCAGGATGCCGAACACCACCAGCCATTTTTTTGCTAACCGGTAATCCGTCATGCTCCCACTCTCATCGCTTGAGGTAAGCAATGGTGTAAGTTCATGGATGATCGAACGTGCACTTCGCAATATATAGAGATACGCTGCAGGGAGGTATCCGGCAAGAAGGCAGTGTATTATAGCAATTCTAAAATTCCGAATTTCAATGTATGCTGATTGTCTGAATATTACAGTAAACCGCCCGAGCAACTGCTCACCAATAAAAAACCCGATAAGAAGCAAGACGCTTATACTAATACCTATCAGCGCGGGAGTAACTCCTGGTTTTACTTTCAATTGAGACATCTGTTTTCCTGTTTGCAGAACAGCTGATTATCATACCTATGAATAAATGTTAAATACACTCATATAAAGTTTAAATTTTTATGATCTCTGCCTGTATCATATTGAATTTTACCCAGCGCCAAACACAGCTGGTATCAATTGCACAAATGCAAACAGAAAGTTCCCTACCCAATGGAAGATCATTGCCAGCAGCAGGCTTCCCATCGGTCCGGCAACAAATGCAAAGCAAATGCTGCCAGCCAATATGCCGGGGTATACCCAACGCTGGTAAATGTGTTTTAGACAGAAACCAATCCCATTAGCTACCCAATCCCACTTACCGAACACACCTCGCATTTTCGGGAGAAGCAGACCGCGATAATAAAGCTCCTCACCTATGATGTTGAAGACGAGGCCGATGACAAAGAAAACAGCAAGAAAGAGATAGTTTCCTGTAAGAATGATATCTGGAAATACATCCGATACACTTTTAATTTCCGCTATAGGGTTGGACATGGGCGGCCACCATGCTGGCGGGATGAAACCCGGCACAGTCGCCAATACCTTATTGAGCCGGCCGATTACCATTGTAAGTGCAAATGCGACGATAAAAACGACAATTGCCAATATCCATTTCTTCCAGCCTGCTGGCCAGCGAAGCCGCACCCGCTCACGTAATCCGCTGTAGGTAAGTTTAAAACCTTCACGACGCAGAAGAATAAGAGCGACGACCAGTTCAGCGCCCCCTCCAAGGGTAATCACCGCTAAAAAGATCGATGTAGGTAGAAACTCTCCAGGTGTTGGTGAATAAAACAACGGCACGATAAGATGAATCAGGAGCATATACCATGCCGCTGGCCAGACAAACATCAAAATAATCATAGCCAGGGAATATTGTTGTATTTCCGAAGATCCAGTATCGTTTTGAGCCATAATAATATCCTCCAGTGCGGTAATAATTCATTTTTCTACATCATCATTATGCTATATTACTTATACTAGATCACTTTTTGGTTTTTTTCTCTTTCAATTCTTTTATGTCTTCTTTAAGCTCTTCAACTTCTTTTCTTAAGTTCGATACCAGTACTAATGCAACGATTCCCAGCACCAAACCTGCCAAACCAAATGGTAATGGCATAAATGATCCCATTTTTTCACTCCTCGATTATATTTGTTATATAACCACTCTCATTATATTGCTATTTTTGTGAACTTGCTGAAGCCCTCTTCACTTTCATTCCAAACAGAAACCTGAGAACACCTACTCGCCTTATCCCTTCAAACAATACAATTATTGCAATAAAGGAAAGTACCACGATGATAATGAATTTCATCACGATTGGAATTTTGAGCTGAATGACCCAAAACGCAATGAGCACAATGATGGGCTGATGAAGAACATAAAAAGGCAGGACCCCTTCATTTGCATAACGTATAAACCTGCCAGCACCGGTAAGATATTTCATTCCGAAACCTAGAATCGCCATGATAAGACACCAGGACGAAAGCACGTAGTGAAACCAGCCCAGCTGGAATGGTGAAGGCCTGAAGGAGAATCTGAATACACGGAACAGTAAATAGAGAACGATGCCTACAATGAGAGACACCCATCGCTGCCTCATGATTGACTCCTGGATTCTCTTATCTGCAAAAAACATGAACCCAAAAAAGAGCACACTTATGTAGTAGATGATATTCCAATCAGCGAATCCCTCTCTCATTCCAAAAAAACTCTCTGGATTAATAAAGGCCATGGGGACTGTCAATATGAGCCCCAGTACATAGATCATACCTGGAATCCTCAGGAATGATCCAAATGATTTAGTAACTGGTCTACCTCTCTCGGAGCGCAGGAATAGAAAAAGAGGAAGCAGTATGAGAGAGAACATGAACAGGAATAACAGATACCACAAGTGATGTCCTGCAATGGCAAAGTTGCCCCCGAATCCATATACACCTTCAAAATATTGCGGAAACCATTTTATGAATGACCCGGAGACTTGACCATTGGTTAACCGTTCTATGTAAACCTGGTGAGGGGAAAGAATGAAGATACCGAAAACTAGGGGAACCAGGAGCCGAAGAACCTTTCCCCTTAGAAATCTGCCTGCTTTCTGAAAACCAAGACTGTACCATATGCTGGCTCCGGAAATAATGAAGATTGTGGGCAGCATCCAGGCCAACATAAACTGTGCAAAGTATATCATTCCGGAAGAGCCAACCGGATCATTGATATGCCAGGGGATCGGTAAGAAGGCCCTGCCGCTGTGAAACAGGAACACAGAAAGTATGAGCAGCACTCTCAGCCAGTCAAGATCGAGCCGTCTCTCAGGTTTTGATTTTTCCATTTGTGATTCCTCCTTATATGATTCTCATTGTACCAAGTTAAGAGACTATTCTTTAACCGGTTTCTTCTTTAGCCTCATGCCGAAAAGAAACCGTACCCAATTGAAATGTCTGACCACTCCTTCATAAAGTCCACCGATCAACACAAAGGAAATCACAGCGATAATCAGGAATTTAGGCAGTATACCCATGTCCCATCGTATAACGAACCAGCCGACACAGAGTATGACTGTCTGATGAAATATGTAGAAGGGGAGCACAGCCTCATTGCTGTAGGTGAGTACCTTTTTTGGTGATCTCATATACATTGCTCCCAGGCTTAGTAAGAAGATGACACTGCTCCAGCTCATAATGCTATAGACAATTTGGAAGAGCACATACTTCAGTGAGAAGGGCTCATAGTCTGGGAATTTGTACCCTAATACAAGAATGAAGAAGAATATACCACCTGCACCGGCGATCCATAGCGCCAGGCATACCCATCTGTGTTTTTTAAAGCCTTCTGTAAATTTTGGATTGGCAGCCATGATGTAGCCTATCATAAAAAAGGTCATGTAGTAGAGAAAATCCGCCCACGTCCGTTCACCCCTGAAGAGAAATCTGAGACCTATCAGAAAGACTGCCATGGGGATTACAAATATGAATACGCCTCCAGGTCGTTCACACACTCCGGCAAGCTTACCGATCAGACGCTGCCCCTTTTCCGATTTAAGATAGAGAAGAAGCGGGAGTGTTATGAGAGAGATAAGAAAGAGCCACTGGAGAAACCACAAATGACCGGGGAAGCCAAAGGGTACCAGAAAGCTGGGATATTGAAGAGCATGAGGGGCAAAGCCTATAATATCTCGAGGCAGTCCGGCAAAGTATTGTGGGAGGAACTGCCAGAAGGTGTCTGATAAACCTCGATTGGTAACAAGCTCGAACCAGAGCTGAGGGGCAAGAAGGACGATCATACCCACTCCATAGAGAGGTATCAATAGGCGCTTGACCCTCTCGACGAGATACTGTCCACCGTTTCTCGACCTCAATGAAAACCAGGAAGCGGCACCACTGAGCAGGAAGAGGAGTTCCATAACCCAAACCCAGATAAAAAAGAATCTCACTCCAAGCACTGTGAATGACTGCTCGGCATTTTTCAAATGCCAGCTCCCTATATCAAAGAACCTGGAGCTGTGCATAATGAATATTCCCAGTATTGCCACAACTCTCAGCCAATCTATATCATATCTACGTTCTGTCATGATTTTACCTCCTTTTTAGCATTTTCTGTTTTCTCGAGAGTTCCGGGAAGAGTTTACTTAATAATTAATCCAAATATATCATTATGAAAAAGTATACTGTAACCTTAATTATTGATGGATCTCCTGGAATTAACTGATAGAAATAAACCGATGAGAATATTTTAAAGAGATACTAAAAAAATACTTTTTTTCAATTAGCTTAGTTTTACTAAAACGATCCGAATTTAAGTACGATTTCTCCAGCAAGTCCGCTTAACGAGGCATCGCTTACCCCCGAAAGACCTGTTGCTCCAATAACAAATCGATAGCTCACTCCTGCACAGAGACGAAAGAAACTAGTAATATTGAATTCTGCATCTATCCCTGGTTCAAGGACAAAGAAAGCAGCCCCCGGATCTTCTTTATCAAAAGTAGCATTGCCAGCACCAATTAGTGTGCCTGCTTTGAAGTGTATAATTTCATCCGAGAAGCCAATATATTCTGCCACAAGGCCGCCATACCCAAAAACGAGTTTGTTTCCTGATACGAAGATATCGGTAGTCAACCCGTAACCTCCACCTCCTATAAGGAAGGTGTGGTTAATTATCCAGCCACCATACCCTCCGACCAGAATACCAAAGGTGTTATTGAGATAGGTCAGTTTTACAACAGGGCCTCCGCCTCCTCCATGCGTCACTTCTTCCCCGATGAGAGTTTTTTGCTGTGCATTCACAGCAGCAGGGACTACTACGAGTAATACCAGGAATAATAGAATAAACTTTTTCATAGTAACCTCCTATTTGTATTTATTAGACTAGAACCATCCAAATTTAGCCACGAGTTCTCCGGCCAGGCCGCTTAAAGAGGCATCGCTTACCCCAGTAATGCCGTTCGCGCCGATAACGAACCTGTAGCTCAAACCTGCACAGACGCGAAAAAAGCTGACTATGTTGATCTCCACGTCAGCTCCGGGTTCAAGCACAAAAAATCCTCTATTATCAACGTTTGCTGGACCAAGGTACGCATCTCCCCAGCCGATTAGTGTACCGGCTTTGAAATGTATCAATTCATCTGAGAAGCCAATGTACTCAGCTACAAGGCCGCCGTATCCGAAATTCAGCTTTTCTCCAGAAACAAAAATGTCGGTAGTCAGCCCATAACCTCCACCGCCAAGCAAAAACATATGGTTGATGATCCAGCCTCCATACCCGCCTGTGAGGACACAAAAGGTGTTATTTAGATAGGTAAACTTCACAGCAGGACCTCCGGCACCTCCATGTGTCACATCTTCCCCCACAAGGGTCTTTTGCTGTGCATTTACGGCAACAGGGATCATAACAATCAAAACCATGAGTAAAAAAATGTACTTTTTCATATCTATTCTCCTTGCAAAGTTATGGGGACATGTTACTTAATTATGGTTACAATTTTGCCATTAGCATAGTTATTGGGACACGTTACTTAATTATTGGTTTCATATATGTAAACATAATTAAGTAACATGTCCCCATAATTTTCAGTACCATTATTCTACTTGAAAGAGAATATATGTCAATAAATCTTTAAGGTTTTTTATATTTGAAACATTTTTCATCGAGAGTTATGGTTGTAGTACCTTAATTATTACAAATATGTAATTATTATTTAGTATACTGCAACCTTAATTTGACGAATCGCTACTTCCACCTGATCAGAATCGTCTCTCTTTTGAAAAGTCTTTCTGCGGCCTTGAGCATGATCCAGTTAAGAATAAGCAGAACAACAGAGAGAATGATGAGCTTTGCAGGAGAGAATACCACAAATCCCAGGATCTGAAGTGCAACGATTGCAAGAATCGGAAGGATAACAACGACCGCTATGTTCTGAGCGGATTTTGCATCCTGTGCTCTGGATGAGCCGGACACTCCCAGCATGAAAGATAGAAACGACACGAGAGGTACAAGGACAAAGAGCGATAGCCACCACTGGGGGTTAAGCACCCACCTAAGAAGCTCTCTACTGCCCATTACCATAACTCCAACAAGAAAAATAACAGTGCAGATATAACTCATTATTATAGATGGGATCAAACCCGAGAGAGCTTTTCCAAGAAGGAGCTGCCTGGTTCGTACAGGGGTAGCCAGTAAGGGCTCGAGAGTTCTGGTTTGCTTCTCCTCCACGATGCTGAAGGATGCAAAACTCATGGCAATCATGCATGGTATGAGAAGCTGGTAGATAGGGAATTGGCTGAAGAAAAAAACCTGCAATCTTTGTAGAGCCGAAAGTCCCTGCGGGACTGAGAATTGTACCAGCCATTTTTCGATTGCTCTTCCTATGATCGAATCGAGTATGAGGTCTGCACCGGCAAAACGCAGTACAAGAAAGATGTAAAGAAGTATCTGGAGTGTAATAAGTACAGGCACAAGCGTGATAAAAAGCGTATTGTTCAGGCTCCTGAATGTAATGAGCCACTCTTTTCTGATGACATGTGCTATAGGGTGTCTTTTTTTCTGATTAGTCCGATTCATCAACCTTTTCTTTCTCCTCCCTTATCAGGGAGAGATACACATCCTCGAGTGTGTGATGTTTTTCTGAAACAGTGCGGATATCGCCACCGGCTTCGACTATTCGCTTCACCAGTATTGGGGATTGGGATTCTGGATCGTCAATATCTATATGCAGTATGTTCTTCTCCTGTTGAACATTTTTAACAATTTTAAGTCCTTTGACTGCATTCATGATGGTCTTGTTCACAGATTCGAGCTCAACGGTAACCTGCGGCTTGAAGAGTTGGTTTTTCAGATTCTTCACCGTATCGAGTACAAGCAGCCTGGTTCTGATAAGAGCGATACGGTCGGACAGGGTTTCGGCCTCTTCTAGGTTATGAGTAGTAAGAAATACTGTGTGTCCCCTGTTTTTCAGGTCTCTTATGAGGTTTCTGATTTCTATCGAAGCCTCAGGATCAAGACCAGCGGTTGGCTCATCGAGAAAAACAATCTCCGGTTCATGGATCAGGGCACGGGCGAGCGCAAGTTTCTGGAGCATTCCTCTGGAAAAGCCTGTGACCTTATCCTGCTTTCTATCCGAGAGCCCCATGATGTTCAGATACTTCTCTGCCTGAGATAACTGGTCTATCTCGTAAAATCCACCGAAGTACAGCAGGTTCTCCAGTGCAGTCATCCTTTCGTAGAACCCCGGTGTTTCAGTAAGGATTCCCACCTTTTCATGAAGAAGCTCAGGGGTTCTATCGGTCTTCATTCCTGAAACCACTGCATGTCCGGAGGATGGAGCTATGAGCCCTGAGAGGATTCTTGTGGTTGTTGTTTTTCCGGCGCCGTTTGGACCGAGGAAACCAAGAATCTCGCCACTCTCTACACTTATGGAGAGATCTTTCACAGCCAGGAGGTCGCCATATAATTTTGTGAGCTTATCGGTTTCGATTACTGATGACATTATTTGTTCATATTAATCTTTGATATAGTGACACCCTGTGGTCGTCTTATTCATTCTCGCGAATTGTGCAATGATGTGAGCCACGATGATTCCGTTACGAAGCTCCACCTTTGCTCTTGTGAGATCCGTATCTCGGTAGTAGTCTGTGATCCTAGAATAAAGGTTTCGCAGATCAGATACAGCTCTTATCAGCCTCGTCTCTGTTCTGATAATTCCGACATAACTCCACATCGTTGTCTTTAAATTGTTCCAATCCTGAAGTGTCAGGAATGGGTCGTTGTCTGTCTTCTTCAGATTTTTTGGATAAATCCAGTCGTCAATCTCCTTGAAGTATATCTTGCTGATTTCAGACCTGACGGCGTGGGATCCTGCTCTCTTGCCAAACACGAGACCTTCCAGTAGTGACACTGAAGCGAGTCGATTTGCTCCGTGAACACCGGAACATGATGCTTCTCCGACAGCATATAGTCCATCGAGTGTTGTCAATCCATTGTCATCTATAAGTATTCCGCCACAGAAGTAGTGTTCTCCGGGAACTACAGGGATCGGCTCTTTTTCAATATCTATCTTGTGACGCTTACACTCCTCATATATGGTAGGAAACCTCTTGGAAATATTGATATGCCTGGTATTGTTGTTTGCGATATCCAGATATACATGACTCGACTCGGTTTTTGCCATCTCATTGTATATGGCCCTTGTTACTTCATCTCTTGGAGCGAGGTCTTTCCATTCTGGTGAATAGTGTTCCATGAAAGCTTCGCCGCAACGGTTGATCAGTTTCCCTCCCTCGCCTCGAACTGCTTCTGATATGAGAAAGCTCGATCCCTCTTCAGTGTAGAGCATTGTTGGGTGGAACTGGACATACTCCATATTAATCACTTGAGCTCCAGCCCTGTAAGCCATTGAGATTCCATCTCCGGTCGCACATTCAGGGTTTGTGGTATACTGATAGAGCCTGCCAATGCCTCCTGTAGCTACTATGGTTGAGTCTGCAAGCAGGGTGTGTACCTCTTTTGTACTGTTATCAAGGACATACGCACCAAGACATTGATTACGCTTATATTTTAAAAGAGGGTTTTTCGAGTTGTGATGGGTAGTTATAAGATCAATTGCAGTCTGGTTACTGAGAAGTGTAATATTGTCAATGGACTTGATCTTTTCAAGCAGCTTTTTCTGAATCTCCAGGCCTGTCATATCGTAGTAGTGAAGAATCCTTTGTTTCGAATGGGCAGCTTCTTTTGTCAGGAGGTAAGCCCCATTATCTTTCTTCGAAAACTCTACACCGATCTTTCCAATAAGAAAATCTTCTACTGCCGGTCTGGCTTCTTTTGAAATTATTTTTACAGCTTCTGGGTTGGAGATTCTGTCTCCGGCCTTCATTATATCTTCATACAGGCACTCCTCAGAGTCATCCTCACCTATGGTTACGATTCCACCCTGCGCATACCTTGTGTTTGACTCCATTGGATCAGCTGTTTTTGTTAGTAGAACTATATGCTTGTTCGATGAAGCAGCTGTTATTGCAGCAGTACAGCCTGCTATTCCTGATCCTATGATGAGAACATCGGTTTTATCTCTCAGCACTATTTAAACTCGTTCTATTACTCAGCTCTCTGGGGTGAGTAATAAATTTTAAGTTTTTTTAATTAAAAATATCAGCTACCTTAGCTTTTGCTTCTTCATACTGAGTTTTGCTCATACACTTGCTCCCCTTTTCATCAATTAAGGGGGGAGAGGATACAGCATAAACCCTCTCATCGAGGTTTCGCTGTTCAACAATTCCTTTAGGAATCTCGGGCTGTATACCTATGGCCTTCAAGATATCATCAGGAAACTTTCCCGGATCTGCGGTTTCGTAGACAACTGCATTCCCTTTTTGTTTTTTGTTCATGAAACACTCGAGCGATTTCCAGCTGACCGCACCGTGAGGATCTAAAATGATTCCATATCTTTTGTATACGTCATGAATCGTTTCATAATGTTCATCATTTGTAATGCTAACTGAGAATATGTCTCTGCGCATTGCTTCGAGATCGGGCATTCGGTCAATCACACCGGATTTCACTACGTTTTTCGATTTCTCGTCTCTCTCATCGAATTGGTGGCCTCTATAAAACTCGATGAGGCGCGCAAAGTTGCTGGGATGTGACACGATCATTGCTGTAGAGGGCGACCAGATCGATGGTTTTATAGTATACTTCCCTGAAGCCAGAAAATCGGGGAATTCCCTGTTTTCGTTCACGCCGCAAATGATCTTTTTGATAGGTAACCCCATCTCCTTTGCTATTACTGTTCCCATCATATCACCGAAATTTCCAGATGGGATGCTTGCGTAGAACCCACCATCTTCCATCTTGATTCTTGAATATGCAAAGAAAGGGTAAACAGCCTGGGGTAATAGCCTTCCAAGACTTATCGAGTTAGCTGATGTGAATCTATCAGGATCGCCGAAACAGTCTCTGGCAAACTCTCTGTCACTCAAGATGTTTTTTGCAAGTTCCTGACATACATCGAAATCTCCGTTGACTGAGAAAGCGTGTATATTTTGCCGCAGTGTTGTCATCTGTCTTCTCTGCTGCTCTGAGATGGAACCTTCAGGGAAAAACACTATATTGGAGACGTTATCGAGCCCGAGGAGGGCATGAGCAACAGCACCTCCTGTATCCCCTGAGGTTGCAACCACAACAACACGTTCCTGACCGCTCTGACCCAAAAAATGATTCAGGACCCTGCTGAAAAAACGCGCGGCAAAGTCTTTGAAGGAGTAGGTTGGACCTTTGCTGAGCCACATGATATGGGTCTTTTCTGTAACCTGCTGGAGCTCTACCGGGATAATATCTTCGTTGTATGCATCTTTCAGAATTGCCATGAAGTCTTTTTTGCTAATGTCCGGTGTGACATAGGGTAGAAGGACACTGAGAGCTATTTCGGCATAGTTATTTCGTTCCATAGCTCTGATTTCATCTGGTGTGAGCTTAGGTATCGCCTCTCTTTTCATCATATAGAGTCCATAGTTTGATGCTATACCATTGAGAATGGCTTCACGGAAGCTTACCTCTTCACGATGATTGTTCGTGCTATGATAAAGAATTGTCATCATGCTCCTCGTTGAACTGCACTAAAAGCAGGTTTATCATAAATATATTATTTTTTAATGTATTGTAAAACCAGAAATATATTAGCATTTGTGAAGTTATAATTCACTTTAGCAATTAGTAGCACCCTCTCGACCATTAGGTTAAGGGGCTAGGAGATATTGTATCCCAGAGTTTTCCCGAGCTCTATGAAGTGTTTGGGGTAGGGGGCTTTGAACTTCATTCTCTCTTGAGTTGATGGATGAGTGATCTCCAGTTCTTTTGCAAAGAGAGCCATGAACTCAACAGGATGGGATTTCCTGGCATATAATGGATCGCCGATAATAGGATGTCCCATTGAGGCGGCATGCACACGCAACTGGTGGGTTCTCCCGGTTTTAGGGAAAAACTGAACCCATGTCGTATCGCTTTTTGAGTCGATTACGTGATAGTGAGTTACAGCAGATTTACCGTTTTCTCCTGTCCTGAACTTCTTTCTGTTTCTTTCGCTTCTTTTAATGGACCGTTCGATTGTGCCCTCCTTTGGAATAATGACACCTTTTACAATGGCATCGTAGATTTTCTCTACTTCTTTTTTTGCGAATGCGTCTGAGATTTGGGTGTGTGTAATATTATTCTTCGCTATCAGGAGTACACCAGCCGTATCCTTATCGAGCCTGTGAACTATACCGGGACGAAGCTCTCCACCAATATTCGAGAGGTTTTGAGTATTGCCGAAGTAATGAATAAGTGCATTGACAAGTGTGTCGTTCTTATGGCCTGCTGAGGGGTGTGTCGGGATTCCTGGAGGTTTGTTGATTACAAGGATGTCGTCATCCTCAAAGAGGATGTCCAGCTGGATAGCCAATGGTGTAAGATCGGTTTTGCTGGGCTCAGGGATCTGAACTTCAATTAAATCTCCTTCTTTAATACGGTAATGAGCCTTCTTTTTCTGAGAGTTTACAAGAATAAGGTTCGCGTCCCCTTCTATATATTTCTGGATTACTGATCGAGAAAGCCCTTCCCGACCAAGTTTTTTGGTGAGAAACAGATCGAGCCTCTTCCCTTCATCTTTTCCTATGATACTGAAGGAGAATTTATTATGCACTCTCGGTGCTTTCAGCTATTCCCCCTATTTTGATGATGATTATGAGAAGCATAACAATCCCTACGAATACACTCGCATCGGCGATATTGAAGGTAGGCCATCTGGACATGCGGATGTTGAGGAATAGAATAGAAATATCCGGAAAGTCGAGGTCAATGAAGTCAACGACCTCTCCTCGTAATATCCGGTCGATTATATTTCCAATAGCTCCACCAAAGATAAGACCCATAGAGACAGGGGCGAGCTTGACATCCCTTGGGATTGTGAAGAATATGTACAGGATTACCCCTAGAGCAATGAACTGGATGATTAAAAGAAGCGGTGTTTTTAAAGGGGAAGGGTTGGGGTCGAAAAGTCCGAAGGCTATTCCTGAGTTAAGTATATAACTGATTTTCAATAGGTCGCCTAGTACATCTATTGAATGGTTCAAATCCAAATTGGTTCTTACAATCCATTTGACCACTCTATCAGCAGCAATAATACATACGCTGATTATAGCGAATATATAAAACCGTTTCTTGAACATTTTTTAAAACCTCTCTTTTAAAAATACTACCTCGTTATCTCTCAGGGCAACAGTGAAGGAAATTCCAAGGGTTGAAAGAATAAGATACTGATATTCTACCTGCGTGAAAGGACCAACCGTTCCGCTCACTACCCTGTAACCTTCGATACCAAGAAAAGTGATGAGGAGACTCACAGGTAAGGAGATAAAAAAAACTATCTCAAACCTCCTGAGCGGAGTCTCTTCGTAATCTGCATCCTTATCGGTAAAATCATAACTTATATATTGATTGTTTGCTTCCATATCTGCCTGTTGCCCGTCAGCCCAGAGCAAACCCCTCTGAAGGTTAATTGAAAAAACCATCAGGACCATCAACAGCATGCAAATCGATTTCATTGCCAGTATTTCCCGTACAAGATATCAAGTTTTTTCTTTATCGATGCAGGGATCATGTGTTTGGCTGTTATTATTGCATATTGTGCAGCATCACTGCACTGGCATTTTCGTTCTTCCGGGATCTTTTCAACAGCTTTTTTAATAATGGCATGAGCAGTTTTAGTGCTTGCCTTCAGGTTTCCAACTACAATATCGATCGTCACATCATCCTCATCCTCTTTCCAGCAGTCATAGTCTGTAGTAAGCGCCATGAGTGCATAACAGATCTCGGCTTCACGTGCAAGCTTTGCTTCGGGTATGGCAGTCATACCTATAATGCCTCCACCCCATGATTGGTAGAGATTGCTTTCAGCTCTTGTAGAGAATAACGGTCCTTCCATGCACACATAAGTCTCGTTATTATGCACTTTTTTACTAATTGACATGGCTGTGTCATGGAGGATGGTTTTGAGGTGTGAGCAGACCGGATCTGCAAAGGAGACATGACCTACAATCCCGTTTCCGAAAAAGGAATTATCTCTTGAGCGAGTCCTGTCAATAATTTGATCAGGGATTACAATATCACGCGGTTTTATCTTCTCTTTCAGGCTTCCAACAGCGCTGACTGCGATTATACGCTCTACTCCCAGTTTTTTTAGGGCCCATATATTTGCCTTTACAGGTATCTCTGTTGGCAGGAAATGATGTCCAGTACCGTGACGTGGTAAGAATGCTACTTCTCTGTCATTGTAGCGAATTACCTTTATGCTGTCCGATGGTTTTCCAAACGGTGTATCTATATCAACGGTGTCGATAATGGATTTCTCATCCATCTGGTAAAGCCCGGTCCCTCCGATTACAGCAATCCGTACCTGTCTCATATTTTCCTCCGCAGTCTTACAGGAATAATAATGCGAAATGTAGGTATAAAGCAAATAGAAAACTGAAAGGGAAAATAACCTTAGAGCTTATGTGTCACTATTTATTTTAAATGCTTTGTTTTTAGATTTTACGCCTCTTATGATGGAAACGGCACTTTTTGCCACACCGAGGTAATCAGCAACGAGTTCTATTGCATCTTTATTGGCCTTTCCCTGTACTGGATTGGCATGTGTATAAATATGATAGGTACCATTTTTAATCTCTATTTTCCTTTTAGAGCTTCCTGTATGAACTTTTACTTCGATTATTTTTCGCACTCCGGTATTCCTGAAGAAGGCTATTAGCCATACACCCGCTCGCCAAATATTGCTGTGCCTATGCGAATCATATTCGACCCTTCGTCTATGGCAATCTCATAATCCATGCTCATGCCCATTGAAAGGCAGCAGATATCGAGGTCTTTTTCCCTTGTTTGGAGCTCATCGTACTTTTTTTTCATAAGAGAAAAACAGTTCCTTATCAGCTTCTCATCACTGGTGAACGGACCAATTGTCATGAGGCCTTTGATCTTCACCATTGAAAGAGAACGGAGCTCATCGATGAGAAAGAATAGTTTATCAGGTGGTATTCCTGATTTTGTCACCTCGCCGCTCGAGTTTATCTCAATAAGAATATCAACTGGAGAAGATGCCCTTTTTTCGATCTCAATCGCGGTATCGAGCTTGTCTATACTTTGTATCATGCTGAATAATGGGAGTGCTTTTTTGACCTTGTTTCTCTGGAGATGGCCTACAAGATGCCAAGTTGGCCCTTTCTTAACCTTTCCGAACTTTTGCTCAGCCTCTTGAACCCTGTTTTCCCCTAAATCTGTTATACCAGCCTCAACAGCTTCATTAATTTTCTCTACAGGTATGGTTTTTGATACAGCAACGAGTGTAACATGGTCTTTTCTTCCGTTTCTATTGAGTGCATTATTTATCTTATTGTTAACAGAATCCAGATTATCCTTTATCGAGGCCATACGATCTCTCTTTCATCTAATGAAATGCAGGAAAAAATTTACTCACATTAAAGGAAATAGATTACATTAGCCGTTTATTTTTTGATTTCGACTTATCGATCATGTCTCCAAACTTATTCCATACATCACCTTTTGCATAGGTATCGGTAGCCTTGATGCTCAAGTTTGGACATGGATTGAACTTATCTGGATGCTCCTTACTATTCTGGGTTGTGCACTTTCGAATCTCCATCTCCTGCGAGTCATCGATGATACATTGGTCTACTCGACACCTTAATTCGAGCCAGTTCATTTTTCACCCCCTGTTGTGTATTCTTGAAATTGGCCGCTCTCCATCGTGTAAAGATCGGTTTTGTATCTCCGTGTTATTGGTTTATGAGATGCAATGACTACGGCTGATCCCTCTTTATGTAATTCTGTAAAAAGATTTAGAACGCTTCTGGCAGTATCGTCATCGAGCTCGGATACGGGCTCGTCGGCAAATAGATACTTCGGTTTTTTTAAGAGAGCCCTTGCTATCATAACCTTCTTATTCTCTCCCCCAGAGAGCTCTCCCGGCTTAAAATCCTCTTTTCCGAGTAAATTTAACTGCTCGAGAAGCATAAGTGCATATTCTTTTAGCTGTTTAATACTCTTTTTTAGGAAAACATTTGGAGAGAGTATGTTCTCCAGTACAGTAAGGTCTTTCATGAGTAGTGTATTCTGTGGTATGTACCCTATACTTTGCTCTCTGAAAAGCGAAACAGCATTATCGCTAACCTCAGAGAGGTGCAGGTTATGGAAGATGATTTCTCCATTGGTTGGTTTGATTATACCTGCCAGTAGTCCAAGAAGGGTAGTCTTGCCGCTTCCTGTAGACCCGAATATTATAGTATAACTGCCCTCGTTGATATCGACTGAAATCTCCTTCACAGCAACAACTGGTGTTGTACCGCTCATGGGATGATGATATACTTTTGTTACTGACTGCGCCCTAATGCTCATCAAGCACCTCTCTCCAGATCCGGTATATCTTTTCGTAGAAGAAATGATAGCAGTACGACAGAAATGCAAACTGCTAAGATTACCACAGCGAATATAGTTTGTCCGCCAATTCCAATGAGTTTCTCCAATCCGAACCTCTTCGCCCCCTCGAAGAAGTAAGGGAGATATATCAGTTTGAGAGAAATGAGTATGAAGATAAAAATAACTCCTCCAAGTGCGCCGAAAAAGCACAGTATAAAGCTCTCGAGAACAGATATAGAAAGGAGATCTGCTCTTCGGGCTCCAAAGATCCTTAAAATTGTATATTCTGTTCTTCTCAGTAGAGCTAAAACTGTAGAGATTGCAGCAATTATCAGTATGCTTAAAACCAGAACTGAATAGATGATAATGTAGAAGAACTGCCTCATCTCTTCAATGTCAGGAAACCTGAGAAGGCGCTGGGATATATTGATAAGAAAAAGAGAACAGGCAACAAGAAAGGCCATAATGAAGAGAATAGTGGAAAAGAATTTTCTTCTTTTTATACTAACGAGTGCAAGCCATAATAGATTACCAATCATAATTATGATTACTGTACATAATTAAACCCCGACCATCGAGTCGGGGTGTTTGGGCGATACTGGATTTGAACCAGTGACTTCTACCATGTGAGGGTAGCACTCTACCGCTGAGTTAATCGCCCTTCCACCACACTATAATACAATAACGCATTTGGTAAAGCAACAGTTTTATATTCAAGGAATAATATACTGTGTATCCCTCTTAGCAGTTCCAGCCTCGTCTTTCCACAGTTTTTCGAATCCTTTTCTCCCGAGCATACTGTATGTATACTGTTTTCCAGCCTCGACTCCTGGCTGGTCGAGAGAGTTAACATTGTAGAGATAACCGGCAAATACTGTTTGAACTTCGTAAAAATAAAAAAGCTGGCCTATTGTGTGCGGGTTTATCTCAGGGAGTGTGATCTCTATAACCGGGCGCCCGGACTTTACAAGTGCATGGACAGTAGCCTTTTCTTCAGCTTCGATGAGCTCATTCAGTGTGTGACCTCCCAGATAGCTCACACCCTCATGCTTTTTATAGAGGGGAGGTATAGTAAGCGAATTGTTGAATTTTTTCACCCTCAAAACTGTAATAACCTTGTCAAAAGGGCCTTCTCTATATAGCTGGATCTGTGAGTGTTGGTCGATAGCTCCCACTGCTTTGATCGGGGTTTGGCCAGCATACACGACTTCACCACTCAATGCGTATGTTTTGCCGAGACTCTCTGCAAGGAGCTGGCGGTACCATACTGAAATTTCTGCCAATGCAGTGGAGTAAGGCATAAGTACAGCCATATTCACAGCTTTTTTTGTATGCAGGTGGTAATGGATAACAGCATTGAGGTAGGCAGGATTCTTTAAAAGTTCGTTTTGGGTGCATACCTTATCCATGAGTGCTGCCCCTTCGAGAAGGGTGTCGATATCGATTCCGACCATATAAGCAGGGAAGAGACCGACATGAGAGAGGACAGAAAACCTTCCTCCAACTCCCATCGGCACTTTGAGTGTCTTAATGCCGAGCTCGTTTGCAATCTCTCGCATTGTTCCCTTGGCAGGGTCTGTAGTTGCAACAACCTGTTGCTTGAATCTATCGCTGCCGATCCTGTCAATCATGTAATTCTGGAATATGAGGAAATTGGCCATTGGTTCAGCAGTGCTGCCGGATTTTGAAATGATATTGATGAGGGTTTTTTCCGGATCCAGGACATCAAATAGCCCTTTGATCTCATCTGGATCTATATTCTCAGCAAAGAACAGCCTGGGACCCTTTCTCATAGATCCTGGTAGGAGGTTATAAAATGGATGACAAAGTGCTTGCGTAAGAGCAATACCTCCAAGAGAAGAGCCTCCGATGCCTATGACAAGGAGGTTCTGTAGATCTTCACCCATGGCGGCTTTTATCGATGTTCCCAATTTCTTGACTTCCTGCGCATCCTTACTGTACGGAAGGTCATAAAACGGGAGCTTTTTTTCTCTTCTCAATGAAGTAAGAATATTGTGTACCTGTTTTGTCTTTTCGGTATAGGATTGTACCTCCTCATGTTCCATGCAGATTTGGCTTTTCAGATTCTTATCGAGAACATTATTGTAATCATAGGCGATTTGCTTCTTTATCATTCATCCGCTCCTTTTATCGATACATCCAAATTAACAGATACATACGTGGTTTTCAAGGCTATTTGTATCGATCTATATTCAGACAACTAACCTCAAAGGTAAATTTAATATTTCCTTTGAGGTTGAAACTGGCCTTCTTTCTTAGTACTCTTATTTAAATGAAAAAATACTTCTACTATCTTTTCTTTTGCTTAATTTTCTCTTTACCATTTTTAACTTACGGGGATGAATATTACTTTGCACTGACAACCGGACATCCTTTCAATGAAGCATCTCTTGATGCAGAGAGAGCGGGAGGGGTTGAGCTGAAGTTTGGCGATAAGGTCGAGATAGTATATACGCTGATCAGAGATGATACTGTCTGGTTCAAAATCAGGCAGGATGAAGCTGAGGTTTATCTTCCAGATCCTTATCTTGTAAAAGTCAGTGAGAGCGCGTATTTAAATAATAGCGGCAACCTGCTCATTGGGTATGAAACAGTTGACAAGGAGAATGCCATATCTCTTTTCTATACACCAAACGACCTTGTCGAGATATCCGAGCCCTACAAGGCCAATGGATACGAGGATAGAGAACTATTGCTCAGGAAAGAAGCGGCAAAAGCTTTTACTATTATGATTGATGAAGCCGAGAATGATGACGTCAACATTCGTATAATATCTGCATTCCGCGATTCACGCTATCAATCACATTTGTATAAGAGAGCATTAGACAGATATGGTCTGGACCAGGCTTCGGTTGCAAAGCCTGGTCATTCAGAGCATCAGCTAGGCACCACATGTGATCTTACAACAGATGAAATAGGGTATGACCTCTCCCGGGGTTTCGAAGAAACAGTTGCATTCAGGTGGATAAGGGATCATGCACATCGTTATGGGATCTCTTATTCATTTCCGAAATACAAAGAGAAAATTACAGGTTATATCTATGAACCATGGCACTTCAGGTACTGGGGCAAGGAGAGGTGGAGGAATTATATCGACAGAATGGGGATGTTTTTTACAAGGTAATAATCTGATTTCAACTTGACTGTCATAATTCCAATATTATCGTAATATCATTGATACCCTGAATAAAGGTTGGTGAAATCATGAAAAAAATATTATTAATAATGATGATTATTTGTCTTATGCCTGCTGCTGCAGTTTTTGCACAGGAAAAGGTAACGGTCAGTCATGCCCTTGCCCTGCACGGGGATATAAAGTACGGCCCTGACTTCAAGCACTTCGATTATGTCAACCCACGTGCTCCAAAAGGAGGTACTGTAAAGCTTGCCGGGATTGGCTCGTTTGACTCACTTAATCCCTTTATACTGAAGGGGGTATCTGCATCAGGAGTGGGGCTTTTATTCGATACACTCACAGAGCAATCAGCAGATGAACCTTTCAGTGAATATGGATTGCTTGCAGAGACCATTGAGCTGCCTAAGGACCGTTCGTGGGTAGCGTACAATCTAAGGAAAGAGGCACGCTGGCATGACGGTACATCCATTACAGCAGACGATGTTGTGTTTACCTTTAATACGCTCAAGGAGAAGGGGGCGCCGTTCTATCGCTATTACTATCAGGACGTGGTCAAAGCAGAGAGACTCTCTAAACACAAGGTGAGATTTGTATTCAAGGATGGCCTTAATCCCGAGCTTCCTCTGATCATGGGACAGCTTCCGGTCATCTCCAAGAAGTATTATTCAGAGCATCCCTTTGATAAAACAAGCCTCGAACCTCCAGTAGGATCGGGTCCCTACAGGGTCGTTGATGTGAAACCTGGACGCTCGATTACCTATCAGAGGGATCCAAACTATTGGGGAAGGAATGTTCCTGTCATGGCAGGTAGGTATAATTTTGACATAATCCGCTATGAATACTATCGTGATGAGACGGTCGTTGTTGAGGCGTTCAAAGCAGGGGAGTACGATTTCCGGTCTGAAAATGTCGCCAAGATATGGGCGACTGCATACAAGGGATCAAACTTCGACAACGGTTATATAATTGCCGAGGAGCTCTCTGATGAAAATCCCACGGGCATGCAGGCCTGGGTTTTTAATACCAGAAGGCCGATTTTTCAGGATAGTAGAGTCAGGTTTGCGCTTGCACACTTGTTCGATTTCGAGTGGACCAACCGCACACTCTTCTACGGACAGTATTCAAGAATTGCGAGTTATTTCGAAAATTCTGAACTCGCAGCAAAGGGGCTCCCAAGCCCCAAAGAATTGAAACTGCTTGAGCCTTATAGAAATAAGCTTCCGCGAGAGGTTTTCACCGCGGTATATAATCCACCTGCGCCAGAGAAAGCCGGAAACCTCAGGCCAAATATTAGAAAGGCATTGGAGCTCCTGCGTGAAGCTGGATGGCAGCTTGAGGGTGGAAAACTCGTAAACAATAGAGGCGAGCAATTCGCATTCGAATTTCTCATCTTCCAGCCTGCTACAGAGCGTATAGCAATCCCCTACAAGAAGAACCTCGAGCTCATCGGTATCGATATGACTATCCGTACTGTTGATACCTCCCAATACGTCAACAGGCTGGATAACTATGATTTCGATATGACATCTGTATGGTGGCGCCAGAGCCTCTCACCCGGAAACGAGCAGCGTGATTTCTGGTCTTCTGAGGCAGCTGACAGACCTGGAACGAGGAATCTTGCAGGGATCAAGGACCCTGTTGTAGATGCGCTAATCAATGAAATTATTACTGCGCCTGACAGGCAATCTCTCGTTGCTGCTTGCAGGGCTTTGGACAGGGTGCTTCTATGGGGACATTATGTGGTTCCCAATTGGTATTCACGCAAGTATAGAATAGCCTACTGGAACAAGTTCTCGAAACCTAATATAAAACCCAAATATGCACTCGGCTTCTTTGATACATGGTGGGTTGATCCTGATAAGGATAAAGCACTTGCTGGGAAACAGTAATCTACAGTATCATCAATAAAACTCACCTCCGAATTGCTATTTTAAACTACACCTTACTCATAAAGTGGACTATTTTAATGAGCAAAAGATTTAGATAACGGAAATCGGAGTCTAGTTTTATGATTAGCTACATTATTCGCCGTATTCTCCTAATAATCCCCACTCTAATCGGTATCATGATTATCAATTTTTTTATAATTCAATCGGCTCCGGGGGGCCCGGTTGAGAGGCTCATTGCACAGGTGAGGGGAACTGAAGTGAGGGCGACACAGCGTATCAGCGGAACAGGCGGGGAAGGCGAAAGCCAGACGCCTTCTGTTGCTGAAAGTGATACCGGTGCGGTGTCCAAATACAGGGGTGCTCAGGGACTCGATCCGGAGTTTATAAAGGAAATCGAGCAATTGTACGGATTCGACAAGCCTATGTACAAACGCTTTCTGGTTATGATGGGCAACTACTTAAGATTTGATTTTGGCGATAGCTTTTTCAGAGACAGGAAAGTCATGGAGTTAGTGGCTGAAAAGCTGCCGGTCTCGATTACTCTCGGGCTGTGGACTACGATGATCGTATATCTCATATCAATTCCACTTGGAGTCAGGAAGGCGGTTCGTGATGGCGAGCCGTTCGATGTATGGACGAGCTTTGTGGTGACTGTTACATACGCTATACCCGGTTTCCTTTTCGCAATCTTGCTTATAATTCTTTTTGCAGGTGGTAGTTTTATCAGAATATTTCCGCTGCGGGGGCTTGTTTCCGAGGATTGGCAGACTTTCACATGGTATATGAAGATCGTTGATTACCTCTGGCATATAGTGCTACCAATAACCGCATCAGTTATAGGGGGTTTTGCAGGGCTTACCATGTTCACAAAGAATTCCTTCCTCGAGGAGATAAACAAGCAGTATGTGGTAACTGCGCGGGCCAAGGGCCTTACCGAGCGGAAGGTTCTCGTTAGTCATGTTTTCAGAAACGCTATGCTCATTGTTATTGCCGGTTTCCCATCAGCTTTCATTAGTGCCCTATTTACAGGGACCCTCCTCATAGAGGTTATTTTCTCTCTTGATGGACTCGGGCTTCTGGGTTTCGAATCTGCCATAAACCGTGATTATCCTGTTGTATTTGCTACTCTCTTTGTATTCAGCCTTCTCGGACTGATCCTGAACCTTCTTGGAGACCTCATGTATATGTTCATCGACCCGAGAATCGATTTCGAGAGCAGGGAGGTTTAATTGGGTGGATTACTAGGTAAGGTAAAGAGCCCCTTAGCAAGACGACGAATACAGAACTTTATCGGTAACCGGCGCGCTCATATCTCTCTGTATATATTCATCGCTCTCTTCATAATCACTGTATTTGCGGAGTTTGTCGCAAACGATAAACCTCTGCTGGTCAGATATGAAAGCAAGTTTTATTTTCCCATCTTCAAAGACTACCTTGAAACGGAGTTTGGAGGAGATATTGAGATAGAGGCTGAGTATCGAGATCCTTATATACAGGAGCTTATCTATGAAAAGGGCTGGATAGTATGGCCAGTGATTCGTTTTAAGTACGACACTATCGATTATGAGCTGGAAGTTCCTGCACCATCATCGCCTTCTCGCTCCCACTGGCTTGGAACAGATGACGGTGGTCATGACGTGGTGGCACTTATAATCTACGGATTCAGGATTTCTGTTCTCTTTGGTATAGTACTGACCATATTCAGCACAATAATCGGAATAATAGCAGGTGCAGTGCAGGGTTATTTCGGAGGGCTGGTTGACCTCATATTTCAGCGATTTATAGAGATGTGGGCTTCTCTCCCATCACTCTACCTCATCATTATAATTACCTCTATCATCGAGCCGACATTCGGATTGCTGCTCGTGATCCTCCTGTTATTCAGATGGCTGTCTCTGGTCGGAGTTGTTCGTGCAGAATTCCTGCGGGTACGTAACTTCGAGTTTGTCAAAGCGGCTCGTGCGCTTGGTGTGAGCAATGTAACTATAATATTTCGGCACATTTTGCCGAATGCCATGGTATCGACCTTCACTTTTTTACCCTTCATTCTCAATGGTTCGATTATTGCTCTTACTTCACTGGATTTTCTGGGATTAGGGCTGCCGCCGGGATCTCCATCCCTTGGGAGGCTACTCGCACAGGGTAAGGCAAATCTTCAGGCACCATGGCTCGGGGTTACCTCGTTTGTGGTGCTTTCTGTGATGTTATCTCTACTCATTTTCATTGGCGAGGGTATTCGTGATGCCTTCGATCCCAGGAGGCAGCTTGCATGAGCCTATTAGAAGTAAGAGACCTCTCTGTGACGTTCCGAACGGGGGAAGCGCAGGTCAATGCGGTGAGAGAGGTATCTTTTGATATTGAAAAAGGTGAGGCTTTTTCACTGGTTGGTGAGAGCGGTGCCGGTAAGTCGGTAACAGCACTCTCAATCATGAACCTTCTTCCGCCAAAGAAGGCTCATATCCCATCAGGGAGTATTTTCTTCCAGGGCCAGAAACTTCTGGGAGCATCCGATGAGTTCATAAGAGAGGTACGTGGTGATAGCATCAGCATGATATTTCAGGAACCTATGACTTCACTCAATCCTCTACATACAGTTGAGAAGCAGATTTCAGAATCTCTCATACTCCACCAGGGTTATCGGCGGGATGGTGCTCGTGAAAGGGTGTTGGAACTTTTAAGACTCGTTCAGCTTCCAGATGCTGAAGAACGGCTCACTTCGTATCCCCATCAGCTTTCCGGAGGTCAGCGGCAGAGGGTGATGATCGCTATGGCACTTGCAAATAATCCGAAGCTACTCATTGCAGATGAGCCTACAACAGCACTCGATGTTACGATTCAGGCAGAGATACTTGCGCTTATAAAGGATTTGCAAAAGAAGCTTACTATGTCACTGCTTCTGATTACACACGATCTTTATATCGTACGGAGGATGGCAGACAGGGTAGGGGTAATGAAAGATGGGCAGATTGTTGAGATAGGAGATGTCGAACAGATATTCAATAATCCGAGTCATGAGTATACACGCTATCTTTTGGAATCCGAACCTAAAGGACATCCCCAAACCACAGATACTGCTGATGAAGTTGTGGTCAAATCGGGAGATTTAAAGGTCTATTTTCCTATTTACAAAGGTGTATTCAGGAGGGTTCAAGGACATATAAAGGCTGTTGACGGACTTACAATTACAATACGCGAGGGGAGGACAGTGGGTCTCGTTGGTGAATCCGGATCTGGAAAAACAACCTTCGGACTTGCCCTGCTCAGGCTCGTGTCCAGCAAGGGGTCTATTCAGTTTACAGGGGAAGAGTTGCAGGGATTAAAAAGTAAGCGCGTAAGACCACTGAGGCGTGAAATGCAGGTTGTTTTTCAGGATCCGTACGAGAGTCTCAATCCAAGGTTCACGATTGGGCAGATTATTGAAGAGGGAATCAAGGTACACCGGCTTGGAAACACTCCCATAGAGCGAGAAAAGCTCATCTCAGAGGTGCTAGAAGAGGTGGAGCTCGATCCTTCGTACATAAACCGCTATCCTCATGAGCTGAGCGGAGGTGAGCGCCAGAGAGTGTCTATAGCCCGGGCTCTTGTACTGAAACCCCGGTTTCTCGTGCTTGACGAGCCTACATCTGCACTGGATCGATCGATTCAGACTCAGATTATAGAACTACTCCTGGAGCTCCAGCGCCGTTACAATCTTGCCTATCTCTTCATAAGCCATGACCTGCGTGTTGTTCGCGCTCTGAGCCATGAGATCATTGTAATCAAGGATGGTGTTGTGGTTGAACAGGGGC
>CP070841.1:175746-202045 GCA_020342115.1 Spirochaetota bacterium
TGCCATGGCTCTACCCTACTCAGAAAAAGTAATTGAATATTTCAGAAATCCAAAGAACGTGGGGGAAATCGATGACGCTGATGCAATTGCGACAGAAGGTTCACCTGCATGTGGTGATATGGTAAAGCTTTTTCTCAAGGTAAATCCGGACACCAAGGTGATCGAAGATATAAAGTTTAAATCCTACGGGTGCGCTTCAAACATTGCAACAGCATCGATTATCACTGAGCTTGCCAAGAACCGAACGATTGAAGAGGCCAAGCAAATCTCTTGGAAGCATGCTTCCGATGAACTCGGAGGATTGCCGCCGGTAAAGGTCCATTGTGCGGTACTGGCTGTGGACGCACTGAAAACCGCAATAGAGAATTACGAACATAAAAAAGGATTGACAAAAGATACCAAACCCACAGATATTGCAGTAATAAAGAAGAGACTCGGACATGTGATAAATCCCCTCACCGGACTCGATGTATTAAAGGTCAACTTTGTTAAAAAGGTAGAACTCAAAGATGGTGTTGCCTCTATTTGGGTCGACATCGACAGTGATCACCAGTTTGCAAACAACATCCGTGAAGAAATAAAAGAACGAATCGAGCCTCTGTGGGACATAAAGCGAGTAGAAGTAACATTCAATGACGAGTAAAACAGATGCTAATTTCGACACGCACTCGATACGGCTTGCGGGCAATTCTCGATCTTGCTCTCCACTACAGTGGAAAACCTGTTTTCCTCAAGGACATCGCTCTAAGAGAGGGAATTTCTAGGAGATACCTTGAGAATATCTTCACGAAACTTCGAACTGCCGGAATCTTGAAAAGCAGTAAAGGAAGAGGAGGAGGTTTCTGCCTGGCACGCGATCCAGCACATATTAATCTGCTCGATATCATAGAAGTGCTTGAAAACAACCTGGCCTTCAGCTCTTGTACTGAGGATCCCTCGTCATGCGAAAGACAGGAAAAATGTATCTCGAGAGAAGCATGGGTAAGCATAAACGAGAGTTTTAAAAATTCACTTGATTCAATAACAATTGCAGACCTGATAAAGAACCATGCAAGAAAGAATCTTGTGAGTGTATGAAAATAGCTTGCACAATGCAGAAAGAGGTGTTACTATACTGGAATAATTACAAATCTGGATTTATAATATAATAAACATTTAATTAGTCTTACCAAATTATTAAATTTCTAAAGGGAGTACAATATGAAGGAAAATGTAGAAAACGCCCTCAAAAAGATAAAACCATCTCTTCAGGCTGATGGCGGAGACGTAGAGCTTGTCGAGGTTAATGAGGATGGTGTCATTAAAGTCAAGCTTACTGGGGCATGCAGCGGGTGTCCAATGAGTCAGATGACTTTAAAAATGGGTATTGAAAAGATGCTGAAAGAAGAGGTGCCGGGTGTAAAAGAGGTCATTGCTGTTTGAACTCGAAGTCAGAATATAAACATCGGCTTTAATGACAATCGTTTCTTAGGAGGCAGAATGGCACTATTAACTGCTAAGGAGGTTTTCCAGTTTGCTGCGAGAATAGAGGAAAACGGAGAGCGATTCTACCGTGCCTTTGCAGAAAATTTAACCGGGAGCCTTGAGAAAGAGCTCTTTGTGTATCTCGCAAATGAGGAAGTTACACACAAGAAGACCTTTGAAGATCTCTCAGATAGTATTCAGGATACGAAACCGACTGTAGGCTACCCTGATGAATACTCTTCCTACCTACAGGCGTACACAGACAACCTTATCTTCATGGAAGACACAATCAAGAAGGAAGTGGTAAAAATAAAAAACGCAAAAGAGGCGTGTGAATTCGGTATTCGTAGAGAGCTGGATTCCATCCTCTACTACCAGGAGATCAAAGACTTTCTTCCTGAAAAAGAGAGAGATCATATCGACACAATAATTGGAGAGGAAAGACAGCATTTTATCAAGCTTTCAGAAATGAAGAAGAAGTTTGAACAAAACAGCTGAATCAAGGAGAAGAGAGACAAAAAATTCCATAAGGGGGAAAAAATGATAAAACAAGCAGTTGAGAAGTCTATTAACGACCAGATAAACGCGGAACTTTATTCTGCCTATCTCTACTTATCTATGTCTTCCTATTTTGAGAGCAAAAACCTTGGCGGTTTTGCTCATTGGATGACTGTTCAGGCAAAAGAAGAAGTAAATCATGCCATGAAGTTTTACGGCTATATAAACGAAAGAGGAGGAAGAGTAACTCTTAAGGCTATCGACAGCCCTCCAGTTAATTGGAAATCTCCTCTTGATGTATTAGAGAATGTATATAAACATGAGGTAAAGGTAACAGGGCTTATTAATAAGCTCGTTAATCTCGCACGGTCTGAGAAAGATGTGGCAACTGAGAACTTCTTAATGTGGTATATTGATGAGCAGGTTGAGGAAGAAGCGAGTGCTGATGCCATCGTGCAGAAGCTGAAGCTCATAAAGGATTCAGCCAACGGTCTGTTCATGCTAGACCATGAGCTTGCACAGAGGGAATAACAACGCAGTGCATGTCAGTATAAAAAAGTAAGTTTAGATGTTTTAACACCCAAACATAAAATCATGCGAGAATGCAAAGTCTTCGAGTATGCTCAAGCATGTAAGAATACTAAAATAAGTTCGGATGCTGTAGCATGCGTGCCAATTTATGCTCAAGCATTCGAAATTAGCAAAGTAAGTTTGCATGGCGTAGCATGCAAACTTAAAAGTATACTCGAATGCTTAGCATTCGAGTATACTCAAGCACCTTTAATAGTCCTGATCATGAAGGCTTGTTAGGTGTATTCCAATTCAAAGAGTGGTGATATGTACAGTGGAGAAATCAGTATGGACGGTATCAGGAGGTATCTTGTAAGTGAAGGCATTAACCCTTCCTATCAGAGACTGAAGATATTCGAATATCTCCTGCAACATAAGGTGCATCCTACAGTTGACACCATCTACAATGATCTCTACAAGCAGATTCCAACTCTCTCCAAAACAACGATATACAATACCCTGAACCTTTTCGAACAAAAAGAGATCATTAAGAGCTTATCTATTGAAAAGAATGAGCTCCGCTATGAATCAGACACAGAACCGCATGCACATTTCAAATGCAATGAATGCGGAGATGTCTATGATTTATCTAAAGAGTTCCCACTCATCATAGGTAAGACGATCGAAGGGCACAGAGTAACAGACCAGCAGCTCTACCTGCAGGGTGTATGTAAAAACTGTTCCTGAAAGGTCTGGTACTGCCACAAAGAGACTGCGCCTTACAGTGTTAGCATTGGAATTACACCAAAATATTCTACAATGTGTAGACATATTTACCATATAATTACTAATTAGAACGGAGGAAAATATGGCAAGTATTAAAGGATCAAAAACCGAAAAGAACCTTCTCGCTGCTTTTGCAGGAGAATCTCAGGCACGAAACAGATATACACTTGCTGCAGAGAAGGCTAAAGAAGAAGGCTATGAACAGATAGCAGCATTGTTTTTAGAAACCGCAGACAATGAGAGAGAACATGCAAAGAGATATTTCTCATTACTCGAAGGTGGTGATGTAGAGATTCATGCAGCCTACCCGGCGGGTGTTGTGGGCAGCACACTCGAGAACCTGCGCGCCGCAGCTCAGGGAGAAAATGCCGAGCATACCTCAATCTATCCTGGATTTGCAGATGTTGCGGACGAAGAGGGGTTCACGGAAGCTGCACGGGTATTCAGAAGGGTTGCAGAGGTTGAGGTATGGCATGAAAAGCGTTACAATAAACTAATTCAAAACTTAGAGGACAAGTCGGTTTTCAAAAAGAATACAAAAGTACTTTGGAAATGCAGGGTATGCGGCCGTGTCCATGAAGGGCTTGAAGCTCCCAAAAAATGCCCCACATGCCTGAATGATATGTCCTACTTTGAGCTTTACAGTGAAAACTATTGATCAGGCTACAACAGACGGAGGATGATAATGGATATATATGAATTTGCCATGCAGATGGAACTGGACGGTAGAAACTTCTATCTGGATCTCGCTGGAAAGGCTAATGACGAGGGGATTCAGAATATCCTTGAAATGCTCGCAGCCGATGAGATGAAGCATCATAATATTCTTCAAGAAATGAAGATAAAAAGGCCCTCCATGGCTAAAACAAAAGTTCTCGATGATGCCAGGAGCATTTTCAGAGAAATGAGATACACCGGAGAGGACAAACATTTTCCCACTTCCCAAATGGATCTTTATAAGAAAGCACAGGAAATAGAGGAAAAGAGTAGAGTATTCTATACAGAAAAAGAGAAGGAAGTTGAGAAACCTTTTCAAAAGAAGCTATTCAGACGCATAGCAGAAGAAGAAAAGAAACACTATGTTCTCTTAGAGAACATAATAAACTTACTTTCAAGACCAAAACAGTGGCTTGAAAATGCTGAGTGGCATCACCTTGAGGAATATTGACAGCAATATTCATTGCTTGCAATGAATATTGCTACAGCTCTGTGTCGTAAAAAATTAGTATACCACAAGCATAACCACAGAAATTAACAAACGGAGGAAATACAATGGCAAAACTTGGTGACACGATTCAAGAAGCTGACTGGAAACAGGAAAAACACGTGCCCGCAATCGAGTGTCCTGATACAGCTCAGACTGGCGAACCCTTCGAAGTAAAGGTCAGCCTTGGAAAAGAAATTGCACATCCAAATACAACGGAACACCATATACGCTGGATAACCGTATACTTTCATCCTGAAGGTGATAAGTTCAACTATCAGGTCGGTCATTTTGAGTTCAATGCACATGGTGAATCAGCTGCAGGTCCCAATCAGGGTCCTGTCTACACCGAGCATGCAGTGACACTTTCTCTTAAAATTAATAAGTCAGGAACACTTCATGCTGTGGGCTTATGCAACATACATGGGCTATGGGAGTCCAGCAAAGTTATTACAGTGTCGTAGAAATCAGTGTATTTATAACACCGATCTAGAGGTCGGTGTTATATAAAAATTTTTGCTGTACCGGAAGTTTACAGACAGGGTAATATAGCAACCAGAAGTAGGTACTGCCTAACGCATCCATTTTTCAGTCGTCTTGTTGTAAACAGACTGTACGACATAAAAACTGACCTTTTCCATTTTACCTTTGATTGTTTGATGAGGAATAAGCATGGCCTCTATGCTTCCCTTGAGTTCATCCATGAGATTCTCAGTAATGAGGATCATGTTTGATTTTGCAAGGGCACTCAGGCGTGCAGCAACGTTTACCGTATCCCCAATAGTCGCGTACTCGAGCCGGCTCTCGCTCCCGATATTCCCTGAAATCACTTCACCGCTGCTCATCCCAATTCCAACACTAAGACCTGTGTTAAACTCCTTATCCACCTTTATGACCGACTGCACCATATTGTATGCACAGCACACGGCATCATACTCATTGTCAAAGATGGCCATTATTGCATCACCAATAAACTTGTCAATATCTCCATTATACCGCTCTACAGCAACAGCCTGAACCTCCAGTATCCTGTTCAATGTCTCAATAACTTCTCGAGGCGAATGCGATTCTGCATAACGCGTGAAGTTTCTTATATCTGAAAACAGGACCGTGGCCTGCTGCTTCTCCCCATCCGATTTGAACTCACCTCTACGCTTGATCAGACGTTCTGTGGCACTGGATACGTATTTTGAAAGATGAAATCTTTCTTCGAGACCTTTTATCATATTATTGATCTCGGTGCTGAGCTCACCAACCTCGTCGTTGCTTTTCACAGGCATTTCAATATCAAAGTTGCCTTCACCTACCTTGCGTACACCTGTTCCAATCTCGAGCAATGGACGAATAATAATCCTTCTTAAAATGATAAATAGAATGACAGCAATGATTATACCAGAGGCTACAAAAACAGCAATCAGGAGGAATGTTGCATTCCTGATCTGGTCATACACACTCTTTGTGGATATTCTCACATGCGTTACACCACGGACAAAGTGATCTGAGCCGTGACACTTTCTACATTCAGGAACATTGAGTATGGGAAAATAGTACTCCATCTCCCTCCTGGACCTCATATCGACCTTCTTTGGTGAGTTTGTTTCTATGGCGTTACGGAAATTTTCATTGTCAATTGTCTTGAGCGGAAGCCTCTCCGTTCTCTCAAACATGACCATCTCAAGATTAGCATTCACTGTTTCAAGAGTCTCATAGTCATGAAACGCCCTTGTGCCGTCTACACGGTACAGCTCGAGCTCCTCAATGTCCTGTACCATCTGAAGACTTGTCATTGTTCGAACAACAATAGGGGCTTCACCTTCGAGCATGAGGTTTCTGATGGTAGCATTCAGGATCGCTGTATTGATGGTGAGTGTTTTTTCACTAGATTCTAATAGATTATCCCTCCCATTTGTTGCAGAAACGTAGAGAATGGCCAGTATAGTTACAAAAAGTGGTATGATAACCCCCAATATTGTTTTTAACTGAATAGAGACTCTTCTCAACCGGCTCCCTCACTTTGGATTTTTATCTAGCTGGTAGAGAATAACATAATCATTCTCTTTCAATATGCTGTGGCATTCAATACAGCCTTTAATCTTTCCTTCTGCCTCGACCTCCCCATCCTTTGACATTTTTGCCCAGAACCAGTCGTTCGCTTCCGGGTTGTAACCCTCTACCTTTGCCATTACTGTAAAGGCAACGATCTCCTTCTCGGCATTCATATTACACTTTACAATCATTCCTCCATCGGGAACAACTTTATCTTTAATTGGCAGCGCATCAAACAGTATCGGGTGAATATAGACAGTGTGCAGATCGCCATGCGGGGACTGCCCCTGCTGTATTCCTTCGTGACCTGGCCAGAATGGATATTTCTCGTAGTTCTCTTCCTCGGTAAATCTTCTCCAGAGTCTCTCACCACCAATCTCCTCTTTAGTCAGTGGCGGCTTAATATCTATCTTCTTTCTTCTCCTTCGCTGAGCGGTCAGAAATAGAAAACATACACAGACTACAAGAAATAGTATCAATACTTTTCTCATTATAAACGCCCTCATTGGAATGCCGTTAATAATGCTATATTGCTAACGAAAATTATAATACTTCTTTATTGGCTCTTTAACGATCCATTTGCAGCGCAATCCAACAGGAAAAACAACAAAATCACCTTCTTTGATCTCAACAACATCATCCCCTGTGTCTATCTCTGCTTTACCATTTATTATGTAGCATTGCTCCTCTGAAGTATATTCCCAATCAAACTCAGACGGTTCCTTTTCCCATATACCCCAGGAGCTTATTCCTCTTTTTTCTACCTCATCGCTATCCATCTTTTCTACTTTTATCTTATCCAAAATATCTGTCCCTCTCTCCTAATTTATTAATGAATACTATAGTACCACTCGTGGAATAATTTCAAGTTATTTTTCCCTGGCAAAGAAACTACTAGATAAGAATATAAGGCTTGTTGTATCTGTCTCTCTCAATGATTATATCAGTATTGAAGAGATTGCTGAGGTCTGTGTTGTTGATAATATCTTCTGCACTCCCGGATTTTACAATAGCCCCATCCTTTAAGAGCATAATATGCTTTGCATACCTTGCCGCGTGATTGATGTCATGAGTAATAAGAACAACCGTTTTCTCCATCTGTTCATTAAAATTCTTTAATAGTTTAAATATCTCCAGCTGATAGTTAATGTCAAGATTTGCGGTAGGCTCATCCAGAAACAGTATATCGGATTGCTGTGCTACTGCCTGTGCAATAAAGACCCTCTTCATTTCTCCGCCTGAAAGCTCCATGAGATGCCGTTTTGAGAGCGGGTGAATATCCATAATCTTCATTGCCTCTTCTACAGCATCTATATCACTCCCTTTCTCCATCTCAAACCTTCCAAGATATGGGAAACGCCCCATCATCACAATATCTTTCACAAGAAATGGAAGCGTTACCGACGGGTTTTGAGGGAGAAAAGATACATAACGTGCAAACTCTCTCCTCTTATATAAATGTACGGGTTTTCCATTGAGTTTCACATTCCCGCTTACAGGTTTGACAAGCCCGGTAAGGGCTTTAATCAGAGTAGTTTTTCCTGACCCGTTCGGACCGAGAATTGATATAAAATCTTTGTCATGGATGCTGAGAGAGACATCCTTCAGCACTTGAAAGCCATCGTAACTCACCGATACTTTTTCTGCTTCTAACACTATCTTCATTTGATCAGAACCACAACCTCCTCTTTCCACGAATCAGTAGAAATACAAAGAAGGGAGAGCCGATGAGTGCAGTAACCACACCAACAGGTATTTCCATACCGCTCTCAAATAGAATACCTGGAACGATACGCGCCAGGGTATCGCTGAGAGGAAGAAAAGCAGCCCCTGCTACAACAGTTGTGGGAATGAGCTGCTTGTGCTTTGGACCGAACAGAAGCCTCATCGAGTGCGGCACTATAAGCCCGACAAATCCAATAGTTCCTGTGAGTGCAACTGCAGTAGATGTAATGAGAGAAGTTACTGCAAATAGCACCAAGCGTATTCGCTCGGTGTTCACACCAAGGCTATTTGCCTGCTCATCTCCCAGAGAAAGAAGATCAAGATCCCGGTAAAACAAAAAAATAAAACCCAGAAGCACAACAACCACAATTGCTGCTACGGGAAGAAACCTGTGGTATCCCGAAAGCGAGCCCATCAACCAGTAGACTATCTCAGCCGATCGATCCCCCAGAAGGGACATAACAAGAACAAGCCCGGATGAGAAGAGATAGCTCACTATTACCCCTGAGAGTATTATTGTCAGCACATGCACCCTCCCCTTTGTTCTGGCAAGCCCGTAGACAAGAAAAATTGTCAACACCCCTCCTACAAAGGCAAAAACAGGTACAAGACTTCTAAAATAGACATGAAGAGTATAGGATAGAAAGATAGCGACACCTGCGCCAAAAGAGGCGCCTGCGGATACCCCCAGGGTATAGGGATCTGCAAGGGGATTTTTCAGGAGTGCCTGGAAGACGAGACCTGATATAGAGAGAGCGGCACCAACGATCATGCCAAGAAATACTCTCGGGATCCTGAGCTTTACAATGATATTATACTGAATCTCGGGAACTTCTTTCGGGATTCTTCTCATAATTTGAGCAATGACAATTCTTACAGTATTTCCAAAAGGTACGTTTACTGAGCCCAGAGAGGTGCTCACCACGAAACTCAGGACTAGTACAGCAAAAAGAATAAAAATACCCGGATATCTTTTATTTACTTTATTCATATAAGTTTAAAAAGCCTCTGGATGTAGAAAATGAGCAATCTCTGTGAGAGCATTGATCACACGCGGGCCTGGCCGCAGAAACTCATCTGGATTCGGCAGAAACACCTTATTGTTTCTCAAAGCTCTGATGCTCTCTATATTTCTGTAATCAGTCATCTCAATTTCATGGCCAAGAATAAGCGCTTCCGGATTGATCTGAAGAATCCTCTCCTCATTTATAAGCAGATATTCCTGAGTTGTATCTGGAACAATCCTCCCACCTGCCAGTTGTACTATATCTCCTGGGAGCGTTTTTCTGGAAGCAGTGTAATAGGGTTTATTCCATATTATTATCATAGTTCTCACCGGATTGGTGCTTCTTTCCCTAATCGCCTCAGTAATCTCGCCTGCCCTGCTCTCCATACTTATAACTAATTCATGTGCCTCTTTTACTCTATTGAATAGATTACCAAACTGGATTATCGTTTTTAAAAGCTCATTTAAACTTTTTGGTTCAGCAACAAATAATTGCATTCCCAGTCTTTCAAACTGATACTTCACCTGAATCGGCATCGTACGTGTCAGGATTATCACATCGGGATTTTCTGCCTGAATTTTCTCAATGTCCGGTGTCGAGAAACCTCCCATCTTCGGCTTGCTGGCAACAAGCTCTGGTGGATAATTACAGAACTCAGAAATTCCTACAATCTCTTCCTGTAATCCTAATTCATACAGAATTTCAGTTGCCCCTGGTGCCAGTGAAACTATTTTTACTCCTTCATCAGGGATAGATATCTTGTTTCCAAGGGAATCCACCCCAGTGCCAGAAAATAGTGGAATATATATAAAAATAAATATCATGAGAAAGAAAGTAAGTTTGAAATATTTCATACAAGTAATCCAACAAAAAAACCCTCTACCTCGTATGAAGAGGCAAGGGTTTCTTATATTATTGTAGCAGAGCCCTAACCCCCGAGAGCTGCTACCGGCTATGGCTGGTATCCTGGCTTCCGGATCACTTTACTCACAGCTCCTTCTCACGTTTACCGTAATGGAACGCACTGCTTTCATCCCCGGTTACAGTGGCGGGACCGCTGTGGCTTAACCACATTCCCGAACCGTAGCCCATCTGTTATAAAAGAGCGGTTTGCTATGATAATAGTTATATCACTGCAAAAGTCAAGGAATACATTTTCCCCTGAATTACTCATATTGTTCTTCCTTTTCTATAGAGAAGGGGGACACTTTAAAAGCATACAACACCCCAAGTTCATTCAAACCTTTACATGTGTCTAACATTTTACTTTATATATAGACACAGGGAGGTTTTATAGGAGTCAAGGAAAGTGAGAAGAGCTTGAAATGGTATGTTTAACCTAGATACTGTTTTTTGTTGAAACCGGGGGAAGCCATCGGATTCTTCCCTTTTGATCATAATAAAAGTAAACGTCCTGTATTGTCTAAAATGATGTTTCATGGTCTAGATCGAAGATTGAGAGGGAGAGGTATTGCTGATGGAGAAAAGGGAGAGATTGAGTTTGATGGAGAGTTGACGTTTGAGGAAAAAAGATTTTTGGAGCATTGTAAAAAATTAGAGAGTGAGGGAGTTGCGTTGAGTGAGGGGTCTGCAAAAAGATATGAGGAGTTGTCGAGAAGGATAGATCGATTTTTGGGATAGTCCTTCTGAGTTTTTATAAGATGAGGAGGAGTTAGAGAATTGCCTTGTTGGTTGATAAAATGTGATGGTAGAGATGAGTGTTATGAGACCCTATTTGATTCACTACATGATAGTAAGAGGGTAAAAGATGAAAGAAAGAAGGAGTTGATGAGGATGGGGTATTCCCCGAAAGGGATGGTTGAGGGTGATTTTGCAGAGAAATTGATAAATGAGAGGATGAGTTAGTTAAAATACTATAATATACAAGTAGACACAGAAACTACCGAAGCAAAGACCGAATGTTAATAAAATGAATCCTTCAAATATTTTAGCTTTGGTATTAGCTAGTTGACTGCATATAACTTTTTTATTTTTACTAAGCCTTCTGTAATACAAAAATAAAGACCAAAATATATGATATAAAATTGATCCAACATTACAAGCCCCTGATATATAAATAAATCTGAACCAAAACTTAGATGAATTTGGAAATGATAATTTATTACCGAGGTGTAATGCGATTGAGGCTGTGATGATTGCTACTGTTGCTAATGCAAAAAACCTAAATAAACTATATAATTGTTCTCTTTCAAAGGTTCTAAACTATTTCATTCTATCTTCAATGTTCATATAAACCTCCTTTCGGTACATTCACATTATACCAAATCAGTCAAGAAAATGTCCATTATGTTGACTTAGATATAAAAAATAAAGTCTTCACTTTCTTAGAAGTGGATCATATAAAAAGAAAAAGAGAAAAAGAAAGGTTTATTCAGAAGGAATTAAGACATTTTACTAGCGGTTATAGATAGCGTTAGAAGAACGCTCAGAATCTATTTCAGTTTGATAATCACCCGCAGACTACATCAATTGAGAGGTTTTTAATTATTCATTCGGAGGTGATTTATCAGATCATCAATATATTCATCGTTATACGTATCAAGGAGGGGGAACAAATGACCGCCCCCTTTAATAGTAATAAGTTTTGCTTCCGGAATAAGACTAGCAAGTGCTTTCCCGTTAGCATAATCAAGTAACATATCCTCATCTCCATGCACTACAAGAGCGGGAATATTCAATTTCTTTAGCTCATCCGCCCTTGATTTTGAAGTAGCAACAGCCATTCCCTGCCATGACATAAGATTAAATTTTCGGCCTCCGGAATAATATGCGTTTACATATTCATCAAGCATTTCTTCTCCGTGTGGAGTTGTAAAATCCTTGTCCATAGAACCAAAAAATACCTTTGTTAATGTTATCATTTTCTTCCGTGTGAGTGGCATTAACATACTTGGCATTGCCATTTTTCTTATTGTTCCCGCTAGGTCATTCATGAAGAACTCAAGAGTCTCAGGCGACTGGTAGGTTTCGTCAAATGAGTGAGAAGGCGATGATGCCAGCAAAGTTAAAGTTTTTACCATATCAGGCCGGCGTATGGCAACCAGCTGGGCAATCATACCACCCATTGAATGCCCCACTACATGAGCGGCCTCTATATCGAGCTTTTCGAGAAGCCCGATTGCATCGTCAGCCATGTCCACAAAAGTATAGGGAGGTGCCTGCTCTGGGGTCCACTTTTGAGGCTTGAATCCTTTCGGCTTGGGAAAAATCTCCGATAAACCATTGCCGCGTTGGTCAAATCTTATCACACAGTAGCCCGCGTTTACCAGCGGCTCATATAAATGAGGCATCCAGTTAACTGCCTGGGCATCAGTTCCATGAATAAGAAAGACCTTTGGATTGTCCCTATCACCAAAAGTGTCATACCACAGCTGCATGCCTGTTGTATCAGTAGTTATATATCCCTCTGTGTGCTGTATTTCAATTTCCCCTGTTGTACTATTCAATATAATTTCCTCTTTGGTAACACCATCTTCGTGCTTTTTAGAAGTACACCCGAATAACAAGAGTAAAACTGCAAAAATAAGAATTGTTGTTTTTAGTGTTTTAATAAAATACATTTCATAGTCCTCTTTAGTGATGATTTAAGTTGATGAATATAATAAGGCTAAATCAATAAGTCAAAACTAAACAAAAACATAACACTCATATAGAAGATCCCTTTGCCAAAAGTCGGCTAGAAGTTTAAATCTTATCTTTACATGAAATGACTTTATATATTATCTAATTTCTGAAATTATAAATATAAAAGGAATGGCTTAAAAAGGGCCATTCCTTTTTTTATCTTTTTAGGTAGAAGGTACAATAAATAGAATTATGGTACAAATGATAAACAGATTTTTGTGATTTTCTCAGTGCCATAGTTTATAGATAAGGGGCCTATATAATCAGATGGTAGCTGATCTTTGACATACTAAGATTTGATTTTTGAAGCTACCACAAAAATCAAATTAAATGAGGAGGAGTAGGAAAATAAGACAGTACAGTGCAAGTAAGTATGTATCATTAAGGAACTTTCTGAAACTGAGTGATGTGGAGAAAAGAAGATCGAAGGTGATCTCAAAAAGAAGGTTCAAGAAGAAATTGAGAAATCATATGATGTGTTAGATACAATTTACAGGATTTTTGTGTTCAGGGGATAATCGTATCATACTAACTGATCTGATGTACCTCCAACACAGATCAAGCACTCTTCCTAATTGATGATTTGGAAGGAGGTGATTGTTTAAAAGTTATAGGTAGTATGAATGTTCTTTGACCTAAATAATCTTCAGAAAAAATAGGAGGAAATGAAGATGTCAAGGAATATATTTTCCCCTGGACAGAGGGAATACATCATTCACCCGTGCACGATTAATCTGAGAATCTCCTGATTCTCAGATTCAAACTGATTAAGATGACTGGCTGGTCTTCATATTCGTGTTATTAGAAACTAATTGACACATAGAAGGTTAATTAGTAATATGCTTGAAGGTTTTTAAGTATATGCTATACCCGTAAACCAGGTATATACTGAGGTTCAGGACCATGTCTATAGATGAAGAATTAAAGGAACTTTCTAAAAGGCGGTCTCAAATTGTAAAAGGCGGCGGGGAAGATAGAATAAAGGCCCAGCACGATAAAGGGAAACTCACCGCAAGAGAGCGAATTGATTTTCTATTCGATAAGGGAAGTTTTACAGAGGTAAACGCATTCATGCGTCATCGTTCTACAGAGCTAGGGATTAAAGAGCTTCAAGGAGATGGTGTTGTCACAGGTTATGGGACCATAGAAAAAAGACTTGTATTTTGCTATTCACAGGACTTTACAGTGATGGGTGGTTCTCTTGGAGAGATCCATGCCCAGAAAATATGCTACATCATGGATCAGGCCAGAAAAACCGGTGCTCCCTTGATAGGGCTGAATGATTCGGGAGGGGCAAGAATCCAGGAAGGTGTCGATTCCTTAAAAGGGTATGGCGAGATCTTTTATAGAAATACAATCGCATCCGGTGTTATACCGCAGATAACAGCAATCCTGGGTCCCTGTGCTGGCGGCGCAGTCTATTCACCCGCCATAGGTGACTTTATTCTTATGGCAGAGGGATCGAGCATGATGTTTATTACAGGACCCCAGGTCATAAAAACAGTCACCGGAGAGGATGTGAGTCCCCTTGAGCTGGGAGGTGCTGTACCGCACTCACAAAAAAGCGGCATGGCGCATCTCACAGGAGAAAATGATGAAGAGGTGCTCTCATTGATCAAGGAGCTTCTAAGCTATATTCCATCAAATAACCTGGAGGATTCTCCGGTAGTAAAAACAAAAGATAATCCTTTAAGAAAAACCGCTTCTATCACCAAAATAATTCCGGAAGATCCCAATGCCCCATATGATGTTCGAGATATCATTACAGAAGTAATCGATGATGGAAAATTTTTCGAGATTCACTCACAATTTGCGGGAAGCATCGTTGTTGGTTTTTCTCGTATAGACGGGAAAAGCATCGGCATAATTGCAAATAATCCAGTCCAGCAGGCAGGCGTTCTCGACATCAACAGCGCCGATAAAGCTTCAAGATTTATAAGGTTTTGCGATGCATTCAACATCCCGATTCTCACCTTTGTTGATACTCCTGGATATATGCCGGGTGTTCAACAGGAATATGGCGGGATAATAAGACATGGTGCAAAGCTCCTCTATGCATACTCAGAAGCGACAGTTCCCATGCTTACAGTGATATTACGAAAAGCATATGGCGGTGCCTACATAGCCATGGCCAGCAAACACCTAAGGGCTGATTGTGTCTTTGCACTTCCAAGTGCCGAGATTGCAGTCATGGGGCCGGAAGGGGCTGCAAATATCATATTCAAAAAGGAGATAGAGAACTCAGAGGATTCTGAGCGGACACGGAAAGAGAAGATAGAGGAATATAAGGAGAAGTTTGCCAATCCGTACAAAGCTGCGGAGAGCGGTTATGTGGATGATGTCATAGATCCGGCATTACTCCGAATCAAGCTCATCAATGCGCTGAAGATTTTCGAGAGTAAACGAGAAGATTTCCCTAGAAAGAAGCATGGGAACATACCTTTATAATAAGTTTATACTGAGTTTCTTATCTTTTTGATAAGTAATAGTAAATAATCTGGAATGTGGTAATTCCACATCAGGAGAACTCATGTCTGACCTGGCACTTGGACTACAGTTCATCGTTACCGGAATGATTATAGTCTTCATTACCCTTACCATTATGTCTGTATCAATGTGGATCATTGGATTACTTCTTAAAGAAAAAAAGAAAGAGACAAAGAAAGGAATTAAGAAACTCGAGGGGTTTAACGAGAATGAAATTATTGCTCTCACCCTTGCTATTTGTCAATATGGGAATGAAAAAGAGGAGATTGAGCTCAGATTCGAGTCAGTATCAAACTGGAAGATACAGGGAAGGATAGAATCTTTGGGGCGAAAACAATGAAGAAGTATAAAGTAACTGTGGACGGGGTAGAATATCTTGTCCAGGTAACAGTAGATGAGGCCGGCATATATACAGCAAAACTGGGAGAAAAGGAAGTGAAAGTCAGGCTTGAAGAGATCATCGATCTGAAAAAAAGAAAAACCCAGCCAACAACTATAAGCAGCACTGAACCGACTACACAGAAAAAAATTCCGAGTGATATTGAGGCAGGTGCTGGCGGGGTTCTGCTCAGAGCACCAATGCCTGGAAATGTTGTCAAGATCATTGCGCAGGAAGACAGTACAGTCAAGCAGGGAGAGCCTGTGATTATCCTGGAAGCGATGAAAATGAATAATGAGATACCATCTCCGGTAAGCGGTACTATAAAAGAGATCAAAGTAAAAGAGGGCGAAACAATCGATTCCGAAGATATAATAGCGATCATTGAAGAGGAGCCAGAATGATTCTTGAGTCTCTAACAAAAGTATGGATGCTGAGTGGGGCGCTCAATGTTACGGTTGGAAACCTCGTGATGTATCTCGTAGGTATCTGTTTGATCTTTCTTGGTATAAAACTCGAGATGGAACCTCTTCTTCTTTTGCCTATAGGGCTCGGTGCCATACTTGCTAATATCCCTCTTGGAGGTATAGCCAATCCGGAGGAGATCGGCGGGGTACTGGGTATATTTGTAAAATACCTTATACGGTTTGAGATCGTTCCGACTCTGATCTTCATGGGCATCGGGGCGATGACGGATTTCGGCCCCCTCCTCGCAGATCCCAAAACATTTCTTCTCGGAGCTGCTGCTCAGGTAGGGATATTCCTTGCCCTTTTTGGGGCAATCTTACTGGGATTCTCTCCAAAAGAAGCAGCCTCAATAGGAATTATTGGAGGAGCTGACGGTCCGACGACGATCTACGTTACTACAATACTCGCCCCTCACCTTCTTGGAGCAACATCTGTTGCTGCATACTCATATATGGCCCTCGTACCGATAATACAGCCCCCTGTAATCAAAGCATTGACGACTAAGAAAGAAAGAATGATCAGGATGAAACAACTGAGGGTCGTTCCAAAACGGGAGAAAATCCTATTCCCCATAGTTGTCATTATCGTTGCCGGTATGCTTGTGCCGAAATCCATACCTCTGATAGGTATGCTTATGGCGGGCAATCTCTTCAAGGAGAGCGGGGTAACCGAGAGGCTTGCAAATGTATCGCGCGAATCTCTCATGAATATAGTAACCGTAATCCTTGGCCTCAGTGTAGGAAGCACCATGAGTGCCGTGAAATTCTTACGCACAGATACATTGCTTATAATGCTTCTTGGAGTGTTTGCCTTTGCAACAGCAACGGCTGGCGGCGTCCTGCTGGCAAAACTGATGAACCTCTTTACAAAGGAAAAGATTAATCCAATGATCGGCGCAGCAGGGGTTTCAGCTGTACCAATGGCTGCACGGGTAGTTCACAGGCTCGGAAAACTGGAAGATCCTTATAACAACTTACTCATGCACGCCATGGGTCCGAATATTGCAGGTGTCTTGGGTTCTGCTACAGCCGCAGGCGTGCTCATTGCCCTTATCAAATAATGTTCCCAATGCTATTTAAAAATATGCTATGTATATAGCCAATAAACGGTAGAGTAGATTAGCTCTCTACTCTATAAATGTTCTTTGACTGCAGTTCTCCATATTCATACAATAATTGTTGTTTGCTATAGCTGAGGTAGTCATAAATGATATTGTGAAAGGAGTCATAGATATGAATGCAAAAAGATTGGATGGCAGGGTTGCTGTGGTTACCGGAGCTTCACGTGGAATCGGTCGAGCAATAGCTGAACTCTTTGCACACGAGGGTGCCAAGACGGTAATTAATTACCTCACGTCAGAAAAAAATGCCCTGGCCGTTGTGGACAGGATACAAAACAAAGGCGGAGAAGCAACCTGCGTAAAGGCGGATGTTTCCAAGTTTAAAGATGTCAAGTACATGATCGAAACAACCTTAAAGGAGTATAAAAGAATCGATATACTGGTAAACAATGCCGGTATTCTCATTACAGAAGACGTCCTTGAAACTAGTGAGGACGATTGGGACAGGACTATAGACATCAACCTGAAAGGCGCCTACCTGTGCTCCAAAGCGGTTGCGCCGATCATGCTGAAACAGAAGAAGGGTAAGATAATCAACATGTCCTCAAACTCAGGATTATACCACCCTTCGTCAATGCGTTTCACCGAATATGTAGTATCTAAGGCAGGAATGAATGGGCTCACAAAGGCTCTCGCTCTGAGATTGGGCCCCCATATCACTGTAAATGCAATCTGTCCGGGATGGATAAAAACAGAGATGATTGAAGACACCGACCCTGAAGTTGAGAGGAAAATACTCGAGGAAACCGCCCTGAAGAGGTATGGCACACCAGACGAAATAGCTGCCTCAGCACTCTTTTTAGCCAGCGATGATGCTGACTTCATCACAGGAGAGCTCCTTATCGTGGCAGGCGGCAGGGGAATGCACTGAGGGCAGTCAGCTTATGACTGTAATCTGGAAATGCCTCTTATAAAGAGCTGATTCCCGAGTCATACAACTCTGCGATCTAAATACGGACTGATTCTTGACACAATCTCATAGTTGATAGTTCCTGCCCATTCTGCGAGGTCTTCCGCACTGACCGTTTCTGAACCGGATTGACCGAGGAGAACAACCTCGTCTTCGAGACCGGCACCCTGCACATCTGTAACGTCGATCATGCAGTGATTCATGCACACCCTTCCTATAACAGGTGCGCGACGCCCATTGATCAGCACGTATGCCCTGTTTCCAAAACTTCGGTCGTAGCCGTCTGCATAACCTACTGGAAGAATTGCAAGATTCGTCTTGCGTGTTGTTTTGTAGGTGCAGCCGTACCCTATAAAGCTCCCTTCAGAGAGTATTTTTATCTGCACAATCTTCGTCTTCCAGGTCAGCACGGGTTTGAGGTCAGGTATCATCTTGCCGCATGATACTGCAGAGAGGTAGGTCTCTCTAGAAGGCCAGAGCCCGTATAAACCTATACCGGCCCTGAGCATGGAAAAATGGGTCTCAGGGAAAAGGATCGAAGCAGCCGTGCATGCGGTGTGTTTTATCGGCGGGTCCACTCCAAGTTTTTTAAGCGTGTCAATTGCCTCATGAAAACGCAAAAGCTGGTTTTCTGCGTACTCGTGGTTCAGAGTATCCTCTATATTCGCAAAATGAGTGGATACGCCCTCGAGTATAAGACTTTCACTTTTTTTAATACCGCCGACAAAATCCTCTATATCCTCTATCAGTATCCCCTGGCGGGCAGTACCGGTTTCGATCTTTAGATGAATGTTAACCGGTTTACTACCCTTTCCAAGCTTTAAAAGTGCCAGTATGCTCTCCCTGTTGAAAATGGTGAGCCTGAGATCTGCCTTCACTGCCTCATCAAGCCGCTTTAATGGCACATGCCCGAGGAGCAAAACAGGTTTTTTCACGCCAATTTCCCGAAGCTCCAGCCCTTCTTCAAGAGAGTTTACACCGAACCAGTGCGTTGAAGGGAGGAGCTCTGCCATCTGAGCCACACCATGGCCATAGGCATTTGACTTTACTACCGCACAAAGCTTCACATTTTTCTTTGCACAGCGTGAAAGCTCCTTCAGGTTGTGCTCCGGAGCCTTTCCATCAAGCTCAATCCATACAAGACTGCTCATGGGTGGAAGCATACTAACGATTAAGATATCTGACAATAAAATTATCTTTTTCTAAATTCTGTACTTGTGGAGAAGTCATCAATGGATTACCATCTTTATAAAATGGTATAAGGATGGTTTATGGTCATGGTGGCAGGAAACAAACTTATAGATGTTCATACACACCTCGAACAATACACTTCAAAAGAGCTGGAAGCAGTGTTAAATAATGCTCTTAATGCAAAGATCGGGTGGATAATAACTTCGGGTATGGACCTGGAAACTTCTACCCGTGCTGTCGAGATAGCATCCGAGCATACACAGGTATTAGCTTCTGTTGGTATTCACCCCTGGTCGGCGGCTGACACTCAACAGCGTGATCCGGATCAAGATTTATACAAAAAGTTAAAGACTCTTTCTCATCATAAAAAGGTAGTTGCAATTGGAGAGGTAGGGCTCGATTTCATTGATAATGTCTCTACCGGTGTAACCTTCCATGATAATAGTGAATTACAAAAGTCTCAGCAAATAATATTCAAGCAATATGTGGAACTGGCCTGTGAGTTGCATATACCACTAATTATTCACGCACGCGGTGCAAATAGAACAATCATATCGATACTGAAAGATCGGAAAACACACATTGCTGGAGGTATTATTCATAACTTTGACGGAGATGAAAGGCAAGCGCGCGAACTCCTGGATATCGGTTTCTACTTGTCCTTTGGAGGTGTAATAACCTATCCTGACGCATATCAATTGCATGATACATTGCGTAAAATTCCTCTCTCCGGAATAGTAACAGAAACCGACTCTCCCTATATACCCCTCTATCAGCAGACAGCAGCTAAAAATGAGCCCTGTAATATTAATCGGATTGTAAAGGTGATTGCAAAACTGAAAAGAATGAACCCGGAAAGGCTCATTGAGATTATTCATTCCAATTTCAGGACCCTGTTTGACATCTCAGATATGGAAAGTTCTCGTTAACTAGTTCTTGGTGGCTTAACTTTATACTTATAATAGTATGAGTTACAGATTGCACTATCAGATTAACTCTGATTGATTCGAATTAAACCTGGGTGTATAACTGATTGTTGTACACCCCGTAGTTTGCACCAAGAACTAATTACAGGATACCACTTATTATTATTGACATGGTTGTAATCATCCAACCACTTGGAGATCACGGGATGAATTATTCAAGCGCCGTGCGCCTTTTGACGTCGCAACAACAATATCTTCTACCCTTACACCGAATTTCCCGGGCAGGTAAATGCCAGGTTCAACAGAGAATGACATACCTTCCTCAAGTGGAGCCCCGTTTCCTTCAGTGATGTAAGGCTCTTCATGTACATCGAGACCTATGCCATGTCCTGTTCTATGAATGAAGTATTCACCATAGCCAGCCTCGGCTATTTCCCCACGAGCCACTCTGTCAATATCCTGTGCAGAAACTCCTGTCATAACTGCCTGCACTGCCTTTTTCTGTGCATTTTTTACAATCTCATATATCTCTCGAACCTCAGGTGAGGCCTCTTTGCAGACTATTGTTCTTGTTGTATCCGAGCAGTACCCTTCCACTTTGCACCCGAAGTCAAGAACGACAACATCACCAGGCTCTATCTTTTTGTTACCTGCCCTATGGTGAGGAATTGCACTGTTTGAGCCGGAAGAAACAAGTAGCTCGAATGATGCCTTTTCAGCACCTTGCTCTATCATCGCATCTTCTAATGCTTTTGAAAGCTCTAGTTCTGTCATTCCTGTGATTGGTAATTTAATAATACTCTCAAATGCCCTATCAGCTATGGAACCGGCTCTTTCAAGATAATTTATCTCCTGAGAGGATTTCTGCATTCTCAAATTCTTCATGACCGTTGATGCTAGCTCAACCTCACCGCTTTTCATCACACTCCTCAGCATGATAACAAATGAAGCCCACATCTGATCATCTATAAGCACATTTTCTGACTCGAACTCTTTAACAGTGCTGGCTAAAACGTCCAGAGGGTCATCAGAGTCTTTCCACACACGGATATCTTTAAATGGAGAAGATTTGCGGATATGCTCCGCATAGAGCTCTGGCGCTATGAATAGCGGTTTTCTGTCAACAGGCACAAGAAAAAAAAGCATCCTCTCACCAGGCTCATCATAAAAACCGCTGAGATAGAGCATGTTGGATGAAGGAAAAAGAACAAGTAAACAATAATCTTGCTCCTTCAATTGCTTCTGTGCTCTTTCGATTCTATCCTCATACATGACCATCTCTCCTTACATCAACTAGTCGATGGCAAATTTAATCATTTATCAAAGCTTAAATTAGAAGTGTCTGGTTCATTCACATTGATATATCTCGCTTCTAATTAATATTTATAATAGGTTACTGAAAATTATTCTACATAAAATTCTAATTGTTTTCTAGGAGTTTTACTTCCACTTTCTCAATCCCCTCTTGCCATATCCTCAAGCCAATCTCCTCTATATTTTTCCATTGCGATTGCGTTATACGAGCAAAGACATTCACCGGCTGATAGCCTCTATGGTCCCGTGTAACTTCAGGACCATAGTAAATTGCAATCGCTTCAGAGGCCTCCTGATCCTCCTTTTCCCATTCTTTCCAGTATATCACGTCTCCTGTATTTGTCTGAACAGTATGGTTCTCCTTGAGTATTACTTCCCTGCTCTTTACAGGAAAGTTGATCTCCCTTCCTGACCACCTTGAGTGGTATACAGTTGCTTTCAATGGCAGCATTTTGATGAATGCCTTCACTGTTTTTGGGTTGAGTTCTGGAAGCAATGTAGCAGTGAGCTCTCCACCTTTCTCAAAGCTAAATATGATCCTGTTATTTATCCTGTTCCCCATGTAGTGAACTCCTGAGCTTTTTTGTTGCATCCCTATCTACTGACATTTTACTTTTATTTATTACAACTCCATAATCTTTCCTTGCACTTCTTTCCGACACATATCCGTCTATCACATCCTTGAGCACGAGTTTGGGGTCTCTTTCCAGGGGAGACCCATACCCTCCTCCACCTCCTGTTTGAAAGCTGACCACCTCATCTTGATTCAGTGGAAGGTTAGAGATCTTTCGCCACTTCTCCTGCTTACCGTTTTTTCTAAACACAACAGTGATGTTTGGTTTACCGGGTTTACCTCCGAAAAGACCCCATGGAGGTGTATACTTGACACGGTCTGTTGTCACAGTCAATCCTGCATTATGACCTATTATAGTGTAATCCCTTATAACCCCGAGCCCGCCTCGATACTTGCCTGGTCCTCCTGAGTCTTTACGGAGTTCAAACCGCTCTACCCTCCAGGGGTACCTGACCTCTGCGACCTCCACTGGCACATTGTAGGTATCGCCCAGATCCATAGAGAAAAAGGCATGTTCCCCATCTTCATACGGTTTACCCCCATAACCGCCTGCATCTCCCTCTGCACATACATAATACCTCTTTGTCCTCGGATCCGTGCCGTATATGAAATTAGCCATCGAATCTCCAAAATGCCCGGCTCGTACTCTGTCAGGAATGGCCGTTGCCAGCGCTTTCAGGATGAGATCGGGTATTGTTGTTGTAGGGGCAGGCCACATTGCACATGCGGCTGGGAATTTAGGCTTAAGAAGGCTTCCCTCCGGAATTATTACTTTCAGCGGACGAAAGAATCCTTCATTGCTCGGAAGATCAGGTGTGGTAATTATTTTGAAACCGTATCTTGCGGAAGAGACGGTAGAAGGTTCCGGTACATTCATCGGACCACGGCATTGAGGATCCGTGCCTGTGAAATCCATAGTCATCTCTTCATCTTTGACTTCAATTGTCATTCTAACCCAAACCTTATCATCCAGAGGCGCATCGTCATTCCCGTCTCCATCAAGGAGGGCTTCAGCCTTGTACCTCCCGTTGGGAATACGCTGTACCGCTGCCCTCGCCATCCTCTCACCCTGATCCAGTATCTCGTTGATTGCAGCAAGTGTTATTTTTAATCCGTAAGTATCAATAATCTCATAGATTCTTCCGCTTGCTTTTCGAACAGCTGCTATCATTGCCCTGACATCCCCGAGGACCGCGTCTGGAACCCTCGTATTTGTCCGAATCAATCTGAATACATCTTCATTGGGTTTACCTTTAACCATAAGCTTCACCGGCGGAAGCCTGAATCCTTCCTGAAACACCTCGGTTGTGTTGCTATACCACCCTCCTGGATAAATTCCACCCATATCAACAGTGTGACCGCGGAAAGCAGCCCATCCATAGATCTTGCCATCATAAAATGCAGGGCAGAGAACAGTTAGATCAGGACAGTGAGTGCCCCCACCATTATAAGGATCATTGCAAATAATCACATCCCCTTCATTCAGGTCTTCCTTACCAATAGTGCTGTAAGTGGATTCCACAGCATTACCCAGATTAGCAAGAAAAATAGGCAGACCCGGTGTTTCTGCAATGAGATTTGCTTCACTGTCTAAAATCCCGCAGCTGAAATCCACAACTTCATAAAGAATAGGACTGTAAGCAGCTCGTTCAATTGTTCTCCTGATATCACGGCTCGCTGCTATCAAACGATTTCGTATAACTTCGAGTGTAATCGGATCTATCTTCATATTTCCTCCTAATCCCTGCCTATGATAAGATTACCATACCTGTCAACTGTGCATTTTTGATCTGCTTCAACTACAGTGGTTGCAGTATCTTCTTCTATGAGTGCTGGACCTGCAATCCTGTTTCCCTCGAGAAGCAGATCGCGTCTGTATATACCAAAGTCCTGATACTTTCCATTCCCGATGTAGACCTTTCTAATTCCAAGTTTTGCTTCAGATGTTGGATTACTGGCTCCAGATGCTATACATTCGAGTACTGGTTTTCGAACCTTTGCAATACCGGTCGCCTTGAGAGAGACTATCTCTTTGGGTTCTTCAGGGGCATTGTGTCCATATACCTTGAGATGAAGCGCATCGAACCTCTTTTCCACAACAGACTTGTCATTGTCTTTCATCAATGCCGGTGCCGATACAGTCAAAGTATGCTCCTGGCCCAGATATCTTAGATCCATGCTGTATGATATAACAATATCCTTAACAACAATCCCCTCTCGTGTAAAAAGACCCATCAACTGTCCCTCAAGATCTCTGTATATACCATTTACTGTTATAAGGTCAACTTCATCCATCGGTTTCAGGTATGTCTGGTTGAAGTCGTGTCTCATGTCAGCCATCAGCATTCCCCAAGCAGAAAAAACCCCGGGGAATGGTGGTACGATTATGGTAGGGATCCTCAGCTCTCTTGCAATTGCCGCTGCATGGATAGGACCAGCTCCTCCAAATGCTACAAGGGCATACTCTCTTGGATCATATCCACGCTTCACAGTCATGGAATTTAAAAGCCCTGACATGTTGATATTAACTATCTTTGTTATTCCTAGAGCCGCCTCATCAATACTCAACTTATAGTAATCCGCTATCTTCTTTACAGCCTCTCTTCCCAGCTTTGGAGATATCTCCATCTTTCCACCTAGAAAGTATTCAGGATCAAGAATAGCAAGCTCGAGGTTTGCATCTGTCACCGTTGGTTCCTTCCCCCCTCGCATGTAACATGCCGGACCAGGCTCTGCACCGGAACTCTGCGGCCCTACATGCAGAGCACCTGCTTCATCTATCCAGGCGATGCTTCCTCCCCCGGCACCGATCTCACGCATATCAACAACGGGGAGCAATATCGGGCGCCCCTCTACGAGATACTGTTCCGTTGTCTCAGGAAGCCCGCCAGTGATAATAGCAGATTTCGCTGTTGTACCGCCCATGTCATAAGTGATTACATTCTCATAACCAATCATCTTTGCCAGCTGAGCACCGCCTATGGCACCTGCCGATGGTCCGGACTCAACCATTGCAATCGGCATCTCACGGGCAATGTCCGACGTCATGATACCTCCATTGGACTGCATTATCTGCAGCACACTTTTAAAACGGCGGTCTCTTACTTCTTTTTCCAGACTTCTTAGATACCCCTGCACCACAGGCATAACATAGGCATTCTGCACAGTTGTGCTCGTCCTTTCATACTCGTAGTAGCGCCTTGTAATGAGATGGGAAAGCGATACAGTTATCCCAGGCACCTTTTCTTCCAATATCTTACCTATCTTCTGCTCGTGCTCAGGATTCGCATATGCATTGAGAAGGCACACTGCTACAGATTTGATTTCTTTTTCATTGAGCTTTTTAATGATGTTTTCAAGAGCAGATATTTTCAAAGGAACAAACACAGACCCATCTGCCAGTATCCTCTCACGTATCTCGAAACGCAGATGTCTGGGAATGAGAGATCGAGGCCTGCTGTAAAGCGCATTGTACATCTCAATACGGTTGCTTCTCCCAATCTCGAGCACATCTCTGAACCCCTCTGTCGTGATCAATGCTGTTTTTGCCCCGGTTCCCTCAATCAAAGCATTTATTACCACTGTCGTCCCATGAACAAGAAAGGTAACCTCTTGTAGAGGTATTTCGAACCTCTCCATACTCTGGACTGTCCCGATTGCCGGATTTTTCGGTGTTGAGGAAACCTTGCTCACCTGTATCTTACCTGTCTTTTCCTCAAGCAAGACTCCATCTGTGAAGGTTCCCCCTACGTCTGTACCCAATCTGTACATCGAATTCTCCTGAGAATTTGTAAGTTCAACTGATAACACTCTATATTTTTGTCAGTCCCAGAAACACAAACATCAGTAACTAATTAGTTCTTGGTGTCAATTCGAATTAACCAGAGTCAGGCAGATCAAGTATTTCGTAATAAATTTATTCACCAGAAACTAATTAACCGTCAGCGTAAAGGTGGCATCTCACAGTATGCCCTTCTTCAATCTCCACCATTTCTGGATCGATCTTTGAACACACTGCCATCTTTTCAGGGCACCTGAGATGGAA
>CP070841.1:202145-212751 GCA_020342115.1 Spirochaetota bacterium
CGATGGCTGACCGGATAGTGGTTATCAAAGGGGGAGTCATACAGCAGATTGGAGAGCCTCACGAAGTATATATGAAACCAATAAACATTTTTGTGGCTACGTTTATAGGGAGCCCACAGATGAACATATTCCACGGGACTGTCTCTGAGAAGGGTGGGGACTTGACCTTTTCCGGACCATTCAGTATGAATTTCGGCAAACGTTTTGCCTACTCAGGTGAGGAAAAGGCGGTATCTGTTGGGATACGTCCTGAGGACATAGAGGTAGGAAAAGATTCTGAACGTGATAATGTAGCAGGTGAGGTAATACTGGTGGAACCGATCGGTTCTGATACCCTTATTAATGTTGAAATTGCAGAAGAGGTATCTTGTAAGATACGTATGTCTGCTTCTTCTAATGTTAGTGAAGGGGATCATATCAAGTTAAAAATCCCGCCTGATAAAGTCCACTTTTTTGATTCTGAAGGCATACGTGTAGCGAGCACAAGAGAATAACTAACATTATCAGGTCTCGTAATGACAATTAGCTATATTATATTATATGATCTCAAAATTCACTCCCATTCTTTATCATATTGATATACCATGTATCCTCAGGTAAATATCCAATATTTAATAAGAAGTATAAATATTGCATTATAAATCTGTGATAGGTAGAGGGGCGTTTAGGTGATGCATGCAAAGGGAATCGTAAGAAATATTCCTCCACTAGAGATCTTGTCACAAGACCAGGTTGAGCGGATTCATCGGGGTGCACTCGAAGTTCTTGAAACAACAGGAGTAGAGGTAGAGAGCAGGAGGGCTCTGGAATTTTACCAAAAAGGCGGCTGTATTGTCGAACTTGAAAGTCACCGAGTGCGATTTCCATCCGAATTGGTGCTACATTGCATACGCCAGTGTCCGACCAGCTTCAGAATGAGAGCTCTTGATCCTAGGAATGATTTAATTCTTGGAGGCAATGTAGTCTATTCAGGTCTCTTCTCAGGTCTAAGGACTGTAGATTTGGATACCTGGGAGACACGGATACCAACAGTCCAGGATAACCACGATGCCAACAAAATAGCAGATGGTCTTGAGAATGTGCATGGTTCGCCTTCGTATACACCTTATTGTGAATTTGTTGATGAACCACCGGTTATGTTTCTACCCATAAGTACATGGAGTAGGTTGAAGTATCTGTCAAAAGTCTCCCGTATTGGCACGACAATGGGAAGCCATATCTGGGAGTTGCAGATGGCACAGGCTTTGGATGTGGATATCTATGGGGCCATGGAGGGGCCACCCCCACTTACCTGGAATAAGGATGCAACCGACTGCGCCATCGATTGTGCCGAAGCAGGTTTCCCAGTGGAACCCGCTGCTGGTGGTGCTATGGGTGCCACGTACCCGGCAACGATAGCAGGAGCACTCGTTATCAGCATGGCTGAGGTAATGTCAGGTTTGGTGTTGGTACAGATTGTCCGACCTGGGAATCCTGTAATTGTAAACTGTTTCGGGCCACCTCTGAATATGAGAACGGGTCATCTGAAGTTTGGTGCCATTTCGATATCACTGTATCTGGCTTCGTGGAACCAGATATGGCGGACGATGTATGGTATACCAATTATGAATGGAGGAATTGGAGCTAGTAACTCCAAGAGCATTGACTTTCAGTGCGCCTATGAAAAGTCTGTAGGGATCCTCCTGTCGGCTCAATCCGGTGCTAACTGGATAAACACAGTTGGGGGTCTTACGGGAGAATTAACATACCACCCTGTCCTTTCAGTGCTTGAAAATGACGTGTTAGGCTATATTGGACGCTTTCTGGAGGGTGTAATAGTAGATGATGAGACGCTTGCAATTGATCTTATAGAAGAAACAGGGCCTATTCCGGGGAACTATCTAGATAAAGCGCACACACGGAAGTGGTGGAAACTTGAGCAGTTCATGCCGCATGTAGCAGATATATTGCCCTATCCTCAGTGGTTGAAATCAGGAAAAAAAAGTACTCTTGATATGGCAAGGGAGAGGGCAGATTATCTACTTAAGACTTGGGAGTCTAAGCTGCCTCCAGGCAAAGAGAAAGAACTGGATAAAATTCTGGAGGAATGCAGACAGTGGTATAAGAAGAAAGGGCTAATATAGGTCAACCAATAAATGTTCTCTATAGACAGCAAGATGAAATTGTTTCTTCATTCATTGATCTTCGTTAACAGAGTGAACACTTACATGGGAAAACAATTCAGTTTAATACTCTTACTATAGAATATAAGCCACTCTGATAATTATTAACATAATATATGCAAGAGTCATAATCAAATCGTGAAGATAACTAATTCATAATAATATCATGAATTTACGAGAACATCGAATTCTTAATTATTTGCGTTTCATATAAATAGTTTATTAATACTGAAGGTAACGCTAGATATAACAGTCCGAGACTTTCCTAGTAATGATAATGCTTGGGTGTGCAATAGATTTTACAGATACTATATCAATTTGAAAGGAGAGTTCTGTTGATTAATGTATTACGTGAACGAATATACAATAAATATAAGTCCGCCATTGGAAAGTCACGCAGTTCACTTGTAACTCCAGCCCTCATTTTTGATCTCAATGTAGCGAAGCATAATATTCAGCTCATGTTCGAACGCATGCAAGAAATGCCGGCAAAGCTCAGGCCCCATATCAAGGTTCAGAAATGCATTGAATTGGCTAAAATGCAGATTGAAGCAGGCGCTATCGGTATTTGTACAGCAACTGTATGGGAAGCTATAGTTATGAGCAATGCCGGAATTGAGGATGTACTAATTGCGAATGAGGTAGTAGGTAAAGAAAAAATAAAAGCGCTTGCAGAAGCAGCAAGGTGTGGTAAGTTGAGCTTGGCAGTTGATAATGTACAAAATTCTGAGGATTTATCAAACGCAGCTCGGGAAGCTGGCAGTGAGCTTGGTATATTGATAGAAGTCGATATTGGCATGAGAAAAGGAGGTGTTCGATCTGCAGAGGAGGCATTAACATTGGCACAGCACTTACGCAAGCTTCCTAATCTTCGATTTCTAGGAGTGCAGGGATACGAAGGTCACTGTATGGGTGAATTTAACCGTGTAGCACGCATGGAGAAGGTTAAGCAGGCCATGGATTACCTGGGAGAGGTGATTTTAAAGCTGGCAAAGGCAGGATTTGAGTGCAAGATTGTCTCATGCGGCGGCACTGGCACCTTTGATATCACAGGTACAGACTCACGTGTCACTGAAATTCAGGCAGGAACATATGTTTTCATGGACAAATTTCATGTTAATCTTGTGCCTGATTTTAAACACTCACTGACTGTTCTGAGTACAGTTATAATTAAACATGGAAATACCGTTGTTATGGATGCTGGCCGAAAATCTATTGGCGTTGACTTTGCGATGCCAACCATGGTGGATTATCCTAACTACGAGGCTCGTGGTTTTCATGAGGAGCATGCACTTTTTGATGTAGATAAGAGTTGCAAGCTTAAGATAGGGGACACAGTTGAGTTAATACCCGGCTATACAGGCACCACTGTAAATTTCTATGATGCATATCATGTTGTCGAAGACGACGTGGTGGTTGATATCTGGCCGGTTATTCCAAGAGGTCCTGGACATTCAGGCATTCTAAGCAGTTAGAAAAACAATGAATCATCAATAAAAATATTCCGGAGGTTTATAATGAATTCAAAGAATGCAGGGGAGGGTGAAATGCTCTCCAATGAGTCTATCGGTGTGCATAGCGGTCAGGTAATGACAGTGCTTGGCCCTGTACCGGTTGAAGAGATTGGTATCACTCTCACACATGAGCACATCCTCTGTGATACCGGCTGTATCAGGGGAGAACCAGCGGAAGCATCTCGCAAAGCACTCTATCACAAGCCTGTCGACATCTCGATACTGGGCGAGATCCGGCTTGATCCTCACAGTAACCGCGATAACCAGATGATTATCGATGTAGATCTTTTATCTGATGAGGTAGCCAAGTTCGGGCACTGGGGTGGTAAGACAATTGTCGAGGTGACAAATGAGGGTATAGGTCGTGATCCACTAGGGCTGCAGCAGGTGAGTCGACGATCTGGCGTTCAGATTATTATGGGTTCGGGATACTACATCGATGCATCGCTGCCTTCAGAAATGAGCTCAAGGTCTGCTGAAAACATCGCAGATGAAATCGTGAGGGATATCACAGAAGGAGTACCAGGAACAGGAGTTCGTGCAGGCATCATCGGAGAGGTCGCAATCGACCTCGAGTTCACTGCTGAGGAGGAGAAATCCCTGCGGGGAGCAGCACTGGCATCAAAACGCACCCAGGTGCCTCTAAGTATCCATTTACCAGGCCGTATACCTCCTGATTACGTTCCACGTGTCCTGGATATTGTCGAGAAGGAGGGGGCTGATCTACGTCACATGATATTATGCCATGTACAGCTGCACTCCCGGGACTTAGAGATACAGAAGAAAATTGCGGATAGGGGAGTATTTCTCGGTTATGATGGTATAAGCTGTGATTTTGATTGGGGAATACGCGGCATAGGACCCTGTGATGAGGAGAACGCCGCTGACATCAAGCGACTCATTGATGATGGATACCTCCATTATATTCTCCCGTCTCACGATGTCCATAATAAAATCATGCTTACCAGGTATGGCGGACACGGTTATGCGTACATGCTTCGACGTTTCGTAGGCCGCCTGCAAGCGCATGGCGTTACTGATGCACAGATTGAGACTATGCTTGTGGAGAACCCAAAGCGGCTATTCTCATCCAAGTATCGAGATGCTGAATAAAGCGGTACTAAAACCTGTCACAGTACAAACAAATACTATATCCGTTGGCGTATACTTTCAAATTTTTTTTGTTTTTTAATAAATACACAAACAGACTTATTATAGTTTTGTAAAAGTCTGGGTATTCTCTCGAAACAACGATGAGTTTCGTTGAAAAGGACCAGATGTGGAGGTAAAAAGACTTAACTGAATATTCATTGAATGTTCTCTTTAAGATGATGTGTACAAGAATGAGGCGCTTAATTTATCCTTTCACAGACCCGAGAGTAAGGCCGCGAGCAAAGTGTTTCTGCACGGCAAGTCCAATCACAAAAATAGGAACCATTGAAACAACCGCCATAACGCCTGCCTGCCCCCAGAGTTGACCTTCGTTGCCGAAGAATGTCGACACGACAACAGGTACTGTGAACACTCTGGTACGCGAGAAGATCACTGCAAAGAGAAACTCTGTCCAGGTAAAGATATATGCAAATACAGCCGTTGCAATAACTCCTGGTAATGTCATTGGTAAAACGATTCTGAACAGGGCTCCAATTCGTGAGCATCCGTCAACCATAGCGCTTTCCTCGACATCTGCCGGAATTTCCATGAAATAGCTCCGCAGCATCCAGATCACGAAAGGCAGGTTGAACATAGTATATATCAGAATCATAACTCGGTAAGTATCTATAAAACGTATTACTCGCATCATTAAAAAGAGAGGAAAAACGATGGCGATCGGAGGAAGCATACGCTGAGATAGAATCATAAAAGCCAGGTTTTTTCCACCGGTTTTGAACCTTGCCATTGCGTAAGCAGCAACAGATCCCAGCAGCATCACGGAAACAGTTGAACTGGTGGTAATAATGAAACTGTTTTTCAGTGCTGTATATCCTTGGACACCTATCCTCTGGACAGACTTGAAATGCATTAGGGTTGGATTTTTCGGAAACCAGATTATTGGATAATTATAATACTGTCCCGGCTGCTTTATAGCAGTTACTGTAATCCAATAGATAGGGAAGACAAAGAAAATCACTGCCACAATCAGTGCAAAATATTTTAATATTTTTTTATAATTAAGATGACTTTTGCTTAACCGGCGTTTGTCATTCCTATTCTTTATTGCCATATATTTAGGCTACCTCCATTCCTTTTCCGTGAATTGCCTTATTGCAAAGGAGATAATAACAGCAACGATGATCAAAAAGACCCAGGATCCAGCAGCTGTATGACTCATACGGAAGTGGCGTGTTCCTGTACGATATAAGTAAAAAGCAACTGATTGTGTCGTGAAACCGGGACCTCCCCATGTAGTTATGAACACTATATCAAAGATTTTCAAGACTTCAAGAGTCCTTATTAGAACGGCTACCATTATTACAGGACGAATAACCGGTAATGTAATACGCCAGAAAGCCTGCCATTTCGAGGCCCCGTCGATATAGGCAGCCTCAACTAGTTCTGGATTAACAGATGTCAGACCTGCAAGAAGAACGAGAAACATAAATGGTGTCCACTGCCAGAATTCGGTGATGATAAGGGCAAGGAAAGCCGTTTTTGTCTTTGTCAGCCAGGATATCGTTACCCGGTGGCCCACAATCCAGCTAAGGATCTGATTTATTGGCCCGTAGGAGGGATGCCAGAGTATGCGCCATGTATAACCTACGACTACAGGTACCATCATGACTGGCAGAATCAGGATAGCCATAAAGAAGCGCTTGCCTCTTATGTCACCTGCTAAAAGAAGTGCCAATCCAAGACCAAAGAAGAACTCGATGGTAACGCCAGCAATGACTATGATTGTGGTGGTTCGCATTGCGGTCCAATACTCTATACTGGTCAGGATATCCTTATAGTTAGCGAACCATACAAATGGGCGTCCAGGTAGCTTGGGCTCCCAGCGTATAAAACTGATACCGAGTGAAAAAATCAGGGGAAAAATACCTATTCCCAGCATAATAGCCAGGCATGGCGCAACCATCAACCATCCCTTATTCCGCTGGATCCATGATCGTGTCCTGTTTCTCACTTGCACTTCTGGAGTAATAGATATTGAAGCATTCATTCGGCTCAACTAAGGCTCCTTTGGTAGAACTAAGCTCATTAGATAAAGAGGAGGTTCCTGAAAGGAACCTCCTCTCTGTCAAGCATATTATTAGTAAGCTTCGCGGATCTGATCTTGCAACTTCAAGAAATCCTTGTAACTGGTTTTAACCCTGTCTTGTCCAAGCCTATTGACGACCGCCTTCAGTTTATCAGCCGCGTCATCCAGCGCATTCTGAATGTCCTGGCCGCCCATGACCGATGAAACAAGACGGTCAACAATCTCGTCATACTCGGTGCCGCCGAGTGTCTTCGTAGCTGGGATAGCGTATTTGCCGGCTTCCATTAAGGTTTCCAGATACAGAGGTGCATTCGGCCATGCTGCTCGGTATTCAGGGGATTCGAATTGTGAGTAACGGTAAGGATCAAAGAGACTGTTGGGGTAGAGAGAGGTTTTTAGTGCCATCTCCGGCGAATTTATCCACATCATCCAGGCGAATGCAGCTTCCCTGTTTTTAGTATCAGCCGAAACGCACCAGAGAATGTTGCCAGTCACCCCTGCAGCCGGAGGGCCGTCACCTTTGATGGGACCGGGGATCAGGGCGTACTTTACTTTACCCGCTACCTTGGTCGGTGGCAGCCATTCCGGATAATTGGCCAGGCCGCTCGCAGCTTCTGAGAAGCGACCGATTGGAGGCCAGCTGAACTGCATGGCCACTTTACCGTTAACGAACTCGCTCCAAAGCTCACCAATGCCCCAGTTCTCCATCCCCGGAGGCCCGTACTCGAGCTCTTTCATCATCTGCTCCAGGGTCTGCTTGCCAAGTTTGCCGTTGATTATGGGTTCCATAGTGTCAGGATCGAATATCCTGCCGCCAGCCCCTCTATAGATCTGTAAGAACCATGGATATGTTCCTCCAGGTAAACGAACACCGGCCCCTCCATAGACTTCGCCATCGGTGAAGTCGGTTATAAACTGTCCAATTTGATTGTACTGCTCCCAGCTTTTTGGAGCTGCGAGGTCATATCCATACCTTGACTTGAATCTACTCTGAGCTGCAGGATCTTCGAAAATATCTGCTCGATAATAGAGAATGAATATATCACCATCCACAAGTAAACCCCATGTTTCTCCACCGTGCTCCATAGTCGCGATCCGCTGCCCGGGATACATATCTCTGTAATCATCTTCTGATATATACTTCTTGATCATATCGTCGATTGGTTGAATGACTCCCATGGCAGCGAAGTCCACAAGCCAATCTGCATCGAGGCAGTAGACATCGACTGCACCAGTTCGGGCTTCATGCTCTGTAAACGCCTTTGATTTCATCTCCTCGTAGGCTATACCAATGACATTGACCTTGACACCTGTGGCCTTCTCGAAAATCGGAGCAAATGCCGCAGGCGGCCCAACGGCAAGTCCCTCATGCGTCATTGTGATAGTCGTGCCCGCATACTTCTTGGCCAGCGCTTCTGCTATTTCTTTCTGTGTCCCTTCGAGCATCATAGCCGGTGCGGCAACTTCTTCCGCTTCTTCAGCAGGTTCTGGCTTCTCACCGCCGTTGAAAGCCACAACAAATATAAAGGCAATGAGAAATAGTAAAACTGAGATGCTTATGAATCGTTTTTTAAACATAGTAACCTCCTTTACATAAATTTTCTTTACTTTTGAGAACATTACCAAAAAATGAGTTTATACTCTTAAACAAACTTGATATTTTGGCAACGTTATACCAATTCTATAGGAACCAGTAATTATTGTCAAGAATTATTTAGAAACTTCTAATAAATAGTATGCACCTAAGTGCAACTCTGGACATCATTTTATCCATGTGCCTTTATCAGTAAATAGCAAGGACAATTTTTATTATATTGCTTACCATCTGTATGGAATTGAATTTAAAAAACAACTACTATCTGCGACGTTCTTATACCGTTGTAGCAACATTACTGATTAAAGTAAAAAATTGTGTACGAGTAATGTTTTAGCGGGCTATTTTAATTTTATCTTCTGAATGGTAGCAATCGTATCGGTTTTTCGGCCAGAAGGGTGTTTACCTGTTCCTCCGTCATACCGAGATGTCTCATCAATGGAACATCATTACGTGAGAGGTGCTTATATTCTCCGCCTCCGTAAGTATTGAGGAGGTGCTTATTACAACGATCGGTTGATATGGTAATTTGCTCTATATAGCCTTCACCGATTAATTATCTAATATCCAGTCTTCTTCTGAGCAGCAGCTGCCCGTAATGACCTTATTTCGACATCTTTCATCGGGACCATAACACCGATCTCACCAATTATTCCCGCTTTTAAACCTGTATGATCTACACCCTCTTTGATGTTTCTTACAAGGATTGTTATCATATCTTCCTCTGTCATGGCCTTAGTCTCAACCGATTGCGATACTCCTAGATATAAACATGAGTCACACCAGCCCCGCGGTGTATTCGGAGAATATTACTCTTTGGTTATTATATAAATTTGGCGGGGTTACTTATAACTAACCCATAAAAGTGATGATCTTTTGTTATTGAATCTTAAATTAAGTTTTGGCCTGTTATATCACAACCAACCCATTCACTCCAGCCTTCTGTCAGGCGGCGGGTTATTGGTCCAGGAATTTCATTATTAATCGGAACGCCATTGTAACGGTTTACAGGCCATATGCAACAAACACTGTTTGTCATGAAGGCTTCGTCGGCGTTATAAAGATGAAAGGGTTGAAGGTCACGCTCAATAACCGGAATTTTCAATTTCTCTGCTACGTCAAGCACATCAGACCTGGCAATCCCTTCGAGAATATTGCGTGTTGTAGGTGTCATTAGCTTTCCATCATAAACGAGGAAAATATTGCCAACAATAACCTCTGATAGGTTGCCATAAATATCCAGTAAAAGTGGAAGAGCTTTAGGGTCTATCAAACTTGTCTCGTAGATAGCAATATACTGGAATAAACGGTTGTAACACTTCATCTTAGGATCTTTACTGAGGGGGTGTTCGTTCCTTGTAGTTGTGGTTACCAGGTGAATACCAGCCTTGTAATCTTTGGCTACCTGCTTCATGTTGATTGGCAGGTTTTTAACTATCACAGTAGGCCTTCCTTTCCCTTCTGGAATAGGAAAAGCTCGGCCATGGCCCGAGTCAATCTTGAGGGGACCATATTCACCTCCTGTAACTTCGATGATGATGCTTAATTCATGACACTCTTCTTTGCTCAGTAGATGCTCATTGCGGGCGGTCAATTCTACATATATTTGCTCCAGTTCCTTTTGGCTCATACCAAGTTCCATTCGACTCGCTTTGCATGCCCGGTTCAAGCGTGTCATATGCTTCTGTAATTGCCATGGTTTTAATTTAAAGGTTCGTAACCAATCATATACATTGTATCCCATCGTAAAACCTAGATCCCAGATGGATATCGCTGCCTTACTGTCGGGAATAAACTCACCGCCTGGATGTAAATCGCTATTAATGTATACAACCGTTTCTTGTTTTTTTTCCATTTTTTCTGATTCCCCTTAAATTGTTTATGAATAAATAATTTTAATCAAGGAAACTATGTAGCTAAAAAGCCGGCAAGTATAAGAAACATCCATCTATAGCAATCTGTATTATAAAAAGCGTCACTTTCTGCAATCTTTTACCCCATGTGCCATAGTTGATACATCGCCTTTTATGTATTAACTATGAACACACAGTTGCACAATATATATGTTGAAGCGTTTATAAAATCTATTACCAACCAATATATATCAAGAGAACTGTTGGTTATATTTAACCTTTCA
>CP070841.1:212851-240194 GCA_020342115.1 Spirochaetota bacterium
AGAACGATCCACCCTGGGAACCGTCTGTTCCATTATGACTTTTGTTGCCAGATCTATGAAGTTCATCCTGAATATCTTTGATACGAATGGAAAACTTCGAGATGCTCGAAGGTTACACTCAATCACCTTGACTTCGTTGCCCTTTGCAACAAACTGAATGTTAAAGGGACCGTTGATCTCTAGAGCCGCGGTAATCTTACGGGTAATCTTTTTGATTCGACGGGTTGTTTCCAGGTATGTGCGCTGTGGAGGGAGTACCATTGTTGCATCACCAGAGTGGACTCCTGCAAACTCGACATGCTCTGATATTGCGTCAATAACAAGCTCTCCCTTGTTTGCCACTCCATCGATCTCGATCTCCTTGGCATTCTCTATGAACTTGCTTATCACTATCGTGTACTCCTGAGAGACCTGGGCTGCTTTGCTCAGGTATCGCTCGAGCTCGCTGTCGTTTGAGGCCACACTCATTGCAGCACCACTCAGAACATAAGAGGGCCGTACAAGAACAGGGTAGCCAACCTTGTTCGCAAATGCCTTTGCCTCGTTAATCGAGACGAGCTCATTCCATTCTGGCTGGTCGATGGCAAGCTCATCGAGGAGCTTGCTGAACTTGTGCCGATCTTCTGCATTATCGATGCTGAGAGGGGAGGTTCCAAGGATTTTTATCCCTGCTTCGTGGAGCTTCATTGCAAGGTTGTTCGGGATCTGGCCTCCCATTGATATGATTACACCCTGGGGGAGCTCCTTCTTGCAGATTTCACACACTGCTTCAAAGCTGAGCTCATCGAAATACAGCCGATCACACTCATCATAATCCGTGCTTACAGTCTCGGGATTATAGTTAACCATAATTGTATTGTGTTTCAGTTTCTTCAAAGTCTGAACTGCATTGACGCAGCACCAATCGAACTCTACGGAACTCCCGATACGGTACGCGCCAGATCCAAGAACGATAACAGGTTTATTTTCATTAAATGACACGTCATCCTCTTCTCCATTGTAAGTGAGATAGAGATAGTTCGTACGTGCCGGGTATTCTGCACCGAGTGTGTCTATCTGTTTGACCTTTGGCGTTATATTGAAGCTCTCTCTGAGTTTGCAGACTTCCTGTTCATGTGCTCCAAGGAGCCTTCCTAATTGCATATCGCTGAATCCAGCCTTTTTTGCATCAAGGAGAAGCTCTCTTGAGCATTGGTGGCCCGCACACCGGCTGAGCTTTCCCTCAATTTCAACAATGTTCTGGATTTTATATAAAAACCATCTGTCTATGCGGGAGTGATTATAGATCTCGTCTACAGAATAGCCCTGTCTCAGGGCCTCAGTAACTGCAAAGATACGAAGGTCTGTTGGCTGTGCAAGCTCTTTCTTTAAGTCTTCAAATGTGTACTCATCGTTGCACACCAGGCCTGAGACGCCAATCTCGAGCATCCGAAGTGCCTTCTGCAAGGCTTCTTCGAACTTCCGGCCGATAGCCATCACCTCGCCAACAGATTTCATGCCGGAACCGATTCGTTTTGAGACCATCCTGAACTTCTTGAGATCCCAGCGAGGAATCTTGACTACGACATAATCGAGCGCAGGTTCGAAGCATGCTTTAGTGACTCTGGTGATTGAATTCTCGAGCTCTGTGAGGCTGTATCCCAGCGCAAGTTTTGCTGCAATGAAAGCGAGCGGATATCCTGTAGCTTTGGATGCAAGCGCACTCGAACGTGATAGACGGGCATTGATCTCGATTATACGGTAATTCTCGGATTCAGGATCAAGGGCAAACTGTATGTTGCACTCACCGATAACCCCAATATGCCGAACCGCTTCCTGCGCAACGCTTCGAAGGAGATGGTACTCGCTGTTTGTAAGGGTCTGGCTCGGGGCAACGACAATACTTTCCCCGGTATGAATCCCCATCGGATCGAAGTTTTCCATGTTGCACACAGTAATGCAGTTGTCATACTCATCACGGACAACCTCGTATTCAACCTCTTTCCACCCTTCCAGATACTCTTCGACGAGGATCTGGTTGGTATAGCAAAACGCTTTGGTGGCAAGTGTCTCTACCTCTTCAGGGGTGTAGCATATGCCGGAGCCGAGCCCTCCAAGAGCATAGGCTATGCGGACCATCACAGGATACCCGAGATCTTCGGCCTGCTCGAGAGCTTGCTCGGTTGTACTTACAGCCTTGCTCTCAGGTACCTTGAGGCCTATTTCGGAGAGTTTGGAGACAAATAGTTTTCTATCCTCTGTTGCCTGTATTGCACCTATCGGAGTGCCCAGAACCCGAACCTTGTATTTATCAAAGACATTGTTCTGCATTAGCTCAACGCCACAGTTGAGTGCCGTCTGACCACCAAAACCGAGGATGATACCGTCCGGTCTCTCCTTTTCAATTATCTTTTCAACAAAGAAGGCATTTACAGGCAGAAAATAGACCTGATCAGCAAGGTAGTCTGATGTCTGGATCGTCGCAATATTCGGATTCACTAGGATAGTATAGATGCCTTCCTGCTTCAGAGCTTTAATTGCCTGACTCCCGGAGTAGTCGAACTCTCCTGCCTCGCCAATCTTTAATGCTGAGCTTCCAAGTATGAGTACCTTTTTGGGTTTGATGTTCATTTGAACATCTCCATAAACATATCGAAGAGAGATTCTGTGTCTTGTGGGCCAGGTTTGGCTTCAGGATGAAACTGAACACTCATAAAAGGCTTCCACCTGTGCCGGATTCCTTCGTTAGTACCATCATTTGCATTCATAAACCATGGTTCCCACCCTTCGGGCAGTGTGCGTGTATCAACTGCATATCCATGATTTTGAGATGTAATATAGCATCGCTTGCTTCCGATCTTGATGCACGGCTGATTCTGGCTCCGATGCCCGAATTTGAGTTTATAGGTATCGCCGCCTGCTGCTAATGCAAGTATCTGGTTTCCAAGGCATATGCCGAATATGGGGATATCCCTATTCATTGCCTCCTTGACTATCTGGACAGTTTCCATGCACTGCTTCGGGTCTCCGGGGCCATTTGAAATGACTATCCCGTGGTATTCCTCTTTTAAGAAATCGTGGTTCCATGGTACCCTGAGCACACTGATATCCCGCTTTAAAAGAGAGCGTATGATGTTGTTCTTGCATCCACAGTCGATGAGAATAACCTTCTTCTGTCCTCTCTTATATAAAACAGGTTCATCTATACTTACCTGTGCAACAAGGTTGTGCTTAGCGGGATCATAGAATGCTGGCTCTTCTCCAGATATGAGTATCTTACCGAGCATGGTGCCATGCTCTCTTAGCAGCTTTGTGAGCATTCGTGTATCGATTCCATAGAGCGCGGGTATGTTATACTCTTTCAGCCATTCGTCGATGCTTTTTACAGAGTTCCAGTGGCTATAGTGAAAGGAGTGTTCGGAAACGATAAGGCCGAAAACCTGAATTCGGTCAGATTCAAAGGGGTATATGAGCTCTTCTATTAACTTTTTTTCAGGAATGCCATAGTTACCTATGAGTGGATAGGTAAAGGTAAGTATCTGGCCTTTGTATGAAGGATCTGTGAGAGACTCCGGATATCCCACCATGCCAGTATTAAAGACAACCTCACCAGAACTGTTTTCAGAGTATCCGAAACATTGTCCCTGGAAGATCGATCCATCTTCCAGAACCAAACGACCACTTAAGTTTTCCACAGTTCTGTGCCCTGTATGTGTGAAGTTTGGAGCAACAATACAAGTAAATTATTGAAATGTCAAGTATAGGTGTTTAAGAAAAAACAACAATTATGAAAATCAATCTAATTTTCTTTTTCTATGGTAGATAATCGATTATTATCTTTATTACTGAGTAAAAGCAAAGATTGGTTATTAATTAAAATAAATAGTATCGTCAGAAGGAGCAAATGATGGGGGAAGTATTGGGAGGAGTATTGGAAGGAGGCCAGAAGATTACGAAACAAGGTGAGAAGCTTGTTGTACCTGATAATCCCATTATCCCATTTATAGAAGGTGATGGAACAGGTCCCGATATCTGGGCAGCGGCCGTACGTGTGTTTGATGTTGCGGTTAGCAAGAGTTACAAGGACAAAAGAAAAATTGTATGGATGGAGGTTTTCGCAGGGGAGAAGGGGTATAAAAAAACAGGGGAGTGGCTTCCTGATGCGACTGTAGAGGCATTTCAGGAATATCTCGTTGGAATAAAGGGTCCTTTAACGACTCCGGTTGGGGGTGGTTTTCGGAGCCTGAATGTTACTTTACGTCAGATGCTCGACCTTTATGTATGTCTGAGACCTGTGCGCTGGTTTCAGGGTGTACCGAGCCCTGTCCGGCATCCAGAGCTTGTGAATATGGTCATTTTTCGTGAGAACACCGAGGATGTTTATGCAGGAAAGGAGCTTGAGGAGGGAACAGACGGCGCAAAAAAGCTGATAGAATTTTGTAGAAAGGAGTATGGCTGGGATATCCGTAATGATTCAGGAGTGGGGATAAAGCCGATAAGCATTACCGGTTCCAAGCGTCTCATTCGAGCAGCAATTCAGTACGCGTTGCAGTACAATAAAAAAAGCGTGACCCTTGTTCATAAGGGCAATATACAAAAGTATACCGAGGGTGCGTTTCGTAAATGGGGTTATGAGCTCGCTAAAGAGGAGTTCAGAGATATATGTGTGACATGGGAACAACTCAATGGAGATGTGCCTGAAGGTAAAATTTTGATTAAGGATGTAATTGCTGATATATTTTTACAGCAGGTTCTCACACGACCCAAGGATTTCGAGGTCATTGCAACGATGAACCTCAATGGAGACTATATATCAGATGCGCTTGCAGCACAGGTTGGGGGAATTGGCATTGCTCCTGGAGGGAACATCAATTATACGACAGGCCATGCAGTATTTGAGGCAACGCATGGTACTGCTCCAAAATATGCCGGACAGGATAAGGTCAATCCAGGGTCTGTCATACTTTCAGGTGATATGATGCTTCGATATATGGGATGGACCGAGGCAGCCGACCTCATCGTGAAAGGACTCGAGAGGACAATTCTTAATAAAAACGTCACGTATGACTTCGCACGTCTGATGGAGGGGGCCAAGACCCTCAAGTGCTCTGAATTTGCCACAGCTATTATAGAGAATATGTAGGAATTGAAATGGCAGGGCGTAAAAAAACATTTTCATCAGAAGTTGATTTCATTGTTCGTATCGCAGGAGAGGGCGGGGAGGGGATCATCAGCTGTGGAGAATTGTTTGCTCGAGCTGCTGCACGTACCGAATATCATGTTTTTACTTTTATAACTTACCCGGCAGAGGTCCGGGGAGGTTTTGCTATGGCACAGATTCGGGTGCGAGATTGGACAATTTATTCTCTTGGCAGTAAGCTGGATTGTCTTATTGTGCTTGACCAGCAGGCTCTCAGCAACACTTTAGAAGACCTTAAGAATGGTGGCTCCCTGGTTTACGATTCGGATGCGGTAAAGGTACCTTCGGGTCTTGAGGCCACGCTTCTTCCTCTCCCATTGACAAGAATTTCCAAAGAAGCAACCGGCAGGACGCTGGGAAGAAACATCGTTGCGCTTGGTGCCCTGGGTTATCTTGTTGAGATAGAGAAAGCAGTTCTGAAAAGGCTTATTCGGGATAGATTCAAAGCTAAAGGAGAAAGTGTAGTTGGCAAGAACGTGGCTGCATTTGAGGCAGGGTATAAGTATGCGACTGAGCAAAAGTGGAAACAGATACTGCTTATGGCAGATCTGAAACCTAAAGAATCGCAATACATGCTGCTTTCAGGAAATGAAGCTATTGCACTGGGCGCTCTCGTAGCCGGCTGCCGATTTACGGCCAGCTATCCGATCACGCCGGCAACTCCGATATTCGAGACTCTCACCCGGCTGTTTCCTCTGGTGCAGGGAAAAGCCCTGCAAATGGAGGATGAGATTGCTGCAGTCTCGGCTGGAATCGGCGCCTCCTTTGCGGGTGAAAAATCGATAGTGCCTACATCTGGTCCGGGTCTTCAACTGATGACGGAACAGCTTAACCTTGCTTCAATGATTGAATTGCCTCTTGTGGTGGTGGACGTACAGCGTGGAGGTCCCAGTACTGGCCTTCCAACAAAAACCGAGCAGTCTGATCTCAACCTGGCTATCTACGGCACTGCAGGAGAATCTCCCCGAATAGTGCTGGCTCCCACGTCTGTAGAGGACAGCTTCTACCAGACGATCCGGGCTTTTAATCTTGCTGAGCGGTATCAGCTTCCAGTAATTTTACTTATAGATCAATCGATTGGATTGCGTAAAGCCACTGTACGTATGCCGGATTTCTCCCACATTATCAAGCTCGATAGTAAGGTTGCAAGGACCAAGGTTAAAATCCCGCAACCCGATTTTATCAATTTGATTGACCGGGCAGTACCATCAGTAAAAGAACTTGAGGATTATAAGCGCTATCGGGTGACCTCAGATGGCGTGTCACCCATTGCAAGACCCGGAACTTCGGGAGGGCAGTATCTGGCCACTGGCCTTGAGCATACAGAGACAGGGAAACCGGACTATACTGGGGGGAACCACTTGCGCATGAGCAGGAAGCGCTTCCAAAAAATGGAAGTTATCGCTCGATCTTTTGATGCCAATCCGATTGAAATATGGGGCAGGTCTGATGCAAAGATCGGTATAATCGGTTGGGGTTCTACACAGGGGGCAATCCGGGAAGCTCGCTATCTGGCTGAGGAGAAGGGGATATATGTGCGACACATGCATCCGCATACCCTCGCGCCGATGCCTTACAGACAGATATCCAATTTTCTTGTTCGTCTGGAGCATCTCATTATAGTTGAGGAGAATTACACAGGGCAGTTCGCCCACCATATCAAAGCGCACTTTGGAGCTAAAGCGATCGAACTACATAAGTGCGAGGGCATTCCCATTACCCCAGAGGAGATTTTAAGGGGAATCGAAAAAGTTGCAGGAATAATCGATGACTACAGCATCGCAAAGTTATAGAAGAAAAGATTTCGACCCGGTATGGTGTCCGGGATGCGGGTACTATGGCGTATTACATTCTGTTGAGGAAGCTCTTGGAATTATCGGGATTCTTCCTGAACAGACAGTAGTTGTTTCTGGAATCGGCTGTTCTGGACGTCTGTCTCATTATCTCAACACCTACTCCCTGCATGGAACCCATGGACGGGCCCTGCCCATAGCCACAGGTGTGAAGACAGCACGACCTGATCTCACCACAATCGTGGTTGGAGGTGAGGGTGACGTCTTGGGTATTGGCGGAGGCCACCTGCCTCATGCTGCTCGAAAGAATGTGGATCTGACATTGCTTCTTTTAGATAACAACACTTACGGAATGACAAAGGGACAGTCTTCTCCGACTACACCATGGGGATGTGTGACCAAGACTTCTCCATACGGTTCTGCTGAGGATGCTCTGGACGTGCTCCCTATTCTAATAGCATACGATGTCTCGTTTGTTGCACGAACAGCAAGTACAAGACGAGAGGAGATGGCAGGCATTATTGCAGAAGCAATTAAGCATCCCGGGTTTTCTGTGGTCCATATCCTCTCCCCCTGTGTGACATTTCCTGTAGTCGGCTGGAAGGATGTGCGAGACAAACTGCATGACTTACCAATGGATCATAATCCTCGGGATAAACGTGCTGCAATGGAAATTGCTTACACAAACAGTACAATTTATACAGGTGTTGTGTACTGTATTGAGAAACCTATACTTAGCAGCCGTTTAGAGCACTTGAATGAAAGTGCGCTCAAGCACTACAGTGCCGGTTTTTCCGGCGGAAGAAAACCAAGCATCACCCGTCTCATGGAGCGGTACATGTGAGAAAACATGTAAAGAATAGGGCGCTGTCCCCATTTTAATGAGTATAAATAAAATATATAGTTGAGAGGAAGTCACATTATGAAAATGCGTAAATTCGGAAAGACTGAGTTGAATGTAAGTATGCTTGGATTCGGTACTGCAGAGCTTGGTTTTCAGCAGGTATCTCAGAAAGAATGTAATACACTATTGAATCAAGTGATTGATACGGGAATTAATGTGATAGATACTGCCGCATGCTATCAAGATGCAGAAATAAAGATAGGGTGTGCTATAGCAGATCGAAGAAAAGAATATTTCCTTTTTTCAAAATGCGGACATCAGGTTGCTCCGGACGATCCTCCGGAGTGGTCATCTGAAATAATAGTTCATAGTGCACAAAGGTCGTTGAAATTATTGCAGACAGATCATTTAGATGTATTGTTTCTTCATTCCTGCTCCAGGGAAGTACTTTTTAATGATGAAGTAATTCAATCTATTGAAAAATGCAGGCAAATGGGTTTTACACGATACATAGGCTACAGCGGTGATGGAGATGATATTATTCTTGCTCTTGAAATGGGTGTGTTCGATTGCATAGAGACATCAGTCAATATATGCGATCAGCAGGTTATTGGCTCGGGTCTTGTAAAAGCAAAAGATAGGGATTATGGAGTCATTGCGAAGCGTCCTATTGCCAATGCATGCTGGAGAAACCGGAATGAAATAGGTGAATTCTACCATAGTTATGCAACCCCTTATCGAAAAAGACTGGATCAGATGGGTATATCACCCCAGAGCTTAGGCTATTCAGGATCCTGGGTTGACCTAGCCCTTCGTTTCACGATATTTCAGCCAGGGGTTCACACGGCAATTGTCGGAAGCAGGAATATCAATCATGTTAAGGAGAATATAGAATCTGTTGAACTAGGACCTCTGCCAGAGGAGATAACGAAGAACCTCAGGGAAACATGGCTTAAGAATGATAATGGTACCTGGAAAGGTCAGAATTAAAATTGGGTCAACTCCCATTTTTACAATTCTACTTCTTTACCAATTCCCTTTTTCTTGCCATTTTGCAGGACGAGTTCGGCTACGGCAACATCCTGAATTGCGAGACCGACCGACTTAAAGAAAGTTACCTCATCATTCGACTCACGGCCAGGAATCTTACCAGATGCTATATCACCAATCTCACCTGCGATATGGGTTTCAGAAATGAGGCCTTTTTTTAAAGGCTTGATAAGGTCGCCTGCTTCTTCAAGGCAGGCAGAGATTGAGTCAACCGAAACTCTGGCCCGGGCTACAGTTTCAGGAGGGATCTCCTGCATCTCTTCTGTGTAGGCGCCAACAGCATTGATATGAACACCTGGTTTAAGGTCTTTGTCTTCGAATACCGGACTGGTGGATGGAGTCGCTGTGCATATAACATCTGCATCTTTAACAGCTTGAGCAGGTGACGACGCAACAACTATATCTGAAGGGATGGGGCTTCCATAAACACTCATCTCTTCTGTATAGGTCTTGGCAGCAGTCTGTACACTGTCATAAACCCAGACCTTTTTAATAGGTCTGACAGTGCATACAGCTTCGAGCTGTGTGCGGCCCTGAATACCGGCACCTATTATTGCGGCTACAGACGAATCGTTTCTTGATAAAAGTTCTGTTGCCACGCCTGACGCAGCTCCGGTTCTGAGTGCGGTAAGGTATGTCCCATCCATCAATGCTGCAGGCCGTCCTGTGTCGGTTTCAGTGACGACTATGACTGCCTGTAGTGCTGGAAGGCCTTTTTTTATATTCTCAGGAAAGACTGTCACGATTTTAATGCCGAGTGCATCGATTTCAGGTAAATAAGCAGGCATATAGAGTGCGATTCCCATGTTTTTCTTCACGCTGATAGATGTTCTCAACGGCATCTGTGCATTCTTCGATGAGAGCTGTATGTAGGCTTCTCTCACCCCTGCAATTGCTTGCTCCATAATCACAAGTTTTTTAACATCACTCTTGGAAAAAACTTTGACCTTCATATAATTTACCTTTTGTAGTAAGTTGATTTTTTTCAGACTGATTAATTAGTTTATGTGAACTTTAAAGGTTGATTCTATAGTATATAGCATCATTTTCAAGCATAAAAGCTCAGAGGTTTATAAAACTGTTTGAGCTTTATTTATTTTCTATTTACTATTGAGAAAGAAGCAATCGATTTGCATATTATACAGCATCATCAAGGGAGAATTTGATGAAGGAGCTCAGAGACTGGTTATCTCCAGAGAACTGGAAAAAGATAAAAACAATAGATTGCCATACCGCAGGAGAACCTCTCAGGATAATTACAGATGGGTTTCCTGAAGTGCCTGGAGCAACAATCCTGAAACGCAGACAGTGGGTAATGCAGAACAACGATAACCTTCGAACCACACTTATGTGGGAGCCCCGGGGGCATGCAGATATGTATGGATGCATCCTCACACCACCGGTAACAGAGGATGCTGATATAGGTATCCTTTTTATGCACAATGAGGGGTACAGTACGATGTGCGGTCACGGCATCATAGGTATTGCAACGGTTATCCTTGAAACTGGCATGTTCCCAATGAGAGAGCCTGAGAGTACAATCAAACTCGACACACCAGCAGGTCTTGTTACCGCTCATGCTCGTGTAGCTGATGGAAAAGTTAAGAGTGTTTATTTTCGCAATGTTCCCTCGTTTGTGCTTACAATGGATGAGGTAATTGATGTGCCGGATCTTGGAAAGGTTAAATATGATATAGCCTTTGGAGGTGCTTTTTATGCCTATGTCAATGCTGAGAATCTAGCATTGTCCCTCTCAAAAGAAGAATACCGTGAACTTATAGAAAAGGGTATGGCTATTAAGAGGGCTATAATGAGTAAAAAAGCTATAATTCATCCTTTTGAGAAAGATCTGAATTTTCTCTATGGTACTATTTTTTTTGGCCCGCCTCATGATGATAAGGCTCATAGCCGAAATGTCTGCATCTTTGCTGAAGGCGAGGTTGATCGATCTCCTACAGGAACCGGGGTTAGTGGGCGTCTTGCACTGCAATATGCCAGGGGGGAGATCGAATTGAATCAGGCAGTTATTACGGACAGTATTATCGGGAGCCGATTTAGTGCCCGTGTAATCGAGCAAACAACATTTGGCCCACATCAGGCAGTTATTCCGGAAGTAGAGGGCACAGCCCATATCACTGGACGTCATGAATTTCTAATCGATCCTGATGACCCTCTTGGCAACGGATTCATCCTACGCTGATGATGACTCAGCTCCACAGTCCTTTTATTTTATACTGCTCTTCAAGTTTAAACCTTTGTATCTCCTCCAAAGATGGACTTTCGAATCCCCATGCCTTGCTGATGCCCCAATCGAGTCTGTGTTTTATTTCTACAAGTAACTCTATATATTTCAATGAAGCAAGAACAGGATCAATGACAGGTACGCCGATCTCCTTCTGAAGTTCTCTATAGAAACCAAACTGGATTCCGCATCCCAGGATAAGTACCTCAGCAAGATCTTTTTCAACAGCCTCCCTGGAAAGTGTCTTCATTTTTCGTATCGTGAGATCTTCGTCCTTATGAAAATCCAGAACTCCCATATCGAGCGATTTGAAGGAGGCGAGTTTACTCTCAAATCCATGATTCTTGACGTTTTCATGCATCCTTGGAATCCATTTATTTCTTCCAACGATTATAGAGAACATATTTCCAAGAGTTACGGCAATGTGGAGTGAAGCTTCACAAAGGGCGGTAACCATCAGATTACAGGATATCTCCTTTGCTTCACGAAGACCTGGATCATAAAAGCAGCCTATAATGGCCCCCTGATACCCCTCTTTTTCTGCCAACCTCACTTTATGGAGTGTATCTACAAGTACTAGTGACTCATAGTAGTGGTATTCGATATGAGGGGGGCCTTTTGTTAGAGAAGTTATTGTAACTTCAGTGTCTTGCCTTTTCCCATTTTCTAGAAAGTTATAAATTTCTTTATCAAAATCAGGTGAACCAATAGGATTGATATAGAGAATACGATTTTTCATATTGTTACCTCCTTATTTTTTTACTCTAAATCAGATTTTTAGATATAGCAAGTGTGGAGAAGCTTTTTTATGGATAGAGTTGTAATAAACAAGTCTAAATTTTTTCCTGAGAAGAGAGTGAATTTACATTGACAAAAAGTTTCAAATATGATTAAATGGTTTAACCATTATAGTATTTATCGAGCATGGTATGTTTGAACAGGCGAAACAGAGCAGGGTCTTTCAGGATGTAATCCACCAGATCGAAGAGGCAATCCTGCAGGGAAAGCTGAAAGCTGGTGATAAGCTGCCTGCAGAGAGAGAGCTTAAGGAGCAATTTCAGACCAGCAGGGGAACACTTCGAGAAGCCCTGCGGGTCCTCGAGCAGAAGGGGCTGATTGCCATCAAAACAGGCATGAACGGTGGGTCTATAGTAAAAGAAGTAACAACTCACCAGGTGAGCGAAAGTCTTGCATTCTTAATACGTTACCAAAAAATCCCTTTAAAGGACCTTTCTGAATTTCGTGAGGGAGTAGAGGGAATAGTGGCATCACTGGCAGCAGAAAGGGCCAAAAAGAAAGATATAGTTTATTTGAAAAAGCTTCTTGAAGAAGCCCGCTGCCATTTCGAGAATGGAATATCTCACTGGGATGACTTCATAGATATTGACAATACATTGCACATGGCGCTCGCACAAATTGCCGGAAATCAGGTATACGAATCCGTCCTTCGGATGGTTCATGATAATATCATCCGGTATTACAACAGATTTTTAGAAAAAAAGCCTGAAATCATGGAGGAAAACTATAGAGATCTTTGTGATATCGTAAAGGCTATAGAGTCAGGTAGGAAAGATGAGGCACGCTTCATTGTACAGGATCATGTAAGCCGTTTTAAAAGATTTATGGAGGAAAAGAAACAGTAAAGGATCTTGAAACAAGTATCGTATCACTATTTGAATTTTCCTGCATGTTTTGTCATTCAAAAGATTGGTACGTGCTTATCCACATATGAAAGGTGGTAAAAATGGCAAATGCAAAATTTTCTGTACCATTTCCCACCAATGAACCTGTAAAAAGCTTTGCACCTGGAACGAGTGAACGCGAATCATTGAAGGCGAAGCTTAAGGAGCTAAAAGGCAATCAGATTGAGATACCTCTCATTATTGGTGGAGAAGAAGTAAAAACCGGGAAGATGGGAGACTGTATACTCCCCCATGATCATGGAACTGTGATAGGCAAGTACCATAAGGCTGGGGAGAGAGAAGTCAAGGCAGCAATCGAGGCTGCCTTAAAAGCCAGTAAGAAATGGAATGGGTTGGATTGGCAGGATCGTGTCGCTGTGTTTATGAAAGCTGCTGATCTTCTTTCCGGACCATGGAGGTCCACTCTGAATGCTGCGACTATGCTATGCCAGAGTAAAAATGCGTTTCAGGCTGAAATTGATGCTGCATGTGAATTGATAGATTTTTTTCGTTTTAACGCTTGTTATGCAATGCAGATATTTGAGCAGCAGCCTCCATATTCACCATATGGGATGTGGAACCGGATGGAATTTCGGCCATTGGAAGGTTTTATATTTGCGGTTACGCCATTTAACTTTTTATCCATTGCAGGGAACCTTCCATCCAGTCCTGTAATCATGGGTAATGTCACTGTCTGGAAACCAGCATCATCCGCGGTATATTCTGCCTACTGGGTCATGCGGTTATTTCAGGAGGCTGGGCTACCGAATGGTGTCATTAACTTCATTCCCGGTCCAGGGAGTGCGATTGGCCCTTTTGTTATGAACTCTCCCGATCTTGCAGGTGTTCATTTCACAGGAAGCACTTCCACATTTCAGGAAATGTGGAAGACGTTTGGTGGCAAAATAAATAGGTATCGAAGCTATCCTCGCATTGTGGGAGAAACAGGGGGGAAGGATTTTGTCATTGCTCATAAAAGTGCTGATATTGAGGTGCTCGGAGTAGCTCTGATTCGGGGTGCTTTTGAATACCAGGGGCAGAAATGCTCTGCTGCTTCAAGGGCGTATATTCCAAAGTCATTATGGAATAAACTTAAGGACTATATAATAGGAGAGCTGAAGACAGTGAGAATGGGTGATGTTGAAGATTTCAGCAACTTCATGAATGCTGTGATTGACGGAGAGGCATTCACCAGGATTGCTGGTTATATCGAGGCGATTAAAGAATCTGATGAGGCTGAGATACTGTTTGGCGGAAATTGTGACAAACGCAAAGGCTTTTTCATTGAGCCTACTCTTGCAATTACCACAAACCCCCATTTTCTTACAATGGAAGAAGAGGTCTTTGGCCCTGTGCTTACTGTATATGTCTATGAGGATGAGAAGTACGAAGAAACTCTTGAGCTCTGTGACCAGACCTCACCCTATGGATTGACAGGAGCGGTTTTTGCGCAGGATCGTGACGCAATTGCTCTTGCTGAGCATATACTTGTGAATGCAGCCGGAAACTTTTATATCAATGATAAGCCCACAGGTGCAGTGGTGGGACAGCAGCCTTTTGGCGGCAGCAGGGCAAGCGGTACAAACGACAAGGCAGGAAGCCTATTGAATCTGCTCAGGTGGGTAAGTCCAAGAACAATAAAGGAGAACTTCATACCGCCGTTGGATTATCGATATCCGTTTATGAATGAAAAGTAATCACTAGCAGGAATCGATGCTACTTGCCAGTGTCTTGAAAATGGGGAAATTACATGCCAGGTGACACCTCGAAAAAACCTGAAAAAGTGACACTGGTTCCTGTAAATCCTTCTCCATGCACAGTTAAGTGTCCTCTTGGCACTAATGTTAAAGCCTATGTTTCTCTTGTTGCAGCCGGGCGTTTCGCCGAGGCGCTCGAGGTAGTAAGGAAAACCAATCCTTTCCCCGGAATATGCGGCAGAATATGTCCTCATCCTTGTGAGGATGAATGCAAACGTGCCGAGATAGATGGTCCCATAGCAATTGCAGCACTAAAACGCTTCATTGCTGACTATGAGCTGCGCAGCGGTATTATACCGCGCGCTGTTGTGCCTGAATACAAGAGAGCAGAAAGAGGTAAAGAAAAGGTAGCGATTATAGGGGCCGGTCCTGCAGGCCTGACCTGTGCCGCAGATCTTGCGTACAGGGGCTTCGGAATCACAGTATTTGAGTCACTTGAGGCTGCTGGCGGTATGATGGCTTTCGGGATCCCTGCATACCGTCTCCCAAGAGACATACTTCAGATCGAGATAGCAGCAATAGAGGCTCTTGGTGTTGATATCAGATTGGATACACCCATTAAGACCAAATCCGCCTTTGATGAGATTGTCAAAGAGTTTGATGCCGTCTTTATCGCAACAGGTGCTCAAAAGCCTCTACATCTTGATATCGAGGGTGAAGACGAGGTGGAGCATGGAGTGATAGATTGGGTTAATTATCTTCAGGAGGTGTCGACGGGCAGAGGTAAAAAACCTGGCGACAGTGTGGTGATTATAGGTGGAGGAAACACTGCTGTGGATTGCGCCCGTGTGTCTCTGCGATTGGGTGCTAAGGATGTCCGGATAGTATACCGCCGTTCTCGGAAAGAGATGCCTGCATACGAGAATGAGGTTACTGAAGCTCAAGAAGAAGGTGTGAGATTTCAATTTCTCTCATGTCCTGTAAAGTTACTCCATAAAGATGGAAATCTATACGGTGTAGAATGTGTGCGTATGAGGCTGGGTGAGAAAGATGCATCTGGCCGAAGAAAGGCTATTCCAATTCAAGGGTCACGGTTTACCATTTCATGTGATGCTATTATCCCTGCAATCGGGCAACAGCTCGATGTCTCGTTTGGTGAAATGGGCAAAGGACTGGATTTCTCGGATGACGGACTGCTTAAGATCGATCCGGATACTATGGCTACATCGATGAGAGGGGTATTTTCAGGAGGGGATGTGATTACAGGTGCAGGCAGTGTGGTATATGCCATTGCATCCGGACACCGGGCAGCACAGTCCATAGTCAGGTATATCGATGAGCTTCCTTTAAAAGTACCGGAGATTTCCAGTAATCAGGAGCTTGAACTTGAGGTAGAATCAGTGCCTGCAGAAAGGGCAGGCCGAATAAGCTTTCCTATATTAGAAATATCAAAAAGGAGGTCGTCCTTCAGAGAGGTCGAGCTGGGGTTCACAGAAGGGGAGGCTATCAAAGAAGCCGAACGATGTATACGTTGCGGTCCATGTCTTGAGTGCAGTGAATGCGTGGGGGTCTGCAACAATAAGCAGGTTATTGTGGACTGTACCGACCAATCTCAGAGGATTGTCCGACTTCCGCGGGATATCTACAGGAATAAAGTATCAGAATTGACGTACGGTTCAAACTTTTATGAGCCGCATACCCTCACCATAAATGTCAATGAGCAGTTGTGCAGGGGGTGCGGTGCATGTGAAGAGATATGTGGGTATAATGCGATACAGGTTCTCTATCAGGGTGATGGTATCTTCACTGCAAAGGTTAATGAAGATGCATGCAGAGGGTGCGGTACGTGTGTTTCAGTGTGTCCGACCGGTGCGATCGAACAGCATTGTTTCTCTGCTGAAAGAATACACAAGTACATTGATACTATGGTCAAGATTCGGGGTATAGCGGTGTTTGCATGCCGGTGGAGTTCCTGGGTGAGATCTTTGACTGATATTTCTAAGCATGAAGCCTTGAGTGTTATGTGTATAGGGCATGTGACTGCTGGAGACATGCTCAGAGCCATAGAACGAGGTGCCAGGGGTGTAATTCTTATAGGATGTGATGACGGATGCCACTATGGTTTTGGTAAATCAGCGGCACAGCATAGCATCAGACGGGCGTTAGATACTCTTTCTTTATTGGGATATATAGAAATGGGGATCAGGATAATCGATATTACAGAAGAAACTGAAGCAGGTCTTTCAGGTATAATCGAACAGATTTATGAGCTTGAAAAGATGAAAGGTAATAGCAGGTGAACAGCGTAGGGGAGTTAGCAGAGAAATATAATATTCATAAGGTGGATGAGCACGCTGCCCGCTTAAGTGAAGTATGCCCTGTGGCGAGGGTTAATCCTGATTTTTCACCCTCTCAGATAGCGATGCTTGCATCTGGAAAGCCTGATAAACTCCTAGCAAGCCAGCTCATATGGGAATGTCTGGCATGCGGACTCTGCAAGATCACAGCAGACGTGAATATGTCATATTTCATTCGAGACAGCCGCGAAAAAGCAAGTAAGGAGGGGTATTTTCCGACTCACACTCATGGAGGTATGTTCATCTCTGCTCAAAGGCTTAGTACTAATCCTGAAAGATTTAAGAAATCTTATGGGAAGCCCAGGAGGAATAACTGGCTGGAAGAGGATTTAAAGGTTGAATCTGAAACAGGAAAATATCTCTTCTGGGCAGGGGGAGCTTCATTTTTTGATGCTGCCATGCCTGAACTGGAGCTGAAAATAACCAACTCTGCTCGGTTTGCTGTTCGTTTGCTGAATACGCTGGGTATAAAGCCTGTGGTGCTCGAGAATGAACGATTTTCAGGACACGATCTCTTATGGACAGGTGATAGAGAGGGTTTCAAACAACTGGCTGAGCAAAATATCAAAGCCATAACAAAATCAAAAGCCAGAGTAGTTGTTTCAGCATCGCCGGAGGATTATTATACACTCTCTAAAAGTTATCCTGAGTTTTTTGGAGACCTTGATTTCAAGGTGCTTCATATAACCGAGATACTTGCACAAAAGCTTGATAGACTGAAGTTTTATGAGTTGAAAAAGAGGGTGACATACCACGATTCATGCAGGCTGGGTCGCGGTATGGGGGTGTATGATCCGCCAAGAGCTATTCTTCGAGCTATTCCAGGGATAGAGCTGGTTGAGATGCCAACAACCAGGGAGGATGCTTCCTGCTGCGGCACATCCTGCTGGATACAGTGCAGCAGGTACTCAAAAATGATGCAGGTGAATAGATTGCGAGAAGCAACTGGTGTGGGTGCGGAGCTTCTTGTGAGTGCTTGCTGGGAATGTACCATTCACCTCAGATGTGCTGTTAATCCCAAATCCTGGAAACAGGTTTTTGTACCCATTGAAGATCTAATAACACTCTTGTCATCTTTGTTGAGGGAATGAAGCATGGGAAGGATACTCAAACATCCAATACTTACAGCTTCAAAGAGAAGGGATATAACATTCACCTTCAACGGTAAAAAACTTTTAGCAAAAGAAGGGGAGGTGATCTCTTCAGCACTTTTTGCTCATGGGATTACTGTATTCGGCCATCATCATGATGGTTCTCCCCAGGGAATATTCTGTGCAAATGGTCAGTGTTCACACTGCATGGTTATTGCCAATGGTATGGCCGTAAAAGCCTGCATGACAGAAGTTATTGAGGGAATGCTGGTAAAAAGCCTGGAGGGATTCCCCCAGATCCCGCATGATGACACTCCTTCGAAATTTTCGAAAGTTAGAACGATAAAAACTCCGGTTCTCATTGTTGGAGGGGGGCCAGCCGGATTATCGGCTGCTATAGAGATTGCGAAGTTTGGAGTACGCGGCATTCTTGTTGATGATAAGAACACACTTGGGGGTAAACTAAGCCTTCAGACTCACAATTTTTTCGGTTCCAAAGGAGACTGTTTTGCAGGAACACGTGGCATAGATATTGGCACTTTGCTTACCAAAGAATTACATAGCCATGGCGGTGAGCTTATTGAGGTATGGCTGAGCTCATCTGCCATTGGAGTGTTTAATGACCGAAAGGTTGGTATTGTTAAAAAAGGCGAGTATGTGCTGGTAAAACCGGAGGTACTGCTTGTTGCAACTGGAGCCCGTGAGAAGTCTCTTGCATTTGCTGGGAGTGACCTGCCTGGAATCTATGGAGCCGGAGCATTTCAAACCCTGGTCAACCGTGATCTCATACACCCTTCTGAGAAACTTTTCATATGTGGAGGAGGAAATGTCGGGCTGATCAGCGGGTATCATGCACTGCAGGCGGGAATAGATGTGGTTGGATTGGTTGAAGCATTACCTGAATGTGGTGGGTACAGGGTGCATTTAGATAAACTGAAGCGATTGGGAGTTCCCATCTACACATCGCACACCGTTCTAAAAGCAGACGGGCTTGAGAGAATTCGAAGCATCACTATATGCAAGATAGATAAGAATTTCAAACCGGTTCAGGGTACAGAAAAAGCATTCAAAGTTGACACACTCCTGATCGCAGTCGGTCTTTCACCCTTACAGGAAATATACATAAAAGCAAAAGAATACGGGATGAAGGTATTCACAGCCGGTGATGCAGAGGTTATTGCAGAGGCAAGTGCTGCGATGTTCAGCGGTCGAATCAGGGGCAGAGAGATTGTTCGGGCACTTGGAAAGACCAGTTTCATACCAAAGGAATGGAGCGGGCTCGCTGAGACTCTTCGTAAGGGTCCAGGAAGAGAAGAAGTGAAAACGCCACATATACTTTCTGGATCGGTATATCCTCTTATACGCTGTACGCAGGAGATACCGTGTGATCCCTGCAGAAAGGTATGTCCCATACAGGAAATAAAAATGGGTGCAGGCGATATGAGGAATGTCCCGAGCTTTGAGGGGGAATCATGTCTGGGATGCGGTCAGTGTGTGTTGAGTTGTCCTGGTCTCGCTATTGTTCTGGTAGATGAACGATATGATCAAAATAGAGAACGAGCTCGATTGACTCTCCCTGTTGAGTTTACAGATGAAGAGATCGAGACAGGTGCAGAAGTTGCAACAGTTGGGATTGAGGGAGAGATTGTAGGAAAGGGGAGAATAATCGCATATCGAAACGCACCATCACAGGATCGCCGCCGTTTGATGCTATTGGAGGTACCCTTTGATGAAAGGCTCGATATATCGGGGATAAAAAGGAAAGAAGCAGCCGAGCCGGAAGAAGCAAGTACGTTAACTGGTAAAGAAGAGGTTATTATCTGTAGATGCGAAAGGGTATCGAAAAGTGAGATCGTACCTCTGATTCGTGCCGGTTATCGTGATGTGAATCAGATAAAGGCAGCAACGCGTGCTGGTATGGGTGCCTGCGGTGGCAGAACCTGTACGGAGTTGATACTTGGACTTTTCAGAGAAGAGGGAGTTGATACAAGTGAGGTCACGCTTCCAGTTGACAGGCCTCCGTATACAGAAATCACCCTCGGGACATTTGCCGGAATAAAAGAGAAATAATGTCACCAAAATACAACACAGCAATAGAATTTAGAGGATCAGATCTTGAGCAGAAACTTTGATGCAATTGTAGTTGGTGCCGGGAGTGTTGGTGTGCCGACAGCTCTTTTCCTCACACTTGAGGGACTCAAAGTTCTTGTTTTAGATTCTCACTCTTCCCCAGGGCAGGGCCAGAACAAATCCGCAATCGGAGGTGTCCGTGCCACACATTCTGATCCTGCTAAGATACACATATGTAAAGAGAGCTTGCGCATCTTCAGCAGGTGGGAGAAAGAGTATGGGGATGATATAGGGTGGAAGAAGGGAGGGTACTGCTTTCCTGTGTATCGCAAAAAAGAGGAGACGATATTAAAAAGCCTTCTCACTGTCCAGAGATCTTTCGGGCTGAATATCGAATGGCGTGATGCATGTGGTATCGAAGAGGTGGTACCTGGAATTTTGCCTGAAGGGTTGATCGGGGGAACCTATTCTCCTGATGATGGCCAGGTTTCTCCTCTTCTGGCCATAGATGCTATGTACAAAGCATCTAAAGAGAGGGAATGCGAGTTCGGTTTTGGTGAAACTGTAACAGATATTACAGTTGATGCCAATAAAGTGAAAGGAGTAAAGACAGACAGGGATACATACTCTGCTCCAATCGTAGTAAACGCAGCTGGAGCTTATGCCAAAGACCTCGGTAGACTCAACGGACTTGATATTCCTGTCACACCTGACAGTCACGAGGCAGGGATTTCAGCTCCAATAGAACAGTTTTTGGATCCACTGGTTGTAGACCTTCGTCCAGGACCTGAAGGGAAGACTGCAAATTTTTACTTCGCTCAGAATCGTGAAGGTGCAATCATCTTTTGCTATACACCAAAGAAGTTATTTACCGGCACCAATAGAGAACCGACATCCGAGTTTCTGCCTATAGTTGCCAGACGAATGATAGACCTTCTTCCCAGACTGAAGAATATGCTTGTGCGCAGAGTATGGCGCGGGCTTTATCCGATGACTCCTGACGGTCTTCCGATATGCGACAAGGTAAGAGAGATAGAAGGCATGTACCTTGTAGTTGGCATGTGCGGTCAGGGTTTTATGATGGGGCCTGGAATTGGCAAAAATATGGCAAACCTCATTATTAATGGTACGCCTCTCATGGATGAAAAGATATTCAGCACAGTGAGCTTCTACCGGGATTTTTATGGTGCGAAAAAGGAAGCTCTCAAATAGCATACTCTTTGTGCTGTAGACTCTTTTATGATGTTGAGGCAGAAAAATAATTTTCTTCTCCAAACAGGCTTTGATACTTACAAAATTTTAGGTCTTATGAGTATTGTTTTTGTTTAGTGGATCGGTATTTACCAATAAAAAGATCATCTTTTAATTTTATTGACAGACCCTTCTGGTTATGGTTTAATGATTGTTATTACACGCAGTTTCCTAGTGATCGTAGATCACTCTTGATCGTAGGTTAATAAGGTACGTTGTACCTTTTTAAATATTAAAGAAGGGAGGATTGAAAGATGAAGAAACAGTTGCTTTATTTCTTGGTCGCTCTTCTTCTCATACCATCTGCATTTTTAACAGCCAGTGAAAGGGAAGAAGTAATGCCAGAAGCGGAAAACGTCGTTGTCATCAATGGTATGCCGGTCATTATTCCGGATCCTGGTCAGGCAATGGACTGGTACGATACCCAGGTGGTTTATAACCTGTACAGTCCCTTACTCTACCCAACACCAGATGGTAAATTGAGACCTCACCTTGCTGAAAGCTGGGAAGCAGTGGGAGGCATGCTCGACCACTGGCGGTTTAAACTCAGAAGAGGTGTCAAATTCCATGACGGAAGTGAGCTTACAGCCGAGGATGTTGCTTTCTCAATGGAGAGATTGATGTCCCTTGGAAAGGGTTACTCGGGTATAATGGGTAAGGTGACTGCAAGAGTTATAGACAACTACACGGTAGACTTTGTGCTGGCAAAACCCAATGCAGTATTTCCAGCTACCCTTACGCTTTTCTGGCCGTTGAATAAGGATCTTGTGCTAGAAAACAAAAAACCTGGAGAGTATGGACAGTTTGGCGATTATGCTCAGGAGTGGCTGAATGAACATGATGCTGGGAGTGGCCCATACATGATGGTGAGCCATAGTCCTGGTGAACGTATGGAAGCAACAAGGTTTAAAGATTACTTCCTGGGCTGGGAGGAACCGAAGCCGACCGAAGCTCCTATTGAGAGGCTCATATTCATCATGAACTGGGAAACTGCAACATTGATGATGCTCCTCAAGAGCCAGCAGCTGGATGTGGAAATGAACGGAGCATTCAGCAGAAAGACACTTAAAGAGATTGTTGACACTCCAGGAATCGGTCTGAAACGAATCTGGCCTGAGGTCTGGACTGTATGGATTAATACCACAGTCCCGCCAACCGATGATGTGCATTTCAGAAGGGCGCTTCTCTACGCTTACGATTATGATGCAATAATGGAGCAGTACAGTCCATATGGGGCGAAAGAAGCAAACATCATTGCTTCTGGGCTGCCTGGACTTGTAAAGGTTCCTCCGCAGCCAAGACGGCAGAATCTCGCTAAAGCAAGAGAAGAGCTTGCAAAGTCAAAGTATGATCCAGATGAGGTAAAGGTTGTTTTCCATTACTGTGCAGGGCTTGAGGCTGAAGAGGAGGTTGGTCTTCAGTTGCAGGCAGATCTCGCCAAACTCGGAATAGAACTTGAGATTGCTGGACCTCCCTGGCCTCAGTATTCGGAAGAGTGCGCTAAACCTGAAACAACTCCTAACCTTACGATGTTTATGTTCCCGATAGTGTATCCGTCACCGGATTCTTTCATGAATTTCATGTATCACCCCTCTAATATCGGGGGGATTTACTCGGCTCACTGGTACGTAAATAGAGAGTACGGTATGCTTATCGACAAGGCAAGGGAAACCCTGGATTCAGACGACCGACTCGGGATATACGAGCAGCTTCAGGAGAAGATAGCGTCCGATGCTCTAGCGCTTTATCCTTATGAAATTCCCATGCTTTTCACGACCCAGGATTACATGATCGGCCCTAAAGAGGTTTTTCCCATAGTTGGCCCCACTGAGAGCATGTACAACTGGCGGATAGATCTGACAAAGAAGCCATAGCTTAGTGTCTGGAGAATGATCAATCAATAAATTAATTTAATTCGACAACATAGTGACGAATAAGGCATGTGGAGATTAATAAGCTCATGGTGATTAATTAAAATCAATCACCATGAACAGAAGAAGTCGTGTAGGAAAAGTAAGAAAAATAAAAGTTACGGTTGAGGGAGGGTGGGTGTTCCACACGCTCACCTTCTCTCTTTATAATATTCAGGAATACAGCATGCTGAAATATATAGGGCTGAGGCTAATACATTCATTATTTGTTCTCTTTGGTCTTTCTCTTTTGATATTTTTCATTGCTCGGGTAATGCCTGGCGATCCTGCCCGTGTTGCACTTGGACCACTGGCTACCGAGGAACAGGTTCAAAAACTTAGAGAGGAGATACATCTCGATAAACCTTTTCCTGTTCAGTACTATTACTGGCTCAGATCACTGCTAAAAGGTGATCTTGGAAGATCTCTGTATACCAAGAGACCAATAGTCAAGGATCTGAACGAGTATTTACCGGCCACGTTAGAACTTGTCCTGTGTTCATTTATAATATCACTTGTTTTCGGACAGGTAACCGGAGTGCTTGCCGGATATTTCAGGAATTCATGGTTTGATGGTCTTTCCAGGCTGGTATCCTATATAGGTGTTGCCACGCCTTCTTTCGTAATGGCGATCTTTCTTCTTCTTGTTTTCAGTCATATCCTTGGATTCATACCAGCGGTAGGAAGAATAAGCATTATATTGAGACCTCCACCTAGAGTGACGGGATTTATTATCCTTGACAGTCTGATTGCAGGTCAATTCAAAGTTGCCTTAAATGGGCTGAAGCATATTATTCTGCCTGCATTATCTCTTGCAGTTGCACATATTGCTCAGGAGGGGAGGGTTACACGCTCGTCCATAGTAGACAATATACAGAAGGATTATGTTGCAACTCATGTGGTACATGGCGTTCCCACGCGATCCGTTATATTCAAATATCTTTTAAAACCATCACTCATACCGACTGTATCGATTATGGGTCTTGATTTTGCGTTTATTATCGCAAATGCATTTCTTGTCGAACTGGTATTCATGTGGCCTGGATTTGCCCGCTATGCAGTAACAGTAATGCTGAACAAGGATCTCAACGCTATTGTTGCAGTTGTACTTATAGTAGGAGCTACTTTTGCAATTGTCAACCTCATTGTGGATATCGTTGTTTCCTTTCTGGATCCCAGAATCCGACTTCAAAGGAGAGGAGGATAAGCTTTGGCTGGAAAAGACATGAAAAGCAATCGCGTATATGCAAAAAGGGTGAACATTTCGAAAAGCTGGTATAAGTTCTCTCGAAACCCTCTCTCTGTATTGGGATTAACAGTTCTTATTATTATTGTTCTTGCTGCAATCCTTGCTCCCTATATCACACCTTATCCTGAGCATGCAGGGCCTTATACCAACTTCCCGGAATCGGGCCAGCCTCCAAACCTCAGGCATTTCTTTGGTACCGACACCGTCGGCAGGGATGTCTTTAGCCGTGTTATCTTTGGATATCGATTTTCTCTATTACTCGCAGTCGTGGTTATAAGCCTGAGCGTGCCACTCGGTATCATTCTAGGGTTGATCGCAGGATACACGAAACGAAAATGGCTCGAGATCGGGATAATGAGAATTACGGATATCTTCCTGGCAGTGCCTCCTCTGGTACTGGCACTGGCAATAACCGCTATGTTGAGTCCCAAGCTGCTCAATCAGATGATGGCCATATCACTGATGTGGTGGCCCTGGTATTGCAGATTGGTATACTCGGTTACATCTTCATTGCGGAATGAGTATTTTGTTCATGATGCAGAGCTCACTGGCGCCAGGAAGGGATTCATAATGATAAGGTCGATACTGCCTAATTGTGTGGGTCCGATACTGACAAAGATTACTCTGGACATGGGGTTTGTAATAATTCTCGGAGCGTCTCTTAGTTTTATTGGTCTGGGTGTCCAGCCGCCAAAGCCTGGCCTTGGGACGATGGTTGCTGATGGAGCAAAGCGATTGCCTGCAGAATGGTGGATGACAGTGTTTCCTGCACTTGCTATAGTGCTCGTAATCCTTTCCTTCAATCTCATAGGTGATGGCCTTCGTGATATGTTCGCCGTTGAGGAGATCTAATGCATACTAAGAGCCCGTTACTTGAAATAAAGGATCTCAGTGTGAGTTTCAAAGTCTTTGAAGGAGATCTCAAGGTTCTTAACGGCGTTAATCTCACAATCAATGAGGGAGAGAAAGTGGGACTGGTAGGAGAGACAGGATGTGGAAAGACAACAACCATAAAATCTGTTCTAAGGGTGCTTCCCTCCCCACCGGCTCGGATAACAGGAGGAGAGATATTCTACCGTGGCAGGGATATCCTGAAGCTCAAAAAACGAGAAATACCGAGCATAAGAAGAGGAGAAATAAGCGCGATTTTTCAGGACCCTCTCACATCTCTCAACCCGGTTTTTACTATTGGCTATCAATTGCAGGAAATAATCAAGCATTCACTGAGACAGCAGGGTATAGAAGAAGTTTCAAAAAAGGAATTAAAATCTCGGGCTGCTTCGCTGCTGAAGGAAACAGGCATGCCCGATCCAGAGAGGATTTTGAAAAGTTATCCCATACAGTTAAGTGGCGGCATGAGACAAAGAGTTTGCATCAGTGAGGCTCTGAGGGTTACTGTGAAGCTTCTTCTCGCAGATGAGCCTACAACAAATCTCGATGTAACGATTCAGGATCAGATATTGAGAAGGCTTGACGAGCTTGTTGAAAAGAGGGGAACATCCATTCTATTTATAACACATTCTCTCGGCGTTGTAAGACACCTGACTCACCGTGTTTACATAATGTATGCGGGAAACATCGTGGAAACCGCTCATACAAAAGAGCTTTTTTCAAACCCGCTGCATCCCTATACGAGGGGGCTTTTAAAGACAGTTCCGAAACTAACAGGTGAGGGAGTCAGTGAGGGCATTCAGGGAAGAATCCCGAATTATCTCAATCCGCCTGAGGGATGCCGGTTCCATCCGAGGTGCGGTGATAAAATGGAAATTTGTATCAATAAAAAACCTCCGTTGTTCAACCAGGGGGAAAACCAGATGGTGGCCTGTTTTCTTTACGGGAGATGACCTTTATGACTGAAGAGATTATGAGGGTTGAAGGTCTGATAAAACATTTTTTCACAAAACAGGGGACTGTCAGGGCTGTCGATAAGGTGAGTTTTTCCATATTTAAGGGCGAGACCCTGGGACTGGTAGGTGAATCAGGTTCCGGAAAAACAACAGTTGCACACACGCTTATCGGTATATATGAGCCTACCGGTGGTAAGGCTTATTTCAAAGACCAGAGTCTGGAAAAAGATTACAGTGGACGCTCGAAGAATTTAAAAAAAGAGATTCGAATAGTATTCCAGGATCCGGGCTCTTCACTCAATCCCAGATGGAGCATAAAGCAAATTCTTGAACTCCCTCTGAAAGTGCATGGTACCCCGGTCAACAGAGATCAAATGAAAAGGATAACAGAGCTGCTCAATATGGTGGAGCTGCCACCGGAGGAGTATCTATATAAGTATCCGACTACTATAGGCGGAGGTGAAAAACAGATGGTAGCAATTGCCAGAGCCCTGGCAACAGACCCATCTTTTATTGCCTTGGATGAACCGACCTCGGCTCTTGATGTTTCCATCCAGGCAAAAATCATCAATCTACTGATACGATTACAAAAGAAGTTCGACCTTACCTATCTCTTTATCACTCATGATCTCAGCCTTATGAGAAATATGGCAAACCGGGTAGCAATCATGTACCTCGGGAAAATATCCGAGGTTGCACCAACCGTTGATTTCTTTCAGAAACCTTTACATCCATATACGAAGATGCTTCTTTCATCAATACCTGTTATATCTGATGATGAAGAGGATCTTAAACCAAAGAAAGTAATATCAAGGGGGGAGATCCCATCTCCTGTAAATATTCCGCCAGGATGCAGTTTCCATCTCAGGTGCCCTGAAAAGATGGCAGTGTGTTCAAAGATCGATCCAGAAATGGTGGAGATTGAAGAAGGGCATACTGTGAGATGCCACCTTTACGCTGACGGTTAATTAGTTACTGATGTTTGTGTTTCTGGGACTGACAAAAATATAGAGTGTTATCAGTTGAACTTACAAATTCTCAGGAGAATTCGATGTACAGATTGGGTACAGACGTAGGGGGA
>CP070841.1:240294-256240 GCA_020342115.1 Spirochaetota bacterium
TACAGATCAGTTGTAAATGAAATTAATTAACCTTTTCAAGAGTTTCTTTTGCATTTAGACGGAATGGACAATTTTTTAATAAGAGTCCTACCTCGTCTAAATGAAATTAAAAAGATCTTTTTTATTATCACTGGATGCTGAAATACTTCATATTTCTTATTAATAGTGCAATTCTAGCTACTCTACACAGATTACTTGAACGAGAGATTATTATCCCACAGATAATATATGCCAAACCCGTCTTGCCTCATAGGATAAAATTGTTCTTCAAAAATATTTGATTCTTGAAAGAACATTGCTGGAATTAATCGCATGGAGATGCTTCCAACGATGTCTCTCAGTGCCCTTGACCTTTGATATTCAACAACATTCGGTGTCTTAATCCCAGCCAGATTAGCAAGCACACGTACTGCATCTTCAAGGTAGCCAATCTCGTCTATCAATCCCTTTTCCAGTGCATCTCCAGCAGCATAAATCCTTCCGTCTGCAAGACTCTCAACATCTTCATGGCTAAGATTCTTTCTTCCCTCATCTACTGCATCAATAAATCTGTCCAGCATCTGATCAACAATTGCCTGTATGATGGATATATCTTCTTCGTCAACACTATCAAAAGGTGAGAGAAGCCCTTTGTGCTCACCACTCTTTATCATCACATATTTCACACCATGCTTATCCATAAGATCTTTGAAGTTAAAATTTCCCATGATCACACCGATACTTCCAACAATAGCAGTGGGATAAGCGACTATGTGTTCAGAAGCGGATGCAACGTAATATCCTCCGGATGCCGCTACTTGTTTCATTAATGCTACCATAGGCAGACCCGTTTCACGTCTGAATGAAGACAATCTATGGTATAAAACATCACTAGCAGTTACCTCTCCACCCGGGCTGTCTATTACAAGCAAAACCCCTCTTATGTTTTTATCATCCCTGATGAGACTCAAACGGTTAGTAACAGCGCTAACAGGATTTTCGATATACTCCAAGAGCCCCCCTCTCCTGTCAAACTCTGAGATAAATCCAGTAACATGTATGATCGCTATCTCATCGACCCTGCCCTCCCTGAAACCAAACGACCCATTCTCGATATATATCTTTTCGTAAACACCGCTATCCATGTCCTTTGTAACCTTGTAGGCTGCGCTCATTCCCAGGATGACTGCAAGGAACACAACATTCAACACCAGACTTGCAATGAATACACCTGTCGCAACAGCTTTCACGATAGTATCAAACGAACGTTTAGGCGGTTCGGTCTTTTGCCTGATTCTCTGCCTGTAATACATCTACCAGCACAACTCCCCATACTGAAAATGGTTTGCTCTATTCCTAGTACCGTAAAATTTTATTACATATACTTCCAATAAAAAACTGTATAATAATATTTTAAACCAAATTTAATAAATACTCAACAAGAACCTCACCAATGTACGTATTTTCTGAATGATATAAAATAGTTAAATCAGCTGTTGAGAATATACAGTTTTTTTATTATCTTTATATATAAGAAGGAGTACGATTGGTGCCTGTATTCGAATATCAGTGCAATGAATGTGAAAACCTTTTTGAAATCCTCGTGAGGACAAAAGATCAGGGCATCAGCTGTCCCAGGTGCAACTCTGCCCACGTGTTAAAAAAGTTTAGTACATTTGCATACAAAGGTGATACCCCGTCTCAATCCACTACATCATCCGGGTGCAGCACCTGCAGCGGAGGAAGCTGCGCCACATGTCACTAAGCTATATAATCTATCCATTGATACATTAAAATTCCTATTTCTTCAAGCTCTCCATTGCTTCAAGAACAACCTCCCGATCATCGAAATGAATCGTTTTATCCTTCAGGACCTGGTAATCTTCATGCCCCTTTCCGGCTATTAAAACAACATCATCCTTTCCTGCGAGCTCAACAGCCTTGTAGATCGCACTCCTCCGGTCAGGTATAATGATGTGATTCTTCTTATTGAGTCCTTTTCTTATATCCTCAATAATTGCATCGGGCTCCTCTGTACGAGGATTGTCAGAAGTAACAATAGCAATATCTGATCTCTCTTCCACAACTCTACCCATCAGAGGCCTTTTTCTTCTATCCCTGTCACCACCACATCCAAAAACTGTAATTACCCTTCCCCTTTTTATAGATTTTATTGCATCGAGGAGGTTTTCAAGAGCATCGGGAGTGTGCGCATAATCCACAAAGGTATGGTAATTGCGCAAACCTCCCACTTTTTCTAATCTCCCCGGGATGACTTTCAGCTTTGTAAGCGATCGATGGAACGTTTCATCTTCGATACCCAAAACCTTAATGACTGAATAGGCGGATAATATGTTATAAAGATTGTGAATGCCAATAAGATGAGTCTTAAAATTGATACCATTTATTGTGAAATCAGTTCCTTCCATTGTCAGAGAATTACACTTCCCTTTAATCTCGGCATCACATTTTATACCATAGGACAACACTTTCCCCGATATCATCGGTATAAGCATCCTTCCGTATTTATCATCAGAATTGACAACCGAAGTCGCATCCTTGCCCAATTCACGAAAGAGTATGGACTTTGCTATGAAATATTCATCCATGGTGCCATGAAAATCGAGGTGATCCTGACTGAGGTTCGTGAATACCGCAACGTCAAAATCCGGAGGATAGACCCTGTCCATTACCAGCGCATGTGATGATACCTCGATGATCAAATGACTCACACCTTCACTCTTCATATTATTTAGCAGGGACTGAATGGCAATGGGGTCCGGGGTGGTGTTGTTTGCCTTCTTCACCACATCATTGTACCTGTAAGACACCGTACCTATAACCCCGCAGTTTTTTCCGTCCTCTTTCAATATTTCTTCAAGCAGATAGGTTATCGTTGTCTTTCCATTTGTCCCGGTTATGCCAATAAGAACAAGCCCCTCTGAGGGAAATCGAAAAAACACTCGGGCAAGAAACAGAACGCATTTCCTGGCATTTGGAGTATAACAGACAGGAACATCCCTCCCTACCTTCACCCTGTTCTTGAACTTCTCTTCCACAACAATAGCTGATGCTCCATTCTTTAAAGCATCTTTGATATACTTCTGTCCGCTTTCATTATACCCTTCAACCGCAACAAAGAGTGCCCCTTTTTTCACTTCCCTTGAATCAGAGCATAACTGTCTAATCTCGGGATCAAGACTTCCACTATATGTGCAGCACCCGGTTTTTTCAATAATCTCTTTTAACCTCATATATATTTATCTCTAATTAGATGAAATCAACAGCTTGCGTTATTCATAAATCTCAGGATATACTATATTATTGTTAATATAACAACACATACATTAAAGGGAACTTATTAGTTAATGGCGGCTAATTACTAGAGGGCGATCTGATAATTTACAATGAAAATTATTATTGAAGACATACTCACAGTGACTATGAATGCCAAGCGAGATATCGGGCGTTTCTCGCTCTGTATTGAAAACGGAACAATTGAGAGGGTATCAAAGAAACATATAGAAACAAAGCGTGGTGATTACATCATTGAGGGTAAGGGCAAGGTGGCAATTCCAGGTCTTATAAACGGGCATATCCATTGTGATGTCACACTCGCACGCGGCTTAGGGGATGGACTCAGCCTCTATCAACAGGATCACGATTCCTTTGTAAGTAAGAAAGGATGGTTTTCTGACGAGCTTGATAGAGAAGCGCGCCACATATCTCGAATCCTTCAGTATATAGAGGCAGTAAAGGGGGGAACATCTTTTATTTGCGATGTACCATTCTGGCACTACGGGGATGAACTTGTCCAGCCATTGAAGGAAGTTGGGTTGAGCGGGGCTGTTGTATTGGATTACAGAAAAAACTTTCTCACAAAAGAGAGGATAAATAAGGAGGAGTATTTAAAAACAGTAATGTACCTCAAGGATAATGGTATAATGCCTGTGGTAGAGGCTCCAGCAGAGGAGGACTTTTCAGAAGATCTGCTGGTTCAACTCTCCCGGTGGGCTCAGGAATTCGACACCCTGCTTCACCTTCATCTTGCAGAGACACAATGGAGAATCAAGATTATCCGTGAGAAGTTCAATACGACATCCGTACGTTACCTCAAAGATATAGGTGTTCTCACGAACAGGATTATTGGATCTCATGGTGTGTACATCGACGATGAAGAGATTGCAATGATTAAGGATGCAGGGGCCGGTATAGTAAACTGCCCGACAGCCGAGATGAAGATTGCAGATGGAATTGCACCGGTAGCGAAGTTTATGCAGAATGATTTAAAACTCGGTTTAGGAACAGATGGGGCTCTCTGGAATGATAGCTCTGACATGTTTTCAGAGATAAAAACTCTACTGCTCGCTCAAAGAGTGCAAAATGGTGCCTCATCTTTTAATGCCGAAAGTGCACTCCATGCAGCAACTCTGGGAGGTGCTGAAGCTTTCGGTCTTGAAAGAGAGCTTGGATCCATCGAAAGAGGAAAACGTGCATCTATAGTTATCATTGACTGTTTGAAACCTCATCTTATACCTTTTTATCACGGCACACAATCAAATATTTTGCAGCTTGTAACAAGCTGCGTCCATGCTCAGGATGTTGATACTGTTATTGTTGATGGAAAGCTAGTGGTTGAAAAGGGGAAATTACGGACAGTTGACGAACAATCCCTATTGCATAAGGCACAGGAGTTAGGAGAAAAGAAGTTTTTTCATTTAAAGTAGCTTCATTTTAATAGATGGATAATCTATAATATAAAAGGCTCAAGAACTCGACAGAAAGGAGTTCTCCTATCAAAAATTTTACTTAACTAATTATAAGGGAAAAAATGAACATTAATCTGATCGATTACCTCAGTATCAACCGTATTTGTTTCACCAACTCAGATACAAAGGAACTTACTATTGATGAGCTCATCAATGTCTCAAGGGAGGATAACAAGGTCAGTGATGTAGCCAGCTTCAAAAGCGCTCTTCTCAAAAGAGATACTATTATGAGCACCGGCATAGGTTATGGGGTTGCGATCCCCCATGTAAAGATGGCAGGTATCGAAGATTTTTTTATCACTATTGGAATACACAAGAGAGGGGTCGATTGGGATTCCCTGGATAACAAACCAACATATCTAATATTTTTAATTGCAGGACCTGAGAATCAGCAGGAACGTTATCTCAGAATACTCGCAAGTCTAACCATGGTTATTAAAGATCCCGAAAGGAGAAAGCGTCTTATTACTTGCAATACAAAATATGAGGTTTTCGAGCTGCTTGTAAAAGCGGGACAGCGCTAAGACGAGCCCCTGATCAACCGGTCACAACGCTCCAAAAAAATATCTGAGGGATTATCCTCACCTAACAACTTTTTTACCTTTTTAAAGTCATATAATGCTACATCGTACTTTCCCTCAAAGAACATCTCAAGACCGTGACTGTAGAGTTTGATTGCATTATCCGTTCGGTTGTCATCCTGCAGAAATATTTCATAGACATAGGCTTCAGGCAGTGTATCATGACCGGTGCTCACAAGGTCAAGTCTCCTGTATTTTGCCTTTCCATACTTTTTAATCTCAGTTTCAGAATCAGTAGCTAACGCAACTCCATAAAACTTTGCATGTTCAAGCATTTTCATCGATTTGTCAACTACTTCGCCAATAACAACATATGAATCCCCGACAGTTCCCGTTACCCCAGGGCCATAGGAAAGCCCGATCTTCATCTCCCATTTGATACCACTCCTATTTTGTCCAGAGCTGTTTCTAGACTCAATGAAATCCAGTGCAGCTTTTGATCCGTTAATAGCGCTGGGAAAAGCCATTTCATCGTATGATGGCACTCCATACACTAGATTGAAGAAGTATCCGTTTGAAAAATTTATCATCCCGCCATGTGATGAAGACTCCTTCTTTAAAAACGAATGAAGGTAACCGAGCTCTTCTGTGATAACCTGAGGATAGAGTTCTCCTATTGGTTCAAGAAAACCCACGAGCTCCAATGACATAGACGCAACATCCTGACGCCTGCTTGTAATATTACTAACATTGCTCTCATTTAAACTTAAAAGTTCTTTGTTAGCTATATGCTTTCTGTACAGAATTATCAGCTTCTTGAGATTCTCTCTCTGTTTGAGGCACTTCTTGAGCTTGCCTTCCAATCGTTTTAAAAAGGAGGCTGAGTTTGTGATCAGTTTGTTGTAGCCCCCTAAAAGGCCCTCTACCTCCGGCCCATAACGGTCAGTCACACCCTCAACAACCTTTTGCTTCCTCAGAGGCCCACCTTCAAATCTTCTCATAAGTTCCCTTATGAGATGTCTGAAAGTTCTCAGCATTCCATTTTCAACAATAAGCAGGGAGAGCACACACATGACAAATAATCCTGCTATTAGATAGATGAGTTGATTTCTGTACTTGAAAAGCTCTCCAGTACGCGTATAGATAAAGAATGTTAATCGCTCGTTCTTGTAACGAAAAAAATAGCCGAGTTGTTCTTTAAGATACAGACCCCCCTCAAAAGTTCCTCTGGCTATGTATTGATTGATGTTTGTCAAAATTCCTGTATCAACCTTCCTCGCAGTTGAATAAAAGGGGTATACAATCGCTCCTGTATCAGAATGAAAAACGAGAATATGGATATGTTCACCCAGATCATAATAATCGGCTGCATAAGCTATTGTATCCCTGATAATCTCCTCGCTACCTTTATCCTTTACAATTGTTAGCCTTTCCTCAACAGTACTCAAGAGGAACTTACCCACTTCTCGAATAAGATCTATCTCGCGATTTTTTAAATCCTGTGTGTAAAAAAAGTATAGGGAGAATACTATTAATGTAAAAAAGAGGATAGTCACTGATACAGTATTAATAATAAGCTTACGGGTAGCTTTCATTTCATTTCATTCACTCTTTCTATACGGGCTCCAAGCTTCTTCAGTCGTTCCTCAAGCCTTAAATATCCCCTGTCTATTTGACCAATGTTATAGATCAGACTCTTCCCCTCTGCACAAAGACTCGCGATAAGAAGCGCCATCCCGGCCCTTATGTCAGGGCTCACAAGTTGGGTGCCATAAAGTTTCGATGGCCCAGCAATAACAACTCTATGTGGGTCACAGAGAATAATTCTTGCACCCATACTTGAAAGTTTATCAACAAAAAACAGACGGCTTTCAAACATCTTCTCGAACACCAGTACAGTACCACTGGCCTGGGTAGCCGTAACCACAGCAATAGATGTTAGGTCTGTTGGAAACCCTGGCCATGGGGCATCGTAGACGGTTGGAATCTGCCCAAAATGATCATCCTTGATGACTAGTTTTTGCTTTCCTGGAACCACGACATCTTTTCCTTTTATGTTTATCTGTACCCCAAGCTTCGAGAAGTAGTACTGGATCATACCGAGGTGATTGACTTCTGCATCTTTTATGGTAATCTCACTACCAGTAACAGCGGCGAGCGATACGAAGCTCCCTACCTCTATGTGGTCACCGATAATTCTCCACGTACCCCCATTTAGCTCCCTCTTTGGTTTCACGGTAAGCAAATTGCTCCCTGTTCCCTCTATATCGGATCCAAGATGCTTTAAAAAGCCTATGAGGTCCTGTACGTGGGGTTCCGATGCTGCATTCCTGATAATTGTATTATCTTTTGCATATGAACTCGCCATAATTACATTCTCTGTTGCAGTGACACTCGGTTCATCAAGAAAGATGGTCGTTCCCTGAAGATGGTCAGCTTCTATGAAAAATCCCTTTTTCTCTGTATGAATAGCAGCGCCCAGGCTCCTGAGAGCGTAGAAGTGGGTATCGAGCCTCCTTCTGCCGATAACATCTCCTCCTGGTGGTGGAAAGTACATACTCTTCCCTCTGGCAAGCAGAGGACCTGCAAAGAGGATCGATGCCCTAATTTCGCATGCATACTTCTTATTAAGATTTATCCTCTTCTCTTTAGGAAGGTCGGTCTTAACCTTGAGCTTGCTATCTCCTATCCACTGCACTTCAGATCCCATTGATCTCAGAAGTTCTACCATCACCTCTACATCTCTTATCTTGGGGACATTGCTCAGTGTTACAGGCTCATCAGTAAGTAGTGTTGCAGCGAGAATCGGGAGTGCGGCATTTTTATTACCACTTGGGGTGATATTCCCGGAAAGCCGAGATGGACCGTGGACAATATAGTATTCCATTCTTTTATTCCCGATACTCCAAGTCTTTAATTCTAATTTATTTTATGGTGCATGATTTTGCAACATATTTATATATCGGTTACACCAACAGCCATATATATGACTACTTTAGACTGGAAGTATACAGAGTCGTGTCAATTTTCTTCTACATATACATTCATGTTACGTATCGAACTTCGAAGTATCCCTTTTTAAATAAAAAGTCCTGCTTTTATAGTGAAGTTTGTTTGTTAAAAAATTGTACTGTTCTAAGTTCGATAACATAAGACAACGATAGCCAGAGCGCTTACCTTTTTGCCTTAAATTGCTTTATATTAAAAAACAGCTCTATTATATTAACCTCCATGGACAGAGTAAGGACAAGGTTTGCACCATCGCCCACAGGTTTCCTCCATATCGGTGGAATGCGAACAGCACTATTTTCCTTCCTTTTTGCTAGAAATAATAATGGCGATTTTATTCTGAGAATCGAAGATACAGACAGATCACGAATAGTGGAAGGTGCACTGGATGATATTATGGACTCACTCAGGTGGGCAGGTATAATCTGGGACGAGGGTCCAGATATTGGCGGGCCATATAGCCCGTATATGCAATCCGAGAGAAAAACAATCTATCAAGAACATGCCCAACAGCTGGTGGAAAGTGGCAAAGCATACCGCTGTTACTGCACTCCTGAGAGACTGAAACAGCTAAGGACCGAACACGGGAGGCAAGGATACGATCGATACTGTCGCAATCTCAGCGATGATGAAAAGCAATCCCGCGATGAAGCCCGTGACACCCATGTGATAAGGTTGAAAATCCCACTAAATGATGAGACTGCATTTAGAGATGAGATACGGGGAGAGATTGTTACAAAGAATGAAGATATTGACGACTTTGTTTTGCTGAAATCAGATGGGTTTCCAACCTACCATCTGGCAAATGTTGTTGACGATCACCTTATGCAAATCAACTACGTGATAAGGGGTGATGAATGGATTTCAAGTACCCCCAAGCATGTTCTCCTATACAATGCCTTTGAATGGACACATCCGAAGTTTGCCCATGTTCCTGTAATTCTCGCCAAAGAAGGGGGAAAGCTCTCGAAGCGTCATGGAGCAACAATGGTGAGGGAGTTTATAAACAGGGGCTATCTCAGCGATGCATTTATCAACTTCATAGCACTGCTCGGATGGTCCTTGGATGATAAATCCGAGTTTTTTGAAATGCATGAGCTTATAAAGCATTTTGATCTAAACAAGGTAAACAAGGCATCCAGTGTCTTCTCATATGAGAAGCTAGATTGGTTCAACGGTATGTATATTAGGAAAAAGTCAATAGAACAGCTGTACGAACTTATTCTACCCTATCTCATAAAAGGCGGATTTATCGCAAAAGAGGATCCAGATCAGGACAAGGATTATATATTAGAGATTATACCTCTTATCCAGGAACGATTGAAATATCTCGGTGATATAGAAAATCATGTCTGGTTCTTCTTTGATAAACACTTTGAGGTGCGGCAGACCGATGCTCTGATACCGAAGAAACTCAGCAAAAACGATGCAGTCAGAATATTAGAGGAAACAGCTCGAGCAATTGAAGGGCTCAAGGTGTTCAGTGAAGAGGATATTGAAAACTGTCTAAGAGGTCTTGTTGAGTCGATTGGATTCAAAGCCGGTCAGGTATTCATGACTATCCGGGTCGCTATTACCGGATCATCCGTATCTCCAGGGCTTTTCGAGACAATCAGAGTACTTGGAAAAAATAGAGTGCAAAGTAGAATCAACCACGCATTGTCGCTCCTGAAGAGCGAACAAACATCATAAAGAATAACATTCCCTTACTATAAATGTATTTGAAAATCATCCTTTAATTTGTTACACTATTGAAAATCGTTTACATCATGAGGTGTCTTTTGGACAACACGGGATTCATCGTACTTCTCCCATTCATTGTCAGTATATTTTTTCTTTTATGGAAACAGGATGTTATCCTTCCTCTAATTGGGGGCCTTTTCTTAGGTGCTATTCTTCTCTTCAGGTTTAATCCCTTAATCGGCTTTGTCAATATCTCTGGAAGCCTTATAGTAAATACACTAATAAGTAACGAAAATGTTTTTCTCCTCATGATCATTGTTACATCCATTCTTCTATTCTCTCTTCTGAACAGAGGCGGGTTTATTAATGCATTGAGGAGGCTGTTCAGCAAATGGGGCAAAGATGGTGAGAGACTTGAGTACATGCTTTTTCTTTCAAACTCTGCCCTTTTCATTGATAAAAATCTTTCTTCTCTACTCGTTGGAGTGTTCTCGAAACCCTTTGTCGAAAAACAAAACCTCTCTTCGAGCAAACATGCCTATCTACTGAATAGTGTGGCAGCATCGCTATGGACAATTATCCCTTTGACATCTTTTCTCCCATTAGGAATTGCTGCTATCGGGAGTGGTTTCAGCAGTGTGGGGATTAGCTATTCTCCTCTTAAGGCACTCTACAAAAGTATAAGTTTTCAGTACTACAGCATCTTCTCATTCTTTTTAGCTCTCACCACGGTGGTTCTGAAAAAGGATATATTTCTAATGAAGAGGTATTCAAACGATAACGCTGGAGAGAATCACCGCTTGGGTTTTGACTTAGTTAAGCCTTATATGAATTCATTGAAAACTCCCTACTCTCTCTATGGAGGAATCTTAACCCTCTTCATTGTAGCAGCAACAATAATACTCTGGCTCTCGCTTGGAAACCGAGGAGCGGTTGACCATGGGGGGGGTGATTTTCAGAGTTATCAAATAACCTTTATTATCGCACTCTTTACAGGATTGATTTTCTTTTTGCTCTTTTCGTTAATTACTGGATCAATTCCCTATAAACAGTACACACAGTGGAAAGACCATAAAGGGCAATTGTTCCTTACCCTTTTCTATATCATCCTTTCAATGTCCATGGGGGGACTTGCAAAAAGGCTCGGACTATTCTCTCTCATAAACATTTTCAAGGGTCTATCTATTTCAAGCTCTTTACTTCCGCTGTTTATATTTATTATCTCAGCCACGGTAAGTTTCTTAAGCGGTTCTTCGGTTTTTACTATACTTGCGGTTACACCTTTAGCAATACGGTTAACGAGTCTTTATCTCACACATCCTCTTGTCATGGATGACACAATGTTTGCATCAATAGCAGCCTCATTCTCGGGTGCTACTTTTGGAGACATAAACTCACCATTTTCTGCTAATTTCATTATATCAACGGCATCATCTGAAGCATCGCTATTCAAACACTTCACTTCTCAGATAGTCTATTCATTGATAGCCTTTTTTGTGACAATCATATTTGGATACACATTCTTCATACTTAAATTGAATCCCTACTTGTCAATATCATCCGGTATACTTGCAATATTTACCCTTTTCATGATTTTAAACAAGGACTTTGCTACATTCAAAAAGTAGATCTCTTTTATCCATAATGTCTCTATTACAAAATTGTTTTGAATTTATATATTGACTCATTTAATTTAAACTTATTATCTTATGATCTTATTGTATATACCAAATGAATGACATTTAAACTTACTTATATTAAGGAGTATCTATGTTAAAGGGAAACGGAAAAATCATAAGCACAGAGGAAGCAGCAAGGTTGTTAGGAGTATCTCAGCAATCCGTAAGAAAATGGTGCCAAGGTGGAAAGATCAGGGCGAAAACCACTCCTGGTGGATTCTACAAGATCGAAAGATCGGAACTTGAAAGATTCAGGCAAGAGTTCAACATGCCCAATCTCGATTCGAATGAGTATGTACTCATTATTGAAGAGAATCAGGAAAGAATAAAGTTTATCAGTGGCCTTTTAGAGATGCTTGATTTCGAGGTTGTAACAGCGTCGAATCTAATAGGAATTGGTATTGCAATAGGAAAAACAAGACCTAATTTTATCATCTCAGGCACAAAACTTTCAAAACTAAAACTTGAGAACATACTCACATCCTGCTCAGAAAACGATGAAACAAAATCTCTTCCCCTCTTATTAATTACCGAAGATGAGAAAAAAATTGATAGTATCATCACTCCATATAAAAAGGAGAGAAAGATAAGCGTTCTCTCAGAACCGCTTGATATACATCAGTTTAAAAGAAAAGTCGAGGAGCTAACCTAAATAATAAAGGGGGTATTAGTGTTAATACCCCCTTATGTTTATATCTTCTAATCTTTAGAATATCGCCATTTCAGTGTCTATGTCAAAAACATGGCTTTTGTCCATGTCAACAGTAAATCCAACCTCATCACCTATCTTTGTCCTGAACTGATGCGGGACACGGGCTACAAAATTGTCTTTCCCGGCACTCATGTAGAGAAAAATCTCTGAGCCCAGAGGTTCGATGACCTCTACCTTAGCCTTTATATATCTTCCCGCCTTATCTTTGGCAATACTCTCGTCAATGAGATCACTAGGTCTGAATCCAAAGGTGACTTTCTTTCCCGCATAATCCTTTACCTTATCATACTTGTCTTTTTCTATCTGAACCTTGAACGAATCTGTTTGGATATGATAATCCGCTCCCTCCTTTACAACATCAGTATCAATAAAGTTCATAGGAGGAGACCCAATGAATCCAGCTACGAACTTATTTACCGGCTTATCGTACAGGGTCAATGGATCAGAAACCTGCTGTATGATGCCGTCCTTCATGACAACGATCTTGGTTCCCATTGTCATTGCCTCGACCTGGTCGTGAGTCACATAAATTATCGTGGCCTGGAGGTTCTGATGGAGCTTAGCAATTTCTGTTCTCATCTGTACCCTCAATTTTGCATCGAGGTTAGATAAAGGCTCATCAAAGAGAAAGACCTTTGGTTTGCGTACGATTGCCCTACCAACAGCAACTCTCTGACGCTGGCCACCAGAGAGAGCCTTCGGTTTTCTGTCAAGAAGATGCTCAATATCGAGAATCTGCGCCGCTTCATGCACCCGGCGTTCAATCTCATCTTTCTTCATCTTTCTCAACTCAAGCCCGAAGGAAAGGTTTTTATATACATTCATGTGAGGATAAAGCGCATAATTTTGAAATACCATCGCGATATCCCTATCCTTTGGAGGTATATCGTTCACCAATCTCCCTCCAATGAAAATCTCTCCCTCGGTTATTTCTTCGAGTCCGGCAATACACCTCAATGTCGTTGATTTTCCACACCCTGATGGACCAACAAGAACGAGAAACTCTTTGTCCTCGACCTTAAGGTCGAACTCTTTTACCGCAACAACGGTGCCTTCAAATATCTTTGTTAAACTTTTGAGTGTAACTTCTGCCATAACTACCTCCATTATTTGTAATGTAAACGTTTACATTATTTGTATGCCACATATCCTTTTGCAACCCAATATATTTACCATAACCCTGCCGAAATGTCAACATATTTACTTAAAAAATATTGAAAAAATTTATTATTATAAAGTATTCATAAAGGAGATTATAATTTTAAATTATAAAATGTAAACGTTTACCTTGACATTCCCTTCATTTCATTTTACAATATCGATGAGAGGTATAGCAGGTGGCCACTATCAGAGACGTTGCAAAACAGGCGAATGTTTCGATCGCCACAGTATCAAGAATAATCAATAGAAAAGGAAAATACAGCACAAAGACTGAACAGAAAGTAAATGAAGCAATTGAAAAACTTGGATACACCACAAATGTTATAGCAAAAAAATTAAAAACCGGAACAACCCGAACAATCGGTCTGGTTACCTGTGAGTTCAGACTTCTCCATAGTTCCCAGCTAATCTCAACCTCAATTAAAAAACTCATATCGAACGGCTTTTCTGTAGAGATTGTACTCGATAAAACTTTACAGGAGTGCGCTTTGCTTTTCAATCAAGGGCGGTATGATGGTCTCTTAATAATCGATGGGCATAGAGATGAATCTGCACTAAAACTACTCATCGAATCTGATCGAAGGTTTGTTCTGTTGGGAGGAAATATCGAAAGAGAGGATGTAAACCTAGTTGAGATTGACTATTTTTCGGGTGGCTATATCGCTACTAAACAGTTGATCAGGATGGGTCACACCAAGATCCTATTCATAGAGGACAAGCTTCCAAATTACGCTATGGAGGAGATTAGACGGGGATACCTCTTTGCGCTCGATGAACACGGTATCAGCTATAGTGATGATCTACTTAAAAAAAATATAAATTATAATCTTCTCACAAAAGAAAGGTTGGGGTATACAATCCTGAAAGAATCAATTGCCTCCACAAGCTTCAGTTCAGTGTTTACGACAGACGATAAAATAGCCTATGGTGTTATCATGGGAATAAAAGAGTTGGGCTTAAGCATCCCTGATGACCTCTCTGTTATAGGATTCGGAAACCTGAGCCCATCAGCTTACATCATTCCCCCATTAACAACAATCGAAGTGCCTTCAGAACAGATGGCCGAACTTGGTGCAGAGATACTGATTAACAATATTAGAAGACAAGACAGCATTGTGAAGAGTGTGAAGCTCAAACCTCAACTCATTGAGAGGGAAAGCCTTACAAAAAAATGCAAAGAGATTGACTCAAACAATTAGGCTTATATATTAGAAACAACAATACACTAACGGTTTTGACTGTTATGCAGTCGAAACTGCGAGAGTCCTATGGAAATTACTCAACAGCTAAAGGAAATAGAAAAAGCAGCTTTGCGAGAAATCGAGACCTCTCGTTCACTCAAGGAAGTGCAGGACCTAAGAATAAGATATCTCGGAAGAAAGAGCAGGATCACATCGATCCTGAAAGAATTAGGGTCACTGCCAAAGGAAATCCGCCCAGAGGTGGGAAGAGTTTCAAATGAGATTAAAAGGTGTATTGAGGATGCGATTGAAAATAGAGGTGAGGACCTCTCAGAAGATATCTTCAGCGGTCTCGATGAGAAGGAGAAAATCGATATAACAGAGCCTGGCATAAAAGGCGAGAGGGGGACACTCCATCCCATTACTCAGCTCCGCATGGAGCTGGAGGATATCTTTATGTCAATGGGATTCACCATTGCAACAGGTCCAGAAATCGAGCTCGACTACTACAACTTCGAAGCGCTCAATATCCCTCAGGATCATCCGGCAAGGGATATCCAAGACACCATATGGACAATCGACGGAAACCTTCTACGAACCCACACCTCCAGCGTTCAAATAAGAACAATGGAAAAGCTCAAACCCCCTATACGCATTGTTGCTCCTGGAAGGGTGTTCCGATATGAGGAGACAAATGCCTCCCACGAGCATACTTTCTACCAGGTTGAGGGACTAATGGTAGACAGAAATATCTCTGTATCAAATCTTATCGCAGTAATGCGCACCATACTCAGGGAAGTCTTTCAAAAAGATGTTGCAGTAAGGCTCAGACCAGGTTACTTTCCATTTGTGGAGCCTGGATTTGAGCTAGATATCAGTTGCCACCTTTGCGATGGAAATGGCTGTCAGGTGTGCAAATATTCCGGGTGGGAGGAGCTTTTAGGATGCGGACTCGTACATCCGAACGTGCTCAGGATGAGCGGTATTGACCCTGAAGAATATTCAGGATTTGCTTTTGGAATGGGTCTCGACCGGTTGGTGATGATGAGATATGGGATAGATGACATCCGCCTCTTTCACTCGGGGAATCTCAGGTTCCTGGAGCAATTCTAACTGCTAACGCAGTTAGAATTGCTCCGCTGTTTAGACTAAAAAACAGTCTAAACTGCACCTCCTTATAATAGCTAATTCAATTAAAATTGTTCTGGAAGTTATGACTGCATAACAGTCTAAACTGCACCTCCTTATAATA
>CP070841.1:256340-265102 GCA_020342115.1 Spirochaetota bacterium
AAAGACATCATCTCCGTCCTCCCTGCTAATGAATCCAAAACCTTTTTGCTCATTGAACCATTTCACTCTAGCTGTTGGCATAAAATCCACTTCCTCCAAAAAATTAAATTAGTCTTTTATACAAAAGACACAAAAATGTAATTTTTTAAAATTTTTTTGTCAATTGTTTTATAATTATTTTTTCACCCTACTCTATGTTGTTCAATAGCGTATAATCCAGTAATTTACTCCTCACGAGAATATGTTTTGACTTCATAGGTTCATATGAATAGATAACTTCCCCATTTTCTTTGACAAGAATAGTATATTTAACATTTAAATTCTGGGTCAGATGGTAAAATGTAATGTATTCAACGAAATCCTCTGCCCAATTAAAACTACTGTATAACGAGACAAATGGAGAGCTCTCTAATGCCTGATAAACATCCACAGCGTCGGTGAGGTTGAGTTCTGGACCGTCACCCAAACAATAAAAGCTAATTTCATCTTTATATGGAAAGATTACTGATTCATTTAATGTAGAATAATCATTCCAGATCTGTTGTGTAAATAATGTGTCTCTCTGAGAAGGCCCCTGAAGCTCCAAGATAAATGGTTCAACATATGGAGTAAATCGCTCAATGAAATCGACAATATGGGTAGACTCATGAAGCATTATATAAAGGAGACCGGGCATTTCCTCAGACAATTCTATTTCCAGTTGTATTGAAGGTTCATTTTGTATAAAACATGTGTTTTCTTTATATGATATAAGCTCTGTAAGTGATGTTTTTAAAACAGAAGAATTGAATACAAGAAATGTATACATTTCATCATTTTCAGATAATACTATATCAGCTAACCCGCTTCCCGAAAAATTATCTATGAAATATATGCTGATGAGCCGATCCTGTAAGATCTGTTTATGTAGTTTTGGCAAAAGGGAAAGCGATTCCTCGATTGTTTCCATTTCGCTTTCAGTTGGCATATATGATGAGTATTTATCGGTATTGTCCATCTTATTGAGGTATGAAAGGATAAACTCAGGCGGCTTTTTTACCCGATCAATGAGTTTTGAACTAAAATCATAGTCATAGCTTGCCAGTCTTTTTTCAGGGCTTTGAAGAATCTGTTCCCGAATTGTTGATATTGTTTTACAGGAAAAGGGTATTGCTGGAATAGTAAAACATACAAGGATTAACAGAACTCTTTTTATCATTTCACAATGTTAAAATGTTAGGGTACTAGGTGCTGACTTTTGTAAACTTTTAAAAATTATACCTGATTTTTTATGATTTCTTTGATCGCTTGCGCAGTTTCTCAACCATTTTTTTCATCCTTTCTACCGCTTCCATCTCTTTTTCATCTTTAGGCAATAGCCATGGCTGCATTACCCTGTCTGTTATCTTGCCGCTCAAAGGTGCTTTTGGGAAAGCGCTTATATCATAGACCTTATATCCCTCAAACTCGACAGGTTTTTCCTGATAACATGACCAAACTGCGTTTCTAATAAGCTCCGGAGTACCTTTAAACTGTAAATCGATCAGGGTAATCTGTTCTCGAATACGTTCAATATACTCCATAGGCAGATTATAGAGGAGAGGATGCGGAGAATCGGTTCCAATGATCCTCTTGTCTTTATCGACTCCATTTTTGAATAACGCTTTAAACGCTTCTCCTGTTAAATGTCCGGGCGATTCGGGTCCGCTCAATACTGCATAACGTATATTCGGATTTGCTATAATATTACATATGATTTTCTCAAATCCAATGTTCTCTGTTTGAACTGTGCCAGAAAGCGCTGCCCCGCTCTCAGCTCCCACCCGAACCAGTTTCTCAATTTCAGCCGGGATCTTATCCTCATCACGATTAAGTACAATGACAACAGCCACCGGAGAATAATCATTGCCTCTTATATATCTTCCCTCTTCAGGCGGATAGTCTTTATGCGGTTTAACCTTGAGCATACTCAGTTTCTCATGATTCACCAAAATACTGGTGAATTAACAACAAAATGTTAAGGTGCCAGGCGTGTACTTTTAAGTACTTTTGAAAACATACTAAACATAGAGAGAAGCTCTTATACACTATTATATGCAGTGCCGGCATCCACTATCTTCTCAAATTCTTCCCTCATTATTAAATCTTCTTTATTTTCAAGGTAATCTACTGCTAATTTCCCATGCAAGTGATCAACTTCATGCTGAAATAGTTCTGATAAATCATCCTCAAATAACCCATTATGATGTTGCCCTTTCTCATCCTGATAGTCAACCGATATTGTTTTATGCCGTTTGACTTTCACAAAGAACGCAAGCTTAAAACTATAACAGCTATCCCAAACTTCAATAATACTATCACTTTTAGATATAATTTTTGGGTTAATCAGGATTTTTTTGACATTACCGACTCGATAGTAGATGATTTGTTTAAAATTTCCAATCTGCGGTGCAGCTAAGGCTCTACCCATTTTATATTGGTCTTGAAGATAATACAGAGTATCCTTTAAATCACCTATCATATCCATTACTTCAGTTGAAAATTCAGTCACTTCAGAAGAAATTTGTCTTAACAAAGGATTCCCAATCAAAAGTACATTCTTGACTGCCATGTTTGCCTCTAAATAATCATTCTATTACCTTGTTTACTCTCCACTTTGTTCCATATTCACCGGTATTTTCATCCTTAAAAATTGATACCCTGGGTGTACGATAGGTGAATACCATAAAAACAACTGCAATCAGTATGAGACCGGCTATACCCAGTGTATTAGCTGCTATCCTGTTCTGACTTTTTTTCATGATCTGCATTGCAACCAGTTGACAGACAACAGCACCAGCAACGTATGAACCAATATCAATCGCCAAACTGCTTTCTCCTCTAATAGCTATTTGTGTATAGAAAAATATAACAATTACCAACTCAAGAGATATTACTCCCACTAATTTGGCAAGAAAAAAGTTATTGATTTGTTGTTTAATAAAGGGATACTCAATAAGTGAAATAAGAATTAAAGACCAGAAACCCAGTTTAAAATGTTCCCAGACACTTTCGTTAACAGGAGCGAAAAGACCTATTACAGGAGAATAGTTTGTCCATGCGTACATGAAATGTAACACTGTTCCGAAACTGATTACAAACAGGGTTACCCCGATTTCCCATATCAAAACTATCTTCTCATGCATTTTTTACTCACATGTTAAAAATATACCTTGAATGATTAGTAGTAACAATCGGAACTCTTTTATCAGCAATCAAAATGTTTGGTATACTTATGACATAGTTTAAAAAAAACAGTACTCCTAAAGGACTAAACACTATAGTAATTATTATTAAACCTTGTTGCATAGACTTTTCGTGGATATTCTCCCTTAGCATACTCGATTTTCTTTATACCTTTCACTATTGCTTCATCTGCATACGCCTCGACAACTTCTCCTATAAACAGCTTTTTATCTCCTGTTGAAATTGCTTGCTTAAGCATGCATTCCATATGAGCTACACATTCATCTATAATGGGAACCTTTAGCTTGCGTGCTGCCTGTGGTGTTAAACCTGTCTCATTAAATTTATTTATAGTAAATCCCGAATGGAAGCCACAATAATAAATCTCTTTTGTTAAATTCTTTGAAGGCACATTTACCACAAACTCTTCACTACTTTCAATTAATCTACAAGAATAAGCACTTCTTCCTATAGCACAAGCTATGAGTGGAGGATCCTTAGATACAGGCATACAGAAACTGACTGTCAGTATATTTGGGTTATTTTGAGAGTCCCCAGATGTTATTAAAAAGTGTCTCATCGGCCACATAAACTCAAGATATTCAACATCAATTTTCATTTTATTTAACCTCTTTTCAACTAATTCACATTAACAAAAATTTGTACTTTTATCTCACCATGCTAATCAGTGCATATATTCCAAATCCAAAAATAATTATACCAGCTACCCTATTAATCCATAATAAACTTTTTTCGGATAGATCCTTTCGAAATACACTCACTATTGTGCTAAGGGTAAGCCACCAGAGGGACGAACCTGCAAATACACCGACAACAATAAAACTTGAAGAAATATAATCACCTCCCGTACTCCCTATACCCAACCCTGCAAAAATAGCTGTAAATGATATGATTGTCATTGGATTGGTTAATGTCAGAAAAAATGTTGAAGCATATGAACCTATTACACTTCTGCGGTCTGAAACCTTAGCATCCTTTGCCGTCTTGGAAAAAAATGTCCTAATTCCAAGATAACAGAGAAAAATACCTCCAATAAGACGTATCCAGAATTTGTGCTCAATCAGCGCATTTGATATAAGTGTCAGACCAAATCCTGCAATACATCCATATATAGCATCAGCGGTTGCTGCCCCCAATCCAGAAATAAATCCAGTTAAATGGTCTTTTGTCAACGTACGACGAATACAGAGTATTCCTATAGGTCCAACAGGTGCAGCAATTGAAACTCCAATAATCAATCCACGAATCAAAAAGTTAAATCTCATACATAACTCCAAATCTTGAGAGTAATTTTATATAAATGAATGTGATTTAACAAAATAACAGATCCAAGGGAGCATTAAATAGTTAATAATTAAGTTGGTCCACACACATCTCTAAAACGTGTATATGAAGCTTTGAATATAACGGAATTTTAACACTGATCTGATTGATGGACCTTACCTGATTACTCAACCCGCTTTTTTAATCTTCACCGCACATACCTTGAACTCCGGGATCTTGGCAACAGGGTCCAGGGCGTCATTGGTTAAGATATTGGCAGCTGCCTCCCGGTAATGGAAAGCCATGAACACGGTTCCCGGACGGGAGCGACTTGTAACCACGGCCCTGGCTGTTACCGTGCCGCGTCTGGAGGCAACCTCAACCATAGCTCCATCTTTCAGTTTCAGTACCTTGGCATCGTCCGGATGTATCTCAACAAAGCCATCGGGGCGGATAGCATCCAGCCCCTCCACTCTGCGGCTCATGGTGCCTGTGTGAAAGTGGTACAGTATCCTCCCTGTGGTGAGCACGTAGGGGTACTCGTCGTCTGGAAGCTCAGCCGCTGGTCTGAAGTCGACAGCACTGAACAAGCCTTTTCCGCGTGTAAACGTATCCTTGTGCAGGAACGGTGTGCCTGGATGCTGCTTTTCAGGACACGGCCACTGAATACCGAATTTCCTGATGCGCTTGTGGCTGATGCCTCCGTATATGGGCATAATTTCTGCCATCTCATCCATGATCCTGGCCGTGTCGGTGTATGACATGGGATAACCGAGCCTACTCGACACTTCACATATTATCTGCCAATCCGGCCGCGCCTCTCCAGGCGGTGGAATGATCCGATGAAGCAGCTGCACGCGCCGTTCAGTATTGGTGAATGTGCCATCCTTCTCGGCAAAACTGGCTGCCGGCAGAACCACGTCTGCGTACTGGGCCGTTTCTGAGAGAAAGATGTCCTGTACAACGAGAAAATCGAGTGATTCAAGATCCTTTTTAACGCGGTTTGCATTTGGATCGCTGAGGAAGGGATTTTCCCCCATGATGTACATCGCCCTGATTCTGCCATTCTCGGCTCCATGGAGCATCTCGACAACGGTCAAACCCGGTTTGGGAGAGAGGGATGTCCCCCAGGCCTTCTCGAACTTGCGCTGAAAAGCCTCATTGTCCACCTTCTGATATCCGGGGTATACGTTGGGGAGCGCTCCGAGATCGCAGGCCCCCTGTACATTGTTCTGACCGCGAAGCGGATTGACGCCTGCACCCCTCTTACCTACATTTCCGGTCAGCATGGCCATGTTGGCAAGGGAGAGCACGTTGTCTGTTCCTGTCGTGTGCTGTGTGATCCCCATGCTGTACACAATGGATGAAGTTTCGGCGCCTGCGTAGATGCGCGCCGCTTCAATTATCTGCTCTGCGGGCACCCCGGTAATCTCCTCTGCCATTTCGGGTGTATACTGCATGACAACGTCTCGGAAATTATCGAAATTTTCCGTACGCTGCTCGATAAAATCCCTGTCTTCGAGACCTTCATTGAGAATAACGTACATGATAGCGTTAAACAGTGCGACGTCTGTTCCAGACTTGTGCCGCAGCCAGATGGTTGCAAAGCGAACAAGATCTATCTTTCGGGGGTCAGCAACAATGAGTTTCGCTCCGTTCTTCATGACAGCGGCTTTAATATCAAGGGCGATGATCGGATGCGCTTCTGTTGTATTGGAGCCGGTTACGAAGATGCACCCCGCGGTCCGAAGCTCCTTCATGGAGTTCGTCATGGCCCCGCTGCCAAACGCACGCGCAAGTCCAGCAACCGTCGAGGAGTGACAGAGGCGTGCACAGTGATCGACGTTGTTCGTGCCGATACATGCACGGATGAACTTCTGGAAGATGTAGTTCTCTTCATTGGTGCATTTTGCACTGGACAGGCCGCCAATTGCGTCAGGACCGTGCTTTTTCCTTATGCGGTCCAGATTTTCCACAATATACGACATTGCCTCTTCCCATGTCGCCTCGACAAACGTACCATCGCTCTTGATAAGAGGTCTGGTCAGGCGTTCGGAATGATTGATGAAATGAAGGCCAAACTTTCCCTTTACGCAGAGGTTTTCATTGTTTATCGTATCCTTTTTCGGCGTCGTTACCTTTATCAGTTCACCGTCCTTGATGCAAAGCTCAACCGTGCAGCCACATCCACAGTAGGGGCATATGGTTTTTTTTCGCTCCAGGTCCCACTCACGTCCCCTGCCGATTCTAAATTTTTCAGTGAGAGCTCCCACGGGACACACGCTTATACACCGGCCGCACGATACACAGGTTGTTTCCTGAAGCGGGCGTTCGAACGATGTGGATATTTGCGCAGGGAAGCCCCTGTCGGCAATATTTATCGCACTTTCATACTGAATCTCGCTGCACGCGTGTACACAACGTCCGCACAAAATACACTTGTTGTAATCGCGTACTATGAACGGGTCGTTGTCAAGGACAGGGTGTATATTCTTTTCACCGGAAAAGGAGGGTTCCTTGATACCGAACTCATACGCGTAGCGCTCGAGTGAGCAGTCTCCGCTCTTCTCGCAGGTTATACATTCGATATTGTGATCTGAGAGGATGAGCTCGAGGTTCATCCTCCGTGCGCGCCGCACCCTTTCCGTATCTGTATGCACTTCCATTCCCTCGCTTACTGGATGAGAACATGAGACTGCTAGGTTGCGCATTCCCTCTACCTCAACCACACACAGCCTGCAGGAGCTCATGGGAGGCAGATCCTCCCCGAAGCAGAGATGGGGTATTTCTATACCAAGCTTCTTTGCGGCCCAGTAGATGGTGATACCGGGATTCACGCTGATGGGTTTACCGTCGATCGTCAAGTTGATCTTGTTGCTCATGAGTTTCCTCTTTATCCATTAGTTCTTGGTGTTATTTCCAACAGCGAAGCTGTCAGTAAAATCTCAATTTATTCTAAAAGTATACTTATGTATATTCCTAACTCGTTACTTATCTACCATTTCCAAAAAATGAATAAGTTTTTTGTGCATCACACCAGAAACTACTGTACAGATATCGCATCGAAGCGGCATGAGCTGTAACACATGCCACACTTGATACATTTGTCCTGATGGATGATATGTACTTCCTTCCGCTCGCCTTTAATAGCGTCACTGGGGCAGGCTTTGAGGCAGGCACCGCACCCGACACAGGTGTCGGGAAGAATGTCATACCTTATAAGTGCCTTGCACACCGCAGCCGGGCATTTTTTTTCCTCGATATGGGCTATGTACTCGTCCCTGAAATAACGGATCGTGGTAAGAACAGGATTCGGTGCGGTTTGCCCTAGGCCGCAGAGCGCCGAGTCTTTTATTGTATGGGCGATCTCCTCGAGGAAATCGATATCTTCCACTTTTCCCCGGCCTTCACAAATCGCGGTAAGACGCTCAAGCATGCGTTTCGTACCGATCCTGCACGGTACGCACTTGCCACATGACTCATCCTGTGTGAAGGCGAGGAAATACCGGGCTACCTCGACCATGCAGGTATCCTCATCCATAACAATCATCCCGCCTGACCCCATAATGCATCCGGCCTTGGAAAGTGATTCGTAATCAACAGGAATATCGATCATTGATTCCGGGATGCAGCCCCCCGAAGGCCCGCCCGTCTGTACAGCCTTGAATTTCTTCCCTTTCGGAATGCCACCGCCGATATCAAAGATGATCTCCCTGAGTGTAATACCCATGGGTACCTCAACGAGGCCCGTGTTGTTCACCTTTCCCACGAGGGAAAAGACCTTCGTTCCCTTGCTCGTTTTCGTACCGATGCGCCTGTACCATTTTGCACCATGCAGTATGATACGCGGTACGTTTGCCCATGTTTCCACATTGTTTATATTCGTCGGCTTTCCGTTATAACCCGATTGTGCAGGAAAAGGCGGTTTTACCCTCGGCTGCGGCAGTTTCCCCATAAGGGAATTGATGAGTGATGTTTCCTCACCACACACGAATGCCCCTGCACCTCGAAGGACGGACAGTGTGAAGTTGAAATCCGTGCCCAGGATGCCCTCACCCAGGAGCCCGTACTCCTCCGCCTGCTCAATTGCATGGAGGAGCCGTTTCAAAGCAAGAGGGTACTCGTTTCGTATGTAAATGAAACCGTGAGAAGCGCCGATGGCTCTCCCGCCTATGAGCATTCCCTCGATAACAGAGTGCGGGTCCGATTCCACAATTGAACGGTCCATGAATGCGCCCGGATCGCCTTCATCTGCGTTGCATATAATGTACTTC
>CP070841.1:265202-284670 GCA_020342115.1 Spirochaetota bacterium
ATATGCAAAAGGAGTGTTCTTTGGTCTGGAAGAAACCCATGACAGGCAGGATCTCCTGCAGAGTGTATTTCTCGGAGTTGCATTGAGTGTAAACGATTTGATTGATATCATAGAGAGTAACGGCTGCAGATTTGACTTTCCAATCGTGACTACAGGAGGCCAGGCCAGCAATGAATGGTTCATACAGCTAAAATCAGATGTGACCGGTAAACAGTTCTGCACAACCCAAACTCATGATGCTGAACTTTTAGGGATTGTCATGGTGCTCGCACGAGAAATGGGCCATTATCCTGACCTGTGTACAGCATGGGAGCACATAGTAAAAACCACTAAAGTCTTTGAACCTGACAAGGAAAAGCATGGTTTCTATTCAGAACTCTACGGTCTCTACAGGGAGTTGAGAGCAACGGTCTCCAAGTATTTTTCGAAATAATTTGACTACACTTTTCTAATACTATAAATTTCGACTTTGACTCATTTTTGTTCTATCGGGGTATTCTATGAAAGAATATACAATGGTTGTCCTGGTGAAGCAGGTTCCTGATACACAGAACCTCACTGGAGAAGCTATGAAGGAAGATGGTACCGTAAACAGGTCGGCACTTCCAGCAATATTCAATCCAGAAGACCTCAATGCACTCGAAATGGCTCTCCAGGTGAGGGAAGAGTATGGGGGGACCGTCCACGTAATAACGATGGGACCGCCGTCAGCAGTTGAAGTGTTGAAAGAGGCAATGTACAGGGGAGCTGATAGAGTCTATCTTTTGAGTGACAGGAAATTTGCCGGGTCTGATACTCTGGCAACCTCATTTGCACTGAAACAGGCTATTCAGACAAAGATCCCTGATTTTGATATTGTATTCTGCGGAAGGCAGGCAATAGACGGAGATACCGCTCAGGTAGGCCCGCAGACTGCGGAAAAGCTGGACGTTCCACAGCTCACCTATGTGGAAAGCATACAGGAGCTTGGAGAAAAAAAGATTAAGGTGAGAAAGCTCATTGATAATGGCACTGAGATTGTCGAGACAGCTCTTCCTGTGCTTCTCACTGTTACAGACACGGCAAACGAGCCCAGGCCCTTCATTGCAAAGAAACTTCTGAAATATAGAAAGGCTGCATGTGAGTTCGATCTTCCCAAAATTCTTCCTCGATATCCACAGTTCAAGACAAAGGAAGAGCTTAAAAACTTTTTAAAGAAAAAAGGCCTTTTTATCGAGATGTGGGGCCTTGAGGATATCAAAGCTAATAAGGATGACGTCGGATTTGCAGGCTCACCGACAATGGTAAAAAAGATAGAGAGCATCACTCTTACTGGTAAGGGATTTAAAAAGATTGAGCCTACAGATGAGGGAATCGCACATTTCGTTGCAGAGCTCATCGAAGATCATACATGGTAAGCTATTTATGGAGGACTCCATGGCATCTAATGGAGAGGTATGGGTTTATGCAGAACATGACTGGAATAAATTACAGGATATAGGAATTGAGCTTCTCTCCAAAGGGAGAGAGCTTGCTGACGAGCTTGGTGTTAAGCTTGCCTCTGTTATTATTGGCGACAAAGTAACCAGGCACGCTACTATCCTCTTTGAGCATGGGGCTGACAAAGTCTACGCTTGTGAAGGCAGCAAACTGGACAATTATGACACTGCAAAATATGCAAAGGTGCTCACCGACCTTACCGGTCAGTACAAACCTCAGGTTGTCCTGTTCGGTGCGTCAGCACGCGGTCGAGACCTCGCTCCGAGAGTTGCATCGAAACTCAGAGTTGGGTTGACAGCAGACTGCACAGACCTGCAGATTGGCGACTTCAAGGCTCCTGACGGCACCGAGTACAAAAAGATACTATACCAGATCCGTCCTGCTTTTGGTGGAAACATAATTGCAACAATAGTCAATCCAAACACACGCCCCCAGATGGCGACTGTAAGAGAAGGTGTAATGCCTCCACCACCATCAAAGAAGGGGAAAAAAGGTGAGATCGTAAAGGCGATTATTAAGATGCAGAACCTGCCAAATCTCACCAGCATCCTGCATCGTGAAAAAACAGAGAAGAAGGTAAATTTAAAGGCTTCCCGTATCATCGTTTCAGGTGGTTATGGAGTGGGCTCTAAGGAAAACTTCGCTATAATAAGGAATCTCGCCAGTGTACTCGGCGCAGAAGTTGGTGCTTCACGTGCAGCTGTTGATGCAGGGTTTATTGAGAAGGACCACCAGGTAGGGCAAACAGGAACCACTGTTCGCCCTGCGTTATATATCGCATGCGGGATATCAGGGTCTGTTCAGCATAGAGCCGGTATGGACCAGTCGGCCAAGATAGTTGCCATCAACAACGATCCTGAAGCGCCGATCTTCAGCATAGCTCACTACGGAATTATTGGTGACCTCAATGAGGTCATCCCGATGCTCATCGAAGACATTAAGAAGAGAAGGGTTGAGTAAATGGAAAACTTCTTCACAGATAACAAAGATATCCAGCTTCTTTTTGACAATGCTGACCTCAAGGAAATTGTCGATCTGAAGGAGGGAGATTACTCAGAGGCTTCCACATATGACTACGCCTTTATAGACGCAGATGATGCAAAGGAAGGGTACCGCGAGGTTCTCGCACTTATAGGAGAGATTGCTGCCCAGCAGATTGCCCCGTTTGCTCCTGACGTCGATGAGAAGGGATCGGTTTTCGATACAGGGAAAGTCTCCTATGCAGAGGGATTAGAGAAGGATATGGAGATTCTTCGCCGCTCCAACCTCATGGGATTCACGCTCCCAAGGCAGTATGGTGGATTGAACTTCCCCACCTTTGTTTACACAATTGCAATAGAGATTGTCTCTCAGGCTGATGCAAGCCTGATGAATCTATTCGGGCTTCAGGATATAGGGGATACAATCTGCGAATTTGCAGACGAAGAGCTCAAAGCAAAATATTTGCCACTCTTCTCAAGTGGAAAGGTAACAGGTGCCATGGCACTCACAGAACCTGACGCTGGAAGCGACCTCCAGGCTGTACAGCTCAAGGCTACTCTCGATCCATCTGACAACATGTGGTATCTCAATGGAGTGAAGCGATTCATTACGAATGGGTGCGGGGACGTACTCCTCGTTCTCGCCAGGAGCGAGCCTGGAACAAAGGATGGCAGGGGTCTGTCGATGTTTGTCTGCGAGAAGGATGAATCCCTGGTGGTTCGAAGAATCGAGAACAAGCTTGGAATTCACGGGAGCCCAACATGCGAGCTCCAGTTCAACGACACAAGAGCCTACCTTGTTGGTAAACGTAAAATGGGCCTGATAAGGTACGTCATGTCGCTCATGAACGGTGCACGACTCGGCATTGCCGCTCAGGCGCTTGGTATTGCACAGGCCGCTTACCTCGAGGGGCTTGATTATGCTAAGGCGCGTGAGCAGTTCGGCCAGGCGATCATCGAATTCCCGCTCGTTTACTCAATGCTTGTAGACTCTCGCGTGAGCATAGAAGCCGCAAGACTGCTGGCATACGAAACATCCAAGGTGGTTGACCTCAAGAAGGGGTACGAACATCTGCTTCACAATACAGAAGCTCCGACAAAGGAGCTCAGAGAGAAGGCCAAGCACTACAGTTCTCTCGCTGCTATGCTTACACCAATGGCAAAATATCTCTCGACAGAGTACGCGAATGATGTCACCTATAAGAGTCTTCAGGTTCATGGTGGTACAGGATATATGAAAGACTTCAATGTCGAGCGCCACTGCCGCGACGCACGAATTACAAACATCTACGAGGGCACCACTCAGCTCCAGTATGTTGCTGCAATCGGAGGTGTGGTAACCAAGGTAATAGAGCCGACACTCGATCGTATGGAAAGCGATCATAAAGAAGCGTTCCAGAAGCCTTATCTAAAAGAGCTCAAGGAGAAGCGTGAGCTTCTGAACAAAGCAATTGATTTTGTGAGAGATAAAAACGACCACGAATACCAGTCCTACTACCAGGACAGGCTTGTTGATATGGCAGCAAAGCTTTACACCGCCCATCTTTTTCTTAGGTACGCAGCCTTCAGCAATGAGAAAAAGAAAACCATGGACATCTTCTTCGAGCGTGAGTTTCCACAGTGGGACAAGAACTACCAGTCTGTCATCTCCGGCAAGAGCAGGGTGATCGAGGATTCCTCATCTCTTCTCGATCTCTCGTAAATGGGAACACAATAAAAGCATCATGTCCCTATATAAAAAAGGATCATAACGTTGCTGACCTTGTTTGTGGTTCAGGCTATTATGCTCTCGCTTTACATGAAAGTGTTGATTCTAAAAGCCGGTTCTACGCTGTTGATTCAGATGGAAAGGTCATTCGAGGGGTAGAAAGGAAGGCGACTAAATGTAGATACTACAATATCGAAACGCACGCTTCATCTGACGTCAACCTCAGCTTCATTAAACACGAGTCAGTTGACTTCGTTCTTGTCGACGAGGTATTGTGTTGCATGGCACCAAAAGGACACAGACAACCGGCAACGAAATAACGATCATTCTGAAACAAATATGATTCTTATAGGACTTATTCGCTATGTCGTAGCCTCGGAACAATAAAGGCCATAGCTTTTTTATCCCTTATTGTAGTTTTTTTCCTTGATTCCAGTTATTATATTTAATATCCTGATTATTTCTCCCTGTAGGATTAGATATGTATAAGAAAATATCAAATCAGAAGCGACTATCCCATGAGGTAGCGAATCAGATCAAGACACTGATCCGCAACGAAAAGCTAAAGCCCGGAGATAAGCTTCCCAACGAGATGGAATTGACTAAGCTTTTTGGTGTAAGCAGGTCAACCGTAAGGGAGGCAGTAAAATCTCTAATCTCCCAAAATATCATCGAGATTATCAGGGGAAGGGGCACATTTGTTTCACAAAATCCCGGAATCTCCAGCGACCCTCTCGGACTCGATTTCGTCCTGGATGAGGACCTGCATCTTTCTCTGATAGAAGTCCGACTCATCATAGAGCCTGCGGTTGCCAGGCTTGCCGCTGAAAGGGGAACACCGTTGGACATCGAGCGGATTGGAAGATTTATTCATGAGATGGAGGATATCGTCGGTCGTCACGAAGTTGGTATAGGAACTGAATTGGAGTTTCACCGCAGTATTGCCGAAGCTACTGAAAATCCGGTCATCATGCGTATCATTCCTGTTATCATGGATGCTATTGTAAAGACGTACAGTGATGCGCCAAGAACCAGCGATGAACATCGACAAGCCTTACTGGAGCATATAAAAATATACGAGGGCATCAAAGAAAGAGACCCCGAAAAAGCCTTTCAAGCCATGAGACGGCATATTGAAAACAGCTACCAGCGAACCATAAGTAAGCGCGTGAAGACGAAGCAGAAATAATCAGTAAAATTGCAGCGATTCCCATATCGAAAGTCTCAATATTCTCGCCATCTATCTATGCCCTTTAAGCGAAATGGCTCATCTTGATCTTCCTACCTTTATCTGCACTGCGGTAAATAGCCAGGATGATGGCTACCGACTTACGTGCCTCTTTCGCGTCGATCAGCAGCGGTTTCCTTTCTCTCAGAGAGCCGATAAACTGCCCGAATTGCTTTATATGACCTTCCATACTAATGGCTCCTGGATCAGCCGCTCCACCACCCGATTTGGTCTGCTGGTTATACCGGTGCCTTATCTCATCGTCTTCAGCACTTTCACGGGAAAACTTCCAAACCTTTAAATTCTCCTCCTCCAGGATGGCTGTTCCTTCAGTACCGGAGATTTCGATTCTTTTTAAAAAGCCGGGAAATACAGCAGTCGATCCTTCGACCACCCCTAGTGCGCCATTAGAAAACTCAAGTGCGGCAACTGCCGTATCTTCAACCTCGATTCGCTCGTGACCCATAATACCCTTGAAAGCTTGTACCGAATCCACGGTGCCCATGAACCACTGCAGCAGATCAATCGCATGGATCGATTGGTTCATCAAAGCTCCACCGCCGTCATATCTTTTTGTGCCTTTCCAGCCCCCCTTGTCGTAGTATTCCTGATTTCGATGCCACTTGACATACGCGTCGCCAAGGACAAGCTTTCCGAAACGGTTGCTGTCGATCGCCTTCTTTAGCAACTGAGATCCTTCGTAATAGCGGGACTGGAAGATCCCTGTCACCAAGACCCCTTGCTTCTCCGCTGCTTCGATTATAGCATCACAGCGCTTGAGAGTAATCTCAAGCGGTTTTTCGATCACCAAGTGCTTCCTAGCTTCAATAGCCTTAAGTGCCGGTTCCATGTGCGCACCAGAAGGAGTACAGATGGAGACAATATCAAGCTTCTGATCTGAAAAAAATTCCTTCTGTGAGCTGTAGCCTTTACAACCAAACTTCCGGCTGAACTCCATCGCCCTTTCCTCCGATCGGCTCAGTACGGAAACAAGACGCGCTCCTTTCACCACTGCTATAGCGTGGGCGTGAAATTCCGCTATCAGTCCGGTTCCTATGATACCTATCCCATAGTCCATAGTTCCCTCCTAGCCTCCGATCCTTTGCTCCGAAGGCGAGTCATCTTGCTTTAGCTTTTTTTCTCGAACTACGCATTCGCATCAGCGAATAGGTAACCGAGAGTATCGATATTCCATAGAAAAACAGGGCTATCGGTGACCGTACCAGTGTTACCCAGTTACCGTGAGATATGATCAGAGCCTTTCCGAGCTCACGCTCCGCCAGAGGTCCCAGTATAACGCCTAGGATCATCGGTGCAACTGCGAAACCATGTTTTCGCATGAAGTAGCCGATCACGCCGAACAGCAGGGCTACCAACATATCGTAGATACTGTTGTTTAGTGTGAAGGAGCCGAGGAAGCAAAGGGTAAAGATAACAGGGAAAAGCAACGATATGGGCACCTTCAGAACCCTGGGAAAAATACGCACGCTGGCCAGACCGAGAGCAAGGATGAGGAACTGTGCCAGCATAAACCCCACAAAGAGAGCATTAATGATCTGGGGGTTCTGCTTGAACAGCAGTGGACCCGGTCGCACGCCTATCAGAAGCAGCGCACCCAGCATTACGGCAGTAATCACGTCTCCCGGAATTCCAAGCGTGAGGAGAGGCACCATTGCTCCTCCTGTAGTGCCGTTGTTAGCCGCCTCTGGAGCAGCTACGCCGGCCAGGTTTCCTTTACCGAAGCTTTCAGAGTCCTTCGATAACCTCTTGGCCTCATTATAAGCCATAAAAGATGCGATTGTTCCGCCAGTTCCGGGGATTATTCCGATGAAGGTACCGAGAAAGGAAGAGGGTATAATAACGGTGATGAGCCGTTTAAATTCCTTCCAGGTTGGGAATACGCCTCTTATCTTCTGGTTGTAGCGTTTCAAATCCTTTCCCACATTTCCCAGCTCGATAAATATCTGGGAGATGGCGAACAGACCTATCAGCACGGGAAGCATGGGGAATCCGGTCATCAGGTTGGGAATGTTGAATGAGAAGCGGGCATACCCAGTGAGCTCATCTATTCCTATTGAGGCGATCAAAAGCCCGAAGAAACCCGAGATCAGACCTTTTACCAGCGATGCTCCGGATACACTGGCTATCACGGTAAGGCCGAACACCATGAGGGCAAAATACTCTTCTGGACCGAATTTGAGTGCAAATTTTGCCAGCTGCGGCGATATGAAAATCATGCAGAGTGTGGAGATGACACCTCCTGTGGTGGAAGCAATGGTAGCCACTCCGATAGCTTTTCCCGCCTCACCCCTTTGTGCCAAAGGATAGCCGTCCAGTACAGTCGCAGCAGCCGAGGGCGTTCCAGGAGTGGAGATCAGAATCGCAGAGATGGAACCGCCGTATATGGCTCCACAGAACATGCCGCTCAGCATGATAAGCGAAGTAGCTGGTTCAAGGTAAAAAAGAAAAGGTAGAAGAAGGATAATTCCCACTGATCCCGTCAGTCCCGGCAGGGCCCCTACTACAATCCCTCCCATTACTCCGATTAGCAGAAAGGGAAAATGCGAAGGATTCAGGACATAGACCAAGCCGTCAGCTAAAGCGGACATACATCCACCCTCCAGTTACCATAGGCTGAATCGGGGAAGTGGAACCCGAAAGAACATGCGGAATACACTGTAGAGAATCGCGGTTGTAACTACCGAAACCAGAATTATCCGGTACCACTTCCTTTCGTTAAAGATGAGCATAGAGCCTGCGATTAACAAAGGTGTTGCTATTATATAGCCGGTAAATCGTATGATGCGTGTATAGATAAAGCCGGTGACACCAAGCATAATGAAGCGGATAATATACGCCCGATCGATCCTTATTTTCTGGCTTCCTCCCCGGCTTCTCACCTGCTTTTTAATGCCCTGAGCCAAAAGAAACGAGGAGAGAATGAAAAGAGAAACCGTTACAAAGCGTGGAAAAACCGTAGGAGAAAGGGCGATCCTGAGATCCGGGAAACGTAACGTCATGCAGAAACAGAACACGGATATGAGCATAAAGATCGCCCCGAATAGGATTTCGTTCGCTATCATTTTAGATTCCTTTTACATAGATGAAAGAAGCAGCGGGCCCAGGCTAAAGTGAAGGTGCCCGCTGCTCTCTTCATGTGAGCCAATCTACCAGATATCCGGTCATCTCAATACTGGTAACGATCTCCCAGCTCATTGATTTTTACGATGTCCTCGTAAAGCTTATCCTGGTCGGCAACCCACTGCTTAAACTCTGCTGTTCCCTTGTAGTCCAAAAGAATTCCGGCTTTGGAAGCCAGCTTTTGAAAGTCCTCGTCCTCCATGCAAGCTTTAAAAGCGTCATGTATGACCTTGATCTTTTCAGGCTCGGTACCCTTAATGGCTGCTATACCGCGCCACTGCCCGAGTGTGAAATCCACACCCTGCTCTATAGCAGTGGGATAATCCGGGAACTCGGGTAAGCGTTCTTTGGAGAAAACAGCAAGACAGCGTAGCTGTCCACCCTCCATCTGGGGGACTCCTTCTGGTGGACTGACATTTATGGCATCCACGTGCTCTCCGACAGCCGCCACTATGGCAGGACCTCCTCCAGCGTGGGGAACATGGTTGAATTTGACCCCTGCCGCCTTCTCAAAGGCCAAGATGATCATGTGAGTACCTCCACCTGCGCCTGCATTACCCATATTAACCTGACCGGGTCTTCTTTTAGCCTCATCCAGCATGTCCTTAAGAGTCCGATAGGGCGAGTTTGCCGGTACCAACACCCAGCAAGGAGCATTCACCAAGTTGATTACCGGTTCGAAAGTGTACGCGTCGTATGGCGTCTTACTCATGTGAGTCTTGGTGATCGAGGGTGTTGCCCAGGCCACAAAGTAATAACCATCCGGCCTTTTTTTCATCGCTTCTGTGTAACCTGGCACTGCACCACCACCCGGTCTGTTTACCACGATTACCGGAACCTTGAGATGTTTCGGCAATACCATCTGAAAGGTCCGGAACACGGTGTCCGTACCCCCCCCAACACTCCACGGTACCATGAGCTCGATCTCTCGAGACGGGTACACTTCTTCTCTCTGCCCTTCGGCAAACAGGACTCCGCCGGTCAGGGACATACAGAACACGAGTACAATAACAATCATCCGTTTCATATTACCCCTCCTTTATATAAGTTAACGTAGCCACCTTATAGGAGGCTAAATTACAGCTCCAAGATATCCGGTCGGGAAAATGCGAACCCTCCCACGTCCCTTTTCAGCTCGGGGAAAATCATCGGCTTTGACAACAAGATGGGAGCCTCCGAAGTCGCAATTATGGTGTCTTCACTCTTAGAGCCAGTGATCGAAGGGTTCCATGCAAAGGCTTGGTTCTCCTGTACAATTTCTTCGGTCTGGAAGTTTACTTTATAATCCCGACCTACATAACCTATAGCTCCTCCTTGATGATGGAGCTTGTACTCCTCAGCATAGCCGGTTTCTCTATAAGCATCGATTCCCTTCCGAAACGCTTCTACAACAGGTCTTCCCGGAATCGTATTAGCCATCAGCGTGCAGTCGATTAACACATTGGCATTGTACTTCTTGCGTATCTCAGCCGGCACTAGTCCGAACTGGACGAAGCGGGTCAACGAGATTATCAGTCCCTGCCGGCGGGAGTTTACGCAGAGCATTACCCGCTTTTCAATTTTCTTCTCTGTGCCGATGGGATGACGAAAATCGGCTATTCGCTCGTCTGCAGCACAAAAGGTAGTAATGTAGTCAAGACGGTTATCCCATAGCCTCTGGGCAAGCCGTCCGATGACCTCGCACTCCTTGTCGCCTGGCCGGATAGTCATAGCCGTCTTCTCAATAGCTATGGATGTAAGGCGTCCTATCTCTTTGTAGCGATCCACCTCCCAAGATGTGAGGGAATACCGTAAGGGATTTATTTGCTTCGAAATATCTTCTGTACCTGGAAAGTCGTGATCTGCACCTACCTTCCCTCCATCAGAGAGTTCCCTGACCAGCTTCACCTCTCGGTCCTCGTACCATGGGAAACTTATTATCTCATAACCCTGCTCTTCTAGCCTCTCCTCATTTTCCATCCTCGGCGCTTCGATGTTGCTACAGATTACGTACTCTTTATCTGCAGTTATAAGCAGCCCCGCCACACCAAGCTCAAGTGTGATCCCGACCACGTTCAATCCCCCGCCCGTGAGCCAGGAGAAGTTTGATTGTTTCTTAAGATAGATTCCATCGAACTTGAGTTCTACCAGCAACATACGAACTCTTCTTTTCTTTTCACTGATTTCTTCCGAAATGAACATCGCATCTCCCGAGGGTGTTGCCCTTTATGCTGCCTAAGCTGTAATCATTATAAGAGGTAAGACGTCTGCTGTCAATAAAAAAATGGAGATTATCAACTTTTTTACGTAAAATTACTGAGATATCAAACAATAATCTAAAAGCTATCATTGTCCCTGCTGGACTTTCAGTATAAGCCCTCGAATGAAATGCATGGATTTTAAAAGCTTTATGTTCATCCAAATGCCAATTTATACTCTATTCATTGAGTGAGGATACTATTCAAAGGGTATCGCACGAATCAAATGCACCAACCACACCCGTGATCATAAATATCTTCATCCTTTCATCGCTTCGCTCAAAGAGGTCTGCAATACATAGTGTTTCTACCCGATCTGTCACCAGAAAAGAATCGTCCTCTTCTCTGAACATATAGCAAACGATGTTCTACTCAAATTACTCCACAGGCAATACTTCTGGAGTACCCCGCCCCCTCCACTTTCTCACAAAAGAACTCGAATATTCAGCACATGATGGCAAGCACTTCGTACCTACTTTAGAAATGACAAGTCCTTGTTTGCTGATATCTTAAAAATAATCTTCTCGATTATCGATGAATACTACAATAAAGCATCCGAAACCCCTCTGAAAACAGGGACTGTCATTATATATTAGTCATCTTGCAATCTCATGAGATCCAATTAACATATTCACACAATAATCCCAGAAGGAGTAATAGATACCGACAGCAGATTCCACTCCATCCCTATTAAAAATTCATCAAGCCTGACAGAGTTATTCCGAAGCAGGGTAATCAGTTACTTTGTGAATAATAATTACTGAATGAGAAATTAGCAGGGAATATGTTTTTACTGAAATACTCTGGATTTTCTGTGGATCATTCCATCCTTATCCCAGTACTGGATTAGAAAGCCAGGTCCGGCTGGTGAACCAGATAAAAAAAAGACCCGAAGAAAGAACAGGAAGATAATGCTGTTGAAACTTTATCTGAAAAGAAAACCTGGGCCAGATTGACAAAAAAGGTATTAAAATAGACCCTTGGAACTTGAGAAGAAAACTCCAAGGTAGTTCTGGGAATGCTGTGATGGCCATTATATCAAACCCTAAATGAAGTACAGAAAATACTTACCCACCTCAGGAAGAATTAGTCTTCACCTGTTGATATTTTAAGCTACCAAAAAACCTCTTACTCATTATTTTGGCTTATTATAAATCAATTCCCAGAGGGTGAGGCATGCCCACTATTTTCCACATAAATCCTTCTACCTTCAAAGATGGTCTCCACCGGCAAAATCCGGCGGTTCTAAGCTTAAGGTCCTACGAACATCTTGAGCCACTCCACACCAGAATTGACCGTTGCTATAGACTTATAAAAGAGAACCGCTACTATATGGAGCACAATAATACTTACATAGGTCACGATAATGTCTTCATTCATGTCATCGAACACGATATCGTCACAACAATAGATATCCTTAACGAACATTCAAAAACGTATAAATGGAGTTATGTTCTGGACATTTAATATTGAACAGGCTTAATATATATTAAAAGGTACATCTCTGGAGCTTGCTATGAGCTATCTGAACGAACTGTTCGGCCTCTCCGGCAAAGTAGCAGTGATTACCGGCGGAGGCGGAGTCCTCGCCGGGGCCATAGCTGAAGCCTTGTTGAGGGCGGGCGCCAATGTATCCCTCTGGGGAAGGGGCAATGAATCTCTTGAAAGCGCTATTAAAAAGCTATCCACATCTACAGGGTTGAATAAAAACCTTCATAAGGTGATTGTCGATACCACAAGTGAGAAAAAGGTGAGAGAAGCCCTTTCCATTACAGAGAAAGAAAAAAAAATACCCGATATTCTCATTAACGGAGTCGGCGGAGGCAGGGGAAGGTCGTCCTTTGTAGATATCGATCTTGGTAATTTTGAAGAGGTACTGAGACTCAATCTTATTGCGGGATTAGTAGTACCAACGAAGATAATCTGCAGCCGATGGATAGAAAAAGGAATAAAAGGCTCAATTATAAACATTGCCTCAATGGGTTCTTATGTTCCTCTCTCGGGTGTTTGGGCATATGATGCTGCAAAAGCCGGCGTTCTCAACCTTACCATGGCCTGTGCCAAGGAGTTTGCTTCTTTCGGCATTCGGGTTAACGCGATAGCGCCTGGATTTTTCCTTGGAAAGCAGAACCGTGCTCTTCTCATAGATGAAAAGACTGGGGATCTCACAGAGAGAGGAAAGAACGTTATTGAGCATACGCCTTTCGGGAGGTTTGGCGATGCAGGAGAGCTTGCAGGTGCGGTTCTGTATCTGGCAAGCAAAAAGGCTTCGGGATTCGTAACAGGAATTTCGATTCCAATCGACGGAGGATTTTTGGTAGATAATATATAGTGACTGCCTCGAATCAGTGTCTTAATATACCTCAATATCAATATCGATAATCAACCTGCTCCCTAGGGCGAACGCACCGCAGATACCCTCCCTGCCTCAATTCAAACATTCCCCAGGTACTTCCCTCTCGGTCTTTTCCGACGCAATAGAAAAAAGCCAACCAGTAAATCGAATAATTACTTTTTTTATTGACAGCAGATGTCTTACCTGGTAGAATAGTTCAATACGACATGCATTCCTACCATACAAGATTGTACACAGCACAGGCTATGGAATAGTTGCCAAAAAATTATTATAATAAAAGGAGGGTTATATGAGTTTTAAGACAACAAAATGGACAATCTTGACTCTATTACTCGCATCGTTTCTTCTCGTATCGACTGCGGCTTTCGCAGGTACCCCAAAAGAAACATCCGAAGAAGCCCCTGAATATGTGGAGCTTGTATTTTCCGACTGGCACCTTGCCGAGCCCCACTGGGAAAAGGCGTTGAAGGAAGCATTCGTGATCTTCGAGAGAGAACATCCCAACATCAAGATCAAACTGGACGTGGTCTCATACGGAGAAAAGGAAACCAAATACACAACCGAGATAGAAGCGGGTGTCGGCCCTGACGTTTTTCATCTGCATGCATATTCCATCAAATCGTTTATTGAAAAGGGGTACGTATACGACATGACTCCATTTGTAAAAGCAGAGGGCCCCGGGTTCACTGATGCCTGGTACTCTCAGACCATCGAGCTGATGAAGAAAGATGGAAAATACTTTGCAATGCCGGGCGACTTCATGGCCATGGTTCTCTATTACAATAAGAACCTTTACAGAGAAGCGGGTCTCGATCCAGCGCGACCTCCAAAAACATGGGACGAGTTTCTGGAATACGCTAAAAAGCTTACCCGAGATCGCGACGGTGATGGGAAGATCGATACATGGGGCTTTGGAACGATCGGCGCTATTGATCCGGGCTTTGAGCTCCGTTTTACCCCAATCTTATTCAGCCATGGCGGATCCTATCTGAGTAAGGATAACAAATGCTCAGCATTAAACACTTCTGAGGCCATGGAAGCAATGAAGTTCTTCAATGACCTAGTAACTGTCCATAAGGTCGTTCCGCCCGGTGTCACCGCTCAGAACCCTGGTACTGTACGTCAGCAGATGGCAAACGAACAGATCGCCATGCTGCTTGGATCCGGCTGGACACCACCTATCGTTGATAACAATAATCCCGATCTCAATGCACTGGACGTGCTTGAAGCGGCCGCTGTACCGGTGAAGGCCGGCACTAGTCCTAAGTTCTCGACCACTGCCTGGCTTAGTGCCTGGATGATCAGTCCGAATACAAAGCATCCGGAGGAAGCATGGGAGCTTGTCAAGTTCATTACAAGCAAGAGCATGGAGGAAAAGTGGTTTAAGGATGCCCGAGTTCTTTCCTCCAGAAAGGATGTCTCGGGAGAGTACGACGAGCTGTTGAGTGATAAATTCGCAAAAATCATTGCAGCTGAGCTGGATCATGCCAAATTTGTGCCGCAGCTCAAGGAATGGCCACAGATTATCGAGGCTATCAACACGGCGGCCCAGGAATCGTTCACCGGCGCTAAATCTCCAAAGAGAGCTCTGGAAGATGCGCATGACCGGATAAACGGAATCCTCAGTGTCTATCGCACAAGCAGCGATAAGTGCCCGGGATTCTGACAGACCTCCTGATTGCGGGGTAGAGACACTCTTGCATGTCTCTACTCCGTTTATAAAAACATAATGAACCCTATTATAAGTGAATCCAGTAGTTTCAGTATCTTTGCCCGTCCCCTCTCAAAAAAGCTTCAGGGGTTTCTCTTTGTTCTGCCTTGTCTTCTCATGCTTCTGCTTGTGCTGGGCTTTCCGGTAGTTACCGCTATTGTCAACAGTTTCTCCCCCATCTGGTCTGAAGTTAAAACCTTTACAGCAGAAAATTATATCAAGCTTTTACGCGACGAGCTCTTCTGGAACTCCCTTAAGGTCACCTTTATTTTTGTCGTGAGCACTGTTTTTCTTCATCATGTACTGGGAATGATCGTTGCCGTCGCTCTCAATGCGGAACTCAGGGCAAAGCGTTTTTTCAGGCTCATAGCAATCCTGCCGTGGACCGTACCAGATGTCATCTCGGGTCTGATATGGCGGTTCATGTACAATCCGACTTCCGGAATCATCAATTATCTTTTAATCAGATCGGGCGCAACTGAGCAGTACATCGAATGGCTTGCGAGCCCGAATCTGGTTCTACCGAGCATCATCTTCGCCGATGTGTGGCGGGGATACCCTTTTGTCATGATAATTCTTCTGGCAGGTCTACAGGCAATACCGCGTGAGCAGTATGAGGCGGCGCGTGTCGACGGCGCTTCACGCATACAGGAGTTCATCCATATAACAATTCCCAATCTTATGCGGATCATTATTATAGCTCTCGCGCTCGATACAATTTGGCAGTTTCGAAGGTTCGGTCTTATCTATAACATGACCCTCGGCGGACCAGGCCATACTTCCGAGATACTCTCTCTTTATATTTACAAACACTACTTCAAGTATCTTAATTTCGAATATGCCTCGGCTATGGCCGTTGTGATGGCTGTGCTAATGATAATAATCAGCTTACCGTATATTCGCATGATAACAAGGAAGGTATGATGAAAAGGAGATCTGGGTATAGAATAGTACCATACTTTATTCTGATTATCGTATGTCTGTACAACATCGTGCCTTTCGTATGGATGTTTTCGACCTCCCTGAAAACCGAAAAGGAAGCATACAAGATCCCCCCTACGTTTCTCCCTAAGGAACCGACCCTCGAGAGCTACGATCAGATCATAGTCTGGACGAGCTTTCCGCGTTATTTTTTAAACAGCACTATCATCTCTCTGGGAACTGCGCTTCTCTCCACGTTCATAGGTGCACTCGCAGGGTACGGTTTTTCGAGGTTCCACTTCAGTGGGCGAGCCACGCTGATCGGATTCATTCTTGCAAGTCAGATGCTACCCGGCGTGCTTCTCGTAGGACCGTATTTCAAGATGCTTGTCAAGATCGGGCTTTACAATACATATCCGGGCCTGATCTTCGCCTTTACAACCATCACCCTGCCCTTCAGCACATGGATGCTGAAGGGGTTCATAGATACAGTACCAGAGGAGCTAGATCAGGCCGCAAAGGTTGACGGCTGCTCGACCCTGGGAGCCTTTCTAAGAATCATTCTCCCAGTGATTGCCCCCGGAATGGTGGCGACTATGATTTTCGCATTTTTGCTCGCATGGGGCGACCTTTTGTGGGTGCTGGTTCTCACAAGTGGCGACGCCATGGCAACTGTTACCCTAGGCTTGAGCAGGCTCGTTACCCAGTTTAGAATTATCTGGCCCCAGCTTATGGCTGGGTCCGTCATAGCCACTCTGCCACCCCTTGTGCTGTATATGCTCCTCCAGAATTCCCTGGTAAAAGGGCTTACAGCAGGGGCGGTAAAAGAATAAAGGAGTTGATGCTTAAATGAAGCTCAAAGGAAAAGTATCTATCGTGACCGGTGCATCACGCGGAATCGGTAAAGCAATCTCAGAAGACTTTGCAAAAGAGGGTGCAAATGTTGCGCTCGTGGATATAGATCCAGGGCCCCTGCAGGAGGTTGCTTTAAGAATTAATAAAAAGGGCGGTACGGCTTCTGCAATTCAGACGGATGTATCCGATACCGAGGCTGTCGAGAGAATGGTGAGCGAGGTCATTCGTCGCTTTGGCGCTGTCGATATTCTCGTTAATAATGCTGGAATTATCCTCCGGGGGGGGTTCACAGACCTTTCCCTAAAGGACTGGGAGAGGGTTCTCTCGGTAAACCTCGGCGGCACCTTTAACTGCTGCAAAGCCGTTGTCCCTCACATGCTCAAGCATGGCGGAGGTAAAATAGTAAACGTAAGCTCCATCGCGGGAAAAATAGGCGATATAACCGCCTCCCCCGCCTACGGCACTTCAAAAGGAGCAATTAACACCTTCACAAAATCCCTCGCTCGCCAGCTCGCCAAGTTCGGTATCAACGTGAACGCAGTCGCCCCCCATGCCATTGAAACTGACATGAGCGCTCAGTGGTCCGAGGAGAAGCGAAGGGATGTGGTCTCCACTATTCCGCTGCAGCGAATGGGAAAGCCGGAAGAGGTCGCAGCAGTAGTGGTGTTCCTCACAACCGAGGGAGCGGGATTCATCACAGGAGAGGTAATTAACATCAACGGTGGCTATCTCATGGATTGACCGCCTATAACACACAAGTCTATTCCCTTTTTCTTCCTGCCTTTCCCGGTTGATGCTGTACTTGTAATAAGAATCATACTTGTCGTGTTCGGTGCGATAGATTTTATTTTATGGAGCATTCTGAAGGTCTTTTACATTGAGTAAAGAAGCAAATGCTCCCGACTTATATTAATCCATCTTTCCTGGAAAATCCTCGTTTGCCGTGCTTGTACTGATTATCATCCGGGTTTGATAATGTGTTTCGGTGTTTTGCCCTGCAGGAAATCGATCACAGCCCTGGTTGAAATAATCTGCATCCTGATTTTTCCCATATCTGTATCCGAGCCGACATGAGGGCTCGCAATAATGTTAAGCCCTTCCAGGGGGAGCTCGCGATCAGACCAGATCTCATCGACTCCGTAACCCCAGATCTTTCCCGCTTTTACCGCATGGTACACAGCCTTATGGTCCACAAGGATACCCCGCGCACAGTTTACCAGCACTGTCGTGGGCTTCATCTTCGCTATCTTTTCTGCCGTAATAATCGTCCTGTCTGCCGCTGCATGAAGTGTTATAAAATCCGCAGTACGGCATAGCTCGTCCAGGTTCACATACTCGACGCCCTTATCCCCGGCCCACTTTTTATCTGGAAAGATATCGTTTGCAATAACTTTCATCCCGTATCCCTGCATCAGTTTGAACACCATTTTTCCGATATTCCCGGTCCCCACTATTCCCAGGACCTTTCCTGAGACGTCCAGACGTGAGGGGCCCTTTTTAGGCTTCCCGGCGCTCGCAGTCATATAATGCAGAATCCGCCTGCCTGCCACGTCGAGAATGGTGGAATGGGTCCATTCCGCTGTCGGCACGGTATTACATCCGGGACAGTTTGTCACAATGACCCCGTAATCGGCCGCTGCCCTGATATCCACGGAGTTATACCCTATCCCATATCTAGCTATCAATCCAAGGGAGCCTCCCCCTTTTATGCCTATTTGGGACAGGAGCTTCCTGTCATATACTTCCAGGTCTGCGATCACGGCAGCTACCTTTTCGAATTCGTAAGTCTTTAAAGGCTCATCAGGATTTCTTTCGCAGCGATAGACTATCTCGATCTCTCCATGAGAATTCGCCACCAGCTCATCCATCATCGTTTTAGCACGTCCCTGTTCTGGAGGGTGAGTGGCTAGGTTGTCGAGATAGCTCGTAGCCAGTACCAATACCTTTTTCATTTTACACCTCATCAAAATAGTATAGACTACCTTTTATCACGAACACCAAGATCATCTAGAGGAAGCGTCTCATGCTAGGTGAGCCCTTCACCAATCTCTACAGTACACGCTACGTTTCACGTATGTTGCATCTCTGGGATTATCCGGCAGTATTAATTCCGTATGGTGATGTCTTTTTCTTCCATGCAGTTAACTTTTTTCATAATACATTGTTTTCCCATACCGGTCAAGATAATCGATAGAAAGCGTTCCAAAAAACCTGTCAGGAGATATTTGCTCCTTCGAAAAAAGAACATATCTTCCCAAGATAGACCAGCCTTATTCATCCATTTGCTATTTGTTTTTATTATTTTTTTATTGACAGCAGACGTCTTACGTCATATAATAGGCTATACCGGTACACAAAACGCACGCCCTATACTTCATGTCTACCACCGGAACGTAGCAAAAATATAGATAGTAAAGGCTTACATAATTTACCTCAATACCAAATATTTTTAAGAAAGGAGACTATGTATATGCAAAAGGAAGAAAAAAAGATAACAAGAAGAGGATTTTTAGGGACTACCCTGAGGATAGGGGCGGGCATGGCGGCCTATCCCGTTCTTAGGAGTGTGCTGAAGAGATCTAACAGTCCGTACCAAGCATTTGCCGACGAGGAAGATTCTGCTCCTTCAAACAAGAAAACAACCATTCGTGTAGCCAGCTGTTTTCCGGCTACACACATTCTCACCGAAGCCGGTACGAAGTTCAAAGAATTGTTGGAAAAAGTAAGTGGAGGCAGGTTCGAAGTTGAAATCCAACCGGCCGTTGCTTCTGAGGAAGATGTTGGTGTCTGGTGTAGCGAAGGAAAGGTTGAGATGCAGGCTACAGGAGGTGAGCCTCTCGAGATGTACGCAC
>CP070841.1:284770-299882 GCA_020342115.1 Spirochaetota bacterium
GCTTTACCTTTTAATGTGATTGGAGATAATTCCTTATATTCAAATATATCTCTCGTATATCTGTATGTCGACGGACCAACTAGAATCTGCCCCTTTTTGGAGGCATCTTTCAATCTGGAGGCGAGATTAACGGCATCTCCCATTACTGTATAATCTTTTTTATCTCTTGATCCAATCGCACCTGAAATTACTTCTCCAGTGTTGACGCCAATATGCATGTCTAAAGGAATTTTTAGGTTTGTTTCTGTATTGAATAGATAGAGCTTGTTCCTCATTTCAATTGCTGTGTTAATGGCTTTTTGATGAGCGTCTTCTATGGCCGTTGGCACACCAAATACTGCCATAATACAATCTCCAATAAACTTATCTATGTTTCCTCCATTCTTTTTTACTATATCACAGAGTATATCGAAACAATCATTCATTATAGATGTAACTTCTTCTGGATCCAGTTTCCCTGATATTTCGGTAAACCCGGATATATCAGCAAACATTATTGTTGCCTGGCGACGTTCAGCTTCTTGAAGATTGGAATTGTCCATCAGTATCCCTTTATTTGGACACTTTATAAATTTTGGTTATTGCTAAAATCCTATTAAAACAGTACGACATTGAAATATGTAATAATGAAAATGCTATCTATTTATCTTACGGCTCATGCACTATATCCATTATAGTCTGATCTTTGCAATATCAACATATTAAAAAGAGCTAGTAATACGACTTCCTCTCGATATTTTATATTATTATAATTATCTAATAAGCTTTTTTTGTTGTCAAGATCCTTTAATAACGAGACAAAGTCATTAGACTTTGAATGAATCTACAGATATAAGTGAATTGGAGCATTTTGTATGACTAACCTCGAGCGGGCTGAAAAAGCACTGGGCCGAGAAGTTCCTGACAGGGTTCCTATTTTCGAGCTTCTTATAGATCAGCGTGTAATTGATAAAGCGCATCCCGGATACAGCTACGAAGATTTTGTTGAGAAGTATGATATCGATATAGCGCTTACTGGCACACCATCCTCGAACTACAGATCAGAACTGATCGATGAAGAAAAGCTGATTTACAGAGATGAGTGGGGTGTGTTGAGGCAAGACTCAGGCCAGAGTGTTCTTTTCCCATTGGAAGGACCGATAAAATCGGAGAAGGATTTAGAAAATTATTTACCGCCAGATCCCTATGAACCTTACCGCTTTTTTCAGCTTGAACGCTTAATAAACAGGTTCAAAGGGAAGCGAATGGTGGGAATGCATGTGCATGACGCATTCTCATATCCCTCCTATCTCTGCGGTATGGACCACCTTCTTATTGATCTCATTGAGAAACCGGCACTTGTACATGAGCTTGTGAGAATCGGTGTGGAGCATACGAAGAGCTTGATAAAAAAGGCTAAAGCACTGGGTGCTGATCTATTTGTATTTGGGGATGATTACGGCGGAGAAAACGGCCCTCTCATGTCACCAAAACATTTCGAGCAGTTTTTTCTTCCAGGCATGCAGGAGGTTGTTCAGACAGCAAAGAAACTCGGTGCATACACGATAAAGCATACGGATGGGAATATTATGAGTATTCTCCCGATGATTATAGAAACCGGAATCGACGGAATACATCCCCTGGATCCTGAGGCGGGAATGGATATTGGAGAGGTGAAAAAACTGTTCGGAGACAGAGTATGCGTCATTGGAAATATAGATACAGGTAAGATTTTAACAGAAGAAACTCCTGAGATTGTAGAACAAACAGTAAGGAAAACCATTGTCGATCTTGCTCCAGGAGGCGGCTACATCATCGCCTCTGCCAACTCGATTCACCCCCATGTGAAGCCTGAAAATTATATTGCTATGCTTGAAGCAACAAGAAAATTCGGAAATTATGAACACATCGGTGAAAAATAATTATTCTAATTAATATAAAAATACTACTAGACTCCTACTAAATTTGTTATACTTCCGACATGACTTGGTTCATTCTTGCTCTCAGCGCATCGCTATGTTGGGCTGTAGGACAGGTTCTTGTAAAAAAAGGCTTCGAAAACATACCGCCTTTGTGGAACAACATATTCACAAACTTCCTTATTCTCATATTACATATCGTTCCTGTTCTTTTTCTCAGCAACTTCAGCATCAAAATTCCACCTGTTCATATTTTCATCATCATAGTCGCATCTGCTTCTGGTTACCACACCTTTTTTTACGCAATATCAAAGGGTGAAGTTTCACTCACAGGAACAGTTTGTGCAGGGTACCCGATTTTTACGATTATTCTGTCACAGGTTTTTCTTAATGAGAGGTTATCGCTCTTTCAATCTATCGGAGTTGGTCTTGTCATTACAGGCGTCGTTTTTATCGCATTACCGGAGCGTGCCGCTTCCAAAGAGATCAAGAATCATGGCTGGATTTTATGGGGTCTGATCTGCGCTATGCTTATTGGATCAGGCGATTTTCTCGCCAAATTTTCGATTAACCATATAGGCGCCTATTCACATATCTTTTTCCTTGCATTGATATCTAATCCGATTGGGGCTATCAATTATCTCATTGACAGGAAAGGAAGACGTTTCCCCGATCTTACGGGAAAAAAGGCATTGCCTACTTTCCTCGGTCTCATAGTAGTAGCAATGGGAACATTTCTTTTCCTCATTTCCTTTGAACACGGGAAGGTTTCCCTCATCGCACCTGTATCTTCAATCTATCCTGCAATTACAGCAGTCCTGGCAGTACGGTTTCTCGGTGAAAAGATTACCTTAAAGCAGGGATTTGGCATAGCCATCATTGTTATTGGGCTCATACTTGTCGGTATAGTTTCAATTTAATACCGGTGTAGTTCTTGGTGAATTTACATCAGTAACTATTTGGTCTCAATCAATTTCTTGGTAAGTATACTACCAAGAAAAGCGCACAGGTCAGTCGGCAGATAGTGGCGGGCCGATGAATCGAAGAGCACCTTTGCTGTTGGCGAAAACTCCTCATCGCCTTTCCAGTATACTGCAAGAAGCTTCACATTGGGAAGTGCCTGAAAAGAAAAACTTAAATCACCAAAAGATTCGGCGGTTCCTCCCCAAGAGAATGCAGAATTTCTAAATGAATCGAGGTCATTCGCAAATGCCTTCACAAGTCGATTTCCGCTGTAACCCTGATATGCCTGGTTGTAAAACCCGCCATCAGGGAGCTCTGAAAGTGCAATCCACTTACCCCCAGGTGGTGTTCCGTCAGCTGTTGTAAAGTAATACAGGAGTAAAGCCTTGATATGCTCCTGCACCTCTTCATTGCTATCTGATTCTCTAATAATAAACTCAGGGTAGGTTACGGTTATACTTTCCCCAAAAAAAATTAATTTAAAGTCCCCCAAGTGCTTTTCTGAAGCACAGTGCTTTTTAGTAGCACAGTGCTCCTCAGTAGAATGAAAAACTGCTCCTGTGTTATGCGAAAGCCTTTGAGGATCTATCTTTTTTACATTGTCTCTCATTTTTTCGATGATTGAATTTGTAATATCCGGTTTCATAATAAAAAGATTACGTTAAAATAGGTCGGTGTCAAGATTGGAAATCTGCAAAACATACGTTAAAATCCCCGATTTTTCTTGAAAAATAAAAGAACAAATTACAGAATGATAGAGAACAGAAATCCTTCTCTTGTTGTTATATTACTATAAGACTGTTAAGGATTTTCCACATGGCCTTAAAGATCTTCCTCACAGCGGATGTTCACCTGGGGATGAAATTTGCCTCATACCCTGAGGCACAGTCTGAGCTGAGTGAGGCACGTTTTAATACGCTCGCAAAATGTATTTCAATTGCGAATAAAGAGGAGTGTGATCTATTTGTTGTTGCCGGTGACCTCTTTGACAGGGTTTCAATTTCAGACAAAGATATAATCCGCGCTGCAAAGACTCTTTCCGAATTTCAGGGCCGTTTCAGCTGCACACTCCCGGGGAACCATGACTACTATCCATCCGGAAGCAGAGACATATGGGAGCTTTTTAAGCAGCATACTGGCGATAGTCATGCAATATTAAAAGAGGAGACCTGTTTTTCACTCAAGCAGTTCGATCTTGATGTAAACCTGTACCCGGCTCCATGTGATGCAAAACACTCGGAGAACAATAAAATGTCCTGGATAAAGAAATTTGAGATAAATAGCAATGTGAAATACCACATAGGAATTGCACATGGAAGCCTTGAGGGCTTTTCGCCTGACTTTGATAAGAAATACTATCCTATGAAAGTGAAAGAACTTATTGAATGCGGATTGGACCTATGGCTGCTCGGACATACACATTTACAATATCCTGATCCTGAAAATCCTACAATGGATGGAAAGATCTTTTATCCAGGAACTCCTGAGCCTGACGGCTTTGACTGTAAACATGATGGAAAAGCATTAATAATCAGGATAGATGATGATAAAAAAATACATACAACATCACCATCTACAGGTACTTATAGATTCTTACACGATGAAATCAATTTGAATAGTGCTTCAGATCTTGACAAGCTAAAAACAAGATACTCTTCGCAAAGATTCAAAAAAACATTGCTAAAACTTTTTTTAAAGGGAAATCTTCATAAAGATTCGTATAATGAACTCCTGTCTATAATGGACACCATAGAAAAAAGCTTTTTCTACCTCTACAGGCCTGTAGATATGTCTGAACTTAAAGAGAGCATTACACCAAAAGATATTGATGCAGAGTTCTCAGAAGGCTCTTTTCCATACCTGCTTCTCACAGAACTCTCCAATGAAGAGGATTCCTTAGCCCTGCAGATAGCCTATAATCTCATCCAAGAGGTGAGAAAATGATGATAAAACGAGTAAGATTGGGGCACTTTGGAAACATGAACGAAAAAGAACTCAAACTTACTGATGGCCTCAATGTTATCCTCGGACCGAATGAAGCAGGAAAAACAACTGTATATAATGCAATTCAGCATGTACTCTTCACTCCGTCAGAGCTCACATCATCGAAATTCAACACTATTTTGAAAAAATATTTACCATTAGGAGGCGGCGACACTCTTAACGTTGAAATCGATCTCCAGCATGATAACCGCCAGTATATATTAAAAAAAACCTGGGGGGTAAAAAATTCAGCAGATCTGACACTGCCAGATGGCTCTCTTATTAAAGATGATATTACCATAAGTGAAACACTCGAACCCCTACTCGGTGCGAAAGAGGGTATATACAGGTCTGTATTAATGACCTACCAAACCGGGCTTGTACATACTCTCGAAGAGCTGAAGACCAAGTATATAGAAACCGTACATACGCTTGGAGATCTTTTGAGAAGATCATTTTTGGAAACCGACGGTGTGTCTGTGGACCATTTCAAAGACAATTTACAACAGCTTTATGACGAATACGGAAGTCACTGGGATTTCAAACAGAATAAACCTGAAAAAGCAAAGCGTTACAAGAAAAAGGTGGGGCTTATATTGAAGACATTCTACAGCAAAGAAGATGTTGAATCAGCACTAAATAAAGCTTTGGCTTACGAAGAAGAACTGGACAAGATCAATCAGGAAATTACCAGCTGTTCAGGCGAACTCATACAAATAGATAAGTATATCGAAGAAAATAAAAAGATTGTCGAAGCTGCAAGAAAGAGACAGGGAATAGAAAAGGATATTTTAATTGCTGAAAAAGATATCACTCTGTTAAAGGATATAAACAAAAGATGGCCTGTTCTGGAAAGTAAAATTACTGAAACAGACACGTCTATTAGCGCTTTAGAAAAGCGGTTAAATAGTTTGGAGAAGGAAAAGAATGAAGCAGAAACCCAGGAAAAGAATAAACAGCTTCTGGAAAAATATGACCGTGTCAAAAAGAAAAAAGATAAAATGACCAAAGAAGAAGAGGAATTGTCCGGGTTAAAAAAACTGACCAGAGAAGATCTCGATTCGATTCAAAACGCACTTTTTGAGCTCAATATTTTGGAAAAAGAGCTTGCATCAGCAAAGCTCTCCCTCACAATAACCGCAAAAAAGGACCTTACCCTCTCAATCCAGAAAGATACAGAACCTGTAATTGAACAGAAAATGAAAAAAGATAAAAGTATAAAAGTAGATGCTGGTGCAAGAATAAAAATGGATCATCCTGAACTAACAATGGAGATACAATCAGGGGAGGGAACGATAGATGATATAATGAAAGGTCTTAATAATGCAAAAAAAAAGGTGGATGATCTTTATGTAAAGTACGACATAGACTCATATGATAAGGCCCTGGATATAAATAAGATATATGAACATAAATTGAAAGAAGTGGAAGCTTCAAAAAAGAGTCTTTCCGATGAGCTGGGAGAGGAGAGCTTTGATAAGCTCAAATCAAAAGTAGAAACACTCGAACCCGAAAAAAAGATAGCCCCTCTGGCTGATATTATCACTGAGCTTGTGAATGTACAAAATTCCATAGAAAATTTAGAAAAAGAGCGTGCTGAGGCAAAACAAGTTATAGAAAAGTTTGTAGCCGATTATCATAGCCACGATAAGCTTTTGGAGCACTTGAGTGAAACAATAAAGAAAAAGTCCACGCTGTCAGACGAATTAAAAATCCTTCCAACTCTACCTGCGGGTGTTGAAGATTCCGAAACTTTTATTAATCAATATGAAGATATGAAAAAGAGGAAGGAACAATTAAACAGGAAAGAAAGGGACATGCTTCTCGAAAGGGCCAATCTAGAGCGTGAAGCCCCAGAGCTTTCCTCTGAGGAATACCAAAAACAATTAACCGACACAAAAGAGGCGTTTGAAAATGTGCTGCAAAAAGGAATGTCTATCAAGAAAATTATAGATCTCAGTGACAGGATAATCCAAAATTTTGACTCGAGCACTTACCGGGAAATAGAAGAGAAGCTCGAAAATTATATTACTATAATCACAGATGCAAAATATGAAAAGATCAGTATGGATGAAAGCCTTCCCGAAGGATTTGTGAGAGAGGATGGCAAAACACTCCCTTATGAACTTCTATCAACTGGCACACGAGATGTGCTTGCCCTTGCCCTCAGGCTCAGCATGGCTGAATATTTTCTGGGAAATAAAAGCGGGTTCCTGCTGATGGATGATCCTCTGGTAAACCTCGATCCTAACCGTCAGCAAAAAACTGCAGATGTAATAAGGAAATTCTGTGAGCATTACCAGCTTTTACTATTCAGCTGCCATCCTCGCCACGCCGAGCTTTTGGGTGGAAATGTGATCGAGTTATGATCGGATAATCGAAACTTTCAGTGCAACTCACGTTTACCGGTCTTGTACTGTTTTTCCTTCTCGGGGTCGTATGGCGCCTTTCTTTTCCGGCATGATTCTCTCTTACAGAGCATACAGCTCTGGAAGAGTATCTCTGTTGGAAAATAAATACCTGAAACTGACTTTATCGGATCCATGAGATAGCCAGGAGTAAGCCTCACACCAATAAGTGCTTCAACATCTCCGAACAGTTGAAACAGGTATTTCTGCTGTGAAACCGGCCAATCGTTCAGTGAGCCCGGATTCATACGAGACATCAAACCAAGTGCATAGTTCTGCTTCAGGTAATCTTCAAAATAATAGAAAGCCCTCTCCAGAATGAGCTCCTTGACCGCATCATAGAGAAATAGCTTCATCATATCTTCTTTAGAAATCTCTATCACTTCGAGCTCTCTGCCGGCAGTCACCACATATGGAAAGACCCTCTCTGCAATTTCGAGGTTCTTTAAAAGAATACTGCTCTTAAATTCTACACCGTCGATCTCAACTGTAGTCTCTCCTCTCTTTCCTATATAAGACTCTTTATAAAGAGCTTTGGGTTTCGCTAAGGGCATTAACTCTTCCAGGATCTCAGCCACCATATCCTTCATGGAAGGGCCCTTCTTTCCAAGCCTGAGCGACTCCATAACATCTTCAGACTTCAGTTCCAGCGGGATATTATCAAGAATTTCCATCAAACACTACCTTTCAATTCATAGATTCACGTCAACACCGCGTGATTTTAAATACTCTTTTACCTCTTTTACAGTAAATATACCAAAGTGAAAGACAGAAGCACCGAGTACAGCCTGTGCATGGCCGTCATTTACTGCTTCATAGAAATGTTCGAGTGTGCCGGCACCTCCGCTTGCAATAACAGGGAGACCGGTTTTATCTGCAATTGCTCTTGTCAATTGAATATCGTACCCCTCTCTAACACCATCAGTTGCCTTACTCGTGGGAAGAAGCGCCCCCACACCAAAATCTGCCATTTCTTCAGCAAAGACAATTGCATCTTTTCCAGTTGGAGTCCGACCCCCATCAACATAGACCTCTCGTTTAGATTCCAGCGAATCGTTCACATCAGCGTCGATTGCCACAATTATCTTGTCAGATCCAAATTTTTTCACTGCCTCTTTTACCATATCAGGAGCCCTGAACGCTGCGCTGGAAATAGAAACCTTGCTCACACCCCGCTTAAGCGCCTCTTCAATATCGGATATAGCCTTGATCCCACCTCCAACAGTGAGCGGGACTTCTACAACCTTTGCTACCTCCTCGACAATATCGAATACTGTTCTTCGCTTCTCAACAGTGGCAGTTATATCGAGAAATGCAATCTCATCAGCCCCTCCATCGGAATATGCCTGTGCAGCCTCAACAGGGTCCAGCGCATCCTTTAGCTCCACAAAATGTACACCCTTCACAACCCTTCCACCTTTTATATCAAGACATGGGATCACACTAACCATATGATACCTCCCGGCTCATTCCTAAATAATTATTGTAAGATATAGAGAAAAAGATTAACTGCCGTTATCCGAATTGTCAAGTAAAGGGTTCATTTTTGAATAAATGAATCTTTATTTTTCAGGTACCATATTTTGTAATTAGAATATCCAGCTAATAAACCGATTGACTTCTCTTATAAAATATATTATATATCTTATAAGGTTAGTAATATTACTTTTAATTTTTTGTTCTTTAAAACTTCGCTTTTACCTTGTGTCAGCCGAGGTAGAACGAGCCTCCTAAATGCATCGGAGGGGGGAGGTCACCTAGCATATTTCGCCTGCAATTGCCTCCTCTCTCTGGTGCTATTTTTATATTCCTGGCTAACAACTCACTATAGCCTACTGTTCATGACCATTTTGGTTCACGTTTATTCAAGAATGCATCAACTCCCTCTTTTGCATCTTCAGTACAACAGAGCAGAGAAAAAGCCTCTCCAAGATATGTCAATGCTTCTTCGTACCTCATATCTGACATGGCATAATAAGACTTTTTTCCCATTTTCAGAGCAACAGGGTTCTTATTTGCAAGCTCAGCGGCAAGTGACATAGCTTCCACTTCGAGTTTCTCTTTGGGCACAACTCTGTTTACAAGCCCCCACTCCAAAGCCTTCGCGGCATCGATTACCTCTCCTGACAGTAGAAGCTCAAGCGCCCTCTTTTTCCCTATACACCTAGAAAGAGAAGCCGACGGACCAAAGCAGTAAAGTCCGATATTGATTGCTGTTGTACCGAACTTTGCGTCCTCACTGGCAACAGTAAGGTCACACGCACAGGCAAGACCCATACCGTTCGCCACTATAGCACCGTGAACACAGGCAATAACCGGTTTATCCATACGTGCAATGGTAAAGTTGTGTTCGTCCATAGCCCTGATCCAATTCCTGGTCTCAATAGCGCTCTTACCTTCCATCTCATTAAGATCGATTCCAGCGCTGAAATGCTTTCCTTTGCCTTTGATAACGACAACACGAATACCAGTATCCCGATCAAGATCTTTTAATGCTTTGTTTAATTCCTCAGAAAGCTTTGTACTGAAGGTATTCAGATTTTCAGGGCGGTTTAATGTTATCACACCAACATAGCCCTTTTTATTTACGATAATCGTTTGATACGCCATTTTAATCTCCTTTTGAATCATTGCTCAAAGTGAGAATAGACTCAAAGAAATCTCTTGTCAAGTGGTTGTATTAAAATTACCATAGCATAGACTCTACATCTTCTTATATAAAAGAGCAATAAACATGAAAGTCACTATTCTGGGGGCCGGGCCTGCAGGGAGCACTGCGGCATACTATCTAGCAAAAGGAGGGATATCTGTCGAGCTCATAGACAGGGTCGAGTTCCCAAGAGACAAGCCGTGCGCCGGAGGGCTCTTTAATCCTCTGCTTTTCGATAATGAGTTTCCACATACCAAGAATTTCCCCGGAAAAGACCTCTTCAAGGCGCATTTCTCCTGCGGGAATTATTCCTTCAACTTCGAATCAAAAGTTCCTCTTATGCGAACCTCTCTTCGGAGTGATTTTGACCAGTTTCTTTTGAACAAGGCTGTAGAAGCCGGCGCAGATTTCAGCATACAGAAAAATCCATCTCCCGCCGGGAAATGCATCATAGATGCAACAGGCGCAAAGAAAATACAGGACTACCCTCGAGCAGGAATATGCCTTGTTAACGACTTTCCAGTAACCGAAGAGATCGATACTGTTTATATCCACTACGGATATCAGGGAATAAAGGGATACTTCTGGCTTTATCCGAAACATGGCTACGCAAACATCGGTGTCGGTGCCTATCTTCCGCAGAAAGGGATCAGAAGCCTCTATAACAGTTTCATAGATTTGCTCGAAAAAAAAGCCATAGTTTCTATAGACAAAAGATCCTGCAACACCAAGATCATCCCCTTTTCCACTGCTAAATCACTATATTCAGAGAGTGTACTCAAAATAGGGGATGCAGCCGGTTTTGTAAGACCAGGAACAGGAGAAGGGATCTTCTTTGCAATGCTTTCAGGGAAGATTGCAGCAAGATCTATCATCGAAAATAAAGATTTTGCATGGTATGAGGATCAGTGCATTCACGAATTCGGTATATATTTAAAATCAGCCGCAGTAGGATTCCCTACTACTCTATTAAATAAAATCATGCAGAAGGTGGTAAAGGTCGGCAGCAAGGATGAAGAGTTTAAAAAACGTTTTTCTGAAAATTTCTTCAGACTCGAGCATTGCCGACTCGGTGCATCTCTTGTAAAGAATATCTTCAAGTAAATTATGGAGCGTGTCATGCAAACCATTGACCTGAGAAGAGATACTATCACCATCCCCACAGCAGAAATGAAGGATGAAGCCTTCAAGGCTCCCCTTGGCGACTCGGTGTACGGAGAAGATCCAAAACAGAGAGATCTCGAAAAGGTCGCTGCTGAAAAGCTTGGGAAAGAAGCGGCAATCTTTGTACCCAGCGGCACTCAGGGGAATCTCGTAGCTCTCCTCACACACACCGAACGAGGCAACGAGATCATAGTTGAAGAGAATGCACACATACGAACCTCGGAAACTGGAGGCGCTTCATGTGTCGGCGGGCTCATGATTAAAACAGTGTATGGTGAAGACGGCGCTCCTGCTCCTGAAGGTGTTGAAGATGCCATAAGAAAGAATGATATTCACTACCCCAGGACAGCACTGATCTGCCTCGAGTCTACCCATTACAGATATGGAGGGATTGTGCCTCCACTCGATCAATTCAAAAAAATTCAAAATATTGCCGTGCAACACAAAATACCTGTTCACCTTGATGGGGCCAGGATCTTCAATTCCTCCATATATCTTGGTGTTGATGTAAAGAAGATAGCCAGATATGCAGATTCCGTAATGGTCTCTCTCTCCAAAGGGCTAGGCGCACCTGTTGGCTCTGTACTTTGCGGCACATCAGAGTTTATAGAAAAAGCAAAGCGCCACAGGAAGATGCTGGGAGGAGGAATGCGGCAGACTGGCTGGCTTTGTGCATGCGGGATTATTGCGCTCTCTGACAATAACATCAATAATCTGAAGGCAGATCACGAAAATGCAAAACTGCTCGCTCAAGGGCTTTCAGATATCCCTGGATTTACGCTAAATCTCGAAAGAGTACACACCAACTTTGTGCTTGCACAATTACATCACTCTAAATACAATGCTTTTTCGCTCCTTGAAATCCTCAAAATAAAAAGAATCCTCGCAACTCAGGCGGATGAAGCTACTCTCCGTTTTGTCACTTCCAGGGAGATTGAACACAATGATATCGTTGCAGTGATCGATACTATAAGAGCGATACTTTAAAACCTATAATCATCAGTGATAATGCAGGGCAGGGGCTGCAAGTACAGGAAAGCCGTTTTTTATGAGTTCTTTTGCGCTTCTTTGAACTGCGTCATGTTTATCAAGGTAATTTCGTTCGAGAGACTGCATAAGATTCTGCTTGTCAATCTCTTCTCTTGACAGGAAATATTCCAATATATCCGATGGGTGATCCCGCTTTGCCTCTGTTTCAGGTATACCGCCTTCATGCTTTGCAGATATGTTTTTCACCTTTTTTACAAGATCTATGAGTTCCGTGAGCCTGTCATAAGGCTGGCGTACAATGCCGCTATGCGTTTCGACAATATGATGCTCCATCCGCACCTTATCCTCAAAGCCCAGAAAATTTCTTATGTCTGCTGCAATCTCTATAGTTTCGTTGTTTACAGAGTTGGAGAGGTTAAGACCCACAAGAGGTGTCGAGCCATCCTCCCGGGTGAATAGTTTCGCGGTTAACAGGGTCCACAAAACCGAGAGAGGATTGTCATTGCCCATGAACACGGAAATCTTGAATTCCATATCAATACCAAGCTTGTGCAGAAGGTACCCGGCGAGCACAGTACCTCCGTTGATATTGAGAACCTGTTTTACCCCGTAGTTTGTGTAATAGTATAGATACTCATCTATCCATTTATATACATAATCATTGGGCTGCCCGATACCGCCAAAATACCCTGTAATGGTCTCCGGTCCGCCGAGATGAACATTTGAACCGTCAGTTCCTCTTGTATCGAGTGACTCGACCCACGAAGCCTCCAGGACCTTCATTGCGCAGATTGTGGCAAACAAATCACCGTCTTTTTCCTGCTCCTTCATACAGCGTACCCGGATGAACCGCGCAGGCATGAGCTCCCTGTTGGTCACAGCACTCTCCGCTTCTTTCATGAACCAGGTGAAGTAGTGAAGGGAGGATATCTCGAGAGTCACCTGAAAACTCTCGTCAAGCATTTTACCCTTTACACCAAGGAGTTGCCTGTATTCTTCCATCGAGACAAACCGTTTCTGATCCCTCTGAGCGATAAGCCATTCTATGTTTTCAAAATAATCCGGTTTGACCTCTCTGAGCCTACCTAGAAGTTTCTCCAGCTTCCCATTCTCTTCTGCGTCACTGTTTATCTTCTCTACACCCCCATATTTGTCCACAACCTTTAACAGCCGGCAGATGATCGGATTATCTTTCTTCAATAACAATTCATTTATTTCATCCAGCCTTCTGGAGTCGATCTGTAATGTCCGCTCCATTGTGGACTCACCTCTCTTTCATATAACGTTCAACCACCTTGTCAAACGCATCCTTCTCTTTCTCAAATACGCTGTATCCATGCTCCGGTCCCGGAAAACTTCCCTTACGTACATCTTTGATATACTGCTGGAAGGCATTGACAACCTTTGCTGCCAGGTTTTCATATTTCTTAACAAACTTCGGAGTAAAAGTTTCAAAGAGCCCCAGCAAGTCTGCGCATATCAGCACCTGTCCATCAGTGTCTTTACCGGCACCTATCCCGTACACTGGAATATCAAGCATCTTTGTAATTGCCTTCGCCAGCTCTGGCGGGACTGCCTCGAGAAGGATAGCAAATGCCCCAGCCTCCTGAACCGCAAGGGCATCCTTTATGGTTTCTTCTGCACTCTGGGCTGTTCTCCCCTGTGCTTTGAATCCCCCGAGCTGGCCGCTGGACTGCGGAGTAAGACCTATATGTCCCATTACGAGAATTCCAGCATCTACAATTCCCCGTATTTTATCCTTGACCCTCCTTCCGCCTTCCAATTTTATACAGTTCATACTGGCCTCTTTCAAAAACCTTCCTGCATTCCTGATCGAATCTTCCACAGAGATCTGATAGGATAGAAAGGGCATGTCACCGATGACAAAAACATCCGGCGCACCACGTCTTACTGCCCTGCAGTGGATTATACACTCATCCATGGTGACAGGTACTGTACTATCATAACCGTACATCACCATTCCCAGAGAATCGCCAACAAGAATCATGTCCATCCCTGCCTTCTGTGCGAGATGTGCCGTAGGATAATCGTATGCTGTCACCCATGCGACCTTCTTCCCCTCTTTCTTCATCTTAACAAAATCATCTCTCGTAAACATCTTTTACTCCTCATATCGATTTCTTTGAGTATCTTTACTATCAAAAGCCTACGCTTATATTAAAAGAGTATTATTACTTTTACAACGTTTATTAATCAGGAGGAATGATGTTTCAAGGCTTTAAAAAAGAAGGGATTCAATTTTTAGAAGATCTGAAGCAAAACAACCACAGGGACTGGTTCAACAATCACAAACAAACGTATGAACATGAACTTCTCGAACCCGCAAGGTCATTTGTCATTTTGACCGGTGAGAGGCTTCAGAAATGGGCTCCTGAGATCCACGCTGACCCGAGAAGGGATAAGTCCATATTCAGAATCTACAGAGATACACGCTTCAGCAAAGACAAGAGTCCATATAAAACCCATCTCGGAATTTTCTTCTGGGAAGGGCACCTTCCCAAGATGGAGTGTCCGGGATTGTATTTCCATCTCGAGCCGCCCAACTTCGGGCTTTTTGCAGGTATGCACCAGTTTTCTCCTCAAATGCTCAAGGAGTACAGAAATGCAGTGCTCGATCCCGTAACAGGTAAAGAGCTGGAGATTTCACTGGAGAAGATTAAAAAGCAAGGCTCATATGAAATCGGAGGTCTTCACTACAAAAGAGTTCCAAAAGGCTGCGATCCGGCTCATCCTCAAGCCGAGCTTCTGCGTTACAACGGCCTGTGGGCGGGAATGAGCAGTGCCATACCGCCTGAACTATTTACAGAGATTGCCCTGATCCACGAGCCCAAGCGGCTGGCGACCGGCGACTGGTGCCCGCAGGGCTATCCGTTCTACACCGACGCCATGGTGTACCGGCGGCGCTTCCGGGTCCGGCAGAGGCGCGCCGTCGAGCGGACCGTTGTCGAGTGGGACCACTTCGAGGGCACGGTGGCGGCGGTCTGGATGAACGGGGAGAAAGCGGCGGTCGTTGGCTGGCGACCCTACCGCGTGGA
>CP070841.1:299982-304400 GCA_020342115.1 Spirochaetota bacterium
CTCCTGTTATTCAATATTTTGAAACCGAATATCCAGATATGAAGGATATCACAACTAATATTTCATTAATTCAAAATGAACAATATCATTTGCTGACTAACTTCACTCTGCCTGAGTCAGCATGGCTGGATAATTATTATCTGCCAATGGAAGAAGAATTATCCCGCTTGAATATGAAATACCAAGATAATGAAATTGCATTAGGCATTTTTAAGGAGATTAAAAAGGAAATAGATTTTTATAAAACATATTCGAAATATTACGGCTATGTGTTTTTTATAATGCAAAAAAGGCATTAGTGTAGCATGTAATCCATTCTACTTTCGGATATCTTATGAAAAAATATCTGTTAATTTTATCCTTCTTTCTCCTGGCTGGGGGAGTGACAGAAGAAATCCTACCCACAGGAAAAACAGAAGTCCCTTTAGGTATTAGAATACTACCAAAAGGAACCCTTCCTGAATGGACCGACAAATCAATGGATGAAGCCTATGAAAAAGCAAAGGGGGGTGGGTTTTCAATATCAATTTACAGTCACTACTGGAATAACTATGAGAAGACCCTGGGACAGTATAAGTGGGATGCACATGAAAACAACCTTGATTATGAGCTTTTAAAGATCAGAAAGCACAGGATGACTTACTTTCCGATCTTCGAAATTATTCATACCAACATGCTGGGAGAGTATCCTGAAGGGATTTCATTCACAACCTTTGACGATCCAGGATTTGTAACTGCTTTCATAGCTTTCATAAAAGCGTTTATAGATCATGTCGGCAATGATGCAGAATATTTCATTATTGGCAACGAAGTGGATTGGTATTTACATGAGAATCCAAATCTTAAAGATTCATTCAAAAACTTCTACAAGACAGTTGTTTCTGAAGTGCACTCGATAAATCCAGACATCAAGGTAGGTGTTATTGGCGCCTATCATCTTGCCAGAAAAACAGGGGAAATAGAACTCCTTAGAGAACTCGGTAGAGAGGGAGACTTCCTCGTACTAACTGTATATATGGAAGATGATAAAGCCCATCCTCCTGTCACTCAAACTGAAAAATATTTTAATGAAATGTTCAAAACATACGAAGGAATAAAAATAGGAATTGTCGAGACTGGCTGGAGTTCTGGGGGTAAAAATGGCGATTATGATAAGCAGGTTGAATTTGTGAAACGGTATTACAGAGTATTGAACGAAAACAGGGATCAGATAGAATTTGCTTCCTGGTTCATCCTCCACGATTTATCAGATGATGTCAATAAAATGGTGGCTTCCAGTTTTGGAATTAGGGGTGACAATAAATGGGCAAAGGAATTTCTGAACTGGCAGGGATCTCTGGGAATTATTGAGAATGACGGGACTGAAAAACCTGCCTGGAAAACATGGAAAGAATACATGCTGGGTGATATTGGTGGGAATTAAATGGTCCATTCTAGTAATTTTGAATACCGTACTGTTTTCTAAATTGCAACGATTAATAATTGTATGTTAATAATATTGTAGTAGAAATTATAGACTATATTATGCCAAGACCTATATCATGAACAGATGTCCGTGGTCAACAATTAATGAGCTTTATATCAAATACCATGATGAAGAGTGGGGAACACCTGTCCATGATGACAATCGGCACTTCGAATTTCTTGTTCTCGAATCGGCACAGGCAGGCCTAAGCTGGCTCACAGTCTTAAGGAAAAGACAAAATTACAGAAAGGCATATGATAACTTTGACCCGTTCAAGGTTTCTCAATATGACAGCTACAAAGTGGAGCAGCTGCTGTCAAACAAAGGTATTATTAGAAATCGAAAAAAAATTGAATCATCAATCAACAATGCAAAACGATTTATTGATATTCAGGCAGAATTCGGCAGCTTTGACAAATATATCTGGGGCTTTGTTGATAACAAACCTGTAGTAAACCGATGGAAAGAGGATTCTGAAATACCAGCAAAAACCACTCTATCAGATCTCATCAGTAAAGATTTAAAGGAACGGGGTTTCACATTTGTCGGTTCAACTATTATATATTCCCATCTTCAAGCAACCGGTATAGTAAACGATCACCTGGTTACATGTTTCAGATACAAAGAGCTATGCAGTATATCTTACTAATATCCGGCAAATATAAGCATATATGTATCCGCCTTGTCCCTAGAAAAACATTTAAAATAATGACGATAATGATTAGCTTCTATTGAACAATGAAAATAAGGGGAATAGATGAAATCACCCAAACAACTTTCTCTTGAGAAAAAGATCTTTAAAATGGTTTCAGGAAAAGCTTTGAAAGCTGCAGAAATGCTGATCAATGACGAGGAGATCGGATATCTTCAGGATTACGCTAATACTGTATCTATTAAACGTTTACATTACAATGATCACGGACCTGTACACATGCGGAAGGTAGTGTTAAACTCGCTAATGCTGATAGACTTACTCCATAAAGCTGCCATAAAATTCAGCCTTGAAAAAGAGGATATTGGTGGCTTTGAAGACAGTAAAGTTGCCGTGTTAATAGCATCTTTTTTACACGATGTTGGTATGACAATCGGTAGAGAAAATCATGAACAGATGGGAATAGTGCTTGCTGTTCCAATAATCGAAAGGCTTCTAAACAGGCTATATGTGAATGATCCGAAAAAAAGAGTGATACTGCGGTCGCTTATTACTGAGAGCATCATTGGCCATATGGGAACTCAGAAAATACACTCTCTGGAGGCTGGTATAATTCTTGTTGCTGACGGATGTGATATGGAAAAGGGAAGGGCTCGAATACCCATGATGATGGGGACAGAATCAAAAGTTGGTGATATTCATAAATATTCATCTTCGGCAGTGCAAAATGTCAAGATAGAAGAAGGTGATAAAAAACCAATTAAAATAATAGTTGTCATGAAGGAATCGGTCGGGTTTTATCAGGTTGAAGAAATACTTTTAAAAAAGATAAATTCCAGTCCCGTGAAATCATACATCGAATTATATGCAGGAGTAACAGGAGAAACTATGAAGTGCTATTTATAAGAGATAGGGACAGCGCCCTTTTTTGAGGTGAACAAATGACGGATAATACACTGGACAATATTACTCGAAAATGGTGGTTCTATCTGATAATCTTAATATTGTTTTTTGTACCCTCATATACAGCAAAACCTTACGAACAGAGTAATATCTTGGGGCTCATGAAGGCTGTATTTTCAAACCCATTGATTTTATCAGTTCCTATTTTAAAGCCGATTGCCAAGATCATACCAATAATACTGGTCGCAGGTATTATTACTATTGGTAACAAAATGAAACAATCGTTTAACATTTATTTTACACTGCTCAATTTTTGTCTTGCTGTCTTTCAGCATACTGCAATAACAGGTCAATATGGCCTTGTTGTCATCTCCGGCAACATTACGGTAATCTTAATTGTTGCGTTATTCTGGATCAGGGAAATAATAATCAAAAGAAACGATTTTAAAGTCCAGAAACTGTCATTGTGGAAGTGGTGGGTGGTACCATTTGCAATTTTTGCATTCTGGTATCCAGTAGACATGAAGACGATTACACCCCATTTTAATGCACTTTATTTCATAAACAATGAATCTGGACTAACCTACTGTATGATTACACCTGTAATTCTTGCACTATTAACGATGTACTATCCGAATATCAATATCCCGACCCTGAGGGTAACGAGTTACGTTGGCGCTGTTTTTGGGATACTAAATATGATAAGCTGGTTTATAATGGAGAGTCAATTTTGGTGGATGGGCGTTTTACATGTACCCCTGCTTGTGATCTCTCTGTATGCTTTTGTCTTATCAAACGTTAAGTATGCTAAAAGTGAATCAATCTAGGCACAATGTGTTGTAGCAAGCTCGTTTAAGTTGAATTTGATGACGAATCACTTTTAACAAAACCAGATACTCTTGGGATAATGTACTATTGTTATTTTTTTGTGAAAGAACACTACAGTGACAAAAATGGGTAATAAGAGTAATATCAAAATACAATACTCTACAGATTTACTAGATTTCTTCACCGACAGAACTGCTCGATCAAATGCAAAATTTTTCATTGATCGGCTGCGTTCTGGAATGAACTTACTGGATTGCGGCTGCGGTCCCGGTTCTATAACTATTGACTTAGCAGAAATCGTTGCTCCAGGAAAGGTAACTGGCATCGATATTGAACCTGCCCAGATAGAGATTGCAAAATCAATGCAATCAAAAAGGAATGTTATGAATGTTCGATTCGAAGTCGGTGATATCAACAAATTGCCATTCTCTGGAGAGTCGTTCGATGCTGTATTTGTACATGGTGTGGTTGAATACTTAAAAGATCCTGTTCACGTCTTCAAGGAAATTTATAGAGTGCTCACAAAAGATGGAATTCTGGGTGCAAGGCACGCTGATTACGGAGGGTTTC
>CP070841.1:304500-308272 GCA_020342115.1 Spirochaetota bacterium
AAAGATTCAGGATCAAGGGTTGTTGCAGATCCTGATAGAGTTAGATCCGGGGCAGATAAATCAGTCACACATTATAGCCTTCTGGATACAGGTATCGATGTTCCCTATACCCTTGTAATACGAAACTGGGAACCTACAAGAAGGCTCAACGATATTGAAAAGAGAGAATTAAAGCTTCCATTTATAGTTAAACCCGCCCTTGGATACGGTCAAAAGGGAGTCAAGGTAATAAAAAGCTGGATGAGTCTGAAAGAAGTCGCAGAAGCGAGGTTGTTCGCCCCTGGAGATAACTTCCTCCTTCAGGAATATATAGTCCCCAAAAAACTTGATGGCTCTCCAGCCTGGTTCAGGGTGTTTTTCATATTTGGTGAGATTATAATATGCTGGTGGAATCCTGAGACAGGAGTGTACCGTCAGGTTACTTTGAAAGAGTTTGAGCATTACAGGCTCTCTCCTCTAGCACGGACCGCATCCGAGATATCTTCAGTCACCGGTATTGAATGGTTTTCATGTGAGATTGCTATAGAAGATAGAACAGGTAAGTTTATAGTGGTTGATTACATGAACGACCAGTTTGATATTTCAACGCAGTCGCAACGAGCTGCAGGTGTGCCTGATGATCTTGTGCTGCTCTTTGTTCAAAGGCTTGTGGAAAAGGCATGGCAGTATAAGGTTGGAAGATTTCCTTTGAGTTATCGGGCAATATGGTTTCCAAGGATGAAGCTGAGAGATGAAGGAATTTAACAGGGGAGTTATAAAACCCAGATGTCTTCGAGAAGGTGATACGATTGGTGCTGTTGCACCTGCATGGACATTCGACCAGGAAGAGTTTATGGAAGGTATGAACAAGATCGAGCAGCTTGGCTACAGGGTAAAGTATGATAACTCAATATTTAAAAAGTATTGGTCTATGGCTGGTATAGACAAGTGGAGGGCACAGCAGATAACAGAGATGTTTAAAGACAGGGAAGTGAAGGCTATTCTCTGTGCAAATGCCGGCTATGGTTCGATCAGAACCCTTCCCTATCTGGATAAAAGGATTATCAGGCGTAATCCAAAGATATTTGTAGGATATAGTGATATAACGATTCTACTGGCATATTTACGGACAATCGCCCGTATGGTTGTATTTCACGGGCCTGTCATTACAGGAGAGATATACGACGGCATGAATCAGGATTCGCTGGATTATCTTTTAAAGGCGATATCCAGTACATCATCCATAGGTATTCTCAAACCCCCATCATTGCAGAGCCTTTGTCCAGGAATTGCAAGCGGTGTTCTGGTTGGAGGAAATTTATCCATGCTGATCAGCTCAGTTGGAACACCCTATGAAGTGGATACGGGGAATAAGATATTGTTTCTCGAGGAAATCAACGAATCATTAGAGGTAATTGACAACCATCTCATGCAGCTGAAGCTTTCAGGTAAGATCAGGCATATTAAAGGTCTGATCCTGGGACAGCTGATCAACTGCAAAGACACATCGGGTAACAATTTCAGCATAGCTGACGTGATCGATGATGTGTTCGCAGGAATGGATATCCCAATAATTTATGGATTTCCATCCGGACATCAGGCAGAGGATGGGCTTAATATTACGATCCCCTTTGGGATTACGGTTACTCTCAATGCAGACGATCCCCAGCTGATAATACATGGCGCAGGGGTAAGTGAATAGATGTAATAATTATGTGTACTGAATGAAATGCCATTGGATATATTAAGTGAATAATAACTATACAAAAGCGGAGTTGTTTCCATGAGTGAAATTAAGGATGAAAGCTCGAATAATACAAACGGGAATACACGATCAACAGAACTGGCATTGCTCGATGGAGCAATTTCTGAAACAACAGAGATTTTCACGGATATTGAAACCCAGAAGCGCGTCGCAGCTTCGCCTGAGTATCCTCTCGAAGAGCGTCTCGAAGCGTATGAAGATATCTTTGAATCACAGGTTGGCGATACTGCGATGAATCGTGCCAGGAACATAGAGCGTGAAGTGGGATTACGTCAGATATATCTGAAGTTCGAAGGTGGTAATCCTACAGGAACACAAAAAGATCGTATTGCTTTCGCTCAGGTAATGGATGCGCTTCGCAGAGGATTCGATGCAATCACTGTTGCAACATGCGGAAACTACGGTGTTGCTGTAGCGCTTGCTTCCTATCTTGCAGGGATGCGATGTATTATATACATACCTGAAAGTTACCGGACAAAAAGAATAGCTGAAATAGAGGAGCTTGATGCACATATAGAGAGAGTTCCTGCAGATTATGAGGGTGCGGTAGAAGTATCAAAGCAGCGGGCAAAAAAGGATGAGATCTATGATGCAAATCCCGGGGGAGAAAACACTGCAGTGCAGCTTCGTGCTTATGGTGAGATTGCATATGAGATATACGACGAGCTTCGCGATGCTCCTGTATCAGTTTCTGTACCTGTTTCCAACGGCACTACTCTTGCAGGTATATATAGAGGATTCGTCAGCTTATACAGAAGGGGAAAGACATCGAGAATGCCAAAGATAATCGCTGGTTCTTCATTCAGGAAGAATCCGATAATTCAGGCATTTTTGAAAAATCTCCCTCACTGTGAGGATCTAATGGCAGAACAGATTCAGGAAACACGGGTAAACGAGCCTCTTATAAACTGGCATTCCATAGATGGTGACTATGCCTTGGAAGCAATTAGAAAATCAGGTGGATTTGCGTCTTTCGTTTCGGATAAGAATATGATGTATTATTCAAGAATAATTAGGGAGCAGGAGGGTCTGAATGTGCTCCCTGCTTCAACCGCTGGCCTCATTTCACTCGTAAACAGCCATCGGAGTGAGAATCTGCCCCATGACCGCTATGTTGCAATAATAACAGGGAGAAAATGATGATTGAGTTTCCTGAAGGTAATGCGATTGTATATTGCGAGGGTGCTTATGCCACCACTAATGGAAAAACGGCTCATGGTTTGGTGCGCAGAACAAAGAGGTACCGGGTTCTTTCGGTTGTTGATTCAAGATTCAATGGCATGGATGCCGGTGAGGTATTAGATGGTAAAACCAATGGTATTCCAATATACAACAATATCCAGGAAGCTGTTGAGAAAGCTGTCTTTTTTGATATCCCGGCGACCCATTTCGTTGTTGGTCTGGCTCCTGACGGAGGGAGGCTAAGCAGCAAGGGGCGAGAGGATGTAAAGAGGGCTATAGAACTAGGCCTTAACGTTGATTGCGGGCTTCATGATCTTCTGTCAGAAGATGAGGAGATAGTACATCTTGCGAAAAAGTATAATGTAAAGATAAGAGATATAAGAAAGCCATCTCCACGTGATGAGCTTCATTTCTTCTCAGGAAAAATCGAGGAGGTTGATTCTTTAAGAATTGCGGTGCTTGGCACGGACTCCGCAATCGGTAAGCGAACTACCGCATGGCTGCTTGTGGAGGCCTTCGAAAGGGCTGGGCTTTCTGTTGAGCTCATAGGAACAGGGCAGACTGCCTGGATGCAGGGAGTACGATACGGTCTGATACTTGATGCCCTGATAGTCGACTTTGTAACAGGTGAAATCGAGCATGCTGTGTGGCAGGCATGGAATGATAAAAAACCTGATGTTATTATCATTGAGGGACAGGGAAGCCTTCTCAACCCTGCATATCCCGGAGGGATCGAGATACTCTCTGCAGGTCGTCCTGAAATAACAGTCCTCCAGCATGCACCTACGAGGAAAGAGTATGATGGTTTTCCAGGATATATCCTTCACCCATTAGATGAACAGATAC
>CP070841.1:308372-312905 GCA_020342115.1 Spirochaetota bacterium
AAAGACTTTAGTGGTTTTTACTATGTGCTCCCATGCTGTACACAGGTCAGGATAATGGCCCATTTCTCGTGCGAGCACCATGACAATCCCTAAAAGTTCAGCATCATGAGTTTGGGTTGTGCAGAACTGCTTACCGGTCACATCTGATTTTAGCTGTATGAACCATTCATTGCTGGCCTGGCCTCCTGTAGTCACGATTGGAAAGTCAAATCTGCAACCGTTACTCTCTATGATATCAATCAAATCGTTTACACTCAATGCAACTCCGAGAAATACACTCTGCAGGAGATCCTGCCTGTCATGGGTTTCTTCCAGACCAAAGAACACTCCTTTTGCATATGGGTTCCACAGGGGTGTTCTTTCCCCTTTAAGATATGGAAGAAATATGAGCTTTTGCGTCATTGGGTTTGGCTTGAATACGGACAGCTCATCGACCCCCAGAATACGTTTTATCCAGTCCAGGGCTTTTCCGGATGAAGTGGTAATACCGGCAACATTCCATAAATCAGGGATGAAGTGTTCGTAACATAGCAAACGGTTGTCATGTATCGGACTGTTCCAGCAGAGATTTATTCCGCCGGATGTTCCTGCTCTCTCGCATGATCTTCCTTTGCCCATTGTTCCTGTACCAACCAGGGCTGCAGCAAAATCCACACCGATTGCATATGCAGGAACTGATTCCGGGATTCCATACTCCTCTGCTGCATTTTTGGACAGCCTTCCGATCGTCTCTCCCATGTAATGAATATCTGGAAACTTATCAGCATCGAGCCCTGATTTTATGATTTTGTCACTATCCCACGGCTTGATACCGCTCGATGATGAAGAAGCTGTGAACTCCCCTGTGAGAAGAAAGGCAATGTAATCGAATGCCTGAAGAAATTTATGGGTTCGCTCGTAAACAGACGGTAACTCTTTTTCGAAAAATTTCGCAATCGGGAGATACATTGTCGAAGTTATATGGTCGCTCTTTTTTCTGGCGAGATCATTGATATGTCGCTTTACTCTATCGTCGAGATAGCCTACTGCTGAAGAGAGGACTTTGCCATGCCTGTCAACCGGAATCAGAGTTGGGCCGTGTCCGGTAATACCAACGGCTGATATTTTTTTTCTGTCCATATCTTTGAGTATAGTACCTAATGTTACTCTCAAGGCATTTTTGAAATCTGACATTGTGTATTCATGGAATGCTTTCTGGTCCTTGCCATAGAAATAGTCGCTTCTTTTCATGATTCTTCCACTCTGAGTGATGCAGGCTGCTTTGAATCTTGTTGTGCCTGCATCAATGCAGATGAAATAACGCTCTTTCATCAATCCGTCCTGCTTATATATTAAAAGCCATAATTTTTTTTCTATTTATCAGGATTGTCATGAAGCTCACCAGTGCAAAGAAAGGAAACAGCAACAGTGATGCTCTAAAAGAGATATATCTGGATATTACTGAAAGGATCAAGGGGATAACTATCCCTCCAATGGGAATACCCATCTTAATAATTCCAAGTGCTGTGCCTGCCATCTCCTTGTATGCAAGTCCTGCAATACTCAAGATAAGGGGGAATATCGCCGAAATAGTGATTCCACAAATGAAGACAAGAATGATGGTAGTTACAAGCATACTGTTTGTGTCAACAAAATAGAGAACACTGAACATTATTATGGTTATAATCAAAAGTAAAAGCAGTGTTCGTAATAGATGGTGTTGTTTTAGTAGTAATCCTATGAGGAGTCTTCCAATAGCTTCACCTGCAAGGAAAATAATCAGACCCAGCTTTGAGGTTACCTGGGAAAAGGCCCTCATATCCATGAGAAAGGTTGTCATGATTCCCATTGTTCCAAGCTCAGCACCGACAATACATGAAACTGCAACAAGAAAGGCGAACACAAGTCTTTCATTTTTGAGATACTTTAATCCCCTTGACCAGGATTGCTCGGATACCGATAATTCCTCTCTTCTTTCCAACCTTAAGAAGGCAAATAAGCACGCAAGGCATGCGACCGCAATACTCGATTGCACCATCGAACGTCTCCAGTTCATCTGGAGAAATAGAAGGTAGAGGGTGATCATGAGTGATCCGAACGTAACGAAGAAATGATTCACATTGATATACAGAGATTCTTTCTCTTTGTGAATGTCGAGAAGCATTGGGTCGGTTACTCCTTCATAGCCACCCATGCCAAGCCCAATGAAGAACATGATTAAAAGGTTTAAAAGAAAAGATGCTCGTAAATAGAATATCGAAAATGCAATAGCCAGTACGATACTGCTCCATAAAAGAAGCTTGGGTTTTTCGTATGTATCGGAAAGCGCCCCAAAGGTCGATACTGAGATAATGAATCCAACATTCTGTAAAGTGAGCTGTAAACCTATTTGATATGGAGTAAGCCCGATATTTTTTGCAGCAGCCCCTATCACAGTTGTTCCGACTCCTATAAAGAACATGCACAGGAATGAGGAACCTGTAATTATCTTTTTATTTCGTATCATGATTCTGCTCTCTTGGAAATAGCAATAATGAACATTTCACGGCTCTCCTTTCTGGAGCTCTTAGGCTTGGTAAGTGTAACCCTGTTGAACATCTTTTGTAGTTCCTTTACATACTCTCCTACGTCCTCACCCATTAGAATCTTGGCAACAACTGACCCTTCCTTCTTTAAGAGAGAAGCTGATATCTCAAAAACTCTTTTCACTATGGATATTGATCTTGAGGCATCCATGAACTTGTTGCCTGTTGTACTGGGGCAGGCATCGCTTACGATAAGATCAATATTTCCTGTTTTTTCTTTTAATTCTTCAAGATCGATCTTCATAATATCATCCTGTATAAAAGTGAAACGGCTATCATCTATGTTGTTGACTCTTACAATATCGATTCCCACGATCATTCCCGATCCTATTTTCTCCAACAAGTACTGGCTCCACGAGCCAGGCGCACAACCGATATCGAGCACGGTCAAACCCCTCTTGATAATACGAAAACGATCATCAATCTCCTTCAGTTTAAAAACTGATCGAGCATGGTATTTTTCCTGTTTTGCCTTTTTAAAGTAGTAATCGTGTACCTTTTTCATTTTGTATTGATTATTTACTAGATTTCCAATAATATAATATGACAGATATGCTTTTTCAGTAAAAACTGTGGAGACTCAAATATGAGAGATAAAAGTAAATTCGATGCGTTTACACTCATAGAGCTCATGGTTGTCATTGTAATTCTCGGTATTCTTGCTGCATTCGTAGTGCCAAGGCTTACTAGAAGACCGGAGGAAGCCAGGGTTACAAAGGCAAAGATAGAGATATCCAACCTTGAACAAGCACTCGAGCTCTATTATCTCGACAATGGGATGTACCCTTCAACAGAACAGGGATTAACAGCGCTGATTGAAAAACCACAGGTTGGAGATATACCTCAAAACTGGCAGGAGGGAGGATACCTGGCAAAAGGTAAAATGCCGAATGATCCCTGGGGAAACCCTTACGTCTACATAGCACCAGGAGTCTACAATAGCGATTATGATCTATACTCCCTTGGTAAGGATGGACAGGATGGAGGAGAGGGGTACGATGCAGATATAACAAACTGGGAGTAGTAGGAAGCCGCCTTAGATAAATGAAATATCGACATAGAGCATTTACCCTGATCGAGCTTTTGGTGGTACTGGTAATTCTTGCAACACTGTTTTTTATAGTTACTCCGCGTTTTTTCTCATCTATAAGCCCGCAAAAAACAAGACATTTTGTAATGAACTTAAAAAACACTCTCGAATATTTGAATGATAAATCAATACTAGAAAAGAAGGTATTTCTATTTACCTTTGACACTGATGAACGGCTTTATCATTTCACAGTATCGGAAGAGGGAAATCCTGAGGGGCTTGTGAAGGACAAATACCTCAATCCGGTGAAATTTCCAGAGGGCCTTACAGTGAAGAGTTTACGCACCATACCCGGCGGTACAGTGTATGATGGTGAAATAACGGTGCCCTTTACACCTAATGGTATGCTCTTCTCCTTCGAGATCATGGTGGAAGAAAGAGCAGATCGGTGGTTGGTTATTACTGGCGATAGCTTGAGCAACAGGGTACAGGTTTATAGAAAAAGTGACCAGGAATTATAAGTGGGGCTTACGCAAGTTCTATTTTTCCGAAAGCTGCCATTAAATCATCGATGATTATAAGTCCCCCCTCTATCTCGTTGAATGATTCTACGAACTTCAAAGCCTCCTCTATATCATCTTTTCTCTTCACCATGTTTCCCAGTGCGGTTGCAAGGCAATCTGCTATAATAGTTGAAGACGCAATGACCACAACTGCATCTGTATTACCAAAGCTCAGAGAATGACCTATGGAGCGGGAAGATGTACACACTCCAAAACCATTCTTTCTTTTTCTGAGTTTGATTCTTACCTTATCTTTAAATGGAGACTTCTCTCCAGCATACACGAGCACGATTCTCTCCTTAAGTGTCTTGATGAAGATATCACCGCCATTTTCGATAATGATTTCGTCAGTAGATGATAAAAGGTCTTTTCCAAC
>CP070841.1:313005-317481 GCA_020342115.1 Spirochaetota bacterium
AGTCTATGGGGAAAGCCAATTACCATTAACGCGGACGCTATTTCATTGTATCAGCTTTCGATTCATGGCGGGTGGAGCTGGAACGGTTCAGAAAGCTGGGAAAGGGCCGTATCCATAATTTCCAGCGGTAAACTGGACCTGGACACTCTGCAAACAAACAGGTATTCCCTCGATGAGTGGGAAATGGCCTTCGCGAATCTGCGCTCGGGACAGGATGTAAAGGCTTTCATTCATCCCAATGGAACTGACTGGGTAAAATGAAACAAGGTTCTACAATCATTAATGCGGACAAACCGCATTCACGGTTTTATTGATAGAAAAAATTATTATTCAAGATTGGCCAACATAGCTAAAAAACATGAAAAGCTCCCGATTGACTCATGAAATATTCTCAAATACTTTAGTACGAATAAATATAGTTATATTTTATTTACTGGTGATGTTCTTAAAAGATTTGAAATGTAGAGTATTTATATGAAATTTAATGACTTCGGAATAGGACCTGACAAGGATCGAATCCTCCGCTGTTTAAGGGGTGAACATACGGACAGAGTCCCCTATTTTGAAAATTATATCGGAGAAAAAATCGTTGAATTTATTTTGGGCTATCATGCCGGAAATACGGCGGCCGCTGTGGGAGACCCCTATCGGGGTGATGAGCGGGCAATTGTGGATGGCGGCAGGTGTATCCCTATGCATCCTAAAGACTGGATAAAGATATGCAAGGTAATAGGCCAGGATGTAATAATGATGGAAGCCTGTTTTGCTCCCTACAAGATAATCGATGAAAACGGTAAACGCACGATCGTCAATGACGGGAGGATTAAAGATCGAAAGGATTGGGAAGAAAAAGTTATTCGCCCGAACGATGAAGATATAGATGAGAGCATGAACTATCTAATGGAATATATCGAAGCAGCAAAAAATGAGAACATAGCAGTCGCCCTGGGGACAGGGAATATGTTTATTACACACTACGTAAATTTGAATGGCTTTGATTTCTTCACCTTAATATATGACGATATGGACCTGGTTGATGAAATGTTGACTGTTACATCCGACTGGTTTACCAAACTGATTACCAAAGCGGTTAATGCCGGTGTGAATATATTGTTTTCCGGTGACGATGTAGCCTATAAAACCGGCACCATGATGAACCCTGTTCTGCTTAAAAAAATATACAGCCGATATGCTGAGAAGATGTACAGGCCTGCAATAGAGGCGGATGTTCCGATTATTTTTGATTGTGACGGAAACCCCACCGAGATAATGGATATGATGATTGATCTTGGATGCTCGGCTCATTTTCCAGTGGATTCATGCGGTCTTGATTATAGGGAGCACAAAAAGAGATGGGGAGACAAATTGACCTTAATCGGCGCCCTTGACCTTGACCCGCTTATACGGCTGGGTACAAAAGATGTTAAGGAATATGTAAAAGAGGTGGTTTTATCCATGAAAGAGTGTGGAAGATATATTGCAGGCACAATTACTGCAATTGACGAAATCCCCATCGAGAATTATGTGACAATGGTTAATACGATTCATGCACACGCAGGATATTAATAAACTGTTCCTGAATGTACTTGACTTGACAACTATATGAGATAGGTGAAAAAGACTCTTAATTTAAACTCTTTTATATATTGCATGTCTCACAATAAGCTACTATAATAATTAAGCTCTTCCGTATATCGCAAAATAAGGCTTTCATAAAAAAATAGCTATAAGAAAATAACAAATTGCGTGAATTGAATGAAGCAGAGGTGATAAATGGAATATAACTATCAAACAGAAAAAGAATGGAGGTTGACGAGGATACCTGTGGAGTATGAGGCTACCTACCATATGGGAGATATCAGTGGAGAAGGAATAATAACCGATGTATCTGAAGGTGGAATCGCCATGCGTGTAAATCAGACATTTATAGTAGGAGACGAGTTAGTGGTTGAGTCAATGATTTCGAGCAATTTGATACTCGAATTTACATCTGAGATCCGTTCTGTTCAGGGGAACATACTGGGCATCGAGATTAAAGAGATAGACCCAGATTTAAAAGAGAGATTCCTTAATCATATTGATGGAATACTCAGGATGCATAAACTTGATAAAAGGGAAAGGTATGTTACTTAACTTTTTCAAGTAAATTGGTATATTTAGTAAAAAAATAGGGTCAGCACCCTTTTTTTCAAAAAATGGGGTCAGCTCCTATCCTTTAATTTGTAATCAAGCGTAACTATGAGAAACTGAAATAGGAGTTGAGCCCATTTTAGGGCGCTGTCCCTATTTTGGGCCCTGTAGGACAATCCAGCTTGATATACAGGACTTTGCTGATCTATCCTGAACTCTAATTTGCTACTAGCCAAAGAATTACAGTCTACGTTAGTCTACTATAGTCTTCTATGTCAAGTGCTATACGTACAAGATCCGTACAAGAATCCGTCCGTTACTTTCGTAACTTCACTATTGGTTTAGATTAAGGCAATGATCCGAGGTTTTTTAATATTTTTTGTTTTATCAGCGTTATGAATTTCTTTGGTTTTTTTATTATCCGTTGTATAATTGGCTTTATTTAAAGGAGGAATTTGTCATGAAAAAGATCCTGCTACCTTTACTTTTAATCTCGTGTGTGGGTATAGCTATAGGTTGTGCCGGCGATGGAACAGTAGCAGTAGTACTATCCTATCTCTACTTTCCCGGAGATGACGGCACGCACGGAGTCGAGCTTTGGAAAACCGATGGAACGGTTTCAGGTACATGTTTGGTAAAGGATATTAATCCTGATGCAGAGAACTCATATCCCGACTACCTAACCAATGTAAACGGAACACTTTATTTTCTTGCCGTTGATGGAACATACGGATATGAGCTGTGGAAGAGCGACGGCACTGAGGCCGGTACCGTCATGGTGAAGGATATAAATCCAGGTGCAAACGGTTCAAATTCCGATTATTACACCAATGTAAACGGCACGCTTTATTTTCGTGCCAATGATGGAACATACGGCTTGGAGCTGTGGAAGAGCGACGGCACTGAGGCCGGGACCGTCATGGTGAAGGATATAAATCCAGGTATTAGTAGCTCATTGCCCTCTTACCTCGCCAATGTAAACGGCACGCTTTATTTTAGTGCTAACGAAGGAACAAACGGATATGAGCTGTGGAAGAGCGATGGTACTGAGGCCGATACTGTTAGGGTGAAAGACATATATGCTGGTGTTAGTAGCTCATTGCCCGATAAACTCGCCAATGTCAATGGCACCCTTTATTTTAGTGCTGATAATGGAGCAAACGGAGAAGAGCTGTGGAAGAGCGATGGTACTGAGGACGGTACTGTTATGGTGAAAGACATATATACTGGTGCTAGTAGCTCAAGTCCCGATAACCTCGCCAATGTAAACGGTATCCTTTATTTTAAGGCTAATGATGGGGCAACCGGATATGAGCTGTGGAAGAGCGATGGCACTGAGGCCGGTACTGTTAGGGTGAAAGACATAGACACGGGTGCTGGTGGCTCAGATCCCTCTTACCTCATTAATATCAATGGCACCCTTTATTTTAGTGCCTATAATGGAACAAACGGCTCAGAGCTGTGGAAGAGCGATGGCACTGAGGCCGGTACTGTTTTGGTAAAAGACATATATGCTGGTGTTAGTAGCTCAAGTCCCTATTACCTCACCGATTTAAATGGCACCCTTTATTTTGGTGCTGATGATGGAACAAACGGATATGAGCTGTGGAAGAGCGATGGCACTGAGGCCGGTACTGTTTTGGTGAAAGACATATATACTGGTGCTAGTAGCTCAAGTCCCTATTACCTCACCGATTTAAATGGCACCCTTTTTTTTAGTGCTACTGATGGAACAAACGGATATGAGCCCTGGAAGAGCGATGGTACAGAAGAAGGTACTGTGATGATCATGAATGTATTAGAAGGAAGTGGTAATGGATTCTATATTGATCTAGAATGACGTCAGAATAAAACTTTCCAATCTTATTATCATAAAAAATATACACCTTGGGATGGGCCGGGGTTAAAAAGAGTGGCTGCTTTTCTTCCTCGATGATGACGCCAACTTATTCATCTGAAAGGTTACTGCTCCTGGATTAAGATATGTACGCATGAACTCTTGGAGCTGTTTACAATACTGTAGAAAAGAGAGGTAAAATTAATGAAGGCTTGCTAAATTGACCTGCCCCCAGTTTTTGTACCTCTTCAAGAGTTACTCTCATAAGCGTAGATTTGAAGTGAAACAGAGCGAAAGAGAACACCTACGCTCCAATAGTAATTGTCAACTGTGGTTAATTGCAAAGCTATGAATGAAGAAATATAGTCACTCTATACGTACAAGGTTACAAAAAAGGCAAGACTAAGTCATTATATATAATGACTTAGTCTTGCCATATGGGCCCTGTAGGATTCGAACCTACGACCCGTTGATTATGAGTCAACTGCTCTGACCAGCTGAGCTAAGGG
>CP070841.1:317581-332021 GCA_020342115.1 Spirochaetota bacterium
ATAAGGAATAATAGTATGGAAGGAAATAAGAGGCTGTTCACCTCCAGAGATATATCCATAAATATCTTTCTCAACTATCTTCAACTGCTGAATTCTGCCATCTTCCACCAAGTTTATGAAGTTTGAATAATCTATTTCCTTATAGCTCTCTTTTGGCCTATTAAACATGAACATAAGGAAAAGGGCAATGAGGCCTATAATAGCGATGAGTGCTAATCTATTTGACGGTTTAAAACTCTTGAAGTCGTTTTTTTTATTGTCCACCTGCTATTCCTTATAAGATAAGCTCTCCAATATAGTCCAGTTCTCTGTAGCGTTCATTATAGTCCAGACCATAACCAACCACAAATCTGTCTTCAATTTCGAATCCGATATAGTCTAAATCCAATTCTACCTTCCGCTTACACCGCTTATCGAGGAGTGTACAGATTCTGATACTCTTCGGTTTATGAAGCCAAAGATATTTTACGGTATAATCGAGGGTGAAGCCGGTATCAACGATGTCTTCAACAAGAAGGAGGTGTTTCCCTTTGACATCCATTTTAAGATCTTTGATAATCCTGACATCACCTGTAGTCTCGGTTCCCTTGTAACTGGTCGTCGCGATAAAATCGATAGATGTAGGTGAGGTTATATATCGGCAAAGATCTGCCAGAAAGATGAAAGCTCCTTTCAGATTACAAACCAGGACAATCTCTTCATCCCCGTAATCTTTCGAGATGAGGGCGCCAAGCTCCTTTATCTTCTTCTGGATCTCTTCCTTTTTAAATATAACCTCTATTTTTTCCACTATATCAATTCACATTCGAGTATTCTTTCTGTACTCTCGCTGATCATAAATTCTTCAGCACATCTGTTCTCTTTTCCATACAAAGACAGGAATATACCGCAAATTTTCCCGCTACTTTCTATAATCGGCACCATTTCCCGCCCAGCCCTAGGAATCTTTTCATTTATGAAGATCGTTTTAACCTTTTTATTTCCGAGACCTACCAGCTCTATTCTGTCACCTGTTTTTCTGCCTCTAACTATAAGAGGAAATGTAATCTTATTGTAGTCAAAATAGAGATTGTTCTTCTTTAGTCTCTCAACATGGTCCCGTACCCGCAAGACTATCTTACGGTTAATCTCACTAATATGTATTGGATTTGTGATTTCCTCTACGTAGTAAAGATACGTTTTATCATTTTTATTGACAACCCTTTTCTTGAAGAGCAGCACATCGTACTCTTTGCTGATTTCAAGAAACTTGTCCTTATAGATTGTTTTATTTCCTACATCCTTTGACTGTGAAATATAGTTTACAATTTTATATGGAATATACTTCCTCTCATACTCATCGTTTTCTTGCGATTCAGCAAGAAATCTCACAGCCCAGAGAATGATCCTCCTCTTTAAGGGCGGAGATAAGTCCAAAAACCGTGTATAACTGACCTCGATATTACCAGGTCTCTTGTTCAATAGCACCGATTCCAGCATGTTCATTGCAATAGTATGGACTAGCTCATTTTCCTCTTTAATAATAGTGGCAAAGCTCTGAATATGTTCACGGTATCGAGGGTTTATGCTATATAAAATCGGTATTATCTCATGCCGGATTTTATTTCTTGTAATACTTCGATCGAAGTTAGTTTCATCCTCTCTGTACTGCAACTTTTTAACGGCAAGGTACCTCATGATTTGTTCTCTCGTTAAAGAGAGTATGGGGTGGATAACTTTTCCCGATATTGGAAGTATCCCACTGATCCCTGCTGGCCCGGTACCGGATATCAACCTGAAAAGCACTGTTTCTACGTTATCGTCTGAAGTATGTCCTGTCGCAATTTTATTGTATCCGATATCTTTGAGAACATCTAAGAAATAGCTAAGCCTCATCCTGCGAGCAGCTTCCTCGACTGATTCATCATGTCTTTTATTATCCAGTACATTCATGCTCTTGGTATAGAAAGATAGACCGAGTTTATCCGCCATTCTCTTCACGAACTCCTGGTCCTTTACCGATTCATGTCCACGTAAACCGTGCTCGAAGTGAACAACCGAAAGCTCTATGTGTAATTTATTCTGTAATTCATGAAAAATATTAAGAAGTGCAACAGAATCGGGTCCTCCAGATACTGCAAGCAGTATCTTGTCCCCTTTTGCTATTAACATTTTATCAAGACAGTATTCTGTAACCTGTTCAACTATATCCATTGTCCACCTGCATGGTTAACCAATGATTACGATAGGAAAAATGTAATGTCACTTATTTAACAAGCGGCGAGAAAAAAGAAGATAGAAGTGTTGAGTTATTATTTCTTGTTGAACATATTCATTGCTTTTTCAACAGAATCCACAATCATAGTATCGATTGCCTGTACTACCGTATCAAACTCATTGCTGATGGTGTTCATCTCATCCTGCGTGAAGTTATCAAGAACAAAATCGCATAGGTCTTTATCCGATATGTTTGCAGGTCTTCCAATTCCAAATCTGAGCCTTGGAAAATCCTCAGATTTGAGTGAATTAATAAGGGATCGTATTCCGTTGTGTCCCCCATGCCCACCGCTTCTTCGAATTCTTATCTTTCCAAGTGGCAGCTCTGTATCATCAGCTATTGCAATGATATCCTGTGTCTTTATTTTAAGGAAGCTTGCCAGGTACAGCACTGCCTCCCCTGAAAGGTTCATAAATGTTTGTGGCTTTAAAAGGACCAATCCATATCCCTTGAAAGTACCGCGCCCGAAAACAGCTTTCTTTTTCCGAATGGATAGATCAATCTGGTGGGTTTTTGCGAAACGATCAACAACCATGAACCCTACATTGTGTCTGTTATTCCTATACTTCAGTCCTGGATTTCCGAGACCTACAATGAGCTTCAAGATTAATCCCTCAATTATGTTACAATTTGTTTATTACACAGGTTAGCTGTTCACTCAGTTCCTGGTGATTAATAGAATCTAAGCAGACGGTGACAGGTGATTATGCTCCTACAGGATGCCCCCCTATTCGGTCTTGTCCTTTTCCTTTTCCTTTTCTTTCTCCTCCTCAGCGGCCTCTTCAACCTCTTCTTCAGGAGCAGCCTCCTCTTCCTCCTCTGCCTCTTCTACCACAGGTTCAACAATCTTGGAGGGGATTCCTATAGTGAGTACAACCTGATCAGGATTCGATATAATCTTTATTTCATCGCTGACTTCTATATCCCGTATATGTATAGAATCACCGATATCTAATTCCGTAATGTCAATAATAATTGAGTCTGGGATATCTTTCGGTAAACACTCGATTTCAATGTCACGGACAAACTCTTCGAGTATTCCGCCCTTCTTAATCCCAACAGAGGTTCCTGTAATCTTGATGGGGATTTCGGTTCTAAGCACTTGCCCTCTTTGAATCTCAAAGAAGTCCACATGAATGATATTTCTCTTCACAGGATCAAGCTGAAAATCCTTCACAATTACGTCGATCTGTTCCTTTCCTTCAAGGTTAAGAGTAACAATAGCGTGCTCTCCAATCTCCTCAAAGAGTCTCTTAAATTCATTGAAGCTTACAGCGATACTCTTATTTCCCTTAAACCCGTACATAATTGCAGGTATATACCCCTCCCGCCTTAATTTTTTCGCTGCCCCTTTGCCAGTTGCTTCTCGTTTTTTTATATCCAAGGTTCTATTATCCATGTAAATCTCTCTCCTGAAATACTATTTATTGAATATATCACTGCAAACTTCGAATTCTTCTCTTTCACTAAGGAAAAACATATTTTGCAGCTATTTGTTTCTTTTGTAATGGATTTACTATACGTATGTACGCACGACACAAGTGCCGTATATGAGATAACTCTCTCCTTAGTGGTTTGATCAATTATCCTATCTATAAAGATAATACATTTTAAAAAATACTTATATTACAATTATATAATATAACCACCAAGAACTTACAAGTGTCCGGCGAAACATCAGCAGAAACTAATTATCTCCTACTCGTTGGTTTAAATTGTCCTACACTTGATAAAAAGTGCTATTACTCAATTGCAACGACCTGTTCTTCCCCTGCATCGAGGAACAGGGATGCGACGGATCTGTCTTCATGAATCCTCTCTATAGCTTCAGCAATCAGTTCTGCTATTGATAGCACCTCGATTTTCTTATAATCTTTTCCCTTGTTATCAATATAGATCGAGTCTGTTACAACGACTTTATCAAGGACAGACTTATTAATTCTATCAATTGCGCTGGTTGAGAACACACCATGGGTTGCACAGGCATATATGCTTTTTGCCCCCCTCTTAGCCAAAACTTCTGCAGATGAGCAGAGTGTGCCAGCCGTATCGATCATGTCATCAACAATAATGAGATTTGCACCCTTTATTTGATCTTCTCCTATGATGTTCATTACAGTTGCCTTATTCTTCTCAGACCTTCTTTTGTCTATAATCGCCATATTCGCGTTTAAAAGCTTTGCAAAGAACCTCGCCCTTTCAACACCACCAGCATCAGGTGAAACAATAACATACTCATCCTTGCTTTCCTTGAAATAGTTGAAGAGTACCGGTGTTGCAAACAGATGATCAACAGGGATATCGAAATATCCCGGTATCTGTAAAGCATGTACATCCAGCATGAGTATTCTATTTGCGCCTGCAGTAGTTATAAGATTTGCAACAAGTTTTGCCGTCACCGGAGTTCTTGGCTGCGCCTTACGATCCTGTCTTCCATATCCATAATAAGGTATTACAGCCGTAATTCGTCCTGCAGAAGCTCTCGCCAGTGTATCGAGGATTATCAGGAGCTCCATCAGATTTTCGTTGCCAGGATTGCATGTGGACTGTATTACAAAAACATCTGCTCCACGTACTGACTCATTGATCTGTACAAATGTCTCCCTATCCGCAAAACGGCATATTTCAAGGTCGGTGAGCCTGGTTTGTAATACTCTAACAATGTTCTCTGCAAGTTCTCTATTCGAAGTTCCTGAAATAATCTTTAGCTCTGGTCTTGTCAAGAAATCTGCCCTGCCATACTTATTGTAATATGATTATTTTCTATACTTCCAACAAGATCTGGGGCGGGAGGATTCGAACCCCCGAATGTCAGGACCAAAACCTGATGGCTTACCACTTGCCGACGCCCCAACAATCAACACCAATATAAACATTTAAAAAAAAAATGAAAACAAAAACCTGTTTTCCACTAATTTATTCATGATTGGGAATTACGGGTAAAATGTGCTGCATATTGCTGTATAAAATTATGATGATGGCTGTGTTCTTAATCTCGCTCTTTGCTTTCTTCCTTATCAGTTTCCTCATTATATGCGTCTAAAACTGCTTTCTGTAATATCTCTCTAAACGCTGAATTGATGGGGTGTGCTACATCTTTAAACTCTCCACTTGTCGTCTTTCTGCTTGGCATTGCAACAAAAATACCACTCTGACCATCTATAACTTTGAGGTTATGTACAACAAATGAATCGTCGAATGTAACAGAAACATAAGCCCTCAACTTTCCTTCATTCCCTACCTTCTTAATCCTCACATCAGTGATTTTCATAGTAGTAAACACCCCTTTCTGAATAATAAAGAACATACTCTTCTATTTTAACCCTACCATAATGTTGGATTTATGTCAAGAAAATTAATTTAAATGAGAAAGTAGTGCATTTATTAGCATTTTCCATGTATTTCTTCAAAGAGATGATTCCTTCCCGTAAATTTCCATGTACATATTATATGACCTAATAACTCTTTTTACAAATATTCTTGTTTCTGTGAAAGGAATTTCCTCAATGAACTTATTGGTAGAATTATCTGGACGTCTTGCAAGCCACTTCTTGACATTGTTTGGACCGCCGTTATATGCAGCGAGAATTTCGGGGAGCGAATCGAACCTTGAGTGCAGGTAGCTTACGTATTTTATTCCAATTTCAATGTTCTCCTGAGGATCTTTGAGCTCCTCTTCAGAGAGATTTCGGTTTGCCATCCAGTTTGCAGTCTGTGGAAGAAGCTGCATAAGACCGATCGCACCCTTTGAAGACTTTGCCCTGTTGTTATACCTGCTCTCCTCTCTAATAAGGGCAAGAATAAAGTAGGGATCCAAATTATTGGATGACTCCGAGAGAGTTTTGTTGATTATGTCGACATAAACATTGGGATAGAGAAGATATAATATTTCCTTTGGAAGAAACAATAAATTATTAACCTCATAGCCATTGAACATCCTCTCCGCATGAAGTACTCCTCGGTATACATCGCCGGTTTTATAGTATACACGCGAGAGAATATAATTCAGGAACATCCTCTGCTCTCGATCAATGCTGTCATAGGATACAAGAATTATATCTTTTAATTCATCATACAGCCCCATCCTCAGTAGATCAAAAAGAGGAGAATTGATTCTACCTCTCTCCATTGCAGCTAACTGAAAAAAGGATCTATATGGCTCCTCATCACTGATGATATGTAATATTCTGCTGCTTACATACTCTATCTGAATACCCGAACTGTACAACTGAATATAGATATCAAAAGCCTTATCCATTCTTCCCTGGTTATAATACCTGTCTGCATCCCTCAAGAGACTTGGTTTCACTTCAATTAGAGGGGCAGCACTGAAATAGTAGTAGCTTCCCGGTAATTCATCTACCATGCTATGTAGGTAATCCTCGTCTTTATAGATCCCGAGTATATACAGTGCCCAGGCTTGAAATGATGTGCCCTTTATCGATTTATAATTCTTTTTTAAAAACTTAACCCCTAAATCTTCCTCATTCACTTCAATGGCACGGTAAAAAGTATTCTGGATTATTCTGTCAACCTTCTCATGGAAACCATATTTTTCGATTGAACTCTCAGCCTGTTCGATGTATTCCTTGATATTCAGTCTTGACCGCTCAAGCTCGTGTTGAAGGTACATCACATCGATGCCAGGATCTTCGCGGCCTGTCATCACTAACAAATACTTTTTTAAATATTCGTACGATTGATTATGCCTGCCAGTCATGTAATAGCACAAGGATATCTGTTTCAGAGCCTCGGGATCTTTATATTTGTTATAGTAACTCTGGTATATTCCCAATGCCGCACTATAATCCCTTTTTTTATAATTACAGTAAGCTCTCAGCTCTAGAGTCCTGGCGTTTTCAGGTAAAAGATAAGAAACATATATCGCACCTTCATAAAACTCCCGCTCTTTGAGCATCTCCGCAAGTCTTGTGTTTCTTAGCCCCAATTCATTCAAACTTCTTATTAGAACGTCATCCTTTATTACTCTTTCAAGGGTTTTTTTCTTATTAACCTCCCTCTCATTATTGAGCATCTCATAGTAGAATGCAGCAGCCATTTGCCGGTCCCCATGTTCATCATAGAGAAGGCCAAGGTAATAAGAAGCCTCAGGATAGTGTTTCAGGCTCTTCTCCAATACCTTCACACACTGCGGCATAAGACGTGGATCATCTTCCCTTATGGCTACAACCCTTTCAAATGCATTGATGAGGAACATGAATTTCACAGTTTCAGAGCTCTGGATTCGTGAATTAACAATGAGTCCATACCATTTCAATGCATTGGAGTAGTCTTTTAGTTCTTCGTAGTTTTTTGCAATAAAATATGGAATAAAATAACGATAATCGGGATTTTGATTAAAGAGGACCTTCAGTACCCGGTTTGACCTGTGATAGTATCCAAGGCGTTCATAGGATTTTGCGAGGAGAAGGTTCTCCCACGCATTTAACCGCTGGGCATTTGCAGCTGTCTGGATAATCTCTTCAAATCTGTTTTCTTGAAATAAAGCAATGATCTCACTGTCTGTATCCTTTGTTGAAGCTGCACCAGCGGTGCCACTTGTAGAGGTTACGACTATAACAGCCAAGATGGCTATTAGGCATAGAAGACGTAATTTATACAACATTCTGTTTAAAATAGGCTCCATTGTAGCAGAAAATATACAAATGAATCCTATGAAATGCCTAGAATTAAATAGGCAGTGGCAACAATTCTATCGGGCAAGAACGATATAAGAGCAATGAACATCCTCTCGATATATGGGAAGATAACCGACCTGGCAATTGCCCTGTCAAGCCTTAAAATAGGATGGTTTTTGAGAAAAATGAATATGATACCGCATACAAGAACACCTTTTATTATGCCCAGAATTAGCCCCAGTATATGATCCACATCGGCAAAATTAAGGGTATCCACAAACTTCAGCAGTGTATTTCTTATGATCACCAGAATGATTGTAATACCAACAAATATTAACACAAAAGAGATAATGAGGGATAGGTCCTGATTTTCGAAAAAAATGCCTATCACTTCGTTTAAGACTCGAAAAAATAGAAATGCTCCAACAAGCCCCAGGATAATAATGAGAACCGAAAAAAGCTCCCTAATAAAACCTCTTAAAAATCCCTTTATACAGAATATTATGACAATAACCACAATAATCACATCGATGAAGCTCATTTTTTTTCCTGTTATTGATAATATTTTTATGTTTTTTCTGAAAATGTGCTATAATACTTAATAAGAAAAGACAACGGTATCATTTTAATGAAATCTCTCACAGCCATTGACTCAAAAGAGAATCCCCAAAAAATTATTATTGACCTCATCCAACAAGTGCTTGAAAATAGATCAGATATCACACCAAATAAAGACTTCATCCATGATGTAGCACACTATACCATAGAGAAAACTCAGGTTGAACGATTCATCACTGAAAGTATGATCATCAATCAAACCTCTATAAATCTTCACGAGGATTATAGGCTCATAAGAATAATTGAGCTGCTTGCAATCGTAAATCGAGCTATTGATGTCATCTCCGTACAAAATAATCTGTAAAACACCTACAAAATCAAACCGGTAGTGCCTGACACAACAGCAATCTATATCTTTGAAATCCAGTTGTTATATTTATCGACATTATAATACATCAAAAGATGAAATCTTGACAGGACCCCTTTTTTGTAGTATTTCTTTACACACGTGACAAAAAGATATTTTAATTCAAAAGGAATCCATATACATGGAAAAGGTCACTATTGTCATCCCGACCTACTGGGGAAGAATTCGCGAGCATCTTGTAAGTGATGAGAAAATTGTGTTTGATCACCCTACCCCCCTTGACGAACAGGGCACTCTCAGCCGATTGCTTGAGAGTCTGAGCATTCTTAATGGAATCGAGCATTTTACAATAGTGATCATTGCTGTGGCCAACAACCGGAAGATAGTAAGTGAGGTCGAGCAAAAGGTAGCCAAAATCATTTCTCCGTTCAAATCTCGATACGATATTACCTGGGTCGGTAACTCCACACTCAAAACTCTTGCAGGATACCTCTCTCGAAAAGGGCTTTCAGATAACACACTGGAACTCTTGAATCTGAATAATTATGCCTCTGTAAGAAACATCTGTAGTCTCGGTGGCATACTGAATCAAAGTAACTATACGGTCTTCATCGATGATGATGAGGTGTTTACAGATAAGGATTTTCTGATCAAGGTAGACCAGAATATGAGAAAGGCAGCCAGTGATGATAAAATCGATGCTCTTGCGGGTTACTACCTTCAGCCTGACAGCTACTTCATCGATGAAAATAAAGTTCCGGGCTGGCGTCAGCCTTACTGGAATAATACCAGATATATGAACAATGCATTCGAACAAATCATAACCCCAGAGCCACGCCTCAAGCCCACACCTTTTGTATTTGGCGGAAATATGACTCTGTCTCTCGAGGCTCTCAAGAAAGTACCCTTTGACCCTCACATAACAAGGGGTGAGGATATCGACTTCTTAATAAATCTTCGTATACACGGGATAACCTTCTGGCTTGATCGAGAGCTTGCAATTAAACACCTACCCCCGCCGTCACACCAATCATCATGGAAAAAGGTGAGAGAGGATGCAAAGCGATTTTTATATGAAAGAAAAAAAATTATCGATCACCCTCAGATTACACCTGAAGACTTTATGCCCTACCCAGGTGTTTTTCTTAAAGATGACCTGGAAGAGCGAATAGTGCGTACCAATGAACTCCTGATGGAGGAATACAGATCAAAAGGAGATGAAGTAGGTGTTGAAGAATGCCAGAAGACCATATCCCTGGTACAGAACAATCCATACAGAGAGCTCGATACAAGAAAATGGCTTAGGAAGCTCACCTCACGATGGCAGCGCCTTACCACCCTCGCCGAGGGCATAGGCAGTCCGGAATAGACTTACTTTATAAAAACAGTTCCTTTTTGCAAGCGTATTCTTTATTAGTTTAAATCTTCACATCAATTAGTTTATATCTACTTGCACTTAATAAAATTAATAGCTATAAGTAGTATCATAATGCTACAGTTAGTCTGAACTATTTGTTTCAAATAAACTCATTCAACCTAAGATACCCATCAATTTATTCTTAATATTTTAAATTAATAAATACAAGGAGTTATAGAGCTCATATATATTTTGTTTGGCATCATTTTTGCATTAAAATGAGTGAGTGTTACCAGAATTTTTGGAGGTCATATAATGAAGAAAACCAGTTCGTTTAAACATATAGTAGCAGAAGATAAAAAGGGATTCAATCCTTCTCGTCTCGTGTCGAACGACGAATATTGCAAGAATTTAAATGCGATCATTGCGTACTACCAGATTTCAAAGGGTGAGACGAAGAAGCGTTTCGTAAGCTCTTCAGAGCCGTGGAACGATCAGGAGCTTGTTGCTTCCTGAGGAATTACTCGCAAATCCAAGTAAGTTTCAACATCCTTAGGTGTTGAAATACACTTTAGATGTATTTATACTCCTTAATACAAACATATACTGAAGGGTACAACACGTCTTTTATATAATCCAACATAAATAGAATAATGCAGAAGACGTTCCTGAATGCAGTATTTTGTATTAAAATCACCAAAAATTCATGAAAGCCTCGTCAAAATTCATTAAAATTATCACTATTATTTAAATAAAATAAACCTTGACATTTTTTTGTATTTCAGATAAGATCATTCATCATAATTTTCAAAGGAGGGCAGTATGAAAAAGGTATTCACGATTGCTCTTGTAGTTGTTCTCGCCCTATTCTTCACTCAGGTAGCTTTTGCAGCAGATCCACAGATCAAGGTGGGGACTCTGATGGCCCACACAGGACCATTGAAGGAGTATGGCCCAAACATTAAAAATGGTGCGGTGCTCGCTGCAAAACAGCTTGGAGAGGCTGGTTTAAGAGTCAGACTCGTCCATGAGGACAGTGAGACGGATCCTATAGCAGGAGCAAGTGCAGCAAAAAAACTTGTGGACATTGATAGAGTCGTAGCAATTGTTGGGGCTCTCTCAAGTGGAGTAACTCTCGCCGTTGCCGAATCAGTTACCATTCCTAACGAGGTGATTATCATCTCACCTGCATCAACAAATCCGCTCATGTCAGATCTTCCTGCAGATCGAGGAAAGGATTTCGTATTCAGAACTTGCCCCTCTGATGCGCTGCAGGGCGTGGTGGCAGGGAAGAAAGCAGCAGAGATGTGGGATACGGCTTCCGTATTGTATGTGAATAACGCATACGGACAGGGGCTTGCTGAGGTGTTCAAGAAGGCGTTCGAAGCAAATGGCGGGAAAGTCCTTGAAATGGTTCCACACGATGAAAAGGCTTCTGAGTCCTACACCGCAGAGCTTAGAAGAGCTCTCGCCGGCAAACCTGGTGTACTCTGTGCATACAGCTACCCGGAACATGCAAAGGTATATCTAAAAGAAGCCATTGAGTTTTTCAATTACAAGAGCTTCTTCTACTGTGATGGAACCAAATCATTTGATATTATCAACGCACTCGGTGTCAGCATGGTAGAAGGTCAAATCGGCACTGCTCCAGGTGCACTTGGCGGCAGACCGCTGGATCTTTTCAACAAAGCATTCGAAAAGGAGTTCGGAGAGCTTCCGCCACTGCCGTTTATCACCAATGCCTATGACGGTATGGCAGTAGTTGGACTTGCTGCATATGATGCTATCCAGTCAGGGAAAAAGCCCACTGCAAAGAATATCAGGGACCATCTAAGGTTTGTTGCAAATCCTCCTGGAACAAAAATCCTGCCTGGTGAGTTCAAAAAAGCCTTCGACCTTATTCGCAAGGGTGAGGATATCAACTATGAAGGTGCCGCAGGTTCAGTGGACTTCGATACAAACGGCGATGTTGTCACACCAATCGAGATCTTCAAGTACACAAGAGGGGATATCGAGACCGTCGAATTAATGACTCCGTAAAAGAACCGTTATAAATAAAAGGGGCCCTTTTATGTGCCCCTTTTATTATTTAATAGTGTATTACTATGTGCGTGTAATTACATACGCTTTTTTTTAAACGTTTGCTTACACATTACTCTGCAAGTTTTGATACCCGTTTTTCCTCTCCTAAAATTCCCTGAGGCCTCATAATAAGGATTACTTCGAGCAGTATGCCGATAACCAGGAACCTGATATAGGGAGCTCGCGCTTTGAGCGTATAAGGCAAAAAGTCGGTGAGAAAACGAGTGCCTGTCCATATTGCCCAGATGACAAATGCGCCGATTATCACCCCCTTGTTGTTTCCACTTCCTCCAGCCATTACCATGACCCAGATGATAAAAGTCCCATAAAGTGGCGTAAAAACCTCAGGTGAAATTGCTATGGTGAAATGCGCATATAATGCCCCTCCTATCCCCATGACCATGGCTCCGAAGATGAACGCCTGCATCTTAAAGTTGAATATGCTCTTCCCGCTCATGGAAGCCGAAACCTCATCCTCACGGATAGCCCGAAGCACCCTCCCCCAGGGTGAGCGGATTGCACGTTCTATTAATATATAGATGATGACTAGCGCGATTATCACAATACCCAGGTATATGTAGTTGTAATCTCTCGGTTTAAGGCCAAAATTAATGAAAAAATCTTTCAGAGGCTGGGGCAATCCCACGAGTCCCCTGGGGCCGTTTGCCAGCCAGTGCTCATTATTGAATATGAGCCTGATTGCTTCTGCAATACCTATTGTTGCAATCGCAAGATAATCCTCTGTAAGTTTTAATGTTGGAATTCCTATGAGAAACGCAATAAACCCGCATGCAGCAGCCGCTGCCATGAGGCCTACAGGAAAGGGCATATTGAAGGAAAATGCCTGATGCACATACTCAGCATATTCTCCTGTTGGAGGCGGAGAGGTGACAAGGGCAGAGATGTACGCACCGATGCAGAAAAAGCCTGCAATCCCTATGTTGAAAAGCCCTGTATAACCCCATTGAACGTTTAGACCGAGGCAGAATACAGCATAAATGCCTGCCATTATTGCAAATGAAACCAGGTATCCTAGCAAACCGCCAATACTCATTATCTTCTTCTCCCTCCGAATATTCCCTGGGGCCGTATCAAAAGAATGACAATCATGATGAGAAAAGCCACAGCCGGTTTATAGGTAGGCAATAGAACCGCAGTCGAAAGCTGCTGTGCTATGCCAATAACCAGACCGCCAACCATTGCACCGTAAATATTCCCTATGCTCCCAAGTATTGAAGCAGCAAAAAGCGGTAAAAGGAAGTTCCAACCCATACCAGGATGGAGCTGGACATCAATCCCGTAGAGGATACCTGCAGCAGCGGCAAGCCCCCCGCCTATTCCCCATGTCCACATTATCACCCTCTCGATATCTATCCCTGAAATACGTGCAAGCTCCATGTTGTCAGCCGTGGCCCGCATTGCCTTACCCATTCTTGTTCGCTGTAAAAATAGATGAAGGATTACCACAAGCACAACCACAATGATGAGTATCAGGATTTGATCCGGCCTTATCTTAATTCCTGCCGGAAGCTGTAACGCAGGCCTAAGAAGCCCCGGTCTGTAGAACACGTAATCTGATCCCCATATTATAAGCACACCCATTCGAATAATAAAGGATGCGCCAAGAGCAGACATCGCCATGATTACCCTACCGCTCCCCCGGCTTCTAAGCGCTTTATAGAGTATTCTGTCCAGGAAGATCGCTACTCCTGCAACGACGAGCATGGAAATTGGAAATGCAATTACTATTCGCCAGCCAAAAGAAAAAGGTCCAAACGTAGTATCAGGGATCCCAATCCACGCGAGTGGCCCGGTAATCATAAAGAGAGCAACATACGCCCCTGCAGTCATCAGGTCACCATGGGCGAAGTTTGCAAAACGCATGATTCCATACACCATGGATAGCCCGATAGCACCAAGCGATATGATGCTTCCAAGCACAATACCGTACACTGTCAGTTCAAGCATTCTTACCCACCCAAGTAGAGATGCGCGACCTTCTCATCTTTGAGAAGCGTCCTGCCTTCTCCATCAAGAACATTTTTGCCTGTTGCGAGCACATACCCCCGATCGGACATTCCGAGCGCTTCACGTGCGTTTTGTTCAACAAGAACCAGCGAGACACCGGTGCTGTTGATGTCTTTGATCCTCTGAAAAATCATCGAGACGAACTTGGGTGC
>CP070841.1:332121-336884 GCA_020342115.1 Spirochaetota bacterium
AGCGCTGCCTGATACGCGCGTGATCCTGTTTGAGAAACGAGAATTATCCGTCTGTCAGGAAGTATCTCATCAAGCCTCTTTTTAAGATTTTCGAGAGGGATGAGATCAAAGCCGGCTAACCTTTCCTCTTCATACTCCTGCGGATTTCTCACATCCAGAAAAACACACTCATCGGCACTATCTTGCAGTATGTTATGAAGCTCATTAGCAGATACCCCATCAAAAAGCCCATCGAGCTTGTTCTGTAGCACATTTGCTGCAACTACTATTGCACTAACCGCATTTGAGTATATTGGTGCATAACCAAGATCTACAGAGAGGATATCATCGACCTTTCCATTTTTTGAGATAACGGTTGCTGCAATGTCTATTCGTTTAGCAACATCGCCTCTGCCGACAATCTGTACACCGAGAAGCTTTTTTCGCTCCCTGCATGCAGTCATTTTGATATTGATAATTTCTGCTCCTGGGATAAAGGGCTCCTTATCGTATTCAGGCACGTAGCTGGAGACCACATTGTAGTCAGTTTTCTTAACATCTTTCTCAGTTAAACCTGTCTTGGCAACATGAAAGTCAAAGACCTTTATGAGAATTGTTCCGGTAACAGGGCTGAATTTTTCCTTCTGTTTTTCGGTAGCATTACCTCCTGCAATTCTACCCATACGGTTTGCCACGGAGCCGAGTGGAAGATAAAAGGGTTTTTCAAGCACAGCATGCCATGTCTCGGCACAGTCGCCTGCAGCATATATCGATGGATCTGATGTTTGCAAGTATTCATTTACCGCAATGGCACCAGTCGGTCCCTTTGTAAGGCCGGCCTGTACAGCAAGTCCGACGTTTGGATTGATTCCGATTGCGAGGATCACGAGATCTGTGGGAAGCCTGAAATTTTGTAGCTGTACGTATTCTATTTTCTTCTTTCCTATGAAGTTACTTACAGACTCGTTCTTAATGATTCTTATTCCTTTGTGTATCATATGCTGTTCAACGAGTGCAGCCATTTCATGGTCGAGAAATGGAAGGATCTGATCTCGTTTCTCCACTATGGTGACTTTTGCTCCAGACACAGTGAGCGCCTCTGCCATCTCGACACCTATCAATCCGCCTCCTAGGATGACGATATCTCTCGCCATATGATTTACCAGTGCGGTCTTGATCCTTTCTGAGTCGTGTACTCCGTGGAGTACGAAGATGTTCTCAAGGTGTACACCCGTGGTCTCGGGAACTATGGGATTGCTCCCGGTGGTTAATATGAGTGTATCGTAAGATATCTCGTAATCCTGATTTGTCATCAGGTCCTTATAGGTTACTGTTTTTTCTTTTCTGTTGATAGAAATTGCTTCACAGAGATTCTTTATGGTTATATCCTTAACGCTTCTGAAGTATTCAAGACCCCCCTGAAAACCACTAATCGCCTCAGACAGCTCTCTCTGGGTTCTCAGATGTCCTGAGATATAGTAAGGAAGTGCACATCCGGCAAATGAGAGATAGTGCTGTTTTTCAAGAATTGTAATATCGGCATTCGGATCGAGTCTTCTCGCTCTTGAGGCAGCCTTTGGACCTGCAGTAGCACCACCAATAATCACGATTCTTTTTCTTTGTTTTGTTCCCTGAATGATGGCAGCATCCCGTTTTTTCACCTCCATCAGAGGAAACGATAAGGTGATCATGGTTCCTTCGTTCTCTTTACTATCAAGTTTGATCGTGCCACCGCATAGATCAAGAACCTGTTTTACGATAACCATCCCGAATCCTGTTCCAGTTGCATCGAACCTTCTGGCGTTCTGTGCCCTGTAGAACTCTTTAAAAATATTCTTCTGTTCTTCTTCAGAGATACCAATGCCACTGTCATTTACTATGCCTGTAACCTTTTTTTCCGCTTCATCGTACCCTAAGCTGAAGCTCACTTCACCATATTTGTTGGTGTATTTTATCGCATTATCGATGAGATTTAGAATAACCTGCTGGTTAGGGAGTTTAACGTCAAAACTGATATTTTTTTCCCTTATTTTGTCTCTCAATTCCTCTATTGCGTTCATAGAGGTTTCTACAATATCAATATTCTCAAATTCTATTTTTCCGGACCTGAGCTTTTCAAGTTCTATGATATCACCGATAAGGTTTTGAAGTGTATCAGCACTTTTTTTTATTGATGAAACAATGGTAAGCTGTTTGCTGTTCAGTTTTCCTGCGTATTCACCCAACAGTGTGTTTATACTGAATATAATTGTCAGGAGAGGAGACTTCATCTGGTGTGCACTCACAATGAGGTATTCATTCCTCTCCTTAACGAGGTGTTCTATATCATTTTTGTATTCATTAACGAGTTTGTTCAACCTATCAATTTCATACTTCGGGTTCTTCATGTTTCAACGCCTTAAAATCTCTTATGACTCTTTAATGGATATAGTACCTGATTTACACAAATGTAGCAACTCACAATTCATATAATTCTTATGTTTGTGTTTTTCCGCTGTAGTTATAAAAGATGATACTGAACCAGTTATCGTGGCGAAATTCAACATTTCCAGCTCTATAACATTTTATTCAAATAAAAGGTAAGGGGATAAGATAAGGAAAGCCTTAGTCCTGTTTCCATTCACTCTTGTAGTCATCAATGACGGACTTTTTCCACAGTTTTATTCCGGATATGTAAGATCCTCTAATAAGTGCATGCGCCGCAACTGTAGCTGCAAAGTAGAGAAGAGGTATACATATAAGAGCTTTTACACCGACAGGAGTGAACCCGTAATATAGGAAAACCCCGAAAAGGATGCTCCATGTGCCAAGTGTCACTGATTTAGTTGCAGACTGAAGCCTGTTGTATACATCGGGAAGTCTTAAAAGCCCCAGGCATCCAAAAAAGTCAAAGGCAACTCCAATGCCAATGAATACGAGTCCTATTGTCTCATTCATTTAACTTCTTCCTCGACAGATATTTTGCAAGAGTAATGGTACCTATGAAGCTCAATATTGCCCATGTTATAGCAATATCTATAATAAATTTCCTTCCAGTTTTAATAACCATCAATGCGCAGATTCCCACCACGAGAATTCCAAAGATATCGATTCCAACCATACGATCGGCAATTGAGGGTCCACGTATGATTCGAAACAGACAGAAAAAGCTCAGTGCAATGAGTATATATAGAAAGATGTCGATTGTAGCCATTATTCAAAAATCCTTTTTAGATATTTTTCGAATCTACCCATGATCTTGTGTGTATAAACTTCCGGGTCCTTGCTATGGACATATATCCAGTGGATGTAAAAGTTGTCATCGATTATATCAACAGTTATTGTTCCCGGAGTCATGGTTATCGAGTTGGCAAGGAATACTTTCCCGATATCTGTTGTAAGATTTGACTTAGCCCTCACTATACCAGGTTTAACAGGAAGGCCAGGATGTAGTACCCTGTAGGCCACGTCGAAGTTTGCCTTTATACACTCCCAGAGAAAAATGAAACAGTATAAAAAAGCCCAGAAATACCGGTGAGGATGGAATACCCTCCTTTTAACCTTCAAGGAGAACTTGCTGAAAAATATTGTTACTATTAGCGCAGCGATAACGCCCATAGAAAGGTTAGGTATGGTAACATTCAGTGTAAGGCCTAACCAGATAGCAAATAGAAATATGAAAAGCAATACAGCACTCATATTAATACCCCAATACAGCTGTCGAATAGGTTCCTGCTTTTAGTAATACGTCAACAGCCGGAGTTAGTATTAGATCCCTGACAGACGGGATGATGAGCAGGCTCAGTACTATGCACAGCACTGCCATGAATATCATTGAGAAGCACATTGGAAATGGAACTTCTTTCACAGAGTTTTTACCTCTGGACCATGCTTCATCACCTTTATTAAAAAAGGTAAACCTCTGAACCTTGAGAAAAGAGGCAAGGGTTATTATGCTGACAAAAACTGCGAGGATAGAAAGTACAAAGTACCGGGCCTGGATCGCAGCAATTATGATGATTAGTTTACTGAAGAAGCCGTTGAATGGCGGAATGCCAGATATAGACATGGACGCGGATAGAGATGTCGATGTTGTTACCGGCATCCTGCTTGCAAGCCCGCCGAGCTTTTTCATGTCCCTTATTCCTGTTTCATACTCAACAGCCCCTGCATTCAAAAAGAGCAACCCCTTGAAAACTGCATGGTTGAAGAGGTGAAAAAGGCCTCCTGATATTGCTAGAGCTGCGACTGCCTCTGCACCATTCTGTGATATAACGAGCATGCCTATTCCCACGCCCAAGACCACATATCCCATCTGACTTATCGAATGATAGGCCAATAACCGCTTTATATCCCATTGACCTATTGCGAGCAATACTCCCACCCCCATGGAGCGTGTTCCTATGATTGTGATTACCAGGGATATGTTATAAGTAATCGCAAACATATTGAAAAAGAGTCTGAGGATTACATATGCACCTATTGCCTTTATCAGAACACCTGAAAGCATAGATGATATAGGCGATGGTGCCGATGAGTGCGCATCCGGGAGCCACGCATGGAATGGTATCATCGCCGCCTTTAGTCCGAAGCCGGCGAGCAGTATCACTTGTGCAAAAATAACGAACTCACTCTTGCCTCCAGAGACTATCAGCCTTGAAATGTCAGCGATATTCAGTGTTGATGTTTGCCAGTACAGAAAACCTATACTTAAAAGGATAAATAGTGAGGATACACCACCAAGGACCTGATATTTGAAAGATGCTTCAAGCTCCTCTTTACCAATGCCAAACGCCACTAGCGCG
>CP070841.1:336984-347779 GCA_020342115.1 Spirochaetota bacterium
CCCCCCTCCCCCACACCGGGCGAGAGTTACAAACAGAGTTACAATTTTCGATATCAAAGGGAAAGGGGCTAACCAGCGTGTTGGCTAACCCCCTTTTTTTATTGAATATTTTCTGGTGCCGAGGGACGGAATCGAACCGTCGACACGCGGATTTTCAGTCCGCTGCTCTACCGACTGAGCTATCTCGGCACTATAAAAGTTCTTCTAATGTAACAATTTTTATATTTCACGTAAATGTTTTTTTTGGAATAAATACTGTGAGGATTTTAAAAGTGGTCTTTTTACTACCGTGATGAGATCTCTGATGAAGATCTCCTTTTAAGGAGATCTTCATCAGTATATCCTTATAAACTATTATTCAGATTCAGCAGTTATAGCATGCTGCATCTTTACCAGTTCCTTTGATCTCAGAACCTGCAGAATTCCTAGCCGTCTTATCTCAGCAGCCCTCTTTGCATCCCTTCGTGTTTGAAGGATCTTCCATGCAGCCTCATCATTGATATCTCTCTCTATTTCGATGACCGCGAGATCATATACCAGCTGGACATCTCTAAAATAGGTGACAAAATCTCCACCAACATGACTCCCGTGCCGGTATATGATAAAGGAGTCAAACTTTGTAGATGGCAATGAATACGGATAGAGTGGAGTCTTTCGCAGATCTCTCTGCTTTACATCATCGATATAGTTGGGGTTATCCCATACAAGTGGCCTCCACCCTTCAAAATCGAGGTTACCGAGAAACATCTCCTGATATTGATCCTTGTCGTCCTTCAAGGCTATCGACAGACTGTGCGGAAAGTTCCTTCCAGTTACCCTTACCGTAATACTCTTGATTGTTCCCACATTTCTCAAAACACCTTTATTCAGGAACTTTGTTCCTTCTCCCTCTTCTCCTTCTGCATCCTCATAAATCGGTATATCGAAAGGTGGAACAATTCTTGCCCATGAGTTGAACGGGGCTGTCGGGAAATGAACCCTCACTCCCATGACATCTCCATTCATCGACTGGCTTGGTACTGGCTGGCACTTCGACAGAACTCTGTTTTCAGGTGAAGCTGAAGAAGGAGCAAGCTTTACAGCCCAATTTGGAATGCTCAGATCAACTTTGATCTCTTCAATTCCTTCAGCTATACCTCCAGGAAACTTTGAAAAATCGATTTCTGTGTCCTCAAGGTTCTGAAAATCTATCAATACCTTCGGACCACCCTCAGTCTCCTGCGCTTGGGTCAATATTGCGCTCATGCTGAAAACAAAAAGCAAAGAAACGGTAATAATTAATAGTCTTTTCATTTTTTGAGCTCCTTTCGCCCTAATAGTTTTACCCCCTGATGAGATATATGCACTACTAATTATATGCATTATCTGGTCAATGTCAAAGAGTTTAGAAGAAAATATTTCGTCAAGATTTTTATCGGTATGTTTTTCATTTTACTTTAGTATTTATTTCAAGCTTTACAGAATTTATAACAGATTTTGTATATGTGATCTTCAACCTACTTACTCGTATATACCTTCCTGCCATCCCAGCCACTTACACACCATTTCACTATTGTACGGTTTTTAAACACTCATTAAATGTTCCACCCAGTGATATGTTTCCCAAAGTACTCACCGGTTCAATATCCTCGATCAATATCTTCACTCCCTCTATCTCTCTGATATTCATAAGGATAGAGTTCACTATGGAACTAATGACAAATGCCGGATTCTTATGAAGAGAATCGATTATTTTCCAGTTAAATGAAACATAGGCTATATTCTTCCTTATGACTATCCTTTGAATCTCTATATCAGGGTCAAGTACCCTCTCATACTGGTTACTTATTGGTCCGGATATCAACTCCTTTAAAATCCAAAATATTTTATCATTGGAACTGCTGGACCGTGGTATGCAAACCTTCTTGACAACGAGATACTGACTTTGCCTCTCCTTCATTAATAATCTTACTGTATGCACCTTTCGAGAATTTTGTATGCTCATGAACAATGTTCCAAGAAAAAAGATGACTATAACAATGAAATAATATTTTCTTGGATCTCTCATTATGGATCTCTCTTGAAGGTTATACAAGAAAGCGTATCATATTATTACTTTTTTGTAAAGAGTTTAAGATTTGTTGAATGGTAATACAATTGTTGGGTTTGAGGCGATTTGTCATAAGTTATTAGAACAATGAGTAGATACACTTCCTTGAAAGGTAAGTGGCCAATTACTTTGTAAATCCTTCAGTCTGACTGAATATAACAGTAAAATCTTCTATACCATCCGCAATACCCTTTGCAATTTTCTCCGCATATTCTTTTGTTTGCAGCATTGACGATTCTTCCGGATTTGTTACAAATCCTATTTCCACAAGAACAGAAGGCATTTTTACCGCCTTGAGCACATAGAAAAATGCACTTTTTACTCCTCTGTTCAGAGATTCGTTTCTTACGTTCTCCTCTAGCCCCTCCTGTATGAGTTCTGCGAGTTTCATACTCTCCCTTCTGTACTCAATATCAACAATTCTATTAATGATTTCTCTCAGATAGTCATTGTAGTTCTCTATCTCAAACTCCAGGACGGAGTTTTCCATTGATGCTACTTCACGTGCATCATCATTGTAAGGTTCAAGTGACAGGTAGAAGCTCTCATATCCTCGAGTATTCGTATTAAAACTTACATTTGCGTGGATACTGATGTAGATGGGATTGTTAATTGGATTTGCACTGTTTGCTATTTCGCTTCGCTCATCCAAAGAAAGAAAAATATCCTTATCCCTCGTTATTATCACTTCCACACCGCGAAGCCTTCCCTTCAGCTCACGTTCAAGCTCTTTGGCCACCTTTAGCACAATATCTTTCTCTTTTATTTTGTTATAGCCAATACCCCCCGGATCCTTTCCTCCATGCCCTGCATCAATGATTACTGTTTTCACTGAATTACTTGGTATCGTTATTTGTTTTTCTCTTTGCTGCTGGTCCAACCTCCTTACAGGTTTTGGTCCTTTGTAGGTGTTGAATGTCGCATCTACATATTCCCAGCTCACATAAAGCCTTAATAGATGTTCGATAATTATGTCTACCCCACCAGCCGGTAAGAGTATTTGTGCTTCTGAAAGTAGAAGCGGAACTCTCATGTGATAGATTCTTCCCTCACTATCGTAAACCTCATGTGAACCGAGCTGCAAGGTTAGTGAACGGTTTTCCTTGGCGAGCTTGATCGTGCCTGTTGTCGAATGAAATTCATAATTAAGATCAAAATATTCAACAACATCCAGAAAGGGTACATGCGTGGGTCTCTCCTCCTCCTTTGGTGCAGCTGAGACGAAAAGGAGTAAGAGTACTAAAAGAAAAAACGCTTTCTGGCTATTCTTTAACAGCGTAGTATTCAAAGGTATCCCCAAGCGATGCTATTCTTGCAAAGCTCTCATACATCTTTCCCACCCATAAGGGAACGGTTTTATTCTTTTCGATTTTGCCAGGGGAAAATCGACTGAAAAACCGTTCAGGATGGATACCGGTAATCTTCACTCTCTCACTTTTGAAGCCATAGTTTTCTAAAAACTTTTTTAAATTTCTCACGTTTGTATCAAAGTAGTGGTCACGAGGATGCTGGTCAATATACAACTGCCGGTTAATCCTGAAACTGATTCCGCCACGATTAGGTAATGCCATACAGAGAACACCACCCTTTTTCAGTATTACGTATGCTTTTTCGACCACCTCTTCTATATTCTTGAAATGCTCGGCCACAAAAAAGAAACACACAGCATCAAAAGACACAGGTTCGATCTCTACATCAATAAAATTTGCGTTTGTTACTTCCAGCGCGAGATGCTCCTGTGCCCATCCGGCTGCATATTCGGAAACCTCAATGCCCTTTACTTCCCACCCTCTATTCCTCGCAAGATCGAGGAAAAATCCTAGCGCACACCCGACATCCAGAAGATGACCTTTTTCACCTTTTATCTCCTCAGCTATCTTGATCCTGCTTTCCCCAAGTCTCACAATATTTTCCCTATCATCGATATAGCTTCGTCCATACTTACGTTCATACTCATCTAAAAAGTAGTCAGGATCATGGTATACCGGACCCTTGTCTTTAAGTTCATATAAGAAAATATCCTTACATCTCCTGCACCGGATGATAGTATACTCTTCTGATCTTCTCATCACTCTATAGCTTTTGTGACCGAATAGACAATCCTTCCTCTCTGCATTTAGGGCTTGTCTGATAATTGTCACCACACGTGAGGCACCCATGCCATCGACCACAGAACTGTTTCTCTCTGCACTCTCAGAGAGCAACGATTTTTCCCCGATAGTCCTCTCAAGCTCATCTTTAATCTTATCGTGAGTCTTCAGACCTTTGAACCCAATACTCACAGCACCAGTTTTACGGGCTAGATCATAGTGATACTTTGTTCTGTTAAAAAGAATAACCGGAGTTCCCAGATAAAATGCCTCATACATGGTGATCCCAAAAGAGGTAATAAGTACCTGTGATCTGTTTAGGAGGTTAAATATATCATCTCCACCTTCAACAATCTGTCCTTTGAGTCTGTCGGTATTATGTCGGTATAGTGGACCTTTTATAATGGTCGGATATATACCAAGGTCGTTAAGGAGGAGTGTAATATAACCTGTGAGGTTTTCCGAATCTGACCCACCAAAGGATACAGTTACTCCTCGTTTCTCAGTAAAAGGGATAGGTGTAACATCTTTAATCCTCGTGCTGAGTATGATAAAGGATGGACCCGTGTAATTTCCAGGAATAGTTTTTAACTGAGGTAGAGCATAGATACATACCGAAGCAAGATCTTTAGCTGCACCTGCATCATCAATAGCAACAACAGGAGCAATCCTTTCAAGCCGTCTCATCTCATGACGTTTTGAATCCCTCATATCTGCAACAACGAGATCTACATCAGGAATGTCCTCTACACAAGGTACTACATTGTACCCCTGCCAAATTTCTGGGCAGCTTTCGGTACCTTTAAAGACACACAGATAAGAATCGAACCACGATTTCCCGGCATCAATGAGAGAGAGGCATCGACGTATGTGTCCCATGCCGTATCTATTACCAGCTGCGGTACAGAACAGCACCTTCGGTAATGACATGTCTATGGTGCCTTTTTATTTTTTTCTAGTCTTTCTATCTTTTTTATCTATGTGATTTATGACATCCAGAAGACTTATCGGTCGCCCGGAATAAAGTTCCCTGTAAATCTCATCCATTCTTCTGTAGTCCTCATCAGTATCAACAGAAAGCCGGAGCTCTTGCCTCTGAAACACAGGTTCCGGCGAACCACGAGCTATCTTGTATTGAGCCTCATGTCGATATATATACTGGGTGAGGTGCTCTCTTTCAAAGGGGTCATTTGTAAGCGCAGCTACTTTTTTTAATACGTTGCCTTTGATAACTTCAACTCCTGTCCCATACGGAAGGTGTGGATAGAGTGTAAGATCAGCATTCTGAATTTTGTGCAGCTCGATTGCTCTATCGATATATTCTATACTCACAAGGGGGTTGTCCGCTGTAGCCCTTATGACGTTTTTTATGGCCCATTTATCAATACAGGCAACATATCGCGAAAGGACATCTTCCTCGCTCCCCACCAGAATGGGAGTTGAGTAACGTTTCGAAATGTCCCTTATTCTGGGTGCTGTGTTTTCTGTAGTTGCAACAATGATCCCCTTAGGCAGGCGTGCCAGTATGAGTCTCTGCAATATGTGCTCAAAAATAGTTACGCCAGCAAGGGGTAGAAGTGCTTTGTTTGGTAGTCTTGTTGATCGGAGCCTCACCTGGAGCACGATGTAATCGTTATCCATAATTGCCATTTAAACTGCAAAGTAAAAGAGGCACCTGCTGAGCAGGTGTCTTTCAGAAATTAAAGGTAAAATACTCATCACATATTTTGCAGTACTCGTCATATTCCTTCCTGCTGTGATCGAGCCAGAAGAACTCTCCCCTCTTCCATATATCTGGTAGTGTATCTTCAAGGATGTTCCCTAAAAGAAATTTCCCGTTTATATCCTGTTTGCAGCGTGGAACTTTTCCGTCCCAGAAGATCACCAAATCTCTCAACAAATGCCAGCACTTCCCTCGCTCAAGGGGTTTCAGATCAGAACCAGAGAGTGAGGGTAAAAGATTGAGATATGAGTTATACTTCTGAATGACAGCTCCCTTCGCCTCCCGCTCCCATACCTCGAAGAACTCAAGCATCTCGTCCTCATTCACATCCATTCTCACCATCTGTACATACACGTTGTCAACACCCTTTTCTAGGAGGTAACGGATATTCCGCTCTACCATACTGAGATCCCCACCTCTAATCTTTCTATAGGTATCATCTCTGATTGCGTCCACCTCAAAGATTATAGAAAGGTTGTCTGCATCGAGTTTATGTATGTAATCTGAGAAGTCAGGAGTAAAGAGGGTTCCATCTGTCTCAAGAATAAGATTCACACCATTATTTACTACCACAAGCTCGATGAATCTGGCAATGTCCTGATGCATAAGCGGCTCGCCGAGCAATGAGAAGGCAATATAGAAGTTTTCAGAAAAATCCAATAGCTTATTAAATATTTTTTCAAAGTGCCTAAATGGCATCAGACCCCTGGGCCTGGTAAGAAACTGAAGTGGAGAGTAGATATACCCGATGTTGGTCTTGTTTGTTATCTCAATTTCTATATAAGAGGGAACCGTTCTCGTTACAGAAGGTTCAGATTCAAAAAGGCCAGCCAACTCCTCGAAGCTGCATCCAAAACCCTTTCGCTCGACAACTGAGTCCACAATAAGTCTGGTTCTTTTTAATGATGTAAAAAGCTGAATTCTTTCAAGCCTCATGTCTTTTGGGGAGAAAAAGGTTTCAATGTCAAAGGAGTTTATATCTTTGGAAAGCACCTCGAAAATGGAGTTTCGCCTGATAGATTTTTTTTCATCACCTATAAGGGATATCAGTTTCGGGAGAATGTTTGTCCTCAAAACCTCTGGGGTAATCCCTTCTGGAAATCCTTCCCCATATGTATAATCTGCAACCTCTTCACGATGGCTTTTTTGCATCTGCTTTGTAATAGCTGTGTCTATAAGTGGAGCATCGATATACCAGTAAACTATATCCTCATATTCCCTGCATGCTGAATACATTGCGTTGAAAACAGTATGTAGTTTCCAATCATCGACTATTATGAGGTGATACCCAGTGAACCTTCCTTTCAATTCATCGCTTGAAGCTCCATCTATAATGATATAAATATCCTTTTCTTCTACGAGCCTTCTGCATTTACTGAGAAGCTCATCAACAGGATCAAGTCCAGCAATAGTATTGGCCCAGGGGTAATCTCCTTCGGAGATGACCCCGGAGATTCTTTTAGAATCTCCACGGGCTAAGCCATTGGAAACTTCACGATTTCCTCCAATCAGCGTGTTGAGTACAACTGCTGTTTTCATGGCATTAAACTACATCATAACTAACCCTTTGTCAAATCTTAATCATTGACAGACACTTTAATATTCTTTACCCTTATCCTATGGAAGCGGAAGATAGAAACATCCTCAGTGTAACCGAGCTCACCAGAAGGATAAAACATTACCTTTCAGATACTTTTCCAGATATTTGGGTTCAGGGGGAGATATCGAACTCCACGGTTGCTTCATCAGGACATGCATATTTTACACTGAAAGATGAATCATGTGTAATCAGAGCAGTGCTGTTCAGGGGATACAGGAAAGATATTCGCTTTGAAATAGAAAATGGGCTGAAAGTCATTGTGCATGGAAATTTGGACGTTTTTGAAAAAAGGGGCGAATATCAGATAATCGTCGATCTCCTCGAGCCGGAAGGTATGGGAGCTCTACAGCTTGCTTTCGAACAACTAAAGGATAAGTTGCAAAAAGATGGTCTTTTCGATGAAAGCCATAAAAAATCGATCCCACCTTTTCCTGACGTTGTTGGTGTGGTGACATCACTGACAGGAGCAGCCATAAGGGATATTCTGAATGTGCTAGGCCGGAGGTACAGCGGGATCAGGATTATACTGTACCCTACATTAGTGCAGGGCGACGAAGCAGCCGATGAAATCGTCTCTGCCATCATGACTGCGAATAAGCGAAAGGAAGCCGATGTCTTGATCGTGGGCAGAGGCGGGGGATCGGTTGAAGATCTTTGGCCTTTTAATGAAGAGAAGGTAGCACGGGCAATCTTTAAATCAAATATTCCGATAATCAGCGCTGTCGGGCATGAGATAGATTTTACAATAAGTGATTTTGTTGCAGATCTGAGGGCACCAACCCCATCCGCGGCAGCAGAGCTTGTTGTTAAAAATAAAGAGGAAGTTATGCGACTGGCTTCCGATCTTATCTCTCGCATTCTCAGATCCATGGACAGAATGATTGATCAGCGAAAACAGAGCCTTAGCATTTACACCTTTGAAAGCCTAACAAAAAGGATAAACACAATAGTAAGTGAAAAGAGTATGATACTGGATGATGTAACGAAATCCCTCTCTGTTTCAATTGAGAATATAAATACGAAAACGAAGGGCAGGTTCGAAAAACTGGTGGGAAAGCTGAATACGCTTAGCCCTCTCGGTACACTCTCCAGAGGATATGCAATAGTATTAAAATTTCCTGAAAACAGGCCTGTGTTCTCTGTTGAAGATGTCCAGAAGGGTGATTCGATAAAAACAAGATTTAAGGATGGTACACTTTTAAGCACTGTGAACGAAAAGGAAAAATCAGTTCCATAATGGAGTAAACATGGATACATCAATGTCCTTTGAGGCAGCCTTAAAGAGGTTAGAAGAAATTGTTGAGAAGCTCGAATCTGGAGATATAGAGATCGAACGCGCTCTGAAACTATTTGAGGAAGGAACCAAACTCGCAAGAACATGTCAGAAAAAACTCTCCAGTGTAGAACGCAGAATCGAAATACTGAAGAAGGGGAAAAATGGAGAGGATGTCCTGGAGCTTTTCGGAGAAACGGAGGAGGATTGAATCAGGAAATACGATTTTTAAGAAAAAATCGGGTTATATTTTTTAATGAATCCATACGGCATAAACCGATATTAATCATAGATTTAAGACAATACACAGTTAGTGATCTATCTGTCATACATAAAGATATATAATTTGCAGTAACAAAGCGGGTGGTCTTATGAAGATAGGAACAAAAGTACTCCTAGTGGTCCTTCCCCTGCTCATATTCCCCCTTCTACTTATAGGCGTTACGTCGTTCATCTCGGCAAGATCCGGTATAACAAAGGTAGCAAAGGAGTTTTTAAGCTACAAGGTTACAGAGATGTTCAAGTACTGCAGGAGACAGGAGGATATTCTTGTTGATACGGGATTAATCAGTGTTGAGGGGTACAGAGAACTTGCCCAAAGTTCAGCAGAAGATTATTCCGATACCATAAGGCTTTCTGCAACAGGATACTTCTTTGCCTTCAACTCGGATGGGGAGATGATCTTCCCTGAGGCAGATAAAGGAAATATATCAAATGAGCCCTTCTTTGAAGAAGCAATGAATCAGAAGCAAGGGCTTCTAACCTTCAGTTACAAAGATGAATCGAGAGTTGGCTACTTCCTATACTTCGAGCCGTGGGACTGGTACATCTTTCTTAGTGAGAAAGAAGATATTTTTTATCAGGATGCAAATAACATCAAGAAGCAATTGATATATACCATGGGTATTACTCTCGTGTTTGCCATCGGACTCATACTTCTCTTTATCAAGAAGGTAACCGATCCTCTGAAGAATATGGTGAACACAATGAAAGAAATTATCACTTCAAGCGACCTTTCAAGACGAGCCCATATTGAGTATGATGATGAGGTAGGTTATCTTGCGACATGGTTCAACAGGATGGTGGAAGACCTCGAGATGGCATATAATCAGATTAAGCAGTATGCATACAAGAGTGTGCTTGCAAAGAACAGCGAAGAGAAGATAAGACATATTTTTCAAAAATATGTACCCACAGAGATAATCGATGAAGTGCTCAAAACAAAAGGTCAAAATCTTCTGGTAGGCAAGAAACAGACCACCACTATTCTTTTTTCGGATATCAGGAGTTTCACTACTATATCAGAAAGGCTCTCAGCAGAAGAGCTGGTTACCTCACTCAATACATACTTTAACATAATGGTAACCATAATCATTCAGCACAAGGGTATCATCGACAAGTTCATCGGTGATGCCATCATGTCAATATTCGGTGCACCTGTGCTCCACGATGACGATCCTCTCCAGGCGGTTTTAACCGGGCTTGAGATGCTCAAGTCACTGGATGGTTTCAACAAGAAACAGGTAAAGATGGGTAGACCAGTATTCCGGATCGGTATTGGTCTAAATACCGGTGAAGTTGTTGTGGGAAACATCGGCTCCACCCAGAAGCTTGACTACACATGTATTGGTGATGCTGTAAACCTTGCCTCAAGGCTCGAGGGCTTGACAAAGATGTACGGGGTTCAGATAATCATCAGCGAGTTCACCTATAACGCAACAAATAACGGGATAAAAGCAAGGGCTATCGACTCTGTAAGGGTGAAAGGTAAAGTAAAACCGGTTAACATCTACGAACCTTACAAAGATGTTCCCCCAAAGACTGAGGAGGCGTATAAGATCTTCTCAGAAGGAATCGAGCTCTACAGAAACCGCAAGTTCAATGAAGCACTACGTCTGTTTAATAAAAGCAATCAGATCCTGGGAGGTGACATGCCGAGCTCACTCTACGAGGATAGGTGCAAAGAGCTCATACAAAATCCACCTGGAGAGGACTGGGATGGGGTTTTCACGGCAAAAAC
>CP070841.1:347879-350565 GCA_020342115.1 Spirochaetota bacterium
CCTGACAGAGAAAAACCGAGAATTGAAGATGCATTTATTAATTATAAGCCATTTACCAAATGGCCTGAACCTGTCATTGAAGAATATTGGTCTGTTTATCTAGAGAAAAAGTGAATACAAATATTGGGCTTTGTGAGAGAGCTTTGAGGCTTGTAGAATGCGAAGGCTATACTTTTTCTTGACTTTTTGTTCATATACAAGTATGAAAATATAGTGTAAAATGATTGAGCATAAAACGGTTGCTTGGATCAGAGATGACCGAGACAACCGGGATGGACTTTATATACGAAACCCCTCTAATAATTTCATCCCGTTTCAGGCATCCTGACATTCCAACGTAACCTGACTGGAGATTTGCTAATAACTGCTATAACTCAATGCTTATGGAACTAATTCGTATCGAAAATCTGTATTTTTCTTATAAGACTGGTACACAGACTCTGTTAGAGGATATTTCCGATTTCGCGCTTTGCGGGATTGATCTCAAAATACACAGTGGTGAATGGGTAGCGATTATCGGTGCTAATGGTTCCGGGAAATCAACACTCCTCAAGCAGCTCAATGCACTCTTGTTACCGACTAAAGGTGATGTCTGGATTTCTGGACATAACACTCGCGACATTACATCGCTCAGACAGATCAGAAGCAGTGTGGGAATGGTATTCCAGGTTCCTGATACCCAGATCATCACTACCGTTGTTGAGGAAGAGGTGGCCTTTGGACCTGAAAATCTCGGTGTTTCAGAGAAAGAGCTAAGAGAGAGGGTAGAAAGGGCTCTGGAAATCACAGGTTTAAGTCCCCTTAGAAACCGTTCTCCACAGTATCTTTCAGAGGGGCAGAAACAGCTTCTGGCAATTGCATCTATTCTAGCGATGAATCCTGGATGCCTGGTACTAGATGAAGCTACATCAATGCTTGATCCCCGGTCACGTGAAAATGTGCTGAGTACCGTAAGGAAGCTTCATGGAGAAGGTATGACTGTTGTAACTGCTACACACAATATGGACGAGGCGGCTCAAGCTCAGCGTATAATCGTACTTTCTGAAGGAAGAATCGAGTTTGATGCAGGTCCGACCGAATTATTTTCAAAAGAGAAGCTGCTTTCCGACTTGAAACTAGGGCTTCCCTATCCGGCAAAGATTGCATCAAGGCTGAAATATCTGTTAGAGAATGATCCCGCAACACTTCTCACAATAAATGCACTGTCAGATGCGATAGTGATGACTTTACAGAAGAGGGGGGTTAAGGGGTGAGTAATAATGGTCTTCCAGTGATAACATTAAAGAAACTCTCACATACATATTTAACCGGAACTTCTCTTGAGGTACGCTCTCTACATGAGGTCGATCTTGAGGTATGCCTGGGTGAAACAGTAGGAATCATAGGACCGAGCGGATCAGGGAAATCCACACTTCTGTACCATTTAAACGGGCTTTTCAGGCCACAGTCAGGAGAGGTGATAATTTTTAATGTTCCTCTTTCTGATCCGGAAGCGGATTTTAAAGACATCAGAAGAAGGGTGGGACTTGTGTTCCAGAATCCCGAAAAACAGCTCTTTGAGCGCTATGTAGGAGATGATATAGCTTTTGGTCCGCGTAACCTTCAACTATCAACAATTGAGGTGCGTGAGAAGGTACGTGAGGCGATGAATCTTGTAGGATTGCCTTTTAGCTTTAAAGACCGTCTGATTACACGGCTTAGCGTAGGGGAGAAACGCCGTGTTGCGATTGCAGGGGTTCTGGCAATGGACCCTGAGGTTCTTGTGCTCGATGAGCCTGTTGCCAGTCTCGATCCTGAGGGTAGGCAGGATCTTTTTCATATTATAGATCTCTGGCGAAGTAAGAAGAACAGGGCTGTGGTGATTGTCTCCCATCACATGGAAGATATCGTTGAGCTATCAGATCGTATCTATGTTATGACAGAAGGGGAGATACTGATAAGTGGAACACCAGAGAGGGTCTTTTCCCACTCCGGTTTACTCATGGAACATGGCCTTACACTTCCTGTTACTGTTCAGTTGATTCATAGGCTGAGAGCGCATGGATACGATTTCAGGTCATCATTTTTCTCTATGGATGATTTTGTAAAAGAAATTGAGGTTCTTTCGAATGTCAAAAAAGGGTGAATTCGAGCTCGTTATAAAGCTTAGTATCGGGCACTATATACCGGGTGATTCAGTAATACATCGCCTTGATCCAAGAATGAAGCTTCTCATGGGACTCACAATGGTTATTCTAAGCATAGCAACAAGTAGCCTTTCAGCTCTTTTCGTGCTTTTTCTCGTTACAGTGAGTGGTCTGATTTTAACCGGGGTAAAACTTAAAATTGCTTTCAAGGTTCTTAAGCCTATGATGCCATTTCTATTTATCCTTGCTCTCATTCAGATGTTTGCTATTCGACAGTTTCATGATAACGCATCTGTTATGTGGGAATGGTGGATTCTAAAACTTACGGATCGATCTCTTCGTGCAGCTATACTTCTCATATGGAGGTTTATAGTAATTGTTCTTGGACTGAGCCTGTTCTCTTTTACAACGAGCTCAGATCAGCTTATCCATGGTATAGAGCATCTCTTACGGCCTTTACAGAGGATAGGAATTCCTGCTCATGAGTTTGCCATGGTAATGCACATCTCAATAAGGTTTCTTCCTATTCTAATTTCAGAGACAGAGAGGCTTATGATGGC
>CP070841.1:350665-361805 GCA_020342115.1 Spirochaetota bacterium
ATATCCTTGTGCTCGTTGAATGCGAGGTTTATCTCGTTTCGTACGTTTCTCGAATCCGCAGCATGGGGACTCATGAAAACCAGGAACTGTGTACAATTTACAATAGCAGTAACGACAACCTCAGGCCACTCATTACCCGGCTCTATTCCTTCGTCATACCAGACCCTGTATCTGTATTTGTTCAGGCGTTTAATTACTGAAAATACCTCCTGCATGTTTTTGTGCGCATAGCTTGTAAAGAGATAGGGTCTTATTCCCTTATAAGCATGAATGGGTGGTCTGATAGGGGCCTTTTTCCTTTTCGCTCCTGTAGTTTTAACAGCAACTTTTAGCCTGGCTGCTGTTCTTTTCGCGGCAGCTGGTTTTTTGGTGCCCTTTGCTGCTTTTGTTGGAGCCTTGGCTTTAACAGTGGTCTTTGCTTTCGTAGGAGCCATCTTTACTGTGGTCGCTTTTCTGACAGATATAGCTTTTTTCTTGGAGACTGGTGATTTTGCCTTTGTAGCAAGCCTGCTTGTAGCAGTTTTGGATTTAGCGGACGCCGCTTTTTTAGTTCCCTTTGTCGGAGTTTTCTTAGGAGTTGTTTTGGTCTTTGCTGGCGAAACCTTTTTAGCTCTCTTTGCTGGAGCTTTCTTAGCAGTTGTTGCGGGTTTCTTAGGAGCAGCCTTTTTTGTTGTGGTGGTTTTCTTACCAGTGGAAGTCTTTTTTGCAGGAGTCTTTTTTCCCATGGGTTTTTTTGTAGCGGCTTTTTTCGCAGAACCGGCCTTCTTTTTACCTGTTGTTTTTGCTGCCATAGTTTTACCTGCTGAAGCGGTTTTTGCCCTTGTCTTACCACCGGAAGCCTTTTTTTTACCAGAAGAACTTTTTTTTCGTAATTTAAACATACTATGTTTGCTCCTTTTATGTTTCTAGGTTATCTCGTCTCTTTTTTTCACTTGGTATATAGGGTACTTTCCGAACCTCTTCGGCAAAACTATGATTCCTACATACCTGCACACAAGGTCGCTGTGTTTTTGTGCCATAAGAAGTGCTGCAAACTGTTCACTTGCATACACATTACCCGGATTTGTGATAGGCTCGATTCTCGCTGCCCAGTTCACATGGTTGCCAAAGTAGTTTGTCTTCTGCAGTATAGGCTCCTTAGCATAATAGACAGGTCCAACATGGAGCCCGATTCTGATATTCAGATCGGCTGGAAGGTTTTTCTTTTCCCAGTCTGTGTTCTTGATAAGATCCCTCAACTCGAGCGCATACTTGGCACAGGAGGCCAGGTCTTCGAATACGAAGTACAGTGCATCTCCCCATATATTCTTGAACAGAGGTTTGTATGACGAGTCTCGAAGATTCGAGGCAAGGATATTGAGATAGTCATCGATATAGAAAGGGAACTGTTCCTCCTTGAGTGTGCTGTAGCCTACAAGGTCTGCAAACAGTAACGCCTTTACCCCTCGCTGTACATTTTTGGTTTTTCTCTTCTTCCCCTCGCCTTTTACCGTCTCCTTCTTAACTGTTTCCTTTACAACCTTTATGTAAGGTTTATTGAGAGTATTTATGTCTATAATCTCGATAGGAAGCGCTTTCAACTCCCATGTACTGACAAACTCAGATGTTCCTCCTTTCAGTTTTTTTTGCCTCCCATCCCATACCGCAACGAGAACGGGTTCGGTTTCCAATAGCTCGCTTCGCAGAATTGTCTTACCCATTATTATCTTGTTAGCATACTCGAACAGGAGGTCATCGCCTGAGTATTTTCCTTCAGTTGCAAATAAAACCGAAGTAGCCTTTACAAGAACATCGTGAAGTCTCTCTTTCCACTCGTTGCCAGCAAAGGTTACGCTTGTTTCATAAAAATCGTCGATCTCAAATGGGATGACGATATTTGTTTCAGCTTTTTTGGACTGCATGGCTTCAAGAAAGAGGATGTCTGAACCGCAGGCACACGATGAGTATCCAATACCGGCCTTATGTTTTTCTATTCTCTTGAATATCTCTTTTTTTACCTCTTCCTCTATCTCTTTTGGAAATCTGGGTGTTTTCCGATCTGGTGCATCGAGCATGTGGCCAGTAAAAGCAATGATGGGAGGTATTCTCATTACCCGCTGTATCCCCTCTGATACATCCATGTGTTTTCCAAGGAGCATGATCTGTTTGCGTGTGCTTGCGAGCCATGAGTAGTTTTTTTCGCTGAGACCTCTGGCATGGGCATAATACTTCTCTGCGTCATTTTGCTTTCCCAATACGAGAAATGCCTCGCCAACTGTTGCGAGACACCAGTAATCCCTGTTCTCGGGGTTTTTTAATAGATTGAAACATATTTTCAACACTACCTTGGCCAGCCTGTGTGCAGTCTCCTCTTCTTCCAGCATAAGACTCAGGCTTGCTGCATTTATACCTGAGTAGTAACCCTTGTTCTTCTGAAAGGCTTTGAAGTAGAGATTTCTGGATTTCATCAAATAGGGATTCTCACCAGATATGAGCCACATATCTTTATACACTCTTCCCAGAAGACCCAGAGTTTCCTCATCCAGGTTGCCCCTTTTCACAAGGTTTGTGAGGAGTTTTCCGGCGCGTTCCAGAAACCCGCATTTTATAAGTGAGAGTGCATAGAGCTGATTAATTCTCAGATCGTTAGGGAAATGGTTCAGGCCCTCCTCCAGGATATCGCGTGTGAACATGGCCTGACCAAGCTTGTCTGCGGTCTCTGCTAACTTTATGTAGAAATAAGGTTCTTTTACCCAGAGTGTGTTATCCTTTGATATCCACAGCTCATGTATAACATTTTCGATGTCATCGCGCTTTGTATCGATATAAGCGTTAAAATTTTTTATATTGCTTTCCAGAACAGAATTTGCCATAAGAGTAAGATCCTTATTTATTGGTTGCTGATAGGACATGTATTGAATATCAATTGACATTATCGAAGAATCAGATATTCTATATAAAAATTATAACTTATATTTTTATAAATGCCATAATTATATAGGAGACTGGAGTGGCAATCTCCTGCCCGGATGTATTTCAACATGGAGCTTCTTTTTGACCGATCGAACAAATGAAGAGTGGTTGGAGGATCTGAGAAAATCCTCACCAAATTATAATGAGGCATTGCAGGATCTCAGGGATATACTCTTACGTGGATTGCGTGTCGGGCTTTCGAGCAGAAAGGGAATCGATAGAGATACTTTAGAGGATATTGTGCAGGATGCTCTTTTACGAATAGTTGAAAAGCTAGATTCCTTTGAAGGAAGAAGCCGTTTTACCACGTGGGCTATGAAGGTCGCAGTAAGGGTGGCACTCACCGAATTGAGGAGACGTCATTGGAAAGATGTATCTCTCGATAAGCTAGTAGAAGCGAAAGGTATGGATCTATTCCCTACAATGGGAAAAGAATCCTTACCCGGGCCAGAGCAGCAAACCGTTCAGAGTATGCTTATGGAGACAATGAAAACAGTAATTTCCAAAGAGCTCACCGATCATCAGAGAAAAGCGCTTGTTGCAGTCCGTTTCCACGGCATGCCTCTTGAGGAAGTTGCGCGTAAGATGGGAACAAATAGAAATGCTCTGTACAAGCTTTTACACGATGCCCGGTTGTCCATGCAGAGAGCAATGACGAAGAAAGGGCTTGAGCCTCGTGAGGTACTCGAGGCATTTGGTTAATGATACAGGAGTGGTTTCATGAAAAAGATATTTCAATCTTTTGGCAATGCTTTTCGACCTAAAGGAAAAAAGAAGAGCATGACCCTGGACCATCAGACACTCAAAGAAATGATTCGTGGAATTGTAACCACCCGCAAGGATGAAATTGCGTGTGACAGCTGTTTTGACAAGCTCGATCAATTTGCTGAGTTCGTACTCGAAGGCAAGGATGCATCAGAAGCAATGCCTCTTATCCAGCACCACCTCGACCACTGTAAAGATTGCAGGGAGGAGTTCGAAGCCTTAATGCAATCACTTAAGTCCCTTTCGAAATGATGGTATTGTTAAATCTTAACTTCCTCGCAAGATAATAAGCTCTCAGCCAAATACTGTCAGCCTGGAGCTGACAGCATACAGCTATTAGCAGTTATCTACTAAGGTTGTAAAAACCCTGAAAGGATGATAATGTAATAGAGCATGATCTCTTTCTAATAAGGATTTATTGATTGATGAAAGTTGCGCTTGTAAATACCAATAGAATGAAGCCGCCGATAGCACCAATTGGGCTCGAGTACTGTGCCGAGGCGCTTAATGCTACAGTTGTCACTCCTGAAATCCTTGATCTCTCCTTTGAAGTAGATATTAAATCTAAAATAAGGAGTTTTTTTCTTAAACAGGCTTTCGATACTGTGGGAGTTACCTTTAGGAATACCGATGACTGTGCATATACAGGACGCCACTCCTTTTTCAACGAGATTGCAGGTATATTATCACAGATCAGAGAGTGTACCAAGGCCTGCCTGATAGTGGGGGGTTCAGGATTCAGTGTCATGCCTCTACTGCTCATGAAAGAGCTCGAGGCTGATATTGGTATATGGAATGACGGTGAGTTTATTTTTCCCGAGCTCTTGAAGAGAATAGCGCGAAATGAGAAATGGCAGGGGCTTTCGAATCTGATATTCTCTGCTGACGGTGAGTGGCGAATAACATCGCCCGAGGTTTTTTCTCTTGAGACACTACCTGTTATGACCAGGAGTTTTTTCGATAACAGGCGTTATTTCAAAGAGGGAGGCCAGGCAGGTTTTGAAACAAAACGCGGTTGCGACAGACATTGCATATACTGTGCTGACCCTGTAGCAAAGGGAAACAAAATACGGGTGCGGTCTCCAGAATCAGTAGTTCAGGAGCTAGGCAATTTGCTCGACCAGGGAATTGATCATCTGCATACATGCGACAGTGAGTTCAATATTCCGGAGTGGCACGCAAAAGATATCTGCAAAGAGATTTCGAAAAGCGGGCTTGAAAAGAGCATGAGGTGGTTTGCATACTGCTCTCCTTTTCCCTTTTCAAAAGAGCTCGCTCAGCAGATGCGGAGATCGGGATGTGCAGGGATCAACTTCGGTGCGGACAGCGGTGACGAGGGTATGCTCCGACGCCTGGGGAGGGATTTTGGGCCTGATGAGGTCCTGCAGGCAGTGAAATTGTGTAAGGATGAAGGCATTACCGTGATGATAGATCTATTACTCGGCGGACCGGATGAGAGTGAGGAAAGTATCAAGAATACCATAGAGGCTATGAATAGAGCCAATCCTGATCGTATAGGAATAAATGTGGGAGTGAGAGTATATCCGAAAACCCAACTATCTCACCTTGTGGCCAGGAGACCTGAGGGACTCGTGGGAGGTGCCGACCCGAAGGTGCCGCTCTTCTGGATTGAGCCAAAGATTGGCTCTCGTGTCTTCGATATTCTCGATGGATTTGTGGGCCAGGACGAGCGCTACTTCTTTTTTGACCCATCAAAGCCTGCTCAAAACTACAATTATAACAACAACGAAAGGCTTGCTGAAGCCATAAGGCGAGGTTACAGGGGGGCATACTGGGATATACTGAGAAGATATAAAGAAGACAGCGTGTAGAGTTTTGAATAGATATTACATTTAAAAAAGATATGTAAACCACCATTTGTATATTTTAATAAGTAAGGATAGCATTAATGATTTTCCGGAGATAGGGATGGGAAAAGAGTCTATAAGGGTGTCGTATCTAATAGAACCTGAAGCAGAGTCCATAGAGAGGGCGGTTGAGCTACTGCTTGCAGAGATGACAAGTGGAATTCAGTATATATCCACTCGTAAAGGTGTACAGATGGATCCCGTCAGGGGTTTTGTTCCCTATGTTGATGATTCTGTTAATGGCGATGTGGTCACTGTCAGGAAACAGGACGATGCGATATATCTCGTCGAATTCTCCTTACCCGCATCAAATGTTGATGTAGAACTTGGAGGAATCAGCAATCTCTGGCCTGTCGTTGCTGGGGAAGTATTTAACTTTTATTTCATAAAAAAAGCCACGCTTATCTGGATATCTCTTCCATCATCATTTAAGAAGTACTATAAAGGTCCGGGGTATGGTATTAAAGGAATACGAAGGTTATTGAATGTTACTGAAGGGCCGCTTTTTGGATCAATTATTAAGCCAAATATAGGTTTGAATCCAGAAGAAACTTCAAAAGTCGTGACGATCCTGGCGAAAGCAGGATTTAATTTTATAAAAGATGATGAGATATGTGTGAATCCTGCTATCTGTCCACTTAAGCAAAGAGTTCATACGATTTCGAAAACACTGGATACTGTTCAGCAGCACACAGGACAAAAGGTGTTATATGCGGCAAATGTCACATCAGATATTTCTGTTCTGGGTAAGGCCGCTGAAATAGCTGTGCAGCAAGGGGCAGGCGGATTAATGATAGACCCGTTTTGTGTTGGTCTTTCGAGTATAGACTATTTAAGGCGAACCTTTGATCTCCCCATTTATTTGCATAGAGTTGGTTATGGAATTTTTTGTTATAACAAGACGTACAGTATTTCATATGATGTTTTCATAACCCTGTTTAGACTTCTTGGCGGCGACTTTTCTCATGTCGGGGGAATATGGGGAAAGTCGGCTGAAGCACGAAAAAAAACCGCTGATTATGTTGAATTATTAAGAAAGAAGGATAGCAACAAAGCCACATGGCCTGTGGTTACGGGCATCAGTGTAGAAAACATGAATGATTATTACAGCTTTTTTGGAGATGACACCATGTTTATGGACCATATAGATATTTATAAGGATGAAACTCGTGCCAGGGAAAAGCTTCAGTCTCTTAAGAAGAAGTTAAAAACCTGAGTATTGGAGGTTTTTATTTGGAAGAAAAAATGATGGCAGCGGTTCTTCATGCGTCTGGTGATTTGAGATACGAAGAAGTGCCTACCCCGAAAATCGAGGCCAGAGATATTTTGCTTAAGGTAAAAGCAGCTGGAAACTGCGGCTCAGATTTAGAACGCATTATGGTTAAAGGCACTTATTCTTTCCCCTGTATACCGGGGCATGAGACGTCCGGGAAAGTCGCAAAGGTAGGAAAAGACGTTAAGAATGTTAAAGAAGGCGACAGGGTTACAGTCTATCCACTGATACCGTGCAGAAAGTGTGGGTGGTGTTTGCAGGGTCAGTATAATTTATGCGAAGATTATGATTATATCGGGTCGCGGTCAGACGGGGCTTTTGCGGAGTATGTGAAGGTTCCAGCTGCTAATGCGATCATGTTGCCGGATAATGTTGATTTCGAAGACGGGTCTATGACCGATCCTGCAGCTGTCGCGTTGCATGCGATCAATCGTGCCGGCGGTATCAAGGCTGGAAATACCGTTGTTGTTTTAGGCGCCGGTCCGATCGGTATGTTGACCTGCCAGTGGGCAAAAATATTTGGGGCACAAAAAGTTATAGTAACTGATATTGTTGAAGAGAAATTGAATATAATGAGAAAGTTAGGGGTAGATAGAGCAATAGATGCAGGTAAGGAAGACGTTGTGGAGATAATCATGTCTGAAACAGGAGGTTGGGGAGCCGATATGATTATTGAAGTTGCCGGCTCTGTTGAAACGCATAAACAATCACTGCTTTCAGCACGCAAGAGAGGAAAGGTAGTGCATATTGGACGTGCACACAGGGATATATTGTTACCCGATGAGGTTTTTACAAAAATATTCAGACACGAGCTGAATATTTACGGAGCTGTAAATTCAAACATTTCACCAAACGATCATGAGTGGAAAAATGCTTTGCACTATATATCCAACGGCAGATTGAAGCCAAAACCTCTTATAACTCATCGGCTACAGCTCGGTGAAATTGCCGGGACATTTAAAAAGATGTATAATAAGGAAATTGTATACAACAAGATCATATTCGCTCCTTGATATCGGTGCATTATTAACCAAACGCAGGGATACAGGAAATGAAAGCAGCTGTGTTAATTAAGGAAAAGGATCTTGAAATTAAAGATGTTACGGAACCTCATTTAGAAGAGGGTGGACTTATCATAAAGGTTGAGACCTGCGCAATATGCGGAACAGATTTAAAGATATATAAATACGGCTATTCACTGGCAAAGTATCCGTTGATACTTGGACATGAGCTTTCAGGCACAGTGGCAGAAACCGGGGATGGGATCAAGGGTATTTCGAAAGGTGATAGAGTTACTATAAACCCCAATATACCCTGTGGTACCTGTTATTACTGTCAGCGAGGTATGCAGACAGCATGCGAAAGTTTGCAAATAATAGGAGTTCACAGGAATGGAGGATTTGCAGAATATGTGATGGTTCCGGCTCAGGCTATAACACAGGGCTGTGTGTTTCGTATTCCGAAACACGTCTCCTATGAAGAGGCAGCACTCATTGATCCGGTATCCTGTGCGGTCAACGCATGTGAGCTTTCAAATGTCAAAGCGGGTCATGTCGTAGTTGTTATAGGAGCTGGGCCGGCTGGCTGCCTGAACATTGAAATAAGTAAAGTATTCGGTGCGCAAAAAACAATTCTGGTGCAGCGTTCGCAGCACAGGCTGGAAAAAGCATCTTTCACCGGGGCGGACGTTTATATTAATTCTACAAATGAAGATGCTGTTGAAAGAGTACTCGAAGAAACTGACGGTCGTGGTGCAGATGTTGTGATAGTTGCGTGTGCTTCCGGTGAGGCCCAAATGCAGGCAATCGAGATGGTTGCAAAACGAGGCAGTGTGAATCTCTTTGGCGGACTGCCACAGGGTAGCCCTTATATACAGTTTGATTCAAACCAGATACATTATAAAGAAGCATCTGTGACCGGCACCCACGGAGGGTCAAATCGTCACTGCACAATAGCCTTGAACATGATTGCATCTGAGAGAATAAAGACCAAAGAGTATATAAGTTTAAAATCGGGTTTATCTGATTTTGTTAAAGCTTTACAATTTGTTGAGAAAAAGAAAGGCCTGAGAGTGTTTATTGATCCGAACCGCTGAACTATTCATTTGAGTTAACTGAATATTTCTTGGTTGATAATTAACAACTCGAGGATTTTTAAAGCCTTTTCATACTTCAAAAGCATTTTCTTTGTCAATTCTTATTACACGGGTTTCAAGCATGCGAGTAATTCTCATTCGACACGGCGAGACAGATTGGAACCAGGAAAAAATATATAGAGGTAGAATTGATGTTACACTCAACACGAATGGCGTTAAACAGGCTGGGATTATCGGTAGCAGGCTGAGTGAACTGGATATAGATGCCTTTTATTCAAGCCCTCTCGTCAGAGCTTATGAAACAGCTAAAATTATTGCTTCGTATCATGATAAAAATGTGAATGTTCTCGACGAGTTGACTGACATCCACTTCGGAGACTGGCAGGGATTGGCTAAGAAAGATGTAGTAACAAAGTATCCCGATATCTATGAGACATGGGAAAATAGTCCTGACAGGGCAAATATCCCCGGTGCTGAAACATTAGAAGATGTTCGAAAGAGGCTGATTGATGGGTTCAATAAATTATTATCGGTTTATCAAAACGGAACTGTTGTGGTTGTTTCTCATGGATTGACCAACAAAGTGGCACTGTGTGTAATACTTGGATTGGATAATTCACATTTTTGGAAGGTAAAACAGGACAACGGGGCTATTAATATATTTAAATATACAGAGCATGGAACGAAACTATTTTTAATGAACGATACATCACACCTTAGATCGATGAATGATATAATTGGAGATATGATGATTCTGGATGATCCACTCGGTTAGGCTGTTATTGCGGTCTTGACATTTTTATAGTATAGAGATAACGTAGAGGTGGGAGCTTTGAATGTTAGGGATCAAGCTTGTAAACAGGATCATTAAGGCAATCCGCTCTCAAGCTTCTCCATCGCAAATCGCTTCAGGTTTCATCCTCGGGATGCTGCTGGGACTGCTCTCCTTCAAGAGTCTCTTCTCTGCTGTTATTATAATCCTGATTATTATTCTGAATGTTAATATAGCCATGGCAATAGCGGGGTATGGATTTTTCAGGCTTATTGCCTGGGGGGTGGATCCATGGCTTCATACGCTTGGATACTGGCTGCTTGTTGACATAAAAGCTCTGCAGGGCATGTGGACAAGTCTGTACAATATACCGATATTTCCCCTTACTCGCTTCAATAACACTATCCTCCTGGGCAGTCTCGTTACCTCTATAGTACTCATAGTACCTGTTTATACACTCGTGAAGAGGTTTGTCGTGCTCTACCGAGAGCGGTGGGCCGAAAAGCTCAAACGATGGAAAATAGTGCAGGTGATCAAAGGCTCGAAATTCTTCGAATGGATCGGACGAATCAGCAAGATAGGAGCATAGTAGTGCGAAAGAAGGGTCTCATAATTCTGGTTGTTGTAGCCGCTGTTGTGTGTATATGGATGTTTGTATTATCTGACAGGTGGCTGGAGCGGAGGCTGGAGTCCCTTATGAGCAACGTTGTGGGGGCGAAGGTTGAGCTCGATAGCTTTGATTTTTCACTATTCAGTATGAGTATACAGTGGGCGAGAATCCAGGTTGCCGATCCTGAGGATACTTGGAGAAATATAATTGAAACAGGTTACTGTTCTTTAAATATTGCATCCGGTCCACTGTTTCAAAAGAAATTCATAGTCGAAGATCTAAAGCTCCTGGATCTGAGGTTCAACACTCAAAGGGAATCTGACGGCAAGCTCGAGGAGAAAAAAAAGTTGCGAGCCAGAAAACCTTCAAAAATTGGAGTGAAGATCAGAAGCAAGCTGGAAGGGGAATTATCAAAGCTTCCTGTGTTTAACCTCGATACATTGCTGCAAAACCTCGATGTTGATCCACTGTGGGAATCCGCCATTCCGCAAACTCCTGAAAAGATTGATAATCTTATAAAGGAGTACGAGAGTTTCTCATCGAAGTGGAACGAGCAGATCAAGAATCTGGATATGGAGACCGAGCTTACAGGCTTACAGCAGGAACTTGCGGGAGTAGACATCGAAGGGCTGGAAACTGTAAATGATTTGCAGGAAGCGCTCATCAGCATAAATATGATCTCAGAAGGTATAAATAATAACATCAACAACCTGGATGGTGTGGGTAAAGAGTTTGAGAACGACATTGATACTCTCGATAAGAAACAGGCCGGATTGGAGGGGTGGATTGAGGAGGATATTAGGAG
>CP070841.1:361905-392826 GCA_020342115.1 Spirochaetota bacterium
ACTGTTGATTACCTTGACACCTTGATTATCAAGATCGAAGTGAGACCTGAGATTTTTCACGGATCCATCCAGGAGCTCGAGAACCTTCGCCGAAGGATCACCAAGGCCCTCAGGACAGAGACCCTCATATCTCCGAAAATTCATCTTGTCGAGCCAAACTCACTTCCGCCAAGCGAAGGAAAAGCGGTTCGGGTTATTGACAAAAGAGAGAAAAGATAGGGGAGGAAGAATAGATGGCTTCACAGGTAACTGTTTTTGTCGAGAACAGGCCGGGCAGGATATCAAGAATAGCGAGGGTATTGGCAGACCAGGATATAAATATCAGGGCGATTACTATCTCAGATATGGGAGAATATGGATTGATTAATATTATTTGTAATGACCCTGATCGTGCTGAAAATATTCTTTCGCAGAAGGGGTACAGTGTTTCGAGGAAATATGTAATTGGTATATTGATGGAGGATCGCCCTGGTGCAATGGCAGCCATTACCGAATATCTGCAAACTAAAAATATTAATATATCTAATGCTTACGGTTTTATCCTCAAGAAGGGGGAGAGGGCTGTATTAGTTCTTGAAGTTGACGACTTCGATAAAGCAGAGCGTATGATCAGAAAAGGAGGATTCCATACTCTTACTATGGAGGAGTTGCAAAACCTGTAATGCGAAAACGCCTACCAGCAGAACTATTCAATATTCCGGTCCAGAAGATTAAATCGGGCTTCTATTCAGATAAGTATTTTTCGAGAACAAAAGATATCCTTATGGCAGATGGGAATCATAAAACAGTTTTAATGCAGCTGTTTACAAGGAAAAAGGGAGTGTTATGCGGAATTGATGAAGCTATATGTATTTTACAGACATGCGCTTCAAAGCCGGAGAAACTCAGGATAATGGCACTCTATGATGGTGATAACATAAATAAGGGCGAAACTGTGATGACGATTGAGGGAGATTACTCCTGTTTTGCCCATCTCGAGACAGTGTACCTTGGAGTGCTTGCACGCGGGTCGTCAATTGCTACTCTCGTCAGGGAAGCTGTAGACGCAGCAGGCGGGAAGACAGTCCTGTTTTTCTCTTCACGCTTTGATCACTATCTCCTTCAGAGTCAGGATGGTTATGCCGCAATGGTAGGTGGAACAAGATCGGTTTCAACAGACGCAAATTCAAAGTTATGGAAAGGAGAGGGTATAGGGACAATTCCTCACAGCCTCATTGCTGCTTATGAAGGAAATACTGTTGAAGCATGTGAGGCATTTAAGCGGCACCAGCCGAAAAATATAGAGCTCATTGCCCTGGTTGATTTTCAGAATGATTGTGTCAAAACGAGCCTTGAAGCTGCAAAGAGGTTCGGAAAAGGACTCTGGGGTGTCAGACTCGACACAGCCGGAGATCTCAAAGACAGCTCAGTCCAAGGAGAAGGATCTGATTTCTTTGGTGTCTGCCCTGACCTTGTATGGAATGTGAGAAAGGCACTGGACAGGGAGGGTTTTCCAGAGGTCAAGATTGTTATATCAGGAGGGTTTGACGCTGAGAAAATCAGAAGATTTGTCGAAATTGGTGTTCCTTTTGATGCAGTAGGCGTAGGATCGTGGTTTTATAAAAGGAGGATCGATTTCACCGCAGATATCGTTATGGTTGAAAAAAAACACTGTGCTAAGGTTGGGAGGCAGTACAACCCGAATCCAAGGCTCGATGAGGTACAGTCTGGTTTCATCTTAAAGAGAATAAAATAATGCTCACTCTGCTTTTAATCGCCTTCGGTCTTGCAATGGATGCTTTTGCTGTCTCAATTGCGAGTGGTGTCACAATTAAAAAGCTTAAGATAGAGCACGCCTTCAGAATTGCACTGTTTTTCGGAGGATTTCAGGCATTTATGCCGCTCATTGGCTGGCTTGCAGGGGGGACTTTGAGCGAGTTTGTGAAGGCCTTGGATCATTGGATTATCTTTGGCATACTATGCTTTATCGGGGCAAAGATGGTATATGAATCCGGGAGAATGAGTGAAAATAGGAATGTAGATTGTACAAAGTTGTCTGTATTGCTCATCCTCTCACTCACCACAAGCATAGATGCACTTGCTGTGGGCTTCAGTTTTGCTTTTCTTCATATCTCTATTGTCAAACCTATCATCATTATAGGGGCGGTTACCTTTTGTCTTTCTCTCATCGGAGTTTATCTCGGACGGATTTTCAGGCATCGCTTTGAAAATAAAATAGAAGCTGCAGGAGGAGTAATACTCATAGGTATTGGGATCAAGGTTCTTGTTGAACACCTCTTTTTTTAAGTGACAATATACTGGTAATCATATAATGATTCAGTTATCATCGATTATTTCACTCAAAATGTGGTCTGATGTATATTTGATAAAGGTTATAGTTGAGTTTATGGAGGTTAGTCAATGAACGATATCGGAATGCCGCACTCCGGGCACGACAAACATCTATGCTTTCTGCACAATATGGGGTATGTGAACAGCAACCTGGATAAATACAAGGTGCTTGTAAAGGACGGCAAGTATGTGTGCAAAGCGTGCGGCCGGGTGGCTGTAGAAGAAAAGAATTTATGCGTTCCGGAAAAGCTTTAAAACATCTCAAGCTTAATCGATCCGCTTGTTGTTTTGATATCAAAAGGTATGGCCCCTGTACCAATCCTCCCCTCGAGCTGATGCTTCTTCTTGAGGGTGGTTTCGAGCGGGAATTCACAGAATACCGACCCACTCGTTGATTTGAGGTTCATCAGGGCACTGAGATTGCGAAAAGCGCTTATTTTTATTGAACCTGATACTGATGCGAGGTTTACCGATCCTCCTTCATCGAGATCGATAATATCTCCCTGTATACTTCCGGAAACAGTCTTTGCATAAAGCTTTGCTCCTGAGAAACGGAACTCGATGGAACCGCTTGTCGACGTTGCATGGAGATCTTGTGAGTTGTCGGTTTCAATTCTTCCCGAAACTGTGTTCAGTCTCAGATCTGTTCCAGAAGAGATGTCAGAAAGCTCCAAAGAGCCGCTTACACTATCTGCATCTATCTCTTCTATATCATGTGGAACCGAAATATCGAAAGACACCGAAACAAAGGATCTTCTCCTGGCCATCTTCCCTTCAGGATAAATAGAGAGCTTTTTTCCGGTAGTTTCAACCTTAACTTCCAAATCTTCTGCAAATGGTCCTCTCTTTACATATTTTACGAGAATATAATCATTATCCCACCCTCTGATCTCTATCTTCCCCGAGGAGTTCCTGACCTCGATGCTATTGACCTTGGTATCGATCCTTTCTGTTCTCTCCAGACCCTCCCAGGGAGTAAAGGCTCTCTCTTCTGAAAAATCAAAATCTCGCCAATGTTTGAAAGGCCTGTTGTGGGTCAGATATACAACGGAGAAGATAATGATTCCGAATGTTATGATACCAAGTATTACACCTAGCAGGTTCAGATACCTTCCATTATTTTTCATTGTTCATCCTCTCCATCTCTTTTTTAATAAGTTGCTTTTCGATGGACTTGAGCCCTCCTCCTCTAAAGAGGTACGCATTCAGGAAGTTGATAAATACACCGATTCCCCAGAACAGAGCAATCCATAACCACCACTGATAACCTCGGGATGTGAGGTTGTTGATTACTGCAAGAACCGCAAGAACTATAACATAGGTAATAAAATGCCTGATAAAAGCCACCTTTTGTTTTGCAATCTTTTTAGCCTGAGAATACTGCTTTTCATCCATATTTCCTCCTTGTTGATGTCTTGTTACATAAGTTCTTTATATACTAGTATGAAGTCAAGGAGATTCATGTTCAAAGCGGTCAGCCAGTAGCTGTAGCAACCCAGGTAAATGTTAACAGCTGGCCGATTATAGTTATAAACTAAATTCAGATTGCATTAATGCACTCGATCTGGTAAAATATTTACATCCATACAGTTCACTTAAGGGGGAGCATATGTATCTATATCTTGTCCAGCATGCAGATGCAAAGCAAAAAGAGGAGGATCCGGATCGTCACCTCACTGCGAGTGGTAAGGAAGTAATACAGAGAGTGGCCTCGTTTCTTGCAGAAAATATAGATATACAGCTCCATTCAATTATTCACAGTGGAAAAACGAGAGCAATTGAAACCGCGAAGGTACTCTCAGGAAAACTTAAACCACTCAAGGGAATCGAAGAGGGAAAAGAGCTCGGTCCCAACTCCACACCTTGGGGATGGGTTGAAAACCTCTCCCAGATTGAAAACAACATCATGCTGGTGGGACATCTGCCTCATTTACAACGGTTGTCATCCCTGTTGCTCTGTCAAGATGAGCATAAGAAGGTCATAGAGTTTCAAAATGGAGGTGTTCTCTGCCTCTTCAAGGATGAGTCCAGCATATGGACCACAAAATGGCTGCTCATTCCACAGATCATCCCCCAGCAGCCTACTACAAGCTAGCTATCTCTCTAGCATATCTTCTTTAAAGCTTTAATGAATTTTTTATTCTGTTCCGCAGTTCCAACTGTTACCCTTATGTGGCGAGGGATTCCATAATTTTTTGCGCTTCTAACGAGTACTCCTTCGCGCATAAGCTCCTCTGTGACGATATCAGCATCACGTTTTGTATCTATGAGGATAAAATTCGTGCTTGATGGGATGTACCCGAGTCCTAGCTCCTCGAGACCTCTGTAAATGAATGATTTTCCTTCCTTTGTAATATCAACGGTTTTTTTAAGGAACATGCTATCTTCTAATGCTCCTAAAGCAGCGTTTTGAGAGACGATGCTTATATTGAAGGGAAGTTTTATACGATTCATATGCTCAATAATCCCTTCATCACCGATTCCGTAACCTACTCGTAACCCGGCGAGACCATAAATCTTGGAAAGTGTTTTTATTATAAAGAGATTCTTATGACCCTCTTTAAATTGTGAGATCGTATCTGCAGATTCATCCTGTTCAGCGAATTCCATATATGCCTCATCCATCAGTATAAGCACATTGTGAGGAATTTTTTCAATAAAGCTGTATACCTCTTTCTTGGGCAAAGCATGACCTGTGGGATTATTTGGATTACAGAGACAGAGTACCTTCGTGCGTTTGGAAATCTTCCTGACGATATCATCAGTATCGATCGCGAGATTTGTCATTCGGCTATATACTATCTTCGCTCTCATGATCCTGAAGGCGATTTCGTAAATGGGAAAGGTGATCTTGGGGATAATCACCTCATCTTTATCGTTGATGATTGTCATAGCGACATAGTAGATAACTTCATCAGCACCGTTTCCAACAAAGCAATTTTCAGGATTTACATCAAAAACTTCTGCAATCTTGGTTCTCAGCTCAATGTTTGAAGCTTCTGGATAGAGGTTTGCATACTCCACGTTTTTCTTTGCAATGGCAAGGGCGAGAGGAGAAGACCCGAGTACATTCTCGTTTGAGTTGAGCTTAACAGGCTCTTTGATATTGTATCGATCCTGAGCCTCTTTCTTTGGTTTTCCTCCCACATACGGTTTTAGATCTTTTAGTCCTCTGTTGAATTCCATGAGACCTCCCTTCCCATTGTTTACCAATTTGCTCAGTGTTAGTATTTTAATAGTAATGCAGTTATATTGTCAATCATAGCTATTTTGAGGAGGAAACCATGGCAGCACTAAAGAAGGGAGACAATGCCCCCGGATTTTCTCTTGCTGATCAAAACGGCAACAGTACTAGCCTGGAAGATTATAAAGGTAAAAAGGTACTTCTATACTTCTATCCTCGAGCAGATACTCCCGGATGCACTAAACAGGCATGCAGCGTGAGAGATAACATGGCGACCCTGAAAGGTTTGAGCATTGCGGTACTTGGTATTTCGCCTGATTCTCCTGAAAGACAGAAGAAGTTTGATGATAAGTACAATCTCGGCTTTCCACTTCTGTCAGATACGGATCACAGGGTTGCTGATCTGTATGGTGTATGGGGAGAAAAGTCGATGTATGGAAAGAAACTTTGGGGTATTCTTCGCTCTTCATTTCTCATCGATGAGAAGGGGACAGTAATAGATCGATGGTACAAGGTCAAGCCGCTCGACACTGTACGCAAGGCTGTTCAGGCATTAGGGGATTAGTTTATGGTTTGTATCGCTTATAACTGTTTCTGCCCTTCTTTTTAACCTGGTACATGGCAATATCCGCCATCTTTAATAGGGCATCGATGGTCTCAACATCATCGGGGTATATCGCTATTCCAATGCTGAGAGTAATGGGAAAATTGTGATTCTTTATTTTGAACGGTTCTTGAAAGGATTGCATGATTTTGTTTACGACTATAGTTCCTTCATTTCCATCTCGGATCTCAGGTATCAGTAGCAAAAACTCGTCACCACCAACCCTGGCTACGGTATCGCTTTTCCTGAGGAGATTTGAAAGCCGTGTACCGGCCTCAATAAGAACCCTATCTCCAACATCGTGCCCGTACGAGTCATTAATTTTTTTAAAGTAGTCGAGATCGACCATCATGAGGGCTACTTTGTTTTTGTTGCGCTGGGCCTGCGCCATCGCGAGCTTGAAGCGATCGTTGAAAAGCTCACGATTTGGGAGGTTGGTGAGTGGATCGTGAAGAGCCCTGAATCTTGTTGCTTCCTCCATGCGTTTACGCACTGTTATGTTACGTACAACAACAGTAATGCCGTCGAAATTCCCTGAGTTATTTTTAAAAGGCGAAACCTTAGCATTGAACCATTCATCTATACCCTTCAATGCTAGTTTGTAATCAAACTCCTGGGAATTGCCTGTTGTTTCGGCTTTTTCCATTGAGTCTTGGATCTGGAGAGCGATATCTTGAGGTAATATTTCTTTGAAATGTTTTCCGATAAACTGGTCTGGCTCTAATGCTGTATCGAACCTGTAAGGTCCCCCAAAGAAGTATTTGAATATGCCGCCCCTGTTTATAAAAAAGACAATATCATCGATTGAGGTGAGCACAGCGCCAAGACCGTTATCTTGTTTGATTGATGCAACTTCCTTCCTGAGAGACTGAAGCTCTTGGATTAGCTGGGCTTTGGTCTTTTGATTATCGTTCATTATCCAAAGTTCCCCTCCCAATCGAGGCTATCCGAGAGTACTAATCTTATTGAAGTTGAAACAGAAGTTCTATATGAAGGTTAAATTCTCTAACTGAAAATTTTATTTATTGATTATTTTAATTAGAAGTTGAAATAAGTCAATGTAAAAATATGAGAATTGTTGTTATTTATTAAAAAATTTAAATTAAATAACTAGAACTGCAGCTCCATTTACAGTACCCTCTCGGAGAGCACTGAGAGCCTTATTTGCATCTGAGAGGGGATATTCCATGACCTCTGTGCGAACTGGAACTTTTAGCGCAATATCAAAGAACTCCTGTCCATCTCTTCTGTTCAGGTTAGCTACAGAACGCAACACTCTTTCCTCCCAGAGTATTTTATAAGGGAAGGAGGGGATATCACTCATATGTATTCCTGCACATACAACGATTCCTCCGGGAACAACTGCTTGGAGTGCAAGTGGAACGAGGTCTCCAACAGGTGCGAATATAATCGCTGCGCCTAGTGGCATTGGAGGAGCTGAAAGAGAGTCTCCAGCCCACTTTGCACCGAGCCCCAGGGCAAAGTCTTGTCCCTTTTGGTCTCCGGGCTTGGTAAAGGCAAAGACTTCCATTCCCTTATAGTGAGCAATCTGGATAAGGATATGTGCTGCTGCCCCAAAGCCGTACATACCTATACGTTTTGATTTACCCGTCATTCTCAAAGAACGAAAGCCGATAAGCCCTGCACATAAAAGAGGTGCTGCCTGAATATCGGGGTAACCTTCCGGGATTGGAAAACTGTACCGCTCATCTGCTGCTACATACTCGGCGTATCCACCATCCAAAGTATAGCCCGTGAAAAGAGCATTTTCGCACAGGTTCTCTTTACCTCCCCTGCAGTAAGCGCACGTTCCGCATGTAAACCCGAGCCATGGTATACCGACTCTATCCCCCAACTTGAGCAGTTTAACACGATCACCGGCTTTCACAACTTCACCTATAATCTCATGTCCGGGGACTAGTGGGAGTTTTGGATTTAACAGATCACCATCGATAACATGAAGGTCTGTGCGGCACACAGCACATGCGCGCACCTTGACGAGCACCTGATACGAATTTATAGATGGTATGGGGATATCTTTAAGCTCGAGAGGTGTTTTCTGCTGTGTCAGTATCATTGCTCTCATCAGCAGGTTCCTTAACTCGCTTCTTTTTTAAACGATATCTTTTAAGAGAGAAAAAGTCAAGAATCGAGCTATATAGTGTTGTCTTAAAAAGTTTCGTAACGTATTTTTATAGTAATTTGATTACCAGAGGGTTAATATCTCTTGCTGAAACCTTTTCGCAAGTTGCTCCTAAAGCTCATTCTCGAACAGGCAATAATCTTTGAGGAGCGTGCGTACCGATTCTACGAAAGAGTACTCGAGAGAACATCCAAGGATGAAACGAAAATGCTTTTAAAGCGGCTTATGAATGCAGAGCTCAAACACAGGATTAAGCTCGAAGAGGTACAGAAGGGGGGAGACCTTGGGGCCCTCAGGGTTACAAGCGATTCAGAAATGGATAACATTGAAGCGATCAGGGATGAATGGCCTGATATCGAAAGTGATGTGACACGTGAGGAGATTCTCGGAATAGCTCTTGCAAAGGAGAAAACGTCCCTTAGCTTTTATAGTGTATTGGCAAAGAAGGCAAGGATCAGGGCAGCGGGTGATTTGTTCAATGTGTTATCGAATGAAGAACTCCAGCATGTCAAGATGATAGAAGAGGAGCTTTCAAAAAACAGATGAAACGAATGGTGCAATGTTTCGAGGAGGCATTTGATACTCGTAAACCATATATCGTCATGGATGCAGGTTTAAGGGTGGTATCTGTGGACCGAATTGTAGGGACTGTTGGAAAATGCGGAGAGCTTGATACACGTTTCAGGGATATTAACAGGGGGGACCGTGCAGAAAGAACAAGACGAGAGAAGATACTTACCAAAATGGCGGAATACAGCGAATTTCCACCGATTGATGTGTACCTCCATCGTGGTAACTATTATGTAGCTGATGGGAACAGAAGGATCTCAGCGTGCAAAATACTAGGAGTAGAGTATATAGATGCCAATGTAAAGGAGTACATCTACAGAGATGACGAAGAACTTATTAACGGTTCACTTTCCCGAAGAAAGTTCGAGCAGGAGACAGGATTAAAGCATGTCGAGCTGATTAATGAATCTGGATATGCAGTTCTGCTCAAGGATATTTCTCTCTACTCCCCAAATCTACCGGTACTTGACAGAGCAAAGGAGTGGTATTCTACTATATTCTTACCGGCATGCGAACAGATCAAGGATTCTGAACTTATGCGGAGATACCATGCACATAATCCTGAAGATATATTTGTCATCATTGCGTGCTTTTACCATGAGTTTATGGGGGGTGCGCCACAGAATGTAAGCTTCGGTACTATAATCTCCGGTTTTAAGTTTGCCCATCGTATTCCACAGCGAAAGTTTTTACGCACCGTACCTTTTAGGTTTATTCATCGGATGGTATTCAACAAAGCCAGGACCATAAAAAAGCTTTAGCTAATGGTTGACATTTTTTCGGACGGAGAATAAAGTCTTTAAAGGGTGTTTGTATTTTAACAATCTGAAATTATGAGAAAAACAGTATTTGTCACAGTTATGTGTGCCTTTTGTATTTTCTTCCTTGTATCTCTATATGGATGTGTAAGAAAGAAGGCGGCTTATGAAGAACCGGATTATGAAGGATTAGAGTATGAGGAGGAGGTTTCCCTCCGTACGGCACCTGCTGCAAAGGAGATGGCAGATGCGTCATTTAAGGCAGAAGCAGAGGTCCCTTCTGAAGCGCCAGTTGAGCCTTCTTTTGAACCTGAAATGAGAATGAGGGTTTATTCCGGGTATTGCAAGCTCAGTGTCAACAATGCTGAGCAAACGAGGGAAGCTCTATTTGAGATTGCTGAAGACTATGGCGGATACGTGGAGCGGGCATTTGAGAATACGATTACCATAAGAGTGCCTGCAGGCACATTCGATGAAGTTTTTAGTCAAATTCTTGGCCTCGGTGATGTACTTGACAAGGTAGTGGAGACTTACGACGTCACTGAGCAGTATCGTGATCTTACCAAGAGATTGGAGATTACACAGGAAACTCGCCGGAGGCTCTACAGGCTCCTTGAAAAAACGGATGATGTCGAAGAGAGACTCAAGATTCTCAGAGAGATCAGGCGTCTTACAGATGAGGTCGAGGTTATCAAACAGAAACTGGATATGCTGAAAGAGCAGATCGCATTTTCAAGGATAACAGTAGAGCTTGTGCCGCTGCTTGCCTATGATTATCCATACAGAGAGCAGATCCCCTTCCTGTGGATAAGGAATCTCGATCCTCTCTATATGAGTATCACTCAGCTCAAGGGAAGAATCTCTTTTGAGCTCCCGGGAGATTATGCTCACTTTAAGAAGGAGGAGATATTCCGTGCCGAAGGTCCGGATGGAACAAGGGTTCGCTGCGGCACAGTGAGAAATGACCCGAAGGGGGATACTGTTTTCTGGCAGGGGGCAGTAGCATATCATCTTGAGCCATTCTACAAAGAAACTTCAATCCTCTCAGCAGGAAATGTCCGGTATGTCCTGCTCACCAGTAAAGGTTCTGAACCTTTTTACTACCTCGTTGGAGTGGAAGTGAATAGAAAAACAATCTATGTAATAGAAGTATTATTCCCGTCAGAGCGTGCACTCGAAAAAAGGTATGCGAGCATAAAAGAATCAATAAGCAGGTTTGAGGTGAGGTGATTGTGAAGATAGTAAAATATCTCATACTAACATTGACTTTCATTTGTTCAGCCGTCACGATTCAAGCAGAAAGCTACCTATCTCATACTATGCGAACTACTATTCTCGTATCGGACCCGGAACACACTCTTGATCTTATTTCATCGTGGGCTGATGAATCAGGTGGATACTATCTGTACAGGTCAGTGAACAGAATAGTCATACGAGTGCAATCAAAGGATATTGGAAAACTGAGGTCTTACCTAGAGGAGATCTCCGAAGCTATCCTTGATATATCGATTGAAACAGAAGATCTGAGAGAGCGTCTGGTAGCTTTAAGATCCGGTATAAAGAGTAGAGAGGAAATATTACAGAAGAATCTAAGCTACCTCGACAGAACAGATGTAAAGGGTACCCTTGCTATAGAACAGGAGATCAAAAGCCTTCTTGGAGAGATTGAGGGTCTCAAGGGCCAGTTAAGAAATCTCGAGGTGAATAGAAAATTTGCGACAGGTGAAGTCAATCTCAATTTCATGGAGGAAACACTTCCTGTGGATATTACATCATCCTTTGAATGGATCAACAGTATTGACTTCTATCGTTTCATTGAGGAGGGGTTCTAACAATGAGGATCGGTACGGTTCTCCTTATTGGCGTTGCTTTATTGCTGCTCGTTTCATGTGCAACGATAAGCAGGATTAATATAGAGCTACCTGAGGGATTTGCTGAAAAGAGAACTCGGCCAGTGCTCGTTTCCTCTTCTTACATGGCTGTAAGTCCCGAAGGGATGCTTTTCGAAGTAAGGAGTGTAAAAAACTATCCTCCTCAGGGTCTCGACTTCTGGCAAGAGGCACTAGAGACCCACCTCAAGAGGGAAGGTTATCTTCCAAAGGGAAAAGAGGTACGCTTTGATACGAGCAGAGAAGAAGGTATTCTCTTTGAATGGACCATGCCCTATGGTAGCAGAAATTATACATACCTCACAGCAATTATTCCTGTTAAAAAGAGAATACTTGTCTGCGAGGTAGCTGGGGAATCTTCTATCTACACGGAATATAGAGAAGAGATACTGAAGAGCCTCAGATCCATTTCATTCAGGTAAGAGGCTACTAATTTGTTATATTGAATAGAATCTACTGATAGATGGTGCTGTTTGGATGATTGGTTGTTGGTGATTAATAATAGGAAATAAAATATTGCTTGTGTGGATAATTGTAACACATGTAAATAAAATGCCATCAAGAAATAAAACGTTCGAAGAACGAAGGTTTACTGTGTTCCTTGTTTGCCAAGGGACTGGCAAACTACACCAGTAGGCTGGCGAATTACACCAATGTAGTGTTTAATATTTACCAGAAACTAATTAACTAGTTATGCGAATACTTGCCATTGCTGACAAAAAGCATCGTGCCTTATATGACTATTTTGAAAAGGAACGATGGAAAGATATAGACCTCATTCTTTCCTGCGGAGACCTCGATAAGGAGTATCTGGGGTTTTTAGTCACGTTGATTTCTGTACCTCTTCTCTATATCCCGGGCAATCATGACAGATCCTTTCTGGATGATCCTCCTGGCGGCTGCGACTCGTTAGATGGACGTGTAGTAAAGGTAAAAGGTATTACTATCAGCGGACTCGGAGGATGCATGTGGTACAACGGTGAGGGAGTACAGTATAAAGAAAAAGAGATGTTAAGGAAAGTTCGTAGAATAATGAGAAAATCTCGGCGCATGGGAGGTATTGATATATTTGTTGCTCATGCACCCCCTAAGGGGATTCATGACCTTGATGATCAATGTCACCAGGGATTTCAGGCCTTCAAAAATATAATAGAAGAACTCCATCCCTCGATTTTTATCCACGGTCACAACCATGAGGTGCACAGCAGGTTTGATAGAGAGACTGTAATAGATGGTGTTCGTGTGATAAATGCATACGGGTATCATTGTTTTGATATTTAACTATCGTGTACCCATTCATTGTCATATGTAATGAAGGTGGTCTACGAAGCTATTGAATGGAGGGTTATATGGATCAACTGCCATTCGAACTGAGGTTCATGCACAAGTTCAATATCCATAAGACGAGCGGCCTTAACATCGATGACAACGATCTGGTATCCATGGCCAGGATATACGGTGTAAAACCAAAGGAGTTGAAGAAACTCGAAATGCAGTTCAGCAAACGCATTGGAGCAGCTGCAAGAGATCTAAAAGAGAAACTAGGTGTTAAGCCAGCAGAACAGCCCTATACTATAGCAGCTATAGGAGATTCCCTCACCTCCGATCGAGAGAGCTATGTCAAGATTCTTAATCATCTCTGGAAGGAAGATGGCAGTAGAGTTCTGATCGACTGCGGTATCTCAGGGGACACTACATATGATATTGTTAAAAGGTTTTATCACACAATTTTAAATCAAGAATTTTCATGGGCCACCATATTACTTGGAACGAACGACTCTCGGGCAAATGATGATGAATACAATCATTCATTTTTAAGTGTTGATGAGTTCAAGAGAAACATGGTCTATATAATCGAGAACCTTATAAAGCGGCAGAAGAATCTGGTACTCATCACAATCCCGAGTACAGATACCAAACGCATGAAGGCCTATTTTCCCGATTTCAATATGAAATATGATGCACAGAGGGTTAAAAAGACTAACGCTGTAATCAGGGAACTTTCAAGTAAATATGGCACAGAGCTTGCCGATTTTTCGGTGAGATTACAAGAGCGCGGAATAGACGGTCTCGAGTCTGACGGCATTCATATCACTATAGAAGCACACAAGGTGCTGTGTGAATTGCTACTCGAATCTCTGCCATGAGTTGAACACCAATATGGCGAAGGAGTGAAAGCTGAAGGTGTGGCTACCGAAAGGCATTAGAAGTATCGTCTCAAGGTTTCAATCGATTCTGTGAGTTGTTTTTCGAGTAGGTAATCTGAGTAATCCCTACCCAGCTTCGGCCCTGGATGCTCAAGGTATCCAACGATCTCTTCAAAAGGCCACTTATCATTGTTTTTATTGATGATTTTCTTGATTCTTTTCAGGTCTACGATACCGACTCCCTGTTCATCTTTCGAGAATCCAAAGGTGCTGTTAAATATACTGTCTGTATTTTTAAGATGGAATTCACACATGTAGGGAATCGCATACTCAAAGATCTCATAGTTTGAGTGGATAACGGTTTTATTCATGTCAGCATAACCGTGGGATATATCACCGAGACAATAGACAGGGACAGTATCATCTTTGTGATCTTTATGATATTTGTTGAAAAATATCATAAAGCTATCTATCTCTTCAGGTGTTGAGGGGGACTCTGAAAATGAGGACATAATCTCAACAGTAAGAGCTTTTATATTGTTCGATTTTGCCAGGCGCATAAGTTTTTTCATATTGGAAAAAAAACATTTAATGCCGTTTTGTTTGTATTCTGGGTGATCCCGGTAAGCCACTCCTGCATTGGCTCCAACATAATCAACCCCGAGAATATTTCCAGCTTGAATGTAGACTTCATATATTTTCCTGGCAGCTTCTTCAAAATATCGATTTTGCGAGGAAAAACCTGCAGTTACCCTGTATGTAGCATATAAACTCTTTATTTTGATATTATAATGCTCTGCCAGCTTTCTCAGATCTCTATAAAAACCGTCATCTATGAGGGGCATTTCAAGAAAACCGCCCAGTTGAAGATAGTTGATACCCAAGGATCGCATAAGGCCAAATAACCATTCATAACTGTAACGGTTCTGAATCGGATCGCTTTTTATTCCAATATGAACTTTCATCAGATATTCCTCTATATCCTGAAAATGACCTTGTTGAACTGTCCCTGTTTGTTCACCATTCTGCTAAAAATGGCAGGACCATCTTCTAACTTTGGTGTGTGGGATATAAGAGGTTCGATTTGCAGCTCTTTCTCCATATGCTTCAAAACCGTACCCCAGTCATCCTTTTCCCTGGGGACAATGCTTGAATTCCAGGTTCCGTAGATTGTGATTTCTCTTCTGAGTATAGTCGATATGTCCCCTGTATCGAGTGTCAAATCACCATGCGGATATCCTAAAAGAACGACTTTGCCTAGAGGGCGAACAGAGTGAATTGCCTGGCGGTAGGTGAGGGCAAGCCCACATGCTTCAACAGCATAATCGGCACCTTCGCCGTTGGTAATCTCCATGAGTGTGCCAACAGGATCATGCTCTTCAGGATTAATAGTAATAAATCCTGATTCAGCAGCGATAGAGCGCTTGCTTTCATCGATCTCTACTACAACTATCTTCTCACAGCCGTTAATACCGAGCCATTGTGCTCCCATATTTCCTATTGGCCCGCCTCCATATACGATAGCAGATTCTCCTCCAGAGACAGTAAGCTTACGAACAGCATGAAGGGCTACAGCTGATGGTTCTGTCATCGCAGCGTGGATAATATCCACATGGTTGGGGATAGGAATGAGGTTGGGCTCAGGCACCCATACATACTCGGAAAATCCGCCGTCACACCTCGATCCAAAATAGTTATAATCTTTACACTGCGCGTAGGCTCCTATCTGACATGCACGACACTCCCCGCACCAGATGATCGGAAAAACAACAACCCTCTGCCCTTTTTTATATTTTCCGCCGTCTATTACCTCTTCGATAACACCTGAAAATTCATGCCCCATGATGAGAGGGTAATGATACGCACCATTTTCAAATCCTCTTTGAATATCCGATCCGCATACTCCTGCTGCAACGACTCTTATGAGATAGGAGTCATCTGAGAGATTCACCGGTACGGGAACATCGCGGTATTTTAAGGTAGCATTTTTTTCCAGAACAAGAGCTTTCATCATGATTGCCTGGTAGGTTGAATGGATCCAATATACAGCAGGCATGATGATAAGAAAAGGATATTGTCGGCATACAGTAATGAATTTGCAATTACGCATATCTAGTATTAATGTATGTTTTGTTGGGTTTCATCAGACCTTAACACTATTATCAGGTTATAAAAAGGGAGAGGAGTTTTCATGAACTGGCTGGGATTAAAAGAGAGAGTTGCAGTTGTGACCGGAGGCGCATCAGGAATTGGAAGAGCGTGCTGCATCGGTCTTGCCGAGGTTGGTGTATTTGTGGTTGTGGCTGATATTAATGAAGAAGGCGGCAGAGAGACAATCGAAGAATTGAAGAAGAAGTATGGGAGTAAGCATCTTTTTGTAAGGGTTGATGTAACAGATAGGCATAGTGTGGAGAACCTGATTGAAACCACCGTGAGCTCCTATGGACAGATCGATATTTTTATAAACAATGCAGGTATCAATATCCCCAGGCTTCTTGTGGATCCTGAGGGGAAAGAAGAGCTCACCGAGGATGTGTGGAATAAAGTAGTTAGCATTAACCTGAAGGGTACTTATCTATGTGCTCAGATAGCTGCTCGCAGAATGATTAAGAGCAGCAGTGGGGGCGTTATTATTAATATGGCCTCAGAGGCTGGAACAGAGGGTTCAGAGGGACAGAGCGTTTACGCTGCAACAAAGGCAGCAATCTATGCTTTGAACAGGTCGTGGGCCAAGGAACTGGGAAAGCATAATATAAGGATTGTTGGTGTGGCTCCAGGTATTCTGGAACCTACCCCGCTACGATCAAAGGAGTATGAGAGGGCCCTGGCATATACAAGAGGCATTACAGTCGAACAGCTCAGAGCTACATACAAAACAATCTCAATACCGCTTGGAAGATCAGGAAGGCTGAGTGAAGTGGCTGACGTGGTCTGTTTCCTTGCCTCAGATCGGGCAAGTTACATACATGGTACGGTGATCAATGTATCGGGTGGAAAATCGCGTGCATAGAACGAGTTTAAAGCTAATGGCCCCACGAGTTATATTGAAGGCGAAAGGAGGCTGAGATTGAAGGCCGCAGTCATTAAAGAACCTGGTGTTGTTGAGGTTCAGGAGGTGCCGACACCTCAACCTGCTGAAGGCGAAGTGCTTTTGAAGATCGAGATGTGTGCATTATGCGGAACGGATCAGCGTGTTCTCAGCGGTGAGAAGCACGTTGATGTACCGATCGTTGGACATGAGATCACTGCACGGGTGCACATGCTGGGACCTGGTGTAAAGGGTATAAAGGAGGGTCAGCGCTGTGTTGTGCAGACCGTTATCGGCTGCGGCCGCTGTGCGATGTGTAAGATTCATCGTGAAAATCTCTGTGAGAACATATTCAAGGCAATCGGGTATCAATTCAATGGCGGTTTTGCCCAGTATATGATCATGCCAAAATCAGGTGTGGATCAGGGTTGTCTTATACCCATTCCAGAAGCATTGCCGGCTGAAGTCGGTACACTCATAGAGCCTCTTTCTTGCTGCATCAACGGCATGAACTATATCCCAATGGAGAAATTAGAGCATATTGTGGTTTTTGGTGGAGGTATCATAGGAGTGTTAAATAGTCTCGTGGCCAAGGCACGAGGAGTTCCACATGTGACTATCATGGACGTAGCTCAGGATCGGTTAGACCTTCATAAAAAAATTGGGCTTCCCATAGATAATTTTGTAAACAGCGGTAAAGTTGATCCTGTGGAATGGGTTATGGATCATACCAGCGGAAGAGGAGCGGGTGCTGTGGTAGTGGCTGCATCAGTTAAGCTTCTTGTGCCTCTCGGGATGAAGGTTCTTAAAAAGGGAGGCCATCTCTCGGTCTTTGCCGGAATGCCAAAATCTGATTCTGTTGATTCAATTGATTTAAATCTTATCCACTATAATGAGTTCAACATACATGGTGCAACAAGCTCAGCTTATAGGGAGTTTATCACAGCCAGAGAATATTTGGTTTCAGGCAAGATTAAAGGTGAAAAACTCGTCACTCATCGGTTCAGGCTCGATGACTTCTTAGAAGCTGTTAAAACTCAGGCAGATCCTTCAAACCAAGCTCTTAAGGTGGTCATAGTTCCTTAAGATGTACCATCTTATGATGTACCATCTTATGATGGTTAATGCATTAAGGGGAGAGCAGTTTTGAGTTCAAAAATAAAATGAAAAAAACACTGAAGATCTCACTATCCATGATGTGTACAAGTTACTTAGACCTAAGGGAAGATCTAGATCTCTTTATAAAACATAAAATTGATTATCTCCATATCGATATAATGGACGGCCACTATGTACCAAACTTTTCCATCGGTATCGACTTCTGTAAGGCTGTTTATACCTACAGCCGGATACCTCTCGATATTCACCTTATGATAGAGGAACCGGACAGATACATAGAAATTTTTTCAAGATTTGAGAATTCAATCATAAGTATTCATCCTGAGACCTGTTATCAGCCTCTTGGAACGATACAGGAGATAAAGGAGTGTAAGGTAAAAGCAGGTATCGCAATCTCTCCATCGATCTCTTTCGAATCGGTTAAACATCTAATTCCCCATTTAGATATGGTTAATGTGATGACCGTTCATCCTGGCTATGCCGGCCAGCGACTTTTTAAGCCGGCACTTATGAAGCTTAGAAAGGTTTCTGGTTATATTGAGGAGAATGATTTCGGAACAGAAGTTGAAGTGGATGGAAACGTAAGCTGGAGAAACCTTCCAGGAATGATTGAGGCTGGTGCGGATGTCTTTGTAGCTGGCACCTCATCAATATTTGAACGAGACGGTTCCCTGGAGCAGAACGTTACAAGGTTCAGGAAGATTTTGGATAAAGCTGGGAATTTTAACCTTAATGAAAATTAGGTACTACACTGCTTTCATACTTAATAATATCCTGAAGTGGAGTAACAAACTGCATATATTTTATCATAGTATGAATTAATCTTCATATTTGTAATATACGCCATGGTTTTGGTGCATCAAAATGTACTCAAGGAGGGTGAATGGAATGCGTAGAAATGTAGAGCTGACAGGAAAAGTTGCATTGGTTACAGGAGGAAGCCGTGGGATCGGGAGACAGATAGCACTTACCCTTGCAAGCCAGGGTGCTGACATTGCAGTAAACTACCTCAGAAGTGAAAATGATGCGAACAGTGTTCTTTCTGAAGTAGAAGAGTGTGGCTCGCGATGCATAACAGTACGTGCCGACGTATCGAAAAGCGGTGATGTTAAGCATATGAAGGATATCATAATAAATAAGCTCGGTGTGGTGCAAATTTTAATAAATAACGCAGGTATAGCGAGACCACAACCGATACATGAAATAAGTGAAAGTGATTGGGATGAACTAATCGAGACAAATCTTAAATCTGCATTCTTGGTGACACAAGCAGTACTTCCAGAAATGCGTAAAAAGGGCTGGGGTCGAATAGTAAATATATCATCGGTTGCTGCACAGATTGGAGGTGTCGTCGGCCCTCATTATGCCGCATCAAAGGCGGGCTTAATAGGCTTAACGCATTCATATGCATCTCTGCTGTCGAAAGAAGGAATCACTGTCAATACCATCGCCCCTGCTCTGATTGCGACTGAGATGGTCACAGCCAATCCAAATGCACGACCAGATCTTATTCCTGTTGGACGATTTGGCACTGTTGAAGAGGTTGCTGATGCTGTTGTGATGCTTGCATGCAATGGGTACATTACGGGACAGACAATCAATATCAATGGAGGCTGGTACATGGTATGAAAGGGATGCAGTTGGATTCGAAGATGAACATTTTCATTTCGATGCTGCGGGGGATCAACGTTAGCGGACGGAAGAATATACAGATGGAAGAGCTAAGAGGTTTATATAAGTCACTGAATTTGGTTGATGTTGAGACCTATGTACAGAGTGGGAATGTGGTATTCAATACTACCGAGCAGGACACTTCAAAATTAGCCTGTATTCTGGAAGCGACACTTGAGGAGGCATTTGGATACGATGTACGAGTATTTATTCGGGCTACAGAAGATTTTCAGCGGATTATAGAAAGCAATCCGTATTTGAATGAGAGAAATGAAGATCCGGCTAAACTATACGTAACTTTTTTATATAGTCCTCCATCCGAGTCAAGACTTGGCAATTTTTCCAGACCGGATGAAGAAATCGCCGAATTCGTAGTGGGAGAAAGAGAGATATATCTTTTCTGTCTAAATGGATATGGAAGAACAAGATTATCCAATAGTTTTTTTGAGAAAAAATTGGACATACCTGCAACAACAAGAAACTGGAACACAGTTAATGCTTTATACAGCATTGCACATGCGAGATGAAGCCGGTCATTCACTGGCTCAATGTGTTGTGTCCGCTTCAGGAAAGTACATGGCTTCGGCAAATGTCTTATGAAAATCCTTACTTACCGCGAGCTCTATATATTCCGTATTATTTGATATCTCTAGTGCTTCCTGCCTGAGCTTTCTTGATATAAGGGCCATTTTTGCTCCGGATCCAGCAGCATTACCGATAAATTTGATCCTCCGTGTGGATATGTCGGGAAGTAATCCGATCCGTTTCGCCTGTTCTCTTCGTATGTAGTTACCGAAAGCACCAGCAAGCAGGACTTCTTTGATATCTTTATCATCTATCCCCAGAGTATCCTTTAATATTTTATAACCCGCAGCGATGGCGCCCTTAGCAAGCTGGGTCTCCCTTACATCCTTCTGAGTAAGTAATATGTCCTTGCCAGACCGGCTCATTGTACCTGTAACAAGTACAAAGCTTGAACGGTGGTGCTCGTGGTTTATCACTCTCTTTCTTATAAAAGACGGGGTGTTGTCCGGGAGCTCATCTGCCTTTTTCATTCTTCCGTTTTTATCTATGATTCCTGCCTTCAGGAGCTCTGCGATACTATCAATCAGTGCTGTACCACATATGCCGATTGGTTTTGATGTTCCAATTGTGTTGATCTCAACATCATCTTTGTCTATGACCACCTTCTCGATTGCACCATTGCTTGCTCTCATCCCATAGGTTATCCTTGCTCCTTCAAAAGCGGGACCCGCTGCAGTCGAGCATGCAATAAGTCTCTCTCTATTCCCCATAACCAGCTCACCATTTGTTCCAATATCAATTGCAAATTTTATTTCCTTGCTCTTATGAATCTGGGAAGCGAGGATTACAGCGACCGTATCTCCACCGACAAATCCTGCAATATTTGGCATCGAGTAGACCCTCCCATGTGGGTTGATGGCTATTCCAAGCTCCCCTGCTCTTGATGAGAGGCCCTCTCTCAATACACCTACATAGGGATTGAGAGCGAGGTATTTGGGATTAAGCTTTAAAAAGAGATGATTCATTGTTGTATTACCGACAGTGGTTACTTCATAGATGTCGGATTTCTGGATACCGGCTTCTTTCACAAGTTCATCGATGATTTCGTTTAGGCACGAGATGATTTTTTCGTGGAGCTTTTCTAGTCCGTCCTGGTTTGTAGATGCATAGTTTATCCTCGTCACTACATCATCACCGATGCTTGTCTGAGGATTTGTACGTGACGCAACTCCAAGCTCCTGTCCATTCAAGAGATCGAGAAGGTATCCTACCACAGTTGTTGTTCCTATATCTATTGCAACACCATAGCAGTGTTCTGATTTATTGCCGCTCTCTAGTCCGATTATTTCATCACCTGCGAGTACGACCGTAACACCAAAATCCTCCTCTCTCAGGGCATCAGGAAGCAGGCGGAGGACATCGAGCGATACCTGTGTGGGTTGGGATAGATCCGTACAAACCTTACGGTTTGTTTGAACCTTACGGTTTGTTTGAATCTGGAAAGTGTTTAGTATTCGATCAAGATCAAACTGCTGATCTTCGAGTGTAGGCTTCGGTGTCTCCACATAATATTTTTGAACCCAGGGCGAGACCTCAATCTCTTTTTCAACTCCTTCTGTCAGGATCTTTTGCTCAAACAGTCTGCTGGTAATCGGAATATCGACTGTGAGGTTACTTTTTACAACTGCTCTGCATGCTAACAGGTTGTTTTTATCAAGCTCCTTTTGTGATATAAACCTCTCTGAGCCATGATCTTCATATTGACCATCCAGTACCATAACCTTACAGCTTCCGCATACACCTGACCCTCCGCATTCAGATTTTATTATGATTCCAGCCTCTTCAATGGCTTCATAGATTGTCGTTCCCTCCAGAACCCACACCGTTTTTTCATCAGGTTTTATAGTTACTTTGTATCTCTTCTTCACTGTATTTTCCTTGATTAGCTGTTTTGCCTGCTGTCTGCTATTTGCAGTAATAATAGCATGTCTTATTAAATACTCACTTGAAAAGAGAGTATTTAATCGGACATGCTCACCTTAAGTTGAGCATGTCATCAAAGAGCTGCCTCTCGGCTTCCTCAGTCCATCTATCATCCTTTCCAAGATAAGCTCCAACTTTTGGATATCGTTTTTTAAGATCACCAATGGTGATAAGATCCATATGCTCAATTTGAGGATAGATGACTATCTTCCCAGGGAAGAGCCCCGTTCTCACGGCCTCGATACCATTCCATACATCGTTTATCCCTGAAACTCCGGCGACCGATATATTGGTATTGAGCTCACCGCTCTCAACCATCCTCAGGGCATATTCCATGTCCTCGATCCCAGACCCGCTATGTCCGATCCACTTGACAGTCTTTGTAACCACATCCTTGATGTTGAGGTTCACCAGCGTTCCCTTTGAGACACCGGCAAATATGTTAAGGATTGATCGCTCAGCAAGATAGGATGAGGCCTCTTCAATAACAGCAGGAATCGCAGCAAGGCATATAACATAATCGAAAAGTTTTTTGTTGTTGTTTTTAAGGATAGTATTCCTGTATTCATCCTGGGAACGAAATTCCTTCGGATTCAGTGAAGTGAACCGTATCCCCCTTTGCTCAGCCCTTTTCCTGAAAAGGGACTCGAGCGCATTTAACCTCTCCTTAGCAATATCGGTTGCTATAACCACCTCTGGAGGGGGGTCTCTTTCAATGGCAAGATGGATGTGCATCTGCCCCATTGGACCTCCGGCACCCAATAGAAGAATACTATCACCCTTTAGGCTATAGTCGAGATTTCCTGTATAGGGCTGGTTCACATCATTATCTAAACTACCAATAAATGATATTCGGTCATAATGGATTTTACCGACATCGATATTTATCATTTGGGTATGAGTATTTCCGGCCATATAGTTCATAATACCGTAGGGACACATCGAGTCAGCAGCTTTTGTAAGAATTTCTTCATTTATATCGCCGAGGATGATTATATCATCAAATCCCTCTGTGAAATGCTCCTTTGCAGTCTCTATATTATCTTCATTACTGCTAATAGATACGGTTTTATTTTGCAGTGTACTTAACAAAGAAGTTTTTGTTTTTTTGCCAAGCCTAATAGAACAAACTGATTTTGGTGCGCGATTTTGAAATAGATTGTCGAAGCTCCACTCTTTTTCATCTTTGCCGTTTCCCAGTAGGAGCAGACTCCCATCAGGTTTAATGCCGTCTCTGTGTTTGATTCTATACGCTGCAACAACACAGGCCCATGGTTCAACTAAAGCAGCCTGGCTGTAGCATATGTTTTTATTTTTAATAGGTATAAGATAGCTTCCTGCATCTCCCTCCAGTACCTCTGTTCCCAGAATTCCGTATTGGGATAGACCACCGGGAATTACATATCCATATGAAGAAATGCGTCCTTTGTAATATACGTCAGCTTGAATAATGTACTTTTGGCCGGGTTTATACCTTTTTTTCCATTTTTTTCCTGCTTTTACAATGGTAAGGGCGACTTCATGACCCGGTATGACAGGTTCCTCTTTCATATTCCGGCCTTTGAGCCTTGGATGATCTGGCCCGAGCTTGATAATCTTTGTGTCTGAAAAACAAAGACCAACAGCATCACTCCTCACGAGGATTTCGTCATCCTTTGGTTCAGGAATAGGAATGAGTGAAGGGTGCCTTTTGCCAGAACCATTTTTATCTCCAAAATTTTCCATTCCCTTTCCGTAAATCCTCCAGGCCTGTGATTGTTCAGGTATTTTATATTTGAGATCCCTGTACCTTTTAGAATTATCCATGGTAGATCTCCAGTGCTGAATTGTAATCAATGCTTTATCTTATAGTAGCTTATGAACCCGCCCTATTGTTTTGTTTTTATTAAGATCAGCTTGTTACTATGTACCGATTACTTGTAAAATAAGAATATGTATATGACGATCATGTAATTCATTCAACAGAAATTAAATATGTGAAACCGTGTCAAAATAATCAAGCGATTTAAATATGTAGCACGATAATGAAATAGCATTAAAAAAATGTTTTAAACCGCCATATATCGATATTCCTCATGATTGGAGAATCAAATATTTACCTTGATATATAATTGAAATGGAGGTAGAATTTATATACTACCCTTGATGGAGGTATATCATGTTAGGTGGAATAGGTGTACAGGAGATTGTAATCATTCTTATCGTGGGGCTTCTGGTATTTGGAGCAACTCGTCTGCCAAAAATTGCTCGAAGTCTAGGACAAGGGATAAAGGAGTTTAAAAAAACCGTTAAAGGTATAGATGAAGATGAGGAGAGCCAGCCAAGTAGTACGAAATATGTTCAGCAGCCGCAGCAGTATCCTCAGGGCCAGCAGCAGATGTCATATGGTCAACCTTCACAGGATCAGAATGCCTATACTCAACCTCCTCACTATGGTTATCAAAATACAGGAGTGCCACCTGGTCAGCAGCCGATCCAGGGCGGGCCTCAATATCAGCCTCCAGGGCAGTCACCCGGGGGTAATCCACCACAGGAGAATCCCCCCGAACAGGGAGATGACAGCCAAAAGAGCACGTAACCCTGTATACAAAATAGTTGGATCTGGTCTATAACCATCCTGAGGTTAAAAATAAAACGTTAGTGGCTCTTCAGAGTATTAAAGATAACCTCAGCCCTCTTTTGACCCACCCCTCTGATTTTTATTAAATCCTGAATGGTAATATCTCCTCCACTGTCTTCAAGTGCTGAGAGTATACATTTTGTCAGGGATTCCCCAATACCGGGTATAGTGGCCAATTTTGAGGAGAGGGAACCTGATACTCTTAATTGTTTGTGGTATGAGTGTGCAAATCGGTGAGCCTCATTCCTTATAGCAATAAGAAGCCTCAATGCATCGGTTTGTTTATCCAGAATGAGTGGATCCTTTTCCATGTAACTGTATATTTCTTCCTGCTTCTTAGCGAGCCCGATAACTGGAATTTCCTCTATCTCAAGATCAATTAATATTTTCTTCGCAGAGTTAATTTGAGGTTTGCCACCGTCAATAAGAATAAGATCAGGAAGGGGTGATTTTTCATTGAGCAGTCGCTGATAGCGACGTGCAACTGTTTCTGCAATCATTTCTACATCGTTTTGCTTTGGCGAATATCTTATTCTGAATTTTCTATACCCTTTCTTTTCAGGACTGCCATCAATAAACTTCACCATTGATGCAACAGAATAGCTGCCCCCTATTGTGGATATATCAAAAGCCTCTATGCAGTGTGGTACTTTAGGGAGGTCTAGAACATTTTTTAACATGTGAATTGCTTTTTCAGGATTGTACTTATAGAATTCTTCTTCAAGTTTCTGTAGTGCATTCTTTGAGGCAAGATCGATGAGTCGCTTTCTCATTCCTTTTTTAGGCAGTACGAGTCTTAATGTCCTGTTATATTTATCCTTAAAGAATTTCTCAAGGATATTTGTGTCATCAATTTCGACGGGAAGAAGAATATGATCAGGTATATCACTAGTCTCCGCATAGAAGAGATCAAGAAACTGTTCGATTACATCATGAGTACCCATACTGCTATTCACAATATAATCCTTTTTCCCGACTATATTACCATCTCTCTTGTTTAATACTGTAATACTATGGATATCACTCCTGTTGGCAATTCCTATTACATCCTCATTTTCGCTGCCTGACGTGTTTATCTTCTGATCCTTGAGGAGATTCATAATTGCTTGATATCTCTCTTTCAGAAAGATAGCCTGTTCAAATTTTTGCTGTTCAGCTTCTTTCTCCATCTGTTCCTTTATATGATCAAGGAGTAGCTGTTTTTTCCCTTTGAGAAAAAGAATAACCTGCTCAACGAGCTTATTATATTCATCTTTTGAAAAAGTGCCACTGCAGGGGCCCGCACATTTTCCAAGATGGTAGTTCAAGCAATGTGAAACATTGTCGGGTGCAGCCATATTGGTTATTTCTATACGTTTACTGCATCTTCTTAAGGGGAAAATATCTGTTATAGTCTTAATAGTTCTGTTGATGGCCTTTGCTGATGTATATGGTCCAAAATAGAGAGCCTTATCGTTCTTCTTAATCCTTGTTTTTACTATTCTGGGAAATTCTTCACCAGTTGTGATCTTGATATATGGGTATTTGTTGTTATCCTTAAGCTCGATATTGAACTTTGGTCTATATCTCTTTATAAGATTGCTCTCGAGAATAAGAGCCTCAACTTCATTATCTGTTATTATTGTCTCTAAGGAAGCGATATTCTGAATGAGAAGGAATGTTTTTTCGTCAGTTTGTTTCTTCTGAAAGTATGATAACACCCTTTTTTTTAAATTTATTGCTTTTCCTATATAGATGACCTCATCATCTTTATTTTTCATGAGATAGACCCCGGGATTTTGGGGTAAGTTTTTTAAGATAAGACCGAGATCTATGATTTTTTTTGAACCTTGTGTACTCAATTCTTTTATTTAAGATCTAATCTCTTCTATTAGGCTTGACTATAAATAACAATAATTATAATTTAGATGAAGTTAATACCTTCTTAAAAATATTGTCTTACTCATCTAAATGAGAATGATACTATTTTTAACGTTGACTAACTGCATTTAGATGGTTTAGGACCTGTTTTAAAATATTGTCTTACTCATCTAAATGAGAATGATACTATTTTTAACGTTGACTAACTGCATTTAGATGGCTTAGGACCTGTTTTAAAATATTGTCATTCTCATCTAAATGCGAATGACTATTTGTAAAAGATTGACTAATTACATTTATTTTATCTTTTAGAGAATATAACCATCAATGGGAGTTACGGAAAAAGGTTTTTTAAGGGGGAAGATTTGGCTGTACATACATCGGTAATGAAAAGGGCACGACAGAATAAGAAAGAGCGTCAGAGGAACAGGATATGGAAATCCAGAATAAAGACCGCTCAAAGCCGTATAGAGGATGCCCTTACAAATAAAGAGGCAGCCGCACTTGAAGGTCTGTACAGAGAGTATTGCTCACTTATAGACAAGGCTGTATCGAAGAATGTTATTCATAGAAACAATGCTTCCAGAAAAAAGACGCAATTGGCCCAAAGGTTACACAGCTTACCACCTTCAAAATAGTTTACATCGATCCTGTATCAATCAGTTTGATGTGACAAAATAGTTTCTGGTCAATAATGGGTGAAATGTATAAAAGAAAATATGGATTTAATAACTAATTCGATGAACATGGTAGTGAATAGAACATTGATTACTATTAACCGATCCACCAGTGACTGATTGATTATATCAAAAAAAGAGAAAGAAAGTTCTATAATTAAGTTCGTTATAATAATGATAAAACAATATAGTAGCTATTACCCCACCAGCGACTGATAAAAAAAATCACATTTATCATAAATTTTAATTGATATTTATTTAAAGTGATGTATAATGTTTTTACCATCAACACAAGCGCAGTTAGCGCTTGTGTTGACAGTGCCTGTGCTGGGATTTTCTCACCGTGATTATCAATCGATAGTGAAAAAAGAAAGGGTCAGTTTCCCACTTGCTTGCTGGATAAAGTGATTATTATATAAAATTTTTATAAGGATTTTATGATATGAAAAACGCCGGTGACATTGTTTTAACCAAAGCTGAAATTGTAGAGGGGGTAAACGAAAAGTTAGGCCTTACAAAGAAAGATATTGCCAGAGTAATCGATCTTTTTTTTGAGATTATTAAAGAGGGATTAAAAGATGGGAAACACATAGAGCTGCGCGGATTTGGAACCTTTGAAGTAAAGACTAGAGAGGAGAGAGAAGCAAGAAATCCCAAAACAGGTGAATCTGTTAAGGTTCCAAAGAGGAGAGTCCCCTATTTCAGACCTGGAAAAGAATTAAAAGCAATATCAAAGAATAAAATTGACTAATATCTCATTTATAAGACCAGTCTTATCTCATTCATGAGCTCCTTCATAAAAAACTCACAGAAAATAAAAAAATCATGGGCTTTTTTGGCCATCTTATCTGCTATTTTTTTGAACCTGTGCTTTCCTTATCCCGGTATTTCGATCTTGGCATGGATATCCATGGTCCCTTTTTTTATTGTTTTAATGACGCAGTCACTGAAAAGGGCGGTCCTTGCCGGTCTTATTACAGGAATTTTATTTAACACGGTCTATCTCTTCTGGGTTAAAGAGTACAAACACCCTGCTTCCCTGCCCGGGGTTTTGGCGGGTGAAGTTGGATTCTTTCTCTTTGCAGTTATTCTCTCATGGTTTTTATACAGGCACACTGGTTTCTTAAAAGAGCTTGCCCTTCCCTTAAGCTGGCTCTGTATCGATTACCTGAAAACGGTCGGTTATCTTGCATTTCCCTGGGGAATATTGGGATATTCACAGTACAAAAACCTCGTCATCATACAGAGTGCGAGTATTTTCGGGATATGGGGGATAACATTTCTCATTTACTATTTCAATGCTGTAATCTCATCTGTCATCATCGATATAGTTGGAAGAAGAAGCCAGAGAAGGAATCAGATTAGTATCGCTATAGTTACACTGCTTTTAATCGTTTCTGCTGTTTTTGGATATATAAAGCTTTCTGAGGATAAGAAAGGAGAGGATAAGCTCAAGCGGATAGCACTCATCCAACCAAACTTTGATCCATGGAGTCCGGACCTAGCAGGAAATCTAGAGAGTGAAATTTTACTTACAAGAAAGGCTCTTCAGAGAAACCCGGATCTAATAGTCTGGAGTGAATCATCTGTTCCTTTTCCTTATGATTTCTATCTAGAAAGAAACTACGAATATGCATATATGGTTCATGATTTTTTTTCATCAATTAAAAAACCAATAATATTCGGCAGCATTGAGTTTGTAGGAGACTACAGCAACAGGGATCTAAAGGGAGATTTTTATAATGTAGCAATATTTTATAATAAAGGTAAGAAGGAGTCTGTTTATCGAAAGATCCACCTGGTTCCCTTTGGAGAGTGGTTTCCTTATGAACGGTACTTCCCATGGGTTGCACGGATACTCGATCAGGCTGGGGCTGGGGACTTTACACCTGGGGAAGATCTGGTGGTGTTTGATTGTAATGGTCTACGGTTTAGTGCTCTTATCTGCTACGAGGATGTCTTTGGTAATCTTGCCAGAAAGTTCATTCTTAAAGGGAGCAGGCTTTTAGTTAACGTCACCAACGATGCATGGACACACTCTCGTCGATTTCAGGTTCAGCACTTTTCCATCTCTGTGTTCAGGACGATTGAGAACAGGGTGAGTCTGATCAGAGCAGCCAATGGAGGGGTTACCGCATGTATAGATCCCTATGGGAGAGTTTTGGATAGTCTTGATATGTTTGTTGCTGATCTTCTCATCTGTGATGTGCCGGCGGGTGATTTTAATAAGCCGACCTTTTATTCGTCCTATGGCGACGTTTTGCCCTGGACAGTTTTAGCGATAGCTGTTGTCATGATCCTCTATATCCCTTCAAAAAAAGTAATTGACAGAATTAGAAATAAAAATAATATGTAAAATATGGAGAAAGTGAAGCGGTATACAGGTAAGATACTGGTAGTTGATGATGAAAAGGTCAATGTTGATTTCTTTCAGGTTATGCTAAGCAGGCTTGGATTTGAGGTTGCAACCGCATATGATGGTGAGGAGGCTTTAGGGAAAGTAAACGTATTTAATCCAGATATCATCCTACTCGACCTTATAATGCCCAAGCTCTCCGGGTTTGAACTCACGAATATATTGAAAAATGATGAAAAGACCAAGCATATCCCGATTATTATCCTTACAGCAGTTGATGATATCAAGGAAAAGGTAGACATGCTTGAGCTTGGCATAGAGGATTATATTACAAAGCCTTTTAACTTCATAGAAATACTGGCTAGAATTCGGAGCATCTTACGCTCAAAGCGCCTAAAAGATGAGATTCTGCGTAATGAACAGAGGCTTAAATCTATCAGGAAGCTCGAGGAGCAGGTAGGAAGCTTTATTGAGGAGATCAGAACCATTTCAGGGGACCTCGTTGAGCACTCCAAGAAAAAAAGAAACGTAAGAGAGGTAATGGCAAAGATAGGGGAGAGTTTAGACAGGAGTGTGGATGGGTTCGAATCACAATATCAATCATATATTTCTGAGAATAAAGAGATTCTTAACAATAGCTACAACATTCCAGCCACAGATGATGCTTGTAATGATTGATCGTTTTATTTATGAAGAAAATATATTTCTTCTTTAAATAGATGTTTATGAGACATTTTAGTATTATTTTTATACTCGGTGACAAACCTGCAAGTTGAAGGAGGATCTATGGTCAGTGAGCAGAAGAAACAGATGCTCAAACATTATAATGAAGGTTTAAATCTCTATAAAGCGATGAAATTCGAGGAGGCATTGAGTAATTTTCAAAAAGCAATTGAGATTGAACCCGAAGACGGACCGACAAAATTATACATTACTCGTTGTAAGGAACTTATAAAGAATCCGCCTCCGGCTGATTGGGATGGGGTTTTCACCATGACAACTAAATGAGGATAGGGATGATATATGGCCAAAAAAAACGATTATTCAGATATTAAAGAAGGAGAAAAGGTCGAAACCACGTTCAGTAGTACAACATCCTTCAGTGGCATTTTGAAGTTTGACTCTTCTCTTAAGGTGGAAGGTAAATTCAAGGGTAAAATCATCTCAAAAGGGCACCTCATTATAGGGGAAAATGCAAAGGTAAATGCGAACATAAAGGCTCAATCTATTATCATCGCTGGAGAGGTGAAAGGTGATGTGGAGGCGTCTGACAGACTTGAGATGCTCCCAACTGGCAAACTGTATGGGAATATAAAGACCAAGAAACTGAAAATGGCAGATGGGGTGGTCTTTGAGGGAAGCTGTCAGATGCTTGAGACTATAGGTAGAAATGAAAGCTCCGCAAGATCTCAAGTTAAGGGAATACCTGTGTCTTCATAAAAACCAGAAGCCATAA
>CP070841.1:392926-397824 GCA_020342115.1 Spirochaetota bacterium
AGACTCTATTTAAAAAAATTACCCACTCCGTCTAAATGCGGATAATTCTCCTTTAAACATTAACTAACTCCATTTAATCAGAGGCAATCATAAAATGCGTTTTGTAAGTCGTTATATTGTAAGTATATAATGCTGCCACCAATGAACTTGCCAAGTTCAAGAACTTGGAACGTTCGAAGAACGCAGTTTCTGTGTGCCTGATTCACCAGAAACTAATTACCTGCCATATAAGAAAAGGACATCTCCACTGGTCAATTACCTTAATTAAAAGATTTTGACAAATCTATATAGTAATCTTAATGTTGTATCATAGGAAGTGGAATGAAAATGATGGAAAAAAATCGTACTATTGTTCATGTGGATATGGATGCTTTCTATGCTTCAGTAGAACAGCTTGATAATGCCGAATACCGAAATAAGCCTGTTGTCGTCGGAGCGGACCCTAAGAATGGTAAGGGTAGAGGAGTTGTTTCGGCTTGCAGCTACGAAGCAAGAAATTATGGAATACATTCAGCCCAGCCAATATCCAGGGCATATGGATTATGTCCCCATGCTATATTCCTGAGACCGAGGTTCAAAAGGTACACTGAGATTTCAAATAAAGTAATGGAAATACTTGAGGGGTTTTCTCCTGTTCTAGAGCAAATAAGTATAGATGAAGCGTTTCTTGATTGTACAGGAACGCAGAAGCTCTTTGGCTCAGGAGAGGAGATTGCCAAAGTTATTAAGGAAAAGATCCAAGGCGAGACAGGGCTCACTGCGAGTGTTGGAGTGGCACCCAATAAGTCAGTGGCAAAGATCTGCTCTGAGATTGCAAAGCCGGATGGGCTCATGGTGTGCCTCCCCGGTATGGAAAAAGAATTCTTGGAGGATCTTTCCTTAAGCTATCTTTGGGGAGCTGGGAAAAAAACGATCCGGAAACTCGAAGGGATGGGATTTAGCAGGATCGGCGAGGTTGGAAGAAGTGATAGAGAAATGCTTGAAAAAGGAATGGGAAAGATGGGGCTTCACCTCTGGCTGCTCGCTAATGGGATAGATGAAAGGGAGGTTATAACTCGTCATTCGAGAAAATCTATAAGTGAGGAGATAACTTTTCAAAAGGATACTGATGATGGAGAGTTGATAGAACGTGTGCTTTTCCAGATTGCCGATCGGCTTACAAGAAGAATGAGAGACCTCAGAATAGCTGGAAGAACTATTACACTGAAGATAAGATTAGAAGGTTTCGAAACTTTTACTAGATCAAAAACTCTAGAGCGTGCGGTGAGTAGTATGAGTACGGTAAGAGACGAAGCCACAAGACTCTTTCGATTATTCGAGAGAGAGCATAAAAAAGTTCGTCTCATTGGAATAGGAGTGTCAAACCTGGAGAAGGGGGAGCAACTCGACCTCTTCTCGGAGACCGATGAAACAGATTCTGAGACTGAGAAGGTATTTGATATAATGAAGGGACTCTATGGGGATAAGATAACGAGAGGGGCTTTTTTAAAGAGGCCGCCAGATAAATAATTTCGGGTGTCAAGTCACCAATGAATACGGCACCGGGAATCTTGCGTTCTTTGAACGTGATAAGTTCTTGAACTTATAGCTCTTTCGACAAAGTGTTATCGAGAGTATACTGCTTTTATATAATATTTTTGAATCATTATACTAATTTTGGGAAAACATGAAGATATTGAAGATTAACAAGAATTATAAGAACTTCACTAGACTGGTAAAGATTCTATCAATACTCGGTAAGTACGGCTTCTCATCCTGGCTGAAGAGAATAAGCGACGGTTTAGGAGTAATACCGAAAGGAATGCTGAGTGTCAGGCAGGAACGATCATTACTCGGCCTTACTGAGCCCGAAAGGGTTCGCTTGGCAATAGAGGAGCTTGGGCCTGCGTTTATCAAATTTGGCCAGATCCTGAGCCTGAGGTCTGATATCATCCCCCCTGCATATGCTATGGAGCTTGAAAAGCTCCAGGACAGGACTCCGCCAGTATCTTTTAAAGCGATAAGAAAGGTAGTTGAGGAGCAGTTCGGAACACCCATAGAAAACATATTTACAAAAATCGATGAGGACCCTGTTGCATCAGGGTCTATTGCTCAGGTTCACAGAGCAAAGCTGCGAAAGGAGGGATATGAGGTTGCTCTAAAGGTTTTAAAGCCAGGAACTAAAAAAATCGTCGAAACAGACATGAATATTATTCGTCTTCTGGTTCGGATTGCATCAAACTATATTCCTGAGCTAGAAGCATACAACCCTTTACAGATCGTCCAGGATTTTTCAGAGCTCCTCGTTAACCAGCTGAACTTACTCAGAGAGGCAAGAACTATAGAGAGATTTCGGCACTTCTTCAAAGATGAGAATTATGTTTATATACCCAAGATTTACAGAGAATATACAATGAATAGCTGCATGGTAATGGAATTCATAGACGGGATAAAGATTTCTAACCTGGAAGGACTTGAGAGAGCAGGTATAGATAGAAGGGCTGTAGCAGAGAATGGGGCAAGGCTTGCTCTTCGTGAAATCTTTGACTTTGGATTCTATCATGCTGATCCTCATCCTGGAAACATTTTTGTGATTCCTCCTAATGTAATTGTACCTGTTGATTTTGGAATTACAGGCTATATAGATGAAGAAGGGGTACAGATAGTGGGAAACATTCTCCTAGGACTGATTGAACGGGATGTTGATAGAATCATTCGGTATTTCCAGAGATACAATTTCATTAAGGATGATGTTGATATAAGGAAACTGAAGATAGACCTTTACGATCTAATTGATGAAACAAAGGATGTGCCGCTTGGCCAGATAAACATATCTTCATCTATTAAGGCTATATTCTCAATTACACGGAAGTACAGGATAAGATTCCCCAGTGAGTATCTCTTGATATTTAATACTATTCTTGAAAGCGATGGAGTTGGGCGAAAGCTCGATCCGGATTTTAATATAACAAAATTCGCCAAGCCCTATATAAACCGCTGGATTACAGGTCAGTATGGTCCTAAGAGGTATATAAAAGAACTCGTCTTTCTTATGGAAGATTTGAGCTATTTCATAAAGATCCTTCCAGTGGAATTAAACTCGATCATCAGGAAACTGAGAGCAGGAAAGTTTCGTATCCCCATATCACATGAGAATCTGGAAAAAGCTGTAGGTGAGATCGATCGAATCGGGAACAGACTTTCTTTTGCAATAATCATAGCATCGCTCCTGCTCTCTTCGACGATTCTTGTGCAGGCAAAGATAGGCCCTCTAATAAGAGGATATCCTATCCTCGGTCTTGCGGGTTTTGCAGTAGCAGTTGTTATGGGGTTATGGCTGCTCTTCGGTATAATACGGTCAGGGAAGCTATAAAGCATATACAGAAGACATTCGGGAATATAAAGCCCGAATGTCTTCTGTATTAATAATTGCGTACTCTGGATACTAAATTATACTCACGTGATGAATATAGTTTTTGTTCCAGCGATCCTGTTTTTACTCTATTACAGAGTTACACCTGTCTCGAGTGATCCATCTCCGAGCATTCTAATTATCTCGTCAAGCTTATCCTTTACTCGGCCTGGAACTTTACTCTCGGTGTCGTGAAAAGGTGCATAACCGATTCCGTCATTAGCAGCATTTCCAAACCAGTGTCCACCCTCGAATGTTCCTTCAACAGCAGCCTTGACTCCAGTGTACACAGCGTTGTCAACTCTCTTCATAGCACTCGAAAGCAGATATGGAGCAGGCCCGCCGCCCATTGTGGTATAGTATTCGTCCTGGTCAACACCAATGCCGTATACTCCCTTCTCCATTGCTGCAACAATACCGCCGGAACCAGTTGGCCCTCCGGCACCGAATATTACGTCTGCTCCTTCAGCAATCTGTGCTTCGGCAGCTGCCTTTCCTCTGTCCGGAGCAGTGAAGGAATCGATATAAACACCGAGTACTTTTATGCCCGGGTTAATGTATTTTGCTCCGTTCTCGTATCCTTTTCTGAACTTTATAACAGGCGGGATTTCCATTCCTGCAACGATTCCAATCACATCGGTTTCAGTCATCATTGCTGCAAGAGCACCGGCAACGAATCCGGACTGGTCCTCTGAGAAAAGCAGCCCCATGGTGTTTGGTAAGGGTTCTGGGTAGAACTGGTCTACACCGGTAAAGTATATGTCGGGATACTTTTCGGCCATCATCACGGTTGCGTCGGTGAGCATGAAACCGACTGTTACGATAATATCGTACCCTTCTTCAGCAAATGTCTGGATGTTCTTTTCATAGTCAGTTGGCTGCAGGGTTTCGATGTAGTCCGCTTTCAAGTCAAACTCCTCAGCTGCCCTCATCATCCCCTCATAGGCAAACTGGTTAAAGGTTTTATCGTCAACCTTTCCAACATCGGTAACGAGTCCAACCTTCATTCCAACTTCCTCTTCCTCCCTAGTGCCTTCAGCATAAAGAGTAATGCATGATAGAAGCAGGATGGATAGAGCTAAAAGCAGTACCTTTTTCATAAATAACCTCCTTATAAGATTTGATTTATACATCAAACACAGGAAATATTTTACTATGTTTCTGATAATTTTAAAAGATGTTTTTTTAATTATTACCAATTTTTACCAGTTTCTCTGATAAGGTTTTATATCTGTGTTCTGAGATGTTGAAATTGGCGATATACTCTCCTTCACAAAGTCATAGAGATAGAGCTCGCGAACAGTAACGGCATCTGAAGCTTTTGAGAGCCCTATGACGTAGAACTGTTCAGAAGGTGCCGTGTAGAGAACCTCCTGGACAGTAAACGGGAATGTCTTTCTGTAATGTTTGTATTCTTTTTTATCGTATACAATTATCTCTTTCAGGTTTTTATTTCGATATATGATGTAACGATCATTGGGGCTCACTGTAAGAAGATCAATACCCT
>CP070841.1:397924-403513 GCA_020342115.1 Spirochaetota bacterium
AGATAGGAAGACTGATTGAATGCATGAAACTGTTCAGGGATAAACGAAGAAAGGATGCACCTGTCCCGAAAATTTATCAAGAAGATGAAGATCCGGTGCCTGTTTATCTTACAAAACTGCAGGCAGGAGAATTCAGTTTCAGGGTGCCTATTGCGATTCCCGATACCTGTAAATTGGAAGTTTATTGGCTTGCCATGCCTGGGGAGAGCAAAGAGTGCATAGACGAAGAGTTTTTTAATTTTCTGAATGATTGGTGTAAAAAGGATATGTTTTTCAGCAAAAATCCGCCGAGATGGGAATCCCCATATCGCTGGATGCCGGGAACAAAAATGAATGAGAACCATCCGATTATTCAAACCGTAAAGCAGGCTGGCGAAGATGTTGTGCACAGGAGTTTAAACATAAAGGGTGCACCTTATCCATGCGATCTCTTTGTATTTAATCTATACGGAGATACACCTGGTATAATTCTAGGTCCTGGGGGGGGTAATGCTCATGGTGAGGATGAATTTGTTATTATCGAGGATCTGATACAATTAACCGGAATATATGCATGTACAGCAGTGGAGTGGTGCGGTGTGGAGTAAAAAAAGATATTATATTTTATTGGGGACGGAGGATGAATTCGTGACTTTGTAGATCTTTATTGTCATAAATTAATGCCCTGTCTCCATGCTTCTATACTTACACATTACAGGAACGACTGAATAAAGAGATACGGCGTCGCTCCCGTGTTGTTAGCATCTTCCCCAGTAAGGAACCGTATGTGCGGCTTGTGACGAGTTATTTAATCGAATATTCTGAGGAATAGTCGACTGGAAGGAGTTATATACGGTCTGGGCTTATAGAGAGCTGCAGGGCTAAACTTAAGAGAGTAGCATGAAAAATGTGGAGTTTATGATGTATATTGAAAAACAAATTGCGAACTTTAGTGGACGTAATCAAATATGATAAGCTGTTAAATAATTATATCCTGATTAGAAATAACTCCTGAACTATTAGACTAATCTTTAAGTTTGCTAATGTAAAAAGCACCACTGTGGAGCTTGACAAGACTCATTCAGACGAAGATAAGATGATCAATATCTCGGGATAGCTCAAAAGGAACAATACCCCACCTTTTCATAAGGTATACACATAACTCTCTTGATCCCGACCTCAGCACATACTAATCTGAGGGGATAACTACCTGGAAGAAATATTTTCGATATATTAGACTGTAATAAAAAATTCAATCTAAAACAATTTACTTAATATAATAATATTTTTATTTTAGGTTTATATGAAACCAAAAGTAGATTTTAATTCAGAAGAGTTTATCAATGTATTGATAGTCATAAGTTAGGGAATCTTTTAAATGATTTATGGAAGTAATTTTATCAATTGTCTCTCGGAGGTAGAGGATATCGATCACCACGATAGGATAGCTTGATATATTCAACAAAACACTCCCAATGGAGAAATTTTCATACAGACGACCCGGTGCAATCTTTTTTTCTCTTTCCTTCGGTATTTTTGTCGTGATATTTGGCATCAGTCGATTCGTAATGATACATGAGGTTGCAGCTGTCAGTGCAGCACCAAAGGTATTTTTAATCGATTTGGCAATGGCTGTTTGCATATCCATGTTCATAGTGATCTTGAAAAGAATACATATACTCATATCCGCTGCATTTCTTATTTTCTTGACCTGTTTCTATATTGCCAGCATGGAGATGGCAGTTGCCCTTAATACCTTTATCAATATTGCCGACATACGCTACGCAACGGATACCCACTTTATAAGATCGAATATGTTGAACTTGACATTTCCGTGGTATTCGATCTTTTTTCTGCTAAGCGCAATTGTGTATCTTATTGCGCTGAAATTTGTGGAAAGGAAAAAACCTCTCAAGCTTATATATATAGTACTGTGCATGTTCATTTCGATCTGTAGTATTCATTTTCTTACGCCTAAGGGTGGGGATTGGCATTCTTCTAATTTATTGTGGTTGACTGTTGCGAGATCGATTCAACGCCCTGTTCGCACCACCGAGCACCAACCGGTGTCCAAAATCAGTGCTGACGCTTTATATACTCAGAAACCATATATAGAGAATGAAAATGATTCATATTTTCACAAACCCCCGCACGACGAGAGAAATGTCCTGATTGTCGTTCTCGAGGGGATCCCAGGTGTTTATCTACGACAGGTACAGGAATGGACAGGAGTGAAGTATCCTATTGAAATGCCGAATCTCAGCAGTATTGCTGAGAAATCGCTCATTGTTCCAAACTTCATCGCACACAACCGACAGACAATGCGCGGGCTGTATTCTTTGCTCTCCGGGGACTATAGCAAATTGGCGATAACTACACCCAAGGTATATGAGTATGTACAGCTTCCAAAGGAGTCTCGGAATCCATGTCTCCCAGAGATTCTGGCAAAGGCAGGATATAAGACAGTTTATTTACAGGCTGCAGATCTCGCCTTTATGTCAAAAGATAAATTCATGCCCAAATCAGGTTTTAATTTGGTGCTGGGGAAAGATTATTTTCAGTACCAGCATATACCGTTCGGTTGGGGTCCAGATGACAAGGCGTTTTTTGAACAGGCTGCGGAGTTTATCGAGGACCTCGATAGACAATCGAGACCATGGTTTCTTACCTTACTCAATGTTGGCACACATCACCCCTATGCCGTTCCCACAGTGTTTATCGATACATCATCGAGTCGCAAGGAAGCTGTAGTAGCGTACCTCGATGAAGCACTAGGGGATTTTATCGAGCGGCTGGGAGAAGATGGTATTCTGGATGATACTCTGGTAATCGTTACCTCCGATGAATCCCACGGCGTGATAGGACAACCTTACGGCAATTTCTGGGGCCTTGTCTTAGCACTTAGTCCCGAATCTTCTTTTATGGTCAATTCTGGGGTTTTTGGACTCATCGATATTCCCTATTCTGTATTGGATTATCTTGGGTTAACCGCATACTCCCATTCCTTTCCAAAAAGAAGCATATTCAGAGAGCAGAACGTCGAACGTACAATTCTTTTTGGTTCTTACGCCTCAAAGAGGAAAGGTATTGTGCAAAAACGCATAGACTCGAATTGTGTCAAGATAATTCAGTCTTCAAATGGGGAGCTTTTCTCCCCGTCTTACAAAACAAAGATTGTTGATGGCGTTGAGGGTAGGGAACTTTCTGCACAGCTGCTAGCGTACCAGACAGCAGCTGACAATTCTCTAATTCAGTACGAAGGAAAAGACCGTAAGTATATCCTTCTGAAAGATGATGTCTTTATAGTTGGCAGTAGTGAAAGCAGATTACTGTCAAGTGGTCAATACCTTGATATTCCTGGAGGCACAACAGTTACGGTTGAGCTGGAGGCTACTGCTGAGCTGATCGATGTATATGACGTACAAGACCTTAATGCATCTATAAGGCTTGTTCTTCAAATGATAAAATACTATAAAAAAATGTCGTTCCCAGAAATCTGTATTCCTGTCCTGAAAAACCAGGACTCACTCAGACTATCCTTTAGCTTTTATACAGAAGAGCCTCTTAACCGCGTTTGGGCATATTTAAAAGCAGTTTCGGTTAATCACTCGCACGCGACAAGACTGACTATCGAACGATTTTCAGTTGAATCAGAAGAGTGTGAGTCAAAACATGGTTTTCGAGTAAATTGCTTTTTGATAGAAGAAAAAGGAGGTAGAAAACACGATTTAAAGTCGATGTATCTCAGTGACGGTCAAAGGAGCACTGTCTCGATTCTTCAACATCAGTATTTTTTAAATGCTTCTGTGGGTGCTGATAAGATTATGCACAATTCCATTTCTACTAAAGAATTTTCTATCACTTCTGAAAATATGTCAAAGGGAATTGAAGTCTTTAGTTTTGATCTTCGACCCTCCCTTCACCCTGTAGCACATGCTGGGGGAGGTTTTCAGGGTCTAACTTATACTAACTCAGTTGAAGCACTCGAAGAAAATGCCGATGTATTTACCCTTTTCGAGATTGATCTTGAATGGACAAGGGACGATCGATTGGTGGGTCTTCACGACTGGGAAGATTGTTTCACCACGATTTTTGGCTTTGACGTTGAAGGACCTTTGGATTACAACACGTTTCGGGAGCTGAAAACAGTCACAGGTATTACTCCTCTTGATCTGTATTTGATTAAGGAATTCTTACAGAAAAATCCCTCAGCGAAAATAATAACCGACGCGAAATCCAATAACATAGATGCCATCCGGAAAATAGCCAAGTTTTTTCCTGAATTTGCCGATCGATTTATACCGCAGGTGTATCAACCTGATGAATTTTCACAAGCAATAGAAATAGGGTACAGAAACATAATCTGGACGCTCTATCGATATTGCAATATATATGATCCTGTAGATCTAGTATCCCATATTCGCTATTGGGAGGATGAATATAATATTAAGCCGTTTGCAGTCACAATGCCTGTATGTGCTGCAGAGAGAGGTATTGCAAAAGTTATGGCAAAGGCAGGTGTTCCCGTTTATGTGCATACAGTCAATACATGTGACGAATATGTGCGTCTTTTAGGATTAGGGGTTGTATCGATTTATACCGATTTTCTTGACATCAAGGAATGTTATCCTATTGGTTCCCCTTCTTTATGTTCTGCTAATACAAAAAATTTTCGATCTTGCAACATCTATTTTATTTCCAAGCAGATACCATGTGGGCTTAATTATTTATGAATAACTTATATAAATCTTCTACCTAAATAAAAAAGCTCCAAACATCATATTAATATAAATTATATCTCAACTATACAAAATAGATATTTCTATTATATTTATTGAGGACGGGGTATGAATTCATGACTTTGTAGATCTCTAGTGTCATAAATTCATACCCCGTCCCCATGCTTTATCAGGGGTGAGGGACGCCCATCCTTATTTTCAGATATACTCTGGAAGCTTTAATTTTTCTTGACAGAATTTCCTCTTACGGGTAGTATGTTTATTAGAAAGCCGTCGTTCTTCAGTGGAAAAAGCATTCGTTAATGTTTCATGGGCAAATCGGGAACTTTACGTGGCTTTTTTTTTCGTATATTGACAACTCTCGAATTATACTACTTCCTATTAATTCTCATGAAAAAAGAAATTAAACTGTTATTAGTCATTGTATTCTTTATTTCTCTAGCATTGTTAATGATAACCTGTGGTGAAGTTGATACCTATACCAATGGCGGCACATGGACTCATCCGTCAGATGTTACTGACAACATCAGCCCTGATGGACAGGATGCTTCTGACATGCAGGTTGCCATGGACGACAATGGAAATGCCATTATTGTCTGGGATCAATCCGATGGAATCAATGATCAGATATTCAAATCTGAATACCACTCGGGGCAATGGACTCATCCTTCAGGACTAACTGACAACATCAGCCCGGATGTACAGTTTGCCAATGCTCCACAGGTTGCCATGGATGACAATGGAAATGCCATTATTGTCTGGGAGCAATATGATGAAAGCAATTATCAGATATTCAAGTCTGAATACCGTTCAGAGCAGTGATTAATTGAATTATTGATAGGGGTTTTTATAATTCAAGATTCGCAAGCAT
>CP070841.1:403613-406356 GCA_020342115.1 Spirochaetota bacterium
TATTATGGCAATATCCTCAAGAACATTGTGGGAGATCCCTACAGTTCCCATATAGCCAGCCCTGCCGAGTATCTTCACATTGAAGTGATCGACACATATACACTGTCTGATCTGGTTCACAGCCATCTCGACAGTGGCAAGCGCAAACCCGTATATAAACGGTTCGTATCCCTCAGCGGCCAAGCCTCCTGCAACAACAGCTACATTGGCCTCGGCTATTCCTAGCTCAATAATCCTGTTGGGTGCATTTGAACGGAACCATTTGAGAGCAGGAAACCCCACATCTGCTAAAATGATGATGATTTTGGGGTTTCTTTTTGCGACCTCTATGAGACCATTCCCGATACCCGCTATTCCGAAAGAGTCTGCCATGTCTGGTGCTTCAAACTTCTCTTTAACATATTTTGAAATCATACTCCATCATCTCCTTGATTTATCCATATCTTTTTCTTCCTTCCTCTATACCCTGAATTACTTCAGGACCAAAGCCATAGTGTGAGTGACGGTCTTCCCACTGCGGGATTCCTTTACCTTTAACTGTATGTGCGATGATACATTTTGGCATTCCGTCACCATAGAGGTTGTCAGTTAAATCCAGGGCATCTGCAATCTGACCTACATCGTGGCCATTGATTTCCGTGACCCACCAGCCGAAAGCACGCCATTTATCTACAAAGGGTTCGAGCTTCATAACTTCAGCCGAAGGTCCATCGATAGAGTATTTGTTATAATCAACTATTGCTATCAGGTTATCTGTTCTATATTTAGCTGCCGCCATTGCTGCCTCCCAGATTTGCCCCTCATGGCACTCGCCATCGCCCAGTATGCAGTAGACGCGGTACTTGAGCGGAAGCTGGTATGTAATCCCCATCAGAGTTAGACCTAACTCATAGGTTGTTGCCTCTATTCGTGAGGCTAAAACCATACCTAGGCTATGAGATAACCCTTTCCCAAGAGAGCCCCCGGAGAAATCTATACCCGGTGTAGCCCATCTGTCGGCATGCCCCTGAAGCGGAGACCCCAGGTGATAGTATGTTTTGAGGCTTTCTTTGGAAAGCCAACCTATCTCTGCAAACGCTGCGTACAGCGCTTCACAGCAGTGAGCCTTTGATAATACAAATCTGTCTCGACCATCCCAATCAGGATTCTTTGGATCGATTTTCATGTGGTGGAAGTATAGAACCGATACAAGATCAACTATGGACATAGTTCCGCCAACATGCCCACCTCCAGCTCCTTCAAAAATAGTCAATACATTCCTGCGAATAGTATCAGCCTTTTCTTTTAACTCTTTGATCAATTCTGGGCTGTGTGACATTGGATATCACCTCTCTATAGCTATTTTTACAGTTTTGAGAGTTAATTTATTCTTACACCTTGGACAGGTATTATTGTACATTTCGAGTACTTTCTCTTCTGAAGGCAAATTTCTCATATAGAGGCGTTTTTTAATTATCTCTCCGAAATAAAGGAGAAAGTCACATTCGGTACAAAGAATTTTTTCTGGCATATTCATTCACCTTGCTTTAGTCAATTGATTTCAATGTAATAACTTTTAAAACAATCATTGGGTTCCTAACCCTGATGCTTAGAATGAATAGATTGCATTTTTGGTATTGAAAAAAAACACTTATGAAATCTATTAATCTCTAGGAAAGTGAACCTTTATTTTCAATGATTTCCAGTCTTCGTGGTAAATACAAGGGAGTGTGCCCTCATCTCCACATTTAAGCCAGGAATGTCCAGGTACAAACATCATCCTTAATCTTTCACAGGCAAGTTCCCTGGAACCATCATCGAGTGTGGTCAGTGAGATCCTGGCACCTCTCTCGCAGTTAATCACTTCGACATTTTCAGAGTTTATTTTATCCATTTCTTTCTTAAATTAACAATTTAGTTTTGGAAATAAATTATTTCATATAATAAATGAATATGAAATATTGTCAACCAAAATTTAAAAGAGAGATAAATTCTTTAATACTCTTTTATGTTTATTTTACCAGTTCAATCCAAGGAGGTGGCTTGGGAACTTCGATACGATTTAATAGTCTCCCGTTCAGGATGGTGAAGGTGTTACGTATATGATCCTTACTTTGGCGTATTTGCCCATGAACATCAACGAGTTTGTAATCGCCCTTGTCTATTACCAGACCGGCAATATCAGCATGTGCACCAGGCTTTAACGTTCCTATTTCGCCTTTTGAACCAAGCACCTCAGCGGGCCGACTTGTGGTCGCTTTTATGATTTCCGGGAAAGGCATTCCTACACACAACATTTTGTCCATACATGTAAGTAAATCAAAGGCTGGTTTACCATCTCCTTTAACGACACCTTCGGTCGGATTCATCAGATTGGTACCATGGATGCTCAGGTTGTGTAGATCGGTCGATACTGTATGGGGATAGTATCCCTGGCTGATAAGAGCTTCTGCACTATCGAATGAAAGCGAGCCACTACCATGTGCGATATCCATGATCATACCCTCTTCCCATGCCTTTTTAGCCTCAGGGAGGATCTTGCCGTTATCGTCTATCATCTTCATCGTATGTCCTGTGTAGCAGTGAGTCACAATATCTCCTGGTTTCAAGAAACTGAGTGCGGTCTTTGTATCAGGTGGAGCGAGAGAAAGGTGCATCATGATTGGGAATTCCAGTTCATCTGCCACCTGTCTAGCTTTTTCGTATGGTAAAAAATCTTTTGCGCCGCCACTGAGGCCTGCACGAAGTTTGATGCCAACCACGA
>CP070841.1:406456-409622 GCA_020342115.1 Spirochaetota bacterium
TACCAGCAGCGGACTCCCCAGCGACTTCATTCAATGAATTCGTTATCCGTTTTTCGTACATTTTTTGAGCTTCTCATTGATCTGGCTGCATGCTTGATCTATTAGCTGCTGTGGAGTTATTTTGCCCAGCATCAATTCATCAAAGAGCGGCTGCACCACATTCTGGAACTCCACCATTTGAGGATGGAATTGCGGACCTTGAGCAAGTTCATAAAAGTTCTTCTCCAGAGGTATATGAATCTCCTCTGCACCTGGGTACAACTCGATTCCGTGGTAATCCTTAAGAACCGGATATACTGCAAAAGTACTGTTAATGTATGGCACTGCCATCTCAGGCCTACTCCAGAACTTAATTACCTCCCAGGCAGCCTCTTTATTCTTGCTTGTTTCTGGAATCGCAAAAAACCCTCGGAAAACCAAAAGCACATCTCTAGCATTTCCAGGAGCAGGAAAGCAACTATACTCGAAGTCAGGTGGATTTTCTTTCAGTAAGTTTAAGAGGATTGTTTCGTCATTCAAGATCCCGATCTTGCCAGCCTGGAACAGACCCTGCAAACCATCCCATGTGTACCCACCATACTCGGGCATTACCTTATCTTTATTCTGAAGGTCAGCCAGCCACTGGAATGTTTCAACTAGCTCGGGTTTGTTCAAACCACATGCTGTAAAGTCTTCGTTTAGAAAGTCAGCCCCTGATCTGAGAATGTAACTGTACCAATCAAACCACGACATTTGAGCAAAACCACCGGTACGGAACGCAAACCCATATTTGTCACCTTTTGTCATCTTAATAGCTGCATCACGTACTTTATCCATTGATGTGTACCAATCATCAGGTGCTCCCGCTTCCTTCAACATATCAAGGTTCGCATATAAAAAAGATTGGGGATTCCAGACGTAAGGAACCCCTCCCAGGTGACCATCGGGTGCAGTAGCTGCTTCCCAATAGAGAATATTATTGCGTTCCTCCTGCCAGGCTGGATCCTCTATATACGAAGAAAGATCTTCTAAAGGTCCTCCTTTATAGCAGAATTTCGGATACATTCCCTCTGGAAAATAAATCACATCATGCGTACCACCTGCTACAGAAGCCGTAAGTTGCGCCTCCATGGTTGGCCAGTCAAACATCTCATGGATTACTTTAATGTTTGGATATTCCTTGTTGAATTCAGTAATAATGTTGTTGTATAGTTCCACTTCGTTTGCTACAAACGGCCCCTTATATATCTTGACTGTTCCTTTTATATCCTTCTTTGTTTCAGCAGACGGGGCCTTTTCAGCAGGTTTCCCTTTATCCTTACCACCGCGGGCAAAGGATACTGTACACACTAGGGAAAAGATGAACACCACCGCAATAATTTTTAATAATCTTTTCTTAAACATTTTATCCTCCTTACTTATTAATTTTTATAATTTTTCATTATCTTCGTAAAGTAGAGAGTTCTTTGATATTTAAAATATTTTACATAATCACATCCTTATTATTTTTTAAGTGTTGAGTTTATCTGTGGGCACGCCTTATCTATTAGCTGCTGTGGAGTTATTTTGCCCAGCATCATATCATCAAAGAGAGGCTGAACTACATTAGAGAACTCTACCACCTGGGTATGGAACTGAGGCCCCTCCGCTATCTTAGAAAACATCTCCATAGGCTTGCTTATCACTTCATCACCTGGAAATAAATCCATTCCATGCAGATCCTTGAGGGCAGGATACACTCCACCAACTACATTCAAGTATGGCACTGCCATCTCAGGTCTACACCAGAACTTGATTACTTCCCATGCAGCCTCTTTATTCTTGCTCGTTGTTGGAATTGAAAAGAAACCCCTGTAAGTATACTGCACATTATTAACGTTTCCAGGAATCGGTAAGAATGCATACTCGAAGTCAGGGGGATTCATTTTGAATATTCCATGAGCCGGGGGGGTATCATGGAGCATAGCTAACTTACCAGCCGTGAATAGTCCGCGCAGTCCTTCCCAGGTGTACCCGCCATACTCGGGCATAACCTTATACTTATTCTGGAAATCAACCAGCCACTGGAATGTTTCAACAAGCTCCGGTTTGTTCAATCCGCACGCCGTCAAATCATCCTTTAAAAAGTTTGCCCCGGATCTGAGAATATACCCGTACCAATCGAACCATGACATTTGAGCAAAACCACCGGTACGGAACGCATAACCGTGTACTCCGTTTGTGGCTACTTTCAGCACGGCTTCGCGCAGTTTATCCATTGATGTGTAAAAGTCATCAGGTACTCCTGCTTTCTTTAACATGTCTACATTCACAAGAAGGCAAGATTCGACATTCCAGATATAGGGAACTCCTCCCAGGTGACCATCAGGAGCCCTGGCATCTTCCCAGTAGAGAATATTATTACGTTCTCCCTGCCAGGTTGGGTCCTCTATATACGAAGAAAGATCCTCAAGTGGCCCCCCCTTATAACAGAACTTCGGATACATTCCCTCTGGAAAATAAATCATATCATGCGCACCACCTGCTATCGAAGCAGTAAGCTGTGCATCCATGGTTGGCCAATCATAGGTCTCGAAGATTACCTTAATATTGGGATATTCTTTGTTAAATTCAGCAATAATATTATTCTGCATCTCGAGCTCGGTTGGATGAAATGGTCCTTTATAGAACTTGACAGTTCCTTTTATATCCTTCTTTGTTTCAGCTGGCGGAGCCTCCATAACTTCTTTCTTTTTTTCCTTCCCACCACGGGCAAAGGACACCGTGAAGACCATGGCAAATATACATACTAGTGTAGCAATTCTTAAAAATCTTTTACTGAACATGCGCCTCTCCTCTTTCAAGATTTTATTGACATTATTGCCTTGCGCAGAATCATTTCACTGCTATACGATAATGCCTAAAAAAATTATATAAAAATAAAAAATTTTGTCAAGATAATTATTTATTTTATGAAAATTATTTTTCATATATTACATTTATTCAATACTTTATTATTTTTATGAATACTCTCTTATTTAAAGTGATGATTTCAGTATTTAGGTATAACATCCGAGGCACTTAAACCGTCCGGATACGAGTAATCGCATTCTGGAAATTCAAACTCAGAAGGAATGTCAAGAGTTTCGCTTATTATTTTTAAATCCTCTCTTGTGTCGATATACGCATAGATTAGTCCATTAATTGA
>CP070841.1:409722-417350 GCA_020342115.1 Spirochaetota bacterium
AAAATTGTAAATACATTATTAGTTTTCAGTACATACTCAACAAAAAGACTCACTAACGAACAAACTCCAACCAGAGCAGACACTGCTGACTTGTTAAATAAAATTTGGGGATTGAAAACCCTGTGTAACATGTACAATAAAATATTCAGTAGAAATTTCCCTGTTCGCTTTACAAAACCTATACGAGCCAGTCTTCTAATACTACTATTGGATTCTCTCGCTTGAATAAACTTAGACCCTATATCAAGAAAATATCTTACGCTGTTCATATCATTTGTGATATCATCCCAATCTGATATTGATATTGGTTGTTGCCCCGCTTTAGTCTCACTGATGGAATCGGCTACCAATCCCTCTTTTCTCTTCTTCACTTCATTTCTTATTTCTTTCATAATAATATCTATATCAATTTCCTTCATGCGTGACTCCTCTCAGTTAGTAATTTTGAGACTACCCCCAGTAAAAAACATAACTGCTGTAAACTATTTGTTTCCAATTCTCCTATTCCCATCTCATGCTTTGCATAACCAACCAGATTAACACCTCTATTTTCATCTCTAATAAACTTTATTTTCTTAAAATCGTTCATTCAATCCCTTGCGATTTGTGCATTACCAATCAACTGTTCCATGATTCTTAAGTTTAAATCGTCCCTCTCCCTATCAAAGAACCACCCCCACTTGTTGAAATACTTAATCGCAGACTTTATATGAATCGACAAAAGCCACATCTTTTTGCGCTTGATCCTGTCATAATCGTAATAAATCGATGAGTATGGATAGTATAGCATTCTATATTTTCTATGAATCCTCCGTGAACGATCGGTATCTTCAAAGTACATGAAGAATTGCTCGTCAAACAACCCTACCTCATCCTTTGTAGGCGAGTTATCGATAAGTCAGGCACTAATCTTTAGACTCGTATTGGCCAAGCTCTCAAGCAGTCTTTCAATTTATGCTGGTCCGTTCTTATATGTAACAATTGATGCTGCAACATACAGTTATCACTTCCAATTGATTGTCCTAGATATTTGGCCCTCTTATAGTATCGAGTCTCGATTTCTATAACTATCGATTTTTAACAAAATCCAATATTGCTTTCATAAATCTCTCGGAATCGATTAATAGCTTTAACAGAGTTTCAAACACCAGCTTATCATCTACTTCTTCATATTCATAGACCAAAAAATTTCTAAAACCCTTCATCGCCTTAAGTGTGGCAAGCATTTTTTCACCAATCACTCCATGTTTTATTAGCTTATCGAACAAATCATTTTCTTCTGCAGAAACCCCCAGCCTCAACCTATTAATTTACATACATCAATCATACTCTCAATAGCCAGTTGAAGCAGCCGCTCAGAGCTTCGCTTTATTTCTATCTTATGATAGTCATTGAAACTTACAGGCATTATCTGAGCTCATTCATGCAAATACAATTTTAACCCATCTATTTTTATCAACACACTATCTTTATTGAGCATTCTCCACCTCATGCAAATATTCTCTTAAAATATGCTCGAAATCACTGTATTCGGTTATCACTGAGAAGGCTAAATTATATAATCTCTCTTCGTTCGCACACAACACTATCTTGCCCTCCTTTAATATTCTGACCCTGATATAAATTGGAATCTGCTGGAATACCTAGATGTCTGCCTGAGGGTAAATAGTTTGATATTCAAGCTATTTACGTGAAAGCTCTAGCGAAGAATAATTGCCCTTATTTAAAACTAAACAAACATCTACATCAGAAGTCAGGCTTTTCTCCTCTCGTGCAACGCTACCAAATAGATACACGCATAAAATTTCCTTATCCTGAGCAGCATATCTTTTTATACCTTCAAGTAATTTATCTATCACGTTCATTCAAACAATACCTACCTGGAAGTCCTTTCCCTGCCACCGTAATTCAATTCGATCCACTTTCTATAGTCACCGGATTTTATACTCTCCACCCATTCTTTATTATTGATGTACCAGTGCATAGTAAAATCGATCCCTCTATCAAACCCCACCTCCTGACGCCATCCCAGATCACGCTTTATCTTGTCGCAGTTTATCGCATACCTTCTGTCGTGGCCAGGTCTGTCTTTCACAAAGGTTATAAGCTTTTTAAAATAATCTTTATCCTTGCCTTTGATCTGTGCCATCTTTTCACACATAAGCTCGACAAGCTCTATATTCTGCCACTCATTCTCCCCGCCGATATTGTAGGTTTCCCCGACGCTTCCTTTTTTTAAGATGAGCCATACAGCACTGCAGTGATCCTCCACGAAAAGCCAGTCGCGGATGTTCTTTCCGTCACCGTACACCGGAAGCCGTTTCTCATCCATCATATTGAGGATCATTAGAGGCATCATCTTCTCAGGAAACTGATAGGGACCGTAGTTATTCGAGCAGTTCGAGACAGTGCAAGGCAGCCCATACGTATGCCTGTATGCATTCACCAGATGATCGCTTGATGCCTTTGATGCAGCGTAGGGGCTTCTGGGATCATATGCAGTGGTTTCATAAAAGAATCCGTCTTTGCCGAGAGAGCCGAACACTTCGTCCGTGCTCACATGGTGAAACAGCACGTCATTCCTGTCTTTCCACACCTCGCGTGCGGCCTCGAGAAGGTTAAAGGTTCCAAGGATATTCGTGTTAATGAAATCGCCCGGGCCGAAGATCGAACGATCAACATGGGATTCCGCAGCAAAGTGAACGACGCCATCTACCGAATACTTCTTAAACAGCTCCTTTATCTTCGCGTGATTGCATATATCCATCTTTTCAAAAAAGTAGCGCTTGTTTCCGTACACCTCTTCTATATCAACGAGATTCAAAGGGTTTCCTGCATAGGTGAGTTTGTCGACATTTACTATCATTCCCTTGAAATCTTTATTCCTAAAAAGGAAGCGGATAAAGTTCGAGCCTATAAACCCGGCCCCGCCTGTAACAATGATGTTTTGCAGTGTTCTCATTCTTCCTTTATCTCGGCTAAAAACTCCTCCAATGAATCCTGCCACCTCGGCACTTCTATCTTAAACGAAGTCTTTATCTTGTCCTTTGAAAGGTAGGAGTTCCTTGGCCGCCTCGCATCGGCAGGGTATTCTTCAGTGGTTATTGGCGATATTTTCACATCTCTCTTTACAATGCCATGCGTTCGCGCCCGCGCGTATATCTCCTGTGTAAAGTAAAACCAGGAGGTCTTGCCCTCGCCAGAGTAGTGGTATACGCCATACTCTCCATTGTCCGATTCAATTATATGTACCATGACACGTGCGAGATCCTTTGTCCAGGTCGGGCTTCCCCACTGATCTGCAACAACTTTCACTTCGCTTTTCTTATTTAAAAGATCGAGCATTGTGTTGACAAAATTGTTCCCATGATGCCCATAGAGCCAAGAGGTCCTTATGATATAGTACTCTTTTACATTGTTCTTTATGTTTATTTCACCCTCGAGCTTGCTCTTCCCGTAAACTCCTAATGGTCCAGGGGTATCATCCTCTGAGTATGCTCCCTCTTTTTCTCCGTTGAATATGTAATCAGTGGATATATAGATGAGTTTTAGTGCTTTATCACAGGCAATCTCCGCAATATTCAGTGTTCCATGTGCGTTCACTCCGAACGCCTTGTCCGGCTCCTTTTCAGCCCTGTCAACAGCAGTATACGCCGAGCAATCAACTATCCAGTCAACCTGTTTTCCATTTACAAAACTCTTCAACCGTTCTTTATCCCTTTTATCCACCTCTATATCAGAAGAAATAAATTTCTCCTGTTTTTCAACTAGAAGCTGCTCCACATCCTGCCCCAGCTGTCCGCGATTCCCAAGAAGCCATATCATCAGTCAAAATCTTCTTTCTTCAATCCCGATTGTCTCAAAATAGTAAAAGGTTTCAAATATATGAAGTTATTAAAACGTACGAGCTATATCAACGTGTAAAATCCTTGTAAAATTCATCCTCCCTGTCCTCATGCCTTATTTCATCCACTTCATCTTTTTCCCCCCATCCCCTGTACAGCCGGTTCGGGTAGTTTATTACCATCCCTCTTTCATTGCTCGATATGTTTTTGTAACCGTGCACGACCCCGGGAGGAATAATCACAAGGACAGGATTTCTCTTTCCTACAACCAGCACTTTTTTCTTTCGGTAAGTATTACTTTCTTTACGATTGTCGTAGATATAGAGCTCAAAGTTTCCGGGGCCTATGAAAGCGAATATATCGGTCTGTTCTCTGTGCTCATGAGGCCCTCTGCCTACACCAGGCTCTGTATATGAGACATAGCTCATCACAGGATGCAATTCTTCAGGAAGCGAGTCGATACGAAATGTCTGTATTAATATTCCTCGATTGTCGGCATGCTCTATAAGAGACTGGATATGAACTCCATCTATATCACCGTCTTCAAACCCCATCAAGCCTCTCCATCTTCAATATATTCATCAGATACTCACCATAACCTGATTTCTTCAAGGGTTCCGCCAGTTTCTTTAGCTGTCTCATATCAATATACCCCATCCTGTATGCAATCTCCTCAAGGCAGGCGATTTTCAGTCCCTGGCGATCCTCGATTGTCTTCACAAACTGCGTGGCATCGACTAAAGATGCATGAGTGCCTGTATCGAGCCATGCATAGCCGCGTCCCATAAGCTTTACCTTGAGCTTCCCTCTTCGCAGGTATTCGTTATTCACATCGGTTATCTCTAGCTCCCCACGCCAGGAAGGCTTCACAGATTTTGCAATTTCAACACAATCGCTGTCGTAAAAATAAAGCCCCACTACTGCATAGTTTGATTTCGGTTTCTGTGGCTTCTCTTCAATGGAGAGGGCATTCCCTTCGTTGTCGAAGGAAACCACTCCGTATCGCTTAGGGTCACTCACCAAGTATCCAAAAATTGTTGCCCCGTCAGGCTGTGCTGAAGCCTCTTGAAGGAGTTTAGAGAGGTTATGGCCAAAGAAAATATTATCTCCAAGAATAAGACATACATTATCTTCTCCGATAAAGTCTTCCCCCAGAATAAGTGCTTCTGCAATACCTTTGGGAGCTTTCTGTACAGCATATGAGAAACGCAGCCCAAGATGACCACCATCTCTAAAAAGATCTTCAAATCTCTTTATATCATCAGCTGTTGATATGATAAGGATCTCACGTATTCCTGCAAGCATAAGTGTGGAAAGGGGATAGTATATCATAGGCTTATCATATACCGGAAGAAGCTGCTTGCATATTATATGTGTTATTGGATAAAGCCTCGTTCCAGCCCCACCTGCAAGAATGATCCCTCTCATTGTACCTCCCTCATGTTACAATTTTTAAGCACCAATCCCTACTCCTGTGTAGCTAAAACCCAATTTCTTTACTTCTTGAAACTTGTACACATTCCTTAGATCTATGAAGGCTTTTCCCTTCATGCTCTTCTTCAGCCTCGCCAGATCGAGTGCACGGTACTCATTCCACTCTGTCAGGATTACCACGGCATCGGCTCCTTTACAGGTCGTATACGGATCTTCGAAGTACTCAATACCCTTGAGCAGTTTTTTTGCCTCATCAATCCCCTTTGGATCAGTTGCCCTCACCTTTGCTCCTCCCTCTACAAGAGCGGGGATGATGGCCAGGGATGCTGCTTCTCGCATATCATTTGTCTCAGGCTTGAAGGTGAGACCTAAAATACCGATTGTCTTGCCGTGCACATTTCCATCGAGTGCATCGTTAATCTTCTGTACCATGCGAGACCGCTGTGCGCTGTTCACCTGAAGCACTGCCTCGGCAATCCTCGCAGTGATCCCATTGTCCTGATAAATCTTAATCAATGCCTGCATATCCTTGGGGAAGCAGGAACCGCCAAATCCTGGACCTGCATGAAGAAACTTTGGTCCGATACGTCGGTCAAGTCCCATTCCCTTGGCAACATCCTGAACATCTGCCCCGCACGCCTCGCATAGATTTGCTATTTCATTGATAAAGGATATCTTGGTGGCAAGAAAAGCGTTGCTCGCATACTTTATGAGCTCCGCTGTTTCGAGCGTAGTAATCACCATTGGAGTTTCTATAAGATAAAGAGGCCTGTATAGTTCTTTCATAAATGCTTTTGCTCTCTCAGACTCGACTCCTATGACAACGCGATCAGGTCTCATAAAATCGTTTATAGCAGAACCCTCTCTGAGGAACTCAGGGTTTGATGAAACATCAAACTTTGCATCTGGATTGGTATCTTTTATTATCTTTTTCATTGCACGGGCAGTTCCCACAGGCACTGTGCTCTTATTCACCACCACTGTATAACCTTCCAAATTATTTGCTATCTCCTTTGCCGCTTCGTACACATACGATAGGTCAGCATAACCGTCTCCTCTGCGGGAAGGTGTTCCAACTGCTATGAAGACAATGTCCGCTTCCTTAACAGATGCTCCCAGGTCAGTGGTAAATGAAAGCCGTTTCTTTTCGACATTTTTATTAACAAGAATATCCAACCCTGGCTCATATATAGGAAGTACTCCCCTGTTTATATCCTCTATCCATTTCCTGTCTTTGTCAACACATCGCACCTCATCAACAAACTCAGAAAAGCATGCACCTGAGACAAGGCCAACATACCCTGTTCCAATCATGGCAATATTCATCCACCATACCTCGTGTTGTTATTTTTGCATTATCACAATAATAATTAATTTTATTTAATTTTTATAGTAGTCTCTATACCATACCACAAACTTTTTAATCCCCTGCTCTATGGAGGTCTTCGGCCGAAAGCCGGTTGCCTTCACCAGATCGCTTATATCCGCACATGTCTGAATAACATCACCCGACTGTATAGGAAGCTTTTTGCACTTTGCCTTTATTCCGAGCTCATTCTCTATGTGTTTAATAAGCGTGGGAAGCTCAACGGCCTCTCCTCTCCCTATATTATATATACAGAACGGTGCAATGCTCGACTGAGGGTCGGGGTTGGAGCCTTTCCATGCAGGATCAGGAGAAGGCGCTTTTTCCATAACTCTGACTAACCCCTCTACAATATCATCTATATAGGTGAAATCTCTTCTCATATCACCAAAGTTGTATACATCTATCGGTTTTCCTTCTGTAATAAGCTTTGTGAATCTGAAATATGCCATGTCCGGTCTCCCCCAAGGACCGTAGACTGTGAAAAAACGAAGCACAGTAGTCGGTATTCCATAGAGGATAGAGTATGAATGAGCCAGAAGCTCTCCCCCCCTCTTGGTGGCTGCATAGAGAGATACAGGGTGATCGGCCGGATTATGAGCAGAAAAGGGAATCGTGGTATCGGCTCCATAAACAGAGCTTGATGAGGCGAACACAAGGTGTTTGATGTTGCTTTCTCTACATCCCTCGAGGATAGGCAGAAGCCCACATAGGTTGCTGTCGAGATAACTGTAGGGATTCTTCAGAGAGTGGCGTACTCCTGCCTGTGCCGCAAGATGTACAACTATATTAAAACTATGCTTTTCAAATAATGTTTCTATTTTTTCTCTATCTGCTATGTCATTCCTTATGCACTGGAAACCTTCCTTTGTCTTAAGCCTCTCGAGGCGCGCTTCTTTCAATTTCGGGTCATAGTATGTATTGAGATTATCGATGCCTATAACAGCGGCACCTTCATCGAGAAGTCTTTTTGCAAGATGATA
>CP070841.1:417450-446811 GCA_020342115.1 Spirochaetota bacterium
GAAGCCGGAAAGCTCTACAGCAAGCTCAAAAAGATCGATTCCGGGCTAGCAGAGCGTTTTTCTTACCTGGGAACCGCAGAGGAAGGAAGCGGACGAGCCGCCCTTGCCGGCGGTATGCATGAAAAGATGTTGTGGGAAGAATAGGTTAATGGGGACGGGGGATGAATTCATGACTTTAGAGAGTAGTAGACCTGTTATGTAGTCATCCCCCGTACTTTTTATGGTTGCAGTCAATAATACGGCTTGCCGACATCATGGAGGTAAATATGAAATACAGAGTACTGGGAAAAACTGGATGGAAGGTATCTGAAATAGGATTTGGAGCCTGGCAGATCGGTGGCGCGCACTGGGGAGATCAAAAAGATGATGACTCTTTGAAAGCTCTCCACGCCTCTATCGATAGGGGAGTAAACTTCATTGACACAGCAGCTTTTTACGGGGATGGAAGAAGCGAGAGGTTAATTGGAAAAGTATTAAAAGAGAGAAGTGAGGACATTTATGTCTGTACCAAAACACCGCCTGATGAAGGCCCCTGGCCTCCAACGCCATACTGCAGGTCAGAGGAGAGGTACTCCGAGGAATATTTACGGAAAAATGTAGAAGAGAGAATGCAGATGTTGGGAGTAAACCAGCTGGATATTCTTTTGCTGCATACCTGGACAAGAGCTTGGAACAAAGATCCGTACCCTTTGAAGATATTAGACAAGTTGAAAAAGGAGGGTAAGATCAAATTTATAGGTATTTCCACACCTGAGCATGACCAGAACAGCATCAATGATTTGATCAGAGATGGATTCATAGATGTTGCAGAAGTCATTTACAATATTTTTGAACAGGAACCTACCGCGCAGTTATTCCCGCTCGCAGAAGAACACAATGTAGGAATAATTGGGCGTGTTCCGTTTGATGAAGCATCTTTGACTGGTAAATTTACAAAGGATACAAAGTTTACAGAAAATGATTTCAGAAACAAGTACTTTTCCGGTGATAGACTTAATAGAACGTTAGAACGTGTTGAGAAATTGGAAAGAGATATTGAAGACACCGACCTTAGCCTGATACAAATAGCACTCCTGTTTGTACTGGAGCATACGGCAATCAGTACAGTAATTCCGGGAATGCGGAATATTGATCATGTGAAAGCCAATACTGCTGTATCTGATTTACCACCTCTCTCAAAAGAATTACTGAAGAAGCTAAGGGATCATGCTTGGCAGAAAGCTTTCTGGTATGGGGGATGATTTAGCTGGGGACGGAGTATGAATTTATGAATTCTAAGATTGGTGATATTGTCATGAATTCATCCCCCGTCCCCATTGTGCAATTTAACCAACCTGCGTGGTAAGGAAAATCTGTAAACCCATCTGGTCGATCTGGTCCTGGAGCTCCTCGAGCTCGTCAATATGCTTATCCTCATCCTGCAGTATGCCTTCCAGCATTTCTCTAGTGGCAAAATCCTTTACATCGCCGGCAAGCTTGATTGCATCGTTGTACGCCTTTATGGCATCTGCTTCCGCCTTATGGTCATTGGCAATCTGTTTTGGCACCTCTGCACCGATGTTGATCTTTTTAAGCTCTGATACTACGGGCTTTCCTTCGAGAAAGAGTATCCTGCCTATGAGCTTCTCTGCATGCAGCATCTCGTCTTTGGCTCTTTTTTCAGATACTTCATGAAGTTTCCCATACCCCCAGTCTCCACACATCTCTGAGTGCACCATGTACTGGTTGATGGCAGTCAGTTCATCGGCTAATAATGAATTCAGTGTAGCAATAAGCTTATCATTTCCTTTCATGCTGGACTCCTATAATAATAGTAAAGGTTTTTTACAATTATATAACATGGTATGCAATATGTAAAGTTAATAGCATTATTAACGCCGAATTTTAATACAAAATTGAGGATTTTAAAGGTCGCTGAAAGCTATACTATAAATTTCACACTTTCAATCTTCCGCCCAGATCACTACCTGTTCTAATTCATCTGTCTTGGTGGCGCGAACAGCCTCCTCTCCTTGCAAAACAAGATATGCATACTGCGACGCAAGCTCTTGATCTGTAGCCTTTAATCTTTCGTATAATTTTTTTACTATATCGTAGTTTTCAAGCTCATGATTCACGCGTGCCATACTGAGAAGCGTATGAGGATTATTTGGAGATTTTTTATACGCCTGTTCATAATATTCCAGCGCACTATCTGTATCTTTTTTCAGATAGTGTATATGCCCCATGTTCAGCAGTGCAGGAATGTACGTCTCGTTTTTAGCAAGTATCCTTTGAAACTCCCTTTCGGCTTTATTAAATAATCCATATCGTGCATACAAGACCCCGAGCTTGTTTATGAATTTGGGGCTTCCTCCACTTCGGTTTATCTCAGTTTGCAATGATGCAACCCTGGAATTGACCTCCCTATCTATAAAGGCAGCAACTTCCTGTAAATAATTACTGATAACACTCTCTCTGGAGGGTAAGCTTAGTTCCACCCTCTCCGCAGGCAGCCCAACCGGCTCATAGAGTTTCCAGGAATCATGAACAGGATAGAAACCCTCTTTTTTCTTAGCAACGGCCTCTCTCCATTGTGTTGCCCCTGCGTGCCATGCGTTTAAAAATCCCTCGTTTATCTGGGTAACCTCGACAGGTATCCACGCCTTCTTGTTCATAAATATCAGCTCATCTGTTTTCCAGAATGTTTTCCGAGCCTCCTGAGGATTCATGCCAATTGAAAATGCCGAGAATATATGTCCGGGTGTCGTGATAAATGCTGTTTCTATTCCAAGTGATTCAAGCATTGCGTTGTACATGATGGACAGGTCATCACAGTCTCCAGCTTTATATTCAAGAGATTGTCTGGGAAATTGAAGGAAGTCGACAGCCTCTTTTTTCTGTGAGAACTCACTGTATGGTGATACCGGGTCAACCACATAGCTCATTCCATACAGGGATAGTGTTTCATAGACCGCCATTGCCATTCTCAGGTTTTTGTCGATTGCTGTGCTTCCTTTGTCCTGGATAGCCCCTGCAATGAATTTTGAGAGTTTCAGAACTGCCGGGTCTCTTGATGTCACAAATGCCGCTGTTTTTCTGTTATCATCCCACACAGTGGCATTCCTGTCGTAGATGTCTATAGTTTTTACAACAGTGCTGCTGTATTCATTGTCCTTATAAGTATAGGTAAGAATGACGTCAGCAGCCACCTTGGTGCCTTCTGTAATGTCAAGAACGCTGTCGGTAAAAAGTGCATATAGATTGATTGTCGTTGCTTTATCAGCATAAAGCTGATCAGGGGCTTCACATCTCTTGGGAGAATCCATGTACCTTTTGACAAATAAGCTCACCTTTATATTGTTTACAGGGGAATCGGAAGAATTATACAGTACAGCTCGTCCTACAGGATACTCGTCATAGTATTTGAAGAGAACCGGAAATACAGTATCGAATATGATGTCCGTAAATTTCAGGTAATCTCCTTTTCTTTTAAACGCCTCCTCCTTCAGCAGATGCTTGGTTTTTGGAGGCAGCTTCTCTTTTTCAGGCTTTTCTATACCTATGGACTCGTCATATGACGCTTTCTCACTCTTACTCTTTTTATCATACGCAAGCCCGAGGTTATAGTAGATTTCAGTATCATTTGGATTTATCTCTATTGCTTTTGTGTAGTCAGCAATAGCTCTGTCATACTCTCCCTCATCGTAATAGGCCAGTCCTCTGTTGTAGTACACATCTGAATTCCCCGATTCAATCTCTATTGCTTTTGTGTAGTCATCAATAGCCCTGCCATAATTACCTGTATCATAGTATACAATGCCGCGGTTGTTGAAAGCGTTAGCATACATTGAATCTATCGAGAGTGCTTTGGAAAAGTCTGAGATAGCCTTTTCATACTCTTCCCTATTATAGTGAATCAGGCCTCTATTGTTATACGCTTCTGAGTCGTTTGGATCTATTTCTATTACTTTGGTGTACTCATAGATGGCCTTTTCATACTCTCCTTTTTCGGAATAGGCGAGACCTCTATTGAAGTATGCATCAGAATATCCGGGATTGATCTCTATAGTATTTGAATAATCATCAATAGCTTTGTCATAATCACCCCTGTAATAGTAGATAAGCCCTCGATTGATAAAGGCATCGGCATCCAATGGATTTATCTCTATTACCTTCGTGTAATCCGAAACAGCCCTATCGTAGTCTCCTTTATAGTAATAAGTAAGTCCTCTATTGTAGTATGCATCTGAATCATCTGGGGTTAAAGCAATAACCCTGCTGAACGCCTGTATAGCATCATCAAACTCCCCTCTGTCAAGATGGTCAACGCCTTTATTAAGTATGTCATCGACATAGGAAGTATCCACATCTGGAGCCGTAAGAAGGGAACCCTCAATCTTCTGTGTAACGACATCATCATAGATAGTAAAATGTTGTTCCGCTACCTTCCTATCCCCAAACAGAATCTCAACTCGATATTTTCCTGCTTCCCAATTTCCAGGCTCGCCCCATCCCCAGCCATTCCAGATGTCTGCATAATCCCATTCAGGCGGCATATCGATCATAACGTCAACCTCGGTAAGGTAACTTCCATCAGGACCATAATAGCGTCCCGAGATCTGAGGTCTCTGTGATTCGATATCCCAAAGAAGGTTTTTCACACCAATCGTAAAATAGATATAGCGTGTAGTACTCTTGTGAAATTCTGTTGTATAATTTCGCTTTGATTCATCGGGTGCAGTGTATCCTGATTCAAAGAATTTTAGATACTCGAATTCAAGCTGTGGAATGTCATTATAGACATTAAACTCTACCTGACCTGCTTCCTGTCCATCTATGAAGATATAAACATAATAGGTACCACCGGGCCAATATCCTGGTTCATCCCAACCCCAACCTTGCTCAATCCAGTCATATTCCCACTCAGGATTTATAATGAAATCCTCTTCAATCTCTCCCCACAAAGATCCTTCAGTATCATAGTACAGCCATTCCACTTTATGTTGATGCTCTGCAATTTTATACTTAAGGTTTTTTACAGCTACCCTGCACCATATGTAACGTGTGGTGCTTTTTGGAAAACTGTAAATGTAATTACGTTGAGATTCTTCGGGTGAGTAATACCCACCTTCGAACAACCTAATGTATTCAAATTCGAACTCACGATTTGTTCCCTGAGCTTGATGGGGGCACAATATAAAGAGGAGCACACCAAAACATAAAATTGGTAGAATCATTATAGTGTGTTTTTTTATCATGACTTGCTCCGGTATGGTATAATAAGATGATCAACAGTTGACGTATCGAATATTATATCAATTCGTCATTACTTTTAAAAGACCTATTAATGGACAAGCACTACTGATAGTTAATAATCAATCTGATAAAGAAGTCAATAATGAAACCAGCTAGTGCTGTTTGTTGAATATATAATGATATTCCGGATGAAAACTTGTCAGATAGTGGATTACAGTGTTTGATTCCAACCCTTGGATGGACGACAACAGAAAATAACTCTGCACTTTGCAGTGAAATAATATTTAACAATCTAATGCTATTGAGGTGGGCTCCAGCTTTCCATCTCATCAAAAACTTCTTTGAGGATTTCGACGCAGCGGTCAAGATCATCTTTAGTATGGTGTGATGATATGGAAAGCCTCAGTCTTGTCTTGTTTTTTGGTACTGCAGGGTATGTCACGACACCTGTATAGAGGTCCCTCTCCTGAAGCCGCTTGGATATCTCGCGAAGGCGTAAATCATCTCCTGCCATAACTGGTATAACCTGCGACTTTGTATTCCCTATATCGAATCCTTCTTCTTTCAGCTTGTTTTGCATGTAATGAGTGTTATCCCATAATCTATCACGAGCCGATTTGTCCTTCTTGTAGATTTCAAGAACCTTTAAGATTCCGGCAGCGGTATGAGGAGCCATTGCACAGGAGAATACATAGGCTCTTGCAAACATTCTGAGATAGGTCATAAGCTTGAGCTTTCCTGATGCAAATCCTCCTATTGAACCGAAAGACTTGCTGAATGTTCCGATAGAGATATCGATCTCGTCCTCAAGGCCGAAATGCTCGGCAACACCTGCACCCCTTTCGCCGAACACAAGACTTGCGTGCGCTTCGTCAAGAAGGATCTTTGCGCCATATTTCTTGCATATGGGAATTATTTCAGGAAGATTTGCGAGATCACCATCCATGCTGTAGACACCTTCCACACATACAATAGTTCTTTTGTTATGAAGGCTCTTTAATACTTTCTCGAGATGGCGAGGATTATTGTGAGAGAAGACCTTGATATCAGCTCCCGCAAGCCTTACACCGTCATAGATGGATGCATGGGAAAGTATATCGAGCACAGCAACATCACGTTCTTTGAGGAGACCTGAAAGAATTCCAAGGTTTGCGCTGTAACCTGTGGGAAAGACGATTGCAGCCTCATGACCTTTGAATTCTGCAATGGCTTCTTCGAGTTTCTGCGTAATATCATAACGTCCGCTCAGAAGCGGAGCAGAGACGGCGCCTATGCCGTACTTGTCAATAGTTTCCTGAACAGCTTTTTTTACCTCAGGGTGGTAGGAGTAGCCCAGGTAGTTGTATGAGCAGAAGTTCAGGAATGTCCGCACAGAATCCGTGTACATATCATATACGTCAAACTGATCCTTAGGAGTGCTCATCACCGGCTGGCCATATACCCAGTACTTCCTCCGAATACCATCCTGATACATTCCCCAGAAGAACTCAGAAACATCGAAAAGATCATCACTATCGAAGTCGGAGAAATCCGCTACAGTGTAATCATCGCAGTTTACGTTGTTTATGTCGACATTCTTTTTACTCAGGCCCATAAAGATGTCTCCTCATACTATTTGGCCGTTGCAATACTTCTTTTCTGATACGGTTTACTAAAACCGATTCACCTAAAGATAACACACTATTGAGGTAAACGTGTACTTATAAATACGTTTAACCTTGAGACACGATATTTTTAATGTTATTATAATAGTAACAATCTGCTCGGCTTTTACACGGTTTCTATTTATTATAATATCAAAATTTAGAATAAACAACCCGAGACAAATGCAAGAACTTCAAAGAACGCTCCATGTTGGGATCGACGCCGGCTCGGTGAGCCTCAACTGCATTATTATTAATGAGCATCGTGAAATCGTGTACGAGCATTCATACATGCGCCATCTTGGCAGGGTAGAAAAGCTCGTCATTGAGCTCATCAGGGATATATATGATAAGTTCGGAGAGGGCAATATCAGGTCGATCTCCTTTACTGGAAGCCATGGTCAGAAGTTGAGCGAAAAGCTGGGAGTGAATTTTGAATTTGAGACGATAAGCCAGATTCTGGGCGCACTTTATCTCCAGCCTGATGCACGGACCATTATTTACATGGGAGGTCAGAATACCGCACTCTACCAAATTGTACATCACAATGGTAATTGGGAGTTGGCTCATTTTACGAGTAATAAACCGTGTGCATCGGGTACGGGGTCTTTTATTGATCAGCAAGCGCAAAGAATTGCCACTTCTCTTTACGAAAGGGAGGTAAATCTTTCACAGCAGAATATTGATACCATTCTCCATGATTTCATTCAACTCGGTCTTAAAAGTGAAAAGCCGGCTCACATAGCGTGCCGCTGTACTGTGTTTACCAAGACAGATATGATTCATCTTCAGAATAAGGGTGAAAAGCTTGAGGATATTATCTACGGTCTGCATGTCGGGAATGCCAGAAACTATATGAGCTCAATTATCTCAAACTGTGTACTCGAGGAGCCCATTATATTTCTCGGGGGACTCTCTAAAAACGAGATTCAGGTAAAAACTTTGAAAGATTACCTTCCGGCACTCATTGTACCCAGGCACAGTACCTCTGCAGGAGCTCTTGGGGTTGCTCTGCAGGCCGCCTCTTCGGCAGAGATCAGGAGAGGAGATCTCACTGAGCTTGAAAAATCGAGTACCTGCGAAGATTATTCTATCCCGATTGCGTCCAGGTTAAGCTTGGAAAAAACGGCATTTGCAGAATCAAATAATGATTTGAATAAACGGTTGAACAAGTCTACCAGGGTATATCTCGGAATAGATATAGGTTCAACAACTACCAAATATGTACTTATTGACGAAGAGCGTAACATTGTTCATAAAGATTACGTCATGACCAGGGGCAGACCGATCGAAGTCTCCCAGGGGCTCTTCAGGCAGATTCTTCAGGAATTAGGTGACAGGATCGAGATAATCGGAGCAGCAACCACAGGGTCAGGCAGATATGTTGTTGGAGAATTCCTGAATGTGGATCTCATCATAGACGAGATTACTGCGCATGCAAGAGGGGCTCTTGAGATTGACCCTCATGTCGACACAATATTTGAGATAGGGGGTCAGGATTCGAAATACATCTACATAGAAAACACCTTTCCCCTGGACTTTGACATGAACAAGGTTTGTGCTGCAGGTACCGGGAGTTTTTTACATGAGCTTTCGAATAAATATGGGATTAACATTGTTGATGAGTTTCAGGAGATTGCGCTGTCAGCCAGATCGCCGGTACAAATGGCCGATAGATGCACGGTTTTTATGGAATCCGAACTCGTTGCCTTTCATCAGAAAGGGATTCAGGAAGATGACCTGATGGCAGGGTTGTGCTATGCCATTGCATATAACTATCTTAACAGGGTTGTTGGGAAACGCCGGATAGGAAAAAGGCTGATGTTCCTTGGTGGCACATCTCTTAACAAAGGTGTTGTGGCTGCGTTTGAGAATATCCTTGACCGAGCAATTGTTGTTCCTCAGCATCGTGAAGTCCTTGGAGCTTACGGAGCCGCAATTTGTGTCCAGGAAAAGATGGAGTTGGAAAACACAAAAGTATCCACTTTCAGGGGCCTGGCGAGTGCAGTGAAGGACAGGATGTCATATGCAGAAAAGATATGTCATTCAGATCCTGGATGCAGCAATAAGTGCAAGCTCAAAATCTATGATTTCGAAGGGCGGAAATCTATCTGGGGAGGAGAGTGCGGGCGATATGAGCTCTTGAGAGTTAGGGGTAGAAAAAAGGAGAACTATTTCGATCTCTGGCAAAAGACCTGGTTGAGCCATATGCAGGGTGTATATGCAGAGTTGGAAGGAAAGCCTCTGCATCAGATTGATGGAAGGCAGACTGTTGGTATGCAGAGATCTCTCTATGGCCTGAAATACGGCGTTTTATGGGCTCACTTCTTTGATCAGCTAGGCTACAGGCTTGTGCTCTCTCCTGTTACGAACACCCGCATTTCAACATCAGGTATAGAAGCTGTAGAAGTTGAGTCGTGCTACCCAGTAAAGGTATCCCATGGCCATATACGGGAAATCGAAGGAAAAACAAAATGGCTGTTTTTACCGAGCATAATCAACCTCCAAACGCCAAAGCAGAGTGAAGTGGGTTACTACTGTCCCATGGTGCAGAGCAATTCCTATATGCTCAGGATGAGCCTTGGAGTCAATCCTGCAGCGATTCTGAACCCGGTAATTCACATGAAACACGACCCCGATGCTCTCGCCATTGAGCTTACCGAGCAGCTTGGACCGAAACTGGGTATTTCAAAATCCAGGGTGAAGTGTGCACTCAATTATGCGCTCGAACGTGAAAAAGAGTTCATTATGGAGATACATGGAAAGGGAAAAAAGATCATCGAAGCTCTCCCGTTTGATGAGCCAGCCGTTATTGTGACTGGCAGACCGTACAATCTTCATGACGAGAAGATTAACCTGAGACTGGGACGGAACCTTGCAAAGATTGGTATCACTGCACTGCCCATGGATTTTATCGATGTAAGTTCTGTGGATATGGATGGTTTTCCAAAGATATACTGGGGTATTGGGGCTCAGATTCTGAAAACAGCTTCGTATTTGAGAGATCATTCCAACTTATTTGGACTCCATATAACTAACTTCGGTTGCGGAGTCGACTCCTTTTTAGAACATTTCTATAAGCACGTAATGGAAGAAAAGCCTTATTTAATTCTGGAGCTTGATGAGCATATTGCTGAAGCTGGTGTCATGACAAGAATAGAAGCCTTTAAGAATGTGATTATGAATGCCATGAATGGCAGAGGAGAACTCAAGCGTTATAGCGAGAAGGTAATAGAGAATGGAATCAGAGAGCAGGACAAGCTTTCAGTCACTGAATAAGGGTATAGGCGTATACAACGCAAAGGATAAGACCCTCCTGATGCCACAGCTGTACAGGTTTGCTACTCACCTTATGGCAGCTGGGTTCAGAGGTTTTGGAATTAAGGCGCAGGCTTTGGAAACCTACAAGGGTCTGGATTTCGGCAAGGCTCACACGTCAGGAAAAGAATGTTTACCATGCCTCATTACAACAGGTGATATCCTCTACTACATGCAGAATGAAAAGAGGAGGCTAGGAGAAAACTTTAATCCCGATAATTATATATACCTGATGCCGGAATCGGACGGCCCCTGCCGTTTTGGAATGTACAACAAGTATCAGCGGATGGTACTCGACTCCTTTCCCGAGCTCAGGAGGGTTAGGATAGGATTCATTACTTCGATTAATGATTACTCCTTCGAGGGAATGATCGACGGTAATAAAGCTACAGACATCAGGAAAACGGGCTATCTTTCAATAGTAATCGGGGATGTTCTTGACCGGCTCACATGTAGAATAAGGCCCTATGAAAAAGAACGTGGCTTGACAGATGCCTTTGTAGAAGAGGCGATGCATGAAATGGAAGATATCTTTGAGACCTATGGGGACACAACCGTTCTTTATGATAAGGTCCTGGATAAGCTTCACGGTATTATACGGGAGGCGGTTCAAATCATCGACCACACGATTCCACGCAAACCTCTTGTGGGCATAGTTGGAGAAATATATCTCAGAGCCCATGATCAGGCTAATCATGATATAATAAGGGTTTTAGAGCATCACGGGGCTGAGGTTGTAAACACTTCCTTTGCCGAATGGATAAATTATATATCCTATCACAGGATGAGGGAAGCAAAGAGGGGGTTCGTTCTGAGTATGAAGCAGCTCCGTTTACGGAAAATGATACACTACATTAAGAAAGTAATTGCGTTCAAGAGCAATCTTGTATATGAGCAGTATATCCAGAAACGGATTTACAAAAGCTTCAGAAGCTTCATCGATGTGGCCGAGGATCACCACGTGTCACATCTCGAAGACCTTCTTAAGCAGGAAGATGCGTTTGATTTTGATATAGGCACTGAAGCATGTCTGAGCATCTCCGGTATTCTCTCTTATGCCCGAGACAGGTTCAACGGCGTGATCAATGTATATCCTTTTACCTGTATGCCGGGGTCTGTCACAACATCTATTGTAAGGCCTCTGACCAGCAGACTTCGAATTCCATATCTTGATGCGCCGTGTGATGTGAGTATACAGCCTGGCAGAGAAGCGGCTATAAGGACCTTCATGTATCAGGTATATCAGCATTTCAAAGAGCGAGAGAGGCTGACAAATAATCATATTCAAGGAGAAAAAATTGTTTGTGCATGACATTTCACCAATAATGGTCACAATTGGCAGGTTTTCTATCCGGTACTATAGCGTTCTATTCATGTGTGCATTTCTATTGGGGCTTTTTTTGCTCAATAAACTTTTTAAGGCAAACGGTATCAACAGGGATTACCTTCCCCCGCTGTTCCTCACGATATTCATCAGTGTAGTAATTGGTGCGAGGCTCGGCCATGTGTTCTTTTACTATCCCAAATATTACCTTTCAAATCCAATAAGTATACTCCAGATCTGGAAGGGAGGTCTTGCCAGCCATGGAGCAGCTATTGCCCTTATTATTGGGGTATTGATCTTTTCCAGGATATACAAAATGAAGTTTTACGAGGTTGCCGATATCGCATCGATACCTGTATCAATAGCAACGAGTTTTGTTCGTCTTGGAAACTTTTTTAACTCGGAGATCGTTGGTAGAAAGACCTCTGTACCGTGGGCTGTGAAATTTATGAGGTTCAGGGAGCTCGACGGTTCTGCGCCTGCGTTCCGACATCCTTCACAACTCTATGAAGTGGCAATAGGGATTATTGTTTTCGTTACCCTGTGGACACTCTATAAAAATAAAAAGGACAAGCTCCAGGACGGATGTATTCTGTATCTCATGCTCTTTATGTATTTCACCTTGCGTTTCTTGGTAGAGTTTGTTAAGGAGTATCACACCCTGAGCATTGCGAGCCCGCTAACCATGGGTCAGTATTTGAGTATTCCCTTCATTCTCTTTTCAGCTTTCATGCTTTTTGCAATGGGAAAGATAAAGGCCAAGCAGTAGACTGCTGATTCCACTAAACTGTAGAGAAGTATCACCATGGCTTATGATGGTGCCTGCACGATGTAAAACCCCGCATCAATGGGGTGACTCCGGAGAGACTCCCATTATTTGACATGAGCCAGGTATTCGATTGGGTGATATAATCGAAGTAAAGAAGAGGGTTGGAGAGCATTGCTACCTGATGGGAATCATCCACACCTAGGAACTCTTAGTGCTGGCAGCCCTGCTGCGACGAGGGGAGGGGTCGAGCGCATTATCGACAGGGTGAGTGTGCAAGCAGGCCATGTCCTGAATATCAATGCTGTCATGTCCCGGAACATACACGAAGAGAACATCCTTGCCATGGTGGATTCGACAAGGGCGTATTAAAAAAAGAAGATTGAAGTGTTGTAGTCATTATTGAAAATAAAGAGAGGGAGGAGCAGATTATTGAGGTAAAGAAGCATTATCAGAGTACTCCTGGTAAACGTATTCCTTCCCGTGCTGAACATGCTGTACGTGTATAGGTGATTAAGAGAAACAGTGATAGACAGAGAATAAAACTGGAGATTATAGTTGAAATCCGTTCCAAGGATTACAGTCTTGGGTAGCAACATGATTGATCTCATAACAAATATTCACAGGATGCCAAAGAAAGGCGAGACAGTGGAAGCCCCAGGGTTTGATCTGGGATTTGGTGGCAAGGGGGCGAATCAGGCAGTAGCTGCTGCACTTCTCGGAGCTGATGTCACCATGGTCACAAAGGTTGGTGATGATATTTTCTGAAGAGAGGTAAAGAAGAATTTTGAATCTTTTGGTATAGATACTTCACTGGTTGAAGCTGTAAAAGGAGCATCAAATGGAGTCGCCCCAATCTTTGTTGATGAAGATGGGAATAATAGTATCCTTATAATTAAGGGAGCAAATGCATTTTTTAGTAGATCCGATGTAGATAGGGCCGAAAAGAAAATCAAGCAAAGCGACCTCGTCCTTCTCCAGCTTGAAATACCACTCGATACTGTTTATTATGCAATCGACACATGCGCAAAACATGATGTCTCTGTTTTAATGAATCCAGCCCCTGGAGCTAGGCTTGATTTTGCCCATGGCAAGAAGGTTGCGTTCTTTGTTCCGAATGAGACGGAGCTGGAGATCATAACGGGCCATCCTGTTTCCTCAATAGATGAGGTCAAGAGTGCAGCAAGCTGGGTTATAGATAAGGGTGTTCGGACGGTTGTTGTAACCCTTGGTGAAAAGGGAGCGTTACTCTCAACCAAACAGACTGTAAAGTTTATACCTGCAGTTAGCGTAGAAGCTAAGGATACTACAGGGGCTGGCGATGCCTTTATCGGAAGTTTTGCCTATTACTACATAAAAACAGGGAAGTTAGTTGAAGCAATATCATATGCAAATCATTATGCAGCATTCTCGACACTCAGATCAGGCACCCAGAAGTCCTTTTACACAAAAGAGGAGTTTGAGAGAGAAGACAAAATAATAGAAAAAGATTAATCTATTTAATTTTTCCAATCGAAATTACTCGGTCAGAGGAGAAGGAACATGAAATTGACTGAACCGTATAACCGTCTGCAGGGAAATATGCCCAAAATAGGTATTCGGCCTGTAATAGACGGAAGGAGAAAAGGGATAAGGGAAGCCCTCGAAGCTCAGACTATGGGAATGGCAAACGCGCTGAAGCATTTTTTTCAAAAGAACCTCAGGCACCCAAACGGATTGTCCGTTGAGTGCGTGATTGCAGATACCTGTATAGGCGGGTTTGCAGAGGCAGCGCGTGCAGCTGAGAAATTCGAGAGGGAGGGAGTCGGGGTCTCGGTATCCGTCACTCCCTGCTGGTGTTATGGTGCTGAAACAATGGATATGGACCCGCTTACACCAAAGGCTATATGGGGCTTCAATGGAACCGAGAGGCCGGGTGCCGTGTACCTCTCCGCAGTGCTTGCTTCACATGCACAGAAAGGGCTTCCTGCATTCAGTATCTATGGAAAGGATGTCCAGGATGCTGATGATGAATCGATACCTGAGGACGTGGCACAGAAGCTGCTCAGGTTTGCAAAAGCAGGTCTTGCTGTAGCAACCATGAAGGGAAAATCCTACCTTGCAATGGGTGGGGTGAGCATGGGAATTGCAGGCTCGATCATAGACCCGAGCTTTCTTGAACAGTGGCTTGGGATGCGGTATGAGATGGTTGACATGTCTGAGTTTATCAGAAGAATGGAAGAGGAAATTTACGATCCAAAGGAGTATGATCTTGCTCTCAAATGGGTAAAGAAATATTGTAAAGAGGGCCCGGATCCGAACAAACCTCATTACCGGTTCTCAGCACACAAAAAGGAGGATGACTGGAAGGCCGTGGTGAAAATGGCGCTCATCGCAAGGGACCTGATGATCGGTAATCCGAAGCTTTCAGGGCTTGGATTTGAGGAAGAGGCACTCGGCCACAATGCAATTGCAAGCGGATTTCAGGGGCAAAGGCAGTGGACAGATCATTTTCCCAATGGCGATTTCCTCGAAACAGTACTCAACTCATCTTTTGACTGGAATGGAATACGGGAGGCTTTTGTAGTTGCAACAGAGAATGACTACCTGAACGGTATCCCCATGCTTTTCGGCCATCTGCTGAGTGGTACTTCTCAGATTTTCTCCGATGTAAGGGCCTTCTGGAGTCCAGATTCAATCAAAAGGGTAACAGGATATTCTCCAAAGGATACGCTGGAGAATGGGGTAATTCACCTCATTAATTCCGGGTCGACCACAATGGATGGAACAGGGAAGCAGAAAAGGGATGGAAAACCAGCGATGAAACCTTTTTGGGAGATTACCCCCCAGGAGGTAACAAGATGCCTCGAAGCCACAAGGTTCTGCCCTGCTGACAGAGAGTATTTCAGAGGTGGAGGTTTTTCGACGAGCTTTCTCACCATCGGAAACATGCCTGTGACCATGTCGAGGATTAACATGGTTGCTGGTCTCGGCCCGGTGATTCAGGTAGCCGAAGGTTATACAGTGGACCTTCCCGAAGAGGTTGGGAAGGCGATCATTGACCGTACTAATCCCACCTGGCCTACAACCTGGTTTGTTCCTAATTTAACCGGCCATGGTCCCTTTAGAGATGTGTATCATGTTATGGAAAACTGGGGTGCAAACCACGGTGCGATCAGTTACGGGCATATAGGGGGTGACCTCATTTCCCTTGCATCCATGCTGAGAATCCCTGTTTCCATGCACAATGTTCCATCAGAAAGCATATTCAGGCCAAAGGTGTGGGGCGCTTTCGGTGATTATGACTCTCAGGGTGCCGACTACAGGGCGTGTGCCAATTTCGGATCCCTGTATGCTAAATAGAGTGCAGGAATACACAATAAGGAGGATTGTATTACGATGAAAATATTGCGAACCATACTTTTTATATTGATTGGTACTGTTTTCAGTGTTGGGACTTTATCATACGGAAACGATAGGGATTACAAGCAGCTCATGCGCAGTTTTATAAAATCTATCAGCAGGTATGCAAAAAAAAGTAATCCTGATTTTATCATTATTCCTCAGAACGGACATGAGCTCATGAGAGAACATGGGGAGCAGGAAGGCAACCCTGTACTGGATTACATCAATGCAGTCGATGGGGCAGGGCAGGAAGACCTTTTCTACGGTTATGACGATGACAATGTGGCCACACCACGACATGAGAGCGACTACCTCCTGTCTTTTCTCGATGCTGCAAAGGTAAATGGGGTGGTAATACTCGTGACAGATTACTGCTGGGATAAAAGCAAAATGGATGATTCTTTTAACAAAAACTCAAAAAAGGGGTATATCTCTTTTGCAGCACCTGAGCGTGACTTGAATGTAATACCTGATTATCCGAATCCTGTACGGAACAGGAATCCCAGGGAAATACGCTCGTTGTCTGACGCACAGAACTTTCTATATCTTCTCGATCCCGGTAGCTTTGAAAGCAAGGGGAGGTATTTATCCGCTTTAAAAGCTACAGATTATGATGTGATCATAATGGATGCATTTTTTGGAGATGATATAATAATATCGAGTGATGTAGCATCACTGAAGAAAAAGCCCGGCGGCAGTGCGCGCCTCGTCATAGCTTATATGAGTATTGGAGAGGCCGAGGATTACCGTTACTATTGGAAGAGTTCGTGGGCAAAGAAACCCCCGTCCTGGCTCGAAGAGGAGAATCCTGATTGGCTTGGAAATTACAAAGTACGATACTGGAATCCGGAGTGGCAGGCAATTGTCTTTGGCCGCAGCGATGCCTACCTGGACAGGATAGTAAGTGCAGGTTTTGACGGCGTGTATCTGGATATCATAGATGCATTCGAATATTTTGAATAAGATGATTCATTTCGTTTTCATTATAGCGCTTCCATTCCAGTCATCTTTCGGGGGGTTATCTAAAAAGTAATCGCAAAGATTTGAATAGTACTTTACCAATACATCGCTTTCATTGAATTTTATCAGATCGAAAAATATCTTCTTGGCTTTTTTAAAATCCCGACTCCTGTAAAGTATTACTGCATTGTTTAGCTCCTGCAGTGTCTCTTTCTTCTTTTGTCTTGTCCTCTCACTGTCCGCATCGAAGATCTCATACATAAGGACAGGTTTGGTCTTACCCTTTACCACGATGAGATCAAGCGGTCTGCTGAGATAACTGCCTTGGTCTTTGAGGTTCTCATGAGTAGCTTCTGTGATTACAATATGTGCACCAAAAAGTTTTGTCAGCCCTTCTGCACGAGAGGCAAGGTTTACGGTGTCACCAACAACGGTATACTCCATTCTGTTAGGGGAGCCGATATTTCCGGCAACCAGTTCACCGGTATGGATACCGATTCCTATATTTATCTGAGGCTCCTTGCGATTTTCCTGCTGTTCGTTGAAATCCATAAGGGATTTTGTCATGTCGATTGCTGTCTTAACAGCATTATCTGCCGAGTTCTTGGTATCACTGAGGATACCGAAATGTACCATGAGTGCGTCTCCGATGTATTTGTCAAGGACACCACTGTATCTGATGATGTGATCAACCATTGCGGTAAAGTACCTGTTGAGCATCGAAACAAGGTTCTTGGGTTCGAGCTGCTCTGAGAGTGTGGTGAAGCTTCTTATATCGCTGAATAAAACGGTCGCCACCTGTTTCTCTCCTCCGAGCTTGATCTCTGATTTTAACACCATTTCAGCGACCTCTTTCTGAACGTACTTACCGAAAAGGTCTTTGACCATGTCTCTTTCCTTCAATCCATCTGTCATACCGTTGAAGGTTGTTGCTAGATCCCCTATCTCGTCATTTCTCTTTATGTTTATGTGGTAGTCAAAGTTCCCTTTTGTTATCTCCTCTACACCTCCGGAGAACTTTTTAATAGCTTTGATCACCATATTCTCTGTAACCAAAAGATATATGCTCACCGATAAGATAAAAGCGATTACCGATACGATCCCGGCCACGAGGAAAATCGAACGTCTATAGTCGGTGGCTTCTCTTGCCCATACCTCAAGCCCGAGCACACCGGTTGGCCTGTCAGAGCTGTCATGAACAATGCTGTATATAAAGAGAGTATCACCAAACTCTGTTTCAACGAACTCATCCGATGCATAGTCTCTGTCTTCAGCGAGCAATTGATTGAGCTCTTCGATACTCTCAAGATCGTGCTCGTTATAGGATTCCCCGGGTATAGACTCTGGAAGTCCCTTCAAACTGAGAGTCAGGTAGATAGGTATAGGCTCACCGTTGAGGTTAATTGTTCCTTTTTGAGAGTGATCAGCAAAGTTATCCAGCTCACTGATTGGCCCTGCAACTGTATTGAGTGTAAGAGGTCTGGAGGTAAGAATAGAGAACAAAAGAGCATCGTTCAGATATATGTTGTTTTGTGTGAAGCTTACCCGAACGATTTCATCATCAATCTCGATAGTGAAATCTTCTGTGTATAACTTTTGATCGTATTCGATCTCTATTTTACTGTTATCAATCCGACATATAAGTGCAAAAGGATCAGTTTCGACCCAGAGGGTGTGTGTTTTATTGGTATTAGCATCGAGTGTATAAATATGGTGCTTCCGGTCCTCATCGTAGATTACAGCATAGAGATAAGAGATATCGTTGTTATCATGTTTTATCTTGTTTAGATAACGTTGATAGGTTAAGTATCGCTCATCGCTTAACACTTCGGGAGTGGTAAAACTCAGGAGAGCATCACCATCAAGCGAACCTGAGATGGAGCGTGCGAGAGAAAGTTTGTCCTCGAGAAAGTTATCGAGGAACAGCCTGTAAGCCTGTCTGAAGATGGAGAAGCCTATTATGAAAGAGATCACAATACTGATTGAGAGTGTGATAAAGAACATCTTCTTTCTTATACCAAACTTCATACATCGCCCTCTTATTAAGATTACCACACCCCCTATATTACACAAGATAAATTACGTACACATTGTAAATAAGAATGGCAGTTTGTAGCAATAAAATGGCCAAAATACGATTACGGACCTTGACAATTCTACTGATTTGATTTAACGTCTATCTATTATATTTTTATCAAAGAGTTAGATGAAGGAGGGGCGTCATGCATGACGGCTTAGGAAATAAGCTTGGAAAGTGGCTTACCAAGAATGAAAAAGTGACGGAAGATAAAATAAATGAAGCGCTTCAGGTTCAACAGGAGTACAAGCAGGTTGAGGTTCCTCTGCGCCTCGGAGAAGTGATTGTAGAGTCAGGTTTGGGCGCTGCTTCCGTTGTATCAGATGCACTGCACCGCCAGCGTGACAGCTATATCAAGTCCAATACCATAGGGCAGATCCTGCTTGAGCTCGGGTATGTAACACGTGATCAGCTCGAGCAGGCAATGGAGGCTCATCTGGATATACTCGCTCCGCTCGGTGAGGTGCTTGTGGAGCAGGAAATATGCACTCAGGAGCAGATTGACAAGGCATATAAGCTGCAGCTTATACGAAGAGTTATTGCTCTTCGCCGTCCGCTTTCATCAAACTTCGATCCATTGAATGTGATGGAGCTTTTTGTTGAAGAGATGGTTGATGAGCTTATAGATGCTAATGGAGGTTGCGGCTGTGACCGGTGCAGGGCAAATGTAGTGGCTGTCGCTTTAAATGGACTTGCTCCCAGGTACATGAGCGACATGGAAAGGCTTGTTGATCAGCTTGACCGCTACAGAGAGGAATACGGAGAGCTGGTCAAAGACCGAATTACAAAAGCGATTGAGCAGGTTCAGCGTTTTCCGAAGCTCTCGTGCAGTGCGAAAGAGACTCCTGCAGGAGAAATACTTGGAATTATCACTGCACACATATCAAACCGTCACGTTCATCTCTCAGAAGAACATATAGAAAAGCTCTTTGGTCCAGGCTATACACTTAACAAGTGGAAAGATCTCCTTCAGCCCGGACAGTATGCTGCAAAAGAGACTGTTGAGCTCAAAGGCCCCAAGGGAAGCATTGAGCGTGTGCGTGTACTCGGGCCAGCCAGGGCAGAGTCTCAGGTTGAGATTTCAGGGACAGATCAGTTCAAGCTTGGAGTTCAGGCCCCTGTTCGTGAGTCGGGCCAGCTTGAAGGAACGCCCGGTATTGAAATTATAGGACCTGAGGGTACCGTCAACTTAGATCGAGGCGTTATAAGGGCGTGGCGTCATATCCACATGACACCAAAAGACGGGAAGGATTTTAAATTAAAGAACCGCGATATCGTGAATGTGCGCTTAAAAGGCGACCGCACAACAATATGCGAGAATGTTCTTATAAGGATTACAGATAGTTCAGCACTCGAGATGCATATCGATTTCGATGAGGCCAATGCTGCAGGAGTACCGATGGAAGCCGAAGGAGAGGTGCTTAACGGCGTGGCTTAATCAATTAAACCTTGGCTCGTCGTCCGATCGTATGGGTAGTTTTGCTTCGCTCAGATAGGTACTGAACTTTCCCATAGTTATTTTCTTGCCTCTGGCATCTCCTGCAATAAAATGCTGTTTATCAGAATCGAGATCTTTTATTGTTTGCATGTGGGATGAGTAGCCGCTCACTGCATTGAGTCCTTTATCGCTGAGTACATAGACCGGTATCTTTCTTGTGATCTGCAGTATTGCCCCCGGCCCAACGATTTTCCGTATCTCTTCCGATGCGCAGCTCCAGACTACATCAGCCCACTGGAGGATTTCTCCTGCCCTCTCTTTTGATGCTCCGGTTGAACAGATGAGAAAGATTGTTATAGTGACCCCATATTTTTCTTCTATCTTGTGAAACGATTCGAGCTTTTCATCCATATAACCGTTGACTGTTACTGCGATATTCTTATAATCCATACGTGCTGCTTCTTCAGCAGCCTTTACCTGGTTGATTGAAGCATCCTTAAAAGGAACACTGCTTCCAAGCTCTTCGAGCCTTTTCATGAGCCCCGGGATAGGGCTTGTGTAAAAAAGCCCGTTCATTCTCGCACCTATTCCCTGTACAACGTCAGGAGAATTTGTAATGACACTTCCAGTACCGTCGCACACCACGACTGCTGCATCGATTACCTTTTTTTTCAGCGCATACATCAATATTTCCGATGCACCATACGGTATTGCGATCTTTGTTCTTTCCAGCTCCCTTTCAGCTGTGAAATAGCCGAATTGTTCAATCTTCTCCTCGATTCCCTGCTTGATGAGCTTTTTAATCGTATCCCTATCAATCGGATCAGGGACAGGTATATGTTTGTAGAGCTGCCGTGCGAGAGGGCAGTAAGTCATTATTGGATCTGATATTTTTATGATTTTTTTATTTGATATAGCAACGAAGCAGGAGAATAGGCGTATTATGTGGAGATCGGAATACCTGTCTTTGTCAATATCGAGCTTTTCGAGCAACTGCTTTAAATTCATGAATGTATATCTACTCCGATTGATATTACCATGAAAAATATTTCTGAACTTGTATTATACATGAAGTGTTAATAATATGAAACATATAAATTTAGGGCAAATGCTCTGCGATTCACAGAATCGCAACGAGCAGTACCCTCGTAACAAAACATTAGCCAAATCTATATTTCGCTAGTATTATATTGTACAAGCATATCATTTAAACAGGGGGTATAGAAATGAAGGGAGGTAAAATAGCAGGTATAATTTTGTTAATAGTAGGGGTAATCGGTCTTGTCATTTCGGTTATCGCAGACTTCATAGGTGTCGGCTTTATTGGAGCATCTCCCGGTTTCGGCACTATTCAGATAATAGGAATAGCTGTGGGGGCGATATTAATAGGCATTGGCACATTCCTGCTTGCTAAAAAGTAAGAGACTGCAAATCGAAGAATCGTAGTGATTGATGATTCGCAGGGCTTAACGAATCTCTAATCATAAGTTCAACCAATTAACCGGTTTATGTTTTATACATATCGCCTCTTGTATCTATTTTAACAACAAATATGTCTTCATCTTTGATGAAAAACAGGATACGATATTTCCCAACTCGTAGTCTGTATTCACCTTTTCTACCTGCTAGCGGTTTAATATCACCTTTTGGAATATTGTTAATACGCTCTAATATATTGAGAGCGATTCTTGGGGGCAGAGAAGTGAGATATTTTTCCGCCTTTTTTAAAAAGAAAATGTTCACTGATTTCGGATCTTTTTCCTCAATGATTCGATATCAATCCATTCATCACTTTGCTTTGCTTCTTCAAAATCTTTAATATCATCCTCATATGGTTCAACCGGACGCGTAAGGAACTCTGAGACAGCTTTTTCAATAAGCCCAGAATAGCCACCATAGAAATCTTTTGCATCGTCCATTTGTTTTTTAAGATCTTCCGATACTGTTATCTGCATCCTCTTTTTCATTTTTATTCTCCAAGTGTATTATACACACTATACATTCATTTGTCAACGGCTTTGTTTACATCAAAACATTACATTTGTTTGATATAGCATGTAAAAGAGCCTTTAATTGAGCAAATTCCAAAATCTTTTCACGAAACCAGGAGGAAAAAATGAAAACTAACAAAGTTATTGTACTATGTATTATTTTGATCATAGCAGAAACCTTTTTATACGTCGGCTGTGCCACAATACCGTTATCACAGACTCAGGGTGTTTCCAAGCTTGCCGTGATTCAGATCAGTGCAAATGCAACCGTGACCTGGTCCGATGAGGAAAAGGAGGGGGATGAGGGCCTGTTTGGAGATATCCAGAAGATTGCAAAAGGGGCAGAAGCGGCTGCCGAAGGGAAGGATGTGCTTGAAGTATTAAAGGAGGCTGATCACTCAACACTAAATGTACTCAATGAAAGTGAAGAGGTCATATTCAAACATCTTAAAAAGTCGGTACCGTTTGTAATACTGCCGAAGGAGACTTTGATAGGTAATGAGGAGTTTCAGAATGCAGAAGAGCAGGAACCTATAATCAAGCTCCTCGGGGATGTAGCCCTTAATTACGCGGATGGATACAAGGGTATCTTCACAACAGACCCGGCCAAAAATACCGCCCTTGTTAAAAGGCTGTCAGATTCACTCGGGGTGGAAGCGCTGCTTGTCACTGATATCAGCTTTGAACAGGACATGTCGTTCGGAATAGGTGAAACCGGTTCGCTGCAGGGTGTGGTCACCTGTTATGCAACACTTTATGATAAGACCGGAAAGAATGTTTGGTAGATGCGGTATAAAGCATACTCAAAGAATACGGTTGCTATTATAGATGGGGCTTATGACTATGCGGAGTTTGACAGGGTGCTCCTCGAAGCCTTTGAAGAGGCCAGTGCCTGGGTCTTCTCTCATTAAAAAAAAGAGTCAGGTCTACACATTTAGGTTTTTTGTGAGAAAATCCTCTTACTTTGGACCTCTAGCATCAGGTAATTCTTTTTGGTAATATGCTTATTCCTGCCGTCTTCTGGGTTGTGGTATTATGAGCAAAAGAAAGTTGGTATCGGCTTCTTAAGTAATGTATTCTCATTACATCATCTGTTCCAACCCGCATTGTAGATATGTGTGGTAACAGGTAAATACTTATCCGTTGTAGTGCTGTCTCCTAACTGGCCGTCACTATTCGCTCCACATGCCTGCACTATCCCATCGTACCTCAGAAATAGAGTGTATGAACCGCCCGCTCCAGCAGATACTGCAACAACATCAGTCAATGGACTAGTACCATCTTTCAATACAGTGACAGGAAAATCCCTGGTGTCGGTTGTTCCATCACCAATTTGACCATAGCTATTATCGCCTCCAGCCATTACTGTGTTATCATCCATTAGAGCAACTACATGGCCGGAACCGGAGTCGATTGCTACTACACCTGTTAATGGAGTAGTACCATCTATCGTACCCGTTACAGGTAGATATGGGTCCTCCCAAGATGATGTTTTTATTGTTCCATCAGTTAATAGAAATACCGTATGAAGAAACCCGGCAGCTATTGAAGCCACGTTTGTTAGAGGAATTGGATCAGTAATCGGATCATCATCATGATCCCATACAACTGTTATAGGCATTAAACTCTCATCTGTGGTTCCATTACACAGCTGACCCATATCATTATTTCCCCATGCTCTTACTGTACCATTAGAAAGTAACGCTACGGAATGCCCTGATCCGGTAACAATTTTATCTACATTTGTCAAAGGAATTGGGGCAGTAATTGGGTCATCATCATGGTCCCATATAACTGTCACCGGTAGGGGGCTGTCATCTTTTGTATCATTTCCCAGCTGTCCATTAAAGTTCCGACCCCAAGCCTTGACTGTTCCGTCATTCAACACAGCCATGGTGTGAGAGATTTCGGATGATATAGAAGCCACATTGATTAATGGATTGATACCATCTGTTGTGACGGTGACAGGGAGATGTCGGTCGTCGGTTGTTCCATCGCCAAGCTGGCCATAAGTATTTTGCCCCCATGCTCGTAGCGTTCCATCTTCCATCAAGGCTACTGTGTAGTGGCTGATCAGGCTAAAGTAATTAATTCCCCCGCATGAAACATCAGCAATATTGGTTAATGGATTGATACCATCAGTTGTGACTGTAACAGGGATAAGACTGTCATTTGTTGTACCGTCGCCAAGCTGCCCATATTCGTTGTATCCCCATGTTCTTAATGTCCCGTCATCGAGTAATGCGGCCGTGTGTCTCGTACCAGCGGATATACCGACTGCTGAGGTAATGGTGATTGGAGTATACCTTGTCGTAGTACTTCCGTCCCCCAGCTCTCCAGAGTCATTCCTTCCCCATGTCCATATGGTCCCGTCTTCCATCAATGAAACTGTATGCCATAATCCTGTTCCTAGCGCCACAATTCCTGAAAGGTTTCCCTGTCCCTCATAGCCCGCAACCTTGAACGGTGTATCGCTGCCGGTCGGATTATTCCCATTCCCGAGCTGTCCATAAGAATTTACTCCCCAGGCCCACGCGGTTCCATCCTGCTCAATAGCCACAGTATAGGATGCACTCTGGCCTCCGCCGGCTCCGATGGCGATAACATCTGTTAAAACACCTTCTCCATCCTCTCCAGTCACCTGTACCGGTGTATCACTATCAGTTCCCGGAATATTTGTATTGTCCCCAAGTTGTCCTGTATTGTTCCTTCCCCATGCCCATACGGTCCCGCCATTCTTCAGAGCAACTGTGTGTTCGTCTGCTGCACTTACAGCCACTATACCCGTTAAGATACCACCTCCTTCATAACCGACAACCTGCACCGGTGTTTTACTGTTTTCCGGACTGTTTCCATCCCCAAGCTGCCCCCAATAGTTGTGTCCCCATGCCCAGACCGTACCGTCCTCTTTTACAGCCAGAGAATGATAGTCACCAGCGTCTATCCCTACCACACCTGATAAAGTTCCCTCTCCATTATAACCGAGAACCTGTACCGGTGTAGCACTGGGTGTAAACATATTCCCATCTCCTAGCTGGCCTTCACTATTTCGGCCCCAGGTCCAGACCGTCCCGTCATCCATCAGCGCAACTGTGTGTTCCATTCCCGCAGCTACTGCAACTATACCTGTTAAACTACCGCCTCCACCGGATCCGACAACCTGTACTGGTATATCACTATAGGTTCCAGGAATATTTGTATTGTCACCGAGTTGTCCTGTATTGTTCATTCCCCATGCCCACACTGTTCTATCATTCTTCAAAGCAACCGAGTGTTTATAACCAGCAGCGACAGACACGATATTGTTCAACGTGTCTCCCCCGCTCTCAACAAGAACGTACACTGGTTTACTTCTATTATTCGGATAATCCCCGTTACCGAGCTGACCATAATCATTACTTCCCCATATCCATACTGACCCATCTTCCTTCAAAGCAATTGTATGGTAATAACCGGCATCCATAATCTTACCGGGCGGGACAACTCGCAATACTCCTGACTCCTGCGACAACATACCGGATTTTTGTGCGGTTAATGTGAACCTGTATTCTGTAAAATTGAATAATCCATCGAATTCATATGTTGTTTCTACTATTGCTTCTATTTTTTCTCCGTTTTCTGAACCGGGGGTGGTGCCATCGTCTGTGTAGTATATGTTGTAGAAATCTGCATCAATGTCCTCTTTCCAAAACAAAGTGATTTTATGATCTCCCGGAAGAAAAGTAGTATTTTTAACTGTGTGATCCACGGGATTGCCATTGCGCCCGACACCACTCGAATAGTTTCGAGCCTCATCATAAGAAAAAGCGGAATAGTAATAAGTAGTATTATTAATGAGATTTTCATCAATATATTCAACATTGTCTCCCTCATACACAATCAATCCATCTCCTGCATGGGTGGGGTAATCGTCGTCTCCCCTAACAATTCTCACACCCTCAAAATCAAGCTCAGGAGGATTTACCCATTCCAGTTTTATTTGAAGGTCCCAGGCAGTTGCATTGAACTCATCGATGTTTGATGGAGGATTTGTCTCATACACAGTTAAAAAATCTTCAGTTTCGAATAACACGCCGCCAGAGCTTATTTTAAATTTTGTTTCCTGATTGACAAAAGTTGAATTAGTAAAAGCAATGCTTCTCTGCTCTGAGCCATTCGTAATATCTATTGATGGGGGACTCACAGATATATTCGCATTTGTACATGCTGTGGTTACAGTACCGCTCCAGTTGAATATCTGCCCATTTTGATCGAGAGCGCTTATAATAACATTAATTGGTTCATTTGATTTACAGGTATTATCAAAATCAGCGGGCCATTCGATCCTGAGGGAGGTCAATATCTTATTAGCTTCTCCTATATTTACTCCTGCCGAACAGGAGAGAAAGATGAAGAGTGAACCTATTATCAGGGAGACTGCTGCAACCAGGATTAGCAGAAGCTTCAGTAGTTTCATATTCTTTATACTAGCTTTGCCATTACCTCTTTTCATGAAAACTTGACTCTATGAAAAAGCTTTCTTATTAGCTTACACAATTACTAAAGATGTAAATATAAAATGGTAGGTCTTTCTAAATACACACCGTTCCAAGGTTTGCATCATAAACCCTGCACCACATGTCCTATATTAATATTATAAATGATATACCAAATATTTCTATTTTCAATAGTAAATATGGGAAAAAAGTAAAAAGGTATTGGTTTTTTATAGTAAGATCATATTTTTTTGATCAATTGCTTTTTGATCTAAGTTATTTGAAACTGGACATATACTCTATATTTAGTGAAGAGTCTGACGTTTTGGTCTGCTCGGGGAGCAGACCCTGCATTTCCAGACCCTACATTCCAAAATTGTATCTCCTTCCCTCGTCGAGCATAACTAGGTAGTTTTCATACGGCATATAGTTCGCTACAGTATTGCCTGTCCCTAAACAGTATCCCTTTCCATTCATGCACACATCGAGGGTATCGCGCACTCTTTTTCGTATCGCTTCTTCATCTGACCTGCACAGAAAATCAACGTCAATGCCTCCGAGTATTGAGATCCTTTCCCCATAATTTTTATATACCTCTGTCACAGGCATGATTATATCCTCGTAAGAGTGCTTGGCATCGATTCCCACATCCTCAATAAGGTCGTCCATAATAGCTTCAAGGTTCCCGCAGCTGTGGAAGAGGTACGGCCTTTGGTTCTTGTGTGCTATTTCAGCGCATGCTTTTTGCCAGGGGAACACATGCGAGCGAAGGAACTCCGGTGAGGTTAGCGTACTCGTCTTGTACCCTAAATCATCCGAGCCGCATATATATGGAATGCATTTAAAGTCGCACATGAGCTTCGTATAATCCATGTAAAAGTGTCCGATCTTCTCTGCCACTGCATCCACGAGATCCGGTTCGTCAACCATCTTGTAGCAGAGGGTTTCATATCCAAAGAGAAAGGAAAGCATTTCGTATATATGCGCCGTGAGGTCGTAGACTCCCATATTATCCGGCAGGTTCTTCTCGAACCACTCAAGGTCACTCAGGTCAATCTCTGACATCTTAGGCCACCTGTATTTTTCAAAATCCTGCATTGACTGTATCGGGCCTTCATGCTCCTCTGTCCATTCACGAATACCTCGCTGCTGTGTTGAGATCGATGTTGTGTCATTCGTGTCAACAGAAGGTACGTCAAAATGAATTGAATGCGGGAGAAATTCATATCTGAATACATCATAACCAAGGAACTCATGGAGCTTGATTTCCCGTTTAAGGTGATAGTGAGGATCAGACGTTTTGAGGTCTTTTCCTAGCTCATATTTTTCCCAGATCACATCTTTTACCTCACTGTCGAGAAAGAGCTCGAAATGATGCACTCTTTTCGGCTTCTTTTCCCTTAGTATCACGGCAAGAAGCTCAGCAACATCAGGTACGACCTGTGTTCCCTCAAGGAGTTTCATATTCTTCTCCATTACAGCTTTTTTGTCTGAGTCATTATTGTACTTACTGTTGTATGGAATTATCAAGAGAATATTGGTGCTGTGAGAGCAATAATTTATTCTTCATTGACAATTATACTCTCTGTTTTACAATGAGTTCATTATAAGGTTTTTTTCAGGTATTAATCCTGCTGTGTGAGCTTCATACAAATATATAATTATATAGTGATAAAGGAGGTCAATTTTATGATAATAGTGCGTGTTTCAATGGTGATACTGCGCGGAAAAAGAAATGAGGCAATTAAACTGCTCAAGGAAAGAGACGAGCTCATGAAAAAAGAGGGAGTCACTGCTGCTGCAAGGATGTATGTGAGAAAGCTAGCCTCGCCAGGGGCTCCTGAAATCATCAGGGAGTACGAGTTCCAGAACTTCCAGGATTACGAAGAAGCCTGGATGGAGAGGATGAGCCCTACCGCTGAGATGAAAAAATGGTCAGCCAAGTTCGACTCTTTAGTTGCCCCGGGCTCGATGGGGTATGAGGTCTATGAACTGGTTTAAGAACGTTAAGCTATATTAAAATAGGGACAGATACCATTTTTTTTGCCTTATTTATTCTCGTGGACATTTATTAAAGCGGGAAAATAGTATCTATCCCCATTTTGTCTATTTTAGAAGTTAGTTTCAACCATTGGGCGAAATGTCATATCGTGCACAACAAGATCCTCAGGGAGAGTCAGGGCTGTGAACACTGCCTCGGCAACACTCTCTGGACGCATGTAGTCGGGGCGTTCAGCCTTTCTGAAGTGCGTATCGACTCCCCCGGGATATATAGAGGTGACACGTATATTGAAAGGTCTGACCTCTTTACGGAAGACATTTGTTAAAGCCTGCAGACCTCTTTTTGCTGCGGTATAGACACCCATTGTTTCCATGTCTACATAACATATCGACGAAAGAATATTGACCACATGCCCGCTTCCCATTGCCTTCATATCCTTGAATGATTCACGCATGAGAATGAAAGGTGCCCGAAGGTTGATAGCTAACATGCAATCAAACTCAGCAGTATCGACTTTCCACAATTCAGCCTTTCTGGAATTGTAGCCTGCATTGTTAATCAGTATGTCAGGCGGGCCGAAATACCGGCAGGCTTCCTTGTAGTATTCAAGGATCAGTGACTCATCTATAAGATCAAACTTCTTCGAAAAAGGTTTATCAGCCCCCGTCGATTCTATCTGTTTGCAGACACTGTTGAGGTCTTTCTCGTCACGCCCACATATTGCGAGTCTACAATGCTCCCGGGC
>CP070841.1:446911-454719 GCA_020342115.1 Spirochaetota bacterium
GTTTTATGGGGTTTAATCGCTTTGAATGGGTGCAACATCACAGTCAAAGGTTCAGAGCTCAGGGCAGTCGGCATCCTCTATACCGGAAGAGTAAGAGCGGTTGTAAATAATATGAAAAATGAGGTTTATTACGCAGATTTCTCATACCAGTCGCCATACCACGAGCTCCAATTCATCGAAACAAAAGTCCGTACATGGAACTTCTATACAAGTAACAATGCTGCGTTAGAGATACGAAACTGTGTATATGGAGAATCTATCTCTTTCGGAAAATCACAGATTAATGTTTTCGATTCCATCTGTGATGGAACTGGTGGATATATCGGTGCAAAAGAAGATTCAAAAACGAATTTTTATGGAGGTGAGATTGCCTGCGATGTGCTCACGCATGACAGAGCACAGTTCCTGATACAGGATTGCGGCCAGGTGAGAGGAAGGATTGAAGCAGCCGGTCAGTCAAAGATTACAGTGGTTAACACACCTTTGGGAGGAACAGTAAGGGAGATAGAAGAGGGAGAAGTTACTATTAATAACTAACCGATGTGCGGAGATTGGAATCATGAAAACCAGTACTGTTTATGAAGAAAAACTGACAGCAAAATGGATGATTGCCACCTTTGGTATGCTCGGGATAGGTTTCCTTATTTTATTAGTGATACAAATAACGAGAGGACCGTTAGGATCCAATCAAGCACCTGATTGGTTTTTTCTAATAATGTTTCTGCTTTTCTGCGGTTTGATACTCAACTTCAGACGTATGACCACGAGAATAACTGCCAGAGAGGTTACAGTCAGCTATGGTATTATAAGAAAAAAGATCCCTATGGAAAACATCAAGGAATGCTATTCAGACCAGGCGCTCACTATAAAATATGGAGGCTGGGGGATAAGAATATGGAGAGGTAAGGGGGAATGGAAGCTTGTATACAGTGTGGTTGGGGCGCCGCTTGTTGTTCTCTCTCTTCACAAGGGGAGATTTGGTGAATTTTTATTTTCTACACATAACCGTGAACAGGTTGTGAAGATAATAATGGAGTTCGTGTTGAATAAATCAACACGAACTCAGGGATTCATTCTGAAAAAGCCAACTTAATAGAGAATCGTCATACTATACAGAGTTATGAAATAATTGTCCTGCATTTTCATGGGGATATACAAAAAATTTTTACAGTGGAGGAATCAAGATGGCCGGCTATCCTGTTGAATTGAAGGTTGATTATCCTGAAAAACTCTCGAGAGGATTGGCAGTATTGAAGTTTTTTCTAGGTTCGATCTATGTTGGTATTCCTCACGGTATCTGCCTTTGGGTGTATGGAATAGCTGTGGGGATAGTGACATTTATTGCAATGTGGATAATCCTGTTTACTGCAAAGTACCCGAAAGGTATGTATGATTTTGTTGTTCGCTACATGAGATGGTCTATACGTGTGACAGCGTATATGAGTCTTTTGAGGGACGAATATCCTCCATTTCATGGAAGAGAAAGTTAATAGGGAAATAAAGATGTTTATTAAATATTGAACAGTATCGCGGAAGATGTAAACACACCCATATCCGACAATATAGTGAGATTTAAAGACCTTTTTCCTTAATCATCGATTGTGTGCTGGAAATATGGCTGTGTTTTAATTTGAAAGGTAGACTTCTTCTATGGTAAAGTGGCAGATCTTCGCTCCTTTTACAGTCATCGCTGGAGGAGTTCTGGGGGTTCTTGGGGCAATTTTTCAGGAGATTCTCTATGGGTCTATCTTAGTGGCGTTTGTTGGAGGGCCGATGATCGAGGAGGTCATGAAGCCAGCTGGTGTATATTTGATCCTCGCATTTAAGAGTAGTGTATTAAAAAAAAGAATCTATACAGCTCTCCTTGCCGGTCTGGGAGGACTGTCTTTCGGTGTTGTTGAGAACCTCATCTATCTCAATCTCTATTATCCGGAGCACAGCCACAACCTTGCTGTTTTCAGATATACTGTGGGGCTTGGTATGCACACCATCACGAGTTTCATTGTTGGTTTTGGAATCAATGAGAGGCTCCTTCAGTCGGTGAGGGGCGAGATCCCTTTTCTCAAGGGAAACTGGAAGTTCTTTGTAATTCCTATGATAATTCACAGTGCATTTAATATAGCAATGGTCATTTTTGGTGACAGGTTGATGATCTGAGTGAGGAGGTCCATTGTTGAGAAGATTCAAGCTTTTTCGATTTTCTAAAGGTTTTTATTATGTTATGATATCTATCACTATTTTTATTGTCGGGTCTGCAGTTTCATATGCCGACAGCAGCACGGTGTGGGACAGATCATCATATGCTTCGTATACACATGAGAGCTTCAAACTTTACGGGCCAGCTAATAGAGCTATCGATCTTGAGAACATCAATTACCCATTGCTCAATGCAGCGATTTTTTATGAGACTAACAATATGAGGGAAAAACATAGAAAAGAACCATTTCAGCATTCAGCCGCACTCGAGAAAGCAGCAGTGCTCCACTCCCGTGATATGGCGGAGAAGGGATTTTTCAGTCACACCAATCCCTTTAATGCACAGAGAGAAACCCCCTCTATGCGAATGGCCCTTTATGGAGTAATTGAAGGATATCGAGGAGAAAATATCACCGAAGCGTTCGGAATCCAGTATAAACCCGGCTCTCCCCTGATACCGCCTGAAAACGGCGATAAACTATTCAGAGATTACACTACAGGAGATGCGATCAAGCCTCATACCTATAACAGTTTTGCAGAAGCTGTTGTAGCCGGCTGGATGGAGTCGCCTCCTCACAGGGAGAACATCCTGAACATACACTTTAAATTCTTGGGATGCGGTGCCTGGCACTTTGAGAATCGGTCTTTTTTTAATATGGATCAATTCAAGGTTACCCAGTGTTTTGGTTCTCAGGTGCCTGATTAATTACCTGAACAGAAAGTGGGTTATTTTGCTTTTTTACCAGGCTCTGCCTTTTTTATCATTAAAGCTGCAACAATTGAGCCAACTCCGAAGAGCGATGCAACAACCCAGACAATGTTTCCTAATACAGGTATAAACCTGGGAAGGGTAATAAGAAAGAGCCCCAGTGCAAAGCTTCCGAATATGACCCCCTTCTTTTCAATCCTGGTTATTTGTCCCAGTATCAGGGTTCCTATACAAAGACTGATTGCGATATGACCTATGTACAGAGCTATATAGAGCGCGGCAAGAACAACCCCACCAAGTGCTAACCCGACTATAGTACCGAAAGCGATCAGGACTCCAATTGGAGTGCCAACAAGAATGACAGCCCCCCATCCTACAGATGCTCCCGGTTTCTTTTTAATTGCATCGGAAAGGGAGTTTATCCATCTGGGAAACAGCAGTATAAATACGAGCCCAACCAGCAGTGTCATCACAAAGTTCAGGATTTTAGCAACAACTCCCGCTATGATCAAAAAGGGAAAAATATCCTTTAATCTATCTCTGTATTCCGGGATCTGGTGCATGACTGCTCCCCGGATATCAGCACCGGGCTGGATAAGAGCCTCCTCGTCGCTGGTGTAAGTAAGATCACCTCCTATCACTGCACTATTGGATAGAGTAAGATACTGGAGCCAAAGTTTAGCATCCCCGCCTATTCTATTGTTGATAATAACCGTTTGGCCTCCACCCTTCAGGTTTCCCATGACAGGGCCATCTATGATAATCTCCCTTGCGCCGAAGAAAAAGTCGCCTCCAATTATCCCATTATTAGTAATATCCAATTTGTTACCAAAGAAAAAAAGGTCATGACCTATTTGGTTCTCTATTTTTAGTGTTCCCCCCATTACTTTCACACCATTCTTTACTCTGCCGAGCAGAGTTGTATTACCCGAAGTGCTGAAAACACTTCCCATGACATCACCGCTCACCGTTATGTCCCTGCATGCAGCCCATATGTCACCGTTTACGGTTCCCTCTATGATAGCTGTATCTCCTGCTAGGTAAAGATCCTCATCGATTACCTCATCAGAGGGAATGAGTATGATTTCTCCAGTCCTGGCATCAAGCGCATAGCTGGTACCTGTCAGTGAAAATAGTATGAGTAATGAAATAGCAATGATTATTACACGAGTTTTCATTTTTTGCCCCTTTCACTATGAAACTATATATCAAAGTAATAAATAATACAAAACATTAGCTACTACTGAAATGATAAAATTAGTAATTAAGTATGTCAAGCTCTTATCTGAACCCATCTAAATGGAGGATAGTTTATATTCAATGGAGGGTCATCAACATTTAGATGGGTAAGTTTATACTTAATAGAGGGTTTATTTCCATCTAAATGGAGGATAGTTTATGTTCAATGGAGGGTCATCAACATTTAGATGGGTAAGTTTATACTTAATAGAGGGTTTATTTCCATCTAAATGGAGGATAGTTTATGTTCAATGGAGGGTCATCAACATTTAGATATTTTTCACACAATGAAAATCACTGCTTCCATCAATACAATTTTGTGATATATTATTGTTATCATGAGCAAGAGAGTGATATACAGATGGTTCATTATCATATGTACCCTGGCCCTTCTTCCAGTGCATCTGTTGGCTCAGCAGGATGAGTTTAAAATTACAGAAATAAAGACCATCGATACATTCGAGGATTACGTGAGGGAGGTCAGGTTCTCACCTTTTGGTAATTACTTTGCCGCTACCTCAGGTGTGAACAGGGTTTTTCTTTACAACAGAGACTATCAGCTTCTGTGGAGCAGTCAGGGAGAAATAATGAGTGTGGGAGGGAAGGTCGCATTTTCTCCTGACGAGAAATACCTTGCCTTTACCCGTTACAAGACTAAAGGTGACATAGGGGTGCTGAGTATCGACGAACTTCGTGTGGTACAGTCGATGGATGCCCATCCCCACTATGTTAACAGCATTGCGTACAGTCCGGATGGAGTGTACCTGGCGACTGCCGGGTCCGAGAAGATGGTAATAGTCTGGCGATGGAACGGAAAAGAATTCGAAAAGCTTCAGGTGCTGGAAGGTCATGAGAAGACTATAGATGAGGTGAGGTTCAGCCCTGATGGACGTTACATAGCATCCTGCGGAGACGACAAACAGGTCATTATCTGGGAATTTAAAGGTGATAGGTTCGTTCAGGACCAGAAACTCGTTAATGACACTTACTGGCTTGACAGCCTTGCCTTTTCACCTGATGGGAAGCTTTTAGCTACAGGTTCCTCTTCCAAGCTTTCAATCTGGAAGCTGGAGGGTGGGAAGTTTTCAATAAATCAGGAGATAAAACATTCTGCAGGGGGGCTTTGGAGCCTGGAGTTCAGCCCTGACGGAAGATTTTTAGCAGCAGCGATCTCGAACGGCACTGTGAAGGTCTGGGTTGTAACAGAGCAGGGCTGGAGAGAAACGCTTAATGTGTATCGGCACAACGACAATGTGTTCGATGCCTCGTTTCGATCGGATGGGAAGTTATTTGCTACAGCATCGAGCGACATGACCGCTATCTTCTGGGAGCTTGAAGGTGTAGCACCTGACCCCGTCATGGCACTCATGGATTCGCTCGGGTTGCCATTTACTGTAGCACAGAAGCTCATCGTTGACAGACCAACGAGCAAGCGCATCATAAAGGAAATCGATCCCCACCTAGCCGCACCAAAAGATGAGTTTGAAACAACAGAGCAGTATCTGATGAGAAAGGAGAAACTGAGCTCACACCTGCTTCTGAAGCTTCAGAATATGACAGAGGAGCACTTCAAGGTAAAAAAGAAGAAAAAGGAAAAGCAGATCTTCGAGCTCTCATTTACACTCGACAGCCTTGAAGAATATGATGCTGACAATCAGATTTACCATATAAAACTGCTGGGTACGGACGGGTATGTGAACCTGTCGCCACTTGAAGCGAGAGATCTTAAAAGAAATAAAGACAAGACATTGCTGAGTGCAGAAAAAAAGCTCAGTGATGACGGCGTTTCTTATGATTACTCGGGCTTTGTCCTGAAGCATCCTGTCAATAACAGAACCTATGAAATTGCACTGCATGAAAATCCGTTCAGGGGAGAGCTCATTGAAAGAACAGCCGTGGCAACCGGCGGGGAGAGCTTTATAGGTGCTGTAGAGGGGCCGAATGTTATTCTTGAGGACGTTGAGTTCGGGGCAGTGTTTCCGGTATTCTATAAATACTATGATGAAAATCCCATCGGTAAGGCTGTACTGAGAAACAGCGGAACTGTGCCTGTTGAAAATATACGTGTCGGCCTGTTTATTAAACAGTACATGGATAACCCCAAGCTTTGCGAAGCCCCCACAGAGCTTGACAGCGGGCAGAAGGGCGAGCTGATCCTGTATGGTCTTTTTACTAACAGGGTGATGGAAATTTCAGAAGGAAACAAAGTTTCAGTGAAGATCACGGTAGACTATATAGCTGATGGTAAACCGCACAGTCAGGAGTTTATAGATACTATACGTATTCACAATCGTAATGCCATAACCTGGGACGATGACCAGAAGGTTGCTGCTTTCGTAACCGCCAAGGATCCGGTGGTGCTGAAGTTTTCAAAAAATACCGCTGGAATGATCAAAGGGAAAACAAGCAGGGCATTGAATTCAAACCTTCTCATGGCAATAGCACTGCACAGAGCCCTCAGTCTTTACGGCATGAGCTATGTTATTGACCCCACCACGCCTTACAGGGAATTTTCACGAAGCGATCTTGCAGTTGATTTTCTCCAGTTTCCAAAACAGACACTGGAGTACAGGGCAGGGGATTGTGACGATCTCTCGATTCTTTACAATGCACTTCTGGAATCAGTAGGGATAAATACCGCATTCATTACTATTCCTGGCCATATACTCACCGCTTTTTCACTCGATATGACTGCCGAGGAAGCAAAGAATCAGTTCGAGAATGAAGCTGATTTTATTTTCGTAGATGGAATTGCATGGATGCCTGTAGAAATTACAGTAATAGATGATGGATTTTTAAAGGCCTGGCAGATGGGCGCCAAAGAGTGGCGTGAAAGCTCGAAACAGGAAAAGGCGCGCTTTTACTCCACTGAAGATGCATGGGCCGTATATGAACCGGTCGGACTCTTTGGTACAGCAGATATTTCACTTCCCTCGAGCGATCATGTGGTGGAGGAATACATCGATGAAGTGAATAAGTTGATTTCAAGGGAGATATTTTCCCGCGAGCAAAAATTGAAGAATGATCTGAAGAATACAGGGGAGAGCCCGAAACTGCTTAACAAGTTAGGTGTGCTGTACGCTAGATATGGCCTGGAGCAAAAGGCCATAGAAACGTTTGAAAAGATCCTCGCCTTGGAAGATTATACTCCGGCGCTGATGAATATAGGCAATATCTACTATCTCCAAAATGATATGAAAAATGCCATGCTTTATTATGAGCGGGCCCTTAAAAAGGAGCCAAAAAATGCGAGGATTTATGTGGCTCTCACAAGGGTATATCAAAACCTTGAGAAATATGAAGAAGCCGGAAAGCTCTACAGCAAGCTCAAAAAGATCGATTCCGGGCTAGCAGAGCGTTTTTCTTACCTGGGAACCGCAGAGGAAGGAAGCGGACGAGCCGCCCTTGCCGGCGGTATGCATGAAAAGATGCTGTGGGAAGAATAGGTTAATGGGGACGGGGGATGAATTCATGACTTTAGAGAGTAGTAGACCTGTTATGTAGTTATCCCCCGTACTTTTTATGGGTGCAGTCAATAATACGGCTTGCTGACATCATGGAGGTAAATATGAAATACAGAGTACTGGGAAAAACTGGATGGAAGGTATCTGAAATAGGATTTGGAGCCTGGCAGATCGGTGGCGCGCACTGGGGAGATCAAAAA
>CP070841.1:454819-477090 GCA_020342115.1 Spirochaetota bacterium
CTCCAGTGATCGTAGTAATAACCTGAGCAGCCGATATGGATAGAAGCCATTTACCCATATTCCTCGATACTTATCTATTTGCAGAAGACAGTATCGATCCAGAGCGCAATCTCATCTCCGGGCCTGATTGTCGAATCAAAGGACAGGCCGTTCACCGCAAGTATTGTCTCAACATCTGTTCTGTATCTACCCGCGATCTCCCAGAGGGTGTCTCCATCCCTTATTGTGTAATATATCTCCTGAGTATAAAAACCTTTCTTTGGCAAAAACTCCCACTCATCTATTACCACATCATCTGATTCAACAGGAATAAGAATCACTCTCCCTGCATCGAGCCTTTTAGGATTGCGGACACCATTAAGGAGTTTTATAAGATAAACAGAAGTATCAAATTTCTCGGCTATCTCGCTGATAGTCTCGCCTGATCTGACCCTGTAACGTTTCACTCCTGTAAGCTCTTCTGCTGGAAGATCATGATAGACCGCAAGTGCATCTGCGTAGTGCTTGAATGGAATCCGGAGCTCATAATTTCTGCCGAACGGTGTGAGCAATCTCCTGAGCTCTGGGTTCAGGAAACGAATCGTTTCTGTTTTAAACCCGGATCTCGTGGCAAGTATTGTCAGGTCAACAGGCCGGTTAATATCGAGTACTTCAAAATCCGGATATTTTTCACTCTCATCGAAGTGGAAATCGTATTTATAAGGGTTATTTCCTATCTCACAGGCAGCAAGAAAGCGGGGAACATACCAGCGGGTCTCCCTGCTCAATAATCCTTTCCTGCACAGTTTCCAGTAATCCCTGCTCTTTCCAGCTTTTATGGCACGGTTCACAGCCCCCATGCCGGCATTGTACGCTGCAAGCGCAAGTTCCCATGACCCGTAATATCGATGGAGCTCACCCAGATGCTGAGCCGCCTTTTTTGTAGATTTGAAAGGATCACGCCTCTCATCAACCCAGAAATCGATCTTCAAATCATACCATCTTGCAGTCGACGGCATGAACTGCCACATGCCTGCGGCCCCTCTCGGGGAGTACGCCCTGTATGAATATGCGCTCTCAATCAGAGGAAGCCACACAAGGTCCTCAGGAAGCCCCCTTTCGGTGAGAATTTCTTTTACAACAGGCACATAGAGAGAAGCATTATCCAACCCCCTCTGAATGAATGCCCGCTCCCTTGTCAAAAACTGGTTGAGAGCTCTGTTTACCTCAGGACGCCCAAGCGGATCATCCACCATTGCATCCAACACGGTAATGGGGACAAATACCAGTACTGATATCAAGAGTATATACTTAATTCGCGCCATTTTTTTATAAAATAACACCAGCTTATCAACCTATCAACCGCTCTTACTCTTTTTTTAACACATCGATGAGCTTTTTTATTTCTCCTGAAATTCGCTTTGTTTCATCCCATGTTTCTTTGACAAAAGAATCCTCACCTGCCTTTGTATGCGCTGTGTAAAGGTCTTGTAAAATTCTCTCGCCGCGCTCATCATCCCTCTCTTTTGAGTTTTCAGTATCCTGTGCAATCTTTTTCTGCATACTTAACAGCCTGTTAAGGTTGTCCCCAATACAGGTTTTCCTAAGACCCTCATCCTGCAAAATCTCCCTCTGATACTCCCATTCAGGATCATTGGACTGTTCATTGTAGATATCTGCGGAGGCTTTCAGGATGCCTTTTTCAAGGTTTAAAGAGACCTGCTCCTGCAAGCCTCGAAGGGCATAGTATTGAATATAAAACGTATATGCTTCTATTCCCTTTTTCCTGCTCGATTCAAGCATATAGTTTTTTCCCAAACCGGAGATATCACTGTCTGTATAGATTTCTTTTTCCTCTTTCACGGATGAGAGTCTCTCTCTCGCTGTCACGAGTTTCTGCACAATGTTGCGCCTAAACACATCAAACACAAAACTGCTTCTCCTCGCTTTATTTCTTCTTTTATATTTGCCCTCATTCCTGCGGATAGTATAGATATTATGCAAAAGAACCCATCCTGGAAAGATCTCGTTGTAGGATGGCGATATATCCTGCAAGGTTCTCGATGCTGTGTTTATAAGAGAAAAAGGAAAATCAACTTTCTGCGGAAGTAAATCAACAGCAGTCGCAATAATCGAATATGGAGCATCTGAATAATTCGATGGAAACTTCATATTCACTCCGAGGCCAAAGAAAACACCCTCTCCAATAATCAGCTCCTGGTCTGGTGCCTTTGAGGTATGATTTGAGCCAATATTCGCTCCATAGCCAACATTCCCTTTTCCTTCAGGCCATAAAGAAGCGATCAGGAGAGCCTGGTGATGAAACCCTACAAACGGCCCAACAAGACATGCCGTAACCTCACCTTCTGCGATCGAAGTATTGGGTCCTATTATGCTCTGAATAACCTTTCCATGCCGCTCAACTGTTGCATGCTCTGTGAGAATGGAATCTTCCACAATTGACATGGAGGTCACCTCACTTCCCCACTGAAGGCAGGAATTCTTTACAAGTGCACCATGGCTTATCTCTGTCGGCTCTTCTTCTGATCCCAGCAGAGTACAATTCTTTACAAGCACTGCACCATCTATCACTGCACCACGTCCAATCCATACATCTTCGACTTTCTGTGTGAATCTTACTGTACTCCCCTCCTCCATAACTCCAAAAGATAGGGTGCACTTTTTCAGATAGGTCTCTACAAACTGTCTGTATTCTGACAGGAATGTTTTATCCTGTCTCTTCATAGCAACTGAGGTGGCTACAGGTATGGTAAGCTCTGCAAATGATACTATCTCTCTCCCACCTGTTTCAATCCCCACTGCAATCTCAACACCATTTCCAAAAGTACAATTTGATGAAGCGGTGAGTGAACCTACCTGATACACAACAGCCTGGTTCTCGATAACGTAGTTCGATACAGTTCCCGCATTGTAAACAACCGTATTACTGCCAATGACCGAATTGATAACAGTACTATTATATATACCGGAAGGGACTATCACACCACCGTCTATCTCTCTCTCGGCTCCAGTATGAGTTCCAAGCACACATTCACCGATAAAAGTACTGTTAAATATAAAACCTGTGGTGAATCCCTCCTTTACTTTAACTCTTTCCCATGAGATAGAGTGATTCCCCTGAGATTCGAGTGCTCTAATCTCCTCTGTGCTTAAACCTCGGATCTTTTTATCAAACAGGATGCCTATACCTCTGTCCTTCTTCAGTAACTCTGCAGAATTTAAAAGTTCTGAAGCGTCAAATATATCGCCGACAAGATCCTTTAATGATTTACTCATAGATGTACCCGGATTATTCCTTAATAATAAAACAAATCAACCATCAGGGACAGATTCTATAGAATCATCTTCCTGTCTTCTTCTCTATAATAAGCTTTTGATCACGAACCCGGTTGTAATAGACCTTTCTTTCAAGTTTTGATGCGGCATCTTCATCCAATACTACCACAGCATGTTTGTGAAGCTGAAGAGCGGAAGATGTTATCTGGCTTGTAATGGGCCCCTCGATAAACTTAGCACACACATCGGCCTTCTTTTTCCCGTTTGCTATTAAAAGAATTTTTTCAGCTTCCAGTATTGTTCCAATCCCCATGGTTATGGCAAACCTTGGAACCTCTTCCTCTCTTTCAAAGAAACGGGAATTATCCGTTATTGTCTGCTGATCCAGTGCTTTTATCCTGGTTCTGCTCGCCATAGAAGAACCGGGTTCATTAAATGCTATGTGCCCGTCACCGCCAATACCGAGAAGCTGAAGGTCTATTCCGCCGGCCTGCCTGATCCTCTCCTCATACCAGCTGCAATGCTCGTCCGGATCGTCTACATTGCCCAGTGGTATATGTACATTAGCCCTGTTAATATTTATATGGTTGAATAAATTACTCCACATGAAGTAATTGTAGCTTTGCTCATTTAGCGGCGATAGTCCAATATATTCGTCAAGGTTGAATGTTGTGACTTTTGAAAAATCCAGACCTTCCTCTTTGTGTAGTTTTATAAGCTCTTTGTAAGTACCGACTGGCGTACTTCCTGTTGCAAGACCGAGCACAAGGTCGGGTTTTCGCTTTACTTCACCGGCGATGATCAATGCAGCCCTTTTACTCATATTATTATAATCTGACTCAATAATGACTTCCATGCCTACCCTCCGCAGTCACGTTTTATTGTGACACAATAAAGCTTTTGATAACCCGGGACAATAGCAATTAGGTACTGGTGAATAACAGATCAAAAAATTGATGTAAAATCAACAATGAATCGGTGACTTGACACCAGAACATTTGCCCGAGTTCTTGAACTTGGACAAGGTCATTGGTGGCCACTTTATATACTTATAATACAATTAATTATAAAATGCATTACTTGATTTCATCTGATTTATCAGAATCATTCACTAAAAATTAATTACTCAAACTGTACTCGTAGAGGGCCTTATATCGTGCAGGTTAAGCTGCAGCAACCGTTCTCCTCTGAAATTATTCTCTTCAACGGAAAAAACAATATCAACTTCACTGTTTTTGTCAAGAATATCCATCCCCTTGCCAGCAAGGCCCCATCCAAGCACAGGAATCGTAGCATTCTTTGTCGGGATAAAAAACCTTATATGATCCTTTTCTTTACCGATCTGGGTAGGATTTATTGCCGTTGTTCCCAGCAATGAAAATTTTGGCAATTCATTTCCCACTCCGGAAGGTTCGAAGATTTCAAGCTCATCGAGCAGCTCAAAAGTCAAATCTTCAGGCAGAAGATTCTCGTCAATCTCGAGGATATTCCTGTATTGAAACCGATCGATATCTTTGGAGACCGTGGAGTGCACCTTGTGTATGAACTGTTCTATGTTATCAGTATCAATTGTAAAACCTATGGCAGAGCGGTGACCTCCGTATTTCACAAGAAGATCGCTGCAGGAAATTACCAGTTCCATGAGATCAAAATTATTTCCCCCTCTTCCCGATCCAACACCAATGCTGCCATCATTTACAATTATGATAGCTGGTTTGCATAGCTCTCTCGAAATACGGTTCGCTATAATACCTGTTACTCCATGCTCTGCAGTGTCTGTGGAGAGTACTATAACGGGTTCTGTTTTATGTTTTTCAGAAATCAAGGGTCTGATGATATCCAGGTTCTTCCGCCCCTTATCTTTCCTTTTCTCGTTTAGATCTATCAGTATCCTTGATAATTCGTTAGCCTCATGTGGGTCATCAGTTGTAAAGAGTTTCACAGCAAGGTGGGCATCGCCCATTCTGCCTGCAGAGTTGATAACAGGAGCTACATTCCAAGCAATTGCCTTTGCATTGAGTCTTCCTTCAGGGAGATCACAATAGCTGAGAAGCACCTTCAAACCGAGGTTCTCAGTAGTCGTAATCTGTTTGAGCCCCTCTCTCACTATAATCCTGTTCTCTCCGAATAACGGCATGATATCAGAGATGGTGGATATTGCTCCCAGATCTATAAACGACTTTACGAAAGAAACGCTCTTCTTCTGCTTACTCGTAAATAAATTAATAAAAATATCAGCAAACTCCTCAACAGAGTTATAGCTCTGGGAACACGTGAGCCTTATTTGTTTGACCTTCTTGTCACTCAACCAGCTCGAGAAGTAATCAGGGAGTTGTTTCTCCGTGTCTATGACAATAGTACAGTCAGGGTCTACAGGGTAATGAATGCTCTCTTTTATTTCGAGAGACTCCTCTACCAAACCATTCCTTACCTTCAGACAGTTTACCCTCTCTCCATTCGGGAAAGCCGGGATAAACACCCGGTTGAAGTTTTTTGTATAGGATAGAATAAATGCATGAATAAATTTCAGAACCACCCCGCCAGCAGAGAGATCCTTAAAAGTATATCCCTCATCTTCTGTTTTGGGATTGAGAATGGAAAATGCCTCCGGAAGAGGACCTGTTTGAACATGATGGTCTATGATTACTGTTTCAATGCCCTTCCGGCTTGCATACTCAATTTCTGATATGCTGGAGGTTCCGGTATCGACCGCAATGAGCAGTGACGCTCCTTTATCAGACGCAAAATCAATATCCCTGTTTTCAATTCCATATCCATACTCGCCTTCCGGAACCTTATAAAAAACTTCAGCATCAAACCTCTTCAGCATATTATATAACATCGCTGTAGAGAGCACACCATCAACATCCCGGTCGCCAAAGATAAAAATCTTCTCTTTTGTGTTGACAGCTTTCTTTACCCTCAATACTGTTTTTACCATATGGTTGAACAGGAAAGGATTATGCAACTTGTAGATATCGCCATCCAGATAATAGCTCAGTGCTTCTTCGGTCTCTATTCCTCTTAGAAGAAGGATTTTACTTACGACCCTGCTTAATCCGGTCAATTCTGAGAACTTCTCTACTCTGGTTTTCTCTATTTCCTGAAATATCCATTCAGGTGAATTATCAAAACCATTTAAATCCTGATGCTTCATCTACCAAACCCCTACTGAATGGTTTTGTGAATCAGTACAAACTTTCCCTTTCTTTTACTCTCGATACTGTAGGCATTCTCTATCAATTCATAAGCCTTTTTTAATTGTAAGGGCTTATTATAGCGCATAGTTGCAAGCACCTCTCCCTTCTTGACATGATCTCCAATCTTTTTCTTTATTATGATACCGGCCCCCGGATCAATGCTGTCCTCCTTAGTAAATCTCCCTGCACCGAGAAATATCGAAGCAGTACCAATGTCCTCGGTATTTATTGCATTTATATATCCGGTTTTTTGGGAAAGCACATCTTCTGAAGATCGTGCACCGGGAAGTTTTCCTGTATCAATAACCGATTCTATATTTCCTCCCTGAGCCTGCACAGACTGCTTAAACTTCTCATAAGCCTCCCCATTTTCTAGTTTTTCAACAATTTGAGCTTTTCCTTGATCGAGATTATCCACAGTCCCTGCAAGCATGAGCATATACCCTCCGAGAACAGAGGTGAGCTCAACGATATCCTCTTCTCCATCTCCCTTCAATGTGTGAATGGATTCCTCGACTTCGAGCGCATTACCCACTGCCCATCCAAGGGGTTGGTCCATATTGGAGAGAACGCATATCAATTTTTTTTCCATTTTTTGTGCTGTAAATACCAGAGAGCGAGCAAGCGAAATTGCGTCCTCTTTCTTCTTCATAAATGCCCCGCTTCCGAACTTCACATCCATGACAACTGCATCTGCCCCTTCTGCAAGCTTTTTGCTCAAAATACTTGATGTTATGAGAGGTATGCTCTCTACTGTTGCTGTCACGTCACGCAGTGCATAGAGTTTCTTATCTGCAGGAGCGATATCCTCAGACTGGCCGATCATCACATATCCAACATCCTTTAACACTGTAAAGAACTCTTCTTCCGAGAGATGTACTTTAAATCCGGGTATTGCCTCGAGCTTATCCAGCGTTCCGCCTGAAAATCCCAATCCTCTTCCGCTCATCATGGGCACTATAACTCCGCAAGCTGCAACAGCAGGAGCGAGTATAAGGGATATCTTATCCCCGACACCTCCGGTCGAGTGCTTATCTATTTTTGGTTTATCAATGAATCCGAGATCAATACGCTTCCCGGACAGGAGCATTGCCTTGGTGAGATAAAAAGTCTCATCCTCGTTGAGACCGTTTAAAAAACACGCCATCAACCAGCTAGAGACCTGGTAGTCGGGTATATCACCCTTTGTGTACCCATTTACCAATTGCTCTATTTCTTCATAGGTATGGGCAAGCCGGTTTCGCTTCTTTATGATAATGTCATAAACACGCATTAACCTTTTATATCATATAATGATTTTCTTTTCAATTCTAAATAATCGTAAGAATCACCTGTTCATAAAATTTATCAAGGTATCTGTTTTTGTGAAGGAAGTCTGGTATAGCTGTGGAGGGCAAGATGCTACTTTTTTTCCTCTTTCATAAAAACAACAAGGGTGAAGATGAATGAGATGAGAAGGAGGATGGAAAGTATCCATTTGACAATAGGCATCTCATTGTAGGAGAGAAATCTTTTTATGTTTAACATACTGTAACCATCCAGAAGCTCGATCAGTATGGAGGCATAGAGAAGAAGCGCAGTGATTGCGAGCACTCCAGAAGAGAACCTTTTAAAACGAGACCAGAGCATTACAGCGAGAACAGCAATACCTGTTCCAAATCCCATCTTCACAATGTTTATAATATGAAAAACCATCTTCAAGGTTCCTCAATATCTCAAGGTTCTCTATATTCACTCGTTACAGTTTATTTTCGGTAAAAATCACTTAAAAGTATATTAATCCTTTCAGCGCTTTTCTTTAAAACCGCATCCGAATGAGCATGGGAGATGTTTATAGAGTCTCCAAAAAAAACTGGAAAATAAAGACAGTTCTTTAAAAGCTCCAAACGAAGCCTTGCATACGCTTTTCTTTGTTGTTTTGATGTCTTGAAATAGACGATTCCATCCAGAAGATCAAAATATTTATCATCAAGCATAGTATAGAACCTGCGTGACTTATCCAGAAGCCCGCTAATACCACCCTGCTTCTGTAATAGCCCAAAATATTTTATTATAGCCTTCATAATATAAAGAGGAAGCCCATATGAAAATGTAGAAATATTTTTAAATTGTGAGTAATCCATTGTTTTGGCTTCATTAAAAAATAGTTTTTTCTTCACAAAGACACTTCCAAATGAAATTCCTGAAGACAGGTAACTTCCAAATACTCTCATATCGACATCATCCAGAAGGCTCTGATATTGCCTAAAATGAACATGAGATGCAAAATCCGTCTCGTCAGAGATAAGCAATACTTCACTTTTTTTGAATTTGTGAAGTACATCCTCCACCGATCCTTCATAACCACGACCGGGCTTCACCACGGCAAAATCTATATCTGATACAATGGAGTTTTTTAGTTTTTTCATATCGATATCTTTTATACATGTATATTGAAAAGGAGCGAAACTTTTTTTATCTTCATGCGGTGAGATATATAATCCTCTGGGATTTTCCCTGAAAAGATTGAGAATAGTCAATACAGCTGTACTTGCCTCGATAGATGAGTTATAAAAGAGCCATGCACCCTCTACTGGCTCATCTCCCAGAACTAAAGCACTGATCTTGCTGGAGAGCATCTGGTGTGCAACAACCGGATATCCGGCTGCATACCCCCTGGAGAGCCAGTTTTTCATAACAGCAGTGATCCCGGGAGGAGCATGCCCCAGAAGCAGAGAGCCTCCCGAGAGCTCGAAATCAATATATCTATTCTCGTCATAGTCGTAGAGGTATGGACCCTTCCCCCTCTTGATAACCGGCATATGGATCGGATTGCTTTTACCTTCGCTCTTTTGAAAGAGAGAAGAAAATGAATGTGTATTGTTGTCTATAATACGCGACCCTTTGTGAAACGGATTTAATTCCCTATACATGTATCATTACCTCTATGTAACTTTTACAGCGATTGACAGATCGAGGATTATTGCACTCAATGCCATCTTTTCTAAAAAGACGAGCCTCCTTACCGCTAGGTATTTATGTTATCTGGATTTTTTTATAATACACATCCATTCCTCCACAGTCAACACCGCTATATTGGGAGCTTATTTATACGAAAATATTGCTAAGCCTCTACTGTTGTATTACATTGATGTCAGGAAAATACAATGGAATCAAAAGTTGAAGCTATAGCACTTACCAGTTCTGGAGTGGATCTTCGATATTCTCCAGAGGAGCGAACAGGTGTTATCATCGTTGAAAGCTTCCCGGAACTTGGAAAACTAGCAGCATTACGTTTCATCGAGTGGGTGCAGAACAATCCTGGAGGAGTGATAAGCCTTCCCACAGGTAAGACTCCGGAATACTTCATAAAAGAGGTAGGCCGCTACTTAAAGAATTGGTCGAAGAAAGAGATCAAAAAGGAGCTTGAGGAGGGAGGAGTCGATGCCGGCAAAATGCCTGATATGGAAAGCTTCCACTTTGTTCAGATAGATGAATTCTACCCCATAAATCCTCTCTACCATAACAGTTTTTATTATTATGTAAATAAATTCTATATAAAAGGCTTCGGACTCGACCCCAGAAAAGCCCTCCTGATAGACTGCAGCAAGATTGGACTCCCAAAGGATATGGATCTCGATGATATATGGCCGGATGGAGAGGTTGATCTGAGTCTTCGTCACCGGGCTCCGAGAACCAAAACTGAACACACTCGAAAAAAAGCACTCGAAAGCATCGATCAGTGGTGTTCTGAGTATGAGCAGAAGGTAAGGAGTCTGGGGGGAATAGGTTTTTTCCTTGGAGGAATTGGACCTGATGGACATATAGGATTCAATATCAGGGGTTCAGACCTCTTCTCCACCACAAGGCTTACTCCTACCAATTATGAAACCCAGGCAGCGGCAGCACAGGACCTCGGAGGAATCGAAACGGCTAGAAAGAGACTTGTAATAACCATAGGGCTTGCCACGATTATACATAATCAATCGTGCGTGGCTATCATTATTGCTGCTGGAGAGGCGAAAGCAAAAATCGTAGCTGATTCAATTCAGAGTCCGCAGCATATCCATTATCCAAGCACCATACTGCATAGTTTGCCGAATTCACGCTTCTACCTCACTAAAGGTGCTGCAAAGCTCCTCACAAGACGTCAAATTCTGAACATCCAGAAGCTCACACAAATTGATAATGAAATAATCGAAAAAGTTGTCATAGATATCGCCTGCAGGAAGAAAACCCAAATTACACAATTGAACCGCAATGATTTTATACATTACCCTCTTGCAAAGACCCTCCTTGACAAGACCAAAGGGGACATAGGCACTTTAAAAAAGCGCGTAATAGATTCATTGACAAAAAAGATAGAGGACGGTTCTGATGTGTATACCAACCGCATATTCCTGCATACTGAACCTCATCACGATGACATAATGCTGGGGTACCTTCCCGCTGTTGTACGTCACATCCGTGAGCGTACAACGAGCCATTTCTTTGCAACGTTCACAAGCGGCTTCACCGCTGTTACAAATATCTTTATGCTCGAGCAGCTCAAAAAGCTCAGAAAGTATGTACAGCTTGGCGTTCTATCAGAACTTGTTGAAGAAGGGTATTTTGACCCTTCTAATACTGTTGGAAAGAATAGAGACGTTCTTCAGTATCTGGACGGTGTCGCAGCCAACTCAGAAGCAATGAAAGATGAAGGTCTCATGAGAAGACTGCTGAGGAATCTCGTCGCCCTTTACGAAGAAAACGATATAGAACAGCTTAACCACCGAATCGATGAGTTGATCAATTACTTTAAAACTCAATATCCCGGGAAGAAAGACTCTCCCCATATACAGAAACTCAAAGGTATGATACGAGAGTGGGAGGCGGATTGCCTCTGGGGCTATTTTGGATGGCACACAGACTCGATATTCCATCTAAGGCTTGGATTCTATACGGGAGACATTTTCACAGAAGAGCCGGAGATCCAGCGGGATGTTCTACCTATACTCAATCTTTTGAAGAGGATCAATCCAGATATAATTACTATTGCACTTGACCCAGAATCAAGCGGCCCTGATACACACTACAAAGTGCTGCAGGCTATCACTGAAGCCCTTACGCTTTATGAAAAGGAGAGCGGGAAAAAAGACATACAGATATGGGGATACCGCAATGTATGGTACCGGTTCCATCCCAGTGAGGCGAACCTGTTTATTCCTGTTTCCCTGAATATGTTTGCTCTCCAGGATAGCGCGTTCATGAACTCTTTTCTATCACAGCGTACTGCATCATTCCCTTCCTATGAACACGATGGTCCTTTTTCAGAGCTTGCCCAGGAGATACAGGTACAGCAATACCAGATGCTTAAAACCTGCCTCGGAAGGGGTTACTTCTACGAGCACAAAAGTGCTCTTGTAAGGGCTACAAGAGGAATGGTTTTTATTAAAAGCATGGATCTTGATGAACTTTACCAACACTCCCGGGAGCTTCGAAAAAGAACAGAAAATATTTAGGACTAGCTGCTCAGGATTTCTTCGCACGCAAGAAACGCTGCTTCATCAATGCTGCTTGAACTGATTCGCTCATGTGCATAGCTTATACCCGATGAGGCATTTATTCTCACAATTTCTCTTTTGTAATTTTGTTTTCTAATGATATCACTTACCTTCTGGTATGAACCACCCTGAGTACCAACTCCCGGAATAAGAAGAGGCAGTGAAACACCTTCATCGTTTATAGCAGTAATACATCGCTCGAACTCCTCCTTGGTTGCGCCGATAACTGCGCCAATAGATGGGAGTTTTTTATTCCAATTGCATATGAGCTCTATTACCCGCTGGTAAAGTTTTTCTCCGGAATCGAGCTGTGAGAACTGTAGCAGCCCGGCTCCAGGGTTGGAGGTTAGTGCAAGCACAAAGAACCCTTTGTCGGAGTAAGAGAAAAACGGCTGGAGAGCATCTTCACCTAAATAGGGATTCAGGGTAACAGCATCACCACCCAATGTTTCAAATACAAACCTTGCATACGCTTCTGATGTTCTACCTATATCTCCAAGCTTCGCATCGACGATTACTGGAAGTCCGGCTGCCTTTGCTCTTTTAATAAGCTCAATCAGGGCAATCATACCTTCATTTCCATACTGCATATAGAACGCCACATTGGGCTTTACTGCAGATATTTTTTCCCTGATTGCATAAAGAATCGTCGAAAAATATCGTACTATCTCATCAGAAAGGTTCTTCGATGAATCTACTCCCATCCTGTCTAATAAGGGATCCATGCCAAAACAGAGTATACTCTGGTTGGCCCTTTCGCTAGTCTCTAGTTTTACCAAGAACAGGTTCATAATCAATCCCCTATAATGCTTAGTTTTATGAGCACAACACACACGAAGTTTTAGTGGCGTCTTATAAGCACAACACCATCCGATTCCATAGCACCAAAACGTAACGGAATCAGAGGGTGTTGTGCATTTTTTATCTTTTAATCGAGTGCATTGTTAAGAATGAGATGTCTCTTTTATAAAATTTTCCGCTTCGGTATGCCGTTGTACCGCCAGTAATTGTCATAACGGGCCTGTATTTAATCTTTCTTCCATTAAAAGGTGACCACCCGCATTTTGTTACATAGCCATCCTCTCCAATCAAAAAATTTCCTTCCTTCAGAAGCACACAATCAGCACGCCGACCCTTGAGTATTTCTCCCTCTCCTATCCCGAAGAGTGAACGTGCGGTTATTGAGGTGAGGTGCAATAAATCAGTTGGTTTAATCCTTCCATCCAGACAGGCCTCGAACAACAATGGAAGTGCAGTTTCCAGACCAGGAAAACCTGATGGGGGATTTTTACCTTTTTTCTCATCCAGGGTATGGGGTGCATGATCTGTCCCGATTACATTAAGGACCCCTTCGGCTATACCGTTCCATAAACTCTCTGAATCCTCAATCTGTGCAAGATGAGGCAGAACAGAGTTATAATGAGTGTAGTTGCTTTTATTCAGAAATAGATGGTGGGGAGTAGCTTCTGCAAAAATATTTGGAAACTTTTTCTTATATTTTTTAATAAGTTTGACCTCTTCATCGGTGCTCACATGACAGATGTAGAGAATTGGAAGAGAAGGCACCTGTATCGAAGCTTTCTCATAAAAATAAAGGATCCTTTCGAGACCCTGAACTCCCCCTGTATGAATCAGAACCGGTTTCGGCTGGCGAAAGACATTTAAAAGTGCATTCTCGCTTTTTACAATGAGCCCGCCTGTTGTATGAGCAAGGTATACTTTAACACCGCAAATCTCGCACTGTACTTCTTCTTTCATTATCTCTTCAATATTTTCATCAGTAAGGGCAATATAAAGTCCAAAGTCCACATAGCTCTTTTTAAGGGCAATCTTCTTCTTTTCCAGAAGCGTTATGGAGTCAACGACAGGGACCTTATTGTTGGGCATATCAAAAATTGTGCAGAATCCACCCTTGAGAGCCGCTTTAGAACATGTCTCCCAGTTTTCCTTGTGATCAAATCCTGGCTCCCTCACATGCACGTGGGGATCAATAAGTGCAGGAAGGAGAAAGCCTCCCTCTGCATCGACAACCTCTCCCTTCTTCACGATTGAGCGGTCGATGTTAGGAGATAACTCCTCAAACCTTCCATGCTCAATCAATATATCGCTTTTTAACCATTTTTCTGCCTGAGGAATCTGGACATTTTTAAAGAGAATCACAAGAAAATCCTGATACTGTTAGAATTCTAATTGGAGCACGCAACACTCCGATTCTGTAGCGGCTTAAACGCAACGCAATCGGTGTGTTTCATGCGTTTTTAACTTTATATATTAAATTATAAATCTTCAATAGTTCCGCTTTCATCTCGACGGTATTTACCAAACTCATGGATCCTGCTGATATCAGAAAACGAAAATACAGGCCCTTCCATGCACACCCTTTCCCCAGTGTGATCGAGAACACAGCTTCCGCACAACCCCATCCCGCACTTCATCATTCTTTCCAGACCTGCTTCTCCAGGAATACCCCTTTCTTCCATAATATCTATAGCTTTCTTTATAAAGAGTTCGGGACCGCACAGGAGCGCAAACTCAGGCCTTTTATTATCAATAATGCTTTGTAGATGATCGGTAACCATCCCTTTAGACCCAAATGATCCATCCTCTGTGCAGTAGAAAATCTCATAGTTAGAGTCAGGCAGAAACTCATCTATCCAGCACAAAGAACTGCTGTCTTTGCCCCCTGCTATTATATACACACTGTTACCAATTGCCTTAAGATGCCTGGCAGCATATACTAGCGGCGCACAGCCAATGCCGCCTCCTGCAAGAAGATAATTCTTGTGTTTTAACGAAAACCCTCGACCCAGGGGCCCGAGCAAACCTACCGGATCTCCTCTTTTCAGTTCACAGAGAGCACTTGAAAATGGGCCCCTTTTAACAAACGAGAAACCGAGTAATCCGTCTTCAGAATATGAAACTGAGAAAGGTTTTTGATCCACCCCTGGTATCCAGAGCATATAGAACTGTCCGGGAGAAGGTCTCTTCTGAGCCGCAACTTGGAACATTATGGTCGTTACACTGCTCTTCTCAGGTTTTCGAATATCACTGACCGGAAAGACCGTGAATGTTGGAAGTTTTTCTTTCTCTTTTTTTGTGCTGGAATCGATACTGCTATTATAAAATGAAACCTTTTTTATCCTGTGCGACAGGCCGATTATCTCTTCCATACTTTCGAAACTGTTAGCCTGGAGGAAAGCCTGGATGCCGTTTTCAATGTGCTTGAAAATGTTAATACCTTCAGTATAAACCGCGCTACCGATTCCATAGAGAGTAGCTCCGGCCATCATCACCTGAACTGCTCCTTCCCAGCTCGATATTCCTCCTGTTCCGATGATTGGAACCGTAACTTCCTTGTAAATTTCGAACACATTTCGTACTGTAAGCGGCAAAACAGCCTGTCCTGAAATACCCCCGGCCCTGTTACTGAGCACAGGAACCCCGGTATCGATGTTGATTACCATTCCGGGTCCAAGGGTATTCATAATGCACAAAGCATCCGCGCCTGCATCAGCAGCCGATTTTGCCACCTCGATCAATCGATGTGTATTCGGACTGAGCTTTACGATCACGGGTTTTTCTGCAACATCCTTCACGCTACGTGTAATTGTAGAGGTAAGCTCTGGAGAGAAAGAAAATGGTGTGCCGAACTCATCGAGAACATTGGGACAGGAGATATTGACTTCCAGAAAGTCATACTTAAGAGTAAGGAGCTTTTTTGCAAGTATAGGAAAATCAGCCTCAGTTTTCCCATATATAGATATAGCAATCGGAAAATCTACAGAATCATTGCTGTACTGAGAGATAAAATCATCAATGCCGGGATTCGATAGACCAACAGCATTGATTAATCCCTCACCCCAGTCGTAGATAACAGGACCGGGATGACCTTTTCTCCCTTCAGGTCCAACTGACTTGGTGGTAAGAAGGCCTGCGCCCTCTCTGTAAACTCTTTTTAGTGATGAGATGGTAACGCCACAGATACCGGATGCCAGGACAGATCTATTCTTCAGCTCAGTCTGTAAAAACCTCATAGAATCTCGACTTCTCCTGCTTCCACACTCCTCTCACAATAGTGGCATCTCAAGGTGAAGGGTGAGGTCTTGGCTACCTTGAACCTCGTTTCTATATCTGCATGCTGTGTGATGCAGTTCGGGTTGAGACACTTGACTATATTGATATATTCCTCCGGGCGCTCGATCTTCCTTTTCTCTGTAAGCTTTCCACCTTTAATTATATTGATTGTTGCTCCCGGAGCAATGAGAGATATCTTATCTGTCTCCTCCTTTTCCAGGTACTTGTTCTCGATCTTAATTATATCCTTCTTTCCCAGCTTTTCGCTTGAAAATCCTATGCCTATTGTGAGTATCCCTTCATTTTCAAGGCTAAGGATATCGATTACCTTGAGAGCTCTGGTGGCTGGAATATGATCGATCACTGTACCATCGTTTATTGCGTAGACTTTATATGCTTTCATTCTGGTTCTCCCTTATTAAGCTATCGTACCAGTTATGAGACCAAGAATTCCCTGTCTGACAGGAATCCCGTTATGCGCCTGTTCGAAATAGATAGCATTCTCCATTGTATCAACATCTGGCGCTATTTCATTAACCCTGGGGAGCGGGTGCATTATCTTTATATTCTCTCCGAGTGTATGCACTATTTGCGGAGTTAGCCTGTAACAGCCCGCTACCCTCTCGTACTCCTGGAGGTCGCCAAAACGCTCCTTCTGTATTCTGGTTACGTAGAGGATGTCCAGTTTCTCTTCAAGCTCTTCGAGTTCCTCGTACTCCTTTGTTTTGGATCCCATCTCACTGATTTCATCCAGGAGATCAACAGGCATCCTGAGTAATTTGGGCGAGATAAAACAGAGAGGGGTCTTAAAAAGGGCCAGTGCGTATGCAAGGGAATGTACCGTCCTACCATATTTCAAATCCCCTAGAAATCCGACCTTTATCCTGGAGAGGTCAGAGACGAGCTCATTAATGGTAAACAGGTCAAGAAAGGTTTGGGTAGGATGCTGATTAGCCCCGTCCCCTGCATTGATCACTGGAACAGATGTTACCTCAGAAGCAAGGCGGGCTGCTCCCTCAATCGGATGACGTATGACAATAACATCGCAGTACCCGGATATTGTTTTAATTGTATCCGCCAGTGATTCCCCCTTTTTTACAGATGTGTACTCACTCCCGGCAAAACCGATCACTTCACCTCCCATGTACTGCGTTGCTGATTCGAAGGAGAATTTCGTTCTCGTGCTGGGCTCAAAGAAGAGTGTAGAAATAACCTTACCCTTTAAACAATTCTTATGCTTTCCCTTCTTCACCTCTTCTGCCGTATTTATGATCTTCAGGAGAGATGCCTTGTCCATATCCCGTATGGATATTATACTCCGCCCTTTAAATTTCATGTTTGTCTCCATTATTCTGGATGATTTACTATTTCAAATTCCTCGATCCTGGTTTCACGAGAGGTGTACCGCTCTTACACAACGGACACATTTCAGGCTTAAAGATTGGTATATCCATCTCTATACAGCTATAATATGGTACGCCCGGTGTGAATCTCCCTGCTGATCGATTCACAATAGATGCAAACGCTCGTACGAGTCCGCCGCTCTTCTCAACGGTATCCTGAACTTCAAACACAGAGCCTCCGGTAGTAATTACATCCTCGACAATAATAACATTGTCTCCTTTATTGATTTTAAACCCCCTTCTCAAAGTCATTTTACCATCTTCACGTTCAAGAAAGAGAGCTCGTTTCCCCAATAGCCTTGCTACCTCATATGATACTATGATGCCACCAACAGCCGGAGAAACAACCGCATCGACAGCTTCTCCTTTGTAATGCTGGGCGATATCTTCCATAAACTCCAGTGCTAAATCAGGCCTTGCTAGAAGCGCAGCGCATTGTATATACTGCTCAGAGTGGTTTCCCGAGCTTAACAAAAAGTGACCTTCTAAAAGAGCCCCTGAAGATTTTAGTAGAGTTATAGCCCTGGCATGATCCATGGTGTACCAACCTATCACAAATATTTTACAACGATTGAGGAATGTTATTTAAATAAAAAAAAACTTCCTCCTTCAGGAAAGGAGAAAGTTTCCCCGAAACACTAGTTCCCTCAAAATTATGGCTTCCATTTAGTGTCGATTATAAAAAAAATCTCATTATGCGTCAAGGTTTTTAATTCTTCAATCAGTAAAAATTATTACATTACCTCGAATACTTTCCCATCAACTCTCCCTGAGCAAGTATATGACCTTCCATAGCAGCTAATAGCTTTTTCTTAGTAAGACCCGGTCCCTTACCCAATAGAGTATCCAGTGCGTATACCTTGAAGTAGTAACGGTGTGTTCCGCCTGGAGGACATGGACCCCCAAAACCGTATTTCTTGAAATCGTTGGTTCCCTGATCTGCTCCATTATCTACTGATTTGCTCTTCTGCACTCCTTCAGGAAGCGAGGTCACATCCTCTGGAATATCATAGATTACCCAGTGTACCCAGGTCCCGACAGGAGCGTCAGGATCATCTGCAATGAGCGCATAGCTCTTTGTGCCCTCAGGGCCGGCTGACCATGAAAGAGGCGGTGAAACGTCAGCGCCATCACAGGTGTATTTTGTTGGAATCATCCCCCCACTGCTAAAAGCTTCACTCGATATATTCAGACTCATTGTATCCTCCCCTTTTCGATTATCTTCTGCTTCAGATAAAGTCATAGCAAGCATAAACATGAGAATAAAGCATAGAATACCTGATGCCCTTCTCATAACCTGTCGCTGGTGAATAATTCGATACTTATGTTGCATGTCTCACCTCCAGCACACGGATTGGGAACATTTAAGCTTAAGATATAGATGAACCAATTAGAATCCTCCTTATTAAAAAATAATGTATTTATCTATGAGTTATCTATTCGGGTCTGATTATTTTTCCTGAGATAAGCACCATATCTATCAGCTTCTCTCAATGCGTCGAATAATTTTTCAGTCGTGATTGGTACTGGCTCGTTGTATATTGTCTCTCCCTCTTTACATGAGGCCTCTGCGATTTTCATAAGATCAGAATCGCTTATTTTTTCAAGGCCTATATCCCCCAGCGTGACAGGGAGCCCTACAGAAAGACAGAAGCCATATACTTCGTCTATAAGAGATTTCGGTTTATCTGTCAGGAACAGAGAGGCAAGGGTGCCAACGGCAACCAATTCTCCGTGAAAGAAGTTCGAGGTCTTACTGTTTACTGTGAGCCCATTGTGGATTGCATGGGCTGCAGCAAGTCCTACGCTCTCAAATCCCAAACCGCTGAGAAGGGTATTTGCCTCGACCACATGCTCGAGCGCCTCTGACACCAGGTCTGATTCGCAGGATGTTTTTGCCTTGAGTCCATGCGTAACAATTATTTCATAACAGAGAGAAGCAAGCCTTCCTGCAGTCAAAGTTCCTTTATAGCCAGTTAGATTGTCTGCATTCTTCTGTATGCAGCTTTCAGCCTCGAAACGAGTAGCCAGTGCATCTCCCATTCCCGATATGAGAAAACGCACCGGTGCCTTTGCAATTACTGCAGTATCAACTATCACGGCATCAGGATTTTTTGGCAGCATGAAGTAACGTTTGAACTCTTCATCCTCTGTGTATATAACTGAGTTTGCACTGCAGGGAGCATCCGTTGAGGCTATTGTGGGCACGATTACTATGGGCGAAGAAATATTATATGCTGTAATCTTTGCCGTGTCGATTGCCTTTCCGCCTCCCACACCAGCAACAACATTTGCTTTCTTATCTTTTGCTATTCCGGTGATACGCTCTATCTCCTCATCAGAGCATTCGCCTCCAAACGGCTCAAAGTGTGCCTCGATCTTGCCCCCTACTTTCTGCTTCATTTCCTCGAGCAGGTTCTGATAAGCGTATCTTGTAAGAATAAAAAGGGCGTTACTTCCAAATCTTTTTATCTCATCTCCCAGAACATCAAGGGCACCCCCACCCTGTATATACCTGCCTGGAAAGATCGAGCTTCTTATCATCTTTTCACACCTCTCCTTTAACGATGGTACTCCCTTATATGGTATTTTTCAACTGGAAAGATTTTCTACAGGATAATATTTATGAAATCATATGAGCCTTCTCAGAACTGTGAAGGCTCATCTTTTGAATTCATAGATACAATTTAAATGAGGAAGAACAAATACTTGTTTGTCCTCTGTCAGATACTACAATAACACACTTACACGTTTTTTTACCAGCTTAATGTCGGTGGTGGATCAGCACCGAGAGCCGCAGTCCAGCCTGTCTTAGAAGGTAATGAACCGTTGCCATCAAAATACATTCCCGGACAACCGCCATCCTGTATTTCCCACCTGCCGCATATATCACACCACAATATGGTGTAAGTACCATTACTCCACGAAGGCATTATGCCAATATCCGTTCCTCTGGTATAAGTACCATTAACTTCAGTAGTACCTGCACCTGTAACATTAATAGTTTGTGGGATATCAGATTCAGCGGGTGGCGAAGCACACCCTGTTGCTGTATACCCCATTTCTGTCGATACAATCAAAATGATTGGTATTAAAATCACAAACAGCCAAACAAAAGATCGTTTCATGTTTACCTCCCTTTCTAGTATTTTTTATTATAAAATAATTCTTCATTTGATTAAAAGATTGGGTACGATGTCAAGAGATTTGTGGAAGTTATCCACAGGGGACAGGCGTATACTTTTGAGTACTTTTAACAAACAGCATTAATCACAATTCCATATGAATTCTAATTATATTCAGGCAGGTTTTGAAGATCTTTCTCCGATATAACTCGATTTATAAGCAGGAAATCCAATAAATATAGAAGTGGTGCACTATGCGGTGCATTATGCTTTATTATACGTTTATTGTTTCACTTTACTTTTTTTCAAACGCCAGGGAAGCAGAGTTTATGCAGTAGCGCTTGCCTGTTGGAGGCGGTCCGTCATCAAAAACATGGCCGAGGTGTGCATCGCAGCGTGCGCAGAGCACTTCGACCCTTCTCATATTGTGACTTAAATCTTCCTCCAAATGTATATTCAGCTCAGAAATCGGATCCCAGTAACTGGGCCATCCAGTGCCGGATTCAAACTTTGTGTTCGAGCTGAAGAGCTCTGTTCCGCAGGCTACACACTTATAGATGCCTTCCTCTTTATTTCTATAATATTCACCCGTAAATGGACGCTCAGTTCCCTTTTGCCGTGTGATGTGATATTGCTGGGAAGTAAGCTCACGTTTCCACTCTTCTTCTGATTTTTTTATCTTTTCCACCTTTATCACTCCTCCTGTGTCACTGCTGTAGATACGTATTGTATTAGTGGTATTTTCTGCAAATACAATAGAGATAAGAAAAATGATGCTAACAACTGCAAATAATAACACAAAATATTTTTTCAGCTTTCACTCCTTCTAAGATAGTCCTTATACATTGTACTTGTAATTATTACAATATTAAAATAGTTTTAAATTATTCAATGGTCAAGGCAAAGAGAGTTCGTTTATTAACCGAATACCAAACATGATTATGTTATTATAATCTCATTGCTGGGCCATTAGACCCCAGGTTTTTAAGGCCGAAGCAATCTATACTGCTATTACAAATAAGTTTGACATATTGTTCGTATAAAATTATCGTCTCTTTATAACTTCAGTTTTTAATCGAGAGAAGAGTATGTTTGAAAAGCTCAGAGATATATTTTTTACTCAAGAAGGGGTTGAAACATCTACCGACACTTCCAGGCGCATACAGGTAGCAACAGCAGTGATACTACTGGAAGTAGCCAATTCGGATGAAGAGTTCAGTGATTCTGAAAGAGAAAGCATTGTGGGAATCCTGAAGGATAACTTCGATCTCAGCAAAGAAGAAGTAATGGAGCTCATAGCCGTTTCAGATGAAGAGAGAAAAGGCAGTATCGATATATGGCATTTCGCCAATGTTATAAATGAAAATTTCACCGATCAGGAAAAGCACAGTGTTATGGAAAACATCTGGAAGGTGATCTACGCAGACGGAAGGCTCGACAAGTATGAGGATCATATAGTCCATAAACTCGCCAGAATTCTTCACATACCTCACAGTAAGATGATCGAGGCAAAGCTCAAGCACCTTCCTGGAGAATAGGTGTCTATTTAATAGAATCCACTTGTCCAATTTTTGACCAACGCATAGAATAGTAGAATAATATATGGTAAATATCATTTGAAAGGAGGAGGAATAGATGATAAAGAAAATATTACTGATCGGTGTTTTAACA
>CP070841.1:477190-500298 GCA_020342115.1 Spirochaetota bacterium
AGAGGGCACACCCATCCGCAGAAATACCTGCCAAAAAGTACGGTGAGGATAAGTATACAAGCTATGGGCAGTATATACTTGACCTGAAGCTTCAGATGCGTAAGAAATATTAAAAGGTCAAATTTTAAAAATGGATTTTCTCCTGGCCAGAAGGGGTTGAGAGAACGGATAAATACGAATAAAAAGACTCCGAAAAATGCTGCCTGTGACAGTATTCGTATGGTTTTCAAGACTGCTGCGTTTTTCATACTGGTTTAGAGGGTGACATGTCTTGAGGAGAAACCTTCGATTTTCCCGATCCCCTTTTCACTCCCAAGAGCAATGTAGCCAATCTTTCGGGGATCGGTACCGAACAGCCCGGCTGTTACCGCATCTGCGGAGAGAACATTAGATGATGCAATAACAGTATCATGACGCCTGAGATAGTCTGTGCTTCCCCCGGTTGGCCCATTTCTTATCATGAGGTTCGTTGCATCGACAACTGTGAGATTTGATCTCACTCCAAGATTAATATCTGAGATAGCTTCGTGGAGCTCCCAGTGCCACTTTGAACGGTTATCTCCCGTAATACCCATAAGGTTTTTCATTCCAATGGTCAATCCTGCAGATGAATGCTGCTTTGCAACAGGGACATTGATTAAAACGTCAGATTCAAGAATATATCTGTTAACAGTTGTTTCCTTGAGGAAATGGGCGTCCTTTATTGCTATCGCAGGATATAACTTTCTTGAGACTTCATTGACAAAAACCACCTTGGCCCCGGCGGCTTTTGCGGCCTCAGCTATACCGGAAGTTGTATAGGTAAGTTTCGGATTACTCAAGCTTCTGTCGAATACATACACTTTAGAGGCGAGCGCCTGATAACACAGGTCAATCACGGTTCTTACGATGACAGGATCGGTATTTGCCTTAAGCTCGGGTTGGGAGTTGAACGCCATATTCGGTTTTACCACAACTATGTCCCCTGGCTTTACATACCTTTTTATACCGCCAATAAGCTCAATGGCTTTCTCCACACCCTTCACGTAATCCCTGGACTTTACCATTGCAAGGTCAATATTTACCTGACTACCACTCGTGTCGTCAGGTAAATCACGGTTGACAGGAAACAAGCTTCTGGCGGTGAAAAAGATCGCTGTTCCTGCCACTGCTTTTAAAAACTCTCTTCTTGTCATTCTGTTTACATTAATACCAGAAATTTTAGAATCAAGAAATAATTTAGACATGTTATTAGTTTGTTTTGAGTATTTAATTGAACCTGTTGTAAGCTATAGACATATGATGTTCTATTCAGTCACATCCTGTAGTTCTATTGCTAAAGGCTGTAACTTAAAAATGATTGAGTCTTAGATTTATCGGAATTGTTTCAATGCTTGATAGCTTCGAGTGCACTATCTGATTTTGTTACGTCTTATGCTTTTTTAGAAGCTTGAGTCTCTTTTTGATCTCCTCACTCTTTGATCCTTTCTTGACCGCATCGCCGAGAATCTTAATACCCAGATCGAAGTTATTCATGGCAACATGACATTCAGAGAGCAGGAGGGCAAGTTTGGTATTCAAACCGGATATTGTAATAAGTTGATTGAGGTTCTGGGTCGCTGCTTCATAATTCTTTTCCGCCTTATCGAGCATACTAAGTCCAAGGATCGCATAGTAGTCGAACTCGACTTCAAGGGCACGGTTGTAGTAGGAACGAGATGTTTTCAAATCACCAAGGTTTCTGTAGGAATCTCCAACGCGAGTGAGTATCTTCTTGTTCTGAGGATCGCGCTTCAGCAGTTTTTTCCAGTACTCACAGGCTTTTCTGTAATCCTTTAAACCTCTGTAGCTGTCTGCTATGCCGTAAAGGGCATAAAAGTTATTTTCCTCTATGTTCATAGCACGATAGAAATATTTAAGTGCATCGTTGTATTTATTAAGCTTCCGATAACAATTGCCAATATTAGTTAATACTTTTATACCGTCTTCTTCGATTTTCAGAAGAGTATTCCAGTATGATAGTGATTTCTGGTAGTTACCGAGCTGAAAGTGGAGCAGAGCAAGCCCTGAAAGGGCATAGGGATTACTTGGATCCATGGATATAGCCTTGTTGTACTGTTCGAGTGCTTGATCTGTCATTCCGGTCTTTTTGTAGGTATCACCGAGTCTTGTAAGCACTGAGATGTCATACTCGTTCTCTCCAAAAGAAAGGTATTCCTCCCATGTTTTTATTGCGTCCTTGAAATTCTTCAATCCCCTGTATGTATCTGCAAGTCCTATAAGTGCAAACTTGTTTACAGGATCTACCTTGAGGGCCTCCTGGTAGTAGTCTTCTGCCTGTTTAAAATTCTTTTCTCCTTTATACACATCACCCAACCCAACTAGAGCGTAGATATTCTTTTTGTCGAACTGGAGTATCTTTTGAAACCTGCTTTCTGCTTCCCTGTATCGCCGTTCTTTCAGAAGGTTATAACCCTGTTTGGAAAGCTCAGGGATTTGGTGCCACTCCTCGAAGATCTTTTCCTGTTTTTTCATCTTTATTACTTTCCCGATTTAGGTGAGTGCGCCTTTGGTTTATCAGACAGCCATTTTTTAAGTACTAAAGCAATGCGTTCTGAAACTTCGCTTATTCTTTTTTCATACTTAGCTTCAAAGTAGTAGTGAAGGGCCTTTAAAACATCCTTTTTATCAAAGTAGTAGTAATCACCTACCCTGATGAGTCCGTCTTTATAGGCAGTTGTTGTATATATCTTTGCAGCTTTCTCAACATCTCCGTTGTTAAAGATCTCATTACCCTTTCTAATTAATTGAAGCCTTTCTTTTGGAGTTAACACTTTTTCCATTTTACAGATGAATTTAACCTAATCCACAAGAATTTGCAATATAAGTTGATAATAGTCCAAGAGAAAGAAATTAAGAATAATAATGATCATTGTTATAATTTTATTGTGATTGTAAAATAATATTTCTGAGATTAAGAATAAGGTAGAACAATATTAACAGATGAAGGTAAGTTGATGTAAATTACGTACTTTAAACTCGAAGTCTGTGTTAATAAATTGACTAAAATATTGGGATAGTGTACTTTTATTTTGGCACATGAAGAACCTCTTTCTGGATAGTACATGTCTACAAGGCAAAAGGGTTGTCATAAATGGAGACCAGTTTCACTACCTCAAGAATGTAAGAAGGCTCCAGGAAGGGAGCAAGCTGGAAACCATCATCGGGAATAAGAGATATTCTCTTGTAGTATCATCAATTACAAAGAGCAGGATTATCTGTGAAATTGCAGCTCAGAGAGATATTCAAAGTAACGGATGGGTGCCAATTTATGTGTATCAGGGACTGTTAAAATCGACAAAAATGGATCTCGTTGTCTCTAAGCTTTCCGAACTGGGTGTATCAGAATTTTTTCCCATGAAGACTGAGAGAGCAATTCCAGAAATAAACACTGGGATTGAACGTATAAACAGGTGGAAGAGACTTGCAACAGAAGGTACAAAGGTGTCTGGCTTTGAGAAAACCATGACAATCCATGCGCCTGTCAGGTTTGATAGACTGGAGAATATTATAAGACAAGAAGATCATATTCTCTTTTTTAGCACTTTAACCAGGGGGAATCATATTAAAAATATCTTAGAAAGCAACCGCTTTGCATATAATAATAGTTTTCATCTTTTGTTTGGACCTGAAGGAGGTTTTTCGGAAGACGAAATAAAAATGCTCCTGCATTTGAATGCAACGCCTGTCACCCTGGGAGATTTTGTGCTGAAATCAGAAACAGCATCAATAGTAGCGACAGGATTTATAAGACTTTACTACTCAGACGTCATTTAGTTTCTGGTGGCTGATTGATAAACTAACAATGCTTTTTCTGATTGCTCATAACTTATCAGAATCAGCCTGAGTCTGGCAACCAATGGTTGTATAACCTATGGCTGTAGGGTGCAGAGTTTGCTCCAAGAACTAAAAGGTGAACGGGAATGGGTGGATTGAAATCAAGGAAGAGTATAAACAGAGACAGAGTACTGGGAATACCCTTCGATAATATTTCCTCAAAAGAGAGCCTCGATGTTGTTGAAGGGTATGTGCGTGATGATGAACCACGTACAATCGTACATCTTTCCGTCATCTCATTGATGAGATCTCGAAGAGATAAGAACCTGAGAATCTTTCTCGAAGAGGCCGATCTTATAATTCCCTGCGGCAGATACATATACTGGGCTGCAAAGTTTTTAAAAAGACCTCTCAAAGAGGTTATCGATCCTTCACAATTTATAAAGCTCCTCATGCTCCAGTCAGTAGAGCTTGAAAAAAGGGTTTATCTGTTCGGCGGGAAGGATGATACCATTGACCGGGCATATGAGAATCTTAAAAAGGATATACCAAAGCTTTTTGTCATCGGTAAGTATAAGGGTAATTATGAGAAACAAAATCTCGAAGATGTGGTAACAGCCATCGGAAAGGCATCCCCGGATTATTTCTTTATAGGGCTTGGTGCTCCTCAAGAGGAACTTTGGATAGAGCGCTACGGTGACAAGATTAATGCAGGCATTATAATTTTTATAGAAGGCATGTTCGATCTATTTGCAGGGAAGGTTGGTAAGCATCGTAGGTTTAAAAAGGAATGGGAGGTTGGATGGCTTACAAAACGAGAGATACCGCATCCAAGGTCATTCAAGAAACTGTGGCTTGTTCCTATTTTCATGATTCTCGTAGTTCTCGAGCGTCTTTTCTGGAAACACTAAATGAGAAATATGTCAGTGATCGTATTTGTTAAGCAATCAGAACCAGGGCTTCTGTCTATAATAGATAGTGGCGAAAAATCTTTTCTTCCGCTGCTTGGTGGTGTGCGCCTGATTGACCTCTACATTGGGCCACTTATTCAGCATGGTTTCAGACAGATCATCGTATTAATGGGTAATGAAATGATGAGCGCCAGAGAGTATTTACTCTCCGGGTATAGTGCACAGAAACTTAAGATAATGAATGCATCGGATATTAAAAAATTAGTAGCCACATTATTAAGACAGAAGAGGAATGAAAAGCTTCTTATACTGCAAGCTGATGGGGCACTGTTCCTAAACTGGAGCCATTTCCTCGATTTATTAGTGATGCGGAAAGAGGGAAATTATGAGCTTGAAATTGGAAACAATAAAAGTGCTGGGTTCTTGCTTTGTGAGACAAGTTCAGTATTAAAGACAATCGAAGAGAATCTTTCACCAGAAGGTGAAATAACTGTTGATGAAGTGTGGAGCTTGTTCACAGACATGTTGAGAAAGGATTCCAGGTCTGAGAGTTTCGAATGTCATAGTGTCTGGCTCAATACAGTGAAGGAATATCATAGCTTCCACCTTTCGCTTTTAAGAAACGAAGCAGACTTTACTCACGTTCTCTCCCTTAACCCGAAGGAGAATCCGGAAAAGGAGAATCTCGCTATGGTGGAAGTAACAGGCTTTGTAAAGGATTCTTTTATCTCATCATCATGTTCGGTAGAGGGTTATGTAGAGAACTCCGTATTATTTCCGCATGTAAAGATTGCCCCCTATGCACAAATCATTAATTCAGTTATAATGAGCAATAACTATGTGGGCCAGGGAGCAATTATTCAGAGTGTGGTCTTATGTGAGAATAATCAACTGTCAAAAGTTACACCTAATATTGGTGAGAGTGCAAGAATTGGAGAGGATGATACCACAGGAGCAAATGGAGAGTACCCGGAATACATTTTTGGTGGGATAACACTTGTTGGTCAAAATGTTGAGATTCCAAAGGGATTCAGGATTTCAAGAAACTGCTACATTTCCTCGGGTGTTGATAAAACCTTTCTGAAAGGAAGGGATAGAGTAAAAGCAGGCGATTCTGTATTGATCACACATTAGTTCTTGATGGTTTATTACCAGTGATTAAATAATTTTATATGGGAGAGTATAAGGATAGCATGATAAGATTCAACAAGCCAACTATAAGAAGAAAGGACCTTGAATCAGTTCTCAATTGTATGATAGAGGATGACCTTACCCCCGGTAACCATCTCAAGCAATTTTCATCTCTATTGAGTAAAAGACTTAGCTTGCAGGAAGCAACAGTTTTTAGCAATTACTGTTCCGCCTTTGAAGCTGTGTTTCACCTGATGGGTAGCCAGAGGGGTGATGAAGTGATAATGCCAAGTTATACTCGTTCTAGCGTGCTTTCGACACTATTAAAATTAGGCGTGATCCCGATTCTTGTTGATTTGGAAGAGGACTCTTTAATGCCGTCAATAGAGGATATAAAAAGGAAGATCACAAATAAGACAAAAAGCATTATCATATCCCAATTATTCGGTGTTCCCTATGACTTGAGGCGTTACAAAGAGTTTCATATACCATTAATTGAGGATCTTGACGGATCAATGGGATCAACGGTTGATGGAAAAACGACCGGTAGTTTTGGGGATTTTATCACTTTCAATTTCACAGATGATTCAATAATAACAACCGGGAGTGGTGGGATGCTCGGTTCAAATGATAAGAGGCTAAGAGAGCTAGTAGTTGAATCTGCTTTTGTCGAACAACTTATGAGTGATTTCAATGCTTCTCTCGGTATCTCCCAGCTTGTGAAACTCTCGGAAAACATAGAGAGAAGAAAGAAGATAGGAGAATATTATGATAACGCAGTAATGGCAGGGGGATGTTCATTTATTGGAAGAGATGAAAAAAAGGATCTCTGCTATTCGTCTTACATAGTTAGAACTAAAACTCCTTTTGAAGTAAGCACAGGGTTTTTTAAAAAAAATGGTATACCAATAAAGCGAGGGCTGGATAAGCCTCTGCATCGTCTCCTCGACGAGGACGTCCACAGGTTTAGAAATACTGAGAATCTCTATCACGAGATAGTCGCTTTACCTATTTACCCTGAACTCGGAAAGGAAGATATTGAAAACATAGTGCGAGGTATAAAAACAGTATTGTAATACATTATTGCCTAAGGATAATAATGCGTTTTTTGAATATTTTTGTTAGAGTAAAAATATTTACAGTATCCAAGGTGTAGGATCATAATTGGCCGAGAAATCAATATATTCTCTCGCAATAAAAAAACAGTTGTCGTTGTTACAATGATATGAGGGTACATACAATGAATCTTGTGGGAATTGTATTAAAAGATCAATCTGAAAAAGCCCTCGATATGTTGCATGAGCTTACTAAATACCTTGGCGCCAAGAAGATAAAGCACATTATCATTCCTTCCAGACTGGGTGATATTGATGCCAAAGAAAAAAAACAAATTTCAAAGTGTGATATTTCTGTAGCTCTTGGTGGAGACGGCACCCTCCTTTTTGCCGCGAGAAACTTTTCGAAATACAATATCCCGATAGTCGGTATAAACCTGGGCGGTTTGGGTTTTATTACTGAGTTCAGAGAATCTGAGCTCCTGGAATGTATGGAGTGTATTATCAGCAGCAAGCAGTCATTCGATGAGCGTATGATGATAGATGTTCAAGTTTACAGAAACAAAAAGAGGTCCTGGGTAGAAACAGGTTTGAATGATCTTGTTATCAATACGGGGGGTATCTCAAGGCTCATACTACTTGAGGTTTATTCGGGTAAACATCTCATTGGCAGGTACAGGTCGGACGGGATAATTGTTGCCACACCTACCGGATCAACAGCTTACTCACTTTCAGCTGGGGGACCTATACTTGAACCGAATATGAAAGCATTTGTTATATCTCCTATTTGTCCTCATTCATTAGGTGCACGGCCTCTCATTGTTCCAACTGAAGAATCGATTAAAATATTGATGTTATCGCAGAACCTCGAAATAACAGCAACCGTTGATGGCCAGGTAGCCTTTAGCCTGCAATACGGGGATGAGATCCGTATACTTAAATCGGATATAATTACTAGACTCGTTTCACTACACAAAAGGAGTTTTTACGACATAGTAAGAGAAAAACTCTCCTGGAAGGCCTAAGATGTTGAAGGAGCTCTACATAAAGAACTATGCCCTTATAAAAGAGCTTACCGTGCGCTTTAGCAAAAACCTCACTGTTCTCTCAGGGGAGACTGGTGCAGGGAAATCGATCATTGTCGGAGCACTGGGTCTTGTTCTTGGGGAGAAAGCTAAAACTTCCCAAATAAGATCGGGGGCTAAAAATTGTACTGTTGAGGGTAGACTTGAAATGAGGCAGGCTCATCCTGTATACTCCATTCTCGGAGAAAAGGGTATACCCTCTGATAGAGCTGAAGGAATAATAATCAGGAGAACTATTACCCAATCTGGTATCTCTAAGAGCTATATAAACGGACTTCAGGTTGCTGTCAAAGATCTCAAAGACATAACAGGGACACTGATCGATATTCATGGCCAGCATGAACACCAATCATTGCTCAACGTAAAAAACCATCTCTTCCTTCTTGATCAGTATGGTAAGCATCAAGATAAGCTCGGTGCATATAAAAAGAGCTATGATAAGCTGCTGCATTTTAAAGGAGAGATCGAGCGCCATACGATTGACAAGCGGGAAAGAGAACGCAGGATAGATATCCTCGAGCACGCATTAGCTGAGATTGATCGGGCGGAGCTCAAAGAGAATGAGCTGGAGGAACTTGAAGAGGAGTATAAAATCTTACGAAACTACGAGAAGCTCGTTAATGCAGTAAACAATACATATAATTTTCTTAACCTCGATGAGGATTCAGCCACATCCATGATTGACAGTGCACTATCGCAGCTCTACAAGGTATCAGAATATATGGAAGAGGTAGGCAGGGTAGTTGAAGAGCTGGAAGCATCACGCGGTGTAATCGCGGAGATCGCCTCAAACCTGAAGGGGTATATAGATGGTATCGAATATGATCCGGGCAGGATAGATACTATACAGGCCAGGATTGAGCTCATAAAGAATATGAAGAAGAAATACGGAGATACTATTAAGGAAATAAAAGAATACAGAGACAGGTGCGCTCGTGAGCTGGAAGATCTTCAAATGAGTGAAGATATTATCAATGATTTAAATGAAAAACTAAAGCGTGAAACTGAATATGCGAGTAAACTCGCAAAGGAACTCTCCATACAGAGAAGAGTCTCAGCTCAGACGCTCAGGGATAGTATAATGAGCGAGCTTTCCTATTTAAGTATGGATAAGGCTCAATTTAAAGTTAATATTGTATACCTGGAATCGCCTGATGGACCAGTGGAGATCGAAGGAAAACGGTACGAACTCACAAAAAGTGGTCTCGATTCTTGTGAGTTTCTTCTGTCGGCTAATCAGGGAGAACCGTTTATGCCTCTTAAAAATATTGCTTCAGGAGGGGAGCTTTCACGAATCATGCTCGCCATAAAAACAGTACTTGGGGGTGTAGACCCGATTCTCACATTTGTATTTGATGAAATAGATGCTGGGATTGGTGGAAAAGTTTCCTGGGCAGTAGGCAAGAGGTTGAAGGAGCTTAGTCGCTTTAAACAGATTCTCTGTATTACCCATCAAGCACAGATTGCTTCAAAAGGTGATCTTAATATCAGGGTTGATAAGGTTCAGAGAGATGGAAGATCAATAACCGAGGTGAAGCGATTGGCAGGGGAACAGAGGATTGCTGAGATCGCCAGAATGATCAGTGGAAAGCGTATAAGTGAAGCTGCATTGCGTCAGGCACGTGAAATGATTAGTGAGTAGTGTAACCAGCAGGGAGTTGTAATCGCTCATATGGCAGATACGAAGTTAAACATAAAAGACTTGAGAAATATCCGAATTTGGTATATGTTATAATACTGAGTTTTTGGTGAAAAAGCCCTTTTATTAAAAAATATATTCTTATACAATCATACCTTTGATGATATGGTGAATTAGTTCTTGGTGACTGATTTTGGATTTTCATTGATCGTATATAATCAGATAAAGAATTTTGTACGTACTTAAATTATTAGTGTATAATATTGTCACCGAGAACTTACAAAGTTTCTGGTGAATTGGTCACCAGAAACCAAATGCCAAGAACTGACGTGTTAAGTGGAGGGATCTTTCCGGTGAAAAAGCTTCTATTTCTGCCATGTTTATTACTTTTATTTTCATATATAAGCGCCTATTCAGATGAGAAGGTAGAAGATATATACAAGCAAATAGAAAAGATGTCGAAACTTCAAACTCCAGATACCTACAGGGTCACTGTTGAAAATAAAAGTTTCAGTGAAGCACTTGAAGAGCTACCAGCAGACATACTGACAGGGGGAGGAGAGCCTAGAGTGGTTATCCTCTTCAAAAAGAACGATGGTGTGAAGATAGTAATTGAGAATATCAAGGAGGAATACACATCCCTTTTTTCTATGTATGAAGAATATTTTAAAGTATCAGGAATTTCAAAGGTGCAGAACCCAATAGAACTCAGGGAAATCATTGACAAGGAGAAGATGAGCATATATAAGGTTGAAAAAGATGCTATTGTACTTCAGGTTTGGGATCCGGACGAGGAAATGATGACAGACAATTACGCTTTCTTCTATTTAGATAGAAATAGAATGGTGATAAACCAGGCAACTTATTATCTTGACGGAACCCCCTATATGAAAGCGGAAAACAGTTATAAAAAATATGGTAAGTACTTGATGCCTTACAAGATTGTTCTGACTAATATGACAGACAATTCCAATGATGTCTTCTATTTTGAAGACTATAAGTTTAATAATTGAGAGGAGGTGCTCTTTTATGGGTGACGTAGCAGAGGTAAGTTCTAATGTTCCGTTGCCTGAAGATGTTGTCTATACTCAGCGAGAAGAAAATACCGAGGAAGACACGAAAGTTAAAGAGGAGCAGAGGGTACCAGATAATAATAATGAGGTAAACGGATCGGAGCCGGTAAATGAGTCAGAGGCTTCAAAAAACACACCCGATGGGCTTGGAAGGTATATAGATGTGAAAGCCTAACAAACTTCATTGCATTGGATCAGGATGGAGATATGGCAGTTGACAAGGAGAAAAAGCAAGCATATAACGAAGAGTTAAGTCAACTCAAACAAAAAGTTGAGGAAGTCAAGAAGAAGATAGTGGGTTTGGAAGCCCAGAAGGAGAATAAAAACCTTAACATTATAAGGGCTTCATCACTTTATATCGATTTAATAACAATCTATTGTGCCATGACAGATCTCAGCCTTATTTTGTTGGGGTACAAAAATGAGACCTATCTCGATATTGGAAGAAAGAGTCTCTATAAAGCGATTATAACCCTTGTAGGAATTGTTTCGAATTTTATTGATATGCCGCTTGGTGAAAATTACGAAATATTACAGGAACTCCAGGATCTCTCAGATGAAGAGCGTCTGAAAATGATGAGGAAGATTGGATATGCAATATCCCTCTTAGAGGACCGATATGGGAAAGCGTCGAAGTGGAAATGGAGTTTTGTGGAGATTGAGGGCAGGTATGCAACTGTAGCGAAAAATCTCTTTGATTTCAGATCGTATCAGCAAAAGAACGATCCGAGAATAGAAGGATTTGATGCACGAAATGATTATCTCGTGCTTGTTAAAGACCTGTTAAACAGGGTAAGTAAGAGATATAGAGAAAAGTATGAGCTCACTGATCACTTGGCTGATGATATGAAAAAGGCGATAGATTATCTGAGGGCTCTTAAAAGGGTTTATATTCTTTTCAGTGAAGCGACACAGGCTCAGAATATGACAAAGCAGATCGAGCTGTGGTCACAGAAGTTTGAAGTAGATATGAAAGCAAAGGAAAAAAGCCTCAAGCAAAAGAATCGTGATTCTTTGAGGAAAAAAGGATCTTAGTAGAAGGAACACCGCGTCGTTACCCAGCTTTTTTTCCACCGGAAAGACTATACCGACACTTCTCAGGTGCAATAAAAAGCACAACATTTATGTTTAAAAAATAAAGTGAAATTTATCTTGACAATTTTAAAAAAGTTATTATAATAATGGATGATTTTTCTTTACCAAAACTATAAAAATCTATCATAATTATAATAATTTCAAAGATTTCATTGATGTAAAGAGTTATTAGCCGAGGGTGGTATGGGTAGTGATTATACTGAAGATCTGAAGAATGTATTACTTGATAAGGAACTGAACAGAATGCTCACAATAACGGAGGCAGCTGAACTTTTAGGCGTAAGTTGTTCTTCGTTACGACGATATGCAAATGAGAGGAAGATAAAGGCATACAGGGTAGGTTCAGGAGGGCACAGAAGATTCAGAAAGAGGGATGTACTGGAATACCTGGAGAGCAACAGTGCATATTAAATGGTGGTATATATTCCTCTGTGTATTCCTAGTTATTGGAGCCTATAGTTGTAGTGACCATGCGGAAAAACGGGCACTGGCCAGAGGGAAGAAGGTGCTCTCACAGAGGGATAAGGAAATCGATGATCTGGAAGAGGTGAGAGGAGAACTCAGGAAGGTGATCGAGAGGAAGATAACGGCAGTCGGCCTCCTTGAGAGCACTCTCAGGCTTCTTGGTAGAAAATATATTGAGCTTGGAAGCTACAGACTCGCGGAGGGAGCGTTCATCGAAGCAGAACAGCTTGTTCCTTATAATGCTTTTATCAAGAAGGATCTAGGAGAATGTTACTATTTTCTTGCGCTCTCAGCAGTGGAGAGTGAGGAGAAAGAAGAATACATTGAGTTGTCGAGAGCCTACTATAGAAAAGCTTTGGATATTGATCCAGATCTTATCGAGGCTCGTTATGGATATGGGCTTTTACTCTTCTTTGGATATGGAGATCCGACAGGTGCGATAGATGAGATGAAATTCATACTTGATCATGATCCCAAGCATGTTGCGGCTCATTTTGCTCTTGGTAGATTTTATTATGAAACGGGTGAACTTGGAAAGGCGCTTAACGAATATATTTCTCTTACAAGGATTCTTCCGCATTCTTCACCTAAACAGAGCAAAGTTGAGGAAAATATTAATAAAATAAACAGGGAATTGGGAGTCAATGAATAAGTATCTCCTGGTTTTTAACAGGATAACGAATTATACACCAAAACAGAAACTTGATCTTTATGCGAAATATGGAGGTGCGCTCGAAATCTTTAACAAAAGGGAGGAAGCTGAAGCGATTTTTAAAAAACCTTTCAAGATCAATAATAAAGATTTACACGTTGAAAGTGAGTTGAAATCCATTGAAAGAGACATTGAACAGCTTTCTGTAAAAGGGATAAAAATCATCGATATTTCTGATTCATGTTATCCGGTCAGATTAAAGTATATATACGATCCACCTGTTGTACTGTTTGCAGAGGGCAGAACAGAGTTGTTGGGATGCGATACGGCTCTCGGTATTGTTGGTGCACGTAAAGCTTCAAACTGGGGAATTAGCGTTGCCTACAGTATAGGAAAGGAACTCTCGAAGGTGGGAATCACTGTGGTGAGCGGTCTTGCATTTGGCATCGATTACTATACACATAAAGGGGCGCTGGATGGCAGCAAATCGACTATTGCTGTGCTGGGGAATGGGATGGATATTGTCTATCCGAAAGGGAACAGGGATATGTATGAGAGGATAAGAAAAGAAGGACTCCTGGTCAGTGAATTCCCTCTGGGAACATCCCCGTTCAAATATAACTTCCCTCAGCGGAATAGAATCATATCAGGACTTTCCCAGGGTGTGGTGGTCGTTGAGGCATCGAAAAGTTCGGGTGCCCTGATCACTGCAAACTATGCACTGGAGCAGGGTAGAGAGGTTATGGCTTTCCCGGGCAAGGCGTCTACTGAATCGTATACAGGAAACAACAGCCTGATAAAAGATGGAGCTCACCTTGTTGAAGATGTGCAGGATATCCTCGCTGTGCTGGGAAAAGATTTGAAATATAAGTCTGAAAAGAGTACATTCTCCTCCACGTCTCTTGAGGGAGATATACTAAAGGTGATTGGTGATGAGAGGGTGAGTCTTGAAGAGATCGAGAAGGTAATGCAGAAATCTGTTTCTGAGATAGCATCTGCACTCATGATGCTCGAGTTACACGGAGCAGTAATTCAATATCCTGGAAAAATCTTTGCGAGAGTAGCAACTTATGGCAGATAAAAAGACACTTGTAGTGGTGGAATCTCCGACTAAGGCAAAAACAATAAATCGATACCTCGGTAATGAATATGTAGTAAAGTCGTCTATGGGTCACCTCATAGATCTTCCAAAGTCGAGATTGGGAGTAGATGTTGAGAATGGTTTCGAGCCTGACTATATAACCATACGCGGAAGAGGAAAGATCCTGAAGGAGCTGAAGAGAGAGGCGCAGAAGAGCCGTAAGGTCTATCTCGCGGCTGACAGCGACAGAGAGGGTGAAGCGATTTCCTATCATATTAAAAACTCAATTAATAAGGATAGCCCAGCACTTGATGTGAAAAGGATAGTTTTTAATGAAATTACTGAGTCTGCAATCCTTGAAGCAATCCAGCAGCCGAGGGAAATAGATATGGCACTGGTGTATGCTCAGAAGGCACGCCGGGTACTCGACAGACTTGTTGGTTACAGCCTCTCGCCTCTTCTATGGGAAAAGGTTAAAAAGGGTCTATCGGCAGGAAGAGTTCAGTCTGTTGCTCTAAGGGTAATATGTGAGCGGGAGGAGGAAATTGAGAAGTTTGTAATGCAGAGCTACTGGACAATAGAGGCACTTTTTAAAAAATCCAAGAAAGAGTTCACTGCCAAGCTTATTCAATATAATGGAAAGAAAGTTGACATCACTACAGAAAGTGAGGCGGATGAGGTACTCGGTAAATTGAAGAGCGATCGGTTTGTTGTAATTAAAATTGAACAAAAAGAACGACGTCGAAAACCATCCTCACCCTTTACCACAAGCAAGCTACAGCAATCTGCCGGCTCGAAACTAAAATTCTCCGCAAGAAAGACAATGATGGTCGCCCAACAGCTCTATGAGGGTATCAACCTCGAGACCGGTCCTGTAGGAATGATTACCTATATGCGAACGGATTCGGTAAGGGTTTCCAAACAGGCTATCGATGAAGTACGTCAGTTTATAGTAGAGCATTACAAAAAGAGCTATCTTCCTGATACGCCGAATCTATACAAAAACCGTTCCAGTGCTCAGGATGCACATGAAGCAATTAGGCCAACATCGGTTTTCAGAACACCTGAAGCGGTAAAGCCTTACCTCACGAGGGATCAGTACAAGCTTTACAAACTGATTTGGGAGCAATTCCTTGCCTCACAACTCCCACCTGCTGTCTTCAAACTGAAGACGGTTGATATACAATCCAATGGAGGCATTCTTCGAGCAAATGGAAAAAAATTACTATTTGATGGATTTCAGAAGGTTCTAAAATCTGATTCCAGTGAGAAGGGAAACGTGCTTCCGGACCTCGAGGTTGGAGAAGTTCTCGAACCAGTTAAAGTAGAGAAAGAGGTTCACTTCACAGAACCACCCCCTCGTTTCACAGATGCAACGCTAGTGAAATTTTTAGAAGAATCAGGAATAGGGAGACCCAGCACCTATGCTCCTATAATTACAACACTGATTAAACGCTACTATATAGAAAGGAATAATCGACAGTTTGTTCCGACTTTTTTGGGCAGGCTTACGAATGAACTTCTTGTGAAGAGTTTCCCCGACCTTCTCAATATTGAATTTACAGCTACCATGGAAGAAAAACTCGACGAGGTCGAGGACGGAAAAATGAAGTGGGCTCAGCTTTTAAAAGATTTCTACTTTCCATTTATGGCATCGGTAGAGGCGGCAAAACAAAAACTTGATGACTATAAAGGGATCACCGATGAAGAGACCGAATATATTTGCGATAAATGCGGAAGAAAAATGATGAAAAAGCTTGGTAGATTCGGCTTTTTTCTCGCCTGTCCCGGTTTTCCGGAATGTAGAAATGCACGCCCGCTACCTCTAGGGAAATGCCCGAGGGCAGATTGTGACGGATTTGTCATTGAGCGTAGGACTAAATCAAAGAGAGTTTTCTACGGATGCAGTAAGTATCCAGAGTGCGATTTTATGACATGGGATAAACCGGTAGAAGAAGGCTGCCCTCAATGTGACGGTATTATGGTTGCAAAAAAGATAGACGGGGAAAGCTTTCTCGTTTGTTATAACGATGAGTGTGGTTACAAAGCGCCGGTTACTGAAAAAAAGGACATCCAACTCGTTCATTAGGATTGAGAGTATGCCTGATATTGATATTAAGAAGATCGTTGCTTCTTTGGAAAACGGCATCTTTCGGGAGAATATTAACGGGTATTATGAATACCTCAGGATGCTGAACAGGTCTGAAAAGACGGTGAGGTGGTACGTGACAGACACACTGCTGTTTCTGCAATATATAGAAAAAGAGAACGAACATAAATCCCTTACTGCAATAGATAAAAATGACATAAGGGATTTTATTGCTCTTGAGCGGACCAGAGGAATTACCAGGCGGTCACTCATTCGAAGACTGTCCGGAATTAAAGGATTTTTCCGTTACTTGATGAAGAAAGGTATAATTGAGGACAGCACCGGATTATTACAGATGCAGATGCCGCGAGCTAAGAAACCTTTACCAAAGGTTGCGTCACAGGAGGATATAGTGGGATTGTTGTCTGAGGCTTTTGCTGATTCAGAACTCGATAAGAGAAACAGCGCTATACTCTCATTTCTCTATGGTACAGGGGCACGGGTTAGTGAGCTCGTTTCACTCAATACAGGGGATGTAGATTTCAGAACTGGAGTGGTACGTTTGAAGGGTAAGGGAAATAAAGCCAGGATCGTCCCAACAGGAAGCTTTGTTCTTGATAAGCTTAAGATTTGGATCGATACACGGAAAGCTCAATGTGATGCTGTATTCACAACTCTTTCAGGCAGAAGGCTCTCAGATAGACATATAAGAAATATTGTGTATGCAGCGGTAAGGAGAGCGCTCATTAAGGTGCCGGCATCACCTCATACAATGAGGCACTCATTTGCGACACATATGCTTGATAATGGGATCGATATAAGGGTTTTACAGGAAATGCTTGGTCATGTGAGCTTGTCGACGACACAGGTGTATACCCATGTTACAAAAGAGAGGCTGAGGCGGGCATACGACAGGTATCATCCTCATGCGGAGTAGTAATGTAGATATGGCTTGCCATATAACGGGGCACTGCCACATAAGGGGGGGTAATGAAAAGCACAACAATACTTGCTGTTCAGGGCAATGGTGGAGTCGCCATAGGAGGAGACGGCCAGGTTACTCTTGAGAACACCATTATGAAGGGAAATGCCCAGAAGGTGAGGAGAATGTACGAAGGCAAGGTGCTTGCTGGTTTTGCCGGAGCTACTGCCGATGCCTTAGCCCTCTTCGAGAAGTTCGAAGGGAAGCTCAATGAATACTCTGGAGATCTTGCAAGAGCAGCTGTTGAGCTCGCTAAGGAATGGAGACTCGACCGGGTGCTGAGAAGACTCGAGGCACTTCTTATTGTGGCAGACAAAAACACCATGTTTCTCATCTCAGGAACAGGAGATGTAATAAAACCGGAAGAGGACGGGCTCCTCGCAATTGGATCGGGCGGCCAGTATGCAAAGGCTGCAGCTAAAGCATTTATCAGATCCGGTGTAAAGATGAGCCCCAAAAAAATTGTCGAAGAGTCTCTAAAAATCGCCGCCAGTATATGTATTTATACCAATGAAAATATAGTTATAGAGGAGTTAACATGAAGAACGTTGAAGGTGAGCTTACTCCTAAGCAGATTGTTGCAGAGCTCGACAAGTACATCATAGGACAGGAAAAAGCAAAACGTTCAGTGGCAATTGCGCTTCGCAATAGATTTAGAAGAAAGAATCTTCCGGAAGATCTGCGTGATGAGGTCGCCCCCAAGAATATTATAATGATTGGACCAACTGGTGTAGGAAAGACAGAGATCGCAAGGAGACTTTCAAATATAGCAGGAGCACCCTTTGTTAAGGTCGAGGCAACAAAATATACTGAAGTGGGGTATGTGGGAAGAGACGTAGAAAGCATGATACGAGATTTGACCAATGGTGCGGTAAATGATGTGAAGAAGGAGATGAGCGCTGAGGTTGAATCTCTTGCAAAACAGAAGGCAGAAGAGGACCTTCTTGATATACTGCTGCCACCTGTTTCCTTTCCCAGAAAAAAACCTGAGGTTGGCAGCATTGCATCAGAATCCATCAGAACTGATCCGACAGGCACAGAGGACAAGCGAAAACACACTAGAGAACGGTTCAGAGAAATGCTCAGGCGCGGCGAGCTCGAACAAAAGATTATAGAGATAGAGGTTAAGCAGCCACGAACACAGGTATTAGGAATGTTTGCGGGCATGGGATTGGAAGAGATGGATCAAAATATCTCCAATATGTTCGGAAATGTATTTCCAGAAAAAAAGAAGCATAAGAAGATGACTGTGGAGGAGGCAAGAAAGATATTAGAAGAAGAGGAGCGTGATAAGCTCATTGATATGGATAAGGTGGTTAAAGTTGCAATTGAGCGGGTCGAACAGATGGGTATCGTGTTTCTTGATGAGATAGACAAGATTGCTCAGAAGGGAACAACTCACGGGCCTGATGTCTCGCGTGAAGGGGTACAGCGCGATATACTTCCTATCGTCGAAGGCGCAACAGTCTCTACCAAGTATGGTGCGGTGAGGACACACCATATACTTTTCATTGCTGCAGGAGCCTTCCATATGAGTAAGCCTTCGGACCTCATTCCGGAGTTGCAGGGAAGGTTTCCTATCAGGGTTGAATTGAAGAGCCTCACCACAAAGGATCTAGAGAAGATACTCGTGCAGCCAAAGAACGCTCTGGTGAAACAGTACTTCTCTCTGCTCGAAACAGAAGGGGTAAAGCTTGAGTTTAAACCTGATGCCATAAAAGAGATAGCCAAGATAGCTACATTTGTGAATTCTCAGACAGAAAATATAGGTGCCAGAAGGCTCTACACAATCATGGAGCTCATGCTTGAGGATGTTTCATTTACAGCACCGGAGCTTGACGGACAGACCATACCGATCACTGTAAAGTATGTCCAGGAGAAGCTAAAGGATGTCCTGGAGAATAAAGATCTTTCGAAGTATATACTGTAGTTAAGGGTTTTAGTTTTTTTCCGAAAATGTTATTGAAGAAGAAGTACAGGAGCTTTCGAATGTTCATGGACTCTGGATTCATGATGACACAGGATATACTTCAGAGATCGATGTCTGTGGGAGTAATCAGGCAGGAAGTTATCTCTGATAATATTGCAAATGCTGATACCCCCCATTATAAACGAAGAGAGGTCGCTTTTGAGAGTGAGCTTAACAGGGCGCTCAGGAGTTATGATCCTCATCCTTTTAAAGCAAAGCTTACTCACAAAAAGCATATACCATTTTACAGAGCTAAGAACTACAGGGAGGTAAAGCCCATCGTGTATCTCGACTATTCAACTACCTACAGAAACGATGGCAACAATGTTGATATTGAAAAAGAGATGGTAGATGCACGAGAGAATACTATGCGGTATATTGCCATGACGCAGAGAGTTAACGACAATTACAGACTGCTTTCAACGCTACTCAGGTAAGGGGTAAATAATGGGTTTATTCACATCGATGAATATTTCATCTACCGGGCTTACGGCACAGAGACTCCGGATGGATGTTATATCGAATAACATAGCAAATGTCAATACAACAAGAACGACGGATGGCGGTCCCTTTAGAAGGAGGAGAGTCGTTCTTAGACCGAGGAACGATCACCTTGAGTTTCGTACCCGTTTTCTACCCCAGCCCCTCTGGAAAGGATTGGGTGAGGGAGTGAGGGCAATTAAGATAGAGGAGGATCGGTCACCTCTGAGGCTTGTGTATGATCCTGATCATCCTGATGCTATAAAGACAGGGTCCCGTAAGGGGTATGTTGAGTATCCAAATATTAATGTTGTATCAGAGATGGTAGATATGATATCTGCAAGCAGAGCGTATGAGGCAAACGTTACAGTAATCCAGAATGCGAGCCAGATGTTTATGAGAGGACTTGAAATAGGCAGCAGGTAGTATTCTATACTTTGGAGGCTTGTATGTTCATACCGGGTGAGGTGCAGGGAGATATAGTACCGCTTACAGCAACAAACAAAATGCACTTTGGTTTTAAAAAGGTGGAACGAAAACCTGATGAGTTTATCTCTGAATTTGGAAAGGCTCTCCAGGATGCCTTTTATAGAGTAAATGATCTTCAATTGGAATCAGACAGACTCACAACTGCGCTTGCAGTGAGGCCTGATTCAGTTGACATTCACGATGTGACAATTGCAGCGGAGCAGGCACGACTTTCGCTTTTGTTCACAAAGTCTATTGTGGATAGAATCACCCAAGCCTATAGAGAGCTTAGTAATCTGCGGTAATTAGTGTGTCTAAGGTTTTTGGGAGGGGAAAATGGATGCATTTTTTAAGAAACTATTAGAAACATTCAAAAACATTTTTTCAAAGCTAAACCAGACTCAGAAACTCCTCATAATCGGAGTGGGTGCCCTCGTTATCGTCGGTTTCATCTTCCTTATATCCTTTTCATCGAAGCAAACAGAAGCACTCCTCTTTCAAACTCCGCTTGAAGAGCAGGATTTCACGCGTATTACAAACAAGCTCACCGAGTGGAATGCAGAATATCGACCAAAAGACGGGCAATTTTTAGTCGTAAAGGACGAACAGACTGGTGCTTATTTAAGGATGAAGCTAGGGCAGGCTGGAATTCTGCCTAGTGGGATTAAGGGATGGGAGCTCTTTGATACACAATCCTGGACCACAACCGATTTTGAACGTGACATCAACAAGAGAAGAGCAATTATAGGAGAGATTACGAAGCATATAAAACTGCTTGATGATATTGAGGATGTGAGCATCCAGGTGACTATGCCAGAGCCTGAACTTTACATCGATGAAGAGGTTCCCTACACAGCTTCAGTAATCATCACACCATCACCATACTCAGATATACTTACAAATAAGAAGAAGATAAAGGGGATAATCGATCTTATAGCCTTCGGTGTTGACAGGCTGAGTCCTGAAAACGTAGTTGTTACTGACCATCATGGAAACATACTTTCAGATTTTGCACCGGAAGATGAGGTAAACTACCTTGCAAGAGCACGGGAGGAATGGCAGATAAAGGAGAGGTTGAGGCTTAAGATGCAGAATGAGGTAAGCAGTAAGCTCAAGGCAGTGCTTGGTGCAGACAAGGTCGATGTATCCGTTGAGCTCGATCTCGATTTCGACCAGAAGAAGGTTGAAAAAACAGAGTTCATTCCAATTGTAAAACGCCAGGACAATCCGGAAACACCATATGATGAAACAGAGGTTGAGCTTAATGTCATAAGAAGTGAAAAGGACACAGAAGAGCATTTTGAAGGAGTCGGATTCATTCCTGAGGGGCCTCCGGGTGTTGAGCCTAATATACCTCCCGGATATAAAGAGGCCCTTGAAGAGGGGACAAAATACGACAAGACAGAGAGAGTGAGAAACTACGAAGTGTCACAACAGGTTTCGAGTATCGTTTCATCACCATACAAGGTTAAACGAGTCTCTGTTGCTGTATGGGTGGACGGTACCTGGGAAAAAATATATGATGAGGATGGAAAACCTGTACTTACTGATGAAGGTGGAATAGAGAGAAATTATATAACAAGAACGGCTGAAGAGATGAAAGGGTATGAGGAGATCGTGAAAGGAGCTATAGGATTCAGCACAGCGCGTAAAGACGCCGTTGTAGTGAAGAATATACAGTTCGACAGGACTGAGGAGTTTGCGCTCGAAGATGCATATTTAAAGAGAAGAGCGCAGCTCAGAAAGACATTACTCTCAGCCCTCATCGCACTGTTTGCAATTTTTATTGTAACGCTCGCTTACAGAGCGATATCGAGGGAAATGGCCAGGCGCAAGCGCATCAGAGAGGAAGAGCTTGCACGTCAACAACAGCTTATGAGGGAAGCTGCGTTGAAATCTGCGGAAGAGGAAGGTGTTGAGCTCGAGATGTCTGCAGAAGAGCGTGCACGGCTCGAGATGCATGAGAATGTGACGAATATTGCGAGAGAGCACCCGGAAGAGGTTGCAAAACTTATAAGAACCTGGCTTGCTGAAGAGTAACTATATAGGAGGGCATTATGGGTAAGGCGCCGGTAAAACCTAGTCAGGGTCAGGTAATCGTGGGGAAGGATACCCTGACTGGCAGACAGAAGGCTGCGATATTTCTTGTAACGCTCGGTTCAGAGATATCGTCTGAGATATTCAAGCATCTGCGTGAAGATGAGATCGAACAGCTTACCTTCGAGATAGCAAGGCTTGAAACAGTGGATCCGGGGGAGAGAGATAAAGTTTTAATGGAGTTTCAGGAGCTCATGATGGCTCAGGACTTTATCACCTCCGGTGGAATAGAGTATGCAAGGGACCTGCTCGAAAGAGCACTTGGTTCTCAAAAGGCTGTGGATATTATAAACCGTTTGACGTCTTCACTCCAGGTGAGACCATTTGATTTTATCAGGAGAACCGATCCGAGCCATCTTTTGAACTTCATACAGGGTGAACATCCCCAGACAATAGCACTCATATTGGCCTACCTGGAGCCTAATAAATCATCTGTAATTCTCGGCTCCCTTCCGGATGATATACAGGCCGATGTTGCGAAGCGCATTGCTACAATGGACCGCACATCGCCTGATGTATTGCGTGAGGTAGAGAGGGTGCTGGAAAAGAAGCTGTCAACACTGGCAAGTGAGGATTATACGGCTGCAGGCGGTATTGGGACCATAGTGGATATTCTGAACCTTGTGGATAGAAGCACTGAGAAGGTGATCATAGAGTCGCTTGAAGAAGATGATCCTGAGCTCGCTGAAGAGATTAAAAAGCGAATGTTTATATTCGACGATATCGTACTACTCGATGATAGGGCTATTCAGAAGGTTTTACGGGAGGTCGATACACAGGATCTTGCCAAGGCACTGAAAGGAGTTGACTCGGAGGTACAGGATAAAATCTACAGAAACATGAGCAAGCGTGCATCGAGCCTCCTCAAAGAGGATATGGAGTTTATGGGTCCAGTAAGACTGAAAGACGTTGAAGAGGCACAGCAGAAGATCGTTAATATAATACGCAAGCTCGAAGAGGCAGGCGAGATTGTCGTTGCCAGAACAGGTGAGGATGAGCTCGTCGTATAGATTTCGCGCT
>CP070841.1:500398-506606 GCA_020342115.1 Spirochaetota bacterium
CATCTGCTTCATAACTACCAGACCCTTAATTGTCAGTGTTATCCTTGATTCTGGGAAATCCTTGCTGTTTGTTACAACCCCTTTCGGGATATCACTAAGATTCCCATTCAGCACACTATACTGATTGTTGTTACTATCATATAGGACCAGTGATCCAGGAGACCGCCTAAGGGTCGAGACATAGCTTCCAAATCCCGATAAAGTCAATGACAAATCCAGAAAGGTTGAATCATCTTTTTTGTAATAGATGTAGTGAACTTCTCCATCCTCACCAATATAAAAAGATAAATCCTTCCCCATACCGGTAGAAGAAGCATTGCCTACAGAATAACGAATTTCATCTGCTTCAAACAACGCAGTATGGATAAATCCATCTTTTTTCAGCTCTACCATCCAGTCCCTGCTGTTTATATATTCCCTGAATACCATTCCCTGTGTCTCATCCAAATAAAACTGGAGCAGATCATCTATGTAGTCATAGCTCTTGACAGTATCTGAGAACAGCGCTTTGAGCAACGCATCTGTTTTTATGCTGCTTACCAATTTCTTGATCCTTACTCCGTAATTAGTAATATCCCACATAAGTGCATTCGACATTTTCCCATCCTGGGACATTGCATTTGAGCCTACCAATACTATGATAATTAAAACAGTTAATAAATATCTCTGCAATCTAACCTCTTTCAGTTTTTGGTATTTAGAACGATGCATTTATTCGCTTCTTTATTAATATTAATCTCGATTAGAATTTAAGTATAGCGATCCTTTTCATATTATCGGGAACATAATCATAAAAAAACAGTTTAGAATAGTACAATTGTTGAATTTAGAGCAATTACATGAATCTTTATACTATTGACAACCCTATGAAAACAGTCAAAATAATTATATAAAGTATAGAACAACAACATCCGAAAATTTCAATGTCGGTGCAATATACTAGTTCCCCTCCCAATGGGAGCACGAAAGTGCTCCTACTATTATTGCATCCGACAAGACTAGCCTTAGTGCTAGTCTTTTTTTATGCCTCATAATATCTTGACTTTTAATTTTCACAGGATTAGTTTCTGGTGCATGATACATCAATGAAGTGATGTAATTTACACCAGAAACTTTTTAGTTCTTGGTGGAAACTTTATATGCTTCTAATAAAATGATTTAATAAATATATTTTCTTGTTACCTCTGATTAATTCTATCTACTCACCAAGAACTAAATGAAGTAAGTTAATGTATAAAAGAGTGTCCTACGCATTTAGATGTGAAATCTTATACTTTATAAGAAAGGGCTTACTTCATCTAAATGAAGTAAGTTAATGTATAAAAGAGTGTCCTACGCATTTAGATGTGAAATTTTATACTTTATAAGAAAGGGCTTACTTCATCTAAATGAAGTAAGTTAATATTTAACAGAGTATCATTCACATTGAGATGTATTGGACAACACTTTAAAGAAGAGTCTTTCACCATCTGAATAAAGTGCATTTTGATCACCGAGGAGTACCTTACAAAAATGAAAAAACTGAGAAAGATAGAAAGGATCCTCATTGTTATTCTGCTCTTTCTATCTATTGTACTAGGTACAGGTATGGGGATATTTCTCTCCTCGTTTATTACCACAGATGAAATAGCAAAGCTTGAAAATTTCAAACCAGAAATCCCATCGAAGATATACGATAGAAATGGCGCACTTATTAGTGAACTTTTCACTGTTAAGAGAGAGCCAGTAACCTTCGAGCAAATACCAAAAGACCTCACTAATGCTATTCTTGCTATCGAAGATATTAGCTTCTATGCACATAAGGGGATACATGTAAAACGTGTCCTTGGGGCACTTATTGCTAATGTCAGAACAGGAAGCAGGTCACAGGGTGCGAGTACAATTACGATGCAACTCGCCCGAACGCTTTTTACAGGAAGAGAAAAGACATGGGCGCGAAAAATAAAAGAAAGCTGGCTTGCTCTGAAGATAGAAAAAAAATATTCAAAGAATGAAATTCTCACACTCTACTGCAACCAGATATACTTCGGTCATGGGGCATACGGCATAGAGGCGGCATCCCAGTTCTATTTTAACAAACCCATAAGAGACCTCACCCTTGCGGAGTGTGCACTTCTTGCAGGACTTCCACAATCTCCTAACAAACTCTCACCGCTCAAGAACCCGCACCTTGCGCGAAAGCGACAGGAGCTCGTTCTTGAGAGCATGGTTGATTTAGGAATGGTAAACGCAAATGAGGCTTACGACTCATTTCAGGATTTCTGGATAAATTTTCGCCTGCAGATGAGATCACCCTCTCAATCGGTTTTTAAACTCACTGAAAACAAAGCTCCTCATTTTGTTGAATATGTAAGACAGCGTTTGGAAGATCTATACGGATACGATAGAATCTATACAGACGGTCTCAAGGTCTATACTTCACTCGATCTTTCCCAACAAGCACTTGCCGAACAATACCTCCAGGAGGGCCTTGAACGTCAGAATAAGATACACAAATATACGACAGACAAGGTGAAAGAAACACTCGACAAGCGAATCCTCGACTCTCTTGACCTGCTCTCTATAATCTTCAATCTGGAAAACATTAACATAGGAGAGCATAAGAATGAAGAGAGGGTGTTAAGCTACCTCAACGAAAATTTCATTGCACCACTTGATATGCTTACCATGCTTTTCAATAATGAGACAATTAACAGGGTAATCGAAACATCTTATACGACGGATCTCAAAGCAGGAGAATTTCAGAAGGTGGAAGGCGCATTTATTGCAATAGAGCCGAAAACCGGATATATCACAGCCATGGTGGGCGGCAGCACATTCTCTGAAGATAATCAGATCAACAGAGCCACACAGATTCATCGGCAAACAGGCTCGGGATTCAAACCTTATATATATACAGCAGCTATTGATACAAAGCTATTCACCACTGCATCAATCATCGTGGATGCTCCAGTTGTGTTTTTTGAAGGTGATAAAGAGTGGATTCCCGATAACTATGGTGGTTTATATCGTGGGAAGATGCGGCTAAGAAATGCCCTTAGGCGCTCTATTAATGTGATAACCGCAAAGATTGTTGATCGTCTCGGGGTGGATACAGTTGTGAAATATGCCTCGAATATACTGGGTATTACCGACCCGGAGGAAGTGAAGGCACGTTTTCCAAAAGTATATTCAATTGCCCTAGGAGTTGTTGAGCTATCTCCATATGAGCAGGCAAAGGGTTTCGCCACATTTGCAAATAATGGTAAAGAGGTAACCCCCATTGCAATTCTCTATGTTCTGGACCGAGACGGCAATTTGATAGACAACTTCGAAGCCGAACTTAGAAGTGAGGAAGCAAAAAAGGGGAAAAGGCAGATAATCTCTGAACAGACAAACTATATAATGCTAGATATGCTCAGGGATGTATTTAAACCTGGAGGCACAGGGTATAGAGCTGCAAGCGAGAACGGATTCAACAGACCTGCTGCGGGGAAAACAGGAACAACACAGAATTGGAAAGATGCGTGGTTCACTGGCTTCACTCCAGACCTTGCTGCTTCTGTCTGGGTTGGGTTTGACAGAAACAGCATCTCTTTAGGAAGGGGACAGGCCGGAGGTGTAGTGGCCGCACCGATATGGGCGAAGTTTATGAGGGATGCACTTGCCAATAAACCGGAAACATGGTACTCAAGACCAAAGGGTGTATACGCAGTGAGAATCTGCAGGGAATCCGGACTTCTTCCTACAACGAAATGCAACGATAGCATTGTTGAATATTTTCTAGAAGGTACGTTACCAACCGAATACTGTTATGAGTGCGGCGAGGAAATCCAGGACAAAACCTTCAATGTAGATATCTTCAAAAGAAAGAAGGACTCCTCCGACAATGAATCCTATAAACGAGATATCCTTGAGATTCCGGATGATTATGGTTTCGAAGAAGAGCTTGGTGTCATCAACATAGAAACCAGTGAAGAATTAATTGAAGAATATTCTTCTGAAGAAATTCAACCTGTACCAATGGAAGAATATGAAACTATTACCGACACAGGAATACCGGACGAAGAACCTCTGCTGTTGAGACCAGAGAATACTGAAAGTTCAGCTAAAGAACCAAGCATCGAATTAGATACTGAAAGCGGTGAAGATTCCCCCTTTCTTGTTATCGAATAGATAATGTATATCTTCCGATGTTATAAAACTTTCCCCTTCAATAGTTCCTGGTGGCAATATTATATTCTTAAAATACAATGAAGTGGGGAATGTACTATCGGATTACATCTGGATTAATAACCAAGAACTAAGTAAATGCATCCTCCTGTTTTTACTATTTTATGTAAGATTCCCTACACAGCACGTTCAGGATCAATATATGCCAATCTCTAATAACAGACAATTTCGATTCATCTATTCCGGAGAACGCGATAGCTTTACAAACATGGCTATGGATGAGGCTATACTGATCGGTTTACAGAAGGGAGTCTCTCTTCCCCTGCTCAGAATATATAAATGGAATCCCCCAACGATTACAATAGGATACTTCCAGAAAGCTGACGATATAGACTTCGAACGTAGTAAAAATGATAACATTGGGATCGTGAGAAGGCTAACAGGCGGCAGAGCAGTTCTTCACTGGAAAGAGCTTACTTACAGCATCCTGTTCTCACAGGAGGATTTTACCCCATTCACAAAAAAAGATATATTCGAATTTATCGCAACCTGCCTTGTGGAATCTCTTTCTGTCTTAGGAATAGAATCCAACATTGCCGAAAAGACAAGGGGCAATCTCCACTCTGCTGACTGCTTCGCCTCACCTGCGCAATTCGAGATCGAATCTACGAGTCAGGAGAAACTCATCGGCAGCGCTCAGGTTATTAAGGAGGGAGCAGTACTTCAGCACGGTTCTATTCCCTATGCCGGTTCATATGAAAATATATCGAAATATTTAAAATCCGATACAAAATCACCAAAGAGTGCATCATTTTTAAGCCAGATAGCCGGAAAAAATATTGGTGAAGATAAACTGCTAAGCGCACTTAGAGAGGGTTTCGGTCGACACCTGCCACTACGCGATGGAGAATTCACAAAATGGGAGCTTAATCTCACAGATGAGCTTGCAAAAAACAAATACTCACAATCAGAGTGGATGTTCAAGAGGTAGTAGCTTAAAAAATAATCATATTTTTTCGTGTGGTGTTAGATTGAATAAAGGGCGCTGTTTCTATTCGTGGCTTTGGGCCTTTCGCTTGGTCTGAACAAGCCTGAACATTTCGTAAAGGTCCTTCACAATAATTCTATCCTCATAGATCTGTATCTTTCCCTGATCTGCAAAACGGATAAGGACATCCTTTACACGGTTTACCTTTTCACCACACCAGTGTGCAATCTCTTCAATATTCGTCCTGAATGTGGCATGTTCGCTTGACTTCGGTGAGATGTTCTGTATCTCTGCAAGCATGAGGAATACATCATATACCTTGGACTCTATATCTGGAAGTGTGAGGATTAGTAGACGTCTTTTTGCATCATAGATACGATTAGAAAAAATTTTTAAAAGCCGAAAGGCAAGTGGCGGGTTACCCTGCATTAAGTTATTGAAGTTCTCTTTGTTGAATCGCAGGACTTTTACAGTGTCGATTGCAATTGCCGTGGCGCTTCTCGGCTGATCTTCAAGAATTGCCATCTCTCCGAAAATATCACCAGGATGGAAGATATCGAGGGTCTTCTCCATATCAGATACAATCTTGGTTACCTTAACCCTCCCCTCCTGGAGGAAATAGAAGTCATTACCCGGTTCATACTCACAGAATAGGATATCATTCGGCTGATAAGTAACGCCAAACTTACTGAACATTGAAGCGTCCATCTTCATAAACATCTCCTGATGTTACATCTCCTGATGTTACATCTCCTATAACATTTATCCCTTTATACTCTGGAGTTCTTTTTTAGCCTTTCTATCCACCGGTCCTTCAGGGAGCATTTTCAACACTTTATTGAAGAAGAGAACCGCCTTTTCCTTGTTCCCCACAAGCTTATAGGCAAGACCGATATTAAAAAGAGCTTCTTTGAGATTTTCATCCTTCGGATAATTCTTTATCATATTGGTAAAAATTGCGATTGCATCCTTGTACTTCTTCAGGGCAGTCAGGCTTCGACCCATCTCGAATTCAATCTTTGGGAGGTATTCCCTTGCACTCTCATCACTAACCCCAGCATCATGGAG
>CP070841.1:506706-510923 GCA_020342115.1 Spirochaetota bacterium
CCAAAAAAAAAAATTAGTCTTCAAACAAAAGACACAATAAAGTAAATTTTTAAAATTATTTTGTAAATTGTTTTAAAAATATAATCTAAAATATAAAATAAGGCTTGATATCAGATAACAATATATGAAATGTACTTGACAAAATGAGCAGACCTACAATAATACTTAGTACACATAACTTAAAAAATTTAAAAGTATTTGTTAAATAATACTTGACAAGTATCTGATATTATTTCATAATAGTTAACTGGCTTATAACTAATATTTGAATTATTTAGTTAAATAATAGTAACGGGCTTTTCGATGATTATTGAGTTAACTATTCTCTATATGTGAAGAATGGTTCTCCAAAAAAGGTAATGTTTTATATCTACAGCGAATAAATAATGTTTGGAGATAACTGTAATGTCTCAAGACCAGTTGGCTCACAGATTAGTATCATCTTTTGAACAAATCGAGTATCATCAGGTGAAAGAATTAGTAAAAACAATGCTCGATACAAATATCCCTTCAGATGATATTCTGAGGACGATGCAAAAAGGGATGGTCGCTATTGGAGAAAAATATGAGAAAGGTGAATACTATTTATCAGAATTAATGGGAGCAGCTGAAACTTTTAAATCTGTAATGGTAGATTTAACTCCCCATCTTAGTAAAAAAAATATATCTCATACCGGAATTGTAGTGCTCGGTACGGTTAAAGGTGATATTCATGAAATTGGTAAGAATCTATTCAAAACATTATTACAATCATCTGGTTTCCAGGTCCATGATTTGGGTGTTGATGTATCTCCTGAAAGATTCGTTGAAGAAATCAATAAGAGGAACCCTGATATCCTGGCCATTTCATCACTCCTAACCACAACGATGAATCAGAACGATTTGGTAATTAAACAGTTAAAGAAAAATAGATTAAGAAACAGAGTGAAAATAATAATTGGGGGGAATGCCATCACAGAAGAATTTGGGCGGGAAATAGGTGCTGATGCAGCGTTGAGAGACGCAATGCTAGGAGCTAACATATGTGTTAAGTGGGCCAAGGAGTGGGCAAAATGACTGAGAAAATGACTACCAGAGAACGCTTTAAGAAGATCATGAATTTTGAGAAACCTGATAGATTACTATGGACAGAAGACCCGTTTGAGGAAACAATTATTCGATGGATTCATGAAGGTCTTCCGATTGATCAAGTCCTCCAAACCGATTATGATATTGGCTGGAATGGCTCAATATATCAAGTTTTACCAATGCCACATACTTTGGACATTAGTAATTATTTTGGATTTATTCCTATTTGTCCTCCAGGAAGAGAGACCATAGTATTAGATCTTTGTCCTATTCCCCGACATGTTCCAAAGATCCTCAAGGAAACCGAAGATAAAATTCTCCTCAGAGACCCTCTAGGAGGAAAACTAGAACATAGAAAGCTTGATTATACTATGCCGCATTTCTGCGAATTTCCAGTAAAAAGTATGAAAGATTGGCAGGAAACCAAGAAACGCCTAGATCCTAAAGACCCCCGTCGCTACCCAAAAGACTATACACGTGAACAGTATATTGAACTGTTCGATGAAACAACAACTCCCACGTCTCTAGTGTTAAGTGGCTTCTATGCATTTGGAAGAGGTGTTATGGGTACCGCCGCTTTTACGCCTGTGTTTTATACAGATCCTGACCTCGCCTATGATATGATGAATTTTTATGCGGATTTTTTAATCAATGTTATTCGTGAGATTGTTGAAACTCTGAAATCCCGTATAGATTGGGTATACTGGTGGGAAGATATGGCGTGCGGAACAGGCCCAAACATTTCACCTAAAGTATTCAAAGAGTTTATTCTTCCCAATCTAAAAAAGGTGACAGGTTTTTTAAATAAGAATAACATAGACATTATAATTATGGATTGTGATGGAGATTTCAGGCCATTATTGCCTCTTTTATGGGAAGGCGGGATCAGAGGTTTGTGGCCTCTAGAAGTCAATGCAGGAATTGATGCTGTAGAATTAAGAAAACAATATGGTAAAAAATGGCGACTGGGAGGAAATATTGATAAGAGAGTTCTTACAGAGGGGAAAGAAGCTATTAAAAATGAAATAGATAAAAAAATACCAATCTTAAAAGAAGAGGGAGGGTATATTCCAGGTCTAGATCATTCAATTCCGCCAAATGTATCCTTAAAAAACTTCGAATTTTACGCTGAATACCTTAAAAGCCTACTCGATTACTAGATTTATCCTTAAGTATCCATACTACTGCGTAAGGGATAAATTAATCACATATCAAATCTCGCTGTCAAGTCAAGTAAATTCAGGAACACCTTTACGCATTCTGGCACTTTCTGTACCGCTTCTCCGAGTGATTGCGATGTGCGGATATCATCAAGCTTACAGCCGCCATATTTTGCAACCTTATCACGCCCGATATCCGGCTCAATTTTTTGTGCCTCACCCAGTATCCCCGAATCAACACCAATGACTCTTTTACCACATGCTATTAAACCTTCTCTGATATAGCTTGTTTCTATACCTTTAGTGTCGAGTGTGGCTATTAAAACTATTGTTTTATTCATTTCGATCAGCCCTTATAAAGAAAATAGTATATAGTGTTGTAAGCAAAGATCATTTTCTTACCAAATTATTCAAAGGACATCTCTTAATATTAGTTGTTTCTTGCACATATTCATTTGTACGAAATGATGCCGCTCTTACTATTCTTAATCAGGTAATATAAAATCATGATCCTTGTTGTGATTCTTGTCCTGTTGAAAAATAGAAAGAACTGTTTCAGCATGGTTTCAAGACTAGCAGAAGAACTCACTCCGGCTTTATCTTCTGTACAGCTTTCTTTCTTATTTCTTTGATCTTTTCTTTTATTTCATCTTGCAGCGGTTTTGGATTATGTGTTTCAAGAAGCCGTTTGGTTTTCTCATTTATCCTGTCACCCATCGTCAATTTACCGCCGCTAGACCATTTATCATAAGTTTCTCGATCCATAACACTTGGAAACCAGAACTCCTCTCGGAAATGCTCGAGGGTATGCTCTTCTGTCAGAAAGTTTCCTCCAGGACCAACCTTGGCAATCAAGCTCTTGGCACGCGTCTGTTCATTGACTTTAATTCCCCTTATTAATCGTTTTGTCATTCCCAGAATCTCATCTACCATCACCAGCATACTTATACTGTTCGTCATACCTGAGTCCAAGAATCCGCTATCGTACACAATGTCAGCTCCCGCCAAAGAGCTTGTGATACAGCCCATAAAGGCTTCTGCAGCGGCTTGCTGATCCACAATCTTGGAATGAGTACAACCGGCATTTCCCCACACCGGAATCTTATAATGTCTCACCACCTCTATGTAAGCGGCAGAAGTCAATGCATGTTCTGGAGCTTCTATAGCAAAGTTACCGGTAGACATATCCATAATGCCAGGACATGTGCCTATAATAATTGGAGTGCCTCTCCTCTTGAGCTGTGACATGACCACTCCGGCAAGTGCCTCGGCATTGGCCTGTACCACTGCTCCCGCGAGAGTTATAGGGCTTGTAGCTCCCAGTGAAATCGCTGCGTTTATTGAAACGGGAAGTCCACGCTCTGCAAGCCACAAAATCTGCTCCGTCTCACTTTCGCTATAGGTCAAAGGAGAGGGGTGCGCACAAAATGGAAAAAGGAACGGCTTTTCCCTGAGAGCTTCGAGGTTTCCCCTTATCACAGAGGCAATTTCAACAATACCTGCAATGGTTTCGACATTATCGCAACCTATAGTAACCGGCTTTGTAGTGTAGTTTACCGTATTTTCAAAAGCATATATTTGAGATATTTCCGCAGGAACATCGTCAGGTACTCCAAAAGGAGAGACGAAATCTATATTGGGAAGAGCATCCATTATTGTTGCAGCAGCTTTACAATCTTCAAGAACAAAGGGTCTTCTCCCATTTGTAGAGGGACCGTCAAAGAACAGAGCGCCATCTGTTGAACCAAAATAGCTTTTCTGTTCTCCCAGATGTAGTGCCTCCGTACCCTCTCGGTCATAGATTACAAATTTTGAAGGGGCTTGGGCTAATGCATCTTCTATCAATGAAGCAGGGATTTTTACAACTGTCCCATTTATAGTGCAACCAGCATTGCCCAGAAGCTCGAGTGCACTATTACAATGTACTCTCACTCCAGTTCTTTCCAGTATTTCAACACTGTCCTTATGGATATCATTTATTGCCTTTTC
>CP070841.1:511023-518143 GCA_020342115.1 Spirochaetota bacterium
AACACCCTGAACTGGAACGAGAATTTATTTCCATGGAAAAAGTGATGGAGTATCTGAGTTCTTAAATTATTACAGGGACATGTTACTTTATTATTCAGTAAGTGACCGACCAAACCCCATTTACGTGGTCGCTATTCGCCACAGACACAATAAAGGTCATCTACTGCCCTCTCCTTTTCTGCCGGGTTATAAAATATTGGAATAAGGACAGTATACGGTCGCCTGCTGTTTTCTACAATGCATTATCTTTCAAAGATCAAACTTAGCTTAGGCTTTTATCATAATAACCCATTAAAATTAAGAACATTAATCGTCTGGGTAATAATATCCATTACCAATCCCTTCAAATACATCCATGATCATCACAGTACCTGATGCCGTACCATCGCTCTTCCATGGCTCATATCCGTGTGTTCCATCATTAGCCATAAAATAAAGAGTGCCATTTACATTGGTAAGGAACTCAGGATTTGAGCCGGCACCATCACCAGTATTTATGTCCTTTACCATGACAGTACCAGCACCAGTGCCATCGCTCTTCCACAGCTCATATCCGGTTGTTCCATCATAGGCGGTAAAAAACAATGTCCCATTTACATTGGTGAGGTAACTGGAAGATGAGCCAGTTGCACCAGTATATATATCCTTCACCATGACAGTACCGGCATAAGTGCCATCGCTCTTCCATAGCTCATTGCCGGTTGTTCCATCATTGGCTCTAAAATAAAGTGTACCATTTACATTGGTGAGGTTGCCGGGATCTGAGCTATTTACACCTGGATATATATCCTTCACCATACCTGTGCCTTCAATAGTACCATCGGTTTTCCACAACTCTACTCCGTTTGTGCCATCTTCTCCAGGAAAGTATAGATAAGATAGGACTATTGCTACTACCCCATCACCACTGACACATCCAATAACTATGAGCACACATGAAAGTAAAATTAAAGGAATAATTAGTTTTTTCATAGCAAGCCCCCTCCTTTTTTCAACTACAACAGAATGATACCATAGATATTAAAAAAACACAGCAATAATTATAGTTAATAGAAAAGAGCTTATTTGTGTGTCGTTTGCTTATCCTTCAATGAATTATGAAAAACGGGATCTGTCCCTCTTTTCCCATCTTTTCTTGATGTTTTTTATGTGTATGTTATAATGTCAATAAGATATGGCAGGCTTTCTTGATCTAGATACCTAATTTTGTTCTTTAATTGTCTTCTCTAAAGATTGGTTTTCTGTTTCTGAGGCTTCGGCTATATCGATTCCATCATTTTAAACTGCATGAGGTCTTTTTCATTGTAGCAGCACAAAGATATGATGATCAAATCGATTGAGAGCCTACAAGTAAATTCATGAAGTATTTAGAAAGCTTCCTTTATATTAAAAAGTGAATAAAAAGGAAAGATTGAAGACCAGAACCATACTAGTTAAAAAATATTCTTCACTCTTATTCGGTTTTCCCATACTTATTGGATTATCTGTTATCAGCGTCTATAATTATCTCCTTTTCCATGGTCTGGCTGAAATTTTCAGTATTGTTGTTGCTTACGGAATATTCATCATTTCGTGGAACTGTAGACGTAACCTGGATAATGACTACCTCCTGTTTCTCGGTATAGCCTATCTTTTTGTTGGTAACATTGATCTATTACATACACTCTCATACAAAGGAATGGGTGTTTTCCCTGGAAATGAGCCTAACCTGTCTACTCAATTGTGGATTTCTGCCCGATATTTAGAGAGTATTTCACTTTTTATTGCTCCTTTTTTCACCAAAAGAAAATTAATCATACCCTGGGTCTTCCTCTGCTATGCTGTTTTAATTGCCTTACTATGCCTTTCAATATTTCGGTTCCAGGTTTTCCCCGATTGTTTCATCGAAGGAGCAGGCTTGACTCCTTTTAAAAAAATGAGTGAGCTCACAATATCATTAATCTTTGCAGGATCTATTGCACAATTGATTTACAAGCGCAGTAGTTTTGACTTATCTGTGCTGAGATTGTTGATTGCCTCTATCACTGTTTCTATTGGTGCCGAGATTGCATTTATTTTTTATGTGGATGTTTACGGCTTTTCCAATCTGGTTGGGCATTTTCTAAAAATCATTTCATTTTATCTAATTTATAAGGCTTTGATCGAAACAGGACTTGTAAGACCCTTTGATCTGCTATATAGAGATTTAAAGCAAAGCGAAAATGAACTCCGAGAAAGTGAAATAAGATTAAAGAAATTGAATGCAACTAAGGATAAGTTCTTTTCTATCATTGCGCATGATCTCCGAAGCCCTATGAGTACAATGATCTCGATTGCAAGATATTTTATGACTGATTTCTCTTCAATGTCTGTAAAAAAACGATTGAATTTTTTAAAAGAGCTGGACCTCATAGTTAAGAGGACAACAGCTTTGCTGGATAATTTGTTGAATTGGGCCAGATGCCAAACAGGTGATATAAAATATAGTCCAGAAAAATACCACTGTTATCAGATTATATTAGAAGCAATTGGTACATTAGAGAGTTACGCAAAAAATAAAAGGATTACCTTAAATATCGATGTTGATGAGAACCTGTATATCCTCGGTGACAGGAATATGATCGCTACTGTTGTTCGGAACCTAGTTTCAAATGCGATTAAGTATAGCTACCCGGATTCGGCTGTAATGATCCATGCAGGAAAGAAAGGAAGCCTGGCTGGAATTGCCGTAAGTGATACAGGTGTTGGCATTGATCCGGAAAATATCGAAAAACTTTTTAAAATAGATACCACTCTTACCACATTGGGAACTGCACATGAGAAGGGAACGGGATTGGGTTTGCTGTTATGCAAAGATTTTATTGCGATGAATGGTGGTGAGATCTGGGTGGAAAGTGGAATCAAGAAAGGTACTACCTTTTACGTTACAGTTCCTCTGTCATGATTCGACTGCGATAGAAAAAGTTTCATCATTTGGTTTTGATAACCAACTACTGATAGCTATTTAGCAAACAGTCTATAGGCGAGCTCATTATACCTGCTCGTGTAATTATGGTGACAGTTTACTTAATTATTTTATGAATCTCTTTTTAGGGGGGGCATTTTTCTTCAAAGTTCGAGCAGGGAACGTTTAAAGCTCGAAAATAAATTGCTCGACATCGTGAAAAAATGGAATCTATCCCTATTTCTCTAAAACAAAATTACTAATAGCTATCAACATTCATATTGAAGTCTCACCAAATTCACTCACTTTTTGAAACATAAATTAGATAAAACATATCTGGAGCAAAAGTATGCTGCTATATATTCTTAGAAATGTGTTGGAAACCTCAAATTTTCGATATTCTTGACAGATTGTTTTATTATGGGTAGTCTATGGGTACGAAGATTGACGTTTTTCGGTATGAAAAGTGTGTGTGATTATTACATAATTTTTTTGGTCAGTAAACTAATTTTTTAATTAAAAAAACTTCCAATAATTGGAAAGTGAGGTGGCTATGGATTTAACACCTGAAGAAAGACGAAGAATTTATGAAGAGGAGAAAGCGCGGATCGAGGCAGAGCAGAAGCAGAGTACGGATACTGGTAGCACAGCAACCGGTCTGGAGCCGAATATTGCTGGATTGCTTTGCTACCTCGGTGGCTGGGTTACTGGTATCGTGTTTCTTATCCTTGAGAAGAAGAACAAGTTCGTTCGCTTCCATGCCCTTCAGTCGATAGTTACCTTTGGAGTGCTCACAGTCGTGAGTGCCCTTTTGGGCTGGATACCTGTTGTCGGCGGTTACTTCAGTGCCGCTATTGGCATCCTGGCCTTTATTCTGTGGATAATACTGATGGTCAAGGCTTACCAGGGTGATCTGTATAAAATTCCGGTTGCAGGTCGTGTTGCAGAGGGAATACTGCCACATACCTGGCGTGGTAAAGAACCTGAAACAGGTGAGAAGAAAAAGTCAGCAGAGCCTAAAGATGCGCCCCCTCAAGCAATTTCTAAAAAGATGGAAGAGTTTGGAAAGCGAGTGGAGGGCTATTTCGAACATACCAGAAGCGGCAGGATTGCGGGCTATAGCGCCTCTATCTTCTGGAATATAGCCTTAATTATTTTCTTTTCATTCTTCCACCAATATATAGCCTGGTACCATGTTGAACCTGACGGAGGTATCACCCGATTATCAATGCTCACTAACGACTACTTTGCATGGCTGCCTTTTCTGATTACAGCATTGGTCATATCTGTGGCCACTTACATCTTGTTAATCATTTATGATAAGGACTGGCTGCGAAAGATAATTCAGATTATCCTCAATGTGATTGGCATTGTTGTGGTCGTTAAACTGGCATCCATATTCCCCTTTGATTTCAGTGTGATTCCCTATGCCATCGCAGTTGATATTGTGCCTGTGGTGGTAACCATTGTACTAATCGTTATCGCTGTAGGGCTGGGAATTGGTGCACTGGTTCGCTTCATTAGATTGATCACAGACACAACAAAGAAGAGTATGAATTAGGTTACACATCCATATAATTATCCTCCAGATTAATAAAATTCCTTGACTATTTGGGATATTTAATTAAATATAAATCATACTAAACTTATATAATTAGTATGATTAAATCGTTTTTAGTTGAAGGGAGATATATTACGATGGCAAGATATCTCATAGAGGTTCTGCATGAAGCTCAGGGTGCAGCATGTGCACGGGCAATTAAGACGTTTCTCCAGTCAGGATCACATTTCCTGATGAATGCAGACTGGGGGTGCATGGATGGAGAGAGCACAAAGCATGGATAATTCTCGAAGTGAATGACAAAGAGCAGGCAAAATCTGTGCTGCTTCCTAAATTTCGATCGGATGCAAAAATAGTATGTTTAAACAAGTTTAAAATGGAAGAGATGGAAGCAATGCTCCAACAGCATCATGTATAACTCAATGGTGTTCCCCCTTCGGGAGATTTAAGGGGAATAGTCTTACCTTCAAGTTTGGTGAACATTAACAAGAACACTCGACTGAGGTAGAAAAACAGCAATTTTTACATTCTATTCGAGTGAAATAAATGTATACTTCATCTATAAATATGAAGAACGCTGTTTCACTGTATGAAAAGGGTATTATGCTGCTATTAAAGATACTAAAGAATAGAAATTTTCTTTTCATATCTGCACTTGTTTTGGGACTATCCCTGGGCAATCATCTCACATGGACAAAACATTTATCATTACCTGTAATAATCATAGTGATGATTGTATCTATGACTCAGATTTCTTTGAAATCTCTCAGTCAAATAAATCATATATTTAAATCAGTAATGCTTGCAATACTATTGAACTATGCAGTTTTTTCTGCCGTTATGCTGACATTAGCAAGGTTCATTATTCCTGATGAGGAGCTCTGGGTCGGATTTGTACTGATTGCTCTGGCCCCACCAGGAGCAGCAATAGCACCTTTTACGAGTATATTAGGAGGAGATGTAGAATTTTCGCTGGTGGGGGTAATCGGGGCATATATTGCTGCTCTTGTAATAATTCCTGTAACCGGGTTAATGCTCGTTGGTCAAAGTTTCAACCAACCCCTGGGTTTTATTATTATTTTTTCAGAGCTCATCGTTGTGCCTTTAATACTATCCCAGATATTCATAAAAATTAAAATCGATAAACAAATCTTGAAATTCAGAGGGCCGATTGTTAACTGGGGTTTCTTTATTGTGATTCTTGCTGTAATAAGCCTCAATAGAAATCTGTTTTTCAGTGACCTTATAACCATATGGAAAATATCTATGGTAAGTTTTATATCTGTTATCGGATTGGGCTTACTATATGAAGGCTTCAGCAGAAGACTGAAAACCAATCCGATACACGGAAAGAGCATCCTGTTATTCGGTACTATCAAGCATGGCAGTTTTGCAGCAGCCACTGCTTTGTCGCTCTTTGGAGATAAAGCTTCTCTGCCAAGTGCAATAAACAGTGTTTTCACTGTTCTATTTTTAATCTATTTAAGCATCAAAGCTGAAAAAGAAGCTATAACCAATTAATCATAAGATATAAGAGTCAATTCTAACCATCTTCTTCAAAAACAATAAAAAAATGCCGTGGGTTTGTCAATGTACCAAAACCTATCTTTTTGCTTGACCTGCGTTTAAGACATTGTATGATGTCGACATAGCGTACAAGAAGTATTCCTAATTACAAAAATCAAGAGAGGTTTTGTATGAACGGAGCTCAGTGGTTTGTGCAAACCCTGACAGAGGTCGGGGTCGAGCAGGTATTTGTACTATGCGGAAATGGCCTCAATCCTTTTCTCGATGCCTGTCTCGACTATGGAGTGAAGATAATAGATGTAAGAAACGAGCAGGCTGCATCTTATATGGCTGACACCTGGGGGAGGTTTACCCGGAAACTTGGTGTGATTGCAGTGAGCAGCGGACCTGGCCATACGAATGCAATCACTGGGCTGACAAATTCCTGGTGGGATGGCGGACCCATGATGCTGGTGAGCGGATGCTCAGAGCTCGAAACAATGGGGAAGGATCACTTCCAGGAGCTCGACCAGGTCGGACTGGTTCGTCCTGTAAGCAAATACGCCGAGCTTGTACAGAGTTCTGAAAATCTTCTCACAGCAACCAGGAATGCAATTACCGCTGCCCTTACAGGAAGGCCCGGACCTGTTCATCTGACAATTCCCAGGGATGTATTTACCGCTGATGTAAAAGGGGAATCGAAATCCAGCCTCCCGAAAGAGGTTGTTGTAGGAGGAACAGGAGAAACAACTCTTGTAGAAGAAGCTTTGAAGATTCTGAATGAAGCAAAAAGACCGATTATCATTGCCGGGAGCGGCTGCTTCTATGCACAAGCGTGGCAAGAGATAAAGGAGTTTGTATCTCATACATCCATTCCGATTTTTTCTTTGCTCTGGGACCGCTGCTGCATCGAAGAATCCATCCCCCAGTATGTGGGACTCGTCAGTACGGAGGTTAATGCAGGAGCAGAGCTGATTGCTGAAGCTGATGTGATAATGACCGTGGGGGCTCGTGTTGACTACCGTCTAAACTACGGTGAGAAGCCCATGGTATCACCGGATGCAAAGTATATTCGTATAGATGCTGAGCCGTCGGAGGTTCACCGTGTGAGGTTTGCTGATGTAGGCATA
>CP070841.1:518243-528860 GCA_020342115.1 Spirochaetota bacterium
GAGTATCATCTGCATTTAGATGTGCAAGACCCTACTTTAAAAAAGAGTCAAATGCCATCTAAATGAAGTTGGTTAATCTTTAATAGAGTATCATCTGCATTTAGATGTGAAAGACCCTACTTTAAAAAAGAGTCAAATGCAATCTAAAAAGAACTTCTAGTCGAGGGGAGAGCGATGAAAAAGCCTGAACTCTCAGAACATTACAAAGGAAGATCGCCTTCAGTTATCAGGATGGCACAGATAGAATTCATGAAGCGCAAGGGAAATGTTGAGGCAGTGAATGTGGCTATCGGGAATGTATCGCTGCCAGTGCATCCTGCAATGGAAAGAAGAATGTTTGATCTCGATGCAAAGACAAGTCCATTCAGAAATGGGGTTGTGAAGTATACACCCACAGTTGGTGTAGAAGAGACGAGAGAGGCGTTCCTTAACATCATAGCATCAAGCGGATTTTCAATAAAAGGGCTCTATCCTCAGGTTACAGACGGGGGAAGCCAGGCCATGGAGCTCGTCATTCTCGGAGCATGCGGTCCTGCGGGAAGCGGAGAAAGACCGCTCCTGCTCATCGATGCGGCGTATACTAATTACCCTGCAATGGCCCTGCGTATCGGAAGAACCACAGTCTCCGTGCAAAGGGCTTTACAGGAGGATGGGAGGTTCACACTCCCTGATATAAAAGAGATAGAACGTATGATCGAGACAGAAAGACCGGGAGCTATGGTAGTAATTCCTTACGACAATCCGACAGGACATTTCTACGATCATGAAACAATGGTAATGCTTGCAGGGCTCTGTGTGGAGCACAATCTATGGATGATAAGCGACGAAGCATACAGGGAGCTATTCTATGTTCAGAGCAAAACATCCAGTATCTGGGGAATCACCGAAAGAGAGGTGTCCGGTATAGAAGGGAGAAGGATCAGTATTGAGACCGCGTCCAAGGTCTGGAATGCATGCGGATTGAGAATTGGGGCACTTGTCACAGACAGCAAGGAGTTCCATGAAAAAGCAGTAGCAGAAAATACCGCGAACCTCTGTACAAATGCAATAGGTCAGTACATCTTTGGCGCGCTTGCTCACGAGAACCATAATAATCTCAAGAAGTGGTACGACCAGCAGAGAGCATACTATAAACCTATGATATCATCATTGAACACTGAATTGAAGAAGCTTTTGCCTGGAATCATAGTATCCGCGCCCGATGCTTCAATCTATTCGGTCATCGATGTGCGAAATATTGTGCCAGAAGCCTTTGATGCAAAGGATTTTGTGCTGTATTGTGCGAGAAAGGGTAGGGTAAAAGTCGATGAAAAACTGATGACTCTCCTTGTTGCACCTATGGAGGGGTTTTACAATGTTGAAAAGGGCGAAAAAAACCCTGGACGCACCCAGATGAGGATTGCGTATGTGGAACCTCCTGTGAGAATGAAGCTTGTTCCCACACTCTTTGCCGAGCTTTTCAGAGATTACATCAGGAAAAAAGGCAAGATCCATAGGAGCAAAGCTTCTTAAGAGTCAAGCTTGTGAGAAAACATACTGCTTTGGAAAGAAGAAAAAAGATCATACCGGCCCGTGTCACTTACTGGCCCATAACTGCTCCGGCAGAGGTGATGATGCACTCTCCTGTAACATGATCAGAAAGACTCGATGCCAGAAAGAGCGCTACCTTTGCCTGATCCACTGGCTGTCCAAGCCTTTTAAGCACATTCTTATTCCTCCACTCTTCCCGAGCTTTCTCTGTTTTCAGGAAATCTTTTGTCATATCAGTTACAGTCATACCAGGGAGTATGGCATTCGCATATATACCCTTTTCTCCAAGCTCAAATGCAAAATCACGCGTCAGAGAGACCACTCCTGCTTTTGCAGCGCCGTAGGCAACCTGACCTGGTGTCGGCTCTATTGCACAGCATGATGATATGTTTATTATTTTTCCGTAACCGCCTTTAACCATCTCCTTTGCAGCTGCCTGTGAACATAGGAAGGTTCCCTTCAAATCAGTGTCAATGACCTTGTCCCATACCTCTTCAGAGAGGGTCAGCACTGAATCAGCTAAATAGATACCAACATTGTTCACTAATATATCTATTTTACCGAATTCATTTACTGCTCTTTTAACCATGTCATCAACCTGTTTTTTTTTCGAAACATCAACCTCAAGGGTAAGCACTCTTTTTCCAGTCTCGTTTTCTATTTCCTTTTTTGCATTTTCAGCTTTCTTCATATCCAGCTCTGCAATCACTATATCAGCACCTTCCTCAGCAAAGAGCTTTGCAGTTGCAAAACCTATCCCACCACCTCCACCTGTGATGATAGCCACCTTGTCTTTTAATAATTTCTCCATTTATGAGCTCCTTTTATACTTAAATTATAGTATCCATCGAATGGCCGTTATGTAAATGCTATAGAATTATCCACATATTTACTACTTTATTTTATTAATCACTACTATCCATTGGGGACAGGTGTTAACTTTTGAAAAATTTTGCTTTTATAATACATAGAGTGTATCCTTTTTCATCTCTTTTTCTATTTTATTTCATATATTATTCGTTAAAACTTTATTCGTATAATCGAAACTACTTGAAATAATATTATTTTATCATAAACTATAATTTCAATAAAAAGAATCAGGGGTGAGCTATGAATGAAATTGTTATGCCAAGGCTCGGATTTACCATGACAACGGGAATTATTGTGAAATGGCGAAAAAAGGAGGGAGATAAGGTAGAAAAAGGCGATATACTGCTGGAGGTTGAGTCTGACAAGGTGACAGTTGAGGTGGAGTCGATTTACGCCGGCATTTTAAGAAAAATAATTGGGAAAGAGGGAGAAGAGATACCGGTTCAGGAGGTAATTGGATACATCGGCGAGAAGGATGAAGAGATACCAGAAAGGGTGGCGAAGAAAGCAGAGATTCAAAGCAGAAAGACCGAGGGAATAAAAGCAGCTGAAGTTAAATCAGGTCTCGGAATCAATGCTGGAGAAAAAAAAGGAAGAGTAAAAATTTCTCCTGTTGCGAGGAAAATCGCAGAAGAGATGGGAATAGACTATGAGACCGAGCCTATCACAGGCACCGATCCTGGAGGAAGAATATCAAAGGATGATGTGCTGGCATACGCCAAGAGCAGGAAAGAAGGGGTAAAGCAGCCTGAAAAACCAGAAGCAGGAGAAATTGCAATTAAATCTTCTGTACCGATTAAGGGCATAAGGAAGGTGATAGCTGAAAAGATGAGCTTTGCTAAAACAACTATACCGCACCTAATATTGAACATAAAGGCTGATACTACCCATCTGCTAAAATTTCGTGAGGATATAGGTAAAAAGGTATCATCCGATAGGGGTATGAAGCTTACATATACGGATTTCTTAATAAAGATCTGTGCCACCGCACTGAGGGAGAATCTGGTAATAAATTCCTCTCTGCAGGATTCGAACTTCATCATATACGATGATATAAACATCTGTCTTGCTGTGGCCACAGAACAGGGGCTCATAGTTCCAACACTATATCAATGTGATACATTGGGATTGGTAGATATTGCAAAAAAGAGAAATGAGCTGGTTAAAAAGGCAAGAGAGGGTAAACTGGGGTACAGAGATGTCACGAATGGCACATTTACTATCACAAATCTCGGAATGTTTGGTATAAGATCTTTTTCAGCAATCATTAATCCACCGCAGGCAGCAATACTGGCAGTTGGTGAAATTTATTCAGATACCGCAGTAGTCGGCGGGAAGGTCGAGATACGGTCGTTTATAGATCTTTCGCTCTCCTGTGATCACAGGATAATTGATGGCGATGTGGGTGCCGGATTTTTACAAAAAGTAGCGGAATACATTGATGCACCTGATAAGCTGCAATTAAAACTATAGAATTAGGAGGACTACATTGAAGATCAGCAATGATGATAAGATCAAGATGCTCTGGGAAATGATGAGAATTCGTCAATTTGAAGAAAGAGCAGGCGAGCTCTATGTTGCCGGTATTATTACCGGCGCGCTTCATGCAAGCAATGGTCAGGAGGCTGTTCCTGTTGGTGTAATCATGAATCTCAAGGAAGATGATTATCTGCAAAGCAGCCACCGCGGGCATGGACATGTGCTCGCAAAAGGGGGGGAGTTCAAGCCGATGATGGCTGAGTTGTTTGGAAAGATAACAGGATACTGCAAGGGTAGAGGCGGGTCCATGCATTTTGCCTACGTCGAGAAAAACATTCTAGGTACAAATGGTATTGTAGGCGGAGGCATCCCTATTGCAGCCGGCGTTGGTTACTCAATCGTATATAAGGGAACAAACCAGATGGTTGCATGTTTTCTGGGAGATGGTGCAGCTAACACAGGTGCATTTCACGAGGGAATTAACTTCGCCGCTGTTGTTAATGCTCCTGTGCTCTTTGTTATCGAGAATAATCAGTGGGCCATTTCTGTACCAAGAAAGTGGTCAGACAGACTGGTGGATCTCTCTAAGAGAGCTGCTGCCTACGGCATTCTAGGAGAAACTGTTGATGGAAATGATGTTCTGGCTGTGTATGAAGCAGCGAACAAAGCTGTCAAGGAGATAAGGGCTGGGAATGGGCCTGTACTACTTGAGTGCAAAACATACAGGTGGAAGGGGCATCACGCTGGAGAGCCTGCAAGCCTGCAGTACCGAGATCCAAAAGAAGTAGAGGCCTGGTTGAAAAAGTGCCCGATCAAGAAACTCGAGAAAGCACTCCTTGAAGAAAAGATCATCAGCGAGGCTGAGATAGAAGAGATGACAAAAAAGATCGAACAGGAACTTGATGAGGCTGTCGAGTTTGCGAAAAAGAGCCCATTACCAGAAGCTGCATCACTGCATGACCATCTATATGTGTAGGGGGGAGAATATGAGAACAATAACGTATAGCGAAGCAATTCATGAGTCAATTGACTATAATATGGAAAAGGATGAAACTGTCTTCAATCTGGGTGAAGACATAGGAGTCCTGGGCGGTGGATTTCGTGCCACCCATGATCTTTATGAAAAGTATGGCCGCAAAAGAGTGCTCGATACACCCCTTTCAGAGATTGCGATAGTTGGTGCAGCGATTGGCGCAGCGCTTGGCGGGCTTAGACCTATACCTGAGATTATGTATATTGATTTTACTCCTGGATGCATGGATATGATCGTCAACCAGATGGCGAAGATCCACTTCATGTTTGGAGGTCAGATCAAGGTTCCTATGGTGCTCAGGACAGTATGCGGTGCAGCTGGCTACAATGCAGCGCAGCACTCCCAGAGTATGTACCCTTTCTTTGTTCATACACCAGGCTTGATTGTAGTAACACCTTCAACTCCATACGATGCGAAAGGACTGCTGAATACATCTATTGCAGATGACAACCCTGTTATATTTATGGAGCATAAACGGCTCTATACTTCAAAGGGAGAAGTGCCCGAAGAGTTTTACACTATTCCGTTTGGCAAGGCGGATGTCAAGAGAGAAGGTGATGACTTAACGATAGTTGCCACACATGCCCTTGTGCACGATGCGCTGGCACTAGCGGAAGAGATGGAAAAAGAGGGAACGAGCATCGAGGTAATCGATCCAAGAACGCTGGTTCCGTTTGACAAAGAAACCATATTCAAATCAGTGGAGAAAACGAACAAGCTCATTGTTGCAGATGAGAGTATACTTTCCTGCGGTATGGCGAGTGAAATATCCGCAATTGTGGCTGAAGAGATGTTTGACTATCTTGACAAACCGATAATTCGAGTTGCCTCTCCGAATTGCCACTGCCCCTTCAGCATGCCGCTCGAAGATGCCTATATTCCAGGTAAAGAAGAGCTTAAAGAGGCTATAGCGAAAGTTCTTTGAAACAGCATTTATCGTGATTAATTTGCTTATATAAGCAGGTTATAGCGGTAGAGCGTTGTTCTTATTGAAGATTAATGATAAGATAGGTATGAAGGGGGTGAAATAAATAGAAATTATTTAAAGTATACCAAGAAACATTATCCATACAGGGTACTACTGCGAGTATAGTTCCACGTAATTAATCAATCAGTATATGATAAGCGAAATAAAAAATTCGAAATTTATTGTACAATTAAAATGAAATATCAAATCTTATAACGAGAGGGAGGTATTATTAAAATGTCAGATGAAAAAAATCGTGTAGTGAATTGGGCTTTGATTGGTGCAGGATTCTTTGGTGATATGTATGCGCAGATAATGACAGCTCTGCCAAATGTAGATCTGGTTTCGATCTTTTCGGCCCATGATGAAAACCTTAACAAGGTGGGAGACAAATTCAACATAAAGAAAAGATCAACCGATTTCAGGGAGATTATCAATGATGACGAGGTAGAGGCGGTTGCAGTTATTACCACTGAGCATCATCATTTTGAGCCGGTTATGGAAGCAATTAAAGCTGGAAAGCATATAATTGTTGAAAAACCGCTCGCCCCGAAGGTGAGTGAATGCAAAGAGATGATAGAAGCTGCTGAGAAAGCGGGAGTAACGCTTGCTGTATGCCATATACTTCCCTTTAATAATCACTATTCGAAGGCAAAGGATGAGATTGAAAGAGGTGCTGTGGGAGATATAGTATCGGCGTATGCGAGAAGGGCCGCTCCGGCAAAATGGGGGGATACAATACAGCAGCATTCGTCAGCAATGTATGATGAAGTTGTTCATGACCTGGAGTGTTTTTTGTGGTTTACTGAATTTACAAAGCAGAAGGGATGGAAGGTAAAGAGAGTGTATGGACAGCAGCTTGATGTGAGAGGATATCCTAAGCCGGATGTAAACTGGGCATCTTTTACATTCGAGAATGGCTGTGTTGCTGTTTTTGAAGCAAGCTGGTTTATACCGAACAGCTCTCCCTATATATCATCAATGGATTCACAGATGATGATACACGGGACTAAAGGGATGGTCTATATAGATCTTGGTGATCAGGGATTAAAGATAAACGATGAAAAAGGTTGGAGGACACCTGACGTCACCTGGTGGCCGGAAGTAAGGGGTAATATTGAAGGCGCTTTAGGAACCGAGATAAGATATTTTGCAGATTGTATTATGAGGGGTGAAAAACCCGTAGACAACATAGGAGACCCCAAGAGGGCAGCTTATGCTCTGGAACTGGTTCTGGCTGCTGAAAAGTCTGCAGCGTCAAACAAGATTATAGAGATGTAAAAAGAGGTTGTATATGCAAATAAGTGATAAGAATAATATCGAGTTACTACGGACCATGAAAAGGATACGGACTTTTGATGAAACCTGTCAGAAATTATTCGTTGCAGGCCGTATCCCGGGCGCTCTACACTGCTATACAGGTGAGGAAGCTATTGCTACCGGTGTATGCAAAGTATTAGAGCCCTCCGACTATATTCTGAGTACTCACAGGGGCCACGGTCATTTGATTGCCAAGGGTGGCGAATTTAAATATATGTTAGCAGAACTCTTTGGTAAATCAACAGGGTACTGTAAGGGTATGGGTGGCTCTATGCATTTAGCCAGTGTGAAACATGGGATCTTAGGAGCAAATGGAATTGTTGGGGGAGGTATCTGTATTGCTGCTGGAGTTGGTTTTTCCATCAAATATCAAGGGACAGATCAGGTTGTGGTTTGTTTTTTTGGCGATGGGGGTATAAGCACGGGATTTTTTCATGAGGGTCTTAACCTTGCCTCTATACATAATGCCCCTGTTGTATTTGTGTGTGAGAACAATCTTTACTCCATTTCCATGACGAGTAAGCGTGCCACCGGGCTTGATAAACTCTCAACCAGAGCTGTGAGCTATAATATGCCTGGTGAGACTGTAGATGGAAATGATATTTTAGCTGTTTATGAGTCTGCATATAATGCAATCGAAAGGGCCAGGGCTGGGAAGGGGCCCACTCTATTAGAATATATAACATATCGATGGAGGGGGCATCATGCAGGCGAAGCTGGGGACGGGCTTTTTTACAGAGAAAAGAAAGAACTTGAATCATGGAAGACAAAAGATCCTATACGGCGTTATCAAGCGTTACTTTTAAAAGAAGGTAAAATTACTGAAGAAAAAATTGAAAAAATGGAGATGGATATTCAGCAGGAGATGGATGATGCAATCGAGTTTGCAAATAATAGTCCATATCCTAAGGCTGAATCAATAATTGAATTGTCAATGTTAAAAAAGGAATAACTTATGAGAGAAATAACAGTAAGGGAAGCTCTCAGGGAGTCCTTGAGATATAATCTAGCTCATAATGATAAAGTGTTTCTCGCTGGAGAGGATGTCTCTGTTGTGGGCGGGGGTATGGGTGTATCGAAAGGTTTAATTGATGAATTCGGGGAAAAAAGAATTGTCGATACACCTATCTCAGAGAATGCCATAGTTGGACTCGGCATAGGGGCTGCATTAACAGGACTCAGGCCTGTCGTTGAGATTATGTATATTGACTTTGTCACGTGCTGTGCAGATATGATTTTAAACCAGATGGCCAAGATTCATTTCATTTTTGGCGGACAGGTAAAGGTCCCCATGGTTTTGAAAACCGTGTCAGGTACGAGCGGCGGAAATGCAGCACAACATTCAAACAATTTTTATCCTATGTTTCTCAATACACCTGGGTTGGTGGTGATGGCACCTTCCACACCTTATGATTCAAAAGGTATGTTCAATATGGCAATCGAAGATGACAATCCGGTCATATTCATCGAGCACAAGCGTATCTATAATATCAAAGGACACGTACCTGAAGACCACTATACAGTACCGATTGGGGTTGCGGATGTTAAAAAGGAGGGACAGGATATTACGATTGTAGCTACACAGGCCCTTGTATATGATGCCTTATCTGTGGCTGAAGATATGGAAGAAGAGGGAATCAGTATTGAAGTAATTGATCCCAGAACTTTGAATCCACTGGATAAAGCAACTATTTTTGAATCTGTGAAAAAAACCGGAAGGCTCATTATTGCCGATGAAAGCTGCTTAAACTGCGGGTTTGCAAGTGAAGTGGCATCATCAGTTGCAGAAGAGATGTTTGATTACCTGGATGCACCTGTTGTTCGAATTGGTTCACCTGACACTTCTGCTCCTTATAGTCACCCGCTCGAACTGGAGTATATTCCGGGAAAAGAAGAGATACGAGAAGCCATAAAAAAAGTAAAAAAAATATAACAGAGAATCAGGCTTTTGATTGTACTCAATTTTGTAAAAGGAGAATGAATATGGCTGACCAACTTGATCTTTCAACAATTCCTGTCATAGATTCACATTGCCACCCTTTTGATCCAGCGAGAGATGAAGGTGATTTCAGACTGCATTTCAGCCTCTCGATGTGGGAACCTCTGTTGGAACTAACCACAAATACTGTTTTCAGCTTCAAAGCTATCAGAGAATTAGGTAAGTTTCTGGGATGTACGAGTAAGGATTTCGATGATATTTCAAAAGAGAGGGATAGGCAATACAGAGATGATCCCAAGGAGTATATACAAAAACTCTTTAGATCAGTGAATCTCGAGACGTTGATTTTAGATACAGGATTTCCTCATGAGGAATTTCTTGGTTATAGTGTAGATTTAGATTATTTCAGTAAGCTTGTTCCATGTAAGATATATCCCATATGCAGAATTGAGCCTATCATATACAAAATATTCAAGAAATTCCCAAAAACCTTTGATGAAGCCAGGGATTTCTTTGATAATGAGATAGAAAAAGCGGTTAAAGTTGATAAAGTCATTGCATTTAAATCTATTATTGCATATGCGACAGGCTTAGAAATAAAGAAGTGGAGTGATAAAGAAGCTCGTGATGCTTATAACAGGTTTATTCGAAAACCGCTTCAGGATTATACGAAGATTCCACCTGGACCTGATGAAAAGATACTGCGCGATTATTTTGTGGTTATGACGCTTCTGATGTGCCGGGAACATGATATTCCCATGCAATTCCATACCGGGATGGGAGGCGCTCCGACACTCGATTTAAGAAAGGCAAATCCAATTCTTATGCAGGACATCCTGGCTGTTGATGAGATCAAGGAAACAAAGGTAGTTCTCACGCATGCCGGATTTCCCTACTGTGAAGAAACAGCAATGATGACAAGCTGCTACCCTAATCTATACTGTGATGTGTCTGCAATAAGTAATTTTATGGGTACTTCGATGAAATCTGCTATGCTGAAAATCTTTGAGTTTGCTCCTGTGAACAGGGTACTATTCGGTACTGATGGGGTAATCATGCCTGAATCATACTGGATAGGTGTATTGCAGGGTGTAAAGGGTTTAGAGCAGGCTCTCGTTGAACTGATTAATGAAGATTGGATTACAGAAAATGATGCAATGAAGATTGCAAAGCTGATTTTGAATGAAAATGCAGTAAAGCTTTATAAACTTGAGTAAAAATAACCGAACTAGCTCAATGGTGGTTTGGCGATATGAGTGATATGGCAGAAAAAGAGAGTAAAACTAATAATAGTAAAGAATTGAAGAGGGAAAATATAAAGTTACAAAAATTAATTGAAGGATTGGAAGAAACGTGGGGATTAATAGTTGGATTCCTGATAAAAGGAGTATTGAAGGAATATGGCAAGAAAGCCCGTGAACCCTTAAAAAAAGCCATGGTAGACTTAGGACGTTTTACAGGAAATAAATATATTGAAGA
>CP070841.1:528960-534835 GCA_020342115.1 Spirochaetota bacterium
CTTTCTTTTTTCATGATATAGGCAAATGTTCGATGTCCAAAGAATCCACGGTTTTCGACTATATAATCCGAATAACCCAAATAGACTGCTCCATTTAACCTGTAATACTTGGGCAGCTCCTGTCTGTTCCTATTTACCGCATCCTCTCTAAGAAAAGCACTCATGCAAAGATCATCCGGGAGAGTATTTGACCAGTATGGATGATGATCTACCTCGCACACAGAAACGATTGCTCGTGCTCTCTTCTGAAACAACTGCTCGAGTGCATTGTTGATATCATCTGACTTTCTCAACGGCGAGGTCGGCTGCAGCAACAAAAATAAATCAAACGCCTCATCTCTTTGTTTAAACCACGTAATAGCATGAAGGACAACGTCTATTGTTTTTGCCTCTTTTGTTGCAAGCTCTCTGGGCCGGATAAAAGGAACTTCTGCGCCATATTTTCTTCCTATCCTAATAACCTCTTCATCTTCAGATGAAACAATTAATTTATCAATATAGCTAATCTTCAATGCTTCCTCTATTGACCATGCAAGGAGAGGCTTCCCCGATAAAAAAGTAATATTTTTTCTCGTTAATCCTTCGCTCTCTCCCCGAGCAGGAATCAATGCTAGTATGCTATGTCCCCTGAACATATAGTAAGCCTCAAGATTTTAAGAGTGCAATAGTCTTTCTATATTCTTCCCACTGTCCAATATCGATGTATGCTTTTTCGCTCACAGGATACACACCTACTCTTTTGCCCTTCCGCAGAAGCAGATTGATCAAATCGGTTACATGGAACATCTTGTTTTTAGGAATATATCCAATAGCTTTCCTTTCTATCACATACACTCCCGTATTGATTGTAATATCGTACTCAGGCTTCTCGACTACCCTATTAACAACTCCTTTTTTTTCAAACTCAACGATTCCATATGGAATTACGTGGTGCTGAATAGATCCCAAGACAGTTACACAATTTCTATTAGTTTTATGAAATTGTAATACATCATAGTAGTCTGCATCTACAATTATATCGCAGTTAGTAAGAATAAAAGCCTGTGGAAAATTAGCAGGCAATAGCCTCAAACTGCCGGCTGTGCCCGAATAGGTAGCTTCCTGTATGTAATTTACCATATAGTTTTTGTCCTCAAGATAATCAAAATATGTCCTTATCATCTCTCCCTTATAGTTAATACTCACATAGAAATCCTTGACTCCATATCCGATAAACCTATCTATTATGATTTCAATCACCGGCTTGTCTCCAATAGGAATCAACGGTTTTGGTAGTATACGTGTAAACGGATCCAGTCTGGTACCCTTGCCTCCAGCCATAATTACTACAGGAAGGTCGATCTTCCGAGCAGGCATCCTGAATGAATCTTTAAAGACATCGCTCCAAAAAAGGACGTCTGTTATCACTTTTTCATCGTTTACTATGGGTACTGCTTCGATCCTCTTCGTGAGCATTAACTCCTTCATATCTTTTATATTCCATGGATGATACAGAAAAACAGGATCATCATTATAGACACCTTCAATGACATCATCCAAGTTACCGCCTTTCAATATGTGCCTTCTTACATCACCGTCGGTCAAAGCTCCAAGCAATAGGTTTCGTTCATCTACGACAATGAGCACCTTTCTGGCGGTTTCATCGAACTTTTTCAATGCATCTTTTATAGTTATATCTTTGTGTACGAAGATCTCCTTCATGCTTGACAATCCAGGTCATAAAATATCTTTTTTGTTGCGTTCTTGAGTAGCAGATCACCTTTCTTCAATACTTTTACAATTCGTTTTGAAGTATCCCCTGTTCCATATGGATTTACAACGTTTTTGAGACTTTTCTGAAACGATTCTGAATATAGCTTGGTTATCGCTTTTCCGACACCTTCCTTTGAAGGCTCACAATCTATGACACTGTCTGCCCTTATCCTCCCCTTCTGCCTGTTCCCAATATTGATCGTTCCTATCCTGAAGCTCGGTGCCTCGATGATCCCGCTCGATGAGTTTCCCACCACGGCATCCACAAACTGCATTGCGGAAAGATAATTCAGCTGGCCCATAGATGCAAATGAAACCGCCCTGTGACCATTTACATCTGTCCATTCGTCGATCATCCTGTTTATGACCCTTCCCCCGGCATCTGCATTTGCCTTTGTGAATATAATTCCGGTATCCTCTGACTCCTCGAGAACCTCCAGAAGATTTTTCAGCATAGGCTCAGAGCTTTTCTCTTCAGCAGTCACAGGGTGTACGGTAGCAAGGATATTTCTCTTTTTAAACCTGAAATCCAATTCAGATTCCAGGTCTTCTTTTGAGAGAAGTTTGAGATGTCTAATGTTGTCTATGCCGAGAGCCCCAACATTGAATACTTTTTCGGGATTCTCTCCAAGCTGTATTACTCTCTTTCTGTACTCTTCGGTAGCCGTAAAATGAATATGGCTCATCTTGGTAATTGAATGACGAAACGCTTCGTCAATGGCTCCCTGTGTGACTTCACCACCGTGAATATGTATAATTGGAATCCTCGTAACAGTTGAAGCTACTGCACACGCCAATGCTTCGAACCTGTCACCAAGAATTATGATGCTTTCAGGTATTAATCGCATTAAAGCCTCGCCATACCCGATGAGTCCGATCCCTGTGGACTTACATATTCCAACCGGAGTGTCCGAGCTCAAAAGAATCTCCACCTTTTCATCTATGTCAAAGCCGTCTTCTTCAATCTCCCTGCAGGTGAGCCCGAACTCGTGAGAAAGATGCATCCCGGAGACCATAAGTTGAAGTTTAAAAGTATTGTCCTGTTGTATCTCGCGCATCAGCGGTTTCAGTAAACCGTATTCAGCACGGGTTCCTGTAAACACACATATCTTTCTTTTCATAATTCAATATATTCATCTTCTTTAAATTTTTTCTTTGCCCTTCTGCCGATAACCCTGTCCCATTCCATGGGAGATATCCCCTCCCCCGGTCTTTTGACAGTGATATTTTCCTCTGTGAACTGCTCCCCTTCTTGAATCTGCCTTGAGGCAACAATACTCTTCCTGACAACAGCAATATTCTTGATTTCTGACCGGGATGGTGTTTTGACACTATCGCCAAGGGCTTTTTCTATATTTCTTATCGCGGTTACCATATATTTCAATTCATCCGGTTCGAGGCTCGAGCTATGATCCGGGCCTTCCATGCTCCTGTCCAGTGTAAAATGTTTCTCGATCACAGATGCACCCAGAGCCGCTGCTGCAATTGCCACCTCTGTTCCATTAGTATGGTCTGAATACCCAACCTTTACATTAAAGGTCTCTTTAATCGTCACCATTGCTCGAAGGTTTACATCCTGGATCGGTGTAGGATACTCAGTATTGCAGTGCAGCACTGTGATATCGCTTTTCGCTGTCCCGTTTTCTGTAAGGATTCTCAAGGCGGATCTTACCTCATCGAGGGTAGCCATTCCTGTGGAGAGTATTACCTTTTTCCCCAGAGAGCCCACCTTTCGGAGATAGGGAAGGTTTGTAATCTCCCCGGATGGTATTTTGAAAGTATCGATACCAAGGTCATCGAGAAATTCTACACTTTGTATATCAAACGCACTCGAGAGAAACATGATGCCCCTTTTCTTACACTTGCCTACAAGCTCTTTATGTTCTTTCTCACCAAGCTCGAGCTTCTTTACCATATCCAGCTGTGATTCATTTTTTGAAGTCGTTCTCTTCTGGTACTCTGCTTTAACGGCAAACCTGCTGATTATTCGCTCTGCATTGAATGTCTGGAACTTGCACGCATCTGCCCCTGCTTCTGCTGCAGCATCTATCATGTTTATCGCAGTTTCAAGGCTTCCGTTGTGGTTCACCCCGCCCTCTGCTATTATAAATACATACTGCCTGCTCATCTCTCAAGCTCTTTTAACTACCAGCCGGTATGTGCCCTCTTCCGGTATGTGCCCTCTGCTGGTAATTTGTAATAATTTTACACGGATTTCCATACACGAGCGATTCATCTTTAACCCGTTTTCTCACCACAGCACCTGCTACAACGATGACCTCTTTTCCTATGGAAACGCCATTTACCACACTGCTGCCCATTCCAACAAAGCTTCCGTTCCCGACTGCTGTATTACCTGCGAGTGTGGCGTTTATTGAAACATGAACAAAGTTACCGATCTCTGATTCATGCTCTACCACTGCGCCTGTATTCACTATACTCATAACACCGATTCTTACATCCGGCCCGACATACGACTGCTCTCCAATAAAGGTTCCCTCTCCTACTTTAACATTCTGCATTACAACCGCACTTTTTGCAGTAATAGCCGGAAGAGAAAATCCTATACCTTTGAGTTTTCTATAAAGGACATCCCTCAATTCGTAGCTCTTCATATGCCCGACAGTGACAGCGGCATGTTTAACTGTTTTAAACAGATCCTTTAATATTTCATCGGTTCCAAGATACTTCAAACCCGGTATCTTTTTATCTTCAATATCCGTATATCCGATGATATTCCAGGCTCCCAGCCTCAGGAGGGTCCCATATACCACCTTTGCATGCCCTCCTCCGCCAACGAGCACTATATCAGTTTTTTTCATAGCGATGTTCTAATGTTTTATCTCTGAAACAACTCGATCGATCTCTTCCTCTCGCAATCCTACAGAGCACGGGATGCTCAACACCCTCTCATAGAACCAGTGCGCTTTCTCTATTTTATAGCTTTGGCAATCTTTATACGGTTTTTGAAGGTGATTCAGATACCAGAGCGGTCTTGTCTGTATCCCTTTTTCAGAGAGCTTTTGTAAGAGCTCGTCCCGGGACAGGCTGTATTGATCTCTTTCTACAACAAGCGTATAAAACCAGTAGTTGCTCCTCGAGTATTCAGGCTCCTCGATAAAGAAAAGCCCTTTGTGGCCATCGAGCGCACTTCTGTAACGCTGGAAGTTGCGTCTCTTAATCTCGATATATTTATCCAGAAGCTCTAGCTGAGCAAGCCCTAACGCAGCCTGCAGGTTGGTCATTCGATAATTGAAACCGACCTCGTGGTGAATAAAGTATACGTCATCATCTTTTGCCTGGTTGGTGAGGTAATGCATGTGTGATGCAGCTTTGGCGTTGTCTGTCACAATCATCCCGCCCCCACCTGTGGTGATTATCTTGTTCCCATTGAATGAGTAGCACCCGTAATCACCAATCGAACCTGTTCTTTTTCCCTTATATTTCCCCATTGTATAAGTGCTTCCGAGAGATTCTGTTGCATCCTCGATCACAGTGAGCTTATACCTCTGTGCGAGATCCATCAGATATTCCATATCAACAGGATGGCCGAATACATGAACCGGCAGAATCGCCTTTATCGCCCTCTTGGATGATCTGTTCTTCAGGCTATTCCCATCGAAATCGCACTCATCCTCGATGAACTGCTCAACCTTCTTCACATCAATATTGAGATGGTCATCGCAATCCATGAATACCGGTTGCGCTCCTGCATACCTTACAGTATTAATGGGAGCAATAAAGGTGACTGCGGGAACGATCACTTCGTCATTTTGTGAAACCCCGCTTTCTAGAAGAGTAATGTGCAGGGCCGAGGTTCCGTTTGCACAGGCTACAGCGTTCTGAGACCCGTTGTACTCTGAAATCTTTTTCTCAAAAGCTTCCACAAAGCTTCCAGCCGTAGAAACCCATTCGGTAACTATTGTCTCATCCACATACTTTTTCTCGTTGCCCTGGAAGGATGGAACAGATAGCGGAATAATTTTATCCATCGACTTTGTCAACTGGTCACTATTTAATAGTTATAAATATTGTGTTTATAAAACCTAAGGTTTTCTTTATTTCTGTACCATTCTATTGTTTCCTTTAATCCTCTGTCCAAAGAATATTTTGGAATCCAGCC
>CP070841.1:534935-546053 GCA_020342115.1 Spirochaetota bacterium
GCGCTGCCGTTGGGCCATATTGCAAGTTCTCCGACTTCCATCTCAGCCCTTGCACCTGCCTCTGTATCGACATTTAATCCGCAGTCACCATAATACTCATCTCCCCATCTCTGCATGGAGATTTTCAAAGGGAGTTGCTCGTAAAAATGTTTAGCAGTTGCACTCTCATTGAGCACAGCAATGAGCTCCTTACCACCTGTTTTGATCTTGATCTTAATAGCCATAATTTCTCCTTATTAAGTACATATTGTACTATGCCGTCATTAAATAAATTTAAAGCTTAACCTCAAATGCTATAAACCTGCTCAAATTTGCTAATCAAACAGCTTCCTCTGAACAATTTCTCTTAAGCTTTTAAGCTTGATATCGGCATTTTTTATATTATAGGAATTCGTATTATTCTGTGAGACTGCAATCACATATAGCCCGGCATTCTTTGCAGACAGGACTCCTGCCTGAGAATCTTCGAGAGCGATACATCGTGAAGGGTTTATATCCAATCGTTCACATGCCTTAATGTATATTTCCGGATTTGGTTTGCTCATCTCTATCTCGTCTCCGAATACCAGCACATCGAAGTAATCGAATATGTCCACTCTCCAGTTCCCATGCTTATTTAGATTTACCAGCACTGCAAGAGCGTGCTCTTTTATAGATGAAGTGACAAGGCCTCTTTTCAGTTTCTTTTCCATTATGTATTCAAAACATTCAATTGCTCCATCCATAAACGTGAGGGGAGTACTTTTAACTGAATCATAATAAATATCATATCGGAGTTTCAATATCTCATCATACTTATCAGGAGGGATCTTATTATCTTTCATAATTCTCTTCACGTTTTCTCTGGTTGAAACCCCCATTTGTTTGTTGAATACTTCTTGAGTCAGTATGATTCCGAATTGTTCAAAAACGGTATTATAGGCCTTAATATGAAGTTCTTCTGTAGGGACGAGAAGTCCATCGAGGTCAAATAGGATTGCACGAATATCTTTTCGCAAAGTATCTCTCTACAATTTATCTTGTGCATAGAATATAATAAAAAGGTATATCTTGTCTCAACTATATTTTTACCTTGACAATGAAATTTGCCCAGAATACATTAGGCATGCAAATTTGATAGTGTAAAATAAGTTATGGATAAGCGCCACGAGGCGCTGTTTTTTATATATTTGGGAAAAGATGTTGGAACGATCTGCGATAAAAATAGAGGACCTCACCGAGCTGAAAGAGAAGCAGTTGTATTTCCATTTTTCTAAGGAAAGAGGAGCTTTTCCAGAGAATATTGAGGTAAAAGTTAAAAAAATTATCCATGATGTGAAAAAGAAGGGCGATGAAGCACTTTTAACCTATACCAAATCGTTTGATAATGCCATTGTTACCAAAGAGACATTGAGACTCACAGAAGATGAACTGGATCAGGCTTCAATTGGAGTCTCAGAAGAGTTTCTTGCTGCTCTCAATAGAGCTATAGAAAGAGTAAGAAGGTTTCACGAACATTCAATTTCAAAGGAATGGAGTTATAAGGATGAGTTTGGAAACCTTCTTGGACAGAAAGTTACACCTATTCAAAGAGTCGGTGTGTATATTCCAGGGGGAAAGGCGGTATATCCATCATCTCTCATTATGACAGTTATTCCTGCACAGGTCGCTGGTGTGAAAAGGATAGAGGTTGTGTCCCCGCCGGAGTCTTTCACGCAGCCCTCTGTTCTTGCAGCAGCAATTAAGCAGATTGGAAACATAGGTGATGTGTACAGAGTAGGGGGGATACAGGGGATAGCTGCTCTTGCGCTGGGAACTGAGTCTGTGGGTAAGGTTGATAAAATTGTTGGTCCTGGTAACATATGGGTTACTGTTGCAAAGAAGATCCTTTTCGGCCATGTAGATATTGATCTTATTGCAGGTCCGAGTGAGGTACTCATAGTAAATGATGGTACGGTTGATCCCAGGCTTACGGCAATAGATCTTCTTGCACAGGCAGAACATGATGAAGATGCAAAAGCTGTTTGTGTAACCTTCTCAATGGAAGTTGCGCGATCCATTCAGGAGTGGGTAGAAAAGCTCATGAAGGAATCAAAAAGAAAAGACACCATAGAGAAATCGTTAAGTGAGAACGGGAGTATAGTGGTTGTAGCTACTAATGATTGTGCGCTTGCAGTTGTGAATGCTATTGCACCTGAACATCTGGAGATTCACACGGAGAATCCTGAAAGATTTTCACGCGGAGTTGTTAATGCCGGGGCAATTTTCCTTGGTAGCAGTACAGCAGAGGCCTTTGGCGATTATATTGCAGGTCCAAGTCATGTATTGCCGACAGGCGGTACTGCACGATTCTTTTCACCTCTTACTACACAGAGCTTTTCTAAGTTTAGTAGTGTGGTCCAGATGTCGAAAAAAGGAGTAGATGAGCTTGGGCCATATGCTCGGATAATAGCTGAGCTGGAGGGTTTGCATGCACATGCTCAATCAATAGAATTCAGAGAAAGTGAGAAAAGATGAAAGACACAAGAAAATCAGAAATTCATCGCAAGACGAAAGAAACTGATATACATATCACCTTCAATCTCGACGGTTCCGCTCACTATAAGGTGAGTACAGGAATAGCCTTTTTTGATCACCTTTTAGAGCTGTTTGCAAAACATGGAGGATTCAATCTCGATGTTGGGGCTAAGGGTGATGTTGATGTTGATTTCCACCATCTTGTTGAGGATACCGGTATTGCGCTTGGAGATGCATTTAAGAAGGCTATTGGGAAAAAAGCGGGAATCACGCGTTTCGCATCTTCTCACATCCCTATGGATGATGCTCTTGTAAGAGTCTGTATCGATATTTCCGGAAGGGCCTTCCTTAGTTATAATGTTGAGATTAAAGATCCCATCATCGTTCACTTCAATGCAAGGCTTGTTGAAGAATTTTTCCGAGCATTTGTACATAATGCTGAGATCAATCTTCATATAGATTCCATTAGAGGAAAAAACGCACATCACATTGTTGAGGCTTGTTTCAAGGCTTTTGGTGTTGCTCTGCACAAGGCTTCAAGGATTTCTGGCAGCAGTTCAGAGATACCTTCGACCAAGGGAGTGTTGTAGCCCTCATCCTGTTCCAATTGAGTATTAATCTTATAAAAAGGGCAGACATTGATAACAATTATTGATCTTGGTATAAGTAATATCAAGTCTATAACTCGTGGTTTTATTACACAGGGATTTGATGTGGAAATAGCTTCGAGTTCTGAAGAAGTAGAAAAATCTAGCTCTCTGGTACTGCCTGGGGTCGGTGCTTTTCCAAAGGCAGTTGAAACTTTGAAGAAAATGGGTCTATTCAAATCCATTGTTGATCATGCAGCAAAAGGGAAGCCTCTATTAGGTGTCTGCCTTGGGATGCAGCTTCTATTCACGGACAGTGACGAGCATACAAAAACGCAAGGCCTGGATATTATCCCTGGTCATGTTATGCAATTTCCGGCTGATCGTCAGGTACCCCACATGGGATGGAATGAAGTTGTGCAGCATCAAAAGTGTACTCTTTTTCAAGGAATACCAGATCGTTCTGATTTCTACTTTGTACACTCCTATTATGGAGTTCCAGATCAGAAAAATGATGTAGTTGCCAGTACGGATTATTACAGCAGGTTTGCATGTGCAGTTCAGAGAGAAAACGTCTATGGAGTACAGTTTCATCCTGAGAAGAGTCAGAAACTTGGATTATTATTGCTCTGCAACTTTGCAATGATGACGGAGTATTAAAACAATACGGGTAGAATAGTGAGTTTACCATGCTTTTTATACCGGCAATTGATCTGATTGATGGACGCTGTGTAAGGCTCCTGCAGGGAGACTATGCAAAGAAGACCGAGTATTCCCATGATCCAGTTGGAGTTGCAAAATCTTTTGAAGATCAGGGTACAAAATACCTCCATATTGTAGACCTGGACGCTGCAAAGGGAGGAGACAGGAACAACAGGAGCGTGATTCAGAAGGTTGTGAGTGCTTTAAAAATTCCTGTCCAGGTTGGAGGGGGAGTAAGGGACAGAAAGAAAATTGTATCGCTGCTTGATATAGGAGTAGAGAGAGTCATTCTGGGCACCATCATTGTACGGGCTGAAGCACTGGCAAGGGAACTGGTTGCTGAATTTAAGGGAAAAATCGTGGCAGGTATTGATGCTCAAAACGGAATTGTGCGTATATCTGGATGGACAGAGGGTACAGGTTTAAAAGCAATGACACTTGGAAAGCAAGTGAGGGATATGGGGTTTTCTCTCATCATATACACCGATATCATGCGTGATGGAATGATGGAAGGTCCGAACCTGCAAGAGGTTAAAAGAATGTCGGTGGAGACAGGCATACCCCTTATAGCTTCCGGTGGGATTTCGAGTTTAGATGATCTAAAAAAATTGAAGCCTCTAGAAGCCTATGGTATACAAGGTGTGATTGCAGGGAAAGCGATTTATGAAAAGAACCTTTCAGTGAGAGAAGCTGTAAGGGTTTTAGAGGAAGAATGTTAGATGCTGAAGAAGCGAATTATTCCGTGTCTTGATATTACAGAGGGAAGGGTAGTAAAAGGCATTCATTTTGTCAATATCAGGGATGCCGGTGATCCAGTAGAGTGGGCGCGAAAATATGATCGAGATGGTGCGGATGAGCTTGTTTTTCTAGACATAACGGCTACATCCGATAACAGGGCCATTCTTATAGATGTTGTGGAAAGGGTGTCTGATGAGCTCTTCATTCCTTTTACTGTTGGAGGCGGTATCCGATCAGTAAAGGATATGCATAAGATTTTAAAGGCTGGGGCTGATAAGATATCAATAAATACTGCTGCTGTGAAGGACCCGGATCTCATCAGGGAAGGCGCTATCCACTACGGCAGTCAATGCATTGTCGTGGCAGTGGATATAAAGAGAGAGGGTGAGGGTTTTAAGATCTATATAAGAGGCGGACGGGAAAGAACGGAAATAGACGGATTGGATTGGTGTAAGAAAGCCGAGGACCTTGGTGCCGGAGAGCTTCTCGTGACGAGTATGGACAGGGATGGAACAAAGGATGGCTATGACCTGGATCTTCTTCAAAGGATCACTTCACTGGTCAATATCCCGGTCATCGCTTCGGGTGGCTGCGGAAAGCTTGAACATCTTTACGATGCAATTGAAAAAGGTGGGGTATCTGCTGTGCTTGCTGCATCGATTTTTCACTATGGTGAGTTTACAATTCCACAGACAAAAGAGTATTTAAAAAGTAAAAAATTGAATATCAGGGAATAGTAATGCAAATCAAACCTCTTCTGATGCTCGATATGGATGGTGTGCTCGTCGATGTAGGTGATTCTTATCGAGAGGTGATAAGAAACAGTGTAGCCTTATATCTTAGAGAGTTCATTGGTGCTGATATAACCAGTGCTGAATTCATCAAACCAAATGATGTTGCGAGGATTAAACAGAGTGGTGGCCTTAGCAACGATTGGGAGCTTACTTATGTTATAATAGACGCAATACTGAAACGTTATTTTGATAATAAGAACCTAGATCTGTTTGATTCATTCATCAAACTTCGGGAAGAATCCAATGATGTAAAATTGTTGAAAGAAGGTAAAAACCTCCTTATACGAGCGCATCGATCATTCCTGGAATCAGGAATTGGTAAAACACCCATTGCAGCAATCTATTACGAGGAGAAGGAAAAGAAATCTTCACCATTTCTTATGAATAGAAACGATATAGGATCGGGCAACCTTGTAAAAAGAATCTTCCAGGAGCTGTATCTTGGTGAGAAACTCTTTCGTAAAAACCACAGTTTAGAACCAATTTTTCATAATGCCCGGGGATATATAGAGCGTGAAAGACTCATTCCTTCAAAAGGTCAGCTTAAGAAGCTCAGCCGGTTATGTGCTCTTGCTATTGCAACCGGAAGGCCTCTTGCTGAAGCAGATCACGCACTTGAAAGATTTACCATTAAAAAGTTTTTTTGTGTGCTTGTTACAGAGGATGATGTCGAAAGGGCTCAGAAAAGGTCAGATGAGGTATTGCGAAAACCGCATCCTTTTATGATCAAATCATGCATGGAGAGATGTGGTTATAAGGCGGGAGAAACTACTTTTTATGTTGGAGATATGCCGGATGATATTGGAGCGGCTTTAAGAGCAGGTGCAGTACCTATTGGTTTTGTAGATGAGAATTCAGGTGTAACTTCAGACGAGATTAGGGATCATCGGAAACTCATTAGTGATAAAGGTGCTGTGAAGGTTTTTGGTAATTTCGAAGAGCTTGTAGATTTTATACAAGATAAATATGGATGATTGAACTATAAAACAGCTCGCAACGGCTGTGAGACTTTCACGAGTAAATTATGGTAGGTGATAATGCCACAAAAGAATATTTATCTTTTCGAGAATTGGAACCTTTTTCTTGCTTTTGGACGGCCTGCCTTTTTCCTTTCAACCATCCTGGCATCGCGAGTGAGAAAACCTGCTTTTGAGAGCGCTTGTTTTGAATCAGGATCCGCCTCTAGCAGTGCCCTCGCTATCCCATGTCGTATAGCACCTGCTTGACCGTTGAATCCACCACCTCTTACAGTGATTTTAAAATCCCATTTACCGTTGTTTGATGAGGATTCGATAGGTTGATTTATGAGTACAACCTGATTCTTTGTTGGGAAATAGTCTTCAGGGTTTTTATTATTGATAAGCACATTACCATTACCCTTTCTAACCATAACTCTTGCTATTGAAGTTTTTCTTCGGCCTGTAGCGAAGATCCAGTTATCTGGCACGTACTCCCTCCATACTCCATTTATATTTCTAATTTAACAGGTTTTTGAGCTTCATGAGGATGCTTGTCTCCTGCATATATCTTAAGATGGAGAAGCTGGCGACGTCCTAACCTATTTTTGGGCAGCATCCCTTTAATTGCATTTTTCAAAGCGAATGTGGGGTCTTTCTTCATCATCTCGAGATAGCTTGTTTGACTTATTCCCCCAGGATATCCGGAGTGATGATAGTAATTCTTCTTGAGAGATTTCCCCCCGGTGAGCCTGACTTTATCTGAATTAATTATGATTACATTATCACCCATATCAACGTAGGGGGTGAAGTTTGGTTTGTGTTTTCCTCTGAGAACTGATGCCACCCGGCTTGCAATTCTCCCAAGAACCCTGTTCTCTGCGTCAATGAGATACCAATCTTTTTTGATATCATCCTTTTTTGCTGTATAAGTCTTCATCCCGAAGCTCCCATCGCAGGTTGTAAGATAGTATATACCAATCTATTCGTCAAGAAAAACGAAATGAAAGCCAGGCAGGTTTATACCTGTACGCTATTTTCTTCTGTTCTTTATTATTTTAATAATATACTATTAAATAACAATTCCATATTGAAATATCCAAGATTCGTACTAAAAAGGTGAAAATAACTGACATAAAAAATCAGAAAAAGCGAAAAAACAGATTTTCTATATTTATTGATGGTAAATACAGGTTTTCATTAGATTATGATACCCTCACTCGTTCAGATATTCATATCGGCGATGATATCGATGAGAAAAAGATAATTAAACTAAAACTTAAAGATGAATTTTCCAAGGCTCGTGATTATGGTTATTCACTGATATCATATCGAGACCGGTCTGAGTGGGAGCTGAGACGAAGACTCTTAGAGAAAGGTTTTCAAAGAGAGGTTGCCATCGAGGTTGTCGACTGGTTCAAAAACGAAGGTATTGTGAACGACAGGAAATTTGCGAATCGCTGGCTCGACGGTGTGCTTCAAGCTAAGCCGATGGGAAAATTGAGAGTGCTCCATGAACTTCGTGCCAAGAGGATAGATGATGAGATAATTGAAGAGGTATGTGAAAAACGGCTCGGTTATCAGACCGAAATGGAGCTTGCCAAAAAGGCATGCGATAAGAGGATGGGTGTATTAAAGAATTACCCGCCGGAAGTCGGGAAAAGAAGGCTTTTTCAATATATGAAAAATCGTGGATTTGCATTTGAGATAATACAGGAGTTGTTGAAGGAGTGTTTCAGTGATCACCTCGGTTGAATTACGTCGATTATTCTTAGACTTTTTTAAAAAGAATGGACACAAGGTTGTTTCCAGCTCAACAGTAGCGCCGCTGGACGATCCAACACTCCTATTTACTAATGCAGGAATGAATCAGTTCAAGAATATATTTCTTGGGCTTGAGAAGCCCGGTTTTAAACGCACATGCTCTGTGCAGAAGTGTATCAGGGCCAGCGGCAAGCATAATGATCTGGAGGATGTTGGTAAGGATGGCAGACATCACACATTTTTTGAGATGCTTGGCAACTGGTCGTTCGGTGACTATTATAAGAAAGAAGCAATAGAATGGGCATGGGTATTTGTTACACAAGTCCTGAAGCTGCCTCCCGAAGCACTCTGGGTAAGTATATATAAAGATGACGAAGAGGCTTACGATTTATGGCTGAACAATATAGGGATAAAAAAAGAAAGGATTGTACGACTGGGTGATATCGAGAATGGCGATGAGGGAAACTTCTGGAGTATGGGAGAGACAGGGCCGTGCGGACCCTGTTCGGAAGTTCTTTACGATTATGTACCTAATAAGAGCAAAACTTATGATGAAGGGATAGGGAATGGAGATATAGCGGAGCTTTGGAATCTTGTTTTTATGGAATTTAACCGCTTTCCTGATGGCGGCCTTGAGCCGCTTCCTGAGAAGCATATCGATACAGGATTGGGTCTGGAGAGGACCCTAGCGGTATTACAGGGAGTTAGGTCTAACTATGAAACTGATCTTTTTATTCCCATTATTCAAGAAATAGAGAAAATATCAGCTATGCCTGTTGAGGATCACCTGGTAACATATCAGGTCATCTCGGATCACATTAGAAGTTTAGCATTTGCTATTACAGATGGGGTTGTACCATCAAATGAGGGGAGGGGGTATGTGCTTCGACGCATCCTCCGAAGAGCGGTACGACATGGAAAACTATTGAACCTTAATGAGCCTTTTCTCCATAATCTCGTTGAGCCGCTAGTTGGGGTGATGAAGAATCCGTATAAAGAGCTATATGAGAGTAAAAAAAGTATTAAAAACATCATTTTTAATGAAGAGGAACTCTTCTTTCGAACCCTTGATAGAGGGCTCACCGAATTTGACAAAACAGTTGAGCGCTTGAAGCTATCAAAGAAAAAGGTATTTCCCGGAAAAGAGGCATTTATCCTCCATGACACCTACGGCTTCCCGTATGATCTTACTGAACTCATGGCAATGGAGAAGGGAATGAATGTAAACAGGCATGAGTTTGAAAAGGAGATGGAGCTTCAACGCAAACGAGCAAAGCAGGAGTCGAAGTTCAAAGCAGGTTATGATCAGGGCCAATGGGAAGTATTGAGTAAAGACAGGATAACTGAGTTTACCGGCTACGAGAATACGAAACAGGAAGTTATGAAACTCGTGAGGTATAGAAGTGATAATAAAGAGGTTCTTCTTGTTTTCAACCGCACCCCTTTTTATGCAGAGGCTGGAGGCCAGGTGGGGGATACAGGATATATAAGAGCAGAAGGCATTACAATAAGGGTCAATGATGTAAAACGAGCAGGGGACATGTATATTCATTCCGGTGTGATTGAAGAAGGTGAAATCATAGATACGTTATACAGCGGAGAGGTTGATATAGGTCGGCGCAAAAGGATCATGGCAAACCATACTGCTACACATCTGCTTCATCTTGCATTAAAAGAGGTTGTTGGGTCTCATACAACGCAGGCCGGGAGCCTTGTTGCACCCGAAAGATTGAGATTCGATTTCAATCATTACAATCCGCTGAAAGATGAAGAGATCGAGAGAATAGAGGAGATGGTGAATGGTGTAATTTTTGAAAACCTTCCTGTTCAAATATACAATGATATCCCGATCAAAGAAGCAAGAAATATGGGAGCAGTTGCCCTCTTCGGTGAAAAATATGGTGAACGTGTAAGAGTTGTTAAAGTGGGTGACATAAGTACAGAGTTATGCGGCGGTACCCATGTGGAGTATACTGGTAATATCGGATTTTTCAAGATAGTAAAAGAGGGGAGCATCTCCTCAGGTGCCAGGCGGATCGAAGCGGTAACAGGAATGGAATCCTATCAATGTATGTTAAAGAATGAAAAGCTACTGAATAAAGCAGCTGATCTGCTCAGGACAAGCCCCGATGGTTTACTACAGCAGCTTAAAAAGCTGATGGCAAGAATCGATGAGCTCGAACATCAACTGAAGAAAGGAAAGAAGAGAGATGTCGGGGGATTAGTTGATATTAATAAGGAAACTGTAACGGCAGGGGAGTATAACCTTCTTCAGGTTAAGCTTGAGGATTACACTACAGATGAAATGCGGGAGATATCAGATAGCATTCGCAGTAAGCTTGAGATGGGCATTATCTTCATTACCTCTTTGTCTAAGAAGAAATTTTCATGTGTTCTTGCTGCAACTGAAGATGCTGTAAGTAAAGGTGTTCATGCTGGAAATATACTCAAAAAGATCGCCCCCATATTTAATGGTAGCGGTGGTGGAAGGCCTCACCTCGCTCAGGGTGGTGGTACAAATCCTTCGGGTATCGATAAAGCATTCGAAAAACTTATAGAGATTGTGAAAAAGATGTAGGGTCCGTGCTTTGCAGATTGTGCCAGACTTCGTTTGTCACAATCATCCCAAACGATCCTTTTATTCAATTATTTTCTTCTATGACCTGGACACCTCTCCAGAAAGCAATATAGTTTTTATACGCTCGGCAGCTTCCTTTGTGTCCGGATAATACCATGCAGCATTCTCGTTCTTTTTATCTGCTGACAACGATATGATAGTAAGAAGCTACACCCTTCCAACAACAGGTTGTATGATAGTCACTCTCAGCCAGATAATCATGGTTTACAGATTCAAGTGGAAAGTAATGGTTTCCCTCTATTATTTTTGTACCATCGCTTTTAGCGATAACCTCATTGTTACAGATTGCTTTTACCATAATCCTATCCGTTATTCATCATAGAATACTCTATATATACTATTCGCCTTATCATCAGATACATAAAGTGAGCCATCAGGACCGATTTCCACATCAGCAGGACGACCCCAGGACTTTTCGTTTTCCACCCATCCCGAAGCGAATA
>CP070841.1:546153-551845 GCA_020342115.1 Spirochaetota bacterium
ACTACATTTAGACGGAGAAAGATTATTTTTAAAAGAATTATCCATTCCGTCTAAATGCGAATGAATATATTTAAAATGCAATCTAACTACATTGACATAACAATTGGAGTTAAGTAATGGGTGAAAGATTGTTGATGAGAGGCAACGAGGCGCTGTGTGAAGGTGCGATCATTGCCGGGTGCGAGTATTACTTTGGCTATCCGATAACTCCACAGAATGAGATTCCGGCGTATATGTCGAGAAGACTCCCGGAGGTTGGTGGCTGTTTCATTCAGGCGGAGAGTGAGCTCGGATCAATTAACATGATATGGGGGGCGAGTGTTTCAGGAAAGAGATCAATGACATCCTCCTCCTCACCGGGATTGAGTCTCATGCAGGAGGGAATCTCATACCTTGCAGGCGCAGAACTGCCTGCTGTGATCGTGGACATGGTTAGGGGAGGGCCTGGTTTAGGCAATATCCTTCCATCGCAATCAGACTATTTTCAGGCAACAAGAGGCGGCGGTCATGGAGATTATAGAACAATTGTTCTGGCACCTTCTACTGTACATGAGCTGACAGCTATTATGATCGATGCGTTCGATCTTGCAGATATATACAGAACACCGGTTATTGTGCTTGGTGATGGGGTATTGGGTCAGATAACAGAACCACTCGAGTTACCCAAACCTTCAAACAGAGTCCTTCCAAAGAAAGATTGGATACTGGATGGAGCAAAAGGAAGGCAACCGCGAATAATCATGAGCCTCAGGCTTTCTCCACAGGGAGCACTGGAGGAGCTTAATCTCCATCTGCAGAGTAAATACAAAGAGATTGAAAAGAAGGAGGTAAGGTTCGATAAGTACAGACTGGACGATGCAGAGATTGTTATTGTAGCATTCGGTACGGCATCACGAGTAGCAAAAGCATGTATAGAGAAAGCGCGCGAAAAAAACATTAAAGTGGGTCTATTGAGACCTATCACACTATGGCCCTTTCCAGATTCGATAATATCACAGCTTGCTTCGCAGAAGAGGGTGAAAGCATTTATAGACGTTGAGATGAACCTTGGGCAGATGGTTGAAGATGTGAGGCTCAGTGTGAATGGAAAGAAGAAGGTATTCTTCTATGGGAGAACAGGAGGAATGGTTCCTGATGAGGATGAGCTACTAGCTAAAATAGTGGAGGTTAACGGATGAAGGTAGTATATAAGAGGCCAGAAGCATTGAGAGATGTAACCATGCATTATTGTCCCGGCTGCGGTCACAGTATCCTGCACAGAGTGCTTGCAGAGGTTATTGATGGGCTCGGTATATTGGGGAATACGATAATTGTAGGACCTGTTGGGTGCTCGGTCCTTATATATAACTATTTTAATTGTGATGGAACTGAATCACCGCACGGAAGAGCAGCTGCGGTTGCAACCGGTGTAAAACGGGCGCAGCCAGATAAGGTTGTCGTCTGTTATCAGGGAGATGGTGACCTTGCTGCTATCGGCACAGCAGAAACTCTGCATGCAGCAAATAGAGGAGAAAAGATAAGTGTTATATTCGTAAACAACGCCATTTACGGTATGACTGGAGGCCAGATGGCCCCAACAACGCTTGCAGGACAGCAGACAAAAACAACGCCATACGGGAGAGACCCCGATCATATAGGGATGCCTCTCAGGATGTGTGAGCTTTTAAGTCAGCTAGACTCTACTGCATATATTGAAAGGGTTTCAGTACACGATGTGAAGAATATAATAAAAACTAAAAAGGCTGTTAAAAAGTCGCTGCAGTACCAGATTGATGGAGTTGGCTACAGTTTTCTAGAGGTGTTGTCCATGTGCCCAACCAACTGGGGGATGTCGTCGGTTCAGGCAGCTAATTGGGTTTCCGATGCCATGATACCCTATTACCCATTGGGAGTTTTTAAAGACAGAACAAAAGGGGAGGGGTAAATGATTGAGAGGATTATTATTGCTGGATTCGGTGGTCAGGGAGTAATACTTGCAGGAAAACTTCTTGCTTATACAGGCATGGTTGAAGGAAAGCATGTCTCCCATATTCCATCCTATGGAGTCGAGATGAGAGGTGGGACTGCAAACTGTGCAGTCATAGTCTCGGATGATGAGGTTGCTTCTCCTCTTGTTCCTCATCCTACAAGTCTTGTTGTGATGAACAGACCATCGTTAGATAAATTTGAAGAAAAGGTTCAACCAGAGGGCAAGATATTTGTAAATGAGTCTTTAATTGATAGAAAGGTGGAGAGAGGGGATGTTCGCGTCTTTTACATTCCGGCAAATGATATTGCAGGAAAAGCAGGAAGTGGGAGGACGAGTAATATGGTAATGATTGGTGCATGGATAGCTGTTACTGATATGCTTGATAAGGAGCATGTAAAAAGCTCTCTGGGTGAGGTTGTATCCAAGAGGAACATTAAGTACAACGAGATTAACTACAAAGCAATTGATATGGGGTACGATTACATCAAACAGAATAAGTAACTACTTTTTCTCTGTTTTTAGATTCTCTATTCGCTCTTCGACTTCTTTTATCTCGTTTTCAACTCCCCGTATCTTCAACATATAATTCAGGGCTTCTTCATCATCCTTCAATGCATCAATTCTCTTCTCACTGAAGAGCGTGTAAACCTTTCCGCCAAGGTCAGTCATGAGCTTCTCAGCCTGTTTATTGAGGTTATACTTCTCCAGTGAGAGCATGCTGTATTGACTGTACTCATTAACTTTTTCACCAAAGGAGGATGCCTTCTGTTTCAATGTCTCTTTTACCTTTTCCCAAAAGCTTTTTTTAGCCATGGATCTAAGAAACTCCTCCAGATTTTCTATTATACATTTAATGTTAAGGAAGAATACCCTTTTATGCAAGCCAAATCTGAATTTCTGAAACGAATGAGGTCAGAACGATGCATTTATATTGAGATATGCAGTTATGAAGTCTCTTGACTGGCTTATCAGGTTGAAATCCACTTTCACTTTCCACGTTACTCCGGAGGTGTAAACGGCAATGTAAGGAGAGAGATATACACCCATGGCTTCTTGATAAGTTGTCTGTATGTTGAGCTCCCCTCCACCTGAGAAGATACTTTCCTCTGGCGTAAAGTTGAGATTAAAGTTGAAATCGAGATCGTTCACCTGATCTGTGGATGTGTATTCCCGGTTTACATAGTTGTAGTGAACATTTGGCCTCGTAAATACGGAAAGGATGAGATTCCAGTTTCCCATCTTGAACCATTCTTCAAGGAGCAGATAAAAATCATCGAAGTTCACCTTGCCGTCAAGCGACATGAAAGGATTACCAACAGTGAGGTATATCTCGGTTTCATCACCCAGGTACATGAGCTGAGTTCCCATTCTAAATGCACCGGTAGCAAGGCCAAGAAAGAGTTTTGCAATAAAAGGATCGAGATTAAGACCCAGGTTTATATCACAGGCATTGATGTAGTTCATTCCGTACTGCTGGTAAAGATATAATTGTCCTTCAAACATCTCTTTATCGCTGTTTCCAATGATAAAACCTGTTCCCGTTATGGGAAGGTACCCGTTGTAATCGAACCCCCCTTCAGGATGATAGAGATGTCCTTTATAGAACCTGCCTGGACCTAAAATCCCGTAATATCCTGTAAAGTAGGTGAGATCAATAATCTCGAAGATGTCTCTTATAGATGCCTGAGCACCATCGAAAACGAGAGATGAATAAGTGTCATCTTCGAGCAATGTATCATAGTATTGGAAGAGGAGCTTTGCCTGGTACTTGTACCCTCCATCAAAGGAGAGCTGAAACTCACCCCTTGTTTCTAACTGTCCCTGAAGGTTAGCCCTTGTTGTGAGATCCATTACAGGAATAAAGACGTTCGCACCGAAGGCCGTGGTCACTGCACAAGTGAGAACTACGGTGATAATAACCAATTTCATTCTGAATAGATTCATAGCCGTACCTTCCTCATACTATAGTATACATCTAATATGTATATTTTCAAAAATTAGTGAACCCTGTTTTATACAAAGCAGTTAGTGATTAATAAACCTAATTATTGTAATTAGTCGCTGGTGAATAATAAGAAAGATTTTTATTAACAAAATGACCAGCTCCAAATTAGTTCTTTATTTTATTATTTCAAAATAATTCATATAATAAACCATTTATATTTCTTTTTATGTACACTATTATTCACCAAGAACTAATTTTGCACTACACTTATAGTAATATCGGTCAAATGTGAAGTATGATTTATTAATTAGACGTATAGAAAAGGTCTGGTATTGATTGAGAATAAGACTGATTCTGATGTAATATAAGGACACTTTTATTTTGTGAAGATGGTATGAAAGAGGTTGCCGAGAGAATCTTCGAGTTTGGAAGCAAAGGAGAATTTTGTCTTCCACCGCTGAGATTGCCCATTCTCAGGAGACATTCTAAACTCATCGAGTAACATTGTGTAACTTTTGTTTTCAGGATCGTAATTTACGGCCTCTTCGAGGAAAAACTCGGCTCTACTTTTTCTATCCATATGGTAGTTGCAGATTGCAATAAAGACGCAGCAGGCACCGAGACGCTTCTTTTCTTTTAGAAGGTTGTAAGCGTCGATAAGGTAGTCAATAGCCTTATCCCACAGGCTGAGCTTGTAAAGAGCATATCCTGCATCAAAATAGTACTTACCGTTTTCCTCATCGAGCTCTATTGCTTTTATTAATGGCTCAAGCGCATTCCGGTACTCTCCTATTTCACAGTATGCAAGGCCGAGGAGATTGAATAGTGTCGGGGTCTGTGATTGCTGTAGTGCGTCCTCGAAGAACTTTATAGCTTTTGTGAAGTTTCCTTCATTAAAACATGTGATCCCTCTATAGAGAGAATCCTTTGCATCCTGCGGGATGTCCTCCTGTTTTGGTTTTGCAGGTGCTCTTTTCCGTGGGGTATAGACATAGTCATCCCCGACAATTGCGTGGTAAGCCTCGTTGATTTCTTTGAACTTCTCTTCTGCAAGATCGTAGAGTGGATTTTTCAGGTGCTTATCCGGGTGATACTTTGCCGCCAGTCTCTTGTACGCTACTGTAATTTCATCCTTGGTGGCTGATCGCGGAACGCCGAGTACTTTATAGTAATCTTTTTCCAATTCTTACACCTAATACAAATTCTAAATAATATTACGGAAGATTTCAAGATATTATTAAAGTAAAAATCTTTCCAATGCAAATGGGGACACCATATTTCAGGACATGATGCTTTTATGGTGTCCCCATTAATTTTCGTACCTTCAGGCATTGTTTACTCCTATGGAAGATGTAGTTGTAATACTTCGTGATACGAATAATGGGGACATTTCAAGAGGAACATGTCTTAGGGATTTTTTCATTCATTGCTAATGCATTATAAATTGATTAAGGTGTCCTCGAATAAAGTGTCTCAAAGTATGACGCCCCCGAGTGTTTTATTCTAATGGGTCCACGCCGCGATGATTTTTACCACCTTCTATTTTTTAAATTCCTGATACACAAGCTTGAAGAGCAGATTTGATCCCTTATATTTCTATTATTTTCAGAAATATCCTGTAAATTTCATATTTTCTTTATTCTTGACAGAATATATTACGGATAATATACTTACAAGCGTGCCATCGTTTTTTATTAGGAAAGACATTACTGAATATTTTATGGGCAAGTTGGGAGCTTTCCTCGGTTTTTGGCGTATTTTGGCAAATCCCGAATTAA
>CP070841.1:551945-555983 GCA_020342115.1 Spirochaetota bacterium
CCTGTATAGACTATCCAAGTTACCAGTGCCCATGTTTCTTTAGGATCCCAGGACCAGTAGCGTCCCCATGCATATTGCGCCCACACTGCGCCAAATATCAGGGCACCTGCAGTAAAAATAGGATACCCAATCCCTATGGAAGTGTAAATCACCCTGTCGGTCATCCCTCTCTTCCGCTCATCAGAAATAACCAGGTAATAGATAGACGCAGCAAAAGCAAGGGCAAAGAAGGCCTCTCCAATGAATGAGAAGGTAACATGGAGTACGAGCCAGTGGGAGCGCAGGGCTGGAATTGGCGGCAGGGCTTCTTTTGGAAGACCTGGAGAAGAAGCAACAGCCAGGAGTATTATGGCAACAATTGTGCCTCCGAAGGTTATAAAAGGCAACAATGCTTCTTTTACGGTTACTCTGTATACAAAGAGTATCAGGGCTATCATGCCTGAAAAAAAGATGAGTGACTCGAATGTATTGGTAATTGCGAAGAATCCGATCTCGTTACTTCGAAGAATTGTTACCAGAAAAAGGAGCAGCGAAGCTGATAGATGAAGCCAGTGAGATATTGGATCACGCATCTTTCTAAAAAAGAAAAACGCAATCTGCAGAACCAGTGCAAGGATGAGAACAAAAAAGGCTGATGTGGCAATCATATGTCCTTTTCTCCAATTTTCTGTATAAAGGTAAGACCCAGCCCGATTCCAAAAATGATAAAAGCGATTACAACAGGAATGAAGCCCCTATCCTTTACCACTCTGAGCCCTGTCTTCTCAGTAATGATAATATCATTGATGAAGTAATCTGAAATCCTTTCGTCGATTTTTGTGTAATGGGTTTGAATAAAATTACCATCCTCTTCAAACTCCTCAAATATGGCAACGGGAAAAAGGGGATTCGAATCCTTTTCTTCAAGTTCTTCATTACCTCTAGTCACTTGTCTGTTTTCTGCACCAAGATAAAGGTACACTGCTCCCCCTGCCCTGAACCCTTCATCCGGATGCAAGACATAGCTTTCCTCCATATTATCTCTCAGTATGACAGAAGATGTCGAACTGTAAGAATCCTGAAAAATTTTCATATCGCCTATCTTGAGAGGCTTGTTAACCCTTATGTCATGCTCTTTCAGCTTTTGTCCATCTTTACTGATCTCTACAGAAGAAACATAATCCTTTGGTCTTCCATCAGGGTAGGTAGTGTGTGTAAAGGTATTGAGGAGGATCTCGTAACCATCAGGGAGCTTTGCATATTCACCATTGGTCAGGAACACATATCCTTCACGTTTCCCAAGCAGGCTTACGATCCCACCGATCATCAGAAGGAGGATACCAATATGAATAAGGTCAGGACCGAACCCCTTTCGCAAACCGGATCGAGCCCGCCTTACAACCCTTCCTACTGTACACACTGCCATGTTTATAAAGAATAATCCTGTCAGGAGCAGAAAAAGAATCGATCTGAAGAAATTGTGAAAATTGGTTCCTACTATGAGCCTGGCGATAAAGGGTGAGTAGCTGTCAAAATAGAACTGCGCTTCCCTTCCCTGCGGGACCAATGTAGAGAATGCAGAGAGCGCTGCAATGATACTAAAAAGCACAATTGTAAGCTTTATCGATTTGAAAAACCTATAGAGAGCTTTCATTGTTGTTACCCATCGATTTGGTATCTTTTTATAATGGCTTACTAATAAAAAGCAAGTATTTGATAAGCGTGTGCAATTTTGTGAGTTGAAACATGAATTACAATGAAGTTATACTAACCTTTAAATCACAGAATGGGCAAGTCATTATTAAAGTAACTCTCAATAACCAGCAGAATCTTCCTGAGAGTTTATTTGAATCCTAAAACAATAGAGAGGCTGAATGATCACGGTATAACTGCTACCTTGATAGCATTTGTCTCTTTTTTATTCAATAAAGCTTCAAATCCATCAGTTATTTCATCCAATGGAAATTTATGAGTAACCAATGGCTTTGCATTACATTTTTCTGATGCCAAAAGGTCAATGCCTATTTCAAACTCGGGTTTTCCTCCCCACTTTGCATAACTTGAAACCCATAAAAGATTCAGCTCTTTAAAATAACCACTCCAGAAATCTAAAATCGGATCTTCACTGTATGCTCCAATAATCCCTATTACTCCTTCGGGCCTCGCCATCTGCAATGCCTGTCCAAGTGTGGGAGCAAGACCCCCTACACACTCAAAGACAATATTTGCTCCTCTTCCATTAGTTAGCTTCTTTACTTCATTAACAACGTCGACTTTGGTAGTGTTGAGGGTAATATCTGCACCAGCTGTTTTTGCTATCTCAAGATTTTCATCGCGTCTACCAACCAGTATCACCTTTTTGGCACCAGCAGCTTTTACAACCTGCATAGTGGTAAAACCCAACGGGCCACTACCGATTACAACCACCACATCTTTTACGTCCACACTTACCCTATTGATACCATGAACAGAAACAGCATATGCATCAAGAAGAGTTGTATCCTCATACGAAACATTATCCGGTAATTTATACACCTTTTCCTGAGGAGCTTTTGCATATTCCGCAAATCCCCCATGAAAATTAATACCAATTGTCTGTAAACCAGGACATATATGATACTTTCCAACCTGACAGAACTCACAGGTTCCACATCCAATGAGTGGCTCAACCCCAACCCGATCACCAATCTTTAATTTTTCAACACCTTTACCAACCTCTACCACCTCTCCACCTAATTCATGACCGAGAATAATCCCAGGGTTTATATCTACATCTTTTATGCCTTCATAAAAATGCAAGTCGCTCCCACATATCCCACAAGCTTTTACTTCAATAACGACTTCTCCTGTCAATGGCTTTGGTTTCTCCATCTCTTGTAGTCTGATATCTTTTGGAGCATAATAGACAGCAGCTTTCATGTTTATCCTCCTGTAATAAAGATAGAATTAAAATATTATTCTAAGCAACGATATTAAAAAATACCTATCAATTTTTTGCTCGATCTACTTTGTCAAGACATTGCTATTACAAATTCTCCAGTAAATCAATACATCCTCACCCTTATTCATATCGTACTGGGCTTTTTGATCAGGTCGCCGACTCAGATGAACATTTATCAACTTATCAGTTTGATTTAACGAAACAGTTAATTCAGTAAAATCTCCTTGATAAAATTTATCCTTAATTCTTCCATACAATTTGTTGCATTCTTTTAATTCAGCTTCATCATATTTCACATTTGCAGGTATTATTCCTATCATTTCAGGATGAACAGATATGCCGGTAACCTTCTCAACTGTTATGCTCTTGGGCTCAGGGGCCCCGATTACCAATCCTTCTTGAATCTCCATTTCAATATTCCCTCTGTTTCTACCTTTTATTTTTCCTGTAAAAACATTTAAAGCCCCCATAAATTTAGCAACGAACTCAGTTTTGGGCGTTTCATAGATCTCATTAGGAGTTCCTATCTGTTCGATCTTTCCGGCCAGCATCACTCCTATTGTATCGGACAGGGTAAGTGCAACTTTCTGATCGTGTGTTACATAGAAAAAGGTTGTTCCCACTTCTCGTTGAATTCTCTTTAATTCAACCTGCATTTCCTTTCTCAATTTCCGATCAAGTGAAGCCAATGGTTCATCCAGCAATAATATCTTAGGTTTTACGATAAGAGACCTTACAAGTGCAACACGCTGTTGTTGCCCCCCGCTAAGCTGATTCGGCCGACGTTTTTCCATTCCGATGAGATCTGCAAGAGCGAGCATCTCCCCGATCCTCTTTTTGATTTCGCTTTTGGGGATTTTTTTACGCTCCAAGCCAAATGCAATGTTCTGCTCCACACTCATATGAGGGAAAAGAGCTAAATCCTGGAACACCATACTACAATCTCTCTTAAAAGGAGGCGTGTCATTTACTACTTTCCCATCAATTAATATATCACCTTCATCCGGTGTTTCGAATCCACCTATCATTCTCAATATTGTGGTCTTCCCACAGCCAATCGGGCCCAGGAGTGAAAAAATCTTACCCTCTTCAATCTCTAAATGAACTCCATCAACAGC
>CP070841.1:556083-568952 GCA_020342115.1 Spirochaetota bacterium
AAAATCTGTTATATTACGTAATTCCAAATGGTGAAAGATACTATTTAACAGAGTGTCATTCACATTTAGATGTGGGGGCTCATAGTTTCAAAAAGAGTCTATCTTCATCTAAATGGTGAAAGATACTATTTAACAGAGTGTCATTCACATTTAGATGTGGGGGTTCATAGTTTCAAAAAGAGTCTATCTTCATCTAAATGGTGAAAGATACTATTTAATAGAGTGTCATTCACATGTAAATTGTGATAGCACATTATTAAGGGTAGTGTAAACAATGACGTCCTATACTTTTCTATTTCCTGGACAGGGATCACAGAAACCTGGTATGGGTAAGGGATTTTATGAGAAGTGCGATATAGCTCGGGATATCTTCAACAGGGCGGATAAAATCCTGTCAGATTGCTCTGTGACTGCCCTTTGTTTCGAAGCAGATGAAGAGGAGCTTCGTAAAACAGAAAACACGCAGCCTGCATTGTTTACTGTTTCATATGCTATATATAGTGTACTTGTTCAAGAGGGGATAGAAGGTGATGTCTTTGCCGGAAATTCACTCGGAGAGTATACGGCTGTTGCAGCAAGCGGTATCCTCGGATTTGAGGATGGATTGAGGATTGTGAGAAAGAGAGGGCTCCTGATGAGGGACTGTGATCCAGACCAGAAGGGTGGCATGGCTGCGATCATTGGTATGGAATCCGATAAGGTTATTTCCGTCTGTAATGAAATCGGCAATGTTGCTCCGGCAAACTACAACAGTCCAAGCCAGATTGTTATTTCAGGGGAGAAGAATAGCGTGAAAGAAGCTGCCGAAAAGCTAGGGGGGTTAGGGGCTAAACGAACTATTATTCTTAATGTAGGAGGTCCATTTCATTCATCATATATGGGAAAGGCTGCTGAGGATTTAAAAAAGGAACTTGAAGCAGCACAGTGGATGGATGGCCATGGTAAGATTATCTCGAACGTAACAGCTGAGATGACTGATAACCCCTCTGTTATCAAGGAAAATCTTATCACGCAGCTTAATCACCCTGTGCTGTGGAACGATTCTATGCAAAAACTCGTTAATGCCGGTCGTTTGCACTACATAGAATCTGGCCCGGGTGGAGTTTTGAAGGGACTTTTTAGAAGTATATCCAAAGAGGCTAATGTTTATAGTGTTGCAGAAACGGAAGACATCGAACAATTAAAGCAGATACCTGGCTCTTAATAAAACCAGAGGAAGTAAACATGTTGAAAGACAAGGTAGCTTTTATTACAGGGGCGGCACAAGGAATAGGAAAGGAGATAGCACGTGTGTATGGGGAGAATGGGGCCCGGCTTGTTATTTGTGATATAAATGAATCAATATTGAACAAGACAGTATCTGAATTGAAATCGAAGAGCGTGGAAGCCATCGGATTTAAGCTTGATGTGAGCAAACTTGATGAGTGTACCGAGGCTTCAAAAAAAGCAGTTGACAAATATGAACGTATTGATATACTCGTCAACAATGCAGGGATAACAAGAGATAATCTCCTCATTAGGATGACAGAAGAGGAATTTGATAGAGTAATCAGCGTTAATCTCAGGGGGGTTTTTAACTGTACAAAGGCTATTTCAAGAATAATGCTGAGACAGAGATATGGAAGAATAGTGAATATCGCATCAATTGTTGGTATCGTTGGAAGTGTGGGGCAGGTGAACTACTCAGCAAGTAAAGCTGGAGTTATAGCTATAACGAAATCCGTAGCAAGAGAGCTTGCTGCAAAGAATATCACTGCAAACGCGATCGCACCAGGATATATTAAAACAGAAATGACAGATATACTTCCTGATGACGTGAAGCAAACGATGGTGGAAAATATACCCTTAAAAAGGGAAGGACTTCCTCTGGATATCGCTCACACTGCGCTATTTCTTGCATCAGATTTAGCATCGTATATCACCGGGCAGGTTATAGTCGTAGATGGCGGGATGGTAATGTAACAGGTTCTTTTTTAGAGTTTAGTTGATACAGTGTGAAACCACACCGGATAGGGCTTTAACATGTTCCTTATCAAAGGCTGTGGTTTATTATTAATATTAATATTATTGAAGGGAGATTAAAATTCAATGGATACGTTTGAGAAAGTAAAGGGAATTATTGTTGAAAGACTTAGTGTTGATGAGAAAGATGTAAAAGAGGAAGCCTCTTTTATTGATGATCTTGGAGCTGATTCTCTAGATACGGTAGAGCTTGTTATGGCACTCGAGGAAGAGTTTGGCATGGAAATTCCGGATGAAGAGGCTGAAAAGATCACTACAGTGGGCGATGCAGTGAAATATATAGAATCCCATAAGTAGGAAGTGAGGGTGATGGAAAAAAGGAAGGTAGTCATAACGGGTTTAGGTGCTGTTACTCCATTAGGCATTGGGGTGAAGGAGTACTGGAAAAACCTCATTGCAGGTAAATCTGGAATAGATAGGATTACCCTATTTGATCCGGAAGAACTTGATTCAAAGATAGCTGGTGAAGTGAAAAATTTTGATCCTCTCAACTTTATGGAGAAGACAGAGGCCAGGAGAAATGACCGGTTCACCCAGTTTATCTGGGTAGCGAGTGATGAAGCTATAAAGGATTCTGGTCTCGATCTTGAGAAAGCTGATAAGGGGAGGGTAGGGGTTATTATAGGTTCAGGAATTGGAGGTCTGCAGACTCTAATGGACCAGCACGATATCTTCTTAAATAAGGGACCTAAAAGAGTGAGTCCGTTCCTGATTCCTATGATGATCGCGGACATGGCAAGTGGTATTATTTCCATTAAGTACAAGCTGCGAGGCCCGAATATGTGTATTGTCAGTGCATGTGCCTCTGCAAACCATTCAATTGGTGAAGCGTTTAAATATATTGAACGAGGCGACGCTGATATTATGATTTGTGGCGGGGCAGAAGCACCAATCGTGCCTCTGGGGATTGCAGGATTTATATCAATGAAAGCTTTGACAACCCGAAATGACGAGCCTGAGAAGGCTTCGAGGCCCTTTGATAGGGATAGAGATGGGTTTGTCATTAGCGAGGGTGCCGCAGCTCTGATTCTGGAGAGCGAGGAGCATGCGAAAAAGAGAGGAGCACGGATATATATACAGGTTTCTGGATATGGAGCCAGTGCAGATGCATTTCACATTGCAGCTCCAGAGCCATCAGGGGCAGGTGCTTACCTCTGTATGCGCAATGCGCTTGGTGATGCGGGACTTACAATTGAAGATATTGATTACATTAATACACATGGGACATCCACCCCAGTTGGTGATGGTGCAGAAGTGAGTGCCATAAAGCGCCTTTTTGGAGACAGGGCGAACAAACTAAAGATGAGCTCAAATAAATCGATGATAGGACATCTTCTCGGTGCTGCAGGTGGCGTTGAGTCAATTGCAACAATATTAACAATAATTAATGGGGTTATCCCTCCAACTATAAACCTGGATAATCCGGAGTTTGATCTCGATTTTGTGCCTCATAAGCAACAGAAGATGGAAACCCAATCAGCACTCAATAATTCTTTTGGATTTGGCGGACATAATGCAGCAGTAGTATTTACGAGGTATGAGGAAAAATAAGAGAAAAATCTCTCAAGATAGACAACGAGAACTGACCGAGTTTCAAAATTCTCTCGACATACGTTTCAAAAAGCTTGAGATCTTAGATACCGCACTCTCCCATAAATCTTACGTAAATGAGGCAGATGAGGACTTAGAGAACTATGAAAAGCTCGAATTCCTCGGCGATGCATTTCTTGGTCTCGTAATAAGTGATTACCTCTACAATCAGCGGCAATACCTGAAAGAAGGTACGCTTGCGCGAATAAAGTCCTACGTGGTGAGTGAACATACGTTGTATAAAATTGGTAAAAAGATCAATATTCAGAGGTATCTTCTGTTAGGAAAAGGAGAGGAAAAATCAGGGGGTAGGTATAGAAAAGCCCTTATCGGGGACGCTATGGAAGCTGTTATAGGAGCGTACTATCTTGACGCGGGCTTTAAGAAGGCAAGAAGACTTGTAGAAAATTTATTCTCTGATGAGATCGAAGATGTTGAAGAAAATCGACATGTAAAAGATTATAAATCGATTCTACAGGAGTTAACTCAAAAACGGTATAAGGTGATTCCTCAGTATACCATTATAAATGTTGAGGGACCGGATCACAAAAGGAAATTCTTTATAAATGTTTCCATCAAGAAAAGAACCTTTGGGCCCGGGATCGGAGAGAGTAAAAAACAGGCGGAACAACATGCGGCGAGCCTTGCTCTCAAGGAGCTTATTGTGAGTAAACGCGTGAGAGATCTCAGCATAGAGCGATCCAGAGGGATACAAACCAAAGAGAAGCGGGGTTAGCGATTTGTTAGATAGGATCAAAGGTCAAGCAGTAAGTGTAACGATGCTCAGACACGAAATAGAGCGGCATTCCCTTCCAAACACCATGCTTTTATATGGACCTGATGGATCAGGCAAGTTCTTAACAAGCCTTGAGCTTACAAGAGTGGTAAGTTGCGTAGAAAACGGAAAAGCAGGCTGTAACTGCGCATCATGTTACGGAACAAAGAGACTCATTTCGAATGACCTATTTATTATTTGCAAATCCAATCTCAGAAACAGTTTCGATTTATGGAGGAAATATGGAGTGAGCGAAAAAAATGTCACTCACTTTGTATGTGACCTTAGAAGACTTGCCATTTGCTTTTCCTTTGAGGAGCATACTAGAAGAGAAATCTCTGAGTTAGAGGAATTCTTGGGAGTTTCAAATGATGTTTTAAACCGGTATGATGAGCTCATGGATCTCGTTTACAGGTTGCTTGATTTATCAGAAATAAAAATTATAACCATTGATATGATAAGGGCAGCACAGAGATTTCTCTCCCTTCGAAGTGGATTGGGAAAATACAGAGTGCTGATTATAGATGGTGCGGAAAATATGAATGAGGAGGCTCAAAACAGTTTCCTGAAAATATCAGAGGATACGCCGGAGGGTGCGCTCATCGTTCTTACAGCTTCATCCAAGGATCTCTTAAGGTCTACTATAGTCTCCCGTTGCCGTGTGTACAGATTTACTACCTTGAAGAAGGAAGATCAAAGAGCAATCATTGAGGAAAAGTATCATCCAGAACTACTAGATACCACATATGCCTCTCTTGAAAGTGTGATGTATGACCCTTTAATTATGAGAGATTATTTTGAGAAACTTGCATCAAATGTGACCAATTTGGAGATAATGAATGAAGTCGTGGATACAGTTACTACTAATGGGCACACCACAGGCTTTCTTGATTACGTTCTTGACCAATTGCGCGAGAGGGTGGAGATACTCTGCAATCGTAGTGTAGAAGAGATCTATGATTATGAGAATTTAATGAATAAGATATCATTTGCTAGAAGATCTATTCTGTACAGCAATGCAAACCGTGAGAGTACACTGATTGATTTTCTATTGCATAATATGAAAGATGTGGTAAAATATTGTTGAACAGATGGGTCAATATGATACAATAAGTACTACCCTTAGCCTTGATTCATCAATATATTTAGTATTGAGAAAATCGTCTAATTGGTGAATCCTTGCTTTAGCTTCTAGGTTTTACAAATCCTGAAAGAGATTGGGTGAATATGCGCTATTCCGGATTTATACAGAAAGTTTTCCAGAAGTTTGACAAGCTGGACCATGGAAAGCTTAAAAATATTATGGTGGAACTTTCGACTGAAAAGGAACTCTACAAACTCGTGTTTGACTCCATGATTGAGGGTGTTATCGTTACAGACAGGGATAACAGAATAATACTCATAAACGGGGCAATGGAGGATTTTCTTGCTATATCAAAGGAGAAGGCTTTCCAGCAGCAGCTGGAGTTCTGTAATTTTGATCCAGAGATCAAGGCACTTTTGAATGATGCAATCCGCAAGAATCAGAGGATAATAGATAGAGAAGTTCATTTCAGGCGCACGGATAAAACATTTACACTGAGTGTGCTTCCCCTTCTCTATGATGACGAAAGCGTTGGTAATATCATCATTCTTGTAGATATAACAGAAAAAAAGGAGAGGGAGATTCAACTCAGGCAGGCTGAAAGCCTTGCCGCCCTCACCACACTCACAGCTGGTGTTGCTCATGAGATCAAAAATCCACTAGCCTCCATTGATATTCATATTCAGCTTTTACGAAAAGAGATCGCTAATCTGAAAGGGAAGGGCAGGAAGAACATGGAGAACCTTCTCGTGATAGTAAAAGAGGAGATAGATAGGCTCAACTCCATAGTTCAGGACTTTCTTTTTGCAGTAAAACCTATGAACATGAGTTACAGTAAGGAAAGTATCAATGAGATTCTGAAGGATATGATAGAATTCCTCCAGTACGAGCTCAAGGAGGCAGATATATCCATTGTTCTGGATTTTGAGGAAAATCTACCCCGTGTTTTTATCGATTCAAAATATCTTAAACAGGCACTTCTGAACATTGTTAAGAACTCCATCGAAGCCCTGGGTAGTGGTGGAGAGATAAAAGTTAAAACCGAAGAAGCACCTGATGGCGATGTACTTATAAATATAATAGACAATGGTCATGGCATCCCTGAAAATCTTTTAGGAAAGATTTTTGAACCTTATTTTACAACAAGGAAATTTGGAACAGGGCTGGGGTTGGTTATTGTATATAAGATTATAAAGGAGCTTGGTGGAGACATAAAGGTATCGAGCAAAGAGAATGAGGGTACAGTGTTCTCAATAAAGCTACCGGTTCTTGAAAAGAGGAAGAGGCTACTAACATACGAGGAAAAGGATGAAAGCAAAACTGTTAGTCGTTGATGATGAAAAAAATATCAGGGAAGGATTACAAAAAGCGCTAAACCTCGATGGTTATGATGTTGAGGTGGCAGCCGATGGTATGGTTGCCCTTGAGAAGCTTGATGACGAGGATATTGACCTCGTTATTACAGATCTCAAAATGCCTCAGCTGTCCGGAGAGGAATTGATGAAAGATGCTCTGGGCCGCTACCCCTATCTCCCGATAATAATCCTTACAGGGCACGGGACTATAGAAAACGCAGTTGAGGCAATGAGAAATGGAGCATACGATTTCATTACAAAGCCTTTGAATATAGATAAACTCTCTCTCATTGTAAAACGGGCGCTAGAGAATTCATCTCTCAAAAGACAGAATAGAGAGCTTCTTAATCAATTAAGAAAGAAATACTCCTTTGAAAACATCATAGGAAAGAGCACTCCTATGAAGAAGGTCTTTGAAACTATAGAGCTTGTTGCTCCTTCAAGGGCAAATGTTCTTATCTATGGAGAAAGTGGAACTGGAAAGGAGATGATAGCGGATGCGATTCATCACAATTCGCCTCGTGAGGATAAGTCGTATATAAAGGTGCACTGTGCAGCACTACCTGAATCGCTATTAGAGAGTGAACTGTTCGGTCATGAAAAGGGCGCATTCACAGGTGCAATCTCACGGAAGAGGGGTAGATTTGAACTTGCACATCTCGGGACATTATTTCTTGATGAAGTAGGAGAGATTCCCCCTCAAATTCAGGTGAAGCTTTTAAGGGTTATACAGGAGAGAGAGTTTGAGAGGGTTGGGGGAGAACAGCCCATCAAGGTCGACGTGAGAATTATATCAGCAACCAACAAGAATTTAAAGGAGGAGGTGGAGCAGGGTAACTTCCGAGAGGATCTTTATTACAGACTCGATGTTGTTTCTATTCATGTCCCACCACTGCGAGATAAGAAGGATGACATCCCTCTGATGACTCATAAGTTTATAGAGGAGTTTTCAAAGGAAAATAATAAGGAAATAGAAGGAATCACTAATGGTGCTCTTCAGGCACTCATGTCTTATAAATGGCCAGGAAATGTGAGAGAGTTGAGAAATGTCATTGAAAGCATTGTTGTACTAACAAAGGCAAGTATCATAACAGAACAGGATCTTCCTCAATATATCATGGCCAAAGACGAGCAATCACATCTTAAAATACCGGCAGGTGTCAGTCTTGCTGAAGCAGAGAAAAGGATGATTCTCTTTACACTCCAGAATACAGGTGGAAACAAGACCAAGGCGTCTGAAATGCTAAAGATAGGGCGAAAAACCCTCCACAGGAAGCTCAATGAGTACGGAATCGCATGAAAATTGTGTTATAAGTATACAATTTTATGCGAATATTTTTATATAGTGTCATAATGATACATTTAAGGAATTATCTTGTAATTTAATGATTATATATTTTTTATTATTTGTATATCAATAAGTTAAACAAGCAGGTATTCAGGACGTGGTATGATAGTTGCATAGAATAGAGGTGATTATGAAAAAGAGGAGAAAAAGGTTGTCAGTGGACAAAAGATACTCTGAGTTGGGAAGTGGGCTCGATGTAAGCTCTCTCTCAGTGTACCTTCGAGAGATTAATAAAATTCCTCTGCTTACCCGCCAGGAGGAGGTGGATCTAGCAAGAAGTGCACGTGATGGGGATCAGTACTCAAAGGATAGGCTTATTCAGGCCAATTTAAGATTTGTAGTGAATGTTGCAAAAAAGTACCAGAATCAGGGCCTCACACTGAGTGATCTTATAAGTGAGGGAAATCTTGGTCTTATAACCGCTGTTGACAAGTTCGATGTAGATAAGGGGTACCACTTCATTTCTTATGCGGTGTGGTGGATCAAGCAGTCCATACTCAAGGCTATATGTGAGAAGTCAAGGATGATAAGGCTTCCCCTCAACAGGGCAAATGAGCTTTTACAGATTGAGAAAGTAAAGCGAGAAATCGGGAGCAATAAAGATGGTGAGGCTGACATCGAAGAGATTGCAGATTTTCTTGATATGGACAAGAGCAGAATAAATGATCTGATAAATGCATCTAAAGAGTTCGTTTCTCTCGAGACACCGCTTTCATCTGATAAGGATGCAAATACGATTTCTGATCTGATGGAAGATACTAAAGGGGCGGATCCTGAGGAGGTTTTAATAGATCAGACCCTTCAAGAGTCGATTGAGAAGGTTCTCTCAACACTAACAGAAAAGGAATCAAATGTAATACGCTACAGATTTGGCCTCAATGGCGAGAGGCCTCATTCTCTAAAGGAGATCGGTGATAAGTACAATCTTACCAAGGAACGTATAAGACAGATTGAAAAGAAAGCTATCAGCAGGTTAAGACATCCGTCCCGATCTCAAAAGTTGAAGAGCTACGTAAGAGATTAATCAAAGAATACAGGTTATATACAAAGGGGCAAATAACTATATGGTTGTTTGCCCTATTTTTATTTGAAGAATTACCCCATTTTTACTATCTTTTTTCAACCTATAGTTACGGGCAGATAATAACATCAATGAACTGATTAACACCTATTTATTGGTGAATAGTGTGCCTAGAAACTAATGAAATATTAAACCACCGAATCTACAATGAAAAAAGTCCATTTCATAGGTGTAAGCGGTATAGGGGTAAGTGCAGTAGCTAAGATTTCAATTCAGGCAGGCCTGGAGGTTAGCGGCTCTGCTCTTGAAGAGAATGAACAGACGAAAGAACTTGTGCGTCTGGGTATGAAGTACTATTTAGGGCACAGGTCCGGGCAGATAGGAAAACCGGATATTGTTGTATGCAGTGCTGCAGTCCCCCCTGAAAACCAGGAAGTTTTAGAGGCACAAAAGAAGCAAATACCAGTTTACCTCTACCCCGAATACCTCGGTATGCTTATGAAGCAGAAGCAGGGGATTGCAGTTGCCGGCACACATGGTAAGTCAACCACTACAGCGATTATAGGCACGATCCTCAAAAAAGCCGGTCTCGACCCAACTATTGTATGCGGCGGTGTAATGAATGACTTTTCTTCGAACGCTGTATCTGGAGAAGGTGACTACTTCCTTGCTGAGGCATGCGAGTATAATCGCTCTTTCCTCTCACTTGTAAAATGTTATTCGGTAATAACAAATATTGAACCTGACCATCTCGATACCTATAAAGATATTCATGAAATCAAGAGTGCGTTCAGGAGCTTCATAGAAACAACAGATACGAGAGGTTTTGCAGTAGTGAACGGTGATGATGCAGAAGTCTTGGATACGATAAAGGATTGCAGCTTTGAGAATATTCATACAGTAGGAAAACGGAGAGATAACAAATACAGGATAAAAGAGGTCGAAAGTGAAAGAGGATTGTATTCCTTTAGTATTGAATGCTCTGAATGGGAAAAATCGATGCATCTTACACTGCCAGTTCCTGGTAGTTTTAATTGTAGTAACTTCTCCCTCTCTGCAGTGCTGTGTCTCGAACTGGGAATTGAAAAGAAGATTATAGAGGAAGCCATAAAAGGTTTTGGAGGTATGAGCCGAAGACTCGAAATGATAGGAACAATAGGAACTGATCCCGTCTACAGTGATTATGCTCACCATCCAACAGAGATACATGCTGCAGTGGACACAATAAAGGAAATGTACCCCTCGAGAAGAGTTGTTGCTGTGTTTCAGCCACATCAGTACTCCAGAACTTTACTGCTCTTTAATGAATTTGTAAAAGTGTTGGAAACAGTAGATCGGCTAATCCTTACTGAGATTTACCGGCAGAGGGATAGTGAGAGTTTTGTTAGTGCTGTTTCGAGTGCTGCTCTTTATGATGAGCTGCAAATGAAAATGAACGATAGGGTAGTGTATGTTGAAAAAAAAGATGATATTATTGAATATTTGAAGAAAGAGAGACAGGAAGAATCTGTGATTTTATTCATGGGTGCCGGGGATATCGATGATGTGGCAAGAAGGTATGTGGGTGACTGTTATCAATGGAGATTAACATGAAGATATGCTCTAAGTGTAAAAAAGAGGTTGTTATTGTCGAGAAGATTGGAAGAAGTGCTACCTGCAAGAACTGCGGGGCCTGGCTCCATTCATGTGTAAACTGCAGGTTTTACACCCCCGGGAAACATAACGATTGCAATGAGCCACAGGCTGAGTATGTTCGGGATAAGGAGGGGGCTAATTTTTGTGACTATTTTGTATTCAAAGAGAACAAGCCTAGAGAATCCGCATCGGTTGAAGATAGTAAGAAGAGTGCCAGGGACGCGTTTAACAAACTGTTTGGAGACTCTTAACCCTCATATCATCAAGCTAATAGCAATGGGAGTTCTGAATGGTAGATTGATATTTGCTTCTGAACCTATTTATAGGCAATAGAAAGTGCAATGTAGGTGGTTCTTATATAGATCATACTATAAAGGAGATGGTCATGGAATGTAAGGTGAAAAATGCTATTATAAGTGTATCCGATAAAACAGGTCTTATTTCCTTTGCGCGAGGTCTTACTGAGCTTGGGGTTCAAATCTATTCAACAGGAGGGACGGCAAAGACCTTACAGAAGGAAGGAATAAATGTGACTATGATATCAGAGTATACGGGTTTTCCCGAGATACTGGATGGAAGGGTGAAGAGTCTTCACCCGAAGATACATGGCGGTATTCTAGCAATGAGAAGTGATCAAAGCCACATGGATCAGATAAAAAAGAACGACATTATCCCTTTTGATCTTGTAGTAATAAATCTCTATCCTTTTGAAAAGGTTATAAAAAAGGAGGGAACAAGCCTCGAAGAGGCAATAGAGAATATCGATATTGGCGGTCCCTCGATGCTGCGATCCGCAGCTAAAAATTATCAATGGGTCTGTACTATTTGTGATCCTGCCTATTATGATGAGTGCCTGAAAGAGCTCAAACAGAGAGGTGAAATATCGATTGATACACGAAAGAAGATGGCACGTGCAGTATTTGAAAAAACGGCATATTACGATAGTATCATATCAAGTTATTTCCAGACAGTTATTGCTTCGACAGATGAAGGCTTCCCTGAGACTATAAACATATATTTCAAAAAGAATCAAAAACTGCGTTATGGTGAGAATCCTTCTCAGACTGCATGCTTTTATACAGATCTGGAGCCAAGGATCTCGGGAGTTGCAACTGCAAAAAAACTATGGGGCAAAGAACTCTCCTTTAACAATATACTTGATGTTGATTCTGCATTCGAGATTGTAAAATGCTTTGATGGTCCTGCATGCAGCGTGATAAAGCACACAAATCCGTGCGGAGTAGCTCAAGCAGCCACTCTGAGCAGTGCTTTCCACGATGCCTGGAAGAGTGATCCGGTATCTGCTTTTGGTAGCATTGTAGGTTTTAACAGACCGGTGGATGATGAAACAGCAGAAGAGATATTAAAAGCAGGCTTTGTCGAATGTATCATTGCACCAGGTTATAATAAGGGAGCTCTGAAGTTGTTAGAGTCGAAAAAGTCTTTACGAATTCTTGAGGCCGGGATCACAAATGAGGATGAGGTTTATGACTTTGATATAAAGAGAGTTGTCGGAGGTGTTTTAATCCAGCAGCGGGATCTTGTCGACCTTCAGGAAAAGGAATTGAAGCTGGTTACTACACATAAAGCAAACACTCAGGACCTGACATCTCTTTTATTTGCATGGAAAGTTGCGAAGTGGGTTAAATCCAATGCAATCGTGCTTACTAAAGGGACCAAAACAGTTGGTGTGGGAGCTGGTCAGATGAGCAGGGTTGATGCCGCCTTCATGGCTGTTCATAAAGCAGGATCGAGAAGCAAGGGGAGTGTTATGGCTTCTGATGCATTTTTTCCTAAAACTGATGCTGTAGAACTTGCCTCGAGGGCTGGCGTACGAGCCATTATTCAACCTGGAGGCTCAATTAGTGATGATGATGTTATTGATATGTGCAATAAAAAGAGCATCGCAATGTACTTCACAGGTATGAGGCACTTTCGTCACTGATAATAATTATACGTTTCAATAACAAGCATAACTGGTCTTACATTTCTATTTCTGTTATAGTTTAAGGTAAACGAGCGGTATCATTTAAATATGT
>CP070841.1:569052-571708 GCA_020342115.1 Spirochaetota bacterium
CGGCGCCTTTTACGGTTTGAATGCTCAGCAAGTAACCCACGATGTTGATCAGGCTATGGATGCCGTTGTAAGGATGTGCAAGGAGTTTGATATAGATGCAACTGTATTGAATATGGTATATGTCTGGACCGGCTATACTGAAACCTACGGTACTAAATACTTTGGAATTCCAGGGATCGATCTTGATGTCGGGGAATCCTTTCAGTACAGAGAACCCAAGAATGACGACGAAGCGTGGATGAGAGCAGAAGAGTACGACCGCTTCATAGAGAGTCCTGTGGAGTTCACCATGAATGTGTGGGCTCCCCGTATATCAAAATATTTTGTAGCTCCCGGCGAGAAAAACAGCATGAAAAACAATCTTGCCTGGCTTAAAGCTGGAATAGGATTTTTCCATTTCGGTAATAAGGTATGGGCACAGATTCGAAGGATGCGCGAGGAAGCGGGGACTGTTTCCTGTCTCAAGGGAGCGTTAAAAGCCCCCTTTGATATTCTTGCCGATAAGTATCGTGGATTTCGAGGCATTGCCTATGATATCCACCGTCAGCCGGATAAGGTATTAAAGGCAACAGAAGCTGTGGCTCCTCACATGTATAACAATGCGGTTTTTGATGCTGATCCGGAAAAGAAGGTTCCTATCTCTCATTGGATGCATCGGGGGGCGACAGGATTCTTCTCTGAGGAGATTTTTAAAAAATTCTACTGGCCTACCTTGCGTGAAGTGACAGAGGAAATTTTTAAAACAGGGTATCAAACGATCTATTATGCCGAGGGAAAATGGGCAAAGAACTTGAACTATTTTCTCGAGCTCCCGGAGGGAAGTATCATCTTTCACTGCGATAAGGATGACATATTTGAGGTACACAAGATACTTGGTAAGAAGTTTGCCATTTCAGGAGGGGTACCCAACGATATGCTTGCATTCGGAACACCCGAGGATATTAGAAAACGTGTGAAAGAAGTTATCGAAAAAGTTGGAAAGGATGGGGGTTTTATCCTGGATGCCGAAGCAATCATGCAGCAGGATACAAAGCGTGAGAACTTCAAGGCAATGGCCGACGCATGTGCAGAATATGGCGTGTATTAAAGAATAAGGAGTAGAACAATGGCAGAATTCAAGAAAGTTCCACCAACCATATTTCCATGGGATGAAAAGAAGAAGGAATATAAAGAAATAAAAGGTGATGAAGAGATTGTGAAGAAACAGTGGGAAGAGTTTGATTTATTTGCATATCTTTTACTCTGGTTTTTAGTGACTGCGATGTAGGAGGAGAATAATATGGATTTGAAGGAAGCATTAGCAAATCTTGAAGAGAATACTATTTATGATATTGTTAAGAAAAAGCTCGATGGCGGAGCATCTGCAAAGGAGATTTTGCAAGAGTGTCAGAAGGGCATGAAAATAGTTGGTGAGCGCTACAATCGGGAAACTTACTTTGTCGCTGATCTCATGTACGCGGGAGAGATAATGAGGAATGTGATGAATACCCTTTCTCCGCATATGAAGGGTGCAGATGCCTTGGAAAAGGTTGGTACAGTGATCATGGGGACCGTGAAAGGTGATATCCATGACCTCGGAAAAGACGTGGTGAACATCACCCTGCAGGGAAACGGATTTGAGGTAGTTGACCTGGGTGTAGACGTATCTGCTGAAAAATTTGTTGAGGCAATACAAAAGAACGAACCGCAGATCGTTGGATTGAGTGTTTTTCTTACCTCCTGCTTTCCAGCCACAGAAACAATCGTAAAGGCAATTGCCGATGCAGGTCTCAGGGATAAAGTCAAGATCATGCTGGGCGGTGCTCCGGTTACCGATGTTGTTGCAGATGAAACCGGATGTGACTATTACGGGAAGGACGCAGCTGCAGCTGTGGTTTATGCACTCGATGTGGTGGGTGCATCGTAAATAAGAAACAAGGGGCTGGAGACTGGGGACTAGTCCCAAATCCCTAATTTCCTGCTTCAATCTTCCTGTTCAATTCATCAAGCTTGCGGTTGAGCATGAATAGAACCCTGCGCAGTTTTCTATCCGCTTCATTTATTTTTACAATTACATAAGTTATTCTCTGGTACTCACGTTTGAGCTCCTGAAGAGATGGTAGCTGTTTTACGGTTTCCGGGTCCAGCCTTTGCTCCAGCCTGGCCGCAATTACAATAAATGAGCGGATTCCTGCAAGCTGCCTTCTTACGATAATAAAGAAGCCGATGGCTTTTCTTGTTTTTTCTATCTGTTGTATTATAAGCGCCCTTTCCTGGCGATACATCTTTCTCTGTTCGAGGTATTGAACCTTTTTTAGAAAGATTACAAAATCCTTTCGGTATTGCTCCATTCTGGTCTGGTTCTGTTTTAGACGGGCTATTATCAATCTCTCTCTTTCTAACATTTTCTTGATAAAAAGAGCGGGATTTTCCCTGAGCTTGTCAAGCGCTTGTTGTCTCCACTTTGTGCGGTCAACCCTCCCTTTGAAGTCTCTTCTTGCTTCGATAATACTGAATGTGCTCGCATTTCCACGGGTGATTGTGTGTCTTTCACCATCTACTTCTGTCTCTATCTCTCCTTCTTCTACATTGATAAGCACTTCGCCATCCTCACGAATCGATACATCGAACTCGGTTCCTCTTACGCCAGCGGTTACAGTTGCAGTGTTAACAGAAA
>CP070841.1:571808-584238 GCA_020342115.1 Spirochaetota bacterium
AGAAAAATAAAGGTATATAATATAGCTCATTATATAATAATAAGTTAAGAAACTAATAGTTAGTTGTTAGATAAATCTAACAACTAAAGAATCAATTCTTTATATATGAAAAAGGTCATATGAAATAAAGCCATCAAAGAATTGATTCGGGAGCTGGTCATTTTATTAATATGAATATTTCTTATTATTCACCAGCGACTAATTTACTTGGGCATAGGAACTTCTATCCTTTTACCACCATTCATTGCAGATTCATGAGCACAAATACCAGTCATTGTCCAGTTTCCTGCACGTGCCGCATCGACCTCAGATTCCCTGTCTTCAACAATGGCACGAATAAATTCATGGACGAGATGCGGATGAGACCCTCCATGTCCTGCACCCTGAATAAAGGATGTGTGCTCATGCTCATCGTCGTACACTCCTCTCAATGTATAGGTTGCGATCTCGGGCGGCAGGAGATTTCCGTAATCCGGAACCTCTGTTCTCTTTGCATCTTCAAATCCGGAGTAAATAGCTGCTCCTTCGCCTGCTATCTGCTCCCATTCAAATGAGAGCTTTGTTCCGTATACATCAAAGCTCTCCCGGTACTGCCTTATAGTATCGAAAAGTGAACGTGTTATTTCGCACGCAAGGTCTGAGTCTCTGAGCTTTAATAGTGCGGTTTCTATTGCATATGGCGAGCCGTATCTTTTTACATACTCATCTCTTATCTTCCCCGACCCGAGGCACACCACGGATTCGACTTTCTTGCCTGATATAGCAAGCAGAGGGCTCACTGCATGTGTTGCGTAGTGCATGGGGGGAAATCCATACCAGTAATCTGGCCAGCCAGGCAGGCTCATGTTCTGTTGATGTGAGCCGCGCAGAAACTGAATCTTTCCAAGCTTTCCTGAATCAACAAGCTCCTTCGCATAGAGAAACTCCCGAGTATTTACTGCTGTTTCCATCATCATGTAAACCTTGCCAGCTCGTTTCCTGGCCTTATATACATCCAAACACTCCTCTTTGGTTACACCCATTGGTACTGTGCAAGCAGTATGTTTCCCTGCATTGAGAGACGCTACAGTCATGGCAGCATGATCTGCAACCGCCGTTACAATATGAATGGCATCGATCTCATCGATCTCGAGCAGTTCCTCCCACCTTGTGAATCGCCTTTCAACACCGAACAGGTCACCTATCTCATTGAGGTGATCCTCACTCCTCTGGCAGATCGCATAACACTCAGCATCTGGATGCTTCTGATAAAGTGGAACAAACTCTGCTCCAAACCCGAGGCCAACAACAGCGACCTTAATTCTATTAGCCAAACCTTCTACCTCCTTTTAAAGTCTATGCCCACCACATCTCACCTACATCTTCATAGAGGAGGACATCCTTTAAAAATTGTACCGCCTTTGACAACCCCTCATCTGCCGACATCAAGGGGTCTTCATGTTCTATGCTTATAACGCCATCATAACCTGCCAATCTCAGATTGCTGACGAAACTGTTCCAGAAAAGCTTGCCATGTCCATACCCGCATGTTCTGAAGGTCCATGCACGGTTGGCAATATCACTGTAGTGCTTCCAGTCGTTTACCCCCCTCCACGAAACGACCCCTTCATCCACTTTGCTGTCCTTTGCATGCACATGAACTATTGTAGTTCCCAGCATCTTTATGACAAGCAGGGGGTCGATTCCCTGCCAGAAGAGGTGGCTGGGATCGAAGTTACAGCTTATCTCCTCCCCCACCTCATCTCTGAGCTTCAAAAGTACCTCTGGATTGTACACCATATCGCCAGGGTGCATCTCAAACCCGAACTTCACTCCTGACCCACCTGCGATCTTAGCCATCTCCTTCCAAAATGGAACCAACCTTTTCTCCCACTGCCATTTAACCGAATCTCCAAAATAAGGAGGCCAGGGACAGGTAATCCAGCTCGGGTATTTTGCACCATCTCCCGCACCAGGGCAGCCTCCGAAACAGTTGATAACTCCTACTCCGATCTCTTTTGCTAATTTAACTGCATCCACAAGGTCGCTCTTGTGCTCATCTGAAAATTTGGGATCTGGATGAATAGGGTTGCCGTGCGCTGCAAGGGCACTCACAACAAGGCCCTGGGATTTATATGCATCCACCCATTTTTTCATTGCATCCTTATCCTTTAATAGCTTTTGAGGATCACAATGTGCCTTGCCGACAAATCCACCAACCCCAGGTTCTATTGCTTCCATACCGAATGATTTTGCCGCTTTTGTTGCCTCCTCCCAGCTTTTATCTCCGAAAACATTAGCCATAACACCAAGCTTCATCTTTCCTCCTCCTAGGATCTTTATTGTATAGACAGGTGGATATTAGATTAGTCGCTGGTAATTAATAGAAAATACCTTAATTAACAGAACACCAGCTCCCGAATCAATTCTTTGATAGATTTAATTTAATATGACCTTTTTCATAAAAATAAAGAATTGATTATTTAGTTGTTAGATATATCTAACAACTAACTATTAGTTCCTTAACTTATTATTATATAATGAGCTATATTATATACCTTTATTTTTCTTTTAAAGAAAAGTAATTATTCAAAAGGAGCTAATTATATCCCTTCGACAGCCTCTTCTTCCTTCTCTTCTTCAACTGGCTGTTTAAAATGCGAGAAGATGATAAACGATGCAAGACCGACTATTATAATGATAAACCCTCTTCTGTGCAGTTGTAGAAACCATGGCTGACAGAGGGCAATAATCCCGACAACTATGATGCCCATAGAGATTGGTTCGAACACCTTTTTAACTAACTTTTTAAACATCTTTTCCACCTCTACTTTCTTATTGCACCAAAGGTCACACCACGCAGTAGGTGCTTTCTCAAAAGGAAGGTAAACACCGCAACAGGAATAAGGAATATACTTGCTCCTGCTGCGATCATACCCCAATCAACAACACCAACACCAAACTGTGAAGGAATAAAAGGAGGTGCAGTCTGCGCTCTTCGGGTCGTCATGATAAGGGCGAATGCATACTCGTTCCAGGCAAATATAAAACAAAAAACACTCGTTGCAGCAATGCCTGTTACCGCCTGAGGCAACACTATCTTTCGAAAAGCCTCAAAGCGAGTATATCCATCGACCATTGCCGCCTCTTCGTACTCTTTCGGAATTTCATCTATAAATCCCTTCATTACCCATGTCACAAAAGAGACATTCATCAATGTGTAGAGCAGAATAAGACCAAATCTAGTATCAGTGAGTCCCAGAAAACGGTACATAAGAAAAAGCGGAATAGTAACCACAACAGGTGGAAGCATTCTCGTGCTTAAAATTAAAAACAGGAGGTCACCTTCCCCTTTCACCTTGAACCTGGAGAATCCATAGGCTGTAAATGTACCTAGTGCTACAGCAGCTATTGTACTTACTATTGCAGAGATAAAGCTGTTAAAGAGCCGGTTGGGAAAAGGAGACATCCCTGTGATAGTCTGCCCCTGCTGCAGCACTCTCCTTTCATACCACTTTGCACTCGCCCTTTTTTCAACAAGTTCCTCTTCACTTCGTACAATGGATCTTTTTGTAAATAGCTTAACATAAGACGTTATTTCGGGTCTGAATAGTACTTTAGGAGGTATAGCAGTTACAGCCTTGAAAGGCTTAAATGATGTGGTTACTACCCAGTATATAGGTATGAGATAGATGAGCATTATAACAAGTACAATGATAATGATAATCCAGTGAGCAACTCTGCCCCTTCTCGATGTTTGTGAAACTGTAGGCATTTTACATTTCCTTTACTTTGTTGAGATACTTTATGTAAATATTGCTTATGGCTATTATCATAATTAGAACAATGTAACCGAAAGCAGATGCCTTCCCTGTATTCCACTGCGCAAAAGCCAGACGGTACAGGTTAATCGCAATCAGCTCTGTTGTAGTGCCGGGCCCTCCTCCTGTCATGACATAGGCGATATCAAACATCTTGAATGCCTCCATTGTTCTGAATATGAGTGCAATGAGCAGAAGTGGTGACACCAGTGGCAGGGTAATCCTTCTGAACTTGAACCACCACGATGCACGGTCGATCTCGGCTGCCTCGTAGAGGTGTTTGGGTATGGCAGAAAGACCCGCTAGTGCGAGCAGCATAGTGAAAGGAGACCACATCCAGATATCTGTTATCGTTATGGAAATGAGGGTCATCTTTGGATTTGCCAGCCATACGAACTCTCCCAATCCAAGAATGTAGTTAATTATTCCCCACCCAGGATTGTAAAGAAGTTTCCAGAAGAATCCAACAACAGCCATAGACATCATCATCGGTAAAAGAATAAGGGTTGTAATGAGCCCTTTTGCCTTGAAATCGCGGTTTAGAAGGAGCGCAACACCAAAGCCTATGAGAAATTCTCCAGCCACAGCCATGATAACAAACCTCAATGTGAGGCTGAAATATTTCCATATGTGTGGATCCAGCAGGACATCTTTATAGTTTTGATTGCCTATCCATTTTGGATTTACCCCCTTTACCTGTGGCCTCACCGCACTGTAGTCCATGAAGCTCATTCCAAGAGACCAGAAAAGGGGAAACACAACAAATATACTTATTAAAAGAACAAGAGTCGGAAGAATAAAGAGCCTCTTTATTGCGAGATCGCTCAACCCTCTTTTCTTCAACACAACATTCGTATCGCTCATTTCCACATCCTTAACAGAAATAAAATAAAGGGGAAGGATTAAACCTTCCCCTTAATAACACATACATGATTAATCGTAATACCCGTACTTCTCGAAGATTACCTCCCACTCTTCGGCAATCCCGTCCATTGCCTCTTTCGCTGTGAACTGATCAGCAACAACGTAGCCGCTCCAGTATCTCTGGCATGACTCAAGCAGCTCTGCATACTCAGGTACAGCCCAGAAGTCCTTCACCATCTGCATGGTCTCCATAAAGGAACGGTTATAGGGAGTCATGTTCAAGAATTTTTCTGACTTTAGTGTCTTGAGGTCGCAGGTATATCCTCCGAGATCTCCCCATTTAGATTGATTTTCGGGCTTGACAAACCACTCGAGCCATTCAAATGCAGCACCCTGCTTCTTCGAGTAGGTGATGATACTGGCTCCCTGACCTCCAAGCGCCGCAACCCTCGCCGCAGGTCCCTCTGGCATTGCAAAATATCCGGTTACATCAGCGTACTTGCTCATCTCAGGATTTGCAAGGGCCGGGAAAAAGGCGTAGTAGTTCATGGACATCGAAGCAATACCCTCAGTCATTGCCATGTTGTTCTCCGGGAAGAAGGCGTTTACCCAATCAGGAGGGCAAAACTTATAGAGCTCTTTATAGAACTCGAGGGATTCGATTCCCGCCCTGCTGTTGAGTATGCCCTTTACCTTGTAGGTATCGTAATCGCCAAGGTCTGCGCCCCATGCCCAAAGAACATTCTCTATACCCATAGTAATGGCATCGTAATCCTTCTGGGTATAGATGGCAACACCGTAGAAATTCTCCTCTGGTCTGTAGAAGAACTCTGCAATGTCACGGAGCTGGTACCAGGTATCGGGGATATCAAGCTCATACCCATACTTCTTCTTGAATGCGGCCTTTTCTTTTGGATCCTCAAACTTGTCCTTTCTGTAGGACCACCCGCAGGCATCACCTTCTACCGGAACTGCCCAGTAACGTCCACTGCCCTTCGGATATTCGGCATAGGCCACGATTGTTGCCGGGGCCATTGACTTATCAACACCGCGCTCTTTAATCCAGTCTGTGAGCTCAATGTAGTGTCCTTGAGTCGCCCCTCTTCCGAGCCACTGCGAATCACCGACAACAATATCGTATGCATCGCTGTGTGCGGCGAACTCGTTAAAGGCCTTTACCTGAAAATCCGACCATGGCGTTGTCTCAACATTTGCAACTATCCCGGTTTCATCTGTGAAGATGTTGCAAAGCTCCTGTAAATAGTTTGCGGGATCCCATTCCGCCCAGAAGATGGTAATAGGTCCCTTCGCCATTTCTGCCTCCTCTTCGCCGTCCCCAGCAATGAAGAGCATCATAGACGCGACCAACAAAATAGCCGGCAAAACGACAAAGATGAGAATTTTTCGTGCTTTCTTCATAGAAACCTCCTACTTGGATATTTAGTTTAAAAACCGCAAACTGCGGTTTGTTTTCTATCCAGCCACATCAGGTTTCCGGGGAATCACAGTCTAAGAGCAAGTTTGTTGTGCATGTATAAAGGAATTAACGTCTCTTCATTAATTACTTTAATTAACAAACCAAAATGGTATCATATTTTAAACTTAATGTCAATAAGTTATTAAAAATTGTGCGAAGCAAAAAAATAATTATTGAGCAAAAGTTAATTTATAAAAATTATTTTTTTATATCTCGACCTTTTAAGGCTCATACAAACTAATTAAACTGGTGTACCTGGACTCTACTCCTCCATAACTCTTATTATAATACCCTTACCCTCAACCTCATCGAATGTATTAATCTTAGAGATTGCATTTTGTACGTCGGCTTCTACCGCCTCATGTGTAAGCATTACCAGCGGCACATGCTCATACTGCTCTTCAGTTTCCTTCTGGATCACTGAAGCTATACTGATATTGTTATCACCAAGCACTCCTGAGATCCTTGAAAGTATACCAGGTCGGTCTAACACATTGAATCTAAAATAGTATCGCGTGCGGTTCGCACTGAAACCGATCTGTGGAAGGTCTTTAAAGAAGGTATACCTGTTTTTGTTATACTCAGCTCTATTAATTACTCTCTGTGCAATGTCCAGGATATCTGCCACCACTGCACTGGCAGTTGGTTTTGCACCGGCACCCTTACCGTAATACATCGATTTACCGAGGAAATCCGAATGCACCATAACAGCATTATCCTCCCACATGACAGCTGCAAGGGGATTATCCCTGCTCACAAGAGTCGGATGCACCCTTACAAGAATTCCAGCATCCAAGAGTTCTGCTACTGCAAGAAGTTTCGTGACAAAACCGAACTCTTCTGCATATTGTATATCCTTGATATCGATCTTGTCTATTCCTTCCATATACACCTTGTCATGGTCGATCATCGTATTAAAAGCTAGAGATGAAAGAATCGTTATTTTATGACGCGCATCCCCTCCTGAAATATCGAGTGTGGGATCAGCCTCGGCGAACCCCATTTCCTGTGCAATTTTCAGTGCCTGTGTAAATCCAAGTTTTTCCCTTGTCATCTTTGTGAGAATGAAGTTGCTCGTTCCATTAAGTATTCCTATAAGCCTGGTAATGCGGTTTCCTATGAGCGCCTCATTTATAGTCTTAATAATAGGTATGCCACCACCTACAGAAGCTTCAAACCCAAGCTCAACTTCGTTTTTCATAACACTGGTCAAAATCTCGATTCCATGCTTTGCTAGGAGTGCCTTGTTTGCTGTGACTATGTGTTTTCCGTTGCTGGCCGCTTTTATTATACACTCACGTGCATCAGTGGTTCCGCCTATGAGCTCAACAACGATGTCAACATCAGGGTCCGAGATAACATCTTCTGCAGAGTTTGTAAACACACGATCAGGGATACCAAGGGTTTTCTTTTTCTTATTATCCTTATCAGCTATCCTCATGATCTTTATAACCATACCTGACTTGTTTTCAATAAGGTCTTTATTCAACGAGAAGAGCTCCCACACTCCGCTTCCTACTGTTCCAGCACCAATTATACCGATGTTTATGCTTCTCATCCTCTTTCCTTATAGTAATTTGTCCTATTCATCACTACTTAAATAGTCCTCTATGTATTTTCTTAAATCCCCATAGTTGTCACATACCTTAAACTGTGGGAAATCTTGTACAACTTTCTCTGATGGTCGATATAGAATGCCGTAATCAGCCGTAGAAAGCATTGTAGCATCGTTATATGAATCTCCAATAGAAATTACCTCAAACCCTATATTTTTCAATGCAATAACAGCCTTCCTTTTACCATCTTTTTGTCTAAGATGGTAACCCGTGATTGTACCCTTTTCATCTATCTCAAGAGAATTACAGAAAATTGTTGGATACTCCAATCTCGGCATGAACGGTTTTACAAACTCATAGAAGCTGTCTGTGAGTATAATCACCTGGGTCTTTTTTCTAGCCCAGGAGAGAAAATCAGATGCTCCATTCAAAGGTTCAACTGTTCCTATAACATTCTGTATATCCATTAATGTGATATTGTTCTCTTTCAGTATCCTGAGTCTCCCATTCATGAGTGCTTCATAATCCGGTACTTCCCTCGTTGTTAGATAGAGCTCTTCTATACCTGTCTTCTCTGCTACTGCAATCCAGATCTCTGGAATGAGAACACCCTCAAAATCCATTGCCATTACCGACGGGTTCTTATACATAGTAAATTATCCATTAAGGGGAATTGACTAATAATAACATTCGCTAAAAAGATTCGTCAACTGCGACATAATCGGAGTTAAAAATTAATTTTATAACTGCCGGCTTACATTACTCAGGTTTTTTAGTGAGGTAGAACTCCACCCTTCGGTTTCTGGATCTTCCAATTTCTGTATTATTGTCATCGATTGGCTGTAATTCACCTTTGCCCTCTGTTGTTAAGCGGTCCCTATCAACATCATGCTCAACAAGATAGGTATATACCGAGTATGCCCTGCGCTCAGAAAGCCTCTGGTTGTATTCCTCTGTTCCTGTCCAGTCTGTATGTCCGATTATATTGACTTTGTAGTTCGGAAACTTCTCCAGGATCTCTATAAGACGCTCGAGTATTGGGAAACTCTCAGGTCTGAGATCTGCCTTGTCGAACTCGAACTGAATTGAATTAATCATGATCTTCAGCCCGTATGGCGTTTTTATTACGAGTATGTCAGTATCAAAACCGTTCTTTACATAGACGCGGTTTCTGTAAACATCATATGCATCAAGCTCAACGAGGTAGCTCGCAGCCGAATCAACAAGCATCACCCACCTTCCATTTATTTTTTTATAAGTATATTCATCCGGCGGTGTGAAACGTGTTGGCATCTGTATTGGATCTGAGTATCCATTCCACATTATCTTGTCTCTATACTTTCCTCTTCCACTGTATTGTTTGAAGGGGACAGTCCTATCGACTTTACCGTCCCACTTTCGATATATGGAAATCTGCCAGTCTGAGACGTCATTTCGATCATCAAGCTCAACATTAATATAGAGCGTATCTGCTTCTCCATCGCCATCCGGACTGAAAAGTGCCGGCGAAACGACAAAAAGGGAGTATGGTGGAGCGGCATCAACGACAATCTCCCCATAGTCACTCACAGGGTGGTTGCCGCTCTTATACCTGAGATTCATTGCATACGTGTACTGTCCATCTGGTACAACAGACCCCTTGTTATCTTTTCCATTCCATTCAATTCTTGAAGGAGGTTTCCCAGCTCCTTTTAATTCCCTTATCTCTTTCCCCTGAGGATTCTGTATGCTGAGCTTCCATTCAAGAAGGTCCTTTATTGAAGAAATCGAGGGAGTAAATTGAACCGTTTCGAAGAAACCATCGCCATTGGGAGATATACCTTTCTGATTGGTTCCTATACCTACCTCTTCGTACGATGTTACCAGTATAATGTCTGAAATTCTGTTCTGAGAATCATTGCCTGCAGAATCTCCCCCGTTTATAATATAGGAGTAAAGACCTTCGGGAAGAGAATCACCATTTTGATCTCTCCCGTCCCATACAATCTCTGATGGCGGTGTTCCACGCCATTCGAATTTCTTCACTACTACTTCTGATGAATTTACAATACTTGCCTGATACTCATCATCAGACTCTCCCTGCACCTTCTGGTAAATCGTGATTGTTTCTTTTGCTCCATCATCATTCGGAGATATATAGAGATCAGGAACGTAAAGCTCCATGCTCGGAGCAGCGGTGTCAAGCTTAATATCTTTTGGTTTTGATATTGGATTATTTCCAGTATCATACTGCACGGTAAGCAGTGTTGAGTATAGAGCATCCGATACCACGTTTCCTGCATTACTTTTTCCATCCCACACGATCTTATCAGGGAGCCTGGTTCCTGTCTCTCTATCTGAGAAGGTTTTAATAAGACCGTCTTCTTTATCTCTTATATCCATCCTCCACTGGGTAATTCCCTCTCTGCTCGACGCATCTATACTAAAAGCAATCGTATCATTGACACCATCGCCATCCGGTGAGAAGGCGAACTGCAAAGGCTCAACAGAGACCTCCTCAAACCCTGTTACAAGCTTTATTGAACCAATGGTTCTGCTCACACTGTTCCCCACATCATCTTTTCCACTAATGACATAATTGTAGGTTCCTTCAACAGGTTGAGTATTATTGTCGCCCATCCCATCCCAGACGACTACACTTGGAGGATTCTGTCCGTACTGAAAACTTTTAAAGACCGCGCCGCTTGAACTTACAATCTGCGCCTCAAAGTTATCCCCCGAATCTGCATCGATCTTATGGATAAAGCTTATGGTATCCTTGCTGCCGTCTCCATTTGGAGAAAATGCTCTGATATTCGAAGAAACCTCAATCTTCGGTGACGTATTATCAATTTTTAAGAACTTAAAAAAAGATTCAGGATGATTTCCACTATCAAAGTAGAGCTGGAATCGTAATGTATAAAGACCATCGGGAAGAAGCTTCCCTGAAGCATCCTTGCCATCAAAGCTTACCGTTTCTTGAAAATCCTTCTCGCCTGAATGCTCCCTCTTGACTTGACCACTCTCATCCAAAATTGCAAGATTCCACTCCTGAAGACCTTCCTTACTACTTGAAAAGAGCTTTATTTCGTTTATGTCAAAATAACCGTCACCGTTCGGCGAGAAGGCCCTTAAGGAGGGTGACACAGATATCTTCTCGTATTCAGTCTTAACCACTATATTCTCAATTTTCTCTGTTGAACTGTTTCCAGCATTGTCAACTGCATTTAATGAAAATGTATAAACCCCCTCCGGTACACGTGCTCCTGCATTGTCTCTCCCATCCCATACGTATTCTTGAGGAATAGAGCCCGCATACTCCTTATGTATAACATTATTGCCCTTTTTATCAGCAATTGCCAGTACCACTACATCATCATCTTCAATATTTGCACTCTTTATTCCAAAGGTCACAGAATCTTTAACGCCATCATCATTTGGTGAAAAAAGCTCAAGCTCGCTCTTCGCCTCTACAAGAGGAACCACCTTATCAACTATTAGCCTGCGCTTTTCTGTTACTGTCTTGTTGTTGTTTTCATCCCACGCGGTAAGTGTATAGTAGTAAACTCCATCCGGGACGATGTTTCCTTTGGAATCCTCACCGTCCCATTCTACTGCCTGCGGTATCTTAACTTCCTCCTTTTTCGCAAAAATCCTGTTCACATATTTCTCAATAGTCATATACCGAATCTTTCTCACATCTTCTGCTTCCCATGCCTTCACAGGCTTTCCATCTTCATCTGTTATATCGAGTCTCCAACCAAAAACCATTGTGTTATCACTGATATCTAAGTTTAGTATCTCCTTATCCTTTACACCGTCATGGTTCGGAGAGAAATATATGTCGTCAACCGAAACATCAGCCTGTGGTGGTTTTGTATCGTATTTTCCAAATGCGACACTGATCCCTGCGTTGTGTGTATACTCTTTTGTACCGTTGAAATTAGTCGGCAGAAGCGAATAAGATATCATCAGGTCCGTATCCTCAATGGTGAAGCCCACGTCTACTCCTACGCTCAATGGATCAATCTCTTCAACACCAAGGTTAACGCCAAGTTTTACATTTACCATATCAAAGAACATGTTCTCTAATCCAAAACCAAGGAAGAAATTGATGGGATTAAAGGGAATCATGAAATGTGTGCCGACACGAGCTTTATAAAATCCAGCTCTTATAAATTCGAGATTGCCACCAAGATCTATTGCCAGGGGAGGGAAACCGTCGTACCCGGTATATGAGATGTTTTTTCCCAGGTTTCTCACAGCCCCGCCTATTGAATAGTCGAAAATTCCGAATCCAGTACCGCTTCTACTTCTCCGGTAAATAGTCCCGATATCAAGGGATGCAAGAAAATCTTCCGCTGGACCCTGAGCATACCCAAGGTTAATCCCAGCACCGAAGAGCCATTCCTCACTTATTGCTTTTGAAAAGGTTCCCTTAATACCATACACATCCCCTGCTGTCAGTCCCGGGGGTGAATTCAGCATTAAAAAATTTCCTGTAATCACTCCAATGTTAGTTGGAAAACTCCCGCGTACGTTCATTAGAAAATTACTTCCACCCAATCCGCCTACTGAGAGATCGGTAGTTATCCTCTTTGTGTCTGCGTACGCTGCAGGATTATAGAGATTTGCATCCATGGTCATGAAATAAGAAACCCCACTCGCACCCAACGGAAAGTAGCTAATTCCATTTCCCAGATAATAGAACTGCGAGCCGGGAATCGGTGCAGCAAATATCCCGGAAGCTGTGA
>CP070841.1:584338-621584 GCA_020342115.1 Spirochaetota bacterium
AACACCTCAGGCATCGTTTGAAATAGTTATTCCAGAGCTCCTGTCTTTTGACCGGGGCAAGAGCATCTATTTCATCGATATCCGAAAAATCATCCTCTTTATTTTTCTGCTCAATTTTTTCACCTATGACAATATCGCATAACTCACTCTCAGGATAATTCACGTGACAGGTCTCACACTTGAAAATAAGAGAGCCTTTTTCATCCCTCATGCCCTCACAGGTTATACCTATAATCTTGACCCTTTCTCTTTTCACCTGTCTTTCGGAAAGCAAGACCTTCAGAGATTTCTGGTCACATCCCTTGATCAAAATACAGATCGGGCCTTCCTCACTTTCCATTATATCTCTTTCTGTAAGATACCTTGTGAGGTTGTAATAACAGCGGTCATCCCAAACAAGTTTTTCAACATCTTTTGCCTGTTTTATAAAAACAGGAACCGTGTCGCCAAAGCCGTTTTTCCCATATCCTACCAGAAGGCTCACTGTTCCCTCAGCCAGCATCTGTTTTGCTTTGTTTTTAATCTCATCAATCATAGGTCTGTTTTCTCTTGAGAAGCTGCCATAACATCTTCCACTACTTTCTTAACGATATCAGCCCATTTGGCCCCCTCTGAAGCTGAAACCCAGGACATATTAAACCGTCTCTTGTCTATTCCGAAGTAATCGAGCAGATTCTTAAACATCAGCATTCGGCGCCTGGCATAATAGTTACCTTCCTTATAATGGCATTCACCGGGATGACAACCCGATACCAGCACCCCATCCGCACCTTCCTGAAAACACTTGAGTATGAGTAAGGGGTTCACCCTCCCGGAGCAGGGAACTCGTATGATGCGTATATTCGCCGGATACTGGTAACGGCTGATACCGGCGAGGTCGGCTCCTGCATAGGAGCACCAGTTGCACAAGAAACCCACTATTTTCAATTTCTTTTCCATTTTATGAGTACATGCCTACAAAAAGAGTTCCTGGAACTCATTAATAATCTGTTTATTGGTGAAACCTCTTAAATCGATTGCGCTGCTGAAACAGGCCGCCACACATGTCCCGCATCCTTTGCAGAGAAGCGTGTTTACCCCGGCTCTTTCGCTTTCTTCATCGATCTCTATGGCTCCGAACACGCAAACCTCAACGCAGAGACCGCATCCGCTGCATCTGGATTCATCGACCGAAGCCGTATATGCCTCTGAACTGATTTTATCCCGTGTCACAATCGTAAGGGCATGAGCCGCTGTCGCAATCGCCTGTACGATAGATTCATCGATATGTTTCGGGCCGTGAGCCATACCGCATACAAATACTCCACTGGTTGAAAAATCGACAGGACGCAATTTGACATGCGCTTCGTTGAAGAACCCGTCTTCATTCAGCGGGACTTTCAACATCTTTGCCACTTGCCCGTTCGTCTCAAGAGAATCTATGCCGACACTCAGAACGATCAACTGGACGGGCAGATATATATCCTTACCGAGTATTTCATTGAACAGCTTTATCTTGAAATTTCCCTGTTCGATCTTCTCGACAACAGGTTTACGGTCTTTTTCATACCGCAAGAAGAGAGCACCTGCTTCTCGAGCCACCGCATAGTAAGGCTCACGCAATCCATAGGTCCTCATGTCCCTGTAAAGAACATAAACATCTTTATCCGGATAATCCTTTTTCAGCTGTAAAATATTTTTTATAGCCTGACCACAACAGACACGGCTGCAATAATTTCTTTCCCCTTCGCGCGAGTCGACACATTGTATCATGGCTATACTATTGACATATTTCATGAGAGGATTCTTATTCTTGAGAACCGTTTCGAATTCTCTCTGAGTGACAACATATGGATCGGTCTTATAACCGTAGCTTTCCGTTTCATGTTCCCTGGCCCCCGTAGCCACGATAACCGTTCCATGTTCTGCACTCTTTTCCTCATCATTGGTTGTGAAGTTTGTCGTAAAATTACCCACATAGCCTTTTATGTCTTTTATATTTGCGTTCAGAAACAGTTCGATCAGAGGATGTTCTTCGATTCTTCTAATTAATCTTTGAAGAGCCAATACAATATCTTCCTCGGGAAGTAAATAACTAATTTTTAAAAGATTTCCGCCAAGCTCGCTTTCTTTCTCGATCAGATACACCTGATATCCGTTATCTGCGACGAACAGGGCTGCAGTCATACCGGCTATCCCTCCGCCGATTACCAGACAAGCCTTATTCACATCAGAATACAATTCATACAATGGCTCAAGATATCTCGATTTGCCAACAGCCATACGAACGAGGTCTTTTGCCTTTTGCGTTGCGAGCTCGGGGGTATTCTGATGAACCCATGAGCATTGATCGCGTATATTGGTCATCTGTAAGAGATATTTATTCAAACCGGCTTTTTCGAGTCCGCTTTGGAATGTTGATTCATGCGTTCTTGGAGAACAGGATGCGACCACGATACGATTCAAATCATGCTCTTTGATTTTATTTATTATCAAACGAATCGAATCCTGCGAACAAGCATATAGAAGTTCGTGGGCAAACTTTACATTGGGTAACGACCTGGAAAACTCTACAACCGAAGGGACATCGACGACAGAAGCTATATTAGTACCGCAATGACATACTATAACACCGATATTAAGCGGTTTGGCTTCTGTATCAACCTCCCCTGGTTTCTCTGCCATAATCTCCGAGCTTGTGTCCGGGCTCAAAAGCCCCCTGGCCGCCAAAGAAGCAGCTGCACCTGCAGAAACAACCGCTTCGGGTATATCCATGGGTCCGGTTACTGTACCACAAACATAGACTCCATCAACATTTGTTTCTCCAGGTTGAAAAGTACTGCACCGGCAGAAACCATATTCATCAAGTTCAACACCCAATCCTCTAAGAAGGTTCTTTGATTTATCAGGAATTCTAATACCAACAGACAAGATCACAAGATCGAATTCTTCAATTCGTATTTTTCCATCCGGTGTGATGTATTTAATGATAAGATTCTTTGTATCCGGGGCTTCGAGTATCTCCGAAATCCTCGATTTGATATATTTGACACCATATTCCGTTTTTGCTCTATCGACAAATTTGTCGAAATCTTTGCCGTATGCCCTGATATCAATATAGAAAATCGTGGAGTCTATAGTGAGGTTATGTTCTTTTGTGATAATTGCATCTTTTGTCGCCTGCATACAGCAATAGGAGGAACAATACCCGTAATTTCCTGAAGCAACGTCGCGTGATCCAACGCACTGTATAAACGCTATTTGAGATGGAAGCTTCCCATCGGAGGGTCTGACAATCTGCCCGTTAGTCGGTCCTGAAGCACTGAGAAATCGTTCATATTCGATACTGGTGAGAACATTCTCGTATACTTTATACCCGTACTCAGGCCGGATTTGAGGCGTAAACTCTTCAGTCCCTGTAGCAATAATAATGGAATTAAAATCCATCGCCTCGATTGTATCTTTTTGCTCATAATCAATTGCATCAGCAGGACAGACTTTCTTGCAAATACCGCATTTCCCATTTGTGAGATACAGGCAATATTCCTTATCGATCTTATAGACAGCAGGTACAGCCTGCGCATAAGGGATACTTATACATTTTGATGTAGTGATACTCTTATTGAAAAGATCGGACACCTTGACAGGGCATTTCTCTGCACATACCCCACATGCCGTGCACTTTTCTTCATCAACAAAACGCGCCCTCTTTCGGATACGCGCCTGAAAACGTTCGTCCAATTTTACGACATCTTCTATGCTCGAACAGGTGAATATATCCACATTGGAGTGAGAAGCGAGCTCCACGAGCTTCGGTGAAAGGATACATGTGGAGCAGTCATTAGTCGGAAACGTCTTATCGAGTTGCGCCATTCGGCCACCGATGTTTGGTTTTTCTTCGACAAGCGTGACCTGTATGCCCATTTGGGCCAGATCGAGCCCCGCCTGAACTCCACTTATACCTCCTCCTATCACTAGTATTCGCCTATCCATGATTCCTTACTATCATTTTAATAATCTAATTTTTCCGAAAACTTGCTGATCTCTTTCATATCATTCTCTGTAATCGAATCGCGTCTTACAATAATCTGTTCCAGCATGGTGCACCTCATATCCTGGGTGATTCTATCTATCTCGTTGATGGCATTAACAAACAGCGGCTTGACATACCCCTGTTCAAGAGCCATCTTTCTTAATACCCGAATTATCTCCGGATATTTTACTTCCTGAGGACACATGACATGACACCTGTAACATTTCACACAGTACCAAATAGCATCTGATCCAAGAACTTCCTCTTTCATTCCAAGTAGAATCATATGGATTATTCTTCGCGGGCTGTATTCTGCCGTGACCTCACTCACAGGACATGAAAGAACGCATGTCCCGCACGCAAAACAGCGCATTATGTTCTCCCCGCCTGGACAACGAGATACTTCATTCTTGAAATCCGGATAAATAGAACCTATTTTTTTCGCATTCATAGCATCAACCGATTTTATAATTTTCTCGGGCAGACATGTCTCAAATTTCTACTTACCCCGAGGCTGTTGAATATCCTCCACTTCTGATAGTTCTTCTTCTCTGAAAGTTGTAACAGGCAGCTCCTCGTCACGGCTCCTTCCAGGCACATAATCAAACAGAGCCTGTATCTTTCTGGAGAAAACGTTATAAATCATGCCCAACGGGATATCCATGGGGCAGGCCTGTTCGCAAATGCCGCATGAAACACATGAATACCCCATATGGTTTATCTTGGTCAGATGATATAGCACAGTATCGTCAGGCATCTTTATCTGCTTCTTTTTAATAGCGCGATTCATATATCTTACAGAAGAGTATCCCATCTTCTCTGGTTCCAGCAGACACTCTTTACAATAACACAAAGGGCATACTTCACGACAGTTATAACACCTGATACACGGCTGTATCAGGTCGAGAAAGTTATCAATCCTATCTTTTTGTATCTGTTTTCTCCCTGTTGAGATCATACCGATCTTTTCTTTTCGCCTCGACGAATCGCTTATTTCTTCGGTTTCCAGATCATTTATAAGTTTTTTTCCTTTTTCAGTGTTCACCCCTATCACAAGATCCGAGGAATTCAACCCGATCCATGCCATATTGATATCCGCACTGTCTGCTGTGAAATACATACAATAGCTGCAGGATTCTCTTATTTCCTCTTTCTTGTCGGACAAGAAAGCCTCGATATATTTCAAAGTAAACTTTTCCCTATCTTCTTCCTTCTCTATTATATTCATATATTCTTTTGCGTCGTATACACCGGGACAATCATATCCTATCATATAGAGGTTCTCATCAGATACCTGCTTGATCTTTATAAGTTCTATCGCTGCTCTGACCTCACAGGGTCTGAGAACAACCGCAATCTTCTTATCTGTAGGTTCTTTTGTCAGCTCTTTTAGGATACAGGCCGCATTCACCGTCTGCACGGGTGCAAGGGGATCGCTCCCTTCTGTGTTCAAAGGGTCAGTGATGAGAGCATGCGAGACACTCCTGCCGTTGGGATGGCGTTTGGGAACGAGTACTGCATCGACCCTTTTCTCTTGCAGAAGATATCTTAAAAAATATTTAATCGATTCCAGATGATTTTTAGCTTTAATCCCTTTTAACATTTGCAACATTTTCAGACCTCATACTATTAAATCGCCCACACTGATTTCAGAGGATTGGGGCCCAGTAGCTTCAAATGCGCAACCATTTCCTTTACCGTTTCAGCAAAGTAAGCACCTTCACTGGCACTGATCCATCTCAGCCAGACACGTTCAGGCTCCAGACCTGCTTCTTTCAAAGATGTCTTCAGTATGGCAACACGTCTTCTTGCTTTATAGTTTCCGTTGATATAATGGCAGTCACCAGGATGACATCCCCCTATCAGCACTCCATCAGCCCCTTCCATGAGAACCTTGATAACGTATGTTGGATCGAGTGCGCCGCTGCACATGAGCCTTATGATCCTGATATTGGATGGGTACTGTATCCTTGAGACACCGGCGAGGTCGGCGCCTGCATATGTACACCAGTTGCACAGGAATGCTATTATCTTCGGTTCAAAATCTTGGCTTACATTCTCCATGAATAATTCATCACCTTCCTCTCTCACCTTTATACCGCTTCTTCTATCATCTGATATATCTGTCTTTTTGTAAAAGTTGTCTGTTGTGTGGCAGCATTTGGACAGGCAGTCGAACATAACCCGCATCCCTGACAAAGCACTTCGACGGTCTTCGCCTTTGCGGTCTCCTCATCGATTTCCCTTGCATCAAAAGGGCATATATCGACACACATTCCGCAACCGCTGCAAATTCTATCTTTCACCTGAACGATTTTGCCTGACGATTGCACCGTGTCCTTCGCAAGGAGAGTGGCTGCACGGGCGGCAGCGCCACCTGCCTGGGATATCGATTCAGTTATGTTCTTCGGAGAATGAGCGAGGCCGCAAAGATAAAGACCCTCGGCAGAAAAATCAAGAGGCCTGAGCTTTGCGTGCGCCTCGAGAAAAAATCCATCTTTGTTTAACGGAACCTTGAACATGTTCGAGATGGATTTACTTTCAGGGGGCTCCATCCCCGTACTGAGCGTGAGAAGATCGGACGGCAATTCCAACTTTTTTCGAAGCAGCATGTCATGATACCTGATAACCAGTTTTTTATCTGAGCTCAAACTGACTTCAGGTTTGTTATTCAAATCATACCTGATAAAATTGACTCCCATCTCACGAGCCTTCTGGTAGTACTCTTCATATAAACCGTATGATCTTATGTCTCTGTAGAATATGTGTATGATCGATTCCGGCGTACGTTCCTTTATCCTGATGGCATTCTTGAGGGCCGATTGACAGCACACACGGCTGCAGTAAGGCCTCTTTTCATCCCTTGCCCCCACACATTGAATCATGGCAATACTTCCAAATGCTTCTCCACCGACAATCTTCTCTTCGAGTTCACGCTGTGTAACAATTAAATCCGATTCCCCATAAAGATATTCATCTGTTTTTACTTCAACTGCGCCAGTGGCAACAATGACTGCCCCATATGTTATTTGCGTTTCCTCACCTGAGTTATTGTTTCTCACTGTTGAATCGTAGTTCCCGACATATCCAGCAACTTCTGTTACCTCAGAATCTGTGAACACGGTTATCGCCTCATCTTTCGTTACTCTCTGAATGAGATCAGCGAGCAGTTGCTGAACATCATTTCCATCCATGTCGTAATGAATATCTCTCGCATTTCCTCCAAGCTCTTCATCCCTTTCTACAAGATATGAGTCAAAGCCCTGCTCCATGAGGCTCAAGGCAGCTGTCATACCGGCAATACCACCACCTATGACAAGACCTTTTTTTGTTACGGGAAAAGAAGCCCTTCGGAAAGGGACAAGGAGCCTTGCCCTGGCCACTCCCATGGCTACCAGCTCCTTTGCCTTTTGTGTAGCTCTCTCTTTTTCTCTCATATGCACCCATGAACACTGCTCCCTGATGCTCACGAACTCTATAAGAAACGGATTGAGCCCGCTCTCTTTCAATGTGTCCTGGAAAAGCGGTTCATGTGTTCTCGGTGTGCATGAAGCTATAACAACTCTATTGATATTATACTCCTGTACAACTTCCTTCATTTTCTGCTGGGTGTCCTGAGAACAGGTGTAGAGATTTTCTTCTGCATAAACAACCCCTGGTAATGTTTTTGCGTACTCGGTTACGCAAGGTACATCAACGACCGAGCCGATATTGATCCCGCAGTGACATATAAAAACAGCTAACCTCGGTTCTTCGTCCGAAATATCTCTTTCTTCGGGATATTCCTTCTTCACGGTAAGCGTGTTACGCTCATCTTTCAAGAGTGAAGAAACCTGAGAGACCGATGCGCTCGCTGTCGTTATTGTCTCGGGTATATCTCTCGGTTTCGAAGCCGTACCACAAACGTAAATGCCATCGACGTTTGTCTTTTCACTGAAGAACGGACCTGTATCGATAAAACCGAATTTGTTTAATGTTATGCCAGTTATTTCCGAAAGATTCTCATTGCACGGGTTTGGTACCAGACCTGTTGAGAGAACGATCATGTCGTAGTTTTCTTCCCGCACTTCGTCATTGTTATCAACATATTTTACAACGAGATTATCAGTTCCAGGCACATCTTCAATCATAGAAAGACGGGCCTGTCTGAACTTCACACCATACTCGTCCCGTGCACGTTCATAATACTTATCAAAATCCTTTCCATAAGCCCTGATATCGATATAATAAATATGACAGTCTACGGAAGAATTATGCTCTTTCGTTATGACGGCCTCCTTGATAGAATACATACAGCAAACAGACGAGCAATAAGCTCTGCCCTCTTCACGCATCTGACGTGATCCCACGCATTGTATCCAGGCTATCTTTTCCGGTTCCTTGTGGTCGGAAGGACGCACAAGATGGCCGCTTGAAGGACCCGATGCAGATAGTATCCTCTCAAATTCAGCACTCGTTATAACGTTCTGGTATTTTTGGTAACCATACTCCCCGAGTCCTGAAGGATCGAACTTATCATATCCTGTGGCCAGTACAATCGCACCCGTATCGATGACAATCTCTTCCTTCCCCATCATGTGGTCGATAGCGTCACAGCCGCAGGTCTCGACACATATCATGCATTCAGAGCAACCTGAACAATCGAGACATCTTTGAGCCTCTGCTACTGCGGTACCTTCATCATATCCCAGCTCGATTTCCTCAAATCCCTGTATCCTTTCTTTCACGGGACGAACCGGCATTCTCTTTCTTGCTTCTTTTTCGAAATATCCACAGGGCGGCTCGGCTATCCTTCCAGGCAAATATTGACGACCTTCCTTCAGGTCTTTTCCTTCGATAAAACGCACAATAGACTCCGCAGCCTCATGGCCTTCCGCTACCGCTTCAGCCATTGAGGAGGGGCCGTGCACCACATCGCCACCGGCAAAAATCCACTCAATGTCCGTCTGCAGGGTTAAAGGATCGACCTTTATACTGTTGCCTTCGCCTGTTTTAATCGCATCCAGATCATGGATAACAGTATCATCCGAAACCTGGCCCGTTGCAGTAATGATATAGCACGCATCCATCACCATCGATTCATTCCGGCAGACATCTGTGCTGAACCTTCCTTCGATGTCAAAAACACCGCAGCACTTTATAAATTTGATTCCTCTTATACGTCCATTTTCCGAAATGACCTTATCGGGTGTCCATGAGTTGTATATTTCTACACCCTCTTCAAGCGCCTCCTCTATCTCCCATCGATAGGCAGGCATTTCTTTTCTTGTACGGCGATAAACGATTATTACTTTTTCGGCCCCCAATCGAAGGGCGACTCTTGCGGAATCCATCGCAACGTTTCCGCCGCCTATCACAATCACGACTCCATGCAGTTCGATCTTTTTACCGGTAGTCACATCACGCAAAAACTCGATACCTTTTAGCACTCCCTCAGCATCCATTCCCTTGACTCTTAAATCCCGTGACGCAGTTGCTCCGGTTGCAATAAAGACGGCTTCATAACCCTGGCTCTTTATTTCAAGAAGCTCCCTATCCTTCCCGATAGTCACTCCATACTCAATTTCAATGTTTCTGTTGCGCAAAATACTGTTTGCCTCTGCAAAAAGAACCTCTTTGTTCAATCTGTAATCGGGAATACCAGTATACAAGGTGCCGCCTGGTTTATCTTCCCGTTCAAAGACTGTTACCTGGTACCCTCGCTCGGAAAGATCTTTTGCACATGTCAGGCCTGCAGGTCCTGCCCCGACTATTGCTACCTTGCTGTCCGTACAAAGGAAGTCTTTTGTATCCTCCTCATCGATTAATCCGTTTTTCATCACATAATCAGCCGCAAACCGTTTCAAGTAATTTATAGCAACCGGTTCATCGACATCTTTTCTGTTGCATGCAGCCTCACAGGGGTGATGACATATTCTTCCGCATACGGCCGGAAACGGCTGCCGTTCTCTGATCAGATCATGGGCTTTTTTATACTCCCCCATCGATATGAGAGCTACATAGCCCTGTATGTTGACAGAAGCCGGACATTTATCCCTGCAGGGCGAGATCCCATGCTTGTCTATTGAGACTATATTGGGTATTGCCTGCGGATACAGCTTGTAAATCGCTTTACGTTCTCCCATGCCTTCATCGAATTGGCTCGGGATATTAACCGGACACTTCTCTGTGCAATCACCACATCCGTTGCACTTTGATTCATCAACAAATCGTGGTCTTTTTTGCAAGGTCAGCTTGAAGTTTCCAGCCTCCCCTTCCAAGCCTTTCAGGTCTGCATTGGTAATGATCTCTATATTCGGGTGGCGGCCTGTATCAACAAGCTTCGGGGACATGATGCACATCGCACAATCATTTGTCGGAAATGTCTTATCCAGCTGAGCCATCACCCCGCCTATCGAGGGTTTATTATCGATGAGATAGACCTTGAATCCAATCTCAGCCAGATCGAGAGCAGCCTGTATGCCTGCGATGCCCCCTCCAAATACCGCTACCGAGCCTACCCTGCCCACAAAACAATCCTCACACCAATGATTCAATCATTGAATAGTACTGTTTTATTGTGAAATTCTTCTGTTGTGCCGCGCCCGAGGGACATGTGACAATGCATGCCCCACATCCCTGGCATAATATTTCGTTGATAAACGCCTTCCTTTTTTTCTCGTCAAGCTGTATTGCATTATATGAACATTGTGAGACACATTGCCCGCATCCTGCACATAACTCTTCGTCAATCCATGAAGTTATAGGGTCGTGCAGGAGCTTTTCGTTTGACAGCAATTCCAAAACTTTGGAGGCCGCTGCACCAGCCTGGGATACCGTATCCGTGATATCTTTCGGTGCCTGGGCACAGCCTGCAACGAAAACTCCTTGGGTCAATGTTTCCACAGGTCTCAATTTGGGATGCGCTTCCGAAAGAAACCCGTTTCCATCGACCTGTATCTTTAATTTTTTGCTCAACTCTTCGATCCCTCCTGAAGGACGCATAGCCATTGCCAGGACGACCATATCCGCCCTGATTACGATCGTTTTCCCGGAGAGAGTATCGGCACCGACAACAACGACTTTGTCGTCTTCCCGATATAACCTCGCCACTCTCCCGCGAATATATAAGACGTTGTCCTCTTCAATAGCCCTTTGAACGAACTCTTCGTAGTTCTTGCCTCCTGAGCGAATATCCATATAAAACACGTAAGGTTGCCCATCCGGCACCCTGTGCTTATAGAGCATGGTATGTTTTGCCGTATACATACAACAGATACGAGAACAGTAGGGAAGGTGATTATCCGGGTCGCGTGACCCCACACACTGTATGAATACTATTTCTTTTGGCACAGTCCCGTCTGAAGGACGGACCAGTTTGCCCTGTGTCGGCCCGGAAGAGGAAAGAAGCCTTTCAAAGGTCAGCCCGTCCAACACATCCTCACAATATCCCATTTTGTATTCTTCGATCTTTTCTTTTTCGTAAAGGTCATAACCCGTTGCCACGACAATAGCACCAACCTCAATCTCTTCTATCCTTTCTTTCTGCTCAAAATCGATCGCTCCAAGCGGGCATGCCTTCTCACATAATCTGCATTTGCCTGTTTTAAAATAGAGACAGTTATTATTATCGATAACCACCTTGTTTGGTACAGCCTGAGGAAATGGGGTGTAAATTGCCTTCCGTTTACCGATCAATTGTTCGAACTCTGAAGGAACTGTTTTCGGACATTTCTGATAACATATACCACAGCCGGTACACTTGTCCCAATCGACATAAGCCGCTTTGCGGCGTATCTTTACATTGAAATTCCCGACATAACCCGATACTTCTTCAACCTCTGAATAGGTCATAAGCGTAATATTTTTATTTTGTCCTACCTCAACCATGCGAGGTGTCAGGATACACTGCGAACAGTCAAGGGTGGGAAAGGTTTCTGAAAGCTGAGCCATACGCCCGCCAATGGAGGGCTGTCTGTCAAGAAGAAAGGTCTCGACCCCGCTATTTGCTATATTAAGAGCCACCTGCATCCCGCTAATGCCAGCCCCTATAACAAGCACCTTCTTGATGGTCTGTAAAGAAACCTCGGTGAGAGATTCGTTACGTCTTGAGCGCTCTATCACGCTCTTCATTATGTCTATGGCCTTTTCCGTTGCCTTCTCTTCCTCGTCGTGATGGACCCAGGAACACTGCTCCCTTATGTTTGCTATCTCTACTCGATACGGATTCATGCCGGCTTCGATCGACGCTCTCCGAAATGTTGTTTCATGGAGCGTTGGTGAGCATGAGGCAACAACTATCCCATCGATCTGGCCGGAACGACAAGCCTCTTTAAAAATCATCTGCCCCGGTTCCGAACACATATACTGATAATCTTTTATAAACTCAACCCCTGGATACTTTGAAATCTCTTTTGTTACTGCTTCTATATCAACGATAGAAGCAATATTTATCCCACAGTGACAGACGAAAACCCCGATTCTGTTCATATGCTCTGGATTTTTCATCCCAGAAGTCCTTTCTCTTTCAAAACAGGCCTCGGATCGATCGAGTGCATGCTGTAATCAGTCGCATCTTCTATCCCGACAAACAGTGCCAGGATCTGACTGACATACATAACAGGGATTGTTTTGAAACCAGGCACGTTATCGACCAGCGTTCCCTGAGAAGAATCAAGATTAAAATAGCACAGGGGGCAGGAAGTTGTTATCATATCGGCTTTATTATTTACAGCTGAATTTATTATTTTCGATGTTCTTGAGATGACAATATCCTTTTTATTAACCGTCTGATAGGAACCGCAGCATTCGGTTTTAAAGGGAAAATATACATTATCTATACCGCATGCCTGGAAAAGCTCTTCCATTATACCGGGATTTTCCGATGATTCATCAATCGAGATCTCTTCGGGACGAAGAAGCATACACCCGTAATAAGGAGCCACCTTCAAATCCGATGTTTTTTTTATAATGCCGTCGGCTAATGTCTCAAATCCGATGAACTCCTTCAAATAATTGAGAAGATGAATAACCCTGACCTCATCACCATTGAAATTTGTTTCTTCGAGATACATGAATTCGTTTATCTTATTGCGCTTCTCTTCATCATGAAGCACCAGATCCTGGGCTCTTCGCAGGGTGTTGTAACACATTGAGCAGAGGACCAGAAGCTCCCTTCTGCCCGTCTGCTTTGCACGTAGGAGAGTTCTTATGGGAGCAAGCTGATTCATCAGGTTATCGGACGCCATTGAGTAGGTAGTGCCGCAACAAAACCAATTCTTGAGTTCTTCAACCTTAACATTGAGCTTGTACAACAGCTTTAACATTGAGTCCTCGTAATTCCTCCCCGTGGTCTTCAATGTACACCCCGGCATATACGATACGGTTAACATCTAATGCAATAACTCCTTGTATCGGTTCTGTTATCTCCTGTTCTCTAATGAGTGAACTTTCGAAAGTTTGCGATTAGAGCAATCTGTGGCAATGTCTGTAACTCCTCATTAGGAACTTCGTTCGGATGAACATAGTTCACATTCTTTCTCAGGAAGATCTGTCTCAAAGCTTCCATTATTTTCGATAGATCCACCCCTTTCGGGCACCTCACTGCACAGGTAATGCAGGAGGCGCAGATCCAGAGTGTGTTTTTACATAATATTTCCTCGATCTGCCCAAACTGTAAAAGTCTTATGACTTCGTGAGGCGGTATATCCATGAACTCCGAAGTCGGGCACCCGGCAGTACACTTTCCACACTGATAGCAGGCAAATAGATTCGCACCACTTATTTCTATTATTTTATCAATATCTTCATTATCAAGTTCTTCAGATGACAATTGAACATTCATAAATAAATCCTTCATTTAAAATGAATACTTGCTGAGATCAATCCCTGCCTTTTCAAATTGCTCAAAAGCAAAGCATTAACAGAATGCTGCTTTCGGTTTATCCATCATAACCTTCCCTCCTCATTCCAATGACCACTGCTCCCTTCCCTGTATGTAGAGGTCCCCCCCGTAACAGTCATTTATCACCACAAGAGGCATATCCTTTACAGCGAGTTCACGTACAGCTTCTGTTCCAAGATCATCAAAAGCGATAACCTTTGCTTGGACGATTGCTTTCGATATCAGTGCAGCTGCTCCCCCTGTCGCTCCAAAATAAACTGCAAGCCGCTCTTTCATTTTATCTATCAATTCATCCGATCGCTGTCCCTTCCCTATCATCCCCTTCATACCGTGCTCGATCAGCAGCGGTGCATAGGGGTCCATCCTGTAGCTGGTGGTCGGTCCTGCTGCTCCTATCACGAATCCTGGCGGCGCGGGTGAAGGACCAACATAGTAAATGACACTTCCCTTTAGATTGAATGGCAGGGGGTTACCACCCTCTAAAAGTTCAACGAGCCGCTTATGCGCTGCATCACGTGCCGTATATATGATACCTGAGAGCAAGACCTGGTCTCCGGCGTTTAAACCCTTTACCGTCTCATCTGTGAGTGGTGCTTCGATCTTTTTTTCTTCCATGGCTCCCCCGAAATTCTACAATATACACGATTTGCTTCTTGCTGCATGGCACTGAATGTTGACTGCAGCAGGATATGAGGCAATATGCCGCGGATAGACTTCAATAAAAAGTTCCAGAGCAGTAATCCTGCCGCCAAGCCCTGCAGGACCGATACCGAGCCTGTTGACCTGCTCAAGCCAATCGGCCTCCAATGTAGCAATCGATTTATCCGGATTTCTTTCACCAATCTTTCTTGTAATGGCTTTCTTCGCGAGATAGGCCACATAGTCAAAAGTTCCACCAAGTCCAACACCAACAATAATCGGCGGGCATGGATTTGCCCCTGCATCTTTAACCGTTTCTATAACAAAATCACGAATCCCATCGATACCATCGGCAGGCTTCATCATTTTTATTCTGCTCATGTTTTCCGAGCCCCCGCCTTTAGGGAGAACGGTTATCTTGACTTGATCTCCAGGTACAATTTCCGTGTGGATAATTGAAGGAGTATTGTCTCCTGTATTTTCAGGGTTTGTGTAGGCATTTTTTACAATTGACTTTCTGAGATATCCCTCTGTATATGATTCGCCAACCCCCTCATCAATAGCGCTATTTATATATCCTCCGCTGAAAGAAACATCCTGCCCTACCTCAAGAAAAACCACAGTGAATCCTGTATCCTGACAAATCGGTATGGATTTCTGCCGTGCAATTTCAGCATTTTCCAGAAGCTGATCAAATATGGCTTTTCCCACAGGAGATTCTTCCTCCTGTTTTAACTTTTTAAAAGCCTCTTCAAGATCATCATTTAATTCGGTGCATGCCTTGATGCAAAGGTCTTTCACAGCATTTTTAACCTGATCTACATCAATTATTCTTTTTTTCTTATTCTCCATATAACAACATCCATTTATTTAATATTTTAAAAATCCTCGTCGCATGCACAGATAAACCCGTTATCGATCAACGACTTCGTTTTTTCTCGAGTGCTCTTTATAATAGTTTCTGCCTTTTTGTACAGCTCATCTCGCTTCATCGGCTGAAGTGCAATTCCCTGTTCAATTGCCTTCATACCCACTGCCGTTGCCTCCCTCGGAAAAACTTCCCACTCATCCATGGTGGGTATGATGTAGTCATCCCTGAGGCCATTGTCTTCAGCAGTTTTTGCCAGCTCTCTTGCAGCTTCTATGCACATCTCATCTGTTATCGTGGTTGCACGCACATCAAGAGTGCCTCTGAATATGCCTGGAAAACCAAGCGAGTTATTGACCTGGTTCGGAAAATCACTCCTCCCTGTTGCAACAATCCGCGCCCCTGCATCCTTGGCTTCCCATGGCCAAATTTCAGGTACTGGATTGGCGCACACAAAAACAATAGAGTCTTTAGCCATTTTGGATATCCATTCCTTCTTCACAGTACCGGGTCCGGGTTTTGAAAGCGCTATAAGCACATCCGCATCTTCAAGGACTTCATCGATAGTTGCATCAATGCATGCATCATTGGTAAACTGACAGATATGCCATTTCTCGCCTAGATCGGGATTCGACTCGATATCTTCCCTGTTTTTATGAAGCGGGCCTTTGCTATCCATCATGATACAGTTCTCCGGCGAAGCACCTGCCTTGAATATTACATCAGCAACCCGTATGTTTGCAGCACCAGCACCCATGAATATTATCCGTACATCCTCGAGCTTCTTTTGAACTACCTTTACCGCATTGATCAGGCCGGCAAGGGTCACTGCAGCAGTGCCCTGCTGATCGTCATGCCAGACCGGTATGGAGCATTCCTTTCTCAGAACATCCAGTATATGGAAGCATTTCGGCTGAGATATGTCCTCAAGGTTCACTCCTCCAAGAGAGGGCTGCAGCAATTTTACTGTCTCGATGAATTTTTCAGGGTCCTTGGTATCCAGGCAGATAGGAAATGCATCGACACCACCTAGATACTTAAAAATAAGAGCCTTTCCCTCCATAACAGGCATGGCAGCCTCCGGCCCGATATCGCCCAGTCCGAGCACACGGGTTCCGTCGGATATGACGGCAACAGTATTCCATTTGCTGGTATACTCGTATACCAGATTCTTGTCTTTCTGAATCTCCCTGCATGGAACCGCAACACCAGGTGTGTACCAGACATTAAAATTACTGATCCCCTCTACCAGGCACCTGGGAAGAACCTCTATCTTTCCGTGATAAAGCTGGTGAAGCTTCGTCGCAATCTCACCAGGCCTTTTTGCCTTCGCTAACAGCTCTTTTTCGTCGTACTTCATAACATATACTCCATTGTTTTAATTTTTATTGGTAACAGTGATTCCTCTCCATTTTCAGAGTCATTTTTCAAAATCACCGCCTATAACCAACAAAAAAGTTATCCACAGGGGACAGGCGTGTACTTTTGCGTACTTTTGGATTACCATTTTAAAATAGGTCCTCATCTATATACTGTAGAAACCTTGGCCTCGCTTTCTCAATATGATTACGTACAAAATCTTCAACATATCGGGGGTCGGTCTTTCTATCCTTGAGGAGAACCAGCATCTTTCTGTGAAGCTCAAAGGAACCTTGAAGGTCCTCCTTATAGTACAGACTTGCTACCTTAAACATTAAATGCTGTATTCTAATTTGCTGAAGTATATCGATCAACATGCTGTTTTTCGACACATCGATGAGCTGGTCATGGAAGATATGGTGATATTTCCAGTATCCTTTTATATCATTCCCTTCTGCTGCCTCCTTCATCTTTTTAAAGGTTTTTTCTATCTTATCAAGTTCCCCATCTTTCATTCGCTCAAAAGCAAGTCTTGCAGCAATTCCCTCAAGAACTGCCCTGATCGGAAACTGCTCTTCGATATCATTTCGTGTTATCCTTTTTACAAATGTCCCTATTCTCGGTTTTATAACCACAAGTCCCATCTTATTGAGCTCCCTGAAAGCCTCCCTTATTGGCGATCTGGATACACCGAACAGTTCCTGGAGCCTGGTTTCGATGAGCCTATCCCCTTCCTTTATCGTACCATCCAGAATTGCATTGGTGAGCCACTCTGATATCTGGTCAACAAGTCCGATCGGTTTAAATTGCTGGTTATTGTTCATAATTTTTCCAATGAGCATGCATTTATTTTAGAATGAATTCATGTCGATTGTCGACAATACACATTTTACACAACACTCATCGTTTGTCAAGAAAAATATTTAACAACTCTGTCACCTTTTTGTCATATCTGTGTGATTTAAGTGCAGCTGCAACTGAAAAATAATATGCCTTTTGCTTGCCTATTTATCAAGCAAGCGGAGCAGCTTGTACGCTGCAGCAGTTGGGGTTATTGTGCCTGCAGTTACCTGATCTGCAATCTCGGGAATAATACCTTGCACGTTTGTATTCCTGTTAAACCGTTCTTTCAGACCTTCTTCCAATAGCGACCACATCCAGGCAAGAGCTTGCTTCTTGCGTTTTTCCTCCAGCTCACCGCTGGAATTGAGTTTTGCCCTGTGCTGTAAAACGGTTTCCCACACCTTATCAATGTTCTTCATTTCAAGAGCACTGCATACATGAACAGGGGGAATCCAATGAGCATATGAAGGGCTCAGCAGGTTAAGCAACCTCTCATATACAACTTGAGCCTTTTCAGACTTCTGAACATTTTCACCATCTGCCTTGTTTATTGCAATAGCATCAGCAAGCTCTATGATTCCCCTCTTTATTCCCTGCATCTCATCTCCGATACCGGCAAGCATGAGAAGGAGAAAAAAATCGACAATATAAGCAACACTTATTTCTGACTGTCCTACACCCACTGTCTCGATAATAATTACATCGAAACCTGCAGCTTCACAAATGATCATCGTTTCTCTAGTTTTTCTTGTAACACCTCCCAGGGTTCCCCCTGAAGGCGACGGTCTGATAAATGCTTTCTTCAAAGAAGAAAGCTTTTCCATCCTTGTCTTGTCCGCCATTATGCTTCCACCGCTTCTTGCACTGCTTGGATCGACTGCAAGAACTGCAACACTATGCTCTTTTTTGATGAGGTATAGACCGAGACTCTGTATAAAGGTGCTCTTCCCGACACCGGGAATACCTGTTATCCCCAGCCGAACTGCGTTTCCAGAGTAAGGAAGAAGCCGATCGACTATATCAAGCGCTAACTCTATATGAGAAGGTTGTGAACTTTCAATTAGGGTAATAGTTTTCGAAAGAATTCTTCTGTCTTTTGCAAGAACACCCTGAACATAGTATTGAGGATCATCCAGATTCATCTTCATTTATCAAGAGCATCCATAACCAGGTTTGCAGAATCTATCATTGAAGTTCCCGGCACGAATACAGCCTTTACTCCTTTACTGTAGAGAAAATCAAAATCACCATGCGGAACTATACCTCCAATTATAACTGTTATATCTGCTCCTCCTTCCTCCTTGAGAGCATACATTAGTTGTGGGACTAGAGTCTTGTGACCAGCTGCAAGAGTGGACACCCCAACAACATGAACATCGTTTTCAACTGCCATCTTTGCAACGTCCCCTGGAGTCTGAAACATAGGGCTTATATCCACATCAAAGCCGAAATCTGCAAAAGCTGTGGCAACTACCCTGCTCCCGCGGTCATGACCATCCTGGCCCATCTTGGCAACCAGTATCCTCGGGCGCCTTCCCTCTCTCTTCATGAACTCATCGGTTCTCTTTCTGATGGAATCTATCTTTTCCCTGTCTTTAAACGCCGAGACATACACTCCTGATATACTCTGGGTTGTTGCAGTATATCTGCCAAAAACCTTCTCTAAGGACTGGGTAATCTCCCCAACAGTTGCCCTTGCCTTCACAGCAGGAATGCACACTTCGAGAAGATTTCCACCGGATTTAGCACAATTGGTAATTGTATCCAGTGCCTTATGAACTGCATCACTGTCACGACTCTTTTTTATCTTCTTTAACCTGGCTATCTGCTCCTTTCGGATTTCATCAGATACCTTAAGAATTTCACCTGATGGTTCCTCATCTATCAGGTACTTGTTTACACCAACAATCGTCTCCTCACCCTGGTCGATTCTCGCCTGTCTCCTGGTTGCTGATTCCTCTATGCATCTCTTGGGCATCCCGGACTCTATAGCCTTTGCCATACCGCCAAGCTCTTCAACCTCTTCCATGATCTTCTTTGCTTCACGGACAACAGCGCTCGTCAGGGCTTCCACATAGTATGAACCGCCCAGAGGATCAACAACTCTGCATATCTGTGATTCTTCCTGGACTATTATCTGAGTGTTTCTCGCAATCCTGGAAGAAAATTCCGTCGGGAGGGCGAGTGCTTCGTTAAAGGAGTTTGTATGAAGTGATTGAGTGCCTCCTAACACAGCCGAGAGGCACTCCAATGTGGTTCTTATGATATTGTTATATGGATCCTGCTGCGTCAGACTCCAGCCCGAGGTCTGACAGTGCGTTCTCAACATCATCGATCTGGGGTTCTTTGGACCGAACTTGCTGATTTCATCAGCCCACAGATAACGGGCAGCCCTGAGCATCGCAATCTCCATAAAGAAGTTCATTCCTATACCAAAAAAGAATGAGAGGCGAGGTGCAAAATCATCGATATCAAGCCTCCTGTCGAGAGCAGCCTTCACATATTCCAAGCCATCTGCAAGGGTAAATGCAACCTGCTGAACAGAATTGGCCCCGGCCTCCATCATATGGTAGCCGCTTATGCTCACACTGTTGTACTTTGGTATATATTTGGCGCAATATTCTATGATATCAGCAACAATTCTCATGGAAGGCTCAGGCGGATAAATGTAGGTGTTCCTTGTGAGGTATTCTTTCAGAATATCATTCTGTATTGTTCCAGTAAGTTTATCCCGGGACACCCCCTGTTCTTCGGCAGTAACTATATACCCTGCAAGTATGGGAAGCACAGCACCGTTCATCGTCATCGATACAGACATCTGATCAAGCGGGATCTCATCAAACAGGATCTTCATATCTTCCACAGTATCTACTGCGACACCTGCCTTTCCAACATCGCCAATGACTCTAGGATGGTCCGAGTCGTAACCTCTGTGAGTTGCAAGGTCAAAAGCTACTGACAGCCCCTTCTGGCCAGCAGCGAGACAACTTCTGTAGAATGCATTCGACTCCTTTGCTGTTGAAAATCCTGCATATTGACGGATTGTCCAGGGTCTTCCTGCATACATCGTGGCTCTCGGCCCGCGCACAAAGGGAGAGTATCCTGGCAGAGTGTTTATAGAGTCAAGTCCTTCGAGATCTTCAGCTGTGTAAAGGGGCTTTACTTTTATACCTTCAGCAGTCATCCAGTCAAGCGATTCAACCGGTTCTCCCCTGAGCTCTTTAGTTGCAAGCTCTTCCCACTTCTTTTTATCAGGATAATCCGCCATAGCAAACTCCACTATACTTAGAGGTCATTAAGATTACACATGGGTAGCAAAAATGTTATTGTACGGCCTGTCATCCTCCATAACCAATACTTAAAAAGTTTATTTCTCACAAAGCTCGACAAGGACACCGCCTGTAGATTTTGGGTGAACAAAGGCTATCTTTGCTCCTCCGGCACCGATTTTCGGTTTCTCATCTATGAGCACGATCCCCTTTTGCTTCATCTCTGTCAATGCTTCTTCGATGTTTTCGACCTGAAATCCAACATGCTGGATACCCTCACCCCTCCTCTCAAGATACTTAGCTATGGGTCCATCCGGTGAAGTCGATTCCAAGCACTCAACCCTACTCTCTCCTACAGGAAATATGGTAACATTCACCTTCTGCTCATCTATATTTTCACATCCACAGGATGTAAGACCAAGAGCGTTTTCCCAGAAAACATTAGCCTGTGTCATATTTTTTACTGCTATTCCAAGATGATCTATCTTTACAACCTTCATAGAGCACTCCTTCTAACTATTTCATAATATCCTTCAGCATCTGAGGCATCTGATCAGGTCTGTCTGCAACCCGAACACCAGCTTCATTAAATGCCTTCACTTTCGCTTCTGCTGTTCCCCTGCCTTCTGAAATAATTGCACCCGCATGTCCCATTCTCTTACCAGGCGGGGCCGTGCGTCCCGATATGAACACCACAACGGGCTTTTTAATAGAGGCTCTGATGAACTCTGCTGCCTGCTCTTCATCTTCGCCTCCTATTTCACCAATGATCACTACTGCGTCGGTTCCGGTATCTTCCTCAAACATCTCCAGCAGTTCAACAAAGCTGGTTCCAATAATCGGATCTCCCCCTATTCCAATGCATGTTGATTGTCCCATACCGCTCAGTGTGAGATTGTATACAACCTCATAGGTTAAAGTACCGCTTCTCGATATAACTCCAATACTGCCCGGCTTGTGAATGTGTCCGGGCAAAATACCAACCTTGCTCTTGCCAGGGGAGATAAGACCGGGACAGTTGGGCCCCACAAGCCGGGCTCCCTTTTCTCTCACATAATGGTAATTTTCTATCATTTCAAGAACAGGTATTCCTTCTGTGATACATACAATGAGTGCTATTCCGCTATCAGCTGCCTCTCTCAGCGCCACTGTGCAAAACCGCGCTGGAACAAAGATGCATGAACAGTTTGCCCCTGTAGCTTCTTTTGCCTCCTCTACCGTGTTAAATACAGGAAACCCATGGATCTCCTGCCCACCCTTTTTAGGAGTCACACCGCCAATAACTTTTGTTCCATACTGAAGCATCATTTCTGTATGAAAGGATCCGTCACGGCCCGTTATTCCCTGAACAATTACCTTCGTATTTTCATCTATTAAAATGCTCAAAGCACGTCACCCCAACCCTACATATAAGCGACTTTTATGACATTTTTTACGGCATCAGTCAACCCATCGTAGCTGTCAAATCCTTTTGCCCTTAATATATCCCTACCCTCCTTCTGATTTGTTCCAACCAATCGAATAACGAGAGGTACAGGAATATCGATCTGCTCCATGGTCATCACAATACCGTTGGCTATATCATCACAGCGTGTGATGCCGCCGAATATATTGATAAGAATTGCCTTTACCTTCTTATTCTTCAAAATGATCTTCAAAGCGTTCAATGTTTTACTCGGGCTTGAGCTTCCACCCACATCCAGAAAATTTGCAGGTTTTCCACCGAGAAGCTTTATTATATCCATGGTTGCCATTGCAAGCCCTGCGCCATTGACTATACAGCCTATATCGCCATCCAGGTGGACAAAGCTTAAACCTGACTCTCTGGCATAGATTTCATCCTCACTGTATTCCTCACTGCCCCTCAGCTCCTCTAATTCCTGATGTTTAAAAATCCCATTATCATCAAAAATCATCTTCGCATCAACAGCAATGAGCCTGCCACTTCCTGCCAGAACATAGGGATTGATCTCCACAAGAGAGCAGTCCTTTTCTTTAAGGAGTTTATACATATTTATAACCGTAGCCTCAGCCTGAGGAATCAGTTCCCTGGAAAAAGTTATAGAGAGAAACTTTTTAAGCTCATCTTTATTAATCCCCTCCAGCGGATTGATGTACAGTTTCATTATCTTATCAGGTTCTGTAGCTGCAATTTCCTCGATATCTATCCCTCCACTCGAACTCGCTATGCATACAACTTTCTTTGCGGTTCTGTCAACGGTGATGCTCAGATAGTATTCCTTCTGGATATCAACCGCTTCGCTTACCAAAACCTTCTCTACAGGAATACCCTTGATTCGCATTGACAGTATTTCCTGTGCTTTTGTAAAGGCCTCCTGGGGAGATACTGCAAGCTTTATCCCTCCAGCTTTACCCCTGCCTCCTACAAGCACCTGCGCCTTTACCACAACAGTAGAGCCAAGTTCACTGGCAGCATTTCGAGCGTCCTGTGGGTTATCTGCAACTTTGCCTTTTGTCACAGGTATACCATACTCATCGAGCAACGCTCTTGCCTGGTATTCATAGATCTTCATCTTATTCATCCACCCCGTCTTTATAGTATATTATAAATTACCTCTGGATACTATGAATATATGATTCTTCAAAAATATCAAGGATCATGTCTTTACATTTTACAAAACACCTGCGCTTAATCTGTAAAAATTAGGTTTTCAATTGTGAGGTTTTTAACAGACAGCTAGTACTATCCCTTTTCTAACCACTGTCACGATTTGATATCAAACGCCTTCACAGTAGCAGCGTTCACGATGTCATCACCATGTTGCAGGGTGCTGGAAATTACAGACACAATATAGAGCCTGATGGATTTAAAAGGGTGTCTTCTGATCATACCTCGTAACCTTAGAGTTTCGAAAACGACCCTTCCTGTTCGTGAAAAAGAAAACAGCATGTTGTAGGCCACTCCTATGGATAGCCCAAAACCCTTGAGTCCTCTGGCCTCGAAAAACCTGATCAGTGCCGAAAGCGACACTCGCGAGAACATCAGTGCAACCGTAAGCATTAGACAAAACGCTCGTACAGCCATAGTAACACCGATCACAGCACCAGACGATGAAAGGTTGAGAAAGTAAAAGCTCAGATCACGCTCGCCTGCAAGAAAAGCACTGATAATAATGGGAGAAATTACAATGATCCAGAATTTTATACGGCCTAATAGCTGGAGGAAAACCTTAATATATAATAAAGAGAGTACAATAACTAATATTAATGGTATTATAAGAAGAAAGTCTGTAAGTAAAAAAGAGAGAACCAGTGCATAAAACAAAAGCAAAATTTCTATCCAGACGAATGCTCTCCTACGCTCCATATTTCAGCTCCAGACGTTTTCTGATCTCAGCCCCGAGCTTCAACGCAGCAAAGCCCGAAACTGTTCCTGCCGCTACCCGTACAACGAGTAATATCAAAATAATCGCAATAAGACGCTTTTCATCTATTCCCAGAAGCTTACCCCCTGATTTAGCCATCATGACTGCAACTTCCACTACGTTTTTTCCAAAGAGTATACGTAGCATTACAAATCGATGAATGAAATTCCATATTAGGGCAAGAATACCAGCGGTTATATAACCGGTTCTAAGCCTCTGTCCAAAGAGTGAAACCGCTGCTTCCATGAGAAGGCTCTCCATCAATATTGCCACAACAGGGCCCAGCTTCACACCTCCAGGGCTTACGAGCTTCAGCAAAGCTGTGATAATTCCGATGAGTACAATGCTCCATGGCTTTTGAATGAAGCTTCTTCCTGTAAGAGCAATAATACAGCCCGCACTTGCCATTATCAGCCCGGTGAAAAAAGTGTTGACAAGAGGGGGAAAGATAACATGAAGGATAGTACCCAGACTGAGCTCGATCCCTCCCCATAGGGCTCCGAAGAGCCATATATATACCCAGTCTCTTGTCTGGTATTTCTTCATAACCCTACTCATGATACATTTTTTTTTCTTCCTGAAAGTTGTAACCGCGCACTGGAATCCCGTCCGCCTTAATCCTACCGTGTTCAAGAAAAACTATCCTCTTTGCGAAACGGCATACAAGCTTGTCATCGTGGGTTATCAAGAGGATGGCCTTGCCGCTTCTGCTTAAAAGTTGAAGATAGCGCATTACCATGCTCAGATGGATCCAGTCCTGACCAACTGTAGGCTCATCCAGAATTATGAGAGCAGGATCTGAAGATAAAACAGAAGCAATTATGCATCTCTGCTTCTCACCTATGCTCAAGGAGGTTGGAGCTCTCTTTATAAGCCTTCCGAGATCTGTCATTTCCAGTGCACTGCTACAAGCAGCCTCTGCATCGAGCCCAAAACTTTCCGGTCCCAGTGAGACCTCGGCTTCCACACTGTCCGTTAGGAGCTGCTCATAATTGTTCTGAAATATGAAGCCGACTTTTCTACCTATAGGGAGCCTTTGAAGATGCCTCTGCCATATTACCTTACCCTTTTTCTTTGATACAAGCCCTGCAATAACCCGTGCAAGAGTCGTCTTCCCTGCTCCATTGCTGCCAACAAGAGCAATAAACTCGCCCGGGTAAATGGAAAGATCTATCCCGTGAAGAACCTGATGTTTTCCCCACAATGCATCTACATTCATCAATTTTACCAGAGGTTTCTCATCCCTGTCTGGAGGATTTATCCCATCCGGTACGTAACGCTCAGGACCTTTGCTGACGTGCCTCCAGGGGAAACGGAGCCCGAGAGAGATGAGCCTCTGTTTGTCACGGAAAACCTCTGCCGGTTTTCCAAATGCTGCTGCTTGCCCTTCCTTCAATATCAGAACCTTATTGCAGACGGGGTATATGGCGCTAATCCGGTGTTCAATTACAAGAATGGTAATTCCATGTTCCTTGTTCAGCCTTGAGAGGGCAGAAACGAGAAGACCCACGCCACTCCAGTCCAGGTTTGCAGCAGGTTCGTCAAGAACGATTACCTTTGGACGCATGCTCAGCACTGATGCTATCGCTACTCTCTGGAGCTCTCCTTCAGAAAGTGTGTGCAGCTTTCGATCTCTAAGATGCAAGACGCCAGTGCTAGCAAGAGAAAACCCGACCCTTTTATCAATCTCATCTGAAGAAAGCTTGAGATTGTGGGGAGCAAACGCTACCTCATCAGCAACAGTTGTGTGAAAAAGCTGTGTCCTGGGATTCTGAAACACTATTCCTATATGCCTGGAAAGCTCACTCACAGGGTAAGTGCTTGTATCGAGTCCATCAACTGCCACTCTCCCGCTGATTAACGCAGGTTTTGTGTGGGGAATCAACCCTGTGAGACAGAGTGCCAGTGTGCTCTTTCCGCAGCCCGTGGGACCGGTTATTAAAAGAAATTCTCCCTCTTTCACAGAGAATGAAAGATCTTCCAACGCTTTCTTATTCCCATATGAAACCGTAAGATTTGATACTTCTATCATAGGACAGCTCATCAGTAACAGATCTTTAATTCCCAGCTCTTTCAATAATACATGAAAAGGGGGATTTACTTCAATGCAATAACTCTTTATTATAACGATTTTTCAATAAATATATCAGTCCTGTCTCATAACGTAAAATTTTGGCTTGTATTAGTTAAGTTTCAACCCTATAATTTACTATTCTTTTATAAATCTATTCAGAGTCATTCTTATATGGAAGGAGTTTGTTATGGCTGAAGATCCAAAAATCGCTGCTAAATATATTACAGGATTGGTGGAGCGTGCCCGAAAAGCTCAAGCAAAGATCGAGTTTGCTACTCAGGAAATGGTAGATGGTATGGCCACAAGAATCGCATGGTCAGGGGTTCGTCCTGATTTTGCTACGAGTTATACTAAATTCTGTGAAGAAGAGATCAGGATGGGTTACCAGCCCCACAAATACGCCAAGCTCATGACCAAGGTAAAAGGCGCTCTGCGGGATATGAAGGGAAAGAAATCAGTAGGTATAGTTGAGCATGATAAAGAGAAGGGCATCATCAAGATTGCCAAGCCGATGGGGGTTGTTGGCGCCCTGATCCCGGTTACAAATGGCGAAGCGACACCATTTGTAAAAGCCATCTGCGCCATAAAAACCCGAAATGCAATAATCATGGCCCCTCATCCACGAGCCCAGAAGACCAATAACATGGCAACTGCTCAGATGCGCAAAACCCTTAAGAAACACAACTGGCCTGAGGATCTTATAATAGGTATAGAAGATATTTCGGTGGAAAGAAGTAAAGAGCTTATGAGTCAGTGCGATATAATTGTTGCCACAGGAGGCGCAGGCATGGTGCGGGCAGCCTTCTCGAGCGGTACCCCCAGCCAGGGCGTAGGCGCCGGAAACTCAGTCTGCATCGTTGATGAAACCGCTGACCTGAAAGACGCAGCAGACAAGATCATGCGCTCCAAGACCTTCGACTATGCCACAAGCTGCTCTACAGAAAATTCAGTCATCATACAGGAAGATGTATACAACAAGATGATCAAGGAGCTGGAAGCAGTAGGAGGTTATCTGGTCAATCAGGAGGAAAAAAAGAAGCTTCAGGCTACCATGTGGGATCCTGAAAAAGGAATCCTGAATAGAGATATCGTGGCACAGCCGGCAGAGAAGATCGCAAAGCTTGCCAAAATCAACCTTCCAAAGGGCAAGACCTTTATCATGATACCTGAAACAGGTGTGGGCAAGGGCTATCCATTTTCAGGTGAAAAACTTTCCGTAACAGCCACTATTTACAAATGGAAGACCTTTGATGATGCCATAGACCTTGTGAACAGAATCACTTCATTTTCAGGCCCGGGACATTCATGCGGCATTCATACATTCGACGAGATGCGCATACGAGAGCTCTCGCACAAGGTAAGGGTCAGCCGGATCATGATTCGCCAGCCCCAGTGTCTTGCCAACAGCGGGGCCTGGACAAACGGTATGCCTATGTCAATGTCCCTTGGATGCGGCTCCTGGGGAGGCAATAGCACCACGTCCAACATTACGTGGGAACATATGCTGAACTACACATGGGTATCATACCCTATTCCGAGCACTCAGCCCACAGACGAGGAGCTGTTCGGCACTATCATGGATGAGGATTGAAGCAATAATGGCATGGACTTCCGGTCCAAGACCTCCTGTTCGGAAGGAGATGCATAATGCTCATCGACATTTCAATTGAGAACAAAGAAAATCCTGTTTTACATCCGGGAGAACCTTCCATGATCTCGACAACTTATCTGAAATTCCGGTGTATGAATTCAGGGAGTACTGTTTCGCTTTAAAAACATACGATATGAATGCAATCCTAACCAGAGTGGTAGTCGAGGTAAATACCCATGTATAACGTTATTATCCGATCGATACCATCAAAAATCGAGTGCCTGTGATTAGCATAGTAATAAATTAGTTCTCGGTGCTATTTCACCAAGAACTAATAAACTACCTTGAAATGCACTTCCAATTTATATTATAATATTATTTATCACTCTTTAGTGCTGGATATCTTTCAGATCTTGCAATTATTACTATTAAACTTATGAGTAAAATTAGATTAATAAATTTATAAATGAATGAAATTACAGAAGAATAATTAAAATGGAACCCTGTTTTACACCTGACCAGGCTTATGCAGAAGCAGGCCGATGCCTGCTTTGCTTCGATGCTCCCTGTAGCAAAGGGTGCCCCGCAGGTACCGATCCCGGCACTTTTATCAGAAAATTGAGATTACGGAATATTAAGGGTGCAATAGCAACTGTTAAGAACAATAACATTTTGGGAGGAATCTGCGGCATATTATGTCCTGTATCGGGTTTGTGTGAAAAAGAGTGTGCAGCGACACCTATTGACAGGCCTATCCAGATTGGCAGGGTACAAAGATTCTTGATCGAGCACGGAAGAAAGTTGAAGTTTAACCCGTTGGAAAAAAAGGAGCCGAATAATATAAATATAGCTATCATTGGTTGCGGTCCTTCCGGACTCAGCTGTGCTGCCGAGCTCGCTAAAGAGGGTTTTTCAGTTGATATATTTGAAAAGAAACCAAAACCGGGCGGCGTGATGCGATATTTAATTCCTGACCACCGTCTAAGTAAAGAGTTCTTAAATGAAGAATTAAAGGACATAAGCTCTCTTGGTGTGAACATCAGGTATAAATCTCCTGTGGAATCTGGAGAAGAATTGGAGAAATTATTAAAGGAGGGATATAGAGCCGTATATATTGCAACAGGAACCTGGGGAATGAAGAGCCTTGGATTAGCATCCGTTTATAAAGGCTTTTATAATGCTAAAGAATTTCTTGAAAAATGTAAATCCACTGAAAAACCTGATATGAAAAAGATAATTTCCGGCAAGAGAGTGTGCGTTATCGGCGGCGGTGACACTGCTATCGATGCAGCAGAATCAGCTCTAATATTAGATGCTAAAGACGTCTCTATTGTATATAGAAGATCTTTTGCCCAGATGCCCGGCGATGAAAACGGAAAGATAGAGGCTTTAAAATCAGGAATAAATTTCCTCATTTTAACACAGCCTGTAAAATATTTAACCAATGGCGGAAGGATAACCGGTATCGAAGCAGTAAGAAATAAACTGGGAACTTCTGATACTTCAGGAAGACCCCGACCTGTACCTATAAGTGGCTCGAGTCATATTATCAGTACAGATATTATTATAGAAGCAATAGGTTTTGGGCCGGAGGATGACAGCAAAATGCTGTTTGAAAAATTTAAATTGTCAGAAAAAGGACTTATCCTTGTTGATGAAAAAACAGGTACAACTAGCAAAAAAAGCTTCTACGCAGGGGGAGATATAACCAGGGGTCCTTCCCTCATCCCTGAAGCTGTTGCAGATGGCAAAAGAGCAGCCAAAGCAATATTGGAAGATATGGAGTTATCATAGATGGCTAAGCTACTGGATTTGAGTATAGATTTTTGTGATGTGAAATTCCCCAACCCTGTTTTACTGTCTTCATCCCCTGTTTCAAATACAGCCGAGATGATTGGAAGAGCATTTGAATACGGATTTGGCGGAGTTGCATATAAAACCTTGGGTTTTGATAATATAAAGATTATACACCCATCTCCGAGAATGGCAGGATACACATACGGTAGTAATAATCTAATCGGTCTTCAAAATGTTGAACAAATAACTGACAGACCGTTACAAGATAATCTCATGGATATTGAATACCTTAAGAAACATTGGTCAAATCATGTTGTCATAGCAAGCATAATGGGATTCAGTGAAGAGGAATGGATCGAGCTCGCAAAGATGGCAGCAGGCTCTGGTGCAGACATACTCGAACTCAACTTTTCCTGCCCGCACATGACTGTAGAGGGCTCAGGTATGAAGGTAGGTCAATCTTTTGGACTGATAGAAAAGTTTACAAGTACCGTAAGGAATGTAGTGGACATTCCTATCCTCGCCAAGATGACACCTAATATTACAGATATAACCGAACCTGCATTATCTGCCAAAAAAGGAGGGGCAGACGGCTTGACTGCCATAAACACTGTAAGGGCTCTCACTGAAATAGGACTCGATGATAATGTCCCAAAACCCAATGTTGCCGGTATCGGTGCAATGAGCGGGTATTCCGGACCCGCGATAAAACCCATTGGTTTGCGGTGTGTTACGGAACTGGCTCAGTGTACCGATTTGAATTTACCGATTGCCGGCTGCGGAGGTATAGAAACATGGGTGGATACGACCGAATACCTACTCTGCGGCGCATCTCTGGTTCAGATTACAACCGGTGTTGTTCATTACGGATACAGGATCGTTGAAGATATACTTGAGGGTCTTTCTTATTACATGGAGGAAAAGGGATTTAAATCAATATCAGAAATAGTTGGCAAAGCTCTCCCAAATATACAGCCAACAGATCGTTTTGATCTTTCAAGGCAGGGAGTAGGAGAATATGATCTGGATAGATGCGTGGGGTGCGGACAGTGCTATATCGTGTGTCAGGACGCTGGAGGGCAGTGTATAGACTGGGATTATGATAAGAGAAGACCTGTCCATGATGAAGAAAAATGCCTGGGTTGTATGATATGCTCCTTCATCTGTCCTGTATCGGATCCTCCTTTGATTTCTTACAGGGAAGTAAAAAACAAAAAATCTGTAATTCCACCAGTATCGGAGTAGACAGACAATTTTTAAAGAAAGGAAATGAATGTATGACTGACAGGATCGTTAAAGGCGGTTTAATACAGGCATCTAATGTGATTGCTCCTGCTGAAGATACATCAAAAATGTCGAAAAAGGAAATACAGAGTGAAATCGAAAAAATCAAAGAAGCTATGCTTGAAAAACATAAAAAACTGACTGAAAAAGCTGCAGGGCTTGGTGTTCAAATCCTCTGCTATCAGGAACTATTCAACCTCCCCTATTTTCCTGCAGAGCATAACCAGAGGTGGTATGCCGCTGCTGAACCGATTCCAGGACCAACTATCGACGAAGTGGCAAAATGGGCCAAAAAATACTCAATGGTAATTATAGCACCTGTCTATGAATATGCCATGGATGGCGTCTTCTATAATACGGCAGCGGTTATTGATGCAGATGGGAAGCTTCTCGGTATAACCACAAAGATGCATATACCCTATGTCCATCCCGGATTTTACGAGAAGTTTTATTTCAAGCCGGGAAATACAGACTATCCTGTATTCAAGACAGCTTATGCAAAAGTCGCACCTTATATCTGCTATGACAGGCATTTTCCTGACGGAGCAAGGATATTGGGGCTCCATGGAGCAGAAATAATGTTTAACCCTTCTGCAACAACAGCCGGTCTATCCAGACATCTATGGGAGCTGGAGCAGCCGGCTCATGCTGTGGCTAACGGGTATTTTGTTGGAGCTATTAATCGTGTAGGTACTGAAAACCCGTGGAATACAGGGCGTTTTTACGGATCATCCTACTTCTGCAATCCAAAAGGTAAAATTATTGCCCAGGGCTCAGAAGATAAGGATGAGGTGGTAACTGCTGATTTGAACATGGAAGAAATATACGAGATCAGAAACACGTGGGCGTTTTATAGGGACAGAAGACCTGAGACTTATGGTGATATTACCAAATTAATACCTTGATGCCTATCCTATACAGCTGAAATGGATTCGTAGTGGTAAATCCATCTAATTATAATATTTTGAATTGTTTTCAGATTCGCTGCAATTCAGGGAGTTTCAGCGATCGGGCCCTTTATCCAGAGGAATTCTCATCTCATCAAGAGGTCAAGCATGGATCTGATTATTAAAAATGCAAAAATCATAAACACTGATAAAACATATACTGCAGATATTGGCATTCAAAATGAAAAAATCAAGAGAATACAAAAAAATTTAAAACCTGATACTGCTGAAATAATTGATGCAAAAGGGAAGTATGTTTTTCCAGGGGGAATCGATGCGCATGTTCATCTCAATCTTTTCTTTTGCGATACCTATTCGGAAAACTGGGACACCGGAACGCAGGCTGCAGCCTGCGGAGGTTTGACCACAATAATCGATTTTGCGATTCAAACCAAAGGAAAAACCATAAAAGAGGCTGTTGAGGAAAGGAAAAAAGATGCAGAACAGAAGGCCTGTGTGGACTATTCTCTTCATGGAGGTATAACTGACTGGAATGAAACTACAAGGAAAGAGTTGAATTACTATGTGTCAAACGGTATCCCCTCTTTTAAAATGTTTATGATTTATAGAAAACGGGGCTTCATGTCAGATGATGGGATGCTCTTCCAGGCCCTGGAAGAAACAAAAAGGAACGGCGGAATCATTATGGTTCATGCTGAAAGCACATTTGTCCTGGATATGCTCATTGAGCGATATCATCCTCAGACCAAAAAACTTGGTGCATGGGGCCATGCCCTTTCCAGGCCCTGTTTTACCGAATACGAAGCCATCCAGAGGGCTATTACATGGACTGAGGTAACAGGTGGCAGGCTTTACATTGTGCATATGTCTACCGGAGAAGGGGCGGATATAGTAAAAGCCGCCCAGATGAGAGGTGTTAAGGTTTGGGCTGAAACATGTCCGCAGTATCTGCTTTTGACTGACACTGTATTTAAAAAGAAGGATGGGCACCTCTATGCTACATGTCCGCAGATCAAAAAACAGCACGATCAGGACAGACTGTGGCAAAGTGTAATAGGAGGCGAGGTAAAGATATTAGCAACAGATACCTGCACCTTCACCAAAGCGCAGAAAGATTTGTGGAAAGGAGACTTCACAAAGATTCCGTATGGACTGCCGGGCATGGAAACACTTGTCCCTGTAATGCACACTGCTGCTGTTGGACAGAGAAAAATATCTTTGAACAAATTCGTGGCCCTCACTTCTACAAACCCGGCAAAACTATTCGGGCTTTATCCAAAGAAAGGCACAATTGCTGAAGGAAGCGATGCTGATATTGTTATATTTGATCCGAACAAAAAAATAACCATAGATCATAAAAAACTTGCAACAAATTGCGACTGGTCGCCGTATCAGGGAATGAAGCTCTTAGGCTACCCAGAGGTTACCATATCTCGCGGAGAGATTATTGCCAAAGATGGTAAATATGTTGGAAAAGCCGGCAGGGGGAAATTTATACCAAGAAAACCAGGGGGTACAATTTAGAATTCTGGATAACACTAGAGCCAATTAGTTTTTGGTGGATTATCACTAGGAACTAATTAAAGAAGGATATACAGTAGTTTGTATTATGAAGATTAATTATAATACAGCATTTCATAAAATAACTTAAAAGGGGAATTTGTTATGTTCGAAAACATAAATCCTAAAGATCTTGAGGACGGAAGGAAATACCTCATGTCTGGCTCAGTAGGAGGCGGCCTTCCCATAATCATAGACAGCGGAAAGGGTGCTGTTGTGACGGATATTAAAGGTAAGGAATATATAGACTGTACTTCACAGGCTTGGACCTTCAATATAGGAGTGGCTCATCCTAGGGTTAAAGAAGCAGCTAAGGAACAGATCGATAAGATAACACACGTAAGAACAAGCTTTGAGACTGTACCAAAGCTTCTTCTTTTAAAAAAGCTCGGTGAGATTGCACCAAAGAATTTAAAAAAGATCAGCTTCTGCCTACACGGCTCCTTAGCGAACGAATCCGCAATGAAGCTTGCCATAACAAACAATCCTGAGGGTATGAAGTTTCTCACTCCATTTGAAAACTATTCGGGTCGAACTCTTGCGACAATTGCAGCCAGCTGGTCTTACCATCCTATCAGCAAGTTATTTGCACCATACATGGAACATGTGGTAAGGATCCCAAATGCCTATTGCTATAGATGCCCATTCGATGCGGAATACCCTGAATGCGGGATACTTTGTGCAGAATATGTGAAAACTATGATTGAGAGGGGTCTCGAACCTGTAATTGCAATAATCATGGAGCCTATGCAGGCCAGTGGAGGAATGATAGAGTATCCGGAAGAATACCTGAAAAGAATTCGCAAGATATGTGACGAGTTCGGAATTTTGCTTATATTTGATGAGATCCAGACCGCCTTTGGCAGACTAGGTGTAATGTTTGCAAGTGAACTTTACGATGTATATCCTGATATACTCGTATTCGGAAAAGCGATCGCAGGCGGATTCCCACTTGCAGGGGTAATGCAGAGGAATGATCTTAAACCACCACAGCCGGCAACAGATTCATTCACATTTGCTCATTTCCCGGTCTCATTTGCAGCAGCATGTGCCACACTGGATGTGATAAAGGAAGAAAACCTCCTAGAGAAAGCCGTAAAGATGGGCAAATATTTCACTTCAAGGCTGAAAGAGCTTCAAAAAAAATATGAAATTATCGGCGACATACGTGGGCCCGGGTTGATGATAGGCATTGAGCTTGTAAAAGATAAAAAAACTAAAGAAATAGCAAATGACATAACCCATAATATTGTAAAAGAAGCTGTCAAACATGGAGTTATCTTTGGGGAGAGCAAGTTCAAGGGTTTGGGGAATGTACTCAAGATAAAACCACCGCTTGTAATATCAGAATCACAGGCAGACAGGGTGCTTGAGGTGTTTGAAAAGCTTATTAAGAAATACTCCGATAAATCATAGCTCACATCTTATTATTAAGAAATAATTCTATTTCTCTTTTTCATTGTGAAATAAAGATGTTACTATGACTAATCCAATAATGAAGGACTTAAGTGATGAAATTAATACATAATGATATCCTTGATGAGTTCAGCACTAATGCGAAAATTGCATTTGAAAAGATTACTGAAAATACATTGCATGAAATTATTACTCTCATCATAAGCGCTAAGAAAATCTATGTTCTCGGTATTGGACATTCAGGTATGTTTGTGAAAATATTATCAATGAAACTCAATCATGTGGGATTAAAAGCATATACAGTGTTTGACGAGATCAATCCTCCATTTGAAAAGGACGACCTTTTTATTGCAATAAGTCAATCTGGAGAGACAAAAACTATTGTTGCACTGGCAGAAAAAGCAAAAACTTTAAGTGGTAACGTATTAGGAGTTACCACAAACAGCGAATCAACACTCGCACGGCTATCTAAAGCTGTGTTGAAAATAGATGATGTGTCAGATGGTATCGATTTCCCTGGTCTTTCCACTCTGGGAGATAAAACATACCAGAATCTCACAGGCTGTCTGTTCGGTTTCAATATCTATGTACTGTTCTATTCACTAATAATAATGATTGCCAACGAACGGGGGGAAAGTCCTGGATCAATCGATTCAAGACATGCAAATCTGCAGTAATGAAGATTAGTATCTTATTTAGGTATAGCGCCCAGTTATGAATGTTTCTTATAAATCGGCTATAAGCTCTCATACAAATCAATGTAGAGCTTATAGCTTTTTGTATTACTTTATGTAAAAAACGGCTTTCCTTATCATAGAAAGCAATCTTTAGAGATGTTGTTCCCACATCAAAAATTAGATACGTTCACTGTTTCCTTGTGAAAAATTATTGACTTTACCTGATAAGTATCTCCGGTCTCTTCAATACAACCCCTTGATACTCAATCTCCCTCACAGGCCAGTTTGATGAGCAGGTGAGCAGTTCAAAACTACTTCCCTTAACCAGAATTGAGTCTTCCAATTTAGTCCCTTGTATGGAAGGATTATGAGCGAATATCTCACCATCCTGTATCATATACTCGCTGTGTGGATCAAGCCCAATCTCGCGGGCCAGGTAGCCGCAGGTTCCGCCCTGGAAATGCTTGAGTTCTTCCCCCTTGAACCCGACTTCTTCATATGCCTTTTTACCGATAGTAAATATATCTTTCATCCTGTTACCGGGTGTTGTTGCAGCAATATATGCCATATCTACCTTATGAAGCGCCTCATACTTAGTTCTAATCTCTTCATGTAATGAACCAAAATGCACAAGGCGTGTCATGTTGAGAACTAATCCCCACTTCTGTGCACAGATTACAACCATACAGTATTTATCCAGCTTTTTTCTGGTGGGCATTGGATGTCGAAAATTGAAAATCCTCTCATCAGTACCAACAAGCAGTACTACTGGATATATGCCTTTTGACAACAGCTTCCCGCCAATGACACCCTGTATCTCAAACTCGTCCATTCCAGGTTCTATCTCATACATCGTCTCTTCCATTGAACCAGCACATATTCCTGCAAGCGTTCTATAGCGTTCAACTTCAGATTCGGTGAGGGGGATTCTCAACGGGTCAAGTCTGCTTTTCTCATTAACGGCACCTGAAAATTCATGATCAGCCGCAAGTTTCCCTCCTTTAACGATATCATCAACGCAAGCTTTAATAGTGGCCTCGGTCCAAATAAACTCGACACATTGAGCAGATAAATTTTCTGTTTCTTCTTCAGATACTCTGGGCATTTCGATGTTATTGGTAATTAGATACACGGCGTCCAGAGTCACAAGGATACACACAAATCCCAGCTCAGTACCATGAATTATCTGGTCATCACCACCAGCAGTGAGCCAAGAAAAATTATGTTGAGCCCCGAAAAGCACTCCTTTATAACTATTCGCGTTCATAAATTTTCTAATTTTATCCAACTTGCTGTGAATCTCTTCTTTCTCAGTCATAGAATCCTCTCCTCTTTTTATATGATTAACAATTCAACATAAAACATCTCGCATAAACACAACTAATGTATGATTATTATGGAGAATTGCGAGTTATCTTACATCCTTACAAAATCCCTAAATAATGGATGAAATCCTTTAACACTTTTTCATAAGCAGCGATATTTTCTTTAACCGGATTCACTGTTTTCTTTATAACAGAAAACCTCGAAACCGCATCTTCTATCGTATCGTACACTCTAACTCCAACTCCCGCGAGGATTGCTGCTCCGGCACATTCAGCATCTCTCTGCTCCGGCAGGTCCACAGGCATGGCAAGTACATCTGATACTATCTGCGGCCATACACTGCTGCGCGCGCCG
>CP070841.1:621684-633106 GCA_020342115.1 Spirochaetota bacterium
TCTTCCTCTATTGTTTTTTATTTGACATCCAAAATAACTAATATCCATCACAATCTCACTACCAAGAGGTCATATCCACTTACGTGCAAATGGTTCAAAATATGTACTTAATTGTCACAAATAAATAGCTTTATAATAATTAGTGATTCAAAATAGCCAAAATAATAATGTTTAATTCTATAGAATTAGAATAGCGGTCAATATATAAGATAAAACCAAAGAGAATGGTGTATATATTGTGCAAGAACCCAGGGTAACAGTTAATCAGGTATCAAAGCTCGCCTATCCTTCTATATTGAGCATGGTTTCTATTACCATACAGGGTTTTATAGATACAGTATTTATTAGCCGCGTTGGAATACCACAAATAGCAGCTATTGGTCTGACAACATGGTATTTGTTGACTCTTCTTTCATTTCTCAGAGGTTTTGCCACGGTGACAAATACCTTCACTGCTCGTTATTTAGGAAGCAGACGGTATAAAGCGATTGGAGTCATTGTGTGGCATGTCATGTTTGTAAGCTTTATATTTGGCATTCTCTATTTTTGTATAGGTCTTTTTTCTCGAGAAATAATAAGCCTCATTAACCCTCCAGTTGAGGTGTATGGATATGCTGTTGATTACCTGAAAGTTCGTTTCTACGAAGGGTTTTTCATTGTTGGACTGTTTACTCTTGAAGAATTTTTTAGAGGATTGAAAAAACCATACATCTCGCTGGAAATTATCGCACTCATATCTTTTATCAATATAATACTTGACTATATACTTATATTCGGCAGGTTTGGTATTGAACCTATGGGGGTTCAGGGGGCAGCGTTTGCTACAGTTATTGCAGAGCTTATAGGTTTTATAATATTTTTACTGGTTTTCTTTAATAAAAAGAATAGGCATTCTCATTTAACGGGAAAAATCCCACATTTATCGATCTCCCTCATGAGGAGGATATTTCGAGTCGGTATTCCTATCGGAATACATGGGTTTCTCGATGTAGCAAGCTTCCTAGCGTTTGGAATAATCATAGCAAAGATGGGTACACATGCCCTCGCCATCAACCAGATTGTTATTCAGATTCTTTCTCTTTCATTCATGCCTGGTTTTGGTTTCGGCAAGGCTGCCACGACCATGGTGAGTGCTTATATGGGTGCAGGAGATATTAAGAATGCTCGCAGGAGTGTACATATATCGATCCTGATGGCACTATGTATTATGATGATCATATCGGTAAGCTTTATCCTTATTCCACATCTTTACATCCGAATATTCAGCAAAGATATAACCTTGTTAAATCTGGGAAAGCAGGTTCTACTCATCGCTGCAATAACAGAGGCTTTTGATGCTTTGGGTCTTGTCTTTTCAGGTGCTTTGTTCGGAGCGGGTGATAGCCAGTTTGTTATGTGGCTCATTCTTGTAGGAGGATGGTGTATGTTCATTCCCTCCACCTATTTCCTTGGTATAATATTGAACAAGGGAATTGTAGGAGCATGGTTCAGCATGGCGTTCTATACATTAGTATGGGGTATACTCTGTCTAGTACGCTTCATGGGGAAAAAATGGGAAAAAATTAAGATATAAAAAAATGGATACTAATGACAACCACTTATATGTATCTATGTAATACTTTTATTCATATTATAAAAAAACGTGCATTTTACCCCAACAAAATCTCTGACCATCACATCATATGATATACCTACCGATTATGACATTATAGCTATATACCGCATCCTTTCCCCATCGCACCACCGTCTATGGTAAAAATCTGTCCTGTAATATACTTAGAGGCTTCTGAAGCAAGAAAAAGGGTCAATAATGCTACCTCTCTAGGTTCACCCAAACGACCTAGAGGGATTAAGCTGGTTACAAATTCCAGCTCTTTAGGATCCTCTAACCACTCTGATGCAAACTCTGTAATTATAGTACCCGGGGCAACTGCGTTTACGTTGATATTAAAAGATGCCCATTCCGAAGCAAGAACCCTGGTAAATGAGCTTAAAGCGGCCTTGCTCACAGAATATGCAGACATACAAGGAAACCCCTCCTCAGCATCGGTCGAGCTAATATTTATTACTTTTCCTGTTTTCCGTTTAATCATGTGGGGCCCGACTGCCTGGGCAAAGTAAAAAGCGCCTGTTACGTTAGTTTCCAGAACACGATGCCACTCCTCCGCAGAGATTGCATGACTACCCCCTTCGTCTACCGGTACCTGCCATTCTGTCAATATCTCTTCTGGGACAGGAATGACAGGTTTTATTACTAACATGGCCGCATTGTTGCAGAGAATATCAATTTTACCAAACTCTGAAATGGTCTTCTCAACTGCCCTATTAACCTGCTCTCCCTGGCTTATGTCCGTAGGTAGTACCAGGGTTTTACGTCCTAATCTACGAATTTCCTCTGCAGTTTGTTCCAGCTGCTCCTTGGTTCGAGCTATCAACGCAACATCTGCCCCAGCCTCGGCCATGACTAGAGCTATAGCCTTTCCAATACCCCGTCCAGCCCCTGTAACTAGAGCCACCTTCCCTTTGACTCCAAACTCATCAAGAATCATACTAATCCCCTATTTTAATAAATAACCTTGTATATATATGTAAATATATTATTATCAATTCCAAAGTGAATTTCATCACTACTGTAGAAAGAATAACTCCAAATGTTTGCACATTTCTGTTCCAGCCTGGTCTGTCAGTACATACTCTATGCTAAACAATCCAGACGAAAGCTCCGTTATATCCAATGCCCCTCCTTTACTTACACTGACATTTCCTTTGATCATAAGATTTGAGAATGACTTCTCCTTGACGAAGCTCCCATCCTCATCTTTAATAGTAACTCTCAGGGAACATCCTCGAAGAGTTTCTCCCAAGTTACTTACCGTAATCTCTATCTTGTCCCTCTTTTCTAAAACCGTTGTACCATGGAGCCCGGAAATGTAGATGGGCTTATAACAGTTCTGCACCACGAAATAAGATAGCTTGGCGTTGAAGTTGGCATCAACAACACCCCAATAAAAGGTCCATGAATCCACCAAGGTGACCAAGTAATAACCGGCAAAGTATTTGGGACTTTCCCTGAGAAGACCAATGATGTTGCTTAGAACCAGTGCCTGTGCCGCTTGTGTTTCCTGCCAATCCTCCTGGGATACCGTTTTCCCATAGTAGCTTATGTCCTTCTTTTCCCGGCTGAGAGGCCATACTCCAAATTCCTCCCAGCGAAACTTCCCATACACGTCCAGCACGTTCTCCAATTTGGGTATCCCATCTATGCCAAATTCTGTAAAGATTGTCGGCTTCTGGCCTCCGAGCGCTTCCTTCACCCTATCTATGACTTCATTGATCGCCCTCGGTTTCCTCTCAGGTAGATAGGGGCAGTGGTGAAAGTCCCAGGGAGAAAGCTCCTTGTTAAAGACATGATAATCTTCCAACACTTTTCTCCTCTTCTCCTCTATACTCAAGTCTCGCTCTGGATAGTCCATGATCAATTCCACCAGTTCGTTACAGTAATACCCCGCAGGGATAATCGGCCTGGATTGATCCTCCTCTTCTGTCAAATTGTACACCTGATCATACCACCTGAACCGTCTGTGATGATGTATCAGCATCAAAGGTTCATCTCCCATCTCCCAGACGATAATGCTAGGGCTGTTCCTCAGGCTCCTCACCAAGGCTCTGGTATCCCTCCTGGCGTACATCTCCATCTCAGGATGTACTGTCCATGTCTCAAAATATCCCACCCAGGAAAGCATGAACCCAAGTTGATCTGCATATTCCGCAATCCGTTTGTAATGTATTCGCGTATCACTGGGTAACCGTGAGCATGTAGCATTCATCTTTTTGTGCAGCAGAATATCCATTACAATCGATCGATCGCTTGGACAGATCGATGAATCTCTAAAATAATTGGTTAAATCATGAGTCCCCCTGGGAACGATCTTCTTATTGTTCAAATAAAAATGCGAACCTCGCATCTTAATTGTCCTTACTCCAAAACTTTCAAACACATCATCAATGTCCTTGCCATCTTCATCCATCAATACCACATGGGTTAAATAGAGGTTGGGACTCTCAACACTCCATAGATCGGGGTCCTTTATGACAAATCCAATATCGACTTTGACATCGTTCATCGGTAAAACAGTAACAACACTATTGGCCATCTCCACAGCTTCCCTTTCCCCCGGATACCACTTGGACACTTCAACCCTTACCTTACCTGAAAATCGCTTCCAGGAAGCATTCCGCAGCTCCACCCGACACTTCAATGAGGCTTCTCCCTCTACTAATTCCTCAGTGAAGATAAATACATCTTCAATATGTCTTCGGTTTACAATCCATAAAGTGATATCACCAGCAATCCCAGTCCAGGCCTCGTCATACCCTTCATGATCTTTCACTGCTGAATTCTGATAGGAAGGATTGGTATAGGCCCCCTGAAGACCGTTGTAGAAAAGCCAGGGAATGTTGCTAGCGTTCATACCCACCTTCAACGCAACCACTGCTTCCTTATCGCGCCGGGAGTTCAACTCTTCGCTAATCTCTATCTTGAAGGGAAAAAGCCCGAGATGGCCCATCATTACCGGGTTCTCGTTCACCCATACATCGGTAATCAGATTCACACTATCTAAACCCAGGTATGCAATCTCATCATCTCCTATCTTTTCCAGTTTGATCCTCTTCTTATACCAGCTGGCATACTCACCCTTCCATATGTTCCAATACCCACCCTTCTCCTGAGCCACCACCGGATAGCTCGTCCTCCCATACCTTACAGGATTCTTTGGCGCATGGTTTATCGAGTGAGGAAGCATTACTTCTTTCCAGCCCTTCTCATCTTGTTTAAAAGAGTAGTACTCATTTCTTACCCCTTCATCCACTTCATCCAGGGTAAAATGCCACTTCTCAAGCTTAAGCTCCTTCCTGATCTTTGGAGAGGGCTTCTTCTTGAAGTTCTTGATACACTCCTTCACATCCTTCTCATCGACTACCCTGTCTTTGATCTGATAAAATGCAGAAGAAACTTCATAATAACGACTTAGATACTTCCACTTACGCTCCTGCTCCAGCTCTATATACTCAACTATCTTTTTCTCTTCACTTTTCTTTTTTTCAATCATGCTAAGTTCCCTAATTATAAAAATCAATTATTCTATACATTATTTAACTAATACGGTTTCAAGCTGATACATTAGAATGACCCATACCGGATTACCATTCAAACTCCACTGGGTCCAGAGGCATGCCATAAAACCAGTAGGTTTTCTTGAAGAGACTTCCTTTGGATTATAACTATGGATTAATCCTTATTATCCCTTAATTGCTCCAGCACTAATCCCCTTGAGCAAGCTCTTGCTGAAAATAAAATAAAATATAATCGAAGGTATTATGGCTAGCACAAGAGCCGACATCATCGGACCCCATTCAACTACATAACGCCCCTTAAATCCCATCAATCCCACTGGTAGCGTTTTGGCTGCATTATCCCTCATCATTACAAGAGCAAATAAAAACTCATTCCATATGGCTAAAAAGCTTATAACAAGCACCGATGCTACAGGACCTAGTGATATCGGCATCACTACAGCAATAAATGCCCTCAAATCACCACATCCATCAATCTTTGCTGCATCTATAAGCTCATTCGGAAATTGCCTGAAATATGTCTGCAAAACCACTACCGCAAATGGTGTGTTGAATGCTACATATGGCAGTATTAAACCCCAGTAGCTGTTTATCATGTTTAAACGTACAAAAAAATAGAAGATCGGAATCATAAGTGCATGTACAGGAACGCCAATCAACACTAATAAAATAACAAGGATTACGTCTTTGCCTGGAAGCTCTAGTTTTGCTATCCCATATGCAGCAAGTACCGATACTATCATCAGTAGTAATAGTGATGCCGATGTAACAATCACACTGTTCTTTAAATACACAAGAACAGTTATTCCATATTCATTTAACTTCTTAAAATCGTAATTTCCAAAATATAACGTTTTTGGTAGATCAAAAATACGCGCTCTCACAAGATTCGATGGTTTTAGAGATGACATGAAAAGCCAAAAAACCGGATATATCTGTGCAATTGCCCAGATCGTCAGTATTATTACTATTATTGTATTGGCAAATGGCCCACCAAGATCATTCCTTCTAAACTTACCCACAACATTGCTCCACTAATATATTTTCATTACAAACTATGAGCTATTCTGCAAGTGCTTCTTCACGATAGCCGGTGAATTTTACATACAAGATTGCAAATATTAATGATGCTACAACCATAACAACTGCCCAAGTCGATGCATACCCATATTTATGCACCCAAAATGCGTACCTATAAATTCGTGTCCCCAATACAACTGTAGCGAAAGACGGCCCTTCAGTAGTCATAATGTATACGAGGGTGAACATTTTAAAACCTAATATGAACGATAATGCAATAAGAACAAACCACACGTTCTTCAGTAGAGGAACTGTTATCACAAAAACCCTCCGCAACGTTGATGCACCATCTATCTTTGCCTGCTCATATATTTCAGGATTAATGCTCTGCATACCGGCTAAGAAGAATACCATATGCCACCCTCCATATATCCACCATGAGGTAATTATCAAACACCACATCGCGTATTTTATTTCCCCTAACCAAATATGCTGTAATCCTTCAAGATTGAGAAATCCCAACATAGCGTTGACAAGCCCATCTTCCTGAAAAATCTTCACAAATAAAAGCGATATTGCTACCTGTGAAAGCGTAACCGGTAAAAAGAAGATAAATCGAAATATCTTCCAGCCACGAACACCCAGATCTACAAGTACAGAATATATAAAACCCAGAAACATTTCGCCACATGTCATAAGAACCGTAAACAGAATTGTATTTTTCAAAGCCGTCCAGAAATACCTATCTGTTGTAAACATCTTTCGATAGTTCTCCAGACCATTAAACTCCCAAGAGCCTGCACCATCCCACTTAAAAAGCGATAATGCAATTGACTGAAATACAGGATACGCAACAAACATGACAAGAAATAACAGAGCTGGTAATACAAATAAGATCGCTGTTATGCGCTTTCTTATTTTCTGTCTTTTTTTTAGCTCACTTATAGCCATTGTACCACCTAATATTCTGAGTATTTATTTAATTGATTATCTATATTCAAATTACAATGGGTCAGAGGAAGAGAATGGGTTATCCTTTTCCTCTGACCACATAAATCTTACAAACTCGCAATAATCGTGATCCATCTGGAGTACGATTACTACTCTTCTAAATTTTCCAAGGCAAGCTCATACATACGCTGCCCGGCTTCTTCAGGAGTTATTGTGCCTTCAGTGACTTCTTGTAAATCATTAAAATACTCTTCACACATAGGCAGAGAAATCCAGCCATCTGCACAAAGTAGTACCGGGTATTCCTCTTTGTCCTCATAAAATCTTCCTAGTAACGGCTCTCCAGAAAGTTCTATTATCTCTTCTTTGGATAAAACTGTGCCTGTCGGGTTATTACCATGCTCGATAGCAAGTCGTAAGGAATCCTTATCCGTTATCCACCGATTAAAGAAATCAGCAACAATCGGTTTCTTAATCTCAGCTATTGAAGCAGGTACAGTAAATACATTCATGGGCTCCACACAAAGAGAAGTTCCTGGTAAAACGAAATAATCTAACGGGAAATTTGGATCCTGTGCTCTTGCATCTACAAATGTGTGAGATACAAAACCTGCCATCATCGCTGCCTTTCCAGAAGCAAAACGTTCATTTTCATCAACCCACTCTAGCGAATTATGTCCGGGACTGAAATATCCCTTTTTCGCCATATCCGCTATGAACTGCCATGACTTTATAGCCCCTTCACTTCTATATACTTCAGCATCATTCGCGGTTTTATTCGGTATTTTTAACCATTCACAATATGTTTTTGCCTCATCCAAAGGCAGATATAATTTAACCAACCCTTGATGTAATAGCTCTATAGGCCAGCCACCTTTGCCAGCCACTGCCATTACTTCATAGCCAGAATTTTTTATCTTCTCACACATTCCCCACCATTCATCCATTGTCTCTGGAGGGGTAACACCGACTTTTTTAAAGATCTCCTTGTTGTAAAAGATGACGCCGTAAGCTATCCATCCAAAGGACAATGCTGACTGACCAAAACCATCGAAATTATTAACTTCGTACTCAATAGGTGTTAATACTTTATCCCATTCATAGTAGTTATACCAGTCATCAAGGTTGAGTGCTGTCTTATCCTTTGCTAACGCGGCCATTCTCGAGCCAGTCCAGAAAAAAGTGAAATCTAAATCATCGGGTCTGGTAGCAAATGTTGAGATTACACTAGTTTCCATAAATTCATCAGATTGGACGGTCATGTTAAATGTTACATTTGGATGATCTTCTTCATAAATTTTTATGAACTCACTCATCCAAGGCACAGCACCACCTGCAATCTGCCAACAATTAATGGTGACCGGTTCAGTTGGAATTTCCCCAAGTTTATATACCTTCTCTTCTGCTGGGGGGGCTTCCTTGTCTTCTTTCCCTGCAAACAGGTTAAATCCGACTAAAATAAATACTGCACTAAAAAAAATTACAAAAATCTTCTTCATTTTCATTTTTTTCCCCTTTTCTATTAGTTTACATTTTTAAAGATCAATTACGTTATTCAATCACCTCCTTTCTTGATAGAGTATTTTTCGACTCCCATAATTATTTGTATATCAATGATTCCCTACACCATTTTATATAGTTTTTGAAGCTTGTTATAATAATATTATTTATAAAAACCAAATTGTGGTAATATCCATATTTATTGTTTTCCATTATACGAAATCGCAATTTTATGTCAAGTAAAATTTCGATATATGGATTAAAGAAAAAGTGATGGAAATTTGAAGTCTCCAGGACATTGATGAAAATATAGACATGCATACCTCGCCCTTGATATTTATTCTCTCATTATATATAAGTAAATGAGTATCAGGATGCCTTTGTTACTTCTTTATCAAAAGGTTGGCATTGTTTCTTTTCAGGCATTCAAGTATTTTGTTTTTGTAGGTCTATACTGTACTTTTTTTGTACTTTATATTAGGAAACATTTATGAATGTCAAGGAATCCTCAATCGAATATTCCTCTAATATTCACATAATTGAGAACTTCAGAGAATTGCAGGGAAGAACGGAAAAAACTTCCGGTCTCCTGTAGCCGTGTGTACTATATGAACACATGCTGATACCGCCGGAGGTCACAGGTTCGAATCCGGTATTACCCGTAGATAATTAGCTTCACAAACTTCATTTACACTTCACTCTTCCTTTCCCCCACAACTTGACTTTACATAGATTCTCATCATCCGGCGTCAAGCGGGTACTTACCACTTTCGTACGCAGTATCGTACGCAGCGATGATATTTTCAACCGGTGTCCCGTACTGGATATTGTGAACCGGGCAGAAAACGAATCCGCCGTTCTTGCCGAATATCCTGATCCTATCCTCCACCTCTTTCCTTACCGTTTCAGGAGTGCCGAAGGGGAGCGTCTTCTGTGTGTCCACACCACCGCCCCAGAAGGTCAATCGATCACCTAACTGACCCTTGAGCCATTCCGGTTGCATCCCCTGGGCCGAGGTCTGCACTGGATTTATGATGTCCAAACCCGCATCAACAAGGAGTGGAAGAATCTTTGTTATGGAACCGCAACTGTGCATGATCGTCTTCCAGCTCGTGTTCTCATGAACCCAGTCGAACTGCTCCCTGTAATAGGGCATATATAGCTCATCGTAAATTTCAGGAGAAAAAAGCTCGCTCGTCTGACTGCCGTAGTCATTCCCATCGAGTGACACGATATCAACGTTCTCACCAACAGCATCCCAGAACAACCCGAGATTCTCCATGATGATTTCGTGCTTCTTATGCAAAAACTCCTTAACGAATTCTCGTTCCAGTATGAGCATCTCGAGATAATCGGGTATGCTCCCGATTATGGCTAGTCCAGAATGCAGCCAGATTCCACCAACCAGAGCTTTTTCAGTCGTTTCACGGAGCATTTCGGTGCGTCGTTGCATGTATTTCAGCTCTTCGTCGTTTAAGAGGGTATCCTCCCTCAGCGTATCGAGGGAAGGACGTTTCAGATCAGGATTGCTCTTTATCAGTTCCAGGTCATCGAAGTAGTAACCGTTCTTCGGCATCTTTGCCGCTATGGGTTTATGTGGATCTCCCTCATCGTGAAGGAGCCAGTTTCCCTGTTCGTCCTCTTCAATATTGAAAGTACCCGGAACCATTATCGGAGTTCCATCGAACAGTTTCCACGGCTTGTAATTTTCATGTTTGATACCGAAAAAGAACTCGAGCGGCTCGACAGGCAAAACATCCACGTGCAGCCTTTCGACCAGATCCATCTCCACTTCCCCGATCATCTGAGATAATTCGCTCACCTTTACCCTCTTTTCAGGCAAACCGAGATGGTTTCGCAGGAGATGCAGCGTGACGACATTTATCCCAGACATGATTGTCCCGCCGAGATCGATAGGAACCCTGTCAGGCTCTTCATGGTTCAATGCCACCATGACTCTCTCTCTCGATGTCCAGATTTTCTTTTCAGCATTCATTCTTTTTAACAGGCGTTATTATAATTCGGAATTCGCTAATATACGAAATACCGTGAAAAGTTCCCAGTTTGCCCATAAAATATTCACGGGCTTTTAAAACGACAACCCTCTCGAAAATATACTACACAGACTCGAACATCCTGTCAAGAATATCGAAAATGTGAGGTTTCCATCGCATCTCGGAAAATAATGAACCAGTCATTTGAAAATGGCAAGATTGTCTATTACTAGTTTGCAGATGAAGCTAATTAGTTGAAGAAATATCAAAAAGAATTATTGTTCCAGTGTATTGATAGAATTTGGTTCAGCATATAGCAGAGAAAATGAAGGCCCATTATTTAAGCAACAGGAAATTAAGATATACTATAACCTCAATTATTTTTTAGAGAGTTAAACTCAGTGTCATACAGTATTTTGATATCTTTTTTAATGGAATATCCAAACCTTCTATCGTAGTACCACTGATCGTAATTTGTTTATCCCCTTTATATGCGCTAATCATGACAGTTTCCATTACTGTCTCGCCATCGGCCCATACCCATGTAAAACTAAAAATAATAGCCTCAGAACCATCACTTAACTTCACACTCTTTTCATTAATAATATTGAAATTAGAAGTATTTGGAATAGTTTCTTCCATAGACCTGGTTATTCTTTCTGGTAGGTCTGTAAGCTTCGTGCCCAAGCTATCCCTCACAGTAGCGGTAAATACAGGTAGTTTAAATTCATTTGGTTTTGCGAATCGCGCGATTTCAATAGGCGTTTGTGTAGGTTCTTCTTGATAGTCTGCTGGATATTCAAATGAGAATCCGATATCTT
>CP070841.1:633206-636993 GCA_020342115.1 Spirochaetota bacterium
CACCTATTGAAGACGGCTCAATCTGATTGACATAATCGGATGGTTCTGTACAGATGTGCCTTAGTTCAATAACAGGTATTGAACTTTCACCAGCGATCTGGTATATCGTATCGTTGAATACGGCTACGGCTGCTCTCGCCGTTTTTGCAAGCACTGCTTCAAGGTTACCGTTGTAGATTGTAAACACAGCAAAAGGTTTTCCCAAGGCAGAAATCTCCTTTATTGCGGAGCGGTATTTCATACCGAATTCCTCAACAGCGTTTGCCAGGTACTCAAGGATTTGGGTACCAGGAGTAACAAAATCTGTCAACAGGTGTGAGTGATCGAGAGCGTCATTTCCACCAACTGAAAGAAACAAATGACTTGCATCTTTAGGCACTTTCTTTAACTGGAATGTGACATCATCCGTTCTGCTGCCATCAACAGCGCATAAAGTTACCTGCCAATCAGCTGGAGCCGCATTTCTCAAATGGCCCGCCACATCAGGCTCGCCGTTAACATAGAGGCCATTGTCGAATACTGAATCACCGAGAAGTACTATGTGATGCATCACATACACCTCCATGGTGCTTCTATTTACATAGGTACACAGCCTATTATTATTCTATTTACATACACTTTAATGAGGAATTAAATGGGGTCAACTCCCATTTAATTTTTCCACATTTACACATAAGGTAGAGAAATAATAATGGGAGTTGACCCCATTTTAAATTAAATGAAGCCTGAAAAAATGGTATCCGTCCCTATTTTTTACAATTTGATAATTTCGATATGGAAGATTATGTAGGCGGCTCTATATAGAAACCGTTAGCGCTGCCTTCCAATATATCCATAATCATCACAGTACCCGCTTCTGTGCCGTCGCTCATCCACGGCTCATATCCGTGCGTGCCATCATTTGCAGTAAAAAAGAGTGTCCCATTTGCGTTGGTGAGATATTTGGGATATGAGCTATACGGGTCACCATTCGTTCTTGGATCTATATCCTTTACCAAAACGGTCCCTGCTTCAGTGCCATCGCTTATCCATAGCTCGTTTCCGGTTAAACCATCATTAGAACTAAAATAAAGAGTGCCATTTACATTTGTGAGGTATGTGGGATCTGAGCTACTGCTACCTGCATATATATCCTTCACCATGACGGTACCAATAACTGTGCCATTGCTCTTCCACAGCTCTCTTCCGCCACCACTGTCATCACTTGCAACAAAAAACAGCGACCCATTTACATTGGTGAGGTTCTGAGGGGATGAACTCATTGGGATACCGTCAGGTGTTCTTGGATCTATATCCAAAAAAATATCGGTACTTTCTTCAGTGCCATTGCTCTTCCACAGCTCAACTCCGTATGTGTTTTCGTAAGCACTAAAATAAAGGGTGCCATTAAAATTGACGAGGTAAAATGGATATGAATCAGGTGCACCGGGATTTATATCCTTAACCATAACAGTACCTTCATCAGTGCCATCACTCTTCCACAGCTCATACCCATATGTTTCATCTCTAGCACTAAAATATAAGGTACCATTTACATTAGTGATGAAACCGGGAGATGAGCTAATTTCCCCTGTATATATATCTACTACCATCACTGTGCCTTCTGCTGTACCATCACTCTTCCATAGCTCTCTACCGTTTGATTCAGCAGCGGCACTAAAATAAAGGGTGCCGTTTACATCAGTGATAGAATTGGGATTTGAGCCAGGAACACCGGTATATATATCCTTTATCATAATAGTGCCTTCTGCAGTGCCGTCACTCTTCCATAGCTCTCTACCGTTTGACCCATTATCAGCAGTGAAATAAAGTGTACCATTTACATTTGTAAACTGCTCGGGCCTTGAATCCCCTGAAGGATTTATATCCTTCACCATGACCGTACCTTCAATTGTACCATCGGACTTCCAGAGCTCTACACCGTATGTTTCATCGTACCCGGGAAAGTAAAGGTAAGATAGTATTACTGTGACTATCCCGCCGTCCCCGGCACACCCAAATAGTATGCCAACACATGCAAGAAGAATTAAAGGAATTAGCAGTTTTTTCATAAAAGATCCCTCCTTTTTTGACTATTACCATGCAATTATAACATGAAGAATAAAAAAAAACACAATTATAATTATTAAAATAATAGGGATAGCGCCTTTATTCTCAATTAAATGGGAGCTGACCCCATTTTAAAAAGGTTATGGTGTCCCCTTTTAATGTGTCCCGAAGTGTTGTGTCCCTAATCCCTACAATCCCCAATCCTCAAGAGCTTTATAAATCAATACCTCTCCTTGACATTTTTATGAGTTTTAGGTATGCTTATTTCTACTATTCAAGCAGATAGAGGGGCTGTTACGTTCGAGAGCCCAGCGTACTGCTTATACAGTTTCTACAGGAAACTTTTACATCACTATAAATATGACTGTTAATTGCGAAGGAATTTTAAATGCTTGAGATAAAGAGTGTAGATAAATCCTTTGGAGGGCTTAAGGCAGTAAACGAGTGCTCCATGCTGGTGAATGAAGGATCAATCACAGGCCTTATAGGGCCTAACGGTGCCGGGAAGACAACACTATTCAATCTCATTACAGGATTTTACAAGCCTGATCAGGGAGAAATTCAATTCCAGGGTGAACGGATTGAGGGGTTGCCGCCGGATAGAATATTCCACAAGAAGGTTTTCAGGACGTTTCAGATCACTCGTGAGTTCGAGCAGATGACTGTGCTCGAAAACCTCATGATCGTGCCATCTTCACAGATCGGTGAAAAGATATGGAACACCTGGCTGCGGCCAAGGAAGGTAATGGAGCAGGAAAAGGAGCTCAAGGAGAAAGCCCTCGAAGTTCTTGATTTTGTCGAGCTCATGGATCTAAAGAATGAATATGCCGGGACCCTTTCCGGAGGACAGAAAAAGCTTCTCGAGCTTGCAAAGAGTATGATGGCTGACCCAAGGCTTGTACTCCTTGATGAGCCTGGTGCTGGGGTAAATCCTACTTTAATGAGAAAACTTGTCGGTAATATCAGAAAACTCTGCGAAAAGAGGGGAATAACCTTTTTTCTGATCGAGCACGACATGAACCTCGTGATGAATCTCTGCAACCCTGTAATAGTAATGAGCGAGGGTAAGAAGCTCGCAGAGGGTAAACCTGAAGAAATCAAGAAGGATGAGAACGTGCTGGAGGCATACCTAGGTGGGCAGTACAGATAATATTATCCTCAAAGCAGAAGGTATTACTGCCGGATACAGCGAAATCGATATTCTCCACGATGTATCAATCCAGGTCAAGAAAGGAGAAATAATCTCCATAATAGGACCCAACGGTGCAGGAAAATCGACCCTCCTTAAGACAGTGTTTGGCTGTCTGAAGCCGAGAAACGGCAAGGTCATGCTAAGAGATGAGAACATCACAGGTCTGAAGCCTGAAAAAATCGTTAAAAAGGGTATAAGCTATGTTCCTCAGGTAGATAATATATTCCCCACGCTGACTATTCAGGAAAACCTCGAAATGGGAGCTTTTATCAGGACTGACGATTTCAGCGGAAGGATGAATGAAATATATGAGCTTTTTCCCATACTTAAAGAGAGAAGAAACCAGAAGGTCGGGCAGCTCTCGGGTGGGCAGAGACAGATGGTTGCCATGGGAAGGGCCCTGATGCTCGATCCTCAGGTGCTGCTACTCGATGAGCCATCGGCGGGTTTAGCACCCAAGTTCGTCTCGATGATTTTTCAGAGGATCAAAGACATCAACAGCACCGGTGTCTCGCTGGTTCTTGTTGAACAAAACGCACGTGAAGC
>CP070841.1:637093-640472 GCA_020342115.1 Spirochaetota bacterium
CATAGCAATGTCTTGCTTTGTTGTTGCTATGATTTTATTGCAGGTTCTGAGCTTGCCATATAACTGGAAAGTAATATATAATTTTCGCTGAATTTATAAGGCTCTGACCAATGAAAAAGAAAGATTTCTTCCAACTAATAGAACAATCTATACAATTGGAGTTGAAAGTCGCTGATCTCTATAAGATCTTATCTAGCTTCTTTCCTGAGGATACCAACTTTTGGATGCAATTGCATGAAGAAGAGAAAAGACACGCCTCTCTCATAAGTAAAGGCTATGTGCATTTATCACGACGTAGGTTTCCCCTTGAACTAATAGCTTCGTCCATTCAGGAGTTGATCGAAAAAAACAACAAGCTTGATCAATTAATTAAAGAATACAATAAAAACCCTCCTTCAAGAGAAGTTGCATTCAAGAAAGCGATTGACATAGAGAAATCAGCAGGAGAATTTCACTTTCAGCAGGCAGTGACATATTCACCATCATCTAGGATTATGGGGGTCTTTCAGCAGTTAAACAAAGATGATAAGGATCATGAGCGAAGAATTATTGATTATATGAATGATAAGATAATTTAATGATATTGAGCTCCTCATAACGACTTAATGTACAAAAACCGTGGAGCATGTAAATTCCTTACCCACACTATAGTAGCCCCTCCCAGATACAAGACCAATTTTCACTATTGCCTGAAACAACAAATGTCCTTAAATGGAAATTTGCCTAAAATTAAAATTGTTTTTGTTGTCCTGATAAATCATACTCTGTGTGATATATTTTATACTAAAAATACATATAAATAAGAATAAGTAAAAAATCGAAAAAGTCTTTTTTGACAAAGGGATCTGAAATGAAATATATAAATTGTCCGTATCATACAAACTGCCACTTTCATAATATCAAGGAAATGACTCCCAATAGTAGACACTTGGAAGAAATATTTTGTATTGATGTACCAGAAAGGTGTGAGATTTATAAAAGAAAGTCTTTTGGCAGGCCTGTTCCAATTACATTATGGCCAACAGGACAGATAGTATAGATTACTTATTACTGTAACTTCGTTTTTAACTGCAGGTTTTTCTTCTCAAAGTCCAGAAGTAAGTATAATTATTTCAAGAACAAAACTCCACGAACTCAACAAAATATTCAGTCGACCTAGTAAAAGAGATCTGTAGCAATATCAAATGGGGGTATTCTTTTAATCAAGCATGTGAGATCATCGGAATGCGTTGGACTATAGGACAAGGATGGAAAAGGAAATATTATGAGTTTGAAGAGTCCATTGACAGGTATTATGCAGACTACTTATCCATGATTAGAGATAATAAGTGAAAAATTAAATCAACAACGTTGAAATAGTCATAATAGTTACAAATGTAATTTTGTTAAATATTATGTTCTTAAAATTTTAGACCTTTATAATTTTCGATAAGGCTTGCTTTGCTACAGTCTTCATTTTAAAATCAGTGCTTGGACTTGTTTACCTTTTATAACCTGGTATGAGGTTGTAACCACATTAAGTAATACTATATTCTTGTTTGCATTCCCTTTTGTCAAATTGGAATATAAACCATAATAAGGTGTTCTTGATTAGGCATGATTTTATGGGTAAACTCTGATATAAAATCGGTCGCTTTGAATGGTTTTATATTTTCATTCTAATATTCATTCTATTTTATTCTGTAGATTACAGTACCATTCTCTTTAACATTTTCTTCAAGGAAAGAGGTTGCCTTAGATTGACTCGTACATTTTGGTTTGTGATAGGTATCTTAACAGAGTTGTCGATTAAAGTTACGGAGTACTTCTAAGAGAGAATCTTACTTGCACCGCTATGGTTTAATAAGTGGACTACGTCATCTATACTTCTCCTCTGATAGCTAAGTTAAAATAAATATAGGACGCTTTATAAAAATACATTAAAAACATACAATCCCTCTTGAAATGTTTCTTAGGTAATAATATGCCATAAGAGAAGATTTTTAGATAAAATTAAAAAGTGTGCTATATTGTAATTGGGTGCACTTTCTCATTTTACTTCCTAATAATAAATCTGAATCAATGAGGATGTAAATTGAGTAAGAGAGATATCAGAGTAATACTCAAGTTCCTCATACTTCCTGCATTTACCATTATTTTCGCCACCTGCAGCATAACACGCGAGGACATGTACAAACTTGCTTCCACTCCATCATTGCCTGATATCGAAGTCATGGGATACCAAAATGAAATTGGATTCTATGATTTTGGATCTGTTGACCTGTATACAACCAGTTTTGCAAGTTTTATAATCAAGAACAACGGAAGCGGAGGGCTCATGATTAAGGGTATCTCATTTATGGAAGAAGATATTGAATGGTTTACAATAGATACATCAACACTATCTTCCATTGTGAGTTCTGGAGAGAGCACAGTCTTTATGATAAAATTCAAGCCTACCATGCTTATGACCAGATCGGTAACAGTAGTTATATCAACCAACTGTCTTGACAAAAACCCGTATACTTTTGTTGTGAAAGGGACTGGATCAGGGGTTCCTGTATCCATCCCTGATATAAATGTCAGACAGGGGATCGGGGAAATCTCTATTGGAACACTTATCGACTTTGGCAATGTACAGATAGGGAACAACAGCTCAAAGGTTTTTACAATCGAAAATAAGGATACAGGTGAGCTTAGTGTTCTTGATATCTCTCTTGCCCCTGGAGGAGGTACAAATCTGGGGGAGTTCAGCATCATAGCCCCTTCTATACCCATATCTCTTGCACAAAACGAGCACACGGAGTTCACTGTTATATTCAATCCACAGAGTATAGGGATCAAATCAGCAACATTAAGCATAGCTAACGACGATCCTGATGAGAGCCCGTATACATTTGGTGTCCAGGGAAATGGGGTAGAAGTACCACAAGCTGATATCAATGTGAAGCAGGGTGAAACTGATATTCCTGATGGCTTTGGCTCCTACTATTTTGGGTATGTGCAATGTGATTCATTCAGTCGGCCAACAAACTTTACTATCGAGAATACCGGTACAGCACCTTTAAATATAACGAGTGTAACACTAACCGCCGGCGACACCAATCAGTTTTCTATAGATACATCTGGAATGGTTTTTACATTAGACCCATGTGGTGAAACAGTTTTTACAGTTAAATTCTTACCACTCTTACCTGAAGGGTATAAGTGGGCAACGGTCACAATTGTCAATAATGATCCTGATGAAAATCCTTACACATTTACAGTCGAAGGGGAAGGTTTTATTACGGCTGTACCCGATATAAATGTACTAGAGGCTGCTTATGACTCAGATCATGATTTTGGGCCTGTGCTCCTGGGAAGCTCAAAAACAGAGATATTTACCATTGAAAACACCGGC
>CP070841.1:640572-643512 GCA_020342115.1 Spirochaetota bacterium
AATTTTATACGATCCACGTTTATAGCGGAAAACATTGCCACCCTGGCACTTGACCCTACCGCACAGAGGTAACGGCCGTACCGGGTACTGTTTAGCACAATGCTCAAGACAGCAGTAAGAAGCAGCATGATAAACACGGGGACCGGTAAAAAAAGTATCGAGTTCATGCCGAATGTTCCGTAATGGATGCTTACCGAACGGATCTCTCCGGCACTGCCAACAAAAAGCGCCAGTGATCGAAATATTGCCATTGAGCCAAGAGTAACAATAAAGGGTGCGATTCTTCCTCTCGTAATCAAAAAACCGTTCATCATTCCTGCCAGAAAACCCATTACGAGTGCGGCGAAGATACCGCCTGCCATTGCGATGAATTCGTTGCTGAATATTTTCATGAGGTAGTTGAGAGACAGTATGCCCACGGATGCGTTGAACGCTGTAAGGGAGCCCACGGAAAGATCGATACCGCCGCTGATGATTACAAAGGTCTGGCCCAGAGCTATCATACCGGTGTAGGATATTTGTCGAAGAATGTTGAGAATATTCTGCACCTGCAGGAAGTATGGGCTCAATATTGAGGATCCGATGAACAAAACTGCCAGAGCTATAAACGAAGCATATTTTTCATAGTGAAATTTTCGAAAGCTTCCAGTTATCTTTTTAATCATGAACTAATGTCTCCTTCGCGGATTCCTGTCGCTAAGAACATTATCTCTTCTTCGTTTATACTTTCACCTTCAAGACTTCCCGTTATTCTCCCGTCTTTCATGACGATTACTCTGTGACACATACCTATGATCTCCTCCTGCTCGGAAGATATAAACAAGCAGGAAAGGCCCTCTTCAGCGAGGGAATTGATGAAACGGTATATTTCCTGTTTTGCGGAGACATCGACTCCGCGAGTCGGTTCGTTGGCGATAAGCACCTCAGGTGCCGGGTCGATACTTTTCGCCAGGGAAACTTTCTGCTGGTTTCCGCCGCTTAAATATTCGAGTTTGGTGTCGAGGCTCTGAGTTTTAATATTGAATCGCTCTTTGTGCTTGAGGGTTGCTTCCTGCTCTTTGTTCTTCAGGATATATTGAAAAAAGTACTTGCAGTAAGAGGTAAGGGAGACGAGGGTCGTGTTCTGGGTAACCGAAAAATTCGTCAGAATTCCGGTTCCCTGTCTGTCTTCGGAGAGATAGTTTATACCGTTTTCCACAGAGTCCTGCGGTTTCCAGACAAGAATTTTTTTGCCGTTCCGGAATATCTCTCCTGAAGACCGTTTTCTGATCCCCATGATAGTTTCAGCAACCGCAGTACGCCCAGACCCCACAAGACCTGCGAAACCGAGTATTTCACCTTTCTTAAGCTGGAAATTGATATTCTCTAAAACCCCCGGAACTGTAAGATTTTGGACTTCGAATACGACTTCAGCTTCCGGCACCTTTTTCTCCGGAAATACCTGGTTCAGCTCGCGGCCTACCATGTATTGAGCCATCTCAAGAACCGTAATATCCTGTATTATTTCAGTAAAAATCAATTCACCGTCCCGCAAAACCATTACCCTGTCACATATGGCTTTTATTTCTTTGAGCTTGTGGGAGATATAGATAATGGTCGTCCCTTGCTTCTTCAGCCGGCGCATCAGCCTGTAAAGAATTTCAATCTCATGCTGTGAAAGTACAGAAGTGGGTTCATCCATGATAAGCAGCTTGGCATCTATGGATACTGCTTTACATATCTCTACCATCTGTTTCTGTACAGTGCTCAAGTTTTCTATTTTCTCATCCGGTTTAATTTCCACTTCCAGCTCTTTGAGCAGCTCCTTGGTACGCTCCATCATCCTCTTCTTATCCAGAAACCCATTTTTTTTCCTGATCTCCGATCCGAGAAAGATGTTGTCGTACACGGTGAGATCGTTCACAAGGTTGAACTCCTGAGGAATGATGCTGATCCCGAGCTTCTTCGCAGTTAGGGGGTCTGATATGACAACCGCTTTTCCTTCAAAAACAATTTCACCTGAAGTCGAGGTATATATACCGCTCAATATCTTCATGAGGGTGGATTTCCCGGCGCCGTTTTCCCCGATGATACCGAGTATCTCTCCCCGTATGATCTCGATGGTAATATCCTTAAGAACCGGAACAGAAGAGAATTCCTTGCATATGTTTTGCGTTTTGAGCAGACCATCATTCATCTAACGTTGCTCCGTATAAGATGATGCGGCCGATTGGGCCTCTTTTCCGTCAGCACGCACAAGGTTCCACCACCTTACCGTAAGGACTTCTGGCTTGCTGGAGTCTTAACCCGCATGTTATGGGAGGATGATAATCTTCCGAAGTGCTGAAGACCGTTCCCCATTCCTACGGTGCTGGCTAACACTCCCGGGAAGTTTTGAGGCATCGAGATTATCCTGTAAGCTATTGTCCATCAGCCCAACGCTACACTCAATATACCTCATAGAAGCCCATTTCATTATTTCTTAATCATACCGCTTATTTTTTTATTATAACAATAATTATAAGTATTGTTACATTCTATCACTTTCATATTTTTTGTCAAGCGAAAATATTGAAATCAGTCTTTATTTCCTAAACTTTTAGCTCGATTTTTTTTATCGATTAAGCACGCGCAGGTTATAGAAGGAGAGAGTGTATAAATATCCGACGAGGATTTTATTCCGATTCCATAAACAGCATGTGACGTGATAGCTGTTTTTCGATAAAAAGGGTAAGGGCTCTTGATCTTCAATTATATACAAATACTAAAAACCCCTTAACTCGTTACGAGCCAAGGAGTTTGTTTTGAGCGGGAAACGGGAATTGAAGCCGCGACATTCAGCTTGGGAAGCTGAAATAAGCCTGAAGTGGATGGAAATAAACAATTCTTGACAAAAATCAGAATAGTTAGATGATGGTATAGAAGAGCAAAAACGTAGATACCCTCATTGATTAGTTCTTA
>CP070841.1:643612-657485 GCA_020342115.1 Spirochaetota bacterium
CCTCTGAAGCTCTTCTTTACACGCGCAAGGGAGAAGGTAGCCGATGGTTTTAGCGATAAACTTCCCGGGGAGTCTGCAAAACCTCTATGTATTGTCGGGGCAAAAGCCTGTGATCTAAAAGGTTTCAAGGTACAGGATTTTGTTTTCAAGGAAGGTGATTTTCTTGATCCGTTCTACATCCGGGCACGTGAAGAGAACCTCATCATATCCTCAGACTGCACCTTTGCCATTGAAACATGTTTTTGTACTGCTGTAGATGTAGAACCTTATCCAACCGAAGGTTTCGATATTAACCTTTCTGAGATTTCGGGCGGGTTTGTTGTAGAAGTAGGTTCACAAAAGGGAAATGCCATAGTGGATGGGAAGGCGCAGCTATTTGAAAGCGCTACGGATACGCAAATCGCTGAGAGGGATAAAATAAGAAACAGGGTTAAAGAAGAGGTAAAGAAAAACATCAGAAGTAATAAGATCCCGTTGCAGAACAAGTTTAAGGGAATAATAGAGAAAAATTTCGAATCCGATATATGGAAAGATGAAGCTCAAACCTGTGTTGAGTGTGGAGCGTGTAACACTATCTGTCCAACGTGCCACTGCTTCCTGCTCTATGACCAGAAAGATAAAAAACGTATGGAGAGACTGAGGATCTGGGATTCCTGTATGATTAAGGATTTTGCACTTGTTGCTGCCGGAGTCAATCCGCGTCCCTGGTTGTGGATGAGGTTAAGAAACCGTTTTGAGAAGAAGTTCGATTTTTTTCCAAAGCTCGCTGGAATCTATGCATGTACAGGCTGCGGCCGTTGTATTTCAGCATGTCCTGCAAAGATAGATATTAGAAAGGTTTTACAAAGGCTGGTGGAAGATGTCAGTTAGCAACCCGTATAGACCAATAGAATCTAAAGTAATCGAAGTTATTACAGAAACACCGACAATTAAAACCATCAAAATGAAGCCCAAAGAGGAGATCCCATTCAAGACCGGACAATTTATCGAGCTTACTGTACCCGGGTTTGGGGAAGCTCCCTTTACTCCATCCTCGCGTCCCTGGATCAAGGATGTCATGGAAGTGACTGTGATGAAGGTTGGGAAGGTAACAGATGAGATTCATAACCTCAAAAAGGGTGATACTGTTGGGCTCCGTGGACCGTTTGGAAACGGCTATCCTCTTGAAACATTTATTGGTCAGGAGGTTATAATCGTCGGTGGTGGATGTGGATTTGCGCCGATCAGAAGTCTTATGTACGAATTTTTTGATCGATCGGGGCAATTCAAGAAGCTTTTTTTCAGGGGTGGGTGCAAAACTCCAAAGGATTTTCTTTATAAGAAAGAAACTGCCGAATGGGTAAAGCGTGATGATATAAATGTTGTTCTCACTGTTGATGAAGGGGATGGTACCTGGAAGGGTAAGGTGGGTTTGGTCACAACTATCCTTGATGGCATTAAGATGGATATAAAGAATGGATATGCTGTAGTATGCGGTCCTCCGATAATGATGAAGTTTGCGACAAAAAAGCTTATTGACATGGGTTTCAAAGATACAAATATCTATCTTTCCATGGAACGGAACATGTCCTGCGGCATAGGGAAATGTGGACACTGCAGGATAGGACCGTATTACGTTTGTAAGGATGGACCTGTATTCCAGTACAGTACCATCAAGAACTATCCGGATATATGGGATTAATTCAATTCTTTTGAGGGAGCTATGACTACCAGCGCAGAGCAGTTACATAATGCACAGTTCAGCATGACCGCAGACAAGGGTGATAAAACCAGACTCTTTATCGATCTTGATGTATGCCAGACAGGGGAGTGTAAGGATTGTGTGGTACAATGCAGCTACTTCTATCATCCTGGCAACAACGGTCTCATATCGGTTGCTGAAATTGGAACCTATTACCTGGTATGCAGAAAGTGTGAGGAACCTCACTGTGTAAATGCATGTCCTGTCGAGGCCCTCGAGCAGCAGGAGGATAAGGATAAGCTTCTTATACGCCATAATATGCGCTGTATATCATGTAAATCCTGTTCATATGCCTGTCCGTATGGAACGATATATCCTGAACATGTGCCATATATAGCACACAACTGTGATTTTTGTCTAGATCGGAGGGATAAGAAGGACGAGCCTCTCTGTATCAAGACATGCCCTTATGGCGCACTGAAACTGATGGATCGTGACAGCAAACTCCCTGAGAATACATTTCTCGCAGGAGACAATTTAATAATCCATTCCACACATTGGGAGAGAGAGAAGGCATAATGTATATAGTATATCTCATTGTTTATGGATTCATACTCACCGCAGTACTTGGGCTGGTTGCTAGCTGGGTTGACCGCAAAGTCACAGCCAGAGTGCAATACAGAAAAGGTCCGCCGTTCTTTCAGCCATGGTATGATATAATAAAACTGCTCGGTAAGGAAACAATTATACCCAAGCAATCATCCAAAGCGATGTTCGTAATGGCGCCGCTTCTGGGATTTTCAGCGGTGGTTATGGTATCTACACTGTTATGGGCAAATAACAACAATCTTTTTAACAGCTTTCTAGGTGATATAATAGTCATTGTATATTTGCTAGCAATCCCTTCGATAGCCATTATGATGGGAGGGTTTGCATCTGGTAATCCACTGGCCAGAATTGGTGCCTCGCGTGAAATGAAGCTTCTTCTCGGATATGAGCTGCCCTTTATACTCGCTATTCTCGTACCAATAATCAAATCAGGTTTTTCGTTGAAGCTTGCCGATATTCTCAGTTTTCAGGCACAGAACGGCGCATTTGCACTTCAGGCCTCAGGGATACTGGCATTAGTAGTGCTTGTATTGTGTGTTCAGGCAAAGCTCGGCCTTGTTCCTTTCGACATACCTGAGGCAGAGACCGAGATCATTGCAGGGCCGCTGGTTGAGTATTCGGGAGCAGGGCTCGCCGTATTCAGGCTCATGAAACACATGCTTCTCTTCACCCTGCCATTCTTCCTTATCATACTTTTCCTTGGTGGAATGAAATTTGAAGGAATCACTATACTATACAGTGTTCTAAAATATGTAGCAATACTTGTGGTAATAACTGTGATACGAAATACTAATCCCAGGTTGCGTATCGACCAGGCAATGAGGTTCTTCTGGGGACCTGTAACCGGGATTGCTGTTATTGCAGTAGTCTTAGCAGTGATAGGGTGGTGATATGAGTTTAAAATTACGTGCTTTATTAAAGTCACCGTGGGTGTTTCATCTTGCAACAGGCAGCTGTAACAACTGTGATATCGAAGTGCTGGACTGTCTCACCCCGCGGTTTGATATCGAGAGATTCGGGATGCTTCTTGCACCGAGTATCAAACATGCAGACATACTTTTAGTAACAGGCTCATGCAACCGCAAGTCTGCTATCAGGCTCGAAAGGCTTTATAAGCAGGCACCGCAGCCATGTCTCGTCGTTGCAATCGGGGAGTGCTCGATGTCAAGAGGTATGTTCATTCACAGCTACAACTGCCCGTTGCCTCTGGATAAGATAGTCCCGGTCAGTGCCTATATACCGGGTTGCCCGCCAAAGCCTGAGGCGATTATTGCAGGTGCTGTCACACTGATTCAGACAATAAAGGGAACTCTATGACAAGAAAAGAGCTTTTATCGGACATACAGCAGAGATTCAAAGAGGATATAATAGATTTCTTTGATAAATCTCCCAAGAGAGTGTATATAGAGATAAAACCGGAGTCGATTATACCGGTTGGTTCCTATGTATTCAAAAACCTGAAAGCGCGTTTGAATATCGCTTCTGGAGTTGATACTCCAACTCATATAGAGATACTTTACCATTTTTCAATAGAATACCTGAATGTCCTTATCTCTCTGAGGGTAAAGCTTGATAAAAAGAAGCCTTCGATCGATTCTCTTGCCAATGTTTTCAAAGGTGTAAACTGGATCGAGAGGGAGATGTACGAAATACTTGGCATTGAGTTCAAGGGGCATCCGGAACTGCGACGGTTGCTATTGTCAGATGAATGGCCTGAAGGTGTATATCCTCTCCGAAGGGATTATAAGGAATGGGATAAAAAAGCTATTAGAGACAGAGGTGTATAAATGGCAAAGTCAGTCATACCTATAGGACCGTTTCATCCCCTCCAGGAAGAACCTGAATTCTTTACGCTTACTGTTGATGGGGAGATGGTTGTAGATATTGATGTAGCAATAGGCTATAACCATAGAGGTATTGAAAAGCTCTCAGAAATGAAGACATTCGATCAGAGTACTTTTCTTATAGAAAGGATTTGCGGCATCTGTTCTACTAGCCATCCATTTGCCTACACAAGGGCTGTTGAGGATATTATACCTGTTGAGGTCCCGGAAAGGGCAAAGTATATTAGAACGATCATTGCAGAGGGAGAGCGAATACACTCGCATCTTCTCTGGCTGGCGCTTGCAGGGCACTTTCTCGGATACAATACTGTCTATATGTGGGTCTGGAAGCTTCGTGAGGAGATCCTCGATGTAATGGAGATTCTCTCGGGAAACAGGAATAACTATGCGATGTTCAAGCCGGGTGGAGTAAGGAGAGATATAAAAGCAGAAGATATTCCTGTTGTTGCAAAAAAGATAGATTCCATCATACCCACAGTGAATCGGCTTAAGAAAGCCATACTCGATGACCCTGTACTTCATGCAAGGCTTAAAGGAATTGGAATCTTGACAAAAGAGGAAGCTCTGGATTACTGCGCACTTGGACCAACGTCCAGGGCAAGTGGTGTTGCAAAGGATGTGAGAAAGGATGCTCCATACGGTGCATATGATCAGGTTGAGTGGGATATGATCGTCACAGAAAATGGTGATGTGTGGGATAAGGCAGTTATCAGGATTCTGGAAACGTATGAATCAATCAAGATAGTAAAGCACTGTTTAACAAATCTTCCAGATGGAGAGATTGATTTAAATATTAAAGACATTCCCCCAGGAGAAGGGATTGGCGCTCATGAAGCACCGAGGGGGGAGACATTTCACTATGTGCGGAGTGATGGAACAAACCGGCCGGCACGCCACAAGGTGAGGGCTCCCACCTTTATGAATCTTCCCACGTGCAAAGCAACAGTTCCAGGTTATACAGTTTCTGATGCAACAATTATATTAGCTGCAATAGATCCATGCTATTGTTGCACTGAGAGGGTAGCAGTTGTCGATACAAAGGGAAAACAAATGTATAATGCGCAAGATCTCATAAGACTCTCTCAGGAAAAAACACAGTCACTAAAAAGGAAGATGGGAATCAAATGAAACTACCAAAAGTCAGAGAATTGCTTGAAGCAACAAAGGCATTATTAGTAGGGCCATATACATCAAAATTTCCAAAGAAACCGCATGTACCGCATCCAAACTTCAGGGGACAGCCAATTTACAATCCCGATAAGTGTGTTGGATGCCTTGCATGTGTGTCTGTGTGCCCTGTCGAAGCACTGGATTATGAGGATATCACTGATCCTAAAAATCCCAGGAGGGTAATGATTCACTATACAGATACCTGTATATTCTGTGGAACGTGCGAAGCAGCGTGCATCGCTGATAACGAAGGTATCAAGCTCTCGAATGAGTGGAATCTGGCCTTTCTCGACAGGAAACAATCTCAGGAATCTATAGAAAAAGAGTTACAGTTATGCGAGATCTGCGGAGAACCTGTTGCATGTAAAGATCATCTCAAGTGGATAGCAGAGCGTGTAGGTGAGCTCTCCTACTCAAATCCCACTCTTTATTTTTCCCGTCTTAAAGAACTCGGAGTAATAGACGAGAATATCCTGGCTGCATCAAGAGATTACAACCGATCTGACAGGATGAAGATACTCTGTGCACGCTGCCGCCGTGAGACCACACTCACCACGAAGTAGCGATTAGCTTCACAAATGAATATAAAAAATCCCTTTACTGTAATTATGAAAGGCAAAGTAGCAATATTGGGAGTTGGAAACCTGCTTCGTGGTGATGATGCTCTAGGGCCTCTCCTGGTCGATAGATTGCAGGGGCAGGTAAATGCTGAATGTATCAATGCAGAGAATGCTCCTGAGAAGTTTCTTGGCAAAGTCATAAAGCTTGAACCGAATACACTAATTATTATAGATGCAGTACATCTTGGTTTGAACCCTGGTGATTACAGAATTGTAAGACCGGATGAACTTTCGGGGGTCGGTTTTAGCACCCACGATATTCCTCTTCAAAATCTTGTAGATTACATAAAAACAGAAATTGATGTAGACATCTATATACTGGGGGTGCAGCCGGAGCATCTGGCAATTGGCAAGAGCTTGTCGAATCCTGTAAAAACAGCTCTTCAAACCCTCGAAGAGCTCATCATTGAAGCAATTGGTTGATCCACAATTTAATATAAGAAGGGATCGTTGTCTTATTGTTATGAAACCTTCCATTAATCATTATAAAAATAATATAAATGTTTACTTGCAATAGTCTTCACAATCTGATACGATATTGTAAAAATCTTCATATTAAGGAGGTTGTATGATGAGAAGAATGAAACTAATGTTAGTGGTAGCAGTGGTGCTTACTCTCTTGATGCCGGGATCTATGCTTTTTGCCAAGAGACATAATGTTATGGTATTTGGATCGAGTGGAGACGCAGTGAGGCTTGACCCTGCCGATGTGACCGACGGTGAATCAATACAGCGTATGGACAACATTTTCGAGGGTCTTGTGGAGTACCAACGTTATACAACAGAGGTTAAACCTGCACTCGCAACATCCTGGGAAATGTCAAAGGACGGCAAAGAGATAGTGTTCAAACTGCGCCGGGGAGTGAAGTTCCACGATGGAACACCCTTCAATGCAGATGCCGTTGTTTTTTCCTTTGCACGTCAATACGACCCCAACCACCCATACAATCAATATGGTGAATGGGCATACTGGGGTTACATGTTCTACGATGTTGACAGGATGGAGAAGATCGATAACTACACCGTAAAGCTCGTGCTGAAACGCCCCAACGCATCGATCATGACAAGCCTTGCTATGTTTACTGTAAACATTGTCTCTCCTGCAAATGCAAAGAAATGGGGTGAGGATGCGTTCAGAAACCCGGTTGGAACCGGTCCCTTCAAGTTTGTGGAGTGGGTGAAGGATGACCATATTACACTTGTCGCCAATGAAGATTACTGGAGAGAACGGCCAAAGCTCGACCAGCTCATTTTCAAGGTCATTCCAGATCCATCGGCAAGGTTGCTGGCACTCGAGGTAGGCGAGGTTCAAGGTATTGAGTACCCGAATCCTGCTGATTTCAAGCGCATCAAAGCGAACAAGAATCTTGTTCTCAGGTCCGAACCCGGGATGAATGTAGGCTATATGGCTATGAATTCAGGTTACGGATACAAGGACAAAAACAAGAATGGAAAACGTGATGCAGACGAGCCTCTTGAGAAAACACCCGGATACCACGAGGCGCTCACAAAGGTAAAGGTGCGAAAAGCCATCCAGCACGCGATCGACAAGAAGGCAATTGTTGACCACATCTACATGGGAACAGCATCAGTGGCCAAAAACGGCATGCCTCCTTTCATGCTTGGGTATAACGATGCTATCGAGGATTTTAAGTACGATCCTGAGTTGTCTAAGAGACTTCTCCGAGAAGCAGGGTACCCGAACGGCTTTGAGGTGACGCTTTATGTCATGCCTGTGTCACGGCCATACATGTTTGACCCACCGAAGATCGGAGAAGCGATTCAGGGCTACCTCGGTGCGGTTGGCATCAAGGTGAACTTCTACCAGGTCGACTGGGGCACCTATCTTCAGGAAACAGAAGCAGGGAAGCATCAGATGTGCCTGCTCGGGTGGTCGGGTGACAATGGAGACCCGGACAACTTTCTGAATGTGCTGTATGGACCTAACGCTGCCAATATAGGCGCTTCCGGAAACTACTCGTTTTACAGTGATCGAGAGGCGCAGAAACATCTGGATGAGGCGCTTTTAACCTACGATGTTAATGAGAGGGCAAAGCACTATAAGATCGTTCAGGAGATGCTCCATGAAGATGCAGGGTGGGTCTATCTCGCGCACTCGAATCAATCTCTTGTTTTCAACAAGAATGTGAGAGGCTATGTACTGCACCCGACCACTAGGAAGTTCTTCCGTGAGGTATGGATTGATTAGTAGTATTTTTGATCCAGCAGGTTATATATGAAGTTTCAGGTCACTTCCGTGACCTGAAACTTCTTTATTGTGCAATTTTGTACGCACAAAACACTCCGATTTCGATGCGTATATATCGCCACGGAATCGGAGTGTTTTGTGCATGTATCATGGTTTAAAAATATACACTAAAAAACACCATTTTAGATTGTCAGGTCTTTAGCATGAAATGGTATATTGCAAAAAGGCTGCTCCAGCTCATTCCTGTATTGCTTGGAGTTTCAATAATCGCCTTTGCCCTCATACATCTGGCCCCGGGTGATCCGGCGCGCACGATTGCAGGTGAGCATGCATCAGAGCAGGTTATTGAATCTCTCAGGGAAAAGTACGGCCTGGACAAGCCTCTTCACGTTCAGTACTTGGTATGGCTCAAACAGGTTGTCCGTGGTGATTTCGGCCGCTCCATTGTATCAAATGAGTATGTCACAAGAGAGATTTTAGACAGGTTCCCCAACACAGTTGAGCTTACTTTCTTCAGCATGTTTATAGCAATAGTGGTGGGATTTTTTGCCGGAGTTGTTTCTGCGTCAAAACAGTACTCTGTGCTGGATTATACAACAATGGGGGTCGCTCTTTTCGGGGTTTCCATGCCGGTTTTCTGGCTTGGAATAATGCTCATGATGATCTTCGGGGTGTTCTTCAGGGTACTGCCCATAGGAGGGAGAATTGACACTCTGATTCCGTTTGAGCGTATTACTGGGTTATATATCATCGACAGTATAATACAGTTGAACGGGCCTGCCCTTGTCTCAACGCTTCGTTATCTTATTCTTCCTTCTGTTGCGCTCGCAACAATACCGATGGCAACAATAGCCCGTGTTACAAGGTCCAGTATGCTGGAGGTTTTAAGACAGGACTTTATCAGGACAGAGCGGGCAAAGGGATTATCGGAAAGGGTGGTAATCTACAAGCATGCTGTTAGAAATGCAATGCTACCTGTAATCACAGTAATTGGATTGAACTTCGGTCTTTTACTGGCAGGTGCACTACTCACTGAAACGGTCTTTTCCTGGCCCGGTATAGGAAGGTACGTCGTTAAAGCGGTTCAGATGAGGGACTACCCTGTTGTGCAGGGGTGTGTCCTCTTCTTTTCATTTATGTTTGTCGTTGTCAATTTGATTACAGATATCCTGTATGTGCTGATAGATCCAAGGATAAAGTACAAATGATGAAAAAAAGGGCACAGAGGGGCTCGAATTACGGGTTCCGAAGGTTAAAACAGAACAGATCGGCATTTTTCGGGCTTGTCATCCTTGTTATTCTTGTGCTGTGTGCGATCTTTGCAGATGTTATTGCGCCAAATAGCCCAAACCCAACACCTCCTAAACTCGAGTTGGCTCTCAAGCCTGGGTTCTGGAGTGAAGAGGGAGTAGATGGCATGCCTCTCGGTACGGATGCTCTGGGAAGGTGCGTGCTTTCGAGGATTATATACGGTACAAGGGTGAGCCTGAGTGCGGGTTTGGTTGCTGTTTTTATTGCCATGGTACTGGGGATAGCCTTTGGTACACTTGCCGGTTTTTTTGGAGGTGGGGTCGATTCTACCATCATGCGGTTCGTTGATATCATGTTTGCATTTCCAGCCCTTCTTCTTGCAATCGTGATAGTAGCCGTGATTGGACAGGGGCTCGACAAGGCGATGGTGGCTATTGGAATCGTATATACACCTCAGATGGCGAGGATAATACGGAGCTCGGTTCTGTATATAAAAGAGATGGAGTACATTGAGGTCCAGAACGCAATAGGTTCGAGGAGAATCAGGGTGATATTTCGCCATGTAATCCCGAACTCGATTGCCCCTGTCATTGTATACGGGACACTGATGCTTGCAACAGCGATTCTCGATTGTGCTGCACTTGGATTCCTGGGACTCGGCGCGCAGCCGCCTACACCTGAGTGGGGAGCAATGCTGGCAAAGAGCTACTCCTATATTGTGAGCGGGGCATGGTGGGCAGCAACCTTTCCTGGACTCGCAATCCTTTTTTCCGTACTCGGGCTCAACCTCCTGGGAGACGGTTTGCGTGATATACTCGATCCGAGATTGAAACAATGAAAGAACTTCTGAGAGTCAGTAATCTTAAGACCTATTTCTATACATATGAAGGAACGGTGAAGGCTGTTGATGGGGTGAGCTTTGCACTTCGGCAGGGTGAAACACTCGGTCTTGTAGGGGAGTCTGGATGCGGAAAGAGCGTTACTGCGCTCTCCATAATGAGGCTCATACCGTCACCTCCTGGCAGAATCCTGAGCGGTGAAGTAATATTTGAAGGCACAAATCTCTTAGAGCTCGATGAACGCCAGATGAGAAGAATACGTGGATGCAAGATATCAATGATCTTTCAGGAGCCTATGACATCACTCGACCCTGTTTTTACAGTTGGTCATGAAATCATGGAAACTGTGAGTCTCCATCAGGGGATGAAAAAGGGGGATGCAAAGCAGGAGGCAATCGAGGCATTGAAGATTGTTGGAATGCCGGATTCTGAGAAGAGGATTGATAATTATCCGCATGAGCTCTCGGGTGGTATGCGGCAAAGGGCAATGATAGCAATGGCGCTGTCCTGCAACCCTGCGCTTCTCATAGCAGATGAGCCTACAACCGCGCTCGATGTGACCATACAGGCACAGATCCTCCGTTTGATAGATGATTTGAGATCTAAGTTCGACACCTCTGTTTTGCTCATCACCCACGATCTTGGAGTTGTTTCCGAGATGTGTGATTTTGTAGCAGTGATGTATGCAGGACATATAGTTGAATACACGGATATCAGTACACTGTTCGAGAAACCGCTTCATCCCTATACAGTGGGGCTCAATCGTTCTATTCCAAGGCTTGATGTAGAGACTGAACGGCTTGATACTATCAGCGGGCTTGTGCCGAATCTCATTGATCTGCCTCCCGGGTGCCCTTTCAATCCGCGGTGCGATCATGTAATGCCTGTATGCAGGAATGTTATGCCCCGGCTCATAGAGGTAGAGAAGAATCATCTTGTGAAATGTCATCTTTTTGGAGAAAAAGATCAAAATGGAACCACTCGTTGAGGTAAGGAATCTTAAAAAGTGGTTTATGACTGGTAAATCGCAGTTCGGGAAGAAAGAGATCCTGCTCGCAGTGGATGATGTGAGCTTCTCGATCAATCGAGGTGAGGTATTGGGACTTGTAGGGGAATCAGGCTGCGGAAAAACCACCTGCGGGAAGGTGATACTGAGGATATATGATCCAACGTCAGGGAAGATAATGTTTAACGGCAAAGATATAACAGACCTGAATCGAAGACTGATGGAACCTTATAGAAAGAGGATGATGATCATCTATCAGGATCCTTTTGGATCTCTGGATCCGCGAATGACCATTGGCAAGGCCATTGCAGAGCCGATGATTGTACACCGTATTGTGGAAAAAAAAGATAGACGTAACAGGGTTATAGAGATAATGAATCATGTTGGGCTCATTCCTGATCAGATAGACCGCTATCCACATGAGTTCTCCGGAGGACAGCGGCAGAGGATAGGAATCGCACGCGCGCTTGCTACCAATCCGGATTTTATCGTTGCAGATGAGTCTGTTTCCGCACTCGATGTTTCAATACAGGCCCAGATCATCAACCTTCTTCAGGATCTCCAGAAGGAGTTCAAGATAACTCTCCTGTTTATAGCACATGACTTAAGTGTCATAAAACACATCAGCGATCGCGTGGCTGTGATGTACCTTGGGAAGATTGTGGAGATGGCATCAAAGCATGACCTCTTTGGTGAAGCCAGACATCCCTACACACAGGCACTTCTCTCCGCAATTCCGGTTCCAGATCCGAAGCAAAGGAAGAAGGGTAAAATACTAATGGGTGACGTGCCGTCGCCTATAAATCCTCCATCCGGCTGCAGGTTTCACCCCAGATGTCCCTCGAAGATGGACATATGTGATAAAGAGGTACCTGAGCTTAGAGAGATCGTTCCAGGCCACTTCACCGCCTGCTATCTCTATGATTAACAAAATAATATAGGATAACCTACTATGGTTATTATTAACTTTTGAATAGAAATATTTAGATAGGAGGAACAATAGCACTATGGAAGAGCAGAGAATAAAACCTGTCGCAAATAATGAGACAGATACTACGGTTGAGATGATGCCGGGAATTTATCGAACAACCAAGTCGTTTAATGAAACGATTATGCTGTGTCATTTTCAATTCAAAAAAGGGGCAGAGATACCATTACATAAACATGATGCAACGCAGACTGGGTATTTGATCAGTGGAAAGATGAAGCTTTTCAAAGAAGACGGAAGTAGTTTTATTGGCGATCCCGGTTCAGGCTGGGTGTTTAATTCTAATGAACCTCACGGAGCTGAGGCGCTTGAGGATAGTGAAGTTATAGAATGTTTCTCGCCCATGCGCCCGGAATACATGGATAGCTAGAATTAGAGGTTTTTTCATGGGAAATAAAAAATTAAAAATAGTTGTACTCGATGGCTACTGCTTGAATCCGGGGGATAATCCCTGGGATGACTTTTCAGCACTCGGTGAATTGAAAGTGTATGATCGAACCGATGCAAATGATGTACTGAAGAGAACCGTTGGCGCGGATATTATCATTACCAATAAAACCCCTGTAGTACAAGAGGTAATCGAGCAGCTGCCCAAATTAAAATATATTGGAGTGCTTGCTACCGGATATAACATTGTGGATGTCGATGCTGCAAGAAAACTGGATATACCGGTAGCAAATGTCCCTGTGTACGGAACAAACTCTGTTGCGCAGTTTGTTTTTGCGCTTATTCTGGAACTTTGTCATCACGTAGGAATGCATAACAGTGCTGTACACGATGGAGAGTGGACCAAGTGTCCTGACTTTTCATTCTGGAACACCAATCTTGTTGAATTATACGGAAAAACTATAGGCATTGTGGGGTTCGGCAGAATCGGACTAAGAGTCGGTGAATTGGCACATGCATTCGGTATGGGAGTGATGGCTGTGGATATCATACAAAAAGATCCTCCAGGTTATAAACCCTTTTCATGGGTTTCATTGGAAGAAGCATTTAAGAATGCCGATATCGTGAGTTTAAACTGTGCACAAACACCTGAAAATGAGGGATTTGTTAATCATAAATTACTGTCCCTGATGAAAAAGACAGCATTTATCGTTAATGCTTCCCGTGGGGGTCTTATTAATGAGAAGGACCTAGCAAAAGCGCTCGATTCAGGCACAATTGCAGGCGCTGCTATCGACGTGGTCTCAAGTGAGCCAATTAAAAATAACAATCCTCTTCTAAGGGCGAAGAACTGCATTATCACGCCGCATATAGCGTGGGCAAGCTTTGAATCTCGCAAAAGGCTGATGTCTGCAGCAGCCGATAATCTCAGCTCATTTTTATCAGGAAATCCCAAAAATATTGTAAATTAAAATTTAGATGGAATTAACCTCTTCTAGGAAGTATTGCCTTACACATCTAAATGCTGATAAAACTCTTTAAAAATTGTATAACCTCATTTAGATGGAGTTAGACTCATTGTAAAAGTATTGCCTTACACATCTAAATGCGAAGGATATTTTATTGAACATGAACTCATTACATTTAGATGGGGTTAGACTCATTGTAAAAGTATTGCCTTATTCATCTAAATGCTGATAAATCTCTTTAAAAATTGGATAACCTCATTTAGATGGGGTTAGACTCATTGTAAAAGTATTGCCTTACACA
>CP070841.1:657585-663336 GCA_020342115.1 Spirochaetota bacterium
AACTCACTTATCTATAATGGCAAACTATATATAACCCAACCAGACTGGAGCGGCGGACAGAGCACAATGACAGTTATAAATTTATCTGACCACAGTGAAATTTCAGGAAGCCCTTTTACTATAGGTAATGTAGGTGATGGTATCAAAGGCATGATGGTGTATTGAAAGCAACTAGCTGTCTGCTTAATAAACGGAGCTAATCTATGCTTGATCTGTTCTACAAAGGCGGACCCTTGATGTACCCGCTTCTTTTAGGATCTATACTCATGGTTGCCATTATTATCGAGAGGGCATGCCATTTTATTGGAACTGGTGAAAACAGGAGGGTTTTTGATCAGGTCAGTGGCTATATAAAGAATAGAGAGTTTGATAAGGCAGAAGGAATAATTCAAGGCGAAAAGTCTCCTGTTTTTATACTTATAAAAGAAGCGCTAAATATGAGGGGTAGCTCGAAAGAGGAGATAGAGAACCTTCTTTCGATCAGGGGAGACCGAATCCTCAGACAGCTATCCAAGAATCTCCACCTTCTTGAGCTCATTGGAAAGATAGCACCAATGATCGGGCTTCTTGGTACTGTACTCGGGATGGTTGAGGCGTTTCAAAAGGTCTCTTTTATGAAGAGTATTGTAAATCCTTCATTATTAGCAAGCGGTATATGGGAGGCGCTCATTACCACGGTTGCCGGGCTCTTTGTGGGAATACCTGCGCTCATCGGGTACCACCTCTACTCAAACCGTATGAAAGCAGTCGCGTTCTCCATGAAACACTACAGTGAGGAGATACTGGCGATAATGGAGAAGGTTAATGATTGAGTTTGAAGAGTTCAACGATTCTATTAGTAAAGATACGGGTCCTGACCTTACGCCTCTAATCGATATGGTTTTTCTGCTTTTGATCTTCTTTCTCCTTACATCATTCTTCATACGTCCTTCCATTTCTGTTAATCTTCCTGAAGCAGAGCACACAGAAGTAACGGAACAACAAGACATTACCATAACAATTGAGAAAGATGGAGATATCCTTCTAAATGGAAAGACTGTGTCTGAGAGGAGACTTGTGAGCACAGTGCGATGGCTCTATTCTTCTCTCGATAACAATCAGGTTGTCATCCAGTCGGATAGAGAAGTTCCCTTTGGAAGAGTGGTTCAGATCATGGATCTCACCAAAAAAGCAGGGGTAGAAAATATTTCATTCCTTGTAGAGAGGTCACAATGAAAAGGTTATGGATCTGGGTCATATTTTCTCTGGCTTTACACTTCTTGTTCTTCCGTTTTGTTTCCTTTCAAGATGAACCTTTTGAACAACATGAGGCTGAGCGCTACGAGGTAACGCTACTCTATTATATTCCAGAGAATGAGGATGTTAAGAAGGAAAAGCCTAGAATAATTAAGAAAAGGAAGTCTGTAAAAAAGGGTACTGATAAAAAGATAGAAGAAGATATTGTAGAGAAAGAGATTTCGGGGCCAGATCCTCAAACTATGACTTTGGAGAAAGAACAGGAGGAGGAACCTGAAAAAAAAGAGGTGTCTGATACAAATAAAGAAACTGAAGCGTCCTCTCAGGAACTGGGAAAAAAGATAACCAGTGTGCTGCCTGAGAGGGAAGAGCCCTTAGATCTCACACCGGTGATTGAGGGATTGAGAGAGAGAATAATAGAAGAGCTTGTCTATCCCTATATTGCGAGAAAGAAGGGTCTTCAGGGGGTTGTGTTTGTAACACTCAGGCTCGATGAGAACGGCAATCTCCTTGATATACAGATAACAAAATCTTCAGGGCATAAGAGCCTCGATAATGCTGCTGTCCAGCTCGTTCAGAAGGTTGTTCCATATTCACATAACCTCGGTAAATCACTATCGCTGCAGATACCGATAAGGTACAGCCTAATCAATTAATATCTGGTGACTTGGTGCCTGGAACGAATCAAAGGAACTGTTTATATAACATGCGATTTTTTTTAATCATCATAGCTGTCGTGTATTTACTCACTTTTACTGTCAGTTTTTCTGATGACGGTGATGATGAGGATATTCGATTTGAGCTTGAGGAAATTGTCGTCACCGGTGTGATGATAGAGGATCCTATAAAGGCTGTGCCAAGAAACGTGACGGTAATCACCAGGTTTGATATTGAGCAGGCTCCTAGTAAGAACATAATCGATCTCCTGTCGAGAGAGGCAAATGTGAATCTAAGGAGCCTTTTTGGCCATGATAAAAGGTCAGGAGTCGACATCAGGGGTATGGGTGATACCTCTTCGAGCAATGTGATTGTAATGGTCGATGGAATCAGACTCAATGCACCGGATCTGGCTGGGCCTGACCTTTCGGCAATTCCGCTCGATCAGATCGAGAGGATTGAGATAGTGAGGGGAGCAGGATCGGTCCTGTATGGAGATGGTGCCGTTGGAGGGGTGATTAATATCATCACAAAGAAGAGGGAGGGAAAAACCGAAACAGATATTTCCACATCATACGGGAGTTATAATACACTCACTGTAGATACATTATTCAGAAAAAAAGAGGAGAACATCGGGTTTGGTTTAACCGCAGGGTACTACAGTTCTGAGGGATACAGGGATAACGGTTTTTATAAGCGTAAAGACGCTTCTGTAACAGTCGATTATGACCTTACAGAAACAACCTCTCTGTCGTTTACTCTCACGCCTCATACTGACAGCTATGGACTCCCCGGAACTGTGAGCAAGGAGGATGTATCTTCAAGGGAGCAGCGGGTTATGACAGATCGTCCTGACGATTCGGGAGAGAATACCGATATGAGGTTTCTGGGGGGTCTGGAAACATATCTGGGGGATTTCGGTCTTCTTCAGGCTAAGGCGGGCTACCATTTCAGGGATGATTTCTATGTGATGGGGTACAGCCCACTTCTTACAAGAGAGGAGCAGACTGACCACATTGATGAGGATACACTTGACGTTAATGTAAAATTATCTGCTGAGTACGAACTTTTCAAACAACTTCAGAAATTACAGGGCGGGATAGACTACTCAACAACCCTCTATAAGCGTGTGGAACTATCAAAGGATGAAAGGAAAAACTCGAGCATTCACAATTTAGGAGCCTTTTTGATGAATCAGCTAAGTCCGATTCAGAACCTCACACTTAATCTTGGGTATAGATTGAATATGTTTCAGGGAGACTTTCGTGTTGATCAGTATAAAGACGCTGAAAGCATATGGGAGGATGGGGAGCCTTATCAGAACTTGTGGATAAATCATGCATTTGATGCAGGGCTCGTATACTCACTCACACAATATGTTACCTTTTATGCGAGCTTTGCCACTAGTTTCAGAATACCGAATGTGGACGAGCTTGCCGTATCTGACAGTGACCTTCATCCTCAGGAGGGAAACCACTGGGAGGCTGGATCCAGGATAAGTGTTGGGGATTTTGCTGAACTTTCGTTAACTTTCTTTCTGATGCAGATAAAGGATGAGATATATTATGGGGAGGATCCAGAAACAGGAACTCCTGTAAACCGAAACTACGAAGATAAAACCAACAGGATCGGTATTGAAACCGATGTCAAGCTCTACCCCTTTGATTTTCTCTATATATGGGGCAACTACACCTTTATGGATGCAAGGTTCGAGAATCGGTGGACACTTGTTCCTCTAGTGCCCATGCACAAAGCATCTTTTGGGCTTGAGTGGCAGATATCAGATGCATTTCTCCTTGCTATATCGGGCAGCTATGTTGGTGAGAGGTTCGACGGGAATGACGAGACAAATACACTCTATGCAATGCTTCCTTCATACACAGTGATAGATTCAAAGCTCTCCTACCAGCATGAAGATCTTACATTGTTCATAGGTATGAATAATATATTCGATGAGCTCTATTCAACTGCTGCATATGGAGAAAGCTACTACCCTATGCCGACGCGTAACTTTTATGGCGGTGCAGAACTTGAATTCTAGAGAATAGGAGAAATATTTTGAAATTCTGGATCATACGCATTCCACTGCTTCTTCTGTTAATGTCACCACCGCTCATTATTGCTGGTCCATACGCTCCGCCAGCAGATGATGAAGGAACAACTGCAGTTTATAAGGATGACCCAGCATTCGGCTCATGGGCTTCTGGTGTCGATAGCTATAACCCAGGAGAAAACGTCGATATTGGGTGGCGGGATACTGATAAGGCATTAGGAATGGCCACAGGGTCTATATATGATATAGTAAGCCTAGGTGAAGGAGGCGATATAACACTGACATTCGATGGATCAATACAGAATAGAGATGGGTGGGACTTTGCAGTATTTGAGAATGCGGTAACCGATACCTTTTTGGAACTCGCATTTGTCGAGGTTTCATCGAATGGAACTGACTTTGTGCGTTTTGACAATGATTCTCTCACTCAAGACCCGGTGTCAGCTTTTGGCTCTATAGATACCACGGATATAGACGGTTTAGCGGGGAAATACAGAATTGGGTACGCTACCCCTTTCAATCTCGAGGATCTGCCTGATAAGGAGACTGTGGATATCAATAATGTAACACACATTAAAATAGTGGATATCAAGGGTGATGGTACGGTTCTGGATACAAGCGGAGATGTGATATACGATCCGTGGGAGACCTTTGAAAGTGCAGGGTTCGATTTGGAAGCCATTGGAATTCTAATTTCAGATCCAACGATCCCATGGGTGTTTGATAACACAGCTCCAACATCTGGCGGCTGTTTCATTGCAACAGCTGCATATGGCTCTCCTATGGAGCCGAAAGTGCAGATCTTACGAGATTTTAGAGATAAATATCTCCTTAGAAGTAGTTTGGGGAGTGGTATTGTGAAAATTTACTATAGATTGTCACCAAAAGCAGCCGGCTTCATTGCTGAAAGAGAATCTCTCAGATCTGTTGTGAGAATTGCGCTTCTTCCATTTGTAGGTATAAGCTATTTATTGCTTAATATATCAGCAGTACAAACATGGATGATACTATCTCTCAGTTTTATATTTTTAACTTCAGGTTTAATTGTTGTACTTAATCTTGCAAGAGGTAGTATTGAAAACCGGTAAACCTGCTATTGTTCCAAGAAAAAGGGGATATTATCAGGGTCAAGCTTTTCCTCAAAACGACGAATCTCGAAATGAAGGTGAGGGCCGGTGCTCCTCCCGGTTGAGCCTACCTTGCCTATTGCATAACCTGTATCGATGATTTCCTCCTTTTCAACGAGTATCTCAGCAAGATGGCCGTAAAGAGTGTGGTAGCCTAGATCATGCTCTATTATAACCAAGTTTCCGTATCCATCTGTCTCACCTGTGAAAACAACCTTTCCCAAACGTGAAGCCCGAACCAGTTTTCCTTCTTTGGCGACAATATCAACACCACCATGAAATGTTTGATCATTGACAAAGGGGTCTACCCTTATCCCGTACCTCGAAGTCTCAGTACCCATGAGGGGCGCATGGAACACGACTCCTGAGAGGTACACCCTTTCGAGGAAAGTGAGTGTTTTTTCAGGGATAAAGTACAGTGTGTCCCCGTTCTTTAAAGGGTCATCGACTAAAAGGATTTCATCCTCTTTTACTTTAAACCTCTCAGCAGCAGATTCCCGGGTTTCTTTCCCGGCCTCTATAAATATTCCCAGGGTGTCGGATAGATATACTGTTTCTTCCTCCTTGATCATTCCGATGAAATCGATTCTATTCAATGTAGAGATGGTATCGATATTGAGACTCGTTCTTGCTATAATCGTCCAGATATCCTCATAGAGCTTCATTCTGTAGCTGAAA
>CP070841.1:663436-667985 GCA_020342115.1 Spirochaetota bacterium
AATAAAATGTATCGGGTTTCTTATCAGTTACTCGATGGTCCCAGTTAATGACAAAATTAGTCGTTTATTACAGAGTTAGTGATACTCCTGCATACAAAGATAAGAAAAAACCTGTCTATGTCAACAATGAGACCTGCCTTGCTAACTTCCTTAAAAATTTCTGTCCCGAGAATCTTCACGTAATAGCAGATTCTGTGAACGATCAGACAGGAGAGTTTTTGAATAAAATCAGAAAGAAGTACGCTTTCGATGTAGAGCATGTACAGAATAAAAGTGGTTCTAAAACATTTTCACATGTGTTTCATCTTGCTCTGCAAAATATGGACGGCGACATAGTTTATTTTGTAGAGGACGATTATCTGCATCTTCCCCGATCAAAAGAATTATTGTTAGAGGCTTTTAAAGAGACCGAAGCGGATTACGTGACACTGTATGACCATCCAGATAAGTATGTAAATAGCAAAGATGGGGGACCGAATCCATTCATAAAGCATGGAGGGGAATTGACCCGTGTTATTAAAACGAGCTCTTCACACTGGAAAAAAACAAACTCCACTACCCTGACATTCGCTGCCAGGGTAAGAACCCTGAGAGAAGATCAAAAGGAGTGGAAAAGGTGCGTTTCATCAAATGTGCCCAATGATTTTCTGGTTTTTGTGAGATTGAATAAATCGAGGTTCTTTTACAGGCCCTTTAAAAGAAAAAGGATTCTTATTCATCCGGTACCGGGAAGGGCAACTCATGGTGAAGCTGATTTTTTGACACCGTTCTGCGACTGGGAATCAGTCGCAGAATTGAAAAAGAAAGATAGCAGCTAACAGTAAGTGAAAAGCTATATGGCAAAAGGTGATAGCACAGCAGAATTCACGGATATCTTGAAAAACTATGAAGATGAATGTGGTTTAGCTTCTGATGTTTATAAAGTTCTGACTGCGTTAAAAAAATATTAAGAATTGTATGACAATATGACCGAGATGGAAGCGCTATATTAACGAGAACTTTGATATCCATGTTTCAATGTGCTATTCGTTGAGATTACTCTCCTGGTTTTCCTGCTCCAATAAGTAATACCCATTGAAAGGATTTGAAATTATTTTCCGGTAATGTTTAAAGAAGAGAGCGAGAAGCTACCTCCCTGTTTGCATAATGGGCTCGATCAGATAAAATAAAATTTTGTATTGTCAATACAAAAATAAGCAGATACCCTTTGATTCATGGTCATGGACAGATCCAAGGAAATGCAAATCCACCAGATGAAAAATGAACCGCTACATCTTTTGCATAAAAAATTGATACAGAGAAGAGGGCTCGGGAGAATATTAGGTAACTGGTTTTTACTTCCTTTAAATAGAGAAAAAAAATGGGAGGCCTTCATCAAGCTCACTGATCACCTTGTTCCTGAGCCCACTTACAGAATTAAATATCCAAGGGATAGATGTGCAGTTATTGTTGAGCTCCGAAAACATCCCCACCTGTCATACATATTACGAAACATCGTTTATTTCCTCGATGAATCATGGGGGCTGCATATATTTCATGGTAATGAAAATGAACAGTTTGTAAAACAAATAGTGCATGGATGGGGCGATGTTGTACTGACAAATCTTATAAAGAACAAATACACTAAAGAGGATTACAGCAAATTGTTGACATCAAAAGGATTCTGGAAGGATATTGGTTCAGAGCACATACTCATATTCCAGACCGATAGTATCTTGCGTAAGAGGGGAATTGAGGAATTTTTACACTGGGATTATGTTGGAGCTCCCTGGAAGTCTGATGATACACCACAAATAGGAGGTAACGGGGGATTTTCTCTCAGAAGACGAAGTGTGATGCTCGATATTCTTGAGAATGATAAATCGAACATACCAAAGGAACCCGAGGATATCTTTTTCTGTATGAAGCTCTCAGAAGGTAATTATAATGTAGCCCCGCTAGAAGTTGCAGTAAGATTCAGCGTTGAGGAAATTTTTTATCCTGATCCTGTCGGTACTCATATACCCCGCCAGCTGTGCAACTCCAGACAGATAAACACGATCCTGTTGGGTGTAAGATACGGGATGTAATGATTTATTAAACTGGGCTGTATTTCTTACGATAAATAAAACAGGATCTAGTTTGTAGTTAACCTGCAACTTATTCATAAAAAGGTGACTTTAACAATGAATCAACACTTCAATAAACCAGCCATTACCCACAAACTTATAGAAATCATCGGGAACAACTTCAGCTATGAAGAGATCATTGTTATTGGGAAGAGGTTTAACAAGGATTTCGATATTCGTATGGAAGAAAATCGGTTTGGGAGGCTTCGGCTTCCCCCGCATACTGCATCCGAGCATCTTATCGATTTTTTCAGGAATTCGGAAAGTGCTCACGAACTCGTAAGGTTTCTCATTGATCTGGATTGCCACTCTTTAAACGGCAGAGAGGTTGTATTTGACGAACTTGAGGATCTGTTGATAATCTTGAGACAGAACGGAATCGGCTATGATTTCAACGGTAGAGAGTTCTATTTTGTATCGGAAAAGGATGACGGGCCAAAATGGGAAGAATGTCTTCAGGAAAACAAGGAGTATGAGTTTTCCTATGTGAGTGTGGATATTGTAAAAAGCAGTGAGCTGATACGGAGGGAGGATATAAAACTCGTATATTATACTGTAAACTCACTCTATGAATTGTTTAAGAATACTGCTCACAGCAACAATGGTTCGATCTGGTCCTGGCAGGGTGATGGTGGTATCATTGCCTTCTGGGGAGAGCACAGTATCCTGCAGAGCCTCTATTTCAGTATGGAGGTATTGGGCTTGTTACCGCTTTTTAATGCAAGGGATAACAAATTCGCCAATGATATAAACCTTCGCTTCGGTATAGACAGAGGCTGGTCCATTTATAAAAGGGATAAGGGAAGTATCATATCGCATAATATTAATTTTGCTGCACATCTTGAAAAAAAGTGTACAGATATAAATTCAGTGACGATTTCAGAAAGGATTTATGATGTATTGGGCGATAAACTGAGGTCCTACTTTCAGTCAGTAGGTGAGCTGGATGATACGAGATTCTACACATACTCGCCAAGCGGCTTCTATACACGTTACGCTGATATCTGTGATCTTCAGACCCTGGAAGAGGGTGTGTTGTAACAGATTATCTTTTTACGTGATTATCCACTACTGCATTGTAGCCTTTTTACCAGAAACCTATCAGTAATGTTCAATTATGTGGTTATAATCATGAATTAGACCAGGGTATGAGTCGTCAATGAGGTCAATGATCTGATTCATGATCTTTTCAAGAAGTGTACTGTTATTAGAGGTATAGACAATTCCCAGTACAGCCTCCTTATGAGAGTCAAGGGAGTCTATTTCTGATATTGAAGCCCTGAATCTCTTCCATATTTTATCTTTTAAGGCTTTGATAACACTCCTCTTGTCCTTCAGTGATTTTGAATAGGGTATATAGAGGATCACCTTCAGTATGAGTACCTTCATGGCCCGGAGTTTTTCCTTCTAGAAAACAGCCGTTTTTTTAAGCTCATCGAATATCGTTTCATCAGCAGCAATAACATCGAGTGCACCATCCCTTTCGTATATATCGACTCTGGCTCCAGATTGCGTGGCGACCAGAGATGCTGCTGCAATATCCCACTCGTGGGTCGAGTAGTGTATATAACCGTTTACGCGATTAGCAGCGAGATAACAGAGGTCGAGTGCGGCAGACCCTAAGAGCCTCAGTTTTTTTATCCGATTTACAAGATTCGTAAATGTTTTTTTTCCTTTTTGGAGCGCTCCTTCATGCATGAAGCCTCCTGTAATTATTGCATCGCTCAATGATCCAACATTTTTTTTGTGTAAAGGAGAGCCATTCAGCCATGCTCCTTCACCTTTGATTGCTGAAAATAATTCGTTTTTCACAGGGTCGAAAACTACCCCTACCAGATATTCACTCCCTTTTTTGAGTGCAATAGAGGTACAGAAATGAGGTATTCTTTGTGCATAGTTTACAGTTCCATCAAGAGGATCGATTACCCAGCTAAACTCGGATTGTGAGTGCTCTGTGCCGCTCTCTTCACATATGAAACTGTGATCTGGAAAACGCCGTTTTAGCATCTGTTTAATGAGCTCTTCGGTTTCTACATCGGTATGGAGCTTTATATCATGCGGATAGCTTTTGATGACCGTTGTATCATCCTCATGAAATTTTTGTAAAAGGTACTTTCCTGCCGCTTTCGCTGCGTTCAATGCAGTGGTGTATGCTTTTTTAGTGAGTTTTTTCATGAGTTCTCTATCCTTATGTATCAGCCTCAATATAGTATTAACTGAATAAATATCAAACCAAAGTTTTTGGGGACAGCTCCCATTTTCGGGAGCTGTCCCTATTTTTAAAAAGTTATACTTGTGTGTGCTCTATTACACTAATAAAGCTTAAATCTATTTATTGATTATATTTATTTAATTTATTGTAAAATTTGATATATTTAGTATTATTGATTATAATATTGTTTCGAATCGATTCTGGAACGGTTTTATATGAGAGGTAAAAT
>CP070841.1:668085-671743 GCA_020342115.1 Spirochaetota bacterium
GTATGCAGAGACTGAGGAGACATATACACAGCTATTCAACAAGCTCAAGAAACGTGGACTTGAAGATGTGTGGCAAGTGGTCTCTGATGCGCATAAGGGGTTGCAGGTAGCAGTGAAGAAGAGTTTTTTAGGAGCGAGTTGGCAACGCTGCAAGGTACATTTCATGAGGAACATACTCGCACATGTTGGGCATCGGGATAAGGGATAGTTTGCTGCGACTCTGAAGCAGATATGGGTGCAGCCTGATAGAGCATCTGCACTGAGGCTTGCCGACTTGTTCATTGAGGAGTATCAGGAACAGTATCCTGAAGTGATCGAGGTATTAAGCGAAGGGTTGGAGGATTCATTACAGTTCTACAGCTTTGAGAACTTTGATTTAAGAAAGGTCTCTTCGACCAACATTCAGGAACGGCTACATAAAGAGAGATCCGACGACGCTCCCGTGTTGTTGGCATATTCCCCGGTGAGGAATCGTATGTACGGCTTGTAACGAGTTATTTAATCGAGTATTCTGAGGAATGGTCGACTGGTAGGAGTTACATACGTTCTGAACTTATTGAGAGCTGTAGGGCTAAGCTGAAGAGAGTAGCGTGAAAAACTTGGGGTTAAAGATGGGTAAAGAAAAACAAATTGCGAAATTTTGTGGACGTAATCGATTATCCTTATCTGAGCTCTAACATACGATGTATCTTTATTAAGATATATTATATTCCCATACTCTCAATCCATAGCGGCTGAGGTATATAGGTATGTTTTTAAATAGCGTGTTACTTTCCTCTATATCTTGAATCATTGCACGCTTGTCAAATGACAGAGAACCGCATAGCAGAGTAATTGACCCGCCCTCCCCTCCAGCGCCATTGACCTTCCACCCCAATGCGCCATGCTCCCGTGCTATCTCTATAATGCAGCTTGCTTCCTCACTAACAAGATCTGAGTTAAGCCTGCTTTGTGCATCTGTGTTTTCTTTCATTGCTTCTCCCAGCGCCTTGAAGTCTCCTGCGTATACTGCATCTCTTGATTTTTCTGCTGTCAATCTTAAATCATTAATCTTCCTGTTGTCTGGTCCTGCATTCTCAAGTTCCTTTATGACCATCTTATGAACATCGGATGAGCTGTGAGATTTACCAAGATAAATTAAAACAAGGCGTCTTTCAATCTCCCACCATATTGAGTTCGGAACATAGATCTGTGACACAGCTGCGTGCGGGTAGTTAAACATCTCTATGTAGTTGATCCCGCCATATGCTGAGCATAATTGATCCTGAATGCCACACTGCTGCTTCAACATATTAGTCTCTATCGATTGTGCAGTATAGGCTGCTTCATGTGGAGTCATACGTCCAGGAGTAAGGACATCCAGTGCCCCTATCAATGCTACAGTTACTGCTGCAGAGGTACCTGTAGATGCTCCACTTGGAGCCTCGGAAAAGATGGTTACCTCAAATGAATAATTATCAGGAATATTCATTCTTTCGATCGCTGCTTCAAGCAGTGGATGGCGATCCCATCCAAGATTCTCGGGATGAATGACATAACGTTCTCCGAAATTTTCAGCATTGATAACAATTCTGTCCTCATGGTCTTTATATGGAAATACCTCTATCTGTACCTCTGCGTAAGGATATACACCGATATTAAAGATTTTTCCATATTCGGCAAACCATGTATCAGTCCATCCACCATTATCACAAATTCTAATAGGTGCAACACTATTGATAATTCTGATAGGGCGCCTCTCTTTTTGCGATTTCATTGAATGTCACCCCCTTTTATCTGAATTAGAGAATCACTACAACTGTATGCGATACGAAATAATCAAGATTTATTTATACTTGACGCTATTTTAATTTGGTTAATAGAATCTTACCCAGTTTTTCTGTTGAAGCTGCTACAATATTATATTTTCTATCAAACTCGTATCTTAGTTCATCCAGTGGGTTTCCATAGAGGTCCTGCAGGAAGCCACCTGCTTCTTTTACGAGTAAATATCCTGCTCCAAGTTCATGGGCTTTTTGTGCATAGCTAATGTAACCATCAAACATACCGCTGCTTATGCCAGCCATATGAAAAGCTGCTGAGCCGAAGTCTTTTACCCATGATTTTGAATAAATACTTAAAAGTTTATTAATATCCTTATGACTTGCATAGTGATCGATTATAACGAGAGCACTCCTGTCAAGATTATTTTTTCCTGTGGTTTGTACTCTTCTGTCATTTAGAAAACAGCCTTCGTTTCTTACTGCATGCCAAATATCCCCTGAGTTGTGCTCAATAATACCTGCTATGAGCACATTCTCGAAAAGGGGGTTAATACTATCGAATATTGTTACTACCGTACAATAGGGAAGCAGTCCTCTTCCGCGGTGGTAGTTACCAGTCCCATCGATATCATCAAATGTAATGGTGAATTGTGGGTTTTTTAAAATAGTGATTTCACCTGCTTCTTCACTGTATAGAATTGCCTGTATTTTTTGTTTCTTGAAAAGGTCGATTAATTTCATCGAAACTGCCATGTCATCTTCTGTTGTAATGTCAGTGGTATGACTACTTTGCATCTCATGAATTCCTCTTTCACCCATCCTTTCCAGAGCTTTATGTGCTAAAAACAGTGATTCTTTACAGATTTGTATCAATGGTATTTTATTTGTTTTCATATCAGATAAAGAACACAGATTACGCCTCTATCAGCTATTTCTTGTATAAAAGCTCAAGCTACAGGTTTTTACATTTTCTTACAATTGGCTTTTGTAAAAACCGGTTTTTTATGACATATTTTTTATAAGAGAGAGATCTATATGCATCAAAAGGATTTGATGTATTTTTAAATAGTGACGGCTTATTCTTAAAATATGCTTTTCTGAAGTCTGGGGGTATTGTAACACCATTAGAGAAGTAATCATACTTATATGGAATTTTGCTGTAGAAAGAGAGACCATTTATTTTAAGCTGTTCAATGTACTTAAACACCAGCTCCTCAACTAATTTTATATCACTTAACTTGTATCTATTTTGATATTTAGAGAGAGTTGATGGCTTAAACGGATCTAATCCACTGAAATGAAAAAAGGTTAATTTTTCGTTATTTACATAATATTCATCAAATTCATTCTTTTTTATTTTCCGGTGAGACAAATTCCAGTATGCGACATTGCATCCATCATTTTTTAATAAATAAACATTATCAAACAGAGAGGGTGCCAATTCCATCCATTTTTGATCGCAAAAAATACCCTCACCAAAAGCTATGTAACAACTATTTACAAGTTTGGATTGCCACCATTTTAAGAATTTATTTAATTGGGCATCTCTATGGATGGCAATAAATCCTAAATTATAACTGCCTGCTTTAATTATCTCAAGTTCGCCAGGTAAATATTCATCATTTAAAAAATCAGTCAGATGGGGAGTTAAAATCATAAAATATTGATCGAGCAAATTGGGGATATATTCTATGCTATTATATATATATATGTCCGGATCAAAATAAATTACCTTATCATAACCCATTTTAAATACGTATTCGAACATCCATGGTTTAATCGACGTGTTTGCCTCTAGTATGTTGTACTTAAATAACATATCTTCCTTACTTGGTAATCCGATTTCATCAATAGATACACATTTAGCATTAATATCTTTATATTTTATATCAGGA
>CP070841.1:671843-675109 GCA_020342115.1 Spirochaetota bacterium
AATGAGAGGTGTATTCGTGAGCCTTTATAAGGGTAACCAGCTTCGCGGATGCATTGGAAGCCACAGCTCATCCATCCCCTTATATAAGACTGTACAGCTCAACGCCCTCAGGAGTGGTCTGGCTGATCCCAGATTTCCCCATGTAACCCTGGAAGAAATCGATGACATCCAGATTGAGATATCGGTGTATCTGTCATGTGTCGATCCAATCTCTTCTGTAGAGGAGTTCGAGGTCGGCAAACACGGCATTATAATTCAGAAGGACGTAAAGAGCGCAACATTTTTGCCCCATGTTGCCACCACTCAGGGATGGGACAGGATAACAACCCTTCAGCAGCTCTGTAAAAAGGCAGGCCTTGAAGCGAACGCATGGAAGGCAAAGGATGCCGTTTTCAGGGTATACGAAACACAGATCTTCAGCGAAGAATGATACTCAGGTCTTCTTCCAGCATCCAGCACAGCTTTGAATATATCAGCAATCCTACCGAACCACTCAAAGATCCGAAATCCTTTTTATCCAAAAAGAGTAACACCGACGAGCAATACTTTTGCTGTTCATCAAAGAGTATGGGGCTCTGGTCCAGATATTTCTCCAGAAGCTCATCCAAGATGTCTCTCGCTTTTCCTCCGCTTCTTTGAAAATATGCCCCCCAGCAAACCTTCTTTACTGAATTGGAACCTTTACTCCTGGCACACTCTACATCCTCTTTCCCTGTATGTATTCTTCCAGGCCAAGCTCTTTCAGTTTCTCCTCTGTTGGAATCCCGAACTCGTCCCACCCTCTCAATTTGTAGTACTCATTCAGCATAAGATTCAGCGGAGGCAGCTCGTTTGTTGTCCCCTCCTTCTTGTGATACAGCATTCTCTGAGGCAGTGTATCATCCTTTCTTGATATACCCAGTCTGTTGTTGTATAATCGCTTGAGATTGAAAAGCCGCTCTCCGGTCTTGAAAAACTCCTTAGGGTCAAAATCCCACCCAGTGATACAATTCAGGTAATCGATACAAGGCTGAACTGCCAAGCCGTTTCCAAAGAGTATGAACTTACAAAAGGTGAGCGAATCGAGCATGCTCATTAAATGCTGCATCCGGAAAACATTCTCTGCCCTCCCATCGGTGATAAATCTTTTTGTGAGAGGCGGCGACCCGAGATCTCCAATGCTTGTACCGCTCGCCTCGAAATCGTGTGTGAATGCTGCAAGATGACACGCTCCACGGTTGGAGGTTGCTAATCCAAGCCCAACAGAAAAATGCGCTCTCGGATCATGAGCAGGAGGCTCAAGCCCCTTCACTTCCAGAGCAAACTCAGGCGCAAATCCTCCGAGCTCATTTGCTGCTCGCCGCACACCCTCACCCAATAATTTCCCAACAGCTTTTCTCTTCCCGATCATCTTCACCAGCTCAATAACCGCCTGAGCATTACCCCATGAGAGTTCAAGCCCATCAGCATCGTTCTTTGTAATATATCCGCGCTCGAAAGCCTCCATGGCAAACCCGATGCAGTTACCTGTAGAAATCGTGTCAAGTCCATAGCGATTACAGAGCTCGTTTGTCTTGATAACTGCGTCAAGGTCATCAACAAGACAATTCGAGCCAAGAAGCGACATAGTCTCATACTCGGGCCCGGCAATCTCCTGTCCATCAAATGGTCCTCCTGAAGCCTTGACCACTCTTCCGCAATTTATCACACATTGACCGCAATGATATCTCTTGACTAACCGTTTCTCTACCATTGTCATTCCTGTAATCTTCTTTGCTCCCTCTTTCCAGTTACCCTGATACCAATTCCTGACGGGATGATTCCCGATAGATTCATTGAAGTCGAGCCCTACGGTGGTTCCCCCGATTCTCAAAGCTTCAGGATCATCCTTCATCAAAGGACCCAATCTCTTCATTATTGCAGTCATCCCGTCCTCATTGTCAATCCCTACCTTCTTTGTTCCGTTTACTACGATGGCCTTTAATTTCTTCGAACCCATGACCGCGCCTAAACCGCATCTCCCCGTAGCTCTACCATGCTTTCCGTCACTAATAATATTTGCATACTTCACGAGGCTCTCGCCAGCCTGACCAATTACAGCTGCCCTAACATTATTACCAAGATCATTCTTAAAAGCTTCTGTTGCCTCGAAAGTATCCCTTCCCCAGTAACATGCAGCATCTCTTATCTCCACACCGTTATCATCGATATTGATGTATACCGGAGACTCTGCCCTGCCTTTTACAACCATTACATCATAACCGCACCGCTTGAACTTACCGCCCCAGTATCCCCCGCAGTTTGACTCCGCGAAAACACCTGTAAGGGGCGACTTTGAAACAACATCAAATCGATCAGAGTTAAATGCCTTTGTTCCGTTTACAGGACCCACAGCAAATATAAGAGGATTCTCCGAACCTAAAGGATCCGTTTCTTTATCCGTTTCCTCATAAAGTATCTTTGCACCAAGACCGCTTCCACCGATAAACTTCAGGGCAACCTCATCACTTAATTGTTCAGTTTCGATCTTCCTGGTGCTCAGATCAATTCGAAGTATCTTTCCCATATATCCCTTTGCCTTCAATGTCCTTCCCCCATTAACTCAATATCTTTACTTCTATGAAAATCTGTTCTGTTACGATCTTTTATTCATAATAAGGTTACAGTGTAAAATATTTTAATCACAAATAATCCAACAAAATTTTCCCGAAAATGATTCCTTGTAAGGTATGTTACAGTTTTCCCCTATTTAAACATTGCACTGATTTCCGCATCCGAAGCATATTCACTGATCCATGCGGCTTCCGGCTCGTCTTTCATTATATCAAGATACCTTTTGAGGTTATCCGGTGTCACAAAGGTCTTCACAGGATAGTAGTATGTATTTTTTGGAAATGCCATTTTAAGCTCGTGTCCATTTGCAAGGTATATCCCCAGTGCAAGTGCTGTTCCTCCTATTCCAGGAGGATTCCCGGGACAGCAAAACTCGAAATCTACACCTTCATCCAGTTTCTTTTTTGCATAAACAAGAAACTCTTTAGTGGGGTCTCCGGAACATACCGGTAGCATACGCTTTGCATTCTCAAATGCTCTAAGGGCTCCCATAGCCATTGACCCTCCTGCCCAGAATGCATCGATTACAGGATATTTTGTAATAACATCACTCATAACTGACTCTGCTATTTCCTGGTTCCACTGACCATAGACAGTCTCAAGAACCTCGATACCAGGATATTCGCCAAACCCCCTCAGGACACCATTTTTTCTATTTTCTGTTCTTGTGGCAC
>CP070841.1:675209-681230 GCA_020342115.1 Spirochaetota bacterium
CTTTCTGGTGGTGTATTTCATAATACACATACTGAAGAAACTCTCCCCCGAATATAAACATCTATTATGGTTCTTTGTGATCTGTGGTTTCATCATTATTCCTATTATTTCAGTTTATGCGCCTGTTTTGAATTTTAATGTTTTGAATCTACCAGCCCAGACTCAAACTATTTTACCCCTCACTGGGCCCTTTAGAGGTATAAATCATGGATTATCCTGGTCCTTTTGGGCTATGATAATCTGGATTGTAGGTATTGTTATCTTCTCATTTAGAATCCTTATTGGAAAAATAACTTTATCCTATCTTGCAAAAAGAGCGCACTCCAATGTAGACGAAAAATATACGCATATTTTAAGGGAATTGGAAAAAGAGTTAGGAATAACCAGGGAGGTACTTCTATTAAAGAGCAGGAAGATCAAAGTTCCCTTTACCTGTAAAGTTTTTAAACCAATCATTGTACTCCCCTTTGATGCAGATGATTGGTCAGTAGACCGGATAAGAGTTGTCTTAACTCATGAGCTTGCGCATATCCTACGCAAGGATAACCTCACACAGTTTATCGCAAGAATGATATGCTCGCTGTTCTGGTACTTACCATTCGTATGGATTGCATATTCCAACCTTTATCTTGAGCAGGAAAAAGTAGCCGATTCATTCGTAGCCAATACAGAGGCAGAGCCTGCTGATTATGCCGAGCACTTACTTAGCTTTGCTCGTTATACAAGCAACCATATCATGCCGGCAGGACTTTTTCTTTCTAGAGGCAGGAAGATGATGTTAGAAAAAAGAATATTGAGCTTACTGAATTTTAAAAAAGATAGCGTATTATCAAAAGGACAGAAAAAAATGAAAATTAAATATTTCATTCTAGTAGTTATTCTTGTCTCTGCCTTTATTGTTTTAGTAGGAAGTTGTGAAACATCAAAAAAGGCTCATGTTGCCATAGAGGAAGGAGAATTGTATGGCAGCTGGGTTAATGAAGAAATGGTGTTTGATAAAATGGTTATTCACTCCGATGGGACTTTATTGCTTACTCGTTTTGTAGACAGTAATTTACCAACTTATACCTTCATGATTACAACTAAAGACAGCTGGTCTGATAAAAATGGAAATAAATATTTTAAGAGCCGGATCACTCAATATATTGATGAAAGGCCTTTATGTCAATCCTTTATTCTTATGAGAATAAATGAACCAGGAACTGTTTTAGAATTGAATATCAATTTTGACGCTGGATTGTATGAAGATGATATTCCTGAAAACTATCCGAATGAAATAAATCCTGGTAGTTATGATTCTGATTCTTACTGGATGTATTACCGCCAGTAAATGGCTTAATAAAAATGTATTTTTAACACCGTAAAGAGGAGAGCTCTAATAGCTCGACAAATACCGATTCAGCTCCCAGTCGTGTACCTGTGCAATGTACTCCCTCCACTCCTCCCTCTTTGCATTGAGGAAGTGGTAGTAAATGTGATCTGACAGGGTCTCACGCACGAGCTTGTCCTTTTCCAGAAAATCAAGCGCTTCGTTCAGGTCTCCTGGAAGATTACTTACTTTCAATCTCCTTCTCTCCCGAAGAGAGAGTGCGTAGAGGTTCTTGTTCACAGGATCGACCGGGACAATATCATCTTTTATTCCATCAAGCCCGCTCGCGAGCATCACTGCCAGAGCAAGGTATGGATTCGCAGATGGATCAGGTGACCTGAGCTCCACTCTGGTACCCTTACCCCTGCTTTCAGGAATTCGGCATAATGGAGAGCGGTTTCTCTGAGACCAGGCAACATGAGTAGGTGCTTCGTAACCTGGAACCAGACGTTTGAAGGAGTTTACCAGTGGATTTGTAATAGCTGTGAATCCCCGGACATGCTTAAGTATTCCACCAATATAGTTAAATGCGCCTCTACTCAACTCGTACTTGCCCTTGGGATCATAAAATGCATTTTTACCAGCTTTGAACAGACTTTGATGTACATGCATGCCGCTCCCGTTGATACCATATATAGGTTTTGGCATGAATGTGGCGTGCAATCCAAAGTCGTGAGCAATCCTTTTCACCACAAATCGGAATGTCGCTATGTTATCTGCGGTTTTAACAGCCTCAGCATACTTGAAATCTATCTCATGCTGTCCAGGAGCAACCTCATGATGAGCAGCCTCCACCTCGAAACCAAGACCGATAAGAGTGTCAACAATGGTCCTTCTGGCCTCCTCACCCCTATCAACAGGTGCAAGGTCGAAGTATCCACCAGCATCATGCGTTATAGAGGTGGCTTCACCCCGCTGTCCTCTCTCGAAAAGGAAAAATTCCGCTTCAGGGCCAACCATCATTGTGTATCCCATATCCTTTGCGGTCTTAACAACTCGCTTTAATACAGAGCGAGGACATCCTGCGAAGTTTGTTCCATCAGGATGGTAGATATCACAAACAAGCCTTGCCACCATACCGGAATTTTCATCCCAAGGAAAAATAACGAAGGAATCTAGATCAGGTACAAGCAACATATCAGATTCCTCTATTCTTGCAAACCCTTCAATGGATGAGCCGTCAAAAAGAATCTGCCCGTCAATCGCCTTCTCAAATTGAGAATTGGGTACTTCCACATTCTTGTTTACTCCCATGATATCGGTAAACTGAAGTCTTAGATATTTCACCTTGTTCTCTTTAAGAAGCGTTAATATCCTTTTTTTATCCATTTTTCCCCCTTCATTTTCCCCTTAATTTAAACAGATAATTGTAAATCGTAAAGAAATTTAGTCACGTTATGCAATAATTATCGTATAAATATTCAAAAAAGTAGATATAAATTACAAAATGATTATTATGAAGGTTCACCTTGCCAATATTATGTTGGTACTATTCATTGGAAGGTATTAAGAGGCAGGACTTTCAGAGTCATCAGGTTCGGTGTCATCTTCAAAATCATACTCAGGAAACTCGTAAAAGCACTCCGGACATCTCCACTCCAGGTACTCGAGCTTGGTACCACACTTTGGACATTTTATTGCTGGGGGTTCGTCACTTTTCTTTTTTTTCTCCCCTATGATCTCTACCTTTACGTCTACACTCTCAAGCTCTCCAGCAAGTTTTTTTGCCTGGTCTTCAGTTAGTTTCTTTACCCGTAAGGAATCGGTTTCTTTGAAGTACTCCTTGAGCTCATCATATTCTTTTTTGACAATATTCTTAACCTTTTCGATAATAAAATCCTCTTGCTCCGGTTCATAAATATCGGAAATTTCAATTGAGTAGTAGCTCTTTTTCTCTGCCATGGCCTATCCCTCTTCCATTATTTTATATTCTATAAGCAAACACTAAATGAGGCAGATATCAGGCCTCATTCGCAACAGCTTCTTCCATTCCCATCTCCCTTTCTCTTTTCTTTTCAACAGCTGCACTTATCCATATTCCAATCTCATATAGAAGAAGGAGAGGAACAGCGAGCATGATCTGGCTCACCACATCCGGCGGGGTTAGTATCGCAGCTACCAAGAATATACCCACAATAACATACTTACGACCCTTCTTCAGCATCTCAGGAGTGACAATTCCGAACTTTGAGAGCGCAAGAATCACCAGCGGGAGCTCAAACATAATTCCAAAGGCTATAATCATCCTCGCAAGAAAGGATACGTATTCATTAAAGGTGATCATTGGAGTCAAGAAATCTCTTGAAAATGAGAGGAGAAATTTTATTGCCAGGGGCAAAACTCCTCTGAAAGCAAACGCAGCACCGCACATAAAGAGAATGAACGAAACAGGCCCGAAAAATATTAAATATTTTCGCTCAGTCTTTTTTAACGCAACTCCAACATATTTCCATATCTGATACAGAATAAAGGGCATTGCCCCGACAATTCCAACAAGAAGCGTAAGCTTTACGATAACAAAAAACGCCTCCGTTGGTTTAATAAACACGAGGCTATCTATATTACCAACCTCTGTAATGAATGCAAGAATTTCATCTATGAAATAGTATGCACCACCAGAGCTGATACCAACTGCAATGAGTATGTAGATGAGCCTTTTTCGAAGCTCGTTCAGATGCTCAACAATTGTTAACGGTTTGTCTTCCATTGATATTATATTACTATCTCTGTATCTTCTTAGTCAATCTGTATTGCTAAAGCCAAAAACTTCAGGATTTACGATATATCTCGGCCTCTTTCCGTTTAAAACATTGACCGTCTCATCCATTCCCTGAATTCTTACCCTCTCAAGGCTCTCCTCTGAGTACCATGCTATATGGGGTGTGACGAGTGCATTATCGAGGTAAAGAAGAGAGAAACTCTCATCTGGAGGTTCACTGCTCATGACATCTATTCCAGCACCAGCTACCCTTCCACTTTTAAGCGATTCATACAGTGCCTGTTCATCTATGATGTTTCCCCTGGAGGTGTTTACAATAACCACATGTTTTCTCAGTAACCCAAGAGCTTTTTTATCCAGGAGATGGTAAGTTTCAGGGGTGAGAGGGGCATGGATGCTTATATAGTCCGAATTTTTCAGCATCTCATTAAGTTCATACTCTCTCTTAACATCCAAGAGTTGAAAGATATCATCGTGTACATAGGGGTCGTAAGCAGCAACCTGCATTCCAAGACCCTTTGCCTTTGGTACAATAGCTCTCCCGATTTTTCCTAGCCCGATCAAACCCAGGCACTTTCCCCTGAAAGTGTAAATAGGTTTGGCTACATTGTAATCCCATCTCGTATGCTTCGTCTCATGGTTGAGAAGAGTGAGTTTTCGCGCAACTGCCATAAGGAGGGACATCGAATGATTTGCAACATCATCCGTGCAGTATGCAGGAACATTGCTCACAGGTATGCCTCTCTTGGTTGCTGCGTTTACATCAACACAATCATGCCCCACAGACAGCGTGAGTATTAGCTCGCATCGACTGAGGCTCTCTATTGCCTCGCGAGATATCGTTTTTGCTATAACAATGATAGCTGAAGCATCCTTTACTGCGGATCTGAAGTCATTCTCGTCCTCACTTCTCACAGGCACAATAGCTGCATTGGCCTCTTTTGCCCTCTCTTCGAAATAGGCAATATTATCCCACTTCATAAAAAGACGTCTGCCTGCAAGCACAATGGTTTTCAAAGGATATCTCCTGTTCAGGGCTAACCTCCAATATAATAAGAACTATATAGAGTTTGAAGCAAATATATTGAAACTGTTGCATTACATAGAAAAAATAATTGATGGGAATGCAGTTACTTGTTATATTATTTTTCGAACAAAAAACTAAAATGGTCGAATAGTACAAATGAGAAATGATAAAAAAGAAAAGATAATCGAAATCGCTACTAAGATATTCTCCCGCTTCGGTATGAAGAAATCGACAATGGATGAGATTGCACAGCATATCAGGATGGGCAAATCAACGCTTTATCATTACTTCAAGAGCAAGGAAGACATATTTCTCGAGGTCGTGAAAAAGGAGGCTGATACTTTTAAAACTTATCTCAGGGATGAGTTAAAGCAGGCACATACTCCGGATGAAAAATTCAGAGTATATGCAAAGGGAAGGATGAAATATCTTCAAGAGCTTGTTAACTACTATACAACTCTCACAGATGCCTATCTCGATATGTACTCTTTCGCAGAAGAGGTAAGGAAAGACTTCTCGAACTTCGAATTAAACACAATAAAACAGATTTTTAATGAGGGTATAGACAAAGGGGTATTTGCGATAGACAATGTGGAACTGACTGCAAGAATGGTCACACTCGCCTTCAAAGGTTTTGAGTATATGCTTATCACAAAGGAGTGGGATCTTGACACGGAACAGGAGCATGACTTTGAAGAACACCTCGATACCCTGATTGATACATTTTTTAAAGGCATAAAGAAGTAATTTTTTTGCTTTTTAATTAGAATATAAAACTCATTTGGTTGAAAGGACGAATATATATGGGGTCTTTTGCTGAGCAGATATTGAAGTGGAGAGTCGTTATCATAATCGTCACCATTTGCCTTACTATCTTTTTCAGTTTTGGCATTACAAAACTTACCA
>CP070841.1:681330-738459 GCA_020342115.1 Spirochaetota bacterium
GACTCCTTTCTAATACATACCCGCCAAATCACTCTACAGCTTTTCGCTTGACAGAAAAATATTTATAAATAGCATGGATTAGTAATGAACTCGGAGTTTGGTTCGATGAAGCATCAATTTAAGATGTTAACAACATCCCCTGTCATCTATACTTGTCAAGGAGAAAATCATGAAAAAGGGGAAATCGACACCTCTCAGTGCTGAAAACAAAGCGATATCTTTTTTTGCAAGCACGAATGGAATTTTAATGGAGGAGATCGTGAAAAAATATAGAGATGAGGGCAAAAAACTCATCTATGATGCCTACAACAAGTCAATTAAAGATTCGGGTGAAACAGGAAAACCGGTAAAACTGCCCCTACTATAAAATGATATCCTCTTACACGAGGTGAAAAGGAGATGATAAACAGAGCTAGTTTTCATATCCTTCAATAAAACGCTCGATCTCTGCCTCTTTCCTCAGCCTTCCGATTAATAGTTCTACCTGCTCGAGAATTATTTGCTCACCAAGAAACTGCTTTATACTCTCTTTCACTTCGCTGAAAGGAATTATCCTCTCAGGTTTTTTATCTACAAGCTTTACCAGATGATAGCCATATCTCGTCTGTACAATACCGCTCACCTCACCAGGCTCAAGTGAAAACGCAGAATTCTCAAAGGGCTTTACCATCTGCCCACGCCCGAAATATCCGAGATCCCCACCTTTTTCGCTACTCGGGCACTGGGAATATTCTCTGGCTAAGGTTTCAAATTCCTCGCCTTTCTTCAGCTTTTTCTCTATCTGCTTTATCAACTTAACAGCATCTTTCATTTTCGATTCATCTGTCATGTCATCGACCGCTATCAGAATATGACTCGCCCTAACTTGCTCAGGCTCATTAAAAACATCAGGATTGTTATTATAATAATCGAGCATAGCCTCTTCTGAAATCGTGACCTTTTTTGCAATTTCACCATCTACATAATCTTCGATTGTAATCATCCGGTCTATATCTTCATACAATGACTCTACAGTGTATCCGCGCTCTTTTAATATAGCACTGAACTGTTCATCTGTTTCGAACTGCCCCTTTATCCTCTGAAATTGTACCTCGATTTTCAGGTCATTCGATTTATATCCTTTTCTCACCCCCTCCTGATAGAGCAGTTCATTGTTGATGATGTTTTCAAGCACCATACTGTTTACTTTTTTCATATCTTCTTCATTAAACGATTGCCCTGTGCGCTCTATGTTCATCTTTGTCTCAGCAAGCTTTCTCTCATATGTAACCCATGGTATTTCTTTTCCGTTCACAACCGCAACAGTTTTTTTCCCCATATCAGTTGCGTTGCATAATATGGCTGACACAAAAAGAAAGCACACAAAACTTAACACTGAAGTTGCTTTTTTCATATCCTACCTCATTATTGATTTTAAATTGGAATTACAAGATGTGGTACTAATTACATTGTTCGTACCAGGGTATGACCTGAGATGGATAGTCTCTGAAGAATCATAAGTTCAGTCTAAATGTATCTCTCCTGAGTTCTCTATAATACACCTTCAAGGGCTCAGTAACGCTCTTGTAGTATATGCGATATTTCATGTTAAGACCAACACCATCAAGATATCTCTTCAGCCATACAAATAATCTGTTTATAAGATTAAAATACCCGTAAATCCACTTTCGGATCGCTATGTCTTTCCATATATACTGCGCACGATCTCTTAGAAAAATGAACATGTGTATAGCGCTATCGATCGAATCTGCTACAGCAATTACCATCGTAAGTATATATTTTCTAACCATACATAAACCTCTGTAGACAGAATAGAATCTTACTTAAAAATACTTGAAAGTTCAGTAAGAGTCCTTTAAAGGGCTTTTGCTGTGCTTTTGGGTATAAAATCAGTAATTCTAAACGTTGAGATTGAAAATGCCTTTCTGTTCAACTTTGTTATATCAGTCAATGGAAACAGTCGAGATGCAAGCTCTGGAAATCTGGTATAATCATTTTCATATATTTTTCTATGCCCTATGTTCATTGCCAGATGGTATAGAGGATGATCAAAATTGAAGGGCAGCCTTTTCACTATTGACGATAGTCTTGTAAACTCCTGCAGGGTCCAGAGCCTTCCGGCCTGCAACTCAAAGGGTGTCATATTCTTAGGAGCAAACACAACTGTTTTATGATCGTAAAACCTCCAGTCATTAGTAATTAATCTTCCCTCTTGTAGAAGCCTCTGATAAATCCTCGTTCCTGGATACGGAGTCAGAATATTCAGTGAAGCAGAGCTTATTTTATTTCTCTCTAAAAAGACAAGGGTCTCAGGGAATGTTTCTTTTGTATCACTATCAAAACCAAATATCATCGAAGCATGGAAAAATATACCTGAACTTCTTACTGTTTTAATGGCTTGTTCGAGCTTTTCAACATCATGCATAGATTTACGCATGCCTTTTAGCTGTGTCTGAGATACGCTCTCGATGCCGAAAAACAATGCAGAGCACCCGCTCTCTCTTGCCATTTTCAGGAGACCTTTGTTTTTCACAATAGAAATCGATGCCTGTCCTCCCCATCTTATTCCGAGTGGAGTGATCGCTCTGAAGAGCTTTTGTGCATACACAGGATCACCTATTATATTATCATCCAAAAAGAGAATGAATCTTCCACCGGAGTCAACTATATCACGAACTACATTCTCCACAGGAACATGTCTTATTTTAGAGCCATAGATATTGTGCACACAGCAGAATTCGCAATGATAGGGACATCCCCTTGTTGTCATTACCGGAATAACATCAAATGCACGCTTCTTGGTCGTTTTTCTTAATCTCAGTGGAATATATCGATCAAGATTCGGGCATGGCTCATGGTATCTTCTTTTTAATTTTCCACACTTAAAATCATCCAGGAGTTTCTCCCATACACCTTCCACCTCACCAATAACAACAGAATCGGCGTACCCTAATGCTTCATCCGGCATTATTGTCGGATGAACGCCTCCAATCACGACCTTTCTTCCGCGTTTTTTAAACTCATCGGCAAGCATATATGCTCGTGGGGCATTCGCAGTCATGCAGCTTATACCAACAAGATCGCACTCCTCATCAAGATCTATATCTTCAATCTCTTCCTCAATTATCCTCACATCATGTTCAGAAGGCGTAAGACCCGCAATCATATGCAGTGCAAGCTGCGGTATCATGAGGAACCGTGGCCTCTTTATATCAATGTCTATGCATGGAGATATCAGTAGTATCTTCATTTACACTTTCCTATGTGTATGATATTAGTAGTGCCTGATTATAGTAATGCATGCTTTTAATAGTGCCGTCTTAATAGTGCCGTCTTAATAGTGCCGTCTTAATAGTGCCGTCTTCTTTTATCTTTCTGCGGACGGGCCTCATTCACTTTTAATCTGCGTCCAAGGAACTCTTCTCCGTTCAGCTCCTCCTTTGCTTTTTCAGCTTCTGCTTGTTTCGACATCTCAACAAAACCGAAACCTCTGTCCTCAAAGAGCTTAACGTATCGAACCTCACCATACTTTGTAAAAAGCTCCTGCAGCTGTTCATAGGTAACAGAATAATCCAGGTTGCCTACATACAATTTAGTTCCCTGCACAATACCCTCCAGTGAATTTATTTCTCCATAATCTCTAATAGATGGATATCAAAGGTGAGATCCTTACCCGCCAGAGGATGGTTTGCATCAAGAATCACGTTTGATTCAGAAACTTCGGTGACTGTTACTATAAATTTTTCCCCATCTGGCTGGTTTATTTGTAATCTCTGCCCTATCTCTGGCTCGATGTTGTCAACAAACTTATCTTTACCCACCTCAATTACCAGTTGCTTGAGATATGGGCCATATGCTCTGAGCGCAGAGATTTTTACAGTCTTTTTTTCCCCGGGATTCATTCCTACCAAGGCCTGCTCAAAACCTGGAATAACCTTACCGTCACCAAGTAAAAAGGTGAGAGGGCCCTTGTCATCAGTATTATCAAATACATCACCATTATCCAGCTTTCCAGTGTAGTGAACTTTCACTGTATCCCCGAACTTCACCCCTGGCATATATTCCCCTCATGTGTCTTTTAGTCACAGTGTGACAATAATCCGAAAACAGTCCCTGTTCTAGGCAGAAAGTCTATCTGTAATAGGCATTATTTGGTAAGCGGAATTATGAATTGATATGCAAGAAATGAGAAAACAAATATCGTATCTTCGTTATATGAGTTGTCTCCTTTTAAGGACGAGCTGCTATATTCATTCAAATAAAACCTATTGAAATATAGTGTAACATCATCTAATATTATTGACAATAGGAATGTGCGAGATATTTTTTTTACATAAAATGCCAGTCTTATTTATATATTTCACCATAATATTAATTGTTGATTATAAGCTACCGTACGCTCAATATAAAAAATGAGGGTGCGACTTCAATATAAACATAACGTTGCTATCTCCAATCTGTTTACTCTATATCCAAGATTTTTCCAGGATTCATTATGTTGTTTGGATCAAATGCCCTCTTTATCTTTCGCATGAGCTCTATCACCACCGGGTCTTCAACATCTTTAAAATAATCCCTCCTCTTTGATCCTATACCATGCTCTCCACTGATGGTTCCGCCCAATTTCCCTACAACACTGTATAGCTCTCGTAATGCTTTCTCTTCTATCTTGTACCACTCCGCAAGTGTTGTGTCAGGATTTTTGACGAGTGTTGCATGCAGGTTGCCGTCGCCTGCATGACCGTAGCAAGGAATCTTGATATCATATTCTTTCTCAAGCCTCTCAATCTCTGGCATGAGCTTGGGGATAACTCCGGTAGGAACGACGATGTCCTCTATACTCATATGAGGACTATAGGCGATAAAAGCTTCCGGAATCCCCCTTCGTATGGACCAAACCCGTTCCTGAGTTGTGTGGTTGTCTGCTACATATACCTCAATGGCGCCATTGCTGAGACAGAGCTCCCCGATGGTTTCATACTCGATCTCAAGCTGATCCTCACTCATACCGTCTATCCCTATGAGAAGCATCGCCTTGGCCTCTCTGTAGGATAAGTGCTCGTTCAAATACTCGCATGATGTTTTAAAAGAGAGCTCATCCATAAACTCTATAGATGTGGGAATGATCCTTACGTCTGTCATGATCTCAGGAACCATGTTTATAGCAGACTTCACATCCCTGAATAGCACAAGCAGATCAACGCTTGCACCTGGCAGAGGTAGAAGTTTGATGATCACCTTTGTGATTATTCCAAGTGTTCCTTCAGAACCTATCATGAGCTGCTTCAGATCGTAGCCGCTCACATCTTTTACTCTTTTCCCTCCAAGCTCGATTATCTCCCCTGTTGGTGTAACAACTTCGAGCCCCATAATATAGCGGCCTGTTACACCGTATTTTATCGCCTTGCCGCCACCAGCGTTCTCTGCAACATTTCCTCCTATGAAACAGGTCTCGATGCTCATAGGATACCCGGCAAAGAAGAGTCCTTCATCTCTAATCTTATCGTTAACATCATTTGTAACCACTCCAGGTTCGAGTACCATCATCAAGTTGTCTCGGTCGATCTCCAGAACCCTGTTCATCCTCTCCATTGACATCACGATACCGCCGAATTGCGGGATTGCCCCTCCTGAGAGACCGGAGCCTGCTCCTCTCGGTGTAATGGGAATGAGTTTTTTATTGGCCAGCTTAACGACCTGAGAAACCTCCTTTGCGTCAGCGGGCTTTACCACAACTTCCGGCATCCGGGCGTACTGCTCTTTTGGTGTCTCATCGTGTGAGTACTCCTCGAGCTTCTCCTGATCAGTGATCACCCACCTTTCACCTACTATCCTCGCAAGTTCTGTCACTGTTTTTTTGTCAACCGGATTGTACTTCATTTAGATGTTGTTAACCTCTTCTAAAAATTATTGCCTTTCACATCTAAATGCGAAGGCCTCTCTTTTGACTATCAACTATCTGCATTTAGATGGCGTTAACCCCTTCTAAAAATTATTGCCTTTCACATCTAAATGCGAAGGACTCTCTTTTGACTATCAACTATCTGCATTTAGATGGCGTTAACCTCTTCTAAAAATTATTGCCTTTCACATCTAAATGCGAAGGACTCTCTTGTGAACATCAACTAACTACATTGCCTCTTTCAGTGCCTCATATATGAGGGGAATGATCTCGAAAAGATCACCGACAACACCGAAATCCGCAACTTTGAATATCGGGGCATCAGGATCGTTATTGATCGCTATAATATGCTCTGATGTCTTCATTCCTGCCAGGTGCTGGATCGAACCGGATATACCTACAGCAATATACAGCTTCGGAGTTACTGTTTTTCCGCTCAATCCCACCTGGTGGGGATATGATATCCATCCCCTGTCAACCGCATTTCTCGATCCTCCGACAGCCCCGCCTAAGGTTTTGGCAAGCTCCTGGATTATTTTGAAGTTATCACCTTTCTTGAGACCTGCCCCGCCTGAAACAACTATATCTGCATCCTGGATCTCAGCTCCGCCGGTATCCAGTTTCCTGTGACCCACCCTTTCTACTCTACTGTCTATAATTTCGTTGCCGAAACGTTCTCTTATGATAACCCCCTGTCTTTTCTCATCTCTCTGGGCAGGTCGAATCGTTTTTGGCCTTACAGTTGCCATCTGGGGCCGTTTCTCCGGAGTCTTGATCCTTGCCATAATATTGCCCCCAATTGCAGGCCTTACCTGCAACAGGTTTCCGCTTCCCTCTTCTATGTCAAGAGATGTGCAGTCAGCGGTGAGACCCGCATTGACCTTCACAGCGACATGCGGTAATAGCGTCCTGCCCATGGTTGTTGCGCCTGCCACAACGATTTCAGGTTTATGTTTAAGTATCAGCGCGGTGAGCACGGCGCTGTAGTTCTCGACTATGAAGCTTTCGAGATTCTTGTCATCGACCACATAAATTTTGTCGGCTCCTCTGTAGATGAGCTCTCTGGCAGTTTCATCTTCTAATCCTCTGCCAATGAGCACCGAGGAGAGCTCAGTGTTCAGTTTATCCGCAAGAGGTCTCGCCCTTGTGAGAAGCTCAAAGGATATCGTCTTGATCCTGTCTTCTCCCCACTCTGATATTGTCCACACACCCTTAGAGCTCATTGAAGAAGGTTTTTCTCCTTTATGAATTTCACTATTTCTTTTGCAGCATTCTGCGCACTCTGCTCATCATGTGCCTTGAGCATCATCCCATCCCTCAAAACCTTTGGGGTGAATATTTTATCCACCCTGGTTGGAGAGCCTTTCAGACCGAGCTCTCCTTCCTGAATTTCCAGTATACCTCTCGACCACACAGGAATCTCTGCCTCTTTTGCTTTCTTTTTTCCCCCAAGAGTCGGAAGACGCGGAAAGTTGATTTCTTTTACCACTGTTAATAGTGCAGGAAGCTCCACTCGCAAGGTCTCATAACCATCTTCCAGCAATCGTTCAACGGTTGCCTTCCCATCTGTAATTTCTATTATACTGCTCACATAAGCAGCAAGGGGTATATCGAGGAAGGAGGAGATTTCCGGCCCTACCTGCCCCGTATCTCCATCTGTTGCCCTTTCTCCTGCAAGGATGATGTCATATGCTCCCAGCTTTCCAATTGCTGATGAGAGTGTATAGGCCGTGGCCCAGGTATCCGAACCAGCAAACTCTTTCCCTGTAATAAGGATGGCCTCGTCACATCCCATGGCTATCGCTTCCCTCAGGGCTTTTTCTGCAGAAGGCGGACCCATGGTGAGAACCGTTGCGCTTCCCCCATGCTCCTCCTTGAGCTGCACCCCTGCTTCAATAGCGTAAAGATCGAGAGGGTTTATTATGCTCTCAACTCCTTCGCGCACCATGGTTCCTGTACTCTCATCCATCCTTACATTGCTGGTTTCAGGGACCTGCTTTATTGGAATGATTATTCTCATACCTGTGTAAGTTGTAACATTTCCTTTCTGTTTATTCAGGACTGAATTTATTCAGTAGTGAATATTCTAATCAGTGATAGACATAATATTATACAATTGTAGTTTTGGCAAGAATTGAGACAGGGACGGATTATAAATTTATGACTTTATTAATAAGACAATTACAGGATATGAATTTGTAACTTTATCAATATTAAAGAATTATAAGAGATGTGAAATGGTTATGGGATTTGTAAGAATACTATTGTCATGAATTCATCCCCCGTCCCCAATGTTACTGTGAAAATAACACTCAGCCCCAAAAAATAATTACTGGTCGCAATTCCATCCCCTGCCTCATAAAATATAATATCAATTGTAAGCTAAGTATTAATCTCAGGGAGCCAGAGGACCTTTATTCTTCCATTTGAGGAAATCCTTTTGAGGTGCTCTGAACATAGCAGGGAATCAGTTACTAAGATCTCTACACCGAGCTCTTCCGCCTGAGAGAGAAGTTTCAATCCAAGCCTTTCGGCCAGCTCAGGATAGGTGAGCCAGAGGCCATCGTCAGCTCCGCACGACCTGCTGAGTGATCTTGTCCACACGGTAAATACCCGCTCCATTCCCAATGCATCAATAATCCTCCGTGGAGCTTCATAAACTTCTCCCTTTCCCATTGTTTCTTCAGGGCCTCTGTATCCAGGCTGAATTGCAGCATCCTGCGCAGGCTCATCCGCAAGATGGCAACAACAGCGTGAATCGTGATAAAGAACTTTCTTCTCTCTAAAAATATCAGCATTGCCCTCAATAGCTCCCATGCCTTCCTGTTCGAAAATCTCTGTTATGGATGTAAGCTTAATGTTACTAGGAAACTCGACTCCAAGAAGAGGATACACATATCTCACTGCCCAGAGTGTCACAGGACCATCTGCCACAACTTCTCTGGCACCCGAAAGCTGTATCTGTTCAACAACACTTTTTGCCTGCTGTGCTGCCTCATCTATCGCACCGAGTGAGTAAAAGATCGCACCGCTTGAAATCATCAGCACTTTTGCTTTCTCAAGCAAAGCGAGTGCAGGTTTGAGCAGCGCTTCATTTCCAAGCTCATAAGCTTCTGAGGCCAGGAGTATCCTCTTTGCATCTTTGGTCTCTGTATCGCTGATACTTAACATAGTCTGCTCAAGCACATTTCGTACCGGATCGGGTGCCAAGCCTTTCTTATACACAAGGGCCCTTGCTGCAGCCATGTAGCTGCTTACAGGGTAGTGGCTCACGCACCACGCTTCACTGATACTATCAAGAGTCGATTGGTATAAAAGCTCTGCATCGCGTTTGGTAAAATCTGCTACACCACTTACAACCCTCCAGAGCATCATAGCTCGAGCCCTGGTGGTGTGGCTTTCGAGACAGGTCACATTTGCAACTTCTGCAGCAGGTTTGCACATCGGACAAAACCTGCATCCCAACAGCCATTCCTCATAGTTTTTCAGATCCTTTATTGCCATCCTCCCCCCTCTACTCTATGGGACCGAACCCCATCTTTCCAGGATTCATTATGTTATGTGGATCGAGTGATTTTTTTAATCCTTCAAGCACACAGAAAGCAGGACCGTATTGCTCTCTCATCAGCCTCGCAAGTTTCAGCCCGACACCATGATGCTCATTGAGCACACCACCGCATGCTATAGATGTTCGCACAGCCACATTCCATATCTCGTTGTGGAGGGACAGTGCTTCTTCAGGATCCTGAGGAGGATTCTTAACAATAAACCTGTCATACAGCATAACCCCCCACGCATACCAGTGGGAGAGGTGCGCAAAGTACTCTAGCTCCCACTCCCTGTAACGCTCCTCCAGAGTTTGCTTTTTCGTCCAATAGAGATTTTCTATCTTATCGAACGTGCATAAGGTATCCATAGTACCGAACATCAATGGAAAGTCCAGTGCATGTGGTGGAAAAAAGAAGTTGTATCGGTGCCGCCACCACTCCCAGGCAATATCATCACTCAGCTCTTTGGCTCCAAATCCACTGCATATCCCGACAGAGGTCTTCTCTTTTATATCAATGAGTTGTTTTTTTTCATCAAATCCAAGGACCATGTATGAGCCCTGTTCTACAGAAATACCAAGAATCTTTTTGATCCTTTTGGCAGTCTCAGGTTCGTCGTAGAGCCTGATTACACTCGGGTTGAGTCGTTCGAGCATAATTGTTTTCCCGGCTTCCAATCCTTCTTTTAGAGAGCCAAAAAGAAACGCCCTGAACCTGCGTTCTTCAGGTATCTTCTCTATTTTCAGGGTTGCTTCTGTAATGATCCCGTAAGATCCCTCTGCACCGACAAAAAGGTCGAGTATACCGGGCCCTGCTGCATGGTTCGGCAGCGGAAGGGTCCTGATTATCTCACCCATCGGAAGCACAACCTCCAGGGAGAGCACAATATCCTCTATCTTGCCGTACTTTGTTGACAGAACCCCGGAACCACGGCATGCAATATATCCACCAAGAGTTGCCGAATGAAGCGATGCAGGTATATGAGCGAGAGTATACCCCTCATTGTTGAGGGCACTCTCAAGTTCATACCCGTTTATTCCTGCAAGCACAGTAACTGTCTGCGCCTCATGGTTGATCTCGACAATACGATTCAACCTCTTGAGATCGATTGTGATACCCCCATATACCGGCATTATACCCCCCTGGCTTCCGGAGCCTCCCCCCCATGGTATAATTGGGATACGATATACATTGGCAATTCGCACCACTTTAGCTATCTGCTCGGCATCTTTTGGGAGCACAACGAAATCAGGAAGAGGAGGCACAAGACCTCGATCTATCCACATACGAGGTATCCACATATAGTCAACCCCGTATATGATGCGGTCGGCCTCTTCAGTGAGGACCCAATCTCTCCCCACCGCATCAATGAGCTCACTTTCGATCATACGGCGCTGTAGCTGATGTTGCATCAGATTAAACCTCCTCTTTATACGACTGAAAATCTTGAAAGCTTGTGATAAATATCCTTAAGAAGTCCTGTTGACTTCCTATAACTGGCAAATATTTCTCTATAACGAGCACTGTTTTCCTTGCTGTGCACAATCGTTTCAGTGTCTCCTTTAACACATTTCTGTGCTTCTTCAACCGATTTAAAAACCTTTATTCCCACACCGGCGAGCATTGCCGCACCTATTGACGGGTCTGTTGCTCTTGGTTTGACTCCATCCATACCGAGAACATCAGCCACTATTGTCAGCCACAGTTTACTCTGAGTGCCGCCGCCTATGAATCTCACCGGCTCGTGAGCATCTATTTTCCTCTCTTTGAGATAGGTATAACTGTCGAGCAGCGAGAATGCCGTGCCCTCCATCACTGCCCTTATGAGATGCGCCCTCCCATGGTGCAGGCTTAGACCGATGAAATCTCCTCTGAGATCCGGATCGTTATAAGGTGAACCCTCACCCTGCAGGTATGGGTGGAATATTAGCCCTTCACACCCAACCGTTACCCCATTCGCCTCTTTCTCCATGATTTGAAAAACGTCTCTGCTGTCACTTATATCACGGCAAAACTGGTCTCTGAACCAGCGCAGAGACGATGCAAAGGATCTTGTGCCGGTACCGGGATACCAGAGTCCATCTTTAATGTATGAATAGGTGATGAGTTTCTCATCAGCAACCGGCCTGTCACTGAGAACACATATACGCCCGAATGTCGCGAGCTTCACAGTGCAGTCACCCGGCTTGCTCACTCCGCTCGCTATGAGCTCCAGGAGTGTGTCGGTGGTTCCACAGATAACTTTTGTGCCTGCCTTCAATCCGGACCATCGCTCTCCCTCAGCAGTGACCTCTCCCACGACCTCTGTTGGATGAACAGTTTCCGGAAGCATCCCTGGTTGTAGAGAAATCAAAGCAAGGAGGCTTTCATCCCATCGACTCTCATACACATTGTATAGCAGTGTCCCCTGTGCATCTATGGTATCCGTTACAGTCGATCCCGTTAATCGAAGACGAACATAATCTTTTGGAAAGATTATACTCTGTATCCTGCTCCAGTTCTCTGGTTCATTATCTTTCACCCAGCTAAGCATGGAGATCGTCCACATTACATCAACTGCGTTCCCGCATTTTTTGAGAAAAATATCTCTGGCACTTTCCCTTAATCTTGCAGCCTGACTGTACGATCTTGCATCTGTAAGATGTATTGTCCTTCGTATAGGTCTTTTGGCTTTATCAAGAAGCACCGGTGAGTGCGTGACTCCTCCAATCCCCACAGCATGAACATCTGAGGGTGAAACTTCACACTCATTCAGAAGCTTCTTTATGAGAACTCCAGCGCTTTTCACCCAGTCATTCGCGTCCTGTTCTGCCCAGCCTCCATGAGGGTAATGAGTCTGATACTCGAGTGCCTTTTTGCTGGTTTGTCCTGAATCGGCATCAAGGAGGGAAACCTTGCACCCTCCGGAACCGATATCAATGCCGAGCAGGTAACGTTTCATCATCAATACATATCTGCCTTTAGCTCTGGTTTTACCCTTGGAAATTCATCGGGCTTATAGGTCTTTTTTAAATATTCAATGAGCCTGACAACCACATCCACAGCAGAGTTAATTATCGCCTCTCCCTTCTCCGCTTTTGCCTTTCTCGGGTCCCCTGGAGCACCTGTCTTCATCACATTCTCCTGAGGAACGAAGGTTATCGACTCTATGGGAAAGGAGTTTATGAGCTCTGAGTGGACAGCAGGCCGCACAAAGCTCTTGTCTATATACGGCTTGAGTGAATAATCGGGCTCAGCCTTTGACATATCTACAAGCTCCGGATAGAGCGCGAGGCTCACTGAGGTTTCCACCTCATCGGCGTGCTTAAAGGGGGTTTCACACACTTCCTTTATTGTTTCACATGCAAGCTCCCACCATGTAGCAACAGCCATAAAACAGTCTACATCGAGGGCAATCTCCTGAAGCGCTGTCTGCAATGTCCACCACTGTCCGTGTGCCTGCATGATGACGATCTTCTTGAATCCGCTGTTAACGATCCCCTTTACCACATCTCGCACAAGCTCGATCTGAACCGTTGCCCGTATCGGTATTGTGCCAACAAAGCCGTAGTGGAAATAGGGGTGGCTCCCGTACGTCATCGTTGGCGCCACAATGACCCCTGTTTTTTCTGATACAAGCTTCGAAAGTTCATATGCATTGAAAGTATCGACACCGCATGGGCAGTGAAAACCGTGCTGCTCCGTTGATCCTATCGGAAGAATAGCTATCCCCGTCTCTTCGGATGCCTTCTTGACCTCAGGCCATGTTATATCATGCCATATCAATGGTTTCCCCATTATATCCTCCTCACATCTTATCAAAATCAACCACAAGGTCTCTGATCACCCTTCCGCCCTTGACAGGCTCGAGTGTTATCTCAGAATCGATCTTGAGAGGGGTAGCGCAACTTCGCACAGACTGGCCGTTGAGCTTCACTATACAGGTAGAGCACATTCCCTTATAGCACTTGAAAGTCCTGTATGCAAGGGTCCCGTCATAATCCCTGTGTATGATGGACAGAAGCTCGTGCACAGTCACCTCCCGATCAACTGGGATTTCATAGTTCTTGTAGTACGGTTCTTTATCTTTATCAGGATTGAACCTGTATATCTTTGCCTTTATTACACCATTCATCACCAAAACCTCCTGTTTTAGATTTTATTTATCTTCTGGCTTGAGCCGTGTATAAATCACATCACGCTTTGAATAAGCTGCCTGGTGATCGCCCTTCTTGACAACAATCGTATGGCACCGCCAGTTGCTGTTATCCGTTTCGGGAAAATCCGTGCGATTATGATGACCACGCGATTCTTCCCTGAAAAGGGCCGATCCAATGGTAACTTCTGCAGCATCCAGTGCAAGAAGCGACTCCACTGCTTCCCTAAGCTCCAGGTTGTACCGCCCAATATCCGGTATCGAGATCTTCTTGATCTCATCTCTCAGCGAAGAGATGATACCGAGTCCCTGCTTGAGTCCTTTACCATCCCTGAAAGGAGCAACGTATTTGTCCATTGCCTTAAGAATTTCTTCCTTGAGAAAAATCGGCCTCTGTGTGCTCTTTTTATCCGACAGAAAGCTTTGAATAATGTCCATTTGATCTTTTACGTTTTTCTTGTCCGGCGGTAATAGGTCCAGCTTCTTTGCATCATCTGCTGCGCATCCGCCGACCTGAGCTCCCATTGTCTGTGTATCGCAGAGTGCGCTCCCTGCAAGACGGTTTGCACCCTGAAAGTTGCCTGCACATTCTCCACATGCATAGAATCCAGGAAGATTCGACTCTCCGCGCTCATTTATGTACACTCCTCCGCATTGGTAGTGAGAAGCAGGTGCGACTTCGAGTGGCACCTTTGCGAGGTCGATACCTGCAGCATCTATAAGAAAGTGATAATGTTTTGGTGTCATGGTATCGAACACATCCCTTACTGCAGCTTCACCTTTCGGGGACTTCGTGGTGTCGAAAAACACACCTCCATGCTCGGTTCCTCGTCCTTCCCGAATAACATTAAAGATTATCTTGATGGCTTCATCTCTGATTGGGAGTGGTTTATCGATTATAGAAGTTCCGTTCCTGTCGGTGATCTCTCCATTCGCAAACTCCTCTATCATAAGCTCATAGAGCACCACGGTTCCTCGAACACTTGGCGGCCATATTACATCGGTTCCGTAGTACTGGTTGAACTCGAGATCAACGAGCTCTGCTCCTGCTCTGTACGCCATTGCAACACCGTCACCCGTAAGTGTTGGCGGATTATCACTGAATCCCCAGAGTGATGTGTAGCCGCCTGTAGCAAGCACCGTTGCCTTTGCATTGATAGTCAACACATCACCGCTTAGCATATCCAGACCCATGATCCCGACAACTCTTCCATCATTCAGGAGCAGACTGAATGCAAAGAAATCCTTGAAAACCTCGATGCTATCGTGCCTCGAGACCTCTTCCGCCAGTACAGTAGACATGTGCTGACCGTTCTCATACATGAAGGTCGATCTTGGATAGGTTTGTCCCGGCATCGGTGTTTGATAGAATCTCCCGTCATCGTACTTCTTAAACTTGACACCGTAACGCTCCATGTCCAGAATCCTGTCGCATGCTGTAAATGCAACAATTTCTGTGATGTTCTGGTCACCTATGAATCTCCCTGCACGCACCATGTCCTCGAAGAACTGCTCTGGAGAGTCTCTTTCATCCCTTCCCCGAGGACCGAAAGGCGCCTGGATACTCCAGAGGGCACAGGGAGTTGCTCCTGACCGACCGGGCCTCCCCTTATCGACCATGATACAGTTCATTCCGCGTTCCGAAGCTTCGATGGCAGCCCTGCATGCAGCACCGCCACCACCTATCACCACAACGTCTGTAACAAAGTTTTTAACATCCATAGTAATTCCCCCCTCTTATATGAGAAATGTCCGCAGGATACTAATGCACAACCATAACATTGCTCAATTGCCTGATTTCCTGCAGAAGTTCTTTATTGATCTCAGAGTCTGATATGACCCTGGTACATTGACTTATGTGCCCTATATTCAGCATGGCTGCTTTGAAAAATTTACTGCTGTCAGCGAGAAGATTTATCTCACCACATCTCGCCAGGACAGTTTTGAGTATTTCCAAGAGCTCAGCATTGGATGTGGTAATGTTCCACTCGGATGAAACACCAGCAGCGCTTATGAATGCAGCATCAATGTTGATATTCTCGATAAAATCACAGACCCATCTTCCTGCAAGCATATTGAAGTTCTGCCTGAGCTCGCCCCCTGTTGAAATCACCCTCCTGTTTGGATGTCCGAGAGCTTCCTGCTGTATCGCAGGAGAATTGGTAATGATGCTGAGGTCCAGGTAGTGTTTCTTTAACAGCGCCTGGGCAAATATATAGCAGGTCGTTGAGGAATCGATGAATACCGTTGTGTGATCCTTCACAAACTGAATGCTTTTATTCGCAATCTCGAGCTTCCTTTCATAATTCTGCTGCAATCTTTTTGTAAAAAGTGTCTCAATACCTTTAGGATTTTCCCTGTTGAGCTTAACACCTCCGTGGACCTTATGGACAAGCCCTCGCTGATGGAGAAGGCTAATATCTCTCTGAACCGTTATCCTCGATACACCGAGGGATTTTACGAGCCCATCTATAGGATAGATATCTCTACCAGATAGCTCTGTGAGAATCCTGTTTCTTCTTTCCTCTGGTATCATGATAATCAGTGTATTTTAATGATAATTTTTGATGTATTTTTGATATTATTTTGAATATTTTATATCCAATATATAGTAATGTCAAGGTTTTTTGTAAGAAAAACAATTTCATCCGACTCTTCTTCATTTTAACTTTTAAAAAAATAGGCTGGATTAAATGGGCACTATGGGGTCCCTGGATCGGTCTTCTTATTTATATTGTTATCCGAGCAGGCGGCTACAGAGCACTACAACCACTCAATCTAATGGAGAATGGTATTTCTGTCTCCGATCCATCAAATTACGTCATGTTCTTTCTCGTATTGTTAGTGTTTGTTTTGCTGGCCTTTGCTGTTGGCAGGAGAGCGTTCTGCCACACCATGTGCTGGATAGCTCCTTTCATGATTCTTGGAAGAAAGCTTCGTAACACTCTCAGGTGGCCTTCATTGAGACTTAAGTCTGTGAAAGAAAATTGCATAAGCTGTAAAAAGTGCACAAAAAGCTGCCCCATGAGCCTTGATGTCAACGGTATGGTTCAAAAAGAGGCAATGGAAAACAGGGAGTGCATCTTGTGCGGAACCTGTGTCGATGTATGCCCGGAAGATGTGATCGCATACTCATTCAGCAGCGGGAAATAAATTCATGCGATAGTGGCCGCCGGCAGTGTAAAGATTACAGCTGATATATAAAATGTGCAGACCTGACCCCTCCTAATCTAATAAATACTGGTGCGAATTTATTGCAGATTATTTATTTTTCAATTTACTTATTATTTTTATAATGCTATAAATGTAATTTATTAAATAAAAAATATATTGCTACTATAAAACTTGATAAAAATATTTGTAAATTGATTGATGTTTACTGGTGGTATAAAAACCACTACTAAAGGCTGGCCAATTATATATATAGATTCCAAGTTCTGCTTGATAGAAAAAGGAGGTAAGACAATGAAATTTCGTCTTTTTCTGTTTCTGGTGGTAGTTTTACCGGTTGCCATGGCAGGACATGCCGACGAGATCACCCTTGAGGAGTATCTCACACTGGTCAGGACGAATCACCCGTTTTTTACGAAGGAAAAACTTGCGGTTGATATCGAGAAGAAGGAATCCCAAAGCCTTCTCGGTGCAGAAGACTGGATTCTGAACATCACACCCTCTTACAGCTTTGTAGGGGAGGCAAGTGCTTCTGAGTATGGGGCTCAAACAAAGGTTCACCGCGTGGGAATCGATGCAAGTATAAACCGTTCTCTCTGGTCCACAGGCGGGAAGCTCGGTTTTTCCTTTACATCAAGCTACACAAACAGTGACCCTCTGATAGGGCCTTATGACAGGTTCAAGCACGGCTTTGGCGCGAGTTATACTCAACCCCTCTTGCAGAACCTTGGAGGCACACTAGACCGCATAGGATACGAGCTGGGTGATTACACGATTGCGCTTACAGAGGTACAATCAATCGAAAACATGGAAGGATTCCTGCTCGATACGGCATTAGTGTTTCTCGACTGGGTATACTATTCAGAGGTGATTGAGATTGCCAAGCAAAGACTGTCACTTGCACAGGAGCAGTTGCAGAATACCGAAAAGCGGTTCAAATCTAACCTTATAGACAGGGTGGATGTCCTGAGAGCCGAGGATGCCGTCCGGATCTCTGAAAAGACAATCATCCAGCTAGAAACTCAGTGGAAGGCAAAACAGGCCGAGCTTGCCGTGCTCGCGAAAACGGATACAATCTACGGTAAAGTTCCCTCATACGATCTTTATAAGATGGTACCTGTGCCGGATACTGAAGAGGTCTCATCTCAGCTGAAGTCACGATCACGGCTGTTGCAGACCCTTTCAATACTTCAAGAGCAGCTGGTTCATCAGCGGGAAGGTCTTGTGGAACAACGCCGTCCGCAGCTCGATCTGATGGTTGCCGGAGGCCTCTACGGCAGCGATGAAGAGTTCGTCGAATCCCTCGGGATATATAAACCCGAGGCGTCCATCTCACTTGTTTTCACCACCAACCTCGAGAACCGTACAATAGATGCCCAGATTGAAAAGCTCGATCTAAAGGTGAATCAGATTGAGGAAGATATTATGAACGTGGAAACGAGTCTCGAAGCATCGATGGTCAACATCCTTATACAGATCTTCGAGATGGAGAAGGTGCTTGCGCTTAACCAGGCCCAGATACTATCAGCAGAGGAAAAAACGAAAGAGGAGCTGAGACTGTATAACCAGGGAAGAAACCAACTCGCTTTCGTAATACAGAGCAGGGACAACGAGGAAAACGCAAAAATGGAGTATATCGAAAACTCAGTATTGTACCAGGGTCTGATTCTCCAATACCGAGCCCTCCTCGATGAGCTTTATTTAAAGTGATTCGTAAAGAATCCATCTGGTGTAAAATGTGTTCCTTTTAAATAAAGGAGGATCCTTATCATGCGAAAAATATTCGAATTCTTTGCCCGTCGCCACATCTTAGCTACGCTCTTTACCATTGGCATTATCATGCTAGGATTGAATTCGCTACGAACATTGAAGCGGGACCAGTTTCCCGAGGTTGATATCGGTGAAGTCATTGTCACCACTGCGTACCCAGGGGCGTCTCCGGAGGATGTCGAGCTCAATGTTACGAACAAGCTCGAAGATGAGCTGAAAAACATCAACGGCATAGACCGCATCACCTCTACTTCGATGGAAAACCTTTCTGTGATAGATGTTGTCATCGACCCTGACGCCAAGGACAGTGATAAGGTCAAATCAGACATTAGAGAAGCTGTTGGCCGTGCGACAGATTTTCCTGAAGAGGTTACAGAATCCCCACTAGTTACGGAAATCACCACTGCAATTTTCCCCATTATAGAGGTAGGTGTTACAGGTGATATTCCCTATAGAGAGCTCCGTGAGATTGCCAGACAGTTCGAGAAGAAGCTAAAAGAAGTACCGGGTGTTGCCAGCCTCGAAAAATATGGGTACAGAGCACGAGAAATCGCAGTGGAAGTCAACCCTCGAAGAATCGATCAATACCAGATTCCGCTCCGAGAAATCATACAGGCTATTAGGGCTCGAAATATACGTCTCACAGGTGGAACCTTCGAATCGTTTACCAGTGAAAAAAACGTCGTAACCCTTGCGCAGTTCAGAAAACCCGAAGAGGTGGGAGACGTAATCGTTCGGTCCACTTTTGAAGGGCCTCTCATCAGGGTTAAAGACCTTGCTGTTATCAAAGACGACTTCGAGGAGGAGGAAATCATTTCTCGTTTGGAAGGGAGAGCGACAATCTCGTTCATCGTAAACAAAACGGAGAATGCCGACATTATTCGAACAGTGGAGGCTATCAAAAAGCTTATTCGAGAGGAGAGCGGTAGAGGAAAACTGGCAGGTTATGTCGAGTTCGATGATGGATCACAGGTTAAAAAAGGAACCTTTGAGATGCTCATGAAACGCATAAAGGGCGAAAGTGTGGAGAAGAATATCTTCAGATACGGGTCCGTTCAGATAATCACCGCGAACGATCTCTCTAAATATGTACGGGAGAGCTTCCAGATTGTTCTGACCAACCTGGCCATTGGTCTGGGCCTCGTCATTCTGATGCTCGCCATTTTCCTCAATCTGAGAATAGCTTTCTGGGTGGCCCTTGGAATTCCCTTCTCCATACTCGGTGTGTTTTTCCTCATGCCCCTCTTCGGTATATTCCTGGATACCATATCACTCGCTTCATTGATACTTGTCATAGGTATCATCGTGGATGATGGTATCATTATATCCGAGAACATCACCTTCAGGAGGCACTTGGGTGACTCTCCTGTGGAAGCCGCAGTAAACGGTGTGAACGAGGTTTTTTTCCCTGTGCTCACCACGGTACTCACGACCTTCCTCGCATTTGCACCGATGTTTTTTATTAAAGGCATGCTGGGCAAGTTTATCTTTGTCATTCCACTCACGGTGAGCCTTGCCCTTTTCATATCACTCTCAGAAGCGGCATTTGCGCTCCCTGCACATCTCAAAAGGGGGCTTGAGAGAGCTGCACTGAAACCACAGCGAAAGCTTATTCCACAGTGGTTCGAGGTTCTAAAAAGAGTCTACAACAGGATTGCACTGGGCTTTCTCAGGGCTCGATATCCTGTACTCGTGGTTTTTATAGGCATCATTGCAGCTGCCTTGTGGTACATGCGAACCCATATGGACTTCATCCTTTTCCCTTCAAAGGGGGCTGAGCGTTTTGCCATTTTCGTAGAGTGTCCCATGGGCACCTCCTTACAGGCCACAGCAGAGAAGGTAAAGGAGATTGAGGCAATTGTCGAAGAACTCCCCGACGATGAGCTCGATACCTATATAACCCGTGTAGGGGTTATCGGATGGGTTGGAAGGGGAGAGAATTATGCGCAAGTTTTTGTGGGGCTCACGCCCTTTTCAGGTAGGGAGAGAACAAGAACAGCCGATGAGATTATCGAGGAAATTAGACAAAAAACAAATATACTCGAAGGTTTTGAGAAGATAACCTTTGAGATAGATGCAGGTGGTCCGCCGGTGGGAAAGGCCATCAGCCTTGGAATAATCGGGTATGATGATGAAATGCGAAGAGCCCTGAGTGATGAAATCGAAATATTCCTCTCAGGTATCGAAGGAGTGAAAGATATCGACCGGAACGACAAACTCGGTAAGGAACAGATCGAGATCAAGTTCAATTATAATAAACTTGCCCGTCTGGGACTCACTGTTGCGGATGTAGCCCAGAATGTTCGAATTGCCTACGACGGTCAGGTTGTGACGTCTTTTCGGGATGGCGATGAAGATGTGAACTTCAGGGTACTGATTTCCGAGAGAGCTAGAAAGGACACGAGGTATCTTCAAAACCTCTCCATACCCAATATACAGAACAGACTTATCAAGATGTATGAAGTTGCACTTCTGAAAACAGGTCCCGGCCCGAACGCTTACCATCACTTCGACGGCGAGCGAACTACCACAATCGCAGCCGATGTTGATACGGATATCACCACCTCACTCGATGTCACAACTGCCCTGATGGCTCGATTCAGTAACATCGAAAAAGAATTTCCCGGCATACGACTCCGTATAGGGGGGGAAGCAGAAGAGAGCCGGGAATCTATTATGAATATCATATTTTCTTTCTCTATAGCGGTTATCGGAATATACTTTCTCCTCGTTCTGCTGTTCAACTCATTCACCCAGCCGTTTCTGGTACTGATTGCCGTACCGTTCGGTTTTGTGGGGGTTATTCTCGCCCTGGCGCTACACGGCGAGCCTCTCAGTTTTCTGGCAATGATTGGAGCAGTGGGTCTGGTCGGTGTGGTTGTGAACGATTCACTGGTGCTTGTGAACCATCTTAACGACCTGAGAAAACAGAATCCCGATATGCCGATTAGGGAACTCGTTGCATTAGGAGCTTCGAACCGCCTGAGGGCAATCGTTCTTACCACACTCACTACGGTGGTCGGGCTGCTTCCGCTGGCATATGGGATAGGTGGCACCAATCTTTACATGTCACCGATGGCTCTCGCCCTTGGCTACGGGCTTCTGTTTGCAACCCCGATTACACTTGTCCTCGTTCCCTGTCTGTACCAGATTTTCCAAGATATCGGCCGGGTGTTTAAAAGGAACCCATAGAAAGCAGTAGCAAACGATAGGGTTTTTATAATCTAACGTACGTTATTTTCCTTTTGCTTCAAAGTAGCTGATCAATTATTGTCAACCAAAACTATATTATTTTATAATGACAACACGGGTATCCTCATTAAATAAAAATGTGCAGACCTGATCCCCTCCTAACTCTAGTAGTGGTTTAATTCTTATTTTCTTGTCCGGAATACGTACTCACATATTCATTCAGCAGCGGGAAATAATTTCGGGTCATATCTACCAGTGTCTTTTGCTGTTCAAGAATTCAGATTTACCTTTCCTTTTTAGTATCCTTAAGTTCTTTATATGTCCATCATCATGGACAGGGCTTAAAAAGTCAAGCTTCTTACACTCCTCAAAAATATCACATTCCCAGCATCCATCGATCTCCTTTTTCTGACAGCATTTTCTCATTTTACAAAATGGCGGGCCTCCTCCATCTTTACATCCTTTGTGACATCTGAATTTTACCATTGCACCTAATACTTCGTAGCACTTATCATAATCTATAAATGCTTTGCCGAAACTAATTTCGGAGAGAAAACCAGCGAATTTCTTGTATTTTGACTGCCTGAGCTCTTTTCGCAAATCTCTTGCAAGATCAGGTATTTTTTGTTGATATCCGTGACAGTCAAGACAACATAATCCGCAATACGCAATCATGTTTTCATCCTGTTTTGACATATTCGTTACCTCACGTTTTTAAATATGGGTGTCAGATCTTTACATTTGACAAAATACCTTTGGTAAACCAAAACAGGTTCTAATATTATAATCGATTTAAATATGGTAGCATTTAAGACTGATAACAATAAGTATATCCTATCAAATATTGATGCAAGATTATTAATATGTGAAATATGTAGGCCTGATTCAAATACTACGTATTTTCTTGCCAAAACCGGCTGGAAAATTTATAAATCAAGAAGATAGCCTGTCCATATTAGATTAATGGATATTACTCTTAATACTATAAACGATATATAATCATATAAAGAGGATAGCGGCATGTTAAAGTTCCCCATTCGTGTAGCTTCGATTGATGTGGGTTCAAATGCGCTTCGCTTTCTTGCAGTCGAGTATAAAAACCGGTCACATTTCAATGTTCTAAAACAAGATAGATACCAATTGAGGTTGGGGCATGATGTGTTTCTCCTGGGGAGGATGAAAGAGAAGACTATTGATTCTGCTGTTCAAGGTATAAAGATCTTTAAAAACTACCTCAAAGAATTCAGTATCAATAATTATAAAGCTGTTGCTACAAGTGCGGTCAGGGAAAGTCAAAATGGAGAGGAATTGATCAACCGGGCGAGAAAAGAGGTCGGAATAATCCTGGAAAAAATTTCAGGGTATGGAGAATTACAGTTTATATATATTTCAGTAAAAAACCGCTTTCGACTGAGGAATGAAAAATGGGTGCTTGCAGATATCGGAGGCGGCAGTGTTGACGTTTCATTGATCGATAAGAAAAAAATCCTCTGGAGCGAATCACTGAAGATTGGAGCGATTAGACTGTTACCAGAGCTCCATGCAGCCACAGAAGATCCTGAATATCTCAGAAGACACATTGAAAAACAGATTCAATCACTTCATATTCCAGCTCGGGCAGATAATAAAAAACCCGCAGGATTTATCGCTACAGGGGGAAACATAGAAACGATTGCAAGGCTATTAAACCCATCAGATGGTATAAGCAGGGTTTCACTTAAAGATCTTAGAGAATTAACAAAAAAGCTCGAAAATCTCTCTTATCGTGATCGTATTCAAGAGTTTGATCTTGAAGATGACCGTGCCGATGTCATCCTGCCGGCTGCATGTGTATATGAAAGGCTGGCTATACTTTCGGGAGCAGAGGAAGTAATAATTCCACATGCAGAGCTACGAGAGGGAATTGTGCTTTATCTCATAGATAAACTCTGGCATAGGAAAAAAATGTGTGCTAGAGCCTGAACTTTCAATAGTAAAACACATTATCCAGCTTCATGGTGGCAGTATAGATGTACAATCCGCACCTGATTCAGGTTCTACATTTATTATACTGCTTCCAATCTCAGTTCATCCAGATACCTTATCAGAGACAAAACAAAGCCACCTATTTCAGGAATATTGAAGGTTAGAGCTCCCCACCATATTTTTCAGCAGGTTACCTCTGAGTTCACCTCCCAAACTTATTCCTGATAGACATTAACACCAAAACCTGGGTTTCTCACACTCAAATTTTTTATTAAATACTATGGATAAACTTTAAAATTGTGTTATATTATAGATTTGCTCTTAATCATATTGATAATAAGGATAATATCTATTATTACCCTTAATTAATTATAAAGAATAATAAGAAAATAAATTGACAAAATTGCTGTTAAAATACATTCTTATTCCTCTATTTGCCATATCTTTCACTACATGCAGTATAAACAGAGAGGATATTTTTTATCTTGTTTCAAATCCACCTTTGCCTGACATCGAGGTCGTAGGATATAGCTATGAAACCGGATACCACGATTTCGGATTTGTCGACCTGTATCAAACCGACTATAAAACCTTCACCATTATAAACAACGGAAGGGGAAAGCTCAGAATATATGGTATTAGCTTTGTTGAGGATGATACTGACGGATTTACACTCGACACTTCAGCGACAGCATCCATTGTGAACCCTGGAAATAGTACAATCTTCACCATAATGTACAAACCCACAGCCCTGATAAGCAACTCGGTAACTGTAATCATTTATTCCAACTCTCAGGATAAGAATCCTTATACATTTACCATCAATGGAACAGGAACCGGAGAACCCATATTCCCTGATATCAATATAAGGCAGGGAACAGCAGACATCCCCATCGGAGGACTTACTGACTTCGGCAATGTGCAGATTGGAAACTCGAGCTTAAAGGTCTTTACAATCGAAAACAAGCTTACGGGTGAATTGAGCATCCTCGATATCTCAGTTATTCCTGGAGGAGGTACCAGCATAGGAGAATTCAACCTGGTAACCCCTTCCATACCAACAAGTATCTCTGAAGATGAGAGCATAGAGTTTACAGTAATATTCAGCCCACAGGACATAGGGATCAAATCGGCCACCATAAGCATATTAAACGACGATCCTGACGAAAACCCGTATTCGTTCGGTGTTCAGGGAGAAGGGTCTCTGGCACCACAACCTGATATCAACCTCAAGCAAGGTGCAAGCGATATTCCGGATGGATCTGGATCCTACCACTTTGGATATGTGCAGTGTGATTCATCCAGCCAACCAACAACTTTTGTTATACAAAACACAGGCACAGCTTTTCTGAATATTACAAGTATTATGTTAACTGCCGGCAACTCTACTGAGTTCTCAATAGATACTTCAGCAACAATTTTCACCCTTATACAGGGAGAGAACACGACTTTCACCATAAAATTTTTACCAAATTCCAGCCCTGGTTACAAGTGGGCAACAGTCACTATCGTCAACGACGATCCTGACGAAGACCCTTACACCTTCACTATCGAAGGCGAAGCGGTTGCCGTGACTGTACCGGATATAGATGTGCAAGAAGTTACGCACAATTCTGAATACGACTTTGGTCCTGTCATTCTGGGCAGCTCGAAGACCGAGCCATTCACTATTGCCAATACAGGAACTACAGATTTGAATATAGCTTCTATTGTTAACTGTAATCCAGACAAGTTCACCCTCGATGCTTCGATGACGGCGCTTCTTGTTCCATCTGGTTTTATTACTACTTTTAATATTACTTTCACTCCTGTTGACCAAAAGTCCAAGACAGCAACGATAGAGATATATAGCGATGATCCAGATGAAAATCCATACAAGTTCAAGGTAGCTGCATACGGCACAGATGGCACTGAGCCTGATATCAATGTAAGGCAGGGAACCGTAAATTACCCTGATGGAAGCCAATTCTACTTCCCAGACATAGAAGTTGATGAAGAAAGTACTCCTGTTGTTTTTACCATAGAGAATAATGGATCGGCTGATCTTGAAATTGAATCAATTCTGTTGGTATGGAAACATATTGGAGATTTCAAACTTGATTATGATCCAGATCACCTGATCATACAGCCCGGGGGAAGCATCCTTGTTACCACATGGTTTAGTCCCACAAAAACTGGATTAAGACAAACAAAGCTTCAGATGAGAAGCAATGATCCCAATGAGGACATATATGAGATAAAGCTTACAGGGAATGGTATAGAGGATTGATGCAACTCCCATTGCTCACCAAATAATTCCTTATTAATTACGTCATCGTCCGAGCATTCTACAAGCCTAAACCTTTAATCAAAACATTGAAATATTCATCTCTTAGTAATTTATATCAGAGAGCAAGGTAAAAGAAAATTGATATCATGAAGTCATCTCCTTCCCCTTAATCCTTTATACTTTTTTATTTCAATAAGATTTTTTTGATAAATAAAATAATTGCACTATATTTAATTAATGTACGCACATAAATATAAATAAGCAATAAAACATATTATGAATATAAAAGATAAATTAATATACCCCAAGATTCTCCTACTTCCTTTAGTAGCCATATTTCTCACTACCTGCAGTATAATTCGAGAGGATATCTACAGACTCGCATCTACCTCGCTAGATCCAATAATCGAGGTTGTTGGATATCCAAACGAAACGGGTTTTTTCGACTTCGGATCTGTCAATGTGTATACAAGCAGCTTCGCAAGCTTTACCATCATGAATTCCGGAGGAGGAATTCTTATGATTAAAGGCATCACCTTTGTAGAGGATGATGTCGAATGGTTCACCATTGATAGTTCAACAATATCATCCGCTGTGATGTCGGGAAAAAGCACCGTATTTACAATAAAATTCAAACCCACCGACCTTGTAAGCAAATCGGCAACTGTTATCATACTATCAAACTGTAATACGGATAATCCATACACTTTTGTTATATCTGGAATCGGATCAGGAGTTCCATCATCTGTTCCCGATATTAACCTCAAGCAGGGGACAACAAACATCCCAGTTGGAGGGCTTGCTGACTTTGGAAATGTACAGATAGGCGACTCCAGCTCAAAGGTCTTTACAATAGAAAACCTTGATACAGGCGAGCTCAGCGTCTTTGATGTCTCTCTCAATCTCGGAGGGGGTACAATTACAGGGGAGTTCAGCCTCATCTGTCCGACCATACCAACCTCTCTTGCGCAAGACGAAGATACACAATTTACAGTTGTATTCACTCCGAAGAGTACCGGAATTAAATCAGCAACAGTATCCATAGCAAACGACGATCCCGATCCTCCTGAAAACCCGTATACATTTGGTATTCAGGGAGATGGAGTAGCATTACCAACACCTGATATAAATATCAAGCAGGGTGAAAAAGATCTTCCAAGCGGGTCTGGTTCTTACAACTTTGGCTATATACAGTGCGGGAGTTCAAGTCAGCCAGCCATTTTTGCAATAGAGAATACCGGCACAGCGACTTTGAATATAACCAGCGTAACGCTCACTGCAGGTTTCACAACCCAGTTCTCTATTGATACAAGCGGAATGGATTTAGCCGTTGATCCAGGCAGCAACACTACATTCAAAATTACATTTTCACCACAATTGCCTGAAGAGTTCAAGTGGGCAACGGTCACGATCGTCAACGATGATACAGATGAAGATCCTTATACATTCAATGTTGAAGGGTGGGGGGTTATCGAAACTGTGCCTGATATTAATGTGCTTGAGGTCGCATATAACTCAGATTTCGATTTTGGACCAGTGCCTATGGGGGACTCAAAGACAGAGATATTCACAATTGAAAACACCGGCACCGGAGATCTTAACTTAACATCTATCGAAAACAAGGATCCAGATAAGTTCATGCTGGAAGATTCAATGACAGTGTTCTTTCTCCTCCCAGGGGATACCACTATCTTTGAAATAATCTTTACCCCAATTGAAACAAAAAGCAAAGATGCAAGGATCGAGATTTACTGTGACGACCCTGATGAAAACCCTTACAAGTTCGATGTATTTGCTTACGGCTCTTATGGCAGCGATCCCGATATTAATGTAAAACAGGGAACTGTGAGCTACATGCATGGAAGCGAATTCTATTTTCCAGACACAATGGTTGGTCAAAGCAGTGAACCTGTCGTATTTACAGTGGAAAACAACGGCACAGCTGATCTTGAGATTCAGTCCATTTTGCTTACAGGTGGTAATTGGGAAGATTTCTCTCTTGATTACGACCTGTATGAGCTTACATTGCTCCCTGGAGCAAGTATAATGTTTACTACATGGTTTGTGCCTACAAAAGATGGAAAGAGAGAAACAAAGATACAGATAGTGAGCAACGATCCCGACGAGGAAAGACTTTGGGTGAAGCTAATAGGGCTAGGGATATAAAATTATAACATCAATAGTATTTCTATTTTCACTCTGCAAAAGCACCTTACAACACTCATGAAACCTGTGCACCATCTGGGCATCTTTCCAGCTACAACTTTTTATTCAAAAATTATACCTTCTAAACAATACCTCTTGACACGTTGATAATAGGCAGTGTATGGTCAAGAATAAGGCGTAAAACAATCAAGGCAAACGAATGAATGACATCCAATGGTACTTTCCAAAAACTCTTGAGGAGGTTCAGCCGCATCTCAAAAGAGATGGTGTGAAGCTTCATGGAGGTGGAACGTGGATTCTCAGGGGAAGCATGAGGGGAATAAAAGGACTCGTCGATCTTGGAAAGCTTGAGCTACACAGTTTTCGAAAGGACAGTCAAACGGTTGAAATGGGAGCCGGTATGACCTACGCTGAAACCATCAGAAGCATGACCACCATCAATCCTGATCATATCCTTGTAAAAGCGCTTCAACATGCAGCCTCAACACCGCTGAGAAACATTATCACCCTTGGAGGAACGATCTTTTCCTTTCCGGTATGGTCAGACCTTATGGGACCGCTCATAGCGCTCGATGCAGATGTTGTGCTCATGGGAGAACGCTCAGAAGCTTACTCCATTACTGAATATGTTAAAAGCTCTGCGCTGAGAAAAGAAAGCCTGATTACTCATGTGCGGTTTAAAAATATCGGGTGGAACGCCTATTACTATAGAGAAGTTAAAACAAGCTTTGACTACCCTGCCTTTACCATCACAATCCTATTAAAGAAAAATAAAAACTTGATAGAGGATACGCGAATAGTAGTTGTGGGCTGTGCCGGAAAGTTCAGCAGGGTAAAGAAGATCGAGGATTATCTAAAAGGCAAAACAACAGACAGTCTTGAAATAGACGGTATTGCACAAACGCATGAGCTTAAGTTCACAAAAAAGAGGTCTCTCGAACCTGCTTACCTTGAACATTGTGCAGGTGTACAGATCGAAAGGAGCATTTCAGAACTAACTAGGGGATAAATCATGGAAGGATTGTTTATTATAAACGGCAGCGAAAAAAAGCTGTCCTTTGACTCGGGCGACATACTCCTCAATGTGCTGAGAGCTAACGGATTTACTGAGGTGAAGTCGGGTTGCCATGAGGGCCAGTGTGGATCATGCGTTATTCTTCTCAATGAGGAGCTTGTAAACTCCTGCCAGGTATTTGCAGCAGCAGCAGTAGGTAAAGATATCGTTACTATAAAAGGCATTGGGGATATCCACTCACCTCATCCAATGCAGGAAGCCTTTGTAGAAACTGGCGCAGTCCAGTGTGGCTTCTGTATACCCGGTGTTGTGCTTGCGGCCTACTACCTGTTAAAGAACAATCCAGATCCGGATGATGAAGAGATTTGCAGAGCACTTGATGGAAATCTATGCCGCTGTACCGGCTATGTGAAGATACATGAGGCTGTGAAACTCGCTGCGAAGAGGATGGCTGAAAATGTCTGACATGCTGAACATAGGAAAACCTGTACAGAAAATGGACTCCCTCTCCCTCGCTACCGGAACCGAACGGTTTACAGATGATTTTCATGTTGAGAACCCGCTCTACTGCGCTATTCTCTACTCCCCCCATGCTCATGCCGAGATAAAAAAAATAGATACATCTACTGCCTTGAAGGTTCCCGGCGTCGTCGATATCATCCACTACAACAATGTACCCAGAGTTTTACATACAACTGCAGGACAGGGTTACCCTGAACCGTCTCCCTACGATACACTCCTCTTCGACAGAAGGGTGAGGTTTGTTGGCGACAGAGTGGCACTTGTCGCAGCCGAAACAGTGCAGAGCGCTCATCAGGCACTGGAAAAAATAATAGTCGACTATAAACCGCTTGAGCCAGTTTTTGACCCGGAAAGGGCAATGGATAAAGACACACCTAAACTCCATGTCGACGATGAGCATGCAATGATCCCTGCAACTTACGAGCCTGAAAAAAACCTTGCTGCAGAGGTTAAAATTTCCTTCGGTGATATGAAAAAGGGATTTGAACAGGCAGATTTTATCGAAGACCACACATATAAGGTACATTATGCTTCACACTGTGCCATAGAGCCGCATGCCGTTATCTGTTATTTCGACGAGCGCGGCCGGCTCGTCATTATCTCAACCACACAGGTTCCATTCCATGTGAGGAGGATTGTCGGGCAGGTACTCGGCATCCCTGTGGGAATGATACGGGTTATAAAGCCCAGGATCGGAGGAGGTTTCGGCGGAAAGCAGGAGGTTTTCCTCGAACCTCTCATTGCACTCGTTGCCTGGCGCCACCGTCGTGCTGTAAGGATCTGTTTGACAAGAAAAGAGGTCTTCGTCTCAAGCCGAACACGTCATGCAATGCGGATAAGGCTCAGGACAGGGGTAAAAAACGACGGAAGAATAACAGCACTCGATATGGACGGGCTCATGAATGCCGGGGCATACGGCACACATGCCCTCACAGTAATCTCAAATGTCGGATCCAAGACCCTGCCATTTTTCAACAAGATCGAGAATCTGAACTTCTGTGGAAGAAGCGTGTACACCAACCTCCCTGTCGGAGGTGCATACAGAGGATACGGCGCAACACAGGGCTACTTTGCCTTCAACCAGCAGATCGATACCATCGCAAGAAGAACAGATAAGGATGTGCTTGAGTATATCAAAAGGTGGCATATAAAGGAAGGTGAGACCTCGGAGGTATTCAAAGCTCTGGGTGAAGGGAAGGAGGGAGTCGCGCAGGCCATAAGGTCATGCAAACTCGATGAGTGCATCGACAGGGGATCAGAGGCAATAGAGTGGTATAAAAAAAGAGCTAAACGTATCAAGGTTGGAAAGAACATGGTTAAGGGAGTGGGAGCTGCTGTTTCGATGCAGGGTTCGGGAATACCGAAAATCGATATGGCAGCGTGCTCTATGAAGATGAATGAAGACGGCTCCTTCAACCTCTATGTGGGTGCAACAGATATTGGAACCGGCTCAGACACCATACTTGCCCAGATAGCCGGCGAGGTGCTCAGGGTTCCAACCCAGAAGATCATCGTCCTTTCCTCCGACACCGATCTTACCCCCTTTGACACAGGTGCATATGCATCATCCACCACATATGTGTCCGGTAAGGCTGTAGAAAAATGCGCACACGATATCGCTGAACAGCTCAAAAAAGTAGCCAGCGGTATGTTAGGAACAGAACAGAAGAACCTCTTCCTTGATTCTGAAAAGGCGATTGACAAGAACACAAAGAAATCTGTGACTTTTACGGACATAGCGCTCTCTTCAATGTACGAGAAGGACCAGTTTCAGATACAGGCTCATGCATCCCAGACAGTGGACGAGTCCCCTCCTCCCTTTATTGCACAATTTGCAGAGATCGATGTCGATCTTGAAACAGGAAAGCTGAAGGTTGTGAAATTCGTCTCAGCTGTTGACTGCGGTCAGCCGATCAATCCGAAACTTGCCGAAGGGCAGGTCGAAGGAGCTGCAGTAAACGGAATAAGCTATACCCTCTGCGAAGATTACAACTTCGACAGCATAGGGAGGATGACTAATCCCACGTTCTGGGATTACAAGATATTCAATATACGCGATATTCCCGAAATGGAGACAATTCTTGTGGGCTCACATGAGGAAACCGGCCCTTTTGGTGCGAAATCTGTTGGAGAAATAGCGATAAACGGTCCTGCACCAGCAATTGCCAAGGCCCTGTATGACGCAGCGGGAATAAGGGTATATGAACTTCCCATCACCTCTCAGAAGGTATGGAAGCTTTTACAGGAAGAAAAACCGGTTTAACAATACTATAAATGTTAATTCTTTATGTTTGAGTGCGACACCACCTTTTGCCCAACGCCAATAAGCGTAAGACAAAAGGTGGTGTCGCACGTTAAAGAATAAAAATTACTATTACTTACGCAATCCCTTCTTCGCCGCATCAATGTCTTTCAAACCGTTTCCTGTCACAAGAATAACCACAGTATCATTATGCGGGATACTGTTCTTCTCCTTTAAAAATCCGGCCAAAGAAGCAGATGCAGCAGGCTCTGCAAAGAGCCCTGTTGTAGATGCAAGCTCTTTCTGTGCAGCAAGTATCTCGCGGTCTGTAACCTCCACACATCGTCCGTCATATTTATGCAAATACTTTACTGCATAGTACCCGTTTCTCGGAACATCGACAGAGATTGAATCAGCAACTGTATTGGAGCTGTAGGATTCTATAAAATCTCCATTTCTGAATGCATGGCAGATCGCATTGCTTCCTTCTGCCTGCACTGCACATATAACAGGCATTCTTTTTATCAATCCGAGGTGCAGAAGGTCCTGAAGGCCCTTGTAAAGCCCTCCGATAATAACACCATCTCCTGCTGAAACAAAAATCCAGTCAGGCACAGCTCCGAGCTGTGCAGCTCCGAGCTGCTTGTATATCTCGAGCGCCACTGTCTTCTTACCCTCTATGGTAAGAGGATTATATGCAGTGTTTCTGCTCAAACCCCCATGAGTTTTCGTGTATTCAAGAGATAGTTCGTACGCCTTGTCATAAGTACCATCTACCTCAATCACCTTTGCCCCATACTGGAGTGCCTGAATGCGCTTTGCCTGGGGAGCAGTGGCTGGAATGAATATCTTTATGTTCAGACCGGCGGCTGCCCCCACACCAGCCATCGAAGAGGCTGCATTCCCTGTAGAAGCAACAACAACGTCTGGAATTTTCTCTCTGAGCGCAAAAGCTGCAACGAGATATGAAGCCCTGTCCTTTAACGAACCTGTGGGATTGAGGCTGTCATCCTTTATATAGAGCTTATCGAATCCTGTCTTTTTCCTGAGATTGTGCGGTGTCCAGAGTGGAGTATTCCCCACAGGAATTGGAGGAAAATATTCTTTTTCTACTGGAAGCAGGTCAAAGATGTCAAAATCTTTCGAAACCTCCCCATCAAAGCTCACCTCCAAAACTCCCCTTAGAGGCTTATTCTCCTGCTGCTTCAAAGAACACTCAGGACAAACCATCAGATCAGGACTGATCTTAAAATGTTTTCTGCACTCACTGCACTCATAAAAGAACTTCATTGAATTTTTTCCATCCGCTTCCATAATCTGTCTGCAGCCTTCTGCGCTTTTTCATAAATTGGACCTATATCAATCGGGAACCTTCTGTCCTCATAACAGACAGAACCGTTTACGATCACTGTTTTTACATCCCTTGAACACAGACCAAAGGCGATGTGTCCGGCAACATTTTCAGAAACCAGCGGGGTGGGGGCTTTGTAATCATAGATAACAAGATCGGCTTTATAGCCTTTGCCAACCTTTCCGAACCGGGCATTGAAATAGTTTTCTAATAAACTGTTCCCATTGTGCAGGAAACCTGCAAAATCCTGAGGCCAGTACGAACCCCCTGCGTCTCTGTGCTTGAAAAATGCAAATTTCATCTCTTCGAACATGTCGCTGCCGATACCATCCGTTCCCAGGGCTACACGGCGAACCCGGGCAAGTTTTTCTGCATAGCCGATGCTGTTGTTCATATTAGAGCGGGCATTGTGCACAAGAAGACTATCGTGTGTATTTAACCGTTCTATATCTGCATCTGTGAGATGCACACCGTGGACACATATTGACTTGTCGTCCAGGAGGTCTGCTTCCTCGAGGCGCTGTGTGATATCTTTTTCATAGATATGGTGGGAATATGACGGATCGTATCTATCCTCAGCTATATGGATGTGAATGCCGCGACGGGTCGACCTGCACGCTTCAGAGAGGCCTTTCAGGGCATCATTACTGAGAGTAAAGGGGGCATGAGCGCCTATAGCCGCTTCGATGAGCTCCACACCTCCGGATTGTGTCTCTTTGTCAACCATCTCTGCAAAGGCGACATTTTCTTCAATTCCCTCTTGCATCCCTTTAACACCATTTCTGTCTGTTACCTCATAGCAGAGTATTCCTCTCAAACCGGCTATCTCGAAGGTCTCTTTCAACACCTCCAATGATCCCTTTATAAATGAAGGGGATGCATGGTGATCTATCACGGAGGTGGTACCTGACTTGATTGCCTCGAGCGCGCCTATGAGACCGCTGTAGTACAGTATCTCCTCATCAATTGCCCTGTCCAGTCTCCACCAGAGGTTTTGGAGGATAGATACAAAATCGCATGAAGGCTCGATCTCGGCTGTGATGCCTCTTGCGAGCGCTGAATAGAAGTGATTATGGCTGCATACAATACCTGGACTCAACAGATCTCCATCAAGATCGATTACCTTAACATCATTCCCTCTTGGAGCAATGTCACGTCCTGTTTCAATTATTTCATTCCCATCAATCAATACATCCGTTTTCTTTTCAACTGAAGGGGGCTCAAAATGAACAACCGTGGCATTTTTCAATAAAAGCATATACCCTCCTCTGCCGGCAGATATTTTTAATAAATCAGATAGCCGTAATCTGTAAGGATAGAATTAATCATAGAAAGTATCCTGGTAGCTTCAGCAGTCATAGAATCTGCTGTAGCTTTAGGACCGGCACTCTTTATTTTCTGATCCTTATCTGCCTGATAATCCCATACTTCTCCATTCATTCTTACGGTTACTTTGCGCTTATCCTCTGAACCTTCAACCATAAACCCTTTGTTCGTGCTCTCATTGAAGTCCTCTCTTAGTGAGAAGAGTGTGATTTTATCTTTATAGGGAGCTCCATCATAAGGACAGAATGTCTCACAGTTGCCGCATTCGTTACACAGGGAATCAAGATGGAGAATCTGCCACCTGTCGTTGAAACCATCGTCTTTATCGACTCGAATCGCAATGTTTGCACGGTTCGGGCATACATCTATACATTTGTTGCAAACAATATTGCACTCGAGGCATCGCCTTGCTTCATTCTCGGCTATGAGCCTGTCTTCTCCAGAAGCATGTGCATGAAGAAGCCGTCCCTTTTTTTTATAAATTTCAGAGATCCTGTTATCTATATCGAGCCCGATATCAAGCTGCTTTTCCAGGACATTGCATTCCGGAATTTCCTTCAACACAATAGCATCTGTGACTCTTTTCGCATCTGCCATGGACTCAACAACCGTGGAAGGTCCGCGATAGGCATCACCGCCAATAAAGACATTTTCCATTTCGGTCTCGAGAGTTTCGGGGTTTACTTCTGGCTTACCGTTTTCCCCCGGCTTAAGGCCATACGACTCTAAAGCCTTGAGATCCGGATGTTCCCCGATCGCACTTATGACAGTATCAACCTCTATCTCCTGAATGTTCTCGGTTGGAACTGGAGCTCTTCTGCCGCTTTCGTCAGGTGTGCCCAGTGTCATCATTCTGCATCGTAACACCCCGGATTTCGAAAACGACTCAGGTAACAGTAATGGCATGAATACGACTCCATCCGCCAGCGCGTTCTCAAACTCCTCCCTGTCGGCAGGCATCTCATCTTCTGTCCTTCTGTATACTATTGAAACCTCTTCAACACCGGATAACCTCATCACGGCCCGTGCGCTGTCCATAGCAGTATTCCCGCCTCCGATGACAGCAACACGCCTGCCGGGAACGAGTACATCCGGACTTTTCCTGAAGGACCTCAGAAAATCGAGTGCGTCATAGATATTGGTATTATCACCCCGAAGCTTTAATGCTCTTGAAATCTCCGCACCTATTGCAATGAAAATATACTTGTAACCCTGTTTTTTTAGTTCCTCTGGAGTAGCGATTTCAGGTGAAATACCAAATCTAAAAGTAACGCCCTGCTTTTCTATAAAGGATATATCACTCTTTACTGCAGAATCTGGAAGCCTGAAGCCGGGAAGAACGTTGGTTAACACACCGCCAGCCCTATCCTGTTTTTCGAATACTGTTACCTGAAATCCAGCTTTGGATAGAAAAAAGGAAGCAGCAAGCCCTGCGGGCCCTGCACCAATCACAGCCGCCCTTGTATCGAGCTTTCTCACAGCTTCGCTGACAATACCCATGCCGCTTATTTTGCCCTTATCGGCTGATATTCTCTTAACCTCTCGAATACGAACCTGACCTTCATAATCAAGACGTGTACAGTTATACTGGCACTGATGATCGCATATATGCCCTGTTATATCGGGGAGAGCATTATGAATATAGATCCGTTCCAGTGCTTTTTTATACTGCCCTTCTCCAGCGAAACGCAGGTAGGTCGGTATGTCCTGGTGTATCGGACAGGCCGTTACACATGGAGCCACATAACAGTCGAAAAGGGGCAATGGCTCCTCTACCGAGACCCCATACCTGCTCTTCCACCTCTTCTTGTAATAATCCTTTTGAATCGCTTCCTGAGCAAGTTTATCGAGCTTCTCAACATCTATAACATCCGATTGCTTTTTTTCAATCATCGGTTCTGTCATACTAGCCGCAGTTTTTAACCTCATATATCCGCCCGGTTTCAAGAGATCGGTTGCCATTGTAATTGGTTTGATACCTGCATCGTAGAGCTCTGCGATATTCAGCTCAGACGCACCTCCTGAATACGATATGGGAAGTGCTCCTTTGAACTCCCCTGAAAGAAGCGATGCCAGTGTGACGGTAAGAGGAAAGAGCGCACGCCCGGACATATACATCTCCTCTCCTGGGAGAATGCCAGCTGTATTCACTGTTCCAAGTGTATTGGAAAGCTTAACACCGAAATGCCTGCCACAATCTTTTGAAAAATCCAGAAGTCGTGTAAGAAGACCAAGTGCGTCTTTCCACTGAAGATCATGGGTGAAACTTTCCTCTTTGAGGCTCACCGAGCCAAACCCGAGAGTATCGAGTGTTTCTCTCACACTCTCAAATCCGAGTAGAGTTGGGTTCAGTTTTACAAATGTATCGAGCCCTTTTTCCTTCATAAGATATTTGCATATCCCCTCTATTTCATGCGGAGGGCATCCATGCATGGTAGATAGTGTGACACTTCGAGTAATTATTGGAGATATCTTCTCAGGAATATCGCTAAAATCTTGTGCATCTCTACTGACACCCATAGATTGGAAAACCTTGCCATGATTGATAAATTTATCGAGCTCATCAAGGGAACTCGAAAAAAGAGGATTTTCAGACGCATCTTTCAAGCCTGAAATAAACCAATCCATCTTTTTATTTTTAATCCCCTCCAGATCATACCCAACACTCATATTGAAAATAAAACCGTTATTTCTTTCTTTGGAAATACCATTGGCTGAGCTGTCAGCCTTTGAGCAAAATCCCAGCACCTCTCCCAGAAAGTGGAGAAGAATCCATGCTTTTATATACTCATCGAGAGATTGTTCAAGTGAAAGCTCCTGAGACCACTCGGTGTTATACCCTTCATCTCTCGCATCAATACACGGTTTTTCAATCTCCAAATCGTCGAGCTTTTGTACCGTCTTGAGCTCAATGAACCTTCCTCCTACAAGAAAGGCTGAAACAATGTTCTGTGTTAATTGTGTGTGAGGTCCTGCAGCAGGTCCAATGGGAGTATCACAGATTTCATCAAATATCTTTACTTGCGTCTTGCTCTCTTTGCGGAAAAAAGAAACCTCCGGTATTCCAAAAATCGTCCGTTCTCTGCGAAATTCTTCAGAAATCCATCTCAAAAGCCTATTAAACGCGATCGGCTTCATGGTGTCAGTCATGACTTTAACCCTAATGTGTTGTAACCATTTTCTTAATTAAATTTGCATTCCAGCAGTATATTCATTTTTAAGATCCCGATATTTCGTGCCACATTCGTGGTTATACTGCAACATTGAATAAAGATATACATTAAAGTGCTTGGAATCATGAAGGATAGATATGAGTCCCCCCCTCACCTTTTATAGCTCCAGTGAGTTGTTCGGGGCTCGTAATAATGGCCTCTTTGCCTCCCTTGTCAAGAAAATCGAGGACTGCTTTTATTTTCGGGAGCATGCTTCCAGGAGCGAAATGCCCCTCATCAATAAAACTGCGTGCCTGTTCTGTAGTCATCTTATCAAGTGGTCTGGCATTGGATTTACTATAATCTAGATACACACGATCTACAGCTGTAGATATCACAAAGATATCAGCTTTTAATTGAGATGCCAGAAGGCTCGATGCCATATCTTTGTCTATTACTGCGTCCACCCCTTCCAGGTCTCCATTCTGATTCCTGTAGACCGGTATTCCTCCTCCGCCTGCACCGATTACACATAAACCCTGCTTTACCAATGCTTTTATAGCATCAGTTTCCAGAATTTTTTTAGGCAAAGGAGATGGTACTACCCTTCTGTACCCTCTGCCAGAGTCATACATTATGTGCCATTCGGGGTGCTTTTTTTTGATGCTGGTAATCTGCTTCTTAGTAAAGAAAGAGCCTATAGGTTTTGCCGGATTGGAAAATGCAGGGTCATCCCTGTCTACCTCGACCAGTGTGACCACTGTAACTGCATGTTTTTTGACGTTTCTCTTTTTAAACTCGTTATTCAATGCCTGCTGAAGCTGATAGCCTATTGCTCCCTGGGTGTCTGCAACACAGCTCACAAGAGGGACAATATGCATATCTGCAGCTTCGTGTGCAAGCTCTGACCTGCGCAGAATAAAACCGACCTGCGGACCATTTCCATGGGTGACAACTGTACTGTATCCCTGCTCAACAAGATCAACTATATGGTGAGCCGTTTCCTTTACTGCTTCATATTGATCAGGAACCGTCTGATGTTCCTTGTCCTTAATGAGGGAATTGCCACCGATAGCAACAATTGCCAGCATTCCCATCTATTTACCTCCCATTGTAAGGGTCATTACTGCTTTTGCCGTATGAAGGCGGTTTTCCGCTTCGTCATAAACAATTGAGTGGGGGCCATCTATGACTGAATCCTCCACCTCATTATTTCTATCAGCAGGAAGCGCATGCATGTACATCACATCTTTGTCGGCTATGTCTATCATTTTCTGTGTGCACTTCCACCCCTTGTTCGCTTCGAGAAGTTTATCGCGCTCTTCATCACTCATGTCCGTGACCCAGCTTCCCCAGTTTTTTGGAATGACTACATGCATACCCCTGTATGCTTTTTCCATATCATTGGTGACAGTAATCTTCCCTCCATGAGTATCTGCATTATCCTTTGCCTGCTGTATTGCCCAGTCCGGCAGCGCATATCCTTCAGGATATGCCAGCGTTACATCCATGCCATATCTGGGAAAAAGAAGAAGCTGCGTAAGCGGTACGGATAAAGGTTTTTTGTGACTTGTAGCGTACGCCCATATGATGGACACCTTAACGCCCTTCAGGCTCCCTGTCTTCTCGCGAAGAGTCATGAGGTCAGCTATTCCCTGCATTGGGTGATAAAAATCACACTGCAGGTTCATAACAGGCACACTAGCCCATTTCTCCAGATCTCTCAGATATTTGTTTCCTACTCCCCAGAAACAGTTTCTGCATGCTATTCCATGACCGTATCGTGAAAGAATTACTGCAGTATCTTTGGCGACTTCACCGTGAGCAATCTGCATGGTGCTTGTGTCGAGAAAAGTTCCATGGCCTCCCAGTTGTGCGATTCCTGCTTCCATCGAGTTTCTTGTTCTCGTTGACTGCTCAAAGAACATAAGGAAGATCGTCTTGTACAGCAGATAGGGAGTAGGATTTCCCATAGCGAAATCCTTTTTCAGGTCCAAGGAAACCTCCAGTAAAGTATCGATTTCATCCTTCGACCATTCCTGAAGAGAAATGAAGTGCTTACCATTGAATATGGACTGCATATAGCATACCCCCTGTGAAAGTAGTCATCTCTTTTAGGTACTCTACTCCACTGCACCCAAAACCAGGGCAAGGAGAGCCATTCGGAGTACAACACCGTTGAAAGCTTCTTCCCAGTATCGTGCATGTCGTGTCGAGTCCACGTCTGGCGGAAGCTCATCCATACGCGGGAGAGAGTGCAGTATAATAGCATCACTCTTACCCTTCTTGAGTAATAGTTCACGTGTGACTTTATAGTTTGAAGGTGTGGTTCCTACTTTCTTGCCTCGTTCAACTCGCGATTGTGTATAGTCTGCCTGCACTACAGGCTCAATATAGATCACATCTGCATCAGAAATAGCCTTCTCAACATGATCCACTTCTCTAAACCTGAGATTCTGACTACGAAGCTCCTTTTTCCACTCATCGGTTGGTGACATTTCAGGCGGAGAGATGAGCGATACCTCGCAGTCGAAATTAGTAAGCGCATACCCGATAGAATGCATCGTGCGCATACGCATGTCTCCTATGCAGAGAAAGTGAAGCCCATCAATGGTTCCTTTTTCCCTTAATACAGTGTAAAGATCTGTCAGAACCTGTGTCGGGTGCTCTCCCCAGCCATCACCGCAGTTGATTATTGGCACACTTGACCATTTAGCGGCTTCTGCAGGTGCACCCTGCTGGAAATGACGCATGGCAATCACATCGGCATAATACTCGAGCATATGTACAGTATCTTTTATAGATTCCTGATAGAAATCACCCGCCCTGGTCATTTTAGGGTCTGCAAAACCGAGCACATGGCCACCAAGACGATGCATGGCTGCCTCTGTAGCCATCCTTGTTCTTGTACTCGGCTGATAGAATGCTGTAAGCAGGGTCTTGTCTTTCAGTAAATCCGTATTGCGTCTATTTTCCGCAAAAGTCCTGAGCCTGTCGCAAATTTCAAAGACACGAAAAAATTCGGCTCTTTCAAAATCCTTGAGTGATAGGATGTCTCTCCCTAAAAAACTGCGCATGGTACAGTTCTCCTTATATGAAATGTTGCATGGAACTCCCTATTTGATCTACACAAAGCATCTGCCTTAATAAAATAACACTTCACTCTCTTTTTGCGAACCTTAAATTTTGAGTTCCCTGTGATACCGATAAATATCCACAAATTATCCACAGGGGACAGGCGTGTACTTTTGAGTACTTTTGAATAACCTCACTCACCAATTATACTTCTATACTTTACATTTCCCTTCAGTTCTATTTCCATTTGTTTTAACTCGTCCTTTGTCTTATATTCTTATAGGCTTAGTAATTACATAAAAAAATAAAATGAAGAACAAGATCAGCAGTTCAGTGTCAAGAATAGATACTCCCGAAAAAACAGGGGGAAAAGCATCCTATATAGCAGATATCAAATTAGAAGGTATGTTGCATGCAAAGACTCTCCGCTCTGAGAGAGCGAGAGCCCGTATAAAAGCAATAAATTGTCCAAACCTGCCTGAAGGGTACTTCATCATTGACAGACAAGATATTCCTGGAAAAAACAGTGTCAAAATGCTCATTGATGATCAGCCTTTTTTTGCAGACGGGATTGTTAACTATATTGGAGAACCTATCCTGCTCGCTGTTGGCCCAGAAAAAGAAACTGTAAACTGGATAATAGAAAACACAGAGGTAGAGTACGAGGATATTCTTCCCATTTTTTCTGTTGATGAAGCGAAGGACCCCGCCAAACCTCCAATATTCCAGAAGAATAACATATTTGCAGAGTACGAAATAAGAAAAGGCAATCCTGAAAAAGCATTTGAAGGGTCACATCGGGTCTTTGAGAAGGAGTACAGGACAGGATATCAGGAGCATATATACCTGGAACCCCAGGGAGTCATAGGAACCTATGATGATGGCCGTGTCACAGTGTACGGATCCATGCAGTGTCCTTATTACGTAAAGACCGCTCTCATTCATGGCCTGGGGTGGAATGAGGACATGATTCGGGTGGTTCAAACAACCACAGGCGGCGCATTTGGCGGTAAGGAGGATTACCCCTCAATCATTGCCGGGCATGCTGTGTTCGCTGCGTTAAAAACTAACCGCCCTGTACGGCTCGTATTCGACAGGGCAGAGGACATTCAGTCTACTACAAAGAGACATCCATCCATAATAAAGATCAAAACTGCGCTCGATTCAAAAGGTACTATAATCGGCATGAATGTGGACATCACTCTTGATGGCGGAGCTTACTGTGGACTTTCTCCTGTCGTCCTTCAAAGGGCGATGTTTGTTTCAACAGGTGCGTATAACATCCCGAACGTACTCGTAAGGGGCAAGGTCCTGGCAACAAACAATGTACCATCCGGAGCATTCAGAGGATTCGGAGCACCGCAGGCAATCTTTGCAATAGAGATGCACCTCAATTCTCTCGCTGAAAACCTGAAAATGGACCCGCTCGATTTGAAGAAGAAGTATCTTCTGAAAAAGGGTGATCCTACCGTGACAGGAGGCAAGCTGCGTGAAGATGTAAAAATGCCCCGGATGATTAGCCTTCTTGAGGACATATCCGGATACCGGAAAAAGAAAGCCTCTTTTCATAAAAAAAATGCACGGGATCTGCGTGGAATAGGTATATCGCTTTTTCTTCACGGGTGCGCATTCACAGGAAGCGGAGAGCGAGACAAGATTAAGGCTAAGGTGAAGTTAAGAAAAGAAGACGATGGAAAGGTCTCCATTCTTGTATCGAATGTCGATATGGGGCAGGGTCCGCAGACCACACTGAGAAAGATTGTGTCTAAAATCCTCGGTATACCTTTCAGTCAGGTTTTATACGACAATCCCGATACAGACAGGGTTCCTGACTCAGGCCCGACAGTTGCATCCAGAACAGTCATGATCGTTGGTTACCTGCTGAGCAGGGCTGCAGAAAAACTAAAAACAGAGGGCAAAACCGAAGTCACAGAGGAATATATACAGCCGCCCTATATAGAGTGGGATCAGGAGAATTTCATAGGAGACGCCTATCCTGTCTACTCCTGGGGAGCGAATGCTGTAGAGGTCTCTATAGACCCTGATACCTATGAGATAAAGGTAGAAAGTGTTTGGGGAGTATACGATGTTGGAACTCCGATCGATGAACAGATCGTCTATGGCCAGATCGAAGGGGGAATATCTCAGGGTCTGGGCTACGCAACTATCGAGGTGATGGAAAGCAGGGAGGGCGGCCTGATGCAGCGTTCGATGACAGACTACATAATTGCATCGTCAGTGGATTTTCCTGGTGCCGAAAAGAGGCTTATAGAAAATTACTACGATTATGGCCCCTTTGGCGCAAAATGCGCAGGAGAGCTCCCTTTTGTCGGTGTAGCGCCAGCACTTGCAGCCGCTGTACAGAACGCCATCGGCGTGCCTATTGAAAAACTTCCTGTAACACCCGAATATCTTCTGGAGGCAGCAGAAGGTGGAAATTAATTTTATTCTCAACGGAAAAGGGGTCAAGGTAAAAACTCATCCTTTGAGGAGACTCCTCGACGTACTCAGGGAAGATTTCGATTTATCAGGTGTAAAGGAGGGGTGCGGCGAAGGAGAGTGCGGAGCGTGCGCTGTGCTTGTCGATGGTGAGCTTGCCCTATCCTGCATCACTCCAGTGGGGAGTGTGGAGGGAACATCTGTTGTTACTATCGAAGGCTACAGGGAAACTGCAAAATACAGGGCGCTAGAGGAAGCCTTCTCAGCCACAGGAGCTGTGCAGTGCGGTTTCTGCACACCCGGTTTCATTATTGCGGCGGAGTCACTTCTCAGTAAAACACCCAGGCCAACCCCGAATGAAATAAGAGAGGCAATCTCAGGAAATCTTTGCAGGTGTACAGGGTACAGCGGTATTGTTGAAGGCATTAAACGCGCCTCGGAGAGGGGTGAGGGATTATGGTAGATACTTTCAAGCCGCAATCTCTTCAAGAGGCAGTGGATGTCCTGTCAGATAAAGGTGCCATTCTTTTTGCAGGCGGTACAGACCTCATGGTTCAGAGAAGGAGGCGGGGAGGTCTTATACCAGATTTTGACCGCCCTGTGATCTTAATCGGCCATCTCAAAGAGCTTAAAGAAATTAGTAACTCTACACGTGAGATCAGGATAGGCTCATGCTGTACCTACACTGCCCTTCTCTCACATAAAGCTGTGCCCGAGATACTGAAGACATGTGTATCACAAATCGCCTCACCCGGGATCAGGAACCGAGGAACCATTGGGGGAAATATTTGTAATGCGTCACCAGCAGGAGATACCCTGCCTGTGCTCTATGCGCTCGATGCTTCAGTAATACTTGCAAGGGACAATAAAGAGAGAGTATTGCCCATTGAAAAGTTTATAAAAGGCCCCGGTACGACAGTCCTCGAAGCTGATGAGCTTTTGACCCGGATAATAATCCCTCACAGCAGCTTTAATAAGTTCTTTTACAAAAAGGTAGGAACGAGAGCCTATAACGCGCTCTCAAAAATATCATTTACAGGCCTTGCACTGAAAAAGCTCAGAGCGGTAGAGGATGTCAGGATTGCGTTTGGCGCAGTTTCGCCAACCGTAGTGCGTTCAAAGGATATCGAGGCACAGATCAGGGGCAAGGATATAGACGCAATACAAAAAATGATCCCGGAAATCTTGAGCCATTATTCAAAACTAATCGATCCAATATCCGATCAGCGCTCAAACAGGAGATACAGAAAGACTGTTTCTCTCAATTTGCTGAACTCTTTCTTGAAAAATTATATGCTGTAACCTCCATGGAGGGGGCATGCCAGAAATCTTTGAGGCGGTTCTGAATCTCAGGCAAAGCGGAGAAGCCGGTGTCCTTGTAACAATTGTTGATACCGCAGGGTCTTCACCACTAGACGCTGGAGCAAAGCTTCTTTTAACCTCACAGGGCGTAGTTACAGGAACCGTGGGAGGAGGAGCTCTGGAATCAGAAGCAATCGAGACTGCAAAAAAAGTACTGAATAATAAAAAGAGCCTGCTTCAGAAGTACTCTATGGGAGAACATGGAACATCGCTGGATGCAGTGGAGCTTGGAATGATTTGCGGCGGAAGTGCTACCCTCTTTTATGAGTACATTGGTGCCACAGACCATGTTTTCATCTTCGGCGCAGGTCATGTTGGAAAAGCCCTGCTATATCATCTGAAAACCAGAGGCGTTCTCATCACCATAATAGATTCGAGAAAAGATATACTCGAGGGGATAGAGGGAGCCGAAAAAGTCCATGCACCGGATTACACTGATTTTCCGAAATCACTCACAGTTCCTGACGGAAGCTATATCATAATCGCAAACCACTCACATGATCTCGATTACGAAGCTTTGAAATATATATACTCATCAGCATGGAACCCCTCTTACGTTGGAGTAATTGCATCCAGAAGAAAAGCCGGGACAATGGTAAGCAAACTCAGAAAAGAGATCGGAAAATCGGTCGATCTGAAAAACCTTTATACGCCTGTAGGGCTCGATCTTGGTGGTAGGAGTGTTGATGAGATAGCAATTTCAATCATATCTGAGCTTCAAGGGCTGAAATATGGAAAAACAAACCTTAACCACATGAAGAACAGAGAGGAGAGAAAATGATCGATCTCAGCGTTAACTCTGAACAACTTACCAAAGTGGCAAAACGATGCAAGGAGAGGAACATCATTATCCCTACGTTTCAGCAGATGCGCAATCCTGAATCTATTCAAGATCAAATAAAGGATGAGCTCGGGAGGATCGGGCTCTGGGATGTACACCCCAGAAACTTATTCAGAATCACATGGAAGAATGAACCAGTACCGCACGGCGGTGGTTTCGATGGTTTGAACTATATGGAATTTCCCTCCGAGCTTACCGGCGTGCCTGCCAGGATCATGGCCCTGGTCGGTAAATGGTTCCCTACAGGTGCTCATAAGGTAGGAGCCACGTTCGGATGCCTGACCCCAAGGCTCATAACAGGACAGTTCGATCCAAGTAACCGGAAAGCAGTATGGCCATCGACAGGCAACTACTGCCGGGGCGGAGCATATGTTGCTGCGCTCCTCGGGTGTGAATCCATAGCAATTCTTCCTGAAGGGATGTCAAAGGAGAGGTTCCAGTGGCTTGAAAAGATTGCTGGAGAGGTGATTGCGACTCCCGGGTGTGAGAGCAATGTAAAGGAGATCTTCGACAAGTGCTGGGAGCTTCGCGAGACAAGAGATGATATTGTCATCTTCAATCAGTTCGACGAGCTGGGGAACCATCTCTGGCATTATGAGATTACAGGGCATGCACTCGAGGAGCTCTTAAAGACCGAGATGGACAAGGACAGTAATTATGCAGGGGTTGTTCTTACTTCAGGCTCATCCGGTACCATGGGATGCGGCGATTATATAAAAGAGGTCTACCCAGGCTCAAAGATCGCTGTCGGCGAGGCGCTTCAGTGCCCGACTCTTCTTATGAATGGATTTGGCGGCCACCGCATAGAGGGAATTGGTGACAAGCATGTTCCATGGATTCACAACGTGAGAAATACAGACATGGTTGTTGCAGTTGATGATGAGCACACTGTACGGCTTTTGCGATTGTTCAATGAGCCTGTGGGAAGATCATATCTTGAAAAGATGAAAGTCCCTTCCAAGCTTGTTGAATCACTCGATCTGCTTGGAATATCTTCAATCGGAAACCTGATCGGAGCTATCAAATTTGCAAAATATTACGAGCTTACAGAGAATGACATCGTGCTCACAGTGTTCACCGATTCACTCGAGCTCTACAGCTCACGGCTCGATGAGCTGCGTATGGAGAGAGGTGGTTATACAGAAGAAGATGCAATAAAAGACTACGAGCTTTTAAACAATATTACAACAGACAACCAGCTCGAGCTTTCATTCTATGATAGAAAGCGCATACACAACCTCAAGTACTATACCTGGATAGAGCAGCAGGGGAAATCCCTGGATGAGCTCAACAGCCAGTGGTACAATCATAAAGAGTACTGGGGTTCGATACATCGACTCGGAAAAAGAATAGACGAGCTGATCGTACAGTTCAACGAGCTAGTAGAAAAATCCTGACAGGAAACTCTGTGTATGATCCTTCTTAAAAACTGTTTTTCTATTCTTGCCGGTGAGGGGGAAAAGCTTACTGACTATGACCTTCTTATAAAGGAAAACAGAATAGAAAAGCTTGGCAAAGCCATTGATCCAGGTTCTTTGGGAGCCAAAAAAGTCGATGTAATTGACTGCTCGAGGCTCGTGTGCGTACCCGGATTTGTCAATACTCATCACCACTTCTACCAAACCCTCACCAGAAACTTGCCGGAAGTCCAGAATGAAAAACTCTTCAACTGGCTTCTCTATCTCTACGAGATATGGAAAAATATCGATGAGGACGCAGTTTTCTATTCGACCCTTGTGGCAATTGGTGAGCTTTTAAAAACAGGGTGCACATGTACCACTGATCAGCACTACCTCTATCCAGAGGGATTCAGCGGTGATCTCATGGGTATACAGTTTGACGCTGCACAAACACTTGGAATGAGATTCTCTCCATGCAGAGGCTCTATGTCCCTCTCAGTAAAAGATGGGGGACTGCCTCCCGATTCAGTTGTTCAGACTGAGGATGAGATACTCAAGGATAGCCAGAGGGTAATAGAGCATTATCATGACAGATCAGAACTCGCTATGCGTAAAGTTATACTGGCTCCCTGCAGCCCCTTTTCCATAACGGGTGAGCTTATGAAGGAGTCTGCCAGGCTTGCGAGAGATTACGGAGTGAGGTTGCATACCCATCTCGCTGAGACTCAAGATGAGGATAACTACTGCACGCGAAACTACGGAAAAAGACCTCTCGCATTAATGGAAGAGCTCGACTTCATCGGGGAAGACACAAGTTATGCACACGGGGTTTTCTTCAACGATCAGGAACTCGAGCTCCTGGCTGATACAAAAACCTCGATTGCACACTGTCCTTCCTCGAACCAGAGGCTCGGGTCAGGGATTGCTCGTATAAGGGAGATGCTCGATATGGGCATAAATGTGGGGCTCGCTGTTGATGGTTCGGCTTCCAACGATACATCAGATTTTCTTGGTGAGATGAGACAGGCCATGCTGCTTCAGAGGGTAAAATATGGCCCCAATGCACTTACTGCACCAGAAGTGTACAGGATGGCAACAATTAACGGGGCAAAACTCCTTGGATTCGAGAAGATAGGAAAGATAGAGGAGGGGTACGCTGCTGACCTTGCCCTATTCAACATCAATAAGCTGGAATACGTTGGCGGCCTCTCAGATCCAACCGCTGCGTTGCTCTTCTGTGGAATAAACCACCAGGCAGAGTACACAATCGTTAATGGCAGGATTGTGGTGGAAAAAGGACTCCTCACAGGATACAACGAAGAAGAGATAATACAGAATGCCAACCGTATTGCTCATAAACTACAGAGCCAGGAACGATAAAGGAAATGCGTGGCAAGCTTATTATCCTTACAGGTCATACAGGTATCGGGAAAAGCAGCATTTGCAGGAGAGTGTGCGCTCTTGCATCGGAGAAAGGGTATAGAATCTCCGGTATCTTAAGTCCTCCCCTTTATGACGACAGCGGATTAAAGGTGGGGTTCCTGGCAGAAAAGATCTCAGATGGAGAGAAATGGGAACTAGCAAGAAACGATAACAACCCTTCTGCCAAAGGACCTGTATGGGGACAGTATACCTTTTCCGAGAAAGGGTTCAGGAAAGCTGTTCGGGCTTTGAAACAGGGGCTTTCTGGAAAATTTGATCTTATTGTTCTCGATGAAGTTGGTCCTCTCGAGCTACTGCAAGGTAAAGGGTTCAGACCCTTTATGGATCTTCTCGTAAAGGAGAATCAAACAGATCTCCTCATTGTGGTGCGCCCAACACTCATAAAAGAGATTCAGGAAGTATTGAAAAGGAATGATATTATTTTATTTCATGCTTATATAAAAAACCGCAACAAGCTCCCCTCTCTCATAGTTGATGAACTCAGATGCACAGAGAATGTAAACACCAACCCCTCGTTTTCTGCCTGTGATTGACTGAGCGCTGATTACCAATGGTGAAAGGGCAATATGACAAAAAATCAAAAAGGCACTGCGTACAATCCCAGCGGTACATTGGGTCACAGGGATTATACATAGTGCCTCACCTTCAGCTATTATGTGAAAAATAATTATAAATGTGTAGATCTGACCCCATTAACTCGAAAGGACTTTCTCAATGATAGCTATTAATTCTTCTGGATTAACGGGTTTTTCAACTAAACCATCAGGTTTAGTATCGATTCCTAATTCTTCCTTCTTCATTTCAATCACTGCATCATCGAAGAGAAGCTCTTTCATATCAACACCTGTCTCTTCTGATGCACCGCTTACTATGATGATGGGGATATTTTTATAATTCTCGCTTTTCTTTATGTTATGAATGAATTGCATACCGCTTTCTTCAGGCATCATAAGATCTAAAAATACTATATCAGGTTTTTGTTCTTTTACTCTCTCGAAAGCTTCGTTCCCATTATTAGCCGAGTATGTTTTAAAACCATTATTTTCCAGGATTCTTGACATAAATGCAACCGCATCCGGCTCATCATCAACGACAAGTGCTAATTTACCTGTAAAGTCGGCCATCGTTCTTCACCTCCTTTAATGTTATTGTTTTTTAGGAGATGTCATAATTCCCAAGAATAACCATACAACAAACCTGAAAAAATCTCCAAGTAGTAAGAATCGCTTTTTAATAGTTACTTATAACTACTTATCCACCATCCTACATATAAATTACCAGCATGTCAAGTAAATCAGTAAGAGATTAAAAAGCTACATTAGTCTGATCTATACATTTCATATAAGCTATCAGCCGAAAGCTGGAAACGGCCCATGTCAAGCCCCTGGACCCAGAGGATTATGAGCTGCTGCTCATAATCCTTTAGCAGAAATCAGAATACCCAGAAGTATTCTTGATTACTGCACACCTCCAGTCCTGTTCTTTGTCAGGTGTCGATTCCCCTTACCGCCCCATAATCCTGAGAATCATCAATATCAACGAGTACATGACGGCAATCTACAGGCACCGCAAGCGTGGGATATATAGCAAGCACATCTCGTAATGTGCTTTTCTCATTAAACTGGCTGATCGGCTCTACAAGCTCCTTTGACAGCAAAAGCGGGTGTCCCTTCTTGCCTTTATATTTCGGTATAACCACAGGAATATGTTTGAAGCGAAGCAGTGTTTCGTATACTGATCGGTCTACAAGGGGCATGTCTCCGAGCGCTATGAAGAACCTTTCTGTTACGACGGCTGATACCCCAAGTTTAATAGACGAGAACATAGGCTTTTTATAACCAGGATTGTAGACAATTGTTACATCATCTCTTTTTCCAAAGAGTTCTCTGAGCTCTCCTGCGCGATACCCGGTAATAAGTATTATCCTGCTGCAAACTGTGAGTGCATTGCCAACACTGCACTCTATTACAGTAGAACCCTCAATTGGGAGCTTGAGCTTCCACTCTCCCATCCTTCTGGATTCACCAGCAGCGAGCATTACACAGTCTATGGTTTCATTCATTTCTATTCTCTCTCATAGGGATTACAAAACGCAGCTGGAAATCGGGTGTTGCGAGCGAGTATACACAACAAGGCAATCACAGCAACATAGGGGAGCATTAAAATGAATTCACGCGGAACATCCAGCCCAAGGATCTGCAAGCCATAGGTAAGCGAGTGGCAGATTCCGAATAAAAATGCTCCGTAGAAAATTCCTGCAGGGTTCCATTTTGCTAGCATCACAACAGCTATGGCAATAAAGCCTCTTCCCTGGGTCATATGAAACACAAAAAATGACAGGTCACAGATAGATAGAAATGCTCCTCCAAGCCCGGCCAGCACTCCTTCAAATAGTAGCGTCAGATACCGTGTTCGGTACACATTCACACCATGAACATCCGCCGCAGCAGGATTTTCTCCTACTGCGCGTACGTTCAATCCAAAGCTTGTTTTATAGAGAACCCACCATGCAATTGGGAGCAGGATCCAGCTTATGTAGGTTATCAGATGCTGGTTGAAGATAGAGCTTGCATAGGGGATTTTCGAAAGAAGAGGAATTGCTGTTTTATCAGTGATGTCAGGAATAACGGGAAATTCAGCTCCAAAAAGAATTCTGAATAGCAAACTAGTTATCCCTATTGCAAACAACCCAATACCTAATCCTGCGACTATTTGATTGATCTTTAGATAGATTACTAGATATCCAAAGAGTAATCCTAGCACCACTCCAGCAGCCATGCCTGATAAAAGACCAATGTAAACATTCTCTGTAATAAGAGCCGCAATAAACGCTGTAAAAGCACCAAGCAGCATCATGCCTTCAAGACCAAGGTTTAATATTCCTCCTGATTCGACAAAATCTTCTCCTATTGCTGCAAGAATAATCGGTGTCGAAGCAGTGAGGGTACCGCCAAAGAGCACTGTAAAAAAGGGTTCTGAAAATATTGAGTTCATTGTTCTTAAAAAAGTTTACTCCTCTTTTTAAGGTACTCGCTTACACCAAAGAAGATCAGCATTAGAGCCTCTGCTACCTGTACAAAGAATACAGGGACATTTGCTGCACGTGACATGAATTCCCCCCCAATCGAAAGAAAGGAAAAGAAATAAGCAAGGGGAATAACTGCGAAACCGTTGAATCGTGCAAGAAAAACGAGAGGAATAGCCGAAAAAGCATATTGCGGATTCCACTCTGCCTGAAACGAGCCCTTGATGCCGAGAACATCATTCGCTCCTGCAAGTCCGGCAAACCCCCCGCTCAACAGCATTGCAAGAACAATGACCTTTTTAATATTAATACCCGCATAAATCGCAGCCTTTTTATTTTCCCCGGCAAACCTAAACTCGTATCCCAGAGCCGTTCTTTTTATGAAATAGTGTACAAGTACTACCATTACAAGACCAACAATCAAACCTATATGAACCTCTGTGAGAGAGATATTGGGTAGTCTCTTTTCAATTGGAAGAACCGCTGTTTGAGGAAAAAGCCCGGGCTGTGCATTCAATGGATATCTCACGAGATAGGAGGTAAAATTGACGGCAATAAAATCCATCATCATTGTTACAATGATCTCATTGATCTCGTATTTTGCCTTTAGTATGGCAGGAATACACACCCAGGAGGCGCCACCGATGAATCCCAGTAATCCCAACACCACAAAGTAAAAAAAGATGGGGAGCTTATCCATTATGAGAGGAGCAATGCCAGCGGCCAGAACTGCACCTATTAAAAACTGGCCGTTCCCTCCAATATTCCAGACTCCTGCCTTGAAGACAATTATCAACCCTGCACTCATGATAAGCAGGGGAGCCATACGCTTGAGTGACTCTGTTATACCAAGATAGGTTCCCGCCCCCAATGAGAAAAGTTCATAATATGTTTTCAGGGGATTAAATCCGATGATGAGAAGTATGATTCCGCCTGCAACCAGTGCAGCAAGAATAGCAAAGACCGGCCCGATTACTACTCCTGCAGCCTGCTTTGATCCTATCCGTATAAGATTCAATTCATGATTCCTAACATCAATCTCCCGATCTCTTCTTTAGTTGCTTCCTTACCTGGCACTACTCTGATTAATTCTCCTTTATACATTACACCGATCCGATCGCTTACCTCCTTTAACTCATCGAGGTCAGTAGAAATTAAAAGCACCGATACTCCGCGCCTGCTCCTGGCCCTTATCTCATCTCTAATATATCGTGTTGTCATTACATCCAAACCATGAGTGGGTTTGTTGGCCACAAGAACTGAAGGGTTGTAAGAGAGCTCCCGTGCGAGTATCAGTTTCTGGATATTTCCACCAGACAGAGTCTTTACGAGATCATTTGAATCCTGAGCCTTTATTGAATAATCACGAATGAGCTTGTTTCCATTATCTCTAATTGCTTTATTATTCAAAAAAATTCCACTTTTTACGTAAGGTTTCTTTTTATAACATCGAAATATTGCATTCTCCGCAAGAGAGAAGTTTGCAACACTGCCCTCCGTTATTCTATCTTCGGTTATATAATAAATCCCCCTCTCATTCATGAGGCTGACAGGCATGTTCGTTATATCTTCTTTATTGAGAGTAATCCTACCCGAGATAACTTTTCGCTGCCCTGCAATTACTTCTGCCAGCTCCTTCTGACCATACCCGTCAACTCCTGCAATGCCAAAAACCTCTCCCCTGTGAACAGTAAAAGAAACTTCCTTCAATGTTTCTAAACCTCTATCGTTTGTAGCAGTCACTCCTTCCAGTGTTAAGACGGCATCTAAGGAGTCCTTTTCTGGCCCTTTCTTTTTACCTTCGCCAAATGCTGCTTTTTTGAACATCATATTCACAATCCTGTTTTTTAGCTGCTTTTCTTCTTTCTTTATATCGATACCATCCAAATCGATCTCCCCGCTCTTTTCCCCTTCACTCAATACTGTTATTCTGCTACTTATGTCCAATGCCTCCTCAATTTTATGAGTAATAAATACCACCGACTTCCCGGATGCAACCATGTTTTTTAATACCTTGAAAAATCCTTTGATTTCTATGGGTGACAAAAAGGATGTTGGCTCATCAAGTATAAGAACATCAGACCCACGGTAGAACAGTTTAATGATCTCGACCCTCTCCTGTTCTCCTGCAGAAAGCTGCCATATCTTTGTTTCAAGGTCCACTTCGAGTCCGTATATACGCGAAATCTCCTTCAGCTTTTGCTCTGCATACTTCCGCATTAGATAATATTTCTTATTCGTTCCTAACAAGATATTTTCCAGTACAGACAGTGTGGGAACCAGAGTAAGATGCTGATATACCATCCCGACACCCAGCGCCAACGCATCATTGGGCGAGGCGAGTTTAGCCTTTCTTCCTTGAATAAATATCTCGCCCCTGTCTGGATGGTATAATCCCGATAAAATATTCATAAGAGTCGTTTTACCGGCACCGTTTTCTCCCAGGAGGGCGTGAATATCGCCTCTTCTAAGGCTAAAATCGATGTGGTCATTTGCAACCACTTCACCGAATCGCTTGGTGATACCTCTCATCTCAACAACGCTTTCATTACCAGCAGTCATTTTTAATAAGACCTTTTACTCCTTACCGATATATAACGTTATTTGAAGAGTCTTCTCATATACGATCTCATCTCTCTGGTATCGGCTATGTTGGAAACCTTGATCCTTCCGTTCTTTATCCCTTCCTCTGCCTGCTTCATTGCAGCTCTTGCGACAGAAGGAATCTCTTTATATACGGCCAGCTCAATACCGCCGTTCTCAAGCGTTTGACGGTAATCATCCCCGAACCTGTCACTGTAGATATCGATGAGCATCATCTCATAAACAACGTCGAAATTCCACAATACTGATGCAAGAAGGATCTGCTTCCTGTCAATGCCCGTTTTATCCCCAATAACGTCAATGAACCAAACCTTTCCACCATCTTTCGCTCTATTCTCTTCACACGCTTTCATGATACCAAAGGAAGCCCCGTCACCCATGCCAAATATTACATCTGCTCCTGCAGCTATTTGGGCTTCGGTGTTTCTTTTTCCACCAATGGCATCTTCATACGATGCTTCGCCGATAACATTATAAAGGAAATTTATTTTGGGATTTATGGAGTGAAGACCCTCCATAAAACCTACAGTCATTCTGTTCCAATCCGGAACCTCGGCTGAGGTAACACACCCCACAACGTTCGTCCTTGTCATCTTTGCAGCAAGCACTCCAGCAAGATAGGCGCCTTTCTGAGCTTCTCCCTCATAATTCGATACAAGCCCCGGCCTGACAGCAGCCGGATTCTCTACAACCGCAACTCTCACATCCCTCTCAACAGCGACCTCGGGAGTGACTGTCTGGTATCCTGATGCGTGAGCAATGATGAGATCGAACCCCTTTCTAGCTAGATCGCGAAGTACAGGCTTGATATCTCCATACCCCTGGTTCTCCGCAACCTCTATGGTAAGATGCCACTTGTCCTTCAGCTCTCTCAATCCATCCACACCCATCTGGTTCCAGCCCTGGTCAGTACTGCTTGCAGGCACCACAACGGCCACTTTCAATGGACGAGCTCCAGGGTGGGGAGGAATCGCCGGTGCTTTTGTGGTTGTATAAAAGAACATCAAAACATACAACAAAACTATAAAAAGGAATGAAGGGAACTTTCTCATTTAATGAAATCCTCCGTCTTGCTTAAACATAGTGTAATACTCTCTCAACACCGCTTCCTATCTTGACCTGAAATCCGAGTTTTTGCAGCGCTTTTTCCAGCGCAGTAATGGCCACCAATGCATTATCGATAGTTGCACTGTATCCCATGTGCCCTATTCTAATTATCTTACTTTCAAACCCTGTAACTTCTCCAGCAATAAGCACTCCATACTCATCAGCCATGGTTCTTCTCAACCGCTCATCATCTATCCCATCCGGAATACATACTGTGGTAACGGTTTCAGAGGCAATTTCTTCAGACTCCGGCCATAGTTCCAAACCTATTGCCTGGACTGCCTCTCGTATTGCCCGGGCCACCTTTTTATGTCTGGCAAATATATTTTCAAGGCCCTCCTCAAGAATTTCTGTCGCAGCCTCATTGATTGCATAAATCTCGGAAACAAAAGGAGTAAATGGAAATGTCCTGCTTTTGATCCAAGTTTCTCTGTAATCCAGCATACTAAGATAGGTATTTCTCAATGGGTTTTTCTTATTCTCCATGGCTTCCCATGCTCTTGTGCTTACAGAAATAGGGGTAAGGGCGGGAGGACAGGAGAGGCATTTCTGGGATCCGCATATGCATATATCAATGTTCCATTCATCAGGACGTATCTCCATACCGCCAAGCGCTGCCACACTGTCTACTATAGTCAATATGTCGAACTGCTTAGCGAGTGCGCAAATCTTTTCTACTGGATTTGTTATTCCCACAGGTGTATCCATATGTACAACGGTAATTGCCTTTATATCTTTTTCATCTTCTAATTTTTTCTTTACTTTCTCAGGGGCTATCGCCTTGGTATAGTCTTCCCTTAAACGTACCACCTCTCCTCCATGATTTTCCACATAGATACCGAACCATGCTCCATAGGGTCCGTTGTCAAGAACAAGCACTCGATCTCCCCTGTTCAGGATATTCGCAACCGCAGCCTCCAATCCAAGCACTGCTTCACCCTGCATAATGATGAGATCCTTTTTGGTTTGAAATATCCTTTGAAGTTTTTCAGTCGTGTCCTGAAAAAAAGTAATGAATTCAGGATCATAGTGGTGTGTTACTGGTAACGAGAGAGCCCTGAGAGTCCTCGGTGATATTTCCACAGGGCCAGGAGTCATTAAATATTTTGTTTTTTTTCTAAGGTCCTTCTGCATTTATCTCTCCTTTTTCCACTTCTCTATACAGGACTTAAGGTACACAAAATGGTCTCAACAGACAATAACGAGATAAAACTGTATGCAATCTCAAACCTCCATATAAAGGGTACTTCACACTATTGTTTTTAACCGTAGAATGACTCTTTCATTACCAGGAACTATGTTTTATAACCATTATCTCTATTATCCATGTGAAATAACGATCCAAGGGTCATACGAATAATGGTTTCGATTTAATCGCGTAGCATTTGATTCAACACTGTTTTACACTCGACATCCTTCCAGGTATTGTCTCATTATAGTTTGTCTCCCCTATAAATAATAATACCCTTCTTATTTCAAACAGCTTCTCACTTACTTAATATAAAAATAGGATACCAAAGAATAAAAGGATATTCTATTCCTCTGCACCATAAAAACTTGAGCTTCTATATAATGTATCATCATACATTGCAGGTAACGGTAATTGTTTTTTTCTCATAAACATGTAAAATATAATTGTTTAATTAACGGAGTATGGTTATGAAATCAGCATGGGTAACATCAAAAGGCAAACTCGAAATAAGGACAGAAGAGTATGAAAAACCCAAGAAGGATGAGGTCGTTGTAAAGATCAGAGCCTGCGGAATATGCGGAACAGATCTGCATTTCTTTAATGACTTCCCTGCAGCCCATCCAATCCCCCTGGGACATGAAGTTTCAGGAACCATTGAAGAAACTGGAAGAGAGGTTCAGGGACTCTCACCTGGTGATTCAGTGATTGTTCAGAACCACGTACCCTGTGGTAAATGTGAATCATGCAGAAATGGCAATGTTTCTCTATGCAGAAACATACAGACTTACATGACTGACAGTGCTGGTATGGCGGAATACTTGAAGGTGAACCAGAACATGATCGTCCCGTACAAGGCTTTGAGCCATGAGGAGGCTGTGATCGCTGAACCCCTCACAGTTGCGCTTGATCTCATAC
>CP070841.1:738559-766148 GCA_020342115.1 Spirochaetota bacterium
GTAGTTTTAATTGGGCAGAGGATTTTGTTGAATACATTACATTCTACTATCTAACACAGTATTTAAATGTTAACTATATTATTCTTGTTAAAGAAAACGGAGAAATCATCTATTCATATGAACCGATGAAGGCGAATCACATTATTGCTCGGAGTAAAATGCTGGATACTATACTTTTGAGCAGCATTGATTAGAGAATCAAAAATAGTGATAAAACAATTGACAAAATAATTAAAAAAAATTACATTTTTGTGTCTTTTGTTTGAAGACTAATTTTATTTTTTGGAGGATGTGGATTTTATGCCAACAGGTAGAGTGAAATGGTTCAATGAGCAAAAAGGTTTTGGATTCATTAGCAGGGAGGACGGAGATGATGTCTTTGTCCATTATTCTGAGATCGAAACTGAGGGTTTCAAAACACTATCTGAAAATCAAGAGGTTACTTTCGAAATAAAAGAGGGACCAAAAGGTTTACAGGCAGTAAACGTAAAAGCTCTTTAAGACACCGAGTAGTGCCCCGATATGCAGGGGCTATTCAAGCAGTATTTTCTTGATTGAGTATAGGCTTACAAAATCATCCTGGATTCAACCACACTTAGCACCTATTATTTCTGATAACTGAGGGATACTGTTTCATCCGAACTGGCTCCGATTGTACCAATATCGTTTCGTAACACATTTTTATAGCGACGTGTGAATGCCTGCTTCTGATAACATTGAAATAGTTGCGGATCAACTATTCTCCCATATTGTTGAGTGTTTTCCTGTGATGTGTGGCAGTGATGAATTTCATTTTTTGCCACGATTACAGCACAACGACAATTCTTTTGCTGCTGTTGACAACCTTGATACCAACCAAATAAAAGATACTGTCTCTGAGCTACAAACAATATATAGGAAATTAGAATCAATAAACACTGAGGGTGTTCTGGAGCGTACAATTGATTGTGAACTGCTGAAAATATGCATCTCCGGGATACTCATTGAACTGGAAGAAAAAAAATCATGGCGTTATAATCCTCTTCTATACCTCAAAACTGCTTTTATCGGGCTCGAGCAGGCAATTAGAGAGCTACCTGTCAAAAAGAGGAATACATCTGAGCGAGTTAAGAATAGACTTCATGCAATCCCCAAATTACTGAAGCAGGCTGAAATAAATATACGCTCAGTCCCAGAAACATTTCATAACGCATCCCTCTCTATGATACAAGACTGCCATAATTATGTGGGAATTCTCAAAGATTTAAAATTATACGATGAATTCGAAGCTCACTTATCGAAAGTCGATGAGGCTCTGGTATCTCTACGTAGCCATCTTGTCACATCAGTAAAGCTTGGACCAGATTATCGGTTCAACTATCCTTCTCTTGAAATAACAATGAAACAGCATTTTCAAACAAGGAATGATCTTAAAGATGTGTTTGAAATAGGCCTCGAGGAAAGTGAAGAAGCTCGCAGAGCACTCGTTGAAATTACACGTGAGATAGGAACAGCAGACTCCTGGATGGAGTTATACAACTCCTATACTCCAATAGATCCAGAAAGCGTAGATGTTGTTGCTATGTACAGGCAGGAAACACTTAGTTTGCAAGAATTCTTTCAGAAACGTGAGTTCGATTGGGTAGACACTTCCTTTCAGCTGGACCTTGTTGAAACCCCTGCTTTTCTAAATTCCATACGCGGTTCTGCATCTTTTAGCGCTTCGATCAGTCACAGAGTAGATAATCGAGATCTTTTTTATATAACTACCAACAAAGCTGCTGATTCACATACGACTGTGAGACTTCACCGGGAATATAAGTTTTTAAGTGCACATGAAGCCTTTCCAGGCCATTACCTGTTAGACTGTGTAAGGAGGAGCCTTAAAAATCCGGTTCGTTGTGCCATTGAGTCTCCACTTTTTTATGAGGGATGGGCCTATTACGCTGAATCATTACTCGAGGAGGATGGGTACATCAAAACCCCAATTGAAAGGCTTATACATAATAAAAGAACCCTCTGGAGGGCTGCCCGCTGCATGATAGATTCCGGTCTGCCGACTGGATGCATCGACCGAGAAAAAGCTGAGAAGCTCATGGAAGAAATTGGATACCCTCGAGATGAGGCTGCTCAATTAGTGAGCAGGTTTCAGCTCAATCCAGGTTATCATCTCTGCTATACACTTGGTAAAAATGAAATATTGAATCTGCGGGGTAGATACGGAACGCTTCTGGGAAGGGAAGAATTTCACCGTATTTTGCTCGAGGGTGGTGAGCTCCCATTCCATCTTATAGAGAGACGGTACAAGGCTTGCACCGGAGGTGAGAACAGTTGAACGATTTTGAGGGATACCACTCAGAATGGAATCTAGGGAGCCCTGGAGGATGGGGCTATCAGCGTAATATACAGCAGATAGGAAAAACTATATGGAAATCCCTTAATAAAATATCACCAATTCCAATAAAATTAGATTTTGATCATTCTCTCCTTTATCCGCATGTGGGCTTTCTCGACCTGCTAGTTCAGGCGCATCGCGATCGTGAGGGGAGCAGTCCGGGATTAATTGCTGTTATTGCAGAAGAAGATACCCTAGAAACAGTAACTGAGAACAGAGATCTTGCCAAGTGGCTGAGCAGGGTTGAGGGAATTACAGGCGTGCTAGCAGGACCATGTGAGCTCGAGCTTAGAAACAACAAAGTCTGCTATCAAGGTAGGCCCGTATCGGTTATCTTTATGGATTTCAATACAGATATTCTTCTTTCCCTTCACAGAAAGCACAACCTGACACCACTTATACAGGCAGTGAGAGAGAAGAGGGTAATCAATCCGAGAGGGACCGAGCCTATTAATGCAAAAAGCATGTTTGAAATCATTACAGGAACATACAGCAGCCGTTTCCATGAGGAGATTGTAAAAAGAACACCCTGGACCAGGCAATTCTATCCAAGGCGTACAGTCGGATCGGATGGTTCGATAATCAAAGATCTATTTGAATGGACTAGCAAGAACTGGGATAAGCTTGTTTTAAAACCGGAGAGGGGATATTCCGGAAAGGGTGTTAGAGTAGGTGGAATACATGATGGGGAAGAGGCCATATTACTTGCACAAGAAGAGGGAGGATATATTGTGCAGGAAAAAATCCCACTCAATATGTGGAGCGTAGACATACCTGAGCTCGATCATAAAGATAAAAGGGTGGTTATCAAACGTTGTCAAACTGATTTCAGGACCCTCGTCGGAAACGGTAAGCTCCTTGGGTTTCTCGGGCGTTACGGGGGAGTTCCAACAAACGTAGGAAGCGGAGGTGGTGTTCAGCCCATTGCGGTTCTCCGCTCTGAGCATAACATACATGATGCAGCAAGTCTCATCAATGAAACTATTGGGGCTATGGAATACGGATCAGTTTGTGAGGTTGTAGATCTACAGAAATCACTCGCCCTCGAGCATAGCCTTGTTTATCTTCTCGGCCCAATAAAGATGGCACTCAGGCCAAGGTTGATCACCGAATCACAGCTTGATGCCCTGAGACGATACAGTAAGGCCTTATGGGATGACTGTCTTATTCTGGAGCAGATGTGGCTGGAGGGTAAATTTAAAGAGATCATTAGAATCGACCCTGAAGAGCTGGAAATTATTCAACTCCAACCCTGGAATGGAACTCCTGCTATAATCGCATCGGATGGTTTGTTCAATTTTGGGGCTTATAGATAAGAGCTATGGCAATTGAAATAGATCCTGAATGGTGGAAAAAAATCTTTGATAGGTTATACCTCCTCACAGATGCGCGTTCTGTCTGCGATGATGGTATTACTAGATTGGAAGTGGATATAATCTGTGAAATGCTTTCTTTACAGAGAGGTCAAAAAATACTGGATCTGTGCTGTGGTCACGGAAGGCACAGCTTCGAGCTCTATGAACGAGGTTTCATGAACTGCACCCTCGTTGATTACTCGTCATTTCTTATTGATTGCGTACATAAAGAGGCCAGCAGACGGAATATTGAGATGGAGATTATTCAAGCCGATGCTCGTACTACAGGACTCTCTCCAGAAACATTTGATGTGGTCATCATAATGGGAAACTCCCTCGGTTATATGACAGAAATCGATTCTGATCTTGATATCCTTCTTGAATCCTTCAGAGTCCTGAATAATGGAGGTCAAATACTCGTTGATGTGATAAATGGCTCTTCTATCAACGATACATTCAATCCGTGCGCATGGCATGAGATAGGGGATGATATTGTGGTATGTCGTGAACGTGAGATTGTAGATAATAGGGTAAACGCACGGGAGATTGTCTTAAGTAAAAAAGAAGGATTACTTCGAGATCAGACCTACTCCATAAGATTTTATACACCAGGTTCTATTAAGAAACTCTTAGAACAGGCAGGATTCTCTGTTAGCACTACATGTACAGATTTCTCCCCCTATAGAAAGAAGGCAGACTTTGGCTGTATGAATGATCGTATGATAATTGTTGGCAGTAAAATGTAGGATTTTTCAGTATTATGACTGAAATTTTTTTTAATTTATTCTAATCGATTTACTTGCATCTTTTTACAATATTGGCTATAATGGTTCTTTAATCTTGGGATTGGAGGATTATTAAATGAGTGATTATGAAGGCTACTGTGTAAAATGTAAGGGTAAGCGTGAAATGAAGGATGTGAAGGTAGTTACTAATGAAAAGGGTCGTCGCCAGGCAAAGGGAGTATGTTCTGTATGCGGTACAAAAATGAACCTCTTCCTTAAATCTGGCTAATCAAGTTTCTGCTTAATCAGCACTACCTTTCAATGCAACCAATTTATATGAGTTCACCAATGAAGTGGTGAATTATTACTAGAGACTTACAGGTATTGATGAGTCATTTACCCTACACCAAGACACTATTATGTATCACTAGTTAGCTAGAGTAACTCTCATCATTGAAGAAGTATAAAATTTATTCTATTCAGTAGGATAATTACGATTATTTCCATGCATAATATGGTGTAATGAGGGGTTTTCATTATACCGGTTTTATTACATGGTTGCTTCGCAACAGATTGACTCTACACGTTTATACTCTTCTATTTTGCATTTTGTATTCATACTATTAATCTTATTGAAATCGCACAAGCTGTATGGAATTCCTTTTACAGTTATTTGGAATACTAAAACATGTATGTGACGAGCAAAATAAAACTATTCCTTCTTTGCTTTCTGGTTACAAATCATACAATTGCAGGGCAAGGCAATTTCCCTGCTATTAACGGAAATCACTTAATTAAAGGAAGCATAGACCTTGAGCATACAAGACAGATAAAACTAGAATTTTATACTCATCCCACATGGATAGTCGGGTATGAGCATGATGGTTTGTCAGTCTGGTATATACTCCTCAGTGATTCCACTATTCAGAAGGTTACTATAAGTAAGCTCAGTGACACAGATGTGACACAAGTTGATTTCACTCTGCCTGCTAATTCGATTCTTACACTTGATAAAGTCACGTTATTTTCGCTTGTCAATCCGGAACAATATAGAAAAAACTTTTTAACTCATCCTGTACGAGTAACAGGAACTGATACAGTTGCGGCCATTTCTGAATCCGGTCAGTTGGTTGTCCAGCGCCTGGAAGATGTATATAAACTTGATATTGACCCATTGATTGACAGCAGATTAGTAAAAAATAATAGCCAACAGATATTATTGCTTACTGGCAACAGTAAGATATATCAACACGGTATTCTGGGTGATAAAATAGAACCAACCGGATATGCTATCATTGATACATACCATAGAGAACCTTATATAAAACATAGGTTTTCTCTAAATGATGGAAGCGTATTTGAAACACTGATGCCCATCTGGACAGACATCAACAATGATAAAAAGGATGAGGTGATACTGACCAGGAGTGATGCGAAATCAGGGGTAGGGCTCCAGGTTTACGATGAAGCTGGAAAACTTCTTTCCTCCGGTGAATCCATTGGGATAGGATTCCGCTGGATGCATTTACTTGCAGCGGCTCTGTTTGGCTCAAATGGAGAATTTGAGATCACTGCGGTCAGAACCCCACATATTGGTGGTATTCTGGAGTTCTACAGATTAGCTGGGAAGACTTTAAAAGTTGTACATAGAAGAAATGGTTATTCAACTCACAGAATAGGGTCAAGAAATCTCGATACAGCTCTTGCGGGTGATTTCAATAATGATCATAATATAGAAATACTGATACCCACACAGAATTTCAGAAGAATCGATTCTATTAAAAGAACAGAATCGGGATCAAAAATAGACTATTCAATAGCTCTGGATGATCAATTGAGCACTAATATTGCGGCATATAGCTTCCAGGGCAGGATTAATCTGGCCTTTGGTACGTACAGTGGTGATGTAATTATTTTCCGGCAGTAATTTATTATTGGAGCAATAATAACGCATCTTTTGCAGTTGTACTCATCTAGTAATACAAAAAATCAGTATGTATCTTTTTCGAATGGAGCAAAAAGAAAATGCCAGAAAAGATCAAAACCTTACTAATTATTTTAGCTCCTGTGCTTGCAGTCGCAGCTGTTGTTTTTACTATAATACAGGTTCAAAAAAACCAGATTGCAAATATTATGAACAGCTATGAATACATGCTCGAGAGTTTCTATCGTGAAGGTCTTGTGAGGAGTAAGATAGACTATGCTGATCCTGTTCTAAATCAGCGTAATGTTTTTATCACCACTGATCTGGATGAGAAACAGGCACAGACAGCTATGAGGGAGTTGCTGTATTTGGATACCAAGGAGCCCGGTACGGCTATCGATCTCTATCTAGATACAACCGGGGGGACAGGGGGTGAGATGCTGTCAACTTTTATACACACATTAGAATCACCTGTTAATGTATACGCATTGGATTATTGCGCCTCGGCAGGCGCAATGGTCCTGACGAGTGCTACCGGACGAAGATATGCTTTTTCAACTTCCAGGATTATAGTTCATATTCTACAGCCCGAAGAGCTAGATCTGGATGATGAGAAATACAGTTCCATAAATCAGAAATACAAGGTAACTGAAGTGTTCTGGACAACATTTTCAAAATTACCCGAAGAACTCTATGGAATTAGTGAAGAAAGATACTACAATTTCACACCTGAAGAAGCTCTTGAATATGGTTTGATTGATGAGATAATTACCATGGTAGATTAATAGACTGTTAATTCATTTCTTGTTTTAAACCTATTTGTCGATTTCAGAATTTCTCTCCTTTAAAAGATTGATAACAAAATGTTATTAATATGCTGAATGTATAAGACATATTTATTTTACAAATTTACACTAAAAGAATAGTATGAAAGCACGTTAGTTACTGATGTTTGTGTGACATAGCATTACGCACATCAGGAGTGCCAGCATAATGGAGGAACAAATTGAGCAAGAGAAAAGCTGAATTCGACTTTACGTTACTTTATAAAAAAGAAGATTGGTGGGCATGCTGGATCGGTTTTATTGTCCTCGCATTCTGTGTAGTCGGTCTCATCGGTGGTGTCTATAAAGTACCAAAATTAAACACATGGGGGGCTGACCCTATAGCTGCTTTTTCGTCAGCAATATTAATTCGATATGCAGTCATGTATGTAGGATTACTCGTTGTTTTCCTCGTAGCTGTGAAGGTGATGGGTAATGCTATTAAAACATATGCCCCAGCCTTCCTTGTAGTGTTTGCTATTGCCTTGATAAGTCTATGGATAGGAAACCAAAAAGTTCTGAAATCTTATGGGCTTTCGTACCCACTCTGGGCACTTTTAATTGGATTGATAATCTCAAATACTATTGGGACCCCAGAATGGCTCAAGGTAGGAGTAAGAACCGAACTATATATTAAATGCGGCCTGGTTGTGCTTGGTGCTGAAATACTATTTAACAGGATATTGGCGCTTGGACCTTATGGATTAGGAATAGCGTGGGGGGTTACTCCTATTGTACTTTATTTTATGTACCTATACGGTACCAGAGTAATAAAGATGGAGAGGGAGCTTGCATTGCCAATATCTGCAGCTGCGTCAGTTTGCGGGGTATCAGCTGCTATTGCTACAGGAGCTGCATGTAAGGCAAAAAAGGACTATATCACTATTGCAGTGGGACAAACATTGGTATTTACCGTACTTATGATGGTGGCAATGCCTGCGATATGTAGGGCTTTGGGTTTAAGTGAGATTATTTCCGGTGCATGGATAGGTGGCACAGTTGATTCTACAGGAGCTGTTCCTGCTGCAGGAGAGATGGTTGGCCCGCTTGCTATGGAGGCTGCTGTTACAATCAAGATGATTCAGAACATTCTCATTGGTATTATTGCATTTGTAGTTGCCACAATATGGGTTACGCGTATTGAACGAAAACCTGGTGTAGCGAAACCAAGTCCGTGGGAGATATGGTTCAGGATGCCGAAGTTTATTGTTGGTTTTCTGATTGCATCTCTTATTTTCTCATTCATTCTCATTCCAACGATGGGTAGTGAAGGCGTTTCGGGAGTATTGAAGGCTTCAAAGGTCTTTCGCACAGAGTTCTTTGCTCTGGCATTTGTCAGTATCGGACTAGATAGCAACTTCAGAGAGTTGGGAAAATTTTTCAAGAAGGGAAAACCTTTACATCTATATTGGGTAGGCCAAATTTTTAATATACTACTAACACTTCTTATTACATGGGTATTACTAAGCGGTGTGTTTTTCAAGGTTCCGGCTTTTTAAATTGGCTTTTTAAATTGGCTTTTTAATTTTTAGTAAGACTTGATTAGGAGTTAATTATATGAAGTCTTCAAACCGATCGAAGATCTTTAATCGGAATAAAGAGCGTCCATTACGTGCTCTCCAGGTGGAGGTTACAAGCAGGTGTACACGTTCATGTAGTATCTGTCCTCAATTCTGCCTTGCTCAATCCTGGCGCGGAGGTGATCTCGATAGTTCAGTCTGGAATATGATCGAACCAGATCTGCATCTTGCAGAGCATGTCCATCTCCAGGGATGGGGCGAGCCTCTTCTAAATCCTTTGCTTCCTATTTGGGCGAAAAAAGCACGAGAGGCAGGTTGCTCTGTTGGAATTACCACAAACGGAGATCTACTGGAAGAAGCAAAATCATGGCTTCTTGAAGGCAATGTTACTCTTATTACTATATCAACGGCTGGTACTTACAGAACCCACGAACAATTAAGAGATGGTTCGAAATTGTATAGAGTCCTCTCTTCTGTTGCGAACCTTGCGGCGGATTCTCATAAAAAGGGCCTCAAAACAAGGTTTCAATTAAGCTATCTTCTTACTAAAAGCAATGCATCCGAATTACCAAAAGTTGTTGAACATGCTGCAAAAGCGGGATTGGATGAAGTATACGTAACCCATCTTGATTGTATGACATCAGAAACCCATTCTGATCACGCTGCATATGATTGCGATATGATCTCTTCAGAAATACTTAACGATATAGAGATAGCAAGAAAAGTTGCACGAAGAGAAGGTATAGTTTTCCGAAGTCCTTCACAGAGGGCTGAAGAAGTCATATCTTGTGCACTTAATCCTCTCAATTTTGTATTTATCTCCTGGGATGGAAAAGTCGGTCCTTGTGTCAATTTGCTACTTCCAGTTGAAGGACCGATCCCCAGGTGGACATATAATGGTACCACTAGTGTAGAGCCTGTTGTTTATGGAACGCTCAAAGAGTCTCCACTCTCCGATTTATTGAACTCTCAAAAAAGGTTGATGTTTGTGGAGCCCTTCAAAAGAAGGCTCCAGGCAGAAGAGCGTTTTATATCCGCATGTAATGTTGAGCCTAGCATCCGTGCTTTGAGAGAGATCGACCGGGCTGATGAGCAAAGGACTGAAACCCTAAATTCAAATCCATTTCCTAGTGCATGCTCGGCATGTCCAAAAACCCACGGATGGTAGAGTAGTCAGAGTAATAGAAAAATACCCGCCTGAGTTCTACTCAACATAGCTGAAATAGTAGTATATTCATCCATACAGCCTGGCATTAATACGCTTCAAAGTAAGGATACACAATGAAAAAATCGAATAGTCTAATCCTGCTTAGAGTAAGTTACTGGATCGGAGCAGTGCTTGATCTCTTTGTTGCATGTTCAATGGTTTTTCCATCGCTCTTTTCTGAAATTTATGGTCTGAAAAATATTGATGGCCCGAGCAGTCTCAGAGCTGTAATGGGGATGTGTGCATCTTTCATGATTGGGTGGTCCGCTCTTTTAATCTGGGCAGATCGGAAACCAGTTGAGAGGAAGGGTATTCTTGTAATTACGGTATTTCCTGTGATCGTAGGAATGGCTGGAAGTATTCTTCATGGTGTTGCATCAGGATTTATCCCCTTTGAAAGGGCGGTGATATCCTTGATAATTCAAGGTATGCTTATCGTTCTTTTTCTGTACAGCTATTTTAGTTCGATTAACACAGGATATAGTGCTGAGCGTATATCATAGCAGAGTTTAACTAGAAGATGACTTAAAACAAAAATCTTTTCTTATCTTAAGCGGCTTTTTTATTTAACAAAAAAAGTTTTTAAAGGTGGAGTACGATGATATACAAACAGAAGGATGCTGTTGCCATTGAGAAACATGGTGTTAAGATGTGGATCTACAACAGCAAAGAGGATTGTGTGCATGCAGCAGTAGCATATCAGGAAACGAAGCAAGGACATGCTGAGGAGTTCTTTCATGAAAAGAGTGCCTTTATATACTATATAATCGATGGTGATGGTAAATGGATTATAGAGGATAAAGACTACGATGTGAGTAAGGGTGATGTGATCATCGTGCCTCCAGGCACGAGGTTCTACTTCAAGGGAAATGTGAAACAGGTTTGTATAACAGCTCCTGCCTGGGAAGAGAAGTATGAGAGGCATGTACGGTATGTGGATGATCTTTGAAACTTATCATTGATATAACTCTTTTAGATTAAATGAATTCTAGGGGTGATTTGAATGTCAATTTTAGCAAAATTTGTGCATACCAATATTGTTGCCAAAGATTACAGAGCGTTATCGAGCTTTTATATCAAGGTTTTTGGATGTTTACCGGTTCCTCCTGAGAGAGATCTTCACAGTGACTGGCTCTCAAGCGCTACCGGAATTATAGGAGCAAAAATTCAAGGAGTACATCTGAGACTGCCTGGATTTGGAGATTCAGGGCCAACACTTGAAATATTTCAATATTCGCCTATTGGTGATAATCCTGCAAAAAAACTAAATAGACATGGATTAGCGCACATTGCGTTTTCCGTGGAGGATGTTGAAACAGCACTTGAAATAGTGAAATCAGAAGGAGGTGGTCAGGTGGGCGAACTTGTTACTGTTGACATACATGAAGCAGGAAAGATAACTTTTGTGTATGCCTCTGATCCCGAGGGTAATATAATTGAGCTTCAGAAATGGTCCGCATAATCTCTAGTTGCTTCCATGAGTTTGATTAGTAAGAGAAAAGGCATATTGAATAGTGTCATTGGATCAAAAAAAGGTAACTAACCTTGAATAAGCTCTCCATAAATGAAGACATCTTAGGATGGTTATCAGAAAAAGAAAATCCTTCTGTTCGATATCTCACTTTACTACAACTTCTTAAAAAGACTTCTACATCTGAAGAGGTAATTGAAGCTAAAGATCTCATTATGACACATGGTGTGGTGCCTCAGATATTGCAAAAACAAAATCCAGGAGGGTATTGGGTTTCTCTCGAAGATTTCTACATACGAACCAAGTACTCTGGCACTGTATGGACGCTCATTCTTCTTGCAGAACTGTACGCGAATGGGAATGATAAAAGAATCAGAGATGCTTGTGAAGTCGTTCTGAGATATTCACAGGAGCCGGCAAGCGGCGGTTTTGCATATAAAGCAAGCAATACGGATAAGGGTGGAGACCATGATTGCATACTGCCCTGCCTTACCGGGAATATGGTATTCAGTTTGATTCGTTTAGGGTTATTGAAAGATTCAAGGGTTCAGGATGGCATAGATTGGATCACAAAATACCTGAGATTTGATGATGGGGATGGAGATGCTCCTTCAGGATGGCCTTATGATCGGCTTGAAAAATGCTGGGGTAAGCATACATGTTATATTGGAGTAGTGAGGTGTATCAAAGCTTTAGCAGAGATTCCAGATAGGTACAGGTCTGAAATACAAAATGAGACCACCAAAAGGAGTGTGAGGTATATCCTGGATCATCGGGTTTACAAAAAGAGCCATGATGCGTGTACAGTAGCAAACGACAGGTGGATAAGCTTGGGTTTTCCATTGATGTGGGATATAGATGTTCTTGAAGTACTCGACATTCTACTTAAACTCGGAAAGAAGGCAGAACAGATGCAGGATGCAATTGATCTTATCCTGTCCAAAAAGAATGACGAAGGTAAATGGTTACTCGAAAGAACCTTTAACGGGAGAATGCAGATCAGAATTGAAAAGAAAAATGAACCCAGTAAATGGATTACATTTCGAGCGCTGAGCGTATTACAGAGATACTATGATAAATAAAGAGAAATCTGGAACTTCGGTATTACTGTTCTCCTATCTTCTGATCGTACTTATCACTCTATTTGTGTCCTACCTACGAAGGGTATTCGGTAAAGAGACATGTTTTTTGTTTTATGGAGTACTTTCTACGGTTTTCCTTGTTATAACTTTTTTCATTTTAACACGAAAAGGACAACTATTTACTTCAGCAATATTTTTTGTCCTTCTCTTCATGTCGAGCCCTCTACTGAGTTTACTTGAAATGCTTATGAATCTTCACTTTCCGGGAATAACCTTACTACCTCCGATTATAGTTTATATAGCTCTTGTAGTAAACTTAAAAAAACTTCGAAATCATACCAGTTGGCTGAGTATTGGTAAGATCGATAGGCTTACCTTTATTCTCATGGCAATGATGACTATGATATCAGCAATCGCTCTCGTTGCATGGGCATACGCACTCAAACCCGATTTAAATAAGTTTCTTGAATGGATACCTTCTTGGAGCAGACCTGTATTGATTCTTGGAGGTGTTGGCTTTGCACTGTTTAATTCGTTTGTTGAAGAATTGATATTCAGAGGAATACTATGGGAAGGACTTACCAGCTCAATCAGAAGCAATGTGCTAATAACAATCCTTCAGGCGTTGATATTCGGATTGTGGCACTATAGAGGTTTCCCTGGTGGTATTTCAGGAGTTTTTATGGTCTTTGTGTGGGGTATATTTCTTGGGCTGGTACGAAATAGGTCAAAGGGGATGCTTGCACCAATGGTAAGTCACTTCTTTGCTGATCTTGCTATTTTTAGTATCCTATACATAATGTTGCAGCGGTAAATCTGCTGTAATACTTTTGCCTTGCCCTCCGGATCGTTTCGAGCTTATCATTTTACAAAGCGTTTAGAGGGAGGAAATATTTTATGAGGTTGTATGGAGTAGATGCATTTACAGAAGCCCCATTCAGAGGGAATCCTGCAGCTGTATGTATTCTTAAAAGTCCCAGAAATGAAAGGTGGATGCAGGATATTGCAGCTGAAATGAACCTCTCTGAGACGGCATTTCTAAGCAGAAAGGGGGAGAGGTACTCTCTTAGATGGTTTACACCTGAGATCGAGGTAGATCTCTGTGGACATGCGACCCTTGCAAGTGCTCATATTCTTTGGGAAATAGGAGAGATAGGGAAGGAGCGTGCAATTTATTTCGACACAAAAAGTGGTGAACTCGTTGCTCATCCGAAAGGAGAGTGGATAGAGCTGGATTTTCCTGCTGAACCGGAAGCTGAAGCATCACCTCCAGATATTTTATTGAAATCTCTCAACACTGAGGCACTGTATGTCGGAAAAAACAGGTTTGATTGGCTTATCGAGGTTGATTCAGAACAGAGAGTGAAAAGTATGGCTCCCGATTTTGAACTCTTGAAGAAAGTTCCCTCACGAGGTGTTATAGTAACCAGCCGCTCAAACAGCGATGATTATGATTTTGTTTCCAGATTTTTTGCCCCGGGTGCCGGAATTAATGAAGATCCAGTAACTGGTTCGGCTCACAGCTGCCTTGGGCCCTACTGGCAGAAGAGGCTTGGAAAGGATGAATTGCTTGCATATCAGGCTTCAAAAAGAGGAGGCTTTTTAAAAATTCGAGTCGGGAGGGATAGAGTATATATCTCAGGTAAGGCTGTGACAGTATGGAAGGGAGAGGTTTGTATATAATATAGTACAATAATTTAAGGGAATTACTAATATATTGAAAAAAATGCTCATTACAGGAGCCAGTACAGGTATAGATGCACAGACTGCGATTGAACTTTCTCCTGATACACTGATCTTCGTGCATTACAATCGGTCTAAGAGTGACGCACAGAAGGTTGCTGAGAAGGTCAACACATCCGGTGGGAAAGCAGCCCTGGTACAGGCAGATCTAATGACAGAAGAAGGATGTGACCTCTTATACAAGAAGGTATCAGAACAAACCGATAGTTTGGATATCCTTGTCAACAATGCAGGAGGATTGATTAAAAGAGCCGCGGTCGATAACTTACAATGGGACTCGATGATTGAGATTTTTTTTCTCAATACATTTTTAACAATGCTCCTGACAAAACTTTGTATTCCTTTATTAAAAAAAGCAAATAATCCTGTTATTATTAATATCACTTCTCTTGCCATCAGAAACGGTGCGCCTACAGCAACCATCTATGGCGCTGCAAAAGGTGCCATAGATTCCTTTACACGAGGTGCAGCAAGGGAATTAGCACCAAAGATCAGGGTAAATGCTATAGCGCCGGGGGTAATCGAAACTCCTTTTCATGATAAGTTTACATCAAAGGAACGGTTGAAGCTTTACAAAGATAACACGCCATTGAAATGCTTTGGGACGAGCGATCAAATAGCGAAGACGATAAGGTTCATCATAGAAAATGAGTTCATGACTGGTGAAACTATCGATGTTAATGGTGGTTTATTTATGCATTAACAAAAGGAGGTACTGGTTTTGCTGGACAAAATAAAGTCCCTTCTTGATGCACAGGGGGTTGAATACAGAGAAGTTCACCATGCTCCTACCAGGACATCAGAAGAAGCGGCGGATGCGAGGGGGGAGGATCTTTCCATTGGTGGAAAAGCGCTTGTGGTGAAAATCGACGACTCATTCAGGCTCTTTGTCCTTAGCGCTTCAAAGAGAATAGATTCGGCGAAGGTGAAGCGCTATTTTCGTGCTAAAAAGATACGGTTTGCAACTGAACAGGAGCTTGGCGTGTTAACCGATCTTGTACCAGGTTCTGTTCCACCCTTTGGTAAGCCACTTTTTGCCTTAGAGCTCTATGTCGATAGAACCATAGTGAATAATGAAAAGATAGCTTTTAATGCGGGTTCTCTCACTGATTCGATAATCATGAGGGTAAAAGATTATGTACGTATTGCAAAACCGGAAATATTTGATTTCTCCAAATCTTAAGATATGGGAGATTGTAGTATGGCTAACTATGAGAAAAGCTTGGTAGTGATTTGGAGTAGTGGCGACAGAGAGGTGGCTTTGAAGGCAGCTTTTATGTATACATTTAATGCTAAAAAACAGGGCTGGTGGGAAGATGTGATTCTCATCGTTTGGGGACCATCTGCAAAGTTGCTCAGTGAGGATAGTGAACTCCAGGAATATGTAGAGAAAATGAAGGATATAGGCGTAGTTGTTGAAGCATGTAAGGCTTGTTCCGATATGTATGGAGTTTCAGGAGAACTGGTAAAACTGGGTGTTGATGTGAAATATATGGGAATCCCTCTTACATCTTACATAAAAGATGGAGGGAATGTAATTTCCTTCTAGCTGATTCTTAGATGTTATGAGATTTTATCGTTTGCCTTCAAATTGGGAGGTTCACATGCAGACCATCCTTATAGCAGTGGTTTCGCTTATTTCTCTTGTTATACTTGTTATGTTACTTACTAGACATGCAAAGGGGAATATTCTACACCAGCAAGTTACAGATTTAAAGAACAGGATCGACGAGTTGAGAGAGAAACAGTTGGAGTCGAGCAATCGATCCATAGAGAACCAGAAAGAGTTCTACGCTCAATCACAGAGGCTTTTAAGCGATGTGCACCTGAGATTGGGATCTCTACAGGAGTCCTCGAAACAGATTCAAGAGATCGGTAGAGATATATCATCGCTCCAAAACATACTCCAGGCGCCTAAACTCAGAGGCGGACTTGGAGAATACCTGCTTGAAGATCTCCTGAAACAGATACTTCCGGAAATGAACTTTACAATGCAGCATTTCTTTAAAGATGGCACTGTTGTGGATGCTGTTATCAAGCTTGGAGATGGGCTTGTCCCTATCGATTCTAAGTTTCCTCTGGAGAGTTTCCAGCGGTTTATAGATACAGATGATAAAAGAGAGAAAAGCGGGTATAAGAGGGAGTTTCTGAGGAGTGTAAAGGAGAGGATAGATGAGATTGCTCAGAAATACATAAACCCTGATGAAGGGACCTTTGATTTCGCCATGATGTATATCCCTGCAGAGAATGTATTTTATGAAATTATTATAACGGATAACCTGACAAACAGGAGTTTTGAGCTTTTCAATTATGCGCTCGAACGACATGTTATCCCTGTTTCACCGAACAGCTTCTATTCATACCTCATGGCAATTGTCTTCGGACTCAAAGGTTTCAGGATAGAGCAGCAGGCAAAAGAGATCATTGGAGAGCTAACCAAGGTACAGAGTTCTTTCCGTAATTTTTATGCAGATTTTTCCGTAGTAGGGAGGCACATTAAAAACGCATCATCAAAGTTCGATGATTCCATGAAAAGGGCTGATAACTTTAATGAGCAGATCACAAAGCTCACAGGTGTGAAAACCGAACTTGTTGATTCAGATACATAATGAGAAAGGGTAGAATAAATGAATAATGAAATTACAGCTGTTTCATCGTTTAATAGCGGGTTTAATTGTGCACAGGCAGTATTAGCTGCCTTTTGTGAGCGATATGGCCTCGATAAATCAGAAGCTGTCAAGGTTGCTTGCGGTTTTGGAGGAGGTATGGGGAGGATGGCAAACGTGTGCGGTGCAGTATCAGGCGCCTTCATGGTTCTGGGATTGAGATACTGTTCGAGTGGTGATGATTTGAAAAGTTCAAAAGAAGAAACCTACAGTAAGGTGAGAGAATTCACCGATAGGTTCAAAGTACTTCACGGCTCTATTATCTGCAAAGAGATCCTTGGATGTGATATAAGTTCAGAAAATGGAATGAGAAAAGCGAAGGAGGAGGGGCTTTTCGAATCTAAATGTTCGGAATTAGTGAGAGATTCAGCTAAAATACTGAAAAAAATGATTTAGATGTCTCATATGCTTGATAATGATGGTATAGATTCGAAACATATACTTGTTCATGTGTGCTGCGCTCCATGTGCTACAAGCAGCATCGAAAATCTATTGGAAGCAGGATATGAAGTCACTCTCTTTTACAGCAACTCTAATATATTTCCAGAAGAGGAGTATAGGAGGAGGCTGGGATTTGTACATTGGCTTGGAGATAAATCGGGTATCGATGTTATCGAGGATTCTTATAATCACCTGTCATGGCTTAAAGCCATAAAGGGACTTGAGAATGAGCCAGAAAAGGGCAAGAGGTGCATTAAATGTTTTGATTATAATCTCAAACAAACAGCTGTAATTTCACATAAATTGAGAATACCGTATTTTACCACCACTCTTACCCTGAGCCCCCATAAAATTTCGAAGTATATATTTGAAGTTGGGAAAAAATATCCGGGTTATATCTCATTTGACTTTAAAAAGGGTGACGGTATTAAAAGAAGCCATTTATTATGTAAGGAGTACGATATTTACAGACAGAACTATTGTGGGTGTGAATTCAGTCTGGAACAGCGGCACAAGAAATAAAGCATTGGTTCTTGGAGGCTACGTTAAAGTTTTATTATGTACTGATTTAGAAGCCGGTGTATATTTACTTTGATTAAACTAATAACCACCAACAACTAATGCAGGGTTTATATATGATACAAGATGTGATTCCTGAGTCTTTTACCGAAAAACGTCCCCTTACTATTATTATAAGACATGCTGAACGAGAACAATTTATACTTGGGAGTAACAATGATCCTCTATTAACCCAAAGGGGACATGAAGATGCTTTTAGATTTGGACAGGAGATGAAAACATTAACGCCAGTTTCAGTATATCACAGTTTTATCAGGAGATGCCAGCAGACAGCATACGAGCTCTGCAGGGGTATAACCGATCAGAATGGAAGCTGCAAAATAGTAGGAGAGACTGTGGAGCTTGGGCCAGCACTGTTTGTTGTTAACAGGGAGGGTGTGCTTACGTCCTTTCAAAAGCACGATTCAGCTTTTTTACGTTTATGGTTTGACGGGAAGCTGAGCGAAGATCTGATAGTGCCCTTAGATGGAGCTGCAAGAAAATGTCTTGATTTATTGATTAACCAGCTCAGCGGGAAGGAAATAACAACTGTAAATATATCACATGACTGGAACATCATGCTAGTTCTGGAGTATTACTTTCAGCTCCGACACGAGAATATAGGATATCCGGATTTTTTAACTGGCATTGCTGCTTATCGGGATAATAATACACTCCATCTTCAATACGGGCAGCACCGGTGCACTCTTGAGTTGCCTTTGGTATGATGATGGGAAGATACATATATGGAAGAATGGGGCTGTGTACAGCAGTGCTTTGCGGCTTGATCTTTTCAGCAGCGAGTATAAATTTGTGAGAGCTGATAAACTTATTGGGGGAATCAATGGAACTTAATGCAGAGGAGCTACGCTTCAAGATTTTCAAACTACAACAACAGGGGATTATTATTCCTGAGTATGAAAAGATTATTGCAGAGCTTCGTCAAATCTCTCAAGAGCTTGGCGATACAAAAAAAGATCTAGACTACTGGTGTGGAAGGTTAACGGAGTTGGAGATATGTAAAGGTGCTATTGAGAGTATGGAGGTGTAGGTATAGTAACATGAATACTAATAAATTACTTAGGTACTCTATCAATAGTAATAAAAACCTTTTTTAATGGTTTCCAACTGCCTATATTTATTAAAATAAAAACTCATAGTTTACTGTACTACTACATGAGGTGAACTTTTTCAGGAGGATAGTTTTGTTTGATTATGTGGAATTTTCTGATGTATCTGGTGAGTCAATAGGCCACGATCTTAAGCTTATTGCGCTTTCAACCTGTGGATTTTGCAGGAGGGCTATTGATTTTCTGAAAGAGCATAATATTTCATACTCCAATGTGTATATAGATCAGCAGCCTGTGCATATAAAACAAAAGATAAAAGATGAATTCAGCGAGAGATTTAATAAAAAGATTTTCTATCCTGCTCTTATTATTGATGAAGAGGATGCACTAATTGGTTTCACAGAGGAGGTCTGGATTAGCAATCTCGGTTTAGAGAAATAAGATCCTGGAGAATTGTTTATGGATAGGAAAAAGACAATCGATGATGTAAGACAGTTTGCTGAAATGGTCGCTAATCATAAAGGGTGGAAGCTTAATCCCGATCCTCAGTTGCTTCAATATCTCCTTGAGGGTCTAATGATCAATTATAACCGATATGGTTACTTTCAGTGTCCCTGCAGAGATTCTTGGGGAACCAGGGAAAAGGACGATGATATCATCTGTCCCTGTATTTACTGTGTGCCGGATCAGGATGAGTATGGGCATTGCTTTTGTGGTCTCTTTCTTACCGAGGATTTCTTTAACTCCGGCAGGCTTCCTGAAAGTATTCCTGAAAGGCGCCTGCAAGAACGCTATCCATAATAATCTGGTAAGACCGGAAAAGATTTTTATATCGAACAATTTTCAAATTACCTTAAGGCTGAACGAGTATAGCTATATAGGTTCTTTACCGATTTAATAATATAAAGCAAAATAGTATATAAAATAGTAAAGGAGCTGAGTCGTGCAGAACATCCGTGTTGCTTCTGTTCAGTTCAACCATCTACCAAACAATAAAAGATCCAATCTTGAGAAAATACAATACTGGGTGAAAAAAGCCCACAATGAGAAAGTAAGACTTGCGGTCTTCCCTGAGATGTGCATAACCGGCTATTGGCATGTCCGCAAGTTAGCCAAAAAAGATATACTGGCCCTCAGTGAAGAGGTTCCCGATGGTCCATCTACACAGGAGCTTGTACAGCTTTCTCGTAAGTACGGTATGAGTATAGGTGCTGGGCTTATAGAACAATCGGATGATGGAAAGCTTTACAACACCTATGTCGTTGCCATGCCTGATGGACAGACACAAAAACACAGAAAGCTCCACTGTTTTATCAGTGAGCATATGGCTTCTGGAGATAGTTTTACAGTGTTTGAAACACCTGAGGGATGCTGTGTGGGAGTACTGATATGCTATGATTGCAACATAATCGAGAATGTTAGGATCAATGCTCTGAAAGGTGTCGAAATATTGCTTGCTCCTCATCAGACTGGCGGATGTAACTCGCCGAGTCCGAGGCTGATGGGTCTCATCGACACAAAACTCTGGGAGAATAGAACGCAAAATCCAAAGGCTATCGAGGAGGAGTTTCTTGGTCCAAAAGGCCGGGAATGGCTCATGAGGTGGCTTCCTTCTCGTGCTCATGACAACGGCATCTTCTTGATATTCTCAAACGGGGTTGGGATTGATGATGATGAAGTAAGAACAGGGAATTCGATGATACTTGACCCCTATGGGGAGATCCTAGCCGAGACATGGAGGGCAGATGATGATATGGTTGTTGCAGATCTTGATGCAGATAGACTGCATATGAGTCTAGGTCAAAGACTCATACAATCTCGACGCCCGGATCTTTACGGAATAATTGCTGTACCGACTGGGAAAGAGCAGGACACGCGAAAGATTAGGTTTCCTGTTAACAAGTAGTGTAAGCAAGCCATCTCCACGATTAACTGCCGGAATAACCTCCGTATCTCATTGCTAATAATTTTAAGGTACAACGCAATATACTGATTGCCGTTTAAATACTTTACATCTATTATGAATGAGGTTTAGCTTATATACTGCTAAGATTTTACAAGGAGATATATATGGAGAAGGTAAATGACGATATGGTCAGCAGAATAAGGAATTACATTCTTGAGAATGAGGACTTTAAAGAAGATCCAATCGAGCCTGTATCAGATCCATTCTGGCAGTCACTGAGGAGTACAGGAACGGAACTTTGGCTTGATACAGGAGATTTAGATGAGGCATCGAAGTCCTGGACAATGGAGATGACGGCACTGACCACCAACAATACACTCCTCAACAATGAAATACAGAAAGGAATTTATGACGATTTTATTAAAAAAGCAGATGAAATAGTGAAAGAGTTGAGTTTAAAACAGCGTATCATGGAGATTGCATTTATCCTCAATGCCATTCACGGTATCAGACTTGTACAGAAATTCGGTGGTATGGTTAGTGTAGAGCTCCATACAGATCTTTCTCACGATATAGAAGGGATCGTCTCCTATGGTAAAAGGTTCCATGATATAAATCCTGGTGGTTTTATCATAAAAGTTCCGTATACTGCAGCCGGTCTTCTTGGTGCACGACTTTTGCAGCAGCATAATGTAAAAGTGAATTTTACTCTTGAATTCAGTGCGCGTCAGAATGCGCTGGTAGCAGCGTGTGTGAAACCAGCTTACCTGAATGTATTCTTAGGAAGGCTTAATGCATATGTTTCAGACAATAAACTTGGAGATGGTAAATATATAGGGGAGAGAGCGACAATAGCAAGTCAACGAATTGTAAGGTCAATTACTAAAGACAATGATGAGCCTACAAGGCAGATTGCAGCTTCGCTCAGAAGTGGCGAGCAACTTGTCCTTCTAGCAGGCATCGATGTATTTACAATACCCCCGAAAGTTGCTCGTGAGGGACATGAAACCCTTGATCAAAATTTTTCATCGAAAATCAATGAGGAATATCCTGTAGCACTTTCAGACGGGGTAGATTCGCGTGCTACAGGGATTGATAAGCTCTGGGACGTATCTGAAGAAGAATTAGAGTTTGCACAGAGCCTTGATGTGAACACACCGCAGACAGGTGAAGAAGTACAAAATCGCGCAATAAAGATGGGGTGTGGAGATATGTTTCCTGATCTTTCTGAAGACGATTTTATCACACTTGCAACAGATGGAAAGATTCCCGTCCATAAAAGGTGGGAAGAGATGATCAGGAAAGGAGGATTAGCAATAGACACTCTCCTGAATATTGCCGGACTATTATCATTTACATCTGATCAACAGGCTCTTGATAACAGAATAGCGAAGATTATCGGCTGAACTGCACGTTTAGAAATATCTGTTACCGATGATACATAGTCGTTGATGGTAAAATCAGCCATGTATTTCAAATAAAACTTATGTAATATTATAATTCTAGTCCATTGCGGGCCTTTACTTTTAAAATAATTCCTAATATATTCTATACAGAAAAATAGATAGTCACAGAGGATAATTGGTATGAAAAAGACATTTGAAAAGCTTCGAGACCTACAGGAAATCCTACTGAAAGAGTTCGAGGCAGAATCTGAAATAGATGATATTCCGCGGGAACTCAATGAGCTGAAAAAACAATATACAAAGGTGGAGAGAAGTATTAAGGAGATGGAACAATCCGGGGAAAATAACCAGAAGAAGATCAAGGAGGTCCAGAAACAAAAAAGTGAGTTACAGCTGAATAAGGAAAAATATGAAGGACAGATACCGCTCATAAAGACTCAGAAAGAATATGAGGCACTTACCAGCGAGATTGCACAGCTGGATGAAAAACTCCAGCTCATTGAAGAAGAGGAGCTGAATGCCGATCAGGAGATTGAAAGTTTAAATAAGTCGATTGAAGAGATGAAGGATTTACATGGAACTCTTAAAAAGGAGATTAGTGAAAAGCAAAAGGAAGTTAATCAGGCTCTGGGGAAGAAACAAAAAGAACTCGATAAATATCTAAAAGAGAAGGAGAAGATCTCCTCCGGATTGGATGAAGAAGTAATATATAAATTTGAGAAAATTGTGAGGAAGAAAGAGGGAATTGGTATAGTATCAATTAAGAACAGTATTTGTATGGGATGCAATATGATTTTGCCTCCTCAGTTTGTCAATGATGTCCGCAGAGAAGAAGAGATAATCTTTTGCCCCAATTGTTCTCGTATACTCTACTATTACGATCATGAACATGTTGACGGAGAAGTAGTAGTCTGACTTTACGAGGGTTCATTCTTTTGAAATCATTAGTGAAATCATCAGTGAATGCAAAAGTGAATTCATCAGTGAATTCACTAAAGGTCTTTATCGATGGCGGGTGCAAAGGTAATCCTGGTGAGGGAGCTTTTGGATTTGTCATCAGTGATTATAAGGGAGAATTATACAGATACGGGGAGAAATTAAGAAACTGCACCAACAATAGCGCAGAGTATAGGGCATTGATAGGAGCGTTACTATACCTATTGGATAATGGATTCAGAAGTATTGAACAGATTACGGTATACTCTGATAGTGAGCTTTTGGTTCATCAAATGAACCAAAGGTATAAGGTGAGGAGCAGAAATCTTCTTCCTCTTTTTACTAAGGCAAAAAGACTTGCAAAGAAGTTCAACAACATTAGTATAGAACATATTCGAAGAAGTGACAACCGCGTTGCTGACCGGATTGTAAAAAGGATCTTTGATAACAAAACCATATCACCTCAATGACAGACCTGTAGATTGGTTGTGGGTAGGTAAGACTATTTTGTCCTTACTACCTGAGGAAAGTCCGGGCTCCTAAAGGGCAGGGTGCTGGGTAATTCCCAGGAGGAGTGATCCTACGGATAGTGCAACAGAAAGTATACCGCGTGCAGCTGGCGACATTAGTCGTGAGCCTTCCACGTAAGGGTGAAAAGGCGAGGTAAGAGCTCACCGCCTGAAATGGTGACATTTCAGAGGCTTGTAAACCCCACCTGGAGCAAGGCCAAATAAACAGGCATAAAGTGACCCGCTTTTGCCTCACGGGTAGGCCGCTTAGATAGATGACCATTAAAACAGAACCCGGCTTACTACAGGTCTGTTTAATAATTTCACTGCCTGTTTCTACTAAATTTAGTTCTCCAAATACCCATCTATAACTATTAATGATGAAAATATGTTTATTTTCGGTATAATTCAGAGTGAGAAACTAGTTGAATAGTGAGGGAAAGAAGATGCTCAAGTATCACCTGGAAACACAAATTTCAGTAAAAGATATCTGTGACAAATCAGATTATTTTTATATCGAGTATTTCGCAAAGAGAGATGACGATGAAAAGCTTTTTTTAGGTATTCCTCTTCTTGTGTCTGATGGTGGTAAATATTACCCCGTATTTGGGAAAAAATATATCAATAGTAGCATACAGGAACAGCATCCTCTACAATACAGTTTCGTTGCTGAAAAATCTGGAACTCCCTGCGAGTTATTTAATGGTCTTATCCTTTTAACGCAGGAAATGAAAGGTTTTAATATTATTGAAAGGGCACATGCACTCCGAAAACTATATGATATTGATGAAAAAGTTGATAATACTATACTCAAGGTGTTAGGAATTCCGAACAATGAAAGATACTTGAGAGGCTACCTCACACTTGCTACTGCCTCTGACAAAATAAAGGAGCTTGTATTACACAAAAGAATAAATGAAATTACAGCTTTTGAGATATTTCAATTTGATAGAAACGATTGGGAAATAGTAGCGGGTTTCATAGCTGATATCAAACTGGGAACGAAAAAGAGAAATGAGGTTGTAAATATGATATATGATGTTATGCGAAGGGACCGGATGAGAGTGGAAGAGATTGTAGAAAGTGATGCGGTTAGAGAGATACTCACTCTTAAAATGGATCGCTTACACATCGGCCAGAGGTTGTATTCATATTTCGAAACTGTGTGTCATCCATATATTTCACAGTACAAAAAACGGTTTTACGACAAACTCAGGGAGGTTGGCATCGAGAGATATTTCAGATTAAAGATTCCACAGAATTTCGAGGACTGGAAGTTTGATATTACTTTTACATTTTCATCTGTAGATGATTTCAAAAAAAAGGTCGAAATTCTGGATGAGATCGGCTCCAGGCAATCATTTCAGGAGCTCATGAGCCTCAGGTAATGCCTGGCAGTCGGTAAATAATTACCAATCTCTATCCCAAAAGTATGACAAACATTTTAATAATTAAATAATAAGAAAAAACTAACTTCCAAGGTTTTTGTCTATAATAGTAATGAGCTCTCTAAGATCTCCTTGAATTTCTTTTATAATATCTTCCAATGAAATATCCTTTTCGCCTATAAGTATCTTCCATAACACCTTTTTAGCTCCAGCTATGCTGTATCCCTTCTCGTGGAGTAGCTCTTTGATATTCTCGATTATAAATATATCTTTTTTGGAATATACCCGATGCCCTGCTTTGTTCTTCATAGGTTGAAGGAATGGAAATTCTTTTTCCCAGTATCTTAGTACATAGGGTTTTGTTTCAGTCATCAGAGAAACTTCCCCGATTGAATAGAAACTTTCAGGCGTGGTTTTTTCTTTTTCCAATTTTATTCTCTTCACCATGAATTAATCTTTGTATATTTGATATATGTCGCATCCACACTGCAACAGTGAGAACAGCAGAGAAGATCAGGGTATATATATCCTTTGTCTCTCTGATGTAGAATATAACATTGCAGAGCATATAAATTGTAGCCGCAGTGAGAGACCCGAGAGATACATACTTAGTGGTCAGTACAACAAGTGCAAAAGCTGATATGGAAAATATTACAGAAAGCGGGCTTATGGCAATGGCTACTCCAAGCCCGGTTGCAACTCCTTTTCCTCCTTTGAATCCTAAGAAAGGGTTAAATATATTGCCTGCAATTACTGCTATTCCAATAACAGGTTGTAAGATACTCTCAAAAGGAAGGACTTCTGGAATATAGTGAGTAGTAAAAAATGCCTTTGCAATATCAATAATTAATACTACAATTCCTGGTAGTATACCTGTGGTTCTTACCACATTAGTGAAACCTATATTTCCACTTCCTAAATTCCTTATATCCTCTTTTTTTATTGCCTTTACAATGAGATAGCCTGTGGGAATACCGCCAATGAGGTATGAAAGGATGAATAGATACGCTATCCGTAAAATCACACTTTTTTCCTGAGGTATATTTCTATGGGTACACCTGTGAAAGCAAAATTTTTTCGTATTATATTAATCGCATATCTTTTAAAATTTTCGATTTCTTTTACTTTTTTATTGATAAAAAATTCGAAAACAGGAGGGGCTTCTCTCCTTTGGTATCCATATTTTACCTGTATATCATGATGTGACAGCTTACTGATAACTTCATTAAGCTGAGGTGTTTGTATCTTTCTGTTATAATTATTATATACAGTTAATACTTTTTTCAACAATTTTATTTTATTATATCCTGTTTTTGCAGATATAGGGAGTACTTCTGCAAATCGTATATGGGGAAATTCATAGTACATGTTTTCCTTAAACTCATGAAAATTTAATTTCATCTCCTTAGCAATGTCCCATTTATTTGCAGCAATAATCAGCCCTTTTCGCTCATTTACAATGATCGATGCTATCTTTTTATCCTGAGTACTGATGCCATCCTTGGCATCTATGAGCAGTATCGATAAAATAGAATTTACAATAGCTTTTTCGGCACGTAGAATGCTGAAAAACTCAACACTCTTCAATGCTTTTTTCTTTTTTCTTATACCCGCAGTATCTATAAAACGGAAATCAATGCCTTCAAATTCGATAATATCATCCACAGTATCTCTTGTTGTTCCCGGGAGTGGAGTCACAAGGGAACGAGGTCTTTCCACGAGAAGGTTGAGGAGGGAAGATTTACCAACATTTGGTTTTCCTACGATTGCAATATCTATAACTGGTTTTACCGTATCTATATGTTTATCTGAATAGCTGTCATATTTATTCAAATACTCAAAAATTCTTTCCCGAAGGATGGATATATTCTTACCATGTACTGCAGAAACAGTCACAGGTTCCTCATATCCTAGGTCAAAAAAATCGTACACATTATCAAGTAGCCTGTCATTGTCAACCTTGTTTATTACTAGAATGCATGGTTTTCCGCTTTTTCTGACTAGTTCTGCTATATCATAATCTAATCTGCTGAGGTCCTTGATGTCACAGGTCAAAAGAATGAGGGTGGCTTCTTTTATCAAACGCCTGTTCATCTCTTGTGCAAGGCTGCCAGTCTCGTCTTTTTCGCTAAAATATCCAGTAGAGTCTGCAAGTCTGTAGGTAAGATTGCTATGACGGATCACTTCATAATTTATATCTCTTGTTACTCCTGGTTCATCAAAAACAATAGCTTTTCTTCTTTTAACCAGGCGGTTGAAAAGAGATGATTTGCCTACATTTGGCTTTCCGACTATTGCAACGATGGGCAGGTGGATTTTGTCATACATACTGTCTGTATGCGATGGAGAGTATTTACTGTTATGTGTACTTTGAGACATACGTCACACATTCTTTCTAATTCTATAGATTTTAAGGAGTTAACGCATTCGACACCCTATAATTAGTAATAAAAGATAGGTTGTTCATTTGAAATAATAGGGGAA
>CP070841.1:766248-769626 GCA_020342115.1 Spirochaetota bacterium
ATAATCAATCTCGTACCCTTTCCTGCACTCGATGGAAGCCATATTGTGATTTCGCTCTATCAGGTTGTCACTAGAAAAAGACCTAATCTTGATGTGGTTCACAAGATACAAGCATTTGGTTTTATCGTATTAATAGTAGCTCTTGTTTTTGTTACCATGAATGACATCTCGAGCTTTTTCTCGCGGTGATATTTTGCAAAAGGAGAAAACTGGTGCAGAGAGCCCTGATTCTAATACTTGTTATTGTGTTTATTTTTTTGGCATTCAGTGGTGTAGCCCAGGATACAGGGCATCCCTTCTCGGTCGGAGAAAGATTCAGGTTTTTCATCTATGCGGGAAAACTCTATGTTGGATATCAAACTGTCGACCTTGTTTCAATAGACAGTATAGGGGGTAAGGAATATTATAAAATTAAGGGCCTCTCGCGTTCTTCATTCTTTTTGAGCATAATATACAGGCTTGATGATAAATGGACTGTGTATATCGATAAAGAAACCCTGCTTCCAATGAAGGTCGAGAAGGATATGGTGGAAGGAAGAAGCGAGGGTTTCTTTGTATATGATATGGATCAAAATAATCGTAAACTTAGTATTCTGGATAAGAATAGCGGAAAGGTTGATGTGGTGAATGGAGAGCATGATATTTTCGATCTTTTCAGCCTCCTGTACTATTACAGAAACAATCCCCATATCTTCAATTCTCCCTTTACTTTTGATTTCATGGAACCGCATGCACTCCAGACTGTACATTTTCAGGAAGAAGGAGTGGTTGATATCATTATTCCCAGAATATCTAAGAAGCGGACAGTGAGTGCCAGAAAGGTAATGCAGATTGGCGGTATCGGTATTGAGATGTACGTGAGCAATGATAGCTTAAGGGTCCCCCTTAAAATGACTGTCCCTTCAATCCTGCCCGGCGATAAGAAACTTTTAATAGAGTTTTACATAGACAGATTTGAACCTGGGGTTCAACAGGGGAAATTACCCGATAAATACAAGAGCCTTACTTATAAATGATTGTTGCATAATATTAAGTATTCACAAAGGGATAATTAGGTCGATAAGCATATTAGAATCTCTTGAGGAGTGCGATTTTGGAGGCTGAAGCATTTCAATTTGGTGGCCCTTCATCAGCACAGTGGATCATACTTGCACTTGTGGTACTTGTTGTAGGAGTTACCTTGGTTATAACAGCAAGAAGATTTGGTGCAAGTTCGAGGAAGAAAAAGAAGGCTGTAGGGGCGGGTTGGCATAACTTCTATCAAATTGCCAAGACAAGAAACCTTTCAAAGAATGAAACGGAAATTCTCAAGCGGCTCGTGGCCACCTACGGGCTCTCAAAACCTGCACTTATTTTCACCTCGACTCATATACTCGATTCATGTATCCAGCGGGCTGTAAGAAAACTGGGTATCCAGGAGATCAAAGGTGAATCAAAAGAAGACATGATCAACACCTACTACAGGCTAAGAAATAAGGTGGTGAGAAACAGGGGAGTTAAAGGCATTGCAACAACAAAAGACATACCTGTAGGGGCAAAGCTTCGTGTTGGTGTAGAGAATTATGGAACGTTTCCTGCTAATGTGAATCGTAATGTTGATGAGTACCTGGGTATTGGAGTTCCTATCCATCCTCAGGGAAAGATGGTACCATGGAGCAAGCAGAAGGTAAAATGTTCATACTGGAAGGATGATGATGCATCGTATAACTTCGATACAAAGGTTATAGATGTTATCGTTGAGAATGAGGTTCATTCTATATGTCTGAAACATACGGATAAGATTGTCAGGGTTCAAAAAAGACGTCATCCGCGAAAATCAATGAGCCTTCCTGTGATCTATTCGAGAATAAAGATCATACAGGAGGAGGGAAAAAAGAAGGCGGTTGTTGACAGGAAGGATTCACACTGGGGTACAATCCTCGATATATCAGTCGGAGGGTGCTCTATTGAGACCCAAATTCCTATCGATAAAAATAATTATGTAAAAACCCAATTTGACCTGAGGGAAGAATACAAGATTGTTGCCTTCGGCAAGGTAATGCGTATTGAGAGAAATCCGGGTAGAAAGACCTGGATTATGCATATCAAGTTTACAAAGATCGATAAGAAACATAAAAACGAAATATTTGCCGTTCTCTATAATTATCAAACAATATAGCTTTCATCTGTATTTAGAGATGCAACTCACTACATCTTTATAATTAAGGATTTCATTGTTTAATTTCTCAACATTAATGATCTGTTTTTTAAACCATATATAAGTGAGGATGCAGGTTTGCTGCATCCTCTAAATTATGGATGTGATATATCACATCCATAATAGGGGACAAAAAAAATAGAAGGCTCGTCGATAGTCATCTCTATTTTTAAGGGTTCATTTAAGCGTTTCGTGACTCATCGATGCAGTGCTGAAGCGCGCTCCCTCAGTTATGTAACCCTCCTTTCTGTGGTTCCTCTGCTCACGGTTTTTCTCGTAATTTTGTCCATGCTTCCACACTATGTGGTCATCAAGGAAAAACTTATATTAGGTATTTCGAATAATTTCCTGCCAGAAAAAACCGAGCAGCTAACGTATTATCTGGAAACAATCCTTTCAGGGAGAAGGTCGATTGGCTTTATTGGAATAATATTTTCTGTTATTATAGCCTTCAGTCTCATTATGGCATTCAGCAGAGTAGTAAATAGTATATGGGATACCATAAGGAAAGACCATGTGCTGCGCAGCTTCCTGAAGTTCCTTTCTATTATTGTGCTCGTACCTCTTTTAATAGTCCTCACATTTATGCTTCAGAATTTTGTATTCATTCAGAAAACACTGAGATTCTTCTCAAGTCTGGTAGCAAATGGAAGCGGAGAGGTAGCTGGATCTCTCGTCAGTATCCGGTTTACGAAAATCTTTTCATTGATCGTGAACTGGCTTCTCCTCACCTTTCTTTATTCCTTTATTCCGCATACAAAGGTAAAGATTGGGTATGCCTTCCTTGCAGGGATGTTTGCAGGAACCATATGGTATTTTATTCGTCTCGGACTGAGCCTCTATTTCAAGATTCTCCCGCAGATGAACCTTCTCTACGGCTCACTTGCTTTTTTACCTGTATTTCTCTTATGGATCTATGTCTCCTGGATAATCCTTCTCTTCGGTGTTGAGCTCACCCATTCTTTGCATCAAGAGCTTAGTTGAGTTTTTAACAGACTTATGGGGTCATGTTGCGTGTTAATTGATTCATAATCCAAGCAATTCACATTCACTCTTTACATTTTCGGGCAAAATAACTACTTTTGCTTCGAAACTGGAACTAATTTAGCGAAAAGCGTGTTCAATAATGGTAGAGACCGTATACAGATCATCGAGTTTTCAGGAGACTATAAACTTCGGAC
>CP070841.1:769726-780690 GCA_020342115.1 Spirochaetota bacterium
AAGCTAAAATCAATTAAATGATATTATTTATTTAATTTATTGTAAAATTAGCTAAATGTAGTATTATTGATTATAATAATGTTCGGAATCGGTTCAGGAATGGTTTTATAAGTGAGGTAAAATACCTGAAGCGTGCACAAGCAGTATTACTTCTTTATTTTATCCACACACTTGCCAGATTCAGGAAAATTGCCTGAAAAGTGAGCTAGCTAATTATGTTAATTACATGAACATTTATATGAGAATCTTACATGACTATGTGATCAATAATAAAAAGGGTCAAATATGAAGAGGGGTGTGTTACTTTTAGTCTTATTTGTAATCTTTTTATTGACCAGTACGTCATTATTAGCAGTTGATTTTTCATTCGGGATAAAAGGCGGTGTGAATGCTGCTATGTTGAATGAAGAGCCTGATTTACCTTATCAAAATACATTCAATGTTGGTTTTAGTGCAGGCGTCTTTGGATCAGTCTTATTAGCAGATTGGTTTTCAATTGATCCATCAATATTATTCACTTTAAAAGGAAATACAGCTGGCTTTGCTTTTAATAAACCTACACCTGACTTTGATTATGTAGAGGGTAACGAAATCATACGTTTAGGCTATTTTGAAATACCAGTTTTGTTTAAGTTTTATCCGTCTTTTGATATGTATCCTGATATGTACCACCGAACATTACTACCGCCCGATGTTAGAATTAACCTATTTATAGGACCCTATGTAGGGATACTTTCATTTGTTAATTACCATGCTTCCGATGATGTCAGGATATACATCCGAGAATCTTTGGGTTATGAACCAGGAGGTGATTTTGAAGATTTTAAAACTTTGGATTATGGTATGGTGTTTGGGGTTGGTATAGATTACAGACAATTCTTAGCCGAGTTCAGCATATCAATAGCATTTAAAACAGTCGACACCATTGATATACAGAGAACTCGGAGTAACCTTGTTATAACTTTAATGGTTGGATATCGAATCCTAGGAGGATATTATGATATTTGAAAATAAAAAAGTATTATGGATAGTAGTGTCTGCATCATTTGTAATGTTGTTAGCTATTTATTCTTGTGCTTCGTTTCAACTACCAGCACCAAGACAAGATATTCAGAGTATCCTGATTATACCTACTGTAAAGATGGAAGGCCCGACTCAATCACATTTTAATAAATTTGAGTTATATGTAAAGGGTATGGGAGAGAAAATCCTCTTAAACCCTCGACATAAGTTTACAATGATCTCTATGCTAGAGCCGGGCGAATATGAGATTTATAAACTACGCATTGTTTATGAAGATCGAAGAAGTGAGGACAAAACATATGATCTGGATGTCAAATTCACACTTAAACCTGGCTATATCACCATCCTATCTTCAGGATTATACTGGCAAATGTTCAGTAAAGGGCACAAGAGGGGTATGTATTTCGGTTTTGGCGAGGTTCCAGATGATTATAGAAATTCTCTAATCTCTGAACTGCGTAAGGATAAGAATTTCCATTTATGGTCTGTTTTACCCTAACCAAAGTTATTTAACAGGGACAGATACCATTTTTTAAGTGTAAATAATAGAAATAAAAATGGTATCTGTCCCTATTTTTTTAAATACTATTGAATAAAATTCAATATCAGTATATATTTTCTGAAAATCCTTTCTCAATGGCGTGCTTTCTATGGCTTTTGATCTCTATATCTTCGATCTTGACGGTACGCTTATTGATACAAGGCAAGATATCACTACTGCCGTAAACGAGATACTTCACCACTACAATCTGGAATCAAAGAGTGTTGATGAGGTAACCGACTATGTAGGTGATGGCATCAGGAAGCTCGTACAGCGCTGTATTGAACAAAGTTCAATAGAACAAAGTTCAATTGTAAATAGTAGAGTCTCTCTGGATGAGGCAGTGTCCATGTTTAAAGATTCCTACTGGAGCCACATGCATGATACAACAATAACCTACCCAGGCATTACAGAACTTCTCACTCATTTGAAAGATAAAAAGAAAGCAATTCTTACCAATAAGGCGTATAAATTTACAAAAGCTATTATGGACAGGCTAGGACTGACAAAGCAGTTCTCTCTTATTGTGGGTGGTGATACCGTGAGCAAGAAAAAGCCATCAACAGAAGGAATCGAATTTATCCTGCAAGAAACTGGAAAGCCGAGAGACAGGACAGTCATGATCGGTGATGGAAAAAATGATATACTCGTTGCAAAGAAGGCAGGGCTCATTTCGGTATATGTTACCTATGGATTTACATCAATTGAGAGACTGGACGGAATAAAACCGGATTATATAATAGATACTCCCCTGGAGCTTATGGAAATTGGGTAAGAGAAAAAGTTGCATTTTTTTCCTTTTTGTTTTATAAGTTGAATGTTAATTTTAAAAAAATTTATGTAGTGGCCCTTTGAAACCTATTGGAGAAAACGATGGCAGGTGAAGGAATTGACTCAATAAAAAAGACAGAGGAAGAAGCAGCGAGGATAGTTGTTGATGCTCAGGCTGAGACGAAGCAGATACTACAGAAGGCTCGTGATCGGAAGAAAGAACTCATTGACTCTAGGGATAAGGCGCTGATAAAAGAAGAGGAGAACATAAAGTCGAAGTACAGTGATCAGACTAAAGAAGTAATAACCAAGCTTGAAAGGGAAGAAGAGAAAAATGTCGAGAAGGTCAATGAACGTTGTCAAAAAAATCTAAATAAGGTTGTTTTGTTCATCTCCAAACAGATAGTTAAGGAATAGATTATGGCCCTTGATGAGGTGATAAAGGTAGAGGTTACGGCTCATAACTCCATAATGGACAAGGTACTTGGGGAGTTGCAAGAGCTAAGCATGATCCAGATTGATCAGAATCGGATCAAAGCTTGGGAGAGTGAAAAGGAGCTTGTTGAACAGTCTACCCAGATGATGGGTGATGCGAGAAAGGAGTTACTGGAAGTAGAAAAGGCACTCAGCTTTTTAGGGCCTTTTGCACCAAAAGTACCCATTCTGCAAAAGCTCCGTACACAGCCTGATGAAGTCTCGAAGCCAAAGCTTCAAGAGGTTTCTAATAAGGAGAATGCATCCGGTTTAAAAGAAAGAGCCCTGGAAATTGAGAGAGAGATATCACAGTTAGAGGGCTCGATAAAGGATTTTTCACAGAGACGAGAGGAGCTATTACCTTTCGCCCCCCTCGAAATCCCCCTTGATATTTTGAGCGGAGATAAGACACAGACTCTTGTATCAAGGCTTGAGAGAGAAAACTATAATACACTTCTCGAGAATGATAAGCATAATCTCATTCATATAGAGCCTATAAGCGGAGAGGAAACAATATATTTCTACATCCTCTACCACACAGAAGCAAAAGAGAGAGTCGAGCAGCTCGAAAAGGATTTTCGTTTTGAGCCTATCTCTCTTCCTGATGTCAATCAAACACCAAAGAGCCTCATTGAAGAATACTCAAAGAAGATAGATGATCTCGAAGCAGAGAGGGATAATTTCAGGCAGGAGGCTTCTGAGATTGCTCATCACACAAGGGTGTTGAAATATTATTATGATTATCTGCAAACAGAACTGGAAAAGGATAGCACAAAGGAAAAGCTCTTTTTTACAAAAAGCACCTTTGTGATACACGGCTGGATAAAAAAGGCAGATTATCCAAAACTAGAAGAGCTTTTACGAAAATATGAAGAGGTTGTGTTAAGGGAGATAGAAAAGGAAGAGGATGAAGTCCCTCCGGTTGTATATAATAACAACAAGCTTGTCTCTCCGTTCGAGATCATTGTTAATCTCTACTCTCCTCCTAATCACAAAGAGATCGATCCAACGCCTATTCTTGCGCCATTCTATGCGCTATTTTTCGGAATATGTCTCACAGATGCAGGCTATGGATTGGTTATAGCAATCCTCACACTCCTGGGGCTTTTCGTAATGAAACCAAGAGGAAGCTTCAGGAAGATGCTGACTTTATTTTTTATTCTTGGTTGTTCGACCTTTGTGATCGGTGCCCTCATAGGTACAGTGTTTGGTATTAACTTCGATGTTCTCCCTGAAAGTCTTGCCTGGCTTAGAGAGGCGCGGTACAAAATAATGATATTCGATTCGAGCAAGGATGTGCTCACTTTCTTCGGGCTCGCGCTTGCCCTGGGTATTATACATCTCATTGCAGGGTACTTGATCAAGATCTATATGCTGATAAAGAGCGGAGAATGGGTGGAAGCTGTCTGCGATCACCTTCCATGGGTGTTTCTCCTGCTTGCACCGGCGCCTAGGGTTCTGATAGGAAGGATGCCTGAACATGAAAGTGTACTGAAAGCTGCATTCTTTGGGCTTCTTGGTCTCTGGGCTTTGATAATTATTTTCTTTTCAGAGCGAAAATCATGGAATCCAATTAAAAGGATAGGTAAAGGGCTTTTTACTCTCTATGGTGTGAGCGGGGTGCTCGGTGATGTGCTCTCATATTCGAGGCTTTTAGCACTCGGGCTCGCCACAGGAGTCATTGCCGGTGTCATGAATACACTTGCACATATGGTAAGGGAGCTGCCCATAATCGGGATCATTGGTTTTGTCGGTGTTTTGTTCATCGGACACCTCTTCAACCTTTTTATCTCCGGGCTCAGTGCATTTGTACACTCTATAAGGCTTCAGTTTATGGAATTCTTTACAAAGTTCTATACGGGTGAGGGAGAGTTGCTCACTGAATTTACCGAAAAGCGAACATACACTTTTATGAAACCAGTAGAGAATAAATGGAGTTAGTTAATGTTTAAAAGAGAATTATCCGCATTTAGACGGAGTGGGTAATTCTTTTAAAAAGAGTCTTTCGCCGTCTAAATGGAGAAAGTTAATATTTAAAAGAGAATTATCCGCATTTAGACGGAGTGGATAATTCTTATAAGAAGAGTTAAACGTCATCTAAATGATTTACATAGAAACACTCTGAAGGAGGTAGGTATGAACGTAGGGTTATTTCTCGCTATTGCTGGTGCAGCAATTGCAGTGGCCTTTTCCGGAACAGGTTCTGCAAAAGGTATTGGACTCGTCGCAACTGCAGCATCCGGTGCTATGAGTGAAGATCCAAAGAAGTTCGGGAAATTCATTCTTTTAGTGGCGCTTCCCGGTACTCAGGGGATCTACGGTTTTGTTATGGGCTTCTTGACTATACAGAAGATAGGGCTTTTAGAGGCTCAGGTTGTACAGCTGACAATGGTTCAGGGCCTTGAGGTGTTATTCATGAATTTTCCAATCGCAATTGCCGGTCTATTTAGTGCAATTCACCAGGGAAAGGTGTGCGCCGCCGGTGTCAACCTGATATCAAAACAGGAAGGTGAGATGGGTAAAGCACTCGTCATGGGTGTTCTTGTTGAATTCTACGCAGTGCTTGGATTGCTCGTTTCAATATTTGTGTGGCTGTTCCTGTCATTCTGAGTAAAGATATGGAGACATGTCATGTCCATTGAAGGGATACAGACTCGTATACTTGAAGATGCAAAGAAAGAGGCTGAAAGTATAGTCGGTGAGACAAAGAAAGAGGCAAAGGCAATTGATGAGGCCAACAACAAGGAAGCAGAGAATTATTTTGAGAAAAAACTCAAGCTCCTTGATGAGCAGTACAGTAAGGAAATGGAACGTACAATTCTCTCAAGGCGTTTGGAGCTCCGAAAGAAACTCCTGGACGCACGGCAGAAGTGGATGGATAAAGCATTTCAGGATGCTTATCAGGGCCTTGTAAAGCAAGACGTGGGAGAGTATAAGGATCTCATAATCGAGCTGATCAGTAAAGTTTCTTTCCACCAGGACGAGGAAATAATCTTTGGAAAGAAAGGTGATGAAAAGCTACTCGGACAGGTCGTTGATGAGCTGAACAGGAAAACAAAAGGTAATTTCACCCTTTCAAAAGAGCGAAGGGATTTTTCCTGGGGTTTTATATTGAGGAAGGGGAACGTAGAAACGAATATGTCAATAGACAGTCTGTTCAGATACAAGCGAAACGACCTTGAGCAGCAAGCATGGGAGATCTTTAATGCTGACGTATAACCCTCAGTTCCGTGAGGACCCGGAGTATGCATATGCTGTGGCTCGAATCAGGGCTCTGGAGACAAAGCTTATCGAGCCTGGAGCATTCAGCTCATTGATAGGTACACCAATAGAGAGATTTGGAACGTACTTCCATGAGCTTACTGGAATAGAAGGTGCTTCTTCTGATGATCTTCACTTACTCGTGAACAGCCTGGAAAAGAGGTTTACCAATACTTTTTTCCTTGTTAAATCACTCCTATTAGATGAGGGGATAAGCCGTCTTATCTCGCTGAAATATGATTATGAGCTTCTAAAGCTCGTTCTCAAAGAACAGCGGGGGAAAGATATTGAACCACCTGAGAGCTTCATGGATCGCTCCCGGTATTCATATGAAGATCTCAAGGCCATGCTCGAAGCGGGAAAAGTAATCGATCTCGGACCTGTGATGTCTAATGTATATGCTGTTGTGAGCGAAGCCAAACAGATTACAGGGCGTGAGATAGATTACCGATGTGACCTTGCGTACTATGAGGAAGTATTCGAGATCATCGAATCTCTGGACAACGATTTCATTCAGAATTTCTTTTTAAGAGAAATCGATGCACAAAACATAATGGGAGGAGTTAGGCTTAAGCTTCTTGGAGGGAAACGCTCACAGCTTCGTGAGAGATATATCCCTTTTGGTACAATTGATCTGGGATACCTGGAGCAGATTCTAGACCTATCTCTGGAAGGCTTTGCACAGAAGATCGTGTTTTCACCCCTTGCAGGTGTTCTGCTTAAAGTGAACAAAGGATCACCTGAAGAGGAGCAGATTACACAACTCGAGCGACTCATCGATGAAGATATGCTCATGTTCCTGAGAGAGACAATCTTTGTTACTTTTGGGGTTGAGCCGGTTTTGGCATATCTTTGGATGAATGAGGTGGAGTTGAGGAACCTCAGAACCGTCCTTATTGCCAAACATGCCGGTGTGTCAGCATCAGAAATGAAGTTTCACATAAGAGGAGTATATGGCTAGTATAGCAGTTCTTGGTGATGAGAGAAACATACTCGGATTCAAGCCGTTTGGTATTGATATATATTTTTATCATGATACGAATACCCCTATTGATGAATGGTTCAGGGGAGTAGTGAGGAAAGATTACAAGCTAATCCTCATTACGGATACAGTTGCTATGCAGCTCAAAGAGCAGATAGATCAGCTTTGGGAGCGTGAACTTCCCGTTGTTTTAACAATTAGCGGTCTAGGAACAACATCACGGCTCGCCTTTGAACATCTCAGGCGTCTGGTGATCAAGGCAGTGGGAACTGATCTATTTAAAGAAGAGACTAGAGAATAATGAGTTACTGGTGAAAAACACCAGTAACTTCTAAGTTTATTAATGATTAATTAATATTAATCATTAATAACTAATACAAACAGGAGTAAGTGTATGAAACCGGGGAGGATAGTTAAGGTTGCAGGGCCGCTGGTCGTTGCTGACAACATGACTAATACAAAAATTTATGATGTTGTTCGTGTGAGCGAGATGAAACTTATGGGTGAAGTAATAGAGATGAGAGGCGATGAAGCCTCGATACAGGTTTATGAGGAGACTGGAGGCCTTGGAGTAGGAGCTCCTGTATATCCTACTGGGGAAGCGCTTTCTGTTGAGCTCGGACCCGGTCTCATTGAGCCAATTTACGACGGTGTTCAAAGACCTCTCAATATTATAATGGATCAGGCTGGTAACCGTATCACAAGAGGTATCGATATTCCTGGATTGTCCAGGGATGCAAAGTGGGATTTCAAGCCTTCTGTCAAACCCGGTGACAAGGTTGAGGAGGGAGATGTACTCGGCACTGTTCAGGAGACGGTCCTGGTGCTCCACAGGGTCATGGTTCCTCCAGGAGTGCGAGGTACTGTAAAGAAAATAGAGAGCGGAGAGCATGTGGTTACTGACCGTATAGCGGTAATTGAGGATGATAACGGGAAAGATATTGATATTACTATGATTACTAGATGGCCTGTGAGGACGCCAAGGCCGTATAAGGAAAAGGTTATGCCAACCGAGCCGCTGTCCACAGGACAGCGTGTGATAGATGCCTTTTTCCCCATAACGAAAGGAGGAACTGCCTGCGTGCCGGGTCCATTCGGGAGCGGTAAAACGGTTGTTCAGCACCAGCTCGCAAAGTGGGCCGATGCACAGATCATTGTCTATGTAGGGTGCGGCGAACGCGGGAACGAGATGACAGATGTGCTCATAGAGTTTCCACAGCTTACGGATCCTCACTCAGGTGAACCGTTGATGCTCAGGACAATACTCATTGCAAATACGTCTAATATGCCTGTTGCTGCCAGGGAGGCATCGGTGTATACAGGCATCACACTTGCAGAGTATTACAGGGATATGGGCTACTCTGTTGCGCTGATGGCAGATTCTACGTCTCGATGGGCTGAGGCAATGAGGGAGATGTCGGGCCGTCTCGAAGAGATGCCGGGAGAGGAGGGTTATCCTGCATACCTGGGCACCAGGATCGCCGAGTTCTATGAGCGCGCCGGAAAAGTCGTATGCCTCGGAAAAGACAACCGTATAGGGGCACTCAGCGTCATAGGCGCAGTCTCTCCTCCGGGCGGTGATCTCTCAGACCCGGTGGTTCAGGCAACGCTCCGTGTTGTCAGGGTTTTCTGGAGCCTCGAAGACAAACTTGCCTACCGCCGTCACTTCCCGGCAATCAGCTGGCTCACGAGTTATTCACTCTACGTGCCGAATCTCGAGGAATATTTGCTGAAAGAGTACGGAAAAGAATGGATAGACAATGTCGAGAGTGCACTTGCAATACTTCAGGAGGAAGCTGAGCTCGAAGAGATAGTCAGGCTTGTGGGCCTGGATGCACTCTCTCCTGATAAACGGCTCATCATGGAAACCGCAAAATCAATAAGGGAGGATTTCCTCCATCAGAATGCCTTTGATGATGTAGATACATACTCGTCCTTTGAGAAAATGGTTAAGCTGATGGAGCTGGTCCTGCTCTTCCACTCCCTTGCAGAGGAAGCATTGAACGCAGGTGTTCCTGTTGTTGATATTGCGTTGCTTCCTGAAAGAGAGAGGATTGCAAGAGCAAAGTTCACTCCGGAGGATAAGCTCGACGAGTTTGAGAAAATCAAGGATGAAATTCGAAAGGCATTCAAAGATTTAAAAGAAAAGGTATTAGCGGAGGCATAAATGATTAAGGAGTATAACACAGTACGAGAAATCGTTGGTCCTCTGATGCTCGTAGAGGAGGTGGAGGGTGTAAAATACGAGGAGCTTGCAGAGATTGAGCTTCCGAACGGGGATCTCAGAAACGGAAGGGTACTGGAGGTCAACCGTGACAGAGCCCTGATACAGCTTCTTGAGGGAGTGATCGGGGTAAATGTTAGAGAGACAAAGGTCAGGTTCAAGGGAAAGGGGATGGAGCTCGATGTAGCAGAAGACATCCTCGGAAGAGTTTTCGATGGTCAGGGCCGGCCCATCGATAAGGGACCGAAGATCATTCCAGAAAAGCGTCTGGACATCAACTCTTCACCGATAAATCCCTTTGCACGTGACTACCCCTCGGAGTTCATCCAGACTGGCCTATCAACTATCGACGGTTTGAATACTCTTGTACGCGGACAGAAGCTTCCAATATTTTCAGGGTCCGGGCTTCCGCATGCAAAGATGGCTGCGCAGATTGCCAGGCAGGCCAGGGTTTTAGGAGTAGAGGAGGAATTCGCGGTCGTGTTTGCAGCCATGGGAATCACCTTTGAGGAGGCGCAATTTTTTATCCAGGATTTCCAAAAAACAGGTGCGATAGAGAGGTCCGTGCTTTTTGTCAATCTTGCAAACGACCCTGCTATTGAGCGTATATCGACGCCGAGGTTTGCTCTCACGGCTGCTGAATATCTCGCATTTGAGAAGGACATGCACGTGCTTGTTATACTCACTGATATGACCAACTACTGTGAGGCGCTCCGTGAGGTTTCTGCAGCAAGGCAGGAGGTGCCTGGAAGAAGGGGATATCCCGGCTACCTCTACACAGACCTCTCATCGATCTATGAGAGGGCCGGCAGGATAAGAGGAAAGAAGGGGTCCATTACGCAGATTCCTGTCCTTTCCATGCCGGAGGATGACAAGACTCATCCAATTCCTGATCTCACAGGATATATCACAGAGGGGCAGCTGGTGCTTTCCAGGGCGATGCACAGGAGGGGAATCTATCCACCCGTTGATGTGCTTCAATCCCTTTCGAGACTCAAGGACAAAGGAATTGGAGAAGGGAAAACACGGGAGGATCACTCCGATGTGTTCAATCAGCTTTTTGCAGCGTATGCCCGCGGCCTTGAGGCGCGTGAACTCGAGGTAATACTTGGAGAAGCTGCGCTCTCTGATATAGACAGGATATTCTACCGTTTTGCCGAGGATTTCGAGCGCCGCTATATAGCACAAGAGGAGACTGAGGACAGAGGTATCGAGCTCACCCTTGACACTGGATGGGAGCTCATGGCTTCACTTCCAACAACTGAGCTCAAACGAATCAGAGTTGCGTTTCTGGAGAAATACCTTTCAAGGTTTAAGGAGAAGGTTGAGGAGAAAAAGGAGGTTTCGTAGGGGTATTACTGATTGTCATTGATGTTTCAGAATCATTTGGAGCGATAGCGACATTTGCTTTGTAGTAAAGGCATAACAAAAAGGATTAATAAATGATTCTTGCGGTTAATGCAACGAGGATGGAGCTTCTGAGACTGAAAAAACGCCTTACCCTTGCGCAGAGGGGGCATAAGCTCTTAAAAGACAAGCAGGATGAGCTTTTGAGGAATTTCCTCGAAATCATTGAAGATACCAAGAAACTAAGAATCGAAGTGGATAGCCAGATTCAGTCCGTATTTCAGAGTTTTTCCCTTGCAGAAGGTGTGGTTGGCGGGGCTCATATAGAGAGCCTCTTTGCA
>CP070841.1:780790-787156 GCA_020342115.1 Spirochaetota bacterium
AGAGGGTTCTGGCCGGAAAACAAGCACTCGAAAAGAAAAACATAGACGCTTTTCTGGATCTTGTCCAGAGATCTGGGGACTCCTCTGCAAAGTGGCTTCAAAATACATTCAGCGTAAAAGATCCTAGAACGCAGGGAATTACCATAGCATGCGCCCTGACAGAGGATTTTTTCAAGGGAAAGGCAAAGGGAGCTTTCAGGGTTCATGGTGGAGGATTTGCAGGTACAATACAGGTGTTTATTCAAAGACAGTATGTCAAACAGTATACTATGATCATGGAAGAGGTTTTCGGAAAAGGGGCTGTATCTGAGCTTCAAATAAGACCGTATGGCCCCGTATTGGTCGATTCTCTATATGAGAGTGAAGCACAGTCATAATGGTATGTGCTCACCGTGTTGGTCGATTCTCTATTTGAGAGTGAAGCACAGTCATGTCAGGGCGCTCCCAAAGGCATCAAAGTGTGAGCACGACCTTGAGGGCCTCTCTCTTTTGAATTAGTTTTATTCCTTTGAAAAATTCTTTCAATCCAAAGGTATGCGTTATAAGAGAGGAAGCGGATATCTTTCCAGTTGAAAGTAGTTTTACGGCTTCTGTATGGTTTCGGGCCGTTGAGTCGCTTGCCCCATAAACCTCGAGCTGATTGTAGTGTATCAGATTCATATCAACACTCAGCCACGGATTGTCTTTCGGAACACTTGCAAAGAGGCTCACTCTTCCTGCTTTTGCTACGAGTCTAAACGCATATCTTGTCGCCTCGAGCGATGGGGCTGCGTTTATTACCACATCAGCGCCTCTCCCGGATGTCAGATACATTACGGCTTCAAACGGATCGCTTTCTTCAATGCATATCAGGTGGTCGATATTGAACGATTTTGCCATCTCAAACCTGTATTTGGAGCGTTGAAGAAGAATTGTCTTTGAGGCTCCTCTCGCTTTTGCAGTCTCTGCATGAAGCAGTCCGAGCGGACCTGCTCCTATAACAAGCACAGTATCAGGAAAACCCACATTGGCTATATTCTGTGCATTAATCACGCAGCCAAGAGGCTCGCTCAGTGTGGCATAATCGTCAGATAGCTCATCCGGAACCTTGATGAGGTTTCCATGAATAATGCCCCTGTAGGGGATCTCGACAAACTCTGCAAATGCACCGTCGATCCAGGTGCCTACAGGAGTTTTGTTCTCACAGAGGTTGAACAGCGACCTCATGCACATAATACATCTACCACAGGGGAGGGTTGTTGCAAGAGAGACCCTCTCACCGGGTTCGAATCCTTCAATATCGCTTCCAACCTGAAAGACCTTTCCTACGAATTCGTGCCCGAGTATAACAGGTGGTTTTATGCTGGAAATACCGATGGTATAAGCCTTGACATCGGTTCCGCAAATAGCGCATCTATCTACTTTGACTATTATTGTGTCTTTCCTGACCTTTGGCGGCGCAACCTCCTTGAAAGTAACCCTTCCCACACCTTCGTACACTATAGCCTTCATATCCCCTCACCTTCTTGCAATTATTACTGTATATTGTAATCGTTTTCTGATATATTGTAAAAAGTTCTTATGATTTCAGGAATGTATTTATGGTAGATATAGTACTCGATTTTTTTATCAGAGTATATAATGCTGTCGGTATCCAGGGTTTTGGAATCGGTTTGGTATTCCTAATTGCGGCGGTCTGGCTCTCAATCTATTTTCGGCGGAAGCACAATCCGTTCACCAGGGCGAAACGGTTCTTTGAAGCAGGGCACTTGAAAAGGGCTTATTCATTTCTTCTGATCGAGCTCGATCGAAATCCATCCAATAAAATAGCGTTACATATGAAGGCAGATATAATTCTGAAACGTGAGGAATACGAGCAAGCGGAGCGTGACTACTATCGGTTGATCGATTTGAAGCGTCCTGGAGATGGGATAGACCCGTTCGAAATAAAACAAAAACTCTTATGTCCGCTCTATCGACAGAACAAGCTTCTCGAATTGTATAAGATTTCGAAAGACATCCTCAATACTGAAAAGAATAATGCTGAGGCGCTTTACTATTTTGCGCTTCTGTACCTTGGGCAGCTCTACTATAAAGAGGCAGCTAAAATCCTGGATAGGCTGATTTCAATAAGACCAAATATGCATGAGGCTCACTTCGCCCATTCAGTGGCCTGCATACAGATGAATAAGTATGACGAATCACTTATTTCTATAAAAAGGGCTTTACAAATCCAGGAGAGTACTCTGTATAACCTTGTGCTTTCTGCATGCTACTTTTTTTTGGAGAATTATAAGGAATCAAGGAATGTCCTCCTTAACAATAACATCAGTGAGAGAAACCTGGATACAGGGGCTCAACACATACTTGCCCTGAGAATACTGGCTCTCAGCAGCGTAAGGCAGTCTCTTTTTGAAGACGCACTAAAGATATTCAAACAGCTCTATGATATCGCAAGAGATAAAAAGGTCAAAGAGGCTGTCACTGTGTACGATGAGTTTGGCAGAAAAAGAGAGCCCCTGCCTAAACATGAAGATGAAAAAAAGGTGAAGGGGAATGCTTTAGTTCAGGAGTACTATAAGCTAAAGGAGTTTGCCATTGACGAGGGTTACGAGCTTGGTATGAGCAGAGAGAGCATTGCATCCTCAGGAAGGTTTCTTGATCTGGAGGGGATAACCGGTATAACCCGGGCAGCATTAGACCTCGGCTTTGCAATGATCATTGCAGGGCAGCTCACGGAAGCTCTTTCGTTTTTCGAAGGGCTCAGGAAAACCAATCCCGAAGTAATTGGTTTGAAGAGGCTTGCAGAACTCATAAAGAAAAGGGCAGCCGATGCACCAGAAAAGGATGCTGAGGGAATTGAAAAAAAAGGAGCAAAAAAAAAGAAGGGTTATGAGCTCAGAGAATACCTCTTTCAATGGGAGAAAGAGGGTATAAGACCTTACAGCCTTGTAATGGCTGCCGGCTTTTCCACAAAAAAACAGCTAAGTCCGCTTCTTCTCTTCAGCAGGGGTGGAAAGTTTAGCCTTGATTTTTGAAGGAGTGTTATTTTCATACATAAACATGCTCTTTTTCATCCTCCGCTTCTAGGTCATTCTATTACCTTTCTCGTCTCGATACTTCTTCTATTGACATAATTTTAAAATATAGTATGATTGGTAGATTCAATATTAAATATAAAAGATATTTGGATGGAGTTGCTTTTTGTCTCGCAGGGCATTCCCTGCAGGCTGAAGACATAAAAGCGATAAGGGTCGAGGAGGTGCTTGATTTTACGTGTCTAGAATAAAGATGTTGGTTGGTATTTCTGTTATCATGTTCCTATTACTTTCAATAGGTTTTGTAATCGGTTTTGTATCGTATGTTCCGATTCAGAAAACTAGGGCGAAGCGAAGATCGGACCAGAGACAGAAGATCGAAGAAGCCCGGTTAACGGGAAATACTAATAAAGAGGCACCATTAATCATATCAGAGACACTGGAAGGAGAGAAGTGGTATCTCGCAGATCAAAGAGGAAAGGTTGTTGTTGTTTTTTTCTGGTCAGTGGTATGTGGCAGTTGTATCGATGAGATTCCAACGATGAACAGCATATATTCGAAGTACGAAAATAGGGAAGATTTTCTACTTGTAGGAGTACATAGATACCCTGACAGGGAGCTTATTGCCTGTTATTGTTCTACAAAGGAAATATTGTGGCCTCAGCTCCATGAAACGGAAGAATCAGGAGAAACTGGTTTCTTTAACAAAATGGATATAAAGAGGACACCCACAGTATGCATCTTCGACAGGGAAGGTAAACTGAAAGGGATCTATGTGGATGTAAGTAAAGTTGAAGGAGAGCTCCAGAGCTTGCTGTAATCGAATAGCTATAACCGCTGAATATATGGATATGTTACAGGGATCTGAGGTTATGTAAACAATGTTATTGAAGTAAATCAAAGCTCGGGTATAGGAGGTTAAAGGTGAACGTGACGAAAAAAAACAAGAAACTTTTTGCTCGATTCTTCTCAGTGATTTTCGTCGTATGGCTACTAGCGGGTATCGGATTCGCTTCCGTATTTTTATTCAGTTGTGCAGAGGAAGAGTGCCTTGTGTGGGGAGAGAACTGTTCTCAGCAATATCTAATGGATAATTACGGAACAACCGAAATCTATTGCTGTGAAGGGTGGTGTGACACTCATGGCGGGTATTACCTTACTTGTGGGCGCTCCTGATGTGGCATGACACACCGAACAGATACTGATCCCAAAAATAACGAAGTAGCTTGATGCAAAATCGATCTATTCAGTAAAGCCGGCTCTTACTATCCATGTGAATGATGAGCCCTATTCTAATAGTCGTCGATCGAAAAAATTTTATATATTACTGCAGTAGAATGTCTTAACCTACAGACAGTCCTTACCATAAAACTCTCTTGAAATATAAAAAATCAATATTAAAGGTGTTGATATTTATTCTGAGTTAGATACAATAGACATTTAAGTTTTTCCAATGCAAATACTTATTTTCAACGATGATTAAAAGAGATTGTTTTATCAGTTTCAATCAATCTAATGAACTTTTATTCAATTAAGGTAATGTCCTTTATGGGTTTTCATGGATTATCAATTTTATAAACTTTTAATAAAAAATGGAGAAGAAATTATGGCTGGTAATGATAAAAAGGCTGATCTGGCTGGGCCAGGTATCAGTACGTATGAAGAGATTGAAAAAATTTTACCAAACGATTACCGGGCACTATTGCCGCCCCTCAAAAGAATGGAAGCCTTATTTGTCGTAAAAAATTACATTGAAGAAAATCTTTGTAAAGAACTTAATCTAAAGATGGTTCAGGTTCCATTAATTGTAAGCAAAGAGAGTGGTGTTAATGACTATCTGGATCGTGATGGTTCCCGGACTCCTATTGAATTCCAGTGTGGTCTGGGACTTGAAAAACGCATAGAAGCTCAGGTCGTTCAGGCTGCTACCAAATGGAAGCGTATGGCCCTCAAGCAGTTTGAATGCGAAGTTGGACAGGGTATCTGTACAGATATGAGAGCTGTCCGAAAGGACTACTTTCTGGATCATGATCATTCTAGTTATGTGGATCAGTGGGACTGGGAGAGAGTCATAACAGCAGATCAGCGCAATCTCGAGTTCCTGAAAGACATTGTCAGAAAGATATGGAAGGTCATACGGGGTGCCGGCATATATGCAAGGGAGCATTTTCCCGAACTGGATAGTGACAAATACCCAGATTTTCCCGAAGAGCTCAAGTTCTTTCATGCCGAGGAAATTCTTGAAATGTACCCAGATCTTTCACGCAAGCAGCGAGAGACCAAGATAATACAGGAGTTTCCAGCAATATTCATAATAGGAATCGGTTGGGTCCTCAAGGATGGATATCCGCATGAGATGAGAGCGGCAGATTATGACGATTGGGCAACTCCGACCATAACCATAAATGGACAGACCATGTATGGTCTGAACGGGGATATTCTGGTTTGGAATCCAGTTACAAGACGACGTCATGAGCTGACTTCAATGGGAATTCGTGTAACGAAAGAAACTCTCAAGCAGCAACTGGAGATTACCGACCAGTTGGACTTTTTGGAGTTACCTTATCATCAAGCAATTCTTAATGACCAAATTCCATTGAGTATTGGAGGTGGTATTGGACAATCGAGAACATATATGTACCTTCTTCGAACTGCTCATATTGGCGAGGTAAGTGTAACAGTGTGGCCCCGGGCTCTCAAAGAGATATGTGCTAAAAAGAACATTCAAGTTCTCGAATAGTATTCTGGAGCATGGAAGAGTTGACTTGTTACTGCAAGAAGGTAAATTCTAGTTTACCCTTGACATTAAAAAAAAATGAATGTTATATTTGCTGACAACTGGGGGATTGTGTAATGGTAGCACGGCAGATTCTGGATCTGCTTGTGAGGGTTCGAATCCTTCTCCCCCAGCATTAATTTTACTTTCGTAATTGGCTGTCTTACAGATACCAAGATCCTGCCATAGTTTCTTCCATTTACTTAAAAATGTAGAAATTTAATCAGCTGGATATATATTTAAGAAAGATTATTTATATATGAAACTGACTTTATAAGGATTATCGAATGGCAACAGAAATAAGTATTGTTAATGTGAATGATTGGGGAAGTATTGAAGATGCAGTTGTTCAAGCAATCAGATTGATCGAAGATGACCTGCCTTTCGATTTCAACAGGTCGAAGTATATCCTCCTGAAGCCTAACTTGATTTCCAAAAACAAGAATGCATGCACACAGCCGGAGTTTATTGAAGGCGTCGCCAGATATCTAAAAGATAAAGGTGTTCCTGCAAACAGTATAAAGATAGGTGATTCGCCGGGTCAGACTCAAAAAACCGGATCTTATGTAGCAA
>CP070841.1:787256-791894 GCA_020342115.1 Spirochaetota bacterium
ACAGAATATGAAAACATGGTGGGCGGTAGGGCAAAAATCAAACCCCCACTTCCACCCCTTATTTGTATCCCGACTACCTCCGGAACCGGAAGCGAGACAAATCAGTACGCTATAATCACTGATAAAGAGCGGGATTTAAAATTTACCATAATGAGTGAACATATGGTGCCAAATCTGGCGATTATTGATCCCGACCTTTGCAGAACTATGCCAAAGGCGGTTACAGCGGATACCGGCATAGATGCACTGGCGCACTGTGTTGAGAGTTATGTGGGACAAAACGAAACCTATCACCCTTACTATGAAGCGCTTGCACTGTACGCAGTGAAGCTGATAGGCCGAAGCCTGAGGGCGGCATACAAGGATGGCGACAATATTGCTGCCAGGACAGACATGTGCATGGCAGCTGCATACGGAGGGATCTCCTTTACCAAAGGCCTTGGCTTGGGTCATGCTATCAGTCATGTTCTCGGCGCTTTTCATCATATTCAGCACGGCAGAGGATGTGCTCTTGGAATGCTCTGCTTTGTAAGGGCCAGCAAAAAGGCATGCGAGAAGGAGTTCTCAGAAATGGCCTGGCTTCTGGATAACTCGGGTGACCTTGAAGCTTCTCTTATAAAATTGTATAAAGATCTCAAACTTCCGACAAGGTTCATGGATATCGGAATCAAGGAAAAGGACCTGGAAAAGATTGCTTTTGAAGCATCAACAAATGCAGTTAACTTGGCTGCCAATCCTGTACCGCTCACAGAAAATCAGATCCTGGCGCTTTTAAAAGAGTTCTACTAAAATAAACTGGGGACGGAGGATGAATTCATGACTATAGAAATTTATAGGTAATAAAGTCATAGATTCATCCCCCGTCCCCATTCATGCTTACTTTCCGCAATTAAAGCAATATCCTCGATGGACACAGATTGTGCCTCCGCAATGAGGACAGGCCCATCGCGTATTTTCATTCTTAACAAATGCTCTTATACCATACTTTTTTATGTTCTCAAGATTTTCAATCATGCTCATACTGTATTTTGTGCTATATCTTTTATCTAAATGCTTCATTCTATCACAGGGGAATTTTTTACAAACAAAGCAATACTTTAAATCATTTTCAATTAATTCCCGGCAATTTCTTATCCTGCATTTTGCAATAGTGACAGGTGTATCGCTATCGAATAATCTGCAACACGGACATTTATTCTTATCTCTCAGATATGCCATGCAAATACCGCAATTCATGCCGCATGGAGCTATTAATGAACTCTTTGTTGATATCTTTGGTTCCATAATAAAATCTCAATCCCTTTCTAAAATCTTTTTTAGATTTTTTGCCTCTTCCCATGTGTGTTTGTTATGGGCTTCAACCATTTTCTTCATTCCTTTTTTAAACAGCTTGCTCAACAAATGCCCGGCTCTTATATATGTAATAGCTGTGAAGACAGAATGTGAACCTTTCGGTTCAATAAGCCACTCAACTTTTGGAGACATTAATGATACAGGATAGGACCATTTAAATACTATTTTTTTGTGTGGGATAATTTCAGATAAAGTCGCATTATACTTTGTTGCTTTTCCCGTCACATATTGTTCTGCATAGCATGTAGATCCCTGTTCCAGGGGTTTGCCTTTTATCCATTTGAAGACAATATGGTCTTCTGGATGCCAAATTGTATAGTTCTTATCAAGGGTTGTAAAAAAATCCCATATCTTTTCAGGTGCAGTATTGATTGATATTGAATCTTTTAACAGTAACTGCCTGAATAAGGGCATATATTACAACCTCAATGTTATTTTCATCTTCCCCTAAATTTTTATCAACCATTTTAAAATGTGGACAGGGTATGAATTTATAACATTAAAGATCAGTAAGTAATGAAGTCATGAATTCATCCTCCGTCCCCTTATTGATATTATATTCTAAAAATATGGGCAGAGATAAATACATCCTGGAACCGATCGAAGTCGAGAGCTACTCCGGCTATAAGCTGCATGAAAGCCCAAGGGCCTTCATCTATAAAGGTATAACTTACATTATACAGGAGATCATTGATCGGTGGTATGAAGGCGGTTTAAAGCCGGATGCTCCTGTAATTAACTACTTCAAAGTGCGTGCAGATAACGGCACACAGTATCTGATTCGATATGATTCATTCCACGATGAGTGGACACTTGTTAATCGTACAATATTCAAGGACTAACACACGCAAACAAAACTCACTAGTTTGTTTTGAAGCGCACTGCATCATTGGTCAGCCAGAACACATCGGCTACTCTCCCCGGGTAGAAGTAAGCTGTACTGCCTGTGGCGTCCTCCACGCCCTGGGTTACCTTGCCATTGTTGACTGCTGCGCCCTTTTCAAGATTAGTAGTATGAATCTCGATGAGGTTGCTCGTTTCATAGAGGATTAGCTGCAGAGTCACAGTACCGAAACCGGTGCGGGTAGCTACTTTATCGAAGTTGACAATCAGGCGCCTGTTGGGATCAGTTCCCCTGGTCTCATATGATATTGTTCCTCCCTGAGCTAGTTCTAATTGGCTCCATGCGACAGCTATGATATCGTTGTAGGAATCGTTTGCAGGAATGTTTAATGCAAACTGATTCCCAGCAGTGAATGAGGAATCAAAAGTTATAGTTCCATACCCGTAAATCTTGAACTGTGTGTAGGAGTTACCGAAGTAGGTGAAGCTGAATCCTATGTCGAGCGCTCCGGTTACAGAGCCCAATCCTGGCAGGGACGATGTAACGTCGTATGCAAAGGGCCCTGCCTCTGGTGAAAAAGTAATTCCTTTTCCCCCTATGGTGCCAGCAGCGTCAGAAACTTCACTAGATGGTGCGCTCTCGCCGGTTTCGTTAACAGCAGTGACCACATAGTAGTACGTTGTTCCTGCTGCCACAGAGTGCGAATAGAAGGTTGAGGTGACTCCTGAGATCAGCGTCCCGTTTGCAGGAGTCACTCCAGATGAGGTGCTCCAGTATATATTATATGATGTAGCGGTGAATACATCATTCCAGCCCAGAAGGACAGCCCCATCACCAGATTGAGCTCCAAGTCCTTTCGGAGCTGCAGGTGCGAGTGCAGGAGGTTTTTTATTTCCAGGAATCATCACCAGACCCGCCAATTTATTACCGATCCGTCCGACCAGCTCAACAGTAAGAGTGGCAGGGTCAACAGTTACAAGATAACTGTAGGGTTCATCAGTGAGAATTCCATAGATCTTTCCATCGGAACCGGTAGTCATACATGTGATGCGGGTATATGCAGGGAACTGTGGATCGATGGTATTGAAATCCGCTACATTGGGATAGGACAGGTTACCGAGCGAAGTTACTCCAGTAGATTCGTCCACCTTGTATAATGTAATGTTGACATCCCCATCACCACCAGCGCAGTATAGAGTACCGGAAAGGTCATACGTCATGCCCGAACCAGCATAATTTGCAGCAGAACCGCTTAGTGATACAGGATTTGTCACATCAGCAGGATCGATTCGATAGAAATCGCCAAAATATGTTGTAAAGATTGCCCCGTCTGTGGTTCTAAGTGCCATTCCGGGCAGGGCATAGAGCCCTGTACTTCCTAAAAGAGTTGCCTTGCCTGTTGAAAGGTTTATGGTATATATGCTTCCGTTGTTCGTTGCCGAGCCTCCTGTTCCGGCGTAGAGGGTATCTGTTGCGGGGTCATAGACCATAGAGGTCATAACTCCTACGTTAGTACCCAAATCATTTGTATATACATCCAGTAGTTCTGTTGCTTCGCCAGTCGTCTGATCGATAAGGAGTATATCCCCCAAACGATCTGTGGCAATAAGCAGCTCTCCAACCTGTCCATCTGCACCACCCTGAGTCTGGCAGGATACAAGGACGATCAATAACAGAACCGAGAGCAATACAGCTGTGACCACTACTGCTTGCCATGTTTGTTTTTTAGGTGCATCATAGCGGCTTATTTGTCTCATTTTCCGTATTGATACGTCATTCAAATAAATCTCTGGTAACATTGTTTGCTCTCCTTTATTGGTATAGTTCTATAAATAATCAGAAAGATATATTAGAAACTGAATTTTTATTCTCGTAAAAAGAATGTGTACCCACTCATTTTATGAAAAGATTCATTATTGTCAAGGAATTTACATCTTGATTACTTTATCCTGATTTCACTTTAAGAGTTGAGTGGTTCGTAAAAAACGGATTTATCCGGAGTGCACTGCAATATCGCTATTATACCATGTATTCTGAGTATAGTCGCCAATAGAGAAGCTGGTTATTTCTAGCCGAAATCATACGCGGCCTGGAGCATTGCCTCCACATTTTCAACAGGAACATTCTGCTGTATGTTGTGAACCTGGTTGAATACGTAGCCTCCATTCCCGCTTGTAAAGGATTCGAGGTTATGCTTTACATGCTCGCGCACCTCTTCCTTTGTCCCCAGAGGGAGCACTCTTTGTGTGTCACAGCCTCCGCCCCAGAACACAATCTTGCCGCTAAAGTCTTTCATAAGGCGCTCCGGCTCCATGTTCGCAGCTGAAATCTGAACAGGGTTCAGAATATCAACCCCTGCGTCTATCCATTCAGGGATATAGTGGTAGATGGAGCCGCATGAATGGAGGAATGTTTTCCAGTTGGTGTGGGTATGAACCCAG
>CP070841.1:791994-801744 GCA_020342115.1 Spirochaetota bacterium
AAAACCCAAGAAATATCCACGGGATAGTGAGGGGAAGATCCTTGGTCGACATGCAGTGACAGAAGCACTCATTGAGGAAATGATAAGAGACAGAAGAGTTGTGCTCTGGGGAGAGGACGTTGGAGAGCATGGCGGTTCCTTTAGTGCTACCCTTGGTCTATACGATACGTTCGGGAAGGACAGAGTTTTTAATACAGCGATTTCAGAATCTGCAATAGTAGGGACTGGAGTCGGGGCAGCAACGGTGGGTCTGCGGCCTGTTGTAGAAATAATGTTTATTGATTTCATCCTTCAGGCTATGGATCAGGTTGGGAACCAGGCTGCGAAAGCAAGATTCATGTTCGGAGGACAATACAGTATCCCGCTTACCATAAGAACAACGGTTGGAGGAGGTAAAGGGTATGCCGGACAGCACTCACAGAGCCTCGAATCTGTGGTAACACAATTCCCTGGACTGAAGGTGGTTGCCCCATCCAATGCATACGATTTGAAGGGTCTCTTAAAAACAGCCATAAGAGATGACAATCCAGTCGTGTTTATAGAGCATCAATGGGTTTATTTGGAGAAGGCAGTTGTGCCAGAGGAAGAATATCTCATTCCTTTTGGAGAAGCCCGCATAGCAAGAAAGGGAAAAGATATTACAGTTGTCGCATATTCGCACATGGTGAGTCGATCCCTTTCCGCTGCTGAAACTCTTAAGAAAGAGGACGGAATAGAGGTCGAGGTAGTAGATGTCAGAACTCTTGTGCCGCTGGATATAAAGACAATAGCCGGTTCGGTTAATAGAACTGGCAAAGCTCTGATAGTTACTCAATCTCCTTGTACAGGAAGCTTTGCTGCATTCATTTCGCATGAGATTACTCGTAACTGTTTCAATAACATGAAGACTCCTGTTCGAATAGTATCGAGTTATGATGTTCCACCTCCTATGTCCTATTCTCTTGAAAAAGAGAACATGCCGTCTGTGGATAGGATTGCGCAAGGGATAAAAGAGACACTATTATAAGGATCAATAAGAAACGAGGAGATATTTATATGGATATAGACAAGTCCACGTTGCTCGAGATGTATAGAAGGATGGTTCGCATACGAGAGTTTGAACTCACTGCTACGGATCTGTTCAAGCGAGGCCAGGTCAAGGGTGCTATTCATACGTATCTGGGCCAGGAGGCTTCCGGAGTTGGAATATGTATGGCGTTAAGGAAAGATGATCTCATTGCAGGAACACACAGAAGCCACGGTCACAATATTGCAAAGGGAGCTAATCCAAAGAAAATGTTTGCAGAAATTTTAGGGAAAGAAACAGGATACTGTAAGGGAAGAGGAGGGTCGATGCATATAGCTGCGTTTGAGACCGGCAGTCTCGGAGCCCTCGCGGTTGTTGGTGCTGGGATTCCGATTGCCGTAGGGGCAGCTCTCGGTTTTAAGATGCAAGGACAGAAGAGGGTAGCGGTTCCCTTTACAGGTGATGCAGGAAGCAATACAGGCAACTGGCATGAGGGAGTCAACATGGCATCTTCATGGGATCTGCCTGTAGTATTTGCTCTTGAAAATAACCATTATGGGGTCTCTACAAATATAAAGTATACAACAAAAATAGAGGACCTTTCGATAAGAGCTCAGTCATACGGTATACCCGGGGTTAGGGTTGACGGATTTGATGTTATTGCTGTGTATGAAGCTGCTGTAGATGCGGTTGAGAGAGCGCGTAGCGGGAAAGGGCCCACTCTATTGGTAACTGAATCATACAGGCTTGATGGCCATTATGCAGGCGAGCCGCAGGTATATCGTACTAAAGAAGAGGTAGAAGAATACTGGAAAAAGGATCCTATCCCTCGATTCAGGAAACATCTTATGAGCAACAATATAGCTTCAGAGAACGATCTTGATGGAATTGAAAAAGAGATAAAAAAGGAGATGGTAGAGGCAGTGAAATTCGCTAAAGAGAGCCCTCAGCCGGATCCAGATACCGCGTTTGACTATATATATGCATAAAAGATGAGGTGTGATAAATGGGAAAAATAGAAAAAGACGCCACGTCATTAGGAACACTTAAACCAACCATGTCTTCAGATTTGATTGTGCAGGTAAAAAAGGGAGAACCTGCACAGGAGCTATCATATCAGGAGGCAATTCGTGAAGCTTTAAGAGAGGAAATGATCCGGGATGAGAAAGTGTTCCTTTTAGGTGAGGATATCGCAAAACATGGAGGAGCATTTGGGGTTACGAGGACACTATTTGACCAGTTCGGACCTGAACGGGTTCGCAACACGCCCATCTCTGAAAACACCATTGCTGGGGCTGCAACAGGGGCTGCACTTGTGGGAATGCGCCCTGTAGCTGAAATCATGTTTGTCGATTTCTCCGGTCTGGCCATGGATCAGATATGCAATCAGGCAGCTAAACTTAGGTTTATGACTGGCGGGCAGTGCAAGGTGCCCTGGGTATTAAGAATGGCTCAGGGAGGTGGCGCAGGAAAAAGCACTGCAGCGCAGCATTCTCAGAGTCTTGAGGTCTGGTATGCTCAAATACCGGGCCTGAAGGTAGTGATGCCTTCTACTCCATATGATGCAAAAGGATTAATGAAAGCGGCAATACGGGATGATAATCCGGTAATCTATCTCGAGCAGAAATTTCTCTATCCATTCAGAGGCCTCGTACCTGATAAGGATTATATAGTCCCTCTGAGCAAATGCGATATAAAGAGAACCGGTAGCGATGTAACTGTGGTAGCTTCGGGCTATATGGTCTGGCATGCAATGAAAGCTGCCCAGCAATTCGAGAGTGAAGGGATAAGTGTGGAAGTGGTTGATGTATGTACGATTAGCCCTCTTGATGAGGAAACCATCGGTAGCTCTGCAAGCAAAACCGGGCGTGTGGTTCTTGTGGCTGAAGCGTGCCGTTCCTATGGGCCAACAGGGGAGTGGGGAATGCTTGTAATGGAGAGGGCGTTTGAATACCTGCAGGCGCCGGTCGTTCGGGTAACAGGAAGAAACTCGCCTGTTCCTTTTGCCGATAGTATTGAGAATGGTGTCTGGCCGGATACTGAAGATGTGGTGAAGGCCATTGAGAAAGTAATGTCCTATTAGGAGCAGTTGTAATGATTAAAATAGCAGCGATGATCGGCTCACCTGATCTAGAGAGTGATACACTGGCGGTATACAGTGGAGATTTTAAAGGGGCCTTTGAGAAAACAGCTCTTCATGGATATGAAGGTGTGGAATTGATGATGAAGGACCCTAAAAAGCTCGATGGAAAGATGATAAAACAGCTATTAACTGATACAAACCTGGAGCTCGTAGGGCTCTGCACCGGCCATGTGTATGGCGAAGATAAACTCGGGCTTGTTGGATATGATCCAGATGTATGCTCACGAGCGGAACAACGACTTAAAGATTTTATTGATTTTGCAGGTGAGTACTTTGGACCAGGAACATTCGTGAACATTGGACGCTCTCGAGGAATGGGATTTAAGGATGACAGTGACAGGACCCTGGAGGAGATGAAGAGTGCATTCAGAGAATTGGGAGAGTATGCAAGAGCCTCCGGTGTACGGCTAATCCTCGAACCGATTACTTCAAAAGAGACAAATTTTATCAATTCAACACAGGATGGGATCCGGATGGTGGATGAAGTGAACCATGAAAATTTCGGTCTCATGCTCGATACGTATCATATGAATATAGAAGATGATGATATTCTTGAGAGTATTAGGCAGGCAGGGGACAGATGCTGGTTTTTACATTTTTCGGATAGCAACAGGCAGTATCCTGGAAGCGGCAATATCGATTTTGAAAAGGTCATCGATACCCTGAAGGAAATAAGGTTCAGTGGGTATGTTTCTATGGAAATCGCACCATTGCCAGACCCTGACACTGCAGCACGTTCTGCTATCTCGTTCTTGAGGCAGTATATTCCGAAATCGTGAGATTATAAAATTTGTCATATGGGTGAGTATTCATACAAGTAAGATAGAATATGGTTTTTGGTGAGGAGGATTGAATGGCTGTTGAGGTTTTTATGCCGAAAATGTCAGATCACATGGAATTTGGTGCAATTGTTGAGTGGATCGCGAAAGAGGGCGACAGGGTCGAAGAGGGACAGCCAATCGTCGAAGTAATGACTGATAAAACCACAACAGAGATTGAAGCGCCTGCAACCGGTATATTGAAGGGGATCAGAGAGGGTGCTGTAAAGGATGCTGAAATTCCGGTAGGTGAAACATTCGCGTTTATTGCACAGGAAGGCGAAGAGATAACAGCCCTTCCTCCCCTTGAAATAGGTAAAAAGAGTGATAAAGGCGACAAGGCGCCGAAGGAGAGCAAAGCAGAAGATTCGGGGAGGGAAGATGTAACACCATCTCAAGAATCTGAAAAGACCGCTACGCAGTCTTCAGGGGGTGTAAGGGCAACTCCAGCTGCTCGTAGGCGTGCGAAGGAGCTTGGGATAGATATTTCTAGGGTTCATGGTACAGGTCCAAACGGTATGGTTTCAGATAAGGATGTCGATAACTATGCAAAATCTTGATCGAACATACATGTACGGATGTTGGTGAAGGGATATTTTCTATAAGAATTTAAAATATTTAGGGGGTGAATAACATGATTTTTGTAGATGGTATTGGTGAGCCTGAGGGGCCGGTGCTTTTAGAGGATGAGAGCTGGGTCATCGTGGAGATGAGCTCCGATCGTGGGTGTGTTACACACATAGATAAAGAAGGCAAACAAAAAAAAGTGATTGCAAAGACAGGGAGGCCAAATGGACTTGCAGTTGATAAAGAGGGAACCATATGGGTTGCCGAATCTATGGTTCCTTCACTTCTTCGCCTTACCATGGATGGCAAGTATGAGGTTTTTTTAACCGACGCCAATGATGAAGAGTTTCTGTTTCCAAACGATCTTGTATTCGGCCCGGATGGATATCTTTACATGACGGACTCCGGTATCCTGTTCGATGATCTCGTTATAAATGGAGAGTTGCGCTCAGATTACAAAGAAGCGAAATATGATGGAAGAGTTTATAAAATCGATACAAAAACAAAGCAAATAACAAAAATAGATTCGGGGATACTTTTCACCAATGGACTTGTATTTGGCCCGGATGGGAATCTGTATGTTGACGAAACGATAACCGGGAATGTTTACCGTTATCAATGGACGGATGGGGAAGTCGTTGGGCCAAGGGAGGAGTTCGGCAATGTTATTGCCCCGGATGCACTCCCCGGTTTCACGGGTCCGGATGGAATGAAATTTGGATTAAATGGTCATCTATATGTCACAGTGTACGGGCAGGGTGATGTTACTGTACTTGGAAAAGACGGCAAGGTTTCCGAGCGCATAAAACTCGAAGGAAAATTGCCGACCAATTGTGCATTCGGACCGGAAGGATCAAAGAAATTATATGTAACAGAAGTCGAATTCGGCAGAATGGAAGTATTTGATGTAGGAGTCGATGGTTTTCCCCTGTATAAAGGATAGATGAAGTTACAAAAAGATAGTTCGAAATTTTTTTAACTCTGCAAGAGTATATATAAAAATGCACTTTTAATGATGCGGGATAAATATCTGCATAGCACCTTAAGGACGTTGTGCAATGACAGATGTTTTGTATAAATATCAATTTATAATTTGGAGATTATAACAGCCATGCACTACCATTCAGAAGAACTGGTAAATACTTTATCAAAAAAAGCACAAGCCTTCCGTATGCAGGTACTGGAGATGGTTTACCAGGCACAAACAGGGCACATAGGTGGGGCGTTCTCTATAGCGGAGATCCTTACGGCGCTATATTTTCATCACCTGCGTATCGATGGATCACCCCCTGATTTAAAGAGTAACGATAAAGTCCTTTTATCAAAAGGGCACGCATGTGCAATGCTTTATACAGTGCTTGCCCACAGGGGTTATTTTCCGGTTGAGGAGCTCAAGACTTTTCGAAAATTAAACAGCCGTCTTCAGGGGCATCCGGAATGTTCCAAGCTGCCAGGTATTGAAATTTGCGCCGGTCCTTTGGGTCATGGAATAGCTATTGGTACTGGAATGGCTTTGGCAAAAAGAATGGATATTGAGAAACCCTCGGCATTTACGGCACCCTCAGCAAAGGCCTCACATGGAAATGTGTATGTAATTGTTGGTGATGGCGAGATAAATGCAGGTGTTATCTGGGAAGGGGCTATGACTGCAGCAAAGTATCGATTGGGAAATCTCACGGTAATACTGGATTATAATGGAATTCAGCAGACTGGTGCAACTGCAGATGTTATGCCCACAGAGCCAATAGCAGAAAAGTGGAGGTCCTTTGGGTGGTGGACGACTGAGATTCATGGGCATAGCGTGAAACAGGTGCTTGATGCGTTAGATTGTGCTGATGAGGTGCATGCGCAGCCGAGTATTATAATTGCACGAACCACTAAAGGTAAGGGTGTAGGTCTCTTTGAGTACGACAATCGCTGGCACGGGCAGGCACCCAACAAACAGCAGTATGAAGAAGCAAAGAAAGAATTAAAGAACAAAGGTTGAAAAAATGACAGAGAAAGTCTCAATGCGTATTGCATACGGAAAAGCTCTTGTGGAATTGGGAAAGACCAATCCGGATGTTGTGGTGTTAAGTGCGGATGTTTCCAATTCTGACCACAGCTATATGTTCGAAGAGGCATTTCCGGATAGATTTATAAATGTAGGTATTGCAGAGCAGGCGCTCGTTGATGTTGCTGCAGGCCTTGCATATAGTGGTAAAATTCCCTTTGCGAATACATTTGCTTTTCTCTTTGCGACACGTGCTTTGGAGATGGTACGCACTCATCTCTGTTATGGAAAGGCAAATGTAAAGCTTATGGCTGCATATGCCGGTTTATCAGATTCATTTGACGGGCCAACACACCACTCAGTAACAGATCTTGCGATTATCCGAAGTATGCCCAATATGACAGTTGTTATTCCAGGTGATCCTGTTGCACTCAATAAATTATTACCGCAAGTGGCTACTTGGGATGGGCCGGTTTACTTCAGGTTAAACAGAAATGAAGTTCCTGTATTGTTTGACGATTCCTATAATCCCAGAATAGGAGAAGCCATAACACTTCGGAAAGGTGAAGACCTGACAATTTTATGTAATGGACTAATGGTCAGCAGAACATTAGAAGCTGCCAGAATACTGGAGAAAAAGGGAACTGATACAAGAGTACTTGAGATTCATACATTAAAGCCACTGGATAGAGACAGTATAATTAAAGCCGCTCGTGAAACCGGTACGCTTGTTACTGTAGAAGAGCATTCTGTTATTGGAGGATTGGGAGGGGCGGTGGCTGAGATTGTTGCTGAAGATCATCCGGTTCCTGTCAGGAGAGTGGGAATTCTCGATAGATTTGCAGAGACTGGCCCGTATGATGCATTATTGGACAAGTATGGAATGTCAGTAGACGATATTGTCAAGGCATCTCTAGAGGCTGTAAAGATGAAAAAATAGATAGTCAGTACTATCCTTAATTAAAGAGAAATATTGAATGCGTTTATCTGCTGCTATAAAGACATATGAGATTGAACAAGAGGTTCCTGTAGCGCTTTTTTCCGGCTCATTTCATAATCGGCTTCAAAAAGCTGCTGAGTTTGGATATGATGGGATTGAACTGATGGCAGCAAATCCTGTCCATTTAGATAGTAAAAAAATATGCAAACAAATTAAAGAACTTGGTCTTGAGGTGTCAGCGATAGGAAGTGGTGCTGCGTTTATGGTTGACAAGCTAACATTGCTGGCATCAGATCCTGATGTGAGTCAGAGAGCATTAAAGAGACTCCATGATTTGATACAGTTTGCCTCTGAAGTTGAAGCACCCTTTGTGACTATCGGTAGTTTTAGAGGCCGTAAGGCGTGGGTTACAGATGGAAAAGCGGATGCAAAATTGAATGAAGCTATGGCCAATGCAGCTGGGAGGGCATCCAGATTGGGAGTCAGATTGGTTTTGGAACCTCTGAACAGGTACGAATCCGATATTGTTAATAATACTAAAGAAGGATTAGCATTATTAGAAAAGATCGGGCACAGTCATACAGGCCTTTTGATCGACACTTACCATTTGAACATAGAGGAACCCTCTATTCATTCATGTTTTCAAAAGGCAATGTCTGCGGGTAAGCTGTGGCACATCCATATTGGAGACAGCAATCGGCTGCCACCAGGAAAAGGACATTTAGATTTTCCCGGGATTGTCAGCACATTACGAGAAATTGGATATAATGGGTATCTTTCGGCCGAGCTGCTCCCTCTTCCCAACCCCGATCAAGCTGCGGAAGAAACATTACGATATATGCGAAAGCTTATACCTCCAAAAAACATGAAATAAGGAGAGGCGGCTTTGTCCAAACTGGTGTTGATTCATACGGTATCACCTCTCGTAGAAGTATTTAAAAAACTCTGCTCGCAGAAATTGAAGGATGTTCAAACAATACACATCCTTGATGAACCTCTTCTCATTAGGATTCAGAATAGAGGCGGTCTGATTGAGGAAGATGCATCGCGTTTACAAACACATATAGAGATTGCAGGAAAAGTTGACGCCGGTGTCGTGCTGGTTACCTGCTCAACAATTTCACCTCTGGTTGATACCATTCGCCAAAATGTTGCAGTTCCTGTCTTGAAAATAGATGATGCTATGATAGCTGCTGCTGTGAATGGAGGAACAACTATCGGCGTTGTTGCAACCAATCCGACAACACTCGGGCCTACCAATCAGGCGCTTGAGCATCAGGCTGAGACCGTTAGCAAAAAGATAAAAACGAACCTGGTGCTGGTTGAGAATGCACTTCCAGCATTATTAAAAGGAGACAATGCGCTTCATGATGAAAAGGTAAAGGATGCTGTTATTTCATTATCGAAGAAAGTGGATCTTGTTGTGCTTGCACAGGCATCAATGGCCCGAGTGCTTGATGTTGTATCTGAGGAAGAACGCACTGTGCCCATTCTTTCAAGTCCCCATCTCGCACTTGAACAGGTAAAAGAGTATTTAGAGTCTATGTGATAAAACTGGGAGAATAGGATAATGGGAGCCATGACATCGAGAGAATGCATAATGACAGCATTGAATCATGAAGAGCCCGATCGTGGTCCGTTAGATATTGGAGGATGTTATTGTGCATGAGCTTATTAGTAAAGAGGATATAGTCAATATTGATGCTGCAGCAATGGAGGTACTGGAGGAAGCTTTGAAAAGCTCGTCATAGACAATGAGATCCTTGGCGGGATAAAGCGCATACTGAAGGGCGTCGAAGTTACAGATGAAACATTGGCTGTTGATATCATAGATGCTGTGGGCCCGGGAGGTCATTATCTGGCGCATAAACACTCCAGAGAGCATTTAAGGAATGAGAGATGGTTTCCCAGGGTATCGTATAAGTCAAATGTAGAAGAATGGAAGAAAAATAGGGTTGATCTATGGAAGCTTGCAAAAGAAGAAGTTATCGAGATATTGCGTACTCATCAGCCTGAACCCCTGCCCAGGGAGATTGAAGAGAAAATAAAAAGCATTGCACAAGAAGCTGAAAGAGCTATACCAAATAAATCATGAGGAATGGAGGTAAGAGATAAGTGGAGGACAAAGATAAAATATTAGGTAAGATATGTGACACGCTTGTAAGTATTGAAGAGGAGAGTTTTATTAATAATGTAAAGGAAGCATTAGAGATGAATATTGATCCCTCAGAGATTATCGATAAGGGGATAGTAAAAGGGCTGAGCATTATCGGAGAAAAGTTT
>CP070841.1:801844-808178 GCA_020342115.1 Spirochaetota bacterium
CATTTATTCTTTTGGTTTAAATAATCTATTATATGCCACGAACAAATTATACTACGCTCTAAAACGATGTCAAAAAAATTGTGATGATTTTGTTTTTAAATGGATGTTCATGCCTTACCTACAAGGTGCTGAACATTTACCGGAAGCTTGTTCAACACCCTGACATCTTTTCCGTACTTACCAACTGTTTTTTCAACCACGACATAGTCTATGCCAGGAATCTTTACCTCGCTCCAGTTGTTCCCTATTCCTCGAATGGCAACATCAAGCATATTTGCAATTTGATTTCCAAGAGGGTTTTCTGAATTTAGAGTAATTGCTCCGTAGAACTCGTATGCTTCTGTATATCCTGTGTTATGGACACCTGTGTATGGTTTCTGGGTAGGAAGATCGATCTGTATTCCATACTTTTTGTTTACCTCATCTTCCCTCTTTTTATAATAATCTGTAAGTGCCTGTTCTACCAGTTTTGCTGGATAGTCGTTCTTTGCAACATCTATAAAAGCATCAAGACAAACCTCGTATGCTTCCTCGACAAAAGAAATCCAGTATCTCTGATCCTCTGTGATTTTTTCAGGATCGTCTACAGCAACGACAGAAACCCTGTTGCATCCTGTAAGACCGTCTCTTCTCGGAGCCACCCCTATGGACACTATATCTCCTTCATTTATCCTGTAGTTCAATGCTTTTGATATTAATGATCGATTTGCCTCGCCTGTTGTCACAATGATGTCGAAACTAAGCTCATCAATGCCAAGCTCATATGCCATCTCATATCCCCACCCGGCAACCTGGGTGTCATACATACCTGGTTTCAATACACCGACCATACCCTCAATCAATGTATCAGCAATCAGGCATGATTCCTCGATGAGTTTCATCTCGATATCGGATTTTTCATACTTTATCCTGTAGTATATTTCCTGAGCATCAACAATTTTCTCAGAATCTCCGAGATAGTCGGAAAGAAATTCGTATAAACTTACTGGAAATATTGCTCGCGGTGTAAGAAGTCCAATTACATCCGGTTTGCCTCCACAGACCTCTTCAATAACATCCTCAAACCGTTCTGCCTCTATTGGATAATCCTCATCAGCCAGCTGAAGCATCTGTAACTTGTGCACTTTCGTGTGCGAGCGTGAAACAAGCTGTTCTGCGACATACCCACCCTCGAGTCCGGCAAGTATGTGAAAACCATTCTCACCGATTATTCCTGCCACAGATTCAACGGTTATGTTTGTATTTCCTCCAAGATAGGGCACATCTCCATTATAATGCTCATTTGAGAAGACCACGCCGCATGTAAGCCCCATCTCTTTTAATCCATCGAAAACCTTCTTCTGTCTCATCTTGAACTCATCAGGACCTATTCGAAACTCCCTATCAAAATCAGGTGCCCGTTTCAAGACATCTGCAATAAATGCCGCTTCTTTTTTCCATTGCTGCAGCCTCATACAAATCCTCCTTATGCATTGTGATTAAAGAAAGGCTATTGTTTTTAATCTTCTGCATGATTTTAGCATCTTTTTGATAGATATTAAAGCTTAAAAATTTGACAGATGAATCAATAGAATTCTTGTGAATCTTTTAATCTGCAGTTAAAAATAGATGTTGACACGGTTGTCAAAGTATTATAGATTATTTTATTCTAGTTTTTTTATAATATCTGAAAATATAAACAAATAATAACTTATTATGACAGATATGGAAACAGACAGCAAAACATCTGAATCTCAGTTCATATCCGCTCGTGATGTATCGAGGCTTCTCAACATAAATGAGAAGAAAGTCTATACACTTGCACAGAAGGGAAAGATTCCCTGCACAAAGGTCACGGGCAAATGGATCTTCCCTAAAAAAGAACTCGAGCGGTTTTTACACAGAAAGGCCACCGGTACCTTGAAAAAGTTTTCGACTGAGTTTGCACTTGCGAAGAATATCCTGCTCATTGCAGGCTCTGACGATCCTATCCTTTATCCGCTTCAGGGGATGATTCACTCTCTTCATCGCGACTTTGTTCTCTTTTCAGCCAGTGTCGGGAGCGGAGAAGGACTCAGACTATTGAAAAAATCTTTCTGTCATATAGCGCTTTGCCATCTCTATGATTATGAAGCAGATGACTATAATTTCTCTGCCATACGTGCATTATTTGATAATCCAGATGAAGTTGCAGTTATAAACTTATTTTACAGGACAATTGGATTTTTAACCAAAGAGCAACAGGTAGGCTCCTTTGAACAGATCGTATCAAAAAGGCTCAGATTCATTAACAGACAGGCTGGTTCAGGCATACGAAGCAGGGTTGATCGTATAATTGCAGAAGAGAAAATTGAGAAAAACAGCATCAAGGGATATGGCGATGAAGTGAATACTCATTTCAACATTGCGAGTGCTATCCTCAGTGACAGGGCGGATGCAGGTGTGACAGCCGAATCAGTTGCACGCTACTTTAACCTGAAATTTACGAAGCTTTTCGAAGAGCGGTTCGACATGGTGGTATACAAAGACAGCTACTTCGAGGAAAACATCCAAATCTTTATAGAATTTATCAAGTCCAGCACCTTCATGGAGCTACTTGCAACCATGGCAGGATACAGCAGCAGGCAAACCGGGAAGGTTCTCTATCCAAAAAATCAAACATCTGAAGGATAATTGAAATGAAAAGAATTGGTGTGGTGTTATTTTTACTGTTGTTCATCGGTATTCTAGCTCTCTTGCCAGTTACAGGTCTTGCTGGCGACAAGGTGCTCAGAATGGCAACGACAACGAGTACGGACAATACTGGTCTACTGGATTACCTTGCTCCTGTATTTCAGAATGATACAGGGATCGAGCTTCAGTGGGTCGCTGTAGGTACAGGGAAGGCACTTGCGTTAAGCAGGAACTGCGACGTGGATATTCTCATGGTTCATGCGCCAAACGCAGAGCTGCAATTTATAAAGGAAGGCTACGGTACAGACCGTCATGAGATCATGTACAACGATTTCATAATCATAGGCCCTAAAAATGATCCTGCCAGTATAAAGGGGAAAACGGTTGATGAGGCTCTTAGTCAAATTTCGAGGAAAAGAGCTCTTTTTGCGAGCAGGGGTGATGATTCTGGAACCAACAAAAAAGAGATAAGTCTCTGGAAAGATTCAGGACTTAGTCTTCCCGACCGGGAAAGCTGGTACATTCAGACAGGCCAGGGGATGCTTGCCACCATCACTATTGCAGAAGAAAGGGATGTATATACTCTCACTGACCGCGGTACATACATTAAATATGAAGTTAACAAAGAGGGAAATCCGCCCCTCGTCATCATCGTAGAGGGAGATGAAAGGCTGAAGAATCAGTACAGTGTGATTGCAGTAAATCCGGACAGCTGTCCATTGGTAGAGTATGGGTATGCTGTGAAATTCATAGAGTGGATAACTTCTGATAAAACCCAGAAGCTCATCGGAGATTTCACCATGCTTGGAAAAAAACTTTTTATTGCTAATGCGGGTATGTCGCATTAATGCGCGGTAAGTATGGGATATATTGCTGAAGGATTCGTTACAGCGCTCAGGCTCCTCATAAGGGCAGATCCTGAAACCTACTCTGCTGTATTTACAACTTTGAGGGTATCTTCACTTTCAATAATGGCTGCCCTTGCTGTTGGAATACCTCTTGGGTTTCTTCTCGGATATTATGAATTCCGGGGTAAAAGACAGATCAGGGCTGTAGTTGATACTCTTCTTGCACTGCCTACCGTGGTTGTGGGGCTTTTTGTATACGCGTTGATTTCAAAGAGAGGACCTCTGGGAAACCTTGGCCTTCTCTTTACAATACCGGGTATCGGGCTCGCCCAGACCATACTCATTCTTCCTATAGTTATTGCACTGACAGCTACAGCAATATCAAACCTGGATGTACGGTTCAGAAGGACTGTGTTGACCCTTGGCGCCGGCAGAAGAAGAACCGCACTTACCGCGCTGTACGAATCAAGGTACGGGGTTATAGCTGCTGCAGTTGCAGCGTATGGGCGCGCAATTGGAGAAGTCGGTATCTCCATGATGATAGGCGGGAATATAAAGTGGCATACAAGAACAATAACAACAGCAATAGCTCTCGAGACAGGAAAGGGGCAGTTTGCTATGGGCATTGCGCTCGGGATAGTGCTTCTAATTCTTGCCTTTGTGATAAATTGGATTCTGCAGATTATGAAGCGAAGGGTATAAATGTATTGTAGCTATGAATAAGAATACACTTTATGAAATTAAAGACCTCAAGCGTCGTTACGGTCAGGGTTTTGTTCTTGATATTCCTTATCTCAAAATTGAGCGCGATAAATCTTATGGAATAGTCGGGCCGAACGGGAGTGGAAAGAGTACCCTGCTCAGGATCCTTGCATTCATTGACAGGCAGGACGAAGGCACTGTTTGGTTTAATCAGGATGGTCACTCGGGGGATGGCGTTACATCGAAATCGAGTCACACCAGGGGCTCGGTTGTGACCATGCTCCTTCAGGAGCCTTATCTATTAAAAAGATCGGTTTATGAGAATATCGCCTATGGTCTTAGAGTGCGGGGTATCAGGAAAAATATCCGTGAGAAGGTAAACAAATCACTTAGCATGGTTGGTCTGGATCACAGGATATTTTCACACCGAAAATGGTCAGAGCTCTCCGGCGGTGAGGCACAGCGCATTGCACTTGCAGCCAGGCTTGTTCTCGAACCTGCTGTGCTGATTCTTGATGAGCCAACTGCAAGTGTTGATCGTGTGAGTGCTCAGATTATCAAGGACACTATAAAAAAGGTTCGCAAAGAGCACATGACCACTCTGATCATTGCTGCTCACGACCTAGTCTGGCTTCACGAAGTGGCAGATGAAATACTGAAGATGCATGCGGGTAATGTCATGGGATCGGGAGAGGAGAATTTCATTACAGGGCCATGGAATGCTGAAAAGGATGGATTGTGGAGCAGGAGCCTTGATGACGGACAGAAAATCATAGTCCTCCCATCCGCCGGCGAGAGTGAAAATGCGATTCTTGATCCAACAAGCATCATCATTTCGACAGAGCGTCCGGATCACATATCTGCTCAGAATGTTCTTTCAGGTCGGTTGGTTCACATGTACACCTTTGAGCACTCAGAGCGGGTAAAGCTCGATATACAGGTTTCGAACCTTTCTCTTACATGCAGTGTCACACGCAAAGCTGCAAGCTCCCTAGGGCTGCTTCCAGGGCTTGAGGTATGGGTAGTTTTCAAAGCCTCGTCTCTACAGTGGCAGTGAAACATTTACTACATAAATCAAATTCACTTGACCAAAGATATAATTAAATATAGGGTAGGGTGATATAAAGGGGTTGGAAAATGACATCAAGAGAGAGAGTACTGAAAGCAGTTAATTTTCAAAAACCGGACAGGACACCTATCGACCTGGGTGCAATGCGCGCTTCAGGTATAAATGCCGTAGTATACGATGAACTGAAGCGCAGGAAGGGGATAAATACCCCTACAAAGATTCACGACGTTATGCAGATTCTGGCAGAGGTCGAAATGGAGGTAATAGAGAGTCTTCATGTTGATGTTGTACCACTCGATGTCGGTGATGTTGAATGGGTTGGACTGAAAGCGCAGGATGGTATTGAGAAGCGCCTTTTTTGCGGACAGGACGTATATTTTCCGCCTGATACAAATATCACAGCCGAGAATGATGGAAGCTGGAGTTTACGAAATAACGAAGGAGAAGCATTTGCACGAATGCCAAAAAATGGGTTCTACTTTGATTTTCTTGGACCCACCATGTCAACGAAAAAGATTGATCCTGACGCTTTTCAGCCTGACAATACAGTACCGGATGAGAAACTCAAGGCAATAGCCGTACATGCAAAGTTTCTCTACGAGAACACAGACAAGGCAATCCTCGGATGGGGGGCGTGTATCAATATGCTTGGGATGAGTGCCCTCCTTGCAGACAATATCACCCAGGGTGTACTCGACCAGTGGCTCATCATGCTGCTGGGAGAGAAGGAAACCGCTCATGAAATGATGGGCCGCTTTACAGATTCGGTGATCGCAAAAATGAAGCTCTATCATGAAGCTGTTGGGGATTACTGTTTTGCATGGGGCATAGCTTCTGATGATGCCGGGACCCAGAGAAGCGAACTGATAGCACCGGATCTTTTTATAGAGATGATCAAGCCGCACTACAAGCGGCTCTGTGACTGGGTTCATACCCACACCAACTGGAAAACATTCCTCCATTCATGCGGCTCCATCTACCACTATATCCCTGAATGGATAGACGCAGGGGTTGATATTCTGAACCCTGTTCAGATTTCAGCTGCGAACATGGAGCCGGAGCG
>CP070841.1:808278-811173 GCA_020342115.1 Spirochaetota bacterium
AATCAAAAGCAGATTTTTACTTCTTTGTTACGGGATTTCGATCCACCTTACTGGTAACAGTTCGATTCAGGATAGTGCTGTCAAATATGCTTATCCAGGAGGAAAGATTTTCTATTATGGCTTACCCAAAGGGGGGAAACCGGTATATATTCCGGGCACAGAAATCGATTTATTCTCTTTTATTACCGGAAAATCAGGTTCTGATGGGCTCAGCCTTAACGGTATAAGAGCATACAGTGTAATGGGGAGAGACAACAAGACCTGGGACACAGCAATTCAAGTGTTGAAGTGCGAAAAACAATTGTTAGAATATATAAAAAAGCCTCTGGTTTTAGCCGGAACCACACAAAACCTCGGTGATCTGGTACTCTATCTAGTATCCCACGGCGTGCGGTATAACCAGAAACCGTATGGTCCACGACCTGCAAAATTTGCCCTTGTCAGTGAAACTCTGATAGCTTAATTTAAAAGTTTTCAAAACTATTATCGAAGAGTCGTTGAAATCTACTCTTATAACAATCTCCACTCTTTTTGGAAATCGTTTCACGGATATTCGCTCAGGTACATTTTACATTCAGATTTTCATTGAAAAATATCTGTTTCTAGCTTTAAACAATTCATACACACTACCGGCTTCTTCCCCTTGCAGTTATAGGCCAGATTGCCTCTACTGTATTATTGCGCACGCAGTAAAACTGATCATGCAGGTTTACAGTCGTACAGCCATGGCTTGGTATGTATTCAATTTTCTGTAAATATTCTAATTCGTCTTTAGGGTCTTCAATTGGACCATGCTCCTCTGAGAGCTCTTGGTAAATTTCAAGATGAGGGTATCCTTTAATTGCCGGAAATCCCTGTTCAATTGTACATACTTTCAAGCCTGCATCTGTGACTGCCATTCCAGGTCTTTTATGCATCACTGTGGTCAGTATTGTCATAGCGCATTTGAATCTCAACCCAGCTCTATCATACACACTGTCCATTAATGCATAAGAACCGGCCTGAATCTCTGTCCAGATCGTATTGTTCCCGGTAATGTTATAGGTACCGGTTCCCCCTCCGCTAATCTCATTCACGGTAATTCCCTTTTTTTCAAGATAATCCTTTATAGCTCCTACTTTTTCACACATCTTCTTCACACCTTCTCGTTTGACTTCCTCAGTAAGACTTGTGGGAATATCCAGGTCATAAGAAAGATGCCCTTCATATGCCTGTATCCCTTCAAAAACAAGCCCTTTTGAATCCTTGATCCTTTTTGAAAGTGCATAAACTTCATCAGGAGTATTTACACCGCAGCGTCCCATACCTACATCCACCTCAACCAGTACATAGAGAGTAACGCCAAATCTCGAAGCAGCTTGCGAGAGCGCAGTGATATTTTCAGCATTATCTGCAGCAACTGTGATCTTTGTTTCCGGATGGGCATGCGCAAGTCCTGCTAATCGATACAGCTTTGCAGGATTAGGAATTTCATTTGCAATCAGTACATCCCTTATCCCTGCAAAGATCAGGGTTTCCGCTTCTTCAAGTTTTGCACAAGTGATACCTTTTGCTCCTGCATTGATCTGCTTATGTGATATGGTAGGGCACTTGTATGATTTATAGTGCGGGCGCAGTTTAGCGCTCTTGTCTTTCATGAAATCTGCCATCAACTTGATGTTGTACTCAAATGCATCCAAATCAATAAGAAGTGCTGGAGTATCAATTTCATCTTTCTTTATTAATCCTGTCTCTTTCATGCATCATCTCCTCTGCTGGTTATCGAGCTGTGAAGAAAATATTATTAAAATATACAAATCATACTATTAATATGATAAACATTAACATCTAAAATTATAGTTATGTCAAATATATACTACTAAGAATATAAGGCTTTGAAAAAGTATTTTTATACCAGAAAACGTTTTAGCAGGAGCCTATTATGAAAATTACACAAATCGATGTGTTCCGGGTCAATTATAAATTGCTCAATCATAAATATGCATGGTCTCGAGGTCAGGCTGTGACTTTTTTCATCAGCACGATAATCAGTATTTCAACGGATGAAGGATTGAAAGGTTTTACAGAAGTCTGTCCCCTGGGACCAGCTTATCTGGATGCTGATGATCGTGGAGTTCCTTCAGGAATCGAAGAGATAGGCAGACACCTAATCGGCAGGGATCCACGCCAGATAAACCTCATCAATGATCTTATGGATTATGCTTTAGGTGGTCACAATTATGTAAAATCCCCCCTGAATATTGCCTGCTGGGATATACTGGGTAAAACAACCGGTACTCCTCTATGTACCCTGTTGGGTGGACAAACCATGGAGAAATATCCGCTTTACAGAACGATATCACAGGGCTCTCCTAAAAAGATGGCTGATGATGTAGCCTGTTACAGAGAAGAGGGGTATCTGCGCTTTCAGCTCAAGGTAGGAGGAGTGCCGTATGATGATATCAAGCGCATGATAGCAGTTATTAAAAACCTTCAAGTCGGGGATATTCTTGTTGCAGATGCAAACACCGGCTGGCTCCCGCATGAAGCATTACGAGTTGCTAATGCCCTAGCAGGGGAGGATATTTATCTCGAACAGCCCTGTTCCAGTCTTGAGGAATGCTGTATGGTGCGTGATCAAACTCAGCTTCCAATGGTTTTGGATGAGATCATACGAGACATTAATTCTTTAATGAGAGCTTACAGCCAGAGAGCAATGAACGTGGTCAATTTGAAGATCTCCCGGGTAGGAGGATTGACAAAAGCAAAGCAGAGGAGAGACCTTTGTGAATCCCTCGGTTTGGCCATGACCATAGAAGACAGCTGGGGAGGAGATATTACAACCGCGATTATCGCTCACCTTGTTGGAAGCACGAAGCCGGGGTATTATTTTACCTCAACAGACTTCAACAGCTA
>CP070841.1:811273-815527 GCA_020342115.1 Spirochaetota bacterium
CGAAAAGCTCGTCCAGGTAACGTTTCGAATCTTCTGTGATATCCCATGCATTGGGCCAAAAACAGTGATCGATTGTCCACCAGTCAGAACTATATCCAGCCTTCACAATCGCTGGAATTACTTCTTCGAAATTAATTACTCCGGTCCCAAAAGGGGCATGGACAGATGTGTGATCATCATGTAATTTGTTGTCACTGTCGATGATATGCACATCTCCAATCATTCATTTTACCATCTCAAAGAATTCAAGCTGGCCCCCCTTGAGAACTTCCTTCTGGCCATACTGGCGAGCACCCTGAACCGCGCACATCTGAACGTGACAGGTGTCTGTCTGGAGCTTGAAATTATCATCTCCGACATCCTTTACCATTTTCACGATCTCAGAAGGCTTGTTGAAAATATAACCGGGTTCGAACTCCCAAACGATAAGAATCCCCGCCTTTTTTGCCTTTTCTGTTACTTTTTTGAACATCTCAACAACGCTGTCCCACACTCTGTTATATTCGAAATCTTTAGGAAAAGGAGTCTGAGTCACAGTATCGACTCTCATCATGGAAATGCCGCAGTCAGCACACATCTCAAGGCTCCTGTCAACTGCTTCCTCATACTTTCGAGCTATCTGCTCCCCACCTGTAGCAAACGGGTAGTCCCAGAAGTCAGCAGCATAGCTGTTTATCTTAAGGCCGTGGGATTTGAAGAGCTTTACAAGCCTTTTTCGATCCTTTCTCCCAGGGTAGAGATCAGGATGACCGTGAGGTTTGAACCCACCCAGTGAAAGACCGTCAAATCCGAGCTCACCGAGTCTCCTTGCAACCTCTTCCATTGTGATCGGGTTATCAGCATACTTGCCGAACAGATATGCCCATGTTCCAATGGAAAGTTTTACCCCCATGTTATCCCCCCATTATATCTATTTTCTTGTCTCTGATTAACTTGCATTAAACTTGGGTGTATAACTGATTGTTGTACACCCAGAAGTTTGCACCAGGAACTAATTAATATGCAAAAGGAAAAAGTCTTTTGTCTTATAAAAGGTTTTCACCTGTATCTTGGTTGAAGAAGTGCAACATGGTTTGATTGAACTTTATAGATATCTTTGCATTTACCTCTGACTCAAAACCGGCACTGCACACCGCTTTGAAGATATTATCCTCCACCTTTATAGTAACTATCTTCTCAACTCCCATGTTTTCTATACCGTATACAATTCCCTGAATGCTCCCATCTGCCTGCTTTGATGACACATCTACATCCTCAGGTCTGATGCCGATTCTTAAATTTCCCTGAAATCCTTTAAGCTTTCCCATTACTTCTTTAACAAGGTTAAACTCGAACTTACCTTTAATAATCTCGAGTTTGGAGTTCTTGATCTCAGCACTGAAAAAGTTAATCGCAGGGCTGCCGACAAAAGATGCGACAAAGGTGTTCTTTGGATGGTTATACACCTCAAACGGTATTCCTAGCTGCTGTATCTTGCCTTTGTTGAGTACAGCTATTCTATCAGCCATAGTCATTGCTTCGACCTGATCATGGGTAACAAAAAAGAGGGTTGCACCAATATCCATCTGCAGCCTCTTGAGCTCTGCCCTGAGCTCCTCCCGGAGTTTTGCATCGAGGTTAGACAGAGGTTCGTCCATTAAAAAAATCTTTGGCTTTCTTACTATAGCCCTCCCGATAGTCACACGCTGCATCTCCCCTCCAGAGAGTTTATCCGATTTCCTTTCCAGGAGGTGGTCTATATGCAGAATCTTAGACACCTCATTTACTCGATCTTCTATTTCATTCTGGGGAAGACGCCTGTGTTTAGGTTTGAGTGGAAATTCAAGATTCTCTCGTACAGTGTAGTGAGGATACAATGAAAAGTATTGAAACACAAATGCAACATCCCTGTTCGCAGGATCAAACTTGTCAACATTCACCCCTTCTATAAAGATATTACCCTCGTCCTGACGCTCCAGACCCGCAACACAGCGAAGTGTTGTCGTCTTTCCTGCACCTGTTGGGCCTAGAAGAACAAACAACTCTCCTGAATTTACCTTGAGGTTCATATTGCTAATTGCTGTGACCGCTCCAAACTTCTTTGTTACATTTTTCAGTACTACCTCTGCCAATTTTTACCTCCGCTAAATATAAAAATCACGAACCCAGCTTATATGCCTGCCCGCTCTCCTTGTCAAAAAAATGCACCTTGCTTTCAATTAGCTCTATCCACACCTTATCACCTATCCGGGCTTCAAAATCTGCTTTTGTCCTTGCCCTTATTATATCGTTTCCCACCTTCAAATCTATTATCTTACTCGGTCCAAGAGGTTCGACCACATAGATCTCTGACTGAACGAGATTACTATCCCTTTTTCGCTCGATTCTTATCCATTCCGGTCTGATTCCAAGAACAAGCCCCTTCTGTTTCGTGTCCTTTTCAACGCAATATGCATAAACCTTTTCTGAAAACTGGAAACTGACACTCTCATCACTCGCAAGTACCGCCTTTGTTGCATTTCCGGATTTTACACAGGTTACGTTCAGGAAGTTCATTCCGGGAGATCCGATGAAATTTGCAACAAAGAGGTTTTTCGGATTATCATAAACCTCAGCAGGTTTTCCGACCTGCTGCATGACGCCCTCATGCATAACAGCAATCCTATCACCCATGGACATTGCCTCAACCTGGTCATGGGTAACATACACCGTTGTTGCGCCAATATCGATATGCAGACGCTTTAGTTCTGTTCTCATCACCTCTCTGAATTTTGCATCCAGTGTACCAATAGGTTCATCCATTAAAAATGCCTTCGGGCGGCGAACCATTGCTCTTCCAAGGGCGATCCTCTGCATGTCACCGCTCGAGAGGGCAGAAGGTTTCTTTTTCAAGATGTGATTAATCTTGAGTATATTGGCCACCTCTTTGACTCTTTCCTCTATCTCCTTCTTATTCATTCCCTGAGTTTCGAGGGGAAAGGAGATGTTTTTATAGGCAGTCAGATGTGGATAGAGAGCATAGAGCTGAAATACAAATGCAATATCCCTGTCGCTCGCACGTTTGTTGTTGACCAGCTCATCGCCAATCCAGATTTCTCCTTCATCTATTGTTTCAAGCCCTGCTATAGAGCGTAGAGTCGTGGTTTTACCACAACCTGAAGGTCCGAGAAGAACCAGAAATTCCCTGTCTTTGATCTCTAGGTCGAGGTGACTCACAGCTTCCAGTTTCCCGAACCTTTTCACAATATCTACCATTTTGATGGTCGCCATACTCTATACTTACTCCTTATCTGTTAAGTGTTAAACTACAAATAAACCTTTTAAAAACGAAAGCCCCTTTCTTGCCAGATCAAATCCGCTCTTTTCCGTCTCCCGCCAGATCGATGCTGCCTTGGCAATGATTTTAACCTCAGGAGTGAATGATTCTATAACAACCCATCGGCTGTATCCTATCTTCATGAGCGCGTCTTTAACCCCCTTCCAGTCCACAGTTCCAGTCCCGGGGGCTCCTCTGTCGTTCTCTGATGCATGTACATGGAAGAGGTCCTCTCCTGCTTTAATAATGGCCATGGGCAGACTCTTTTCTTCAATATTCATGTGAAATGTATCCAGATGTACCTTCAGCATCTCAGAACCTACATCATCAATCATTTTCAGTACCCTATCGCAGGTATTAATCATATCTGTTTCGAATCTGTTAAGCGGCTCGACTGCTATATACACTCCTTTTTTTGAGGCATATTCACATACCTCTTTAAAGTTCTTGACCACTGTTTTCCACTGGCTCTTCTTTTCCTCCGGAGGCTCAAGCTCTGCCCTTCCAACCCAGGAGTAGTGCGGTCCAATAAAAAGGTCACATTCCAACTCCGTGCAGGCATCTATACAATCTTTTATATACTGCTTCGAAGTTTCCTGCTCTTCAGGAGTACCTCTGAGATCTCTTCCCGGGCCGTATGCTCCGCATATAGAGCAGCACTCAAGACCATTCTCCTTCAGAGCCTTTAGAACACCCCGATAGTCAAGGTCTTCTTTTTTCTCCAGAGCAATCTCAACACCATCAAAGCCCATCTGCTTGATATCTTTAAACAATGCAATATTCTTGTCAGTAAATGGCGACGCAAATATAAAGGTATTGATTCCAAATTTCACAGATTCTTCCTTAACTTATATAATTAGTTTCCGGTGAATAACAAGGCATCTAAAAAGAAAAATAAACATATATTTTGTAATTCATTGTGAAATAATAAATTAAAGAAACTAATAGTTAGTTGTTAG
>CP070841.1:815627-819110 GCA_020342115.1 Spirochaetota bacterium
ATGAACTTGCCGTTATTGATGAAAACATCGCCTATTGGGAACTTAGCGATTATCCTATCACATACATATTGATAACTCATTCTCACTACGATCACTGTGCAAATGCTCACATCTTGAAAAGTCGCGGTGCAAAAATCGTTGCCGGTCCGAGCGATGCGGAGGGAATAGAGCTGGGCGACGATCGTACTGCGAGTTATGCGTTTACGAACAAGAATAATTTCAAACCATGTAAGGTCGATATAGTGGCCAAAGATGGCACTGTTATAAAGGCAGCAGGGCTTGAGATTCAGGTTACTCATGTTCCAGGCTATACAAAAGGCTCATTGTTCTATCGATTAAACATGGAAAACAAAATAATTGTCTTTACAGGCGATGTGATCAAAATCAAGGACCAGTTTAGCAATGTTCTCCAGAGGAATGCTAAATTTGGTTGGTCTGGTGGAATGGATTATGATCGCGAACAATACTTTGAGACTATTAAGAAAATCTCCAAGCTCAAGGCTGATATCCTGCTTCCAGGACACGGGCAGATTTGTATGAAAGAAGGCTGGGAGCTATTTCAGGATGCATATGTGGAAGCCCGGCTACAATGGTTTAACAAGCCGGGTATGGCGATTGATAAAGATACACTCGCACGATAGTACCCCGAAAGAAGAAGGAGAATACAATGCAGGTTATAAAGAATATTTTTATGGTTTCAGGTGATGCATATGGGTTCATTGCGAATATCTTTGCTATCAGGGGAAAAGACGCAATCGTTCTCATGGACACAGGGGAAGATGAAAATGACCTGCGAACGATAGATGAAGGACTCAGCTACTGGGGGCTCTCCGATCTTCCGATTTCCCACGTATTAATAAGTCATGTACATTTCGGACACATAGCAAATGCCCATATTTTTAGAAAAAGAGGTGCGAAAATCGTTGCAGGTGAAGCAGATGCGGATGGCATAGAAACTGGCAATGAGAAAATTGTAGACTTCCCTCCATTCAAGAAGAAACCGTATGTTTCCAGTCCTGTTGATATTAAGGTGAACGATGGTGATATCATAGATGCTGCAGGTCTGAAATTTGAGGCAATTGCGGTTCCCGGTCATACAGCAGGCTCTATGTTTTACAAAATTAATATGGATGGTAAGGTTATACTATTTACAGGTGATGTTCTGAGTGTAGGGACTGATTGCAAGTACTCGATGCTTGGATGGACAGGAGCCGTGGACTATAACAGGTTTCAATACTTCGAGTCTATTAAGAGATTTTCCAAGCTCCAAGCTGACGTTATTCTTCCTGCACATTTTCAACTATGCCTGAAAGATGGATGGAAAATACTGCAAGATTCCTATCTGAGAGCATTATTGGAATGGAGACAACCTGCAGAGTATGATGATTAATAGATTAGTTCAACTCTCTGAATAAGGATAGATGAGCTTGATTTATCCTCTAACAGATCCAAAAGTAAGTCCACGTGCAAAGTGCTTCTGCACTGCAAGCCCAATCACAAAAATTGGTACCATCGACAGCACTGCCATGACACCAGCCTGTCCCCAAAGCTGTCCCTCATTACCAAAGAATGTCGAGACTGCTACGGGCACTGTAAACACTTTTATACGAGAGAAGATCACTGCAAAAAGAAATTCCGTCCAGCTAAAGATATACGCGAGGACAGCAGTGGCGATCACCCCTGGCAATGTCATAGGAAGTACGATCCTGAACAGAGCGCCTATCCGGGAACAGCCGTCAACCAGGGCGCTCTCCTCCACTTCAACCGGTATCTCCATAAAGTAGCTTCGGAGCATCCAGATCACGAAAGGCAGGTTGAACATTGTGTAGATCAGGATCATCACCTGAAAGGTGTCTATGAAATGTACTACTCGCATCATTAAAAATAAGGGAAAAACGATGGCAATCGGAGGCAGCATACGCTGGGACAGGATCATAAAGGCCAGATTTTTTCCACCTGTCTTGAATCGAGCCATTGCATAGGCGGCTATGGAGCCGAGCAGCATCACGGAGACAGTCGAGCTCGTTGCAATTATGAAACTGTTTTTCAGCGCTGTATACCCTTTGACGCCTATTGTTTGTACGGCTTTGAAATGCATTAAGGTCGGGTTTTTCGGAAACCAGATGGGGGGGTAATTGTAGTACTGTCCCGGCTGCTTGATCGCCGTTACTGTAATCCAAAAAATAGGAAATAAAAAGAAGAGGACTGCGAGTATTAAGGTAACGTTATTTTCAATTTTAATTAAGACAGAACGCCACCGGATTCGCCTTCGTTTACTTTGCCTAATTCTCACTTCCATATTTAATTCACCCTTCTTTACTTTTCTTGGAGCTGTTGCACAGCAAAAGAGATGATACCTGCCACGATTATAAGGAAAATCCACGAGCCTGCAGCTGTATAACTCATGCGGAAGTGTCGAGCACCCGTACGATATAAGTAGAAAGCTATCGATTGCGTCGAGAAACCTGGACCTCCCCATGTCATGATAAACACGATATCGAAGATTTTCAAGACTTCAAGAGTCCTGATGAGAATGGCAACCATTATTACCGGACGCATAACCGGAATAGTGACCTTCCAGAAGGTCTGCCATCTGGAAGCACCATCGATAGCGGCAGCCTCTGCCAGTTCCGGATTGACTGAGGTCAGACCTGCAAGTAAAATAAGAAACATAAATGGAGTCCACTGCCATAACTCTGTGACAATGAGTGCAAGGAAAGCGGTCTTTGTCTGTGTCAGCCAGGAGATTATCACTCTGTGGCCAACAAACCAGCTCAGGATCTGATTGATCGGCCCATAGGTAGGATGCCAAAGGATGCGCCACGTATATCCAACAACAACGGGCACCATCATAACCGGAAGCATCAGGATGGCCATAAAGAAGCGCTTTCCCCTTACTTTACCAGCCATAATGAGCGCAACTCTCAATCCCAGAAAGAACTCAAGGGTCACACCCGCAACGACGATGATTGCAGTGGTCCGCATTGCTGTCCAGAACTCTATGCTTGTGAGTACATCCTTGTAGTTCGCGAACCATACAAATGGACGTCCAGGGATCTTCGGTTCCCATCGTATGAAACTGATTCCGATCGAAAAGATGAGAGGAAAAATGCCCATTCCAAGCATGATAGCCAGACAAGGCCCAACCATCAGCCATCCCTGGTTTTTTCGGAGCCATGATTGGCCTCTGGACCTACCCACGACACCTGGAACAATTGAGAGAGAAGTGTCCGTTTGACTCAGTTTAACCTCCTCAGCTCCCTTAGGCCAATAATAAGAGGAGGCCACTTCAAAGCAGCCTCCTCCCTGTCGAGCATATTATCAATAAGACTTTCGGATCTGCTCTTGCAAATTTAAAAAATCATTGTAAGAGGCTTTGACTCTGTCTCGTCCAAGCCGATTGACAACCTCCTCCAACCTCCTGGCAGCATCATCGAGTGCAGATTGGATATCCTGGCCACCGATAACTGATGACATGAGGCG
>CP070841.1:819210-828032 GCA_020342115.1 Spirochaetota bacterium
ACTTTAAACAAGAGGCCAACGCCATCTAAATGTGGGTGGTTAATGTTTAATAGAGTGTTCTCGGCATTTAGATGTGAAAGTTCATACTTTAAACAAGAGGCCAACGCCATCTAAAGATGACAAATAAATAGAAATGAAAAAGAAGTTTTTATCTGTAAATGTTCTCGGTACAATCGCGGGTATAATAACACTCATATTAGTTATTACTTCACTGATCTATTTTCTATCATGGAAGCCGTTTCACGGAAGTCAGAGGGTTAGGGTAGATATCTGGGAACGAATGGAAGAACAACACCCGCCACGCTCATGGAGACATATGGAAAGAATGTGGAGGAAGTATCAACGTGATACATTTGATAAGGAGTTCTGGGAGGATATGCGAAACAAATGGCGTGAAGATTACGGAGAAGAGTTTAGTGAAGATTTTTTGGAATGGCTGGAGAAAAAGTTAGAAGAATATTTTGGTGAGGAATCAGAGACCGAAAGTATTTAATCAAAACATAAACTAATTAGTCATTGGTAATTAAATAGAATTAATCAGGGGAAATCAAATAAAGCTTTTGTAAATAATTGTATCATATGTATATAATGTAGCTAGCAAGAACTATCAAAGTTTCTGTGTATCTAATTTGACAATATATTGGCGAATTACACCAATTTATTGGTTGATTATTTACCAGACACTTATTGAACGGGGGTAAGTATGAAGATATGTATCGCATATGAATCGAAGTTCGGAAATGGGAAAAAATGTATGGAATACCTGCAGAGTATGCTGGCCGAAGGCGGTCATGAAGTTGATCTTTTTTCAGTGCGTGAAAAGGCTCCTTCAGCATTGCCAGGAGCAGAGCTTTACATCTTCAGCGCGCCGACACAGGTTGGTAATGTAGCAGGTAAGATGAAGAAATTCTTGAAGAAGGCAGTTATTCCTCAGGAGAATTCCAAGTATGCATTGATTACGACCTGCATGGATCCTCCAAAAAGTAAAAGCCTCGAGACAATGGGAGAGATTCTCGATCAAAAAGGGATTACAAAGGCTGCGGATGGCTTGATGATAAAGGTCAATGGCATGAAAGGGCCCTGTGACGAAGCGTATCAGGATCAGCTAAAAGCATTTGCAAAAGATGTTATAAGTTCCAGGGCATGAAATATGTTTACAATCCATCAAGGTACAAAGCCCAGAGCATAGTAATCCCCCCGAAGGATTGAGATTACAGAACCTTTTATTTAACCTCACTTGAAATATTGAAACTTTTAATACGTATTTCCGGTCAAATGTCTTTATTTCGGCTTATTATTATGGATTTATTCCCACAGCTTGAATGAAGGGTACTGGTCTGTCATAAGTCCGATGTATGCCATTACCCGGAATGTCCATCTGACTATGCCTGTATTCAGTTTGAATATATCCTCGTTATACTTCTTTGTGAAAAGCAGCACAAATGCAATGATAATTACGAGTATGCCGATAAGCCCGATTACAGGTACCTTTCCCTCACCGGCATAATTCCAAATACCCCATCCCATGAGCGGTGTCAAGCACAGATAGTGTGGAATTGCAAGAAACCATTTTACAAATATCAGGCCCCGTGAGAGTCTTTTGGGGTATTCTATCTCGAGATCAGCAGGGTAGTCTTGTAAAGGCTTCAGTGAGAAAGGCGGATACTCGTCTGTGCCGAGTATCCAATACCCGTAAAACATGACCCTCCAGGTCCAGCGAAGTACCCCAACCCTGAAGTTAAACAGTTTGCGGGGGAACCTGGCTGTAAACAGGATCGCAACAAACGCGATTATACCTACGATGGTGTTGGCTATCCACAGGAATGCAAGTACAATAAAATGGGGAATGAGAAGAAGCCATTTCACAAGCCAAAGCGCCCTTGATGGCGGTTTGCTTAGATCGGCTTTAAGAATAACAGGAGAGGATTTGCTTTGTTTTGCCATTTCATTACTCCTTTTTATATAATTTTAATATGGTGAGTATTACTTTGCTCTTAGAAAATGCTATTACCATATCTGGTCTTTGAATAAAAGATATCCCAAACATACCATGAGCTTTAGAAAAAGTCTACAACGGTTTACTCATTATTGATCTTACCAGCATTCCCTCAGCTTATATAAGATTAATATAGATCTGCCAGCCCTCTCGCTGCAGTGTACACACTCCCGACACCACTGACAAAGTTTGTGACATGTAGCGCTTCCAATAATTCTCCTTTTGTGGCGCCATGTTTTACAGCGAGCGAGGACAGTGCTTTAACACCCTCGGTTGCTCCATGTGCTGCGTCAAGAGCAAAGGCAATGAGATATTTCGTTTTTGCAGGTAAAGCACCGTCTTTGAAAGTAAACTCTCTGTTTTGTGATACAACGTCCAATAGCTTTGGGTCAATATTTTTTAAAATATCAAGAGGATCTGTTTGCATGGTTTCTCCTTATTGGTAGATTTTTTTTGAAAAAGTCTTGAAGTCAGGTAATCCCGGTTTTGAGATGTAAGTAACATTCACAAAAAGCCCTTAACTCCATCAAAGATGAATTTACCACTTAGAAATAAGAGAAAAGCACCACATACCCCAAAGACCGCTTTCTGAAATACGTTTCCAAAGAATTGCCTTCCTTTAAATGCAAGAGCTGAGAGGAAATAACACCATACGAAGTCACAGATCCAATGAGCCATCGCAAATGTAATAAATCCGAATATACCGAATTGCACAGAACGCATAACCATTGCAGCTCCTATGGTGATCCACCAGATAAGAAAGTATGGATTCCCTGCACTGAGCAGGATCCCGGCTACAAGAGATGAGCTGATATATTTTCCCGACTCTAGACGAGCAGTTCTTATCGCGCGTATCATTCCGATTGCCATTACGACGAGGAATAGCCCCCCCATGAGAGCTATTGAAGCTTTGACATAGCTCAGCTCTATGAGATATCCGAAGCCATAGAATATAGCCACCATTAATGGAAATTCAATTATGCTATGGCCTATTGCAATCAATGCACCGGCATGAGGAGATTCATTTCCTTTCCCTACTGTGACGGCTGTTATCGGTCCCGGAGCCATCACACCTGTGAGCGAGATAAGCATCGATTGAAGAAGAAAAGGCACAAATTTCATAGATTTAGATCCGAAAAATCTCTATTAACGAAGACGAAGCTAAATAATCAAAGTACTATTGTTCTTAAAATGGCTCTTACTTCTCCGCAGGTGAACTGTCAGGGACAATGGGAAAACCATCAGAAGCTATGGCACCACCATCAACAGGAATAATAGCACCGTTGACGAAATCGGAAGCATCAGACGCAAGGAATACAACAATACCGAACAGGTCTTCTCTGTTGCCTGCATGCCCGGCCGGAATACGCTGCTGGAGCTCTTCATAGAAAGAAGTTATACTCAAATATGGCGAAGTCAGGTCTGTCCAGCACCATGTGGGTGCGATGGCATTTACGCAAATTCCCTTACTTGCCCACTCGCATGCCATGGACATGGTCATAAGGTTTACTGCCGACTTGCTTGCTGCATAAGCTGGATCTCCTGCCCTGCCAGCGTAGCCTTGAAGAGAAGATATATTGATTATCTTACCCTTACCCTTGGTGAGCATCACTTTTGCAGCTTCTCTTGAACAGAGGAACGTGCCTTTGACATTGACATCCATAATGTATTCCCACAAATCCAGAGGGAACTCTGTTATGGGTCTCACCTCTGCATACCCTGCACTGTTGATGAGGATGTCTAAGTGGCCCCATTCTTTAACTACAGTCTCAATCATCCCAACGACTCTGGACTCATCCCTGACCTCAACTTCAACAGGCATGGATTTCCTACCCATTTTTATTATCTCGTCAGCAACCCGTTCGTTGTTTGCCTGTGTTTTTCCTGCAATTGCGACATCAGCACCCGCACCTGCAAGTGCAAGTGACATTGCCTCTCCCAGCCCTTTTCCTCCTCCAGTGACGATCGCAGTTTTATCACGGAGGTTGAATAGCGACATCACATTCCGAGCCTTTGAAACAAGATTTTCCATAGGCTTGTCCTCCATTGCTATTTCGGCATTTTGTTCTTTTTATAGATGGACATTCCTTCAGCAAATACGTCTGGTGTTGCGTACCCGCTCTCAAAGGGCATTGCCGCACCGCTGTAAATCCATAAAAACTCAACTGGCTCATCGAATGGATTTCTAAGCCAGTGTATCACACCGATTTTCGCGAACTGTGTATCACCAGGTGTGAAAAGGTATTCTTTGTCAATGCTTCCTACAACACATTTCCCGCTCAGGCAAAAAATGAACTCTTCTGAATAGAAGTGGCAGTGAGGTTCGTGGTAAGCACCTGAATGGTACACTGAGCGTCCCATTACAGTTTGCTCAGATTTATTGTTCTCGCGGCAAATGATGAGTTCTGTTTCTACATCTCCGTAAATACCCGGCCACTTCCCCGGCGGATCTGGCTCAATCTCTCTCCAGTTAACATGCGTTATTTCTCCTTCAGGGAACTTGTAGATCTCTCGTGGTAAAGAAACCTTTTTTCTTTTCATACTTTAAACCTCCTCAATGATTTTCTACAGGTTCATAATTATAATGTAATAATTATAATTGTGCAATCTGTTCTTTGCTTTACTCATAGGTGTACCTGAAAATTATCTCAATCACTTTTCACTGGATTTAATTAATGATATGAAGAGCGATACCTTACTGACAGTAGATTGATTGGATATTTCAGATATAAAGCCTTATTTCATTATTTGTATATCTTGGAGTGTAATTGTAGTTATTACTTATGTTGAATTAAAGCTTTTAAGTTTCTAGAGAATACTGGCTGATACTCATCCATGTCCATATTTTTCAGTTTATCCGATATGGCTTCAGAGGCGTCCAGTTTGTTTTCCAGAATGAGGTCGGTTTCTTCTTCAGTGAAGGTTTCAATAATTGCTTTTTCTTTTAAATAAGGATGATTTACTGGGCATACTACCTGGCATTTAATACATCCAACCAGAGCAGTATGTGCTCCTGTGTGCAGTTCAGGCGGGAATGCTCCTTCATTTTCATTATAGTGGGTGATACACCTTCCGGCTTCAATAATGAGCACCTTGTTATTAAATTCCTTATTCTTAATGCATTGCGTTGGGCAGTTTAGAACGCATTTATTACAGTTTTCACAGTTTTGGAGCATCTCTTTGTGCTGCCAGTCATCTCGATCGGTCTCATATTGAATAAAGAAGGCCTCCAATCTGGTAAAACTGCCCATATCATCGACATAACACAGGTGGTTTCTTCCATATCTCCCTAATCCGCTTCTAGCTGCAAGCAGTTTCAAAGGCAGCATTGCTCTTATTATTTCTATTTTGTTTCCAAATACTTCAGATAATATGCCAATACACTTTCTTCTCACCTTACTGAAAAGATAGGTTGGCGGTATTATGGTTTTGACATTTTTACCATTGAGCTTGAAAACTACTATCGATATTTTTTGTGGGATTGCAATAACTATTAATGATCGAGTACTGTTATTAGAGTCAGGTAGTGTATATTGAAAAGTAGTTATATTACTATTGTATATTTCAGGATTTATTTTTCCCTTTCGGTTTAAATCCTCGATCTCTTCCTGAAGCTCACTGAGATGGTTGGAAGAGACTATCCTGTATTGAGCGTTGTATTGCTTCAGTTTGAGGTCGAGTTTTTCCACGCTTTGCATTGAGTTGATCCTTTATTGCATTTTTCTATCAAGTTTCTTTTTCATTTCATGTAGCAGTTCAGCGCTCATTTCATCGATGAATTTTTCCAGCTTATCTCCAGCCCACCACTGTTGATCAGCTTCAACAAACTCCCTGGCCATTACCAATAGTTTATTCTCTTTTAGACCAGGAACATGCTCTGGAAGACGGGATAGCAGCACCATAGTTTGCACGAGTCTGCCTGCACCGTACATATACTCTGGGCCCATACAGCGCTTGGCACTTGTGATTAAGAAGGCTGTAATTTCACACAGGTATTCATCACCTGAGATATGTCCATCACTCATATTCTTAAACCTCTTTCACTATTAATTCGTCAACACCTCTTCTGGGAGGTGCTTGTGCATCTTTGTCAGGAAAACCTACTATAATAAATAGACATGGCTCAAGATCATCCGGAAGGTCCAAAAGCTTTCCTATAAAATTTTCATCGAAACCACCAATAGCACATGCTCCAAGACCCATACTGTGTGCACTGAGGAGAATATTCTGCAGGGCGCATCCAATATCATATCCTGTCCATGTTGTTTTTCTGTTTTTATTGGTACATAGGCATATCAATAAAGGACCCTCTTGAATATTTGCCATAACACCTGTCATGACAGTCTTGAGAGTGTGTATCATCTCTTTGTCAGTTATGATAAGAAACTCCCATGGTTGTGAATTGCCTCCGGAAGGAGCCCATCTGGCAGCTTCGATAAGCATCTTAATATTTTCCTTTGGGATTTTATCCGATTTAAACCTTCTGATGCTTCGTCTCTCTTTTATGATCTTCATCAAAGCATCGTATTCAGTGCTCATAGAAATCTCCCCAATTTATAGTGAAATAGTAATCTCTATTTAGTTACTATGATGTTTTATTGTAAAGTAAAAGAGATTATCTGTAAAACAAAAAAGAAGTTACATTATATAAACATGTGGTTTTTATACACTATTCATTGGGCCAGAATTTATCAGGATGTTACTGTCTGCTTTCAAGAACTTCGGGGTTCCACAGTGTACGACAAAACATATCAATCTTTTGATCAAATGTTTCAAAGCGGCCTGCTACATAACGGGTTGCCCCCTGCTCAGTAAAATTTACACTTTATTTCATGTAAGTGCCCATGGCTATAGTATTGTATCATGTTATAAGGGTAGTATGTTTTACCTGTTCGCAATACTTCTCTTATTTTAAAAGGTGCCTATTGTTATTTGATAGGTTCGAATTCTTTGGACGCTATGGCTTTAATGGCATTCCGGTGTTCGAAAAGTGCACAAGCATATTCGTTTCTTCTTAAAAGATCAGGATTTTCTCTTATTTTGTGGAAAAATGGAGATCTGAATGCTCCGATAAGTCCACCCTGTCTGATATTCTCTCGTGAGATGGATACGAACGGGCACGGTTCTATATCTCCCTGAGAGTTTATATGGAAAGAAGCAACACCTGCTGCTGAACAGCGGTTGTCACTTCCATATTCGTCATCTGGAAAATGTACCAGAATAAGCGGCTTTCGGTTTCTAAGATCAACGACCCTCTTACGGATCTCAACTCTCATTTTCCTGTCAGGAACCCATTCTGGACAGGAATTTGGGCCGCAGGGTATGTATTCGACAAGATACCCTACCGAACAGCCAAGCCGTATCATTTCATCAATGAAATTATCACTGGATACATACAGATAGTTAGATGTTGTAACGGTTGTCGCAAAACCGTAACAAGCCTTTGCTTCTTTGAGGAGTTTGAGTGTGCTGAGTGCGATGGTATGACTGTTCTCCCCGCGGCGTTCTTCAGTATGGCTGGGCCGGCCCTCAAGGCTGACCAGAGTCATAACATTGCCGCTTCTAGCAATACGATCAGCAATCTCCTGTGTTACGAGGGTACCGTTGGTGATCATAACAAAAAGAAGGCGGCGGTGACGTTCAATTATATCGAACATATCACTTCTCATCAATGGTTCTCCCCCGGTGATTACAATGGCACATATTCCAAGTTTAACTGCTTCATGAAACAGATTGTCTAACTCAGATGTTGAGAGCTCATTATCAGTGGCTCGATCACGCGAGTAGCATCCGATACAGTTATAGTTACACTGCATGGTAGGGCTAATTGCAATAACACTGGGAAAAGGGTTTCCAATTCTTCTTTTAATTAATAGCCTGTGGAGATGGCTGCGCCACAGCCGTAACCCGATTCGCAGGAAAAAGAAAAAGTTGTATGAGCTTGTTCTTCCCCACATCCGTAATGCTGATTTCATGAGATTGCCAACATCTTCTTCACGGTTCCTAAGACTCATTGTCTTACCATCCTATACCTGGATATCCATAAGAGCCATATGCCACAAGCTATAGTAAATGAAATTATTTAACGTTAAAAAAAGTATCATTCACATTTAGATGTGTAAGGCAATACTTTAAAGAAGGGGCCAACCCCATCTAAATGAAATTATTTAACGTTAAAAAAAGTATCATTCACATTTAGACGGAATAGATTATTCTTTTAAGAAGAGTCTTTCACCGTCTAAATGTAGTTAGTCTATGCTTTAAAAAGTATCATTCACATTTAGATGTGTAAGGCTATATTATTAAGAAGGGGCTGGCGTCATCTAAATGACTTACCCCTCGTATAAAAATTGTGAGCTGAAAAATATCCTGAGTTTTTCTGAGCATGTCATATAATACAATTTATTGGCAGAATAGATAAGGAAGAATCTCACACATCCAAGGAAATTTCCAAATAAAGAATTGATTTGAGGGAGGAGAATTATCCAGGAAAGGAGAGAAAATCAAATCATTTGAGAATTCCTGTTCTATCAAACGGCCAGAGCCTGAACACAGCCTTGCCATAAATCTCGTTTCTGTCTACGAATCCCCAGAACCTGCTGTCGTATGAGTTGTCCCGGTTATCTCCCATCATGAAATACTTTCCCTCAGGCACCTGAACCAGTCCAAAGTAGTCTCTTTTATTGTTTTCATCTCTACCTTCTGGAATGATCCTTCTATCCGAATGATATTCCGGCCACCATACCTCCTGTTGGCTTCCATTTACGTATAACTGTTTTCCTATAATTTCTATCTCGTCACCAGGCACTCCAATAACGCGCTTTAC
>CP070841.1:828132-832369 GCA_020342115.1 Spirochaetota bacterium
CGCAGAAGTTTATTGATTTCATCATTACAGAGGATTTCCAGAGTGAAATCCCTCTCACAAACTGGATGTACCCCATCAATCCGAAGGTCAAAACACCGGACTCATTCAGGTATGCGCCAAAACCTGAAAAAAGTCTCTCTCTCGATCCCGAGGAGATTAAAGAAAACCAGGAACGTTGGATTAGACAGTGGCTGCAGATGATTACAAGATGAGGCATTCTTAGTGGGCGTTGCTTTTACTAGAAAGAAAAAAAAGGAGGAGGGACCTCCTGGTCAGCTAAACGATTCCATGACACGTGCAAGACCAGGAGGAACTCTCTCCCTTATGACCTTCCCCCTCGTCTTCCTTTCAATTTTTTTCTTCTTTCCGCTATTGTCCATTCTATGGGAAGGTCTTACGAATGACGTCGATAGATTCACTCTCGATCATATAAAAGGCATCCTCTCTGATCGTTTCTACCTGAGAGTCATTGGATTTACTGCGGAGCAGGCCATTCTTAGTACCGTTGCATCTATTCTGCTTGGTCTCCCTGGTGCATATATTCTTGCCCGGTACGATTTCAGAGCAAAGAGTCTCATAAAGGCACTAACTACAGTTCCCTTCGTACTGCCATCTATAATTGTGGTGCTGGGATTTGTCATCTTTTTTGGGAATAATGGAATCCTGAATAGAGCGGTGATGGCTGTTACAGGTAGTGAAGAGCCGCCATTGAAAATTCTTTATTCTCTCAAGGCAATCATCCTTGCACATACCTTTTATAACTTTCCAATATGTATAAGACTAGTATCCGCTATCTGGAGCAGGATAAATCCAAACCTTGAACGTGCAGCCAAGAGCCTTGGGGCTCGCGGTTTCAGGCTCTTCTTCAATGTTACACTCCCCCAGCTCATGCCCGGCATTCTCGCGGCAAGTGCTCTTATATTCATCTTTTGTTTCACCAGCTTTGCAATCATACTCGTACTGGGAGGGGGTCCAAAATTCTCTACAATCGAGGTTGCAATCTATCGTCTCGCTAAAGTAAATCTCGACCTCAAGGCAGGGAGCGCGTTTGCCATTATAGAATCAATACTCTCGGTACTCTTCATGTGGGGGTACATCAAGCTTCAGCAGAGGATGAGCTTCTCAGAAAAGCTTGGCCGAGAGCAGGAAAGACAGCCCCTATCATCGTTATTCAAAACTCCCTGGGGAGTACTGGCAAGTGTGTATCTCATAATCACCTTTCTCATAATCGTTGCGCCAATGCTCTCTGCAGTTGGAAACTCCTTTGTCCGCCGCTCTGGGTGGGCCGGAAGCAGCACCCCGAGTTTCTGGTGGTATAGAAGGATATTCCTCGACTCTGAAACCAGCGCATTCACAGTGTCATACCTCACCGCTATAAAGAACAGCCTGTTTTTTGGCATGATGACTATCCTTTTCTCCCTTCCTCTCGGGACACTCATTGCCTATATCACAACAAGGCGAAGGTTCAAACTCCGCACCTTGTTCGATGCTGTTACCATGCTTCCACTCGGAATTTCATCTATAATACTCGGACTCGGGTACCTGAAGGCATATCAAAACTTCCCTTGGGATATAACTGGAAAATGGTACGCGATCGCATTTGCCCACACTATCATAGCCTATCCCTTTGTTATCAGGGCAACAAGCGCAATGTTCAGAAAGATCAATCCATCACTCATCATGGCTGCGCAGAGCCTGGGGGCAAACCGCTGGCGAACCTTCTGGTTGGTAGAGCTTCCCCTTATACGATCAGGTATTATCGCAGGGGCGACCTTTGCATTTGCAATCTCTATCGGAGAGATCAATGCCACCCTCATGCTCTACAATCCCCGTCTCACCACGTTACCTATCGCCATATACAGGCTTATTGCATCATACAATTTCTTTGCAGCATGTGCACTCGGAACGATACTCATGCTTATTTGCTTCCTTGTTTTTCTTATTATTGATAAACTTGGATTTGAGGTTTCTTAGATGAGTTTGGTGTTATCGAATATAAGAAAGAGTTATCCAGATTTCGAGGTCGATCTTTCATTCGATATAGAGGCGGGCAAGCTCATCACCCTTCTGGGGCCATCGGGATGCGGAAAAACAACAACTCTCCATATCATTGCTGGATTCATCACCCCGGATAAAGGCAAAATTATACTTGAGGGAAAAAGAGTGGACTCTCTCCCTCCATACATGCGAGAGGCAGGGCTGGTCTTTCAGGATTATGCACTCTTCCCCAACATGAACGTAGCAGGTAATATTGCCTTCGGACTCAGGATGCATGGATGGTCAAAAAGAAAAATAGATAACAGGGTGAATGAGCTTCTTGAACTTATACATCTTCCGGGCTATAACAACCGTTCTGTTGATAATCTTTCAGGCGGAGAGCAGCAGAGGGTTGCACTGGCCCGTGCACTTGCTCCTAATCCAAAAATCCTCCTCCTCGATGAACCATTGAGCGCACTCGATGCAAAGCTCCGTAAAAATTTGAGGGCCGATATCAGACGGATTCAGAAAAAGCTAAAAGTAACAACTGTGTACGTAACCCATGACCAGGAGGAATCATTTGCAATCTCCGATCGAATCGCTGTCATGAAAGATGGAAAGATAGAGCAGGTTGGAACTGCACAGGAGATTTACAACAGCCCAGAAACACTCTTTGTGGCAAACTTTGTCGGGCTTACCAATACCATAGAAGGTATGGTTAGTAAGAAAAAGGGAACATTGATAGAAGTGGAAACTCAATTCGGGAAATTGTCTGTAAAATACACTGAAAACCTGGAACCTGGTTCGTCTGTTATACTCATCTTCAGGCCTGAACGATGCAGTTTATATAAAGTGAAAGGTGATAACAATGTCCTCGAAGGAACTATAACTAACTGTGAATATCAGGGGGACAGCACCCTGTTGGAGCTCAGTATCATGGACAGGAGATTTACTGTTAAGCTATCCGATTCAGCTGTTTGTGCCGTTGGAGATAGAGCCCACATCAGCTTTTCTCCTGAGCATTGCTGGATACTTAAGAATATTTTCTGATTCGTCGGCTTGATAATAACTAAGGCATAATACAGGAATATCTCAAGAGCAGGACTAACAATGGGCACGAGGATTTCACAGATCTTCACACTCCTGGGGCTTGTAATACTCGCATTTATCATTGCTGGAGTTATATGGTTTATGATGATATCCCCATTGAGGATCATGAAACCTCTTGAGTTCATACCTCTCGAAATAACGGAGGAGCACTATGAATCTGTAAATTCAAAGCTAAACTCCTTTATAGCATCTGAACGCCATATAAAATTTAATAAATACGAGGTGGGGGCACTATTAATCGAGAGCATTAGGGGTGAATTAATGCTCGATATTACCGAAATATATATAGACTTTCAAAATCATGAAATAATGGTCATTTTGAAAACAAGAATAGATGATATACCATCACTCGGATACTGGCAGCGGATCTTCAAGAGAAGAAAAATAGATTATACAACGACAATGATACACGCTGCAATAGGTGTAAGTGATGGGGCTATAATATATGATATCAAGGACTTCCGGTTTGGCGGATTCAAAATACCTGAATTTATAATCAGGAGAATAGTTAGAGAGGGAAGGAGGGAGTTTCAGGATATATATCTCGAGGATATATCCTTTACAGATGAAACGATGGGTGTCACAAGACGCTGAATCATACTTAACTGACTTTTCACTTTACTATAACCTGCTTTGCTAATATCTTTTGTTTTTGCTAAAATACGGGATGTAGCGCAGCCTGGTTAGCGCGCATGGTTTGGGACCATGAAGTCGTGAGTTCGAATCTCACCATCCCGATAAAGCGTCTGTAGCTCAGGTGGATAGAGCAACAGCCTTCTAAGTTGTGGGTCGCAGGTTCGAGTCCTGCCAGACGCGATAGTAATAGGACACTTATAACTTTTATCTTTAAAGTTAGTTTCACTGTGTGCCTGTAATAGGCTCTATTTTATTGTGTGTTTTTCGTAGTCTGTATCATAAGATTTAGCTTTCATGGTGTGACTGTCTTTGTATGAATTTAAGAAGTGAAACTTTATGGTGAGCGTAGTTCAATCGGTAGAGCGCAAGATTGTGGATCTTGACGTTGCGGGTTCGAGTCCCGTCGCTCACCCAGCTTTTATGTAACAATGATAGTAAAAGAGCGTCCGTAGCTCAGTGGATAGAGCAGTGGACTTCGAATCCGAAGGTCGCAGGTTCGAATCCTGCCGGGCGC
>CP070841.1:832469-841558 GCA_020342115.1 Spirochaetota bacterium
AAGCAGTTGAATGTGTGCTTAAAGAGATTGATGCTGACTCACTCCCTGTTCTTTACGTCTTCAACAAAGTTGATCTTTTACCGCAGAGGAATACAAAGGCACTTATTCTAGGAAGATATCAAACCAGTGTTCTTGTATCCGCTAAAACCAAAGAGGGAATAGAGGATTTGAAAAAGGAGCTTTTAGCTTACTATAAAGCGGAAAAAACTAAAAGCAAAAGGCATAAGGAAGAAGGTAAACGGATTACAATTTCCAACCCATAGCATAATATGAGGATGTTTTATACACCGATAGTTTAACCCCAAATTCTGCACTCTCGATTGAGAGGAGAGATTTGAAAAGGGTTCAGCTATTAACTTACGCAGAAATCATTACGCTTATCCTCCCTGTTTCAACATTCCTTTCGATATATGTGGCGAGGTCTTTTTCATTTCGTATGATCATTATTTGTAATGTTTTGATTTTATCGGGTCTGCTTTTCATTGTGTTTTGGACTTTTTTTATAAAGCATAAAATCAAACTTCTTTTACTTTTAATATCACTCTCCTTCATCTCTCTACTCTATGCAGCCTACAGAAACATCGAGCCGCCCCTCCCCTATGAGAGGGAAGTTTCAGTGAGATTAAAACTCACATCAGAACCGAGGGTTCGGAAATACAGTGTTCAGTATACTGCAAGACTGCTTGAAATAGATAAAACACATGCTGTTTTTGAACCCAGAGTACTCTTTAATGTTGCCATTCCTGGAAATAAACTGGAAAGAGGTTATGTTGTGGATGTTAAAGGGCTTTTTATGGAGCTTCCCTTTGAGAAATCAGAGAGTTATGCATGGTATCTTAGAAGCAGAGGGATAAAGGCGGTGTTTGAAGGGTATTCGAGAGGAGTGGAGGTATTCAGCAAACCTGTTCAATACTCTCCTGTCTCTGTTTCCAATAGATTAAAACGGTATGTGGGAAAGGTAAATGAGAGGTTACTTTTCTTCCCCCAGAGTGAATTCGCCACAGCCCTTCTTACAGGAAACAGGGATAATATTCCAAGGGAGGTCATGGATGCATTCAGAAGAAGCGGGACTGTACACATACTCGCTGTGTCTGGATTGCATGTTGGATTTATAAGTCTTTTCCTTTATCTCATTTTAAGGATGTTGAGGGTTCCGCAGACCGTTAACTACCTGGCTGTTGCATGTGTGATTGTCTTTTATATGATATTTATTGGTGAAGCGCCCTCGGTGAGGAGAGCATCTTTGATGTTTCTCTGTGGCATAGCGGTATTTCTTTTTGACAGGGATAGAAACTATATCAATATACTGGCAATCGCCTTTACTATCCTCTGGGTGGTAAATCCTCTGATTATTATGAATCCGGGATTTTTACTCTCCTTTGCAGCCACCTTTGGCATCCTGTTCCTTGTTCCTCATTTCAATCCCTGGATGAAGAGGTTTATGCCAGCTTTCGTTGCGTCGTCTGTGTCAGCAACTCTGGGAGTACAGATCTATATTCTCCCCGTTATGCTCTCCTTTTTCGGCAGCTTTCCCTATATCAATATACTTGCGAATCTGCCAATAGTACCTCTCACGGGGTTTGCGTTGGCTCTCGAAATTATAAGTCTCATGGTCTATCCAATATTTCTTCCTCTGGCTGTTGTCATCTCTGAGGTCACGCTCGCAGTGATTACATTGATTCTCAGAATAGCTACACTGTGTGCGAGAGTTCCGCCTCTCACTGCAGTCCGGTTTCCACCGATACTGATTCCTCTATATTTTATAGCCGTGACGGTTTTGTTTCTTATTTTATTTCAAAGGCTTGAAAAAAGAGAAAAGGATTATGAGTAGTACTTGGTAACAACTCTGGCGCATCTCTCGCATAGATCGGGATATTTATTTTCCCGCCCAACAGTATCCTCGTATTTCCAGCATCTATTACATTTCTGTGCCTGCGACTTTTCTACTTCGACTGAAACGAGCTCACCCTGGTGGGCATCATTTCCAGGTTTGCCATCTTTATGAAGGTGCACCTCAGACACCACAAAAAGCGGTGCAAGCTCTTCTCTGTTTTGACTTAGCAGGCTAAATGTCTCCTCAGCTGCGTAGATATGTACCACGGATTCTAGTGAATGTCCGATGATCTTTTGCTCGCGCAAAAGCTCTATCGGCTTGAGCACATCCTTTCTTACAGCGAGCAAGGTGTTCCAGATCTCTGCAAGCTTGGGATCAATCCATTTCTCCTCGATATCCGGAAAGTCTGCGAGATGAATGCTTTGCTCAGTCGCAAGCCCATACGGTGTGTAAATCTCTTCTCTTAGCGTAGCATATGCTTCCTCAGTGGTAAACACAAGCACAGGAGCAAGAAGTTTAAGGAGTCCATTGAGGGTGATATTGATAACCGTTTGCGCCGATCTTCTCTCCTTTGTAGGGCCTGAGCAGTATAGCCTGTCCTTTACTATATCCAGATAGAAGGAGGATAGGTCGATAGTGCAGAAATTGAGGATCTCCTGTATTATTGTGTGAAACTGCCACGTTTCATATGCGCATTTTATGCTTTTTGTTACCTCCTGGAGTCTGTGAAGCAGCCAGCGGTCTATAGCTTCCATCTGCTCTAGCGGCACTTCCTGGGTTTTTGGGTTAAAACCGCTCAGGTTCCCGAGCATGAATCGGATCGTGTTTCTTATCTTTCTGTATGCATCGATGAGCTGGTCAAGGATCTCTGGAGAGACCCGCACATCAACAGAGTAATCACTTGCCACAACCCAGAGCCTTAGAATATCTGCACCATATTTGTGTACTACCTCTTCAGGGTCTACCGTGTTGCCCAACGATTTACTCATCTTCTTACCCTCGCCGTCAACAGTGAAGCCGTGGGTAAGCACAAACCTGTACGGTGCGCTCCCTCTTGCTGCAACCGCAGTAAGAAGCGACGATTGAAACCACCCTCTGTGCTGATCCGAACCTTCGAGGTAGAGGTCTGCCGGCCAGTAGAGCTCTGGTCTCGTCTCAAGCACTGCAGCATGGGATGTGCCGGAATCGAACCATACATCCATGATATCTTTCTCTTTTGTGAAAGAAGTTTCGTCACAATGGGGGCATTTGAAACCCTTTGGAAGGATTTCTTCTGCCTCTTTGACAAACCAGCTGTCAGATCCCTCCTTTGAGAAGAGTTCTATAACTGCTTTTAACGTAACATCATTTATAATCTCCTTTCCGCACTTCGTGCAGTAGAAGATCGGGAGCGGTACCCCCCATGTTCTCTGGCGGGATATACACCAGTCGGTTCGATTCTCTACCATCGATTTTATTCGGTTTATGGATGAGCCGGGTATCCAGCTGACATTATCTATTGCGTTTATTGCATCATTCCTGAATCCATCGATTGAGGTAAACCACTGCTCTGTTGCCCTGAATATAACAGGGTTCTTGCATCTCCAGCAGTGAGGATAGCTGTGCGTGAGGTCTCCCCGGCCGAGAAGAACGCCAATTTCTTTGAGGTGGCTGATAATTGATTTATTCGCATCCTGACAGAACATACCCTCAAACAATGGAACTTCGTCGGTAAATTTACCGTAATCGTCGAGCGGAGAAACTATCTCCAGGTTGTACTTCAGGCTGGTTTCATAGTCTTCCATGCCATGCCCGGGAGCAGTATGTACAATTCCGGTTCCTGTATCCAGGGTAACATAATCTGCAAACACAATGGTGGAGTCTCTATCGATAAAAGGATGGCGAAGCACTACACCCTCGAGATCGGAGCCTTTATACTGCTTCAGTGTCTTTTCTACAGTTACTCCTGTATTCTCCTGAAACTCTTTTAATAACTGGGTAGCAACTAGATAGCGTTCCCCTCCGCTCTCAAGGAGAGTGTACTCATACTCTGGATGGAGTGCACAGGCAGTATTTCCCGGCAGTGTCCAGGGGGTTGTGGTCCAGATTAAAGCATATGCCCCCTTGAGCTCATCATACCTGTGTTTCCCATCCTTGACCTTAAACTTCACATATATGGATGGAGAGGTGTGGTCGTGATACTCGACTTCTGCGTCTGCGAGTGCAGTGATACATGTAGTGCACCAGTACACAGGCTTGAGCCCTTTATAGATATAGTGCTTTTTAGCCATCTCACCGAATATCTCGATCTGTTTTGCCTCATACCGGGGATAAAAGGTGATGTAAGGATCATCCCAGTCACCCCACACTCCGAGCCTCTTGAACTGCTCGGTCATCGTCTGGATATACTTTGATGTAAACTCCTTGCATTTTTTCCTGAAATCTATTGGAGATAAACTATCCCTGTCGAGCCTGTATGCTTTGATAACCTCTGTCTCTATGGGAAGCCCATGGGTATCCCACCCGGGCACATAAGGTGAATAAAAACCTATCATCGATTTGTATTTCACTATGAAGTCTTTGAGCACCTTGTTGTATGCGGTGCCGATATGGATCTTTCCATTGGCATATGGAGGGCCGTCATGGAGTATAAAGGTTGTGTTTCCCTTGCGGTGTTCGATGAGCTTTTCGTAAATACGTTCATGCTCCCACCTTTTCAGTATCTCCGGTTCCTTTTTTGCCAGGCCAGCCCTCATGGGGAACCCGGTTTTGGGAAGAAAAAGGGTATTATCATAAGACATCAAACGCCTCTGAGCAGAGTTAAAGTTAACGAATAATAATTCAACAGAATGGCACTGTCAATACTATTTTGTTTATTGTTATTACAGGCTGTTTTGACTGTAAAATAAATTAAAAAAAGTTGCTTTTGCTGTTGAATTCTTGTAAAGGTGTGCTACATTATCATAATATATAAATTAGTATATTACTTTCCACTACTGTACCTTACCTTATTAAGATGGAGGGATTAAGATGAGGAGCAAAGTAAAATTTTCAATCATAACAAGTGTTGCTCTGATTAGTATAGCTTCTTTTGTTATATTCATATCGTGCGGAGGGCTGGGTGATCTCATACCGGATATAGTGTTAGATACCATCTGGGATGTGCTCGGGTACAACAAACCGGCTAACCTCAATGCACTGGCATTATCCGAATCACAGGTTTTGTTAACATGGGAGGATAAGGTCACAGGAGAAGATGGGTTTGTTATTGAGGTCAGTATAGATACAGAGCCCTATATTGAGCTCGCAACGGTTGATAAGAATGAAATAACTTATTTCCATAAAGGGTTGGGTCCCAACACAATATTAGTATACAAAATGTATGCCTTTGATGATGAAGGGCAGTCGGATTACTCAAATTCCGCATTGTGTATTACTCAAGACTCTCCGGTTTCAGAACCGGATGCGCCTACGAACCTTCAGGCTGTAGCCATATCCGACACACAGATTGGGCTCGAGTGGGTGGATAATTCAAATAATGAGGATGGATTCTATATTTATAGAAGTACAACCCTGGGAGGGCCTTATGACTATCTTGAGACTGTACCTCCAAATACTACAGAATATACGAGTGACGAACTTACACCTGATACGGATTACTATTATGTGGTTGTTGCATACAACTCATTCGATGACTCATCAGAATCAAACGAGGCAACTGCAACAACTCTGGCCACAATAGCAATACCTGATGCACCTACGAATCTGGTAGCAGTTTCTGTATCCAATATGCGTATAGACCTGGAATGGACAGACAACTCAGAGGATGAGGAAGTTTTTTATATTCAGATAAGCAAAACAGAGGGAGGTCCTTACACCGATATTGCAAAGGTGAAACCGAATGTTACGACATATGAGAGCACGAGCCTGGAGCCTGTGACTACTTACTATTACAGGGTATATGCTGCTAACTCTGTCGGAAACTCAGGCTATTCCAATATTGCAAAAGCAACAACACAACCGACTCCTGGGTCGGCACCAAAGGCTCCAACGAACCTGCAGGCAAAGGCAGTTTCGGATGTGCAGATCAAGATAGCATGGACCGATAACTCCCTTGATGAGGATGGTTTCAATATAGAGATGGCATTGGATAATCCAGACAATCCCGGTTCGCCAGGTGAATTCAGGTGGATTGCGAAAGTCAAGCCTAATACAGTGGGCTACCTTGTAAGCAGTCTCAGGCCTAATACACTCTTCTGGTTCAGGGTTAATGCATTCAACTTTTATGGGCCTTCGAATTATTCCAATTCGGCAAGTGCCAGGACACTTCCATATACAGGAGCGGTGCCTGCTTCACCGACAAACCTCGTTGCAAAAGCCTATTCCAATACACAGATAGTCTTAGGCTGGTGGGACAACTCAGATAACGAGGATGGATTCAACATAGAAATAAGCAAGGATGGCACGAACTATGAGTGGTGGGCTAAAGTGCCTCCTAATACCAAGGAATATCTCGTGAATGGGCTGGAACCTGATTTTCTATATTACTTCAGGGTAAGGGCTTATAATAAATATGGATTTTCCATTGACCCCCCTGACTCTTCAAATGAAGCAAGCGCAAAAACAAATACTGATCCAGAGAACCCGCCTGCTGCGCCAACCAACCTGCAGGCAAAAGGAGTTAGCGATACTCAGATCGACCTCAAGTGGACGGATAACTCAGACAATGAGGACGCATTCTACATCGAAGTGAGCGGGGATGGGTTCAGATTCGAGCTCTATGCCAAATCGCCGCCTAACGAACCATGGTTCTCAATGAAAGGATTGAAACCCAATCTGACCCTCTACTTCAGGGTGCTTGCGATTAACAGTGAAGGAAAGTCAGGATATTCCAACATTGCAAAGGCGACCACACTGCCTGAGCCTACTGGGGCACCTGATGCACCGACAAGTCTTGTTGCAAAAGCTATCTCGCAAACTCAGGTATACATAGGGTGGACAGACAACTCAGACAACGAGGATGGGTTCAACATAGAGATGGCGGTTGTTGCAGGAGAACCTGGAGATCCACCCGATGGTAGTCTTTTCAGGTGGATTGAGACAGTGAAACCTAATACTAAGGAGTTTATTGTTGAGGGGCTCAAGCCTGGATATACATTCTGGTTCAGGGTGAATGCATTCAACGCTGAGGGTGAATCGGGGTACTCTAATTCTGCAGGTGCACAGATAGTCGAAATATCAGGAGCACCTGATGCACCGACAAGTCTTGTTGCAAAAGCTATCTCACACACCCAAGTATGGATAGGGTGGACAGACAACTCAGACAACGAGGATGGGTTCAATATAGAGATGGCGGTTGATTACGATAATACCGGTGTTGAGCCTAATCCAGAGGAATTCAAATGGATTGAGACAGTGAAACCTGATACTAAAGAGTTTATTGTTGAGGGGCTCAAACCCAGTATAACATTCTGGTTCAGGGTGAATGCATTCAACGCTGAGGGTGAATCGGGGTACTCTAATTCTGCAGGTGTGAGAACACCGGAAGAGCCTACAGGAGCACCTGCCGCGCCTATTAATCTTGTTGCATCAGCAAAGAGCGATACAGTGATATACATCACCTGGACAGATATGTCAGACAACGAAGAAGGATTTATCATCGAGTGGGGTCCTGATGGTTCTAGATGGTATTCTCTAGATAAGGTCCCAACAGATACTTCTGATTATACTGTTGAGGGATTGAAACCCGAATCCACCTATTACTTCCGTATGTTTGCCTTCAATGGGCAGGGAGAGTCCGATTATTCCAACACTGATTCGGCGACAACACTTCCCGAACCAACGGGAGCACCTGCTGATCCGGATGGGCTTATTGCTACTGCCAAGTCTGATTCTGTGATCGTTTTGCAGTGGAACGATAACTCAGGCAACGAAGAAGTGTTTTTCATAGAGTGGGGCCCTGATGGCGAGAGGTGGGAGATTCTCGACAAGGTGCCGGCAGATAGCACTGGATATGTAGTTGAGGGGCTTAAGCCTTTAACTACACGATACTTCCGTGTATATGCTGCCAACATACAGGGAGATTCAAACTATTCCAATCCAGCAAATGCCACCACCTTTGAATCGCCAGATTCCCCACCCGCAGCTCCTTCTGACCTTGTGGCTACTGCAGTAGGAGAGCTAGTGATCACACTCGTCTGGACAGACAACTCGACCATAGAAGAAGGATTTATCCTTGAGTGGGGAGATGGAGAAAGATGGGAAACCCTCGATAAGTTGCCAGCCGATACTGTAGATTATAAGATTGGCGGCCTTAAAGATGGTGTGACCTACTACTTCAGGCTCTTTGCATACAACAGGATCGGTGAATCTAGTTATTCGAACGTTGATTCGGCTACTGCTTATAATAGATAACAAGTATAGAGATACTATATTTTTAAAGGGGGAGATTATTCTCCCCCTTTTTTATTGTCCTTTTTATAGTGTTAATATTCATCACCTGAAATAAGCTGCCTCCATAAAAATCAAGATATTCTTGACATAATTCATTTGAACATTAAGTTTTAGTATACTCTTAGAATAATGGTTGGATTGCAGGAGGTTTAGAACCAGGAGGTTCTTTATGGAAAAGCGGGAGATGCTAGCACATATAGAGCAAATCATAGAAGAGGCGAAAGCAGCAGTACTCGCAACTGTTGACGAGAAGGGATTACCTCGCATGAGATGGATGACTCCGGCTATATTAAGAGGAAGAGAAGGGGCTATCTTTGCTGTTGCCTCTCGCCGTTCGGCCAAGGTCAAGCATCTGAGCGCAAAGCCGAATGGGCAGTGGATCTTCCAGTCCCCTGCCCTGGATAGAGTAGCAGTTGTTGATTGCAAGGTCAATATTGTCGATAATCCGTCGATTCGCTCAGAGGTGCTCGAGGTTGTGGGATCCCGTCTCAGGGCGTTCTGGAAGATGTATGAACAGGAGCGTGATCTTCTTGTGTTAGAGACCATTATTGAGCGGGCACAGTACTACCTTCCCATGAAGGGCGTTAAAGAATCTGTGAGCTTTACATAAAGAGGTGTAAATGGAAGAAAAGGGTATAAAAAAACTGTTGTACGATATGCTTTTAATACGGAGATTTGAGGAAAAGGCTGCACAAGCGTACGGGCTCAGAAAAATCGGGGGATTTTGCCACCTTTACATAGGTCAGGAAGCTGTAGCAGTAGGAGCAATAGCAGCGTGCGACCTTAAACGGGACTACATTGTCACAGCATACCGCGATCATGG
>CP070841.1:841658-847147 GCA_020342115.1 Spirochaetota bacterium
ATTAGCATGGTCTGTATATTTCTTTTTCTGAAGAATTTGTCAAGGAGTTCAAGCTGCCTCTTAAAAGAGCTGTTTTTCTTGAGAGAAAGACCGCTCACGAGGAGAATCGAAAAGCCATTCATGGGAACAATGTATCGTGATCGATGACATCAGGTCAAGATTTTGCTTCTCACCCTCTTTTGAGGGAGGGGGTAGGGTGAGGGTGTGTAAAATAGGATTGCTTTTACTGAAGCTCTCGCTCGCCGAGCAGCGCTTTGAGTGTCTTGATATCTGAAATGATCTTCTGTCGGTCGAGATCCTGGAAACGTTGGGGAATCATCTGTCGTGAAGTGCACTCGAGCACAGCAACGAGGTTCTGGAGCTCGATCTCATGGGGATATGAGGGCGGAACGAAATCACGTATTGCTTCCTCGAGATCCTTTTCTGTGATAATCATATGATCGTGCATGGCTGCATTGAATTTTGCGCGTATGAGGATCGACTCGAGGTCTGCACCTGAAAAGTCAAACTCATATTTTTTAAAGAGCTCAACTATATCAACCTTCTGTATTTTAAACTTGAGCTTTCGTACGAGGGTCTCAAACAGGTCCTGCTTCTCTTTAAAGTCTTCCGGATAAAAGAGCGCGAGGTGCTCCTCTGCCCTGCCCTGACGCTTGAGGTCTATTGGCAGAAGGTCCGGACGGCAGGTGATGAGAAACCAGATGATTTTTCCACGATACTCTGTGTTACCCATAAAAGAAGCGATCTGTGCAAAAATCCTGTTGCTTGTACCGGAATCCCCCTCCTGGTGCCTTGTCCCCAGAAAAGCATCGGCCTCATCGATCATCACCCCCACAGGTGCCATTGCCTTTAGAATGTTCAGGAGTTTTTCGAGGTTGGCTTCGGTTACACCCTGCCATTTGCTCCTGAAGTTCCTGAATCTGACAATCGGGATGCCTATCTCCCCTGCAAACGCCGTCACCATGAATGTCTTTCCGGTTCCAACCGGCCCTGCAATAAGGTATCCCATTGGGAGCACATCGAGCCTTCCCTGGCGTATTGCACGTGCGGCGTTCTTGAATCTCTTCTTCACGAAACTATGTCCAGATACCATGCTAAGGCCATGCTCGGACTCTATAAACTCCATAAGCCCTATCGCTTCTGACTCGATGATCTGTTTCTTCTTCATTCTGAGATAATTGAGCGTGATCTTGCGGTTCTCCTGGTAAGACTCAGCTGCAAGCTGGTGGATGTTAACCAGGTTGAGCCCTCCTGTAATATGAGCCATCTTTTTCGAAGTGAGTCTCGACTCAAGCAGAAGCTTCCCCTGGTTTTCCAGGTATTCAAAAAATTTTTCCCTCACCGCCTCATCAGGCATCGGGATGTTTACCTTAACCGTTGAGGGTGCACGAACAATTTTTAAACTGAGGTCTGCAAGGTTTTCTGTGAGGAGGATGACCGATATATCGTGTTTATTGAACACCGGATCGGTTGCCCAGCGGTGAATGGTAACCAGGCAAAACCTGTCCTCATCCGAATAGTGAGAGAAATCTGTATTGGGAATGAGAGTATCGGCATAGTCGATAATAAGAACGATCCTGTAATTGAATTTCACGTTATTGTAGAAAAATTTCTCTAAATAGTGAAAAGATGTTAGAGGGTTTTTCGAGACGAAATCACTCGCAGGTATATTCCCATAAAGGGAACGAAGCTCCTGTATGTACGTACCCTTCATCTCCTGCTCACAAAAGGTAACCCCTGAAGAGCGGTCATAGTATATGATCACATCACGGTTTCCGAAAAGGACTTCAGAAATATAGTTCTGGATTTTTACAAACATAAACTCCCCCTCATGCATCTTATGAGGGAGATAATCCCTGATGTTCCCATGAATGATGTAGAGGTTTGCAGTCTTTGAACAGTATTTGTAGGAGAGCTCCTGAGCCCAATCCGGCAGAACCCGGATAAAAGGCAGGTGCTCTAAAATCAGCTGTTCTGCCATTCCCCTCCCCGGAGGTTTCTACATTACCGTATAGTATAGTATATTTCTACCTGCTGATCAACGAAAAGAATGAATTGATAAAATTCCTATTCTTTTGGTTCATACGCATCTTTTTTTAAAAAGAGCAGCGAAAGCAAGCTCAGAAGGATCAAAGCACCCAATATCACTATCCCTTTTGCAAAAGACCCCCCTTCACCTGCTATCCCCATGAGCACCGGAACAACGCCTCCTCCTATGGCAACAGATACCGGGATCATAAGCGAGATAACAACATTGTAGGAGCTCTCTGGCCAGATGTGTGCAATTGCTGTTAGCGTTACAGGATAGAAACAGGTGGTCATTATTGGCTGAATGAATACAACCGCGATAAGGAACGGACCCAGATTGAATCCGATCAATCCTGTGGTGATGCCTGACAGCGCAACAATTATTGCAAGCAAACGCTTTGTACCGAACCTATCAACCAGTACACCGGTAAGAAAGATCAAAGGGATAACCGATATCCTGGAGAGTCCCACTATTGTGTTTACCAGCCTCTGTTCCATCCCGCGTTCTGCAATCAGATATGTCGGGAGTATTGAATATATTCCGAGGGTTGCACCAATTATAATACATATGAATAGTGTCATAACCCAGAAGACTGGATTTAAAAGTATTGCCCTCAGGTTTGTTGGATTAAACCGCTCACCATAACTTCTCCCTTCATTAAAAAACATCAAGATAACCACGCAATACAGTATGCAAAGACCTCCAATCACAAGCAGACTAAGCCTCCAGGAGCTTTTCGATAAAAAGAGTTGGGCATAAATGGGTGCTATAACAAAGCTCAAATTCGGTCCTATTTCATGAATGGAGAGCGCTTTTCCCCGGTGTTTCTTCGCCGCAGAATCAACAATTGCCGTAAGTCCTGAAGGAAGGTACACTCCCATGCCAGCACCAAGGATGAACAGGCAAAACCTTATGAGGTTTACTGATCCGAAAGAAGCAACTCCAAAAAGGGATACCCCTCCTATGAAGAGTCCTGTGACAATGGTGTGTCTATGAGAGAGGACCGATGAGACATACCCTGAAAGCAGCATTCCGATGCTATAGCCCAGGGAGATGAAGAGGAAAAAAGTGGTTGCTGCCTTATGCGTGATACCTAGCTCCTGCTCGAACGATAGAAGCAGAGGTGAAAATACCGTGCGTGCGAGCAAATTGAGGAAAAAACCACCGGAGAGAAGAAATATCAAACCCAGGTTGATCTGTTTTTTATTGTGCTCCACTATAAATATCTTCCCTTTTGTTATTATGCTTTGTATGCGCTTCCGAGAACTTCTTTGTTCTTTTTTATATACATCTTCACAAGCTCGTCTCGTGCGGGACCGATATATTTTCTTGGGTCAAATACGGTTGTATCCTCATGAAGAATCTTTCTTATAACCGCAGTCATGACAAGCAAAGAGTCAGTTGCAATGTTAACCTTGCACACACATGACCTGCAGGCTTTTCTTATCTGTTCCTCTGGAATACCGACTGCCCCCTGAATATTCCCACCATATTTATTCACCATATCCGTATATTCTTGAGATATTGAGGATGATCCATGAAGCACAATGGGAAAGCCGGGTATCTTTATCTCTATTTCTTTTAGTATGTCAAACCGAAGAGACGGCCATGACTCTCCAGGTTTCAGCTTAACTTTCGTGACCCCGTGAGCGGTGCCAATTGACACAGCGAGGCTGTCAACCCCTGTTTTATCCACAAACTCCTCTACACTCGAAGGATCCGTATATCTTGATTTTTCGCGGGTTACATCATCCTCCAGCCCGGAGAGTACTCCAAGCTCCCCTTCCACAGTAACGTCAAATTCATGGGCATAATCCACAACATTTTTAGTAACCCTGATATTTTCATCTAACGGCAAAGCGGACCCATCTATCATTACAGAGGAGAAGCCATCCTCGATGCTTCTTTTGCATTCCTCGAGGGAGTCGCCATGATCGAGATGGAGTGCGCATGGAATGGGAGTATCGGATTGCCGTATCAGCTCGATCGCAGCCCGGGACATACTCTTCATAAATTCACGGCCCACATACTGTCTTACCCTCTTCGATGCCTGGAGTATAACAGGAGACCGGGATTCCATGCATGCAGCTACAATTGCCTGGAGCTGTTCCATGTTAATGAAGTTGTATGCAGGCACGGCATATCCTCCCTCATAAGCACGCCTGAACATCTCTTTTGTATTCACAAATCCTATCTCTTTATAATGCATCTTATCCCTATCACTCAATCTTCAGCGTAACTGATTGCTTACTCCTTTGCTCTGGCTTTTTGAGATAACAAAGTAATACAGAGCTGATAGATATTCCAGAAAACTTTGTTTGACAGCAAATGTTTTTTAAAACAGTTTGATCCGCAAAGCTAACAAAAAAGGCCAATAGAGCTGACAACTCTATTGGCCTGTGATTTTAATCTTTAACACTATCAGTAGCTGTTGGTATACCCCGTGTCCCTTATCCCCAAACCGAACCTGAGTACATAATCTGTTGCATCTGTATTGTTATCAAACATCGTGAAGCCGAAAAACCTCCCTGTTGAATCGAACTGGGCAACCACTGTTATATCACTAGCAACATCCTGGGCTACAAATGACCCGTTGCAGGAGTATGCATTATTCACCACAGAGGAAGCTGCATCACCGCATCCCGATATTCGTTGAAATGTTTCTGCTATTGTTTCAGGATATAAGGGGCCTCCATCTAATGTCCCTACAGGAGTAAAATCCTGATCAAACACTGCATTCGAAGGATTGTCTGTTTTATCAGCAAAGTCATACACTTCCAGACTTTGATCTGACTTGATCACGGTCTTCATTACACTAATTGTCTGCTCATTTGTGTCCTGATCAAATCCGTATACAAGTGTAAAATAGGTCCCTGCAAGCTGGCCGAAGCTCATCGTAGCCTGCGGGATTGCTAGCCCCATTCCCCCGCCTGTATCAGTGCCGAAATCCATTATTACAGCGCCGGATGCTGTGCCAACCATTGAAATAGCAGTTGCCATATCTCCTACATCACCTGTCCACAGGATGTTTGCAGAAGTTTCAGAATCAGCGGTGAAATCGTCAACTTTAGTTGTACCTAATGAGTTGATGTTTTCCACCCCACCCTCCTCTGCTTCTTCGGCTTCGCGTTTTTTACTATACCCTGCACCGTACAGCAGTCCCTGCTCTCCGCTCGTGTCAAATGCAGAAAATCCGGTGCTCATGTCGGACTGATCGAGTGTTGAATCTATGTAGAACTTCATCCAGTTGAAGGCTTTTTCATAATACGAGGATTTATCGACCTGTACCCTGTACACCACATACACAGGATTGCCGTCAGCATCTCCGAGACTATCGAACTTTTGATACACACATGCAGCCTGCGGGAATTCGGCAAAGAGCACAAACCCATCCACCCCGAGATCAACCTTTTTAATGATTTTAAAACCCTGTGCATGTTCATCAGATACCGGCAAAGAG
>CP070841.1:847247-852085 GCA_020342115.1 Spirochaetota bacterium
GCAATATACAAATAGCGACATTCTGATGGAACATCATTCGCATCTGACATGGCACCAACAACATTTAACCTCGGCAACGCATCTCCTATCCGTGCTGCCGTTCTTACATCTTCAAGGGTCGACCTTCTTCGATGTAAATCATCCTCGATCCAAAAAGGATTTCCTCCAATTGTTTGATAGTTACGCTTTCCAAACCCAAACTCTGTTGTCTTTGTGCGATCCCTGCCGTAAAGCGTGAACTTCTTTTTGCATGTTTTTAAACAACTATCCACTACTTTCTCAGGTATTCTTACAATCTTACTATTGTGATCCACTTTTGCCCCGGCATCCTCGAGTAATTTTAACGTTTCCTCGTGAGGGATATGAGCGCCAATTTTTTCCAGGATATGGACAGAGGTGTTGTGTATCTTTTCGATTTGAACCTTTGTGAGCAGCGATAGTTTCATACTGTTCTCCTCTGTGAAATATCTAAATTGTTAACAATTTACTTATTATAAATGATATTTGTTAAGAAACCTTTAACTTAAGAAGGTATACTGTCATAAGCCATTTAATATTTATTTACAACTTACTTTGCAAGCGCTCCACAATCTACAGACCAGCTGCATCCAGTTACATTTCTTGCGGCATCAGAAGCTAAAAGAACAAGAGTGGGAGCAAGATCTTCAGGTTCATTTATCCTGCCAAGAATACTTATTTTGGATAACTTTTCACGATTCGCAGGATCTTTCAGCCATTCAGCAGTCATGTCTGTGTTTATTGGTCCAGGACAAAGTGTCACCACCCTGATATTATGAGGAGCTAATTCAAGTGCGAGTGCTTGAGACATTATAAACAATCCACCTTTGCTTGCACAGTATATCGCCTCTTCTGCCGCTCCGACGTGAGATACTTCTGACCCAATATTAATAATTACTCCGGATCTTTTTGGAATCATATGTCTTGCTGCATATTTGCAGGCAAAAAAAACTCCCTTCAAGTTTACATCTAATGTGCTGTCCCAATCCTCCTCTGTAGCTTCTAGGAGGCTTCTGGACTCACAGATGCCTGCATTGTTAACGAGTACATCGAGCTTTCCAAAATGTTTGACAGTCTCCTCAACCATACGTTCTACATCAGCTAAATTCCTCATATCTCCATTAATTGGAAGTACATCTTTACCGGTTTCTTTTTTAACATTTTTCCCTGTGTTGTTCAAAGACCCTCGTGCAAATACAGCAACCTCTGCCCCGGCCTTTGCGCATGCAAGAGCATATGCAGCTCCAGCACCCCTGCTCCCTCCTGTAATTAATACTACTTTTTCTTTCAAGGTTATCTCAGGTATCTGCATTTATTTGCTCCTCTTTCAATAGAATAAATTCTTATTTCTATTGCATTAATTCAACACTTGATCTTCTTGTATAAAGACCTCGAACTGAATAAACCATAATCTATAAGCTTCTATTTCTAAAGATGCTTTTTGGCATCGTTTAATAAACGCTCAATATTCATCAAAGTTGATTCATTTATTGGTTCAGGATTGTACTTCTTAAATATTTCATCTTTCTTTTCTTTACAAAGGGTCCTCATATCCTTATGCCCTACATCAAACCACTTCTGCCAGAAATTACGGTCGAGTAATTGCGGGAACCAAAGCTCCTTCCTGAAATGCTTCAATGTATGTTCCTCTGCAAGAAAGCTTCCCTCATGCCTCGCCTTTTTTATTACATCAATGCCAATCTTCTCATCTGTTATTTCGAACCCTTTCATCATATGCTCGATGAAACCTATCAACTCATGCTGAATCATAAGCATCAACAGCGAAGTCCCCTGATCTTCACCACTGCAGCCAAAACTACCAAACATATCTGCTCCAGCCATTGCACCGCACGAAAGTGTTATGCCTGCTTCTAATCCTGCCTGTGCATCCTGGATCTTACTGTCACTGATGCCAACATCCACATAAACCGGGAGACCATAATATTTTCCAAGCTGTGTCATCGCAATAGTAATCAGTGACTGCTCGGGCCCGGCTGCTATCATGGATGTGGTACCCATATCCATTGCATGAGGCATTCCGCCATAAACGACCGGTATTCCAGGTTGAATGAGCTGAACCACACAAATTCCTGCGAGGTTCTCAGCGTTCTGCTGCACAATGGTTCCTGCTAAAGTTGCGGGTGCTGTGGCACCCATTAACGCAGTAGCAGAAACTGCAACAGGAATACCATACGGACATGTCTCATAAAGAACATCAACTCCATCCAATGGAAATCGCAGGGGACTGATGGGTTGGAATAGATAATAACCGAACGGGTATTTCTGAACCTCTTCTTTTCTACCGGCGACGATTTCATACAGTTTCATAATGAATTTTGTAGAAGCTCTATTGGTAAACCAAACAAGGATTGGTTTAGAAGTATTTTTTAAAAGTTCTGCAGTGGCGAACAGGCATCTGTAAGACTCAGGGAGGTCAGTCGCATCTGACATCGCACCTACAATGTCGAGATACGGGAGAGCATCGCAAAAACGTGCCGAGTTTGTTACATCTTCGAGTATAGCAAATCGACGCTCAAGATTATCATCTATCCAAAACGCATTTCCGCCAATGGATTGATAGTTACGTTTTCCAACCCCAAACTCCGCCTTTTTCGAATGGTCTCGTCCGTAAATTGTGAACCTTTTTCCACAAGCTTCGAGGCTTTCAGATACCAGTTGTTCAGGAATCCAAACCAGTTTTTTATCTTTATCAACTCTTGCCCCCGCTTTTTCAAATTTTTTCAATGTTTCTTCATGAGGCAAATAAACACCCAGGGATTCCAGTAATTTTATAGATGCTTTATGCATCTTTTCAATCTCATCTGAAGCTAAAATGGTAAGATCAATATTCACTATTTACTCCTTAGTAGTTAAACCAAATATTTTTTTACCTACGGTATAGTATTTTAGAAACTTTACATAGCAACCAAATAATTATTATCCTAACGTCATAACAGCTCAAATTAGATAATATTCTCTATCTTCAGTGCCAACCTTATCGATCTAGAATACATGAATCATCGTTACATCTTTATTCACTTTACAAGTGGGTTTCTATTTACAGCTTTGTAATGATCAGGTTCACGTTGCACAGGATAGATATATTACTATGGCGGTGAGACAAAATTTTTCGTCCGGTTTTCACCATTATTTTTGGCAGGCGTAACACCGCGAACCGCAAGGTTCAGTACATTACGCTGGGTCATATTCTCACCTTCCACAACCCCAGCAACCTGTCCTCGGTGGAGAACAAGAATCCTGTTAGAGATTGCCAGGAGCTCAGGCAACTCTGACGAGGACATAATCACGGAGGTTCCTCCACGGGTCATATCAGAGATTAGCTGGTAAATCTCTGACTTCGTTCCTACGTCAACACCAGATGTCGGGTCGTCGAGGATCAGCACCCGCGATCCTCGTATAAGCCATTTCCCAAGGATAACCTTCTGCTGATTACCACCTGAGAGCGAATGAACCGGCATCTCAATTGAGGGGGTGATAACCCCAAGTTTCTTGACAATCTGCATGCTCAATTCCCTATCCTTGGCTTGCTGTATAATGCCGTGCCGTGTTATGAGTTCGCCGGATGCCGAGGATATGTTCTCACGGACGCTAATATTATAGAAGATTGCCTGGAGCCGATCCTCTGGAACGAATCCTATCCCAAGATGTTTTCCGTCATAGGGAGAGCGTGGAGTGAACTGTTGACCTTCTAAGCGGATATGACCCCTCACGAGCTTATCCGCCCCGAAGAGCGCTCGGGCCAGCTCGGTTCTTCCAGAACCCATAAGCCCATAAACACCTAAGACCTCACCCTTTCTTAATGTAAGAGATACTCCTCGCAGTCCGGTTGCTGTCCACAGGTCTACAGCCTCTAACAGCACCTCCTCTGTCGGTTCTGAGCGCTGCACCTCGAATCTCAACTCCCGTCCAACCATCATCTCTACGAGATGGTCGGATGTCATTTTGTCAGCTTCTACTGTACCTATTGTATGTCCATCACGCAGAACTGTCACACGATCTGAAATTTCCATCACCTCGCTGAGCTTGTGGGATATAAAAATTATAGCAACGCCCTCTTCACGTAAATTTCGCATTACACCGAAGAGGCGTTCCACCTCACGCTCACCAAGCGAGGCAGTGGGTTCATCCATAACAAGCAACCGTACGTCACCATAAAGAGCACGAGCAATCTCGATAATCTGACGTTCTGCGACCGGTAATGTCCCGGCCTGACGGTCAAGATCGATCTTGATTCCAACCCGCTCCAGAGCATCATCTGCATAGCGGCGTTCCGAACGCCTGCGAATTATACCGAATCGTGTCGGTTCACGGCCTAATACGAGGTTTTCCTGAACACTTAAGTGTGGTATAGTGTTGAGGCGTTGATAGATTATTCGGATACCCATGCGATAAGCCTCACGCAGGTCCAGGCTGCGGATTTCTTCACCATTCCAGAGAATACGGCCGGATTCGTGCTGGTAAACACCGGCAATGATCTTGACAAGAGTAGTCTTGCCAGCGCCGTTCTCTCCAAACACTGTGTGGATCTCGCTGGGCTCGACTTCGAGGCGTGCTTCGGATAGTGCCCTCACTCCTCCGAAGCTCTTTGAGATACCCTCCATCTGAAGAAGTGATAACGGAGCGTTTTGTTTGCCCGTCTTCGATTGATTCGTAGCGTCTTGCATACTAATCCTCCGTATCGCCTTGTTGCCCATGACGAGTCATTTCTAACTTTCTCGTTCTTTCTGCAAGCCGCTGACGCAGTATGAGGTCGATGGAGACAGCAAAAACCAGAACAATCCCCTTTGCCACTGTTTGCC
>CP070841.1:852185-867585 GCA_020342115.1 Spirochaetota bacterium
TAGAAACCCTAATGATTCAAACAAGAGATCGTAAACACGATATGTTATTCGATCCGGATAGGCTAAGATAAGAGGTTATAAAAATAGCTGAACATCTTAGACCAGACCTATGGATATCAAACCAGCTCTCCTACAGTCTTACCCTCGTTCTCTATTCTTTGAAACTCCCTTTTGTTACGATGTGCCTTCCACACCCTTTCACCATTCCGAATGATGAAAAAATATTCGGTGTGCCTGCTCGGTGGCCGAAAGCCTTTAAAGTAAATCAAGATAAACTTTCAATGCTCAAAGATGCCGCACAGCAGGTGGAAAAAGAGTTTACCCATGAGTTCAATAGCAAAATAGAGCACTATGATAAAAAGCTCGAGCCAGTGAGCCGGGCGTTCAGCCTCACCTCTCCCAATCTTATCTTGTACAATTACCCGAATTTGTGGGATATAAAAGCAAAAAGCGCTTCACCAAAGAAGATCTATATGGGTTATTGTTTCGATATGCAGGAGCTCCCAAAATGGTATAAGAGTATTATGGAAAAAGTAAAGTCACGATTCCCAAAAATCCTTATTGCCATGGGAACTTTTTTATCATACAGGCATGATGTAGTAGAAAAGTGTATCAACGCCATCAAAGATGAATACCCAGATAGCTTCATTGTTGCCGCTGCGGGTGCGTCAGCAAACAAGCTGAGAAGATTCCAAGCTGCTGATGTTATTGTGAAGGATTATGTTCCTCAAAAAGGACTACTCCCTCACATGGATCTTGTGATACATCATGGAGGAAATAACTCATTCACTGAATCACTCTATTTCGGAAAACCCATGGTCATAATGCCGTTTTCTAGTGATCAGTTTGATATTGCGAGTGATGCAGAAGATATGGGGGTTGCTCAGGTTCTCGATCCAAACTCTTTAAAAACCGAGTCCTTACAGAAAGCAGTACGAAACGCTCTCACAAGAGAGAGTGAAACTGCACTACTTCATTGGAAAAAAAAGCTCGCATCTCTTGGTCCAAGGTATGCAGTCAGTAGATTGCTATCCGCAATAAATAAATCAGGTAATAAATGGATTTAATTCCCGCGGGACATGGCTCTATTTTCATAAAAGCTAACTCACTTCTGAGAACAGGTGGATTCCATAAACAATAATCCGTGAGAGTGGGTATGCTTTGCCGCCTTTTCATATATCTGTCTTATTTATATATATTCTGGGGAAGCACTTTTTATGGCTTTAATCTACATGCACCTCTGATACTGTCTGGAATCTTTCCACGATGATGTAGCTTTTGACCCTCACCTGAATAAGCGCGCAGGATGGTGCCATTATAAACTCTTCGAGTAAAGGGAGTTTATCGAGGTATGTATTTATACGGTCACTGCTTTTCTCTACTTCGCAGGCTTCTCCGATTACAGTGACAGCAGATGCTCTATGAAAATCTTCATCTTCATTGCGACAGTTGTTTATAAGCATAGAAACTTTGGGATTGTCACTCATGTAATCGAACTTCCTAGTAGTGCGTATTGTAGCAAAAAGAAGTTGCCGAAGATCCTTTGTATGGACAAATGCGACCACGCTTTCATATGGCTGTCCCTTGTCCTGTGTGGCGAGTACTGCCAGTTTTTGATCGGTGAAAAGATTCGATAGAAATTGCTGTACTTCTCCAAGTGTTTTCAATCTCCCGCCTTTCTATCATCATGTTTTTGGTAATGATACATTGTTATCTCATTTATTTAGACAAAAATCAACAGCTGATTCTATATGTATTTTAAGAGTATCAAAAAGAGGCACAGAAACATCCTCCTGTTTTATCAATAGCGGTATTTCAGTACAACCCAGGATGATTCCCTCAGCATCCCTTTCTGTAAGCTTTTTTATTATTGTAATGAAATCTTTTTTAGTTTGCTCTAAAAAAATTCCCTTTGCAAATTCATTGTAGATTGCCTCATGAATATATTCCCTGTCTTTTTCTATTGGTATAATTGGATTTAAATTGTAATTATTTTTTAGTTTGTGAGCATAGAATGCTTCTTCCATGGTAAATTTTGTGCCTAACAATCCTATATTTTTAATTTTATGTGCCCTGACGACCCTGGCAGTTTCATCTATCACATTAATCAAAGGTACGGATATTTTCTTTTGAACCTGATCCGCAATCTTGTGCATTGTATTGGAGCATATCATAAGTGCAGAGCAGCCAGCCTGTTCAAGCTTCATACAAATTTCAGATATTATGTCTGTGATTTTATCCCATTTATTGTTGTTCTGCAGGGGCAGAATTTCTTCGAAATTCACAGAATATAGCAATAGCTTAGCGGAATTCCAGCTTCCCAGCCTTTCATTTACCATCTGGTTTATAACTCTATAATATTCAATGGTATTCGCCCAGCTCATACCTCCAATTAATCCTAATAACTTCATATGACTTACTTCCCTATGTTTTCTCTAATAAAATCTATTTCATCTTTCAGAGCCACTTTTATTGGTGTATACTTCATGCCTAATTCCTTTTCTGATTTGGATGCATCAAATAGGAGCGACCCGCGAAATTGAGTTTTCATTAAATCTACAGGGAGAAGAGGGGGTTTTTTAGATATTTTAGAGGCAAGCGAGTTGATATATGCAAGAAACATGGTGGCTTTCTTTCCTATAGTTTTTTTGGGTACCGGAATGCCTGAAAGATCACCAATTAACTCCATGTATTCTCTTGTTGTGAGCCTTTGATTTCCGATTAAATACTTCTCGCCAATGTTGTTTGCTTTCTCTGCAGCTTTGACAATAGCTTGGGCAGCATCCTTGTTATATACATAGGTAAATCTATTTTCCGATCTCAGCATAATTTTCACTTTATTGCTGAGAAACATACCTATTTTCATAACATCTTTGGAATCCCCCCTTCCAAGCACCGCAGCTAAATACACACATACCAGAGGTAGTTGCTTCTCTTTATATAGCTTTAATGCATATAAGTCTCCTAAATATTTTGTCTTTGCATAATGACTCATATGCGGGCCAGGTTCAGAATTTTCATTAAAAGGCATCTTATCAGGGAACCCGTAAGCCATAACAGTGCTTATATGAACAATTTTCTCTACTTTCATGGCAAGAGCAATTTCCATTATATTACCAGTACCCTGTATATTGATATCATTGTATCTCTTGTTCTTCCGTTCCCAGAATGAGTTCAACCCCGTACAATTAATGATTATGCTACATTTTTTCATAGGAGCGATTAATGTCTCCCTGTTCAGAATATCTCCGAAATGGTATTCCAGTTTTGAATTTATTCTTTTTAAATAAGTTAAGTCACTTGTTTCACGAACAAAACAATGTATTGTATACTCTCTTCCTGTCAGTTCCTGTACAACCGATGTCCCGATGAATCCAGATGCACCAAGTATCAATATATTTTTACTCATTTATTAATGATCCTTAAAAAAATACTAATAATTTAAAAATTTTTAGATATCAATATATTAATATAAATTAACACCGGTTCAATCTACGTTAAAATCTCTCGAATGAGGACACAATACTTCGAGACATGACAAAAGCATTGTATTATTTTCTTTCATCTTGGGATTTCATCCCTTATAAGCAATGACATCGATCTCGATCTTGATTCCAAGAGGAAGTGCGCCGGCCTGGATCGTGGTGCGGGCAGGAAAAACAGGTCCAAAATAGTCCTTGTAAAGATCGTTCACCTTCGAGAAATCGTTCATATCAGCGAGGTAGAGTGTCACCTTAAGCGCATTACTCAAGCTCGAACCCGCCTCTTCGAGAATTATCCGTACGTTCTCTACTGCGAGTCTGCACTCATCAAGAACATCCCCCTGTTTAACCTCCCCTGTCTTTGGGTCAACTGGACCCTGCCCCGATACAAACACGAAATCTCCATACACCACTGCAGGAGAATAGGGCCCTTTCGGCTCGGGTCCCTCTTTCGGCCATATTGCTTCTTTATCCATGTTTCTCTCCATTCTATTTATTTGTGACTCGATTCAATAACCATGGTAAGAACCACCTTTATTCCAAGCTCCTTATCCTTTTGGACTACCTCAACCTTTCCGTTATGGTTCTCTATTATCCTCTTTGTTATAGCAAGCCCAAGCCCTGTGCCTGAAGCTTTCGAACCTTTTGGACGATAAAACGGCTCGAAAATCCTCCCTAACTCATCTTCCTGCACATAGCTGGCACTATTGAAGACAGCGACCTCTATCAGGTCATGCTTTTTTTCAAGTATGACCCTGATTCTGCCCCTTGTGGATGTGAACTTGACTGCATTATCAAACAGATTAGAAAACGCAGTTTCTAACTGTTCCCTATCAGCAAGAACAGTGTACACTTCATTTAATTCTAAAATCTTCTGCTCAATCAATATTTTCTTTCTATCTATAGAAGGAGTAAACCTCTCTATAAGCCCCTTCAATAGTTTTCCCAGGTCAACCCTTTCTATATTGGAGGACTCCCCGTGCATCTCGAGTTTCGAGAGGAGCAGAACCTGGCCTATGAGACGATCCATCTCCTCAATTTCCTCCTCCACAGCTGTAAGATGCTTCCTGTACTTACCCTGGTTTTGACTTTTCAGTGTTTCTAAAATGAGTTCATAAGCAACACGAATACGAGCGAGCGGGGTTCTAAGCTGATGAGAGATATTTGCCGTAAGTTCCCTTGTGCCCCGGACCATCCTTTCCACTTTCTCTGCCATAATATTAAATGAATTGACAAGATCCCCAATCTCGTCCCTGCTTGTGACAACCGCCCTTTCCTCAAGATTACCTTCTGAAATCCTGAGTGCAGAACGGCTGAGTCTCTCGAGTGGCTTTGAAATGTAGCGTGAGAGAGGCAAAAGGAGCAGTGCTGTAACAGACCCGAGTACCAGGAGTCCGATAATGAAGGTTGTCCGGATGTGTTTGGGTCCGGGCCTGCCAAAAAATATGTAGAGAGCGAGCCCCTCTCTCTCGGGGAGGGAAAGAGAGATGCTCAGAGCCACAGGCATGGAACGCCTGTGCCATGAGTAAACATCGTATCCATCACTGCTTCTCTTTTGCATTCGCCCAAGATCCGGCAAAGCCTCATCGGAGGATGAAATGAGTACTGTTTCATCCTTGTCCTGGATCCACAGCTCTGCACCGTACAGTCTTCCGAGCTCTTCAAGAATATCCCCTACCTCCCCTATCTTCTCGATAGGTACTCCCGGATGGTTATGTGCAATCTCCTCTATCAGCTTATCTCCTGTGTAAGCCTGTGCACTTATGTATCTTCGCAGCCTTCCCCTGTCATCACCGGATACAGCTGCCATAAAAAGGACAAGAATCAGGATCTCTGTAACAAAGAGAATAAGTATAAAAAATAGGTATATCTTTATGTAAAGCTTTCCCTTTTTCATGTCTTCTCAACCCACATGTAGCCCAGACCCCATACCGTTTTTATCATTTCCGGGAGAGCTGAAACGGCTTTCAGCTTTGACCTCAGTCTCGATATATGAACATCGATACTTCGATCAAATGCAGAAAAGTTCCTATCTCTAGCATAACCAAGGAGATTATCACGACTGATCACGATACCGGGATTCTCCATCAGCATCTCCATGACCCTCAACTCTGTGATGGAAAGCTGAACCTCCTTTTTACCTTTTACAAGCTTACCTCTTGCGCGATCGAGGCTCAGCTCGCCGGATTCAATTGCACCCTTTATCTCAAACGGCTCTGGATGATGTCTCCTCAATATCGCCTTCATCCTCGCCAGAAGTTCTCGAGGGTTGAATGGCTTTGGAAGGTAGTCATCGGCACCAAGCTCTAATCCTACTATCCGATCTGCATCCTCACCTCGAGCAGTGAGCATGATTATCGGTACTGCCAGACTCTTCCTTACCTCTCGCAGGATCTCAAGACCATCCCTCTTCGGGAGCATGATATCGAGAATAACAACATCGGGTCTCTCTCTCTGTATAAGTTCTACTATCCCCTCACCATCAAAGGATGAAAGAATCTTTAAACCGTATCCTTCGAGATACTCTTTTAAAAGCCCCTGCAGCTTTTCATCATCATCAACAATAAGTGCCTTTATTTCCATTTCTCTTTGAATATAGATAAAGAAAATGTGATTGGTTTATTTTTTACATTCTTTTAACACTTTTTTACTTTCATGAAACAGCTTTTTAACAATGTTACAGTATATATATATGTAAATCAAACCAAAAGGAGATGAAAATGAAATGGAAACAAATGTTAATGATCGGTATAGCCCTGCTTCTTATTTGTGGCTTTTTCGTATCCTGCGGTCATGTTCGTCCTCGTCCCCACAGGTTTCATGCAAAACATCTCGAAAACATGGCAACACTGAGGATGGACAACGAAGCCAAGAGGCTTGGGTTAACCGAATCTCAGATGGAAGAGTACGAAGCGATTAAAGAGAGGATGAAAGCTGACTTCGAGAACGACCTCGAAGAGTTTCGCAAGGTGCCCGATCATGTCCTGGAGCTCCTTGAGTCTGATGACCCTGATTTAAACGAGGTCATCAGCGACCTGAAAATTCGAATGTCTGAAAAGCCTGACCCTCGCATGAAGTACCTCGATTATATCATTGAGTTCTACAACATACTCGATGATCGTCAGAAGGAGATTTTTCTGAAAGATCTCAAAACAGAGATCGAGAAAAGACACCGCTGGGTATAATTTTAGTGGGGTCACACTACTTTAACTTTGTCTACATATTGATTTTTGTGGGGACACAATACTTGAACTGTGTTTAAGTATTAATTTTTGTGGGGACACAATACTTTAATCTTGTCTACGTATTGTGTCCCCATTTATATTTAAAATCTCAACAAATTATTAAAAATTTCTGTTGTAATATTTTCTTCTCTTTATATAATGAATAGCCGTTACTTCTAGACTAAAATGGAGGATACAGGTAATGGCCAATGAAAAATCTGCATTTGATATGGCTCTTGAAAACTTCGAGATAGCTGCCAGGGAACTCGGCCTCGATGAAAACATCGCAAAAAAGCTCAAATACCCTGAACGATGCCTCATCGTGTCGATTCCTGTAAGAATGGATGATGGAAGAACCGAGGTATTTGAAGGCTACAGAGTGCAGCACAGCACTGTGAAAGGCCCTGCAAAGGGCGGTATTCGATATCATCCTAATGTGACGCTCGATGAAGTGAAGGCGCTGGCCATGTGGATGACCTGGAAGTGTGCGATAGTGGGACTTCCCTATGGCGGTGGAAAAGGTGGCGTGCGCTGCAACCCTAAGGAGCTTACCATGCATGAGATCGAGGGAATTACACGCCGATATACAACTGAGATACTGCCACTGATAGGGCCTGAAAAGGATATTCCAGCACCCGATGTATATACAAATCCCCAGGTCATGTCCTGGATAATGGATACATACAGCATGAACAAGGGCTACTGTGTCCCTGGTGTGGTTACCGGAAAACCCATAGAGATAGGCGGTTCAAAAGGAAGAAACGAAGCAACAGGGAGAGGAGTGTTTTTTACAATCCAAAGTGCACTCAATCATCTTAATAAGCCTATGAAAGGGGCAAAGATCGTTGTTCAGGGTTTTGGTAATGCCGGCTCAGTAACAGCTTCTATGCTCAATTCAGCTCAATCACATGTTATTGCAGTAAGCGATTCAAAAGGCTGCATCTACAACGAAAAAGGATTTGATATTCCAGCTTTAATAGAACACAAAACTAATACCGGCAATGTGATCGGATACAAGGATTGTGAAGAAATATCAGCTGAAGAGCTTCTCGCTCTTAAATGCGATGTTCTGGTTCCCGCAGCACTGGAAAATGCGATAACAAAAAACAACGCAATGAATATAAACGCAAAGCTCATAGCCGAGGCTGCGAACGGCCCTACAACTCCAGAGGCGGACAGAATACTTGATGACAAGGGTGTATTTATCATACCTGACATTCTCTGCAATGCAGGTGGAGTTACCGTTTCCTACATCGAATGGGTACAGGATGAGCAGCATCTCTTCTGGGAAGAAGAGGATATCTTCAAAAAGCTCGAGCAGATAATGAAAAATGCCTTTCAGCAAGTTCTTGATCTGAGTATTGAGAGGAAAATTGCAATGCGAATTGCTGCAAACATGCTCGGAATCCAGAGGGTAGCAGAGGCAAACCTGCTCAGGGGGATATATCCGTAATAAAAAAGCCAACAGCAGTATGCTGACAGCAATAGACTGAAAGTTTACACTTTTCATCTTTCAGCTAAAATTTGAGATATATGTTCAAGTATTTCGGGAGGACCGTGGTAATTGCGAAGGTGAAACCGAGCACCCATCCTCTCAGCTTGTTTTTGCATAAAATCTATATCAATACCCGGAAGCTCGACTGCTGAAATTTCAAGCTCCATCAAATTGCTGCACTTTCCTGCAAACTCGAGTACAGAGTTGAATGCCGAACGACCAAGCTGGGGACAGCACAATTTCATATAACTATCCTCATCATGCGCATTGACAGATACACGTATCACATTCACTCCTGCAGCATTGAGCTCCCTTGGTACATTCCGATCAGGATAGAAGAGAAGTGCCTGACCATTCGTGTTTATTCTTATAGAAGCATTGGAAATGCTTTTTATGGTACGAACAGCCTCGAGTGTTCCTTCGAGATTCAATAGCGGTTCGCCAAACCCTACGATCACGGCTTCATTAAAGCTGTTATTCCAGGTTTCATGTATGGTTTGGGCAATCTTATCCGGTTCGGGATCACGATCCATCCTCAGCTCAAAACCGAATACTCCATCTGCAAGGTTTCTCACGCAGAATAGGCATCTGTTTGTACATCGAGAGGTAGGGTTAATGTAAAAACTGTTTCCTCTCCAGTATGTTAAGTGATTATCCATCTTTTTATAATTTCTGCTTCGTCATCCTCATTTAATATTAAAGAACACCGTAGGGACTGGTCCCCTGAATCTGAGAATCAAGAGATTCTCAGATTCAAAGCTATTTTAAAGACTACAAAGTCTTCAAAATAGCACCGGGCAGTCCTTTGAACGGCGCATTCGGTGCTAAACCTGCAATCCTTTGGATTGTAGGTTTAGCTAACGATATTGGTGATCCTTAAGATCGCCAATATCGTAGGGATTTGCGCCCTTCGTTACTAACATTGAATAGTCATTAAATACCGTTAAGTCCGTGTAACTACAATTCATGAGCCATAATTAATGAATATCGATACCGGGAATTTTCATAGAAGCATAGCTCCTCGATATCTTCGTCATAGAATACAATCTTCAAATTATGGGTGCTGGCAAACCCCTTGAAAAACTCTTTGCTGTAAAAGAGATGATCGGGATTATCGTGACTGATGCAAGCCTTTTTTCTTAAAGAGATATTTTTCTGTCGCAGGACCATTGCGAGTTCTTTTTTTTCCTCATCGTTCACATCACCAATAAATATTTTACCGCCCGTACGCATTACCCTCACCATCTCTTCCAGCACCTTCCCGGCATATATTAATGAATCAAAGTAAAAGAATACACTCCATGAGATTACCAGATCAAAGCTTCTGTCATCAAATGGCAGTGAGCAAGCCTCCGAAACAAGAAAGTCTCCTTGTAACCTGTTTTTAATAATACTTATTGCGTTTTCAGAATAATCCACACCGCTCAGTGTTTTATAATTCTTAATATGTTCGAGAAAGGCACCTCCACCGCAACCAATCTCAACTATATCATGATTTTCCGAAATATCGAGGAGATCCATGAAGTAGCTGACCAGCCTCTGCCAGTCGGCTTCAGAAAGTATATCAAATCCATCCTTAACATGTATATCAACGGTATCTTCTCTGCCGTACTTTTTCTGCCAAATACGGTTCCACACTGCACTTCTTTTTGTCATAGATATTCCCTGTGGATTTGAATGTAAGAGTGGTGAGCGCTTCTGTCAACAGGCTCGCTGCCAAAAAATGTAAGTAATGAAGGTGTGACTCTGTAAGATTGTGGAATAAGTAATTACTTAATCCATGTCGAACTGTTTCTTCAGTGTATTGATGAGCACTTTGTGATCAATGGGTTTCTGGAAAATTCCAGCGAGCCCCATTTCTCGTGCATCGATGTTATACCTCACAGCATCTCCTGCCGCACTTAACAGATAGATCGGCCCTTTGTATCCCTTCTCTCTGAGTCGTGTGGTTACTCTGCTCCCAGAATCTACAGTCTCCATCATCAGATCCATAATAATGGCATCAGGCTTAATTTTATCTGCTACCTTAAAACCCTCTTCTCCGTCTGCAGCTTCACCAATGGAAAACCCTGATGCTTCAAGCACTATACGCATTGAAGCCCTTAGATCAGCATCATCATCGATAATGAGGATTGTTTTTTGTTCATCTCTTATTGCCATGCTTTTTCCCCTTGTCCCCATATAAGAGTTGTTTTATAAATCCAACGGCCTCTTTCGAATTAGACAGTGCCTTCTCTGTGAGGCCCTCATGAACATCAAAGCTATAACCTCGAACACCTATGAGCCAGGATTCCGGAACCACACCATATACACTCTTGCACAATGCAAGCACCGATTCCGGTCCGAGTCGATGTGTTGTATAACTTAGCTTTGCCTCAGGCTCAAGCCTCTTTGCATTGAAAGGCTCAGGACCCTCTGCATCAGCATCGATAAAAATCACAAGATCGTACTTTGAGACAAGATCTGCATCCTCTATCTGGAGCTGATAGTTGGCATCAGTATCAACCCCTGATAGATCAAGCTTACCGATCTCGTCAGAAAGGTATGGACCCATCCCATCATCCTGACGCCCCGGATTTCCATACCCATATACAAGAATTCGTTTCGAAGAAGAGGTCAACCTCTCACCTTTTCGTCGATGACCTGACCTCGAAAATCTACGAGCTTCACCTTAAGAGGCATCTGCCCTATAGCATGTGTTGCACAGCTGAGACATGGATCGTAAGCCCTTATGGCTACCTCAACAAGGTTCAAAACAGGCTCTGTTACCTTCTTCTGCCCTGCTATATGGTCCTCTGCTACCCTTCTTATTGCCTGGTTCATAGGCTCATTGTTGCTCGTTGTTGATACTATGAGGTTGGCCATGGTAATCTGATCATTATCATCCACCTTGTAGTGATGAAACAAACTTCCACGAGGTGCCTCAATGATTGCGACTGACTCATGTCTTCGCTTTCCTGCTGTTACAAGATCCTTGCCCTTAATATCAGGATCGTCCAGAAGTTCCTTAATCTTTTCAGCGGAATGAACGGTCTCAATGAGCCGTGCCCAGTGGTAGGCCATGGTTGAGTGTACCGGCCTTCCTTTACCGAGTTCCATGAACTCCTGCCTCTGTTTCTCTGCTATCGGAGTATCGATAAAATCACAATTATTCACCCTGGCAAGAGGCCCTACCCTGTACCATCCCTTCTCCTGACCCAGAGATGTTATAAACGGGAACTTCATATAGCTCCAGTTGCGAACACCCTCACGAATGTATTTTAGATAGTCTATTGGGCGCACCTTATCGAAGATGATCTTTCCATCTTTATCCTTTGCCCTTAGAAGACCATCATATAGATCCAGACATCCATCTTTTCTCACAAGGCTCACGAAGTTAGACTCAAAGGATCCCAGATTGGAAAGACGATCGATGTCATCCATATACATCTTTTTGTAGAGATCAACAGACTGAACCGACCACTCGAGCATCTGATCGATGTCATTCTTTAATAGGGCAATTTCTTCATTGCTGAGGCTCTTATTGATACCTCCAGGTACTGCACCTGTGCCATGTATCTTCTTCCCTGAGGTTGCTTTGATTATTTCCTGGCCATACTTTCGCATGAGAATCGCCTGTTTTGCCAGATCCGGATATTTCAATGCAATGCCTATTACATTCCTTATCGCTGGATCAGCGTCGTAGCCGAGCAGTAGATCCGGTGAGCTCAGGTGAAAGAAATGCAGTGCATGAGACTGAAAGGTCTGCCCGTAGTGCATGAGACGCCGCATCTTCTCTGCAGTTGGTGTAAGCTTGTCCACACCTATAATTCCATCCATCGCCTTTGCTGCACAGAGGTGATGGCTCACCGGACATATACCGCAGAGCCTCTGAACAATAGTAGGAGCTTCCCAGTACAGCCTTCCCCTTACAAAACGTTCAAAGCCGCGAAACTCGACTATGTGCATACGTGCCGCATCTATCTTTCCCTTGTCATCCATCCTTATGGTTACCTTTGCATGCCCTTCTATTCTGGTAACCGGATTTATTACGATCTTCTTCTGTTTTGTATCAGAAGCCTTCATTAAACAACTCCTTATGATCAATCGAATTTTAGAGCTTCATACGATATAACAGGTTCTTTGCCCTCCAGGAGAGCAGTAAGTACCTGCCAGTATGCATCTGCAGGTGGTGGACATCCAGGAATAAAGTAATCGATCTTTACTACTTCGTGTAGTGGGTACACCCTATCAAGTATAAGCGGTATGTCCGGGTCATTGGGAATGACTCCATCAACAACACTGGGGCCCTTTAGATATGCCTCCTCCATACACTCCTTGAGCGGAACTGTGTTCCTCATAGCAGGAATGCCACCTGTGAGTGCGCATTCGCCAACCGCAACTAAAATACTACAATGTTTCCTGAAGGAGTGGAGGACTTCATAGTTCTCCTGTGATGCACAACCTCCCTCGATAATCCCTACATCAACCTTGCCGCTGAATTTCTTTATATCATCTATGGGAGATTTATCGAAATCAACGAGCTCTATGAGTTTTACCAATCTCTCATCAATATCGAGCAAGGACATGTGACAGCCAAAACACCCTGCCATATGTGCCGTAGCAACTTTTATTTTTGCCATTTTCTTTCCCTTTTTAAAATAAGGTATGTATCAATGAGCATAAAGCTTCAAGAATACGCATCATAAACATCCTTATACCTTTGCACTCTTTTCAATATCTGAACCGATTGGCTCCTGATCATACATACGCTTCCCATAGGGAACCTTGTACGCTGTTCTCTTTACAACTATGCTCCCCGTAGGACATATATCAGCAGCCCTGTCTGCAGCAGTGAGTTGGGTTTCAGATAGGTTATGTTCAGCATTCACCGCTATATGCTTATCGTTTCCTCGCCCAACAAAACCGAACACACTCTTCCCATCGATATCTCGGGATGCTCTTACGCAGCGCCCGCAAATCACACAGCGATTCCTGTCGATGTAAACATCCGGATGACTCGCATCGACCTCGATCTTTGGAAAGAGATATGGGTAGGTCGGTGCTATCATACCAAGTCTGTATGCAAGCGCCTGAAGCTCACAATTACCCTGTTTCTCGCAATACGGGCACACATGGTTACCCTCAACGAAAAGCATCTCTATGATATTTCTCCGAAACTCTTTGAGCTCATCGGTATCATTCTCCACCACCAGGCCCTCCTGTGCCGGAAAGGTACAAGCATTGGTGGGCTTACCATTCACCTTGATCGTGCATACACGACAGTGCCCTCCAGGGATAAGGTCCTTGTGATAGCACAAACGAGGAATATATATACCTGAAGCGTCACAGGCTTCCATTATAGTCTTTCCAGGTTCTGTTTCCACCTCAACATCATCTACATATATGGTTATCTTACCGTTACTCATAACTCCTCCTCCCAAACAGGTTCCCTGCCGGCCACTTCAATGCCATCTGCAAGAGCCTTTTCAATCTGAATTTGCGGGATGAATTCTTCCTTCCTGGTCTTCGATCTGTATATTTCAGGCAGGTTTTTAAGTGTGGTCAGCACAGGGTTTGCAGCAGTCTGGCCAAGTCCGCAGCGGCTCATTGTTTTAATGGTGGTTCCCAGTTTTTCGAGTTCGTCCAGATCTGCATTGGTGCCTCTCCCCTCTCTTACCTTGTTCAGAAGTTTTAGAAGAAGGCTTGTGCCAACCCTGCACGGTGCGCACCAGCCGCAGGATTCCTCTATGAAAAATTCAGTGAACTCCTGCACAACCTCGAGCATATCACGCTTTGGTCCGAACACAATCACAGAACCGCCTGTGGATAGATCTTCGAAGCAGATTCTTCTTCCAAAATCTTTTGGTGCGATGCAGTTTCCTGACGGTCCCCCTACCTGAACGGCCTGGGCATTTTCAGCCCCGATCATCTTTAATAACTCACCTACAATTATCCCGAACTCCACTTCGTATACGCCGGGATGCTTACAATCTCCTGAAACACTCAAAAGCTTGGTTCCTGTTGAATCCTTTGTTCCCATGGATTTGAACCATTCCGCGCCTTTTTCCATTATTTTTGCTGCACAGCAGAGTGTTTCAACGTTGTTCACAGAGCTCGGCTGATCCATATATCCCTTTGTCACGGGAAACGGCGGTCTGTCTCGCGGAGCACCTCGCTTGCCCTCGAGGGATTCGATGAGAGATGACTCCTCACCGCATACATACGCGCCTGCCCCGAGCTGGATTCTGACATCGAAGTTAAATCCTTCTTTCGCGGCGATATTTTCTCCCAGGAGTCCAAGATGCCTTCTGCGTGAGAGAACCTGCTGGAGATAGTCGTGAAGGTACTGATATTCACCCCTAAGGTACAAAATACCTTCTTTCGCTCCTATCGCATAACCGGCTACTGTCATGCCTGCAAATAAAAGGTCAGGAGCCTCTGTGAGTATGACCCGGTCCTTGAAGGTGCCCGGCTCTCCTTCGTCCGCGTTGCAGATCAGGTAATGATCCTCACCCTTTGCTTTCCTGCAGAAGCTCCATTTCATACCGGTGGGGAACCCGGCACCCCCGCGTCCCCTTAAGCCAGATTGTGTTATTACTTCGATTACATCTTCAGGAGCCATATTCATGGCTGCTCTGACTGCAGCGCCCCTCTCATAGGGTGCAAATATTACCTGTCCAGGCTGTACGATATTAAGATCAATCTGCGCGTCAACACGTGTTCCAGGTTTTGCATCTTCTCCCGTACATGTCCCAATTGGTTTGCCTTTCTTTAGCGCATCGACAATACACGGTATATCCTCAGGACACAGTTTTGTCATAACGGTACCGTTTATAAGTGCAGCAGGAGCTTGATCACCCATCCCTATGTCTGATGTATACTCCAGTGTGATTTTTCCATCAGGGCTCGTTTGTCCAAAGGATGCTCCAACAGCCTGTTCAAAGGCTTTTGCAACCAGATCCATACCCTGCAACTTGTCAACAATACTCTTACTCAGCCGTATCACAGATTTTCCCTTTTTTTTACGTGACAGGAATGAATAGAAACTTACCATATCTATCACTTCGATAAAGGGAATACCCAGTTTACTGGCAATTAATTTGGCAGATTCATCTGAAATAAAACCATACTTTGCCTGAATATCCCGCGCGATGTCCATCAGGCGATGTCTGCTCTTGCCATAGCTTTTAACAGTATTGGTAATAAACTCTTTTTGA
>CP070841.1:867685-881265 GCA_020342115.1 Spirochaetota bacterium
CATCCTCTCTTCTAATCTGATTCATTAAAGAATTAGTCATAATTATGATAAAATGAAATGTGTAAATCTGCCCACCTTTCCTCTTACCATGACAAACACAGAAGATAAAAAAATATAACTAATATAGAAAATTTTCATTGCCCGTAACTTTTGCATGCCAGAACCATCTAACCATAAATAAAGAGGAGAAAAATAATGAAGATTTTTCCTGTAAAAATCGAAGCTAAATGTTTGGGATGTGAAAAATGCAAGGCAGTATGCCCGAGACATATCAGCCAGATCGACCCAGATGAACATTTATCAGAATGTATCTCCTGTTTTCAATGTTATGCGGTATGTCCAAACAATGCCATTACTTTCAGCAAAAAAGAGTTAGAAGAGACCGGACCTTTACCTGCAATTGATAAGGATGATCTTAAATCTTTCCTTGCCTTCAGGCGAAGCAACCGCCTTTTTTCTACAAAACCGGTCAAAAGGGAAACGATTGTCGAACTGATCCATTCCGCCCAGCATATACCATCTGGGGGAAATGCCCATAACTGTAAATTCACCATTATAACAGATCAAGAAGTTAAAAACAGACTGCTGCAGCTTATCAAAAAAAGATATGTGCTTCAGTTTAAATTCCTGCAGGTACCTATCATGCGGTTTATACTTACGCTCTTTACGGATCCTGTGACCCGTGCCTTCTTGAATGACAGAGAATATTTGAAGAGAATCATTCCCTTGGTAGAGGGCATGAAAAACGGAAAAGATCTTGTATTTTACAATGCACCAGTGGTAATTGCCGTGCATTCAGACCAGTTGATCCCGACACCCGGACCTGACAGCATTCTCGCTGCCTACAATATAGTCCTCATGGCACATGCCATGGGCATGGGTACCTGCTTTGTTTCCATGGTTCAGAATGCAGTCAATAACAGCAACAAATGCAGGGCGTTGTTGAAACTGGGTAGACGGGAAAGGGTCCATGCTGTTATATTGTTAGGCCACAATAAACTGAAATATCAACGTCCGATTCCAATGTTCCGTGAAGATCACTATCGGTTCATCAAGATCTCAGACATAGAAAAAAGGATGTTCCCATGCTCAACATGAAAATTATATTTCTCTTAACAGTTATAGTGTTTATCATTCCAATTTTTATTTATCCCATGGAACCTACCGAGATTATTGAAGGACTGGCAGTGTATAAAATTGGACAGGGCGAACCTGTATTCTTAATGCCGTATCCACATGCCTCTACAACAGTATCTATTTCTGAGAGTCCATTGGTTGAAATTCTCAACAGTATAGGCAAATCAGTCATTACATTTGATCCGCCGGGAACTTATCGGTCTACAAGAATGCCGAAAGTGGATATGGAGGAAATGCTCACCAGCACCAATGAAACGTTAGATTATTTTGGAGTTAAAAACAAAATAGATTTTGTTGGGCATAGTATGAGCAGTTTTTGTGCCCTTGCATTTTCCATAATGTATCAAGACAGAGTAAAAAGGCTAGTCCTGATAGGCAGCACATCTGGATGGCCTGCAGTGAGCAGGTGGGGAGTGCATAAGTATTGGAAGTGGTCTGAAAAGGAGAGATGGCAGATAATGTACCTGGGAACCAGGATGTTTCTGGGATCGGGTAACCTGAAAATTCATAAAAAGCTCGATAATTTAATTGACTACGCTTCATATGTAGATAAAAAGTACGTCTCAGAAATTAAGATCGAAGAAGACGATTACAAGAAACCTGTACCGCTCAGATCACAATGGAAGAATTATCTGATGAAACAAAAGGTAGATTATAAGAATGGGCTGCATTTACTCGACATACCGGTTCTGATAGCTGTTGGCAAATATGATCCGCAGACACCTGTTATTATGAGTAGAGAACTTAATGATGGTATAAGAAACTCTACATTGATTATTTTCAACAAAAGCGGACATTCACCTTTTATTGAAGAAAAGGATTATTTTACTCAAGCAGTAAAAGAGTTTTTGAAATAAGTTTGTAAAAATTCTATAAGAATCAACGGGTAACTACTTCATCTTCCATATGTTTATAACTTATGCAAAGTATATTAATAGAACTAATCGTTGTGACGATCAAATAATCCATGAATAAAAACAGAGGGGTTCAGTATGGGTTCGAATAAACATGAGCTCATCCTCAGGATGGTAGCCGCTATACTTCTTCCACCGGCAGCTGCTTTTTGGCAGGTAAGACTGGGCACGCATTTCTGGATCAATCTTGCGCTGACAATTGGAGCATGGATTCCTGGTATCATACACGCAATGTGGCTCATCTTTCGTGATCGGTATGATTTTCTTAACGCCGAACGGTCTTAGCGACAAAGAAGCTCTGGAAAAAGATATTGAGTCGATTACACTGAAAATACTTACTACATATCGGAGGAAAAATGAAACTGAAAAAAACAACGGGGATATATTGCATCGCAATTGGTGCTATAAATGTGATAATGTGGGTGATGCTCATAACCACCAATCAGGTTCCCAACATAAGAGAAGCACTTATTAGTTATATAATTCACTGGTTTTCCGAATTCTCGATGGCAATTACCATGATAATAGCAGGTGTTCTGGTATTGAAACAACAAAGAATGCAATGGAAGATATTCTATTTTGGCTCTGGAATGCTTCTGTGTGCAATTGTGGGTGCGCTATTATATTACCTCATTTATTTCGATATTTTTATTTTTATCATGAGTTTTGTCATAACAATCCTAGCTTTAGTTTTTGCTATTCTCCATTATCATAAGCTCAGGGACTTTTATTACCTGTCTTTAGGTACAATCATCTACGGTGGAATTAATATTCTGGGAAACACGCTCCAAAAAACGGATCAACCGATAATTGTTTATGTTTCTTTACCTCTGCTGTTAGCCGTAATACTTTTAATAGTGAGCTTAAAAAGCGAAATTAGATATGAATGAAATATTATATATCGAAGACCGTTAATTCCAAAAATGGAATGCGGCTAACCCTGTCCCCATTAACTTTCTTTTTTTATGGATTTACAATGTGAGTGTACGTTTCCTGAATTACAACAAATCCAGTTTTATCCCTTGATTGTGTCAATAGTCAGAGCTTGTATCACTCCCGGTTCTGTAGTATCTATAGGCGTTTCCGGCCAAGCAGCCCCACCCAGAAAAAATTCGAAATAATACGGTGTATTTACTGGCCGGGGTTCGAGGATGAAAAGCCATTTCTCCAGTACCAGGATCCATAAACCTGGGATCTAAATCCCGGATCTCTCCCTCATAAATCACTTGAACCCATGCATGGCCTGTATCTTTCTTTTCAGGGAAGTCGTTGTGTTCTGAGTGAACCGGCCAGGCATCAAAACCAAGCTGTCGCAAAACCTCGGTAAGGGCGTAAGCCTGCTGCTGGCAATAACCGTACCCTCGCCAAAAGGCTTTTCTGTAAGAATCGAAACTATTACGGCGAGAATATTCCATACACTCACCCACTAAAAGACGAGCCTCTTCTATAAGGTCCCACCCTTTTACCCCAGACTGACCAAGAGACGTGACTGCCTCATCGAGTGTGATATCTTCCACACCAGGTCTTGGTCCTGATGCAAGGCTCCAGGTCGCGGGCAACGAGTATATTATTACTCCCAGTACTACACTAAGTGCAAAGGCAGTCAATCCTATCCCAATCCAAAAAAAACACGCACAATAACCTCCTTGCTTCTATTCCCACTTTTTGTCATGACATTTATAGCATGATGGCACACTACCCTCACCATTCAAATCATACCCGTGGCATTCAGTACAATTTACTTCAGGAGTCACGTAGCCTGCTTGATGACCTACACCCCCAAGAAATTCCGTGTGCTTGCTGCATGAAACAATAAAACCTGTTATGAAGACGATAAATAATCCGAGAGTTATTTTCTTACACAAAGTTCCCTCCATTCTTTAAACCAAATATTACCTAGCATTGTTTTATAACCGATAAGGCCTTTGCTCCTACAGCGATGCATCGAAGCTACTAGTCTCTGCATGTCGTTTATGAAAAATTCATTTTGACACCGACTTCATTCGATGTTTTTTAAAGCTTACAGTCAATATATATGCTGTGCTTCTCTAAAATCTCCTTAGCCCACGACCTGGCTTTTGTTAATTCTGTATTTTCAAGAGGTCCTTCTCTTCCGCAAACAATGAAGCTCTCTGGGGCTATGACAGGCAAGCCTCCCAGCTTCTTCAATTGGCTGACCAGCTTCCGAGCAGCCGAGCCATATATCCCTAATAGCAGGCTGGACATTTGATATCGTGTATCAAATACTGCTACCGGAAGTCCTCTCACACTTTTACGGTGAAGCTGCTCGAGAAATTTCAAAAAACATTCAGTCGGTTTGCCGCGATGGGTTGGAGAGCCTACAATAGCTAGATCCACATCAAAAAACTCTTCAGGATTAGCCGCACCTGTTTTCACCACCCGTACCTGAGCTGATCCGCTTAAAGCGTCTGAAATCGCAAGTGCTATACGCTCTGTGTTCCCAAAAACTGAATCGTATAATATTAACACCTTCACATCCACCATCCTATCTCTTGCTCATTACAGAAGTGCTTGATATGTCGATATTTCCAAGAGTGGGGTTACCTGTGTAGAAAAGCTTTGAAGAACCATTCAAATCAACATCCAGTCTTCCCTCTGCTTTGACTGTGGCAGTGCTGCCACCACCAATATCAACCAACACGTTGCCCACATTAAAATCAGCAAAGCTGAAGTTACTGGCACCAGAAGCCTTGAGAGAAAGGTTTACACTTGAGCCTTTCAATTCAACACTGCTTGCTCCCGAAAGGTGGAATTTGCCATCATCCATAGTAATACTACCCGATAATTTACTCCTACCTGACATTTTGAATTCCGCATCCCCGGTTGTAATATTATCAAGATGCAGAGTGCTGCCACCAGTGATTTCATATTTGACAGGTTTGGAGGAGCTAAACCCACGAAGGTATCCCTCTGAACCTCCAGTTACACTCAGCTCATTCAGCTCAGGGAGGGAAATGGTTGCTTTCACCGTAGTACACGAGTAGGAACATGCCTTGTTCATACCGAGGTGCAGCGTATCGCCATTTTTTACAACCTCAATATACTCGAATATATTGTCATTAGCTGTGATGCTCACTGCGTGTGATTCCGCTCTCGTAATGTCAGTATCAATGCCACTGTGTATTCTAAGCCTGCTGAAATCTGTGTAGTAGAATTGCCTGGTTTCAATGTTTTCTGAACCCGTTATAATCGATTGTTTTTCTGGATAGGCTTTTCCAGTTACCGACAAAACATTGGCAATCATGCCCAGAATAATTAATAAAACTGTTACATTTTTTCTTTTCATTTTCTACATCCTTTATAATTTGTATTTCTCTAAATAGTTTGATGATTTTAGCAGACCAAAGTTACGGGTCATGCAATTTTTTTTAATGTAGTATTCCTTTTAGTAATTCTTACAGGTTGCATTTTATTGATTTTCCTCAATGCGGATTGGATCATTTTGCGTGGAGCCAGATAATGCTTACATACTTACAAAAGGAACAATCCTTCTTACACCTTTCCTGACTCTGTTTATAACATAGTGTCTTAACCGCCCTTTTTCTTTGAGAAGTGATTTATAGAGCGCCAGTTCTCCTGCTTTTGGCGTTGAAGGATTTTCTCTTAATTCAAGGGAAATCGCTCCGTTTTCACAGGATGCAATGCACGCCCCACAACCCAAGCAGACAGGCTCTTTCACCATACTTTCTTTTTTATCTGCTTCATTCCCATTTTTGTTTCGCACTGGTCCGATTGCTCTTGCATTACATTCATTTGCACATTTTCCGCAATAATCGCATTTTTCAGAGTCGATATGTGCTATAAATCTCGTCTTTGCCACCCCCTCGGTATACCCCATATGCACTCCAGCCATTACCTCACAGCAGCAATAACAGCAATTGCAGAGAAACGCAGGACTATTTCGGACATTTTCAGTAACGTGTGTGAGTTGTAAATCACGCGCTTTCTGGATAACATCATGTAGTTCAGCCTTATTTTTTCTTTCAGCAAAACCTCTCCGAACTAAAAACCTGGCAGCGTTTCCAAAGGAAATACACATATTTTCAAAGGGGGCTCCTTTTTTACAAATTTTACCCTCATGATGCTTTTTATGACGACAAAAGCACATCTGTACTGCGCAATAATCAGACTGGTTTATTATTTCCATTGCCGATTCATACGGTACAATACTGCTCGAGACAGGAACATGATGGTCATATACAAGAGATCTCCACATCTGAGTTTTACTTCCAAAATTTTCCTTCACTTGACCTTTATCAGAATCATAGTGTAGGTATTCTGTCATTAACCTTGCAACTTCCGACATTGATATATCTGAGCGCTGTTTCATGAAGGTATATTCAAAGAACCCTATAATTCCCGGCATGAGAATATAGTAGGTCTGTTTGCCATATGTGATGTCCATAACCAATCCTTTATCAGCCATCCGATTCAGGATAGGAAGAAGTTGCTCACTTTGCATCTTAGTTTCAGTGCAGAGTTCTATTAATGATGCCTCTTCCAGAGGGAATTTGGATGCAACATATGCTTCGGTTTCGTCATACAGTAATTCTAGAATCTTACGTAGCATGGGGTTGTCCACCAAACCAATTGGAAATTTGTTCAAGCGGTCAATTAAATAAACCAAATCACTTTTAGTTCCTGTCATATGTCCCATCTGCTATTTCCTTTTTTATAGAGTTATACATTCTTTCCAGAATCGGTACAATTGATGATATTTCTCTCTTATCGAGTAGGCTCACAAACCTTTTTGCCCATTCATCCAGCAACGGCATGACTTTTTTGAATCTTGCTTTTCCTTCATCGGTGCACACTACGAGGTTTACCCGTCTGTCCCCTGGATTCGTTTTCCTTTTTATAAGCCCTTTTTTCTCAAGTGAATCACAAACTACCATAACATTTGTTGTATCTGTCTCCATGATTTCAGCTAATTCTCTTTGTGAAATATTTTCTTTATAACTCAAGACCTTGAGTGCACCAAATTGTGGGAATGTCAGATCAAGCTTTTTTAGCTCAAGTTCGAACGCTTTCTTTGATAAGAAATGTATTCTCCAGATAAGTTCAATCATATACCCTAATTCTTTTTCATTAAAAAGCATGTTTCCCCCTTGCCTTTATAATTCTATAATAGAATAAATTCCCTTCTTTTTTCTTCATTCAAAGGGCTTGCTATATTATCTTAGTTAGTATTATCATAATTATGATGATACTAACTATTACTATTGTCAACATATTTTTTTAAAAAAAATCAAAGTGTACGTCCATCTGAAATTCCTAATAATGTACTCATCATGTAATATGCTTTAGCAGTAGCATTTGTTCATTCAATCATCTCTATTAGTTGACAATACTGAAATATTTTGAATTTATTCTCTTTTTTATTATCTTCTTTGGACAATGATGAAGCATTACACTGTTGGGAAGTTGGTCGAAGAATATGGAAAAAGAGTATTCAATCTGGCATTCAGGATAACTGCTAACCGGCAGGATGCAGAGGATATTACACAGGAGACTTTTCTGCAGGTGACCAGGAAACTGTACACTTTCCAGGGTAAAAGCCATGTATTTACTTGGATTTACAGGATTGCCTTGAATTACAGTCTTCAGGCCAAAAGGAGGATGGATAGAGCCTATATTGATTCTCTGGATGACAAGGTCGAGCAGTTCAGAGATGACATCCCGAATGAGGTTAGAAACTGGGAAGCTGACCCTGAAAAAAGATATCTTTTTGAAGAGCTGACGAACGAGATCAGAAGACAATGCTACTTTTTCATGACTTTCAGGCTGACAGATGAGCAGAGGGTGGTTTATGTTTTGAAAAATATTCTGGGATTACCATTAAAGACTATTGCAGAAACCCTTGAGATCGATGAGAACACGGTCAAGGCTCGTGTTCACAGAGCAAAGGAAAACCTGATAAAATATTTCAGAGAGAATTGCGGATGCATACACGAAGACAATAAATGCTCCTGCCGATCACGAATCGGCTTTGCACTGGCCTACGCACCCCAGCTTCTTGATCGTGTCAAATCAGCCAAGTATGATACAAGGACAAAAAAAATGCTGAGTAATACTCTGAAAGATATCCAGGATATCGATCAGATCTACCAACAGCTTCCCATGCATGAATACAACAGTTCTTTACTTATAGAGATAATTAACTCCAAAGACAGCCCAAGATAAAACTCTCCTGAATTGTTTCCGGCACTTTCTTGTGCTGGCCTGATCCCTTTTTTTCTTTTTTCAGATAATCACATACCAGTAAATCGTAAAGGATGAGAAATCATTGTGCATCCTTCTCAATCATACTATAATGGCCATACACTTTAAGCACAAAAATGTAATGTTTTAAAATCCATAATCAGAGGAGGAGTGTAATATGTCTGTGTATAAAGTGGTCGAGCTTGTCGGAACGAGTGAAAAATCGTGGGAGGATGCTGCAAAAAATGCAATAGAAGTGGCAGGTAAAACTCTTCGAAACCTGCGAATAGCCGAGATCACAGAACTGGATTGCAAAATAGAAGACGGCAAGTTTGCTGCCTTCAGAACCAAGGTAAAGCTCTCATTCAAGATTGAGGATAACTAATAGCATCTGTGGAAAGGGGTCAAGATTGCATATATCTTTTTCAATGCTCATTTAAAAACAGCATTTCTGTAAAAAAATCATGTGCTGAAATATCATATCAATGCTGTTCTTTGCACAGATCACATATTCACCCAGCCTGGATCTGCATACTCCTTCAGTTCTGCATTGAGTCTATTCGATCGCTCCAACACCGGATGGCTGAGGGTTATTTTCTCTTCACTTAGGCGCCCTATAGTTGCTTTCAATAAATCGAAGAATCCTTTTGCAGGAGCTTCTGGGTCTTTCCAGAGGTCCAGTCCAAGTCCGACTGCAAGGAACATAAGGCCATCCGCATACATGACAGCCTTCTCCTCCCAAGTCTCGGGAACAAGGTCGTGATCAGGAAGTGGCAGGATGCCAAGAGCTTTGCGTTCCTCACGTGTTATCACGATAAGCTCATGCCTTAGTATTATCAGAGTTACTTCTTCTGAATACCCCATCTCCTTTGCGATGTCCGCACCGTACAAACCGTGAAGCATAACATCATCCTGCACTGTAATCTCCTTTTTGCCGAGTATGTTGACTGTAATGGGTTTCCCTGAAAGCCTTGTAAACCCAGCGTCATGAGCGATCGCACCTGCAATTATATGGTCGCGGTTCAGTACGCCTCCTTTCTTCTTCTCCATCTTTTCCGCAATCTTCAGCGCAAGGTCACAGACCTGTTCACCGTGAACGATTCGTTCATCTGGTATACCGAATTTACGCATCTTCTTCTTTACATCTTCTTTAGTCATATATCCTCCAACAAAAAAAGAATTGTTCTTTTTATTCCTTACTATAGTATTTGTATTTTAACCCCATAGATGATACTTGAAGTTGCAGACCGTGGTGCTGCTGTTATATTTAGACTTATTATAAAATAGGGACAGATGCTATTTATTTCAGTTATTGCTACTTCCCATAAATTAAAAATTCATTGCTGAAGCATTCGTCCGCGTCAATCATTCTTTCAATAAGACCAAGCTCATACAGGATCTCAACCGAGCTTTCCCAATCAGCTCTCGTTGTATAGCCCAATCCATACTTTTCGATATCCTTGTCCACCCAGAGCTTCATGGATTCCACAAGAACCTTTTTATTAATATCGATGTTTTTATCAGTGAGAGTCGGAATATACCCCTTGAGAAGATCGATAACCTCATCCTGCACTGTCAAGGCATACCTGCTTGCCAAGGTCACAGCACTGACAAACCTTTTCACAAGATCCGGATTTTTCTCTATCAATCGGTCACTGGTAATAATTGCTGCTGAAACCATTGGTGTTATGGGATAAACTTCTATGACGTTTACCTCTTTCCCCATATCTTTTAAAACAATCACCTCATTGTTAATAAAGACCACACTCGCCTCTACCCTCTCCGACAAAATACTCTCCACCTGTGTATAACCGATGAACTCAAGATCAATATCCTTCAGGGTGTATCCGTACCTGTTGAGTAACACCTGAAGACCAATATAGTTTGATCCGTATGGTGCAGGAGTGCCCACTCTTTTGCCTTTAAGGGAATGAATATCCGTGATTCCACTCTTTTTAAGGGAGACCACCCCAACAGGGTATTTTACATACATAGAGTATACTACCTTTATAGGTACCTTCTTTTCTCTGGCTATGATAACCTGATCGCCGTCTGAAACACCGAAATCCACCACCCCATTTGCAACGAGACTCATGATATCGGTTGCCATTCCATAGTCAAAACTTACTTCCAGCCCCTCTTTCTCAAAGTAGCCTTTTTCCATTGCAATGTAGTAAGGTGCAAACTGGACATTAGGGATATATCCCATAGCAATCGTAATACTGTCCTTTGATAAAGCAAGACCTGGTATGAGTAAAAGAAAAACCATTAAAAGAAACATGAAAGATTTTTTCATTTATTTGTCTCCTTGTGTTATTACTAAGCTTCCTTCTTTCTGTGTCTCCCAAGGAAGATGTATTCGATGAGCGACATAATAAGATAGAAGAAGATACCGAGCATCCCCAAAAGTATGATACTCACAAACACCAGCGGTGTATCGAAGCTTGCTCGTGCCATGTTTACAAGTGCACCAAGACCCATTGATGAGCCTAAAAATTCACCAACAACAGCGCCTATCACAGAAAATGTTACTCCCACCTTAAGACCCCCAAAAATCATGGGAAGCGCAGATGGTAGCTCGAATTTAAAAAAAGTCTTGAAGGGCCCTGCGTCTAGTGATGTTAAAAGTTCCATGATCTCCTTATCAGCATGGCGGATACCAACAATCGAGCTAATCAAAATCGGAAAAAATATGACAAGAGCTGCGATCAATATTTTTGTCCTCACCCCAAATCCAAACCATATAATCAAAAGCGGTGCAAGTGCAACAATTGGAATTGCCTGCATGGCAACGATGTAGGGTGAGAGGAGTCGCTCTGCTGTTTTGTACTTTGCGAGAACATACCCTATTAAAAAGGCCAGTATTGACCCCAGAACAAATCCGGCAATACTCTCATAGGCTGTTACAAGAAGGTGGGGTAGAATGATATCAGTTTTTGCTGCCAATAAAAACCGCTCAAATACTGTTTGAGGAAGAGGAAGTATAAACTCAGGAAAGTGTTGTATCCTCGCAATCATTCCCCACAGCAATATAAAAATTAGTATTCCAAATGGGATGAGGAGATACTCGTAATGCTTTAATAATGCTCTCAGGAATCCCCGCTTCTCCCTGTGCTCGAGCACCTCTTTTACATCCCGCGATATCTCATCAGTCCACACATCCTTGAGCCTTCTCCGAACATCAACCACTGTTTTTGAAATGTAGTTCGACGAGAAAATGTCCCCGGGCTTCCCTTTCATCTCAGGTTTAATGACCACAGTGTCCTTTATGCTTCCCGGTGATCCTGTGAGAACGATTATTCTTGTGGAGAGCAGAACTGCCTCTGATATGCTGTGAGTCACAAAGACGATGGTCTTATGGGTCTGCTCCCATAGCTTGAGAAGGAGACGGTTGAGGCGCTCCCTGGTAATGGAATCGAGTGCTCCGAAAGGCTCATCGAGCAAAAGGATGTCAGGATTTAGGATGAGTGCGCGGGCAATGGCCACTCTCTGCTGCATTCCTCCTGAAAGCTCACTCGGGTACATACTCTCTGCACCTTTCAAACCGAGTAGCTCCAGAAGCTCATATGCTCTTTTAAGGTCGCTTTTTTTTATCTCCCCCTTAACTACCTCAACAGGAAGAAGGACAATCTTCAGCACGCTTCTCCATGGAAGAAGTGTTGCCTTCTGAAAAACGTTTCCAGTGTCCCTTCTGAGGTTATGTACTGCCTCACCCCTAATTGAAACCGTACCTGTGGTTGGTCTCAAAATTCCAGAAATCAGCTTGAGCAGTGTTGTTTTTCCGCTTCCTGATGGTCCAACAATGGATACAAACTCTCCCTTTTTTATCGATAGGTCGATTTTCGATAGAGCCCGAATTACCTCTTTCTTTCGCCTTGCAAGCGGAAACACCTTCGAAACATCTTTGAATTTGATATACTCTTCCATGACCAGACCAAGATAAATCGCCTAGCATAAGTGATGATTTCAACGGGACAAAGCTGTTTGGGAATAAAAGAGGCGTCCTCAAAGTATGAGTCTTAAAAAGACTCTACTGCGGGGTTATTCTTCTCCCATCCAGACTTTCACTGTCGGCCCTGGAATTACACCAGATCGGTAAGATTTTCTTCAGAATTACATTCTGAAGAAAATAATGTTCGCGGGCTTTACCGCCGATCGGGATTTTCACCCTGCCCCGAAGAATAGTATAAAGATAGGGTTAAAGCAGCTCCATGTCAAACGGTTTTTACTGCATACTTGGATAACACTTATAATTGTGGTGAATATTGTGGTACACCATTATCATCCCAATTCCTCAACCTGTAATACTGTTTCAGGGACTCAATATAGTCTTCTTTTGAGACAATATTTCCCTTTGAGCCATCAATTCCTACAGGCTCAGAGAAGAATCTATCCGGCAGAATATCATCCACCATAGTGAGCCCTTTTCCTATATTGTACAGCCTGCCAAGAGTGACGATGTTATTTGCTATCTCTTCAAACTCTTTCTGTGTCTTTTCAATGCCAGTTAGAAGCGAAAATATTTCCGAATAATCGTCCCATGTCAGAAGGTCACGGTTGAGGAATCTGCAAAGAACAAAACAATCGGCAATTGCATTGAAATTGATCATGTTGTAAACAAGCTCTGCCTTCTTATTGAGCGAGAATCTATCGAGCGATTTATCATCTCCACAGATCTCATGATCCCTGGCTTCCCCTGCAATATCCCTTGCATAAGCATTTGAAGGAAGGTGGCTTCCCCCTCTGTTACCCACTCCGTAGGTTAGTGCCATGCTCTGAAGCCCTCTGGGATCGAATCCTGCTGGCTCCAGGCCCTTCACATGAATGCCCAGGTCCTGAAGCCCGAATTTTTCAGAAACCGCCCTTGTACCTTCACCAAGTATCCACCACTCATCCTCTCTTGAGGCAATGCTTTCAATAAAATCAATCATTCTCTCTGTACTGCCGTATTCAATTCGATACTTATCAGGCATCTTGCCTTTCTCAGTTGCATCCATGAGCAGCCCAAGAACATTTCCTGTGCTGATTGTATCGAGTCCAAGCCTGTCGCAAAGATCGTTTAACTTTATGACCTCCCGTATGTCTTCTACATCGCACAATCCCCCGAATGTATAGATTGTTTCATATTCAGGTCCATCCAACTCTATGCCCTTATAAGGACCGTCAGGGATTCTGTGTATATGGGCACAGCCGATTGTGCATCCATAACAGCGTGTCTGCTTCACAAGAGTATGTTCCTGCATGTAGTCGAAATTAAGTCTCTCCTTGTGCCTGGCCTGTCCCTTATGCCAGTAATGACTCGGAAAA
>CP070841.1:881365-895897 GCA_020342115.1 Spirochaetota bacterium
AACAGTTAAAATAGATAAGCAAAGATGCTCATATGAGGCTTTTATATCTTGGTCTGATAGTTTTTTTAATTTATGGCCTTCTGGCATGTGCACCGCATTGGGCTATACAGGAAAGATCATTAAATGGGGTCAGCTCCCTTTTTATAGCCTTATTTATACTTATGAAAACTTCTTAAAGGTGAAAAATGGGAGCTGACCCCATTTAATTCAAAGTAGTCAGGCTCAATATATGAGCTTTCTCCTGGAGCAGAGCAGCCGTCTCGACGCTGAGTTCGCCGTATGGTTCTTTTCAAGGGATTACGACGATTTCTGGAGCAGGGTCAGGGCCATGGGCATGGATGAGCTGTTTATGCTATGGAAGGATACCGGTCTTTTTGATGAAGATGGTAAGGAACGAAAATCCCTCGAGATCTGGGATCATTGGCTTCGCCTGCGAAAAAGATAAAATCCAAGGAAAATGACGACCAAAGATAAAGAGATTGTACTATTTACCTGGAGTGGGGGTAAAGATAGTGCCCTGGCTTTTTATAATGTACGCATAAGCAAGAGGTATGAAATAATAGCCTTACTCACCACCGTCACGGATGAGTATAAAAGAACCAGCATGCATGGTGTAAGAGAGGTATTGCTTGAAAAGCAGGCAGCATCTATTGGAATCCCCCTCGACATAATGTCTATATCGAAAGATTGTTCGAATGAGGAATATGAATCAAGAATGCACAAGAAGCTTCTTTATTATAAAAAGAAAGGCGTAACTGCTGTGGTATATGGAGATATATTTCTCGATGAACTCAGAAGTAATAGAGAGAATAATCTTATAAAGCTCGATATGAAGGGACTCTTCCCATTATGGAAAACAAATACTTTCAAAGTAGCTGCTACCTTTATAGACCTTGGTTTCAAGTCGATTGTTACATGCATTGATTCAGAGAAATTAGACAAAAAGTTTGTCGGGTGTGAGTACAACAAAGAGTTCATAAATGAACTTCCGGACGAAGTCGACATATGTGGTGAGAATGGTGAGTTTCATACATTTGTGTATGATGGCCCGATTTTTAAAGAGAAGATACAATGTATTAAAGGGGAGGTAGTCTTAAGAGATAATCGTTATTTTTTTTGTGATCTTATCCCTGGCTAGTATCCCATAGCGGTCCGTTGAAGCGCTGAACTATCAAGTTGTAACGATTGCATTTTAATTCGTGGGGCTGAGAATCATTGTAACACTTTCACTGATGGGGTAATTAGTTTTATTCGCTAATTGCCGCAGTGCTACCCTGTCGATTCCTTTATTGATCGTATGGGGGGATGTAACCGATAAGGTTGCAACGAGCGTGGCGAGCTCCTGAGCCTCGTTAAACTTCAATCCTGCTGTAATCCCTGCAATCATCCCTGCGAGAAATGCATCACCCGCTCCGGCAGTGCTTACAAGTTCTACTTCCGGGACAGTTTGATAGTTCAAATTACTTGAATCCCATGTCCAGCTTCCGGTGTTTCCAGATGTGATTGTAACACTGAGATCTGAATTTATCATAGTAAGACTTTCAATTGCATCGTTCACAATCTTTTCTGCATTGTCTTCTTTAAATACACCGGTAAACCTCAAGGCTTCGTCCAGGTTGATGGCTAGAAGATCGACCTTTTTTAAAATGCCTTTGTTCCTGACTTCATCCATCTCATCCGATGTAAACGAAGCGATTCGGTATAGTTGAAATTGTGTAGCCAGATCCAAGAGGCGAATTCTTGCATTAAGAGGCACCTCAGGGACAGCGAGTCCAATACATCGTATTCCGTAATGCTTGAATGTCTCTTCAGCCTTTGCAATATCCTCGGGTGTAATCATTGAGCTTGCAGAGTCATCAGTAGTGAGGTTGCCTCCGCTTCCGTCCGGGTATATAAAACAGAATGAGAAGAGAGTTTTCTCATTTATGCATGTATCCATATAGTTCGTATTGAGGCCTATTTCTTCAATTTCACTCATCAGGTTTCGTCCAACGTCATCATTGCCAACCTTTGCAATAGGGAATACCTCGAAAGATGATCCCATAAGGGTCTTGACGTAATGAGAGACTATATGAAGTTTACAGTAATCTTTCCGATCTATGATGTGACCGGATCTTGATTCTTCCCTTCCAAGGGTATGCATTCCGTTCAGGGTAAAAAATATACCAGCACCAACTCCACCTGTACCAATCATTGCATCGTATTTACGGTGAGAAATGTGCAATGGCTCCATTCTAGACCCCAAGGTCCCACTCAGGATGCACGCTTATGGGGTGCCGTGCAGTGTCAACTGTAGCTGTGATAAGGGCATCCGGATGTTCCTGGAGGAGAGTTATGGGATATTCAGGGGTAATAGGACCGAACAAAGCTACGCGTAATGCAGTCTGCTTCCACGCTCCTGTATCACTAAAAACACGTACTTTCCTTGCACTGAGGCACTCTTTTACACCAAGTGTAACAGACATTGGTGGCACAAACTGGTAAGCTGTACCGAAAGAACGCTGGGCAAGGGTGATAATGGTGTCTATATTGTTTTCTTGTATGCGAATGCTTGAGTTTTTCAGCTCTTCTGCTGTGATGTGGCTGAAAGGGTGACGTCTGGCTTGATTGTAGGCAATATGCCCATCCTGACCCCAACCCCCGTATGTGAGGTCGATTGGTGCAGAATAGATCTTTTCTTTAATTGCGTCTATATTTTGAGGTAAAATCCAGATTCTATTGGATTCAGGAACGCGATATTCAGGATCCACAGGATCATAAAATCGATTTTCCATTTCGTTTCTGAAGTTGTATGGGTGATTCTTGGGAAGGGGTCTGCCTTGCCAGTCGAGACATTCATCCATATGAAAAACAACGAAGTTATTAAGGCTCACCTTTTCAGAATTGACAAGATCTGTGAAAGGTTTGTACCAGCAGCTTGGCCCGCATGGAATTATTGCACGTGTCTGCCAGGCCATCGAATTATTCTCTTTTATCAGAGCAATAAGTTCTTCAGCCATAATCTTGCCCATTTCTTCAGAGTCTTTGACAAGCCGAAAACGAACCTTCAAATCAGGGTGGTTTTCGAGCTCGTTATAGGGGATTTTACAGTAATTATAGAGGTTTTTCTGCATAATATGACTCATTGTTCACTCCTGATTCTTTTAATATTCATGAATATTCTACTCATGGTTGAGATCTTTTGCAATTATTTAGTGCATTAGGTGTTGCTGATTAATTTGAAGTTGCGGATAAAAAAATCTTGACACGTTGTGGAAATTGTGGAAAAATAATCTCTTAATAACTGTAAATAACTAACTAAATATCATAAAAAGCGACGATTTGGGCTCTGAAAACAGACTATATTTTCTAGTTAGAACTTCCCTAGGAAATAATCCAATATTTTTTGTATTCAGTATCAGATTTGTGGTAATGAAGTTAGCAAAATATTAATAATAATGGAGGTTATATCATGGCTGTCAAAACAAAATATCCAAATCTTTTTAAGCCATTACGTATTGGCAGTGTAGTTGCTAAAAACAGAATCAACTTTGAACCGACAGCTATAAGTAGTTCGCATGCAGATGGATCTATCAGTGAGCTTGATATAGCTGTGTATTCGGAAGTGGCTAAAGGCGGCTACAGTATGATCAACATTGGTGGATGCACGCCGGATTCCAAGACTGGCCGTGTAACTGTAACCGGATTGATCATTGATGACGATAATATGATACCCGGGTTAACCAGATTAGTAAGAAGCATTCATAAATATGGCGCCCTTTGTGTACCCCAGATACAGCATCCCGGCAGGCAGTGTCCCATGCCCAAGGGCAGCATAATGTCAACCAATGATATGGTAGTCAAGCTTCCATGGTCTGCTGGTCATGAAATCGTTTTTGCTAATGCAGAAGAAAAAGGCAAAGAGATAAGGGCCATGAGTACATCAGAGATACTGGACCAGATTGAATTATGGTCTCTGGCGGCTTGGAGATGCCAGACAGCAGGGGCTGATGCAGTATGCCTGCACGCTGCGCACGGTTACCTTATGTCAGCTTTCATGAGCCCATACCTCAACCGTCGTATAGACCGTTTTGGCGGCAGTTTTGAAAATCGCATGCTTTTCCCTTTATCCGTAGTTAAAGAGATCCATAACAAGTGCGGGAATGATTTTCCGGTCATTGTACGCTACTCAGCCAATGAGTGGGTTCCTGGTGGAATAGATACTGAGGAAAGTAAGAGAATAGCCGTGGCTTTAGAGCAGGGTGGTGCAGCTGCTATAGATTTAAGCCAGTGTATTCAGGAAACCCCGGGTGCAGGATTTGACCCAATGCATTATCAGGAGGGCTGGACAATATACTCTGCTGAAGCGGTGAAACCGCTGGTGAAGATACCGGTAATCATAAGTCATGCTCTGAGACATCCTGATGTTTGCGAGAGCATAATTGCTGAAGGCAAGGCTGATATGATTGGTATGTGTCGTCAGGCGCTCGCCGATCCCTATTGGCCGACGAAAGCAAAACTTGGCAAACCTGAAAAGATCCGGAAGTGCATTTCCTGCCTTACAGGTTGCTGGCAGGAATCGCTGATGTCAATGAAGGAGATTGCATGCGCGATAAATCCAGTTTGTGGGGACCTTAATTTTTATAATATGGATAAAACGAAAAGCAGCCGGGCAATGAAGGTTGCCATTGTTGGCGGCGGGCCCGCTGGTATGGAAGCTGCGCGATGGGCCATACTGCGTGGCCATAAACCCACAATCTTTGAAAAATCAAACGAATTGGGTGGTGCTATCTTAGGCTGTTGCCTGGTTCCCGGCAAAGATAAGATGAAATGGTATGCTGACTGGCTGAGGTATGAGATTCGTGATCTTGGTGTCGATGTTAAAATGTGCCATGTGCCTACCTTAGAAGAGCTTAAAAAATACGAAGTTGTACTGAATGCTACTGGTGCAGTAAGTTATGTACCTGAAGTCGATGGATTAAAAGAAAGAGTGGTTCCGATGGAGGAAGTATTTGCATGTCCGAAGACAACTTGTGAGTTTTATCCCAAAGACAGTGGACGCAAAAACAGGAAATTAGGGGAGAAAGTAATAATCTGGGGAGACCATTACGGTGCTGCCGATCTGGTGGCTTTCCTTGGCGCAGCAGGTAAAGATGTCACTGTTGTCACTGACAGAAAAGAATTTGGCTCCAGCGTAGAAGTAATACACATGTATGTTCTTCGAAAACGAATGGCGCAGGGGGATGCTGAGGCGCTTCATTCAAAACCGTACAAGTATCCGGTTAAGGTATTTGAGAGTTCGACAATATCTACTATAGGCAAGAAAGAAGTAAAAATAATGGATACAAACCTGAATGTAACGGTAGTAGAGGCTGATGATATTGTGACGTGTTATACAAAGTCTAACACAGATCTAGCCGGTTTATTTGAAAAAGTCAATGCTTCGGGGATTCCTGTAATTACTGTTGGAGATGCGAAAAGTCCCAGGAATCTGCATGCTGCTGTAAAAGAAGGGGCAATGTTCAGTGTGTCATTAGATCCGGATTATTGTGTAACGAATCCGAATGGAGCACTACTGGATGAGCTTCCAATAGACGTTAAACGACAGCTTGGTTTTTAGATAAACGCGCCTTTTTGGGTACGATTATTGAAAAAAACCTTGACACAATATTAAAACTGTGTAAATATAGCTATTTAATAACAGTAAATAACTAAGTAGCGTTAGTTATATTTGCCTCTAAAGGATTTACATGAAAACATTAAAAATTTCAAGAACGGCTAACGCGAAACTTCAAAACCGTATAAACATGTCTGTGGTTTTTAATTATCTGCGTGAAAACGAGCCGACTTACAGAGCGAGAATTTCAAGAGATCTTAACATAAGTGCACCTGCTGTCTCAAGGATCATTGATAAGCTTATAGAGGATAAATATGTAGTTGAGACAGAGAAGCTCAGGATACACAGTGGCAAGAGACCAACTCAGCTCAGGATTAATTCCGGTAAATGCAATGTGATTGGCATCGACCTTGTTAAAGAAAAGATAAAGGTTGCACTGTCTGATTTTAGCGGGAAGATCTCAAGTACCTATCAGGGTAGTAAAATTTCAGAGATTGTCTCCGAGGAGATGGATATTGGGCAAAAGCTTATTGACGAGGTCGAGACTGTGATCCATAACTACTGCAGTGAACATAAACAGAAACCGGCTACTCACAATGTAAAAGCCATATGCGTTGGAATACCTGCTGTTATTGATACAGCAACAGGATTTGTGACTGACTTGCCTTTATACAGCAGTTTAAGGGATGTAAACCTGAAGGAGAGACTCGGTGAATATTTCGATGTTCCTGTATATGTAGAAAACATTACAAGGCTTTCTGCTCTTGGTGAGAAAAACTATGGTGAAGGTATGGAGTATAAAGACATTGTGTTTATCGAGGTAAGTAACGGCATAGGTGCTGGAATTATAATTGACAATCACCTCATAAGGGGAACTAGCGGTTCGGCAGGAGAAATAGGGCTTTCCATAATAGATACAGAGAATCTAGGATTTAACGTAAACAACAAAGGATATCTTGAAGAGAATGCATCTGTGGAGGCAATAACAGAAAAGGCAGCGAGGGAACTAAGACACGGTTCACAGACATTGATATCAGACTATATTGAAGATGATATAAATAAACTTACCCCATCTGTGGTATGCCAGGCTGCACTTAAAAAAGATGAGGTTGCTCAAAAAATTATTTCAGAGATAGTCGAGGTTTTATCTATTGTAACCTTGAATCTAATTCTGATAATCAATCCCCAGATAATAGTTTTTGGCGGGGATATATGTAATCTGCCTGAGGTAAAGAAATTATTTATCGATCCAATAAGACAGAATGTAACTAAATCAATACCTCTTGAGCTTCCACAGATGAAGCTTTCATCTCTGGGAGAAAATGCTGGTGTTGTAGGTGCATCCTTTTTAGCTATAGAGTCGCTGTTGCTTGGAGAGTTTCCTTACAGTATAGATCTGGATTTACTTACATAAATTTTTGTTGACAATCCACATTATTACAATTATTGAATTTTGTGGGTTTGTATATAAAAACATATAAGGAGGGATAAATGAAAGACAAGATGTTTAACAAGAAGATGACAAGGAGGGATTTTCTCAAAAAATCAGCTAAGGTAGGCATCGGTGCAGGGATTGGGCTTGCTGCTTTGAACACTATCAGAATAAGCTCTGCTAGTGAGGAAGGGGAGGTTATGGTTGCTCCCATGACATTTATTGTTCCGAGACCAACCCTCGAGGTAATGGATGATTATAACCTTATTGTTGCTAGAGAGATGGGTTACTACAAGGACATGGGAATAGAGTTATCAATGGAAACCGGACCTGACGGAATGGCAAGCACAAAGTTTGTAGATCAGAATCAGGCCGATGTCGGTTATCCATCGCCGGGTATCCATACAACGAGCGTTGACACAGGTATGGCTGTTATCATGGCCTACGAGATGATGATAGGTTCTGTGTGGCATCTGGTAGTGAGGCAAGACAGTCCGATAAAGCATCCCAGGGAGCTTGCTGGGGCAACGATTTCTGTGTGGGATATAAGCTGGCGAACGATTGTTGATCCACTCCTGGCGGAACTAGGGATTCCTCTGGATAGTGTGGAGTATCTGACTGCAGGTCCACAGTGGGGCCAGGCCGTGCAGCAGGGTCAGGCTGATGTGGCGCTGGGGTGGCTTGCACTCGACGTGCAGTGGGAAGCTGTTGGAATGAATATGAAATTCTTTAGAGGGACTGATTTCTCAGAGATGCCGTCAAACGGTTATGTGGTACGGACAGAGGATCTTAAAGATCCCGCAAAGAGAGAATTGCTGGTGAAATTCATGAGGGGATCTTCAATGGGACTGCATTTTGGAAGGTTCAATCCGCAGGCTGCAGCTCAAATGACCTATGACACATATCCAGGAGTAAGAGAGCAGATGACGCCTGAGATAGCTCTCGAGTCCCAGAGGCAACTTGCATACTCCTATGTCGAGGGTGAGAGAAGAGGACTCGGTTATGGCGCTTTTGTGCCTACAGGATGGCAGAAGTATCTGGATATTATCTATGAGATCGGCCAGACAAAGAGACATCTTAATGTCGATGAATGCATCACTACCGAACTGACTGAAGAGGCAAACGATTTCGACAGAGCCAAGGTCGAAAAAGATGCTGCAAACTTCAAGCTCAACGACACGTGGAAGAATGTAAAGGCTCGAGGCCCATTCTTTTAATTAATAAGGGCTTGACAGGAATCTAAAAAATCAATATTGACTCCATTCGAAACATAATGGAGTCAATATAATAATTTTGGTTTTATTATTATATTGATTTATATTGAATCGAGTATGTGGCGTACCCACATAGGGGATAGGACTACTCCTTTTCCCGAGTATAAAATTAGTGAGAAGGATTAGCTATGGATGAAGTCATTGTTGTTGAAAAGGTGAGCAAGGTTTATGCAAGTGAGAGAGGTCCTGTTCATGCAATTGACAGGTTCTCGATGAAGGTAAAGGAGGGGGATTTTGTTGCTATTGTTGGACCGAGCGGCTGCGGTAAAACAACCCTTTTATGGGGCCTCACCGGTCTGCATCCCTTCAATGGTGGAAAAGCGTATATACTGGGTGAGGAAGTAGATAAGCCCCGCAAGGATGTGGGAATCATATTCCAGCAGGCAAACCTCCTTCCATGGAGAAATATACTGCAGAACGTTCTATTCCCAATAGAGATAATGAAGGAGAATATTGCTGATTATGAAGAAAGGGTAAAAGACCTGCTTGATAGTGTTGAGCTCACAGGTTTTGAGAATCATTATCCAAGGGAACTCTCAGGAGGTATGCAGCAGCGTGTATCGATTGTACGGGCCCTTTCATACGATCCAAAGGTTTTGCTCATGGACGAACCCTTTGGCGCATTGGATGCCTATACAAGAGACGAAATGGACACACTCCTTCTGGGTATCTGGAAGAAAACGAAGAAGACCATTGCTTTTGTGACGCACCGTATTGAAGAGGCAGTGTACCTTGCTAATAAGGTCTATGTAATGACTCCAAGACCTGGAACAAACTCTGCTGTATTCGATATAGATCTGCCGAGACCGAGACCGGAAGGGATTACAATGGAGCAGAAATATTTTGAGATTGTTGCAGAGATAAAGAAGAGAATTGTAAAGGATGTGGAAAAACAGAAGGAAGAAGGGGTATACCAGAGCCAGGCATACAGCACTGTTACTTGATAAAAAATTATTTTAGGGAGATATTTTTATGGATGTATATGAGAAGCAGCTCGAAGAGGAAATCCCGGATTTTGAAGAGCACATACCTGAAAAGCACGGGGCATTTGATATTTCTGCAACAGTATCCGCGGTAAAAATCCATGGGTGGAAACAGGTTACCGGCATTCTTGCAGTTGCTATAGTAATACTGGGGGGACTTGAGCTGGTTATAAGACTGTTCAAAGTTCCTGAGTTTGTGTTCCCGGCACCAAGCGCAACATTTAAGGCGCTCGTAACTTCTTTTCCGACTAACTATACCCATTTTCTTATAACCATTAGTGAACTGGTGTCTGGATACGTAGTAGGAGCTAGCATAGGACTTATACTAGCAGCAGTTTTGACACAGGTCCCTTATCTCGAAAAAGTAATAACTCCGTATATCCTGCTTTTGATTTGTACACCAACACTTGCGCTTGTCCCGCTACTTATGTTAAAACTAGGATTTAATATTTGGCCCAGGATTATAGCTGTTTCACTGGCTTCGGGTCCTATGGTCATGATCAACTCAGTCACTGGTTTCAGGAGGACAGACCTGGCCAAGATTGCTCTCGCCAAGTCATACGGGGCAACTACATTTCAGATTTTCAAGATGATTCGATTTCCCCTTGCCCTGCCCATGATCATAGTAGGATTGCTCGTTGGCGGAATATTTGGGCTCATCACTGCTGTTGGTTCCGATATGGTAGGAGGGAAGGTAGGGCTTGGGAACAAGATAACATACTACTCTTCACTTGCACGGATGGCACACTTTTTCGCGATTATTATAATGGTCGCAATCATAGGTATCTCGATATGGCTCATCTTCTCGAGGGTTGGAAAGAAGTATGCTAGCTGGCAGGAGTAGTCTCCTCTAAATTGATTGAAAAATCTGAAGAGGCTTGCAGGAAACTAGATCCCTTCCACACATGCGTGTAATCTTGATTAGGTGCGAAGAGGGAGTTTCTACTGTTCATATAATACCGATTCTAAGGAAATAAGATAAAAGGAGGATCAGGATATGGAGAGAATAAGATGTGGCATAATCGGTCTCGGGTGGTTTGGTGAGCATCATGTTGATGCACTAAAAGAGCTTCCTCAATGCGAGGTAATGGCAGTTTGTACACGAACAGAAAAGAGGTTAAAGGAAGTAGCAGAGAAATACTCGGTTCCCAAGCACTATACTGATTATCACGATCTGCTTTCAGACTCTGAGATTGATATGGTGACAGTAGTCACCCATGTCCAGGATCACACCCATATAACAGTTGATGCGCTGAAGGCTGGTAAACATGTATTCCTTGAAAAGCCGATGGCTGATAGTGAAGAGCAGTGCAATAAGATTGTTGAAGAGGCACACAAGACTGATAAATGTTTTATGGTTGGTCATATATGCAGGTTTGATACTGTGTATGCACTGGTAAAGGAAGAGATCGATGCCGGCAATCTCGGGACAATACTAAGCATGCATGCAAAGAGAAACCTGGCAAAATGGATAACCGAGAGCCAACTGCACAAGATCAGCGCACTATTCGGTGACGGCGTGCATGATCTTGACCTCATGTTCTGGTACACAGGGGCACGTCCAAAGAGCGTCTATGCGCAATCAATGAATACTAGATCACACCTCCCGTATGATGATCTTGGCTGGGCAATGTTTCGATTTGATAACGGTACAATTGCTGTTATCGAGAATGTATGGTGCCTTCCAGATAATGCTCCTTTTGCGATTGATGCAAAGATGGAGATCTGCGGGACAGAAGGAGCAATTTATATAGACAGGTCAGGACTGAATTACTCAGTTCTTACAAAGAAAGGATTAAGCTATCCTCAGTCCACCTACTGGCCTAAGGTACACGGCATGAGACGAGGGTTTCTCAAGGAGGAGTTTGACTATTTCTTGAAATGTGTTGCACAGGGCAAGAAGCCTTCAGTCATTACACCAGAAGAATCAAGAGATGTCGTGGTAGCAATGAAGAAGGCTGAAGTATCTGCAAAGGAAAACAGAATAGTCGAATTCTGATATACCAATCAATGACAAGGGGGAAAATAAATGAGATTGAAACCGATACCGGAATCTGAGTACCAGAGAAGGATTGATAAACTTCAGCAAGTTTTAAGAGCTGAGGATATAGATGTACTCGTAGGATATTCGAGTGAATGTGAATCAGCCACGTCTCGCTATCTCTCAGGCTTCTGGCCTTTTTTTGATTTTTCTTCTGTAATTGTTCCCAGAGAGGGAAAAGCTGTTCTCGTTACAGGAGGGCCTGAATCACTTGAGTTCGCCCGTGTATTTTCGAAGATACCTACTATCAGAGTGAATCCTCTCTTGGTTGAGACCTCTGCCCCGGAATGGGTTCCACAGGTAACAGGAGAGAGCTTTTCGAACATAATCCCTGAGGTATGTGGCGGTATTCCCAAAAGAATTGGTGTTGCAAACTGGAATATATTTCCCCATGTGCTCTTTGAAGATCTAAGAAAGACTGCTCCAAAAGCAGAAATTGTTCCGGCAGATGACCTGCTGCTAAGAGTACAGTCTATAAAGAGCGAAGCAGAGATTCCTTATATTATTGAGACTTATCGAATTACAGAAGAGGCGATGCGTACTGCTCTCTCTTCTGCAGAACCTGGAAAACGCGAGTGGGAGCTCGAAGCTGTGGCTCGGTCCAAAATGCTCGAATTGGGGGCAGAAGGGATGCCTTATCCTGCATGGGTATGTTCAGGGCCAAACACTATACTCAGTCTCTGCCGTTCAACCGATAGAGCAATCCAGAAGAATGAACTCATTCAGTTTACCTTTGGTGCAAAGTATATGGGATATTGTGGTAATATGTGCAGGCCATTTGCTATCGGAAAGGTCCCTGAAGGAGCAAAAAAACTCATAGAGGTAGCTTTAGAGGCGATGCACTATGCTCTAGAGGCTATCAGGCCCGGTGTTCCAGCTTCAGATGTATTCGATGGATACCATAAGATACTCTCAAAGTATGGATATGAAGAGTTTACGCTCTACGGACCTGCACATGGGACCGGGAGCTCGGAGGTGGAGGGTATATGGCTTGCAAAAAACGAAACTTTTTCATTAGAACCGAATATGCTTTTTAATATTGATATATGGCTGTCCGATGGTAGCTATGGACTTCGGATTGAAGATGGAGTACTGGTTACAGAGGATGGGTTAAGAGAATTGACGAGCTACAGACGCGAGGTGATCGAGCTATGAGCAGGATCTGTCGCGATACCATCTGTTCAGCTGTGGAAAAACATAAAGATGATATCGTGGATTGGACCAAGACACTTATTCGCTTCGCAAGTGAGAACAGACCGCCTACGGGTTCGGAAGGAGAAGCACAGGAGTTTTTTGCCAGTGAGGTCAAACAGTGCGGCTGGGAGATTGATATGTTTCGTCCAGATGAGCCAGAAGGGATTAAGGATCATCCTGTTTGGCTAAAGGGCAGGGATTATTCGAATAACCGGAAGAATGTTGTTGCTACGTGGAAAGGAAAAGGATCAGCTCCATCGATACTATTCAGCGGGCACATGGATGTAGCACCTTATGAGCCTGACAATTGGAAAATTTGTCGTCCATATGAACCAGTTGTCAAGGATGGAAGACTTTACGGCAGGGGTTCCAGCGATATGAAGGGGGGGATTGCCTCATTCTTTTGGAGTCTAAAGATACTGAAAGAACTCGGATTCGAGCCGGAAGGGGATATCATCTTTGAGAGTATCGTTGATGAGGAGTTTGCTGGTGGAAATGGTACTCTTGCATCCCGACTCAAAGGTTATAATGCCGATCTTGCCATTCTTACTGAACCGACAAGGATGGAGGTCTGTACAGCATCACTCGGGGCATTTCTGGGTGATCTAATAATCAAAGGGAAGGGCGGAATGCCCTATATGGGTACATCTATTCCAAACCCGATTTCTGGTGCTGCCCGGATTATTGATCTTTTTTCAGAGTGGCAGGACCTGTGGAGAGGGATGAACGTGCACCCTCTCTTTACCGAGCCCGGGAAGGAGCTCAACGTTATTCTTTGGAATATCGATTCAAAGGTTCCTGATGAGTTTACCCAGCTCGGCACTCCATTGATCACCAAGATTTCATGGGTCACGTGGTGTTATCCCGGTATGACAGAGCGGGAGTTTTACCAGCACTTCGAAAAATTCTGGAATGATCATGTAGAGAATGATCCAAGGCTCAAGCCTTTTGAAATAGAAATCATACCCACTTTTCACTATGTCAAGGCTTGGGAAACTGACTCCCAGAGCCATGCTGTAAAAAGAGTTGTTGATATTATGACTGAGTACACGGGGGAAAGGCCTAAAGTAGGCGGAGCATCTATCTCCTGTGACCTCGCAATCTATGGCGAAAACGGAAATATGCCAGCTGTAATCATTGGACCAAGAGGGGATAATTTGCATGCACCTGACGAATGGGTGCTGATTGAAGACATATTCACATTAACCGGGATATTCGCGCTCCTTGCAGCGTCCTGGTGTGGATAACATATCATGTAAGTAGTCACTGGTGAGTAGTTATGAATTATTGACATATAATTGAGGAGGCAGGTATGGGTGAAGTTAATCTTATTGGAACAATTAAAGGTTCGAAGCTGGAGGGATTCTTTCCAAGCGGCTGGAATTTAAAAAAAATTGAGCAGTGTGCCAGTCTCAAACCTGAAAAGATGTGCAGGAGAGAAAGTTTTTGGAATAAAGATTTTAGTATTGTTCCATGTGAGAGTCTTGAGGATTTTGGAACGCTCATGGGACATGAAATCGCTGCAGAAATTAAGAGGGCGAAAGATGAAGGCAAACAGATAGTCTTTATACTCCCGGTTGGGCCCATGGGGATGTATAGATGGGCAGTTTATTTTCTTTCACAGTGGAATATCGATTGTAAACATGTTCATGGATACAACATGGATGAGTGGAGTGATGCTGAAGGCAATACGCTTCCCAAAACGAATCCAGGTGCATTTCAGTATGCAATGGAACACGCGTTATACGGTCCTCTGGGGAAGTTGACGATTCCTGAACAGCAGAGGCATTTTGCGACAAAGAAGAGTCTTCCCGCCTATAAAGATGAGATATTTGAACTGCAGGACAAAGGGGCCAGGCTTGTTGTTGTGTATGGTATAGGCAGAGCTTTTCATATTGCTTTCTGGGAGCCACACTTTGCAGAGGAATTCGCCACGGATGAAGAATGGAAAGCTCAAGACCATAGAATTGCCGCAAAGCTCCATCCTTTGACTATTGAACAGAATGCAATTA
>CP070841.1:895997-899158 GCA_020342115.1 Spirochaetota bacterium
CACCCTCAAGGTACCGATCGATTCTTTACCAGCAAATTTACTTACAACCTCACCAATATAGCGGTGTGCCTCGGCAGCCTGCTCACCAGTAGCACTCATCCCAGTTCCAATTGCCCACACAGGTTCATAAGCCATAACGATATTCTGTACAGCATTATCATCTATCCCCTCGAGCCCGTACACAATCTGCTGATTTAGCACTCTTAAGGCGCTTCCCTCCCTTCTCTGATGTAGTGTCTCCCCGACACAGAAGATCGGCACAAGACCATACGCAAGGCTCGCTTTTATCTTTCTGTTAATCATTGAATCTGTTTCACCAAAATAGGTCCTCCTCTCAGAATGACCTACTATAATGTATTTTACCCCGAGGTCTGACAGCATTGGTGCAGATACCTCGCCTGTATAGGCACCACTCTCCTCATAAAAGAGGTTCTGAGCTCCGACCTCCATGTTCCTGTTCCTGGTCATGGTTACTATCGACTCTATAAAAGGGTATGGAGGGCACACAACTACATCCACATTATCAAGGTTCTCCGAACTCTTCAAAATACCCTCTACCAGATCGACCGCATCTTCTCTCAGGCCATTCATTTTCCAGTTACCTGATATCAGAAACCTTTTCATATTATAAAAAAAACTGCTTTATTTCAGGATGCGGCTTCGCTATTACCACATCCTTGCAGAGCATCCCCTTTTGCTTTATGTAGTTTACAGAAGCCTCCATAGAAGCCTCTACTTCATATATATCTCCTATGATCTTGACATAGGATTTACCTGCAAGCCCGGTTGCCAGTCGGATTTCTGTGAGAATAACTTCAGCAGTCTTTGCAGCAATATCGCCGGCTTCAATGCTTGCAACAATAGAAAATGACTCTATAACTCCAACGGCATCCCATACTTCGCACTCCACTGCACCAACAATTGCCGGTATGACATATCTGTGCAGGTTGGGGATGAATAACTCATCCACCAGGTAACCTTCACCGACTCGTTTTCCAGCAGTGAGTGATGCATCGACAGACGCAACATCGCCTGTTATTATGACTACAAACTTACCAGGGCATATAGTCTTTGCCTCGATAATCTTTATCGGAGCCGCCTTTGCCATTTCGTCCATAGCCTTTATTCCAATTGCAATACTGTTAAACTCAAGAACTCCAAGTATCGGTACATCCATCCTTTTGCCTCATCCCTGCCTCTCTATTATTACTCTCTCATCATCACAGAAGGTCACCATCCCAGAAATGCTCGAATGTACTCTTGCACCCAGGCACCCTTCGGGGATTTCAGCTATCGGCTGCCCCTCCTGAACCTTATCACCGACCTTCACTATAGGTACCGAAACCTCTCCAATGTGCTGCTTTAATAGTAACTCGATACGCTCAGGGTCGGTCTTCACTCCTCTTCTCAGAGGCTTTTCTCTGTATGCACTGAGCCCCAGTCTCTGAACTATCCTTGATGTCGGGATCTTCCTGTATTCCTTCATCTCCCTCGCTTCTACCTTTCTCTCGGGAAAATGGGGCGTCAAGCCCTCTTTAATAAGTCTCTCCTTCAAGCTCCTGTTCATGATAGCAGGCGACAATTCCATGACACAGGCAAAAACTTCACACAACCCGCATTCACTGCAAAGAAACGCATTTTTTATGATGTGTGCAGGTATATCGATGCCAAGATTGATCTGCCTCATGATCAGGTGTGGTTTGAGACCATGACCAATCAGATAGCGTGGGCACATCTCTGTACAGTAAGTACACTGGCAGCATACAGACTTACTCAGCTTAATGATGAACTCGACAGGAATTGTCTTTTTCCTGATAATCTCATGATCCTCCGGTAAGACAATGATACCTGTCGTTGTCTTCGTTACCGGCGCCTGGAGATCTTTCTCTATACTTCCCATTAAAGGTCCACCAATCACTACAGCAGCATCAGGTACAGTTATTCCACCACAGAGATCTATTACATCAGCTAGTGGTACTCCTATATTTGCATTTACTACCGAAGGCACCTCTACCTCCCCGGTGCAGGTAAGCCACCGTCTTGTGACGGGTCTCTTGTTCTCTATGGCCTCATAAACATTCAGCACTGTTTCAACATTATCAACGAGACATCCAACCTTAAGCGGAATTCCTCCCTCAGGAACGATTCTTCCCGTTACCTCATACACAAGAATAAACTCATCACCTGCGGGGTAAAAATCTCCCAATTCAAATACCTCAACCGATTTTCTCTTACCAATTGCTTTTTTTATTGCAATCATTGGTTGTTTGTATTTCTGCTTGAGCGCAATGACCCCGCGCCTGGCCCCACATGCATCGATCAGATACTCAAGCCCCTTAATCACCTTCTTGCTCTCCTTCTCTAGAAGCCACTTATCATTTTCTAAAAGGGGTTCACATTCAGCTCCATTGACTATCACAGTATCAATCTCTGCTTCGACTTTCACATGGGTGGGGAATCCAGCCCCTCCTGCACCAACAACACCACTCGATTTGATTAATTCAGAAATGTTCATCTGCCTGCTTTCTGAATACGATTTTTCCCTTCTCCTCTACGAGGTCAACAATTCCTGCTATGACAGCATCAATCGGTTTTTGATAGGTCAGCTCAGTCTGTCGTGAAGAGCTTCCCTGTGCTATGATGACGACCTCACCTGTTCCCGCACCTACAAGATCAAGCGCAACAATGTAATCATTCTTGGGCTTCCCATTCTGATCACATGTACGGGTTAGCAAATACTTGGTTCCAATGATGCTGTCATTCTTTTTTGTGCTTACTACTGTTCCTGCCACCCTTGCAAATATCATATCCTGTCCTTCTGATAAACCAGCTTACCACTGATGTCGATTTCATCCACAATTGCGGTAATCGTTGCATCTGCCGGTCTTCCCTCTGTTGTGGCAGTCATTCTCGCGCTACTTCCAGCTACATAGAAAACAATCTCATCCAACCCTGCTCCAACAGAGTCCATGGCAACGAGATAGTCACCTTTCCCTTTCATCGTTTCCGGGTTAATCTTTTCAAGGAGGAGAAACTTGATACCCTCGATTTTAGGTTCCTTCCTCGTAGATACCACTGTTCCTATGACTCTTCCAAGTATCATTTCTACACTTCTCCTTGATCGATCATCTGGATGCTACTGGTGTGCCATTTCAACTACC
>CP070841.1:899258-901853 GCA_020342115.1 Spirochaetota bacterium
AAGGTAAAACAATCGATCCATGGACTGATTCTAAAGGCAATATTTGGTATAAGACCATGATTAACATGAATGGGGATATTCAAACTTACTACATGTTAGGTAAGGTTAATAATACGGGAAGTATATTGGAGTTTGATCTCTCATCAGTAAAATGCCCTACTGAAATAGATAAAAATAGTTATTGGTATAGAATCTATTACCGCCAGTAGAATGTCTTAAGCTCTCCTGAATAAAACTTTCTTTCATTAAATGGGGTCAGCTCCTTGAAATACACATTAAATGGGGTCAACTCCCTTTTTATTGCCTTATTTATGCTTATGAAATCTATTTAAAGGTGAAAAATGGGAGCTGCCCCCATTTAATTAATACACCGCCTGAAATTGGTTTCTTTGCAAGGTATTGTCATTTTTAGCTTTTTATTCTATAATATCCACACATCTGGTAAGGCATCCTTGATAAAATCAAATTCAAGGAGGCATAAAAATGAAAACCAGAACGTTGATTATAGGAGTTGTAGTAATTTTGGCTGTTCTCATTATTATAGGAAATTATGCAATTGGTGAAGACGAATATGTCCTTACTGAAAATGAAGAGATTTACGGCACCTGGGTTAACACAAACTATCCGAAGAGTAACGTGAAGAGTTGGTTCCCTCAAAAGATAATTATTAAACCCGGTGGAATATATGAATATTATAGCAGTAGATTAGATTTAGTACCTGCATCAATAAGTACTTTTACCTTTAGTGCTAAATGGATAGATTCCGAAGGAAACGTTTGGTATAGAATGATCTGGAAATGGAAAGGCGAAGGTGATCTACGTTACGAAATAGGAAAGATTAATAAGTCTGGTCAGACTTGGGAATTCATTAATTCTTGGGATGCTTATCCAACTGAAATTGACCCAAATAATCCTGAGTACCATATCTATTACCGCCAGTAGAATGTCTTAATTAGTCGGTGATTCATTCGCTGCCAACTAATCAAAACTAATACAACGTTATATCGGGAGGTAGACGTGGATAGATACAGTAAAATAATTCTAACGATCATTATGTTTCTATTGATAGCGATACTTATAAAACCTAAACTCAGCAATGAGGCAAAGGCGGGAGCAGCAACGGATGTTAATATCGTTCAGGTAGCAGGGCGTTATATATCATCCAAAGTACCGGTCTCTTTAGATTGATATAATTTACACTTAAATGGTGAATATATCTATGTGAATGCTGATAAACTTACTGGAGGTTTCAATGGAATTTAGTGCAGAAGAGTTGCGTTTCTGTATTCTCAAACTTCATCAGAAAGGGATCAATATTCCTGAGTATGAAAAGCTCATCTCAAAGCTGCAGGAACTAGCACAAAAGCTAGGTGATACAAAAGGAGATATTGACTTCTGGTGTGAAAATGAAAGATTAGCGGAGTTGGAGTTCTGCAGAGATAAAATTGAGAGTATGAATGAGTAGTATCATACTCTCAATCAGAGGAAGCAGTTGTGAGGTCTCTTAATTAAGGTTGCACTATTTATTCATAGATGTATACTGCAACCATAAATTTATGGCTACATCAGATAAAAAGAAAAGAGCGGCTTTTCGTTTTTATGAAGAGCTCAACGATTTTCTCCCGAAAGCAAAGAAAAAAACTGCTTTTACCTACCACTTCATGGGCAGTCCATCGATAAAGGATGCAATAGAGGCACTGGGTGTTCCCCATACAGAAATTGACCTTATTCTGGTAAATGGAAAATCTGAAAGGTTTACCTATCATCTAAGAGATGGAGACAGGGTGGCTGTCTATCCGGTATTTGAGAGCCTCGATATTTCGAGTGTCACTCACCTGAGAAAAGAGCCACTCAGAAGACCCAAGTATATCCTCGATGTTCATCTGGGAAAGCTCGCAAAGAAATTACGCATGCTTGGTTTCGATACTCTTTACGAAAATCATTACAGAGATGAAGAGATCGTAGAAAAGGCAAACGCAGAGAAGAGAGTAGTATTAACGAGGGATATAGGGATACTGAAGGTAAAAGAGGTGGAACGTGGATACTGGATACGATCTCAGAGTCCAAAAAAACAGCTAAAAGAAGTGCTCGAACATTTTGATCTATACTCTAAGATACATCCTTTCCGAAGATGCATGCTCTGTAATGGAATAATAGAGCAGGTTGAAAAATCTGATATCCTAAGCGAGATTCCTCCAAAAACGAAAGAGTATTATAATGAGTTTTTCAGATGTAAGTCATGTAGAAATATATACTGGAAGGGATCACATTATTATAAAATGATAAACTTTCTGAAATCATTAAATATAGAAGAACAGTTAAAATAGATAAGCAAAGATGCTCATATGAGGCTTTTACATCTTGGTCTGATAGTTTTTTTAATTCATATTGCAGTGGCTGAAACTGGTTTCAATGCAGAGGAGCTCGTTTCGAAGCAGTTTGGAGTACGAATACCTGGAAGCGAAAACAGTCAGGCTCAATATATGAGCTTTCTCCTGGAGTAGAGCAGCCGTCTCGACGCTGAGTTCATCGTATGGTTCTTTTCAAGGGATTACGACGATTTCTGGAGCAGGGTCAGGGCCATGGGCATGGATG
>CP070841.1:901953-904874 GCA_020342115.1 Spirochaetota bacterium
CAGAAGGCAGTGTTGCAGGTGATGAGTTTCCCGGACAACCCCTTCACCCTGTTATGCTTTACGAACTTGCGCTCAATCTTATAAATTTTTTCATACTGTGGAAAATACGAAAACATAGTTACAAACGCGGTTTCATTCTCGCATTGTATCTCTTTAATTATGGAATTATCCGATTTTTTGTCAGCTTTCTGAGGGCAGATAGCCTCATGCTCGGAAACATGCGAGGAGCCCAGCTATTGAGTGTTCTATTTGTTGCAGGATCTTCGGCATTCATTGTAATTTTCAAACTCTGGAAAAAAGAGGGTATATATGACAAAGTATAAAATCATTGCAGATCTACATGTTCATACAGTGGCAAGCGGTCATGCTGCAGATACCATAAGAGTTGTATGCAAGGCGGCAGAACAGAAAAAACTCGATGGTATCGCCATCACAGACCATGGACCTGGAGTACCTGGAGGGGCAGAAAGGGTATATTTCTGGACCCTCCCAAGGCTTGCTCGCGGGATAAAAACACACACAGGGCTACGCGTAATCACAGGTATCGAGGAGGATATAAAAAACAGAAAAGGAGAGCTAATGATCCCTGCTGTATTTCTGAAAGACCTTGAGATCATCATGGCAGGATGCCATCCTCTTACATGGATCGCAGAACAAAGTGCTGCTACAAGAACAGACGCTTTAATCAATGCTATAGTGAAGAATCATATACAGGTTGTGACACATCCTTTCGGATCGGGATATGATCTCAACCTGGAAGCGGTGATTGATGCATGTGTCGCTTCAGGAGTGGCACTCGAATTCAATGCAAGCAAAGTAAATGATATGAACGAGTCTTTAAATTTCCTCGAAAGGTGCGCTCAAAAAGGTGCCTCTATTACAGTGGGTAGTGATGCGCATGTTGCAGAAGAGGTCGGTGATTTTAACAGGATCTTACCACTTCTTCAAAAAACAGAGTTTCCAGAAGAGCTTATAATAAATAGATCAAAAGAGGCGATGGAATCATTTTTCAAATTAGAGTGGTAGTGAGATGAAAACAGTAAAATTTGGCGGAAGCTTGTTCGATACAGAGCTTATCATTTTCGATAAGGACGGCACACTCATAGATTTCAAGACGGTGTGGCTACCCATACTCCATAAGAAGATAGAGCTCATCCTTGACTCAATCAATTCTTACCTGCCCAAAGAAAGGATAAGGAATGAAATATACATGATATCGGGTGTCAGTGGCAAATCTATGAATTCTTATAAGCCTGATTCTACAAATGAGTTTCTCGATTCAGGCGAATCGATAAACTCAAGCGGATCGATAGATACGAATGTATCGATCGATCCGCACGGACCCTTCATCTACACATCACGGAGAGAGGACATAATCATAATAGCTTCTGTTCTTTACAGATTCGGGATACCCTGGCAGAAGGCAAAAACTATAGCTCATGAGAGCTCTGAAAAAGCAGAATCAATGATCGACAGGATAACTCTTTCAGAAATCTCCGGAGTTACAAAGAAAACACTCGAGGACCTACATGATAATGGAATAACTCTTGCGCTCGCAACGGCCGATCAGTCTAAGATTACACATAAAATTCTTAAAACCTACGGCATCCATGACCTCTTTGATTACATTATTTGCTCAGATATGGTAGAGAAGGACAAACCTGATCCTGAAATGTTAACAAGGACGATAATTGATCTCAGAAAAGATCCCAGTAAGGTTGCCTTTGTCGGGGATGCAATAACCGACATGGAGATGGGAAGAAGGGCAAAAATCGGGTTTGTTGTAGGAGTGCTTGAATATGGGATTGCACAAAAAGCGGATCTCGAAGAATATGCCGATGTGGTGATAGATTCCTTAAGGAATATCTATGTTGTATAGAAGTAGGTTCTACAGCTTCTTTTCCCAATTCCAGGCTGTTTTGACAATATATGACAGATCATCGTGTTTTGGCTTCCAGCCAAGCTCTTCTCTTATCTTTGTGTTGTCAGCAACCAGATAGGGCGGATCTCCAGCCCTCCTTCCAGCTTCTTCCACAGGGAAATCAACTCCTGTTACCTCTTTTGCTGTTTTCACCACCTCACGAACTGAGTAGCCGTGTCCGTAGCCGCAGTTAAATATATCATTTATACTTTTTTTGAATAGATATTCTAAAGCAACAATATGTGCCTCTGCAATGTCATCGACATGAATATAGTCGCGGATGCATGTACCGTCTGGAGTGCTGTAATCAGTACCGTATATCTCTAATCTGGAGATCTCGGCTTTTGCAGCTTTCAGGCAGCGTGTGATAAGATGTGTAGCCTCATGGTATTTTTGTCCTATTCTTCCCTCCTGATCAGCGCCTGCTACATTGAAATACCGTAGCGAGATATAATTGAAGTCTTTCTCAACAGGCGAAAGGTCTTTGAGCATGTACTCTACCGCCATCTTCGAAGCACCGTAAGGGTTAATAGGTTTGAGGAGAGAGAGCTCACTCACAGGCTCTGTGCTTTCTGGAGTTCCGTAAACAGCAGCGGTTGAGGAAAAGATGAAATGCCTTATCTTTTTTTTGAGAAGAAGTTCAACAAGATTTAACGTGTTAATTGTGTTGTTCCGGTAGTACTTGAGTGGGTTTAATACAGATTCATGCACCTGGATCGATGCTGCAAAGTGCATGACAGCATCAGGTTTGAAATCTTCTATCACTCTGTCAAAAACCGTAATATCAGCAATATCTCCTATGACAAGCTCACCATAGAGTACAAGCTCCTTATATCCAGTTGAGAGATTATCGTATATGAGAATTTCGTATCCCTTTTCTCCGAGCGCCTTTATCACGTGACTGCCAATGTAACCCGCACCGCCTGTTACCAGAATCTTCTTTTTCATATACAACTCTTATTACCATTTACTCCTTCAGAGGAGTGTTTTTCTCTTGATC
>CP070841.1:904974-909961 GCA_020342115.1 Spirochaetota bacterium
AGCTCAGAAACTGGTTCCCGATTAATGTCATGAACAACTAGTGAATATCCAGCCTTTAAAAGATGCAGGGACATCGGTTTCCCCATGATTCCAAGACCTATAAATCCAATTACTTTTTTCTCACTCATACAGATTCCTCCATCACTTTATCTTATTAAAAATTGCTTAAACAATTTATATAGTTAACAAATTATTTTAAAGTAGTTATAAATTAATATCTCGAAAACATGTCTTACAATGCTCTGATCTATTTCAAGACATAATTGATTTCTAACTTAATCTTAACTGCAATCCCGATTTACCATGATTTATGTTTATGTAGTCACTTATTGTTCAGGTTTCTGGAATAGCTCGATTTGATTACCGCTAGGGTCGAGAAAATAAACTGCATAAGTATTCTTAAGCGGACCTTCCGGAATTTTCTTTGGAGGTGATATAAAAGTGTAATTTTTCTTCAGTTTCTTATAAGCTTGGTGAATATCATCAACATATAAAGCTAAATGATTTCGAATTCCACGCTTGCCAAATTGAAAAAATTTATCTTCATCTTTGACTCCATAGAATTGCTGTAGTTCAATCCTTATCCCGAACCCCTGCAGATAGACAAATCTTGCATTTGAACAGGGAATTCCGGTTACTTCTGAGGCATATTTAGCATAATAAGGCGACAGGCCCTTTGGACCTGTATCTCGCTCCAGTGTCATTCCTAAAATATCTCTATACAAGGGAAGAGATTCTTCCATATCCTTAACAAGAATACTCACATGGTGTAATTCATTTACCATACAATAACTCCTGATCTCTGAACAGGATTTTTGAGTAATATAATGCTAATTTATTTCCTCCAATGTTTCTTTTATTGCAGTGGCTAATTTCTCTACAAGTATGTCTATCTCCTCCTTTGTTATGATAAATGGTGGTGCTAATGCTATCCAGTTCGGATTGTACCTCACAAGAAGCTTCTGCTTAAACATACAATTCTCTCCTATCTTTACACCTACATTCTTCTCCCTGGGAAAAGATTCCATCGTCTTCTCATCTTTTACAAACTCTACTCCTATCATCAATCCTTTTCCCCTTACCTCTCCTACAATTCCAAACCTCTTCAGTTCCTCCAATCGTCCAACTAAATAGCTTCCCATCTCCTTTGACCTTTGAATAAGATTATTCTCTAATAATTCACTTATCGCTGCTACCCCGGCAGCACTCGCTACAGGATTCCCTGCATACGTATGCCCATGCGCAAAATGCACCCCCTCTTTTGCATCACCCCAAAATGCCTGCCCTATCTTTTCCCGAAACGCTACCGCTGACAATGGCGCATATCCAGACGACATCCCTTTTCCAACGCATAATATGTCCGGTACCGCATTAAACGTCTGCGCCCCCCATAACTCACCAGTACGCCCGAAACCAGTGATTATCTCATCATATATCAGTAAAACCTCGTTCCTGTCACATATCTCCCGAATAATAGGAAAGTATTCCGGTGGTGGTATGATATTCCCAGTCGATAATTGTATCGGTTCCGCTATGAATGCCGCTACTGTGTCAGCCCCTTCATATTTTATTACGTCCTCTAATACCCTTGCACATACTATATCACACTCCGGATATGCCATCTTATAGGGACACCTCAAACAATATGGTGGCAATATGTGACGAAACCCACCGCATAATGGCTCAAACATCCATTTCCTGTCCGCCATTCCAGTCGCACTCAACGCTCCGAGCGTTACCCCGTGAAAATTTAAATAGCGCGATATAATCTTCTGCTTATTCGGATGCCCACACTGCTGGTGATACTGCCTCGCCAGCTTCATTGCAGTCTCTGTTGCCTCAGACCCTCCACTCAATAACTTCACACTGTTTAAATCCTCTGGTGTTAAATCTGTGAGCATTTTCACCAACTCTATCGCCTTTGGGTTTGTCGAGTATATCGGTGAGCAAAAACATAACTTGTCCATTTGCTCCTTCATCGCCCCAATTATCCTCTTATTACCATGTCCTACGTTGACTACCCATACACCGGATATTCCATCCAGGTATTTTTCACCCATCACATCCCATATCCATACCCCTTCACCTTTCTCGAATACCAGCGGATTCTTCGCAAACTCCTTCATCTGCAGAAAATCCAGAAACATCTTCTTGATATGTTTTTCAGATAGGTATTCTCTCCCGCCACCGCTAAATGTCTTATCCACTACACCCATTTTACTTCCTCCCTCTCGTTTGAATTTTCATTATCATACTGTACAGCTAAATATTATAGCTAGTAGATCATTAATTGATTCTTATTTCACAGTAATAATGCACCAATTGGACCCCTTTATTAGGGAATAACTATATATCCAGTAGCTTACTTTTAAAAAAATCAATTGATTGGAACGCTACTATTTCCTTACGTAAGAAATTCTATTAATCGTAATTATTAATGAGGCTTATAACCCAGAACCTCCTCATATACAGCAATAACATTTTCCAGTGGTGTGTCCGGCTGAAATGCATGAGAAGGAGCAACAATATAACCCCCGTATTTACCCAAGGTGTTGATACGTTCACGAACTTCCCGTTTGACATCCTCTGGTGACCCGTTCGGCAGAGTTCTCTGCTCGTCTATACCGCCATAAAATGTTAGTTCTTTCCCGAACTCCCTGCTGAGTTCCTTGTTATTCATTCCAGCAGCAAGAGGCTGGATCGGATGAAGCACATCTATTCCAATCTCAATCAAATCCGGGATGATAGGACGTATGCCTCCACAACTATGATGACAGTATTTTAATCCATAGCTTTTAATTACTGATATGAGTTTTTTGTATCTCGGTTTAACATACTTTCTCCACATTTCGGGGCTAATGAGCAATCCCTGCTGGGTGCCGAAGTCATCACCAACAAAAACACCATCTATTTTGCCTTTTACACGGCTTACAAATTCCTGGAAAACAGCGATGGCTATATCATTGACCTTATCCATGAGAATTTCCGCCTTTTCAGGCTCCAATGCCAGATCAAGAAGAAATCTTTCAGTCCCGCGGATAAATCGTGCTATATCAAAACACCCAAGCACCTGAAGCCAGACAAAAAGATCTTTGTAGTGAGGCAACATTGCCTCGAGTGCATCAAAATCCCAGAGATCCAATGCTGGCGACGGTAGATTAGTGAATTCTTCAATAGATTCAGCCTTTTCTAAAGGGGAGCTGTCAATCTCGATATATGTACCGAAAGGGTACTCGAACTCTATAAACCTGATTCCCCAGCTTCCAACCAGCTTTCCATCTTCTTGGCGCTCAACAAGCGGTAGCCCCCACCAGTTACCAAGTGTCTTATCAGATGTGGGACTCATAACGATTGCTTGATCAACTCCCAGCTGTCTCTGAAGCGCTAATTCATGTTCCAAACCATATTTCTTCACTCCGGCACTCGGCTGATTAGAACCTGACCGAGAAATTGCAGAAACCAGGTCTTTACCTGTTCCCATATACTCTATCAAATCCTCTGTCACTTCATAAGTAGCTTCATATGAAAGGGCAGGACGATCTTTTTGTTCATGGGCGATTGTAGCATATACTCTTTGCTTTCCGGTCATCCTGGACCACTTTAATAGAGTTCAAAAGCTTGATTTTACTCAATAGATAAATATTCTAAAACATTATTCTCGATATTCTCTGGATCAAGCCCACACTTTTGCAGTAATTCCAACCGTACCTGCCACGCTTTTTTTCCAACATAAATCTATCGTTCAAGTTTTTTTGTGTCGTAATAGATTTCATCTCTTGTATATTAATCCTTCATATTTCTATTTGTGATAAATCCGACATTAAATAATCTTTGGGAGAATGTTTCAAGCTTTTCAGCATTGCCTCACGCGCCTTCTCGGGATCTCTTAATTTAATATAGTTAAAAATAGCATAGTGCATTTTATAGACAGCTCTGTTGTTTCTGTCACCCCTTGCCTCTATACTTTTCCTGATAGGTATCAAAAGCTCCTCAATAATTGTGATAATGAATATATTTTTCGTAATTCTCGCTAATTCCAGATGATATTCGAGGTCAATCTTGTTAAACAATTCAATGTCATCTTCTGCTTTTTGCATTCTATTAAGAATTTCTTCTAATATTTTTAAATCTTTTTTATTTACTTTTTGTGCTGCAAGTGCGGCTATCTGCGGTTCTATATTTTTTCTAAATTCTAATAGATCCGCTAAAGGGACTTCCTGATTCTGTCTCCTAAGATACAGCATGAATGCATGTGAAATCTCTTTACTGTTAACAGGATTCACTCTTATTCCTTTGCCATGCGTAACGCTTACAACTCCTCTCGTCTCGAGTGATTTAATTGCTTCACGGATAACAGTTCTGCTGACTCCTAACTGTTCTGAAAGATCATTCTCAGATGGTAACATTTCTCCTACTTTTAGTTTTCCCTCAACTATCATGTCCAGTAATAGATCATACACTTTTACCTGTAAATTCAGCGAACCTATTTTTGGAAATATTTGCTCATCCATAATATCTCTTTTCAAATAAATATTTATTATTAATATTCATAAATCTTTTATTACATATACTTTTTTATACTCTGCTTCTCCACCTATCTGTATCAACCTATATGTATTCCGGATATACGTTTCACAATAATAGCATCTGCTGTACTTGCACATGTACACTCTCTATTCATAACAGCAGACCAGTAGTTCACTATAGACAGGTCCCTCCACCTACTGGAAGAGATATCCAAGTGTAGTAAGAAGACTCTCGCCTGATGCAAAAAAGTGCAGCATACCCACGTCAGTATCACTACCTAATCGTGAAAGGAGGATATCCCTTACGATGCTATCTCTTATTCTTCTCCACCACCTCCCTTTAAAATTCTGTATGTCACGGGTGTTACATCGGTCAAAGTAGGACATAATACACTAGTCCTACAGTTATTTATAGCTCCTTCCTTCATAAAACACTCAGAAAAAGCTTTCCTGATTCCAGA
>CP070841.1:910061-916763 GCA_020342115.1 Spirochaetota bacterium
GAACTACTCCTGGAGCTCCAGCACCGTCACAATCTTGCCTATCTCTTCATAAGCCATGATCTGCGTGTAGTTCGGGCTCTAAGCCATGAGATAATTGTGATCAAGGATGGTGTTGTGGTTGAGCAGGGGCCAACAGAAGAAGTTTTCAAACACCAGAAAGATCCATATACTAAAACGCTCATCAAGGCAGCATTCGAACTCGCAAGCGGGGAGAAGAAGTAATAATTTATAATAAACAGGTTATTTCTATTTTCTATTTTCCCGCATCTTCTCAAGTTCTTCAAGGGTGAGATCAATATCATAAGTTCCAAGCTCATTTCTCAAAGTTTCTCTGTTTTTTTTCCTGATCAGCGCCCGTAATCCCTCTTCTATTACTTCTCGTTTCGTATTCAGATTTGTTAACCTTCGAGCCTCTTCTATAAGCTCTGCATCAATTAAAATTATAGATCTTCTCATGTTATGAACTCGCCATCAATTATTATGCCTTATATATACATAATCATAATATATTTGGATTATATATTTACAGAAACATATTCCCATTCACTGGAAAAGATTTATAGCATTTAAAAAATAGTGAGCAATAAGTCCTGTCAAACATATCTTCAGCATAATTCCGAGTATTGTTCCGACAAATACACCGGCGCCTGCACTGAATGCGCTTTTCTCCCGCTTTCTTACCAAAAGTTCGCCGATCAGGGCTCCAATAAAAGCCCCTATCACAATGCCCCTGGGTGGTAAAAGCCACAATCCAATGAGCATGCCGGCAACCGCAATCAGAACTCCAGGTTTTGATGCTCCATACCTCTTTTTCCTCCATCTGGGTACAAGGAAATCCAGAGTTGTGACAGCACATACTGCTAAACCCATTATTACTATGAAGGATATGGAAAAGGGCTCCCATTGACGAGAAAACGAAACCAGTATAAGAGCGGTGTAGCTCAGGATAAGCCCTGGTATGACAGGGAAAATGCACCCTGCGATACCGGCAAGTATGAGTGAAGATCCGATCAGAACTAAAATATTCAATTCCATTATCGTACCATAGATTTCCGATTATTCACCAAGAACTTATTACTTTTTTGACTCTATTATATTATAATTACACTACTTTAACAATCAGGTCTGTTATGCCTCTTGGGACAATAGTGAATGCCGTTGCAGTCATGGTGGGAAGCACCATTGGCACCCTCATTGGAAAAAGATTCCCTGAAAGAATACGTAAGATAGTATTCCAGGCGATAGGGCTTTCGACCCTTGTCATTGGAATGCGGATGGCCTTTGAGGTGCAGAGTATCCTCGTTTTGATATTCAGTCTCCTTTTGGGAGGAGTCACAGGAGAGTTTATAAAGCTGCACGACAGGGTCAATAAAGCAGCAGATGGATTGAAATCTAAGTTCAAGAACTCACAGGCTCATTTCTCAGAAGGGCTGGTCACCGCATTTCTTATATTCTGCATAGGATCTATGACAATTGTGGGAGCAATTGATGAAGGTCTCAGGGGAGATCACACTATCCTTTTTACAAAATCGGTGCTCGATGGATTCACATCATTGGCCCTGGCCTCAACGTACGGGTTTGGTGTATTCTTCTCAGCGATCCCTTTATTTCTCTTTCAGGCAGGCATCACGCTGCTTGCCAATCTGAGTCAGGATTTTTTTTCTACACTCATGATAGCTCAGCTCACCGCTGTGGGAGGAGCAATGATAATAGGAATAGGGATTAACCTCCTCGATATCAAACAGATAAGGATCATCAACCTCCTGCCAGCACTGATCTGGGTGGTACTATTCACTCGATTTTTTCCAGGAATATGGTAATAAGGATTACCCTGATATCATATTTTCACAGTACTCTGCAGAAGAAAATTTTTTGATGTGAAATAAAACTCACTGATCGATATACCGCCATCTACCATTAGATTGTGCCCGGTTATAAAAGAAGACTCATCAGAGGCAAGAAACAAGACTGCATATGCGATTTCTTCGGGTTTGGCTATTTTTTTGAGGGGAACGGTGTTGGTCATTTGTTCCCGCTATTCTTTTTGCTTCAGAGCGTCGGCTATCATAGCAGTTTCTGTGGGGCCAGGGGAAACAGCGTTCACCCTGATGTTGTATTTCGCATTGTCAACAGCCAAAGCCCGTGTGAGTGCATTCATCCCTCCTTTGGATGCAGAGTAAGTATTAGTGCCACAGCCTATAACGCCGGTATGGAGGACATGAATACTCACTTCATTTACAAACTGATTCGGATAGATTTTAGCAGGCTTATAATACTATTTTGTCTTGACACGAAATTTTAATTGGTCTAGAGTTTTTGTTATACATAGCTCGCTCATGTATAAGAGCCTTGACATTTTCGGCATACATTATTCGTTCCATAGTTTTCAATAAGGACATTATATGAAGAAACCATCAAAAATCGAAGCAGCTTGTTTTTTCCCAACACCAGAGCATCCTTATTTCCACCTGAAGGCATCATTCATTCTCGGATCAAGAGAGCATTACGAAATAACAGAAATCAAGGTTAATGGAAAGAGGGTTCGAGATTACGAGACTTATCATGACGGGCTTTTTGTGAAGGATCATGCAGTGAAGGGAGGAGGTCTCAGCAGTGTTGCGGTACGATGCGACTGGAAACGCAATGAGGACATTCTGGTTAATTTCAAAGGTGAATCAAAAGATAAAAAAGAAAAGCTATCATTTTCACTCAAAACAAAAACACCATACTATAACGGCTACTGGGATTCTGCATGGAGGTACTATGCTGGTGTGGTATGCACAGAAACTGCAGGTATCTCTAGGGATAACGAGCCAGTACATTTAACATTGGGGCTTTACACGGATCGTATTGCAGACCCGGAAAGGGAGATAAGAATTATTTCCGTCGACCCTGAAACAGGTATCCAGAAGGAGGTCCCCTCTCAGGTATACGATGTCAGCCGTTATGAGTGTGATAAGCAATCAGATCGTTACCAGCCTACAACAGTCGTTGAAGTGTTCTTTTACGCATCTGTGCCTGCATACTCATCGAAAGTTTACCTTGCGTATTATGGGAATCCGAAAGCTCGAAGGCCGGTTTATAAGAGCAATTTTGAGGTGTGCGGGAAAGGTCTTGGGCTCACGCTTGAGAACGAGTATTATAAGACGCTTCTTCATGAAAAAAGCGGCGCAATCGATGAAATTCATATGAAGATGGGGGCAAATAGGATCTTTGCTCATCATCTCGAGACAAATGGGGCGCTGCACTGGAATCCAGGTCTCTATGCACCTCCCCGTCCATGGATGCACGCATCAGACTGGGATCCTCCTAAGAACTATTCGAAATTGGCCGGGCCCCTCTTTGTCACAACGCAAAGAAGCGGGCCGATGGATCAGTATCCGGAATCCAACATCTCAATTAATTACAAGTTTTACGATAGGGTGCCATATATTCTCATGTCCTCATCTATAGAGATCAAAAAGGAGCTTTCTGTCAAGGCTCTGAGAAATGGAGAGGTGGTGCTCAACAGAGAGCTTGTGGAGGAGTTTGCCTGGCGTGATCCGGATGGGTATCTTGGCTCAATGCGAGTCCTTGAAGGACCGAGACACCCAAAACATGCAAAGGTGCTTCCCTATGATGTTCCGTGGGTATGTTTCTTCAACAGGAAGTACCAGAGTGGTCTGGGTTTAATTAATATCAATGTCACAAACTTTAATAACGACGGAGGTTTGTGCAGGCTGTTTCAGCCATACTCATATCTGCAGTGGGGCCCATGGATATATTATGCTCGGCCTCTCGTGTACACTTTTGCCTCGAGCAATCCAGGCAGACTGATACCGGTTCCAGCGGGAAATGTGTACTATGAAGAGATGGCATTCCTGCCTGTGAGATTCGGTATGGAAAAAGAACATATTCAATATCTTGATGATCTCTATTTAAAACTTACAAGTCCTCTCTATATCAAGGTGATCGAAGATACTGATCCTCGAGCACCAGAAGGATTTATGCCTCCAATACTGCTTTCTGAGTTTGAAGAGATGGAAGACGATTAGCTCATCAAGAAAGTCTATTATCAAAATGCATTGAGAGTCATTCCTGGCCTTGAACAAATTGTCACTAACTTGATGGAGCAGGTGAGAAACATTTGAAATATTTATCTTGATATGGTATGATTACTACACAAATCCAGATCATAATAGTGTAACGGTTTCGGGTTTCATTGAGAACCATTATCAAGCTCTACGAATTTTAAATTCAGACACACACGATGTAATTAAATGAAAAACAGGAGGTCAAAATGGAATGCTCTGTACATTCGATCGCATTAAACAAAATAGTAAAGTTTTATGATGGCCAGTGGCAGGGAATGACAATAGCCTCAGATGGTGCATGCTACTTTGGCGCATCAACGCATTCACCACTGCACGGTAGTTCCTTTTTTAAATTTGAGCCAGCGACTAAAAAACTGTCAGTTTTAGCTGAAGATATGACTGCAATATGTGGAGAAGATAAAACAAAAACTTCACCGCAAGGTAAAATTCATAGCCCTATTGTTGAATGTGATGGATGGTTGTATTTGACAACTCACCTCTCAAATTATTGGGAAGAGGCAATAAATAACTATACAGGAGCCCATGTGCTTGGGTATGAGCTCTCAACAGGAAAATTCAGAGATTTTGGCATTGCTCGCGAAAGATATTCTATCTATTCCGCTTTGAATGTGGATAAGATAAACAAGAAAATATATGTATTTGTTGTACCATGGACAAAAGATGATTTAGATAATGATGGTAGCCATTTATATCAAATAGATATCAAAACAGGGGAAAAAGTAGATTTAGGAGTAGTGGGAAAGAAAGAAAGAAGTAATTGCAACTGGTTTTTTATTGATGACAAGCAAAATTGCTGGTTCACCTTATTTAAGAATCATTGGCCTTCTTCTTTTGATGATGGCAATCTCTATCATTTTGATCCGAAAACCGGGGTAATCAATTGTTATAATAGTGTGCTGCCTATGGGTAAGTTAGCACCGGATGGCGCTCCTGCACCTGAAAAACTGAAGACTGAAAGATGCTGGACATGGGCAGAGGCTTTACCAGGAAACAAACAATGTCTATTTACCATGGGCTGGCTTGGTGGAGGTGATGAGCGGCTATGGATATTTGATCCGAATAAAAATATTGAAAATGGTGAAGCATTTCAACCTATCACATATATAGGTGCCACATTTTTATCTGTGGCTTATGATAATATTGATCGTGTGTATTTTATCCAATTTAAAGATTTACAGGATGCTCGTACCTACTATACAGAAGCAACCAGAGAGTATGATCGAAAAGATATTACTTTTAATGATGAGCTTCATTTACGAAGTGTTAGTATAGATCAATCCAAAGACAGCCAGGTACTGGACCATGGCAAAATTGTTGATCAAGATAATCGACGGGTTTCTATGATCGAATCATTAGCCGCAGATGATAAAGGGAACGTTTATATGCATGGTAGCTGGTATTCTTTGTCACCGGATGAGTCATCTACTGCATATATCTCGCACGACTTGATAGATTACTTCACCGATCTGGTTTTTACAGATATTAGTAAAATTTTTAAAGATGTTCCGGACCATACACATAAAGTATTGCACCGAGGGCAATTTTTCTCTTATGTCAATGTTTCTGAGGATATTAAAAGATAACTAGAGTTTCTATCACTAAAACAGTACATTTTATGTAATAGGTTCGATGAACCCCTATATAAAACAAAGTGTGTACTAATCTGATTCTGAACTACTCAGATAAGTACGTGAAATTTTTTTTTTTTTATTTAATAAATAAGTTGTAATTTTTTTTAAAACATGATAAAAAGATAGTAGAAAACCGAGAAGGAGGTGATGGTATACAGAGATTAAACCTAAATCTATACAAACCCTCAAGCTCGCTGAGTTAAATGAGTGGTAGTCTTTAGTTTTACCATATCAATGATAGAGGGTCAGTCTTTTCTTTTATGTGCCGCATTTAGAACTTTTTAGTGTTAATCATAGTTATTAGATATACATCGTAGTTTTACCTTTCAGGCACTGTTATGAGCTAGATATAAGAAAAATTATTTAAAAGGAGGTAATGCAGCATGGATGAAAAAGAGAAACAAGAGAGACATGAGGCCTTAGAGTTCATGCACCGGAAAGTATCAAGGCGTGACTTCATTAAAGGTGCTGCGGGAGCTGCTGCAGGTGCAGGCCTTTTGCTTACTCCTGGAATGAATCTGCTCTATGCACAGCGCAAGAAGAAGAAAAGGAAAAAGAAAAAAGCAGCTCCGGAAGGTCCCATCAACCTCGAATTTGTTGTATGGCAGTACTCCCTCGAGACCATCCAGGACAATATCGACAAGTTTGAAGCAGCACACCCGGATATTAGGGTCAATCTAACCGGATATCCCTGGCCGACCTATCACGACACACTCGTGCTTAGATTCAAGGGAAAGACTCCAACAGATATCATCTACAACGGTGAGGACTGGCTTCCTGAATGGGCTGCAGCAGGATGGGTGGCACCACTCGAAGATTATTTCCCGGATATTAAACAGTACAAGGATAAAACCGCCAAGTACGCACTTGCAGATATGACATACGACGGGAAGCTCTATGGACTCTCCTACTATGCAGACCTGATCACATTCCAGTTCAATGAGAAAATACTGACAGATAATGGTATTGACCCACCC
>CP070841.1:916863-921586 GCA_020342115.1 Spirochaetota bacterium
ACGAAATTCGTTACCGTCAGTAGAATGTCTTGATCTATCCCGCATCAGTGGGGAATAATTGGTATACCTTCTTCCAAATCTAGAAGGAAAAAAGGGACTTTGACAGGTCTAGTGGGATAGAGGTTATCAAAAACCAAAGATGATGGAAATACATTGGAATTGTTATTGTGCTCAAATGAATATCCAGAGACGTTCGATGCGGACAACCTGAAGCATACGCATCTGATATATTACTATCAATAGCTTTTAACCGTAATTAAATAAGCATTGTTGATTTTAAAACCCGTCTTTCGGGGAGGAGGACGGCACTCAGGCGGCTGTGTCGGCCGCCTGTTGTGTCGATGAGAATTCGCTTATCCAATATTACCACTCTTGGAAAATGGATATAACCCGACATTGAGGTGACAAGGCAGTCTTCGTGCAATGCGGGATTCGAACCCACGACGTATGTGATCTGGATACCGGAGGCTGCAGAAGGAAAGGAAGCAAACGATAATATATCAAACAGTCCCTTCTGCAGCCTCCGGAGCTAAAAGTGAGCAAAAAAAAATAAGGGCAATATAGGATTCGAACCTGCGAATTCTATGATTTGGATGCCGGAGGCCGAAGAAGTCTGTATACCAGAGAAAACTTGTTACTCTTAGAGTGCTCATCATAAAAGTAAGCTAATTTGGTATTTCCTTCTTAGCCCTTTGGAGCCAGAATAATATTTCCCTTGCGTGAAAACAAATAACCGTTACTTTATTGGAAATACTCTAGAAAATTGAAATTATCTTTATGCTTGACAGGTTGTCCTGTCCTGAGTAGCATGTTTATGAGAAGGCACACGTTTTTCATCGGTAAAATCACTCGTAAGTACTTAATGTCTAAATCGAGAGCTTTTAGCGGTCAGTTTTTGCGCATATCAGAAACTCTCGAATTATAAAACCCTGAAGTAATATGGTAGAGAAGAGAGAAAAGAGTTATTTGTGAAGTATGATTCATACTACAATTTAGCGCTTTTTGTGTCGAAATACAGATGTTTCTGTAAATCGCGAATTATAACTTTACCTATCAATTGTCAATAAATCATTAAAAGAATGAAGAACCAATTTACAAATAAAGAACAGCTAATCTTAGTGTTAAACAAACGTAATAAAATAATTGCAAACCTTAAAAAGGAAAAGATGAAATGGCATAAAATCGAGAATCAGCTTAAGGCTAAAAAAAATGAATTAACAGAGAGGGTAAAAGAGCTGAACTGTCTTTACAATATATCAAAGATCCTCGAACAGAAGACACTTTCTCTTGATAATACTATAAAAAAAATTATCGATATCATGTTACCTGCATGGAAGTATAAGAATCATTCATGTGTCCGGATTACCCTAAATAATAGAGAATTCAAATCATCCAATTTTAAAGAAACAGAATGGAAATTAAGGCATGATCTGACTGTTTTTGGTAAAAAGATAGGTTTTGTAGAAATATGTTATATAGAAAATGTGTCTGGAAACGGAGGAGAGTGTTTTCTACCAGCTGAGAAAATGCTTATCAGGGCAATATCAGAGTTAATAGGAAGTATTATAGAACAGAAAGAGACAAATAAAGATATAAAAGAATCTGCTATAAGACTTGAGCAGCAGAAAAAAGAACTTGAAGAGAAAAACATAGCCCTAAAAGAAATACTAGCGCAGATCGAGATGGAAAAAAAAGATATCAAGGAGCAGATAATAATCAATATCGATCATCTCATAATGCCTGCTCTTATGAAGTTAAAAAATAGTACTTCAAATAATGATCATCTTCAAAGATATGTTTCCATTTTGCAGAAAAACTTAGAAGAGATTACATCATCCTTTACAAAGAGGATTATTGATAATCGTATAAGACTGAGCGTAAGAGAAATGGAAATTTGTAATATGATAAAAAATGGGCTTACAAGTAAAGAGATAGCAGGCCTCCTTTCTTTGTCATTATTAACTATAGAGAGGCACAGGCATAATATTCGTAAAAAATTTGGTATTGCCAATGAGAAAATAAACCTCACTACTTATCTCCAAAACATGTAGACCAATAGCAATTCAAACCTTGTAGAAAAAATACAAACTACCTACATATATAAACCATATTGATCATTTGCAGGATCATATTATCATACAAATTGACAATGATAGCTTGCTCATAGGTAAGTTAATTAGGGGGATTTCATTCTTCCCTAATTAAAGAATATAGATGAAAAATGAAAGTGGTATAATAGATAACTTCTCTAAAGGGCAAATAGACAAAAACTTCAGTAAATATCTTTTAACACGTGATGAAAAGGTCATTGAAGGTTTATTATAAAATCTCTGGGGGTTTGAAATGAATAACAAGAAAATTGTCATTACCGATTGTGACCATAAGTGTTTATTGAAGCTTATTAAAGACCTTGAATATTACGAAGATTGCAACGGAGAAAGGAGAACTTTTATCAATAATCTCAAGTTTACGCTAAAATGTGCTGCGATTGTCACACCGAAATCGATTAACCATACTACTGTCACTATGAATTCCAGAGTAAGGTTCGAAAATCTGGATAGTGGAAAGCAATCAGTATACACACTTGTCTTGCCGGATGAATCGGATATTTTGAAAAATAATATTTCAATAATGGCCCCTATGGGAATTGCTATACTTGGCCATAAGATCGGTGACATTATTAAATGCGATGTTCCCAAAGGTGTATCATATTTAAAAATTATAGATGTTGAATATCAACCTGAAGCAGCAGGAGTTTATCAGTCTTAGGATAAGTAGGGTAGGGCAGAAAGTTTTTAATAAAGAGATTGAACATGCTACATTTGGTAAGAATTTCTATCATCTACTAGTAACAGTTATATCATCAATCCCATCATTTAAATTAATGTCAAGTTATCAGTTTACAGTGCTATAAGGTTTGGGAGCTCATCTAAGCTGTGCAGTTATGCGGGGCTAGTACCGTCTACACATGCGAGTGGGGAGAAGGAATGGTATGGGAGGTTGACGAAACAAGGTAGCAAGTGGTTAAGATGGTCAGTGATCGAAGCGGTGACACCTGCAATCTGCTCGAATGGGGAATTGAGAAGTTATTATGAGAGTAAACCAGGGGTCAGCCCTTGACATAGGACATAATGACCTTTATACTATTCTTAAGAGAACAATTTGGAGGATGTTTTTGGCCAGGCCTTTACGAATTGAATATGAAGGGGCACTTTATCATATAACTGCAAGAGGCAATGAACGAAAAAGGATATACTTTGGAAAGGTAGATTATGAGAGGTTTAAGAAATACCTAACAGAAGCTGAGATCAAGTATGGTATTTTACTTCACTGCTATATACTTATGAGCAATCACTATCATATGGTACTAGAAACACCTGAGGGAAACCTGAGCAAGGTAATGCATTATATTAATGGGTCCTACACAACCTATATTAATATCACAAGGAAGAGAAGCGGTCATTTATTTCAAGGGAGATATAAAGCTATTGTCATAGATAAGGATAACTACCTATTAGAATTGAGTAGATATATCCATCTTAATCCTGTGCGTGCAGGGATTGTTAAAAAGCCTGAAGATTATTCTTATAGCAGTTACAGATCATATATTACCAACACTAAAGATGAAATAGTCACACAAGAACTTCTCTTGGGGATGCTTTCAGGGAAAGAAGAAGATGCTAAAAAGAGATACAAGAGATTTGTGGAAAGTGCAATAGGAGTTGAAATGGAAAGTCCTCTAAAGGGGATCTATGGAGGGATGATACTTGGAGGTGAAAGATTTATTAAAGATATTCTGAAAAAGCTAAATAATGATTCTTTAAACAAAGAGGAAGTTTCACATAGGAAGGTATTGAAAGCAACTTACCGGACTGAAGATATACTGGAAACAATATCAAAACAGTTCAATATATCAGAAGATGAGCTATTGAGAGCTAATTCTGGCGAGAAGAGAAAGATAGCTATTTATATGATAAAGAAGCACACAGGTACAACAAATAAGCGCATTGGTGAACTTTTTGGAGGGATCAGCTATTCAGCAGTGGCTAAGACATACCAGCGGTTTTTAAATCAGCTAAGAGAAGATAAGTCACTTAGAAGAAAGATCTCAGATATAGAAAATGAAATGTCCTATGTCAAGGGCTGAACCCATACTACAGATATTGGCGAATCACTCGAATGGGAAACCGGTAGGGAGCAATATTCAGAGAGTACAGGGGGTAAATTCCTGTTTTTCACACTGGATTCACCGCATAATTTCTGCGTTGGGCAAAACAGTATTTTCGGAACCCGTATTTGCATGCGGATGAGATATAGACTCTCAGTAATCATTTGGGCAACAGCCTGTCAAGGGCTGACCCCTATACTGCTTCTATAAATTACTTATTTAGTACACGGAATACATCCCAAGTTTCATTATAATCGAATGCCACAAGGTTGGTGGCACGAGATTCAAACGCCACATATCGGCCGTCAGCGCTTATAGAGAGTTCGCAGCTATCTCCATCGCCCTCTGTGCCCTCCGAATCTACTGATACACGGGTTGTTGTGCCTGTCTGCGTGTCGTGTATAAAAACATCCTCTGCTCCATTCGTATCGCCTGGCACGAGGTTGGTAGCAGCGGATTCGAATGCCACATACCGGCCGTCACCGCTTATAGAGGGATTATAGTCGCCGCTATCTCCATCGCCCTGTGTGCCGTTTGAATCTACTGATACACGGG
>CP070841.1:921686-930826 GCA_020342115.1 Spirochaetota bacterium
ATAGGTGTCGGTGCCATCAGCTCCAATGCCATGGAGGGAGGCCAGTTGTCTATGTTATACACTCTTGCATGTTATATACCGCTCTGGCTTGTAGGAATATTTATTAATTTCCCAAACAGTCCCTTATGGATTGTGCTGTCGATATTTCCTATCACCGCCCCTATTCAGACTATGCTAAGGCTGGGTGTGTCAGACATTCCGCCATGGCAATTAACAGCCAGTATAGGCCTGCTGGTGATTTCCATTGGTGTAGGATTATTTCTCGCAATTAAAATCTTCAGGGTATACATGTTGATGTATGGTAAAAGACCGGGTTTAAAAGAAATTATTCAAAGCCTGAAGAACGCATAATGACAAAGGTGCAAAGCCGATTGACTACTCCCTTCTGTTGTGTTACTATGTATTTTTGATTGAAAAAATGGAAAATATCATGAGTACAGGTGAACGCAGGCGAACGATTATCAAAGTGCTGATATTTACCGTGGCGGTGAACGCTGTCGCATGGCTCGGATCCCTCCTTGGAGGGAGCCCGACTTCGATTGGTCCGGGATTCATCGTCTGGGGAATCGCACCGATTATGGTTTCGATCATCATGCGCATCGTTGCACGGGATTGGAGCGATTTCGGGGCTGGGCCTCATTTCCGGTCGAACGGCAGCTGGTACCTACTGAGTATCCTGGCTTATCCGGTTACTATACTCATCGTACTCCTGCTTGGTCTTCTGACCGGTGCGAGCAGGGCGGAAGAGTATTCAGCGCGCGAGTTTGTCGAAGCTCTCCTGCCGCTACTCATCACTTTCCTCTTTTTTGCGATCTTCGAGGAGGTCGGATGGCGGGGGTACCTTGCACCAAAGGTGTACCTGCTCGGTATCAACAGATATTTATCCCACGCGATTGTCGGCGTGATATGGGCTACCTGGCACTTTCCCTATCTGAGCGAGCTGTGGATGCACACTTCGGAAGAACTTATCACCCTTTTACCCCGATTCATTATCGGTACGTTTGTGTTTGCAATTGTGTATGGAGAGATCAGAATACGTACAGGATCTTTCTGGCCTGCTGTACTCATGCACTGGATCGGAAACGCAATCGCCAACACCCTTCTCTCAGGATATGCCGGGAAAGGGTTCGTCACGCTCATACCGGGAAGGGAGTTTCTCGGATCGTTCGGTGTGGAAGGCGTTTTCATGATTTTCATATTTGGAGTCTTGGGTGTACTACTGGCAAGAAGGAGGGATCAAAAATAGGGACAGCACCCGAAAATGGGGTCAGATCCCATTTCAATCTTTTATAATTACGTTTATATACAAATAAAAAGATAGGAACTGACCCCATTTTTTTAAGTATATCCTCTACTTAACAAAATAAAGGTCAACATAGATTGTTTCGTCGGCAATTTGAAATTCACCTTCCATATCAAAGAAACCGGAAGCAACACTTGTTTCTAAATAGTACAATTCACCTTTAGTTCCAGTCATATGCTTATCTTTATCGATAATAATGACAACAGATTTATCCTCGACTCCATCGTAACTCGTGACGGTAGCGAAATCACCGGACAAGTCATTGGTAAGTTGATAGTCATCTACTATGTTGTCATATTCATCCATAACCAAGAGGATAAATTCTTCTGTTGTGGGGAAATAAATATAATATTCCGTCATATCCGAATACCAAAATTCAACCCCGTACCAGGTGTCCAGCTCCCATGAAATAGGATGATTGAGTATAATATCAACACGCAACCTATCATCATCATAGCATGACATGGCTCCGGCAATATCACATTCTGGAGCATTGTCTACGGCTTCATCTCCTGCCGGTTCTTCAGTCAAATTGATTATCCAAGCATCCGAATACGGCTGAGTGACATCCGAAACATTTCTGGCATATACAGGGGTATTGTCCTGTGAATAGCTGACAAAAGGAATTAAGATATATAGTATCATAACAAACAGTCGAAATCTTTTCATTTATCCCTCCAATATCCAATTAATTAATAGTAAGTATAGCTCATTCCATATAAAAATGCATGGGAATGATGTGAGGAAAATTAAGGTGACAGCTTCTTTAATTAATTCGGCTCGGTATTCCAACATACTTGCATGTTCGATATTTTTAAGGTAAAGTACTTTATATTTGCAGTCAGATTTGTAGTTAGGTTACCTTTCCACAGGAGATAGTGTAAAATGGCTGACATAGATTCATATATACAGAGGGCATTGGATGCCAATCCGTTGCGGGAGCCGCTTCTTCGTTCAGTGATTAAGGCATTACACCTCCCCAAAGGAAGCCGGGGACTGGATGCAGGTTGTGGAATCGGGCTGCAGACCTTGTTGCTGGCGGAGGCGATTGGGCCTAAAGGGCATGTCACCGGGCTTGACTTGTCTTCAGCATTTCTCCATTACGCAGAGGAACTTGTGAAGGAGTCTGACCTTGCGGAGCGTATTTCCTTTCAGGAAGGGGATTTGGGCAGCCTCGGTTTTGACGATGACATCTTTGATTGGGTATGGAGTGCAGACTGTGTGGGGTATCCAGCTGGTGACTTCCTGCCATTGCTGCGAGAACTCAGGCGGGTGGTGAAGCCAGGTGGTATGGTGGTTATTCTAGCATGGACCTCTCAATGCCTGCTTCCGGGATACCCTCTACTGGAAGCACGGCTGAATGCGACCTGTTCAGGATTCGCCCCGTACGTCAGGAGTAAACAACCGGAATTACACTTCTTGCGCGCATTAAGATGGTTTGAAGAAGCGGGGCTGGAGAAAGCTGAAGCTAAAACTTTTGTTGGTGATGTTCAAGCACCATTGAGTGATGATATCCGCAGAGCTTTAGTTTCGCTCTTTGAGATGTTATGGGGAGTGCCGCAGCCAGAGGTGTCGCAAATGGATTGGGCAAAATATCAGCGACTGTGTCGGCCAGGATCGCCAGAGTTCATTCTGAATCTTTCTGATTACTATGCCTTTTTCACCTATTCGATGTTCAAGGGCAAGGTTCCCGGGTAATCAAGGGATGTCTAAAAATGGGGTCAACTCCCATTTTTATTTCTTTTTTCTACGCTTGAATTAAGGTTAAAAAAATGGGAGTTGACCCCATTAAATAAATCCCGCTATCTGTATTTCATTGACAATTTATTAATAGTCTGACAGAATACATTTTGGGCTCAAAGGAAACAAGATGGTGACTATTTTGAGCAAACCATCTAAACAATGAAAAAGAGCTTATTATGAAGCGATTTCTTCTCATTATTATCATAATAATAACGGCTATTCCAATCATCGGATTGGCAGAACAGTACCGGGTTTCTGGTTCGGTCCTGGTTGAGAAGGTGGGTGACCTTTATATCTATCTTGTGGATGAGGATCAGTTTCCTATCCCCTTTACGGGAATCCAGGAAAGAAAGATAAAACTTGAAGAGGAAAAATATCAAAAAATTACCTTTTCCTTTTCTGGCATCCCTGAAGGGCACTACGGGATCCGGGTCTTTGTGGATATCAACTACAATGGAAAACTGGACCGTGGATTGTTCGGTCCGTCAGAGCCATGGGGAATGTCCTGGAAGGGTGAGCCCAAGAAGGGGATTCCTCGTTTTAGCGATATTGCTTTTCAAGTTGATCGTGATATCGAAGAGATCCTTATCGATACCCGCTCCGACAGGTAGTTTGTATCCTGAGTGTAAATTATGAGAATGTAATGATAGCTACACAAGATCAGCTAGGTCCAGGAAGGTATGAACCGCATAAGGTGAGGCGCATACGTCAGATAGTGCAATTTGTGTTCCTTGCACTTTTTATCTTCCTTCTGGTTAAAGCTCTTGGCGGAAGGGTTATTGGGTCGTTTATACCTGTACTATCTATGAGCATAGCTGCCCTGGTGCTTACACTGTTATTGGGACGTGTGTTTTGCGGCTGGGCTTGTCCGGTGGGAACCCTGCTGGATTGGGTACGTTTTAAAAGGGTAAAAGAGAGGAAAAAGCAGCCGCCGAAACAGTTAAGGATCATCAAGTATGTGCTGCTTCTTGTACTCGTTGCAGTGTTATCGGTGTGGCTTTTGCTTTCACCGATGGATTTGAAAGAGGTGTTTCACGGCAGAAATATGCTTGTGGCAGTGTCTATAGTAATATTTACCATTGCTGCGATTGCCCTGAATATGATCGCAGACCTTTTCTTTTGCCGTTATCTATGTCCTCTGGGGGGGGTATTTGCCCTTGTTTCGAGGATCTCATTACGGTTCCGATACGTGCGAGTTCAATGTAATAAATGTGCAGTCTGTGTGGGTTCCTGCCGGATGAACGCAATCGACCCAAGACATCAGTTCGAAAGTGATCCTGCAGAGTGCACGGCCTGTATCGATTGCCTTACCGTATGCCCTTCAAGCAGTATCGGGTTTCATTTCCGCTGGCAGCGAAATTAAAGGAATATCTTCATTAATTAATCTGGCTCATTAGAAGCTTCTAGGAGAATATTGCCAACCAGATGATGATGGAGCAGACACGCATCAACTTAATTGAAAGATTGTTAATGGTATATTGCATGAATGAAGGTCTTTAGAGTAAAATGGTGCATAGCTGCAGTTCACTTATTTATTGTGCGATATCGGTAATGCCCTGAGTACATCTGGTAAAAACCTGTATGTAAAGGATTGAGAGGTTTGGAAAAGTCAATAATCATCGTTGGGGCAGGGATGGCTGGTCTATCCGCAGGGTGTTACAGCCAGATGAACGGCTACAGAACCCAAATCTTCGAGATGCATACCACACCAGGCGGCGTTTGCACTACTTGGAAACGCAGGGGCTATAAGATCGACGGGTGTATTCACTGGTTGACTGGTACAAAATCAGGAACTGATTTCTTTCCAATATGGGAAGAATTGGGTGTAATGCAGAGATGCTCCATGATTGAGCATGAAGAATACGCTCGGATTGAAGGCAAGGATGGTAAGGTCTTCATAGTCTACTGTGACATTAATCGTCTGGACCAACATATGAAAGAGCTTGCCCCTGAGGACAAAGATGTAATCGAGGAGTTTACCAATGGGATTCGTAAGATGACACATTTTCCCATACCCTGGGAGAAAGCCCCTGAGCTATATAGCCCAATGGACAGGCTCAGGATAATGAGAAAAATGTTGCCTTACATGGAGTTTTGGAGAAAATGGGGTGAAATTACAATCCAGGATGTTGCCCAACGATTCAAAAATCCGTTCATGCACGAGGCATTTCCTTTTATCTTCAACCTTGAAAACCCACCTGACTTCCCAATAATGGCTGTTATGAAGACTTTTGCCTGGATGGATCAAAAAACAGCCAGCTATCCAGCAGGTGGCTCCCTGGAACTTGCCCGAACTGTCGAGAAGCGTTACCTTGACTTAGGAGGCGAAATTCACTACAAGTCACGGGTTGTCAAGATCCTTGTGGAGAATGACCGGGCGGTTGGAGTGAAGCTGGCTGACGGCAGTGAGCACCGCAGCGACATCGTCATCTCTGCCGCCGATGGCCATACTACCATTTTTAACATGTTGAATGGAAAGTATATCAACGGTAAAATCCGGGGTTATTATGATAAACTTACTCTCTTTTCACCGTTAATCTACGTAGGACTGGGTGTTGCCCGTTCGTTCGAGGAGATACCTCATACTGTGACAGGGATAGACTTCCCCTTCGATGAGCCAGTTGTCATCGGTGAGAAAGAACGAAGCCGTCTTAGCGTGCAGTTTTATGCCTTTGATCCAACCTTGGCACCAGCAGGTAAAACATTTGTTAGAGTTCATTTCGCTTCTGATTATGATTACTGGAAAAAGCTCAAGCAGGGCCCTGAGCGCTATGAAGAAGAAAAGGAGCAGATAGCGGATAAGGTGGTTGCTTTACTCGACAGACGGTTCCCGGGATTGGCCGCCAAGGTGGAGATGCGTGATGTGGCAACACCATTAACGTGGGTACGTTACACAGGCAACTGGCGGGGCAGCTTCCAGGGCTGGATAGAAACAACAAATACTCTGAGGCTGCGTATGAGCCAGAACCTGCCTGGACTCAAGAATTTCTATATGGCAGGGCAGTGGGTACAGCCGGGTGGTAGCCTGCCTTCTGTGGCAATGTCAGGACGTAATGTTACTCAAATTATCTGCAAATATGATAAAAAGCCGTTCACTACAACGGTACCCAATTAAGGAAAATGTACATTTATTATTTTATCTCAGATTAAAGGTACGTGGGGGCACATTATGAAAATCCTAGGAAAAGTCGCACTCTGGATTCTTGCAGCCCTCGCAGGGCTGGTGTGCCTGGTCTTTGTATGGGCTTTCCTCTCCTATCCTGCTGAATATGTGATGAGAGCAATACGCTGGCGAGATTCGGATGTCTACGACTACCAGAAATTCCCGGAAAGACAGATCGATGCCAGTCCATCTCCCTTTCGTTTTGAGGAAGAACAGGCTGAGGCGAAGGTGCGGACAGTATTTGAGAAGAACCCGGCAATCCACGATCTGGATGTCTTGCTGGAGAAGAACAAAACCCAGGCTTTTATTGTAATACGGAACGACACCATCCTGTACGAGGGGTACTTCAATGGTGCATCACGGGATACTATTGTAACATCGTTCTCTGTTGCCAAATCCTTTGCATCGGCGCTGATCGGGACGGCCATCGCAGATGGCTTCATTAAAAGTGTCCGGGACCCCATCACTGACTACATACCTGAATTGAATGAGCGTGATCCAGCATTCGCCAACATAACGATTCGAGACCTGTTGAGAATGTCATCCGGCATTAAGTACCGGGAAAATTCGTTTATAAATGGCGATGACACCAAGACATATTACTACCCTGACCTGCGCCATATAGCAATCAATGAGACCACTGTGATTGATCCACCCGGTTCATACTTTCTGTATAACAACTTTCATCCTTTACTATTGGGCGTAATCCTGGAGCGGGCAACAGGTATGCCTGTAGCGGCTTATCTGCAAATCAAGATCTGGCAGCCTATTGGAATGGAGTTCGATGGTTCATGGAGCCTGGACAGTGAGACCACGGGGTTTGAGAAAATGGAAAGCGGTATAAATGGCCGGGCACTTGACTTTGCCAAGTTCGGACGGCTCTATCTCAATAACGGGAATTGGGATGGAACACAGGTTGTTCCGGCCGATTGGGTTGCTGAATCGACCCGCCCGGATGTCTCGCTCGATAGCGGAGATTATTATCCCGATGAGGGCATTTTTGCTGACTACGGTGGCTACTACGGTTACATGTGGTGGGGCATGAGGCGCGAAGAATCAAACTATGATTTTATCGCTATGGGAAATCATGGCCAGTTTATCTATGTCTCGCCGCAGAAGAATCTTATCATTGTACGAAACGGTGAATCCTGGGGCAAGTTTGACGGGTCATTAGGCTGGCTGGACATGTTTTACCAATTCGCCAGAAGCATGGAGTGAGATGCAGAGGGCTCACAATTCAGCTATGCAGTAGATATTCGTTGAGGCCGGAGGATGTTATCCGCAGTAATTATCGTGTCAATCTGGAGGTGAGGCATGCGACATATTAACCTGGAGACCTGGCCACGACGCGATCATTTCAGGCTTTTTAACTCGCTGGACTATCCATACTTCAGCTTGTGTGCAAATGTGGACCTGACAGCATTCTATCCTTTTTTCAAACAGCGTGGTATTTCATTCACTTTGGCTACTGTATATATACTCACACGGGCAGCAAACTTAGTTCCTGAGTTCCGGTATCGCATTCGGGAAGGAGAGGTAGTAGAGCATGAGATAGTACACCCGGCCATAACGATTTTAACGAATGAGGATCTTTTCACCTTCTGTACATTTGAATATACTGAAGATTTCTCCCTGTTTGCAGTGAGGGCGGCTGAGCAGATTGCATGTGTGAAGGAGCATCCCACACTGGAAGACGAGCCGGGACAGGATGACTTATTGTTTATGACTTCGATACCCTGGGTGTCGTTTACAAGCGCGGTGCATCCGATCAATTTACATCCAGTTGATTCTGTCCCACGGATAGCATGGGGGAAGTTCTTCGAAGATGGTGAGAGCTTGAAGATGCCGGTTGGTGTACAGGCACATCATGCTCTTATTGATGGGATACACGTGGGGAAGTTCTATGAAAAAGCTCAGGATTACTTTAGTAATCCTAAGCACATTCTAGGTGAAAATTAAGAGAACTTATCTTCTTAATTTCATTGCTGTCATATTGTCATAATTAGTTTTCATTGTGTTTAAAGAGCAAAAAGTCATTTATTAGAATTTATACAAAAAGCTTGACGGAATTCATTAAATAGTATTTAATGAAATTTTGTCAACTTAAACCACATGTTATGAATGTGAATAATAAAGGAGGTGATAGACAAGAAAAGTATATATTGATCAAGAAAGGCTCATATTTATTTAAATTATTGGAGGAGAAAAAATGAAAAAGCTTTTTGTTATTTTATTGGCGGTGCTGCTTATGGTGCCTTTAACCCTGATGGCACGTGGTGGCGGGAAGAAGAAGGCACCTAGTGAGGAAAAAACAATAGTGTATTGGTCAATGTGGACTGAGGGTGAATCCAGTGCTGAAGTTATTAGAGGTTGGATTGAAGAATATGAAGAAATGCATCCTGAAATAACAATAGAAATTTCCTTCAAGGGCAGGGAACTTATGTCAGCAGTCTCAGCGGCCATTAGTGCGGGAGAACAGATTGATATTGTTGAAGATGAAGAGTTTCATATTAAACCTCTATTAGGTGAAGCAGACAGGTTGTTAGTATTAGATAAAGCCATGAGTGAAGATCGATATGAAGGAGATATGTCCTGGAGAGATAATTTTCTTGGAGGCGGAGTTGTAGATAAGAGTAATGTTGTTTATGTTCCTTATTCTATATTCACGTCAGGAATTACTTATAATAAAACATTGTGGAATAAGAATGGTTGGAAACCATTTACAACCTGGGATGAATTTCTGAAACTATGTGCAACTATACAAAAAACCACAGATTTCGCACCCTTAGCACTCGATGGAATGGTAGATAGGTATTGTTTCTGGTGGTTCCGTGAATTAGTAGCAAGAATGGAAGGTAATATCGACCCAATAATAAAAGCAGTAGAGGACAAAACTGGTGAAAGCTGGGTTAAAAATCCTAATTTCAAAAA
>CP070841.1:930926-934459 GCA_020342115.1 Spirochaetota bacterium
GGAGATACATCTTCGCTATCCGGATCAATTGCCTGTTCGCGAGATACATAAAGAGCTCAGAGAAAAAGATATGGGGGTAAACTTTGTACTTATCCTGACGGAGGAGCAAAATCTTATCTCAAAAGACTCAAAGGTAAGGAAAACAGGGCTCGAATTTTTTAAGAGATGTATAGATGCAGCATACGAAATTGCTGGAGGTGAATGTGTTATTGGCGGTGTAAATTATGCTGCAGCAGGGTTTCTCACCGGGAAAGCGAGAACAGAAGATGAGTGGGAATGGGGGGTTGAAAACTTCAAAGCTGCAGCAAGGTATGCTCAGGATAAAGGCATTGTCCTGGCAGTAGAGGCGATTAATCGATTCGAAACGTATTTCCTGAACACAGCAGCCGATGCTGTTCAATTCTGCAGGGATGTGGGAGAGCCTAATGTAAAGGTACATCTCGACACCTACCACATGATCAGGGAGGAGAAGAGCTTTTACGATGCGATTGTCAATACCGGGGGGTATCTCGGCTACTTTCACGTGTGCGAGAACGACAGAGGAACTCCAGGGTCAGGTCTCGTTCGATGGGATGATGTGTACAGAGCACTTAAGGATATACACTATGATGGCTGGGTTGTTATAGAGTCCTTTGTACCCGATATTGAGGAGCTCGCGCGAGTATGTGCAATCTGGCGAAAGCTTGCACCCAGTGCTGACTCGCTTGCATCAGAGGGTCTCAAGAATTTAAAGGAGATTGAGAAAAGGATTTTTAGTTAACCTTATTATTTATATTGGCTGTGTGCTGTCAGCCTAGAGCTGATATTTTTTATTATCCTGATTAATATAGTTACTATATCGTTTGCTTAGGAATGATCACCATAATGAATGGATACATCAGAACCGTCTAGTAACAAACAATGCTTTCATTCTATATGATCTGTACTTGTATAGGTAAATTCACAAAAAAGAAAAGATTATTCACTCCCATTTCATCATCAAAGCTACCATTATCCTTTTTTTCAGAAATACTTTGTAAACTCAATTTTTCTATATTCTTGAAAAATGATTTATTATGAGTTATGTATGTAAATATAGGCTGTCTGTTTTTGGTGTGAAAAACATTTGTGAAAATTTCATGGACATATCAATAGTTTTTCGTGACTTTTTTTACATATTTTAACATATCTCACATTACCATAATTCCTTTAAATAAACTTCACTCAATATATATATATGACAAACCGAAGAATATTATATCAGTTTAGAGGGATTATAGACCTTTTTTTATCCAAAAAAGTGAAATAATATATAATTAAAATTGATTTTCTAAATATTTGAATTGAAAGAATGAATGTAATAGAATTAAAGTTAGAATTTATATGTCTTAGTTGATTTATCAAATTAAAATGTGAGAGAATTAGCGGAGGATTAAGAGTATAGTGATACTAGGCCACGGGGATTACAAGCTGATGAGTTCTTTATCTGTGCAGCTTGTGAGAGTATTTAGCTTTCTAGGAGTGGTAAAATAGAGTTTAAGATAAAGTGTATTGAAACGCAGGAGTAAATAAGGAGCAAGGCAATGAAAAAAGCCAAGATCATGATTGCTGAGGATGAAAGTAATGTAGCAATAGAAATAAAAAACAGAACATTAAATATGGGATACAGTGTTTCTGCAGTAGTTACTTCTGGCAAGGAAGCAATAAAAAGAGCGAAAGAGTCTATCCCAGATTTAATTTTGATGGATGTTAAGCTAAAAGGGAAAATGGACGGTGTAGAAGCAGCTGAACATATCCATAAACAGTTCAATATTCCAGTTGTTTATCTTGCCGATTATGAAGATAATGAAACGCTCAAGAAGGCCAAAATAACAGAACCGTTTGGCTATATATTGAAACCTTTCGAAGAAAGAGAATTGCATGCAGCTATTGAATTGGCCCTTTACAGGTATAATATGGTAATGAGACTAAAAGAGAGCGAACACTGGCTCAGTACAATATTCAAAAGCATCGCCGATGCAGTAATTGTTATTAATAAAAAGGGGAACATAACATTCATGAATCCGGCTTCAGAATCATTAACAGGTTGGAATAAACAAGAAGCTCTTGGTAGGAACCTACCTGAAGTGTTCAATATAATATATGAACATACTTGTGAATCTGACGAAAGCTCTCTATTAAAACCAATTGAAGAAGGAGCTCACATCAATCTTGTAGATCGAATGATGTTACTTGATAAGAAAGGGAAAGAAATTCCTATCGATTTTCGTGCTTCCCCTATCCAGGATAAAAATGAAAATATCAGTGGTTCTGTTTTGGTGTTCCGAGATATTACTGGCCGCAAGCTCGCGGAACAAGAACTTAAAAGTAGTTTGACGAAGTTGAGGAAAGCCACAGGAGGAATTATTAATGCCATGGCACTCATGGTTGAAAGGAGAGACCCGTATACGGCAGGTCATCAACGTCGTGTTGCCAATCTTGCCAGGGCAATTGCAACTGAGATGGGTTTTACAGATGAACAGGTAGATGGAATCCGAATGGCTGGGGTTATACATGACCTCGGCAAGATTTCAGTACCAGCAGAAATTCTTAGCAAACCCGGTCACTTAAACGAGACAGAATTTAATTTGATAACAGTCCACCCTGAAGCCGGCTACGAGATATTGAAGACAATAGATTTTCCTTGGCCTGTTGCCAGGATCTTAAGACAGCATCATGAAAGGATTGATGGTTCTGGGTATCCTTTCGGTATCATGGATAAAGAAATCCTCATTGAATCGAAAACCATAGGAGTGGCTGATGTTGTTGAGGCTATGGCGTCGCACCGACCATACAGGCCGTCCCTCGGTATTGATAAGGCATTAAAAGAAATATCACAGAATAGGGGTATAACCTATGATCCTAAAATAGTCGATGCTTGCTTGAAACTGTTTTCTGAGAAAAGATTTGACTTCGAAGGTGTTAATAAATCACTATACAACCAATAGACGAGCCATTTAGTATTATTAAAAAGACTGAACATTGATTCAGCCAAGTAATAAGATGTTATGCAAATCAGAATGAATCCTTAAAAATAATCTCCCCAGTTTCCTGATGCACTTATATTAACTTTGGAAATATGGTGTAATTGTAGATGATATAAAGAAAAGTTGCAATAACCTCACTTTGTAGTAGTTTAGGAGCGTTTCTTCTTTCGATTTTTAGGATCTTCTTTTTCCTGATCATAAAATTCTGAGATACAACTATGACTCAAGTAGAAACTGCATGGCGAGTATGAGTAGTAGACTGTACCTTCTAACTGGCCCTTGGGTTGAAAATACGTGCTTTTTTTATAGTCAAGGGTCTTATAGATCCTCTCTGAGATAGTTATTGAGTTGTTGGCTGTACACTTCTTTTCAAGATGGGCTGCAAAATTGATATTTGGAGATATGATGTTGCCTTTATCCTTTTTATATGATGTCTTTCCACAGTCTATTCCAAATCGAAGATCAATATCATTTTCTAAGCTGTTCTGTCTTACATTGAACAATGGAAGGAGCCCCAAAGCTTCTATA
>CP070841.1:934559-942843 GCA_020342115.1 Spirochaetota bacterium
TATCATGTTCGGATTTAAAGAGGATGAGGGCCTGGAATTTCCGGGGATGAGACCCTAGCACACCTCATAAAGAGGACAACTCTCCATGAATTTCAATGACATAAAAGAGAAAGAAGACAGCTTCCAGCTCGGTACTTACAGAAAGCTTCCAATAGCAATTGAAAGGGGTGAAGGGGTCTGGGTATACGATTCTGAGGGAAAGCGTTATCTGGACCTGTACGGGGGGCATGCTGTTGCGCTTGTCGGGCACTGCCACCCAACGATAGTCGGTGCATTAAAGGATCAGTTGGAGAAACTGGTTTTTTATTCCAATGTCGTATACTCTTCGACACGGGCACAGGCCTCAGAGGCAATTGTATCTGTAGCTCCGTCCTGTATGAACAGGGTGTTTTTCTGCAACTCTGGAACCGAGGCAAATGAAGCTGCATTGAAGATTGTGAGAAAGTTCAGCGGTAAAAAGATCGTGATTGCCATGGAGGGCGGATTTCACGGAAGAACTATCGGGGCATTGAGCGCAACTGGCCTGGGAAGCTACAGGAGCCAGTTCTCACCTGTTCTCGACTACTACAGGTTTGCTGAATTTGGTAACATTTCCTCTCTTGAACAGGCATTGGGGGATGATGCGGGAGCTGTGATTACAGAGCCTGTACAATCTATGGCAGGGGTTCAGATGGCCTCTGATGATTATTATCAAAGCTTGAGAGAGCTATGCACAAAGAGAGGGTTTGTACTCATATTTGATGAAATACAGTCAGGTTTCGGCAGAACAGGATCGTGGTTCTTCGGTGATAGAATAGGAGTGACTCCAGATATAATTACACTTGCAAAGGGGATTGGCGGGGGAATCCCGATTGGCGCTGTGCTCATTTGCAATGAGATAGCGAAGACAATTGAGTACGGAGAGCATGGCACCACCTTTGGCGGAGGGCCTGCAGCAGCCCGGGCACTGAGCGCCACCATAGAGGTGATAAAAAAGGAAAATCTTGTCAAGAATGCCGCAAAAACCGGGGAATTTATTATTAAGGAGCTTCAAAATATCTCTGCTGTCAAGGATGTTCATGGTCGGGGATTGCTCCTAGGTATTGAGGTCGAGGGCGATGCAGCTAAGCTCAGAGATTTTTTACTAGCTCGAGGTATAATCACCGGAACATCGGTAAAAAAATCTGTGCTCAGACTCCTCCCGCCTCTCATTCTTTCAGCCAAGGATGCCGGGATTTTTATAGATGCAATGAGAACATACAAGTAGGAGATATGAATAATGAAACATTTAATTACACTTTCTGATTTTCAAAAAGAGACAGTCGAGGAGCTTATTGATCGTGCGATAAAACAGAAAAAAGGAAAACTTCGCTTGAGTGTAAGCGGCAAAAACCTTATTCTCCTTTTCTTCAATCCGTCTCTGAGAACACGTACCTCTTTCGAGCTTGCCATGCAGCAGCTTGATGGCAATGTGGTAACGCTCAATGTAGGCGGTGACATGTGGAATCTTGAAATAGAGGATGGTGTGGTGATGGATGGAGCTGCTCAGGAGCATATAAAAGACGCTGCAATGGTCCTGGGACGGTATGCAGATGCGATCGGGATTCGTGTCTTTGCAGAAGGCAAGCACTGGGAAAAAGACAGACAGGACCCGGTAATAGATGCTTTTGCCAGGTACGCAGGGGTGCCTATCATCAATATGGAATCATCTCTGTACCACCCAAATCAGGCTCTCGGTGATATCATGACAATAAAGGAGCAGTTTGGAAGCGATATCGGTGGATTGCCTGTGACCATAACCTGGGCGAACCACCCGAAACCTCTTCCCATGGCAGTAGCCAACTCATTCCTGCTGGCGTGCTCCATGTTTGGCATGGATATTCGATTCGTGAGGCCTGAAGGATACGACCTGGATAATGCAATCATGGAAAAGGCTCATGAATTGGCAAAAAAGTCGAAGGCAAGGATCATGGTTACCGATAGTATAGAAAAGGGGTTCAGAGGATCAAAGGTGGTGTACGCAAAGAGCTGGGGCAGTATACGGTTCTATGGGGACAAGGAAAAGGAGAGCAAACACAGAAAGGGTCTTTCAGGGTGGATTGTTGATGATGATAAACTCAGGCTTACCGATAATGCTCGATTCATGCACTGTCTGCCTGTGAGGAGGAATGTGGTGGTGAGCGATTCCGTAATCGACAGTCCTAGCTCCATTGTATACGATGAGGCTGAAAACAGGCTCTGGGTACAGAGATCTGTGCTGCACCATATTCTGGGAGGTGCGAGAAAACAGTAAAATGAGGGATATAGGTATTCTAAAACAGGCACTTCCCTATTTCAGGGAATACAAGGGCAGAATTTTCGTGATAAAGATTGGTGGTGAGCTTTTGCAGGATGAGAGTGTAATCGATGACATTGCACAGGACATCTCTCTCCTCCATCAGGTAGGTATCAAAGCGGTTGTAGTCCATGGGGGAGGGCCTCAGGCAAACGCACTCTCAAAAAAGCTCGGCATAACCCCAAAGATAATAGAGGGTCGCAGGGTTACTGATGAGGATTCCCTCGAGATAACGAAGATGGTCTTTGCAGGAAAAATAAACCACGAGATCCTGACCATTCTCAGAAAGCACGGATCACAGGCTGTAGGGCTCTCGGGGATAGATGGGGATGTGATCATAGCTGAGCGCAGAGCGCCAATGGAAGTTGTAGACAAAGCCACAGGTACGAAGAACAACGTAGATTTTGGATGGGTTGGAGATATAAAATCTGTTAATGTGGATCTTCTGAACATACTATTAGAGAAGGGCTATATCCCTGTTATCTCTTCAATTGCGGACGATGGAGAGGGGAATATCCTGAATATTAATGCAGATACTGTTGCATCCGGCATCGCAGTTGCCCTGAATGCATACAAGTACATTACCATGACAAATGTCAACGGCATACTCAAAGACAAGAATAATCCGAAATCGACGATTTCGTATATATCGTATAATGATGCATCCCGGCTTATTGAGGATGGAATCGCAGAAGGCGGTATGGTTCCAAAGATCAAGCAGTGCGTCTGGGCTGTGAAGAACGGCGTGAAAAGGGTGCACATACTCAATGGGTGCGTACAGGACTCCCTCCTCCAGGAAGTGTTCACAAAGAAGGGGATAGGTACGATGATTCTGAGCGATGAGGAGATAGAGGAGTATAAAAAGACAGGTTTCTAGTACTCTGCCGCCCCCGGCTTCAGAGGGGAAAATACCATGACACTAAGAGATGGAAGACTAAACGTACCGTTACACGAGTCATTTAAAAAGCTCGGTTCATCGGTTGAGTTCGATAAGAGGCTCTTTCATGAGGATATAAAAGGCTCTGAAGCTTATACAAAAGCATTATGTAAAAGGGGAATTATAAAGAAGAAAGAGGAGGAACTGATCCTGAAGGGTCTCAGGGAGATAGAGAAAGAGATCGAAAGCGGTAAATTTCGATTTAAAGAGGAAGATGAAGATATACATATGAATATAGAGCGAAGGCTCTTTGAGAAGATAGGTGAAACAGCCTACAAGCTCCACACAGGACGAAGCAGAAACGAGCAGATTGTGCTTGATGAACGGCTCTATCTCATGGATGTGACAGAGACCGTAAAGAAAAAACTTGGAGGTCTTTTAAAAGCAATCCTCGGGCTCGCAAAGAGAAATATAGAGGTAATCGTTCCTTCCTACACACATCTAAGGCAGGCACAGCCGGTAAGCATTGCGCACCTTCTTCTGGCATATTGCTATGCATTACTACGCGGAAAGGAGAGGTTTGGTGATTTCAAAAAGAGGCTCAATACAATGCCTCTCGGGTCTGGTGCATGCGCAGGCTCTTCAATAGGTATAGACAGAGATTTCTTAAAAAAAGAGCTTGGATTTGAATCGATCACCCGCAATTCCATTGATGCAGTGTCAACAAGGGATTTCATCGCTGAATTTGAGTGGATCTGCGGGACACTGTTCATCACCTTCTCAAGAATGTGTGAGGATATAATTATCCTGTCATCTGAAGAGTTTTCAATATATACCATTCCAGATGAGCTATCGACAACTTCTTCACTCATGCCTCAGAAGAAAAACCCGGATCCACTGGAGCTTGTGAGAGGAAAATCTGCCCGTGTAATTGGAAACCTTTTTTCTCTTATGGTGCTCATGAAGGGTATTCCCTATACGTATAACCGCGACCTCCAGGAAGACAAAGAGGGTCTCTTCGATACTGTGGATAATACACTCCTCGTTTTTGATGTAATGACAGAGCTCTTCAGGAGTATCAAGCTCAACAAGAAGGTAATAGCGGAGAAGCTCGGTGAGTCAAAAGACCTTCTCTTTGCAACAGATCTGGTTGACTACCTCGTTGAAAGAGGAGTTGCGTTTCGAAAGGCTCATGGGATTGTTGGCCAGATTGCAAAATTTGCAGTCGACAGAGGGATTCAGCTTCGAAAGATCCCGATCGATGAGTATAAAAAGTTTTGTTCCTCCTTTGCTGAAGATCTCTATGAAATTTTTAGTTGGGAAAGATCAGTGAATCGCCATGATGTGCCGGGCGGGACGGCATTGAATAGGATTACAGAAGAAATAAAAAATATCGAGTCCATAAGTACTTCGAACTTATAAAATACTTATGAGTTTACACGTGAACGTGTAAAAAGCTAATTTTATATTCCGGGAGTTGGAGCGGCTTCTATATCCCACGATGCAGTATTCATAGTATCATTGTAATCTCCGTTTACATCTTTTATTCTGCTCGCATGCAGCGAGCCAACAGGGTCGCCCTCCCATCCAAAACCGCATAGCTTTTCATAGTCATCCGGCAGATTGCCGTCAACAGAGTAGCACAGTCCATCTATAAGCTTGGTCTGGCAAAGAAGCACAAGCTCATCCTTTGTTCCCGGGGGTTTTGTGTCCGGGATATAGTAAACATTTCCGCTGGACCCGAATGAATCGCTCCACACTACGAGGAGAAACTCACCCTCTTCTCGATATACATCCAGGCCATTTGTTATGGATGAATCGCCTGCATCGAGATCTGTAATAACAAGATTCTTAATATTGCCGGACTTGGTTATAAATAGCTCTATCCAGTCCTCGCCTATCTCGTCATGAGCATCTACATGATATTCTGTTATGAGTGCGAGGGCGTCGTCTTCTGAAGGCCCTGTTTGGTATGGTGTATCGCTGTTTGCAGCCCCGGGTGTTCCGAATGTTTCATCCTTAAGATTAAGCGATATGCCCTCTGTATACCATGAATCTATATTCCACTCGGTTGCGGTTGAATATGTATAGCGAGATAGGGAAGACTTGATATCTCCTGTAAAGCCGTATGTATATGAATTTCCATCTCCTACATTGTCGAATATTTCATCTTCCTGATTTTTCAGTATAAATGGTCCGAATGTAGAGTTTGGTATGGATAAAGCGGAATCCGAATAATCTATTCTAGCTGTTATTGCTGTTTTTTCACTGTTCTCATTATAGTTAGTGATAAGAAAGGTGGATAAAGCCTCAATCCTTCCTGAAAATGTAAGGGCATTGCCAGTACCTGCCGCATTTTCGATCTTCCATCCTGAAAGATAGAATGGTCGGGAGCTTCTGTTAATGAGCTCTATATACTCATCGTAAGAGCTGGTAACGGTTCCGGCCCATGCAATCTCGTTTATAAGAACATCACCGGCTTGTGGTGGGGGTCCTTCATCTTCAACAGTTATCAGAATTTGAACATGGCGTTCGGTTTCATCTTTGGAGATAATGGTGATCGTGGTCTTTTGTGCGACATCAGGTGGACTGAAAAGGACCCTCGGCCCGGTCTCAGGTGAGAACGCTCCATCTAATGCGGGCACTGTATCCCACTGTATCAGGCCGACACCTCCTACTGCCTCGAGTATCACAGACTCTGTATCCAGGATCGTATATTTGTCTGCAACTATGGAAAGAGCCTCCAGAACTTCTTCTCTGATGGGATTATCTATATTCGTGCATCCGGAGCCGCTGAACAGAAATAGACACACAAGGATGGTAATAACAGATATGAAAGGAGATAGTTTCATTACCATTTACCAGTTCTTACACTATTGAACACATACTCTGAAGAAAAAATTTCAGAATTAGTAGAAGTTTTTTTAAGAAAGGTAGGTTCAACACTTAGAGTAGCCACAGGAGTAACAGATTACACAGCCTCCCTCATGCTCCAGTATGCTACCGCATTCAGGGCACATCCCTGCAATGGTTTTTGTGTGTGAATTAGGAGGGATTAGTGAATTTGGATTTTCATCAACAGGGACTTTTACCTCTTCGCGTGCCTTGAGTTTTGCCTGTTTTTTTCTGTAGAACTCATTGAGGTAATGCTCAAAGACCTTTGCCAGTGCGTCGGAGCAGGAGAGGACTTTCCCTCCCTTCTGAGGTAAGAGTGATGGAGAGGGGCAACGCATGCCTTTGAGCTGTTTCACAACAGAATATGGGTCTACATTTGACCGTAGAGCCATGGATATGAGACGTGCCTGTGCATCAAGCTGAGAAGCCGCACAACCACCTGCCTTTCCCATACTTGCAAAGAGCTCACAGGGACCTTGTTCATCTTCATTGATTGTAACGTAGAGATTTCCGCATCCGGTTTCCATCTTTTCCGTAATTCCTGTTGTTACCTTGGGGCGCTCTCTTGGAGCAAGCTTATGTCCTTTGGTTTCTTTCTTGTCTTTTCCCTTTGTTAAGACCTGAACATCGCGAGAGCCGTCCCGATAGACCGTTATTCCTTTACATTTAAGCTTAAATGATTCGAGATAAACTTTGCTCACATCTTCAACTGTCGCAGAGTTATGAAAGTTAACAGTCTTAGATACTGCATTGTCTATATATTTCTGAAAAGTTGCCTGCATTTTTATATGATCAAGAGGTTCGATATCATGGGCTGTAACAAAAAGGTTCTGGATTTGTGCAGGAATGCCCTTTATACCCTTGGTGCTGCCTGTTTGAGCTATTTCTCTGATTATATTATCTGAATAGAAGCCTTCCTGTTCGGCGATTTCCAGGAACAGAGGATTGGTTTCAGGCAGCTCGTTGTTATCAAGCACGTTCCTCACAAAACTCACAGCAAAGAGGGGTTCGATGCCTGATGAGCATCCTGCGATAATAGATATCGTTCCTGTGGGAGCAATGGTTGTTCTTGTTGCGTTCCTGAACTTCAATTTTGTGTTTGCATAAATAGAGCGGCTCCAGTTCGGAAAAACCCTGCGCTCCTCTGCAAGCATCATGGAAGCTTTATCTGCTTCATCTTTGACAAACTTTATTAATTTTCCCCCAGTATTATACGCATCCTCTGAGTTGTAGGGGATACCGAGCTTGATAAGCATGTCAGAAAAACCCATTACTCCAAGACCGATTTTTCGGTTTCCCTGTACAAGTTTTTCAATCTGCTTGAGGGGAAAGACACTCATGTCAATCACGTTATCGAGGAAATGTATTGCGGCATGGACCGTATATTTCAGCCTTTCGTAGTCGATATCGCCATCCTTTACCATATGCTTCAGATTGATAGATCCGAGATTGCACGCCTCGTATGCCAGAAGCGGCTGTTCCCCGCACGGATTGGTAGAGTCGATCATCCCAAGGGTCGGAGTCGGATTATGCCGGTTTATTTCATCGATGAACACGAGTCCAGGATCCCCATACTGCCACGCCCTCTCAGTAATGAGGTCAAAGACCTTTCTGGCTTTATGTGTGCCTGCAACCTTGCCGTTTCTGGGATTTATAAGTTTGTAGTCATCATCTGTGAGCACTGCTTTCATGAACTCATCTGTTGCTGCAACAGATATATTGAAGTTGTTCAAAAGGTGCTGTTCGGACTTGGCATTAATGAAGTCTACAATATCAGGGTGGTGAACGTTCAGTATGCCCATGTTTGCGCCACGCCTTGTCCCGCCCTGTATAATTGTCTCAGTAGCGATATCGAATATCCTCATGAATGAAACAGGCCCGCTTGAGATGCCCTTTGTTGTTTTAACGACATCACCCTGTGGCCTGAGATGGGAGAATGAGAATCCTGTGCCCCCACCGCTCTTGTGTATGAGTGCTGTATACTTCACTGCATCGAAAATGCTTTCTATAGAGTCCTCTACCGGGAGCACGAAGCATGCTGAAAGCTGCTGAAGCTCTCTGCCAGCATTCATGAGTGTAGGGGAGTTTGGCATGAAGTCGAGACTTACCATGAGGTTGTAGAACTTTTCTGCTATCATCTCAAGGGGGGCATCTTTGTCGTAAAGCCTGTCAGCTTCAGCTATGTTCCGGGCAACCCT
>CP070841.1:942943-947217 GCA_020342115.1 Spirochaetota bacterium
CCAGATATTTTCTATCTCCTTCCAGAAGAAATTGATAAATTGATAATAGTTGATGCCGTTAGGGGAGGGGGTGAGCCTGGAACGATCTACAGGTTTAACCCCAAAGACATAACTTGTAAGAGGGAAATAATGACATCGGTGCATCAACTAGGCATATGGGAAAGTTTAACAAACATAGAATATGCGGGGGTAAATCCGAAAGAAATCGTTATCATTGGAGTGGAACCCAAGGAGATTGAATGGGGACTGGAAATCTCCTCAGAGTTAAAAAAGAAAGTCCCACAAGTTATAGATCTCGTGATGAATGAAATAAGTAGGTAAGAGAATGGGTTTTATGCCTAATCTTTGATCTATAGGACCCGTATTATTCTATTGATCGGTTTCGGAGTAGGGGTCTTTCTCAAGTTATATATGCTCTTGGTAAAACAACCCAAGAGGTTCCATAAAAAACTCTCCTTCCGAGTTACTAGAAGCTACACATTCAGTATCTAATTATTATCCATATTACTCCACAACAATTTTTCACGAGCTTGATTCATAGTTTCACTTTTTGATAAAAGAAAACCCCATCTTTTTTTTTACTACCCCATATGATCCCTTAGGTGGTAGTAAAAGCTTATATCATAACCACTTTCTTGATATTCCGTCTGTGTAATCTTTACATAAAAAAGCCATAAAAAGTGGACAAATTGTAGGACTATAAATGATATAACAGACAGATTATATCAGGTATTTAAGAAAGTTACTTTTTCTCAAGTGAGAAGGAGTTTGAATAAACTGGTGAATTGGGGAGTAGTGGAAGAGATAGAATGGCAAAACAAGAATAACTAAAAGACGATGATAATCCTGCATATCTCTTTAGCACAGTAAATACTTCTCTCTTAATTAAAATCGTGAAGCGTGAAATTGATTGCATAGAGGCAGCTCGAAAGGAGCTAAGGAGTCGTGGGTTGGATGGGAATGCGGGGATATGGGTTTGGGTTTACTAATCAGGAATAAAAAAATTGCCTTTTATTCTTAATACCCTGCAGTATTTTAAATAATATTCTCCCGCATAAAAAATTGACGCTAACGGTATTATTCCTTATATTTAATGAATTATAGAGAAATTGGAGACTTGAGGGAAGGTGAATAATAGCCTTACAAGCAGGAGGTCGGTGGTTCAAGCCCGCCATCGCCCACAAAAAAGCGTCACAGTTGTGGCACTTTTTATATGCAATATGGATAGAGTGAGGTGCAGTAACAATGGTGTTAAAAGAGATAGTGAACAGGTACAGTGTACGAGAATATTTAGATAGAGAAGTCGAGGATGATAAGCTCAAGAATATTCTTGAAGCAGGAAGGATCGCACCTTCTGCAAATAATGCTCAGCCCTGGAAATTTATTGTGGTTAAATCTCCTGAAAAGAGGCAAAAGATAGCTGAACGTACTACATGGGGAAAATTCATCGCCAATGCTCCAGTGCTGATTGTTGCATGTAAGACGCAGGATAGCTGGATGATGGGGGGATGGTTTGACAGCGCCGTGCTTGATATAGGAATTGCAGTCGATCACATGACATTACAGGCAACACATCTTGGATTGGGTACATGCTGGGTAGGGGATTTCAATGAGAATCTGGTGAAGAAGCTCCTCAATATTCCCAAGGATATAAGGGTGGTAACCCTGCTTACTGTTGGGTACCCTGAAAGAGATGAAACACCTCGCAAAAATAGGGCTCCATTTTCAGATGTTGTTTCTTATGAAGAATATTGATTTAATGGGGTCAACTCCCATTTATTTAGCCTTATTTATACTCATGAAAATAGCTTAAAGGGGGAAAAGGGGAGTTGACCCCATTTATTTTAAAAATCCCCCTCATCTTTTAAAATGTGTATCTCACGAACGTTTCTTATGTAACTTACTAGTCTATTTGATTTATCATCTGAAATTTCTTATAGTTTTTATATAACGATTTTGCGAGATGTAAAGTTGCATAATAATAGTATGGGGAGGAATTGATGAAAAAGGAATCGATTACAAATGTATTCAGCATCATGTTGATTATTTCCGGTATCCTTTCTATCATCTGGTGGTTATTACTTGGTATTTCTCAGATGGCAGGCGGTTCAGGAGGTTCACTATCACAACTTGTACAATCTTCAAGCTGGATTCCAATTAATATTATAGGTCTTGTCGCTTTATTACTTTTGGTGATGGGGCTGATGAGAATTTTGTTTGATGATGAATCAAATTTAGGTTCTTTCGGTTTTTTGGGATTCATTATATGCATTTTTGGGGTAGTTTTGTTTACCTCCTTACAATTTGATGAAACATTTGTGTGGCCCCTGCTTGCAAAGTATGCTGATAGCTTATTGGAAATTGAGGGACCAATGTTCACTAATCCGGCATTTTCAGCTGCTTATATCATTATGGGAATACTTTATGTACTTGGGTTCATATTTATTGCGATTCAAGCGTTAAGAAGAGATATTTTTCCCAAGATTCCAAGTATACTCATGATAGTTGGAGCCCCCATGTTTGGAGCGGGTCTATTAGTTCCTTCAATGGTGCGAACTGCTGGAATAATCTTGTTGGGTGTCTCTTTTGCTTGGATTGGTTTTTTCAAATTTAAACGAGCAACATAATTTAGTAATTAGTACATGAAGAAAATCTTGCGACTATGCACTAAAAAATGGGAGTTGACCCCATTAAAATCCGCATTTCTTCCACACATTAATATCCTTACAAATTTGTGCAGAATAATGATGTCAGATTTTCTATTTAAAAGTAACTTCATGAAGTGCTGTTTTGTATAGAGTTAAAGAGTGGTTTTTAAATACCAATAGTAAGAGGTACAGGATGGTTCGTGAAAATGACCTGAGGAGAATTCTACAGAGGATAGATGGCAGAGGTTTCAAGGCGTACAGAGATATCAAGGGGGAGTACGACTTCGGAGAGTACACACTCCATATCGATCATATTCAGGGGGACCCTTTCGCATCACCGAGCAGACTCAGAGTAAGGGTTCCTCAGAAAATTTCGGGATTCCCTAAGGATACATACAATAACAGGAGTCGTGCTATTGCGCTGAGGGATTTCCTTACAAGATGTTTTGCTGATGCATCATCTAGATTCTGTAAAGGAATAAGGGCTTCAGGCAAAAGCGGTGTAATAGTAATAGATCGACCTGGTCAGGAGATTCTCGAAAGAACATCGATGTTTGTAGAACCGGACTTTGTTGAAGCAAGGTTCAGGGTTGGATTGCCAGCCTTTGGGAGAAGGGTAGCTGGAAGACTTGCTGAATTAATGTTATTCGAAGAACTTCCCAGGATTATCCGATATTCCCTGTTCTACAAGAACCTTGACAGCAGAAAGCTCTACAAACACGTTGAGGTAAGTGAAGACGCAGATTATCTGAGAGAACGACTTCCAGAGCTCAATCTCGTTGGTTTTGTTGCTGATGGTGCGATTCTTCCAAGGCAGAGCGGGGTTAACCCTCGACCTCTTACACAAGGGGAAGTTATATCATTTAAATCGCCCGAATCATTAAAGGTAACAGTTTCACTGCCAAATAGTGGAAAGCAGACTGGGATGGGCATAAAGAAGGGTATTACCCTGATCGTGGGTGGTGGCTATCACGGTAAATCAACACTACTCAATGCTCTCGAGCTGGGTGTATATAATCATATACCTGGAGACGGGAGAGAACTCGTGGTTACAGATCCTGGTATGGTGAAGATCAGGGCTGAAGATGGCAGGCGTGTAGAAAAGGTTGATATTTCACCATTTATTACGAATCTTCCATTTGGCAAGGATACAATAGGATTTTCTACAGAGGACGCAAGTGGAAGCACATCACAGGCAGCAAATATTGCGGAAGCGCTCGAAGCAGGGGCAACTGTACTGCTTATAGATGAAGACACCTCAGCCACGAACTTCATGATCAGGGATCACAGAATGCAGGAGCTTGTATCCAAGGAAAAAGAACCTATCACACCGTTTATAGACAAGGTTCGGTTGTTATTGCAAGATCATGGAGTATCTACTATTCTCGCTATAGGCGGGTCAGGAGATTATTTTGATGTTGCAGACTATGTAATCTGTATGGTCGAATATATACCCTATGACATGACAAAAGATGCAAAGGAAATTGCAAATCGATATACTGCTGAGCGTACTGCTGAGGGTGGAGATACATACGGTACCATTACCAGTCGAATTCCTATCGCCAGAAGCTTTGATCCGAGTAAGGGAAAAAGAGATGTGAAGATATCCTCAAAAGGATTACATTC
>CP070841.1:947317-955211 GCA_020342115.1 Spirochaetota bacterium
CGCTTCACACGGGCTGTGCCCCCTTTCATTACCCTCTCGACATCGGCCAGTGTTGCCATGGACGTATCACCTGGAGTGGTCATGGCGAGCGCACCGTGAGCAGCACCATAGTTCACCGCCTCCTGAGCTGTTTTCCCCACAAGGAATGCATAAATCAATCCTGAGGCAAAGCTGTCGCCTCCTCCCACTCTATCGTAGATTTCGAGGTTTTCACGAAGCGGTGCTTCATAGAACTTCCCATCTGCAGCTGCATACAGCACTGCACCCCAGTCGTTCACAGTAGCGGTTTTTGCATTTCTAAGGGTTGTTGCAACAACCTTAAAATTGGGAAAAACACTTATAACCTCTTTTATCATCTTTTTAAAGTTGCCTACATCGAGCTTCGAGAGCTGAGCATCTATCCCCTCCACATCGAAACCAAGTGCTGTGGTAAAATCCTCCTCGTTTCCAAGCATCACATCAACATAGGGAGCAATCTTACGGTTAACCTCTTTTGCCCTCTCAGGCCCGCCGATATCCTGCCAAAGTGATGCTCGGTAATTCAGATCATACGATATAACTGTGCCATTTTTCTTTGCACATTCCATTGCTTCCATAATTACAGGTGGTGCTGTCTCAGACAATGCTGCACATATTCCCCCGCAATGAAACCAACGTGCCCCCTCATCCTTAAATATACGCTCCCAGTTGATATCGCCCGGCTTCAGCTGTGAAATGGCTGTATGGCCACGATCCGAACACCCGAGTGCTGCCCTCACACCATATCCCCTTTCTGTGAAGTTCAATCCATTCCTGGCGTTCCTGCCAACCCCGTCAAAATGGACCCATTTGATGTGCGAGATATCGACTCCACCCTGCAACAGCAGATCCTCAAGGAGACGGCCAACCGGATTATCGACAATTGCAGTAACTGTGGCAGTTTTCAACCCGAAACAGCGCCTGAGTCCACGGGTGACATTGTATTCACCCCCTCCTTCCCACACACGAAACTGCCGAGCAGTTGATATTCTGCCATCACCAGGATCCAGCCGGAGCATTATCTCACCAAAGCTCACTGCATCCCATTTACATTTATCTTTTTGCTTGATGCTGATTATTGGCACTATGCCCTCCGTTTTTATCTATGAATGAAATGAACTGATTCGAGCCCTACTCAATAAGCCAATCAGTATGGAACACACCTTCTTTATCAACCCTCTCGTACGTGTGTGCACCAAAATAATCTCGCATTGCCTGCAGCAGGTTTGCAGGGAGCGTTTCACTGCGGTAAGAGTCAAAGTAAGAGAGAGCCGATGTAAAAGCCGGCACCGGTATACCGAAATTAGCAGCAGTGCTGATAACCAGCCGCCAGTTCTTTTGATTTTTTACCACAATATCCTTAAAAAATGGGTCGAGCAGGAGATTATCAAGGTTCGGATTTCTTCTGAATGCCTCTTTAATTTTGTCGAGAAATTTTGCACGAATTATACATCCGTTTCTCCAGATCGATGCAATCTCTCCATAATTCAGGTTCCAGTTATATTCCTTCGAAGCTGCTTTCATCAAAGCAAATCCCTGAGTATAGGAACATACCTTGGAAGCGTAAAGCGCATCATGGACCGCATCGATAAACTCCTCTTTATCTCCACTATAGATACGTTCACTGCCTGATTGCATTCGTGATAGCATTTCTGAAGCTCTGATTCTCTCCGTTTTTAACGCAGAAATCGATCGCGCAAAGACCGCTTCCGCAATGGTGGGAACAGGTATGCCAAGATCGAGTGCACTCTGTGCGGTCCACGCTCCAGTACCCTTCTGGCCTGCCCTATCAAGAATGACTTCAACCATCGGTTTTCCGGTTTCTTTGTCCTTTTTTGGCAAGATTTCAGATGTTATCTGTATAAGGTAGGAGTCCAGGTCTCCTCTGTTCCACTCTGTAAACACCTGATGCAACTTTTCATAGGAGAGTCCCAGTAAGCTCCTCATGATATGGTACGCCTCACAGATTAATTGTATATCACCATACTCTATGCCGTTGTGAACCATTTTTACATAGTGCCCGGCACCATCGGGACCGATATACTCGCAGCATGGAGAGCCATCAGAGGTCTTTGCAGCGATTGTTTGCAGTAAATGCTTCACATGTTTCCACGCTTCCTCAGAACCGCCGGGCATAATTGAAGGCCCGTGTAGAGCTCCCTCTTCTCCTCCCGAAATCCCTGTTCCCATATAGTGGATCTGTTTTTCCTTCAGGAATCTTGCCCTTCTGATCGTATCCTGAAACCTTGAGTTTCCACCATCTATGATAATGTCTCCCTGTTCAAGGCAGGGGATCAACTGCCCGAGTAAATCATCAACAGGATCTCCTGCCTTCACCATAAGCATGACTACTCTTGGCTGTGCCAGAGATGAACAGAACTCTTCGATTGAACGGGATCTTTTTATATTCTTACCTCTAGCACGTTCATTCATAAATGCTTCAGCCTTCTCCTGTGTCCTGTTGAAAACAGAAACCTTGAATCCATTCCTCTCCATGTTCAGTACAAGGTTCTGTCCCATAACAGCTAATCCAATGAGTCCCAAATCCTGTGTTTCCATCTAATAGACTTCCTTTATATGTAGGTTATCCGCAAAAACTAAAAATTAAGTTCATTTAAATATATCCCCAGTTTCCCTGTACCAGAGTAAAAAATCAAGATGGCTCAATGGAATTTCGAGATCTACGGCAAGCTCTTTCATAGTTTCCTCCAGAGAAAGGTATCTTTTTCTTGTCAATGATTCAGGTATATGTTCGATCAGACCAAATGCCTTGAGATTCTTCAGTATATGGCGATCCAGGATTGCAAGATCTTCATAGAATCCTATATTTCTGAGAAAGTGGCTTGCCTCCTTATACCCCATACCTCGCACAGAGGACACCAACCACTCGCGTTTCCTGTTATTATTGCCAGCCTGCGCGATTACACCTCTGATATGCACTTTGCCGTTAGTACAGAAGCATTTCCGCGCCTCAACAATGTTCCTCGCTTTGTTGTTTTTGAAACGGACAAGTCTGAGCTCCTCTGAAATATCCTCCACACCGCCATTCATCAGAAGGTTCCTCTTTTCAAGACACTCCAGACACTCCCCTGCTGAACGCGCCCTGGCAGCAGGGGTAAGGATACAGAACACAAGCTCAGAGAATATTTCATCTTCTCTTTCCCTCCTCCAGACACTCTTGAACTCTAATAGCCTTTTTTCTATTCTTCCCTTGATTTCTTGGTATACTGAGATTAATTCTTTTTTATCAACTACTATCAAATTTCATCACCTTTTACTTTTAAAGACCGGCTAAGTTATTACAGGAACGGTGCAAAATTATTTTTCTCGAAATATTCATCCTGCAGGAAAGAGATCTCCTTGTTGAGTGCATCGTAATGTGTTTGTTCCCAATTCGAAAGCTCAAGGAAGAACTCTCTGAGATTCTTATCATCCGTACTCTCTGCCATGCCTTTATAGAACCGGATAGCATCATACTCAAGTTTTATAGCAATGGAAAGAGCCGACATCTCAAAATGTTTTCCAGCCAGTCTGTTCTTGAAATCACGTGAAAAGATTGGACTTTCAGCATCTTCGAAACGGGCCAATCTCGGGAGTGTTTTTAATACGATCTTCTCATCATTAACATAAGACCCATAGAGTTCGCGAAGAGCATGATAATGGCTGTCCTCTTCTTTTGATAGGTAAGAAAAAACCTCCTTTGCTTTGGGGTCTTCACTGCGCTCTGAAGCTACTTTGTAGAGCTCCCTACCCTCAATCTCAGATTTCATTGCCTGTGTAAATGCTTCTTTCAGTTTCATGAAGATCTCCTATTTCACAATAAATTCTACTAAATCCTCATCATCGACAGAGAGCTTGTAACTCCCCCTATTCAGATTGTTAAGGGTTACATGCTTCTCCCTCACACATGAACGCGCCTCAACAAGCTTGTCCTTGCTATAGAGATATACCTGCCTGCCTTCTATACCCGATACTTCCACATCAAAGAACTCAGAGCTTTTGCTGCCTACCTCGATAATTATCCTGTCCTTCTGCAATTTGTAGCAATGAGCTCCTGCCTTTCCTCTTACCCGAACAGGTACAAGAGGCTCAAAGACAAACGGTCCTTCAACATTTTTAATAAGCTCTATACCATCAGAAATGAGTCTAAAAAGAGCTTTTTGAAACTTGTGTTCTGCAGGGTGCTTGTATTTCATCGATCTCATCAGGAAGAGATCGTTTTCCAGGTTATACAGTGCATCCATACACATCTTACAGGTGAATAGATGCTCCTCAAATCTCTCTTTCTCCTCTTCGGGTAGACACCCGTCATAATAGGAGGTAATAAAATCGGGATTATTAAAAGGGCATCTCTTCATAATGGTGCTCCTTCAATATCTGTTTTACACTTTGTTTCATTCTCAGGATACCTGACGACACGGTCCCTTGTGGGATTTTTAAAAAACTTGAAATGTTTTTGTAAGATGGATTAATCTTGACCCTCCTGTATTCACAGAGAAGACTGTCTCTCTTCTTTTTAAGCTCTTGTGCTTGCTCATCATCTCCCTGTTTCTGACTCCTCATGATTCTATAATAGAGCACGGTAAGTTTCTGTAAAAGAGCCCGTTTAATTTCATACCTATCGATCATCGAACCTTTTATTCGATCAATACCGAGAAGCACATCTCGAAAATGTTGACCGAGATATATTGCGAGAAATCCCAAATCCTCCGGTCTGAGAGTATCGATATAATAGAGGTGAAAGAATAACCTCTGTTTATCCCTCAGGTTTTTCACAATGTATTCGATCAGATCATTATAGTCCCTCTCACCGACACTTCCGTAATCACGTGTATCTCCCACTACATTGTGGAAGCCCCCTGCTCTTTCATTTCTATAATCAAAAGAAATAAAATCGATGCTCTCCTTCAAAATATAGTTAGATCTTTTCCCCCTCAAGAAATTAAAATACCGGTTACGCAGCACTACCGTAAACCATGTGAAAAATTTTGCCTCTGTTTCTCTGTAGGCATCGATAATATCTCTTAATCTCAAAAGTATGTATTCATAAAAATCCCCACACACATCTGCATCACTTGAAAAAACTATCCGGGGATAGTTATAGATGTACTGCGAAATCGCACTTATAATTAATGAGTAACACTTTTCATCACCACTCTTATATCCCCTTATATATCCTTTTATCTTTGAATCAGGAATCCTATTTTTCATAGACCATTCTGCTCTCTCCGTGAAGAGTAAACAGGAGAGGAAGCACTTCACCTCTCCAATAGGAACGTGTAAGAGCACTGCTTATCGCATCACCAATCTCAATCCCGGATAAAAGGAGGTTATAAAAGGAAAGCACAAATACTCTCATATCATAATCCGGTATCTGCCAGCGCGAAGCTATTACATTCTTCACGCCTTTGCCCAAGAGTGCAAGACCGAATTTCAAGGTATTGCCGCAAGATGATGAAAACACCAGGTGCGGCAATCTCCCCTGTACGAGAATATCCGTAAAAGTGAAGCATGTCCCTCCTATATCCCACCCAACCTTTGAATCCTCCATTCTTGAGTGTCCTGCAAAGTGTACTATATCATAATCCGGAAAAAGATCATTTATGAGATCATTATCGATTTCTCTTGATATGAAATCTGTAGCAATATTGCTTTCGGAAAAAAGCCGAAACAGCTCTACCCCTTCTTCATAGGCATTGTGGTACCGGGAAGATGGATCGGCAATAATTAAAACTTTCTTAATCTTTATACTTCTTTCCTTATGCTCTGCCGCGCCGCTATACACTACAGTATTGCGTTCGAAAATGAACAAATCGTTATATGAAACTTCAAACGGAATCTCTTTTATCTGATCATCTCCTGAGATATAAACTGTGTACCCCCCTTCTGTGAAGAGTGACTCAAGATCGATAGGCTTAAAAATATTGTCATAGATGAGCTGCCCCATATCTTTAAGATTATTAACGAATGCTTTATTCTTACCCCCAGAAAGCAATGCCTCTCCTATGCGTTTTTTCTTCCGGAGCAGGCTAAGAAGATTGTCAGGATTCTTGCAGACATAGTTGTTAATATGTGTAACGCCTTTCAGCTTTACCACTGCTGCCTTTAAACTTCCCTCTGAAATTGTAAAATTCAAGACTACAGGGACCTTATCACCATTTATGAGCTCGAGCTTCTGTTGTAATACCTCATCGTCTTCTTTGGATACTATAAACCGGAAATCATCTTTGCATTCGTATTGTATACCCCTCTTACCCGCTTTCGAACAGTCAATTTTCAGAGCATCGTAAATATAGTGTTTTTTTACATTGCCATATCCATTGAAAGGACCATCTTTTGGATTCTTTTCTTCTGTGGCATTATCTGCTGCAGCCAGGATAGGGCCATAAAGCTTGTTGTTCTCGAAGTCGAACAGAAATATCGTATCTCCCTTCCTGATCGTTCTGAGATCAAACCGCACTCTCAGATTCCGAGGAATCCTGATCAATCCCCTTTTAATAGACATAAGGAGATTGATCCTATCCGTATAGATAAGGTATCCCATTCAGCGTTTCCATTAGTGTTGACTCAGGAGAACTCAAGTACCAAGATATTCTAATTGATCACCAAGCGCCGATAGACAGACAAGCCCTAACGAATCCCTCGAACATAGAGGGGTTTCAGATACTGCTTTTTGGATTTTAATCCATATTTATGGGCAAGGCAGACGAGTACACTTGCTTTTGGGAATGAGAATATTGATTTGCACCCTTTCTGCAGCTTATCTACTATACCCATGTCTTGGAAATTGTCCTCTGAGGAGACAATATACTGCGGCTTTTTCTCTGCGATGAAACGAACAAATTCATCCTTTGTTAGTGCGAGGTAATCCGTAACGCGCCTCTCGGCCTTATAAAAAGCAGTGTATACTTCATTCTTCCTCGATCTGACAAATGGAACAACCGTATCATACCATCTATTATCCTCAAAAGCAAGAATATCAAGAGAGGGGATCCCAAGAACCGGGATATTCTGTGTTTGAGAGAGTGTGTTGATAAAGGTAAGGCCTATTCTTATTCCAGTAAAAGATCCAGGTCCAATACCTGCATACGCTTCATTAATATCAGAGATAGGTTTCCCCAGGTTTTTCAGCAGAAACTCAACAGCCTGAACTATATGCTGCGAACGTGCTGCTTCTTGAACAATAGTATGGTTTGCGACCTCTTGCTCATGAAAGAGAGAGATACTGAAGGCCTTTGTGGATGTCTCCACAGACAGAATCAAGATTATCTCCTCTCGACTTTTATAGTTCTGTAGAGGTCATCTATGTCAATATCGACCCTGATATATGATTCTAAGCAACCTTCAACCTTCTCTCCCCATTCAATAGCTGCAATCCCATCCTTTCTGTATATATAGTCTTCTAGAAGGTCCTCCATCTCCTGCCGATCATCAATTCGATAAAAATCGAAATGATAGAGCCAGAGCTTGCCTTTGTACTCGTTCATTATTGCAAACGAAGGGGATGTCACTATGGATTTTATGCCGAGTGCCAGAGCTATACCTTTTGTAATCACTGTTTTACCACTCCCAAGAACACCTGTAAGAAGAATCAATTCTCCACCATTGAGTGTTTTACCCAACTTCTGTCCGAAGTTTATAGTCTCCTGAAAACTCGATGATCTGTATACGGTCTCTACCATTATTGAACACGCTTTTCGCTAAATTAGTTCCAGTTTCGAAGCAAAAGTAGTTATTTTGCCCCTAAAGGTAAAGGATGATTTGTTTTAATTGTATAAGGTGAACAAGTTAGGATAATATTATAGAAAAGAAATAGTTTAATAAAAGATAAATATTATCTCTCCTCATATGGAGAATCTTTCCTGGCAATTCTGTA
>CP070841.1:955311-965810 GCA_020342115.1 Spirochaetota bacterium
ACCGGGTTATCAGAATATCTATTAGTTCCCTTGGAAACCTAAGTTTCGGATGCTGGTATGATGTAAAAAACTCTGTTTGACTTTTGGCATAATCGAATAATTCTCTTATAGTAATGAAAGCATCATCATTAGTATCGGCATTCCTGTTCTTTAAACCTGCAAGGATAAAGTAGGAAAAAACACCATGCTGTAGTGCGGGCAATTCAAAGGAGTACTCAGTTTCGTCAGAAGAAGTCATGACAGGTAAATTTAAAATATCGAGGTCACCATTTGTTCCAGACCCTTTTATATCCATGACATGAACATACCTAGCCTGTGCTTCACCACCAGTACCAAGCGCCATGTTTATAAAACCGCCGCTGTTACACGAGTCGAATATAAACACTCCCTTTTCGGTCCTGCAGGTGGAAAAGCTTTTTCCAATATCATCATCTAGAATGAGGGTGGATGCGTTTCCATAAATATAATCTACAGGAACTATCGCTTCATCTATTCCATCAGATTCATCTCCATCAGAGTCCGCAATGGCGGTTCCATGGCCGGAATAGAAGATAAGGATATAATCGTTCGGGTTTGCATCTCCCACAATAGAGTTTATGGCAGACAGGATAGCTGTCTTCGTTGCTTCCCCGTCAAGTAAGAGGGTAATCTCCTCTTCTTTCCACCCATTCTGGATGAGACTGTCATGGATACCGTTAGCGTCGTTCACACAATAATCTAGATCATTTATTGCCGGATCGTTGTATTGGTTGATTCCGATTACAAGTGCATGGAATGCAGTGTTGCCCACTCCCCCGAAGAAACTACAGCCAAAGAAGGAAAGGAAGCAAAATACCATGGCTGTATATACTGCCTTCATATTTCTTATTCCCCTGTATTGTCCAACAACCTGATGTTGGCAAAGAGCCTTACAGTTTCGAAGTATTGAAAGCTCTCCGTAAAGCTGTGATTATAGGTAAGGAGGATCGAGCTTATGAATCCGCTTTTAAAACGGATACCGGTTCCTATGCATGCAACCGGGTAGTTTAAGGAAAAATGATCAGAAAATGAGTGGCCCAGCCCGCCTCCGAGGAGAAAGAAAAATCTAACAGCATTACCCTGTAGGAGAAGATGTAGAGTCGGTATAAAGCTAAAGGTTCCGAAGTCGTTGTAATAGTAGTAATTACTGTAGTCAGATCTAAACGTGTATTGCATTGAAACCTCTGCTCCTACGTAAAACGAGCTGAAAAGCTGAATCCATGGAAAGAGAGCAACTCCAACAGTAGGCATTGCTTTTAGTCCAAAACTCTCTCCCTCAAGATCGACTATATGAGCACCGGTAATGACACCCAGATCGATACCAGACTCTCTTATTACTTTCGTTTTTTGACTATCAGGTTTCGAGCTTGACAGCTCTGTAATCTCGAACCCAGAGCTCGAGATATCTGAACTCGAGAGTTTTTGGTACGCACCAATGAATAAGAAAACAAAGACAATCACACTCGGCAGCTTCCAAATGCATGTTCTCATATGCTGTAACTTAAAGATTAAGTCCTCACGTCGAATAAAGCGTTCAGTAGCATCCTTTTACAGTATGATTATGTGATGCAGATATGGCCTATTATCTTAAAACTGACAATTCATCAATCAATATATATCACATGATTAAATAATGCCATTATTTGTTTCTAAATAATTCATTCTTTACTCGATTTTTTTCCCAGCAATCGTTTTATGATGTTAACAGCCTCTTTGGCGTTACTTGCTCCTTGAATACAATCATTCCTTCTGTCGTCAAGGGATCTGCCAGCAAACAAACCTGATACACCATCGATTTTTTCAATTACAACAATCGGTTTACCATACTGCCAGGCCATTGCTAATTCACTCAAAGTACCACTTCCTCCCGCTATTGCAATAACAGCATCACTGGCACATGCAACTATCATATTCCTGGCATAACCGATTCCTGTAGGAACAGCGATATCTATATAAGGATTAGCATCATTTTTATTTGTACCCGGGAGAATTCCAATAATCCGTCCCGAATCCTTTCCTGCCTCACTGTAGGCGCCTTTACTTGCGGCTTCCATCACACCAGAAAGACCACCGCAAAGCAGTGTAAACCCGGCTTTTATAATCTCCCTTCCTGTCTCAAAGGCGAGATCGTAAGCAGGCTTTTCAGCATTTGCTGATCCTATGACAGCTATAAGCGTTTTCATCATCTCCCCTCATCTCCCTCATTAACAAAAGTGATATAGCTTGTGAGAACACTGGTGTTTGCGTCAGTGTTCTCAGGAGTGAAATCACAGGCGTTCTCACTCAAGTATTGAAAGAAATTTTACCTATATGCAGTGAAGTGACAAGGGAAAACATGATAAACATACACATTTTATCTCATTGATATGAAATGAATTATAACGATATTGACTTAATTGTCAAAATAGATTATTATTATATAGAACAATTTGATTTAGCGGAGGGTGTTGTGTCAGTGGGATACACAAAGGGTGCTAAAGTAGTTTATCCACTCCATGGTGTCGGGATAATATCCAGTATTGAGGACAAAACCGTACTTGGAGAGAAAAGATCTTATTATATCATTAAGCTTGCTATCTCCGATATGACTGTAATGATACCAACTCACCGGTCGGAAGAACTTGGCCTGAGGCTTGTTGTAACCTCCAAGGATGTAAAAGAGGCGTTGCGAATTATTGAGGAGGATACTGCTGATATCGACGAAGACTGGAAGACCAGATATCAGAACAACTTCGAAAAGATAAAATCAGGTTCTATCTTTGATGTAGCAGAAGTCGTACGAAATCTATTCCATAGAAACAGGGTAAAAGAGCTCTCAATCATGGAAAAGAAGCTCTATGAGAATGCATACAGGCTCTTAGTAGATGAGATATCGATTGTTAAAGATATGAAAAAGGAAGCTGTGCAGGATATTGTAGCAGAAAGACTTTTAAAATCAGCATCATAATAAAAAAAGTTTAATTCCATACAGAAACTCCAATAATTATTTTTTGAAAACACTGTTTCGCTGCAAAGAATTGAAATGCTGATGTACCGCCATAGCATAATCACGATTAATTCAGCAAAAGGGGGAAGTATTGGTCGTCAGAATTGTATTTATAGTAATTGCTGTTGCAATTGCCATTGTCTTCAACCTCCATCAACCCCGATTCTATCTCTACCCTTTAATTGTTCTCGCGATATCAGGAGCTATTGTCGGATTTGAGGCGTATACCAAGAGCTTTCAAAGAGAGAATGTATCCAAACTTTTCAAAGGATTCATAATCGGTCTTATCCTAGCTGTTGCATTTGTAGCTATCATACATTCTTTTGGAATCGAGCTCAATCCGTACTACAGGGTTCTGATATATGTGTGTATGCTCTATCTGGGTATCGCACTTATTTCACAGCTAGATGTTGGATTCGGATTTGTACAGCCGCCTTCACAGAAAGGGATCACTCAGGAAAGTCTGAAAATCCTGGATACGAGTGTCATTATTGATGGAAGGATTGCGGATGTTATTGAAACAAAATTTATCGAAGGGGTGTTGATTGTTCCAAAGTTTGTCCTTGATGAGCTACAGCAGATTGCCGATTCTTCAGATTCGGTAAAGCGGTCACGAGGGAGGCGCGGGCTCGATGTGCTAAATCGGTTGAGAAAAAATAAGGATATCCTTTTACGAATAACAGATAGAGATTTTCCTGAAACACTGGATGTTGATTCGAAGCTTGTAAAACTGGGTAAATCGCTCGATGCAAAGGTCATCACCAATGACTTCAACCTCTACAAGGTCGCCGAGATACAGGGAGTGGAGGTTCTCAATATCAACCTTCTCACCAATGCATTGAAACCTGTTGTATTACCCGGAGAGAAGATGAAGACTGTAGTAATAAAGGAGGGTAAGGATCCAGGACAGGGGATAGGGTATCTCGATGACGGAACAATGGTCGTTGTAGATTCCGGTAAGCGCTATGTTGGTGAGGAGATTGAGGTTACTGTTACGAGTGTTCTGCAAACTCCTGCAGGAAGGATGATCTTTGCAAAGTATGAGCAGGAGTGAGAATGGTACGCTTTATGTGGTGAGCACCCCAATTGGGAATCTCAAGGATATAAGTTTCCGAGCACTGGATGTCCTTGGGGGCGTCAACTGTATTGTATGTGAGGACACGAGGGTAACACTCAAACTCCTGAACCGCTATACCATTAAGAAACCTCTTCTGTCTTATCATTCAAAGAGCCGCGATTCAGTGGTCAAGAGCATAGAAAAGCTGATCCTCAGCGGCAAAGATGTTGCCCTTGTGACTGACAGCGGCACCCCTGGTGTGTCAGATCCAGGAAGTAAGCTTATCTCGAAATTGCTTCATCTGGGGATTGATATCGTACCGGTTCCCGGACCGTCTGCTGCCCATACGGCACTTGTAGCATCTGGTTTCTCGTTTGCTGAGTATACCTTTTTTGGTTTTCTTTCTTCAAAGCAAACTAGGAGGAGAAGGAAACTTCAGGAACTCAGGGATAGCAAAACAGTTTTTATCTTCTATGAATCTCCTCATCGGGTTCTTGGTTTCTTAAATGATGCGGTCGAGATTTTCGGGGATGTGAACATTTTGGTAGCTAAAGAGATGACGAAGAAATACGAAAGGTATTACAGAGGGAGCTCGAGTGATGTAGCAGAAGAGCTGAAAAGCGATGGTGTCAGAGGCGAGTATACAATTGTAATTGATAATAGAGCGAAGGCATAGAAAAAAGCAATTTGAAGGCCAATAGTGTCTGTTAAATGAACCAACAATAAATTGGCGAGGAAGCACCAGAAACTTTTAAGTTCTTGGTGATTAATACTAATTAATCACCAAGAACTAGAGCGAACGATTAAATTAAAATATTATTATGTTAGCGGACTTCGTTATAAAAGCTATTTTGGAACACATAGATATAGTAATAAAGAAAATTTTGTTGTATAATTAGTTCTTTGAAATTAATTATCATTAAATTTAAAATAAATGTTCTTAATTGAATTCAATATAATATATTATAAGTTAAAGAACTAATAGTTAGTTGTTAGATTTATCTAACAACTAAAGAATTGGTCTTTATAAATGACCAATTTAGAGCCGGCCATTTTTTAAATTATAGACCGGCGACTATTTATATAATCACGAAGTTCGCTACAATAGGTGAGAGGGTGATATGTTTATAGATGACTCTTGCGGCATCTTGATTATATTATTTGGTAGACTCTAACAGCTTAAGTTTGTTCCATTTATATCCGATATAACTTAAGAGAGAAGGAGTAGAGAGAGATGACAATTGATAAGATCGGGCCACTAAATAAAATCCTGAAGGCACAGAGTGACATACAGATAAAAAAGTCGGGCAAAGCATCTAAGAAGGATAGAGTCGAGCTGTCTTCAGAAGCAAAACGAATGGCTGAGCTCTCCAAAGCCGAGGCAAAAGTTAAGGCTGCTCCTGATATTCGGAAGGAATTAACCCCCCAGAGAATAAAGGAACTGAGAGAAAAGCTAGAGAATCCTGATCAGTATCTCACAAAGGAAGTTGCAAGGCAAATTGCCGAGAAGGTTGCTGAGTCATTTGGAATTAAGTAAAACACATACTTCTCTTCTTATTTGATGATTCTTGAAAGGCCTATTTTTTGTAATCGGAGATAATCTCTGGACAGAGGTTGCCTCCGTCCAGACGGAGATTTTCTCCGTCTTTTTTTTGCGGAGTTTAATGTGAAGTTTTTTGAGTTTACCATCCCAACCACTATTCAGTTTGGAATCGATTCGGTAGTAAGGCTCGGGTATTGGGTGAATCGTCTTGGAGATAGGGTAATCATCGTCACAGAAAGTACCTTGACCCAAGCCGGAACCGTGTCCACTATCGATAATATTCTAAAGGGAAAGGGTATAGAAACTATCCAGTATGATGCTATCTTCCCTAATGCAGATTCAGAAATAATCGATGAGATAGCGCTTATTGCTCGAAAGTCCAAAGCAAATGTTGTTATTGGTATCGGGGGGTCGCGAGCGTGCAACATTGCGAAGATTGTCTCCTTTCTGTGTAAAAATGATGGCGAGGTTTCAGATTATATACATGGAAAAGATGGTAATGGCCGTAGGGTTCCCTTTATCGAGATCCCGACTACTTTTAGAGAGGTCTATGCGCTTACTTCTTCAGCATTTTTAACAGATAGTGCTGATCAGGCAAATAAGGTGCTTTCAGCAACTGGGATGGGAACGGATATACTCATGGTGGATCCGGTCTTGTTTTCTGATTTGCCGATTAAAAATGCAGTGTATACAGCATTGGAAATCTTAAGTCTATCCATAGAGGGATATATCTCTCTCAAGGTAAACCCGCTGGTAGAACCGGTGCTCCTGAGAGGAGTAGAAATCGTCTACAACAATCTTCCTGGATATATTAAGAATCCTTTGGATGTCACGGTGAGAGAAAAGCTATGTACTGCAGGTCTCTTCACTTCCATTGCAAATATCATCACAGGTTTTGGAATAAGTTTTGCCCTCTCAATGGGCATGAATGGAAAAAACCGGATATCGAAGTCTATCACGAGTTCCATCCTTCTTCCCCTCATGATGGAGTACAACAGTTCAGTAGCAGCAGCGAGATTTACAAAGATAGCGAAGGTCATGGATAAAGAAATAGAGGGTGTAGCTGAAACTGATGCTGCATTATATGCCGTTGAGGCGGTAAGAGACTTTAAAAATAAATTAGAGATCGACCTTGTTGGGAAAATAAGCGAGCTGGGCTTAGAAAAAGATGATCTCGCCGAGGCTGCGGAGGTTGCTATCCGCTTTGAAGATATCAACAGCATCCCACGAAGGGCTTCATTTGAAAACCTGATGGACCTACTCGAAAAAGCATTTTGAATCAATTCGATCTATATTTTCGGTACCACTGTACAGTTTCGGCTATTCCTTCCTCAGTTGTATAAGATGGATTGTAGTCCAATTTTGTTTTTGCTTTTTCAATACTGAAGCTATAATCATCCGATACATGGACAATGTCATGAGGTGTGATTGGAGGGCGGGATCTTATCCTAAGAAGAGTATATGTGCTCTCAAGCATTCGGGATGCAAATAGCAGCGGCTTTACAGGTGCACTCTTGCGGGGTGGTTTTTTGCCTAGTTGACAGGCTATTATGGCTAAATAAGTCTTCCATTGTATATCGTTACCATCTGAGATATTATACGCTTCACCAAGTCCTTCTTTTATCTTCAGAGTCTTCTCCGTTGCAGAAACAATATTCTTTACATAACATGGAGAGGTAAGGGACTCCCCGGCTTTAGGAAATGCAAAGAGGATGCCTTTGTCCAGAGCCCTTATGATAAGATAGGTGAAAACGGTATCTTCTGGCCCGAATATATTACTTGGTCTTAATATTATTAGTTCTATGTCTTTTTTAAATCTCAACAGTTGTTCTTCAGCAATTGCTTTAGAGCGGCAATAACCGCTCTTAAATGGTTTCAATTCAGATGATTCATCGGTATTTATATTACCGTCAAATCCGTATACAACAGTTGAGCCGAAGTGTATAAATCTCCTGACTCCTGCTTTAATTGAAGCCTCGACAAGGTTCAGGGTGCCGTCTACATTGGTTCTATAAATCTCATTGCTGTTTCCCCAATACATGGTGCTGGCCGCAGTATGGATGACAACATCGAATCCTTTAATGGTTTCTTCCATAGGATCGTTTATAGAGCTGAATACAAGCCTGTGCTGCTTATCACGTAACCGGAATAGATTTGATGTCGGCCGGACCAGGCCTGTCACCCGGTATTCTTGATTTTCCGAAAGGTGTCTCAATAAATGGGAACCAACAAATCCGTTTGCTCCAGTTATCAGTATGTTTAAAGGAGTTGACATGCAGTTACCCTTAATTACTGTTGCCCGTCCGAGTAATCTATGATAAAATATTACCATCATTATCCATTTTTAAAAGGAATATAATTGGAGAATTTACTAATCAAACCTGTGGAGTCCAGAACAGACCTGAACAGGTTCTTTAATCTTCCAAGAGAGCTCTACAAGGATGATCATAACTGGGTGGAACCCCTGAGGGTTGAGCTCAATAAGCAGTTTGACAAGAGGCGAAATCCTTTCTTCAAACATGGAGATATACAATCTTTTATTGCTCTCAGGGGTAATAGTGTTGTAGGAAGAATTACAGCTATTCAGGATACCCATTATAACAGTTTTTATCATGGACAGATAGGTTTTTTCGGATTTTTCGAATGCATCAATGATATCGATGTAGCAAAGCTTCTCTTCAAGCAGGCTGAGGCTTGGATCAAAGAAAGGAAGTTGAAAGAGATAGTCGGACCGCTGAATTTTACGATGTTCGACGGTTTCTCACCAGGGATAATGATATCCGGGTTCGATAATCCTCCATACATACTCATGTCTCACACCCTTCCCTACTATCAGAAGCTTGTTGAGACCATCGGATACAAGAAGGCTTTAGATGTTCTGGCTTTTAAGATGCCGGTACAGCAGGAGCTGAACCGCAGAATAGTTGAGCTTGCTCAAAAGGTGGAAGAGCTAAAAGATATTAAAGTGCGATTTTTTGATCCCAAAAACTTCTGGCATGACGTAGAAATTTTGAAAGATGTATTCAACAGTGCATGGAAGGAGAACTGGGGATTTGTACCATTTTCTGATGAGGATTTTAATGAGATTGTAAAGAGTCTTAAGAAGATCTATATCAAGGAGCTTGTTCAGATAGCTGAGGTAAAGGGCGAACCGGTTGGATGGGCAATGACCCTTCCGAATATCAACGAAGCCCTCATACATCTGAATGGGAGGCTATTTCCCATTGGTATATTTAAGCTCATTACCGGGATGCGAAAGATAAAGGGTTTGAGGTTGTGGGGTCTTGGTATCAAGCCGGAGTATCGCAAGATCGGAGTCGATGCAGTGCTTTACTATCACACGCTCATGGAAGGAAAGAGGCTCGGGTACACAGAAGGTGAGCTTTCCTGGATCATGGAGTCAAATACATCGATTATCAATGCAGCCCGCTATGTACAGGGAGAGGAATACAAACGATACAGAATATTTAAAAAAGATTTAACTTAACTCTTTCTTTGGGAAACACAGAAGGGTGAGCAGATAGCATAGAAGTGCTATAAAACCTGTGAATATCAGTCCGGTATTTGATGCAACAAGAACAACCCCCACCGATGAAATCACAGAAAGATAACCATTAACAGACCATGCCCATGGTAACGATGCATCCTCTCTGTCCTTGAGATTGGCTATTCCCAGTGGAAAGGGCATCCCCATTGCAATACCTAGAGGTGATATGAGAATGAGAGTGATCAAAAGCCGCAAAGAGATGGGAAAAGCCCATAAGTAACTATATAGTTTTTCACTGAATATAAGGAGACCAGTGAAGTATAAAGCGAGAAAGCCGACTGCAAAGATTAGCACATTATATCGCCTGCCTGAGAGAAGTTTTGTAAACGGTTCTGACAACAGGCTCCCGATCCCGGAAAATATCAGAAGCGCAGCTAGGACAACCGAATTCGAGTAGATTGGATTAGCAAGGTAACGGTTGAGCCTCTCCATGAGGATTATCTCGATAAACATATAGGCAATGGCAATAAGGCTGAAAAAGAGAAGTATATCACCCTTTCCTCTGCCTATGCGTTTTTTTGCTATAGGGAGGGGGATAAGGATGAATATGGTGGCGATAATGATTGTAGTGATGAATGTGGAAACAAGGATGATATACCCTCCCTCAACAACAGGAAGCCATTTTTTACCCATCTCCTGTATTAGGAGAGGAACCTTTTTCAATCTGAAGAAATAACCAAAATAAGGGCGCTCATCAGTTGGGCTGGATACGTTAAAAAGATAGTTCTTTGTAAAGTATCTATAGTCTGTGAGGATCTGGTTGACGGTTTGGTGGTAGATCGCATTATCCACTATATTGAATCGATTTGCTTCATCACTCTTCATTCCCGGGTAGTACACAAGATCGAAGAACATGGCATTACAGAAAGATCTTATCTTCTGAACCTCCTGTTCCGAAAAACCTGTTTTTCTTATCATGACAGTTGCTGAATACCAGCCCCTTATGATGATCAGGTTTTTATGAGGGTTTTTACTCAATTCTTCGAGAGCAGTTTTTGAGATAGCAGTAACCTTGGGCAGCCTTCTTGGCGGATACTTCAGCTCTACTGTTACAGAGAGGGTTCCAGATTCTTTTAAATGCTCCAGGTATTCCTTAAAAGCTTCGGTGGTCAGTATATAGTTAGTTGAAGTGGAGTAAATCCCTCCGATAGAGGAAACAGCGCTATCGGTTTCTGAGATTTCGATTATGTCCCACTTCTCGTTTCTGTGTGCTCTCAAGAGCTGTCTTGCGTTACTGTTGACTATCTCTATGAAGTTCTGGTTAAAGAAACCTTTACTGTAATGCTTAAATTTATCTTTCAAGAGAATACCAAGATAGGGATTTTCTTCTGCAACTACAATCATTGAA
>CP070841.1:965910-973452 GCA_020342115.1 Spirochaetota bacterium
ATCTTTTGTATAAGAATAATTGTTATTAATCTTGTTATATTTATACATTAAAAATTTAAACTAGTTTAAATATAACACATTTTCATATCTTTTCCATTGATCAGCCTATTATTTCATATTTTATAATGTGTCTGCTATTACACCGGACACTGGCTAAGTCTTTCAAGCTGTAGTTTCCAACAAGATCTGTAAGCACATCATCCGGATCTTTTTCCAACCATGCTTTGTCAGTTCTTAAATGGTTGTGAGTATCTACTATCAGAATTGGGTCGATGTGTATCTTTATCCTTGTTTGTTTTCATGGTTTTAGACTCAAAATCCTTAATTATTTCAGTATACAATCTAAATGATTGTTTTGAGATGTAATGAGCTCCAATCTTCTTCAATGTAAATAAGGTATTGTGTTCTAATAAGAGGTTTGATATAATTTATGGTTGTACTATGGTAATGTAAGTAATAAAAACAGTATCACATTATAGAAATGTCAGATACCGAGCTGCCCGTTCTAGAGAGTAAGCTCGACAATATAAAATTATTGAAACAAATCTAAATCAGGCCTAATATTTATTTCGTAATACTCTTAACTTAATGGGAAAAAAATGTTTATAGAATGCCCAAAATGCAGCAAAAGATACACCATAGAAAAGCGCAACCAAACTTATGAGATCATTTGTGTGTGCAGTGAAAGACTGACTGTCCTTCCCTGGCTCTCATATCGTCAAAATATAACCGAACCTGGAGAAATGGAATGTTCTGTATGCAAGAGAAAATATGATTTAAGCAAATATAGAAATAAAACAGAAATAGCATGTAATTGCGGGAATCTCATAACTATACAATTTCCGGATGAATTTGATTCAAGTTGGGGCAGGCGTAAACAAGACCAGATGTCAAAAGAACTGCAAACCAAACTCCATGGTCTAATAGATACCAGCAGACTGATCCATTGTATGCGGGATATAGATAAACTGCTTCTTTTAATTGTGCGGGAAGCAACCGAAATGCTGAATTCTGAAGGATGTTCGGTTATTCTACATGATCATGAAACCCATGAGTTAGTTTTTCATTCTGTTACCGGAACAAAATCATCAACGCTAACGGAGTTCAGGCTTGCTGAGGGAGAGGGCGTTGTGGGCAATTGCGTTTCATGCAGAGAATCTATAATTGTCAATGATGTTGAAAAGGATACCAGGTTTTCAAAACGTGCTGATAAAGAAAGCGGCTTTTCCACACGCAATATCCTCTGTCTTCCCCTAATAGTGGAGAATGAATGCATCGGCGCGCTTGAAATGGTTAACAAAAAAAATAATGACGATTTTAATGAGGAAGACCTGATTCTCGGAGAAGCGATATCAAACCAGATAGCAGTTGCTATACACAACGTCCAGCTCACTGATGCTGCATTAAAGGCTGAAAGACTTGCAGCGATTGGCCAGGCAGTTACCGGTGTCGCACATTGTGTAAATAATATGCTTAATGGGCTCGAAGGCGGATTCTATGTTTTGGAGAGCGATATTGAGGATAAATTTGGAGAAAAGCCTGAACGCGGCTTCGATATGCTTGGGCGCAATATAAAGCGTTTGAAAGATTTAGTGCAGGATATGTTAACCTATTCCAAAGATAGAAAGCCTGAGATTGAACCGACCAATATCAATGAATTATGCCAGTCGGTAATCGAATTAATGCAGGTCAAAGCTGAAGAACGAAAAATAAAATTAAACTTTAAACCTGATAAAATGATAAAAAAAATTGAAATAGACCCAAAAGGCGTATATCGGTGCATTCTGAACCTCGTTTCCAATGCAATTGATGCATGTGAAAAAGAAGGTTCTACTATAACTCTGTCTACTTTTGCATCCGATCCTGATTTCTTATCAGTTGAAGTTGAAGATCAGGGTACCGGAATTGATGAAGAAACGCTTCAATCCATTTTCAAGCCATTTTTTAGTAAAAAAGGTTCCAAAGGCACTGGTCTCGGGCTCTCAGTAACTCAAAAGATCATTGAAGAGCACGGTGGAAAAATCGAAGTTGATTCTGAACTTAACAAAGGAAGCAAATTTACCTTATATTTACCATTAGAAAGAGTAAAAACCTGATTTTTCTCACTATGTCAGCTTCTTTACCACACTACTGATGCTGTTTTTTAACTTCCAAATTTCGTTACTAAGACGTTTGTTCCATCCTTGAACAGTTATCACTGTATTCAGTAAATCACTGATGTATTGTAGCTTAACTTCTGCAGGATCAAATGAAGGTTTTGATTGAAAAACTTTTTTAACACTATGCTTAAGGCTCTTAAAAATATCCTGAACAGGATTTAAGAATATACCCTCTTCACTTTCTTTACCACTCAGCTGTAAGAATGACTTCACTAAAATCACGTAATTTGTAGTTCGATACTCGAGTCTCATCAGGGATGCGATATATTCAAATAAGAGTGTCTGTGGCTTATCATGACTATTCCCCAAACCCTTAAATATTGCCTTCACATGTTCAATATCACAAGCTTTACTCTTCTCTTTGATGTTATTCTGAAAAAAGGGTATCATCCCGGCTAATACTGACTTTAAAACCTCGGTATCCGTACCTAACTGGATGAGCTTGATACCATATTGAAGGACAGAAAAATACAGCTCCATCTCTTCCAGTCTTCGGTTTACTATTTCATTGAGTATACAACGTATATCCTCCGGATGCACACCATCCATGACCATCTGGAGACCTGTCCTCATCATGCTGTCAGTAGTTTTAGTAGCATCCTCTTTGAGTGCGTGAATACCATTTTTACGAGCCTTACTACTGAATTCAGTAATCTCTTCAATTATGCTATCAAGGCATTCTTCCTTCATAGTATAAGAAAGGGACTCTATCTTATCTTTTACAATTTCAGGCTGATCGCCACTTTGAAGAGCTAACAGACCACTAACAAGCATATCTGACCGCAGTTTCTGAAGCTGAAGAATTGCATTTATTTTTCCCTCAATGATACTCGATACTGCAATAGGATCTGTTCCGGCTAAAACTAAAGGGAAAACTGTTTGTAAAATTTCCCTCTCATATTGAAAAATGCCTTCTAAGGTTTTCTTCTCATCTATATCAATGAAATCCTTAAGAGAGCCCCGTCCTGTGCTTTTTACTTTTTCATTTATAGTCGCGAGCTTGGTAATCAAACCTTTGAAATCAGGTATAGCAGTATCAGCTTTATTAAAAGAAGACAATGGGTAGAGAAAGGAGGGAACAGGGCATGCTTTAAGATATTCAGATAGGTAATCGTTTTCTGCTGCCCAGGTAGAGTATAAACATTTACCCAGGAGGTATTTCCACTCGAGTGAAATACATTTTGCACTTTCCAGTATTATACTCTCTGTTGAAAATAAGGGTTTAAAATAGGGATTAGACAATACAGCCGAGTTGATTTTCTCCTGTATCTCTAACACTTTTTTCACATATTCATCAAGCACTCTGCTAGATTGCTCATCTACCATTTTTTCTATCTTAAAAGAATCAAATATAATATCTGTATCTGTTAATACCGGGTACTGTGCATAAAGCTGAGGAATTATCCATACAGCCAGGTTCTCTGTCTCTTTGATAATTTCATTGGATATGGATAACAGCTCCGGTATCAATAAAGGTGATTCTTTCTCTGAGAATTTATCTTTCATTTTCCATAGCAGTGTGTCTCCTATTTCTGCCGACAATATTGTGAATATATCCTGAATGCTCCAATCCTGATAAGTCTCAGGACTAAAGGTATCAAACATAGCCCCTGAGTCCTTCAGTGCTGTGAACAGTGTGTATAATCCATTTTTATCATTTTTCTTATAGAGACTGAGCAAGCTCTTACTGAAACCATCAATAAATTCCATGCATTTGCTACAATAATCCTCAGGAGAAGCAGTCTGAGTAATTTTGTTAATGTAGGCTTTTATTGTTTCTGAAGTCATGCTCTGCCCCCTTAGCTAATAAGTGTCATTGTTGTTTGCAATTATTTGTATGGATTAACTGAAAAATAAGCCTTGATTACCATATCAATATTTTCCAAAATCTTTGCGCGTATCTGTTGTATACTTGTATTCCCTCCGGAGAATCCCTCTGACCAGGTAGGCATCATAGTTTCATAATTTCTATCACGGGATAAAACACAATATTGCATTATTTCAAGATTGTTTGTATAGAAGTAAAAATCAGCGGTTTCGTGGTACACTATAACAACTCTAACATGCAATAACCCATAATCGAGTGGATTTTCATCATATTCTACTTTGAAGGGAATTTTAATCCCAGCTCTCTTTAGCTTATTTTCTATGTCCCCCTGCAACTGACCTTCCTTGAAACCTGGTAAAGAAACATTCGACTGCAAATGGCTTACAACTTCGAGCCCCTTCAGCCCCTTAAGTGACAAACGCTCCACATTGCTGTCAGATGCATAGATCCATACTGCTATAAGTAGAAAGAATATGACTAAAGCTAATTTCTTCATTTTTTCTATCCCTCTTAATGTCCTATCTCAATCATACCATAAGACCCTTTTACAATAAATTTAAAACTATCATTATTACATAAAACTTATGATGTACAATATTTATTATAAGCAGCCTTAAAAAGATTAAGGATATATACTCTAGTACCAGTGGCTCCTGAACCAGTGATTTGGAAGCTATAACCGGGACGCTTCTTAAAAGTAAATAGTGGATCAAATGATTAGGAGTTATAGAAAAACAATAGTACAGAAGAAAGCATAGTAATGGTAATTGATATTATCAAAGGGACTAGTTCGGGATTTCCTGTACCGGAATAATCTTAGAATTATAGGGGCACAAACTATGTGTTGTGCCCTCTCAATTTGAATATAATGACGAGAGAGTTACAGGATCTACTAATCCAACTATAATTGAACCGTCTTCACCATCATCGGTCTGTGATAGGACCTCTGTGTTATTAATGTGTACTTTTATAGTAATTTGGTCGGAAGGATCTGCTGAAGCCTTCACTGCATATACCTGTATGAGATGAAGGCTGCTGTCTGAGTTGAACGTATAGCTCCATGTAGGATAAACATCTAGTTCTAATTGGGGAGCTCCAGACTCATCAACATAGGTGATTGTACATGGACCATCTCCAGTCACCAGATAATCAATCTTATACGGTGATGTTAGATTTAGAAGATCACAGTTTGAAAGCACGATCAATGAAAACAGAAATACACTTATAAGAATAAAAAGGGATATCTTTCTTCCTTTTAACAAAAAAGACCTTCTTTTTTCCATATTCTCCCTCCCATTAAAGTAAAACAATTAGTAATATATGTCTTAATAGAAACATTGATCTATAAATACTCTCTTATAGGATGATTTCAATAAATGTTAGCTATAAATAAATAGTATCAAAGTATATTTATCTATATTTGTTATTAGATACTTGAATATCTATATTTTAACATATTCTATTCCATATACAATAATATTCGTTTATATAATACCATAAGACGACACATCAAAATTGTTGCTTATCAACAATTAACGAAAATTAGCAGTATATCACTCAAAATATTTTTTATTGTAACATTTGTTAATTATATTACAATTTTGTTATAGTATAGTTTAACGATGCAGAGGACCGATTAATGAAACCAAAAGGACTTCTGGATCGTGTAAAAGTATTTGTTTCTCTATTTGTATTTACTAGTTCAATATTCCCGATCCAGATATTAAGTCAGGAACAGGGACTCGATTACAACAAACATTACCAGTTCCCTATCTCTCTGGGTGTCGAGTATCAGACATTATCTCCCTTTGCAACTTATGGAAGCAACTTTAATATTTATGAAATTTCAGCAATAGCCAGATACCCTATTCCATCATTACCTGTGCTCCAGCCAACCTTAAAGCTGGGAATAATTAGCTTTGACAGTCAGGATTCCGATGACCCTGATACATGGGACCACACTCATTACTTTGGCGCTCTTGGTATCCTCTATTCTACTCGTTTCTCGAAAAATTTTGAAATTGGAGCTGAAGCCCTATCAGGGTTCTCTCATGCAGTGTTCCCAAAACTCATTCCCGAAGAGGGTCCGCTTGGATCTTCAAACGTGTTTTTCGAGCTTGGAGCTCATATCTGTTTGAATCCATCTTACAACTTCTGTATCGATATCCATCCAAATATAAAATATCTCTTCTCTCTCAGTTCAATGAAGGATTTCGACGGATTGATATTTGGAATCGGATTCTCTGGACATTACCGTTTTGGGGAGGATCCTGACGCTCCAGGAGCAATAATAAGGTGCATAAGGTTCGATAATGTAAATATCCAGCCCCTCTTCGCGGCAATGCAGAGCTACTATACTAAAAATCCTTTTGGAAATATCAGAATTACCAATACAGATAAAAATGAAATAACTGATATAGAAATTACTTTTTTTCAGGCAGGCTACATGGACTCTCCAACACCATCAGGCTCTTTTCCTGATCTGAAAGCTGGAGAGAGTATAGACATTGATCTACTTGCATCTTTTAACGAAGAGGTCTTCAAGACAGAAGGGATCACTCCTTTAACAGGGGAGATTATCGTCAAGTACAAGTCGAATGGTAAGCCAGCAGAACAGCGACAGCCTGTATCATATGATCTTCATGATAAAACAGCCCTTATGTGGAATGATGACAGAAAGGTTGCAGCTTTCATAACTACAGCTGATAGCGCTTTGAGAAACTACTCGAGTTTTATACGTCAGTCATGCAAGGCAGATATTGTTCCTGATTATAACGAAAATCTTCAGATTGCCATCCAAGTGTACCATGCACTTGGAGAGCTTGGCTGTATCTATCAAGTGGACCCGACATCACCATTTACCAAGGTACAGGAAAATCCGATGGTTGTTGATTCCATAAGCCTTCCAAGAGATACTTTGAAGAGAATAACTGGAGATTGTGATGATCTAACAGTGCTCTACTGCAGTCTTTTAGAAACAGTAGGTATTGAAACCGGGTTTATTACAGTACCTGGACACATCTACGCTGTCTTTAATACCGATGCTTCAACCCGGTTGTACAGAAAAGTCCATCCTGAAAGGGCAATGACCATCAACGTCGATGGAAAGCTCTGGGTACCAGTTGAGATTACGATGATCGGTAAAGAAGACTTCCTAACCGCCTGGAGGAAGGGAATAGAAGAATGGATTGCAAATGAAAATAATCCCGAATATAGAGGTTTTTACATAATAAGAAAATCACAGGAATTATACCGACCTGTAGGACTAAAAGAGACAGATCTTGGATTGCAGTATGGAAATAAAGTAAATATTGTGAAGAATTTCAAGCAGGATATAGGAGAACTCACAGATCTTATTGTAAAAGACTATATAATATCAGCAGAAGAAAGCGCAAAAAAAGAGGATTACAACCGGCTTGGTATAACCTATGCGAAATTCATGCAGTACCAGAAAGCAGAAGATGCATTCAGAATGGCTCTCAAGATCGACCCTGATTTTCTCCATGCACAGGTTAATCTCGGAAACCTCATGTATCTGAGAGAAGACTACTCTCG
>CP070841.1:973552-995438 GCA_020342115.1 Spirochaetota bacterium
ATATAAAAAAGCCCTAGTATTATATTATATATTTGTCAAATAAGATTCCAGCTAACCCACTATCCATACAGTGTTTTTGTTTACTTAATTGTAAGGGGTGATGGTATTTATCTATGTAGTTCTGAGAATCTCAAGATTCTCAGAACTGCAAGCAATCTGTAGAATCTTACGATTCTACAGATTGCAGAGCCTTTTCTATTGCCTTTAAAATTACTTTACTGCTCCATGTTGCTCCTGTTACTGTATCCACCCTAAGTGACTGCTCCATAATGACATCATCTGTAATCGCTTCAGCTTTCTTACCCATCATGGTTCTGTGGTTTACAATTTCAATGTCAGAAATCGCGTGATCTTTCACTGTAACAAGTACCTTTGCCCATACAGGACCTTCGGTATGCTCACCCTCATAGGTCCCATCAGATACATTTGCAAGATTAACATCCTCAATTACAATATCCGGTGATCTTTTATTCGCACTCGATCTGCAACCATAGAAGAATAGCGTACTGACTATAACCATAGTACTAAATATGAATACTACATTTTTCACACTCATAACTTGTCTCCAAATATTTTGCAATACGATTATTACATGCTAATGTTTCTTTCACAGTCTGAGAATAATAATGGTTTCTAAATGTATACACAGTGTAGTAAAGCTAAAAAGAACAATTAACCTTATGAAATTACAGCTAGTGATTGAGATGGATAACCTTGAAATGTTCACCCTTAGTTGCATTGAGATCCACTAAAACTTCCCTTCCCCCAAAATCGTGAATATTACACTTTGCCCGTATGAGCACTTGAGTCAATTTTTTCGGTATACCCACATTGCCCAGACTTCTTGTAAACGGCTGTTCTTCTACATGCGGGTGAGCGAGCACTCTCTCTGCAACGATACTGCTGTCATTTGGATTAGTTACCTGCCACTCATCAGCATAATGATCCCATCCCTCATCGTTGTGACGAACAGTGACTTCAAACCTCCAGATATTTCTCTCCTGCTGAACTGCCTTCACAAAAACAACCTGTGCATAATTAAGATCATCGGAGTGAGCTACATCGTCCGCTCTTACAACATGAAGCATAGCAGATTCGAAAAAGAAAGGTATGCAGATAAAAATAGCGAATAACAATAATCTTATGACAGGCAACTTTTAATACTCCATGGTTACAGGACTATTTCCGTTTCCCCGCCAAAGTCTGGCTCAGAAGCTTTTTGAATCTGTTCAGATACTTCTTTATACAAATGATTGTATAAAGTAGCTGCCCTTCTTGCTAGATCACTTTTTTTTGCGTTGTCCTTCTTTTTAAGGTCCTCTATTGTTTTTTCAACTCTCTGTGAGAAATCGATCTGTTTTTCTTTAGCCATCCTTTTACATACTCCTTATCACATAACAAATTTAACAGCAACCCCGGGTAGTTTATGATATTTCCTGAAGACGTAACGATACGTCCTTGAAGAAGCTGCTGTCAGCTTCTCCGGCTATAACGCCAACAAGCCTGTCTTCATTCTGTCTAATACCATAAAACAGCGCAAATTCGTAATCGGAATATTCATACCCCTTTCTTTTACAATACTCCAGCATTGCTTTGTTTATGATTTCCGAGAACAGCATGTCTTCGATTTCATCTGATTTTCCCATTATAACATCCTTATTTTAAAAGATCTGGTTACTGTAATTTTATCAGTCGAACGCAATATACACAACAGATATTCTTATAGAAATGAGCGCTCATTGTATTAGCAAAAAAGCGTACCTGTTCATCTCCTGTTCATATTTATTGAGAACCTCAATTTGGTATCCATATTTCCTTACGGTCGAAAAAACATCAACAGCCAGAGCTTCAGGTGTAGGCCGTGAGGAGCTCTGGTTTTTACATTCAGATTTCAACCCTGTACAGCTTCCACAAAGGTTACATGTATCCATAAACAAAAGAAATGCCTTCTGATATCCACTCAAGAATACCTCTCGCTCAAGCTCAAGGAGCCCGAGATTTACCTTTTTTGTCCACTTGTGACGCTCGTCAGGATTTTTGAAAGATCTCTTAAAGTGAAAAACCACTACATCAGAATATTCTCTGAAAAACAGCATGCACTCCTCTACTGAAGGCACATTTGGAGGGCATGAAGCATTATTATTAAAAGAGCTGCAGCCGAACATGCATTTCATACGTACCCATTGTGAAACAACAATATGTTCAGGGGCTATCCATTTATAATCATCATAGCCATGCTTTTTAAATTGTAGCTCGAGTTCTTTTTTGTCACCCATTCAAATACCCCCAAGTCCAATTAGATGTAGATAGAATCTTCTGCAAAGTGTAAACCTTCACATCTAAATGTGAAAGAAACTCTATTAAAGATTAACTAACTGCATTTAGATGTGGAAGTGTATACTCTAAACTAGAGGCCCACTCCATCTAAATGTGAAAGAAACTCTATTAAAGATTAACTAACTGCATTTAGATGTGGAAGTGTATACTCTAAACTAGAGGCCCACTCCATCTAAATGTAATTGTTATCCTTCAGATACTTTATGAACTTATCGTAAAATTCTAAAAGTTCGGGAAAGGGTTCCATATATTTTCGCTTCTTCTCGCTCAATACCTTTTCTGTATACCCGTAATATTTCCATGAAGATTTATAGTCGAGCTGATGGACCATCGGCTCCAGCCTGTCTATAGCGTGGGCAAATTTCGATTCAGGAGTGTTATACTCGAGGTATTCAGAAAAAGCCTCACTGTACTCCTGTGTCAACTCCGCTGGTATCCTTTTTAAAACTTCAGCAAATGCTTTCCTCTCTTTCTCTTCAACGTCAGCACTTTCAGTATCCAGCTCAAATGTATCTCCAGACTCAATCTCAACAACATCATGATATAAGAGCAGCTTGAAAACTCTGGATTCATCGAGTTTAATATCAAGCTTTTTTAAAAAATAAGTCGCAAGTATAATAGAGCTCCAGGTGTGCTCAGCAGGACTCTCGGAACGGTTTTTCACTTTCGTAACCCTGGAAATCTCTTTAAGTTTACAGAACTGTTTGAGCTTGTATAATTCTTTCATGAACCTTCCTATTTACAAATAAATAATTGTTCGAGAAATATACAATAACAACAGTTACAAGCAAAACAGTATTAATACTTATACAAAATTAGACAGGCCATATTCCTGCCTATTGCTTTCCATCATAATCACTTAATATAACTGTTTTACATGAAAATTTGTGAATAGAGGATTAACGTTTGAAATGCTTTTCCGGGAGTAACGTATTATAAACTTTTATGTTACTCTTTGAGGGTTTGCACAATACCCCCCCTCTTCAGCATACTACGGTAGTTCTCCTCATGCTCCTGAAGAACTGTTTTAAGATAATCGATGTTTTTCTGTATGTACTCCTCATAGAGATCTCTGTTTATCCCCCATCGCTCTTTAAAATGGAGATGCATAAAACTTGCAACCCCATCGAGATCTTCATCCATCCTTTTTTTTGATATATCTCTATAGAACGCCTCTGTCTTCTTTAAAAGCTCGAGCTCCGAGTCAAATCCAGGAACATGAGCCTCATCAAACTCCTGATAGAGATAGAGTAGCTTTTCGAGATATATACGGTCTGCTATCTGAGCAACAAGATCTGTAGTACCGACAATCTTGCCAAGAAGATCAATATCACTATTCCTGAAAGGAATCTCTTTTGGAGAAAGCATCAATATGGTACACTCCACCATATGCGAGCAGTCCTCGATTTCATCTTCTGTATACCTGTACCTTTTGAGATATTCGTGCAGAAACTCTACACTTCTTTTTTCATGTCCCATAGAATATTTAGCGCCAGTCCCATCGGTATCATTCCTGAGCTGTATGAATCCTGCATCATGTAGAAGTGAAGCGATTAGGCAGAGATCAATATCTTTATCTTTGAAACTCCTTCCTGAAATGACATGAGCATGTATGAGCCTTGCAGTAGCAAGAAATACCATTACACTATGATCAAGGTCGTGATATCTGGTATTACAAGCTTTAAATCCCTTATATTTACCCCTAAAAAGCTTCAGAGTATCGTTAAAAGTTTGCTCTACATTTGAGTAATCATACTCGCGGTCTATCATCGAACAGATATATTTAACCTCTTCTGCAATATCATGAGGTTCCCTGATAAATAAGAGATTCTGTCCTTGTGCGGCTCCCATATTCACCCCATGTTTATATACTCTCTCGCACTCCACCATTGAATGTCAAAAATTTTAGTTACTCCTATTATATAAAATACCACAATATAATAAAATATCTTATAGATATAACCAGTCTTTAATTGGAGCTAGGTAACCGTAAAAAAAGTTATTTACATTTAGATGTACAAGTTTTTACTTTAAAAAAGGGTCTTACTACATCTAAATGAAGGTAATTAATGTTTAAAAGAGCGTTATTCACATTTAGATGTGCAAGTTTATACTTTAAAAAAGGGTCTTACTACATCTAAATGAAGGTAATTAATGTTTAAAAGAGCGTTATTTACATTTAGATGTGCAAGTTTATACTTTAAAGAAGGGTCTTACTACATCTAAAGGAGATACTATAATAAGAATCAAGGAGGACATTTTGCACATATTGATCTAAAAAGTGTGGTGCTAAGGTACCGATCTCCACGGTCAGGTAAGACTACGACAATAGTACCTGAATTAATACTATCCAATAAACGTAATGCGCCAGCCACTGCCGCCCCGCTTGACATGCCAACAAACAAACCTTCCTTAATAGCAAGCTGCCTTGTTATTTCATATGCTTCACCATCGCCAACATTAATAATCTCATCCAGTTTATTTGAATTATATATCTTAGGAACAATTGCCTCCTTCATATTCTTAAGTCCCTGAATAGCATGCCCTTCAGGTGGCTCAACCCCAACTATTTTAATTCCTGGTAGTTTCTCTTTAAGATATCTACCTGCCCCCATCAAGGTGCCTGTTGTGCCCATACCTGCAACAAATACATCTATATCACCATTAGTTTGTGAATAAATCTCAGGACCTGTTGTCTCATAGTGAGCCAGTATATTATTCTCATTTTCAAACTGATTAGGCATGTAATATTTTGAAGGTTCTTCTTCAAGTAGCTGATGTGCCCTCTTAATAGCGCCGTCAGTACCTTCCCTCGCAGGCGTAAGGACAAGCTCAGCTCCAAATGCTTCAATGATATGCTGCCTTTCAATACTAACACATTCAGGCATACATAACTTCAACTTATACCCCTTTGCTGCTCCGATCATTGCCAACGCAATCCCTGTATTCCCTGAAGTAGGCTCAATGATTGTTTTCTTATGGTTAAGCTCCCCCGATTCTTCTGCTTTCTTTATCATATAGTAGGCAGGACGATCTTTTACTGATCCACCCGGATTACACCCTTCTAATTTACCAAGAATCCTTACTTTCTCTCTTTTATGGTTTAAATTGGTAAATTTAACAAGGGCAGTATTCCCTATTGCAGTCAACAAATCCATGGTAGTTATCCCCCAGGTAGTTCTGTTATATTTTATATAACGATCTATTCAATTCAATCTTACTTAAAATTTTATCAACATTCTTCCAGAAGTCAATCTACCTTTCATGCAGTTTAACTTGTTATTAATAATAAGATCAATATCTCTATTTATACTTCATCATACTAATATATAATAAGGTGTAGTTTTAATTAATACTTGTTGATTCTTTGATCTTTCAAAAAAAATAGATCTTTTATAATACACTTTGAGCACCTTGGAAGATAAGTACAGGGTGTGACGGATATAAAGGTAAATACACCAGATCATGAAATCATGGTTGAGTATGAAGGTAATCAGGATTCACTGTAAAAGCCACCTTCTTTTTAAGGTGGCTTTTGTACAAAAATAGAGCCGAAAATTGACAATAATGCAAAAATCCGGCGTGACTACACATCATGATGAACAATGAATTCAGTAGTATTATCTCGATACACTAGAGATTTTTCACACCTATTCTTAGTGTATGCACTTTTAGCATATTTGTGGCAGCACCGCTAAGCACAGGGACTCCTCCCACAAAAACAACATTATCACCTTCTTTACACAATCCCTTTTTTACCATTGTTCTTTCAGCCCTGTCAAGAAGCCCTTCTGTTGATTTTACCATATCGATGTGAATGCCATACACGCCCCAGAAGAGAGACAGCTGGCGAAGAGTATTCTCATTTGGCGACATTGCTATAATCGGTACTGAAGGTCTATATTTACTGAGCAGTGTGGCCGTGTTTCCCGATAGTGTAAATGCAATAATAAACTTCGGATGGACGAGATCCGTTATCTTACATGCATGGTAGCTCACCGCTTCATCCAGCTCGTCTTCTTTAGGCTGTGCTATAGATTGAGAGGGATGATACAGACCACCAGATATCATCGCCACCTCTGCCCTTCGAGTGATTTCAGCCATGACCTTTACTGCTCTCACCGGATATTCACCAAGTGCCGATTCACCGGACAGCATGACACAATCGGTGCCATCGAATATGGCGTTAGCAACGTCAGATGCCTCGGCTCTTGTAGGTCGAGGGTGGGTTAACATCGACTCTAGCATCTGTGTTGCTGTGATAACAGGTTTGCCTTCATGGTTACATTTCCTTATAATCAGCTTCTGTAAAACAGGTACATCCTGGGGAGATGTCTCGGCTCCGAGATCTCCCCTGGCAATCATTATCGCATCGGCACACGAAATGATATCATCAATATTCTCTATTGCTTCAGGCTTCTCTATTTTTGCAATGACAGGTGTATTTTTTCCTTTATTCTTTATTTTCTTTTTTAAATTAAGGATATCATCCTTATTCCGAACAAAGGAAAGTGCAATGAAATCAACTCCGTTTTTAAGACCGAAATCAAGATCTCCGATGTCTTTCTTGGTGAGAGAGGGTGCGCTAATCTTCGTATCAGGTAAATTGATTCCTCTGTAGGAACGAATGATACCACCATCGACAACCCTGCACATTACTCTTTTAACATCTTTATCTATAACCTCAAGCTTTATATTGCCATCATCAAGGAGTATAGTGTGTCCGATCTGTACCTCTTCAGGAAGCTTCTCATAGTTTACACTCAGAACATTCCAGTCTCCTGGTACATCTTCTATGGAAAGAATAATCTCCTGGTCCTTATTAAGAACAAGAGGTTCCTTCATCAATTTTCTTGTGCGTATTTTTGGCCCCTGTAGATCCAATAGAATCCCGATATATGATCCAAGTTCCTTAGATATTTTCCTGACAATGTTTACAGTTTTTTTATGGAAATCATGGGATCCATGAGACAGATTCATCCTCACAACATCCATACCCGTCTCTGCCATCAATTTTATAGTTTTTTCATCCTGGCTCTTCGGTCCGATCGTGCATACTATCTTGGTTGACTTGAGATATGTTATTTTACTAATCATGGGATGGATAATCCTTAAAAGAAAACAGCCCTCGTCAGGCGATAGATCCGGCTAAAGCATATTGTGATAGTAGCGAAAAACTACCTACTTTACCAACCTTCACAGCAGGCGGCTTCAAAACGCGAGCAGATACATTTTGCTATCTAATAGCCATGTTTGTTTGTGTGAGGGGATCAATGAGTCTCTGCTTCAGCCACACTTCAAAGTGCAGATGAGGTCCGGTTGATCTTCCTGTATTGCCGATATACCCGATCACCTGTCCCCTTTGTAGTCTCTGGCCTCTTTTTACTACAACATCTGAGAGGTGTCCATAAAGGGTTCTATAACCGAAGCTGTGTTCTATTATCACTGTATAACCGTACCTTGACCTCGCTCCTGCAAAAACTACCCTTCCTGCCTGAGCAGCATGAACTTTTCCACCTCGTCTATTGGCAATATCTATACCTGTATGAAATGCCCTCTTACCCGTAAATGGATCGCGCCTGTACCCATACCGCGAGGTTAACCTCCCACGGCATGGCTTCTCAAAGGCCTCTCCAAGAGCATAAGCTCGTTCAATATTACTGAAGCGAACACCTGGCAGGAATATCTTCATTCCTGGAGTGAGGGTATGAGTGAAGAGATCGTTTACCTCCATTATGAAATCAGGTTGAATCTGGTATTTGGAAGAGTACTTGAAAATCGTATCGCTTTCTTCAACGTTGACAAAGATGCCTTTTATATTCGGTACGAGGATGATGTCACCTTCATGAATGCTGTGAACATTTGAGAATACATTACAGCTTATTATGCTGTCAGGGTCGACCTCGAACTTCCTGGATATGCTCCATAAAGTATCACCCTGCTCAATCTTATACTCAATCAACCTGAGTTTGGGAATGTAATGTTCTAGACCTCCTCTCCCATCTTCTGAAAAAGCTCCTTCAGAAATCCTTACAGGATTCACAGGTGTCCATGCAAAATCACCGAAATATGGCCTTTTTTCGCTGTAGAACGTATACGAACAGGGAAGAAGAGCGATAAAAACTATAATAATAAGGCATATTCCATAAAGCCTTACTTTCTTTAAAAAGATATCATAATCAGCTTCGATGAAAAACAGGTAAACAGGTGTGAGAGTATCTATAAGAGGTAGAAAGACTTTTGCGATTAAAGCCTTTTTAAATAACAGTACGTTCACTCTTATCTTTAAACGAATAATAGTACATCTTCTTATGAAAAATAATCTTACAAGGAGTAATATTTTTTTAAAATTAGTCATTATATCAACTGATATGTTTCTTTCCGGTTATCATTATACCGATTATTAGGAGGAATTTCAAATAATTTATAAAAAAGGACATCATTGAATGAAATACTGGAATCATTTTCAATAAAATAATAATAGGTAAGTATAAAATAACCCACTACCTTAATTTGATCACCTTTAAAGGATCTACCAGTTTGCCATTCTGATGAACTTCAAAATGGAGGTGAGGACCCGTTGTTCTGCCTGAATTTCCAACAGACCCTATCTTTTCACCCTGTTGTACTGCCTGCCCTTTCTTGACAAAGATCTTGTCGAGATGAGCGTAAAGAGTCTCGTAGCCTTGCGGGTGCACGATCATAACTGTTCTACCATAGTTTCCTCTATATCCGGTATACATAACTCTGCCAAATTGCGAAGCATATACAGGAGCCCCTATTCTGTTACCAATATCTATACCGGTATGATAGGCCCTTTTCTTTGTAAAGGGATCGATTCTAAAACCCATCCTTGAGGTAAGCCTTCCTCTTACCGGCCTCTTAAATATCTCTCCAATAGCGCTTGCCCTCTCCCATTCGGTTAAAGAACCACCAGGTACGAACAACCTCTGCCTTACATGGATCACCGATGAGTCAAGATCATTTATATCTGCAATACTTGTTATATTTGCGTTATACCTCTTTGCAATGCTCGAAAGATTATCACCCTCTTTTACCGTATAGAATACCCCGCTCATGTTCGGAATTTTGAGCTCCGTTCCTATTTGTAAGTAGTAGGCGTTCTTGAGATCATTTGCCGTAATTATAGAGTCTACAGACACATTGAACTTTCTAGCGAGGCCGAACAGAGAATCTCCTTTCGTAACCCTGTAGGACATAAGTGTGAGTGAAGGGATTATAAAATCTTTACCATGATCTTCAACCCTTTGCTGGATAATGTTATCAACTCTCTGCATCAGGAAGAGATTATAAACAAGATCATCTTCCTTATAAATTACCCTTTGTCGTTCCCAGAAATATGATTTCATATCAAGGAAGAGGGGGAAGAGAAAGAATAAAACAAGCAATACTGAACCAATTATAAAAAGAAGACCCTTTTTCATATAAATCGACTTAAGCAGAACGACCTGCGAAAGAGTCCCTCTCTCCTTCTCCGGGATCGTAAGTCTTTTTTTCTTTATACTGATTCTCTGGTTCTGAATGAGTTCCTTTTTCTTATCTATTGAGGGGGTTTCGATTTGTCTTTGAGAGTCGACGAAAAGTAAAGTTCTGTTCATGTATTCTCCCTACAACCTACTTTTCGTCAAAAATCCTTTTCTTTTTAGGATAAATAGCCTATCATTTTTTTAGGAGATATCATGAATAGAGATATTGATCAGACAAGAAACAAATTAGGTGTAGATGCGCTCGATACCCAACAACGTAAAAAACTATTCCAAGATTTCGTCGATCACGGTGGTCAGGTTGTAGAAAAGAAAAAACCAGCAGGAGCTATCAAGCAACCGGGTCCTGAAACAAGGGTAAAACCTAAAGAGCGAGAAGTAAAAGTCGAACCTAAAAAGAAACCCCCTGCACAGATTGAAAAGACTGTCAAAACTCCAGTTAAAGTGAAAAAGGGAAAAGCTCTCGACATCATTCGTATCAACATTAAAGGACAAATGTTAAAAGTTTGGAGCATAGGAGGCAAAAAATTTAAGGACAAGTTCGTAAGCAATGTTGGGAAAGAAATAAAAGACTCACTTATAAATATCAATCTCATAACAGGCTCCATGCTAAGGGGAGATTCCTCTGTCAAGCGGGAGATCCTTCGTAGCTCGACTGGTGAAGATAGCTTTTTCTACGAATGCATCGTACGGTTAAACAGTATCTATGATGAAGATGCGTTTTCTGAGTTTCAAAAGGCTATCTCCAATAAGAAAATCCCGGAAAGCTCTTATCTGGAACTTGTAAAAAATCTATTCAAACAACTGTATATTCTTGGACAACATACAGGTATTTGCAGGCTCCATGCCCTGCAGGCTATAGAAATTCAGAAGAAATATAAAAAGATTAAACCTGAAATTGTATCGAGAGTACAGAGAGGATTGAGGAGAGAGGTAGACCTTATTCTCGGCGATTTCTATTACAAACTGCATATTATTCTCTGCAAAATGGAGCGAAAGTTCTTTACACTCTACTCTCAAAAGCTCGATGATTTCCTTGAGATCACTGAAAAAGACAGAATGGGATATATAACAAGGCTCGAAAAACGAAGAAGAATAGAGGAATTGAAGAAGGGTAAGGAGGCTCTACAAAAGGAGCACAAGGAGAAAGAGACTGCCAAGGTCGAGAAAGAAGAGGTAAAGGTTCCAAAGCATATTGAACGCGGTATGCCCATTATTAAACAAGCACTACAGCAATACGAAATGGAGCACAGCGGTGGTGAAAATCCGCTATCGATTATCGAGTATCCTGACAAGATGTACGATACTTTAGTTCTTCTTGATACATTTGATTCTCAATACTCCTTCATACTCACAACAGGTAAAATTACATTCAACATCGAATATATTGAACGAAAGAAGGTAGATATAAAGGAGGATTTGAACCACGCCTACTATCTCTTCAACGAATCTCGTGAAGAGGCAAAGAGTTATATGGATACTATAAAGGAGATTCGCAATCTTGAGAACGATACAAGACTGACTCAGTATCAACGGTCTGTTCAGCTCGAAAAGCTTGAAAAAAAGCGCCAGATATTGAGCAGAAAATCAAGGAATGAAATCATACAGGTTATGAAAAGGATAGAAGAAATACTCTCGGTTGTTATTGATGATTACAAAGGAGACAAAACCCTGCTTCAGAATCCTGACGAGTATCTATCCTTTGATGTGAACATAGATGGAGATAAAAAACTAGATGGTCGTAAAGTTATGGAGGCTATTGTAGTGACATTTCTTTTCTCTGCTACTTTTGCCTATATGCTTAACTACGGTGAGTTATCAGGACCTGGAATTACTAAAGACCTAAAGGTCTTTAGTAATTCCGGAGTCCTGAAAACGAAAGACCTTTAGGTCTTTCGTTACTTCGATTTCGAACAATAAAATACACGAAACACACCGTTTAAACAATGAACTGAAATGCATAGTGCTAAGACTATTACATGATCATGTCTCCATGGAATCGGAGTACTCTGTACTTTATGTTTTCATTAACTCTTCCACAAACTCGCTCATTGCCTTGAGTATAAGATAGATAGATAAAGCACCTGGATCAGGATGTCCCAATGACCTCTGTCCGAGAGGTCTGGCCTTTCCAAGCCTGGCAACCATTTTTTTCGTCTTTTCCATCCCTTCCCTGGAAGCCTCCATAGCAAGCTTCATAGACTCAACAAGAATCGATGTTTCATGCTCCTTTGCAGCAACTGCTGCCGGTTCCAGAGCATCAATCATTGTCTTATCTCCGAGCTTTGCCCTACCCCTCTCCTTGACCGCCTCTGTGCCGCCAAGTAGCATAGCAGAAAGACACCTGCTATCAAAAGAGGTTTGGTCACCGATTCTTTTTGCACCACCAATAAATAACGTTCCAAAAACGACACCCGATGCTCCGCCAATAGAGGTCAGAAGGGTCATGCCAATTGCCTTAAGTACCTCTGATATGTTTTGATAGGATTCTTCCTCGAGCTTTTGACGCACTGCCTCGAAGCCCCTTGACATCCCGACCCCGTGATCCCCATCACCAATTGCCCTGTCTGCTTTATTGAGAAACTCCTTATTCTGCTTCAACTGCTCTGAAACATAAAGAAACATCTCTTTAACATCTTTAACTGTTAACTCTGGTAGTCCCATTTCATCACACCTTTTTATAACCAAAGGAATCAGCAGATATATCGTAATATCTCTTCAATTCATCATCGAGTTTCATCAGTGTAATGGAAAATCCTGCCATCTCCTGGGACGTACAGAAGCTGCCGATAACGGTATCATATACTCCAATTCCCGCAGAGCTTAGAATATCCTGTGTTTTCCTGTTCACAATGAGCAGTTCCATCATGGTCGTTGAGCCAAGATTATTGATCAGGACACACACCTCATCCTGTTTTTGAAATGGAAGATCTGAAATGATCTTCTCCATCATCATCGTTACAAGTTGGTCTGCAGGGAGAAGTTTTTCTCTTGATACCCCGGGTTCACCGTGGAGACCCATACCTATCTCTATTTCATCCGGGGCAAGCTCAAATGTCGGCTCACCAGTCTGCGGGATTGAACCGGCAGCGATTGCAACTCCCATGGACCTTGTATTGTCTCGTGCCCTGCATGTTACCCTGTAAACCTCCTCTAAATCTCTTGAAACTGCAGACACTGCACCGGCGATCTTTATAACAAAGAGATCCCCCGCTATACCCCTCCGATCCTCAATCCTTTCAGGTGGTGCAGATGCTACATCATCCCAAATACGAACCGTTGATGTGTTGATCCCCTCATCACTAGCAAGCTCAGCAGCCATATCGAAGTTCATGTTGTCACCAGCATAATTCCCATAGAGATAAAGCACACCATTACCCTGATCAAGCGCCTTTGTTGCAGCAAGGATTACATCTGGTGTTGGTGCTGCAAAGATGTTTCCGCAAGCAGCTCCATCTCCCATATTTTCCCCAATGAATCCGTGGAACAGTGGCTCATGACCGCTCCCGCCCCCTATCAAGAACCCTACTTTTTTAGCAGGGATTGCGCTCTTGACTATTGCATTCACCCCATCGAGCTTTTTCACCTTACCATGATATGCAATAACCAAACCTTCGATAAGTTCTGTCACAACATTGTTTGGATCATTCATAATTTTCTTTATCATAGTCACTCCAAATATATCTTATGATTTTTTATCAGTTTAATACATGTATGTTTATTTTCAATATTTAATTTACAAATCCAAAATACTTTCATCTCAGCATTCACTCTATTATCTTACTCATGATAATACCCTGAAGCTTTTATTCCGGAGACATGTATTATGAACCATAAAAGAGGCTTTGCAAGCGACAACAATTCAGGTATACATAACAAGATCATAGAAGCAATCCAGAAGGCAAATGAAGGTCACTGTATTGCATACGGAGATGACCAATTTACTGAAACTGCTGTTGATAGATTCAAAGAACATTTTGGCGATGATATCGACGTTTACTTTTTATTCACAGGAACCGCATCCAATGTTCTGGGCTTGAAGGCTCTCACAAGATCCTTTCATTCCATTATATGCACAGAGGTCTCGCATCTCAATGTTGATGAGTGCGGTGCACCGGAGAACTTCTTAGGCACAAAACTAGTCATAATCTCATCCAAAGATGGAAAGCTCAGAAGATCACAGATAGAGCCTCTTCTGGATGTGTTTGGAAACGAACATCGTGCGCAGCCGAAAGCTATCTCTATAACCCAGCCAACAGAAATGGGAACCGTATACAGCATTGAGGAAATAAAAGACCTTGCACGGCTCGCACACAAAAACGGGATGTGGTTTCACATGGATGGGGCAAGAATAGCAAATGCTGCAGCAAGCCTCGGTACCGATCTCAAAACCATCACAAGGGATGCCGGGGTTGATGTACTCTCCTTGGGCGGTACAAAGAACGGAATGATGGTGGGAGAGGCTGTTGTGTTTTTTGATAAAAAAATATCCAAAGATTTCAAATATATCCGTAAACAGGGGATGCAGCTTGGCAGCAAGATGAGATATTTATCTGCACAGTTTGAAGCATATCTCTCAGATAATCTCTGGCTGAATAATGCTAAGCATGCGAACAGTATGGCAAAGCTGCTTGCATCAGAATTAGAAAAGATCGCTGGGATTACAATTACGCAAAAAGTTGAAGCAAATGGTGTATTTGCAATTATACCGCAGGAGCATGTCAAAGCAATCCAGAAGGAGTACTTCTTCTATGTATGGATCAAGGAGGGACCTGTGGTGCGCCTTATGACTTCATGGGATACTACTGAGGATGACGTTATAGGTTTTATCAAGACCCTTAAAAAGATCATGAAAAATTAATACAATACTCAAAGCACTCCGATTCCACTACATCAGAAGAAGGTAAAGATTGTCCTCACGCTGAGGGAATCGATCGGCTCATACATGTCTGATACATCATTATAGCGAAAGGTGCGCTTTGCATTGAAAGAAAGTTTTACACCTGTGGCAATCTCATACACAACAATCGCTTCGAGCATCGTGTTACTGTCAAAAGGATATTGAAACACAGTTTCAAGATCATCCTCCCGTTTATAGGAGAATGAGCCATATACTTTTGGAATGAGCCCTTCCTTAATTCCTAAATATAGATCTGCTTTCTTTACCGAGTCTCTCACATTCTTTGATTCTGTTAAACTGTAGCGTGTTGTATCATAGGCTTCAAACCCAAGCCCGAGTTCAATCTTTTCAAAAAGGGTTAGCCCTCCCCTCAGAAGATATCCAGCTGTTATATCGTCCTTATATGACCTGTTAGCAAGCAAACCTGCAAGTTCATCGGAGTAGTAAAGCCTTCGGTTCTCCCATAGATTGTTAATAATCCCGGGTTCATAATAGCCTATAATGAACCGATACTCCGCTCTGTAAGTAAATATTTGTGCTATTTGTCCCATCAAACCTATACCGGTACCAAGTCCATCAACGAAATCTATTATCCCCTCAGTTGCCTGGCCTGAAAGCGTGGCCGGCAGCTCCTGATACAGGTAGCCAACCTTTGCTATGTCAACATAGAACTTCAATCCAAAAGCATCTGTTCTCACAACAGGAAGCTCTGCATCAGCGCCAAAAATAAATATGTTGGGCTGCTTCCTCTCATCTGCATAAGCTGGAATAGGCTTGTCGCGAACTGTTGTCACACCAATTGCAAATGGAAATGACCCTCCCATGGGTCTTACATATATCCTTCCGCCAATAAGCTGGAAACGAGAAAAATCAGCAATCATGGTTTCGAAACCAAAACCATCCGTGTCAAGATCGAACTGCAGACCCATGGTTCTGCTTTGGGGGAAATAGACCATATTAGAATAACTATCAACAATGAATCCATGTCCCAGAGTGAAGTCATCGATACTGCCGAGCTTAATAAAAAGCGGGTCTCCCTTTTCGCCCCACCTTATGTAATAGAATTTCAACAATGTATCGTGAATCGCGTCCTGAAGATTCAGATAATCCCACTCGTCGTGATTATACCACTCGTTAAACCCCAGTATCCCTACCTCTGGAGCAAATATTGCCGGGAGGTAAAGACCTAGCCCGAAATTACCCAGTGTGAGCTCAGGAGTGAAAACCCAGTGAGCATAGACATTATTCTCTATTGATACAGTACCTATCCATGCATTTAATGCCAGTATATCCTCGAGTATGCTCTTCTGTGGCTCAGGCGCTGCAGGCGGTTCTTCTTTGATCTCTTCCACAATCTCTTCAACAATCTCTTCCGCAACCTCTTCTTCTACTTCTTCCGGTACAATCTCCGGTTCATCCTCAAACGGTTTGAACTCCTCTTCCCATTCTTCGATGGTCTCCCTGGGAATTTCAACAGCAGGAGTCGGCATACCTTCCTCAGGGACAAAGCTCATCTGCCCCGGATTTAAAACCACAGGTTCAAACGCATCTTCCAGGCTCTCAATAACAAGTGTCCCTTCAAAACATAGAAAATCAGTACCCATCCCGGTTCTTGCTTTACCTCCCAGTATACTCCCTCTCACTCCGGCGAGTGATGTACCGGATACAACTGAAAACTCAGAATCAGTGGTTGTGAATTTTTTCACTTTTGCCTTGAATCTCCCTGCAATGAAATTGAATCTCTGACGAGTCTTTCCTGTATCTCTGTTGATTGCTGAGTGCTCGATCTGAAAGACTGTTCCTGCTGTGAGGCTGATCGTGCTCTCATCCGGCATGGTTATCTCACATAAAGCTTCACGTCCCGTTCTTATTATGCTACCAACAGGAAGCTCCAGGTCAAGTTCTGCAGGCTCAAAGTCACTGATATCGTTTTGTGGGGTGATATCCACATCAACATTGCCTGAGAGAAAAGATATGTATGCAGGCTCCTCCTTCATATCTTCTTGCGCTATGAGGTTTCCGAAGGAAAGGATCAAAATTACTGGAAGATAAATCAGTATCGCCTTCCGCATAACTTCCTCCTCGGCCTAGAATGAAAAGCGGGTTTCAACAAAGGTTTTATCCTGAGGACTCCCGGAAGGATCATAGGTCCTCTGGTACGTCAGCATGATCTTTGCAGTGGAAGATATTCTATACCCGACTTGAAGCTGAAGCAGAGTATCCTCCCCGCTGAAAAGGTTTGAAAAACTTTGAATATCCTTTTTTTCGTAACTAAAGGAAGCATCAAACTTCCCAAGTGCATTCTCAACAGTTGATATTCCTGTTTTGATCTCTGGACCGTAATCAACATCGAACACATCAGACCAGAAGAAATAGAAATTCAGAACCTTGAAAAGTGCCATCTGTGTACCTACAAGGTATCCAACTGTGAACTGGTTATTTGCATCGAGCCCCTGGTATTTTGTCGCTCTTTCAACCTCATAGTATGAGCCAAAGTAGTTTACCATGAACTGCGGACCTAGCAGTCTGAGCTGACCAATAACTGTGAACCATTGGTAAGTAAAGTTGCTCCCTACAAATCCGCCTGTTCCTTTTCCCAGTATCGCTGCCCAATCAGCATAAGTGATAAGAGACATCTCCCTCTCTTCAATGATAGGCACCTCAATATCAACTCCAATTTCGACAATCTGATCGCTTCCTGGATTATCGTAAGGCGATCTGTACGCAGTGTAATCGGGATTGGATGGATCGTTAATCTCTTTAGTATCGAGGTCTGTCACAACAGTTGCCCCCACCTTCAACTTATTGATAATCGGAGTGGGGAGATTCAATAAAGGCCTCGAATAGACCCGAAGCCCCATGATGTCCCAGTCAAAAACATCGTCGACTACTGTCTCTGCTCCGATGTAGGGAAACTCAAACACCGATCCATCCACGTGAAGGTTAAGACCTAGCTGATGCACCTGAGGGTAGAATAATGTGTTCGAGAATCCATCCATGATGAGTCCATGGCCGAGGGTATAGCTGTCAAATGAGCCGATTTTGATAAAAAAAGGATCCTGCGGGTATCCGTATCGTATATAGTAGAGCTTGTAAAGATAATCGGTGAATGTACTCCAGCCGTCTGCCTTTAGATCGTTATCGAGATCACGAAGATGAAAATCTCCATCGAATTCGAGAGTCAGATCAAGTCCCACGCCAAACTTACCATAAGAAAATTCCGGGAATAAACTGAACTTCTGATATGCCTTCTGAACACCAGCACTATCCTTATAGCTTGATAATCCAAGTCCGAAATTCATGGTGAATCCGAACTTTGGTGTATCACCCTCCTCCTCTCTCTCCGCATATACGAGTATGCTACTCAATAAAAGAAAAATAAGTATCAGAACACACTTCTTTCCCATTTGGACCTCCAGCAACTCCTTTGTGAAGTATACCGCACATTGCTTCCAATTTCAATTTCTAACAGAGTATCTTGAGCCTGGCGCCGAACTCGAGCCCCATTGATGGGAGAATATTTCCCAATACAGATGGAGGTATAATCCTTTCCTCTATACCTATTATGGTCTTGAAATCGAGACCAAAAACGACATTCTCAGTAATGTTATATGACGAGGTATGCTGCAAAGTGCACCGGATCGGGATATTACTAAAGCTACCGGCCTTTTCACGATCAGTAAAGGTATAGATATTCTCCATCTTGATACTCTCCTCGTTCTTCACAGTCCCGATTAGATCCTCAGTACCACCGAAAAGAGAATAGAGAAAGCTATTTCTGATATCAAATTCCCAGAGGTATGCAAATTCAATCTCATTGCTGATTTTGTCCTTATCCGGTTTCTCACTGACTGTGAGCTCACCTGAAGCATCACCGGGATACAGGTATAGATTTGGATCACCTATACGCTGCCGTTCTATCTCGTATGTAGTGTTATGATTGATCTTTATACCTCTGTACATACTCTCAAGGATGTACAGCTTGTTTGTCACTCCAAATGCATTGGAAACAACCTTTGTTGCATAATTAAGCTCGTTATTATACTCAAGAGTAATTTCGAGACTCTTGTCAAAATAACGGTCAGATTCCTCGAGTAAAAGGTACTTTCCCACAGAGAGCTCTGTGTTCCGCTTTTGTGTATAATTTTCACCCTCCCTTCTAGTCTCCCCACCAAAAGATACCAGTACATACGATGGGATATACCATGGATCATACTTGAGCAGCGCTTCCAATGAATAAGTGTTCGAGAGAGTGTTGATGCTGTTCCCGATCAGCTCATCCGAACCCTTATAGAGATCGACTGCCTCATAATCTTTTATCCTCCCGATACCCAAGAATTCCAAGGGATTGATATAATAGAAGGGCGGCATGAACAGGTAACGGTAACTATTCAGGAGTATATTCTCTTCAGAAGCCCGGAAATACACCCTTTTATACTCTCCTTCTATCTTCCTCTCCATAGAAGGTCTAATCTCAATAAGGTCATTTTCGAAGAGATAGAATGGGACAGAAAAGTATATACTGCTCACGGCAAGTGTATCCCTGTAGCCGTTCTGCTGGTAAAAATTTGACTCATCGAATCCAGTACTGAATGTCATGAAGAATCCGACTCGATCCCGAAGGGGGATGCTTAAATCCAGGACACAGCTGTCTGCTTTCAGAGTGGGGCTTGAATTTTCCAGCAGAAATGAAGGAGGGGTAAAAAGCGAGCCCAGCTTATATGAATAGGATTCTAGAAGGTCATCAGAAAACAGTGCATAAGATCCTGTAAAAATAAGATCTCTTGTTAAATTCAGCTGTGTGCTTCCAGTCTCCCATGAATATGAAAAAAGTATATCACTCGTTTGATTGAGATCCGCCGTTTGCTGTGTGCTTGGAACAAAACCTGATTCAGGATACCCTACAGAGGAGCTCTCGTACATCCATGACCTTGAGAGCAAATAGGAATGCGAAAGACCAAATGGAAAGTCGATCTGTTCACCTATGGTAATGGTCTCATTATATTCATCTGTGCCCTTGTACCTGTATGAGCTCTCTGTGAGCTCGATGTCCTTGGCTCTTGTGACATGCCTGTCATAGGTGTGCGTAAGTATCGGAATGTATTGATTCTCAACATCGAGCCTCAAAGAGTGAGTATACTGCTCCAGCTCTTCATCGGCACTGAGCCCTTCCGGAAACTGAGCTTCTTCTCTTGATGGTGTGATGAACTCCTTGCTTACGGAAACAGAAGTATCGAGGTAGTTGAAAACCCTTGATTCAACATCGCCAAAATAGCGATCACTCTTATAATCAAACTCATCACTGAACTCACCCTCCTTTCTCTCATAACCCACCGAAAATGAAGGGTCTCGAATAAAGGCAAAGTCATAGATAGAGAGAAGCTCTCCATTGTAGCCTAAAGTACCCTCTGTGAAAATAGCTTTATCAGTGTAGTCCCTCGAACCTTCGACATACCACTCATCAAGCCATACCTCCAGGGGCGATGTGACGTCAGACCCGACTGCTTTAAAACCGAACCTGATCTCAGAAACCCTCTTCAACACGAGCAAATCCCCGGTAGATACCATGTTCCCTATAAAGCTGCCATTTACCTTACCCACATATGGCGGGTCGAGGGTTACAGTTATTTCATTCCACCCCTGCTGAATGCTAGACCCTGGTATGGTGATATCGAGTCTCTCATTGGTATTGCTCATAAATGATAGAACGAAATCTAGTGAAGCTGGAATTGTCTGAGATGCAGGGAGGAAGAGAAACTGGGTAAATTCCCTGTAGGAAGTAAGATTCATCAAAGATCCAAACCTTCTGGAAACTGAAGCAACATCTCCATCTAGAAGCGGATCTCCCAATGAAGCCTTTAAAGAGCACAGGAGCACAGCCTCATAATACTCATATGCGGCTCTGTACTCGGCAGATCCATGAAGGTTGTTATAGATTCCAGGGTATGAGGCCGAAAATGCATTTGCTCTTACCTGACTGTTCTCATTAACTGAAACCTCCGTTGTTGTAAGATATTCCTTGGAATTATTTACAATTGCCGAACCAGAGAACCAGATTTTATTGATAAAGATCTTACCTGAGCCCGAGGCCTGATACACATCTGAGGTGTTGGGCGCTGTTACTGTGATTCTCAGAGCATTTGCGTACTCGAAGACAGACCGGTTGTCCTCGATGAAATCCAGTATATCTATAGATACATACTGCCACTCCGAGCTTCCTTCAGAAAAAGATACGACGTAATCGATGCTGGCAGACTGACTAAGTAGGACCCCTTCTTCAGGTCCCAAATCGAGGTAACCATTACCATTCAGATCCTCTGATTCTATCTTTCCGTTCGAGTTTCCCTTCCTGTCGGTACCAATGACAGTACTCGTTCCTTCCTCTGGGGTGAAGGAAAAACCTGCATCATTGATGGAGCTCTCCCCGTCCAGGTCCCCTAGTCCGCCATTATCTACATCCTCATCATATATTTTCAGAAGCTCAGCATAGAGCCGGACCTCACTTCCTGTAATATCTCCCCTCACCATCATGTTGAATCTTTCATACTCCGCAAGACTCTCTGATTCCAGCGGCGTCACAACCGTTACATAAGGATTGGGGCTATCCTGTCCAAAATCGTAATCTATAACAAGCGAGATATCCTCACCTCCAGTTGGTTTATCCGCGGTATTGTATGGGCCTGCCTTTTCATCATAGGAAAAAACCTGACTGTCGGGTATGTTCCATCCTGATGTCTGAAGCGCATCTCCGTATAAGAAGCTTTCTGTCCAGTAATTTTTATAATAAACGTTGCCTCTCGTATTCATGTATGGAGGATCGGGTAGAATACCCCACTTTGACTTTGTTGCAATCATCCAGTCTGTATCGTTAACTGAAACAAGGCGTATGTATTCTCCGCCCTCCATATCTGCGATCACAGCGCTTCCATATAAATTTTTGTTGGTTACTGAGAAGGCAATCTCTGAATCAATGAGTGCATACACACCTTCCTCCTCTTCTTGGGCCCCAATCCTCATGGAGAGTGATGTGCTGTTCTTCAGAACACTCTTACGTTCACTCCCGATGTCAGGAGCCTCCTCCCCCTTGACCGCCGTCTGATAGGCGGTGAGGTTTTGTGCCTCGATCCAATCGTTTTCAAAGGCG
>CP070841.1:995538-999859 GCA_020342115.1 Spirochaetota bacterium
AAAACTCGAATATGGTGCAGATCAGTACCACCTCTATGCAAATCCCGAACTGAAGGTCTCTGCGCTTACAGTTGTTTCAGACCTTAGCGGCCTGCAGGATAATGAGCAGATTGCGCCCTATTCGCTGCATCTAAAAGAAGCATATGTTGACATCTATGATTTTCTCCTGCCGTTTCTTGATGTGAGAATCGGAAAACAGATTATTGTATGGGGTACGGCCGACAAGATCAATCCGACAAGCAATATTTGCCCTTCTGATTTATCAGACCTATTCAAGTGGGGAGAGAAACAGGGTATTGAAGCCTTGCTTATGAATTTCTATATTGGCGAACTCATTGTAACAGGAGTTTATACTCCTGTTTTTACTCCGGCACTACTGCCTCAGAATTTTCAGCAGATGGCTGGCGTAAGCCTGGGCAACAATACACTCGAGGTCCCCGCCCCTTTACTCGGAGAAACCCAGCAGGTTGGCGTACGTGTTAACTGGCCACTTTTCACATTCGATATCTCAGTAAGTTATTATTATGGCAGATATGCGATACCGGTTGTTTATGAGATCTATGTACAGACAGATCAATCAATTGAGTCAACAAAATCGAGATTCCCAAGACTGCATGTTGTTGGATTAGATTTTTCAGGAAGCCTCTTCGATATGGGGCTGTGGGGAGAGCTCGGTGTTTTCATACCAGAGCCCTACGCCACAAAGACATACTACAATCATCCGATTGCAGGTTGGACGCTCACAGATGACGTGGCTTCAGCGCTATATTTGAGGTACGTGCTCGGTACAGATTATACATTCGAAAACGGTATCTATATCAACTTTCAGTTTGCGCACGGATTCGATCATGAGCTTGGAAAAGATCAGCTGAACGATTATTTCATCACCAGAGTTGAAAAGAGCTTTATTGATGACAAACTGAAGATTATTCCTTTCACATTTGTTTTTACAATAAACGAATGGAGTGATATCCCGAACAACTATGGAATCTGGTGGATTCCGGAGATACAGTTCTACCCTACTGACAATATCGAGCTGGATCTTGGGTGCTACCTGCTTCATGGAAGTGGAGGAAATATCTTCAACAATCTGAAGGATGAAGATGCCCTTTTCTTCAAGGCAAAGGTGAGCTTCTAAATAATTAAAATCCAATATACTTATTTTATCAGACATATATGATAAAATTTATATATAGTTCTTCTGGATTCATGGCAAAAAATAACATATATTTTAAACAAAGTTATTCATCAGGAGGCTAAATGAGTAATATAGAAGATAGAGTAAACGACCTTGAATATAAGGTACATGAGCTTAGAGAAGAAATAAATGTTAATTATAAACATATAACGGAGATTTTACTTCTCTTAAAAAAGAAGTTCTCAGATGAGTTTGAGCCAGATTCAGGTGTTCATCTCAAACCTCAAAAATAAGGAGTATAGTATTGAAAAATAAAATATTAAAGGAGAAAAAAATAATCATTAAAGTTATTAGCATGGCGCTTATTTTTTCACTCGCATTTGCTGTTGCGTTGGCTAATAATATTAAAAAGGATGATTCCCTGGCAAATCCAGAGGAACTTACTGTTGAAATACGACACTGCGCTTCATGCGGTTTTCGATCAAGAGCTGCTGCCTTAGCTGAAGAATTAAAAAAAGAATTTGGAGTAGAATCAATCTTAGTCGAGGGAGAAGTAGGAAGTTTTAATGTGTTTGTCAATGGTGAATTAATATTCTCTAAGTACGAAGAAGGTAGATTTCCTGAATCTGGTGAAATAATTCAGAAGATCAATGATATCATGAAAGAATGACTTCATGTTTCATTTTTATATTGAACATCTTCATTTCTTACCATTCTCAAACATTTCAAGCAGGTATACCAGTCGATCGCAGTGAAGTTATTATTATGGTATTTTGGAAGTAAATAGTGACTATCACAAAATGGACAATGTGCTATTAGTTTGACCTTTTTTGATGATTTAGTCTTAATCATACTGTCCTCCTTGCCTCTCTTTCTTGAGAAGCTCTTACTTTTATTATTGGCATTTTGAGATTTTACTTCATAAAAATCATGATATCAAAATCTTATTAGTTTTCATTCTTACGATGGTTCGTTAATTTATAAAATATATTAAGAGCATAAGGGGTATATTTAATGCCAGGCGTAGATAGTATTGAAAAATACTCTTCAGCATTTACGCTCTCGGATATGGAAATATTCATATTTCCAGATCTCCTCTATGCTTTAGTACTCGCCAATATCATGTCTCCTGTTATATGGGAATGGAGAGAAGATTCCTGGTTCAGGAATATTGCGAAAAAATCTCCAGTACAGAGAATCAACCGGCTAAAACAGTTCATCATGGATAACTTCGTTTTCAATCTCGATCTGGATACATGGGGACTCACCACAAAGGAGAGAGAACTCCTGCGGTTCAAGGACTTTGTCGACGAAGCCACAATTGCCAAATCAAATGCTCTCTTTGGTTATGAAGGTGACAAATATTACTTCAGTATCGACATAAGAAAACATTTCGGATTGGATAAGTATGAAGGCAACATCATTCCATACTGGAAAACCGAAACTGTCGAAGCAATGAATGCATTCAATTACAAAGATGACTACGATACCGGGGCTGGAGAGTGTGTGTCCCTCTCAACGCTTTATACCGCAGCTCTCTATATTATAGCGAGAATATCTCTTGAAGATATCTTTCTGATTGCCACTCCCCTGCATTCACAGAACTTTATAAATATAAATGACGGTGTACTCACAAACAACCGCAGGATAGTAACAAAGAACATGTGGTTCAACGGCACTTCACTTTCAACAAAGGCAAGGAGAGCTCTGGAGAATGAAGAGGTTACCATTATCTCCCATCTGTCAGGGCATATTCACACAGTATACAGCAAGGCAACAATAGACAGAGAAGTCTATACACGTTTTCAGCATGCGCTCTCCAGATACTTGAAGGCAGATTTTAGGTCCGAAATCATCTCAAACTTTTTAAGAAAAGAGAATGAATTTCAATCCTGTTTTCAATACTGCCACATCATTCATGGTAAGAAAATGTTCATCGAGGTTGAAAAAATCTACCAATACGAACATACGAGCTCTAAGAACTTCTCAACAGACTCGAGAGCTGCATTGCTAAATGAAATCGACACCGAGGAGTTCAGCTTCACCCAAATCCCGGAAAGGATCATGCTCAATGATTTCGAGGAATTTATAAACAATCACCCTGATTCATCTGTTGAAGAACTGGATAGCATTATGATAGAAGAGCTCATGATCGAAAAATGCCCGCGCATAGAGGAGATGTTTTACAGCTTGAAAGATTTTCTTGAAGTCAAGCCCCGTCTACCGGAAACTGATAAAACCTTTCATAACTCATCTCCCATAGCAGTACCCCTTGAATATTCAAGAGAAAAAATAATCGACTATATAACAAGTAACGCCGAGCATAATGAACTACTAAGACTTGCGCTCTATGCATACAGGGATATGGAACGAATTGACTGGGAGCCTTATATTAAAGCTTCGGTAGAAAGAAATCCTGTTTCAGTAGATGCATTCAAAACAAAGAGCATAGAGGAAACCATGAGTAAAATAGATTCTCTGGCTAACAACTCGATCTATGATGGAAACCGTCTTGCACTTCCTGATGAAGTATGGAACTTCGGAAGAGGTGATGGCATAGAAAAAGCAGTTCTGGCTGCAAATATACTCAAGAACCGTAACCCAAAATCGGATATAAAGATCAAAATCAAACAAAATGATGTACAATTGAGCTCAGACAAGATCCAACACAGATTCTCCTCGTCAAAAAACCTCATAGCGGATGTTACTGTTTAAATCAATAGGGCCCTATTTTTCGTGAGATGCAAGTATTATCATACTGTAAAAGATTACTACCTTTTTTGGTTTACTGATAGTGATCTGAGGCGATTGATTGCTGAAGCAAGCTCATGTTTTCTAAAAAAAGCATAATCACCTGCAAGCCTCGAGCCTACTATATTGAGACCTCTATCTTCGATATCTTGCTTTACTGCATCTATTATATCTTTCAATGTTCTTTTACTATCCATATACCTCGCAGCATAATGTATGGCGTCGCCAATTGCCCTGGTCTGGCTCAGATTAATGAGCTGCTCTATAGCCCCCAGATCTATCCTGTGAGTACCAAAATCTATGGAATGTAATCCTTTTGAGGATATCTTCACATCTCTTTTTCCCTTACTCGGATCAAAGCTTCTGGCGATAGGAATTCGACTGGTAATGGTACCGTATGTATCTCCACCCTCAGCAGTACGCTCAGCAGTA
>CP070841.1:999959-1007399 GCA_020342115.1 Spirochaetota bacterium
CTCATCCAGCTTTTTATTACCTTGACTCCCTTTTGACCGTATCCTGATGCTGGTTTGACAATAAATGGAAGCTTCAATTCCCTCTTTTCAATATCATTGAGCCTTCTTGTAGGTTCCCAGTTTCGTATTACAAGGGTATATGGAACATCGATACCTGCATCCAGAAGGCTATAATGTGTGACTGATTTATCTGCCCCGGATCTAACTCTATCAGGATCTGCAACAACCCTTGATCCTGAATCTTTGAGGCGATATGCAAATTTTGTAAATATATTTTCTGAATCAGTCATTTCCGATGCGAGATCGAGAAAAAACCTTATCATCATTTTATCTTTCTCAATATCCTCAGATACAGCGCCTATGGAGTTCTCATCCACAATAATAAAATGCAATCCCCGTAAATTACACTCGGACTTTAGGTTGTTTACAAAAGGATACCCCTCACCGTCATCAATCCATCCAAGACCAAAATCATAGGATTCCAAACACTCCTCCTCTTTACTATATTCACTTGAGGCAACACAGTTGTTCATCAAACAATTCTATTGTTCGGTATATATAGTAATAGCCTTAAGGGTCCATGGCTTATAGGTTCTCTCGCATCTTCTTTACTAGATCTAGGTCCCTGTCTACGAACACTATCTCAATCCGCCTGTTTTTTGCTTTTCCTGCTTTAGTTTTATTTGTGTCGACCGGTCTATACTGAGCAAATGAAACTGCACTAAGCCTGAGCGGATCAACACCCGCCTCTTCCTGCAGATAACGCACAACATTTACTGCCCGAATAGCCCCAAGCTCCCAGTTTGTAGGATACTTTTCACGAAGCGATCTCCCGATCTTTACATTATCCGTATGACCTTCAATCCTTATATTTTTTTCAGGAATTTCTTTCAGAATTGCTCCTATCCGTTTAAGCAGCTCCTCTCCTTCTACTTTAAGCTCAGCACTGCCGGAATCAAAAAAAATCTCTTCAGCTATAGAAAGCTGAAGCTTTCCCTTAATCCGTTCGACTTCCACTTTGCCTTCTGATATCTCTTCACTCAGGTTTTTTACAAGGGCTGTATACGTTTCTTCGATACGCTTCATTTCCTGCTCTGTAGCAGTCGCCTCTTTTTCTATAGCCTGTCTCAGACTCTCAATTTCCTCATCCAGAGCATCGAGCTCTCTCATTGCTGCATTGTAACCCTCTTTGAGATGCTCATGCGCCTGTTCAAGCTGCTTATAACGCTTGGAAGACACACACCCCGAAATTAAGAATAGTAACACAAGAGGCGCTAAAATAACTGATACAAGTTTTTTCATAAGCTCCCCCTTCTTAATAAAAAGGTCTGCATTTATTTAAACTAATAAAAACCACAAGATATCACTATTACAAAAATAAACCAGAAACATATTTATTTACTATTAGTAATCTATTGTCATGTAATATTCCATTTATAATATCTAATCATAATTATTAATATTGCCCTGCCCATTTGAAATAATATATTATTCTGTAGGATCATTACAAGTAGAATAGTTTTATGCAGTTAAAAATTTTTATAGGTAAAATCGATGCATTTCGCGAACCTGAAGCGTATGGAGGGCGAGCATGGTTAAAATAAAGAAAGTTGTTTTATTATTTTCACTGTTGACACTGTTTTCATTAACTGCCGGAATTACTACCTCAGATGATAAACTTATTCAAGCGCCTGAAGGATACGTGATTATTGAAGAGGATGATTGGGCTTACTTCATGGAAGATCCTGCTTTCTACCTTAAAAAAGGACGAGAGAACTTTCAGAATAATGATCTGAAAAGCGCAGCACTTGACTTAATGAAAGGAGCTATCTTCTTAAAAGCTGAAGCTTCCCGTGCAACCGGAGAAGCTGGCAGACTGCTCAGGGAATCCGCAGCCGAACTCCAGGCTCTGGCAAAGAGCATAGAGCAGGGCAGTGTGCGGTCTGTGTCGAGAATCGATAAAACCATATCACGTGCATACTACGCGCTTTCAGTCCATTACTATGAAATCGCAAAGGAAGCAAGGCTCCGTAATGAGTTTAAAAAAGTAGGTAGGCGAATCAGCGCTTCATCATATTACCTTGAGCGTGCTCTGCTGAGATCCGGGCAAAAAGCAGAAACTGCAACAAGAAATGTCATGAGTCAAGCCCTTGGAGTCGCATATAAAATATTTGAAGGAACAGGATGGACAGTTGCAGAGGTAGGCAGGTCAATGAGTGAGCTTGGTAAGGAGATAGAAAAAGCCGGTGCCCGTATTCAAAAAAAGGAGTAGAGAAGATTTTAAATTACAGATCTGCAACCTGAATGATTTGAAATAAAGATAGAAATACAAAAAAATAGATCAAAAAAGAAGTGTAGTAATTATTATTATAATTACTACAGGGGAGGGAGTAAGATGAGAAAAAGAGCATCTATAATTATACTTTTAGTAACGGCTTTATTTATTTGTTCCACCTTTACGGCAAATGCAGGATTTTTAGAAGAAAGCAAGGTAGAATCAGCGAGAGAAGTATTGAGTGAAATAATGAAGATACCCGAAAAAAGAATTCCTCCTGTGCTTTTCAAGGATACATATGGCAGAGCGGTAATTCCGGGCGTTATTAAGCTTGGATTCGTTGTTGGTGGACGTTTTGGGCAGGGTATTCTTGTGGTTCGCACTGAAAGTGGTGAATGGAGCAACCCTATATTCATCACCATAGCCGGTGCAAGTGTTGGGTTTCAGGCTGGAGTTCAATCAACAGATGTCATCCTGGTATTCAAGAGCCGAAAAAGCGTAGATGGGATCATAAAAGGCACTGTTACACTCGGGGCCGATGTATCAGTCGCTGCAGGGCCTGTTGGCAGACAGGCAGCAGCAGCCACCGACATTGAGCTGAAGGCTGAAATTTACTCATACTCCCAAAGCAGGGGAATATTTGCTGGAGTGGCACTGGACGGTGCAATTCTCGAAGTTGACAATCCAGCCACATCAGCTTTCTATAATGTGAGCTACGCAAATCCTAATGAGGTCTTATCCGGCAGGAGATATTCAGCGCCCCCCGTAGCCGATAAACTAAAACAGGATCTCAAGAAATATTCTGAAATTAAATAAGGAAGACTACTATAGTTGCTCCGAAAGCTATCGAAGATAGTGATTGCACCTATAGGATTACAGGGCCTCCCGAAAAAAGTATCCAGCACAAGGAACAAAATATACATTAATGAAACATAACAACAAAGAGGTCATTAGTTTTTAATAGAAGTCTATCATTTAGTCTGTCCGTCATTTCTCTTGCGCTCTTCCACACCGGCTCTGAATTCTTTCCAGCATTCTGCGAACTCAGTTAATCTCCTGTCCACAGCATGGTTGAGTGTGCCCTCCGGGTATGTTCCATCATCCTTCAATTCCCCTGCAGCAATACCTGTAAGAATCTCAACTCCCTGGTCAATCGTTTCGACAGGATAGATGTGGAACCTTCCGTCTTTAACAGCTTTGATAATATCTTCTCGCAGCATCAGATTCTTCACATTTGTCTTAGGGATCAGTACACCCTGCTCTCCTGTAAAGCCTTTTGCCTTACACACATCAAAAAAACCCTCTATCTTTTGCGTTGCTCCGCCAATGGGCTGCACCTCTCCCTGCTGGTTCACAGAACCGGTTACCGCAAATCCCTGTTTTATAGGGTATCCCGAGAGGCTCGAAAGGAGGGCATAAAGCTCTGTCGAAGAGGCACTGTCTCCCTCTACTCCCTCATATAATTGCTCAAACACTATGCTCGCAGATAGTGATATAGGTTTTTCTTTTCCGTACTTTCCGTTCAGGTAGCCTGAGAGAATAAGAACTCCCTTGTTGTGTATCGGGCCGCTCATCTTCACCTCACGGTCTATATTAATAACTCCACCCCGCCCCACGTACGTGCGTGCAGTGATCCGCGACGGCTTCCCGAACATGTAGTCCCCAAGGCTCATCACTGAGAGTCCGTTTACCTGTCCTACCTCATCACCTTCAACATCAATAAAAATATCCCCCCTCTCTATCATCTCCTGCAGCACTTCCTCTATACGGTTATTTCTCCTGTTCCGTGAATCGATAGCCTTCTGCACATCCTCCCTTCGAATAAAATCACTTCCACTCTTCCGTGCCCAGAAGTTTGCTTCTCTGACAAGATCGCATATATCAGCAAACTTTGTCGAGAGCTTCGTCTGATCACCTAGAAGCTCAGATCCATACTCAACCATCCTCCCTATCCCGCCTTTATTAAAATGCCTCCATCCCTCACAACTGCACTGCGATGCAAGAAAGTGAGCATATAGTTTTGTGTTTTCTTCGTTCCGCTCCATGTATACATTGAAATCTGCTTTGATCTTGAACAGCTCCTTGAACTCCTCATCCAGATCATACAGAAGGTAGTACATCATAGGGTTTCCAATAAGAATCACTTTTACATCCAGAGGTATTGGATCTGGCTCCAACCCTGCAGCGCTTACCATGCTGAACATCTCGCTCACATCAGATAACTTTATCTCCTTATCTTTAAGTGCATGCTTGAGTGCCTGATATGAGAACGGATTTCTCATAAGGTGGTCTGCCTCGACTATAAGATATCCACCATTAGCTCTGTGCAGGGCACCTGGCTTGATCATATTAAAATCTGTCACAAGCATCCCGAACATCGCCTGCCGTTCAAGCTTCCCTATAAGATTCTGAAAGGTCGGATCGGTCTCCACAATAACGGGAGCACCCTCTGTACTTGAATTATCTACAATCAGGTTAACTCTATACCTTTCCATTACAGCTTCCTGCTTCTTGGAAAAAATCCCGCTGAATGGAGATGACTGATCTTCCTGTACCTTTTCAGATCCAACAATACTCCCCGCATTGATTACAATATCCTCTCTCACATTATCCAGATAATCTGCTACTCCCTCATGATCCTTGTACTTTGTCTTCACCCTATCAATATGGTGCTCTGCTGCAAAGAGTACTGTATTTCTCTCAAGCTCCTTAAGTTTTTGTCGCACGTCTCTTTCGAGATCCTGAACGTCACGAATTAGTTTACCAAGTTCCTGCTGCAGCCGGTTTCCTGTCTCCTCTAGCTTTTCTCTCTGAGATTTGGATAACTTCTGGTACTCTTTACCGGTAATCGGGCTCCCCTCATGCATTGGTACAACAAAAAATCCCGTGGGGCCGCGCTGCAATGAGAAGCCCTCTGATTCTGCCTTTTCATTAAACTGGCTGAACATGTCTCCCTGCATCTTCTGGAATGATTCCATGATCGAAGCCTTCTCCTTCTCATACTCCTCTCTCTCGAATGCTTGGACAATATCCTGTTTCACCTCTGTAACAAGGTTCTCCATGTCCTGGCGAAATTCTCTACCCTTTCCAGGGAGAAGTCGCAGAGCCTTTGGTTTGTGCTCCTCATCAAAGTTGTATACATAGCACCAATCCTCCGGAACAGGTTTTTCCTTTGCTTTTCTCTGGACAAATCTCTGAATCGTGGATGTTTTTCCGGCACCAGATGGGCCGATAGCAAAGATATTAAAACCATCGCTATCGATCTCCATCCCGAACTCGATAGCCTCCACAGCTCGCTCCTGTCCTATTATCTCAGAGAGTTCCGGTATATCAGCGGTACTCTCAAAGTCGAAGATCGACTCGTCACAGATATAACGTAGCTGTTCTGGTGTTAGCTCATTGTTTTTCTTCATAGCTGAAGCCCCTTATTCTGATAATAATGTGGATTAAAAGCAGGTTTTTTTGTAGGTATACTGTGCTCAATCGCTTTTGCGTTTGAGTTCTTCTTCCTTCTTATCTATGCTCTTTTCGATCTCCTCTATCTCCTGGAGAAGCTTTTTTATCTCCGGCGTACCCTTTGAGATTGTCTGCTGTCCCTCTTTGACCAAAACTTCATACACATGGGTTCCGATCTGGCAGAATCGCTTTTCAGCCTGTTTTTCAAGCTGCATGAGCTCAAATTTCGTCGCGCCTTTCTCGCCGAGCTCTACAGTCTTGTCCTTAGCCTTTTCTAAAACCTCTTTTGATGTCATGAGTCCCTCTTTTACCGCCTTTTTCATTTTGTCCCAGAACGCCATTTTTTCCTCCTTAATTATCAATTTTCTGTTACTCCACTTTTTATTTTAAACATTTTTATTAAAAAAAACAACCTTACTTATACATTTAAATATTGCATGATTAATATACAATTTTATACATTTGACTTTGTTATGAAGACAATGATCCCCAATAATTTTTTTAGAGAATTAAAAGTTACTTCAATCTTCTTTCTGAAAGGTCCTAAAATTAGAAATTTTTAATCTCAATTTAATTTCCCTCTAATGCAACCTTGTTATAATTGATGAGGATGTTAAGTTTAATGCAATTATTCGAACAAATTGAAACTGATATATGGTAGCTCATTTCGTTGTAACAAGTATTAAGAAAAAACGAACTCTAACAATAAATGATCACTTTACATGAATAGAAAGCGATTCGAAAGTCGCTATATTTAATTATTTTATGCTTTTTATTAAAATCCAGTAGGGAGGATGATCATGAGAAAAAGCTACCTAATCACAACAGTGCTTTCTGTGATTTTTGCGCTGGTTATTCTGGTTATTGTTGGCTGTGTTTCAACACAGGAGTATCAGGACCTTGAAAACAGGAACGCAAGAACCGAGCAGGAGCTTGAAGCCCTAAAAAAGACACAAGAACAATCCAAACGCCAGATAGGTGATATGGAAAAGGAGATTAAAGGTCTCAGGGACGATAAAACCAGTGCTGATGAGGAAATTGTAGCATTACGTGATGCTATTGATAAGCAGAAATCACTTTCCGAAAGTGAAAAGGCTGCACTGAAGAGAGAGGCAGAGGAGTTAAGGGCATTGTCGGAAAAGGAGAAAGAAGCACTGAAAGCAACCTATGACAGCCTCGTAAAAAGCCTGAAAGATGAAATCGATCAGGGAAAGATAGAGGTTGAGCAGGTAAGAGGAAGACTTACCATGAAGGTCACAGAGGAACTCTTCTTCGAAACAGGAAAAGCTGATATCAAGCCTCAGGGAGAGGATGTGTTAAGGCGTATAGGCGCTATTCTGAAGAAGATTCCGGAGAAGAACATCAGGGTTGAAGGGCATACGGACAATGTACAGATCGGTCCGTCTCTCAGGAGCAAGTATCCGACCAACTGGGAGCTTGGCTCTGCAAGGGCAACCAATGTTGTTCGTTTCCTGCAGGAGAATGCAGGTATAGATCCTCTGAGACTCAGCGCTGTCTCATACGGTGAGTATAGGCCTATTGCTTCGAATAGAACCGAGCGTGGCAAAGCAAGGAACAGAAGAATAGAGATTATCCTCATAGACAGGGATCTCGATCTTGCAAAAAAGATGAAGGAAAACCTGAAGTAGCATATTAAAGCTGCTGCTCCAGATCGAAGAGAGATGTTTTCAAATAGATAATAGGGGCAA
>CP070841.1:1007499-1019955 GCA_020342115.1 Spirochaetota bacterium
AGCGCACCTGAAAGTAATCCCTGTATGAAAAATTTCCGACCGGCTAAAAATAGTATTATCATGGGAAGTGCAACAAAAAATGCGCCAGCCTGAATCATTTCGGGATGAGTGGAATAGCGCCCAACAATCCTGCTCAGCGCTACGGTGATGGTGTGCATACTGTCTTTTCTTAGAAACATCATAGCTATAAGAAGTTCATTCCATACCCATATGGTACTGATAACGGTGAGAGTTGTATACACCGGTCTGGAAAGGGGCACTATTATCTTAATAAGGAGTGCGAATCTATTACACCCATCGATTCTTCCGGCATCCAGGAGGGCTTGCGGTATTGAACGGAAAAAACTTGTGAGAAGAAATATAAAAAACGGCAGATTAAATGCCGCATAGACAAAACTCACACCTATATATGAATCAAGCAAATGAACTTTTGACATAACAACATAGACTGGAATTATTACAATCATTACCGGGACGCCCAAAAGAGCGACGGTCAGGCTTAATAAAAAACTTCTACCTATAAATTTCATTTTTGAATATGCATAAGCTGAAGGTGTTGCGATGATTAATGTAATGACAATTGATAAAAAGGTTACTATAACACTATTAAGAGTTGATCTTCCGAACCCGTAATCTTTATATAGAGCTATTACACCCTCCAGAGTCCAGTCCTTGGGAGGCGCATAATAGTTCGTGTAAAATTCATCTCTGCTTTTAAAAGTGGTAATTACTACATAATATAAGGGGAAGATCGATACTATAGCATAAACAATTAAAATGATATGAATTGGAATTTTATAAAGCCTGGTTTTAATGGATGCCATTAAACCTCCTCCAGTGTTTCCTGTCTTATCTTGAATTGAAGATATACAAAAATGAAAATCATTATAAACAGTAACATAGCGAGCGCCGAAGCCCTGCCCATTTTAAACTCTTTAAAGGCTAAGTTAAATATTCTGAGCTCTAAAATAGTAGTTGCATTTATAGGCCCGCCTGACGTTAAAACATACACATAGGTAAATATCCAGGCAAATATCACCATGACATTATATACAACATAGAAATTTATAACTGATTTAAGCTGGGGTATTGTGATATGAAAGAGGTTTTGCCACCAATTTGCCCCGTCAATTTTTGCAGCCTCATAAATCTCCGGATTAATATTGCTAATACCTGTGATAAATAAGATTATTCCAAAGGGAAGTTCCCTCCACACAATTGTCGCCATCAAAGCAAAAATTGCCAGTCTGGGACTACCAAGCCAGTCAAATACTAAAAGATCCAAGCCGATCTTTTCTAAAATGGAATTAATAACGCCGTCAAATCTGAGCAATCTGCTGAATATTACTCCGGCCGCAACAATTGAGATTACGTAGGGGATAATTATAGTAGTTTGGTATAGTTCTCTCAATCTTATCTTTTCTGTAATTAAAACTGCAAATAAAATAGAGAGTACTAAAAAAACAGGCACTATTAATAAGAGAGTGAGGTTATTTAAGAACGCTCGCCTCGCTATTGTATCTGAAAGAAGAAGAAATTTATAATGATTCAATCCATAAAAGATTGCTTTTCCAGCCGCAAACCGAAAAAAACTTCTATAGAGATTTTGAATCAGCGGATAGAAAAAAACAAAAATTAATAGTAGAATTGATGGAAGGATATATAGATATGGCTTGTAATCCTTTTGGTTTTTTAATCTTGTAATAAAATCCATTTATTGATCAACTATGAAATAAATTACTATCAAAATTTATTGTGGCCGAAATAATTAATATTACGGCCACAATATCATCGAATTATGATTAATAGTTAGCAGCCCAGATCTTATAATGTTCTAACAGTTCAGGATTTTGTTCTCTCCATTCTACGGCAGCCTGCTCCATATTGTCCGCGGCTTCCCTTGGAGTGAATTCTCCTAAAATAAGCGCCTGTCCTCCTATAACAAGACCCTTCTCTATGATTGCCCATGGAAGTGCAGATTCGGCAAGAAAATTATGTCCTTTTTGTTTCATCCAATCCATTGCCATCTTTGCGTACCATTTCTTATGTTCAGGTTCTTGTATTATACCGGGGTCGAACCTGTCGTCTGCCGGAAGAATACGGGCATCCATTATATCTATCATTTTGGAGTAATTTTCTTTAGCGTGAAAATATTTCAGAAAATCTGCTGCCAATTCCTTATGCTTTGACCAGCTTGTAATACTATGTGGCATTGGCCAAACCCATCCAACCTTCTTATCTGATAGTGCTGGATATGGAAAATATCCAACCTTGTCTGTTCCCAGTTCATCTACGAATGACAAAGCTGCTTGACCTGGTAGCGATAAAAACGTAGCTTTTCCAGCCCTCCACTCATTCCAGCCCTCAGTCCAGTCAATAGAGGGTGCATTTTTATTAAAATATCCTGCTTTATTATATGCATCCACTTTTTCCCAGTACTCAATAAAAGCAGGCTCATCAAAATGCCTCTCACCAATAACAGCCTTAATTATATCATGATAATCAACAAGATAGTTCCACATAAAGTCTGCTAATATAACTCCCCCCCAGCCACCACTAAAACCTGAAGCATATGGCGCGTGGCCTGCAGCTTTCAGCTTGGCAGAATACTTTACAAGGTCGTCCCATGTTAGAGGCGGCTTGTTCGGATCCAGACCGGCATCTCTGAAATGATCTTTCCAATAAATACTGAAATTAGCATGGACCTCAAGATCGGAACCATAGATCTTTCCATCATATTCGCTGAACTTGCTTCCATTCCAGTGACTTAGTTCTTCTTCATCGATGTAATCATTCAATGGAACAATAGCTCCCTGCCAGACCCACTCAAGGAGATAGATTCCACCCCACAGACACACTATATCCGGGCCTGATTGTGCCTCATATGCTGCCATAAAGTTCGGTATTAATACATCCACTCCCTGGTTAACCTGGGTTACCGTAATATTTGGATGCATCTTATTGTAGTCAGCACATAATCGCTCAACATACTTTATTTGGCCTGGAGATTCTGACTCACCATACCACCAGAAAATTAGCTCTGTCGGTTCAGCAAAAATATCCTTTTCAGCAACATCTTTGGCTGTGCCAGCTCCCTCCTCATCGCCGCCATTAAAAAATAGCATAAAAGCTAAAATCAAGAGTGGCAAACCAAATGCAATTCTTTTAAATCGTTTCATCTGACAACCTCCTCTAAATGTTTTAAGATACAATATAAGATATCTTATATTGAATTGTAATTATTAACATTGCACTCTTGTTTTGTCAAGCTTTTATTAACAACGTCATGTTGTTAGATATTGAAAGTTGTTAAAGAGGGATGCTTTCCGGAATATGTATTGGTCCTCATATTAAAGTATACCATATTACACATGGTGATTTTGTTCAAAATAATGATTGCGTAGATCATTTAATTCTGGCACTGCTTCATCAAGTCCAAGAGATTCGAGGAGCTCTTCTTGAGGCCAGCCGAGCTCCAGGTCCCAGCCCCTCGCAAGATAATATTCATCCATTAATTTTAGAAAACCATCTCTGTTGACAGAAGTACCATCAGCCCGACATGGTAATTGGAAATGGGGAGCCAGTTGCTCTTCCATTTTACGAGTCCTGCCGGCTCTTGCGAGCACCATCCGTTCGAGTGTGAATGCGCGCTCTGCAACCTTTTCCAGTTGCTCACGCTCGAGAGTTTCTCCTGTAACAGCAGAAAAAAACCTAAGATCAAGATCAAGGTCGCCCAGAATATCATCGATATTTATCCACATTTCCCGGCTTTCAATAGGACGTACTAACTGCGGAAATGCAAAATCACAAAGAGGAAGAGAATCAATAATGATATGTTGATTCTGGCTCCAGATTGCAACCGGGGCTTTTCTATCAAAAGTGGGTTCGAGTGCATCCTCGTATCCCCACACTTTTTTTGATAAAATCTTAAACTGCTTTCTGGCTAGCTCCTTATCGGCAAGCGGCAGCTCAGCAAGCAATAGAGAGCTCAGATGTGTGCCGATTGATGGATCCCGACTTGTGCTTATGTGCATCATTGCAGAAATTACCCAGAAGGGGAGAGGCTCTCCATCGAAAAATCTCCCTTCCCGGTGTGCAGGAAAGCCGAAATTGAATTCAAGTTCTCGTCCAAGATAAATCAGCTCTTGCGGCAGCTCGCCCTCAAGAGTATCCATTGCTCTCCTTAGATCATCAGCAAAGATATCACCAAGCCCCTGACGGTGTGCCAGTTGATACATAAAGTCTTCAAACCAGCGGGCATTCTCAGGCTCAATTGAATACCCTTGTATTTCTTTGATACCAAGCTGTGTACATCGGATAAACCATGGCTGCATTACAAGCCTAAACCACAGGTCGAGGCCAAGGCTGTTGCAGATCTCATGAAGCTGGACCTCTTCTTCTTTTTCAAAGTGCTTTCCGGCCGGTACTTCAACCCCTCCACCAGAGTATTTTGTCCAGTGCATCCACTTCGCATCTGTGTCTGTCCACACTGGACCTATACAGTTGGCCGGTATACGTCTGCCATCTTTGGTCTTTTCGTAGAAGATTATAGAACAGTTGTAGATACATGCCTGACTGCATATGGGATGTATAGGAGGATTCTCTTCTTCGGTAGCGAGAAATCCCTCGATGTTAGAGTACTTCTGAGTTCTCGCTTTCTCTACTTCTTGAATTAGTGCATCAGGATGAGCGACAGGAACTCCTTTGCTACCCTTAACCACCAGTGCCTTCAAGTTTTTACTTCCCCACACAGCTCCAAACCCGCTGTGCCCCGCAGCATTCTCCTCTGAATGCTGCACAGTCGAAAAACGTACAAGATTCTCACCAGCAGGCCCTATTGTGAGAACCTGAGCCTGATGCCCGGTTTTCTCTTTAAGCATCAGCTGTGTTTCACGTGCATCCAATCCCCAAATGTCGGATGCATCAATTACTTTGATTTTCTCATCTATTATTTCAATGTATACAGGGGAATGAGCTCTTCCATGAATCACTATGCAATCATAGCCTGCATATTTGAGCTGTGGACCGAACCATCCTCCAAGTGTTGAGTGCGTGTACCACGGTTTCGGATAGACACGTGGGGATATGCCTGACATAACAGTGCGGCCCGATGTCGGAACAAGAGTACCGCTGAGAGGTCCTGTTGCAATGATAATCCTGTTCTCAGGATCATATGCATCAATGCCTTTTGGAATCTCATCCCAGGCAATTCGTGCAGCCAGTGCCCGGCCACCTATATAATCATGTGCATACGGAGTAGTATCCCTGATATCTACTTTTCCTGTAGTGAGATCAATGTCCGCTATCTTTCCCATCCACCCGTAAATCATATCATTGCTCCAATGGAATCGAGTCTTTTCAACTGTTCGATATATCAATATTTGTGCAGTCTTATAAATATAGCATTAATCATAACACTGATTCAATACTATATTCATATTTTGAGGTTTGGTATTCGCCAAATTTAGATGATTCAGACCTATATAAAAAATAGTTTAATTGGGATGAATATATAAATATAGTTGACTGTCATTAATTATGTTGACAGTATACTTCCACTTTAATTTTGGACATTAATTCGCATTTCATATCAAGCATAGACTGTTGTCTGCTTTACTGCTTTCTATTAAGTTCATATGAACCGGGAGATTATTGATTGATGAGTTCGAGGGTTTCTATAATACGTTGTGATTCCTACGATGAAGATGAGGTGTACCGGGCAGTAAAAAGGGGTATCGAATACCTCGGAGGGGCAACTCAAGCAGCAAAGTCTGGGGAAAGAATTGTCCTGAAACCGAATGTTTTGTGGGGAGATCGGCCTGAGACCTGTATCAATACCCACCCGTCTGTGTTTGAGGCGATTGGTAGAATACTAAGGGAGATCGGAGCTGATCTCCTGTATGGAGATTCACCTGGTTTTGGAAAACCTGAGTACCACATGAGAAAGTCCGGAATCATGTCTGCTGCTCAAAAGCTTGGTATCCCTCTTGCAGATTTTGAGCATGGCATGGAGGTTGAATTCAAAGATTCTCCTTTTACAAAATTGTTTACAGTTGCAAAAGGGGCCCTTGATTGTGATGGACTGGTGAGTATCCCGAAGCTGAAGACGCATGGCCTCATGAGAATGACAGGCGCGGTGAAGAATCAGTTTGGCTGTGTTCCTGGTGTGCAGACACACGTATTTCATATCAGGATACCGAACCCGTACGATTTTGCACGCATGCTTGTTTCCCTGAACCTTCTGCTTAAAATGAGGCTGTTCATCCTGGATGGGATCATGGCCATGGAAGGCAACGGTCCAAGGGGCGGGAGGCCGGTTAAAATGGGTTTTCTGCTTTTCTCAAAAGATCCGGTTGCCCTTGATACAATCATGTGCCGGACTATTGGGCTCGAGCCGGAGATCGTACCTACAAATCCTATTGGAATGGAGTATGGGCTTGGAATCTGCAATCTGGATGAGATTGAGCTTGTAGGTGATCCTATAGATGAGCTTATAAATATACAATTTGATGTTCTCAGAACACCTGTTCCATCCAGAGATATGCATAAGGTGCCATCATTTATAAAAAAGGCGCTATTTTCAAGACCGGTTATTGACAGTGAACGATGTTCTAAATGCGGTACATGTGTCGAGGTCTGCAGGATCGAACCCAAGGCAATAAACTGGATCGATGCGAGTAAAAAAAATCCGCCTGTATACGCATACGATAGATGCATAAGATGTTATTGCTGTCAGGAGCTATGTCCTGAGAATGCGATCTTTATAAAGCAGCCGCTGGTTAGAAAACTGCTTACACGACAGATCATGAAAAGTGCCACTAGCCGGAAAGGGAAGGTGTAAACATGCTGAGTCTTATACTATTACCTGATAGATATGAGGTATGCAGGCTGGACAAAGACGAAAGTATACCGGCCAGTTTATTGAATAAGGCTGATTTCATTTCTGTCACAAGAACAGCAGAGGAACTCTCAATCGTCTGTACTGAGAATACGGTCTCAGACTGTACCAAGGTCCAGAAAGGTATGCGGGCATTCAAAATAGAGGGTCCGCTGAGTTTTACATTGACAGGTGTATTGGCATCTCTGATTAATCCTCTATCAGAACAGGGTATAAGTGTATTTGCCATATCGACGTATGATACCGATTACCTTCTGGTACAAGAGGAAGATCTTCTGTCTGCAATAGATGTGCTGCAGGGGGTTTGTACTATTAAAGAAGGATAAAATTAAACCATTTATAAATAATTTATAGGCAACAGGACGTTAAAACGGAGTGTAACAACTGGGAGGCTTTCACAAGTGAATGAATACATATGAATTCAATATAATATATCGTGAAGACCACGTAATCGAGACGTTTTCGTCACGGCGCCTTCGCCGCGATTAAGTTGTCTTTGCGATTAAAGTAATTATAATTGCTCGTGGAAGCCTCCCAGTTGATCAACCCTAGCTATTACTATATTTAAAATAATGCTTGCCTTTTATTATTTAGGTCTAATTTTCTTCAGTTGGTTCATCTTCTTCATTTATAAGTATAACATTGTCGTAGACATTTACCCTGTTGTGCATACCAGTAAACTCATATGTCCCTTCTGCCACCATCTCATCGGTTTCAGTAATAGTGAGTTTTCCCAAAGAGATATCCGGGTCAAGGGTGTATTCACCGGTTTCCGGATTTCTCTCAAGCCCTTTCTGGCGGAAGATCAAAAATGTCATATCCTTCTCCACACCATGGGAACTTCCGAGATTGATCAGTGCTTTGTTTCCCTCCAATCTAACAATGAGCCCAGCAGTAGGAACCGAGTTATTGAGCTCCTCTGCAATGGAGACCACTGCATTGAAAAGCTTGTCCTTTCCTGTGTAATAGGTGGTAAAGCTGTGATTTACCCTTCCATTGAAGCCTGATAAGAAATTCACACCTATCTTGACAGCATCCTCTGTCTCCTCCAGAGTACCGGTGACATAATAATCGACTCCGAGTGCACGAGCTGCTTTCAGGGCATCATGGTCTGTAGTTATCTCTCCTTCATATTGTACTACTTCGATCTTTGAATAATAGAATAGTACCCAAGAGAGCATTTCCATCATGGTTTGTGATAACCTTCTGTGTATGAATTTCTCCCTTGGAAGATGCTCAGGAACAAACGAATCGAAGATAGCTACCTTTGTCTTTGATTTTGGGATAAATCCTGCTTCTTTTTCATCTTCGATATACTGGTTGACCTTCCACTGCGAGGAGAGGTTTTTTGAAACCCTGCTCTGATATATTTCAATCCGGTCATTTATGTCAATTGTATCGATGTCGAGTGTATCATGTATAATATCACGAAGTTCGTAAAGATAGAGTTCATAACGTCCTCTTGTTCTCAAGAAATCAGCAAGCTCGAGCCTCTTTTGTGGATTGATGGGGTCGAGCTGGACTGACCTTTTATAGTGCAGGAAAGCCTTATCCATGATGAACCTTTCGGTAAGGAATCTGGCTTTGAAAAGATGATTGTCTGAGAGCTCCATTCTTCTCTTGTCGGTGAGATTTTCTCTTCTGAGAGCAAGGACTATATTCTCGAGCCTGAACCTGGACACTTCGTCATCAATTCTCTTTGCAAGTGATTTGGCATATGCTTCTTCTGATTCTTCGAGCATCCCTAACATTTCATAGCAATAGGCAGTTTCGTAATATGTGATTGAATCATCGACTCCACGATCTAGTAAACGGTTGTAAGCTTCCAGTGCTCTGTTGTAGTTCTTTCTGAAAAAGTAGATCGAAGAAAGTATATAGTAAGGTTCGAGAAGTTTTTTATCGATTGTACTTGAGGTTTCTGCTTCATATACTGCTGCATCAAAATAACGCTCGGAAGCATTACTATCCGATGGAGAATTGAGGATACCCATTCTGTAGTAATGCCTGGCAAGGTTTATGTGAGTCCATGGTGAGGTGCTGTCGAGGGATAATGCTTTTCTGAAGAAGCCGCCTGCCTTTGTATATTCTCCCAGCTCAGAATAAGAAGATCCAAGATGGATATAAGTCCATACATCTTGAGGATAGAGTTTGAGAAGCTCATTGTATATTTCTATTGCCTTTTTATACTTTTCCTGGCTCCTGTATAGGTCGGCAATCCCGTACCTGGTCTCAATATTTATCGGCTCAATCTCAAGCGCCCTCATAAAGATCTGTTCTGCTTCTTTATAATTTTTGAGCGCAATCAGAATCCTACCCATGAGATTAAGTATGTGTACATTTTTTCCATCCTGCTCGAGTGCATCACGAATAACCTTTTCACTTTCCTTGAGGTCTCCAGTTTTGTAGAGTGAACGCGCAAGAGCTATCTTTACGTCGAGAAAGTAACGATTTGCCTTAAGAATATCCTGGTATATGTATATAGCAGATATATAATCTTCCTGGCTTTCCTTCTCAAGCCCGAGATTAAAACGTTCAAGCAGATCATTATCCGCCCGGAGCTGGCTTGCAAGAAGTATAGTCAGCAAAAGAATATAGAGCGTTTTTTTCATATTAGTCCTTCCAACCGTTCTTTCCCACTAGCGGAACGAACCTGCACCCACACAGGGACTTTTTATAGATTCTTCCGTTCTTGGCTTTTTCTATGAGTTTCAGGTCCTGTACATACCTCCCTCCTACAGGGACTACCATCTTGCCTCCGTTTTCAAGCTGATTGAGGAGAACATCCGATACCTTTGGTGCAGCTGCAGTAACGATGATTTTTGAGAAAGGAGAATAGTCTGGAAGTCCAAGGGTACCATCTCCCAGTATGAGGTATATATTATTGTAGCCTTGACTGTACAGATTGGTACGCGCCCGGTCAAGGAGAGTTTTTATTCTCTCTATTGAATATACTACTGATGACAGCTCTGCCAGGATAGCAGCCTGGTATCCTGAACCCGTACCGACTTCTAAGACCTTGTCTTCAGGTTTTAGAGCGAGGGCCTGTGTCATCAGAGCAACTATATAGGGTTGGGAGATTGTCTGGTTCTCTCCGATGGGAAGGGGATAATTACCGTAAGCTTTTTCCTTCAGTGATGCTGGAATGAATTTTTCCCTTTGTACTTTTCTCATAACAGCAAGTACTTTCTTGTCGGTGATACCAGCGGGGATGAGTTCGTTTTCTATAAGGTAATCTGCCTCTTTTTCTCTGTCAAAAACCATGTTGCTTACTTCTTTCATTACCTTAATTCTGATTTTCTTGCCCACACTAAGGATATATAAAGCCGAGACGGCTTTTGCCGATCCTTCCGTTGTAGTCGATTTCCACCTCCGCCTCGATGTAGAGATCCTTTAGCTTCGGATCGTAGGCATCTTCAAAATAGATGATATACTCTGGGGATCTAAAAGACTGAACTGTTTCATAAATATAAATGAACTCATTGGAGTGGAGGACATCGTAGAACCTTCCGCCGGTGGTTCGGGCAAAGTAGTCGAGTTTCTGGTTTTCTCTACCTCCAAAACTGAGAATATATACTGGGATGTGGTTGTTAGCAGCATAGTTCATGCAGCTGGTGAAAGAGTAGGTCAAAAATGAATTGTCATCGATATTCCCATCGGTGACCACTATAATGGCCTTCTTATAAAACCTTTTATTCAGGTAGTCAATTCCTCTCCGGAATGCTCGATCGAATGCTTTTCCTTCACCATAACCCGAATCCCGAATAGCATCCATCACTGACAGCTTTGATTTCGTGAAAGGCGTCAATATTTTAGAATTTTCATTGAATCCTATAACAGCCATCTCATCCTGTGATGAAATGCTGTTTACGAAGCTGTTCATATATCGTTTGACATCCTCTTCATAACCCTGCATTCTAAGAGACTTGTCAACGAGGAACAGGATTTCGAGCTTAGAGTCTCTTACATCAGTGTAAGATGTATCTACTCTTCCAACCACACCTCCGCCAATTTTCAATAAAAAATGGCTCGGGCCGAGCCCGTAGAGCGGAAGACCGTCGGCTGAGAGTACTGTCGCATAATATACGATTGTAGGTAGATTCGATGTATCTACTCTGTTGAGTATGACATTTGCATTCCGGTACTTTTCTGCCTTTGGGATAAATTGCAGTATTGAGTCACTTTCAAAATCACATGCATATAACTGACCCGCTTCATCAATCCTTACATCAGTTGCCCTTTTCAAACTGTCTCCAGATACAATTTCCTTCCATAGCGAGTGGGTGATGTCATAAGATAGGATTCTGGAGCTATCACTTATAATAAGACGGTTGTCATCAGTATGAAAGATACCGTAAGGATCAAGAAGCTCGATTCCTTTCAGTGTAGTAAGGAAGTTGCCGCTTTTATCATAAACAAAGATCTGTCTTTTAGCGCGATCTGCTATGTATATCTTCCCTGTATTGTCAAGGGCAATGCCGGACGGATGTTGGAAATCTCCTTCTGCATCACCCTCCTTCCCAAAGGACATTAGAAATGTTCCATCCTCAGAAAACTTTGAAACCCTCATGTTTCCGCTGTCGATAACATATAGATTGTTTCTACTATCAACAGCAATCGAGGTGGGCCCAAAAAACTCCCCATCGTTAAGCCCTGAGGATCCAACACTTCCCAGGTATCTGCCCTTAACACTGAATTTATACACTGTATCCTTGGTATAGTCTGAAATATAAACTTCATCTCCGTTTACAACAATGTCATACAATCTTCCCTGGACCACCTTTGGAGAAATAAATGCAAGAAGCGGTTTACCTTCACTGGATACTTTGAGTGCAATCTTTGAGCCGAATCCGCATACATATATATTTCCGGAATCATCAACATCGAGGCCGGTTACCCTGGATAGAATATATTTTCCAATGGGATTGCCATTTATTTCCATGCCCAGTGTATAGTCATCCGAGATATCCACATCCTGTAAAAGAAACTTTTTTTTGTGTAGGTATGAAATGAAGTTTTTTAATATTTCATCCTCTTCAGAACCCTTTAACAGTGTGTTGAGCTCGAAGATTGCATTTTCCTCAAATCCAGCCCTGAAGTATGCAAGAGCCAGGAAGTAATGTGCTCTAGAGTCGTCCGGTTTATTGCTGAGTGCCTTTCTGAAGAACTCTACAGAAGCTTCGTATTCCTTCCTATTAAAATGATGAACTCCCTGTTTGAAAAGCTCGAAGTAGGTGTCGTCTGCAAGTAAGTTTACTGAAAGCAGTGAGAAAAAGAGGATTACACATGGCCACAGTAGTTTGAGCTTATTGGTGTCCATTTTGCCTCAATATTAGCATTTTATATAGTAATGACAAGAAAAAAAGCTCTCCCTAAAAGTCTAGGAAGAGCCTTATATTAATTGGAACATGCTCCTATTATATTTTCATATCAACGCTTTGACCTAAGTTACCTTCAAGGAAAAAGGGTTTACCAATCGCAAGAGAGAGAAGATTGAGAATAAAATCCTTTGAAACAACCACAGGATTTCCACTCTCATCAGTAGGAATTTGCACATTGGG
>CP070841.1:1020055-1027372 GCA_020342115.1 Spirochaetota bacterium
CAAAATCGGTGGAAATAAGAGTTAATGCTCAAAATAGCAAGATTTGGCTTTTATTAGAAAAACAATCTCCTGCAGAAAATTGTAAAAAAGGGGAGGTATTTATAATTACGAACTTCATAATAAAAAGAAGTACACTTGTTTTTAGATGTTCAATAAAGGGGTTAAAAAAAATTATTTTTTTAAAAAAAATAACGTGTTTTTTTATTAAGAATCGATTCTAGACCCCTTCTCGTGGCTCTGAGGGACATTTTTAGAGCATATCACAGCCCTATTTGACATAGTTCCTTTTATTGGGATATTATTAAAATACTTGTCAATTACGGACAAAAGCGGACACCCTATTATACAGGGAGAGTAATTAAGCAATCTGTATATAGTGGTTTATATTATAACTTAAGAAGGTGTAATATAATAAAAACAGCGAATAGTATAAAGCCTATTGTAAAAGTAACCGTACTACGTCTTTCCCTCTTTTCAACTTCCTTAATTTCATTTGTTCTGTCCATAGACTGTATTTCAGGGTAAGTCAAACCAATATAGTAATCAATACCACGCTTATGTAGTCGAAAAGAAATAAATATATTCAACCCCAGAAATATTAAAGCCAAGAAAAAGAAAAGCAAACTCCAAGGATATATTCTACTATTCACTGTTTTTAAGATAGTTAGAATTGAGACTGATATAGTAATTATTAGTGCAGATAACCCAGCTAACCATCTAACCAAAGCAAACCACTGACTTCTAGCCATGTTTCTTATATTTTCTCTGACCATAAGTATCTCATCATTCTGTAATTCTCTTTCCACTATAATCTACTCCTTTCATAACCATTGTTCTTATTCTCATACCACTTTTTTTATATTTCAAGGGGAACTTTGTTCTTCAAGAGAGTTTTGTAATAAAGATGGTCTATGTGCTAAGACATTTTACTGGCGGCAGTAAGGTAAATAAATAGGATTACAAAGATCATATGTATTAAAAACCAGTCTAGTCAGATGATATTGTTACATCTACCCATTCTTTTTGATTCCAAACACTCTCTGGATATGTTTCCCTGAACCAGTTTTCAACTTCATCATGATTATGCTTGAATGTATGCATACCAATCACGGAAAATATAACTTCCGTCCTATTCGTTTTGACCTCTTTTGATACCTGTGTTGCATACACTTCATTCCATCTTATATCACCTAAGTTATTTACACAGTTTTTCTTTATGCTTATATAAATTGGTTGGATGGGTCCTCTTGGGTATGAGAGACTTATTCTCATTCCTGTGGATTTTTTTAATAATTCAAATCCTTTAATGGCATATTGGCCAGCATCAGGATCGATCAAGTGGAACAATCCGTCCTTTCCAAAGGATCGTATTGTAATAACTTCTTTTGTTGAAATATCCACCAGATAAACTGCAAGGCCACTTGTAATTTCTCTATTCATATTCCAACTTATAGGAAAATTTTCACCAGTCAGTTTGATGCGGCCCAATAACAGCGTGCTTTCATGATTGGTGGGTTCTTCAATTAAACTTGTTGTTGCACATCCAGCAATGAGTAAAAGACTGATTAAAAGTGTTATACTAATTAAAAACAATATGTTTGTCTTCATTTTTTAACTCCTCTATTTTTTTACATAAATAGATGGGGTTCCACCACCATTCCCATCGTTGTCCTTACCTTTTGTATGATAATATTTATTATATCTTTAGTTCTTTATGTAACTGTTCTAATGACCCAATTTCAAACACTATGCTTCCAGTATCAGTTGCGTTGTTCTGTGCAAATACACTGATTGGGAAAATACGTAATATTGCTAAAATGCTAATAACCATATACTTCATTGTTAATTCCCTTCTATCCAAATTATCCTGATTAATTTTATTATTTTAATTATTGATCTAAGAGATATATTTGTCAAGAGGAGAATAACTAAAAATAATTTTTTATATAGAAAGCGGTTTTTTTAAAAACCATATCGAGACACATATGGAAGGGTGATCTTTGATCGTTCTTCAAGAGAATTTTGTGATAAATGGGGCTAATGGCAAGTGAAGCGGTCAATATAGTTTTGATATTCTTTAATGACATCCTCAATTTTGCTAATATTAGAATTAAAGTAAAATACCATATACACCTTTTGATCCATAGCACAATACCATATTCCCAATCTCATTAATGCTTTAAAGTCCTCGTCCTCAGGGTCAGTTTCGACATAATACTGACATAACATAAGGTGACCTGCTTTTTTTGATTCTACCAATTCACCATGTTCAATAATAGATTCATCTCGACCTGTACTCTCCTTAAAAAATTCCTTAAAACTCTCATCAAACGCACTATTTAGGCCTTCTTCAAGAAAGCTTTTCTCATAAGATTTAACAATCGATTTTGTTATCTTTAACCAGACTACTATAATACATTCACTCAATTCTTCATAAAGAGGGTTACTGGCTATAACTGCTCCGGAGTAATAACTGGCCGGTCCTTCAAACATACCTAATTCACCCACTACAAAATATTGAGGATATTCAAAAGAGAAACCGTATTTATTGTAAACCCTATATCCTTCTCTTTTAGTTTGATAAGTGGCACAAGATGGTATCAGAATAATGAATGCAAGCAACAGCACAAGAAGACACAGGCCTTGTATTGCAGCTAACTTTCTGGTTTTCATTGGTTGGCTAACTTAATTCATGATGTTTTTTATAATATTATTTAAATTATTGAGCTAAGAGATATTTATGTCAAGAGTAAATAATACTGAAAATATTTTCTTATTTGTTTATATTGAAAATAAGATTTCAAACAATGTGAGCACTATGCTACTTCTAGGAAGCCGATGGCGTCATTGGTTACTAGGGTTAACTTAATTTATAAATAAATTGTGTAGTGATGTAGGGTATATAAATATATAACCCCAAAAACGTACAAAACCCTTTAGATATCAACTGTGCCGATTTGTGAGTTTTTGCATAGCAAATAATCCAAACTTGTAATTTTTAAGCGAATTAACCACTTTTAACTCTTGTCAATAAAAACTAAATAAATATAATTGTATTTCATGAAGATATACGAGTTTAAATGCAGCAAGAATTTTATTGGAGGATAATTTTATGTTGAAGAGATCAGATCTTGCGGGAAAAGCTCAGACTGTGTTCGGTCTAATTGATCCTGAGTCTTTGGGCATCACCCTGCCTCATGAGCATCTTCTGATGGACCTGACAAAAGGCTGCTTTATAGAACCGGATACAGCTAGTGAGAGGGCTCTTGCACACCAGCCTGTTCGTATGGAAAACCTCTACTGGCTTCATACTCACTGGATAAATAATGTAGACAATATGCAGTTTCTGGATCTGGAGCTGGCTATCAAAGAGGCTCATCTGTTTAAACGTGCAGGAGGCGACACGATTGTAGAAGTAAGCAACATCGGGCTCTCCCGAGATCCTCAAGGACTTGTCAGCATCTCCAGGGCTACAGGTCTCAATATAATCATGGGAGCCGGCTATTATGTAGGATCGTCTTATCCGCCAGATATAGCCGAGAAATCGGAAAAAGAGATCGCCCAGTCGATAGTTCGAGAGATAACTGTAGGAGTGGACAATACCGGAATACGGGCAGGAATTATCGGTGAGATCGGGTGTTCAAAGCCATTGGAGGCGGATGAGAAAAAGGTTCTCCGGGCATGCGCAATTGCACAGCAGCAAACAGGGGCTCCATTAAGCATACATCCCAGCCCTGATGATGAGTTAGTACATGAGATTGTAAAAATCCTGCAGGAAGCTGAAGCGGACATGACTCATACAGTTATATGCCACTGTGATATTTTTGGACTGGCTCCTGATACTCTGGATACGATCGCTGATGCAGGCTGCTTCCTCGAGTATGACAATTTCGGGCAGCCTGCCGGTGTTATATTTGTGTTCCAAGACCGTCTCATAGAAACTCCCAGTGATGTGCAGCGTATAAATGCAATCATTGGACTTATTGACAAGGGTTACCTGGATCAAATTCTCATCTCCAGTGACCACTGTTACAAACAGCTGTTCGTAACGTACGGCGGTTACGGCTATGCACATGTTGTTCGTGAGGTTGCCCCGTGGATGAAGCTTAAGGGAATGAGCGACGAGCAGATTCACACCATAATGGTGGAGAATCCAAAAAGGTTTTTGACTTTTACCGCAATATGATCGGGCTTTGATTAATAGAGATTTTAAATGTAAAAGTACCGCTTTCAAGTTATCGCAATTCAACTTACGGAATAAAAGATCGATTCGCACAATAATGGTGGCTTTTTTAACAAGGGATTAAAAAATAAACTATAACTATAAATTCGGGGTAGGTGGTGATATCTTCTAGATGAAATTGTGTAAGTCAAAGATATCATAATGCATGTTAAGATCTATTCAGTTTAAGTTCTGGAATGAGATATTTTGGCTACTGAATATTTTTAGATAATGAAAAATTTAGTTGAATGAAGGAGTGATCGAATGGCTATCATAACAGTACAGGGTTTAATCAATCCTGATGAAACAGGGCTCATTCTACCTCATGAGCATCTCCTGGTTAACCTGACCAATATGTATCGAGAGCCTCCCGAAGCTTCTAAGGCTTCTTGGTCTTCTCAAAAGGTGAGCTTGCAGAATAGGGGTATTTTATCTAGAGACCCAACTGCATTAAAAGACAATCTCCTCGTAGACGATGTGGAATGTGCAGAAAGGGAAGTTCTTGAATTTCGAAAGGCAGGAGGGGGAACTATTGTGGATGTTACAAGCGTAGGTGCAGGAAGAGACCCGGTCGCCTTATATGGTATTTCCAGGACAACAGGCGTACATATAATTGCCGGCTCAGGGTACTATTTTCATGATACGCATCCCGAGGATATGGATGAAAAAACTGCAGAGCAAATCAGGGATGAGATTATCAAAGATATTGCAGTGGGAATTGACGAAACTGGAGTTAGAGCGGGCGTGATAGGTGAAATCGGTATAAGTGAAGAAATACACCCGAATGAGGAGAAAGTACTAATAGGCGTTGCCCAGGCACAGGTAGAAACGGGTGTTGGTGTTCATGTTCATATTTTCCCATGGAATCCAAAAGGATTTCCTTTAGGCCTGGAAGCGTTGAGAATTCTTACTAAAAACGGCATGGATGTACACAAGGTAGCAATCAACCATGTCGATGTGTCTATGGATATTAATATGAACTATATAAATGCTATCGCCGAACAGGGAGCCTTTGTGGAGTTCGATAATTTTGGGCATGAATATTATGTGGATAAAAGAAGCAGAAAATTTCTTCCTGGTCCTTTTGCCACTGATTTAATGAGAATCCAAGCAATCGTAGCATTGATTGAGTCAGGATACCTGGCTAATATTTTGATTTCCGGCGATATCTGTACCAAGGATTTGCTACATCAATATGGGGGTTGGGGATATGATCATGTGCCTACCAATGTCATTCCAATGCTGAGCGAATTTGGTTTGAGCTTACAGCAAATCGATATACTTACCAGAGAGAATCCACGAAACTTTTTAAATACTGATATATATTAAAAGCCCTTTAATGGATTTTCAATTGATGTTGCAAGAAACATAGAGGGTATCTTGCGCTCCATTTAAGATAATATACTATCCAATTAAATGGCTCGTTTGTTCCATGTAGATGGATTCTGATTCAAGCTAGTTTATATGAAATTTTACTCAAATTTATTGTTTTCCTTAAAGAAACAATAAAAAAATTAGAACAGTATAAAAGAAAATAATAATAATAATATATAATTCGTAGAATAAAATAATATACATTAATTTTTTCTTGACAGTGCATAATAGTAATGTAGAATATATATGCTTTATCATATTTTACTTGCCTATGGGAAAACTAATTTTCAAAGGAGGTAAACATGTTTAGAAGACGATTTATACGCATCGTTGCTTTGGTTTTTGTATTTGCATTAGTGTTTACAATATCCTTTGCCCGCGGTGGGGCGGAAAAAAAGAAAGCACCTAAGGAGGCTCCACCTGTAGAAACAAAGAAGGATATGAAAGGAACTGTTAGATGGTATAAAGGGCCGTTTGGACCAAACGAAGTTGAGTTACAAAACAATATTGCGGTCGAATTCAACAAGGAATATCCAAATATTGAGGTTACATTTGAGATGTTTGATTGGCATGCTCAGGAGGCCCAAATTACTGCTGGTTTAGCTGGTGGTGCATACGACATGATTTATATTCCAGAGGGAATGTATCCAAAGTTCTGTTATCAAGGGGGACCTTTAGAAGATCTTGCTCCTTATGTTGAGGATACGACCTGGCAGGAAGAGCGCAACAATGTACTCTACTGGGAGGATGCTACATCGCCAGATGGATTTCTGGGTGGAGTTCCAAATGTCTGGATTCCAGAATCACACTTTGTTGCGAACCTCGATCTGCTGGAGGAGGCTGGTATACCTGATGACTGGTACACCTCAATGGATAAGGTGCGTGATGCAGCGATTAAGATGACAAAAGGAGACGTATATGGAATTGCATGGCGTACTTCCGGGATGGCTGATGTATCACATCATGATTGGTACGGTTACGTTCTCAGATCTGGGGTAAACTTTCTAAATGAGGATTTTACAGCATGCGGGTTGAATAAACCAGAGCTTGTTGAAACATTCCAGTGGCTGGTTGATCTTCAGAATAAATATAAGGTAACTCCCAGGTTTGGAGAATACAACTGGCAGGGACTGCGAGCACTATTTCAGGCTGGTAGGATCGCGATTCTGCATGATGAGCCATTGATTGTTGGGGGGCTGAAGGCGAATCCTCCTGACTTCAAGTATGATTTCTTCCCAATTCCTGGAAATGTCAAAGACGTGCTCTTAACATTCCGTGGATTTTACGTAATTCCAAAGACGAGCAAGAACAAGGAAGCTGCCTGGGAAATGATTAAATTCTGGGTAAGGCCTGAGCACGAAGTGAATTACCTAAACAACACAGATGGTCTGTATCCTGCACTTAAAGATTTAAAAGGTAAGACAATGTTTCCAGGTGGTACTTATGGCGATGAGATTCTACGGAAAGGTATGGATCTAGCGAAGTATGGTGAGGGTCCATTATTTCATCCTCAAATGTTGGAATTCATGAATTTAGTTCATCCGCTCACTGATGCGATGCTACAGGGGAAAATATCTCCCGAGGAGCTTATCGAACAAGCGTGTGAGCAGATCAACGCAAAGCTTAAAAAATGAACCAGATGAACGAAAAGCAGGTAACTAATTTAAAAAATAATTCCGAAAGAGGGGTTGCCCGCAAGAGCGGGCAACCCCTGCGTCAAC
>CP070841.1:1027472-1031280 GCA_020342115.1 Spirochaetota bacterium
CACAATGGGATAGTTCAAGAGGTTGTGAAAGACATTACTCTTATCAGGCATACTCTGAAATGTTCCTTGCTTAATTTATGGTACTAGTATATTATCCGGGCAAGATATATTAAAGCATTTTAATGTCTAAAATTGACATTCTGATTGGCTCACGTTATAATTTTTCAATGATTTTATAAGGATTAAATGGTGGATTTTACAGTTGTCCTGGTTTTGATCGCAGTTTTGTGCCTCATTCTTGTCTTTTTGAGTATATCAATCTCAAGGCTGATTAAGAAACGAAAATCACGCAAAAGATACAGTCAACCTTCGGTTCTGTCAGAACCTTCTGTTCTGTCAGATAAAGAAGAGGTAAGTCAAGGTGCAATACCGCAACTATTGCACCGAATATGGATAGGGCCGAGAGTCTTTCCACACCGTAAAGATCTTCGTTGGATACAATCCTTTGATGATCTGAACAGCGGTTTTACAAGAGTGGTATGGAGGGATGATGATATTCGAACACTGTTAAGTAGCAGTTATCAGGAATATGAAGATATATACAGTCGATACAAACTCAATATACAAAGGGCTGATCTTGCGCGATACCTGGTCCTTTATGAGTATGGAGGGATGTATGCAGATCTCGATGTGTCTGCTGTTAGACCTATGAGTGAGCTTCATACTGCTCATCCTGATAAAAAGTTTTTTTGTTTTGTCGAGATTGTTCTCACAGAGGAACGAGCAAATGCAATAGGTAATGGTGAGCCTATAAGAAAGATAGGGAAGGAGAAGGGTTTCGGGGTAATTCCCGAAGACCAGGAACGGATAGCGAGCGACCTTGTATCGTGCACTCCAAAGCACCCTATGATGTTGAAAATTCTGGAAGAGGTAAAAAGAAGATCGGTCTTGAAGGTAAAAAAACAGTATGATGTATTTTACACTACTGGCCCCGATCTATTTACCACAGTAGTCCACCGTCACCTGAAGGATAATCCTGACGTAATGGTTGTTGACAAGGAAATCTCCGATAGTTTCTTTATTCATCATGGGAGTGCACTATGGAAGACCTTCATCAACTTCCCTTTTCGTTGACCTTTATACAAATAGAGGGTGTAAAGAATATATGAAGGTTATAGTTTCATTCACTACTATCCCGGATAGAATCAATAATATTAAAAAGACATTAGATTCAATGGAGAAACAATCGGTAAGACCGGACACAATATATCTCAATCTCCCGAATGTATGCAGAAGACAGAAGCATAAGCCATATGTCATTCCCGATTTCCTTGAGGAGAATAGGAATGTTATTATAGTAAAGACGGACTATGACTACGGATCATCAATGAAACTTCTCCCGGCCCTGAATCGTGTAAGTGACCCTGATACAATAATCATCACCATAGATGATGATCATGAGTACAATGAGCAATTCATAGCCACTCTGTTAGAATATGAGAAGAAGTTTCCCGATTGTGCGCTCGGTTTCAATGGCTGGAATATAAAATCGTTGATTGAGAATAATAAGTACGATTTTATTGACGAGACTGTAAAAGAGCCTGTGCAGGCGGATGTTTTAGAAGGCTACAGGGGAGTGCTTTATAAGAAGAGATTTTTTGATAAAACGATATTTGATTATCACGGTTTTCCTGAGGCTGCTTTTAGAGTTGATGATGTCTGGATTAGTGCTCACCTTGCCAAGAATGGGGTAGTACGGCTTGTGTTGCCCGGAATCTATAGTAAGGAGTATGAGCTTCCCCGTGGTCTTCATAAAAAATTGAGTTTTAAACTGCTCAACAAAAAAATGGCAATTGAATTTAGAAAACGGAACTACTGGTAGAGTTATTACTCAACAAAAGTATATACTGACCTGATGCCTTTGAATATCCATCCCATCAGATATTTTTAAAATCTACTATTGTTTTCCAGTAGCTTTCAGGTATACCAATATCAAAGCGCTCTCCATTAATTACATAGCCGGTTATACCCTCCTCCTGCCGCAACCTGTCCAAACATGAGGTGAGTTGAAATTCTCCCCTCTCTCGAAAATTATGTTTGATGTTTTCTTCTATATACTCGAATATTTTCGGAGTTAATACATATTGCCCAAATAACGTGAGATATAAATTATCATCCATACCGTCTATATGCATATGCTCTTTCGCATACCCTATCTCAGGTTTTTCATATACCTCTGTAGCATTCAGAATCAAGCCTTCCTTATCCCAAACTCCTGTCACACATCCATAATTGTGTATCTCCTTCTCATCTGTTATTTTTAACCCGACTACGCTGTGGCCTGTTTTTTCATATATTTCCAGTAAATTCATTGCACATCTTCTGTCATCCTTTGAAACGTACAGATGGTCTCCCAGCATGAGTAAAAAAGGCTCATCGCCGACCCAATCTCGAGCACAGTAAACTGCATGGCCAAATCCTTCTTGAACATCCTGAGTCACAAAGGATACATGGTCACCAAGGCCAAGTATATAGTCACTGTATTTCTGTTGAGCCTTGGATAATTTTTTATAGTTTTCTATTCGTGGTGGATTGAAGAAGTAATCTTCAAACATGTGAAGCTCGTCTTTTTGAACTATTATACATATCTCTTCTATTTCAGATTCCACTGCTTCTTCAACAACTTCCATTATCAAAGGTTTGACTCTTCCGCTGTTATCAATTATAGGAAACAGCTCTTTTTTCAATATCTTGGAAGCCGGGAATAGGCGTGTTCCAAAACCTGCTGCAGGTATCACAGCTTTACACACCTTCTGCTGAGACTGTATGACAAGCGGAAGGCATGACATTTTGAGCTCTCGTTTGATTATTTCTATTGCTTTCTTTTGACTTTCCTCATCCTTGGCTATAAACTGTGCTGAACCATCTCCCTGAGATCCGACCCCCTTTCCTCCATATATGTAGGGCTGGATAGTTTCATAGCCAAGGACTTTATGCAAAACAGGTGCGGTCAGTTGCTCAGGACACATTGGTTGAATGTGCATATCAAATTGAGACTGTGCCTCCCTCATCAATTCCCCGATTCTCTGAGCATTACCATTTTTTAGTGCTTCGACAGCTTCGAGTACTATTCGCCTGTTTGTGGGGCCAAGATATTCCTGTACTCTTTTATTTTGTTCATTATCTGTAAAGGGAAAAGCACGGTTAACCATTGCGATTGTCTTCATCGTGTCTTTTCCTGCATGAAGATCTACAAATATGAAATACAGGTTTTTGGTAACATGCAGTTCTTCTATGTCTATCCTGTCACCATCAAAAATCATAACAATTGGACGTTTACTGTAGGCGCAACCCTGATCCATCCTTCCGCATCTGGATGGGGTGGTGACCTCGCCCAGATAAGCGTATTCCATTTCCCCCCGAGTTGTCATCTTTAAATCGTAAATTCGATTGAATGCTCGAGCAACGAGCACGCATATTGCGGCACTTGAGGAAAGACCCTTCTTCAGAGGAAGATCTGTAGAATAGTTATCTATTTCGATACCGCGCACTCGATAATGTACGTATATCTGATACGCTACACCGGCAGCATAGCTGAAGAATCCCCCTTTCTGGGCTTCCTCCAGGAGTGCTTCTCGTTGCATGGATATCTGGAAGTCCATCTTCTTACCATCATCAAGAGAAGAATGCAGTATAAGTTTTGATGGATGCGGCTTGACTTCTGCATAAATACCCTGGTTTGTTCCTGATATCAGAGTGTATCCCTTTTCGAGATCGGCATTGATACGGCGATAACCGCCTGCAAGATCGCTATATTCTCCGAAAAGACATATGCGTCCAGGTACGAATAGTTTCATCTAATAATACC
>CP070841.1:1031380-1048479 GCA_020342115.1 Spirochaetota bacterium
GCAGAACGAGGGATTTGGTATACTTTCTTCAATTGATGTCAGTGAAAAGTTCAAGGAAAAATTGGATGTAGACTTCAAAAAGTATGTCATACTTGGTGCATGCAATCCTCCATCTGCTTATAACGCAATTCAAATCGAGGAAAATATAGGTCTGATGCTTCCCTGTAATGTAATTGTGTATGAAAAGGACGGGAAGACGGTGATTTCAATTATCAAGCCAACAATGGCCATGAAGATGATCAACAATGAGCAACTCGGCAAAATTGCAGAACATATAGAACAAAAATTAAAGAAGGTGTTTGATTCGATATAGAAATAACTTATAACTAATCGTCAATCCTTACCCACTCATTGTAGCGCTTTTCCTCTCCAATGATGGTTGCTTCACCATGACCGGTATAGACCTTCGTATCATCTGGAAGCACATAAAGCCTTGTTCTGATACTGTTTTCGAGCTCATCGAAGCTTCCTGTGGGGAGATCTGTCCTTCCAATAGAACGATAGAATAGTGTATCGCCTGAAAAGAGAACCTGTCCCATTTTAATCGAAACGCTTCCCTTTGTGTGGCCGGGTGTATAGATAATTTCCAGCGACTCGCCTCCTATTGCGAGCTTGTCTCCATCATCGAGAAGGATATCTGGAGCTACGGAGATATATCGCGCATCTACCATTGTGGAGAGATTGAGATCAGGGTTGAGGAGCATGTTTGAATCATATTTACTGACTGCCAACTGCGTGCTGAACCTAGCCTTGAGATCATTGTTGGCAGCAATATGATCATAATGACCGTGAGTATTCACTATATAAAGGAGTTCTCGTTCATTTATTAAAGGTAAAATAACCTCAGGATTGCCACCAGGATCAATTACCACTGCCTCGCGGTCGTTCCTCAGAACGAAGCAGTTTGCTGCCAGCATACCAACGGTTTTTGCTATGATTTCGATTCTACCTATTTGTTTTCTCCTTTGAATTTATTATCAAGGTGACTGGCCCACTGTTGGTGAGTTTAACATCCATCATTGCTCCGAAGATTCCCTCTTTCACAACTAAATCGTACGATCTAAGCTCCTTGATAAGCAGTTTGTACAAACCTTCGGCTACCTGCGGTTGGGCTGCACGGGTAAAGGAGGGGCGTCTTCCTTTCCTCGTATCACCTAGTAGGGTGAATTGGGATACAACGAGGATCTCCCCTTTGATGTCGAGGAGAGAAAGATTCAGATTTCCTTCATTGTCTCCGAATAATCTCAGGTTAACTGTTTTACCTGCGAGCCAGCGGGCATCCTGTTCTGTATCATCCGTCTCTATGCCAGCAAGCAGTAGTACACCTCTGCCGATGTTCGATACACACTCGTTATCGACCCACACCTCCGAGCTCGTGGTACGCTGTATCAATCCAATCATAGAGCCATGGCTCTTTTATTTTTCCTTTTCCAGAGCTTCCTTCCTGCTCTGTATTCCCTTTACTACATCTTCGGCAATTTTTCCGCTAATGGGCTCATAATGGGAAAAGTCCATTTCGAAGGAGCCTGTTCCGGACGTGATTGATCTGAGTTCAATTGAGTATTTAAGAAGTTCTGCCTGCGGCACCTTTGCCCTTATGAGCTGAGTCCCGCCGCCAATGTTATCCATACCGAGAACCTTGCCCCGCTTTCCATTGAGATCGCTCATTATATCGCCGGTATACTTTTCTTCAACATAGACATTGAGATCCATAATTGGTTCCAGGAGTGTAGGTTTTCCCTGCTCCATAGCCAGTTTGAAGGCCTGACGTCCAGCTATCTTAAAGGCAAGTTCTGATGAGTCGACGTCATGAAATGAGCCAAAAACAAGGGAAACTTTAACATCGACAACCGGATAGCCCGCTACTACTCCCTCTTCCATGGCCTCTTTCACGCCTTTTTCGACTCCAGGTATATACCCCTTTGGGATAACACCGCCAACGATCTTATCAACGAATTCGAATCCCTCACCTCTCGAAAGAGGTTCGATCTCAAGAAACACCTGGCCGTACTGACCATGACCACCTGTCTGCTTTTTGTGTTTATAGTCAGCCTTTGCAGGTGCACTTATAGTCTCCCTGTACGCAACGAGGGGAGTTGATGTTTCAAGCTCTATACCATTTTTTTCCTTAATTTGTGAGAGAATGATACCTATCTGAAGCTCTCCCATACCTGATATAACAGTTTGCTTTGTCTCACCATTGAATACAACATTGAATGAAATATCCTCCTCTGCCGCCTTCCCAAGGAGGCTACTTAATTTATCCTCCTCCTTTTTGTTCTTGGCTCTGATTGCCACGGAGTGTACAGGTTGGGGTAGAGAGAGTTCAGGAAGTATGACCTCCTTATTGAGTGCGGTAAGAGTATCACCTGTTTCTGCATAAGGGAGCTTGGTAAATACAATGATATCACCCTCCTCAGAATCTCTCTTGAGCGGCAGCTGATTTTTCCCAAAAGGTCTTGATGGTTTTGAAAGCCTCTCCTTTCGGTCTTTAGTCCTGTTGTACACGTCTTCTTCGGATTTCAGCACACCAGAGAGTACCCTCAAAAAGGTTATTTTACCGGTAAACTGGTCGATTAATGTCTTAAACACGATTCCTGTGAAATCTGAATCTATACTCTTCAAGATCTCCACTTCTTTGGATAGATCTCTTATATCCAGCGCTTTTATTTTCTCTTTGAAGTTAGATCTCGGTGCAACTTTTATGATGAAGTCTATTGCTTCCTTTATACCTTTACACATCAAAGAAGAGCCAAAGAGAACCGGCACCACCTCCCTGTCTGCTATCCTCTTCTTGAGACCCTGTTCGATTTCCTCATAAGTAAGACTCTCGCCCTCTAGATATTTTTCTGTAAGTTCATCTGTTGATTCAGCAGCAGCTTCAATCAACGCCAGTCTATATTCTTCAGCTTCACTTTTTAGTTCTTCCGGCACATCTTGTTCTTTTGCGCCTTTTCCAGATTCATCTGTCAGATAGGACTTCATCCTTAAAAGATCGACCACGCCAGAGAAACTGCTCTCTTTGCCTACCGGTATTTGAAGGGGAACAATATTAGCATTTAAATTCACTTTTACATTTTCAAGAACGGCTTTATAATCGGCACGTTCTTTATCCATTTTATTGATGAATATAATAATCGGAAGCTCCATATTCTTCGCCCTGCTGAAGATCTTTCTGGTTTCAATCTCTACTCCGTTGACAGAATCTATGAGCATTATTACCGAATCGACACCGTAGAAAGAAGAAGCTACCTCTCCAATAAAATCAGAAGAACCCGGAGTATCAACCATGTTTAATAACTTACCATCCCATTCAGTATTAAATACAGTAGAGTGTATCGATATCTTCCGCTTGATCTCTTCTTCATCAAAATCACTTAGCGATTTTCCCTCATCGACCTTTCCAATGGTATCCACTACCCCCATGACATATAGGGCCGTGTCAAGAAATTGAGTTTTACCTACGGATGTATGACCGACGAGAGCAACATTGATCTTTTCCATTTGATCCTCCAGGCCTTATTCTTGCGTATGGTCACTATACAGTTGTGGACGGGTAACGTCAAGTTTTTTACACAGCTTTATTATATTCTTGGAACTTTTTTAGATTCATTTCTTTGTGTGTTGAAATTCTGAAATCCCAATATTATTTTTTATCTCATGAAAAACAGATTTTTTTTATACATATTGGTTTTTTCTTCTGCTGCTTATTTTCTACTCTCATGCTCTACCTCTGCAGTCAGGGATAGCGAGAAAGTAGCAAAAGTTGATAAAAAAATTATCAGTGAGTTTCATGAGAATACCGAAAACGCTGATTTCTACGCTGCATGCGGCAGCTATATCGAGTTCCTCAATTGTTGCGATGATGAGAGGAAGACGAAGCTCACATATGAGCTGAAACAGCTTTATGAAACAAAAATGGAAGAAGCTCTTGATGCTGGAGATACACTCACAGCTATTGAATATACTTATTCATTGATCAATATTTTCAAAGGCAATATACCGGATACGGAGTGGAATACGTATTATGACACGCTCAAACAATATATTGAGAGGTATGTGAGTAGTGAGCTCAGCAATAAGGGTAAGCTTGAAAAAGCCTCTTGGCTTATATATCTTACCCAGTTTACTGCTGGGAATCAGTTTTTATACAGAGAGCTTATTGAAATATTTCTGGAGAGAAGGAATTTGCTTCTTGTGAATAAATATTTTGAAACCTATAGTGCACTCATGAATACTGAAGAAGAATCCGGACATGCTGAGGAAGTAGCTTCTCTTCAAGCACGAATTGAGGAATTGGAAACGGATATAAAGGTAGAAGATGCCAGTAACGAAAATACTATTGAAAATACGATAAAAAGCAGTGTGAGGATTTTCGTTGATAAGGGAATAAAAACTGAGTTGGGTGTTGGTCGACCTGATCAGGTTCTGGGAACCGGTGTGGTCATAGACGAGAGAGGGTATATTATTACCAATTACCACATTATTGAGTCGAGCGTTGATCCGAAATATGAAGGTTATTCAAGAGTATATGTGATACCTGGAAAAGACGAGAGTATACGGTATGTTGCAAAAATCGTCGGCTATGATTCGATATTTGATCTTGCACTTCTCAAGATAGAAAATAGCTTGCCAACATTCATTCAGCTTGGAGATTCCGATACCTTGCAACAGGGACAGCAAATTGTTGCTATAGGCAATCCTGTTGGCCTGACCAATACTGTGACAAGCGGGATTATCAGCTCAGTGGATAGGCCCTTTTTTCAGATAGGCAATATAATTCAAATAGATGCAGCTTTGAATCCTGGTAATAGCGGAGGTGCACTTATTGATGGAGAGGGGCATCTTGTTGGAATCGCCTTTGCAGGGCTTGAGGATTTTCAGAATCTGAACTTTGTGATACCATCGAACTTGCTTCTTTCAATTCTTTTTAAGTTATATGAGGGTGGTGAGGTGAAGCGGAGCTGGATGGGAGGCTATGTCGGTGAACATCAGGAGGAGGTTCAGATAGACTATATCGCCCCTGAAGCCCCGGCAAATATCTATAGATTCCTAAAGGGTGATGTGATTTATCAGATTAATGAGAAGCCTGTATCCAGTGTATATAGTATCCAGAATGAAATCTCTCTTTTCCGGGCTCCCTTGATAGTGAGGCTCAAAGTAAAGCGTGATAATGAAGTTACTGTGAAAAATGTGCTTATAGAGGAAAGGCCTGTATTTCCATCTATCCATATATTCAGAAAAGACGCTCAGGAGAATGTAATCACTCCTCTCTTCGGATTAGTTGTTGACAAGGTTGATTCTCCAGGTCAGAAGTCATTTATTGTGAAGAAAATAATCACAAGTTCAATAGCAAGTAGTGTTGGCATTACTGAGGGGGATACCATAAAAATCCAGCAAATAAGGTATGACGAAGAGGCGAAGATATTTTCTATGATGATTGATTTAAAATCTAAAAGATTCGGTTATATGAACAAGAATATAGTGCTTTATAGCAGAGCAGGTGTGGCTAATTTTATTTAGACGTGAAAGGCTAACTTTTAAAAGAGTCTTCCTCCGTCTAAATGTGAAAGAACCTCTTTTAAAGGTTAACTAATTTCATTTAGTCAACTTTCTCCAGGCATCTGTCGATCCAGAGGTCTGCCGAGTTCTTATATAAACCAATTTCTTTGCTGAGAATGAAGTAACGAACTGCACTCTTATAATCACCCTGATAGAAGTAGCACTGTCCCATATAGAAATATGCTGTGCCTTGTTGGGAGGCTGAGAGTTTATATTTCCCTAGGATACTATGGAAATTTTTCAAGGCTGTCTTATATTTCCCGCTGTAAAAATTGTTCCGTAAATTATCCTCTATAAGCCTGGATGCCGATACGACAACTGGTTTTTTCTTTTTCTTAATTACCGGTGGTTTTTCTTGAGGTTTTCTCTTGATAAAAGCGAGGGATGTTGCATTATTGCCAGGTATAATGGTTTTGTTTTCTACTTCGAGTCGGTTTGAGGTGCTCACAAAAAAGTAATACAGTTGTTCCTCCTGAATTCTTACTTTAAAAAGGTCATCCTCTTTTGACAGAATAGAAAATGGGTCTGTAAGAGGAGTATAAACTATGCGCTGAGAGCTCACATAAAGATTATAGGTATATTCCTCCTTTTTTGGGGTGAAAGATATACCAAGCAGATGGTTCTCAAGGGAGGTGACTGTTATACTTTGAACCGGTTCAGGCATTGGCGAGTAATCAACAGGTTTTACAGTAATGTTCTGGAAAGGCACCAGCTCTATGATTTCATTCCCCTCTTTGATAACTGTAACCGCATAGTAGTATTTTCCATCCTCATCTGGTACATCTTTATATGGAAGGCTTTTTCCTGTTATTTCAGCAAGCAGGGTTGCCATTTTCAGATCCTCATTTTTCTGGATTTTGTATTTAGATCTGTATATTCTATGCAGTGTTGTCTCTCTAGCTACAGGTTCAAAATCTATCAAAACCAATCCATCTCTATACTTTACGGATAAGAGGGTCGGGTAAGTTAGCTCTTCCCCTGTTTGTGAAAAGGTACTTATATTAACAGCGAATAAAGTAAGGGATGAAATGAGAAGGATGATGACTGTTTTCTTTTTTAAATCCGGTCTTTCCATTTTACCTTATATATCGTCACTTGATAGGTGTTTTTAGAGGTTTGAGAATAGCTATCAGCATTCAGAATATAGCCGTCAGTTTAATGTTCGTACACCAGATCGCTTAGAGCTAACCGCTGTAAGCCGATCGCTGACCACTGTATGATGACAGTTTAGACTGTCATCATTTTGCTGCCAGTCCTAGACTGGCAGCAACTAGCTGATCGTTTTTTCTAATACCCGAGGCTTTTTAAATAATCTCTATTGGTTTTTATTGCGTTAAATTGATCTTCGTATGCTCCTTTCGATTCCTCCTCACATATTATCCACCCATCGTACCCTGAATGTTCGAGGAGATGTATCAGGGAGCGGAAACCGATTGTCCCTTTTCCCATGGGTTGCCAACGCTTTTTTATGTCGACATCTTTCATGTGGACATGAATCACACGATGGATATATTTATTGATGAGCTTCATTACATCGTTTCCAGATCTTGTGATATGGCCAGTATCAGGGTTGAATCCTAGCAGAGTACCCTCGGTACTCTGTAAAACATGGTCGTACTCCTCTTCACTATCTATGAGTGAGCCTGAGTGAGAATGAGGATGAAAGGTAACTCTCACTCCTTCATTACTGCATATAGAGGCGATTTCTCTATAGAACCCTATTACATTGGTAATTTTTTCGTCATAGTTAGTTCTATCAGAGCTCGCTCCTCCACCTAGAGCCAGTAGAGCCCTTGGAAATTTGCGAACAAAGGAGATGGCTTTTAGAGCTCCATCCATCTCTTCTTGCCGGTGTGAAGGATTTGAGAATCCATGGGGGCTTGCATATGCAAAAGCTGCCAATACGAGGTTTTTTGTGTGTAAAGCATCTTTGAGTTTATCAGGGTCATCATAGTAGTAGTCAATCATAGTATTTGATATTTCTATACCTTCGTACCCTGCTTCGCTCACCAGATCTAATATTGTGTCAATCGAACCAAGAAATTTCTCCTCAAGCATCTCCCATGTATAGGTCTGACATCCGACTCTTATCATATTTATACCTAGATATATATGTAATGAGAAAGATAATTAGGATTGTGTATAAAAACACCACATTTAGCTATCCTTGTAGTTGATCAAGATCCAAGAATTGAAATGAAATAAAGTTAGATAATATGGGTTGTGAGCTGTCATTTAGGGGCCGTCAGCTATAGGCTGTTAGCTAGCAGCTGACAGCCTATTCCAATATTTTTACTTCACTGCCCTTTTAATGTCATCAATTTTATCTGTTTTTTCCCAGGTGAACTTTTCTCTCCCAAAATGACCGTAACAAGCAGTCTCCCTGAATATAGGTTTCCGGAGGTCAAGAGATTCGATAATTCCTGAAGGAGAAAGCTCAAACACCTTGCGTATTGCTTGTACTACAGCCTCATCATCCACCTGTCCGGTATTATGTGTATCGACCATTATTGATACGGGTTCTGCCACCCCTATTGCATAGGCAAGCTGAATTTCACATTCATTCGCAAGACCTGAAGCAACGACGTTCTTTGCTATATAGCGGGCCATGTATGCAGCACTTCTATCCACCTTTGTGGGATCCTTGCCGGAAAAACAGCCTCCGCCATGACTTCCGAATCCTCCATAGGTGTCTACCATTATCTTTCTTCCTGTGAGCCCAGTGTCTCCATGGGGACCGCCAATTACAAATCTCCCTGTGGGATTTATATGATAGGTGATGTGTTTTTCGTCAATGAACTCCTGGGGTATTACTTTTTTTATCACCTGCTCAATCATGTCATGCTTGATCTCTTCGTAGGTTACTTCTGAAGAATGCTGTGTCGATATGACTACAGTATCGACTCTCACAGGTTTCCCTTCTTCATAGTCAACAGTCACCTGAGATTTCCCGTCAGGCTTGAGGTATGGTATTTTTCCGGTTTTTCTGAGCTCTGAGAGTCTAAGAAGTAGTTTATGGGCAAGCATGATAGGAAGTGGCATGAGTTCAGGTGTTTGATTTACAGCATAGCCAAACATCATCCCCTGGTCTCCTGCACCCTGCTCGTGATGTAAACCGGTTCCGAGTACACCTTGGGCAATATCAGGGGATTGTTCATCAATGCTTGTTACTACTGCACATGCTTCCCAATCAAATGCAAGCTCGGGTTCCGTATATCCTATCGACTTTATTGTTCCTCGAATCACTTTTGGGATATCAACATATGCCTCAGTTGTCATTTCACCGGCAACAAATGCAATTCCTGTGGTTACCATGGTTTCACATGCGACCCTTCCCATCGGGTCCTTCTCCAGGACTGCATCGAGTATTGCATCCGATATCTGATCTGCAACCTTATCAGGATGTCCTTCTGTTACTGATTCAGAGGTAAATAGATGTCGTGATCGGTTCATAGACTCTCCTCTCTGTTGTACTTCAGAGTGCAAAAATTAATTAGAAAAAGTTAATTGTCAAGAAAATTCTAACAGGTCGTTTGATATTGGCCTGGGGACAGGTAATCTCACTGCAGACCCTGCCATTTTATTTTCTTTCTTAATGACTAGACCCTTATTATTTTTATATTCATGTTATTGGTCTACAAGGAACCTTGATATGAAGAGATATTTACTTTTTTTCGTTCTCATTACTGTATTTTCATTGATACCTGTTGCCTATGCTGAGATTGTAAATGGTATAGCATGCAAAGTAGGCTATGATATTATTACTATCCATGAGTTTAATAAGGCATATGAGCTTGCGAAAAATCAGGCAGCTATCTTTGGAATCGAAAAACCATTGAAGAAAGATGTTATGAATGCGCTTGTTGAGGATATACTAATAGAAAGGGAAGCGGAGAGAAAGGGAGTTATTGTCACGGAGGATGAGCTAGATTCTATAATTAATAATATTAAGGTTCAGAATAAGCTGAGTGATGAGGAGTTCGACCGTGAGCTCGAAAAGGAGGGTATCAATGTTGAGCAGTTACGTCACAAATATAGAATTGATATATTAAGGTCGAGATTAGTTAATCAGATGATCTCAGTAAGAGGGTACCTGGTTGAAGATGAAGAAATAAAGAAATTCTATGATGATCCTAAGAACAGACGTATGATTTCGGTACAAGGGATTGTGAATTTATCAGAGATATTCATCGAAGTATCCAATGATGTTACATACAAAGAAGCAATGGAAATTAAGGCAGATGCAACCAGAATATATGAAAGTGCTATAGGTGGAGAGGATTTCAAAGAGCTCGTGACCGAGTTCTCGATGTCTGCTAATAAAGAACAGACCGGTGGTTATATCGGATCATTCACGAAAGCACAACTTCTCGGAATGATGACACCTGATAATGTTGAGCTTTTATTTTCTCTGGATAGTGGTGATATTACTCCTCCGATAAGGGTCAAAGATGGGTACCGTATATTCAGAATAGATAAAAAAATAGAAGAAAAAGTGCTCACCCTGGAAGATGCGTATGAAAGTATACGAAGCTATCTCCTTAAGCTGAAGGGTGATGACCTTTTTAAAACATGGATCATTGAACTGAAAGAAGCAACGAATATTGAATATATGATTGATATGGGGTGAACCTTGGGTTCTCGCAGAAGTGCACGAATTTTAGCGCTTCAGGGGCTTTATCAGATAGATATCGGTGATAAGAGCTTAAGTGAGGTTCTGCTACTCGACTGGATAGATAAAAAGTATAAAAAAGAAACGATAGACTTTGCACGTGAACTGATTGAAGGTTCGACGAATCACATTGAACTCATTGATGAAGCTATAAGAACACAGCTCGAGCACTGGGATCTTGAAAGACTTTCTTATGTAGACAGGGCTATTCTTAGATTTTCTACCTACTCACTGTTCTTCCAGGATGACGTTCCCGATACAGTAATTATTAACGAAGCAGTCGATCTCGCAAAGATGTTTGGCACTGATGATTCGTACAGATTTGTAAATGGGGTTCTGGATGGGATACGGAAGGAAAACAGCTCCGAGAGGTGAGGATTTGTCAAACAGCTGTTTCTTTCCCGTATTAACAGGTTCTGATAGTTTAATCTGAATGACTAATCGCAGGCTTATGGTAACAAATATTCTTTTGCAAAAGAACTGCTCCTGCATTGGTTTTTTGTCATATTAAGAGGATTAATTAATTACCAAGAACTAATTAGTCGCAGGTGAATAATTACTAATATTTTGATTTATAAAATGGCCTGCTCCCGAATCATTTTTTATATATAAAATATTATTTTATCAATAAAGACTGATTCTGCAGTTGGTGATACTGTCACCAACTGCCTATTAGTTCCTTAATTCATATCAAATAATAAGTTGTATACTATTCATTAATGTTTCTTTTTTAAGTATTCTATTGTTTACCAAGAACTAATTATGACTGTTAAATCCTTTTTCAAAAAGATCTTTTTAACAAAGCTCGTTTCAAATAGAAAAAGGAGCTTTGAGTTTTTGATTCCAATTGTCTTAATAATACTGGGGGTTACCACCTACCTTATATTGTCTCAGAAAAAAGTGGATCGAGTTTCCTATGAAGCAGACTTCAGAGATAAGACCTTAATTAATGCTCTCTACCACTATAGATTGGAAAATCTTGATAGAGCTGAGCTCCTTTTTGATCGGGCACTTCAGGAAAGTAAATTTAAAAAGAAGAAGAGTCTTGCGGAACTCTTTCTGGGTGGCATCTACTTCAAGCGGGAACTCTATGAAGAAGCAATTGAGCATTATGAGAGGGCGGTTACATATAACAAAAAGAATATTCATGCATTGAATAATATTGCTCTTTCATATACAAAGATGGATGATATTAATCATGCTTTGAGTTATGCACAGAAAGTGTATTCAATGAAAAAGGATTTGGATGAAAACCTTCTTCTTCTGGGGAACATATATTTTACATTGGGAAGATTCGAAGAGGCACTTTCCATGTATAGATTGGGTAATGCTCCGGCTGATATTTTTGCATACAATAGAGCCAGAGTGCATGCACAATTGGGCGATATTGAGACCGCGCTGAATATTTTTCAGAGTATTGTGGATGATCAGCAAAGCAGTTCGGTCATTCGGGGGTTGAGTCTTATCTGGATTGGTTTGCTGCAGGAAAAAGAGGATGTGGTTAAAATAGCATTGAATTTTGAACGGGCACTTGAGGTTTTCCCATTAAGTGATCTTCTAAGGTATAATCTTGCAGTAACACTCCTTAAAGGAGAGCAATATGAAATGGCTGTTGCCTCTTTAAAGGCAATGGGGGAAGCAACAAAACGAAAGGCAGAGCTTTTAGGATTTGCACTTTATAGAAGCAGTCACTACAGAGAAGCACTGGATCATTATAGTAATATGAGGAGTGTGGAAGTACAAGCTGAACATTACTACATTAGTGGTGATCTTCATGTAAAGCTGGGCCAATTAAGCCAGGCTAAACCATTTTATGAAAAGACATTGGAAGACTCATGGTATGAAGGGGCGTTTATTAATCTGTTTAGAATATATTTCAAAGAGGGGCTCTATGAAAATGCCAAAAGGCTTTGTTATGAATTCATAAAGAATGATGATAGCAATCCATTACCTCATGTCCTCCTTGCTGATGTATTCTTCCAGGAGGGTCTGGAGTCAGAAGCAAGGTCATATCTCGATATCGCAGTAGCACTCTCTCGAGAAGGAATTGTTTCCCTCACAAGAATAGCAGAAGTGTATTATAAATATGGTTACTTTAACAATGCTCTTTACCTGTATCATATGATTCGTGATCTGAAACCTGATCATTACCAGGCAGCTATTCGGATAGCAGAAATATATCTTCTCACAGGACATGAACAAAAGGCAAAAGCCACTCTTGAGAGGACTAGAGAGATGATTTCAGAGATTGACGAATACTACCGCGTTTCAATACTGCTTGCTGGGTGTGAAGAGATCGAGAGTGCCTCAGCCCTTTATAGAAGAATGATCGATGATTTCCCCTACAGGTATGAGGCATATTACAATCTTTCCATTCTTTACATAGAGACTGGGGGTTATGAGGAAGCCATTCAAATAATTGAACAATGCTTCCAGACTGTGCCAGGTCTGGATACCCGCACACTCTCGGAACTCTATTCGATACTTGGCTTTGCACAGCTACATCTTGGGCGAGTAGTAGATGCAGCAAGGCAGTTCCAGGAAGCAAGAAAATTGGATAAAAACAATGAAATTCCTGTAATAAACCTCAGGAGGATGGGCTATTTGTCGCAATGAGGTTGTTGTTTGAAAATTATAATGATAGAATATAGTTGATGGTCTGCAGAAACAAATAGATGTTTGGTCATTGATCATGCGGCTTTTTAGGTTTTAGTCGATAATATAATGTAGTTTCATCAATAAAGAAGAGATCATGAAAGCAGGAAAAAGCAAAAAGCTAACAGTTGTCGCTGAAAGTAAAAACCTTATCAAAGTCCGTGATTTCGTCGTGAAGTACAGCTCTAAGATGGGACTCCTTCCTAGACAGGTAAGCGAAGTGAAGCTAGCAGTTGATGAAGCTGTTTCCAACATAATAAGACACGCATATGTGGGTGAAAGGGGGAATGTTGAAATAGAAGTTAAAAAACTTGAGAGCGCAGTTGAACTGAAGGTTATGGATAAGGGTGTTGAGTTTGACTGGAACTCTATACTCGAGCCCGATCTGTATCGTTATGTTGAAACCCGCCGTAAAGGAGGCTTGGGGATTTGGCTCATTAAGAAACTCATGGATGAGGTTGTATTTGAGAGGGTTGAAAATAAGAATATTCTCATCATGAGAGTATACTTGAAGATTGAGGAAGCTGCTCTCATTAAAGCTGGAAAGGGTAAAGTCTCTATCAGGGCCAGGTATGCTCTTTATGCTATTGCGCTTATCACAGTTCTTATATTCGTTGTCTACAATATAGGTTCGAGGTATCAGATCAGAACCATCAGAAATAGATTCATAGAAAGGTATAAAGCAGTTACTGAACAGGTAGCTCAAACCTCAGTAGACCTGATTTTAAAAGAGGATGACCTTGCGCTGATAAATCTCGTCTCTTCTGTGAAGAACAGTGAAACCCCTCTAGATTATATCATCATTACTGATACAGATGGGATAATAATTGCCCATACTGATATAAAACGTCTATTTGATAGCTATAGAAGACCCAGGGGTGTAAAACCGCTTAGCGCTAGAGATTCGATAGAGGTGTTTACATATACCGCGCGGGGAGGCAGAGAGTACAGCGATTTTGCTGCGGTTGTTAAATACAATAATTTAAAGCTGGGTGAGGTTCATCTGGGAATACCTGAAGATAAGTTTGCTGAGGTAAACGACCTTGTTACCCAGAGGCTCAGGGTTGCTTTTATTGCTCTGTTTTTCTGGAGCACAACAATCGTCGGTGTCTTCGTTTTAGGGTCAACATTTATCTCGCCCATTAGAAAGCTTGCGGAGCAGATCTCGAGTATATCTCTCACGGGCCAGGCCACAGAGTTACGACTTGCCACAAGAAATCCAGAGGTGTCTAGAATCGGTGAGGCTTTCAATGAGATCATGCGGAATCTCCGTATTACACAGGGACAGCTCACAGATCAGACACGATTAAGAAGAGAGCTTCAACTCGCGCAGGAAATACAGAATGCGCTGTTACCGAAATCAGTTCCAAAGCTTGAGGGATTTGAGCTAGATGCGGCATATAGAGCTGCACTCGAAGTTGGTGGTGATTACTACGACTTTTTCGAGGTTGACGAGAACGCTATTGGTATTGTCGTCGCTGACGTATCTGGAAAGGGGATCGGTAGTTCCATGGTTATGACAATGATCCGAACCTCTATGAGGCTTGAAGCACGCGGGAATAAACGAGCTAGTGATGTAGTAAACAAGGTGAACAGAGTTGCCATGGGTGATATTAAGAAGGGTATGTATGTTACCATGTTCTATGTGATCCTCGACTCAAAGAAGAGAATGGTCAGCTACGCTTCAGCTGGCCATAATCCCATGCTGCTCTATAGAGGAGATGCGAAATCGGTAAGTTTCTTGAATCCTGGAGGTATAGCGGTTGGTATCGACCTCGGTCACCCTGACGAGTTCAAGAAGCTTATCACGAGTGAAAAACTCAGACTCAAAAAGGGCGACATGCTTTTAATATACACCGACGGAATTACCGAGGCCATGAATGAGAAGAGGGCGCAGTTCGGGGAACAAAGGCTGATAGACTTAATATATAAATACAACCATCTTCCTGCTTCTGAATTCAAGCAGAAACTTAACGATGAAATAGCTACTTTTACAAAAGGGTATCCGCAAAGTGATGACATAACCTTTGTTGTAGTGAAGCTTGAGATGAGCCCATCTGAAATAGAATACTCTAGAAGGATTCATCTCTTTCAGTTACTGGATGATGATATGTCTCTCGAGGAGGCTCTTGAGCAAACAGGGATATCTGAGGAGGAGTATCTCGAACTCAGGGAGAAACGCGAGAGGGAGGGTGATGAAGCATTAAAAACTGAAGGTATAGAAGAAGAGGAGATTCAACAGAAACATGCAACTCATGAGCAGGTGCGCTCAATTGTTAAGATTGTAAGGGCAAATCCCGATTATGGAGTAGGGAGGATTAGAAAACTGTTGGAAACTCCGGAGTATGGATCGCATACACTCAAAGATAGTGTAATAAAGCGTGAGCTTATCAGGATGAAGCTGGATACACAGGAAAAACGTGAGGCCTTTGCAAAGAGGGAGCTTCCAACCTGGGCATCGTACAAGTAGTAAAAATTATTAAACCGGAGGAAACAAGTTTTGTCAAGCTACATTGACAAGCTGGAGAGTATTGTTCATCCCCTGGCAAAAACTGTGATGAACAATCTTAAGTTCTACAAAATTGATGAATATGAGGTGTTTGCAACATTTATTCCTCCTGCTGAATTAAATGAACTGGTGTATGAGTATGAGATCAACTATACATGGGATTTTGATGAGTTTATTGAATGGGCTAACAAGGTGAAGAAATATCTTGTATTCAAGGTAAACATTGAACCGTTTAAACCTATGTAACCTGCGTTCTTCGAACGTTTCAAGTTCTTGAGCTTGGCAGGTTCATTGGTGGCTATGTTATATGCTAATAATACACTCAACAACAGTGTGCATTATTTGTTTATCTTTAATTTATTTGAAATAATCACCATGAACTAATTAGCTAGAGAATCGGATTTCTAGTATCAACAATTGACAAAAGAAATATAAATATATAAATTGTTATGTTGTGTTGTTCTGTATGATGCAATTACGAGAAGTATTTTTCTGTTTTAATAACCTGTGATTTGTCTATTTAATGGTATAATATCATATAAGACAGGCTGTTCAATGTCTTAATTCACTTTTTTTACCAGATCGGTAAGAAAAGATTTCAATAAAAAAGGGGATACGTAAGGTTAGGAGGACCCAATGGCGGATATTCAGGTGGATGTTTCATATACTGGAGATGATGAAAGTATTGCCGTAATCTCTGCATCTGGATTCATCGATACCACAACAGCTCCCGAGCTAGAAAAGAAACTCGAAGAGCAGTTAGCTCTTAATAAATACAAGATAATAGTCAATCTGGAAAATATCGATTATGTATCAAGTGCAGGCTGGGGAGTATTTGTAAGTGAGATAAGAGAAATAAGAGAGAATAACGGCGATTTAGTACTGGTTAACATGTCGCCAGATGTATATGATGTTTATGAACTCATGGAATTTTCCTCTATCCTCAAATCATTCGATAGCCTTAATGAAGCAGTTTCCAGTTTTACAGGAGAGGCTCTAAAACCGCAGAAACCTGCGATTGAGGAAAAACCTGTGCCTCAAGAGACACCACAACCAAAAGAGGAAGTTGAAGTAAGAAATGAACCTCAGGCATCTCAACCTGAACCAGCACAAGCAGCAGCAGAAACCAAGGATATCTACTCATATGCACAGAGTGAACTTGGCAAAAGAATAATCGATGTGATAATTGATAATCCATACTTTGAAGTAAAAGAGATCGCAAAAGCACTCAAGCTCCCTCAATATGGCGGTCAAAAAGCTGGTGGTGGTGCGGTAAAGAAAGAGCTAAAAATAATGGGTCTATTTGATAGACAGAGAAGATTTGAGCTCGCATTAAAAAAGAGAGGCTAATATTTCCCCTGGTAAATAAAAGAGGTCAGCAGCACCCTGCAGAGATCTAGCAATAGACATATATCATCGTATATACATTTTGTTAACTTCTCTATTAGATTTGATATTCAAATGTTATCTATTTTTAATGAAGATGTAATTAGTGAAAATTTCATGTATTGGTTCTTTAATAATTATTAAAGAACCAATTCGGGGGGCTGGTAGCTAATAAACATTACACATTTCACCAGCGATTAATTGAAAGTTAAGCTTTAAGAATACTATCTATAGGATGAGACGGACATGGAAACAAACCTTAAGGATTATCTCGCCGTAACAGAAAAGGTATCACGAGAAGTTATGGATATTGAA
>CP070841.1:1048579-1056947 GCA_020342115.1 Spirochaetota bacterium
GTGTTATCACATCGATTACATCTTCAGGAGACATATTCATGGCGGCCCTGACTGCAGCGCCTCTCTCATAGGGCGCAAATATTACCTGTCCAGGCTGCACGATATTAAGATCAATCTGCGCGTCTACACGTGTTCCAGGTTTTGCATCTTCACTTGTACAAACTCCAAGCGGCTTGCCTTTCTTTAGCGCATCGACAATACACGGTATATCCTCAGGACACAGTTTTGTCATAACGGTACCGTTCACAAGCGCAGCAGGAGCTTGATCACCCATCCCTATGTCTGATGTATACTCCAGTGTGATTTTTCCATCAGGGCTAGTTTGTCCAAAGGATACTCCAACAGCCTGTTCAAAGGCTTTTGCAACCAGATCCATACCCTGCATCTTGTCAACAATGCTCTTACTCAACCGTATCACAGATTTTCCCTTTTTTTCACGCGACAGAAATGAATAGAAACTTACCATATCGATTACTTCGATAAAGGGAATCCCCAGTTTACTGGCAATTAATTTAGCAGACTCATCTGAAATAAAACCATACTTCGCCTGAATATCCCGTGCGATGTCCATCAGGCGATGTCTGCTCTTGCCATAGCTTTTAACAGTATTGGTAATAAACTCTTTTTGACCTTGCGTCATTTTCTACCCCTTATTTCTGATACCAAGATTAATCAAAATAATATAGTAGTAATTCTATGTAAAGCTTTTTCGTAAAAAATCCTTAATATTATTAAATTATATTTCAATTATATAATCATCACTGAATAAATATAGACTTTTATTATTCATCCCCGCTCGCACAATCTGCTGACTGAAAACACCTGTAATGTAACAAGATTTGTTTTGACACGACTTGTTAATGGTGTGTAAGATTAAAAGAAATCCTGCTCCATTACATTACTGTTATGGGAAATAGGCTGTTTCAAAAACTGCTCGTCATAAAATCTGACCGTACTTTGGTACACCTTTTACGCTCAATACTATCGAGCAATGTGTCCTTTGCCCTCGATTTTGGCATTCTCGTTCTCCTTACTGAGGTTGTTCATCTTCATTACCTGATATCGAACGGAATCGGTTTTATGGCAGGCACCTCCCTTAACTATACTCTTTGCATTCTCTGGGTATTTTCAAAAAGGAGTATAAGAAACCGTAATCTGGAGTACTGGCTCTACATATTTATCGGGTTAAGCGGTGTTGGACTCAACGAGCTGTTCATATGGCTTTTCACAGAGCAGCTTCATATATACTACCTTATCTCCAAAATACTTGCAGGAAGCACAGTTTTTTTCTATAACTTCGTTACTAGAAAGTATGTACTGTTTCGGTAATGCAGCGACCGTTTTCTTCTACAACTTCATTACCAGCAAAATCGCTGTTGTTTCGGTAATTCAGCAACCGTTTTCTTCTATGACTTGTTACCAGCAAAATCGCTGTTGTTTCGGTAATTCAGCAATCGTTTTCTTCTATGACTTATTACCAGCAAAATCGCTATCGTTTCGCTAAATCAACGATTGAATTTTTTTCTTTATTACATTATAGATACTAGCCTTCCCGCTATGTATGATCTCTTTAATAAACGCAGTCCCAACAACTGCTGCATGTATCCATGAGGAGATAGCCTCAATCTGATGTTTTTCAGATATTCCGAAACCAGCAAGGATTTTTTTACCAAACGAATCCACCTTGGTTAAAAATTGTATATTCTCCTCACCAATGTCTGTAAAAGACCCGGTAATGCCTTTTCTTATTGCAGCGTAGACGAATTCGGATCTCCCTTTGAGAATCATATCCAGGCGGTCTGGTTTGGTTGACTGGGCAATAACAGGAACAGGCTCTAAGCCCCTGCATTCACTCTTTTCAAATAATCCCTCGTCATAATCGACCGGGAGGTCCGGTACGATCAAACCCTGTACTTGCCCCGAAACACAACATTCTAAAAACTGTTCTATACCATAGTAAAAAATGGTGTTCGCATAACACATGATAAAAATCGGTATATTCGAAAAGGTGCGTATATCTCCTATAAGCTCGAAGCCGCCCGATATCTTGAACCCTTTTTCCAGTGCCTGCTTACATGCTTCCTGTATATAGGGGCCATCAGCAGTCGGATCGCTGAAAGGAAACTGAACCTCCAGGTATGTACATCCTCCATCAATCAAGGCCCTTGCGGTTTCCAAAGATTTTTCCCTGCTTGGATAGAATGCAACCATATGAGCCATGATCCTATTTTTCATTACCCTTCACCTCGCTTCTAAGGAAGGAATACCATTTTTGCCGGTCAAGTGATCTTGCCAGGATAAAAAGATCCTTTTCGCCTCTCCCTGACATGTTCACGATAATTGATTTATCTTGAGGAAGCTCTCCTGCCAGTTTCATAGCGGCAGCACCTGCATGTGCAGGTTCTAAAGCAAAAACAAGCCCCTCATGCTTTGCAAAAAACTGAACAGCTTCCAGTGCCTCAGAATCCATTACCCGTGTAAATTCCACTCTTCCCTTTATCCCTAGATTCGCCAGTTGGGGTCCAATTCCCGGATAATCGAGACCCGCTGATATAGAATGCGTAGGCTGTACCTGACCGTCTTCATCGAGCAGGAAAAGTGATTTATACCCATGAACAATACCGAGCTTGCCTTCGCCACTCATCCTTGAGGCATGCTCGCCCACGCCCTTACCTTTGCCTCCGGCTTCAGCACCGATTAGCCTGGGGTTTTCTGTATCAATGAAAGGGTGAAAAAAACCTATTGCATTGGAACCTCCGCCGACACAGGCAACAAGGGCTTCAACATCCAGTTTTTGCTGCTCGATTTCTCTCTGCACCTCTTTTCCAATCACAGATTGGAACTCCCTTACCATGTCCGGGTATGGCGATGGCCCCAGGGCTGATCCGAGCAGATAGTGGGTATCTTTGAAACTCCCTGCCCAATCCCGTAGTGCTTCATTCACTGCATCCTTCAATGTTGCCTGGCCTCCGCTGACCGGCACAACTTTTGCCCCATAGAGCTCCATCCAGAACACATTTGGTCGTTGTCTTTTAATATCCACCTCACCCATGTAGACTGTGCACTCGAGACCGAGCTTTGCGCATACGGATGCAGTTGCAACACCATGTTGTCCTGCCCCTGTTTCTGCAATAATTCTCCTTTTTCCCATTCTTTTTGCTAGCAGCGCCTGACCCAATACGTTATTGATCTTGTGCGCCCCCGTATTTGAAAGCCCCTCAAGTTTAATAAAAACCTTTGCCCCTCCCAATACCCTGGTTGCATTTTCTGCATACATCAGAGGAGTTGGTCGGCCTGCAAACCGGGTTAACATCAAATCGAGCTCGCTTCTGAAATCCTTGCTGTTCATTGCATCAACCCACTCATCCTGAAGCTCATCGAGAGCCGGTCTTAAAACTTCGGCAACATACCTTCCGCCAAAGTCCCCAAAAAAATCGTTATAAATCTTATCCAAGTGCTATCTCCTGAAAAAAAGTTTTTATTTTTTCATGGCTTTTTTTAGCAGGGGATGCTTCGAGTGCACTCGAAGCATCGATAAGCTCAGGACTGTATGTCTTAACTATTTCCCTCACATTCTCAGGGCCGATTCCCCCGGCAAGCCAGAGAGGAAGCTTCTCTTTTGCCTTGCCTAGAACCTCATGTGATAATCTTTGCCCCGTTCCCCCCAGTTTTCCGGGAACAAAGCTGTCAAGCAACACCCTCGGACAACGGAACTGTGAAGCTTTTTCAATATCCTCGACTTTTTGTATCCTCAAAGCTTTGTAATAGGGGAAAGCCATTTCATAACAATGTCGGGCACTTTCATTTCCATGAAACTGTACGGCATCAATCAAACCTTCTTCAAGGAGGTCTTTCACCTCAGGATCGATCGAAGTATCCCCCTCTTCCTGTACAACAACAGCAACTTTAAGGATGTCGAGCCCTTTAAGAGCTTTTAAAAGCTCAGGAGCTGTTTTTCTTGGAGAAGGTGCAAAGATAAACCCAAGAAGGTCCGCACCCATCTTTCGGGCTAATTCTGCATCCCTCTCATTTGTAATGCCGCAGATCTTGACAAGAGGCTTCGAGTCCACCCGTTTTTTGTACAACCTCAACCAGAATTCTGCATTCTTATGTTCAAAATGCTTTTTCATCTCCAGAATAAGCTCTCTATTCTTCATCACCGCTTCACCCACGAGTATCCCGGAGAAACCTGAAGAAAGCGCAAAGAGGGCATGTTCATCGGTTGTGATACCGGATTCGAATACTGTAGAAGTATTCCACGTTACGAGGTGTCGCAGTCTTACAGGTTGTATTGGATCTATCTTGAATGTTTTCAGGTCCCTGCTGTTGAATCCTGTGAAGTGTGGAGAAATTCTTCTGGCTTTATCAATATCATCTTTATCATGAACCTCCACGAGTACCTCTATGCCAAGGGACCGTGCCTTTTTATATAATGCATAAAGAGATTCCCCGCTATGCATGGATGCAATTAAAAGCACTGCATCTGCCCCTGCACGGTATGATACCTCGATATCCTCTTCAGAAACAAGAAAATCCTTTCTCAAAACAGAGAGATCCGGAAACTGCTTTTTTACATTTAATAGATCGTTTAATGACCCGGAGAAGTATTCCTCTTCGGTGAGCACGGAAACTGTTTTGATACCCATATCTCTATACAAACCTGCCTGTACAACCGCATCTGCTTCAGAAACAATGTTACCCCTTGAAGGAGAAGCCCTTTTTATTTCACATATAAAGAAAGGGTCTCTGCCGAAAGGAGAAACAGGAAATACTCTTTTTTCCGGTATCTTCACTCCCATTTCCGGCCCGAGACGCTGTATCCTCTTTCGCCTCCTGCTGACAATTTCATCTATCCTGCTCATTTGCTTGAAACTCCAGTAAGTCTCTTCCCTGTTTCCCGAATCTGTTCGAGCTTGTCAAGGGTTTTCCCGGATTCGAGAGTCTCCTTAGCTAATAAATAGCCATCCCTGATGCTCTCTGAAAGATTGTATGTGTACAAAGCTGCTCCCGCATTCAATAGAACAGCATCTTTGATCGCCTCTCTGCCTCCAGAATTGAGCACCTGCTCAGCGATGGCAGCATTTTCTGCCGGAGTTCCACCCTTGAGATCCTCCTCCTTATATCTCTTTATTCCAAGCTCCTGTGGATCAAAGAGGTACTCCTTTTTTCCCCCTCCGCTCTCTATTTCGCAGATTTTCGTTGGAGCGGAAACTGAAATCTCATCAAACCCATCGAGACCATGGACAACCATAGCCCTTTTTCTGCCCATAATGGCTAATGCCTCCACAACAGGCTCACAGAGCTCCTCAGAGTAGACACCTATGATCTGGTACTCGGCACCTGCAGGATTCAGAAGTGGGCCTAAAATATTCATCACCGTCTTTATACCGAGCTCCCTTCTGACCTGTGCCGCATGTTTCATTGAACCGTGATAGAGGGGTGCAAATAGAAAGGCAAAGCCTGTTTCTTCCAGAAGAAGCTTTACCTCTTCGGTGTCAAGCTCTATAGGGATTCCGAGCTCTTTATAAAATTCCGCGCTTCCGGATTTAGAGCTCACACCTCGATTTCCATGCTTCGCCACATATGCACCGCAGGAGCTCGCAACCACTGCAGCCATTGAAGAGATATTGAAGCTCCCCTTTCCATCTCCTCCTGTACCGCATGTATCAAGCAATGGGTGTTTGAAGCTTAGCGACTTTTTCTTTTTTCCTAAAACTGAGGCAAATGCAGCGAGCTCGCCAGAATATATCTTCTTTGCCGAAAGAGCGGTGAGAAATGCAGCAATCTGATTTTGCGTAAGCTGTCCATCGGTAAGCTCTTCCATCAAGGATGAAGCTTCTTCAGAGGAAAGATCCGCTCCTGATGTAATTTTTAACAGGGCTTTACTTACTTGAAAAGGTTCTCTTTTATAATTGATAAAATTCTGTAAAATTTTCATGCCATACTCAGATGCAATAGATTCCGGGTGGAACTGGATACCCTCAATCGGATACTGTTTATGCCGGATTCCCATTATTTCTCCGTCAGTAGAGTAAGCCGTAATCATAAGCTCTTCAGGAACAGTGTCTTTTGCAATAACCAGTGAGTGGTAACGTGTGAAACTCGACGGTGAGGGAATATTTCTGAATAGACCTTTAGCGTCAAAAGTAATAAAATCGGTCTTTCCATGTACTATATTCTTGGCAGTTGTAATACTCGTTCCAAATGCATACCCTATTGCCTGGTGGCCGAGACAAACACCGAGGATTGGAACCTTTCCGGCAAAATGCTTTACCACCTCTACCGATATTCCAGCCTCTTCGGGCCGCCCCGGCCCGGGAGAAATAACAATACCGCGCGGTTCGATTTCCTCGATTTTCTCAATAGACACCTTATCGTTTCGGAATACCTTCACCTCTTCGGTAACAACCTCAGTTAAATACTGAAAGAGGTTATATGTAAAAGAATCATAATTATCGATAATGATATACATGCTCATACCTCCACCCCCAAAATCTTTCCCATTGCCCCCAGCTTATTAGATGTCTCCTCATACTCTCTTTCAGGTATAGAATCGTAGACAATACCCGCTCCTGCCTGCAGTATGAGAATATCATCCTTCTTTAAAGCACTCCTGATAGTAATGCATGTATCGAGCGAACCATCTGGCTCGATATAACCTACCATGCCTGCATAAAAACCTCTCTTTTCGGTCTCCAGCTGGCTGATTATCTCCATTGCACGTATTTTCGGAGCACCGGAAACCGTGCCCGCAGGGAAGGTAGCCCTGATGGCATCTATGCCTCTCTTTTGATCCATGAGTTCCCCTTCAACCTGAGAAACCATATGCATAACATGAGAGTATCGCTCGACATCCATATTTACCGTAACCCTGACGCTTCCTGTTTTGCATACCCTCCCGAGATCGTTTCTTGCCAGATCAACCAGCATCAGATGCTCAGCCTTTTCCTTTTCATCGGATACCAGCTCATTTTCCAGCTCGAGATCCTCCTTCCTATCCATACCTCGCTTTCTAGTTCCGGCAAGTGGCCTGATCTTGGCGATCCCATCTTTTACTTTTACATGTATTTCAGGTGAAGACCCGAAGAGCTGAAAGTCATCCATATCGAGATAGAACATATAAGGGGAAGGATTCAATGATCGCAATCTCCTGTATGCCTCGAGAGCAGGAATCTCAGACCTGACATAGATTCTCCTTGCAAGCACTCCCTGCAAAAGATTTCCCTTGATGATCTCGCGCCTCATTCTTTTCACACCTTCGACGTATTTCTCCCTCTCATCTCCTTTAATCAGGGTACATGCGCTGTATTCCTTATCAGGAGATGTAAGATAATTAAAGTCAAGATCATTGATCCGCTCCTCAGTTTCGTGGATAGCACGCTCGAGATCTATGTGGTGTTCCTTGTAATTAATGCCAACGATTGTAATGGTGTCAGAATAGTGATCAAAGATTAGATAGATATGACCAAGGAGGAAACAGGCATCAGGAATGTTTGTATAATCGGGCTTTTTCTCCATCTTTATATCATCGAAGTGGAGCGCGTAATCATAGGCAAGATACCCTATACCGCCTGCAGGCAGCGGAAAATGAAAGCTGTTTTCTCTGTGCTCATCTGCAAAGGAGAAAAGTATATCAAGGACATCCTTACCCTGTGAATTGACCGCTTTCTCTTCTCCGTAAACGCCGCTAAATATTTCATCACCAATCTGGAAAACCCTCAGGGCCTCCTTCAGGAGAAGCAGAGAATACCTCCCTCTCCCCTCTTCGAATGATGCTGATTCCAGAAGTACTTTTGCCTTCAGCTTATTGCAGAGGGAAAACGGCGTAAATCTTTCACCATGAATTTCCTTGATCATGATTCCCTCAGAAATTGTCTGGATACTCACCTGAAACCTCCTCTTATGTAAATAAAAAGCCGTTCAGACCCCTTCGGGGTCTAAACGGCCTGTAAAAAAAACAGGCCGCAGAATCTGGTCGTTGTAACCAGAACCTGCGGCCTAACTGGACGTGGATATGGTTCCGGTTACTCCCAGAACCACCACCAGTAATTGATCACTGCTGAATAATCAATCATTACTTTCTCCAGTTTGTTCGCTTAATTTCACATGTAGCGATAAAAAAGTCAAGCAAAATTTATAACTAAATTACTGGTACCTATATGTTTATGCATCTATTGCTTATAATATTGTGCTGACAATACAATTACTGATTTCAGGTACGAAATGTCACAAAGTCATCTCCCGTCCCTATGGATCTATTATTTGTTATTGTTTTCTGTCATCCACTTCTCTGCTTTTTCTATTGTGAAAAATATCCTGACTTGAGATTTTGCATACATTTCTGAGTAAGTTTGAAACATCCGGGTCA
>CP070841.1:1057047-1059977 GCA_020342115.1 Spirochaetota bacterium
AGGACATTGGTGAACAGTTCAAGAATCCAAAAAAAACAGGAGTAATAATCACAGATAACCCACAAAAACTTTTTGCAGAGGAAGAGGTTCATGCTGCCGTAATAACCACAACCTCACACCTCGAGAGTATCTACTCACAGCTCACACAGTGTCTGGATTCAGGTGTAAATGTCATTTCGACCTGTGAAGAGCTTTCATATCCATGGAAAAAAAATGAAAGTCTAGCAAAGAAGATAGATGCTCATGCGAAAAAGAGTGGTGTCACAGTTGTAGGAACAGGGATCAACCCGGGTTATCTCATGGATACTCTTCCCCTTATACTAACTGCTCCATGTATTAAAGTGGAATCAGTTAAAGTAGTCAGGATGATGAACTCCGCAAAGCGCAGGATCCCTTTTGTTAAGAAAGTCGGGACAGGCCTCACTACAGAAGAATTTAAGAAGAAAATTGAAACCGGTGAAATAACAGGCCATGTAGGGCTTCTTGAATCCATAGCATTGATTGCCGACTGTCTGGGATTTGAACTCGATGAAGCCGAAGAGCTCCCGCCGGAACCTGTTATTGCTAAGAAAGCTACAGAAACTCCTCTAGGGACAGTGAAGGAGGGGAAGGTAGTTGGTCTCATAAGCAGGGCATACGGAATGCAAAATAAGAAGAGAATAATTGTCCTCGAGTTTGTTGCGCATGCGTCGGTTGCCGATGAATATGACGAAGTACTAATAGATGGAGAACCTCCCATACATCAGCGGGTGATAGGAGGTGTCCACGGAGATATTGGAACAGTAGGAATGACCATTAACACAATACCAAGAGCTGTCTCTTCTGAACCGGGATTGAAGCTGATGAATGAATTATGTCTCGTCTCTTTTGTACCCTAATATAGGCAGACTGCCTTAGACAGACTGCCTTAGGCAGTCTGTCTATATTCTTGATTGAAGTAATTTTATTGCCCTGCGGACAATAAAACTATGTTATGGTCCTGATTTAAACAAGCAACCTCTTGGGGGGCTTTCTTGTAACTAATCTCTGTTTTCACTCTTTTCCCGCCCAATTGTTTCTTCTACTCCTTTCGTTACCCTTTCTGAGACTGCATCAGCAATATCGTTAACTTCAGATTTTCGAAGCCTTTTTCTCTTTCTTCCCATGCGGCCTGCCCAGCTCATTGCGATACATATTCCGATTAGATATCCTAGATTATAAGACCAGCCTTTGTTATTAACTTCATATATTCCCACCTCATCTGTGAAAAGACTTACAATGAAGGTGATTACAATAATAAAACCGTGCCACAGTCCTGCCCAAAAACCAGCCCTATTTTCAGTCTCTATACCGGGTTCTTCTTTAGCCGGGTCCCAGCGATCGTTTCCTGGTGCACATCCTATAAGGAGAACACCCACGAGCAGGAGACAAAGGAGTATCATATATCTCTTTTTGACAACCATCATCGGTCCCTCCTATTCATGAGAAGCTGAATTAACTTACCCTATGATTCACAAAATGTCAATAGCTTCTGATTTTTGCCTTTACAATAATAGAGCATGATGCTATACAGATAGCATCTCCTTTTAGGGTAAAAAATGAAGGCTTCCAATCTGTACGAACAGATCTATAAGTATATTGAACGCACACCGGTTATTTCAACACATGAACATCATCTGAACGATGAAGATCACCAAAATATCACACTGGAAGCCATAATCGATAAATCCTATGTTGGCTGGCAGAATATCCCTGTAGGGACCACTTCACAGGAACATACACAATTTTTAGAAAAAGCGAGGTACAACTCGTACTTTGTGTGGCTCCAAAAAGCCATTGATAAACTGTACGATATTGGAGGAAAAATTACACCCGAGAACTGGGAGGTCATATCAAACAAAATTAAACGAAAACATAAAGATCCCGCTGCCCATCTTGCTATACTTAAAAATCAGTGCCGCTACATAAGGGCGCTCTCAGATATATACTGGGAGACCGGCTCAGATCTCGGACATCCAGAACTCTTTAGCCCGGTAGTACGTTCCGACATGTTTGTCAAGTGCTACCACCCACTTGTGAGGGATCATGATGATAACTCACCATGGGAATTTTTACCTGTAAGGGGGCTTACTTTTCGTGAGTACATGGATCTTATACTGGGCTTTCATCGTGATAGGGTAGATAAAGGAGCTGTGAGTTTCAAGCTTGCAACAGCATACGAGCGTCCCCTTTCGGTTGGTTCGGTAGCGTATGAAAGAGCTGCAAGGATCTATATGACTGATCCTAAAGATATAACAGACGAAGATATGCTCGCATATGGCGACTATATCATCAACAGAATTTGTGAACTTGCAGCCGAGCTCGATGTTCCGTACCAGATCCATACCGGATTGGGAGAACTTAAGGGGTCAAACCCCATGCTATTCGAATCGACAATCACACGTCATCCTGAAACGAGGTTTGTACTCTTCCATGGAGGTTACCCGTGGTATCATGAAATTGGTGCCCTCGCTCACAACCACGATAACGTCTTCATAGATATGGTGTGGCTACCCATTATATGCACACAGGCTGCGGTTCAAGCACTCGATGAATACATTGAAGTAATCCCAACAGCCGATCGTATCACATGGGGAAGTGACACATGGACTTCAGAGGAAGCACTTGGAGCGCTTCTTGCGTTTCAGCACACCCTCACACAAGTACTGACAAAGAAAGTCAATGAAGAATATATCGACATCGACGATGCACAAATCTTTGTTGAAAAGGTACTCTTCCGGAATGCAAAAAACATATATACTCTGGAACTTCCAGGCAACGACGGCTGTCTAAATGGGTAAAGAGAAAGATAAAACCGATAACGATCTCGTGAAGTCGTTTCATGCAGGAGATGAGCGGTCATTTGACGAGCTCGTTCTTCGTTACCAGGATATGGTCTTTCGTGTATGCTA
>CP070841.1:1060077-1064704 GCA_020342115.1 Spirochaetota bacterium
ATAATGACAGTGTTTGCTGGTTCATATAGACCTGATCAGGGATAATTTTCTTTAAATGGTGAATTGGTTAATTTTACTCTCCCAAGCAAGGCTCGTGTTAAGGTATTAGGCATTATTTATCAAGAGCTTGCACTTGCCGGTCTTTTAAGTGTAACGGCAAATGTGTATATGGGGAAAGAGCTCAGAAGGTTAAAAGTATTTGTAGATGACAACAGAATGAAGAAGAATACAAAGGAGGCACTTAATAAGTTAAAGACAACAGTTAAAACTGTAGACCAACCAGTATCTACACTTTCTGGTGGACAGCAGCATGCTGTTGCAACTGCTAGATATTTGATCGGTAGACCTCCTGTTGTAATTATCATGGATGAGCCAACTGCTGGTTTAGGGGTTGTGGAAGCGGATAAAATAATAAATCTCATTTTAGAAACTAAACAAAGGGGTATGAGTGTAATATTTATCAGTCATAATTTAGAATATGTATTCCAGGTAGCTGATCGTATAGTAGTATTGATGAGCGGGGAAAATGCAGGAGAAATAGCTAAAAAGGACTTTAATCGTAGTGTAGTTGTGAAGATGATGATGGGTGTTGAATGGTAAGAAGAAAGGTATACATCTGCAATAATTATCTATATAGCATTCATAATACCATTCAGTGTTTTATTTATCACAAACTTCTTTAAATCAATTCCAAAAGAGATTGTTGAAGCTTCCCGTATCGATGGATGTAATGATATAAAAATATTATTTTCAATTTTTATCCCCATTTCAAGAGCACCAATAATTACAATGTTTGTAGTTAACGCCCTCTGGGTCTGGAATGATCTCCTAATAGCACTCTTATTCCTTCAGGCTGAAGAAAAAAAGACCTTAATGGTTGCGATTGCAAATTTTCAGTCAAGGATGACGTATAATCCGACAATGATATTTGCTAGTTTAACAATAGCAACAATCCCAATAGTAATACTATATGCATTTTCTCAGAGGTATTTTGTTAAAGGACTTACTGCAGGATATTTTCGATGAGTAAAATGCACATCGGAGCAATTTTATTATTTCCCATTAGCTAATAATGGTTGTAGTAGTTAATATACATCGAGCAGACGTGATCTCTATTTTTTAATGAATATTTCTCTGATAAATGACCAAATCATGATTCAAATGTTTTTGATTTTTTTAGTTTAAAATGTGAATTCAAGCGGTTTGTACACACTTGCTTCCTCAAGCACCAGATTCTGCTTTTCGGTACTCATCGGCTTAAAACTATCGGCCGCATCGATAATCAACGGTAAAAGCCTCACATCGCTTGCACTAACCACAGTACATATTTTCTGTGAAAGGGCAAAATGAATGGAACGTTCAATCTCAGGTTTTGTGTCGAATGGCTCGTACCATGTTGTGTATGGACATTCCAGCATAGATAATCCCTCATATATTCCTTTCCAGTTGCCTTTTGCTATTGCCTTAATCACCATGACACCGATATCCTTTTTTGCTGTCAGTTTCATGAGTTTCTCATACTCTTTACGGTATGTAGTGTCTGAATAAAATATGAAATTAAAGGGAAACATGACCGTATCGAATTCAAACATTTTCAGAGCTTTGATAAGAATTGAAAGGTAATGACTTGTAATACCTATATATTTGACTAATCCCTTAGTTCTGGCTTCCAGAATCACCTCTATAGCACCAGCAACACCTAGTGCTGTATCCAGTTCTGAAAAATCATCTACACCATGTAGCTGGTAAAGATCAAAAAAATCGGTATGGAGATGTTCGAGTGACCGATAAAGTTCTTCCTTAGCCTGAGCCTTTTTCCTCATGCCGGTCTTGCAGCCAAGAAAAATATTTTCCCTGTGTTTCTCAATCCATGAACCTAGCCTTATTTCTGCCTCTCCGTATTCAGGAGCGACATCTATATGATTGATGCCTCGTTCAAGTACAAGCTCCATTGTCTTATCAGCATTTTCTTGCGATATTTTCATGAATGTAGCACCGCCAAAGGTAACAATGGTGCTCATATGTTCTGTTTTTCCCAGCCTTCTTTTTTCTATTTCTCGCCTCCAGACGGCAGATTATTTAAAGGTAATGATTATAAATACTATAATTAAAGCCATCGTAGGTTCTGTTTTTCAAATTATCAATATGAGCACAGATGAAATACCTACTCCTACAATTCTTAGAAAGGTATGAATGTAAGTATAATATAGGCCGTATCAGATTATAATGTATATTTAAGATATAAGTTATCCACTTAATTATTACTAATCAATACCCATTCCCAAATTTCATTAACTCAGCAGTTAATAATTATCTGGATAAGGGCGTCAAATTGCTCCAAGCTGTTTAAGGATTCCAAGGCTATCTTCATTGAGCCATTCCTCAACAATTTTACCATTGGCTATACGATACATAACCATTGCTGTCCACTCTATTCGTTTACCAGTCGGAGGTAAACCTGCAAACTCAGCCCCAGTATGTGTTCCCATCTCTTTAAATCGACAGACTACCTTGTCGCCCTCCGCTATCAATTCTTCTATAACTATGCGTAGATCCGGCAAGGCATCTGTAAACCCTCCTGCAGCTTTTTTAAAGTTCTCAAGACCACGTACTTCATTCAGACCATCGGGACCGCTTCCCCAACATTCCCAATGCCCAATGTAGTCTTTACCACATAGCTCATCTAGTAAATCAAAGTTTTTCTCCTCAATCGCTTTAAAAAATTTGCGGAAGAGTTCCTTATTTTTCTCTAAACTATCCTCTTTCTCCGCCATACTAATCCCTCCTAAGAATATTATGTTTGAAGATCAGATCCTTCATTACATTTGTTTATTTTTATTAAAAAACATGTGTTGGTACTACTGCATATTTAAAATTAATACTAGTAAATACAATAATTTTTACTAACATTTCTTGACAAAAAAATACTTTACAGTAGTATTGTGTATAGTTTAATTATAATAAATGTAAAATCAAAATATTTTTTTATTGTATTTCGTAAATTTATTCCCATTTCTGGTGATAATCTATGATTCTTCAATCAATAAATAACTAGGAGGCATAGAATGGAGATTCTAAAAAATCTATACCAGGTCTCGGGACCACCTTTTGGCACTCATCAGAATGTATATGTTATGAGAGGAGATAAAGAGTTGGTGATGGTGGACACTGGTATAGATGCTGATGAACTTGCCGTTATTGATGATAATATCGCCTATTGGGGACTTGCGGGCTATCCTGTTTCATACGTGCTTATAACTCACTCTCACTATGACCACTGTGCGAATGCTCACACATTGAGAAGTCGCGGAGCAAAGATCATTGCCGGTCCAAGCGATGCGGAAGGAATAGAGTTGGGTGATGATCGTACTGCTAGTTATGCGTTTTCACATAAGGGAAAGTTCAAACCGTGTAAGGTGGATTCAGTAGCCAAAGATGGCACTGTGATAAAGGCAGCGGGGCTCGAGATCCAGGCCATTCACGTTCCGGGCTATACAAAAGGCTCCCTGTTTTATAAAATAGTTATGGACAATAAAATCATTATCTTCACAGGCGATGTAATCAAGATCAAGGACCAGTTTAGCAATATTCTTGTGAGGGATGCCAGATTTGGTTGGTCCGGGGGAATGGATTATGATCGTGACCAGTATTTTGAGACTATTAAGAAAATATCAGGTATGAAGGCAGATATTCTTCTTCCAGGACACGGGCAGGTATGTATGAAAGAGGGCTGGGAGCTCTTTCAGGATGCATACGTGGAGGCACGGTTGAATTGGTTCAACAAGCCGAGCATGTCGCTCGATATAGACACACTCGCATGATAGTATCCTTAAAAATATAAGGAGATTACCACGCAGGTTATTAAGAATATTTTCATGATTTCGGGTGATGCATATGGGTTCATTTCAAATATCTTTGCAATCAAAGGAAAAGATGCTGTTGTCCTTATGGATACAGGAGAAGATGAGAATGACCTGAGAACGATCGATGAGGGGCTCAACTACTGGGGGCTCTCCGATCTTCCGATTTCCCATGTATTAATAAGTCATGTGCATTTCGGGCACATAGCAAATGCCTATATTTTCAGGAAAAGAGGTGCCAAAATAGTTGCAGGTGAAGCGGATTCAGATGGAATAGAGACTGGCAATGAAAAAGTAGTGGATTTTCCTCCGTTTAAAAAGAAGCCGTATGTTCCCTGTCCTGTTGATATAAAAGTAAACGATGGTGATGTTATAGATGCCGCAGGTTTGAAATTTGATGCAATTGCGGTTCCAGGCCATACAGCTGGATCCATGTTTTACAGACTTAATATGGACGATAGGACAATACTATTTACAGGTGATGTCCTGAGTGTAGGAACAGATTGTAAATATTCGGAACTCGGATGGACAGGAGGCGTAGACTATGACAGGCTTCAATACTTCGAGTCAATAAAGAAATTTTCCAAGCTTCATGCTGACGTGATTCTTCCTGCACACTTCCAGCTTTGTATGAAAGACGGCTGGAAGATATTACAGGATTCCTATTTGAGAGCGTTATTGGCTTGGAGACAGCCCGCAGAATATGATGAATGAGAATTTTAATCCTTTGGATGATTTTGTAGCTTTGTTGTGCTAGCAAACTGCAT
>CP070841.1:1064804-1075717 GCA_020342115.1 Spirochaetota bacterium
AGTATTCCTTCATGTGGTATATGAACACCGACCTTTTCAACCAGATAGAGTGCCTTCTCATGCATCAGGTCAATCTGCTTTTTAGAAAGGCCGCCGCCTAGAGTATAATCTTCAACGTACATGTAGCATTTCCTTTTATGCTTCGATTTTTCATAATGCTCCTATTACAAATCTATGTATGAAGGATCCTTCTATACCTTATAGGATCTTTTCAATTGCTCATCATTTTTTGCACATTCATAGATTTCGTCAATCGCCTTTTTCGTATCTTTATCCATCATATAGGTGTGTTCAGCTATTTTTCTCTGTGATATTTCATTTGCATATTGCCGGATAGATTTTGAGCCCATTTCTTTCCACTGGCCTAAGTTAGAATGTATAAAGAGCTCTGGTTCCCAATATTCTTTCCGAAAATTATCGAAAGCACTCTGTCTTCCTATATAACTCTCTCCAGGACCTACGGCTTCTATCTCATCCACCATAAGCCTTTCCTCATTAAATTCTTCAGTTTTCAAGATGTTCTTTATATATTCGATAATTTCATGCACTACCACAAGCATCTCTGCAGAATACACCTCGGCACTTGTCAAATGGCCCGCACATCTAAATACCCGTGCACCTGCCAGTGCTGCAATAAGCGTGTGAACCCCTACTTCAAATGCTGTATGTGCATCAGGCTCTTTTCCGGATGTGAAGAGAGATTTTACAGAAAAGGGCATATTGTAATACTTGTGAATGGAGATTTTATTTAATGTTCCCCGTACATCTTCGGCGGAGCCCAGGACAAAAGTGGTATATTTCCAATCGAATGGATGGGTAATAAAGCTGTCAATAACCTGGATATAATTAATAGATTTGGTGTTAATCAAGCTGAGCATTGTCAGACAACTGAATGTTTCAAACATACTCTGTAAAAGCGCTGACTGCATGGTGATTGGCGCGTTCACTCCTGCAATGGGCATTGTACCGGCCCACATAGGAACTCCCCTGTCTAAAAATCGGTATACAACCTCTAACTCTTGTCTATCAAATGTCTTGGGGCTTATCATATAGAGCCCGACTGCAAACCATTTGTTTGCAGTTTTTGCCATATCATAGATATACGTAGCCGCTTCAACAGTGGGTTTGGGGTCATGCTCGAACATATCATTCGCCCTATATCGAGAATATTCCCACGCTATCTTGTGCATCAATATTTCCTGTAAATAATAGGGCTGATCAAGGGGCACCACAGGCGCAGATCCCACAGTATCCAATGCGTCACTAAGTTTAATAAGATCAATCAAGTCTTTTAGCGTTGATTGCCTGATTTTACCTGTGTTTAGATCGAAGAGGTTGGTCTGATGAGCACCGGCGGACACAATCCAGTTGTTCTCTGCATATTTGGGTAGAGGATACTTCGCGCTCTCCAATGCATTTTCTACCAGGTCGCTTTTAAACTTAACGTTTTCGTTCTCAATTGATACACCGCTGTAATCGGAAAGCAATTTCAAAATCCCATCATGTGGTATATCAATACCGATCTTTTCAACGAGATATAGCGCTTTCTCGTGAATTAAATCGATCTGTTCTTTGGCAAGACCGCCTTCAAGCGTAAATTCATCTATATGCATCGTTATACCTTAAAGCGATACTGAAATAGGTTTATCTATTAATCAGAACAATAAGTGCAATTATATTCTTCTATATAAAAACTCGCAAGCAAAGTGTATAATATCACTGAACCGGGCAGTATTACATCATTTGTCCCATCCAGTGGAACTCAGGCATAAACATTATTTGTGTACTGCTGCTCAGCTCGCTCATAAGAGCTGTTTTGCAAGACTGATTGCACGTAATGCATCAGGTGCAAAGCCATCAGCCCCTATCTTATCAGCGTACTCCTTAGTAATAGGAGCGCCGCCGACCATGACCTTTACTTTCATATTTTTCTCTCTAATCATCTTGATCACAGGTTCCATAGCAAGCATAGTTGTTGTTAATAATGCTGATATTCCGACCAAATCAGCATTTTGTTCTTGTGCAGCATCGATTATCTTCTCAACAGGCACATCAACTCCCAGATCCACAATATTGAATCCTGCTCCTTCAAGCATCATGCTCACAAGATTTTTCCCAATATCATGAACATCTCCCTCTATAGTTGCCATTACGACTGTCCCCATCGTTGCCGCTTCGGTTTTGGATAGATGAGGTTTTAGTAAATCCATTGCGCTTTTCATTGCTGTTGCAGACATGATTACCTCAGGCAGATATATTTCATAAGCTTTGAACTGTTGACCAACCACATCCATACCTGCAACAAGGCCATTATCCAGCACCTCTTTTGGGTTTTTACCCTCGGTTAATAATTTAGTGGTAATTTCTTTAGCTTTTTCTTCATTTCCTTCTATGATAGAATTTTTCAATTCGTTTAACATCAATGAACCTCCAAATAATTATTTCTTACTTATATTAACTTAAATGAATCTTCGAGCTGAGTGTCTCTCATCTATGTCATTGCATTTATATCTTGAATATTCGTATGAAATCTTATGCATCAATATTTCGTGCAGATGAATTGGAAGATCAAGCGGTCTAACTGGAGCAGCACCAACTGTGTCCAGAGAATCGCATAGTTTGGTAAGTTCCACTAAATCCTTTGATGTTGGTTCTCTTATTTCGTTGGTATCTAAATCATAATATTTCGTTTAATTAACTCCAGACGATACAACATAATTCTTACCATCTGCATACTGTGGTAAAATAAACTTCTATTTTTTTAATGCTTTAAGAACCAGATCCTTTTGGAATTTTACATTATCTTTTTCAATCTTCACACCGTCATAATTTGAGAGTAACTTTAAAATACCTTTGTGTGGTATATAGATGCCAACATTCTCAACCAGATGCAATGCTTTTTCATGCATGAAATCAATTTGCTCTTTGTCAAAACCGCCTTTTATAAAATAGTTCTCTATTAAATTATTATACATTGGAGCACACTTATTGTATTGTCAGCTTTACCAGTATTGATTCTTCACTTCAAACACAAAAAAAGTTGTTCGAATATTTCAATTTATTATAGTCGAATTCTTTCTTTATAATCGTGATGTGAATTGTCCGGTTTTATTCTTAACAAGTTATTATGTTCTATGCTATAATGTTGAAAAAAGGCGCACGTTAAAATTATTTTGTTAACGTGACATTTTAAAGGGTGTAAGAAATTATATCAACAGAAAAAGATAATAATGAAAAAGTGAATATTAAACACATAGCAAAGCTAGCCGGAGCCTGTCACACTACTGTTTCAAGAGTATTGAAAGACAATCCATCCGCCAGTCCAAAAACAACAGAGAATATTCTTAAGATGGCTAGAGAACTTAATTACTATCCGAATCACATTGCTAAAGGACCTAGAGAGAAAAAACAAGAACTACAGAGATAATTCTTAATGGTTTAATACAAAGATCATGGTTGGCAGTACCCCTCTCGCCCAGGAATATACCGACAGGATCGGCGCAGATGGATTTGCGCCAGATGCGTTGAGAACCATAAACCTTGCAAAAAATCTCATCGTAAAATAAAATTTATGATAATAAGTGAAAGAGGATGACATGGATCTTAATGGAAGAACAGCGATTGTAACGGGTGCTGGAAGTGGGATTGGCCGAGGGCTTGCAGTCGAGTTTGCACATGCAGGTGCGAACGTTGTATGCTGTGGCCGTACTGAGCAAAAGATCAGAGAAACAGTCGGCATGATCGAGAAAGAGGGTGGAACCGCTCATGCTGTAAAGGCCGATGTGACAGACTCGGCTCAGGTGCAAAAAATGGTGAATACAACCCTCAAGAGGTTCGGCCATATCGATCTGCTTTTCAACAATGCAGGAAGTTTCAAGTATGTTGGACCGGTCTGGGAGGCAGATCCGGATATCTGGTGGAAAGATGTTACTATAAATCTATTAGGCTCTATGCTGTGCTGCAGGAAAGTTCTTCCCCACATGATGAAAAAAGATGCAGGGATTATTATCAACATGGATGGCGGGGGAGGGTCGAACGGTCCAAATCCGGGCGGATCGGCCTATGGCTGTTCCAAGGCTGCGATTCTGCGTTTTACCGAAGGTCTGGCCAGGGAGCTCGAAGATGTGGGCTCAGCTGTTCTTGTTTTCTGTATGATGCCTGGCTTTGTGAGAACGAGTATTACTAAGTACCTCATCGGAACACCGGAGAGGGAGAAGTGGCAGCCCCATGTAAGAGAACTGATGGGTTCGGATGCAGAGTTACCTGCCGATGCCTGTGCAAAAGCCACTATGAAGTTGCTTCGTATTGTATCACCTGAGCTAAATGGCAGAATCTTTTACGTGGATACGGACTATAACAGAATCGAAAAGAATAAGCACAAAATCAGGAAAGAGGATCTCTACACCATGCATCTATTGACTTTGGATGGGAAACTTGGTCCATGGCCAGTAGTTGGCAAATGAAGGCATGGAAAACGATAATCATGAAGGAGTGGTTTTGTTGTTAATTATAGACTATTGTCAAGAAACTGATGATGACAAGTTGTGTAGATATTGACAAAGCAGTTACGGATATGGTATCCTATGGGGGCCACTTAGCTATGAATCATAACAATGAGGTTGTGTGGACTGGAAGGGGTTGTCGTGAAATTCACAATAAATAATTTCTAAAAAAGATAGAGAATATGGAAAAAGAATCAAGTGCTCTGGTAATTCAGAATATCTGTAAAACCTTCGGTGAAGTTACTGCTGTTAAAGATTTCGGCTTGGAGGTAAAGGATGGAGAGTTCGTCTCATTACTCGGGCCGAGCGGCTGTGGCAAGACAACACTGCTGAGAATCATCGCCGGTTTCGAGATACCGGATTCGGGCGAGGTTTTATTGGATGGAGAAAATATCATCGGCCTTCAGCCTTTTAAGAGACCAATGAATATGGTTTTTCAAAGATATGCGCTTTTTCCGCATATGACGGTCTATGAGAATATTGCATTCAGCCAGTTTCTTAAAAAGAGGCCGAAGGAGGAGATCGAACAGAAAGTCAAAAAAATGCTCGAGCTCGTTCAACTTGAAGGATTTGAGCCGAGGAAGCCAAATCAGCTTTCCGGCGGTCAATGTCAAAGAATTGCGCTTGCGAGGGCTCTCATTAATGAACCCAGGGTGCTTTTGCTTGATGAACCGCTTGGAGCTCTGGATTTAAAGATAAGGAAACAGATGCAGATCGAGTTGAAGAAAATACAGGAAAAGCTCAAGATAACTTTCATCTATGTGACTCACGACCAGGAAGAAGCGCTGGTCATGTCTGACAGGATAGTGTTAATGAAACTGGGTGAAATAATACAGGTTGATACACCAAAGAGAATATACAACCATCCTAATTCTAGATTTGCAGCGACATTTATTGGTGAGAGTAACATCTTCGACGGCGAGGTAGTAAAAGTGAAAGCTGATCATCTGGTTGTCGGTGTTGATGGCCTGCAGTTGTTGGCGCACCGTAATATTGATGCAAAAGTTGGTGATAAAATTGTTCTGGCGATTAGACTCGAAAAGGTAAGCCGAGTGACCGGAGCTTCAAAAAAAGAATACGATAACCAATTTCCAGGCAAGATAGAGGATGTAGTATTTTTTGGTGCATTGGTGAAGTATTACGTACGGATATCGGAAAACATAACATTGATAGCAGAGGAGAACATTACAGAAGAAGAAAGCGATCAGGATGCTGAGGAGAACAACATAGGGACTACGGTTACATTGGGGTTTTCCAGGAAGGATGTTAATGTCTTGATAGAGTGAGCGAGAAATCGTGACTATTGAAAGGATCTGATTATTCTGTTATGAAAAAAAACAGAAAACACATAGTTCTTCTTACTCCACTTTTTACGTATTTCACCTTTTTTTTCTTTGCACCGATGTTCGTATTATTCGTCTACAGTTTCTGGCTGAAGACATCGACGGGCCTCGTTCCGACATTCACATTACATAATTACCTCTACATATTCTCAAGAAAGCTCTATCCTATTACGATACTGCGGTCACTTCGCATTGGAATTATCACGGCATTGATATGTGTGTTGATTAGCTATCCAGTTGCATTTTCATTGACTTTCAAATATAAAAAATTACAGGATTTCGTGTTATATTTGATATTGGTTTCGCTTTTCAGCAGCTACCTCGTGCGAGTCTACGCATGGAAAACGATTCTCGGCAGCAACGGCTTTATTAATCAAATACTGCGGTATCTCGGTCTCATAAAGGAGCCGCTTACCTTTCTATTATTCAGTCCAACAGCCATCATCATTACCCTCGTATTCATACTGACTCCTTTCACAATCCTTCCGATTTTCTCATCAATGCAAAACATCAGCGTCGATCTTATAGAGGCTGCGAGAGACCTGGGGGCGAACAAGCTTCAGACATTCTACAAAATTGTACTTCCTCTTAGTATACCCGGTGTGATTACAGGATTTATCTTCAGTTTCACAATCTCTACCGGTGATTATGTGACGCCTCAGCTGGTAGGGGGAACAGAGGGATTGATGGTAGGAAGAATCGTGCAGGATCAATTCGGAATGACCTATAACTGGCCTTTTGGCTCTGCCCTTGCCTATTTCATGATCTTTCTTTTGATTCTGCTTATAAACGTTTTTATCTGGATAACGACAATTCTCAAGCTGAGGAGGAAATACTAAGTGCGACTCAAAAAAGGCGCGAGATTCGGAGTTCTCGATGTTATTACTATAATTATTCTGCTTTATCTCCTTTTTCCACTGGCAGTGATTGTACTTTACTCTTTTAATCCCACATCATCCCTCAAATTTCCATTGGAGGGGTTTACCACGAGATGGTACACAGAAGTAGTAAAGGATAAAAACTTCATAGCATCACTGAGGCATAGCGTCTATGTAGCACTGGCAGTCTCGGCAATCTCGGTTGTTCTCGGGACCCTTGCGTCATTTGCGTTGACCCGGTACGATTTTAAATTTAAAAACATCGTGTCCTTTTCAGTCATTATACCGATAACCCTTCCTGCTATTATTCTTGGCATTTCACTCCTGTCGTTTTTTGCAGCCATTGATTTCAAGAGATCGCTATTAACTGTTATTTTTGGACACTGCATCTTCTGTATACCCTTTGCAGTTCTGGTCATGAATTCACGATTGTCTGGATTTGACATTTCAGTCGAGGAAGCTGCGAAAGATCTTGGAGCAACGACACTGCAGACATTCAGATATGTAACATTCCCGATCATACGGCCTTCTATAATAGGGGTGATGATGCTCACATTTGCGTTATCTTTTGATGAGTTTCTGGTTACCTTTTTCATTATAGGGAAGAGAAATACTCTGCCCATTGAGATCTGGGGCATGTTAAGAAGGGGTGTGTCTCCCACTATAAACTCAATTGCGACAATGGTCCTGTTTTTTTCAATGGCTTTGATCATTATTGCTAATAAATACGCCAAAATTAGAACGCTGCGATGAGAAACCGGATTGAGAATACTACGGAGTGGCAACGCTCTGTATAAAGGGAGGAGGTGATAGCAGATCAAAAGATATACTGGAGCAAAAAGAGGAGGTGATAAATAAATTAATAAAATGAAGGAACATTTAAATCAACAGCTAAAGATAGAAAGCAGATCTCAGTTTTTCAGAAATAACTCAAATAATAATTTTTAAAAGGGGGGTAGATAAATGATTAAAAGGAAAAAATTTGTCATTGCGCTTGCTGTCTTTTGCGCAGTGACCATGATTAGTGCTTCTGTAAGTTTTGCTGTTGATAAACCGGAAGAAGGTGAGCTCAGCGGAACCATCAGGATGATAGGCTGGGAAGGTTATGATTTCCCAAGAACATTTGCTGAGTTTGGGGAAAGTAATGGCGTAACCGTTACCATGACCTATATTGCGAGCAATGACGAGATATTTGCAAAGCTAAAGGCAGGGGCAGAGTACGACATTGCGACACCAAACCAAGCAAATGTTGAGCAATTGGTGGTTAACGATCTTCTCCAGCCCATAGATACAAGCAGAATACCCAACTATAAGAATCTTCATCCGCTGATTCTGAAGGCGTTCGAGCAGTTCAACTATCAGGGGAAGATCTGGGGTGTACCGTGCGCTTTTGGCAAGAACGATTTTGTCTATTCCGCTGAAAGGGTGGACTGTATTGAATCATGGTGGGATGTCTTGAAACCGGAGTGGCAGGGAAGATACATCATGCTAGACGATGCGCTGGGACAGATAACCCAGGCGGCGAGAGCCATAGGTATAACACATGATCCCAGTCTTCTGAATCCTGAGGAGTTTGAACAGGTTAGAGATCTTCTCATCAAGATGAAAAAAGGAGCACGGGCCATTGTAAGTTCATTTGGTGAGGCAAAATCGATGCTCATCTCGGGAGAGGCGGATGGATGGTTCAGCGCCAATCTCTTGATAGCAGGAGAAGCAAAAGAGGAAGGCTACGATATATGGGGTTGTATCCCGAAGGAAGGGACGCTCATCTTTCTTGATAGCTATGTTATTCCAAAGAATGCACCCAATCTTGATGGGGCTTACGCTCTGATAAATCAAATGCTTTCAACCGATACACAGATAGAGCTGGCAGAGATGTACATGGGGTGTGTAACGAAAGATGCGCCACCATTATTGAGTGCTGACCTGTACAGTTATATCCCATATGATAATCTACCGAAGTTTTTTAGCGATAACATACTTAACGGTCCTGTTCCGCTGGAACCTGGTGAGTATGCAACCATGGATGATTGGGTAACTCTGTGGGAAGAGGTAAAGGCTACCAAGTAACAAACGGTGATCTGAAAATGCCGGTGATCAAACATCTTGCTGCTTATGGCAACCGGATTGGCTGCATAACATACTGTGTTGTTCATGACATGTTTGAGTGCCTACATTGAAAGGCCCTCTCAGGAGTTCTCTGAAGAGGGCCTCTTGTTTTTATGTCAAGGTTAAGTCTAACCCTTTAACTATACATTCGATCTATTGTGCAGCAATGACTGTACCCAGTCACGCTTTTCCCAGAGCGCGCATCCGCCTTCTGATTCATTCAGATGTGAACGGTTTTGACGAATCGCTTTTAAAAAATCGGACTTCAAGGCATCCTTGAGGGACAGCTCTCTCAGGTTTGTATCAGAGTACGGAGCAAAGGGACAGGGTTCAACATTACCATCCGCGCTGATATGTACAAAACCGCGTCCAGCAGAAAGGCAGCCTCCAATCTCCTCTTCGTCACCCGGAATGGCAATAAACAGTGCGGGAAATCTGGAACGAAAATCATCCCTTATCTTTGTAATACGTGCTCTCTGCTCTTTTGAAAGAATCCAGTCTTCAGTCCCTTCTCTGATCGAATTATACTCAACGAACAGGAACAACTTGCAGCCCAGATCAACAAGTTTTCCGATAAATCCTTCATCCGTTACTGTAGCAAAATTAGCAGTAGTTACTGTCAGGGATGTCCCCCAGAAGATCCCTTTGCCTTTTATCTTCCTGATCACTATTTGTAACCGTTCAAACACCCCTTTACCGCGCCGTTCATCGGTATTCTCTTCATAACCTTCAAGGCTGATAATGGGAACAAAGTTTCTTTGCTTTTTTAATTTCATTCCCAGCTCTTCATCGATAAGCAAACCATTGGTAAATACAAGAAAGATGATTTCAGGAAATTCTTTTGTGATATCCAGGATTTCAGGGCGAACCAGCGGCTCACCTCCGCCAAGGACAATAAAGGAAATCCCAAGCTGTTTTGCTTCGGTGATAACACTCCTCATCTTTTCTTCACTCATTTCTTCTTTGGAGGATTGACGCAATGCCTGGTGGTAGCATCCTTTGCAGTGAAGGTTGCATCTATTGGTGATGCTGAAAATCATTATGGGTGGAACATGGATACCTTTCTTTTCCCAGCTTGTTCTTGTGCTGGCAGCTTTTTTCTGCCATCTCAAAGTTCTGAGAAAATAATAGGCCTGTAGAGGGTTTGATAGAGCAATCTTCAGGGCACCCTTGAAGAATACTCTCAGTGCGCCGTCAAGTACTTTACGAAAACCACTGTCTGTAGTACTGTCTAAATCGGTCATATCCTGTCATTTCCCAGAAAAAGTAACAGTAAATATAATTTTTCTATGTTAAAAATACAAACGTTATTTAACGATGAATAACTTTGAGGGAGGTCTTCTCTTATGAAAGGAATAAAGATGGTTCTTCCTTTTTTTGTATTGATTTCTCTAGCATCATGTTCTGCTCAGCACATGGAGTTTGATTTTTCTCCTTATCTCCATCCAAAAAGTTTAACTGATGGAGAATATATTGGAGAGGTAAATCAAGGATTGGATAAAGCAAAAGTCAAAGTAGTTATTTTAAATGGAAATATTGTTGAGGTAGAGGTTCTCAAGGTTCTCGGTTTTGGGTGGAGACAGAAAGCAGCGAAAAGTCAGCTTCCTTCCCAGTTTATTGAGAAACAGGGAATCGATATTGATGGGGTAACGGGTGCTACCGGATCAGCCATTGCTGTTAAAATTGCAGTGAGCCGCGCCCTGAAACAATCCATGGCAGAGTAAATACAATCCCTCGCCTGCAATCAAATATCCGTAGCATCCAACCGATGATAAGCTGGCAGCAATTATCCAAATGCTGACAGCTAACAATGTGTCAGGATATGATCCATATCTTTATGTTTTTACTGTTTGCTTCAAATAGTGCAAATGTGGGATGAGGATCTTATTCGGGTTCCCTGTTCCATCGTAGAAGATATCGATAATAGGTACCTGAAAATCCTCCTGCATCTTGCGGTAGATTGAGGCAGTTACCACGCCCGGACAGCAGAAAATGGGGTTGATGTGAAGAATTGCATCCACCAGGCCATGTTTTATGAAATACAGGGCACGTCCTATATTGATTGAAGTCTCACCCACAAT
>CP070841.1:1075817-1090430 GCA_020342115.1 Spirochaetota bacterium
AATTCTCCTGTATCCTTTTACGTATAACTATAATCTTTACACAGATTTAGCCAACCCTGTTTTTTCGATATAATTTGTATATCATCATGCATTGTTCATGTTTATACTCAAAATCAACGCGTGTTCATGATACTTCTTTTTCTTAATGATATTTGATAAGTCTTAATGGGGGAAATTGTAACCAAAAGAAAGTTTTAGGAGCTACTCATGACACGATAATAAGGCTATCTTTGTCGACTCTTGAAACTGAATATGGCAGGAAAAGGAAGGAATAGAATCTCACTTATTAGTCTAAGACCCCTAAAAATCCTCATAGCGCAATTTTTTCTGTATACATAAAGCTGATAGGTAAAAAAGATTATTCAATCGATTACTTCACCAACATCCTAAACCATGCAATGTTCACTCAACCTTTTAGCGCACCGTAGCTCAAACCTTTTATCAGATGCTTCTGCAGCACAAAACCGATTATCAACATAGGGATGATGCCGTAAAAACCAACCGCATTGATGGCCCCCCATAACGGCTCTTTCTCAGTCACCAAATAGGGGACAAGTTTGGGAATAGTCCGAACTTTCATGGAAGTAAAAAATATCGTGAAAATAAATTCATGCCAAGAGTACATGAAAGAGATAATAGCAGTTGCTATCAATCCAGGTCTTGCAAGAGGCAAAATAATATCAACAAATATTCTCAAGCGTGATACTCCTGCCAGCAGTGCAGCTTCTTCCATTGAAACAGGAATTTCAGCAATAAAATCTTTCATTATCCAAACTACAAAGGGAGTGTTGATTAAACTGTAAAGAAGAATCAAGAGGATATGAGTATCAAATGGTGGGTATACTAAAAATGATCTTTTCAGAACTATATAGTAGGCAACAGCAATGACAACGGGAGGCATCATTTTCATGCTCAAAATATAATACGGCATAGCAGATCCCCCTGTTTTCCAGCGCGCTATGCTGTAGGCTGCAGTAACCCCTAGAATAAGTGATAGTAATGTTGTACCAACAGCGACAATAGTACTATCGACTACAGCTTTGCCTCCCCCCAAAACATACCCATCTATAAAATTTTTTAAAGTAAATGTAACAGGCCAAAATAAGGGAGGATCCAGAAAGAAATCTCTATAAGGTTTTAGGGCCGTATTCAAAGCCCAATAGAGTGGAAACAAAAATACAATTAGAACAATTCCCAATAGAATATAGCTTACAACTATTGAACTTTTACGCCTTATCATACTTATGCCCCTTTAACTATAATCAGATTCAATACTAATTTTACTTATAAGCTTTTAGAACAAATATATTAATTCATCTCAGAAAGAGCGGGTTCAATAGTTATTGCCCGATCTGTTGATTCCTACACATTGGCTTTTTGTTGGCCTGTTTTAATACCTATCGTTCTAATAAATGTGAACACGACTGCTAAAATGATAATCAATTGAATGATACTCAACGCTGAAGCAGAAGTAACATCAAATCCTACCAATGTCATACGGAATGTTAAAAAAGGCACACTTTCAGTGGAAGTGCCTGGTCCCCCTTTTGTAATAATATAAGCATCAGCAAATCCCTGAAAAGAATCAATAAATTTGAGTATAAGTGCAAGAATAATATACGGCTTCATCAACGGTAAAGTGATGTGAATAAACGTTTGCCAACCTGATCTGCTCTGTAAAGCTGCTGACTCATATATTTCCTGAGGCAAAGAACTCAACCCCGCAGCCATTAAAACCATCATGAATGGAGTAGCCACCCAGAAATGGAACAACCACAAAGAGAATAAAGCCAAATCAGGATCGGATACCCACCTTATTCTTCCAATTCCTATAATCCTAAGTATGTAATTAAGCGGACCCCATTGATAATCATAAAGGGTCTTGAATATAAAAGCGCCTATGGCAGGAGCAACCAACATCGGAATTAACATTATTGTCATAATTATTCTTCTTCCCCTGGCAATGGTATTCAGAAGAATCGCAAGCCCTAAACCTGCAATAGCCTGCACTATAGGGCCAGTTATACTCAACCAAAAACTCACTCTAAGTGAATTATAAAATTCAGGGCTAGACATAACTCTTATAAAATTTCTTAACCCTGCGAACCTGGGAGGAATGTCAGGCATAAGTACTTGATATTTCATAAATGACATTTGTATGACATAGATTGTAGGCACAATGGCAAAATAAAGCATGAACAGCAGGCATGGCATGATAAAATACCAGCGGGTAAGATCCCTTCTCTTTTTGTGGACTGTTACAGTCTCACTCCCTATGATCGTCTTATTCATAAACATTGCACTCCCCTACAGTAGTACACTGTACGCTACTAAAAAGAGAACACGAAAAAATATGCTCAAGTTAACCGGAATGGCTCCCCTATTGACTATCGAGTATTTGATGTACTATCTTCTTGATAGATTCAGAATCTAAACCATCCTTTTCCCAAAACTCATGCAAAGAATTATTCTATACAGTAGGGGCGATTGCACAATTCATCCAATCACCCCTACCATTCTCAATTTCAGACAGTATCACATACTGGTTACGGCACGGGATACCCTATACTCTCTAACAAATCCAGGTACTCGTTCATTTCTGGAACCATGATATCTTCCCCGATTTCACTAGTAATTCGATCCCAGTCATCTTGAGCTGCCTTGATAGCAGCTACACCATCCATCTCCCCAGATGCAGCTTGGGCAAGTCGAGTAGCTAACGCATCCTCATACCTTCGGAAAAACCTGATGTAAATGTGTATGATTCCCTGCTCGATGCTCTGCATTGCTGCATCACAAAAAGCTTCAGCTGACCCAACCTCAGCCATCTGTGTATATAAAGGAGGATTGTCGAAATGATGGTACATCCAAGGATCCAGGTGAGTGCTTGGATCTGCAGCCATTTCAGCGGTAAGCTCCGGTCTGTACAGCCACTTCAACACTTCGTAGGCATCACGTTTGTCATTGGGAGTATTCTCAGGAATACCGAGATTCCGGCCACCGAACATGTAGGTCCATTTACCCGGCAAGACGGCAACGCTGAAATTCTCTCTAACCTCGTCAATTGCCTGTTCTGGATCTGCTGCCCCTTTGGGACCATCTGTCCATCCTGCAAACATGAATGCTTTTCCCTGGAAAAACAGTCTTCTTTGCTGTTCCCAGCCGACTTCGTTGTACCCAGGGGGAGCCCATGCTCTTCCCTTCAAATAATCCAGCATCGCCTCCTGACCAATCCTGTTACCAATCAGGGCATTTCCATTCCTATCCCAGAGCTGTCCTTCTCTTTCGAAGAGACGCTGGAAAAAGAACGTTGTATTCTCCCATGTTCTTGCAAAGATTTGCGAATGGCCGTAAAAATCCTCATCTGGGCGCGTAAAGAACTCAGCTATGTCATTGTATTGATCCCCGGTCTTGGGAGGCGCCAGCTCATACCCATACTTTGCTTTGAACGCTGCCTTCTCTTTGGGGTCTTCCATGTAATCTCTTCTGTAGATAAGGACCAAGGTGTCACCATCAAAAGGAACTCCAATCCATTTGCCCTTATATAACATGTACGGCTCACGGAAACCAGACACTATTTGATCAACCTGAAAATCCTTTTTAAAATCTCCTAGTTTTGACAAGTCTGTGAAATAAATTCCACAATCTCCCATCCATCTGGGTAGAAACGTGGTCAAGTCAATCGCAGCTTCTCCTGAAGTCAACATCAACATCAGAGTCTCGTAACTCTGGTACAGTGGCCATGTTTTAAACTCAATTTCGACCCCGAGATCTCTCTCAATTTCAGGCTCGAATTTCTGAAAGAGTTCGTGAATGGTGCCTGCCTCGACTCCTATCACAACCGTCCCTCTTTCTCTCTCTGCCCCTGCTTCTTCCTTTTCACTAGCTAAGGCTGTTATTGCTCCAGAGCCTAAAAGCAGTGTTCCCATCAATAGCATAATCATAATTTTTCTAATCATCATTCTCTCCTTGTATTTGATGATAGTCTCGAATAATAAAACACTTAACACAGATTGTAGATTGGCTTTCCATTACCTCCTCAGTTTTACTGTTTTTAATTCAAGCCTCATGACACACCACCTCCTTTACATTGGATAGATTCTTATATTAATTATCTTTTCAAGAAGGATAACCATCAGGTGTGAGTAAAATCTTTATCCCCTCTTGATTTCTATGAACCTCCAACGCTTTCTGTACTTCAGAAAAAGGAAAAATATGCGTGATTAAAGAATCGGTATCTAATTTATTCAACATGCTGAGAGTTCTATTAAAGGAATATGGAGACCAGTGAGAGCCTTGAACCTTTACTTCTCTCATAACAATCTCGAAAGGACTCATTTCGACCATCATTTCGAGGTTTGCACCTACCATCACTACAGTCCCACAATTTTTAGTTAATGATACTGTCTCGCGGCAAGTTGCTTCGATCCCTGCTGCTTCGATACATGTATCTACTCCCAGATCACCGGTAGCCTTTTTGATTGCCTTCTTCAAATTTTCTTTTGTAGGATTTACGACGATATCTGCACCTAGCCCCTTTGCTACTTTCAACCTTGATTCAATCGGATCCGACAGTATTGTTAAAGCTGCTCCTGAATGTTGTGCAATTTGAAGGCAGCATAGCCCGATAGTACCACCTCCCAAAATTGCAACTGTATAGCCTGATCTTATCATGCTAAGATCTACCGCATGAATTGCTATTGAAAAAGGTTCAGCTAGAGCGGCAGATTTTAAAGACACTCCTTCAGGAAGCTTATACACTTGGCTCGCCTTCAGTACAGTGTATTCAGCATACGCAGCACCCCGAGGGCTTGTTAAAACGTTAAAGGCGTTGGTACAGAAATGCTCCTGAGCCTGCTTACAGAAATAGCACTTTCCACAACTGCCCCATGGATGTGCAGTAACTTTTTCACCTTCCCGAAAACCTGATACTTCTTTACCTGCTTTAGCCACAGTACCTGAGAATTCATGTCCAAGAACCTGAGGAGGAGGAGCTGCATTGATGGCTATAGGATCAACTCTTCCATCAATTATATGCATTTCAGCACCACAGATACCTGCAAAAGCAATTTTCACCAAAATTTCATCATCACCTAACTCAGGAACTTCCTTATCCTCATAGCGAATTTCGCCCTTTCCATACCATACCAGCGCTTTCATCTTCATTGATTCCATTCTCAGAGTCCAATATTTAGGGTAGTAGCCTTATCAAAGACAAAAAGCTTCTCTTCTGGAAATTCCAGCCCAACCGGCTGATCGATTTCCAGTGACATTGTAGCTGGAGCAATAGCCCTGACATCGGTATTTCCAATAGCTACCTCTACCAATTGCTCCATACCTAATTGCTCGAAAATAAAAATATTCCCTTTTGCCATGTTTCGATTGGATGATGCCTGCGGATTAAGAATCACGTGAGCAGGTCTGCAACCTAATACCAACTCCGATGTTGTCTTCCTCTCGTCAATCTTTTTCGCTAACTCTTTGGAAATAGGAACTTTGATGCTATCACCTACCAAATAGGTTGTTGCATCCTCTCTCTTAATTTCACAATCAAGGAGATTCATTTCCGGACTTCCGATAAAACTGGCAACAAAGGTATTGCGACATTTATTAAACAGTTCATGAGCTGTACCTATTTGTTGTACTACCCCATCTTTCATTAACAAGATCCTATCTGCCATAGCAGTAGCTTCTACCTGATCATGGGTAACAAGTATGGCAGTAATGCCTAAATCTTTTTGTAGCCTCCTGATTTCACCCCGCATCCGAGCACGAAGTTTCGCATCGAGCGCAGATAGGACTTCATCGAAAAGGAAAACATTAGAGGGTAATACAAGTGATCTTGCAACAGCGACTCTTTGTTTCTGACCACCGCTCAATTCCTTTGGTAATCGATTGATCAGATCACTAATATTGAGTAGTTTTAATGCAGAGAGTACTTTTTCACGAATTTCAGGTTTTGAAAACCTCTTTTTCCCGGCACGCAACGGGTAGCTTACATTTCCATATACAGTCATATGCGGGTAGAGCGCATAGTTTTCAAATACCATTGCTACGCCCCGATCACGTGGGTACAGATGACTGATATCAACATCATCAAAATATATAGAACCTTTATCCGGCTCTATCAATCCCGCAATAATTCTTAAAAGGGTAGTCTTACCACACCCTGAGGGACCAAGTATCGCAAGAAACTCTTTATCTTCAACTGTCACGCTGACATCGCCCACCGCAAGCACCTGACCATATGTCTTCGTGATGTTTTCTAATATAACTCTGGCCATTTCATGCTCCAGTTTTTGCTTTTAATTTATTAACAGAGGTCAAATCGAGCCTTACTATCCCAAAGTTCTAGTAGCTGTAAAACGACAAACCATTCCACTAACGAAATCTGTTTCTTTATTATTCAAAAATTTCACACTTTTCGTATAGGTAGCCATTTACTGTTATTGAATAATATTAATCCAATCACCCACTTGCGAGATATAAGATATCAGAGGATTATTTTATATCCCTTTCTCATTAAAAAGTCAAGCCTTTTATTCTTTTTCATTCGATTAATGAAATAACTTGCTCTCGTAACTCGATATAATGTCATATCTATCTTACTCTCTGTCGTCCTCAGACTTCATTCGTTTCCTCTGTATTGCTGTTGCCTCTTCATCGACAGTTCCCGAATCATCAAACAGGACACCATACACCTCTTCTGCACGTTTCTGACTGATCCAGCCCTCTTTTACATCTTTTTCTACGCGCCAGACTTCTCTCATATAAGGTGGCCCGTACCCTCCTCCACCGGCCCCGATTGAGATTATTGTCTCGCCAGGCTCTATTTTCACTGGACCCATTGGATCTAACTCCTCCAGGTCTCCAGATCTCTTTTTTTTGAATTGTCCAGCTTTCCCTCCAGGTCCACCGCCTCGAGCTCCCAGTGCTGGATTTATACACCCATCACTTGCATACATCGCTTCTATTGGCATGCTGATAGGTCCAAACTCAGCATACGTACCCGGGGCTCCACGAAATGTACCGGCTCCTTCACTATCCTGGATGATGTGTCGACTGTGGATATAAATAGGATACTGAAATTCATCACTTTCTATCTGGTCTAGATGTACCATACCCATGGCACCTTCGTCGCCAATAGTGAGCCATCCATCGGCGTTTGGAAAACCTGACCCGCCAGCACAACCAAGCAGAAGCTGGTTAATGAAAGAAATATTCCCGTGTCTTGGATCAAGACCAGAAATAATTGCAAATGCAGGCGGCATAATTGCGCCAATCTCTCCACATCCAAAGCCTTCACCAATTTCTGCTATTGCCCTGCCAACAGCACTACCTATACGGTTACCGAGACTCGTTGTTGCAACTGAACAGGAGTGTGGATGCCTCGGAATTCCCACACAACAGTTCTCACGCAGCATGATCTTTATCCGGCTAAAACTCCCTGCGTTGGTCGGAACGGTGTGCGGTATGCTGTTATATACTCCTATCTGAGAATGGGTAAGGATGCAAGCTTCACTTTGGTTTATCCCCGAAGGAACACAATCGGGGTTATCTCTCAAGTCAACCTCGATGATCCCCTGTTTGCTCTTTATTTCCACGGTGGCTTTTAAAGGAACTCCTTCAGGCACGCCGGGGAAAGGATCGTGCGCTGTTGTTACTGTTTTCTTTCCGCTGGGCATTTCATTAATTGCTTTGATCATCATCTCTTCGCTGTATTTGAACCACTGTTGAGTGTACCCATGGAGTGTTTCCCAGCCGATTTCTTCTCCCAATTCAAGTATTCGCCTTTCCCCTGTACGTGCTGCTCCCAGAATAGCTAGATAATCTCCGTACCATTGTTCTGGTATTCGAATACGGACCATACACATACGAATAATGTCTTCTATATCTTTATAGTCCTGCTGTACTTTCACTGCAGGAAAAATAAGAGATCCCTCTTCATAAACATCTCTGGCACCAGCCATGAGTGTAGTCGGTAACGAACAACCGATGTCACTTACATGTGCTTTTGTTAAACATGTGAAATGATGCTCACCGTTGTCATCTATCACAGGTACCATTACAGAGAAATCACCTGGATGTGAGTTCCCATGATACGGAGAGTTGTGGAAGAAGGCATCACCTTTTCTTAAGACTGGATGGAATTCTTTCAGCACCTTCGACATGATGACCGGTCCTCGCATCACATGTATAGGCAGACTATCTGCCATTATAAGAAAATCTGAATCTCGTGTGATTATACAGCATGAAAAGTCATGAGCAGTGTTTATTACTCCCGACCTACCGGTTCTGAAAAGTGTGTTTGCCATCTGCTTGACAATACCCTGGAACCTGCTGGTTATAACTGCCAACTGAACGCTGTCGAGTAATGTCTTCGAGTTCACTTTTTTCATTATTGTAACTCCCCAAGTGGTTATTCTACTTTTTCATACGGATATATAACCAAACTTCCGCTCTCTACACGCTCGACACTTGCTCCAGGATCGATAACGATTGTAGTAAAGGGTGACTCAATGATCGCAGCCCCTGACACTATCTCTCCTATTTCTAGGTTTTTGAAGAAACGGACTAAAGTATCTACTTCGCCAAGACCTGGAAAGAATGCTTGCCTGAAGCTTCCGTCTTGTTTTACTGCAGTTGCTTTCGTTGATGAAGCAAGGTTGAGTTTTTCATCCTCTCTTAACTTGCACGTAGCCTTCGCACGCCATGTTAAGATGTGAACCTCCGCATGCGGATCAATCGTATTGAACAATTCCTCATGCTTCTTATGAAAATCATCTACAACTTGATTGACCTCTGTTGATGATGTAATCGGTACCGACCGTATTGGAACTTCAATTTCCCACACTTCGCTGGCATATCGCATCTCAGCAGAGAAATCTATGGTTGACTTTTCCATTGTGAATCCGGAATTAAGTATAAATTGTTTGCATCGTGCCTCCAGTTGTTTTAACACCTTATCAACCCCTTCAAAGTCGAAAGAGTCACAGCGAGTCGGATGAGTTTGTGAAAAATCTGACATCATATCCGATAGAAGAGCTCCAGCTGCGCTCAGCACAGCACCGGTTTGAGGAATGATTACTTTTGAACAACCAAGGCGGCGAGCGATCGAAACAGCATTTAGACCAGCAGCTCCGCCCCCACCTACCAGTACTGCTTCACGTGGATCTATTCCCTGATTAAGAGAAATCTCTTCAATGAGTTGAACCATATTCTCATTTACGACTTGCATTATAGCCAGTGCTGCATCTTTTGTATCGAGTTGCATTCGTTTTGCGACATATTCGTCTATGGCTTGTTTGGCAGCACTCATGTCGAGGGGCATTGAACCACCGAGAAAATAGTCCTGATCAATGTAACCAAGCGCCAAACAAGCATCGGTGACAGTTGGTTTCTGTCCTCCTCGCCCGTAACACACCGGTCCAGGAACAGCACCAGCGCTTTGTGGGCCCACGTGAAGCAACCCTCCGTCATCGATCCATGCAATGCTTCCTCCACCCGTTCCGATGCTTTTTACATCTACAGAAGGAAAACCTGTCATATGCCCTGTCCATTCAGGACCAATCCAACTCTCTCGGGTCCATGGTATTGTTCCTTTGCGTACAAGGCTGACATCATAGCTCGTACCACCTGTGTCTGCAACGATAATGGTGTCTACTCCCAGATCGATATGACCAAAATGCCTTCCTGCAACAGGCGCCATCGCGGGTCCAGAGTTTATCAAGTGAATGGGGGACCGAGCGACGTCTTCCAGATCCATGACTCCCCCTCCTGAGGTGATGAGGAGCAACCGTCCAGAGAACCCTGCATTATTCAACCGATCGCGCAACCCAAACAAATACTCAGCAATAATGGGCTTTAAAGAAGCATCAATAGAAGTTGAGCTTGCCCGACGATATTCTCGCATGCATGGATTTAATCTATGCGAAAGTGTGTATGGTATGTCGGGAATATTCTCACTAATGAGCTGGCCCACCCTGTTTTCATGAACAGGATTAACAATAGACCAGAGAAAGCATACTGCAACAGCTTCAACACCAAGATCTGGCATCTTTTGAAGTATTTTAACTGTATCGGCTTCATCAAGAGCTGTCACGATTTCACCCTGCGAACCGATCCGTTCTGTTATCTCAAATGTTAACGAACGTGGCACGTAAGGATCCGGGTAGGGTTGAACATAATTGAATTTCTCTCTCCCACCTTCTCGTATTAACAGGATATCCGGATGCCCTTTTGTTGTCAGCAAAGCAGTGCGAGCAGTATTTCCAGTTAGTATTGCGTTAAGTGCCTGGGTTGTGCCATGGGTGAGGAATTCTCCCTTTCCGAGAAGCTCACCCAGTGATATGTCTATATCTCGAGCAGCTATCTCGAGTACATCTAGAACACCCTGCACTGGGTCTTTGGGGATGGTCGGGCTTTTTGTTACCCATAGCTGACCATTCTCATCCTGGACAACAAGATCCGTAAACGTTCCGCCGATATCAATAGCAAATCTCACGATAAGTTCCTTTCTGTGTATTTATAGTATCATCACCAACAATAGAGCTCCTTTGCCATGACTCATTCCGCTATAGTTACACCCCATTACTGATAAAACCTCAATTATATCTATTCTTTAATAGAAATGTCAAACCCAGAATCCTTAACTATTTTATACAAATACTCATCAAACACAATGCTATCTGAACAAAAATATGTTATGATCGGTAGTGCTCATATAGCTGTAGAGCTTCGCTATCCACTCTTTTAAAACTATTATGTTATCCTCTTCTCCCCCAACAAAAAATATATTGGCTTCTTCACTATATCAATTCGTGAAAACCTGAAACAACGAACTATATCCACCTTAGTACTAAATAGTGTGAATGGACAGCAAATACTATTACACCAATAATAAAAGATCGTATAAACTCTTTGCCCCTCAATTCCGATCAACCTTATTCCGGAAGAAATCTCTTGCGTGGTCAATACATCAATCTTTATATGAATTCACTACTGGGTATTGTGAAAAACTATCTCAATTGTTGCTAATTTGAACAGTTATCTGATATCTTATCTGCTTGAAAATACACTAAGACTCTGTATCATGTCAAGTAATTCTTGCAAATTTAAGAGAAAATCGATAGTAAATATAGAAAAAATGTGGAGTGGTGGAGCTTAGGTAAAGATACTATAGTATACTTGAAAGGCAGTGTATTACTTCCTTGGTGAAGTAATTTTTGAACTTTTTTATTATGAGGAGAAGAGACGAAAAATAGCCCACTGTGCATACTGGAGGAGGCAGGGGACATCGAAACACTGTTAAAGTACAAAACATAAAGTGAAGTAATAAGAAAAGGCTTGACTTTATGATATAAATTTCGTATAAAAGTATCCTCTGATATCTTATATCTTGTAATATCTAAATAGAATTATACGATTGATGAAATAAACAAACGTTTCTTTGCGAAGAATGACAATATAAGGCAATAAGTATCTTGCTGCTCCTGGTACTTAAGGATATAGTAAGATCATCATTCTAGGAATAATTGCGTAATTGATAGAGTCAGTAACGGGCTATGTATCAACCTGTAGAGAAGAATTTATGGTTAAAGGCCATGTGTTTTGTTGCTAATAATATTGAAACCCAGAGCACTGTAGTTGGGTGATAAAAAATACATTTATTTGAGGAGGATATAGTTAAAATGGATATTAGAAATGTAGAGACTTTCAGGTTTTTCGATCATGGGCTGAGCTACCTCCCTGGACTATCTGACCTTAACCCTTGGACTTTGAGAGCCATGATGAGACCGCATGCACATACTGGAGGTGAGTATTGGCAATATTATAATGAAACATTAAATATGATCAAGCAGTTTATACATACGAAATCGACTCTGGTTCCAATTCCAGGACCAGGTAGAGCTGCTATGGATGCGGTTTTAAACAACTTTTTAGAACCCGGTGACAGATTATTAGTAATTGACAACGGTTATTGGGGAAGATACCCAGAAATAATGGCAAAAACGTATGGTATCGAGTTGGTTTCGCTTTCTGTCCCTGTAAATAAGCCTGTTGACTACCAATTGGTGGAAAAGAAATTGAAAGAAGAAAAAAACATTAAAGCAGTAAATATTTGCCATGTAGAAACTGAGACCGGTATACTAAATCCAATAAGACAGATTGGCGAGGTTGTTCATCGGGTGACTCCTGACGCTCTTTACATAGTCGATAGTGCAACCGGTTTTCCAGGAAATTATCTGGATGTGGATGGATGGGGAATCGATGTTAACTATTTTGTGTCTCACAAGGGTTTTAACGGACCTTCCGGGCTGAATTTTCTGGTTATTAATGAAAGAGCTATGAAGATATTCGAGAATCGCTCTACATTGCCACACGCATGGTACACCTCGCTGCAAACCTGGAAAGACATTTGGATGGAAAACGTAGAGAACGGCAGACATTGTTTGGAGAGCTTCCCTAATGTGATTCTATTTGCCATGCGTGCAAAGCTTGATCTAATGATGGAACTAGGAGAAGAAAAGTACCTCAAGAAATATGAACTAGCATCAAGAGCAATCAGGATGGGACTACAAAAAATGACAGAGCCCAACAACCTGTTAATAGCTGCTGGTCCGAAATGTGAGGGCTGTCCTGGATGCGATGCTCAGGATCTCAACGTGAGTCCAGATGGAAATGGACGATTCTGTTCTCAAACAACTGTTTGTGTTGCCTACCCTAAAGGTACTGAGTGGAGAAGTATTATGGAAAATATAGAAGAACGTTACTGGATAACGGTTCCTCATTTTGGCTTTGGTGACAGTAGAAAGGATGGACACTTCTATTCCCAAAACGGGTTGCGTGTTGGAACCGTAAATGACATGCAGCACTATCCAAGGAATATTGTAGCTGTAATAACTGCAATTGGATTTGCTTTGAAAGAAGCTGGGATTAAAGAGGTAAAGTGGGAAAAAGGGGTAGAGGCTACTAATGAAGTTCTCAAGGAGATGCAGAAAGAGTTAGACTGGACGTATTATTCAGAAACTTAAAGCATCATAAAAGAGTATTCATTATCAAGTAACACCAGTCAGTGTTTTCAGGTTTGTGTTCAGGAAATTCGTGGCTCACATATGATTTCACTATTGAGGATAAACCTGCATAGAAATTAGAAAAGATGATACTTATCGTAGAGGAAGAGGAGACTGACGATGAGAAAAGACGAATTGGACACCCCGGAATTTCTCGTAGACCTTGATGTATTAAAGAAAAATATAAATAATATGCAAAAAATTGCAGACAATGCAGGCATTAAATTAAGGCCAATGGTGAAGACTCACAAGACGCCAATAATTGCAAAGATGCAGGTAGAGGCGGGATGCAGTGGTGTTCAAACTGCTAAATTGGAAGAAGCTGAAGTTATGGCAGATGCCGGTATTACGGATATCTTCATTTCTCACACGATTGTGGGCGTGAAAAAAATTGAGAGGCTAATAAAGCTTGCAAAAAGAGCAGATATCACAATTTCAGTAGATAACTATTTTAGTGCAGATGCTATATCCCAGGTTGCTGAACAATACAATATGAAGCTGAGTCTTCTCATTGAAATTGATGTTGGTGACAGAAGGTCTGGGGTAATGCCCGGAGACACTGCTCTAAAACTGGCAAATAAGATAACAAACCTACAAGGAATCGATTTGAGGGGAATCTGGACACATGAGGGGAATGTGAATAGTGCGAAAAATCAGAAAGAATTAAAAAAAGCATCGCTCGCCTCTGCTAAAACGATGACTAATACAGCAGAACTGTTGAAATCTGAAGGAATCAATGTTGAAGTGGTAAGTATGGGCTCTACACCCAGCGCTGTATACGTTGCAGGTTTCCCTGGAATAACAGAAATAAGACCTGGAACCTATATTTTCAATGATATCAACCAGGTTAAAAGTGGTTGCTGTAAACTTGAAGATTGCGCTGCAAGTATTCTTGTAACCATAATCAGCACACCTAGGCCCAATATCGTATTCTTTGATGCCGGAAGCAAAGCGATATGTGGTTCCATTGAGATGATACGGTTTCAGAAAGGAGGCATCCAGGCAGAATGGGAAGATTTAGAGATTGGCAGGATTGTAGACTTAGATCATCGATTATTGCCTGGAGTCAGGCTGGAAAAAGTGTGTGGAGAATACGGATTTGTTGCTCTCGAGAGTAATACATCGAAGCTACGCATTGGCGACAAGATTGAAGTAATTCCAAATATTGTGGATAGTGAGGCGAACTACTGGGACGCAATGACGGTTGTTGAGAAGGGTGAGGTTGTAGAATCCTGGCCCATTGTAGCCAGGGGAAAGTACAAATGAGAAGAGTTTGTACTGATATTAATTTTTTTAAAATTTTCTCTTACATTCTTTTTCCTGTTTAGCGATACCAACAAGAGAGTAATAAATATTCTATAAAGAACTAAAGTTTCAGATAGCTGGTTTCAAAAAATATTTATTTAAGAAAATCACAGCCAAGGTTGTAGTTGAAAGTTATAACGGGTATTCCTAATGTCTATCCGAAAGGAATATCATAAATAATAACATTTGAAGCACACAAAAGGAGAATTGTAAATGAGGCTAAGCAATAAAGTAG
>CP070841.1:1090530-1097240 GCA_020342115.1 Spirochaetota bacterium
AGACAACCTCGTAACCCGTATATCTGTTTATACATATTACAACGAAGACATAAGACACGTTCTGGATGGAGCTGTTAGCTATTAATTTCAGTGGATATGCTTCGATGGAGACAGCAACGACTCTGTCAATAAGTTAGACATCTTTGTTTACCGCAATGATCCCAGAATCCCCTTCATGTATCATGAGAAAGGTATCCAATATACACTCTTCAATTCCCCTCCCAGAGTATTCATTATAGGCACTTCAGCAGAAGGTATCGTGAAGTCGGTCAAGTTTCTGGTAAAGGATGTATCCCTGATAGACACAGTTGAGATAAATCCTGCAATAGTGAAAATTATGCAAAATGAGCTTTTCGAGCTGAGTGAAAGAGCATATGAAAATATAGATATAAAGATTATGGATGCCAGAACGTATCTTAAACATTCTGAAAAGCGGTATGACATAATTACAATGATGAATACCTACACTGTTCATAATATTGGATATTTCGGAGAACCGGATTTCATTCATACCCGAGATGCAATAGACGTATATTTCGAACATCTAAATGACAAAGGCTTCCTCCTGCTGGAGGAGAGAGATGTGAGTGAAAAATCGCGTTACGCGATTTTCAGGCTTCTTAATAACTGCATATCTGTCCTACAGGAGAGGGGATATAGGGAGCCTGAAAAACATTTCTTTATTTACAACGTTAATGTGGACAAGCACAAGAGTCGCACGGGCTGGTATACGTTTATTGTGGTGAAAAAGACCCCTCTCACAGTCAGAGAGAGAGAGTATTTCCAGCGCTGGATCGAATCTCGATATAACATTGAGTATAAATTGGAACAGGAAATAACACCTGAAATGGATCTTACGTATATTTACCATACTCAACTTGAATACTTGTTTGGGGTTAATGTTGAGACGGATTATTCCAGGTTTTTCAAATCTGATGACAGAGAGACCTTCTGGGGATCAGAGGTTCGTTTAACTCCAACCTCAGACAACAATCCCTATATTTTTGATGTATATAGAGATAGAAAAGACGTACAAGCAATCCTTATAAAAGTGGGGGTTATCTGTGCAGCGATGCTATGTATTGTTATTATCGTTTTCGCCGTTACCTGGCAGGAAAGTGCATTTGTAACTACACTTCCTTTTATTTCTTACTTTTTGCTTCTTGGACTGGGATACTTCATTGTTGAAATTACACTGCTCAAATTCTACCAGTGTCATACAGGTTCACCTACAAATTCTTTGATTTTTGTACTCGGAGGTTTACTGTTGTCATCGGGTATAGGAAGTTATTTTTCGAGGTATTATTCGCCGAAAAAGCTACTGTGGGCTTTTTTGGGGATCTTGATATTTTCATTCTATCATATATTTGCCAATAGACGTCTGCTCAATATAATCGGTGGTTCAATATGGGTTGAGAATCTTATCATTACAGTTACCGTATTCCCGTTAGGATTTTTCATGGGTATGCCTTTCCCTTTTGGTATCGAAAAGGTCAAACTGACCTTTAAAGAAGTACATGTGCCAGTATTTGTAGCTATTAATTCGCTGGCTTCTGCTTTCGCCATTACCCTGGGGCTGTACCTATGTGTAGCGATGGGATTCATTCTCACTTCAGTTCTCGGTGTTGGTTGTTATGCTGGTGCTCTCATTCTTTGTGTCTTTCTGGTACGGTCAAGAAGAAGAGCTTTTATGTAATATATCAGTTTAATAAATGCCAATATGAACTTAGTGGGGATTTATGAAATCTCAGATTCAGATGTCACAAAATTACCCTCAGTGCTTGTCGGTTTAATCATTTTACTTGATTCATACGAAAGTATTTAAAGTCATTATATGAATAATCTTGACACTAAAGCTATAATTAGGATATTATAGATAATAACGACATAATATTCATTCAGTATGGCTTTGTTCCTTTCCAATGATAGTAACAACTATTGTGACTACAGCATATAAAAGGAGGTGACAGTCATGAATAGCGGTTTTAGAACCATTGTAGGGGGGCGATCCTCTGAACATCGCGATAATAATAATTTTCCTCGCGGAATAGAAATCCTTCTCAAAAAAGCAAAAGTAGATCCTCGATTTCAAAAGCTTTTTCTTGAGGACCCACTGGAAGCAGCACAATCTATTGAACTTGAACTTAAACCGAATGAGAAAAAGATCTTGGAGAACACACCAAAGACAATGCTTGAGGTAATGATAGAGAACACGTTTGTACCAAAGCATCATGTCAAGACCTTTTTGACAGCCAAAACGGCTGCTATGCTCGCTTTGATTCTGGCATCAGCTGCGGTAAGACCTACTTATTTATCATCAATGGGGGTTGAAGTAGAAACTGAAGATGTTGAAAAAATACACGCATCTGAAGAAAGGATGAGAGAAGTACAGAATGCATTAGAGCAGTATAAACTCGATCACGGTACATACCCCTCCACAGAAGAGTGGTTAGGCGTCTCTAATCCTTTAAAGGATTATATACCACTTTCTTATCTTTATGATACGTGGAAAAGAAAATTTTATTATAAAGCGGTCAAAAGAGATAGCGACATTGTGAACTATACATTGGAGAGTTTAGGAGAAGACGCAAAATCTTATCTCGATAATATACCCTGTCCCATTGAGGCAGATAAACATTCATTTTTAAGGCAGATTCCCCTCCAAATTCAATTCCCTCTTGAAAATGATATAATTAGAATCCGCAAAACGGAGGATGGCTCAGATAACACAGTTGTCTTGCATGCAAGCCATGAGAATGACAATGTTACTATAGCCTGGTATATTGACGGAGCAAAAATAGGCAGTACTCTGGACAAGCATTCACTTAGTTATACAATTCCTGATACATTGGAATTAGGTGTGCATCAACTTTATTTGATCGATGAATTCGAAAACAACGTTGTTACTCACTTTTATATTTATGAAGAAGACACACAAGCTTCACAATAGAGAGGCATAACCGTTTGGATAAGAGCGATATAACAATTTTGAATCTAAACATGCTGTATTTGAAATATTTCGAAAAAGTGGATCGAGAACTTCATATTCCTCTCGGCCCACTTTATTTAACCCGGGCTATTGAGGAAGCAGGATATACAGTAGATTTCCGTGACTATCAGATCAATACGTACGAAGACCCTTTTTTAATCGATAACTGTATCAATTTTATGGAAGGCTGTTCTGATGTTATTGGCATATCTGTAATGGCTAATCTTCTCCCATTCGCAATTCTTCTGAGTAAAGAATTAAAACAGCGGTATCCGGATAAAACAATTATCCTTGGCGGTGTAGGGGCGAAGTCCGTTGAAACTCAAGTTCTATCCAGATTTCCTGAAATAGATATTATCGCCTATGGGGAGGGTGAAATCTCAGGCCCAATATTATTGGATCATCTTTTACACAATAAGAACCTGGCTGACTGTCCTAATATATTCTACAGAGAGAACGGAAAAATAGTCCAGACACATTTACATAAAAGAATTAACAATCTAGATCGTATCGACTATCCGGCTTATGACAGAGTCGATTTATCCAGATACAGCGGTATAGGCATGATTACATCAAGGGGTTGTCCCTATAAATGTACTTTTTGTTCGGTAGCACCAGTATGGAATTTTGAGCCTTATTTACGCACATCGGAGGGAATTATTTCCGAAATGACCTATTTAAAGGAAAGAGGGAAGACTGACCTTTTTCTTTTCCAGGATGAGTACTTTCTCTCCAGTCCTGATAGGGCTAAAGATTTCAGTAAGAAATTAATTGCGTCTGATCTTACTATTCGCTGGAAGGCATTTGGAAGAGTAAATCTCATAGATCGGGAAGCAATGGATTTGATGGTAAAAAGCGGGTGTGTGGAAATCCGTTTTGGTATCGAATCGGGATCTGATGATATATTGGGGAAAGTGGTAAAAGGGTTTGATGTGGAGCAGGCAATTCAAATCGTATCTGAAGCAGCTAAAATATTTCCTAATGTCGATGCTTTTTTTATCTGGGGATTTCCATTTGAAACAATGGAGCAATTCTATCAAACAGTTTTTCTAATGAATTCGTTCAGGATGATGGGAGTTAGGGTATTGCCATCTCTGCTATGCTATCTTCCTCAAACGCAGATCTACCGGGATGTTGATAAGGAAAAGCTGGAGTTTAGTTATGAGATGATTCCCGAGTATATGATTACCGGTCATGAGACGTGCAGCGGTTTTGGTATTCAGATTGATGATCAGTACAGATTCATATATGATTTCATCCTTGAAAATCGCGACATCTTTCCAGGATTTTTTCATTACGACATTGAAAACAACATAAAACCAAAATTGGATGTACTGACTGAGTTTGAGTTCTACAGAAGCATTGTTCAGTATGAATCCACTGAATCCTGCGGAGCCCATTCAGCACAAATCAGATCGCATTGATTTGTGCATTATTATATAAGACTCCTTAGTAATGTCTCGGTAGGTTATTCTATCACCAATCGTATCAGCGCATGAGTCCCAAAATTTTTTTTACTTCCCTGATTGAAAGCCCATCATCTTTGTAATAGGGATATCCATTTGTTTCAGAATATTCTAAAAAATTCAATAGCTCCTTTCCAAATCCCCTCAAAATAACCTCGAAATCAGTATTTCTCTCATCCAGTGTTTTGTATCTGGAGGAAATTCCATATGCAAATCGGTCTCTGGACATTACTCTTTTTCCTGAAGATTTGTCTGTAAGAATATGTGAAAATTCGTGAGCAAGGCCTCCTATAATGATTTCCTTTGGTGCGTCAATTAATGACTCATCGATTTCAATATAGAAGCCCTCTTCTGTCAAGCTCCCATATTCTAAGAGCGCATCCTTTAATTTTTTATATTCAACATGAATATCTTCAGCCATCAACTCCGGGAATCCCCTGCTGATTACCTGATCTCTTAGTTCATTTAGATTATTCACACAATCTTACACGCGTCCCTGTATTGTCTTCTAACATCTTACAAGACCACCATGCTTGAGAATACAGGCATAGTGCTGCAAGTATATATTGATCATATTATACCTAATCTGTAATAAAAAGGTCTACAATATGCTGTTCAAGTACATTTACCAGTCCGTGATCGGTGAGCTTTATTTCAGGGATAACAGCAAGCTGAATGAAATGGAGGATCATCAGAATATCCTTATCGCTTCCCATGGCTGTAACGGCTTTTTTTAGCTCCTCGAGCTCTTTCACGACTTGATTCAGATCTTTATCAGACATGAGACCAGCGATAGGAAGGGCAATCTCGGCACACACCTTCTTATTTATTATTACTACAATACCACCTTTGAGCTCTTCAACCCTTTTTACAGCTCTGAACATATCTTCATCGTTCACCCCTGCGACACAGAGGTTGTGTGAGTCGTGTCCGATAGTGGTTGCGATAGCACCTTTTTTAATGCCCATTCCTTTGACAAAACCTTTGGAAAGGCGTTCTCCTCCATACCGGTCAAAAACTAATACCTTAACGATGTCTCTCTCGGGATCGGCCACAGCATGGCTTTTTACAATTTTGGCATCCATTGTCAATGTGTTGGTATAGAGGTCGTCTTCCTTCATGCCGATTACCCTGATACGTTGCGATAAAGCTGGTATGCGGAATGTTTCAATACCATAATCAGGCAGGGTCATACGCCTGCTGCCTGTTGGAGGGCTGTGGTAGATGCCTTCCAGTGGAGCGACGATACTTCCGTTTTCTGCCACAATGCGTGAATCTTTGATGACCATCTCGATGTTGAGATTGTCCAGATTGTCCACAACAACGAGATCGGCTTTATACCCTGGAGCAATAGCTCCCATACTTCTAAGGTTGTAGTGAAGGGCAGTGTTGATCGTAGCCATACGAACGGCTAAAATCGGGTCGAGGCCAAGTCGAATTGATTTCTTGATGAGATAGTTGATATGGCCTCTCTTAATAATATCCAGGGGATCGAGATCATCTGTGCAGAAAGAGAAGAAACCATGGTTATTCACATCAACAGCCTTAATCAGAGCTTCAAGATTCTTTGCTGCTGTTCCCTCGCGTATAAGTACCTGCATGCCCCTTGATACCTTCTCAAGGGCTTCCCGGGCAGTTGTGCTCTCATGATCCGAACGGATGAATGCATCGATGTAGGCGTTCAGCTCCCTGCCGGTTAGACCCGGAGCATGACCGTCGATTTTCTTATATTTGTGTCGAAGGATTTCAATTTTGGTTATCAATTCACGGTCTGTACGCAGCACCCCGGGATAGTTCATAACCTCTCCAAGAGCGATGATCCGCTGCGGATACTTGTCCACCAGGCTGACCATATCTTCAGCTCCCAGCCTGGCGCCTGAGGTTTCCAGGTCAGTAGCAGGAACCGCTGATGGAAGGGCAATATATACGTTTAGTGGGATTCCCTCGGTAGAGTTGATCATATACTCAAGACCTTCGACACCTAGGACGTTGGTAATCTCATGAGGGTCGGCAATCACTGTGGTGGTGCCTTTTGAGAGCACTGCCCGGGCAAACTCTCTAGGTGAAACCATTGAGCTTTCTATATGTAAGTGCGCATCAATAAAACCTGGCAGGATGGTACGGCCCTTGAGGTCTATTACTTCTTTGCCTTTCTGGTAATCACCGATGCCGGCAATCCGTTTTCGAAAAAGTGCAATGTTTCCCTCTTCAATCTTGCCTGTGAAAATATTGACGATGCTGGCATTACTGAGAAT
>CP070841.1:1097340-1124392 GCA_020342115.1 Spirochaetota bacterium
ATCTTCATACCGACCCTCTCAAGAACGCCAAGCGACACATCATGGATGCGGCTTAGCTCCTCGGTACTCAATACACGAAGAATCTGATTTTGCATGAAATCTCTCCTATCATTCTTAAAAAGATATTGATCTTTCTGTGCATTATTTTATAATGGTATAGATTTTTTTTTACAAAGATCAAACTCATCTTCTTTCCTATTAGTGGAAACCTGATGAACTAAACTCCAAAAGGAATAAGCGATGCGAAACCCTGTTTTATTTGCCGAAAAATTGAGCGCTCCGGAAGGCCCTGTTATAGCTCCAAACGGGTGGATGCTAAACGTCTGCAGTTTGACCCTCGAAGGCCTGGAATGGCCAACAAAAGGCGGTGATATCACCGCTACCCACACATCAAAACCGTTACACACCCACACCGTATTCAACACATCGACTTCCGAAGTTACCGGCATACCTGCTGCCCTGGCCTTCGGACCGGATAGCTGCCTTTATGTGACGGATGAAGGCCGCCGGTCTATCGTACGAGTAACACCTGAGAATGAGCAATCCGACTTCATCACTCACTACCAGGATGAAAGACTCAACGGCCCCAATGATCTCTGTTTCGATCAGGATGGGAATCTTTTTTTTACAGACCCTTGGGGCAGCTCTCTGGAGAAAAGAATTGGAGCGGTGTATGGCTATGAATGGTCTACAAAAACGCTTCATCAGATTCATACGGGGTTAGCTTTCCCCAATGGAATCCTCGTTCGCGAAAACCGCCTCTATGCTGCTGAAACCTTAACCAACATGATCTGGACATATGATGTAGTCGGGTCTGGTAATGCGAAAAATCCGGTTGAGTTCTGCAAGCTTCCGGATCTGAAAGTCAAGAACACCACAGGTCCTGATGGTATGGCATTCGACGAAGAAGGCAATATATACATAGCCACGTATGGTGTCGGTTTCGTGTATGTCTTTGACCGGAACGGGAAACTTATTGAAGGCATCCCCACCGGTGGCAGACAGCCAACAAATGTATGTTTTGGCGGTCCGGATCACGATACCCTGTTTGTGACTGTTAATGATCCTGGCACAATGGTAACCATTCCAGCAGGTGTTACTGGGTACAGATTACCTTTCTGTCCTTCTTCCCAGGCTGACCATCCCTGGTCAAAAATGCTTCCGGATTCGCCAGATGATCGATCTTTCTAGGATAAATTTATAGTAAGAAAGTGAATACTTATATGAAAAAAACCATAAACAAAGTAGCTGTCATCACAGGCGGCGGAACAGGAATAGGTGCTGCCACTGCCGAGGAACTTGCTGGGATAGGTATGAATGTGGTTGTTGTCGGGCGACGTCCCGAGCCCCTTAAGAAGGTTGCTTCCAGAATCAACAGCAAAGGAGGCAGTGCTATTGCTCATCCGGCCGATATCTCGATATTCAACGATATGGAAAAGCTCTCAAAGACAACAGTTGAAAAATTTGGTCATGTCGATCTCGTTGTTGCCAATGCATCAGTACACGATCAATCCAGCATCGATAGCGGTGATCCAGAATGGTGGAAAACAGTTATCCTGATTAATGTCGTGGGGCTTCTTTATACAGTAAGGGCTTTTCTACCTCAGATGTACCTTCAGGGAAAAGGTCATATCATCATCGTTTCCTCGCTCTCAGGAAGAATAACATATGTTGGTGAGCCTGTATATATAACGAGCAAACACGCACAGGTAGCCTTCACCGAGTGCCTGCGCCAGGAGGCTATTCCAAAAGGCATAAAGGTAACGATAATCGAACCCGGCCTTGTAGAGACACCCTTTATTGATAATCCATTAGCCCAGGAGCTCAAGAAAACAGTATCACCACTTGATCCGGAAGATGTTGCTCGAGCTATTCGCTTTGCTTTTGAGCAGCCGCCTAATTGCACCATCTACGAGCTCTCTTTGCGTCCGATCAAGCAACTGCTCTAGAATGAAGGAAATTTTGTAGTGCATGACAATCTAAATGAAATCCACGTTGAAAAAAATGTTCTAATAACATTACACGATGGTGTCCATTTAGCAGCAGACCTTTATATGCCGCAGGGGCAAAACAGATCTCCTGTACTCATTAGCTACTACCCCTACCACAAGGATGACATTATTGGCGCTTCTTTGGATTATTCTTGCCGATACTTCGCAGTCAATGGATATGCCCACTTGATTGTGGATTTTCGTGGTCTTGGAAACTCGGAGGGAAAAGCCTGGGAAATGAACGATCCCAGGGAAAATATAGATGGAGCCTGCATTGTTGAGTGGGCAGCTCACCAGCCCTGGTGTGATGGTAATGTTGGTATGTGGGGGATTTCATATGGCGGCATTACAAGTTTGCAAACAGCATCAGAAAGACCACCACACCTGAAAGCAATTGTTCCAATATTTACCCCTTACAATATCTATCACGATTTAATTTTTCCTGGCGGCTGCCTGAACTGTCTGGGCGCTTTTGGCGATTGGGGCTCCAGGATGGTAGCCATGAATATTATGCCTCCTGGCTACCAAGACCAGCAAGGCCGCTGGTACCGTATATGGAAGGAAAGGTTAGAGAATATTGAGCATCAAATGTTTCCCTGGCAGGGTCATATCGCTTTCGACGAATACTGGCAAGCTAAGGTTATCCCTATTGAAAAAATCAACATTCCTACATTTGTCATAGGTGGATGGCGAGACCTGTTTCCACAGGCAATGATACGCATATATGAAAAGCTTTCAGTTCCAAAAAAGCTCTTCATGGGACCCTGGATGCATAATCCGATGGATGTGGCGCCTCAGGATCCATGGGATTACCATCTTGAACTGAAGCGCTGGTGGGATTATTGGCTGAAAAATGAAAAAAATAGCATTATGAAGGAGCCACCAGTAACCATTTATGTACAGGGAGTAAAGCAGTGGAGACACGAGCTAGAATGGCCCATTGCTCGCACGAAATTACAGAACCTATTCCTTTCCCATGCAGGGATACTCAAGGACCGGCCCGAACAAAAGGCAGGATGTGATATCTATACTACCGATCCGACTGTTGGCATTACTGCTGGGCTCTGGGATCCAGTTTCTCGTGGCATAGGCATGCCATTGGACCAGGGACGCGATGATCTGCGATCTCTCATATACACAACCAAGCTACTTTCAGAAGATATCGAGATAACCGGCTCGCCAGAAACAAACCTTTTTATTGCTATGGAAGACGCAGAAGAAGTAAACCTTGTGGTAAAATTGAATGATGTAGGTCCAAAAGGTGATTCTACACTTATAACCACTGGATGGCTTAAAGGGAGCCACTATCAGTCACATGAACAGCCTGAGCCTCTTCGAAAGGGTCAGATATACAAGTTTCATATACCCCTATGGCCAACTTCCTACCTTGTCCCAAAAGGGCATCGGCTTCGTTTAAGCGTTTCATGCTCCGATTTCCCTCGCATCTGGCCTACACTGATAAACCCGAAAATACACCTTTTTTTTGGAAAGAATCAAAGCTCTTTTCTGTGTATTCCTGTAATCTCTCCTCGAGAGAACTCAATACCCAAACCAAACATCTATCGACCCGATACATCAATCAACCGGGCTCCATCCTTTATCAATGTAGCTCCACAGTGGTGTATCGAAGAGGATCCTGTAAACAGCATGATGAAAGTGTTTTCAAGCGTAGAGTATCAGATGATACTACCCTGGGGGATGGAGATCAAGAATTGGCGTACCCGGAGTACTGCAACTGTTTCAGCCTTACGACCTGACTGGGCAAGAGTCGAGGGAGAAACAAACATGCTACTCCATCTGCCTTCTGCCGGGGAGGTCGAGATACACACCCTTTCCTGGATATCGCATGACCGGATGAGTGTGACAGGGGAGATCAAAATTAATAGGCAGTTATTCTTTGAAAAGAAATGGGAAAGGTAAACCAACCAATATTGGGATTTCTTCACTATCCAATGGAGTTCGATCAATGTTTACAACTTACTATAGACTTCATAATAATTAGATAAACTGGACATTTTAATTATAATATTGCATAAATTTTACAGATAATGTAAAATCAAGTAATTGTGAAGACATAAGTAATGTAAATGTAACAAATATATTCTATAACATAAGAGAGTATATATTCAAAGTAGCGTAACAAATTAAAAAAATCAGTACCAGGAGAAGAGTATGAAAGAATTAAAATCAAGAGAGCGAGTTATGATCACGCTGAATCATCAGGAACCAGACCGTGTACCTCTGGATATCGGTGGCGGGTATAGCACATCGGTCAGCATCGAAGGGTATGAAAATTTGAAAAACCATTTAGGAATCTCAACAAAAACCAAAATATTGAGCAGTATCTTTCGCATCTCGTATATAGATGAGATAGTACGAAAGCAATTGGGATGCGATTTTCACCCGATTACAATTAAAAATCCATTGCACTGGAGTCCTCCTCCCTCAGAACCCGGTACGATAATTGATCCATGGGGCATAAAATGGAAACAGGTCTTTTACAGCAATGGATGTCACTACTATGAGCTCATTCACAGCCCATTGGCTGAAGCAGAGATTGAAGACCTGGATAAATATCCCTGGCCTGATCCAGAAGATCCGGGTTATACTATGGGACTTGCTGATGATACACGAGAGCTTTATGAGAATACCGATTATGCATTAATGGGTGATAGTGGATTCAAGGATTTCTGGGAGCTGGCTTATATGCTTCGTGGTTATGAGCAATTCCTGATCGATCTGAAGATGAATCCAAAGTTTGTTTCTGCCCTTCTATCAAAGATACTGGAGATAAATATCAAAGGAACAACCCGTTTTTTAGATACAGTCGGTAAATACATACAGGTAATCAGGACTTCAGATGACCTGGCAACACAGAACGGCCTGATGATGTCACCTCAAACTTATAGAGAACTAATTAAACCGGTTTACAATACTTTTTTTAAGCTTATCAAGTCTAAAACCCAGGCTAAAATATTCTATCACAGCTGTGGAGACGTACGGGATCTTCTTGTTGATCTGATAGACATAGGAGTTGATATTATTAATCCTGTTCAGGTTTCTGCAATGGGTAACACTGCTGAGCTCAAGACAAAGTATGGAGAGAAATTGATTTTCTGGGGCGGCATCGATACTCAACGTGTGCTGCCGCGAGGTACCGAAAAAGAAGTACAGGACGAAGTGAAGCAGCGCATTCACGATTTAGGACCGGGCGGTGGATATGTGGTAGCTGCAGTTCATAACATGCAGGCTGATGTACCCCCAAAAAATATTGTTACAATGGCTCAAGCGGCTCATACATATGGTAAATATCCTCTACAATAAAATACATTAAACTAATAGATATCAAAGAAATGAGGAGGGCTTATGCAATTCGATCTTTTAGTCAAAGGTGGAGAAATCATTGACCCTGAAGCAGGTTACAACGGAAAGATGGATGTTGCTGTAAAACGAAGCCGCATTGCAGCCGTGGATAAAAATATCCCAGCTAAATCGGCTTTCAAAGTCATTGATGCTTCAGATCAGTACGTAACCGCTGGCTTAATAGATATTCATGCTCACCTCTTCAAGGGCATGACATTCTGGGGAGTCGATGCAGATGCAATTGGCTCCCAGGCCGGTGTAACCACCTGGGCCGATGCCGGATCTGCGGGCGCGGTGACGCTTGGTGGTTTTCGCGATTACATAATAGACAAATCAAAAGTTAAAATTTATGCTTTTGTCAATATCTCTGCAATAGGTCTTGTGGCCCAGGACTACGAGCTTACAAATCCTGAGTATTCAAACATTGCACTTCTAAAGAGTGTTGTAAACCAGCATCGAGATATTGTAGTGGGAATTAAATTGCGTGCAGGTCGAAGCGGAGGGGCTCAGGATCTTTTACCCCTCAAGCGAGGACGCAAAGCAGCCGACGAATTGGAGCTTCCAATCATGTTACACCTCTCCGAGGCTCCACCCGATTTAGAGACTGCGCTTAGCTTTGTAAAGCCCGGGGATTTATTAACCCACTGCTACACAGGTCAAACGATGAAGATGATCGATAACAAAGGCAAGATCCTTCCCGCAGCCAAGAAGGCCTGGGAGAATGGTGTTATCATGGACCTTGGACATGGCTGCGGCTCACTCTCGTTCGACAGTGCGGAAGCACTCATTAGCCAGGGATACTGGATACACATCATTTCGACTGATCTTCATACCATGAGCATCCACGGTGCTAATCTGATAGACCCGCTCAAAGGTGCTGGTGATCGGGAGATCCCGACGAATGGCGATGCCAGAAACATACACTACCAGGTTAAAGGTGATGGCAAACCTGCACTACATCTTCTTACTGTCATGGACAAGATGCTGTGTCTTGGAATGCCTCTCAAAGAAGTCGTAAGAGCAACAACAAGCCGTCCTTCAGAAGTACTGGGTTTAAAAGGAGAAGCAGGGACATTGAAACCGGGATCACGCGCTGACATCACCGGTTTTGTAATCGAAAAGGGTGATTATGAACTCTTTGATATTCATGGTAAAGTACGTCATGGCAAAGAGCACATACGCAATTCCTTTACCATCCTGAACGGGAGGCCGTTGGAGCGAATCGAACACCCTGCCCCCCCTCCATGGATTGAAGTGGGATATGATGGGTAGAGCCGAAGAACAAGGATTCTAAATGAAGGCTGTTATCTGGAATGGAGCTTATAACCTTACACTAAAGGAAGTACCAAAACCATCACCTTCCAAGGGTGAGGTTCTAATAAGGACTAAAGCAGTCGGTGTATGTGGCACTGATCTCGATATCTATGAAGGAAGATTCAAACAGGCCGAACCTCCCTTAATTATTGGTCACGAGGGAGGCGGTATTGTTGAGGAGCTTGGGGCAGATATAACAGACATCACTATTGGAGAAAGGGTCATAGTTGAATGCATGATCCGTTGCGGACATTGCGAATACTGTCTCGAAGGCAGATATGGACTCTGCAATAATGGCGGGGCCATGGGTATGGTCGGAACAGAAGGTGAGTATGCCGAGTATTTTGTTACTCCCAGGAAAAACTGCCATACTCTGCCCGAAGAAGTCAGCTGGCCCGAGGCAGCTTTCATAGACACCCTTGCTGGTCCAATCCATGCTCTCAAGGGGATAACATCGCTGAATGGAAAAAGTGTGGCGGTTTTTGGTTCCGGACCTGCAGGGCTATTTTTCTGCAAACTGAGTAAATTAAAGGGGGCTTCTAAGGTCTATTTAATGGGAACTAGGCAAAATCGCCTGCAACATGGTTCTTCGTTTGGAGCGGATCTTCTTATTGATGTAACAAACGAAAACGCTGTTGAAACCATATTGAATGATACAGATGGGAGAGGGGTACATATAGCCATTGAAGCAGCAGGTACTTCGAATGCATTGAATGACAGCATAGCCGTGCTCCGTAAGGGGGGAATGCTTATTATATATGGTGTGTTTGGTGAAGGACCAGTTCCAGTTACTATACAGCCCATTCAGCTTTACGAGCTGTCGATAAACGGGAGCTGCGGTCATGACTATCCTGCAGCAATAAACCTGATAAAGAACCATACGATCGAGGTTGAGGCACTAATAACGCATCGATTTACCTTGCATGAACTCGTTAATGCATTTAAGAGCAATCTCATAAAGGAGAGAAGAGAGGGATACATCAAAGGAGTCATCCTGTTATAGGAGATTAGTATTAAGGAGGTAATTGGAAATGAGGGTAATAAGTAATGATACCTTAAGACGCGAAATGGTAGATCATCCGTATGAATGTAATCCTGACTTTCTAGCAAAAGTGAACTTTTTCTTTTTTTCACCGGATAAAAAATTTACTATTGCTTATTATGAAGCTCCTGAAGGCTGGTTTGAAGCGAAAGTCAGTGGATTTCACGAGATCGACTATATCATTGAAGGCGAAGTAGAATTGATCTCAAATGATCAAAGCTTAATAGCAAAAAAGGGGGATTGTTTTCTGATTCAGGATGGTGATACGTTTAGACTGAAATTTAGAAAATTTACAAAAATCATCTTCTTTATCTATCCATTAACCAGTGAAATAGATGAGTTGATAGAGAGTTTTTATAAGGAATAATACTATAGAATAGCAAATACCAGGTCACTATTCCTGTTTTATTCTGTTAATGTGCACAGCCTATTGATTATCGATAGAATTTATGTAGAGTTTCATACACCTTATCGATCTTTTCAGGAGCAGTATCTGCCTGAAGATTATGTGTTGCAAAAAAAACATAGCCACCACCGGGCATCATTGTATCGACGTTTTTTCTTACATGATCCTCAAACTCCTGAATAGACGCCATAGGTAAAAATTCCTGGATGTCGACTCCCCCACCCCAGAAAACAATATCGTTTCCGAACTCTTTTTTCAGAGTAGAAAGCTCCATTTTTGCTGCTGTTGTTTGCACCGGGCTGAGTATATCAACACCGATTTCTATAAAATCTGGAATAATATCATATACAGATCCGCATGAATGATAGAAGAGTTTTGCCTTAGTTTTTGAGTGAATCAGGTCGAATATCCGCTTATCATACGGCTTTATGATTTCCCGATACATCTCTGGACTGACATATGTACTCGTTTGCATACCAACATCATCACCCATTGCCACTACATCAACATAATCTCCCACAGCATCTAAAAACCTTTCCAGAAGGATTATATCTGTTTCAGTGATTTTATTCATTAAAGCTTCAGCAAACGGACGATTGATATGGAGATCAGTTAAAAAATTTTCATAACCCCTGAGCATGCATCCGGATTCAAAAGGACCATCACATATTATATCAGCTACCAGGCTCCATTCAGTCGTTTTATAAAGTGTTTCAACTTCCTTTTTTAGACCTTCTACGAGACCTGGATCATAGGGATCAATCCATTTCACATTTTTAAGATCTTCGACGCTCGCATCTGCAAGGGGGCGCTCAACTGCATCGTAATAGTATGATGCTTTCTTCCAACGGATCCCGTAATCATCATAAAAGCTCTCATCTTCAGGTATTTCAATGGTGCTGGAGGTTAGCGGAGGTTTTACTGATACAGATCTGAAGTCTATCTTATAGTGTTCCAGTAAATCTTCCTTTGGATAAATGCTATCCATCACCCTATTTGTTACAATTGGATCTTCATCAACCGGTAAATGAAGAAATTCACGCAGATTGTTGTATGCGACCCGTGTAATACTAGTACAATTCGTACTCCCGAGATCAATCGGTAAATACTCCGGTTCCTTATGGTCAAGGGTGGTTATAAGGTTTTCTCTTGCATTCATGAAATCTATTTTCCTAATTTTTAGTTAACAGCAACCAACTCGGCTCCAGTTATCAGTCTTACAACATCGCTATGTAGCTCTGCAGACTTATCTTTATAATCTTTAAAATCTATAGTTCCTGCCCTTTCACCCTTCCTCAATACGAATATCCTGTCAGCAATTGCTATGACATGCTCAAGATTGTGTGTGATCACTATAATTCCATCCACATTCTTCCTTACCTCTGTAATCAGATTCAGCACCTTCTTCGATTCCTTCACTCCAAGCGCTGCTGTAGGCTCATCCATTATTATGATCCTTCTGCCCCAGAATAATGCCCTCGCAATCGCTACAGCCTGCCTCTGCCCTCCAGACAACGTCTCCACCTTCTGTGTGAGCTTCGGCAGGTTGATCGAGATGTCCTTGATCTTATTCAGTGCCTCTTTCCTCATCCGCTTTTCATCAACTATATTAAATATTTTTCCTACTCCTCTTTGAAGATACTCCCTCCCTGCAAATATATTCTTTGTAAAATTAAGGGTGTCATACAATGCAAGATCCTGATATATTGTTTCAATACCCAAAGCAAACGCATCCCTGGGGTTTTTTATATCAACGGTTTTACCATAGACTTTAATCGTTCCACTATCAGGTATATATGCACCTGAAAGTATTTTAATAAGTGTCGACTTGCCGGCACCATTATCTCCAACAAGTCCCAGGACTTCATCTTTTCTCAGCTCAAAATCAACGTTTTCCAATGCTTTAACAGGGCCAAAATATTTTGTTGTTCCTTTTGTTTCAATTATGTTTTCCATGCCTGCCATATCAGTCTCCACAATGCATTTAATAGAAATACGACTATTAAGTCAGATAACTTCTACCATATCTATACAAAACTGTCAAGGAAATGATAATAAATGTTATTTATAATAAATAAATCTTCTTGACAAAATTATTCAATACTGTATGATGAATTAATTTTAATGATATTTAATTTGAACATCAGGGACACGAATACATTTTGACTTTCAGACTCATGGTTTTTAAGAATCATGAGCTTTATGAAAGTATAAAAATCCAGAGGGGGTAAACAAAATGAAGAAATTTTTTTTACTTCTGACTCTGCTTTTATTTATACCTGCCTTGTTTTTATTTGCAGGTGAGGAAGAAGAAGCCGGTGCTGGCGCAGAAATGAAAAAGGGAGAGGATTTTCACTTCATCATGGTCAACAACATGGTAACACTACCCTATTTTATGGGCCATTATAAGGGAGCTGAGCTGGCATGCAAAGAGATCAGCGCTGCAACAGGTGACAAGGTCACATTCGAAGTTGTCGGTCCCGCTGAGATGGATCTTATGAAACAGGTGGAAGCATTTGAGGCAGCATTTGCCAAAAAACCTGATGGGTTCATGGTCGTTGCATGGGATGCCGAGGTTGTTCAAGCCACTATCAACAAGGCTATGGCGCAAGGTATACCGACTATATGTATCGATGGAGACTCTCCGATATCGAACAGGATAAGCTACATCGGTACTGATTGGACTTACTTAGGAAGAGAAATTGGTGAGGCTCTCGCACCTTTGATAAACTACAGGGGCAAAGTTGCAATGCTGGGTCTGGTCGGTGCTGAAAACATGGAAGAGGCTTTTGCGTCTTTCCGTGAGGTAATGGCACAGTACCCTGACGTCGAGATAGTTGCGCTCGAGCATGACAACGGTGAGGAGATTGAAGCTGCACGTATCACAAGAGCATTGATTCAAAAATATCCTGACCTTGCAGGCATAGCAGGTTTCGATGCTGGAAGTGGACCAGGAATGGCGACCGCTCTTCGTGAAACAGGCAAAGCCGGAAAAATAATGGCCGTTGCCAATAACATCACCACAGCTCATTTACAGGCCATCAAGAACGGCGAACTGCAGTATATAATTGGAGAGAGGGAGCGGTTTTTTGGTTACTACGGTGTGCTATGGCTGTACCTGCATCTGAAGTCAAATTTCAAGGTAACCGACATAGATGAAAAAATGGGAATTGCAAAGCTCCCACCGCGCGTTATAACCGGGGTCATTTTTGTTAATAAAGAAAGTGTGGATGCTTTTTGGGACGTATACGAGGGTTATCAGAAAGCAAAATTCACCTATGGTAAACCACAGTAAATTCATTACTATGTGATGTCATCACATAGTGATGTTATTGGGTACTGAACGAAGCCTGTTAAATAGGTCTTACGGCCTATTTAACAGGTACTTTTTTATTTGCTATAAATTATCATTTCTTTTTAATCTATAAAGAACTGTTTTAATAAATAACACAAAAGTAATGATAAATCTGCGTAGAGAAACGGGGCACAAGAATGGACGAAAATAGAACGGGAATAATTCAGGAAGAAGAAGGAAGAAGTAAATTTTTAAACCTAATTATTAACAATCGTGCATTTTCACTCCTTTTATTAATCATTGCGGTTTCAATACTTATGTCAGCCTTTTTTCCAGAGTCATTTTTTTCTTATACAAATCTCAGCTCGATCTTACTTGCTCTTTCAATTGAGGGCTCACTTGCAGTAGGCATGATGCTCCTTATTGTCGGAGGCGTATTTGATATCTCTATAGGATCAAATTTAGCAGTTGGTGGAGCAGTAACTGCTTTTCTAATAAGACGCGCCGGTGTCCCTATCCCCATTGGTATGATTGCAGGAATAGTTGCATGCATGGCTGCAGGAGCAGCAAACGGCATTATAGTTACAAAGGTTGGCGTAAATCCACTTATTACAACACTCGCTATGCTTGGCATACTTCGAGGCATTGCAGTGCTCATTGCTGGTCCGGGAATTGCTGCGCTCCCTCCAAAGTTTACAATACTTGGGCAAAAAATGATACTCGGGCTTCAGATTCCTTCATATTATTTATTTGCAATTACTATAATTGGTACATTCTTGCTTTCGAAAACCCGCTACTTCAGGCAGCTTTACTATATAGGTGGAAATCCGAAGGCAGCAGCTCTTTCAGGAATCAAGGTAGCTAAAACTCTTACTGTAAATTTTATAATTATGGGAGTCATTGCTGGTATAACGGGAGTTATTTTGGCTGCCCGTTTAAATTCTGCAATCGGCCTTGTAGGAGCAGGTGTGGAGCTCAGGGTCCTGACAGGGGTTATAATCGGTGGAGGCAGTTTAAGTGGTGGAAAAGGAACTATTCCTGGGGCCTTTATGGGAGCTTTGTTTATGGGTTTCATCTATAACGTTATGGTTATAGCTGGTGTTAATGTATACTACCAGAGTATAGTCATAGGAATTATATTGCTCAGTGCAGTAAGCTTAGATGTAATACTGCTAAAAAAGTTCCAGATTTAGCTTTTTATTCAACGTATTATTTATCATAAATCCTTATAGTATGAATCGGCTAATAAAAACAGTCACGCATCGAGTATTTCCATACTATACTTAAGTAATTACATTTTATAAAATCTATCCTCTATTATTAAATACTACTAGTATTAATACAATAAACTGATAATAAGGGAGGAACCTTACAAGATATGAAACTAAAAAATAAGATTGCGTTAGTAACCGGCAGCTCACGTGGAATTGGTAAAGCAATAGCTGTAGGATTCGCGAGAGAAGGCGCAAATTTGATTGTAACCTATAGATCCAAGAAAAATCGAGCTGAAGAAGTAGTAAATACGATCGAGAAAGCTGGCAGAAAGGCGGTAGCTCTACAGGTCGATATCGGTAAGCCAGAAACTATAAAGGAATTTATATCTGAAGCATGGAATGTCTTTGGAAGAATTGATATTTTGGTTAACAATGCTGCTGCTGCCTATGAATCTGAATTCTTGAAGATGAGTTTTAATTTGTGGCGTGAAACACTATCACTTAATCTAGATGGGGTGATGTTATGCAGCCAGTATACGGCACAAAAGATGATCGATAATGGCATCAAAGGTAATATTATTTGCGTAACATCTATAAACGGATATCAGGTAGAACTAAATTTCTCGGCTTATAGTGTTTCGAAGGCCGGACTCGATATGCTCATCAAGTCCATGGCTGCTGAGTTAGGTCCCTATGGAATACGCGTCAACGGGATTGCGCCGAGTGTGGTAAAAACCGAAATAGTGCCAGAAGAATTCTATGAAAAGCAGGGCGCCTTATTTAAAAAGAAAACCCCTCTGGGCCGTCTTGGTGAAGTTGAAGATTGTGTTGGGCCTGCAATACTTCTGGCTTCAGACGAATCCAGTTACATAAATGGACATATTATCGTTATAGATGGCGGAATGAGCATTACACAGTTATGAAATAAGGCTGATTCTCTTTATTTACTTTCCGGAAATTGTAGTATTCCCGTGAAAAGTAGATAAGGTATTTTGTACTGCATTGAAGTAGGATCCAAGCTTCTCTCGATGAAGAGCTGCTCTGCTCTTATCAGGTTCATGAATCCTGATTGTACCGGCATGAGCTCTGCTCGTTTCTGTGATGTCTTCAAAAGCATTGACTGCCAGACCAGCCAACAGAGCTGCACCGCGTGTCCCAGGCTCTGGCTGGCTGATAACTTCAATCGGGATACCCATCATGTCAGACTTTAACTGGGTCCACCAGACTGATCGTGTGCCTCCACCCATTGCCCTGACATACTCAACATTCACACCCTCATTACCCAGCAGTGATAATGTGTTAACATGGTCATACGAAATGCTCTCCATGAATGACTTGACAATATCAATCTGCGAGGTAGCCAGAGTAAGTCCGAATAGTGCTCCGCGCAGCTTTCGTCCATTCTCCCAGTAAATGAAAGCACCTGATAAATACGGTACGGCAAGCACTGAACTCGGAGAGACACCACTCCCTATCAATGCAGCATCAAGATCATCTAGTGAAATATTCATCAGGTTTCTTGCCCAGTTGAGCACTGCTGTGCCAGTTGGACAGATAGCCCAGATAGCATGCCTGCTCTTTCCAGGGTGAGCGGTAACTGACAATCCACGTAAGAGCATTGTGGTGGTTGGCAACTCGTCTGTGGCAATCAATTGATTCTCGAAGGTTCCGCTCACAAGGCAGGCATCACCAACAACAGATACCCCGGCACCAAGCGCAGCACTGTTGAGGTCTGAAGCTCCCACAGCCATTTTGAGAGGTGTGGAAATCCCCCAATCCTCGGCTATCTCTTTTTTGACATCGCCAATAATCGATCCCCAGGGTAATATCTCCGGGATGAGATCCTTTCTCACCTCATATTCTGCCAGACGCTCCTCTGCCCAGCCTTTTTGCTCGAGATCAAAGATCATCCATCTGCCTGCAATCGTACAGTCTGTAACATATCGACTGCAACATCTCAATGCGAAAAACTCATGCCACCCAGGGAAAAACTTGGCCTCATTCAGGACATCAGGATTGTTTTTCTGCCACCAAAGAAGCCGGTTGAAAGGATCCATTCGCTCACGATTGTGACCGCAGGAAAAGGAACTGGGCTCCGGGAGCGAAGCACCTTCCGGCGGCGTTTCGAATTCTTCGCCGCGAATATCTGCTGCCATGATACAGGGTCTGATCGGGTTACCATTAGTAACTGCCGGGAAGTTCTCCCGAACTGAAGCGCTTACAGCAAACACTTTCGGAGGATCATGTTTGACCTTATCTTCCTTTACAATTTTTCGTATCAGGTTGGATGTTGTCTGCCACACCTCCTCAGGATCCTGTTCCCACCAGCCCGGCTGTGGGTGTTGGGGCGACACATCACCGCGTGTCACTGCGAGCATTGCACCATCCTCACGATATACGCCAACTTTTACAGAACTTGAACCAACATCAATACCCAATAAACTCATTTTACCATATCCTCCCTACTCCGATTCAATTGAGCCACCGAGAATTAAATCTACCGTTCTCAAGTGACAAATCCCCTTGCAGGTATGTCCCATACTGCCTCGACAATATCTTCCCGAATAGCATAAAATTTATCATAAAGGTTTATAGTATCGTTGGCATCTCTAACCCATAATTCAATCTTATCCCCCACCTTGAGATCACATGCCTCACCCTCAAGCTCAACCTTCCCATGTTCCTGTGACATTCCAACGACTTTTGCGCCTTCGGGATCCTTAACTTCCGGCATACCATAATATGGATGCATGGCCTTCCTGCCCAGGTCGATTATTGCCAGATTTTTCACCCCATCTCTTACTGGCCGACTTATTACAGTGGCAAGCACAGTGAGAGTCAGTTCGAATTCTGTTACGCCTGACTCCCTAAAAGTTGTATCCATAAGCAGATATGTTCCTGCCTGGATTTCTGTTACACCTCCAATTTGAGTTGCGTACCTGTATGTATATGTTCCTCCTCCACTTGCTATTTCAACCTTTAGCCCTGATTTCTCGATCTTTTTCTTCGTGGCAGCAAGAATTTGATTTGCTTTCCTTGAACATGTTTCACGTTCCACTACATCAACGCACCTGGTGCAATGCCCGTCATAACCCATGAGCCCCATGAATCGTAAGCCAGGAGATGCATCAACTTTCCTTGCCATCTCCAATGCTTTCTCCGGCCCGACTCCGCAGCGATTATGACCTATATTCACCTCGACAAGTACTCTTAACTGCACGCCTTTGGAGAGAGCTGCCTGCGAAAGCTCTGTTATATTAGTATAGCTGTCAACCGCAACCATGACATCCGAATACATGGCCAGATTCACAAGTCTCCCTATCTTTCGAGCACCGACAATCTGGTTTGCAATCAGAATATCTTTAATTCCAGCTTTCGCCATTGTTTCGGCTTCAGAGAGCTTAGCACATGTGACACCGATCGTCCCACCTGCCTCAAGCTGCTTATGTGCCAGGATTGGAGTGGCTTTGTGAAGCTTCACATGAGGTCTAAGTCTTGCCTCCTTTCCTTTAAAAAAATCGGACATTGTTTTTAAATTCTTCTCCATTGCCAGAAGATCTATAAGCAAGGCTGGAGTATCGATCTCCATCTTGTGAAGACCAACTTCGTACTCATGTGCGTTCATGGATCCACCTCATCAGGATGATATAGGAAACTATATTTCTTTTGCTAATATACTCATAACAAAGACGATAATTTGATGAAACCTTGAAATCAGGTCTTAATTTACTTTACATTATAATAAATTTTTCCTATACTTGTAAAGGAAAACCATGAAGATAAACATAATGAATAATGTTTTTCATTACTTAAGCTCTTAAAGTATTATCTTGCCACCATTTTTACGAATTTCGTATAAAAGTATGTTTATAATTTTTTTAACACTTTATCATATAAAGTTACAACTTCACTGTGTAACAAGTATTAATAGTGCGGCCTGTATCGCATGTGGATATTCGATGAATAAGCTGTATATCCATAAGTCTCACATTCTGAGGTTGTACAGCCTTGAGGGAGGTAATCACTATGGGAAAACGTAAAAAAGTTAAAAACATTATAGACGAAGCACACGAACGGGTGCTATCAATTTACGGTTCCACTATCGGTAAGCAACGTAATGAGTTGCTAACTCCAGCGTTACTTTTAGACCTCAACATCCTCCGAAAAAATCTCTCCATAGTACAGGAGCGCATGCGCTCCCTGTCAACAAACCTCAGAGCACATGTAAAGGTGCACAAAAGCCCACATATCGCTCGTATGCAGATTGAAGCAGGTGCAATCGGTGTAGGTACAGCAACAGTCTGGGAAGCTATCGTCATGGCACGTGCCGGTATTCATGACGTATTTGTTATCAACCAGGTTGTGGGTCCGGATAAAACAAGGGCTCTCGCACTACTCGCTCACGAAGCCGATGTAAAGGTGGCCGTGGACAACTCGGCAAATGTCGAAGAACTTTCACACGCTGCAGTCAAAGCCGGGAGTACTCTTGGTGTACTTGTGGAGATCGACACAGGGATGAGACGCTGTGGGGTTACTGACCCAAAGCAAGCACTTTCCCTTGCAAGGCAGATCACAGATTCACCTGGTCTGAATTTCCTCGGTATGACCGGTTATGAGGGACACTGCTCATTAACTCCGGAACGGAACAAGCGCCTTAAGCTAGCTCATGAGGCGATGGATTTCTTCGCTGGGATAGCCGATTTTCTGGCAGAAAATGGATTGCCCTGCAAGATTCTCACAGCAGCCGGTACAGGCACCTGGGAGGTCACGGCTTCAGATCCTCGAATAACAGAGATACAGCCAGGCTCCTATGCAACAATGGACGGTTTTCATCACAAGCTCGACCCACGCTTCGAACAGGCTTCCACCGTTCTCAGCACATGCATAAGCCGCCCCACTGACCGTGTTGTCTTTGACGCTGGGAATAAAACCGTGGGTGCAACAAAAGCTATTATAAAAGGATACGATTACCCTGAATGGCGTTTCGATGAAGAGCATTGTTTCTTTAAAGTTGATGAGACATGTCCGGTCAAAGTAGGCGACACTGTTGAGCTCCTTTGTATTTATACACCATTCGCTGTGAGCTACTTCGAGGCATACCATGTGATCGAAGACGATCGAGTCGTCGATATATGGCCTGTATTACCACGCGGTCCCGAGTCTATATGGATGCTCGACATGATTGAGCGTGGAGAATAACACTATCAAATAATTATAGCGTAACTAACATAAGGGAGCATTCATCATATAAGCTTTCCTAACTTTTCCAATTCATCTGCTACATCTTTGAGATCAAGGTTCTCAAGTGTCGCCCTTGTAGGATGCCCGGTTTCTTTATCCCATCCCCTGAACCTGTAATAGCTGTCCAGAACAGCATCGAAAATCTTCATATCGAGTTTTGTTCCGTCAGATTTTTCAGGATATTCATAGTACCATTCACCAGATGAATCAATTTTCCTAGACCTGTCGTAATTCCTGATATGAAGTGCCCTGTCCAGGTTCCTTATCCTCTCTCCGGCTTTATCTATGAAATCCGTATCGATATCCAATCCCGTAAGAGGAGCCAGCATTTTTGCCTCAGCATCTATATCTCCATAATAATCTTCTGCTTCGATATATTTTTCCCGGGAAGTAAAAGTACGCAATATTGCTGGAAATACCCAATCACAAATTAAAAGTGAATCCTTGATTTGAGCCCTGTTATCCTGCCAGACTGCCAGCTTTGTTTTGCCGTCTATATTGTCGAATCCCGGTTCAAGCCCTTCAGCCGTGCCAAAGGCCTTTTTGTAAGCTTCTTTGAGCCTTTCCATATTGGAATCAGGGGTGCCTCCATGGCCTTCATCGTGAGGAGGAAACCACCCGGCAATAAATGATGATTGATGATGACAGGCCATTGGATCACGTGAGTCTATAATCCAGTGCAGCATGGTATTGATCCACAGCGGATCAGGCTGTGACTCGTAAGCTCTTCCCTGCCGGTGTGCAGGTTGTCCCCACATTGGGAATTGAAAATTCGCCGCCTTTCTCACCACTGGCGGGAGATCGAGCTCATCAGCCGCTCTCATCAAATCTTCAGCGAAGATGTCACCGAATTCATCTTCCCGGTACGATACCTTTTTCATAAAGTCGCACCAGAAATTTGGATCATCAGGTTCCAATTTTACTCCCTTGATTTCGGTAATCCCGTTGTCAATGCAGACCCAGAACCATGGATAGTAATTGATTGGAAAAGCGCTTGTCAAGCCCAATCCTTCGCATAGTGCTTGAAGCTCTGTTCCCATACTCTTACCAAAGGCTTTTGTTCCACGAGTATACATATCGCCATTATAGATATCTTTAATATCGTCAGGCGGATATTTCGTGGTAGCTTCACCCTCTATAAAAGCATAGTCTTCACAGTGAGACATCATATTCCTTGTACCACTCCCGACTGTTAATCCAGCCGGTATGTTCTTGTATAACACTCCACAGCCTAATGGGCAACCATGACTGCATTGCTGGTTCCCGGGACCTATTGGAGCATGATACGGCAGATCGGTGGGGTGAGGATAATTGGTGGCTCCACCCTTTATCATTTCAGCTTTCTCTCGGCACACCTTGATGAACTCTTCGGGTTTTGCTATATTTACACCTCCACTCCCTCTAATTACGATTGCCTTTAGGTTTTTAGCCCCCATAACTGCTCCAAGGCCGGCATCACCGATCGAATTCGAGAGCCTGTGCTGTATCGTAGACCACAACACGCGGTTTTCTCCTGCAGGACCAATGCAGACAACCTGAGCGCGGTTTCCATGCTTCTCTTTCAAACGATGTTGTGTTACAAATGTATCAAAGCCTGTGATCTCCTTGGCATCGAGCAACTCTACCTTGCCGTCATTTATCCACAGATAAACAAGTTCTGGTGAGTTTCCTTTGACAATAACTGCATCAAACCCTGCATATTTCAGCTCTGCTGCCCAATCACCGCCCATAGTGCCATATGTAAACCATGGGGTGGGATATATTCGTGGTGAAATCCCGCATACTGAGCCGCGACCTGATGTTGGCACCAGTGTACCTGTAAAGGGACCGGTCATGAACATCAGCATGTTTTCCGGATCGTACGGCCCTATGCCGGGCTTAAGCTCATTCCATGCAATACGGGTTGCGATTCCTTTTCCGCCGATATATTCCGGCACATATTTCGAAGTTTCTTCTGTGGTTATTTCACCACTTCCTATGTCAACCCTCAATATCTTACCTGTCCAACCGAACATCTGTTTCATTTTGATTTACCTCGTTGTTCATATGTTAATGCACCACGGGGACAGACCTCTACACATATCGGGCCATCTTCCCTCACACGGCAGAGATCACATTTATAGTATCTTTTTTTATCGTCTACTTCTGTTACCCATACAAGGCTCGGTGTAAAAGGACATGCACGGTAACAGCTGCCGCATTTGATGCATTCTTCTTCATTGATATACCTTGCCCCGGTTTTGCTATCGATCGACATAGATTTATCCGGCTTCGGGCATGCATAGTAGCAGCTGGGATATTGGCACTGCTTACAGCTATGCGCAGGAAATTCCAGAGCAAGGTCGTCTGGTACTACATGTATCCTCGACAGGTGCGAGCTGCATATCCCATCATGGTATGCCGAGCATGCTACCTCGCAGATCCTGCACCCTCGACATAGATCAGGATTATGAATAATTCTCCCGGATTTTTGTACAGCTGCAGATATATCCTTTGATGCCATAAAATGCTTCCTCCAGTTTATGTAGAGATTATAATATACATGCTATTATCACTTTCTGACTACAACAGATTTAATAAATTGTTGTATTATTTTTGTAAATTGTCAAACTACAAGATATAATTCATGTTTGATTTATTTATCTTGAAAGTGAGCAAGTTTCTGGCTTCTCGCCATTAATGTTATACGATAATCATGAGGGGATAAATTTGTTAATCGCCGAAAAATACGATCAAAATAGCTGAGGTTTTCGAATCCAACTTCATATGCAATCTCTGTGATGTTCAAATCATTCTGCAATAGAAGTTCCCGTGCCTTATCAATTCTTAATCTCATGATATACTCTTTAAAAGTTTTTCCTGTTACATTTTTAAAAAATTTACAAAAATAGCACGTACTCATGCATGCTATTTTTGCTATGTTATCAAGAGGTATATTTTCATGGTAATGCGTCTGAAGGAAAGAGAGTACTTTATCTAATCTCTTTATATCTGCACGTCTTTTTGTGTATTGAGAGAGGTCTGAAGAGAATCTCTTGAAATACCTTGCGATAAGTACTAACATTTCCAGTAGGTAGTTCTTCACAGCTAATTGATAAAAGTCATTTTGATATAATTTCTCCTCATATATATTCTCAATCAAATCAAATACTACATCTGTATTAAACTCTTTCAATGGTATTCTGTTTTCAAATTCAATACTATGGTCTAAGAAAGGCCTGAGATAATCTAAATCGAAGCTATTCTGGCCAATGCTATAAACAAATTCCGGAAGAAAATACAGACTAATCGTTTTTAATGAGGATGCTAAGTCCGCCTCAAACGTATGAAATTCTGTATTTCCTATTACAAATAAATCTCTCTCCACCGCATCGTACTTCTTGTCCTCTATATGAATAATCCCGTTCCCATTGTATACATACGTAATCTCTAAAAAATCATGGTAATTTGGTGTTAAATGATGGTTGAAAGAAAAGGTGTAACATCGAATTTCAACCGGACATTCTTTGGAAAAAACAACTTTGTGTCTATTTTCTGGAGTGAGCAATATATCCAAAGAGGACGACCAATTTAATAATTTACAACTCTCTGAGCCCATAGATATTTTATACCATAAATAAAACTGACATGTCAACACCAAACTATAATTGGGTATTTTCGTTGTGATAGAAGCTCAAGTCCAGTGATTTTCAAGATGAGACAAGAAGCCACTACGACTAAACATTAGGATTAGGTCTTCTATAAATTTGGCTCATTGCAATGTCATATCGAATGCCTATTATATGAAATTACACAGTACACCAGGTGATGAAAAGTAAATATGAGTATGTAATCCTAGCTTCACAAAAACGACATAAAAAAGCAGATGTTCGATATTTTTCTTGTTTCTCCGAATCGCAAAAATTACTATCAATAAAATCTGTTTGCTTGACAAACACCAGTCTGAATACTAAAATACACACGTTGATATTCAGGGTGTCATAATGCACCTATACAGGAGGAAGAAATCATGACAGACAAGTCCACAGACACCGAGAGAGCCAGAATAGAATCAGTGAGGTCGTATAGTACCAGATTCCGTCTCGATGAGGATCCAATCTCAGAAGGTGGGATCTGGATCAACGGCAAAAAGGATGGGATCGACTTGACCGACATTGTTACCAAAAACGGGGTTGCGTATGGAGGGTTGTGCAGGATGAATGTACCAGAGAGTCGTGCCGAGCAGGGTAACCTCGAGGTCTCGGATTCTGGCAAAGCCGTTCCTCTCGGAGATTACGATGATCCGACTGCAGTACTCACGGGGATATGGGGAAAGAACCAGCATGGAAAAGCGAAGGTGTTCAGCAGGAACCAGACGGAGGAGTTCTTCCAAGAAGTAGAAATACGACTGCGCAGCACAATAACACCGCACCGTTGTACAGGTTACGAGGTGTTCTGGAGGTGTCTCAAAACAGAAAACGCCTATGCAGAAATCGTGAGGTGGAATGGGAAAATCGGAGATTTTACCTCACTGCGAAGACTCACCGGTTCACAGTACGGTGTTAAGGACGGGGATTGGGTTGAGGCAACCATCTTCGGCAATGTCATAAAAAGCTTTATAAATGGGGTGGAGGTAATGTCCGTCACAGACGATACATTCGACACAGGAAGCCCTGGAATCGGCTTCAATTTCGGCGTCGGTAACACTAACGTCGACCATGGGTTCACCTACTTCGAGGTGAACACCTACGACGATTGAACTTCCGGCGGTCGCTTGTTTATGCTTCAATATATGGGGACATATTACTTACTTCAGAGTTAAGTAACATGTCTCCATAATTATTCTATAATCGTTTTCTCTCCCTCAAACTAAAAGATACAGCAATAATTATTATCAACCCTCTAAATACCATCTGCAACGCTATGTTTAAATTCATGAGCACCAAACCGTTGGCTATCATTCCCATTATGAGCGAGCCAACGACAGAACCCACACAAGTGCCTTTTCCACCTGAAAGACGAGTACCGCCAATAATCACAGCTGCAATAACAAGCAAAAGATCTGCTTGACCAAGAGTGTATCTTGCACCTTCAAGCCTCCCGGTATATAGAATTGCAGCAAAAGAAGCACTCACACCACTAATAATAAAAACAGCTATCTTGATCTTATCCACATTTATGCCTGTAAATAAAGAGGCTATCTTATTTCCTCCGGTTGACAACACACTTCGCCCGAATGATGTCTTTTTAAGAAAAATTTGACCAAAAACCAAGAATATCACTGTCCATAACAGTAGAATTGGAATCCCAAAAACTTTTCCATTACCAAATATGTAATTAAAAGTATCATTTATCACTGGGACAGCTTCAAGATTTGTAATCCATCTTGCGAGACCGGCAACTATTGTCATCATGCCCAGAGTAATTAAAAAAGATGGAACTCTCAGCTTTGTAATGATAATGCCATTTACAAACCCAATAAACGCCCCAGTACTAAGGCCAGCTAACACAGCTATCCATATATTCAAATCCATTCGCAGTGATATTGCTGTAATTAAGGCCGATAAAGCAACAATAGAACCGATTGAAAGGTCAATTTCACCTGCTGAAAGCACGAATGTTGTTCCAATTGCCATCACAGAAATCATGGCAGTCTGCCGCGTTATATTTAATAGATTCTGACCAGTTAAGAAACCTCCATCATAGAGAATTATTGAGAAGAGTGCAAATATACCAAAAAAGCTAATATACACCACATAATCAGATACCTTAAATCTATTACTTTTAAGATTACTATCCTTCAAAAATTTCTCCTTTAATTACTATTGAATCTTTTCCAAAAGTATCTCTTCTGACATATTGGCTTCTATACCACAATCAACAATACTGTCAACTTCACCTTTTTTTAACACCAATATCCTGTCACAAAAGGATACTAATTCATCAAATTCGGATGATACAAAGATTACCCCATTACCAGATTCCACAAAATCATTGATGATATTCATTATTTCAGATTTAGCTTGAATATCGATGCCTATAGATGGATCGTCCAATAATAAAATTTTGGAATCAGTCACCAAACTTTTTGCTACAACAACTTTCTGCTGGTTTCCACCTGATAAGAATTTAACAACCTGCCAAAATCCTGATGCTTTTATATTAAGCTTGTTAATTGAATCATTAGTAATCTTTGATGCCTTTTTATCATTAATAAATATGAAGCTGAGTATTTTTTTTATAACTGAAAATAATATATTATCCTTTATTGAAAAATCTAATATAAGACCATGTTCTCTTCTGTCTTCAGGGACAATGGCTATGCCCGCACGAATAGCATCATTGGGAGAATTAATGCTTGTTCTCTTTTCGTCAATTATGATTTCGCCTTTCTTTTTTTTATATACTCCATAAATTGAATTAATGATTTCACTTCTCCCGCTTCCCAGTAAACCTGCAATTCCAAATATTTCGCCATGCCACACTTTAAATGAAATCCCTTTCACAATGTCTCCAACTACCAGATTATTAATCTCTAATAGAGGGGGCTTGCTTCTATCTATCTGCCTTTTTCTTTTAGAGACCTGCAAATCTTGCTCTTTACCTGTCATTTTAGCTATTACTTCTTTTAAATTCGTATTCAATATTTTTTCTTCGAAAACCTTATTTCCATCCCTTAAAACTGTAACCCTATCGCAGATTTCAAAAATTTCTCTCAAATAATGTGACACGAATATTATGGAAATACCTCTCTTCTTTAATTTATTAATAACAATAAAAAGTGATTCAATTTCATGTGAAGAAAGAGATGCTGTTGGTTCATCCATAATTAATATTTTAGGTTCATGGGAAAGCGCTTTTGCAATTTCTACTATTTGCTGAGGACCTGTACCAAGATTCTCTACATATTCATTAGGATTAATGTTCTCTACATCGAGTTCTTTTAAAATCTTAATAGTATTTTTTTCACTTTCTTTGTCTTTTAATAACCGAAGAAAGTTGTGTGATTCTCGTGTTAAAAATATATTTTGTGATACTGTCAATGATGAAACAAGACTAAATTCCTGGAAAATCATACTAATACCTTTTTCCCTTGCTTGAATCGGGTTATTATATTCTTCCTCCTTTCCAAATATTATTATGTTCCCACTATCTTTTACTTCAACCCCATTCAAGATTTTCATCAACGTTGATTTGCCCGCACCATTTTGTCCTACCAGCCCATGTATTTCACCTATATTCAATGTAAAATCAACATTATGAAGCACTTCAACAGTGCTAAAGGATTTTGAAATACCTAACATCTTAAGTATTGGTTCTTTCATGGTGCGATTCTTATTTATTTTTCAGCGAATTTGGAGTTTTAGTGAATAGATAAACTTACGCCCTCCTGAAATGTGTTTTGGCAAACACCATATTCAAGGAGGTTGTATATGAACACTAGTGAACTCACTTTCCTTTATACATTTGTTGATGACTTTTTTCAAGCACTTTTTCATACTCTTTTCAGATTAAGGAGCGAATGAATTTGGCCTATTCCTTTACACGAGACGTATATTGGCTGTTACGAAAATACTTGTGTTGTATTTGCAGATACTTACTGAGATATCTATTTGGGAACTATACAACGATATAGTGAGTGAATTACAGCTTTCCAAAACCTGAGCTATAGTACCCGAATTTCTACCCAATATAGTAGTAGAATTAGTGAGAAGATCCTTAAAAAAGTAGTATCAATTCGATTTTAAGAATCTTCCCATTTTTTCAAATCTTGTTTTTCCTTACTTCCTATGTGCATCAATTATTTAGCAAATTCAGCTATTTCTGGAGGTGGTGGAATACCTACTGTGGGCTCCCAAAGCTCTACGACATTTTCGGGTGTAATAGGATAAGCAGGTACTGTTAAGAAATAAGGAACTTCTTTTCCCAGATAATCATAAGCCGCCATCATAACCGCAGTACGTCCTAATTCTGCTGTTGATTCTACTCCCAATCCAAAAACATTGCCTCCTTGTAGCATATCAAGAGCAGTCAAAACACCCAGATCATAGGATACTATTTTGATATCGCGTCTGTCAGCAGCCTTACATGCCGATATGACAGATACGGCTGGCGTATCGTACGGCGCAATAATTCCTTTGATATCTGGGTGTTGAGTAATCCAAGCTGCGGCAGCTTGTTCAGCATCTTCAGGTGTTACAATCCCTTTTTGCAGTAATTTTATCTTAGGATATTTTGATTTAAGAGTTAATACAGCGGCATGACATCTTGTATTTGCATTATATAGCAAAAAATCTAGATACAGTAAACCAACTTTACCTTCTCCATCTACTGCATCTGCCATCAATTCAGCAACAACCGTACCCAGTTCAACTAAATCAGCTGTAACCACTCCTGCATAATCCTCCGGATGTTTGAATCCAGCAGGAATCTCATCAACAAACGTACATATTATCCCTTGGTCAGCAACCCTTCTAAAAACTTCGCCTTCCCCAACAGGATCACTAAGCATAGCTATTATTATATCTACTTCTGCTGACATAGCTGCTTCAGCAGCTGCTATTTGTACTGCCGGATTCCAATCTGCAACATCTTGTATTACTAATTTCATACCAAGGTCATCCATTGCCATTTTTGACCCTCTGACTATTCCTCGTGCCCATTCACCCAGATCTGATAAAATCCAGGCTACCTCCAAATTTGCATCTCTAATGGTTTGTTTCTCAGCTTCTGACAGATCCAATCTGGCTTTGGAAGCTCTGATGCCATCCGGACTTTTTGTGTAAAACTCCTCAAGTGTCACAGTCCCCCAATGGGAATATGTATGTTCGACTTCCTCTTCCTCTGCCTCTTCGTCAGAAGCCCACAAAAGTGTAAAAGATGCTACCATGAATATAGCAAGCAAGATTAATATTAGTTTTTTCATTTTTTCCTCCATGTTTTAAAATATTAAAAAAATCATCGGATCTTTCATCACCTTCCTTTTTTTAGAAATATCATTAAATTCTTTTTTGATCACCTCCTTATCTAACAAAACTTGTGTACCTTTTATGTGTTATTAATGGCGGAAAAAACATCGAGAACATCTTTTTCACTATTATAGTATATTACATGTATCTTTCTGGCTACAATGTATTTAATAAATTATTGTACTATTTTGTCATTTTTTATGAATCATTTTTATAGAAAAATGTCGGTAAATACATT
>CP070841.1:1124492-1167185 GCA_020342115.1 Spirochaetota bacterium
CAATGAAGCACTACGTCTGTTTAATAAAAGCAATCAGATCCTGGGAGGTGACATGCCGAGCTCACTCTACGAGGATAGGTGCAAAGAGCTCATACAAAATCCACCTGGAGAGGACTGGGATGGGGTTTTCACGGCAAAAACAAAATAAGGCTATATTCGTTCCGCTTTTATTTTCTCTTATTCTGCTTTTCCCAAGCCTCGCTTGTCCTGATATCTTTGAATATGACCCGGAATTGGATGTTGCCCTTGGCATGCTCGGATACTTCCAGGGAGATGGAGAAAATGTTCCGAGTATTAAACCTGGACCCTACATCGGTGCTTACCTCAGCATGAAGAGCCCTATCTTCGTATATTTCTTCAACTCTGAAAATGTCTACAACATGTTTGAGGCTGGCGTAGCAGTAAATGAAATCAAAGAGCAAGTCGGGAGTTCCTATATAGTTAACATTCCTGTATCAGTAGATTTTGCTTACAGCTTTGAGGCCTTTCCAAAATTTTCCATTCTACCCTTTGTAGGATTTGGAGTTGGACTGAACTTAAGTTCACGCGGGTCAGGGGAAAGTTTTCCCCTATATCCATTTGTTAAAACAGGTTTTGAGCTCCGCTACCTTTTATGGGAAGATACTCATCTCAGGTTCAAGCTTGACTACGGGATTGCTTTTATCAGTGAAGTCGAAACTGGATTTATACCATTCTTAAAGGTAAGATTCCCCCTGCCGTTTCTTCCTTAAATATTGGCGTGTAACGGTTCATTCTGTGTAGATTATAACAAACGAAGCAATCGAAGAGTGTCCGGTCCCTGCCATTTTAACTATCATTGGTACAAAAACCCAATTATAACGATGATTAAAACGATACTATGTCCCCGGCTTTAGGCTTTCTCTCGTAATAAACAGTTTTACCTCTCGAAATGGTAGGGTACACCTCTGTTACTTTCATACTACCGATGAAAAGGAGTGTATCTCCATCTTTCCTATAAAGCTGCAGAACTTCACCTTCCTTCACGTTATCCGCACTTCCCAGACTGAAGAGAAAGGTGTTTTCAGATAGAGATTGGATCACCACACCGGTATTCGCTTCTCTTCCTCTCACCGAGAGCTGCGGTTTGGCCCCAAACTCCCTCATCTCCTCATTGATTCTAACAATCTCATTAAGGGCTAATTCTGCAAAATCTGAATCCCTATACTTTGTGACAAGATCTCGATACTTATCAAGTGCTTCTGCATAGTAGCCACTCTCATAGGACTGTTGAGCACTCTCCATTATCTCGGCGGCCTTCTGGTTTGCACTGAAGGCAATTCTATCCTCCTCCTTTTTCGCAACGAGCTTGTTAATTGCTACAATCTCATCTAACGCCTGCTTACTCCTGGAGCTTGGCGCATATTCTGTAACGAGCTCTTCAAGACTCAATATAGCTTCATCGTATCTTTCGCTCCTCTTATAATCCATTGCTTGCCGAAACACAGCAGAAGATTTTCTCTCAATATCCTCATTTTCTTTCTCGGTTCGCTCATCAAAAAGCTCATCCATGATCGCCTCTGCCCTGGTCAGGGCTCTCGACTTCAAACCATCATCCTCAACAAGGGTATATGTAGTGAAGTATCGCGATAGAGCCTCCTCACGTCTCTGTCCCCGCTCAAGCTCAGCTGCCGCTCTATAAGTCTGTTCTCCTATTACATTGAGATTCAGACGATTTTTCTCCTGTTCAGCAAGCCATAAAATGTTATTTACAAGTTTCTCCTCTACATTCAGCCCGACTTCATCTCCTATGCCTTTGACTCTCGCATTCTCAATTATGGGCAGTATGGTTTTAAGCTCCCCTATACCACTGTCATAATTCTCCCGTGCAAAATGGTTCAATCCCCTATTGTAGACAGTATTAATCTGTTTTCTAAAGTTCATATACTCCTGTTGCTGCAACACAGCACTCTGGAATCGTTCTTCGGCATCTTTCAGCTTTGCCTGTTCCTCTACAAGCGCTTCCTCAATCTCGCCTATTCGTCTTGAGTATACATCAACCTCGTTTCTTATCTCCTGCTCCTTCTGTCGAAGCGCATTTTCATATTCATCCTTCACATTCTCGATCTCATCCCGTGCATTCTCTCTTGATTCCAGAAACTCCTGATAGAGACGGTCTCTTTCAAGCTCGAATCTGGTATCAGCATCCTCCACCCCACTGGTGGCTATCCTTTCCCTTGCCTCCTCGAGCTGTCTTCTGTACTCATCCTGAAGCTCCTGCTCCTTCTGAGCAAGTATTACATCCTGGTTTTGCAGGAAGTACTCCCTTTCTTCCTGCAGAGCACTTAACCTCGAACGGGCTTCCTTGAGCTTCTCTTTCTGTTCTGCAACCTCCTGTTCGGATTTTCTCCTTATTTCACGGATGACCTCCTCTTCAACACCCGATATCCTCCCTCCGACCTCCTGCTCTCTCACTCTTTCTCTTGTTGTTGTAATATAAAATAAAAAGCCCGCAAGAAAGACTATAACAATGGCCACATTTATAACAAGAGGCAGAATTAATCCTTTTCTTTCACTTGCTATCACGTCATCGGCATAGACGAGCCGTTTATTCTTCTGTATTTCTTCATCTATTGACCTGTATATCTCCTCCTCACTTACTTCCTCGAAAACTTCCCCAGCCTCCTCACCGACTCCCGCAACATCTTCTACACGAGCAGAGCCCACAATCTCTTCTATGTCTTCGGTCGTCACAGATTGCTCATTGTTCGTTATATATTGAAGATCCATAACCGGGATCAATCTACCTTCATTCCGAACGAAGAATTGGATGGAAGAGTTAGGCTTTCTTGATCCTATCCGTTCGGTGGCCTTCAGCCTCATATAACCAACGATACGGTCAATGGTAAATCCATAGTAGTCTTTCTGGTCTTTAATGAACAGGATGTTTTCAGCTGGCACCTCTTCCTTCTCAGGGAGGGGGATATACGATTTAAGGCTTTTTACCTCAACACCTGTTTCGAGCATGAAGGTGTCTTTTGTCGGATGTTTATTGATGAGGATCTTTTCAACTTGATCCGGCTCAACAGCGATTATGAAGCCGTTCAAACTGAAACATAGTATCTTTTCACTCATTGACAATACTTTCCATTTCTGAGATTAATTCTTTATCATAAGAATAATTATTTCTGATTTCTTCAAATATTTTTAATGCCTCCTCCCTGTCGAGGTACTGGTATAAAAGCCTCCCCTTCAGAAGGTAAATGTTCGGATAGCGTGGCGATTCCGGATAATTAACGAGAAAATAATCCAGCTCTCTTTTAAGATCCTCAAAAAGGTATAAGCTCTTCTCACCCGAATCATGATAGAGTGTTGCATAGAGGTTATAAAACTCCTGATAGAGCTCTCCACTCTCGTCATCTATACGGACAGGTCGCACACTGTTGTAACTCTCCATTGCTTTTTCTGCATCCCCAAGTCTTAGCTCAACATCAAGAAGGTACTGTATTCCGTAGGGAAAGAGCTCATAGAGGGGGTATTCGTACACAAAACTTCTCAAATATTGCCTCGCCTTCGGATAATTCCCCATTCTATAGTAGCTATATCCGGTTTCATAATACGAGATTGGTACAAACTGCGAATCCTCGTAGAGATTTATCACCAGTATAAACTTTTTAACAGCATCCTCCCACTGTTCTCTTCCGATTAACTCCATTCCCGATGCAAAGATATTACGGTCATCCATCCCTGTGTAGGGACGTATCTCCACACCACTCATAGCCTGTTTATCCTCTCGGCTCCCCATAGATAATTTTGACAGCTTGAGAATATTGTATCCAAAAATTCCACCGAATACTAATGAGGTAACGCCAAGAGCATGAGCATTCACAGGTTCGTTTATGTTCGAGAAATGAATCATACCTAAAATAGAGGCACCGACCAGAGCAGCTGAGAATATAGTCTCTGTGACAGCTGTTCTCTGCTGATGAAAATACTCGGATGTGTTAATCGAGATCACACCTTCACTTGTATCGATATTATATGTGCCTCCTGGAAGATTATGGACGATAAGAGGAGTTTTCCCAGCATTCACCTCGTTGAGATATAGAGCTTGATCATTCTGGTTTAGCACTATGCTGATATTCGATGAAGTGAGGGTATAAAAGCGAATAGGTCTTTGGATATCTCGAAGCACGACCTCCTCTTCAGCATCTTCGAATCCGCTCTTTTTAAAGGTGAGCTTAATCCTGTCCTCTTTGATATCGTGCAATCTCAAAGGCGTTTTACCTAGAAGTTCTTCTCCAGAATAAACAGATGCATTGATCGGGTCGCTGTTTATAAAGAGCTCGTAAGAATACCCTGTCGCTGAGATAAACATTGAAATTAAAATGGTAATAAATATCTTTTTACACAACCTAATATCTACCCCTTTAGAAATGAAATATAACTCCCATCTCACCAATTAGCGAGCTAAGGGGTGTATCCATATATGCTATATTCATATATCCAAACTTCAATGATAGGTAGTGGTCCTTGAGAGGGTTCAGAATTAAACTTACACCCACCTTAATATAAGGATCTATAGACCTGTACGGCTCATCTTCGATTGCAAGAGTGGAAACACCCATACCACCGCCTAAATCTATGGTTACCGCATTTAAAAAACCCTTTATACTGAAAAGATACCGGACCAAAACTCCCACAGGAAGCACAGTAAGTTCTGTTTCCTTATGAGACTCATCGGCATTTCTGCTGATATATACAAATCCTGTACTCAGGCCAAAACCGAGAGGAAAAACCTCGATCTTGGGAAAGAGATTATAAAAAAGCTCACCAGATATCCCTGTATCAAAGTTTTCAATCCAATCCCCTACAGGAACCACAATCCCACCAGAAACTGAAACATTATTATGCACTTCCAGCACTTCGGTTTTTATGAACCTCTTGATTTCCGGATTATATACCTGTTCTTTCTCTTCTATATCATAATCCATGATCTCCTCTACACTAAGCTTCTCTACCGCACGCAGTTGATCGTTGTATTCTTTCTGTCCCTCACCTATTGCAATGATCAATCCGCTCTCAATATAAAAGACCTTCCCTAGCACGACAGGTCTTCCATTCTCTACATAAAACTGACCGAAGATCACCTCATGAATTCCCCTGAGCAGTGCTATGTTTAGCAGGAGATCACTCTCCCAAAGTTCATAAGGCGAGTCAGTACGGTAATTCTTGAGACCTTCTCCGTCAATCAGTGTAAACTGTTTATCAGGAATCTTTTCCTTAATGTTTGTATAAATGCATATCGGCAACTTGTACATCATATCTGAATATGAATCATCACCAGAAATATTCTTGAAATAATACACCAAAACCTTTGTCTCTTGTTTAGCAAAAATGAATGACGAAGGCAAAAGGATAAATAGCGCTATAAGTATAGCATTTTTCATTGTTCTATTTCACCATATCGAGATTTATCCTATCTCCAACCGATAATCCAGCCTCTTTAAAAAAGTTCAGGTTGGCCTCAATCGCATACCTGCACGGTTTGCTTGATCGTACAGGTATAAGAGAAAAGGGTTTCATATCAAATATATCGGTAACTTTTCCGTTTTTATCCAAAAAAGCGATAGAAAGATAAAGCTCAGTATCTTTCATCCAGAAGGAGCGAATCTCGTCGTCTCTAAACACAAAGAGCATCCCTGCATTCCAATCAAGGCTCTTTCTCTTCATTAACCCTTTGCGCCGCTCAGATGGAGTTCGAGCAATTTCAACAGTAAGGGGGCGTCCATTTATACTGAGAGTGATCTTCTCATTGTCCTGTCCTCGTGATGCCCAGGCAGCAGACCATAACGAAACAGCAATGAACCAGTACCCTGCTGCTAATCTCATTTTCATACTCTTTCCTTGCAGTTATAATCAAGGTTACTTTACATACCCAGACAAATAAGACTCATGCCTGACTTTGCCAATGCAACACACACTAATTTCAAAAATAACATGATAGTAGCTATAAAAGGAGAGATTTTTTTGTAGAAAAATTGCTGAAAAAGAAAAAAGATACGATCTGGAATAGCTAAAATCTTTATTCATTGGGAGAATTAAAAAAGAGTCAAGCAAAGATTTGACCCCTTTATTTTTTAGAATGCACAGGCAAACGCTACCTTGCCACCATAATACATTTGTTGAGCATCTTTTTTGAAAAAGCATATCATCCAGGGTTCAAGTGCGATGGATAAACCCTCTCCAAGAAGCGCCTGAAAGCCAACCCTCCCATCGATCCCATATTCGCTCTTTGATGTCACCCATCTGAATTCTTCGTCAAACATACTTGCTATCGGTATATAAGAGCCTATTTTTAAGTATAAGCCAATGTGGCGCTCGGCTCCAAAGCGGTGTTCATAAGCGACGCCAGACTTGAGGAAAATAGAACCTAAGCTGTATACATTTAAAAAAGGGAGGAAAACGTTATACATATGGGAGATTGTTGGATTAATATAGATGCTTAAAAAATCGCTATCACTTTCAGTCTTGATTATGTTGAGCATCGAATGCATCTCCACAGCATTCACCACTCCTAACAGGGAAGCGGAAAGTCCCAACTGCACACGGTTGCCGAGCCCGATATCGTATCGGATAGCATATATCAAAAGCGTTGGAATTTCAAAACCCCCGCTCACCGTTATGGCGCTTGTCAGATGCGGCAGTGTCCCAGCGCCATGTACGAGCTTCTGATCCGAGGCCAGGGCTTGTTGGAACATAACACAACAGGCGAAAAAGAAGAGCAGGAATAACCGTTTCATGGTATCCCTCCTCTATAAAATAAGCGAATCCTGCTTCATCTAGGATTTAATGAGAGTTAATAATTTATCTTGCTGAAACATTTTTATAAACCAGATGCTTCTATTTTTATAGACCAGCTGCCAAGCGTACCGTCAGTACCTGCTGTCCAGTCTAATATGGTAAGCTGCCAGGTGCCAAACGTCTCAACATCCACAAAACTGTTGAAATCACCCTCTGATTGATATGTTTCAGGAACAACAACTCCGCTATATGTGACAAGTCTTGAAAGACCACTTTCATTGGAGTCATCAACAAATACATACGTTCCTGCATAAGCATTTGTTCCACCCCTTTGATCCACCAGCGTCACCCTTTTGTCGCCAACTTTTTCCACTCTGATCATCAAATCTGAGGCATTCGCATAATTTAGATTGGTTAAAGTCACTTCTAAAATCCTGTAGACTGCTCCTTTATCAGAAATGTCTATTGTAAAAGAATTAATTCCGCTGATGATGCTGCCACCTGTGCCACTATAAGTTGTAGTCGTATTAAAAAGGCCACATGATAGTAACATAAGCGATACTATTACAACGATACATACGATCATACTAATGTAGATTTTGTTTCTCATGTCATTCTCCATAGTTATTGGAAATGGTAAGTTTTACATGAAAAAGATCACCACATACACTTTTTATAAATACATATAGGTCAACCTATTGTGAAATATTAATGTCACGATTGTAAGCAAGCTCACCTTTCATGCTGTGTTCCTGAATCGTGGCAAGTATGAGGTTGTTATTGGAAGGTATTACTGCTTGTACACGATCCAGGATATTCACCTCTTTCATAGACTCATCTACTGAATCGTTTCAGTCTATTTGTACAATAAATAATATCAAAGAAATCATTATTTACAATAAAAATTTTACTATTATTGTTATGATATCTTTTATTGTATGTTTTGTTTATAGTTGGGTTATTTATTAAGGAATACGAGGGGAAGGTCAAAATGCTCAATTTTTTATGTAAATCCTTGGTTTATTGGGAGTTAGATGGTTTAGTCAATGGTTTGCCTTGACAATTGTATAATTGAAATCTATATTGCATAAAATGGGGAAACGCGTACGGAAGTTTGGTAAAACTGGATGCCTGTTTTGGTTACTCATACTCGTTGTTATTGTGGTTATCATTCTTTATAGAGGAAAGGGATCGTTCAGAGAAGCCTTTAAATCCATCGGAAAAGGATTGCGAAGAGAAGTAGCAGAGGTTGAAGAACCGGAAGATATTGCAGAGAAAGATGAAGATGTTGTAATTGTAGAAGAGGAAAAGGATGAAGAGAAGCAAGTTCCTACAGAGGAAATAATTCCCGAAAAAGAAACTAAGGAGGCTGAGAAAGTAACGCCTGTGCCTGAGAAAAAGGAGGAGAAACAAAAGGCAGAAGAAACAATCAGGCCTAAAAAGCTTGATGCAACACTATATTTTGTAAAGATTAATCAGACTGATGGAAGCGCAAAACCCATCCCCGTCAAGAGAACAGTTGAATATTTAGACTCTCCAATTACGAGAACCTTCAACACTCTGCTAAGAGGCTCCAGCCAGACGGAGACCGAAAAGGGCATCGTAAGCTTTATTCCCGAGAATACAAAACTACTCGGCGCAGAGATTATAAACGGTCATCTTACGCTGAACTTCTCTTCCCAGCTTGAGGATAACTATAGCGGCAGAGATGCAATCCTGCTTGAATTATCACAGATAATGCTCACAGCCTTTGATTTCGAACAGGTAAAAAAGGTAAGTATACTTATCGACGGACAGAGACGAAGCTACATTACAGGAGAAGGAATACCTCTTAAAAAGGTCTATATAAGAGAGGACATCTCCCAGCTTTATTCGGGGGGGTAGATGTTTGCACAAGATAAACAGAGCCTAGAGAGGATCAGATCTCAAATTGTGACATTTATCAAAGATTATGTTCATAGTTCCGGCCATAAAAAAGCTGTAGTCGGACTCTCTGGAGGTGTTGATTCATCACTCTCCTACTTCCTCACCTGCGATGCGCTAGGCGCAAAAAATACAATTGGGGTCATTATGCCTTCTCGGCTCTCAAATAAAGAATCTCGGGAAAATGCTGAAGAACTGATAAAGCTTAAAAAAGGTATAAAGCAGTACTATGATATCTCATCTATAGTAGAGAAGTTCGGTTCTGTTCTTGATGAAAGCGAGAAAAATAAAAGATCGAGGATTAGAATTGGGAATATACAGGCAAGAACAAGAATGATAATTCTGTACGATGTTGCCTCCCGGGAGGGTGGGCTCGTTATCGGTACTGGGAATAAAACAGAACTCCTCACAGGCTATTTCACCCTTTATGGGGATGGAGGATGCTCTATTGAACCGCTGGGTGATCTTTATAAGACGGAGGTGTGGGAGCTCGCACAGATAGTGGGGGTACCAAAAAAGATTATTTCAAGAAAACCGACTGCCGAGCTTTGGGAGAACCAGACCGATGAAACCGAACTTGGTATAAAGTACAGGACCCTGGATGAAATCCTCTGGTATTATATCGAACGAAACAACAATCCAGATGAAATCGTCAAATTTGGATACGAAAGGGAAATTGTCGAAAAGGTAGTTGCCCTTGTAAAAAGAACAAAGTTCAAGAGGCATACACCTCCATCACCGGTTCTGAGACGGTACAATTATCAAGAATTAGTATAGGTTTCCCATGAAAAGAACATATCTATTTCTCTTCATCATTTTTGTTTTTATAATTATGTGGGGTGCAAAATTTGGCAAAAAAGCACGCTATGTAGTCGCAACCTCTCCTAATAACCCACCAATGGAAATGGTAGATACTGATAAGAATATCAGTGGTTTTGATATTGATGTGATTTCTCGAATAGCGGAACATCAAAAAATCACCATCAAGTTCGTTCCTGTTCTAAAAGAAAATATATACCATGGCCTTATTGATGAATCATACGATATAGCTATCTCGTCTCTAACCTTGCGTGCTGCTGCCGGGTCTGCCGAGAGTATGAACATTATCTTCTCAGAACCGTATTTGGAGATCGGAGAGGTGGTGGTTATATCAGAGGATTTTGAGAGGTATACCGGGCCAGAATCTTTGAGGGGTTTATGGATCGGCATTTCTCAAGATTCACCATCGGGACAATTGTTTACAGAAGATTTTGGAATTAATACAAAAGAATACATCAACATAGAGAATGCGTTTGAAGATATGGCCTCGGGTAAAATCCATGCTCTTTCAATCAACTTGCCTCATGCATCGAGGATGGTAAATCTGAACGACGAATACAGGGGTATTTTCAAAATAATACCTGAACCGATTACTTCAGAAAAGTATGTTATTGCTGTAAAAAAAGGAAACACCAAGCTACTCTCTATGATAAATTCAGGATTGGAAGCACTGAAGAACGACGGTACTCTTGAATCTCTCATTGACACATGGTTCTTTACGGAATGAGAAAGGTTTTTCCAACTCTTACCACAGTCCTCTTCATATTACTCGTCTTTACTTCAACTTATGCAGGTAAGCTCTCCTCTGTCACCCGCACAAAAATAGCCCTAGGTACCTATGTGAAGATCACTATTGTCACCGACAGGAAAGATGAATCTGATGCCAATGTAATCATCGATAAAAGCTTTAAAAAGATAGAGGAACTCGATCGCGCCTTTGACTATCGGCCCAAAGGAGGTGTTCTTTCACAATTTAATAAGGGTAAGGTTATTACACACACACAGGACCCGGAACTCTTCACACTGATACAGGATTCTGTGAGTTTTGCTCGTAAAACCGATGGCTATTTTGACCCCACGCTTCTTCCAATTATCAGGGTGTGGGGTTTCGATACAGACCATCCACAACGCCCAACTCATGAAAAAATTACCGAAGCGTTAGCGTTTGTTGGATATGACAAGATAGAGGTTACAGCTGATAGGATAGTGAAACCCAATAATGTTATGCTCGATCTCAGTGGAATTGCAAAAGGGAGAATTGTCGATCTCATAAGAGATTATATCAGGGAGGAGGGATATGACAACTTCCTCATAGATGCGGGTGGAGATATATATGTTAGTGGAAAAAATGCACATCGTAAGCTGTGGAGAATCGCTATACAGGACCCTGTGAATGAAGAAGAATTTAGAGGGATACTCGAGAAAAAAGATACTGCTATAGTTACCTCAGGAGACTACGAACGATTTTTCATAGAAGATGGGCACCGATACAGTCACTTATTCAATCCTAAAACAGGATATCCAACGAGTAACATGAAATCTGTAACCATACTCCTGCCTGAGACAGCTTTTGCAGACGCAGTTGCCACAGCGGTGTTTGCAATGGGAAGTGAAAAAGGATTCAGCTTCCTGGTGAAACATGAGATTGAAGGTTATGTCATTTACCACGCAGAGAATGATGAAATAGTCTCAAGAAGCACAAAAGACTTCTGGAAGTAACTATACTTCGATTAGCCACGTTCTCAATAAAAATGCGAGAACCATACAGCAAAGTTCAAGTGCAATATAGAGGTAGTCATATACTACGGGACGCTGCTTTTTCACTGAGATCCTACTCGACTTTTCAAAATCCTCTTTTGAACGTTCGAATGAAGCATAAAAAAACAGAAGAATCCTCTCCTTTAGTGTAGGTGTGGAATAACCAGCCTGTTGTTTCGAAAAATCTTTTATCGAAGCAGTTTTACTATGCTTCAATACTATTTTTAACTCTGCATATGTATTGTGAAAGATCCGCAGGATATAGTAGAGAATTACTACGAAGTTTCTTCTTTTCCTGGACTTAGTCAATACTCTATCTAATGTATGTAAAGATGATAGAACAGCCTCCTCCCCGAATCCCTTAGTCAGCACTTTACTTAGAAGCCAGAGTTGTGATATCACAACAAAATAGTAAAGCCCTCTTAATATCCCCTGTTTCATTAACACAAGAGGACCAAGTCTCAGCAGGATCTCTCCTGATCCCCTGAAGCAATTCAGAATCAAAACAAAGCCCAGAATGGGTAAAAGAGGAATGATCTCCTTTAGACGAAACTCCTTCAGTTTAATTCTACACAAATATATGGAGTAGATTATGAGTAAACCCTGGATAGCAATCGTGGTAAAGTATCGAGTCAGGAGAGCAAAAACAGCGAAAACCAGAAGATTAATAATCTGGGATAAAGCGGTTATCCTTGGGGCTCGTGAGGTATCACCGGGTACTACTGATGAAGTTATCACGTCTTTTTCGAACTTGAGGTTTCTGCCTCCGTCTTTTTTCCTTTTTTCTCCTGAGGAGGTTGGGCCTCATTCTTTAGCTTTTTCTCCTGAGGAGGTTCTGTCTCCTTCTTCTTCCCCTTCTTCTCCTGAGGAGGTTCTGTCTCCTTCTTCTTTCCTTTTTTCTCCTGAGGAGATTCTACTTCCCTTTTCTTCCCTCTTGTCTCCTCCGGGGGCTTAACATCGATAAGCTCTAAATAGGATAGTTCGGCACTGTCACCCTGTCTCTTCCCAAGCCGAATTATCCTTGTATATCCACCATTAACATTTTTATATTTCGGCCCGATTTCGTTAAAAAGTTTTGCAACAGTATCCCTGTCTCTCAGTTTGCTTATAACTATACGCTTGTTGTGCAGGGTTGGTTCTTTTGCTTTTGTAATAATACGTTCACTTCGCCTTCTGAGCTCTTTTGCCTTTGTGGTGGTTGTTTTTATTCTTCCCTGTTGAAAAAAGGATACCATCATGTTTGAAAACATTGCATCTCTGTGTTCTTTGTCCCTGCTAAAGCTCTTACCCTTTTTAAGGTGCCTCATTCTTAGTGCTCCAATTCCTTCTTTTCGAACCTGCTGTCCAAAATCTCCTTCATTCCCAGTGTGAGTCCATATTCGGCAAGCTTGTCTTTGATTTCCTGTAATGACTTTTTTCCGAAATTCTTGGTCTTTGAGATCTCCTCCTCAGATAGTCCGGCGAGATCACCGATTGTTTTAACGTTAATGTTTCTTAAACAATTTGAAGAACGCACCGAAAGCTCGAGCTCCTCTACCGGGGTTTCAAGAATTACCTTCAGACGCTCTTCCTCTTCATCCACTTCACCTTCCTCATCCTCAAACTCCTCATTGAAGTTTATGAAGTGAACGAGGTAATCTTTCAGAATTTTTGCTGCATCTGCAACAGCATCCTCTGGAAGTATGCTTCCGTCTGTCCATACCTCCATGATCAGTTTATCGTAATCTCCCCTTTGGCCAACACGAGTAGGTTCTACATGAAAGTTGCATTTCTGCGTTGGTGTAAAGATCGCATCCACTGGTATAGTGCCAATGGTTTCAATATTCTCAATATTGCTCTCTGCTGGTACGTAACCCCTACCATAATTTATTTGGACATCTATAACGACTTTAGCCCCTTTACTTAATTTGGCAAGATGGTGATCTGGGTTGAGAATAGATATATTATCATCTACAGCTAAATCGGAAGCCTTAAGCTCACCGGGTCCCTTTTTCTCGATTGTGATAGTTCGTGTTTCTGTCTCATCTTCGAGTTTTATCCTCACTCCCTTGAGGTTAAGGATGAAATCTATAGTATCTTCAACAAAACCAGGAATCGTATCAAACTCACTTGTAATAGATTTCATGCTTTCCTTCTTGGGATCATATGCCTCGATACGTATAGCTACTATTGCATATCCTTGAAGTGCCGATAACAATGTCCTTCGAAGTGAATTCCCTAGAGTTGTACCGTATCCTCTCTCAAGTGGGGATGCAATAATTTTCCCATAATCTTTTTTCATTTTGTCGTGCTCTATCACTATCTGTTTCGGTCGCTTCATTCCCTTTAAGAGGTTCTTGTGCGCCATATCCCCCACTCCTCGGGTTTATTTAGAATAGAGTTCAACTATGATCTGCTCATTTACTGGAAGATCTATCTCTTCCCTTTTTGGTAAATAAAGAAATTTACCCTTTAGATTGTCAGGATTGACCTCAATCCAGGGTACAGTTCCGACTTTCGACTCGCTCTTCATACTCTCGAGTATAGGAATAAGCTTCTTACTTTTCTCCTTGATCTCGACCTCATCACTCTCTCTTACAAAGTAAGATGGAATATCCACCTTTTTTCCATTAACCAGTACATGACCGTGCCGAACGAGCTGTCGGGCCATTGCTCTCGAGGATGCAAAATGCATCCTGAAAACAACATTGTCTAGACGCTGCTCAAGAAGAACAAGCAGGATTTCTCCAGTGATACCCTTCCTTCTTGATGCGATTTCGAAATAGCGTTTAAACTGTTTTTCAAATAGTCCGTAGTAACGTTTTACTTTCTGCTTTTCCCGAAGCTGCATTCCATATTCCGAGACCTTTCTCCTTCTTCTGGGGAGCTGTCCAGGTGGCAGCTTCTTCTTCATAATTGCACACTTATTCCCAAGACACCTATCGCCCTTTAGCATGAGCTTCATCCCTTCTCGCCTGCACAACCTGCACGAGGGACCTAAATATCTGGGCATTTCTTCCTCCAAAATGAAATTCTAGAATTTTCCTTATGGTCGGCCTTTATGCTTAGACCCTCCTTCGTTTTCTGGGTCTACAACCGTTATGAGGAATGGGTGTAACATCTTTTATCATATTGATTTTTAAACCGACAACCTGTAAGGTTCTTATTGCAGATTCCCGCCCCGAACCAGGTCCTTTCACATATACATCAACCTCTTTCAAGCCATGCTCTATAGCCTTTCTTGCGGCATCCTCAGCCGTAACCTGCGCAGCAAAGGGAGTACTCTTTTTTGCACCCCTGAAGTCAAGGCTCCCTGCACTCGACCATGAGATAGTGTTTCCCTGTTTATCAGTGATGGTTACAACTGTATTATTGAAGGTGGCTTGGATGTGAACGATTCCACTTGCTATATTCTTTTTTTCTTTTTTCCTGGTCTTCGATTTTGATACTTTAGCCACTTATGATCTCCTTTACTTCTTCCTTCCAGCTACTGTCTTCTTTTTACCCTTACGAGTACGTGCATTGGTACGGGTTCTCTGACCTCTTACAGGCATTGCCTTTCTATGCCGTAATCCCCTGTATGAACCTATATCAATGAGCCTTTTAATATTCATGGAGACCCCTGACCTGAGCTCTCCTTCTATCTTGTAGTTCTTCTCAATGATACCCCTGAGTTTAGCAATCTCTTCATCTGTCATTTTATGGACACGTGTATCAGGATCTACACCCGATTCCTGTACAATCTTCTGTGCATTTGACCTGCCAATTCCATAGATGTAGGTTAATGCTACCTCGACCCTCTTGTTACTAGGAAGATCAACTCCCGCTATTCTCGCCATTTACTCTTTACCCTTTCTGTCTCTGCTTATGTTTTGGATTATCACATATCACTCTGACAATACCTCTTCTTCTTATAACTTTACACTTATCGCATATCGGTTTTACCGAAACTCTTACCTTCATAAATAAACTCTCATTTATATCTATAGGTTATTCTACCTCTGTTCAGGTCATAGGGAGAAAGCTCTAAGCTTACCTTATCACCAGGCAATATTCGGATATTGTGCATTCTCATCTTACCTGATATGTGTGCAAGTACAACATGCCCGTTTTCGAGCTCAACTTTAAACATAGCATTCGGAAGAGGTTCTTTTACTATCCCGGTAACTGCAATGGCTTCCTCTTTCGACATCTAACCTCCTGATGTGGCTATACACTACATTTTCGATATATATATTTACTTGCCATTCTGCAAGGTAAATAAATGTTAAGGTATAAATTCCCTTCTCAGGTTGTTTCTTATCGATTCGATATTATCATCTGCATTAACGGCTAAAAAATAATCTTTTTTACTATAATAGTCAATTATTGGAGCCGTATTCCTGTTATAGGTACCGAGTCTCTCCTCTATTATCTTAGGTTTATCATCCTCTCTCTGATAGAGGTGGCCTCCACACTTATCACATATATTATCTTTGATTGGAGGATTATTCTGCAGATGATATGTCTCACCGCAGTCGATACAAACCCTCCTACCGCTGAGTCTCGCAACAATCTTTTTTTCTTCCATATCAAAATAAATTGCTTTATCGATACTCTTTCCTATTGATTCAAGCATTTCTTCAAGAGCTTTTGCCTGTGAGAGGTTGCGGGGAAACCCATCGAGCACAAATCCACTCTTTGCATTCTTATTCTCTACTCTCTTTTTTATCATATCCACTATAACATTATCAGGTACGAGCTTTCCGCTCTTTACAAAGTTCTTTGCTATCATCCCAAGTTTAGTTCTGTTTTTTATCTCATGGCGAAGAATATCTCCGGGAGAGATTATCGGTATTCGAAATAACTCGGCTATGAAATGAGCCTGAGTGCCCTTCCCTGTTCCAGGTGCGCCGAGAAGAACAATGTTCATTATAAGTTTCTCCCACGGATCTTTCCACCTCTCTTCATAAAACCGTCGTAGTGTCTCATCAAAAGGTGAGACTCAATCTGTTTCATTGTGTCAAGGTCCACCCCAACCATTATCAGAAGCGATGTTCCTCCCATCAAATAAGCCATTTCAGGCGGCAAACGAAGCCAATTCTGTATGAGAGTTGGAATGAGTGCAATAATAGCGAGAAATACTGAACCTGGAAGAACGATTCTATTAAGCACCTTCTGTAAGTATGTCGATGTATTGACACCAGGTCTAATTCCAGGGATATAACCTCCAACTTTTTTCAGGTTATCAGCAATATCTATTGGATTGAGCTGGATATTAGTATAGAAGTACGTAAAAAAGATGATTAAAAGAGCATAGAGTACAAGATACAAGGCTCTTCCTGGAGAGAGCAGGGTGGCGAGATTATCCAAAGCAGGAACCCTTGCACCAAGAGTCTTTGCAATTTGTGCAGGGAAAAGGAGTATTGATGAAGCAAATATAATTGGGATAACCCCTGAAGGATTAATCTTGAGCGGTAGATGTGTCCCCTGAGCAGCATATACCTTTCTCCCCACAATCTTCTTTGCATGCTGGATCGGGATTCTCCTCTGGCCCTGCTGTTCGAGGATGACAAAGGCTACTATTCCTACGAATATAGCAAAGGAAGCAATGAGCACTATAGGATTAAGCTCACCAAGCTGCAGCTGATCATACACTTGCTTGAAGGCTACGGGTATCCGTGCAACAATTCCGATGAATATTATGAGCGATATTCCGTTTCCAATCCCTCTCTCCGTTATCTGCTCTCCTATCCACATCAAGAATATTGTACCCGCAACCATCGATACAATCGCAGTAATGGTAAAACCAAGCCCCGGATTCACAATCACTTCTGGCTTTGAGCTCATGAAGCTGGTAAGTGCCATCCCCTGAACGCCACTGATACCGATTGTTGCAACCCTCGTAATCTGCTGTATCTTCTTTCTTCCAACCTCCCCCTCTTTAGATAACCTTTCGAGCAGAGGAATAACTGCGGTTAAAAGCTGCATGATAATAGACGCAGATATATACGGCATTATACCTAAAGCAAAGAGAGTAAACCTACTCATTGCTCCTCCAGCAAACAGATCGATAAAGCCTAGAATCCCTCCTGCTGTCTGTGAAAAAATCTTCTCCAAAGCAACAGCATTAACCCCTGGAACTGGAATGTATGCTCCTACTCTGACAATAACAAGCATAAGAAGGGTAAAAAATACCCGCTTTCTGAGCTCCGGAATTTTAAAGATATTAAAGGCTATATTACTCTGAGCTGCCATGACTTATCCTTGTCCTTCGATAATTTTCTTACCCTGATGCTCCTTCACAATTTGGACTTCTCCACCAGCGGCCTCTACAGCTTCCCTGGCCTTTTTTGAAACCTTGTGCACGGAGATCTGCAACTTCTTATTTAGTTCCCCTTTAGCAAGTAGCTTTACCCACTGATTCTTGCGATTTACCAATCGATCTTTGAGGAGTATCTCATAATCGACCTTCTGCCCACTCTTGTACCTGTTGAGATCGCTAAGGTTGATAATCTGATAGCTCTTTTCGAACGAGCTATTATTGAATCCACGCTTCGGAATCCTGCGCACCAGTGGCATTTGTCCGCCTTCAAACCCGATCTTCCTTTTATACCCGGACCTGCATTTTTGTCCCTTTGTACCTTTTCCACTTGTAGTACCTTTTCCAGTTCCAGTTCCCCTTCCCAGCACTTTTTTCTGCCTTATAGCTCCACTAGGTGGTTTGATTTTCATTTCTCTATCCTCTCAGTTTCAAGCAGATGATTCACTTTGAAAATCATACCATCTACCGCTGGATTTTGTTCTTTTACCACTGTTGATTCCCGCTTTCTTAAACCAAGTGCTCGTACAATCTTTCGCTGTTTTTCCGGTACACCTATGAGACTCTTCACGAGCTTAATCTTTATCAGCTTTTTCATCTTATCCAAACAGCTCCTTAAAAGTCTTACCCCTGTTCTGCAATACATCGCTCATATCCATGAGGCTTATTAATCCGTTCATTGTAGCCTTCACAACGTTGATTGCATTATTGGTACCTAGAGATTTTGTGAGAATGTCCTTGATACCAGCCTGTTCAACAACAGCACGAACCGGTCCACCCGCAATTATTCCGGTTCCTGGAGAAGCTGGTTTGAGAATCACCTTCCCACTTTTAAATTTCCCATAAACCTCATGAGATATGGTGCTTCCTTTTATATTTATTTTCACGATGTTTTTCTTAGCATCTTCAACACCTTTTCGAATTGCTTCAGATACTTCATTTGCCTTTCCAAATCCTATTCCAACTCTTCCATTTTTATCGCCAACGACCATTAAAGCACTAAAACTGAACCTGCGTCCTCCCTTTACCACTTTTGCAACCCTGTTCAGCTTAATTAACTTCTCTGTAAACTCTTCTTCCTTCTCCTCTTGAATCTCAACGTCACCCAAAGAATACTCCTTACACTATTTTTATATTTTCAAGCCGCCCTTTCGTGCACCTTCACATACTGCCTTTATAAGACCGTGATATGGATAACCATTTCTGTCGAACACACCCTCATTTATCTTCTTTTCCTTGAGCCTCTTAGCAAGCAGCTCACCAATTTTTGTCGCCCCCTCAAGATTTCCCTTTATCCCCTTTTCAAAATCTGATGCTGATATTATGGTTATTCCTTTTTCATCATCAATTGCCTGTACATATATATGTCGGTTGCTCTTAAATACCGAGATCCTTGGATTTTTTGCGGTTCCGAAGACTCTTTTTCTGATTCCCTTCTTTCTTCTCAATCTCCTCTCAGTTTTATTCATACCTTGACCTCTATTTTACCGCAGTTTTCCCCGCCTTTTTATGTATAATCTCATCGCTATACATGATTCCTTTTCCTTTATATGGCTCAGGAGGTTTAAACCGTCTGATATCGGTGGCAACCTGTCCCACAAGCTGTTTGTCTATCCCTGAGATGACAATTATTGTCCCTTCCTGAACCTCTACTGTTATCCCTTCAGGGATAGCATACTCAATTGGGTGGGAAAAACCAAGATTAAGCTGGAGACTTTTTTCCTTAAGTTGTGCCTTATATCCAACACCAGTGATCCTTAATGTTTTTTTATAACCCTCTGATACACCGACCACCATATTTTTGATAAGGGCTCTTATAAGCCCATAAAATGCTTTTGATCTATTGTCTGTACCGTTGTTGATTAAGAGAATGCTTTGTCCATCCTTTTTAATTTCACCATCGAAGAGAATATCCTGCTGAAGCATCCCCTTCGGACCCTTTACAGTAACCTTTGAATCGGTATAATCAAATTCTACCTTGTCAGGTAAATCAATTGCAAGCTTACCTATTCGAGACATAATATCCTTCCTAATTCTACCAGATACAGCATATTACTTCTCCCCCCAGGTTCTTCTCACGTGCCTTCTTATCAGTCAACACCCCCTTCGAGGTGGAGATGATTGATGTTCCAAGTCCGTTGTATACTCTGGGGAGATCATGCTTCTTTCTATACACCCTGAGGCCAGGTTTTGATATCCTCAAAAGATTATGTATGATGCTTTGACCAGTTGTAGTGTATTTTAGATAAATACGGATATATGACCTTTTCCCTTCTTCAATAATCTTAAAGTTCTTTATATACCCTTCATTCTTGAATATTTTTATAATTTCCATCTTTAACTTACTTGCCGGAATGTCCACCTTGTCCTTTTTTACTCTGTTTGCATTCCTGATAACAGTTAACATATTTGCAATTGGATCAGATAAACTCACTATCTTCACCTCTTTCTAAAGATTTTGTGTTAGCGCTATGACCGATTACCAGCTTGATTTTGTTACTCCTGGAATCATCCCTTTATGGACAAGTTTGCGAAAGCATAACCTGCACATATCGAACTTCCTGAGATAGCCCCTCGATCTCCCACAGAGCTTGCAGCGATTGTAATACCTTGTCTTATACTTTTGTGGACGTTTCGCTTTGGCTATCAGAGATTTCCTTGCCATCCTTTGCTCCTTCTGCCTAACACAGGTTTTAGATCCCTTAAATCCTAACTACTTTGGTATATACCTATTAAATATTCCTTCATCCTACCTTCTGTAGGGCATCCCAAAGGCCTCAAGAAGCTTTCTCGCTTCTTCATCTGTCCTGGATGTAGTTGCAATGACAACATCCATACCATGTATTTTTTCCACCTTGTCGTAATCGATCTCGGGAAAGATAATCTGCTCCTTGATTCCTACAGCAAAATTCCCCCTGCCATCGAATGAATCTTTCGAAACACCTCTAAAATCTCTTACCCTGGGGAGTGCAATATTAATAAATCTATCGAGGAATTCATACATCCTATCTCCCCGCAATGTTACTTTACATCCGATCTCCATCCCTTTTCGGAGCTTGAATCCAGCAATAGAACGCTTTGCCTTTGTTTTAACAGATTTTTGACCGCTTATAAGTGCAAGTTCATCAACTGAGGCTTCAAGGAGTTTCTTGTTCTGTATGGCTTCTCCCAGACCAATATTAAGCACGATCTTATCAAGTTTTGGTACCTGCATGATGTTTTTATAGCTAAACTCCTTCACCAGAAGGTCTACTATCTCTTCTTTGTATTTCTTTTTCAATCTGGGAATATATCCCTTCTTTTTACCACCGGAAGGTTTCTCTATCTCCACACCGCCAGAGGGTTTTACTTTCTCCGCATCACCCGCTGTCTTTTCTTTATTCACACCAACCGTATTTTTTTCTTTGCCAACAACACCTTTGGCTGTACTCCCCTTATTACCGCCCTGTTTACTACCTTCGGTAGTAAGTTTGGCAGTACTACCCTTCTTACTGTCCTGAGTTTTTGCTTTATCAGTACTGTCCTTTACATTACTACCCTGCTTACTGCCCTGTTTACTACCTTCGGTAGTAAGCCCGGCCGTAACCTTAGCAGTACTGTCACCGGCAGTACTGCCGGATGTCTTCTCGTTATTAGCACTACTTTTTCCCATGTTTCTGCTACCTCAAAATTCCATCAAAATGCATATGATACTCTATTAACAGTGCTTTTATCCCCATTTTACACTTTATCCATGATCTCACCGCACTTACCGCATGCTCTTACTCGCTTACCATCCTCGAGCTGTTTTTTGCGTATCCTCACTGCCTCATCACATTTGGGACATACAACCTTTACATTTGAAATATTTACAGGTGATTCTATGTCGATTATTCCACCCTTCTGGTTCTGCTGGCTAGGTCGCTGCATCTTTTTCACCATATTGAGACCTTCAATAACAAGCCGTGTGTTTTTTTTATCTACAAGGAGTACCTTTCCAGTTTTTCCCTTATCCTTACCTGTAAGAATCTTCACCTTATCATTTTTTTTAACCAGTATTCCCATTACAGTACCCTTCTATTGTTAAACCTAATTACGAAAACTTTGTTACTGTAACACCTTTGTGCACTGGAGTTTGAAGTTATAAAACTTCAAACTCCTAAGCACCTGCGTCTGAGCGTTTAAGTTTCTTAAGAAACTTAAACGCTTAAGCTCCCGAGGTGTTATAACACCTCGGGAGCAAGGGACACAACCTTCATGAATTGCTTCTCCCGAAGCTCCCTTGCCACAGGTCCGAAAACCCTTGTACCCCTCGGATTGTTCAGATTGTCGATAACAACTGCAGCATTTTCATCAAACTTTATATAAGAGCCATCAGTCCGACCGATCTCTTTCTTAGTCCTAACAATTACAGCTTTTACCTTATCACCCTTCTTGATCGGAGAGTTGGGTATGGCACTCTTTACAGAGCAGACTATAATATCTCCAATCGATGCATATCTGCGCATTGAGCCACCAAGAACTTTAATGCAAAGCAGGGTTTTGGCACCGCTGTTATCCGCAACATTAAGGTATGATTCAGTCTGTATCATATATCACTTCGCCCTCTCGATTATCTCCACGAGTTTCCATGTTTTGTGTTTACTAATGGGTCGTGTCTCGATTATCTTCACCATATCGCCGGTTTTGCATTCATTTTTCTCATCATGTGCAATATATCGTTTTGACCTCTTGATATACTTTTTATATATACGGTGCTGTTTCAGTCTTTCAACAGACACAACAATACTTTTATCCATCTTATCGCTTATCACTGTTCCAATCATCTGCCGTTTATGCGGTTTTCTTTCTTCTTTATCTGTCAACTTCTCCCTCCATCGAAAAGTGTACTAAGGCTGTGTGTTAACTATTTTTACTTTCAACTTTTGACTTCCGAATCCCAAGCTCATATTCTCTTAGTATGGTGTTTATACGTGCAATGCTTCTACGTGTTTCCCTTATCTTCAGTTCATTTTCAAGCTGTCCAACTATCTTGTTGAATCTAAATATTCGGTAATCTTTTATGCATTTATCCTTTAATTCCTTGAGCTCATCTATAGTCATTTCATTTAAATTTTCTTTCCCCATGACTATTCCCTCTCAGACCGTCATTCTCACCACAAATTTTGTCTTAATAGGTAGTTTATGCGAAGCAAGCCGAAATGCCTCCCTTGCAAGCTCCTCTCGAACTCCACTGACCTCAAACATTACTCTCCCGGGTTTTACCACTGAAACCCAGTACTCGGGCATACCTTTTCCTTTTCCCATTCTTGTTTCAGCCGGCTTCTTTGTATAAGGCATATCCGGAAATATCCTTATCCATACCTTTCCGCCTCTCTTCATATGACGTGTTATGGCAACTCGTGCTGCTTCGATTTGACGGTTTGTTATCCATCCCGGTTCAACAGCAGTTAAACCATACTCTCCGAAATTGATTAAATTCCCCTGGGAAGTCTGCCCTTTTCTTCTACCCCGCTGCTTCTTTCTGTACTTGTATTTACCGGGTTGTAACATTATATTTCCATTCCTTCAATAAGTTATTCAACAAGCGCTGTCTTTTTCTTTTTAATTAGCACGCCTGCATCAGGCCTCTCATCTTTTCTGAATATCTCTCCCTTATAAACCCACACCTTCACACCAATGGAACCAAAAGTTGTTTTCGCCTCAGTGAACCCGTAATCTATATCAGCCCTGAATGTATGTAGCGGGATCATACCTTCTTTATAATGCTCTGAGCGGGCCATCTCTGCCCCACCGAGTCTTCCTGCACAAGATATTTTTATTCCACGTGCTCCTGCCTGTATTGCATAGGTAATCGCTTTCTTCATCGCCCTCCTAAAAGCCACACGTCCCTCAAGCTGCCGTGCAACGTTAGCCGCAATGAGATTTGCATCAAGCTCTGGATTCTTGATCTCCTTGATCTTGATTTGAATATTCAGATCTGTGAATCGTCCTAGCTCCTTACTTATATCTTCAACTTCAGCACCCTTACGCCCAATAACGATCCCTGGACGCGCTGTATGAATAATGACATTGATCTTCTCCGGGTATCGTATTATTTCGACCTTGGATACCTCGCCACCTTTTAAGCGATCTTTTAAATAATTCCTGATAGCGATGTCCTCATGGAGATTCTTCTGGTACTCCTTCTTCGCATACCATCGAGAATCCCATGTCTTATTAATTCCAATCCTGAGTCCAATAGGGCTAACCTTTTGACCCATCTTGACCTCCGATTATTTCTTGATTTCTTCTCCAGAAACAACAACTGATATGTGACAGGTACGCTTTCGCTTTCTATCTGCCCTTCCACGTGCACGTGGAATATATCTCTTCAGTGTAGGGCCTTCATTTACTCCTATATCCTCAACTATTATTCCATCTTCATCTATGTTCTTATTGTTTGCCAGCAGATTTGCCACTGCCGACTGCATTACACGGTGCAGAATCCTCGCCCCCCTTGCAGAAGCAAGAGTGAGAACTGCATTTGCCTCTCTGTATTGCATCGATTTTACAATTCTACAGTACGGATTTACCTTTTTGGCAGATATTTTCACGTATTTGGCTATTGCTCTGGCAACCATCAAGACTACTCCTCACCGTACTCTCGAAGTCCTTTCACTCCCAGCGTGTCCTTTGAATATTCTTGTAGGAGCAAATTCTCCCAGCTTGTGCCCTACCATATTCTCTGTAATAAAGACCGGGAAGAACTTCTTACCATTATACACATTAAAGGTATGACCAACCATTTCTGGGAATATAGTTGATCTTCTTGACCAGGTTCTGATTATCTTCTTCTCGTTCCTGTTATTTAGCTCTATGACCTTTTTATAGAGCTTCTTGTCAATAAATGGGCCTTTCTTTATAGACCTGGACATTAACGTTTCCTCTTGCTTATGATATACTTATCTGACGGCTTGTTCTTTTTCCTTGTTTTATATCCTTTTGTAGGTTTACCCCACGGTGAAACAGGATGTCTTCCGCCGGAAGCTTTTCCTTCACCACCCCCATGGGGATGATCTACAGGATTCATAGCAACCCCTCTTACCTTCGGTCTTCGTCCGAGCCACCTGGAGCGGCCCGCTTTTCCAAGTGATATATTAAAATGATCCTGGTTTCCAATCTGGCCAACTGTCGCAAAATTGTTTTTATTTATTAGTCTGGTCTCACCTGAGGGAAGCTTTATAATACAGCTTTTTCCCTCCTTCCCCACTAGCTGGACAAAGGTTCCCGCTGATCGTGCGAGCTGTCCCCCTCTGCCCGCAGATAGCTCGACATTATGCACAATAGTACCGATAGGCATATTGCCGATAGGCATTGCATTGCCAGGGGAAACTTTTACTTTTTTTCCAGCAATGAGACGATCTCCAACCTTGAGACCATCCGGGGCTAATATGTACCGCTTCTCACCATCTTTATAATTTAGGAGTGCTATTCTGGCACTTCTGTTTGGATCATATTCAATTGATACAACCTTGGCTTCAATATCTCTCTTATCTCTCTTGAAATCGATAACCCGATATCGCTTTTTTGTGCCTCCGCCTCTCCTGCGTAAAGTCATCCTTCCAGCGTTGTTTCTTCCGCTTATCCTCTTTTTCCCTTTAGTGAGGGGTTTATACGGTTTATGGGTTGTAATATCGCTTCCATCAACACTGGAAAAATACCTTCGTGATGGTGTTACAGGTTTATACTTCTTAATTGCCATATCGATTACACTCCCTCGAAGAGCTCTATCTTATCTCCTTCTTTCAGAGTTACAATTGCTTTTTTCCATGATGAAGTATAACCAATCTTATACCGCTCTCTCTTGCGCTTTCCCATTACATTGATGACATTACAGCTCACGGCCTCTACGCCAAATACTTCGTTTACTGCCTTTATGATTTCCTTCTTGTTTGCTCGTGGATTTACCTTGAAGCAATATTTGTTCACCTCTTGCTGGCTTGTACTCTTTTCCGTAGTGATCGGATGTATGATTATCTCACCCTTCTTCATGGTTCCTCTCGTTTATCAGCCATATCGTTCGTTCAGGAGTTTCACAGCCCCTGTGGTAAGGACCAGTTGCGTTGCATAGAAAAGATCCCTGGTTGTTAGTAGCTCAGCAGCATAATACTTAATCCATGGAATGTTTCTTCCTGCTCGAGAAACAAGCTCTTTCTTCTTGTCATCAACAAGAAGAACATAACGCCTCTTGTCATCATCCACAAGGTTCTTTGCTATTGGCAGAAACTCGCGTGTCTTTCCGTCTTTCAAATCGAAATCTTCAACAACCTTGAGAAGGTTTTCCTTGACCTTTAATGAAAGAAGAGATCTCACTGATAACCTTCTCACCTTCTTAGCTATTCTAATCCTGTAAGATTTCGCTTTTGGACCAAATGCGACACCACCGCCAACCCTTATAGGGCTTCTTCTCGAACCTGCTCGAGCTCTTCCGGTACCCTTCTGGCGGTATAGCTTTGCACCGCTACCCCTGACCTCAGCTCTTCCTTTCGATGAACTGGTCCCCTGCCGCTGGTTAGCGAGTTCAGCCTTGAGAGTATAATAGATGGCAGACTTATTTGGTACGATGTTGAACACTTTCTCGTTCAGAGTCACTGTGCCCTTTTTATTTCCTTTTGTATCATAGATCGCTACATTCATCGCAGTGCCAGTTTCAGATTTTCCAGCTTTAGAGATTCCGGTTTCAGATTTTCCGGTATCAGGTATTTCCTTACTTGAGGACATTCGTGTCCTCCTTCCACTTTTTAGAACAACTGCAGTAGTGATTGATTGAATGATATAGCGGTATTACTGCTTTATCTCAACATCAACTCCTGCCGGCAGCTCAAGCTTCATCAAAGCATTGATTGTATCGCTTGTGGGATTAAGAATATCAATTAATCGCTTGTGAGTTCTCATCTCGAACTGTTCTCTTGACTTTTTATTCACATGTGGTGAGCGGAGAACAGTATATTTGTTTACTTTTGTCGGTAAGGGAACAGGACCTGAGACTTTTGCTCCAGCCCTCGTTACTGCATTTACAATAGATTTAGCAGACTGATCAATGAGCTCAGCATCAAATGCCCTCAGTCTCACTCTGATCTTCTGAACATTCATACGCTTCCCTTACTCGATAATATCTGATACTGCTCCAGCTCCAACAGTTCTTCCACCCTCTCTGATAGCAAACCTCATACCCTTTTCCATTGCAATGGTTGAGATAAGCTCGACCTCCATAGTAATATTATCACCAGGCATAACCATCTCCACTCCGTCTGGAAGCTTAATTACACCTGTGACATCTGTTGTTCTCACATAGATCTGCGGTCTGTACCCTGTAAAGAAAGGAGTATGTCGACCTCCCTCCTCTTTGGTGAGTACATATACCTGCGCCTTGAACTTCTTGTGAGGTGTTATACTTCCAGGCTTGGCAACGACCTGACCTCTCTCAACATCTTCGCGCTTAGTTCCTCTGAGCAAAACACCTATATTATCGCCTGCCCTGCCTTCGTCGAGTATCTTTCGAAACATTTCCACACCGGTCACTACAGTCTTGCTCGTTGGTCTTATTCCGATTATTTCCACCTCTTCATTGGTAACAATCTTTCCCCTCTCCACTCTTCCTGTAACAACAGTACCACGTCCGGAAATGCTAAAAACATCTTCAATAGGCATGAGAAATGGTTTGTCGATATCTCGTTTAGGCTCTGGAATATAAGAATCGATTGCATCAAGAAGCTCAGGAATACTCTTGGTTGCCTCGGCATCATCGGGTTTGTTCATAGCATCAAGGGCGCAACCTTTTATCACCGGAATTTCATCACCTGGAAATTCATACTCTTTAAGCAGATCACGAACCTCCATCTCAACAAGCTCCAGAAGTTCGGGATCATCAACACGGTCAATTTTATTGATATAAACGACCATTGCTGGAACTCCTACCTGCCTTGCAAGCAGTATATGCTCTCTTGTTTGTGCCATCGGCCCATCATCAGCAGCAACTACCAGGATCGCACCATCCATTTGTGCTGCACCTGTAATCATGTTCTTTACATAATCAGCATGTCCCGGACAATCCACGTGAGCATAATGTCTGTTAGCTGTTTCATACTCGACATGCTGCGTTGCTATAGTAATACCTCTCTCTTTTTCTTCAGGAGCATTATCAATCTCCTCAAACTTCTTAGGCTGTGCTAAACCCTCTTTCGCAAGATAATAGGTCATTGCTGATGTGAGAGTCGTTTTCCCGTGATCAACGTGTCCTATTGTGCCAACGTTCACATGAGGTTTCGTCCTCTGGAATTTCTCTTTAGCCATGTATTCCTCCTATTGGATCTAAGAACCGAGCCGTTTTTTGGTTACCGGATCGACCCTTCCCTTTGATCCTTTTTTAAAATGTTACGGTGTAATGAAGTTTTTCCAAGTTAATATAAAGAAAATAAATTATCAATATTTTTTTTACACTTTCGACAAAGCGCATAATAATTGTTTTAGTCACTATTCTGGGCAATCTAGTTATAGGAACTGTGACTCCCGGCTCCCGAAATGACCTTCTCAGCTATTCCTTGCGGAACCTCCTCATAATGAGAGAAATTCATTGAGAAGTTTGCCCTCCCCTGACTAAAGGAACGCAGTGAAGTAGCATATCCAAACATCTCTTTTAAGGGACATTCAGATAAAACAATCTTACCGTGCTGTCGCTCCTCCAAGCCCACAATCTTTGCCCTTCTGGAGGATAGATCTTTAATTATCTCACCCAAATATTCTTCAGGTGTTATCACCTCAACCTCCATAACAGGTTCAAGAAGAACAGGGTTTGCATGACGTATACCTTCTCTAAAAGCATTCATAGCTGCAAATTTAAAGGCAAGCTCGGATGAATCGACCTCATGGGTGGAACCATCAATGAGAGTTGCCTTAAAATCAACTAGTGGATATCCAGCCAAGACCCCATTCTCACTTGCATCAACAATACCTTGCCTTACAGCCGGGATATACTCCTTAGGCACACTTCCGCCTATAATTTTGTTTTCAAAGACAAATCCTGCTCCAGGATCTAGAGGTTCAAACTCAATTACAACATGTCCGAACTGACCGTGCCCTCCTGTCTGCTTAATATGTTTCCCTTCTGTCTTTGAACTCTTACGAATTGTTTCACGATAGGCAACTTCTGGAGGCCCCACAACAGCCTCCACCTGGAACTCTCTCAATATTCTATTTACAATAATCTCGAGATGAAGCTCACCCATTCCAGAGATAATTGTTTGTCCTGTCTCCCCATCCATTCGAACCCTGAATGTTGGATCCTCTTCACTGAGCTTTGAAAGTGCAAGTGATAGGCGATCCTGGTCGCTGTTGGACCGCGGCTCAATTGCAATCGATATAACCGGCTCAGGAAAATCCATCTCTTCGAGGACTATAGGATGCTTCAAATCGCATAGAGTATCAGCAGTAGTGACAGTCTTTAATCCCAGGGCTGCAGCTATATCTCCCGAATGCACCCAACGCCTGTCCTCTTTCTTATTAGCATGCATTTGGACAATTCTCCCCATACGTTCTTTTCTGTCCTTTCCTGAGTTGTATACCATATCACCTACCGATATCCTGCCAGAATAGACCCTGAAAAAGGACAGCTTACCCACATAGGGATCTGTCATGATTTTGAATACCAGTGCAGAAAAAGGCTCTGTATCTAATGCTTTCCGGACCGCCCCTTCACCTGTCTTCAGTAGTACTCCCTCAACAGGAGGAACATCGGCCGGGGACGGAAGATAATGGACAATAGCATCGAGTAACGGCTGAACTCCTTTGTTCTTGAAGGCAGAACCTGCAAAGACAGGAAAGATTTTTCCAGCAATCACAGCTTTCCTAAGAACTGTCCTTATCTTCATCGAATCCGGTTCATTCCCTTCAAGCCACTCCTCCATAATATCATTATCATAGTCGCATAGAGACTCAATCAATAGCTCCCTGTACCGCAACGCTTCCTTTTTTATTATTTCGGGGATTTCCTTCTCTTCGTAGGTTTCCCCAAGATCATCATCCTTCCAGATATATGCCTTTAGCTCGATGAGATCAATTACGCCCTTGAAACTTTCTTCCTTTCCATAAGGGATCTGCACAGGAATCGCTTTAGCACCTAACTTCTTATGTATCATGTTTAGAACATTCTCAAAATCAGCTCCCCGACGGTCCATCTTGTTTATGAATACAAGTCGGGGCAGGTTATACTTATTTGCCTGTATCCATACCGTTTCACTCTGCGGTTCAACCCCTCCAACAGCACAAAAAACACAGACTGCACCATCAAGTACTCTCAATGATCTTTCCACCTCAGCAGTAAAATCAACATGTCCCGGAGTGTCGATAAGATTTATCTGATGATCCTGCCACGAAAGGGTGGTTGAAGCGCTGGTGATTGTGATACCCCTCTCCTTCTCTTGATCCATCCAATCCAGCTCTGTGGTGCCATCGTGAACTTCTCCGATCTTATGCTTTCTGCCTGTATAGTAGAGCATACGTTCGGTGAGGGTTGTTTTTCCGGCATCAATGTGAGCCATTATACCGATATTTCTATTCTTTTTTATAGGATACAGCTCTTTCATAATTTACCATTTATAATGGGCAAACGCCTTGTTGGCTTCAGCCATTTTTCTTGTATCATCTTTCTTTTTTATTGATGCTCCTGTATTGTTATATGCATCTATGAGCTCATCAGCGAGCTTCTCACACATGGATTTTCCATGACGGAGTTGTGCGTATCCGATTATCCACCTGATGGCAAGAGCAACTTTACGCTCAGGTCTCACCTCAACCGGAACCTGATATGTTGCTCCACCCACCCTCCTCGACTTCACTTCTACTTCAGGTTTCACATTATCAATAGCTTTAGTGAAGACCTCGAGAGGAGGTTTTTTTACCTTCTCTTCGATGATCTTAAAAGAATCGTAGATAATCTTCTGTGAAAGGGCTTTCTTGCCGCGCTTCATTATGTTATTTATGAATCGTGATACCAGGATCGAATTGTACATCGGATCAGGAACCATAGTATGTCTTCTTGAATAATGTCTCCTCGGCACTCTAGTCCTCCATACAATAAATTAGCCGGTTTGAATACAAACCGGCCCCTTTACAAGGGACCTTTCCGGCCTCTGACGGTGGTTTCTCCTTGCTGCAAACAAATTTATCTTTGATAAAAGACCAAAGGTTATGCCTTGGGCCTTTTCACTCCATATTTGGATCTGCTCTGTTTACGATTCTCAACCCCCAATGTATCTAGGGTTCCACGGAGAATGTGGTATCGCACTCCAGGAAGGTCCTTAACCCTTCCCCCTCTTATAAGTACGACAGAGTGCTCCTGGAGATTATGCCCTATACCCGGTATGTATGCTGTGACCTCTATACCATTGGTGAGTCTTACACGGGCTACTTTCCTCAATGCAGAATTTGGCTTTTTTGGAGTAAAAGTCATTACTCTAGTACACACACCCCTCTTTTGAGGGCAGCGTTGTAATGCAGGTGCGCTTGTCTTCTTTATCTGCTTTTTTCTTCCCTTCCGAATAAGCTGATTCACCGTGGGCATAGTATTCCCTCGTTAGAAAGTCTCAGAAATATAACCATTATTACTAATAGTGTCAATATTTTTAGTTAGGACTTATGATGATTAATCAACCGATTGATTTTTTCATCCAGGCTCTTTAAAAAACCGCTCCACCAACCTCTTCTTTGGTAATAATTCCGCGACCTTCGACCTTTTCTTTTATCTCTTTTGGCAACTCAAGATCACCGGGTTCCTCTTTATAAAGATCCACCTCTTTATACCTTTTAATTCCAGTACCAGCTGGTATAAGGTGCCCGATAATAACATTCTCTTTCAATCCTCTAAGACCATCCTCCTTCCCTTTAATAGCTGCATTGGTGAGAACCCTCGATGTTTCCTGAAAGGAAGCTGCCGAGATAAAGCTATCAATATTGAGGGAAGCACGTGTTATACCTAGAAGAACAGGTTTTGCACAAGCCGGACTCCCCCCGAGGGATATGACCCTCTGGTTTTCCCCTTTAAACTGGAACTTATCGATCTGTTGTCCGATAATGAAGTTTGTATCACCTACATCAACAATTTCAACTTTTCGCAGCATCTGTCTTACAATGACGCCAATATGCTTATCATTAATATTTACTCCTTGCAGGCGGTATACCTCCTGGATCTCATTTACCAGGTAGCTCTGGAGCGCATGTTCTCCCTTAATCTGTAGAATATCATGAGGATTGATTGATCCCTCACACATAGGATCTCCAGCTCTTACCAAATCACTATCACGAACTGAGAAATGTTTTCCCAGTGGTACAAGATGTTTGTATTCAATGCCATTTTTATCCTCGATTATTATGAGACGCTTCCCCTTTGTAATTGCGCCAAATTTGACAGTTCCATCGACCTTGGCCAATACTGCTGCATCCTTTGGCTTACGCGCCTCAAAGAGATCTGCTACCCTTGGAAGTCCTCCAGTGATGTCCTTTGTCTTTGCTTGCCCCCTGGGGATCTTTGCGATGACATCACCAGCTTTAACTGCCTGATTATCTTCAACTGTTATGTATGCACCACCAGGTATAGAATAACTCTCAACTTCATTACCTTCACTATCCACAATCAGGATCTTCGGCTGGAGCTGTTCATCCTGAAAATCAAGTATTATCTTATTTATAACTCCTGTAACTTCATCGACTTCCTTTTTCATCGTTGTTCCTGGAATGATCGATATGAGATGCACTTTTCCTGAGTGCTCTGTCAAGATCGACTCTGAGAAGGGATCGAACTTTGTTATCGGCTGCTTTGCCATTATTATATCACCCTGACTCACCATAAGCTCAGAACCAATCTTCATGATGATCTCATACGGATCTCCTAGAATGAATAGTTTCTTCTGTTTGACCATAATGTGAGTGCGTTCCTCTGCCACTATGTCAAGATTGTCCTTTTTCGTCTTTGCAATTATCATACCTGGCTCTAGGTAGTCTTTCTCTTTGATTTTCAGTTCAATATCAGAAAGGGCATATTGATGGTGGATACGATTTACCGTAATGACTCCCCTCCTCGGTACCACACGCTTGCCATCCTTTCTTTTGATCACCTTGGCATCAATCTTTTCAATGAATACTGGATAATTCAGTACTATGGCATTCTCTTCAGTCTTTTTTGCTGCCGTACCTCCTATGTGGAAAGTACGCATGGTAAGCTGGGTTCCTGGCTGTCCTATCGACTCCGCCGCAATAATCCCCACAGCTTCACCTATATCAACAGTTTTCTTTATTGCCAGATTTCTTCCATAACACTTTACACAGACGCCATGTTCAGACTCACAGGTCAGGACCGTTCTTACTTTCACAGTGCCGATTCCCGTATTCTCGATTCTTATTGCTATAGGCTCTGTTATCTCTTCATTGGCATCGATTATTATCTCCTTCGTACGTGGATCACGAATCCTGTCAACTGCATATCGTCCCACAATCCTGTCATACAGAGATTCGATGATGTTGTCTTCTTTCTTCAGAGCACTCGTATCTATACCATTTATTGTGCCACAATCGTTCTCGGTTATAACAACATCTTGCGCTATGTCAATGAGACGTCTTGTGAGATACCCGGCATCTGCTGTTTTAAGAGCCGTATCTGCAAGACCTTTCCTTGCACCATGTGTGGAGTTGAAATACTCTAAAACTGTAAGTCCCTCTTTGAAGTTTGACTTTATCGGAAGTTCTATTATTTCACCTGAAGGTTTTGCCATCAATCCCCTCATACCTGCAAGCTGCCTTATCTGAGTCTTTGAACCACGGGCTCCGGAATAGGCCATCATGTAAACAGGATTGAAGCCTTGCATATCCTTCTTGAGCTTGTCCATCATAACATCTGCAATGCGCTCGTTTACGGATGTCCATATATCAATCACCTTGTTGTACCGCTCTTCATTGGTTATGAGACCATTTCTGTATTGTTCGTATACCTCGGCAACTTCCTTCTCTGCGCGCTGAATCAACTGCCGCTTTTCTTCGGGAATTTTTATATCCTCCATTCCTATCGTTATCCCGAACAGAGTGGCGTATTTGAATCCAATATCCTTTATTGCATCAAGCATCTTAGTTGTCACTGCTGCACCGTTTTGATCGTAGCAGGTGCTCACCAGAGAATTGAGCTCCTTCTCACCGAGTGTGTAGTTTATAAATTCTATCTCATCTGGAAGAATCGAATTGAAAATTACCCTTCCAACAGTGGTCTCTAATCGTTCTCCATTATACCTGAGTGTTATCTTGTCATTATAGCTGCAGACGTGGTTCTCCAATGCCATAAGCACTTCTTCTATAGAATTAAAGATAAGTTTCTTCTTTGAATCACTCTGCAAACCCTCTTTTGTGAGATAATAGATGCCGAGGACCATATCCTGGGTTGGTCCAACGATAGGCAAACCGTTTGCCGGATTAAGGAGGTTTTTCGAGGAAAGCATTAAAACCCAGCTCTCAATCTGTGCCTCCAAGGATAGAGGAACATGTACTGCCATCTGATCTCCATCGAAATCTGCATTAAAAGCATGACAGACAAGTGGATGGAGACGTATCGCTTTTCCCTCAACCAGAATCGGTTCAAATGCTTGTATTCCCATTCGGTGCAATGTTGGTGCTCGGTTGAGCATAATTGGATGTTCAGCCACTACTTCCTCTAAAACACTCCACACCTCAGGTGCGCGAGTCTCGACCATCGTCTTTGCCCTTTTAATATTATACACATATCCTTTGTCAACCAGTTTCTTCATTATAAATGGCTTGAATAACTCCATGGCCATAAGACTTGGCAATCCGCACTGATGCATCTTCAGCGTTGGTCCTGCAACGATTACCGAACGCCCAGAGTAATCGACCCTTTTACCAAGCAGATTCTGTCTGAATCTTCCCTGCTTTCCCTTCAGCATGTCAGAGAGAGACTTCAAAGGCCTGTTTCCCGGTCCCCTCACCACACGTTTCTTCCTTGAATTGTCAAAAAGTGCATCAACCGCTTCCTGGAGCATGCGTTTCTCGTTCCTCACAATTATCTCAGGAGCATTTAGGGCAATCAGTCTCTTGAGACGGTTATTACGATTGATAACTCTACGATAAAGATCGTTAAGATCGGATGTTGCAAATCTCCCTCCGTCTAGCTGAACCATAGGTCTCAGCTCTGGAGGTATAACAGGAATCACTTCCATAATCATCCATTCAGGACTGTTTCCAGATTCTCTGAAATCTTCAACTATTTCAAGCCTTTTCAACAATCTCTTGTCAGTCTTCAGACCCTTCTCCACCATCTTTTCTCTAAGCTCAGCAGAAAGAATATCAAGATCAAGGTTTTCCAGCAGGGTTTTTATCGCATCGGCCCCTATATCAGCAGTAAAACTCATTCCATAACGATCCCTATACTCGTTGTACTCCTCCTCTGTAAGAAGCTGCATGGTTTTTAAATCCGTATCTCCTGGATCGATCACAATATATTTCTCAAAATAGAGGACACTTCGCAATTCTGTCATTGAGAGGTCCAGAAGAAGCCCCATACGTGAGGGCACACTCCTGTAAAACCATATATGTGATACAGGAGCTGCGAGCTCGATATGCCCCATACGCTCCCTTCTCACCTTAAAGTGAGTGACTTCGACTCCGCATCTATCACACACAACTCCTTTATACCTGATACTCTTGAACTTTCCACAGTAACACTCGTACTCTTTTGTGGTACCAAATATTCTTTCACAAAACAATCCTTCTCGCTCTGGTCTCAAGGTTCTATAGTTAATTGTCTCAGGTTTCTTTACCTCGCCGTACGACCACTTCCTTATAAGCTCAGGTGAGGCAAGTTTTATCTTGATTTTTGCAAACTCCATTAAGCTTTTCATAAAAGACCTCTTTTTAAGAACTCTTTTTTAAGTTAGATGCAGATTTAAACAATAGATCTTATCTCCAGGCTTTACCCGTCAGCATGAAGATCACAGGAGTCGTAATACCTGTGCTGTCTATTTAAAACATTGTTATTCAATGTTGAAACTCTTACCTTACTATACCTATGTATCTGCAACCTTCACACTTCGGTTAGCTATGATCTCCTCATCTTTCTCAGTGAGCGGGATCTGATCATCATTCTCATCGAAAACGGTAATGTCGAGACCTAGTCCTCGTAGTTCCTGTACAAGTACATTGAAAGACTCAGGAACACCGGACATGGCGACATTCTCTCCCTTCACAATTGCTTCATAGATTTTTGCACGACCGGTCATATCATCAGATTTAACCGTCAGTAATTCCTGAAGATTGTTTGCCGCTCCATAAGCCTCAAGAGCCCAGACTTCCATCTCTCCCAACCTCTGGCCTCCAAACTGAGCTTTTCCTCCAAGAGGTTGCTGTGTAACCAGCGAGTAAGGCCCTGTTGATCTTGCATGTATTTTATCGTCAACAAGATGAGCCAGTTTCATCATGTATATAACACCTACTGTCACCTTACTTTTAAAAGGCTCTCCTGTGAATCCGTCATAAAGAGTAGTCTTTGCGTTCAGTGGAAGGTCAGCTTCTTTGAGGTATTGAATTATCTGCTCATTTGTAGCAGATTCAAATACTGGCGTTGAAACCTTAAGGTTGAGCTTCTCGGCAGCCCATCCAATACTCGTCTCAAGAATCTGCCCCAGATTCATCCTTGAGGGTACACCAAGTGGATTGAGCACGATATCGACAGGGGTTCCATCTTCAAGAAAGGGCATATCTTGTTCAGGAAGCACTCTGGCTACAACACCTTTGTTTCCATGTCTTCCAGCCAGCTTGTCACCCTCCTGAAGCTTTCGCTTCTTTGCAATAAACACTTTTACTACTTCTTCTATCCCGGGCGCAAGCTCATCGCCATCTTCTCTCCTCAGACGCCTAATATCTATGACAGTACCTTCTGTACCATGCGGTACCCTGAGTGAAGTGTCTTTGACGTTTTTTGCCTTTTCACCGAATATTGAGTTCAATAGTTTATACTCAGGTGTTATATCCGTCTCTCCCTTGGGTGTTACCTTCCCAACGAGAATGGAGCCAGGTTTCACCATTGCTCCAATACGGACAATCCCTTCCTCGTCAAGATCCTTAAAAGCTTCTTCACTCACATTGGGTATATCCCTTGTTATATTTTCCATACCAAGTTTTGTTTCGCGTACTTCAACATCAAATTCCTCTATATGAATCGAGGTAAACAGGTCGTCTTTTACAATTCGCTCACTTATTAATATTGCATCTTCAAAGTTATAGCCCATCCACGGCATAAATGCCACAAGGATGTTCTTTCCTAATGCAAGTTCACCACTATCTGTTGCAGGGCCATCCGCTATAACTTCCCCCTTCTGGATCTTACTACCAACATCAACGATTGGTTTCTGATTAAAGCAGGTATCCTGGTTTGTACGCTTATATTTTATCAACTTGTAGACATCGCTATCTTTTCCATTATCAGGAACAATCCTGATCTCGTCACTTGTTACATATTCCACAACACCTTTACGTTTCGCTCTCACGATAACACCTGAATCGAGGGCAGCCTTTCTTTCAATTCCCGTTCCAATTATTGGCGATTCAGGCCTCAGGAGAGGAACGGCCTGTCTCTGCATGTTCGATCCCATGAGTGCACGATTTGCATCATCGTGCTCAAGAAAGGGTATGAGAGATGTGGAGACACTAATGATCTGCATTGGCGATACATCTATATAATCAATCTCCTCAGGTGTTACAGTAAGAAACTCCCCTCTATGTCTAGCTGCAATGTATGGCTCTATAAATTCCCCTTTGTCATTTATTTTTGCAGATGGTTGCGCGATATTATGCTTTTCTTCATCCATGGCTGTAAGATATTCAATGCGATTGGTGACCTTACCATTTACAACCTTTCTGTAGGGTGTTTCTAAAAAACCGTATTTATTGACCTGTGCATATATGGAAAGAGAAACAATAAGGCCAATATTGGGACCTTCCGGAGTTTCTATTGGACACATCCTGCCATAGTGGGAATAGTGAACATCACGCACCTCAAAGCCTGCACGCTCTCTTGAAAGCCCTCCCGGTCCAAGTGCATTGAGCCTCCTTTTATGGGTAAGCTCACTGAGTGGGTTTACCTGATCCATGAACTGTGAGAGCTGTGAAGATCCAAAAAATTCCTTTATCGCAGCTGTTATCGGCTTGATAGATATTAGGTCCTGAGGACGTATTGTATCGGCTTCCTTTATCGACATCCTCTCTTTTGCGATTCGCTCCATTCTAGCAAATCCAATTTTAAGCTGGTTCATTAAGAGTTCACCAACAGAGCGAACTCTACGATTGCCTAAATGATCGATGTTATCGATCATCCCTTCACCTATATAGACCATAATGAGGTATTTCATTGTATTGATGATATCTTCTTTACGGAGTACTCTCTCTTGTATGTCTTCATTATAGTCAAACCGCTTATTCAACTTATACCTTCCTACTTCTCCCAGATCATACCTTCTTGACTCGAAGAAGAGGGTATTGATATCACGTTCGGCATTCTCAAGAGTCGTTGGCTCACCAGGGTGGATCACCGTATATATCCTGATTATGGAATCCTCTCTCGATGGTTCGTCTTTGAATGGGTTCTCCGGATCCTTTGTATAGTCCTCTTTATCCAGACAGTTGATTATAACGGTAGAATTGAGACTATCAGCCGCTTCGAAATCGATAACCTCGATCTCCTTGATTCCCGCATGGAGAAGTGAATCGAGGGTTGTTGGTATCAATCGTTCACCGGCCCGTACTAGCTTCTCATTTTCGCCCTTTCCATGATACTCACGAGCTGTGTATCGGCCGTTTAAGCTTCCCTCGGCTATCACGTCTTCATCAAGGTGTACCTTCTGGGTCCTGTAGAAAAGCTTAATAATCTCATCCCTCGTCTCAAACCCGATTGCCCTTAAAAGCAGGGTAGCCAGTATCCTCCTTTTTCTATCGATCCTTATATACAATAGCTCCTTTTTATTCTCCAGCTCAAACTCGAGCCATGATCCCCTATCAGGAATTATTCGAGCTGTGTGCATCTGATCCTTATCTTCAAATCCAAATACAACACCAGGAGACCGGTGTATCTGACTCACCACAACTCTCTCAGCACCGTTTATTATAAAGGTACCCCTTTCTGTCATGTAAGGAACATCACCCATATATAGTACCTTTCTCCTGATCTCTCCAGTTTCTGTAAAGATAAGGTCTATCGTTGCTTTGAGCGGGAGAGCATAAGTCATACCTTTTTCCTTGCACTCTATCTCAGTGTACTTCGGCTCATCAAAGGTATAACTCTCAAACTGAAGAATCATATCACCATTTGGACTCTCAATAGGAAAAGTAGTATCGAATACAGCCTGGAGCCCTTCGTTTTTTAGAGGCTTTTTTTTGTCAATAGACAGTTTCTGAAGAAATCTCTCGTATGAGTTAAGCTGGATGTCTATTAAGTGTGGGATTTCGAGTATCTCTTTGGACGGTTTTCCTATTACAGTTCTTATGCTTTTTTTACTCATAGTTTACCTCATAGGTTTTTTCTTTTTCAGCATATTGAAGGGAGGAACCAACTAATACATACTCAATCATAATATGATTCATGGAGAAGAGTACATTCCTGTTATGATTGCTATCTTATGAAGCTTAAGGAAATATGTAGTTATTTGATTTTCGGTTTATACGATAGACTCTTTAGACGTACTTTTAAAAAAGCGATCAATACTTCCAGGAATATTCCCACCCGGACTCTAATCCCTTCTCCCTAAAAGAATGTATTTCTCTTTTTTAAAAATTATATGAAAAAATCATGCCAAACTACCTAAATATAATACATTAGATACAATTAGTTAATATTTTTATTAATTTTTTTCTAAAGATGCACGCTTCAAAGGGCTGGATACCTTATGAAGTCTTTGTTATTATTTGAGTTCTATAGTTGCACCAGCGGTTTCCAGCTTTGCCTTCACTTCATCGGCTGTCTTTTTATCAGCATTCTCAACGACAGGTTTTTCCATACCTTCTACCAGTTCTTTAGCTTCCTTAAGACCAAGATTTGTGATTGCGCGTACCTCTTTGATTACCTGAATCTTTTTTTCACCAATGGCTGTGATAAATACACTAAACTCGGTCTTCTCTTCAGCGGGGGCTGCCTCGGCAGCAGCCTGGGCACCCTGAGCTGACGCTTGAACAACAGGTGCAGCTGCGGTAACGCCGAACTTCTCCTCCAAAGCCTTTACAAATTCTGCAAGCTCAAGAACAGTCATCTGTTCCACAGCTTCTATTAATTGTTTCTGTGTCAGTTTTTCCTTTGCCATATTATCTTCTCCTGAAATTGATATGCAGAAACAGATGCAGGCAATTAAAAGGAAGACATCTGTTCCTGAAAATATTAATGTTGTTGACTTGAATCCTTTATTTTTTCAATCTGTTTTAAGGTACCTACAAACTGAGTGAGCATACCCTTCATCATGAAAACAAGTCCAGTTAACGGCGAGGCCATTAATCCAACAGTCTTCGTAATAAGCACCTGCCGTGAGGGAAGTTTGGATATTCTCTCAATGTCATGACTGGTCATAAAAACACCGTCAGAGAGTCCGCCCTTCATCTGAAGGGTGGTCCCCTCTGTTGAATTAACAAGGACCTTACACACTTCAGAGATATCGACATTGAAATAAGCAATTGCAGTAGGGTCTATAAAAAAGGGATCTATTTCCTTATAGCCAAGCTCCCTAAAAGCCCTCTTAGCAAACCTATTTTTAACAACATGATACTCAACGTCCTTATTCTTGAGCTCATTTCTCAAGGATGACAACTGATCAACATTTAATCCTCGATAGTTTGTAAATATGAAGTGTGAATATTGCTTTATATCTTCCTTCAGCTTTTCCAGCCGTTCAACTTTCCAACTCTGAGCCATTTCTTTGTACTCCTGCAATTCTTTGGGTATCTGGTGATTCCCAAAATCCATAAGAATCGCAATAATTAAATAGTCGCTGGTGATTCATTAAGAATATCTTAATACATACAATAACCAATTCTGTCGTTGGTGTTTTTCATCACCAACTACCAATTAGTTTATGGTTAATTAATTCCAGAATGTTCATTCGTTTCAATATTCTTTTCTTTAGTGATTACTCGAATTATTCACCAAAAACTAATTAAGCAATTTGTTTATGATCGATCCTGACTCCAGGTCCCATGGTGGTTGTCAGATACATTGACCTTATATATTCACCCTTCAAATCAGCTGGCCTTTTCTGCAGAACACCCTCGTATAGAGCCCTGCTATTCTCAATTAGTGCTTTATCATCCATGGAGAGTTTACCTATTCCGAGGTGTACAACATTTGTCTTGTCAGCTCTAAACTCAACCCTACCTTTCTTCAACTCCTCTACTGCTTCTTTAATATTATTAGTAACGGTTTGAGTTTTTGGATTCGGCATTAACCCTCTCTTTCCTAAAAGCTGACCTATCTTCCCCACTTCCTTCATCATATCGGGAGTCGCAACTGCGACATCGAATTCAAACCATCCGCCCTTAATCTTTTCTATGAGATCATTGTCTCCGACAAAATCTGCCTTCGCCTGCTGTGCCTCCTTTGCCTTTTCAGCTTTAGCAAAAACTAAAACTCTTCTTGGTTTTCCCGTACCATGCGGGAGATTCACTGTATCCCTCACTGTATGCTTTTGTAAAATATTCAGATTTATTACTATTTCTATACTCTCATCGAACTTTGCGTAAGATATTTCCTTTAGAAGCGCTACTGCATTATCCAAGGAGTATGCCTTACCATTTTCAACCTTTGATAGCGCTTGATTATACTTTTTGCCCCTTTTCATTTCCTTGCCCTATAGCTTCTGATCAAATATTTAAAATTCGATGCATTTAACCAGGAACTGATTGGAGAGCCTGTACCTGAGGTGATACTTAACTTGCGACATCAACCCCCATGCTTCTCGCTGTTCCTTCAATTATCCGCTTTGCAGCTTCAAGATCATTTGCATTAAGATCGGGAAGTTTCATCTTTGCAATCTCTTCCAGTTGTTCCTTCTTCAACACACCAACCTTTTCCTTGTTTGGTTCCCCGGAACCTTTCTCAAGATTTAGAGCTTTCTTTATCAATATCGCAGCAGGGGGTGTTTTAGTGATAAATGTAAAGGATTTATCTTCGTATACAGATATAATAACAGGAATTATTGTTCCCTTCTGAGATTCTGTTTTAGTATTGAAAGCTTTACAAAATTCCATAATATTCACACCGTGCTGTCCAAGTGCCGGCCCAACAGGAGGTGCCGGATTTGCTTCCCCGGCTGGAATCTGAAGCTTTATTGAGCTCTGTATCTTCTTTGCCATGAAACCAGACCCATTGTCCCCTTAATTCACGATCTCTCAATAAATTGGCTGCTAATATAACCACACAAAGCAGATGTGTCAATTAAAAACAGCTAGACAGGCACCACTCTATATCTTCTCTACTTGAAGAAAATCTAACTCCACTGGTGTTGATCTTCCAAATATCTCAACCCTGACCTTAATCTTACCCTTTTCATCATTAATATCTTCAACTGTACCTGTAAATGATTTAAAAGGACCGTCAACTACTTTTACCGTTTCCCCAACTGTATACAGAAATTTGGGGATGGTAGTCTTCTCCCCCTTTATCTCTCCCATTCTCTGTAATATGTTTTTTACATCTTCACTAGAAAGAGGCACGGGCTTTTTGTTTCTCCCTGATCCGACAAAGCCAGTCACCCCCGGAATTTTTGTTATTAAGGAGAGCATTTTATTCCATTCATACTCAGAATCTTCAGGAATATTCATTTCTATAAGGATATAACCGGGGAAGTACTTTTTTTTAGCAACCCTTTTTTTGCCACTCCTGATTTCTGCCACTTCTTCAGAGGGCACCTTCACTTGAAAGATAACATCTCCAAGCTCCTTCTTCTCAATCAGGCTTTTAATGCCCTTCTCGACCTTATTTTCATATCCAGAATATGTATGGAGAACATACCAGTTCTTCGGCATAGTAATAGACCTTTTATTAAATCAACCGCCAATTATGGCAAAGATAACGGTTTTAAGTACGTAATCAATAAGAGCAATAACAG
>CP070841.1:1167285-1174094 GCA_020342115.1 Spirochaetota bacterium
AGAGATTTTTATCGATGACTGATTCCATTTGTGTACAAGAAGTGCCCGATTAGTTCCTGTATGCCTGATTCGCTAATATATTAGCAAATTTCACCAATCTATTATTCACATGGAACTATTAGTTCTTGGTGGTTAATTCAAATGAAGCTGAGGAGATCAAATAGTGTACTTTGTAAATAATTGTGTCATAAGAATATAATGCAGCCACCATAAACTAATTAACTTTCTTGATTTAAGAGCTTATTGAAGTTATCGATTATTCGAGAATTGTTAAGCGTATGTCTATACCAATCATTAAAAAGATTGTTGCTTTTAAGGTTTTTATAGTAGAGAGTGAAAGAATCTTTCCTCTTTTCAAATATCTCAGGATCAAAACTCTTATCTTCGATTACTCGAAAAATGATTTCTCCATCGGCTGTCTTGATCGGACCTCCAATATTCCCGATCTTTACAGAGAATACATTCTCAATCACCGATTCGTTGTTCATCAGCTCGTAAAGTAGAAAACTCTGATCTTCGTTGAATATATATGGCATGCCTATTGATATATAATCCGATGTGGTTGCCTCAAGATCATGATCTGATAGAATTTCAAGAAATGAGCTGGGATTTTGTGTGGCTTCGGTTAATATATTCTTGCCAGTCATCGCAACTTCTCTCTCGACTTCCTCTCTATGTTCGGCAACATATTCCTGCTTTACCTTGAAGAGAGCGTCTTCAAAAGGTTCTATAGTAGGAGATGAAAGAGCCTTAATAATATGAAACCCGAACATCGTTTCTACAATGTCGCTTAACTCATCCTTTTTTAGCTTGAATGCAATTTCGGAAAATTCAGGAACCATATCTTTTCTATAGAACCATCCGAGATCTCCCCCTTTTTCTGCTGACGGGTCTTCAGACTCATTCTTTGCAATTTCGGCAAAATCATCTGGATTTTCTTTTACCATACGCAGAACTTCCTCTGCTCTCTGCCTGTCCTTTTTTATAAGAATATGTGCAGCCTGTGTTTTTTCAAATAGCTTGGGATTTTCCTTGTAAAAGTCCTGGAGCTTTTGCTCTCCAACATCATCATAACGTAGCAGCACGTATTCGATTTTTTTACCATAATCTGATAACTGAAAAAATGACTTGAGCTCTAAATCAGAGACGCGTACAGTATTGAAGTACTCTTCGATAAAGAGGCTGATAATGAGCTGTTCCTTTTCACTGTTGAAGATAATCTGACGGTCAGATTCCGGTGTGTTGTTGTACCGTTCTTCATCAAACCTCTTATCCCTGGTCGCATAATAGCCCTTTCGCACAATCGAGGCGAGAACCATATCTTTGCTTACGTCGATACCCTCTTTTTCTGCAAACTGGAGAATGAGGGTTCTCTGGATAACGGTATCCAGTGCCCTTCTCATGAGTTCAATATTTTTTTCCTCAGTAATGCCTGTTTCTGAATCCTTCTGTCGTTCCTCCTCATAATACTGCCTGTAGTAGTTTACAAAGAGAGAATCGCTTGACATTGATATTGGTTCACGGTTTACTACTGCCAGATGTGGGGTACCTCCTCTTCTGCCAGCATATCTGAAAGCAAAGGATCCAACAAAAGCTACAGCAACCGCGCCAATAATAAGTGTAGCAATCATCTTTTTAAATGGAATCTGTTTTTTCTTTTTCTGGGTTGCCATATAGCTCTTCTCACTCCCAGAAGGTAAGCTAATAAGCATTGTATGCCATGTCAATAGGAATTAGTTACACTTCAATGTACACTAAGGAATATTTTATCTATATATTAAAAGTACTAAGAGTAAACAGATGGAGTGATTTATGAGTAGCATTGCTATCATTGGAGCACAATGGGGCGATGAGGGAAAAGGTAAAATCGTACATCTCCTCTCAGGTTTTACAGATGTCATATGCAGGTATCAGGGAGGAAACAATGCAGGACACACAGTGGTTACCGAGGGGAAAAAGTGGGTCTTTCACCTGATTCCATCTGGAATTCTAAAAGAAAAGCTCTGTATCATCGGAAACGGAGTGGTGCTTAATCCTTCCGCATTTCAGGAGGAAGTAGGTATGCTCGAGAAGGAGGGATATGATCTCAAATCCAAATTGTGGGTATCTGATAGGGTCAACCTAATCATGCCTTATCATATAGAGCTGGATACAGCCTATGAGGAGTCGCTTGGTATAGGGACAACGAAGAGGGGAATTGGTCCTGCCTACTCGTTTAAATATGCCCGTATGGGGATCAGGCTCTGCGATCTGAGTGAGAAAGAATACCTCAACACGATAGTTGATCATACTCTCGATGAGGTGAATTCCACCCTTTCCGGCCGATTTGGTAAAAAGCCAATCGAGAAACAGGATATAATGCGAAGCATCGAAGAGTATGCCCGTATTTTGGAGCCATATACGAGGGACACTTCCAATCTTTTGCATGGGTACATTGCTGAGGGGAAAAAGGTAATATTTGAGGGTGCCCAGGGTAGTCTTTTGGATGTAGATTTTGGAACATATCCCTTTGTTACCTCTTCTAATCCAACAACCGGAGGGATTCTTACGGGCCTCGGTGTTGGACCAAAGTCGGTGGGTAAGATCCTTGGAGTCGTCAAAGCATACACGACCAGGGTTGGAGAGGGCCCATTTCCAACAGAGCTTTTGGATGAGACAGGAGAGTATATAAGGAAAAGAGGAAGTGAATTTGGTGCATCGACAGGTCGTCCCAGGAGATGCGGGTGGTTAGACCTGGTTTCTGTTCGATATGCTATACGGATAGCAGGGTTGGAAAAACTGGCAATGACAAAATTCGATGTTCTCGATGGTATAGAAAAAATAAAGGTTTGTACAGAATACAATATCGACGGAAAAACTACCAATGAGTTCCCGGCTAATTCGTCTGTTTTAGAGAGGGCACAGCCTGTATACGAGGAGTTAAACGGATGGGAGAGTACATTTGGAGTGAGGAAATATGAGGAGCTCCCAAACCAGGCCCAAGACTACATTAAAGCACTAGAGGATATGCTTGGTGTTCCAATCACCATAGTATCAACTAGTCCAGACGAAAAGGACACCATAATAAGAGATGAACCAGTCATCGAGAAATATTTCAGTTAATCAGTTCCTGATCGCTATATTATATGATCGTAATACACTCAATACCAGAATACATTATTTGTTTATCGTTAATTTATTTGAAATAATCACCATAAATCAATTAGTTTCTGAGTTCCTTATTTGCTGATATATAGGCAAATTATAAATAGTAGTTAAATAAGGAGTAAAGATCATGAGTGAAGAAGCAAGCAAATTGAAACAGGCGCTCGAAAAAGGCGAGGGGGTACTTCGTCTTCTTCCCAGCTGGGTGCCCAGGACATTCTGTATACCAGGGAAACGCATGAGGCTTCATCCTGATGATTACTATGCTTTTGGCGCTCACAGGGGTGGAATAGACGAGCGATGGTTTGCATCGACAGTGAAGGCAGATAATGGACCGCTCACTCTTGAGGATGAGGGATTGAGCTATATTGCGGTAAACGAGAAAGCAGAACCCGACAAGGTCCTTCTGAAAGATGCGATTGAGATTATGGGAGATGAAATACTTGGACGGGAAGTGATGGAACGTTATGGCGGATGGACCATGTTCGCAAAATTTTTCGATAATATGGAACCACTTCCTCATCATCTCCATCAGGATGATGAAAGTGCAGCCAGGGTGGGACAGAAGGGAAAACCTGAAGGGTATTACTTCCCCAGACAGCTCAATAATCATTCGGCATACTTTCCCTATACTTTTTTTGGTCTCAATCCAGGGACCACAAAAGAGGATGTGAAACGATGTCTGGAGAATTGGGATATAGGAGATAATGGAATTTTATACCTCTCTTACGCATATAAGTTGGAATTAGGAACCGGCTGGAATGTGCCCCCCGGAGTGCTGCATGCACCAGGAAGCCTGCTAACATATGAGCCTCAAAGAGCCAGTGATGTGTTTGCCATGTTTCAATCCCTGGTTTGGGACAAAGTTCTTCCATGGGATATGGTAGTCAAAGATGTTCCCGAAGAATACAAGCATGATCTCGATTACATTGTTGATCTCATCGATTGGGATATCAATCTCGATCCCAATTTTCACAAGAACAGATATTTAGAACCAAAGCCTGTGCTTCCTGTAGATGAGATGAAAGAGAAAGGATTTGAGGAGTACTGGGTAGTGTACAATTCGGAATTCTTCGGTGCAAAAGAGCTGACCGTCCATCCTGGAAGAGAGGTGAAAATCAAGGATGAGGCTGCATATGGTATTATTGTACTCCAGGGTCATGGAAAGTTTGGAAAGCTTAATATAGAAGCACCGACTATGATTAGGTTCGGGCAGCCGACAAACGATGAGCTCTTCATCACAAAAAATGCAGCACAGGATGGAGTGTTGATAAAAAATGAGAGCAGCGTAGAAGAGCTTATAATGCTCAAACATTTTGGACCAAAAGCCTGATATCCTTCCGCATTGTATAAAACAAAGGAGAATATATGCCTGTGGAGAAATATGTAATCGGTGTAGATTTTGGTACAGATTCTGTACGGACAGTGATTGTTAATACGGACAATGGTGATGAGGTTGGTTCATATGTGGCAAGTTTTCCGCGATGGAGCAAGGGGATGTTCTGCGATCCTTCACGCAACCAGTTCCGTCAGCATCCTCTCGACTATACAGAATCGCTTGAAATCTCTATAAAGAAGTCACTCGAAGGCCTGAAAAAGGATGTGAGTGATAACATTGTCGGCATTGGTATTGATACAACAGGCTCAACCCCCGCACCTGTTGATAAATACGGAACTGTGCTGGCATTGAAAGATGAATTCAGGGACAATCCAAATGCAATGTTTATACTCTGGAAGGATCATACTGCGGTTGATGAAGCCGAGGAGATAAACAATGTTTCTAAAACATGGGGAGGACCCGACTTTACCAAATATGAAGGAGGAGTCTATTCCTCCGAATGGTTCTGGTCAAAGATACTACATGTGCTCAGATCGGACCCGGAGGTGGAAAAGCATGCGTTCTCATGGGTTGAGCATGCGGATTGGGTTCCAGCTCTTCTTACTGGGAATTTAGATCCTCTTACTCTTAAACGAAGCAGGTGCGCTGCCGGGCATAAAGCCATGTGGCATAATGAGTGGAATGGATTACCATCAAATGATTTTCTGGCAACAGTTGATCCACTGCTCACAGGGCTCACGGAAAGGCTCTATAAAGAGACACATACCTCGAATATACTGGCTGGAAGACTGACCAAGGAATGGTCGGGAAGATTGGGGTTACAGGAGGGAATCGCTGTCTCTGTTGGATCGTTTGATGCGCATAGTGGAGCCGTAGGAGTGCAGATAGATGAACACACCTTTGTCATGATCCTCGGCACATCTGGCTGTGATATGGTTGTGACACCGCCTGAGGTTCTGGGAAATAAACTGGTAAGTGGTATATGCGGACAGGTGGATGGATCGATGATTCCAGGAATGATCGGTTTGGAAGCCGGCCAGTCTTCTTTTGGTGATGTCTACGCCTGGTTCAGGGATATACTGCTCTGGCCGTTTGAAAGATTACCCTCAGCTAAGAAAAAGGAGCTTCCTGAAATAATCATGGCAATGCTTTCGAAGGAGGCAGAGCGAATCAAAGACGATGAGACATTTCCCATTGCCATGGACTGGCTCAATGGAAGAAGAACCCCATACGCAGATCAGAGACTCAAAGGAGCACTGGTTGGGCTTACACTGGGAACTACAGCTCCAAAGTTATTTAAAGCACTTGTAGAATCAACCGCATTTGGTGCAAGGGCGATCCTTGACCGATTCGAAGAGGAAGGATTGAAGTTCGACACCGTGGTTGCCTCAGGAGGTATACCGAAGAAATCACCATACGTTATGCAGGTGTTGAGTAATGTTCTGGGTATACCGGTTAAGATTGCTCTTTCGGATCAGGCGGGAGCGTTAGGATCAGCCATGTTTGCAGCATGCGCAGCTGGTCAATATGATTCTGTACAACAAGCTCAGCGAAACATGGGGACTGGTTTTATACATACCTACAACCCGCAGACTGAAAGGGTAAAGACGTATTCCGAACTTTATCAGAGGTATAAGCGAATTGGAGGTCTCTTGGAAGAAGAGTTCCGAAATTAAATGTAGTTAAAAATGAATCCTACGGCACTAGGAGATTGGGTATGCTAAAGGAGCTTAGAGAGGAAGTCTACGAGGCAAATATAGAACTCAAGAGACGAGGGCTTGTCATTTACACCTTCGGAAATGTTTCCGGAATCGATAGAGAAAGAGGAATAGTTGCCATAAAACCATCTGGTGTTGATTATGATACGCTTGCGCCTGAGAATATTGTGCTTGTAGATATAAAAGGTGACATTGTAGAGGGAGACTTGAATCCTTCCTCAGATACAAAAACCCACCTTGCGCTGTACAGAGAGTTCAGTGAAATAGGGGGGGTTGTTCATACTCATTCGCAGTATGCAACTGCATGGGCACAGGCAGAGAAGCCATTGCCCTGTCTCGGGACGACCCATGCAGACTACTTCTATGGTGAGATTCCATGTACAGAGACGATTTCGGATAATCAGATCGAAAAAGATTATGAGGAGGAAACAGGCATTCAAATAGTACATAAATTCGAGAATATCGACTACCGAAGCATAAAGGCTGTACTTGTGGCAAATCATGGCCCATTTGTATGGGGAAAAACACCGGCAGATGCCGTATACTCAAGCGTGATGCTGGAGGAGGTAGCCCGGATTGGATATTTGACCGTAATGATCAATCCAGAT
>CP070841.1:1174194-1193423 GCA_020342115.1 Spirochaetota bacterium
ATGTTCTGTTACGAACCTGGAATAGGCTCTGCTGTTGAGGGGCGGCAGATGTGAGTGGAGAATGAGGTTTCGCCCTGTTTGTACAATGGGAAATTTCAGTAAGTATTTAAATAGAAAAAAACTTACCTTCGGTGAAACCCGGAGGAGTTGGGGATTCGAAATCAGGGTTTTCAACACCCCTTGGAACGTTTTCATTTTCACCATATCTGTGATGTGCTAATAAACGGCTCGATTTTCTACTGCCAGTATAATTAAAAATTAGTCCCAAGTAAATCAAATTCGCTGAATTGAGTTTCACAGTCAATAGGGATATTACTTTCTTTGTTTCAATCTACTTGACTTATAAAGTACAAAAAGTAACTTTGAAGCAATTTTAATTGTAGGGCTACAATTTTGCTATAGATTCACCAGTGAGGTTGCTATTTGACAACGTTGCAACGTGGTTTCAAGTCAAGCTGAAAGGAGAACATCATGCCAACCATTAAGGCTTTCATCAAACGGTACCCGGTGCTAAACTACTACGGCCTTACGTTCGTTATCTCATGGGGCGCAATCTTCACTTTAATCGGTTCCAGAGGGATCCCGGCCACCAAGGAGCAGTTCGATATGATGCTACCGGTCGGGATCGTGGCTTTGCTCGGCGGTCCTATTATAGCAGGCATCCTGCTGACCGGCCTTGCCGATGGCAGGGCGGGCTTTCGCGAGCTTAGATCCCTGCTTTTCAAGTGGCAAGTTCGCGGACTCTGGTACGCGGTGGCGCTCCTGGCCGCCCCACTCATGCTGGCGGCGAGTCTGATTGTGCTTTCGCTGATCTATCCGGGATTTCCGCCAGGCATATTCGCAACCAACGACAAGGCGCCCCTCCTTTTGATGGGCATCATCTCGGGGGTGATGGTCGGCATCTGCGAAGAGCTGGGCTGGACTGGGTTTGCGCTGCCGCGGCTGAGGCTGCATTACAGTATCCTTACCACCGGGCTCATGATGGGCGTCCTCTGGGGAGCCTGGCACATCGCTTCTCACGCCGTCCTGGCAAGCGGCGTCTATGCAGCGCCGTTCTCACCGGCCTTTTACGTGGTCGCGAGAGGACTGTCTTTGCTGCTGGGGCCATTGCTTGCCTTCAGGGTGCTCATGGTGTGGGTCTATGATCGCACAGGTAGCCTGCTTGTTGCGATTCTCATGCATATTAGTTACACGGCCTTTACAATAATTCTGGAACCTCCGGCCATAGCAGGGGTGCCTTTGCTGATCTATGACATCGTGTTGGCCGCCGTGGTATGGGCTGCCGTTGCGGTTGTTGCGGTGGCAAACGGTGGGCGGCTTGAAAGAGGTACAATCGGTCGAACTCGCTAGATTTGCCGCCTAAAAACAGCATGCGCCGAATTAAGGGGACATCTTATTTAATTGTAATTACGGATTTTAATAATGGGCTCAGCTCCCATTTTATTTAGCTTCGTTCAAGTGTAAAACAAGGAAGAAAAAAAGGTATCTGTCCCTATTTTTCTTAAATGGAAATTTGTTCAATAATAAAATTATTTTATATATCTACTGATATATTATTTTTCCTATGATATAATTTATATATAGAGAACCACTTTTTAAAAAATAACCAAAACAGGGGAAAACTTTGCCAAAAAAATATGTAATAGACGGTGACAAGATATTAGATAATCTGGAAAGAAGGTTACTACATACAATTAGCAAAAAAGATTATAAAAATGTATTAAAAATGATAATCGAAGAAAAATTGAACACCTATAAAGAAATCAGAGACATATTAGATAGAGAGATACATGAATTATCAACTCTGCTGGAAATACTGCCGTAGTTATTCGGATATTATAAGACAGTAATATGAGATTAGTGTATAATCTTTCCCCACCCCTGATACTTAATTGGTTATAGTTTAAAAAGCTGATATTTTGTAATATTACTTATTATGTACATGCATTAAACGATTCAGGGGATGGTTTTATGAAAGAGTGACAACTCCTGGATCGTGTACAAGCAGTAGTACATCTTTATTTTAACCTCATACTTGCCACGATTCAGGAATACAGCCTGAACGGTGAGCTTGCCTGTAACACCTGCAACTTTTCCATCTATTCCAGGCATTCAGTATCTCCCTCATCTCATTTTATTTCATTATACTCATGATTGCATATCGCTTGTAAAAAAGTAACATAAATGATATTCTCAGGAGAGGTAAACGATTGTGCATGAACATAGATTGCCTGAGTTTCTATGTTATCTAAAAAACAGTTTATCTCATAACCTGAATTAGACAGCATAAGCTAAGTAACTTATTATTAAAGTTTCTGTCACATGAACGATAATCCAGGGATTTTTAATATAATATTTACGCTTTACCTGACTACCAGGACCTGATTGGAGGAGCTTGAAATGTCCAGTACTCATGTTATTGGTGTTGATCTTGGTACTATGGGTACCAAAGCAGCCATTTTTGATAACAATGGTAATTTGATTACCCAGGCCTATGAGGAGACGAAACTGTATTACCCCAGACCGAGCTGGGTCGAACAGAAACCTGAGGAGATGTACGGCGCAGCAGTTCGCACGATAAAAAAATGCATCGAAGAGAGCGGTGTTGATCCATCATCGGTTGCCGGTATCTCCTGCGACGGCCAGATGGCCGGGATATCCAGTGTTGACAACAAATGGGGCACACCAACACCCTACGATTCCTGGCTCGATACAAGGTGCGGTACTCAGTTGCCTCGACTTCAAGAACATGAAGATAGGATAATCGCTCTTACTGGGGGGCCTCCATCGTTTACTCATGGAGCGAAGGTCCTCTGGTGGATGCATGAACACCCGGATATTTTTAAAAAAATTAAAAAATTTCTTATGCCTGGAGCCTATGTTGCAGGCCGTTTGGCGGGATTACGAGGAGAGCTGGCCTACATCGATAGGACATACCTTCACTTCTCCTGTTTCAGTGATACCAAAGCAGGTGAATGGTCCGATGAACTGATTGGGCTTTTTGATGTTCCAAAGGACAAGCTGCCCAGAATCGTGGATCCATGGGAGGTGATAGGCCATGTTACAAAAGAGGCTGCTGCGGAGACCGGATTGATGGCAGGGACACCTATAGCGGCCGGGTGCGGTGATCAGACAGCCAATATGCTGGGTGCTGCAATGGTCAAGCCGGGTTTGGTGTTTGATGTTGCAGGAACAGCCTGCGTGTTTGCTGTTTGTCTCGACAATTTTGTCACGGATACTCATTACAAGACTATCTTTACAGGGCCTCTGGCAATTCCAGGTCTTTATTTCTCTTTTGCATATATGAACGGCGCTGGTCTCAACTTACGCTGGTTCAGGGATGAAATGGCAAGTTACGAAAAGAAAGAAGCAGAAGCTTCTGGAGAGAATATCTATCAATACTTGGACAAAATGGCGGCTGAGGCTCCACCGGGTTCTGATGGGCTTATATTGCTGCCTCATTTTGCTGGACGTGTGTGTCCTTATGATTCTAACACTCGCGGTATATTTTTTGGCATGAGCTGGTCGCATACGAAAGGGCACATGTACAGGGCTCTGATGGAAGGTGTGGCTTATGAATATGCATATTATTTGAAAATAATACGAAGCTTGCTTCCCAGCCTTGATATTCGAGAAACCCGGGTCATAGGGGGCGGGGCCCGCAGTCGTCTATATAATCAGATCAAGGCCGATGTGTTAGGTGTACCATACGTGACACTCAACCGTGAGGAGTTTGCTGTGCAGGGATCGGCAATTCTTGCAGGATATACCGTAGGTTTATTCGACGATCTTGCAAAAACAGCTCAGAAGTTTATTGAAACAGCAGATAGGTTTAAACCCGATCATAACAATCATACCTTATATCAACCGCTGGTTGAAGAGTACATCAATCTTTTAAATGTGACCAAACCGTTGTTTGACTCCAGATCTGACATATCTGAACAATAAAAATAATTGTGCACTGTTTTTATGGCTGGTACACAAGTCGGGCAGTTTTAGCGTACCATGTTTTTCTTTAGCGCGAAATTATTTGTAACCTCCTGAGGCAACGATCGATTCGCCTGTAATGTATCCGGCATTATCAGAGGCTAAAAAAAGCGCAAGGCTTGCAATTTCTTCTGGTGTTCCGAATCTTCCTACAGGTATTTTTGTAAGAAGTGTTTTTTTACCCTCTTCATCATAAGATCCCCATAACATATCAGTTCCTATTTTACTCGGAACAATTGCGTTAACAGTAACGCCGGATTTTGCGAGTTCACTGCTCAGAGCTTTTGTAAAAGATATTACACCCCCCTTTGCAGCAGCATAGTGAGCACCTGACGTTCCGCCTGTGATTCCGGACGTAGAGGAAATATTGATGATCCTGCCCCATTTCTGCTGCACTATATGAGGAACTGCGTATCGACTGCATAAGAAAACGCTCGTTAAATCGTTCTTGATAATACTCTCCCATTCTTGTAGAGACATCTCGAGAAAACTGCATCTATGAAAAATACCAACATTATTAACCAGTATATGGAGCTTGCCAAATGCCGCTATGGTGTCATTAACCATCCTTTTAACTTCATCTTCAGCTGTGACGTCGGCTTGAATAACGATACTCCCGCTTGGATTAATTTTTTCGATCTCATCTGAAACTTCTAGTGCACTCTCCCTGGTGTGGCAGTAGTTCACAGCCACTTTACAGCCTTCTTTAGCAAAAGCAATTGCAATTGCCCTGCCGATTCCTTTTGATGAACCTGTAACAATAGCAGCTTTATTTTCCAATATTTTCATCTTTGTGCCTCTTGCTTTTTTTCAGAATACACCCTCTACTTACTCCTGTCAAGAAGAGCAGAAGTATGAAACGGTCTCGTCTTATTGGTAAATGTGCACATATAAAGAATAATCCGACTATAGAATCACGCACTTTGAATATATTTATATCCTCACTTCAGGACTCGTTGTATTTTTTATAGAAACAGGGGTATGTTAATCCTGGCTGAAATGCAATTCTGCAATTAATTTCGAAAGGTCTTCCAGAATGCGGGATGGTAATAAAACAACTCTCGAATTGATAAACGGTAGTTCTGAGAAACTATCCATTCTGATAGGGAGCAGGCCTGGAGCCCTGTATGCTGGATTGACGGATCGTGAAATATTTGAAAAAACGGAAAAAAAGGTACAGGCAGTAAAAGCCTTTGTAGAAAGACATAACCCTGATATAATTTTCACCATAGCGGGCATGACATCAGAGGCAGAATCCCTCGGTGCTGAAGTGCTGGTGAGAGATGAGGGTTCTCCTTTAATAAAGCAAAGCCCTCTTTATGAAAATCCTGATCCTTCCCGACTCGTCCCAATTTCATTGCAGGATTCACCGCTCTGCAGAACGCTCATCCGTTCTGTCAGGATACTTTCTGGGTTGTATCCTGATAAAATAGTATCAGCCTCTGTCAATGGACCGTTGACTGTTGCAGGGCAGTTGATGGGACTCGAGCAGTTGCTCATTCACTCGGTAGATAATCCGGATCTCGTACGAGAGCTGCTTGCTCCGGTAACGAGCCGAATCATAGAGCTCATGAATGCCCAGATCGATGCGGGAGCCCGTTATTTGCATGTGGCTGAGCCAACCGGTTCTCTGCTTTCACCAAGCTTGCTCAGTGGAATCGGTTTGTCTTACCTGCAGGAGCTGTTCGCAGAAGTGAAAGTCCCGAATCATCTTCACATGTGCGGCGACACTACCGCTCACCTTGAGGTACTCAGGGAAACCGGCGCTGGAGCGGTGAGTGTGGATAGTATGGTTGATATGAAAAAGGCTGCAGGACTGTTTGGAAGCAGCATGGCGATATGTGGAAATATCGATGCAGCCGGAGTACTTTTACGTGGAACGCCTGAAGAGGTTGCATTGACGACCAGGGCTATGCTCGAGAAGATGACCTCTGTGAAGAGCTACATTCCTGCAAGCTCCTGCGGTATTCCAGGTTTAACACCGCCAGAAAACATAGATGCTTTTACTAAAACAGTTCGGACTTTCAGCATTTGAATATGATTAATAGCCATACTGTAAAAAACAAGAGTGGATTTCACTTTCATATTATACGTTTTGATAATCGTGCATTTCACAATCAAAGAACCGACGATACATTCAATAAACTCACAATACACAATACAGAACTTATTGATTCATACACTATTATTGTTATACTTATATCGATAAACGGTAACGAATCATAATTAATGCTGGAATAAGTGCCAGGATGATTACTTGCATAAGCTTAATAAAAGAGGGTACCAGCATCATTATCAGAAGGAGGTAACTCCTATCATGGCACCCAGGGTTCAGAAGAGGTTCGAAAACAAGGTCGCAATAATTACCGGAGCAGGGCAGGGCATGGGAAAACAGGTGGCCCTGGATCTCTCTGCAGAAGGTGCAAAGGTAGTGGTTATCGATATTGTATCGGAGCTTCTCAATGAGGTTCAAAGCGAGATTGAAAATAGCGGTGGGAAATGCATCTCTGTCATCTGTGATGTAACTTCGAGGAAACAGGTCGACGAGATGATACAAAAAACCATAGACACCTACGGCAGGGTGGACATTCTCATAAACAACGCCGGCCTGTTGATTCCGGGAACAATTGAGGAAACCAGCGATGAACTGATCGACAAGACTCTGGACATCAACGTAAAGGGTGTACTGTATGCTATTCGTGCTGTCACACCGATTATGAAGAAACAGCGTTACGGGCGTATTGTTAATGTTTCATCGATTACAGGTAAACGCGGTGATAATTCGACCATTTTTGTATATGGTGCATCCAAAGGAGCAGTAATAAGCCTCACAAAATCTGCTGCACGACAGCTTGGACCTTTCGGGATCACGGTAAATGCCATAGCGCCACATGCTGTGATGACCTCTTTGATGAGCTACTGGGACGAGGAGAAGAAGAGGAAAGCAGCAGAGCAGATACCGGTGAAGCGTCTGGGCACTGTGAAGGATATATCGTATCTCATGATGTTTCTGGCTTCGGACGAATCTTCCTACATAACCGGTGAGACGATTAATATCAACGGTGGGTATTACATGGATTAATCCCGGTTGTGCGCTTGATCAAAGAAATGAGAGCGTAGTTTACGGCTTTGCCCATTTGAAAGAGCGTTCAACAGCCCTCTTCCAATCTGAGTAGAGTTCCTCACGCCTGTTTTTATTCATTTTCGGCTGATAGACTTTTTCGATTTTCCATTGTCTCGCTATCTCTTCCCTGCTTTCCCAGAAGCCGACACCAAGCCCTGCGAGATAGCCTGCACCAAGAGCGGCCATTTCTGTGATCACCGGTAGTTCTACCTCGATGCCAAGGATATCTGCCTGAAATTGCATGAGAAAATCGCTCTTTGTTGCTCCTCCATCCACTCGCAGTGACCGGGCTTTCTCTCCGGAATCAGCCTCCATTGCTTCCAGGACGTCCCTTGTCTGATAAGCGATCGACTCCATCGCGCTCCGAGCTATGTGTTCGCGGGTGGTGCCTCTGGTAATTCCCACGATGGTGCCTCGGGCATACATATCCCAGTAGGGTGCACATATTCCCGTGAAAGCAGGTACAAGATAGACTCCACCTGTATCGGGTACTTTCTCTGCAAGTTCACTGCATTCTGCTGAAGTTTCAATAATTTTCAAACCATCCCTCAGCCACTGAATCGCAGCCCCGCCTATGAATATGACTCCTTCAAGTGCGTATTCCACTCTGTCTTTGATTTTCCAGGCAAGATCGGTGGTGAGTCCGTGCTTGGAAGGAACCGGTTTTTCGCCAATATTCATCATGACTGCAAGAGCAGTCCCATACGAGTTTTTTGCCATTCCTGGCTTGAAGCAGGCCTGACCAAAAGTTGCAGCCTGCTGGTCTCCAGCTGAACCGGCAATGGGGACCGTTACCCCGAAAAAGATATCGGGATCGGTTTCTGCCATAACCCCGCTGGAAGGATTCGGTGTTGGCAGGATATGCTCTGGAATTCCGGTCCAGGAGAGAATCTCTTCATCCCAGGAGAGGGTATGGATATTCAGCAGCATGGTGCGTGATGCATTGGAATAATCGGTGACGTGATATTTGCCTTTACTGAGTTTCCAGATGATCCAGGAATCGATATTCCCCATACATATATTCTGTTTCTCGATCTTACTTCTTGCACCTTCAACGTTATCCATGATCCACATGATTTTTGTCGCAGAAAAGTAAGCATCGATAACCAGACCTGTCTTTTCCGAAATTGAGCTCTCGTATCCCTTCTTTTTCAGCTCATCGCAAATATTCGCAGATCTTCGGCACTGCCAGCAAATTGAGTTGTAAATGGGACGCCCCGTGTCTCTTTCCCAGAGGATGGTGCTCTCGCGCTGATTTGTTATACCGATGGCAGCGATCTCCTCTGGCTTTGCTTCCCCCTTTTCACACGCTTCCTCGGTACATTTGAGAACTGTTTGCCACATCTCTTCCGGATCATGCTCAACCCATCCTGGATGTGGGAAAATTTGCTTGATTTCATGGTAAGCCATTGAATGAATCTCACCATCATGGTTGAATAGTATGACCCGGGTACCTGTTGTTCCCTGATCAATGGCCATAACATACTTCTTATTCATGTCTTCTCCCTTAAACCTCCATACCATATCTATGTATCTTATGGGTAGGGTATATTGATATTTGCGGAATCGTTACGCTACTGTCCCTTGTTGCCACGAACAAAACAATTTCTGCCACATTATCAACCTCGATACAGCTTTTATGAATCCCTTCCTGTATTTCTTTTTCATCAAGCCATCCATCCAAATATGCCGGTATATTTTCTTCGTATAAACCCTTGTCTATTATTTCTGTCATAGGTGTTTTTACATGGGAGGGATTTATTACAGTTACGTTAATATTTTTATCCATCCCCTCCCTCAAAAGGTTCTTGCTGAGCCCCATCATGCCATGTTTTGAGGCCCTGTATGGGCTATGACCTGGTCCAGAAGCCAGTTTTGAGGAGGTCGACCCCATGTTAATTATTTTTCCTCCTCCCTGCCTTTCCATAATTGCAAAGGCTTCTCTGCAGCATAGGAATACAGCCTTGAGGTTTGAATCGATTGTCTTTTCCCATTCCTCCATTGTAACCTCTGTAATTGGAGGTGAAAGAGAATCCCGGCCAGCACTGTTTACAAGAATATCTACCCGCTTATACTCATTCATCACATCCTGAAAAAGCTTCTTGACCTGCTTTTCAGATGAAACGTCGGTATACACTCCCTTGCAGTTGCCGGTTTCAATATCCTTGACAACTTTATTTAATCGATTTTCATTCTTATCGACTAAAATCACCTTGCAAGCATTCATGGCGAATATTTTTCCTACGGCCTCTCCTATACCGGAGGCCCCGCCTGTAACTATTGCGACTTTTCCATCCAATGCTTTGCCTTTTGTTTCCATATCAATCTTCCTTATCTATTAATAACCTCGCGCCTTCTTTCTGCTTAGCTGAGTTTTACACAGCACTTCTGATGAGCCCTCCATCGACTCTCAGGCATGCGCCGTTGATTGCAGATGCGAGAGGGCTGGCTACAAATGCAACAAATGCTGCGATCTCTTCAGTGCGTATAAGACGAGCGATTAATGAATTCGGGCGATTTTCCTTCATGAATCTTTTCTCAGCAGTTTCATAATCATCTTCTGGAAAAACGTCTTTAATGAATTTTTCTACACCGAGTGTTTTTGTTGAACCCGGCATAATGGAATTAACAGTTACATTTGAACCTTTTGTCAGCTCAGCCATACTTCGTGAGATAGAAAGCTGCATAAGTTTGGTGGCACTGTAATGTGCCATTTCGGGTGCAGGACTTATCCCGGATTCTGAAGAAATAAATATTATTCGCCCACTATTCCGTGACAGCATTTTTTTGAGGTAATGCCTGCTCAATCGAACGCCGCTGAGAATATTTACTTCGAAAAGGTGCTGCCATTGTGCGTCTGTCGTATCAAAGAAATCAATGGATTCATAAATACCAAGATTGTTGATCAGAATATCGATTTCTGGATGCTCGTTAATGGTTTTTTTACATCCTTCTGCTGTTCCGTTGTCAGAGACCAATTGTAAAAGTTTTACATCGGGGTACCTCGATTGTATATCTTCACATGCACGGGAAACGGTTTCAGGTGTCCGGCCGTTGATAATGACAGTTGCCCCTTCGTGTGCCAAATAGCTGGCTATTTCCTGGCCGATACCTCCAGTCGAAGCAGTAACCAAAGCAGTCTTATTGTTGAGTTTCAGGTCCATATACTTTCTCCTTCATTAATATGATTCCACATAGAGTTTACAATTCAAACTCGTCTCTCCAGTTGCTATAACTAAACATTATAGCTAAATATTATTAATAAGCATCTTTGTTTTTGAATGAACACTGGAGTGTGGAAAAAAACATAGACTATGCTTTCAGTTGTAACTTACTGAGTGGATGGTTTTTACTTAACGATCTTTATCCTCTTTCTGTCTATAGTGGCTATACTCATTCCTATTGCGATTAATCCAAATGTTATCATCTGAATATCCTGACCGATTGCGAGCATTGCCATACCGGCTTGAATCCATGTAATAATAATCACTCCCAATAAAGTTCTATGCGGACCGCCCACGCCTCCTGTGAGTGCTGTTCCGCCTGCGACCACGCTTGCAAAAAGTGGTATAGCCATATCTGCCCCGATTCTCACAGACCCGCCGCCCATCTGCGACATATACAAAACACCTGCCAGACCTGAGAGAAATCCACTGAGCATGAAAATGTAAATTCTGTGCCATGCGACGTTTATGTCAGAGAGCCCGGCTCCTTCCAGGTTTCCTCCCACCGCATATGTACGCCTCCCGAAGGGCGTAGCGAGCGCCACAAACGTGCAAATAATCCAAACCCCCACACCCCAATACAGTATTGAGGGAAAACCAGCTATAAAGAAAGTTGCAAGATGTCTGAATGTCTCATCGTGCATTAAAGCGAGGTGACCTTTCGAAAGATACCAGGCTATTCCCTCCAGGACAATTGAAATACCGAGAGTGGCCAAAAAAGAAGGAACCTTGAACTTGGCAAGAAGCAGTCCGTTTATGAAACCTATCACCAAACATGTGAGCAATGCCATCGGAATCACCAGCAATCCGATTTGCTCGATGTACAACACGCATATCATGGCTGATAGTCTCAGTACACTAGGTACTGAAAAATCAAAGGACCCTGTCAAAATGACGAAGGTCAATCCACAGGCAGCTATGAGGAAATAGGACATAGCATAGACGAGAGTTATGAGTCCCTGATAGCTGAGGAAGAATGGGTTTATCAGCTGAAATGTGGCAACAACAACTATCACAAAGATAAACGGCCCAACGGTGGTCATGTTACGTCTAAGCCATTGTATAGCGTTCGTTTGTTTAGATATCGACTTTTCCTGTATCATGTGACCGTTACTCCCTTTAATCCTCTTGCACTTATGATAATTGAAATAATCAGCAACACTCCTACTAGAAGTGTTACCATGGTGGGATGCAGAGCAGAAAGATATAGGCCCCGGTAAAAGACGGTAAACGTAATTGCGCCGAGCAGGGTCCTCTGCGGACCGCCGCTGCCCCCAGTAAGAGGCGTTCCACCCAGGACAATCGCCACCAAAGGCCATACAATAGTATTAAGCTTCAGCTCCATCTGGGCCGAACCTCCGAGATGCTGGAACAGGATCATCGCACCTATGCCTGTAAACACCCCGCTCAAGGTAAAAGCCAGAATCTTGTACTTATCGACATTGATACCGGCCAGCTGAGCTCCCTCTTCATTTGAACCAATGGCGTTCAGATATACACATATTCTCGTGCATTTCATGAGAAACAGGGCAACCGCGATTATTGGAATGGTTAATAAAAAGGAAGTGGGAATAAGAGGTACTATGGGCGCGGTTATGAACTCGTATCCATCAACAGCCCGGGGATATCCCTCTGCTAAAAGAGCTGACAATCCTGTGTATGTCACCAGTAAGCTCAAGGTCAATATAAAGGAGGGTATTTTCGCCTTGGTTTGTATAACACCGATAAAAAGCCCCGTCGCTGCTCCCACCACGGGGATCATAAGGATCGCGAATAACCCTAAAAACGGCTTGGTCAGCCATACGAAGATACCCCCCAGCATCCAGACGCCGACATATGACAGGTCCAGACGGCCTGTCAGCACCACAAATGTGGGACCGAGCGCAAAGAGCATTAGTGTTACAAACTGTCTGAGAATAGACTTGAAGTTAATTGAGCTGAAAAATCTATCGGGGTATATGCTGCCAAAAATTAGTATGAGTGCCAGAAGAACAATGATAACCGGTTGCATCTTCAAGGTTTGTGCTATGGCTGGGAATACCCTTTTTTTTCCATTCTGATTATTCACGTTGATATCACCTTTCTAAATTCCTCGGGACCGATAACTTTTTGAATCCTTCCATCCATGACGAACATTATCCTGTCACAGAGAATAGAATATTCTTTGGGCTCGTCGCTCACGAGAATCATCGAAATACCATTCTTTTTCATCTCCAGAAGCACTTCATAGATGTCCTCTCTGGACCCCACATCTATACCTATGGTAGGATCATCGAGCAGCAGTATGTCAGGATTTCTCTCGAGCCATTTTCCAACAGAAACCTTCTGTTTGTTGCCGCCGCTCAAGGAATAGCATTCCGAGCTTACACTCTGTGCTTTTATTTCCAGCTTTTCTGCAATTTTTTCCGCCATTTTTTTCTCAGCTTTGAATTGTATAACTGGTAGCACTTTTCCCAGTATCTTTTCCATATTGATTATCGAGATATTCTTTGCAATCGACCAGTTGAGAAACAGCTCTTTACCCGTTTCCCCGGAGAAATACCCGATACCCCTAGCTAACCTCACGTGAGGGAGTTCATCGGCTTTGAGCTCTTGATCTTTTGCTTTGAGCTCCCCTTTATCATAATTCATGAGACCGGCTATGGTACGTATTATCCTTCCCTTGCCTGAGCCTGCAGGCCCGAAAAACCCCACACATTCTCCTCTATGGAGATCGAAGGAAACGTCATAAAAATGTCCACGTTTTGTAAGGTTATTTGCTGACAATACTAATTCCTTACTGAGGGCTTCTCTATCCTCTGTCCTCGAGATGTATTCCGAAGATTTTCTCCCCACTATTGCTCTGAAAAGGTCCTCCTCTGTCATCTTCTCCTTGGACAGGTCATACTGGGCTACCAGGTTACCGTCGCGCAGAACATGTACCCTGTCTGTATATTCCATTACTTCAGGAATGATGTGTGAAATAAATATAAAGGAAGCATTTTTCTTCATCTTTAAGAGATCTTTAAATAGATCCTTGCATTCTTCGTCTGTCAATGGAGCGGTAGGCTCATCGAGTATGATAATAGGTGTTGTCTCAGCGTTCTCGCTCTCCAAACGTACACCCAGTATGGCCCTTGCTATTTCAACCATCTTCTGGGTGGAGAGCGGCAGTTCATGCATAAAGGCATCTACTTTGCACTCTACGTGAAGCTCACTCAATATTTCACGGGCCTGCTCCTTCATTCTATCCATCTGCAGTTTCAGGAGTTTAATATATTGATCCTCATGGCCCAGAAAGAGGAACTGGTATACTCTCAGCCAGGGTATAACCCCGTTTTCCTGGTACACTATCGAAATTCCCCGCTTGGCCGCCTCTTTTGGATTTCTAGGAAAAGGAACCAGTTTTTCCTTGTGATACAGTTCCCCACTGTCCGGGGAATACACGCCTACCAGGATCTTCATAAGCGTGGATTTGCCGGCTCCATTTTCACCGACAACTCCTACTATTTCATTTTTACGCGCTTCGATGGTAACACCTTTAAGGGCTTGCACCACTCCATCGAAGGTTTTATAAACTTCTTTTACCTCTAGTAATTTATCATTCATAGTACTCACCATACATTTTCATTGTTACTGACAGTCTCATGTTTCATCTTATACCTTGCGCGGTGCAGGATTAAATAAAAGGGGAGTAAAGGGAGGGAGAAAAAGTCCATCAAGTATTGGGAAATACCGAAATCGAGCATATATATAAGCATATTTCATCGTGATATTTTACTATTTCGTCCCATGTACTCGATCGGCCCTCTATTTACTCTTCTCCCTCTATACTCCCCATACTATCTGCAAGCTTACCCATCGAGGTTCAATTTTATAGCGTTGTCTAAATTATAATTCTTTTCCCTTAAAACCACAAGGGTTCCGTCTTGAGCTCCGGCGGAAACTGCTTTGCATACTCCTGCGCATCCTTAAAGGTGTCGACACTGAAATCAAGAAAGTACTTGTGCAGAGCGGCAATGTGTTTCCTGACGGCGTCGAGGCTCCCGAGCTTCTTGATCTTTGCTGGAAAGTAATAGTCATGTGAAAGAGGAGCCAGTTTGGTTCCACCGCCTGCATGGCGGTCATATTTCAGCCCAAGCTCATCGACCTTAGCGAGGGACAGTAATCTGAAGTCGTATGGATACTGCGGTTTATCCTTCTTCATCTCCGTCAGTATCGTATCAATATTTTCCTGAGTCGGACCTATGGAGAAGCTCGGGTTTTGATCTATACCCGAAGCCCTGGCCAACCGCTCGATTTCGCCAGGTCTGCCGTAGCAATCAAGCCTCCCAGCCTGAATCATCTCAGCATGCAGCGGGTACCATGCCCCGACGCACATGTCGTACAGCATGGGAACTATTCTTCCGCCAAAGTAGGGTATTGCAAACCCGGAGGTGACCAGGAAGTTCCCCTTCATTATCTCCTGGGCAGTGGTCAATTCCATGTCTCTTGATGCCGTGTATGGTCCGATGTTGATGCCGGCGTCTTGCAGAGCACTCAAAGCGCCCGTAGTCTGCGAGTCGTTGGCGCCCCAGAAACCCTCGTAGTCGGTTCTCTGAGCGAGCGATGCCTCACCGGCCTTTCGGCCCCCCTCATAGCCCCATTCGCCGTACTGATGGCCGAGTACCAGCATTTCGGGATAGTTCTGCCAGGCCATGAAAACGCCCAGGTTGATGTAAACGGTGGAGACTGTCGCCGCTGTCTTGTGCGCCTGGTGGTGCAGGAGCTTTGTTCGTCCGTTCTGCCTCATCTTTTCCATCAGCAGGGTCAAGGGCGGATAGGTCTGCTCGGCTGACAGTGGCGTGTTATCTACGACCCAGTATGGGCCATAATCTCCCGGGAATACGTCACCTGTGTACCCAAAATTCGAGGAGAGGAATACTCTGTTCTCATTAGCAATTCTGCACAGCTCGGGCATCACGGCCATGGTGGGAACGTTCACGTGAACGGCCTTGCACCCTTTCGCTATCATGCTCTCCAACGTCTCGATCCACTCTGACTCGGTCGACGCCACAGCGCCGTGGAAGGTGCACCCCAGCTGCTCGACAGCCTGCTGTGAAGCCTGGTAGTTCATGATCGCGTACTCCTGCGAGAGCCACCATGCAATATGACCAATCCCGAACTTATCCCCGGGCTTGGCATTCGCATACTTCTTGGCCAGTTCCTTCCTCTCTGCTTCAGTTGTAGACACAGGTACAGGCTCAGTAGCAATTTCCTCTTTGCCTTCTGCAAAAACATTTACAGGTTTGACAAAACTCTTTATCATACTGCTCGCTGCTACAGCTGCTGCTGCCCCCCCCGCCATTTTTAATGCCTGGCGCCTGGTAATTTTGAGTGGCTTATCCTCCTTTTTTGATTTTTTGTTTTTCTTGATTGGATCTTCGCCTTCCTTCATAAAATAACCTCCTTTTAAAGTTTTTTGTTAATAAAGAACCATAATCAGTGATTATTGTAGCATATGTAAAAATTTTTTGTCAAATTTTTTTTTTAAAATTTTTTTTTTTTAAAATTCTCTTCCCTATATCATCGAAGATCCACCATCCACTATAAGTGTTTGACCGGTACAATAGTCTGAATCTGAAGAGGCGAAATAGAGCACGGCCCCTAATAGATCGATTGTTCTTCCAAGTCTTTTCATGGGTATACTCTCAGTAACCTGTTGTTTCCATACAGGGTCTTTACTTGCTTCTGCTGCCATTCCAGTATCTGTAGTGCCTGGAAGAATAGCATTTACCTGAATGTTGAAATCTACAAGCTCAAGCGCAAAAACTCGGGTGATTGGAAGCACCGCCCCTTTAGTCGAGCTGTATGCGCAGAGACCCGCCTGTCCTCCGATGGCTGCGATAGATGATATGTTGATTATCTTGCCACTTTTCTGCTTTTTCATCTCCTTTGCTGCGGCCTGAGAACAAAAAAACAAACCCTTAACGTTCACTGCAAGCAACTTGTCCCACATCTCCTCTGTTGTTTCTTCAATAGGAGCTATAAACAGTATTCCCGCATTATTTACAAGAATATCTATTCTTTTAAATGTTTTAACCGTTTGGGCAACCATATTTTCTGTATCTTTTTGCTGGCTCACATCTGTATGGACAAATATAGCCTTCCCTCCTGATTGATTGATGCTCTGTGCCACACGCTCGCCCACTTCTTGATCTATATCTGCAATGACGACATTGGCACCTTCTGCTGCTAAACCGGTGGAATAGGCTTCGCCTATACCCTTGGCACCTCCTGTCACTACCGCTACCTTACCTTTCAACCTCATTGTTTCCACCTCCTTTGTTATATTCTATATTAATGATTTTAGCTGCTGCATTTGCTTTTATCGAAGAAGCGCTAATGTTATCGCGTCAATAAACTCAGGCAATTCAGGAGTCGTTCGACCCGATACATGATTTCTGTCCAAAGCGACCGCCCAATCCGCATTAAATTCTCCACCCATGGATGTCACTGCGTCTCTGGAGGCGAGCCAGCCAGTGATTTTCTTGCCCCGTACCAGATCGGCTGCAGACACTGCAATAGGACCATGGCACATGTACGATAAAACTTTTCCTGCTGCATCGGCCTTTTTAAGGAAGTCGAGCGGTGCCTTTGCCTCAATCATATTCCATGGGCAGAATGCGCCAGGTATCAGAAGTCCATCAAACTCATTCATACTGACATCGTTGAGTTTTTTTAAACTGTAGTAACTCTCCGGGATTTCCTGCAGAGGTATAGACATTCCGAAGTTACCCTGGACAACATCCAGACCAAGCAATGGGGGTCGGTCACGTATCACACTTTCGAATGTGCCGATTACTATTTTTGCTCCCCGGTGTAGGAATTCCATAACCGGAACAGCAATCTCGAAGTCTTCGAAATCCCACCCGCAAACCATCAGTACTGTTTTCCCTGTTAGAACATCTTTATATTTGTCCGGAAAATCGGGTTCAAAATAGTTACACAACGAATATATAAAGAAGGGTGTGTCTACAGTATGTCTTGAGGTGATAACTCTGCTATCCATTACACATTGGGAGTCTTTGAATTTTGCAATCTCTTTCAATATGAACGATACCTGTTCATTCCCGGTGCATTCTTTGTCTTTCATTATACCGGCAGCAATTAACGGTATTATGCCCCCTCCAATACCTCCAATAACAGCGCCATTACTGTACGCATTGTTAATAAAATCCAGAACATTCTGCTCTGTAGACATTATATCGCCGGAATGGCCGCCTATTATTATTACTGCATCGTAATCTCCCGGGTCTGCCTTCGAAATGGTTTTACTCCTGCTGGCTTTATTACCTCCCATCACAGGTATGGGATTAATGCTTAAACCCCACATACCCTGAACACCCTTACTTTTAATAGTAGGCCTTGTGAATTTCCATGTAACTTGATCAACCATGATAAACTCGAGGCTCCCGCCAAATTCACCTATGTATGATGCTACATAATATGCCTGAAAATCACTGAACTCACTGGCTACAAGGCAAGCCACTTTTTTACCGGCAAGAGGACCAACTGGTTTGATATTACCACCGTTAGGACCGGTCCAGATCACGGCACTGCCTTCTTCGATTATGTCTATACCGGTTTGTTTCAGGGCATTGATGAATGAAGATTCAGAATCGGATGGGGCATTCATACCTATATTCCTCCCTCTATACATTCACCATATTATTCTTTCTTACTTTGCTCAGAATAAACTGTATATAACCTCTTGTCAAGAAAAACCAAAAAAAGTAAATAATTACACCTAAACAGCAGGTATGACTATGATACAATACAGCGATAATCCTTGGAAACTGCTGATGGATATTATTTTTGTGTTGGAAGAATATATTTTACGACAAGAGATGTTTTTTCACTATCATGTCAACCTGAAACTCGTTAGCTCATCGAGTATCTAAAAAATTCTTGATTGTGTTTTTATCCAGAACCTTGATATTCTACAAGTTCGAGCGCAATTCCATCAGGGTCTTTAAAATATACCCATTTCCATCCTTTTAAAGGTCCACTATCAACAATGTTAACCTGCGATAAAAAATTAATGCCTTTGAGTTTTAATTCGTCGACCTTTTTATTTACATCGTCTACCCTGAAAGCCACGTGCATTGCACCAAGAGTGCTCGGAGGCATTGGCTTCTTTGATAGCGACTCAGGGTGCAGATACTCAATGAGTTCCAAAGAACCCTCCCCCACTTTAAAAACTACCAGTCGAATGCGTGCGTCTGGTACACCAAGAGCCCTTGAAAGTTCATCACCCTCGAAGACTTCTGTCGGCCCTGTTATTATCTCAAGCCCTAGAACATCACGATAAAATGGTATTGATTTATCCAGGTCTGAAACTGTGATCCCTGTATGGAAAATACCTTTCATAACCAATCACTCCTCTAGTCATAGATAGAATACTTTAGAATTACTTCTATTAGGCTGATGCTTAGAAAAAGCAGTTTTTTGAATTGATTATATCTACACTACAACCAGGTTTCCTGCTTTTCTCAGAATACACTCTTTACTTACTCTTTTCAAGATAAGAATTAAACAGTAATTATGCGTGTGTAAAAGTGTACGCCTTACACCTTATTAGCATTAATGCTTAAACCAGTAATAGTGTTAAAAATCTTTATATAAATAAAGTTGACATAAAAATATTAATATAAATATATTAGATAATAACAATAAGTTTTCTAATGAAAACAATATCGTTCTTTTACAATGTATACAAAAGATAGTGTGACTATACGATTTGAAAGGGGGTAGTCATGAATAGCGGTTTTAGAACCATTGTAGGGGGGCGATCCTCTGAACATCGCGATAATAATAATTTTCCTCGCGGAATAGAAATCCTTCTCAAAAAAGCAAAAGTAGATCCTCGATTT
>CP070841.1:1193523-1220628 GCA_020342115.1 Spirochaetota bacterium
ATGTCTCATTGTATTATACTTAAAAAAACTATTTGTTTCTATCCCGTTTTTTCAGCTTCTTGACCATTTCGTGCATTTTTTTTACAGCTTCCCGCTTTTTTTCGTCCTCAGGCTCGGCCCACGGCTTTGTCACCCTCTGGGTGATCTTTCCGCTTAAAGGCTGTTTTTGATATGTACCGGAATCATAAAGCTTATAGCCCATGAACTCTAGCGGATTCTCCTGGCAGCATGACCAAACTGCTTTTCTTATTGTCTCCGGTGTGCCTTTAAACTGCAGATCCACGAGCGAAATCTGATCGAGGAACCTTTCCATGAATTCGACAGGTAGATTGTACAACAAAGGATGCTTTGCTTCTGTGCCGATAATGCGCTTCTTTTCATCGATCCCGTTTTTGAAAAGCGATTTAAATGCATCCCCTGTCATGTGACCCTCCGATTCCGGGCCGCTCAGTATCGCATAACGTATGTTAGGGTTTGAAATCACGTTGCATATGATCTTCTCTATGCCGATGTTAGGGGTCTGGACTGTGCCTGAAAGTGCAGCTCCTGATTCGGCTACGGTTCTCACAAGCTGCTCAATTTCATGAGGTATCTTATCCTCATCGTGATTCAGTATGATAACCACTGCCACAAAAGAAAAGTCATTTCCTCGAATGTACCTCCCTCCTCTGGAGGATATTCAGAATGCGGATCTGCTCTGTTCATCTTTTACTCCTTTCAGAGGCATTCAGGAAATAAAGAAACCTTCATTGTTGATGTTCGAATCTTTTTTCTCATCACGAAACCTCTCAAAAACGGCAAGGATGCTTTCATGGTCACCCTTTGCACCAGAAGGGTCCTAAAAGCTTTTGTGAATGATCTTTCTTCAAGGGAAAAAGTGGCAGCTGTCCGGGGACCGTCATATACAGTAACAGTGAAATCAAAAGTCCTCCCCGTGAATTTCTTTGCTGTTACCGGTACCTAATGGCTGAGTATCAATACCAATCTTCTTCATAGCTTTACTTGCATAAGAATTATCTAGAAGTCTTTTCTGTTCCTGTACTGTACATTTCGCAGCTGTCACCGTGAAGACTCTTTCATCGGAGAGCGGGCAGAATTATGTGTACAGATAAACAGGACCTTCTTTCTCATAAAGCCGCCTTTTTCATTCTCCTGCACTGCGGGAGATCGAGGTTGCACTCCCTGAATAGATAGCATGTCCTCTTGCAAAAAGAAACGAGCATCAACATCATAGGAACTTCAATGAGAACTCCTACCACAGTCGCCAGGGCAGCTCCTGAAGACAACCCGTAGAGAGTCGTTGCAGTTGCGATTGCCACCTCAAAATGATTCGATGCACCGATCATAGAAGCGGGTGCTGCATCGTGGTAAGAAAGTTTCAGAACACGTGACAGCAGATAATAACCAATGGCAAAGATAAGCATTGTTTGAATGAAAAGCGGAATAGCAATCCAAACAATGGTGAGTGGATTTGAAATTATTATCTCTCCCTTGAATGAGAACAGCAGGATCAGGGTTATCAGCAATGCAGTGATGCTGATAGGCGTGAGCACATGAATGAACTTATTATTGAACCAATCAAGCCCCTTTTGTTTTATTATCAATTTTCTGCTGAAATAGCCTGCAACAAGAGGAAGGCCGACATATATGGATACAGAGAAGAGGATCGTCTTCCAGGGTATTGGCATTGCATTTACACCAAGAAGAAATCCCCCTAGAGGAGCATAAAGAAAAAGCATGGTGAGGGAGTTTATCGCGACCATTACGAGTGTCAGACCGTCGTTTCCTCTTGCAAGGTAGCTCCACATCAGCACCATGGCAGTGCAGGGCGCTATCCCTAAGAGAATCGCCCCGGATATGTAGCTTCGCCATAATTCTACTTCCTGACCTGTCTTTGTGATTTCCATTCCTGGTAAAAATCCCCTGAAAACATAGCCAAGAAAAAATGTAGCTATGAGATACATGGTGAAGGGTTTTATTGCCCAGTTGATGAAAAGCGTCATCCCGACAGGTTTTGGTGTTTTTACTGCCCTCATAACCTCGGAAAAATCAATCTTCACCATTATGGGGTACATCATGAAGAATAAACATATAGCAATGGGAATGGATACCTGATAGATCGACATCGAGTCGAGCCTGACTGCGATCTCTGGTGCTGTCTTTCCGAGTAGTATTCCTATGCCTATACAGAGCAGCACCCAGACTGTGAGGTATTTTTCAAATACATTTAATCCCTTTTCTTTCTTCATTTTGTGCTTCCTTATTCATAATTATATATAAACTACGAGGTAATGATTTTCTTGATCTGTTCTACTGAAAGTAATTTGCCCGAAGACTTGACTTCCTCATTAACCACAAATCCCGGTGTTATCACTATGTTGTACTTCATGATATCCTCAAGGTCAGTTACCTTCTCAATAGTTGCATAAAGCCCTACCTCCTTCAGGGCTTCTTTTGCATTCGCCTCGAGTTTCCTGCACTTCGGACACCCTGTGCCGAGTATTTTTATAACCATTTCTCACTCTCCTTAATTAAAATAATGTCCAAAAAATATCCCGCTGGTGGTTGCCATTGCCACAACAAGCATGACATAAACAACGGTTTTTTTAGCCCCGATAACGCTCTTTATTACGAGCATGTTAGGTAGCGAGAGTGCAGGACCTGATAATAGAAGCGCAAGAGCAGGTCCCTTGCCCATACCTGCACCTAGCAGTCCCTGTAGAATTGGTACTTCTGTTAGTGTTGCAAAGTACATGAAAGCGCCAACTAAGGAGGCAAAAAGATTTGCCCTGAGGCTGTTTCCTCCTACAAACATGGAAACCCACCTGGAAGGAATTATTCCTTCATATCCAGGCCTTCCGAGGAGAAACCCTGCCGCAAGAACTCCAGCAAAAAGAAGCGGGAGTATCTGTTTTGCAAAGCCCCATGTGGATGAAATCCACCCTCCGAGCTCCTCTTTCTTGAACCATGAAATTATCATGTATGCTAGAAAGAGGAGAAACGCTCCTGAAATGAAATATTTGTACCTGTATATCGCATTCCATGCCGTCATGGTAACATCTTTCCCCCAGTTAACGAATACAATGATTGCAATCATTGTGAAAAAGAAAAGCGCAGTCTGCCAGAGAGGCTTAGTGACATCTTTGGTATCGATCTTCCCGAACTCTGAATCGGCAGTACGATTTTTTTCATCTCTGAGAAAGATAAGATGCATTAAAAGTCCGATTATCACTGAAAAGAGGATTGCTCCAATAGCGCGTGCAATGCCGATTTCAAGACCGAGCACGCGTGCAGTAAGGATGATTGCAAGCACGTTGATTGCAGGGCCTGAATAGAGGAATGCAGTTGCGGGACCTATTCCCGCCCCTCTTTTGTAAATGCCTGCAAAAAGTGGAAGCACTGTGCAGGAGCACACAGCCAAGATAGCGCCTGAAACGGACGCGATTGCATACGATACAGCCTTTTTAGCCTCTGCGCCGAAATACTTGATGACAGCTCCCTGGCTTAAGAAATTTGCAATGGCCCCGGCAATGAAGAAAGCAGGAACCAGGCAAAAAAGAACATGAGCCCTCGCGTACTCCTGAAGCATGAGAAAAGCTTCGAGCAACGAGCTTGAAACAAGAGTATTTCCAAAGGGGATAAAATACATCGCTCCGAAAGTCAGGACTATCAGTATGAGAACTGTTCTTTCTTTCATTCTTCAAATAAACTTGTTTAAATTGATATTTCTATATTTCGTATAATATAGAAATATATTGACCCTGTCAAGAAAAATCTGTATAATATGAATAAGGAAATGAAACAATGTGTCGATATCTTCAAGGCGTTGAGCGATAAAAACCGGATGAGGATACTTCTCATGCTAAGGGTTAGACCGCTCTGTGTGTGTGAAATATCCGAGGTTTTAAATATAGCATTCTCAACAATTTCAGCACATCTTAAGCTGCTTAGAAATACAGGGCTCATAGAAGATGAAAAAGATGGAAGATGGGTAATCTACAGGTTGGTTGAAGGGGATGAATTTTTTGATGATATATTGGGAAGTGTTGAAGAAAAACTGCATGGTGATAAACAGGTTTTAAACGACAGAAAGGTGGTTTCGGAGATTACACGGGAGATCTGTGCGTTAAAACTAAAAGAGAAACAGTACAACTAGCTTTATAGCAGTAAACATCTCAGAAATGAATATAATTTCATCCCTTTATGTAAAAAACCTTTAGTACTTGAGAGCAGGTATAGAACAATTCACTTGATTCTTTATTCCCGTTTTGTTGGGTATTTTACACTCCCACATGAGCTGAATACTCAGCAATCCTCCTGTTTCGGTCGAAATGTCTTTCCGCATTTTTCATATTTGTAGAAAACCACGCTCGATTCAGTAGGCCAGGTTGATTTCATATGTCCGGAGACTGGCAGGTTTTTCATTTCACAAAGGCTTTGTAGATTGCACGAATGGCCTGTTTGAAATCAGAATTTTCAATACCGACAATAACGTTAATCTCGCTTGATCCCTGATCGATCATTCGAATATTGACATCCGCTCTGTGAAGGGCGGTAAATATTCGCGCTGCAATTCCCGGTGTATGAATCATCCCTCTTCCAACCGTTGCGACGAGCGCCATATTCGGATATACCTCAAGAGAGTCAGGCTGACATTCAGCTTTTATCTCAGCAAGCACTTTATCGAGTTTATGGACAAGCTGCTTATCTTCTATAACTAGTGATATAGTGTCTATGCCTGTGGGCATATGCTCGAAGGATATGTTGTTTGCTTCCAAAGCAGTCAGCAGTCTCCTTCCAAAACCAACCTCCGTGTTCATCAGCGCCTTTTCGATTACTATGACAGTGAAGTCTTTTTTGCCGGCAATTCCTGTAATGGTTCCTTTATGGGATACTGGGGCTGCATCCTTTGTGATGACAGTTCCAGGATCGTCCGGTCTGTTGGTGTTTTTAATGAGCACAGGTATTCCCGCCTCTTTGACAGGGAAGATCGCCTCGTCGTGGAGCACCTTTGCACCCATATAGGCGAGTTCCCGCAATTCCCTGTAGGTGATTGTATCTATGGGTTTCGGGTTTTCAACTATGGAGGGGTCTGCCATAAGCAGTCCTGAGACATCTGTCCAGTTTTCGTAAATTTCTGCCTCGACTCCACTCGCAACGAGGGCACCTGTAATATCGGAACCGCCTCTGGAGAAGGTTTTGACCTCTCCATCGCAGGTTGAGCCGTAGAATCCCGGAATCACAGCCCTTGGATGCTTTTTGAGGATTGTACCCATAGATTCATGTATTTGCTCCATGTCAATACATTCGTTCTTGTCGAAATGAATAATCTGGAAAGGATCAACAAAGGCATACCCGAGAAGATCGGCGAGGATAAGACCCATGAGATACTCGCCTCTGCTCGCTGTATAATCAGCGGTTGCTCCGCCTGATATCTCTTTTTTGATCTTCTCGAGATGGGGAGCCAGGTCGAGCGAGAGGTCGAGATCATAGACAATTTTGATGTACCGTTTGGAAATGATGGAGAAGACCTCTTTGAATGGAACATCCTGCTGCACATGAGTATGGCAGAGATACAGAAGATCGGTTATCTTGCTGTCGGTTCTGCTGCGTTTTCCGGGAGCTGAGGTAATAATATAGCGTCGCTCAGGGTCTGCTTTTATGATCGCCTCGACTTTACGGATTTGCCCTACATCTGCGACTGATGTGCCGCCGAACTTTGCAACTTTTACTCCCATGCATCACTCCCAAATACCGGATAAATGGACGAAACATAATCATAATTGGAAAATTGCGAAGAGTCAAGTGATACACCCTTGACAAATTGTCAAAAACCTTTATAAGTGAATAGTAGAGCTAATGTCGAGATTTATAAGATTTAGATTGCACCATTGTGTAGTGCATGGAAAGAAACATGATACAAAAGGAGAACAGCTATGAAAAACAATAAGAGGAAACTGACAAACAATGTTGGAGCTCCTGTCTCCGACAACCAGAATGTCATGACTGCCGGGCCGCGCGGTCCCATGCTTCTGCAGGACACCTGGTTTTTGGAGAAGCTTGCTCACTTCGACCGAGAGGTGATCCCCGAGCGGCGTATGCATGCCAAAGGCTCAGGTGCTTACGGTACTTTTACCGTCACTCACGACATCACCAAGTATACTAAGGCGAAGATCTTTTCCAAAGTCGGCAAGAAAACCGAGCTTTTCGTTCGTTTCTCTACCGTGGCTGGCGAACGCGGGGCGGCCGATGCAGAACGTGACATTCGCGGTTTCGCAATCAAGTTCTACACCGAAGAGGGCAACTGGGACCTGGTGGGCAACAACACACCGGTGTTTTTTCTGCGTGACCCTCTCAAGTTTCCAGACCTCAACCATGCCGTGAAGCGGGACCCTAAGACCAACCTGCGCAGTGCCCGTAATAACTGGGACTTCTGGACCTCACTACCCGAGGCACTGCACCAGGTCACGATCACTATGAGCGATCGTGGCATCCCATACTCCTACCGACATATGAACGGTTACGGCAGCCATACTTTTAGTCTGATCAATGCTAAAAACGAGCGATTCTGGGTCAAATTCCATTTCAAGACTCAACAGGGGATCAAGAATCTTACTGACGAGGAAGCCGAAGTTCTTATCGGAAAAGATCGTGAGAGCCACCAGCGTGATCTTTATGAGAGTATCGACAAGGGCGACTTTCCTAAGTGGAGCATGAAGATTCAGCTGATGCTTGAGAAGGATGCCTTAGACTGCCCATTTAATCCCTTTGACCTGACCAAAGTATGGCCTCATAAGGACTATCCCCTTATGGACGTGGGTATACTCGAATTGAACAAGAACCCGGAAAACTATTTCGCAGAAGTCGAGCAGTCTGCATTCAATCCTGCAAACATTGTTCCTGGTATTGGTTTCTCGCCCGATAAAATGCTGCAGGGCAGGCTCTTCTCCTATGGAGATGCCCAGCGCTATCGTCTTGGTGTCAACCATCATCTGATTCCGGTCAATCGCGCTCGTTGTCAGGTAAACACATTTCATCGTGATGGTGCCATGCGTGTTGACGGTAACTATGATGGCACACTTGGCTATGAGCCCAACAGCTATGGCGAGTGGCAACAACAGCCCGAATTTCGTGAACCTTCGCTCAGTCTTGAAAAAGCAGCCGATCACTGGAATCATCGTGAGGATGATGATGACTATTATTCTCAACCCGGCGCTCTATTCAGGTTAATGAATTCTGAGCAGCAAAAGGTACTTTTCGAAAACACCGCTCGCGCTATGGGAGATGCTCCTAAAGAGATCAAGATCCGTCACATTAGCAACTGCATGAAGGCCGACCCAGACTATGGAGAGGGGGTTGGGAGAGCATTGGGTATTTCGATGAGTGAAATTCCGAAATAGTTTTTTCAGCTGGCAACAATAAGTACATTTTCAACGAATAAGGAAAATTCGGAGTTCGTGTGACATTATAATTCAATATTTTAAGGAGAGATAAGATGGGTAAAATTGAGCTTTGCGCTGAGGCGGATTCATTCCGTCATGCTGAAAAGAATTTCGACTATGCAATCCAGATGACAAAGGAGCTCGGTCTTCGTTATATCGAGCCGGAGGTGATGACAGGCCGCTGTCTGTTGAATGTATACGGTTACTGCAACATCACGAGTCTGGAGGATGATCCCATGGAGGTGAGAAAACATATTGAAGCTGCTGGACTCGTGGTACCATGTCTAAGCGCTCATTCTAATCTTCTGGATACAGAGTATGGTGTTGATTATCTCAAGAAGGCGATAAGGTATGCATACATCCTCGGGTCCCCAATGGTGAATACTGCTGAAGGGCCGATGCCGGGCTGGATGACAGAGGATGATGCATTCAGAATCATGAAGTACAATTTAGATACACTCCTTGAAATGGCTGAAAATTATGACATTACCCTTACCATTGAGCCTCATGGAGTATTTACCACAAATGCTGATGGTCTTTTAAAGATAATGTCTCTTTCAGATTCAAAGAGACTGGCCATCAACTTTGATACCGGAAATGTGACTATTGCCGGCAATGACGCTGTTGAGACGCTGAAGAAAGTCGTCAAGCATGTGGTGCATGTTCACCTCAAGGATGTAAGCAGTGAGCAGGCAACTGATGGACATGAAACAGGTGTTACTGCAGGGATGGCCATTGGGGATGGAGATGTTGACATTCCGGGATGTATCGAAGTCCTCAAGAAAAACGACTACAATGGTGTGCTCGCCATAGAGTGCAGCGGATTGGAGGCCATGAAGAAGAGTATCGAGTATCTCAATGGTATTTTATAGCCCGGGAAACAGGAGGTGTCGAAATGCCTATTTTGGTTGAAGGTGTTGAGTCAGGTGGAGGGCCGGGCCTCTCAGTAACCTGGGTGATGGACAGTGTGTGGTCGTAGTGTGTCCTAATGCGGCAAGCTAAAGAGATTTTCCTGCCTTAAAAGGCGAGAAAAGCAATAGTAAAGTCCTGAAGGGCTGGTAGCCTGTACAGCTGTTGACATCGAGGAAATGGATGAGTTCGATATAGCCCCTGCAATTGCTCAAGGTTCTCCCCAGAAGCTGCTTGTGCTGACCGATGACCTGCTGGGTGTAAAGATATCAGGGGTTTCCTGAAAAGCTTCACTCATGGGAATAGAGGAGGGCATGACAGGAAAACAGGCTCTGGATATTATGTCCAGAGTACCATAGTAACATAACATCAGTGTTGTTCATTTCACCACAATATTGACCAGCTTACCCTGAACGACAATAACCTTTACAACATGTTTGCCTTCGGTGTATTTCTTTGTTTTTTCATTCTCAAGGGCAAGTCGTTCAAGCTCTCCATCAGGGGTATTACGCGGCACCTGGAGTCTCGAACGCAGCTTTCCATTTATCTGTATGACAACAGTAATGATGTCCTCTTTCGCAAGGTCGGGATTGAACGAAGGCCAGGGCTCATTGAGCAGAAAGCTCTTGTAGCCGAGCTTGTGCCACAGTTCTTCAGTGATGTGGGGGACAAAAGGGGAGAGCAGCACAACCACGCTTTTCAATCCATAAAGATAGGCGAGATGTATATCGGATGAGTTTTTCATCTCCTTACTATCGAGTCCAGACAGAAAGTTTACCATTTCCATAATTGCTGATATTGCGGTGTTGAGATGAAACCGAACTTCGATGTCATCAGTAACCTTTTTTATGGTTTTACTGGTAAAGAAGAGAATCTCACGAACAATACCATCGTAACTGCCATTTTTCAGGACCTTTTTCTCAAACTCGGACAAACGGGCTATCTCTTTATCCTGGAGTTTCTTTATCCCTTTAAACAGACGGTAGAGCCGGTTAAGGAATCTGAATGAACCCTCTACACCACTCTCCGACCATTCGAGATCCTTTTCAGGAGGTGAAGCAAAAAGGATGAAAAGACGAACGGTATCGGAGCCGTACCGTTTGACTATGTCATCAGGGTCCACCACATTCTTCTTTGATTTCGACATCTTTTCGATTCTTCCAATTTCTACCTCACTGCCGCAGAGGCTGCACCTGTTATTCTCCCCAACATCACCCGGATAGATGTATCCATGTTTCAGACAGTAGTAGGTCTCCTTTGTCACCATCCCCTGGGTGAGGAGCCGCTCGAAAGGCTCATCATATGATATCAGTTTTATATCGCGCAGGAATTTTGTGAAGAACCTTGCGTAGAGCAGGTGCAGTATTGCATGCTCTATTCCTCCAATGTATTGATCCACATTCATCCAGTAGCTTGCATCATCTTTTTTAAAAGGCAGGCCGCCCTCATGAGGGCTGCAGTATCGCTCGAAGTACCATGAGGAATCTATAAAGGTATCCATGGTATCTGTTTCTCGCTTAGCAGCCTTCCCGCAACGTGGGCATGCTGTATTAATAAAGGAGCCTTTAGCACTCAGGGGATTTTCCTTGCCTGAAAAATCTGCATCTTCAGGAAGGATAACGGGGAGTTGGTCATCCGGTACGGGAACGATTCCGCACTCTTCACAGTAGATGATAGGTATGGGCGTACCCCAGTACCGCTGCCTGGATATGAGCCAATCCTTTAATCTGTAGTTGATCTCTCTATGTCCAAACTCTTTGCTTTCTATATATGAGGTTATCTCCTCAATACCCTGGTGATTGGGAAGACCGCTGATGGGCCCGGAGTCGACATTTATACCATCTTCTACCCATGCCCCTTTCATTTTTTCAGGATCAAGAGATCTATCTTTATTCTGGATGACGACCTTGATGGGCAGATCGTATTTTTTAGCAAACTCGAAATCCCTCTGGTCGTGACCAGGCACCGCCATGATCGCCCCGGTACCGTATTCCATGAGGACAAAGTTTGCTATATAAAGCGGTACCTTTTCCTTGTTCAAAGGGTTTATCACCCATCGATCGGTAAATACACCCTCCTTCTCATAATCAGCACTTTCCCTCTTGATTTTGTCCTCTGCCTTTACTCTCTCCACAAATGTTTTTAGCTCTTTAGGGTTACCTGCCTCCTCGATGATCTTTTCAACAAGGGGATGCTCCGGTGCCAGGGCCATAAATGTGACACCATAGATGGTATCAGGACGTGTGGTGAAAATAGGAAAGTCCTCTCCATCGAGCTTGAAATTCACCATGACTCCGCTTGACTTCCCTATCCAGTTTTGCTGCATAAGCTTCACCCTCTCCGGCCAGTGAGGAAGACGGTCGAGCCAGTCCAAAAGCTCATCTGCGTAGTCGGATATCTTCAAGAACCATTGAGAGAGGGTTTTTTGTGTTACTGTAGAGCCGCATCTCCAGCAGTTGCCCTCTTCAACCTGCTCATTTGCCAGAACTGTGTTACACTGTGGACAATAATTCACTTCAGCACGCTTTTTGTAGGCTAGTTCCCTTTTTAGCATCTGCAGAAATATCCACTGATTCCATCGGTAATATTCGGGTTTATAGGTGGCTATCTCTCTTGACCAGTCGTATGAAAATCCGAGCTGCTTCAGCTGACGCTTCATGTTAGCTATATTTGTGGAGGTCCATTTTGCAGGATGAACATTCTTCTCAATTGCAGCATTTTCTGCCGGGAGGCCAAAAGAGTCCCAGCCAATGGGGTGAAGCACATTGTACCCTGTCATTCGCTTGTAACGAGCAAGCACATCTCCTATGGAGTAGTTTCTGACATGTCCTATATGGATATTGCCAGATGGATAGGGAAACATCTCGAGGCAGTAAAATTTATGGATTTTTTGATTCTTTTTTGGAGCAGCTTTGTTTACAGAAAAGAGATTCTTCTCCCTCCATTTGCGCTGCCACCTGGATTCGATCTCCTGAAAGGGATAATGCTCCATCTAAGGCCTATTTATTTTAGTGGGAAAATAGTAATATCTGAAGCTAACCGGGTCAATGGATTTTGAGGCAAGTGTACAGGACCATGGTAATTAATGTAGCGGTGTCTAGTACGATGTGTTTGACTTTCAAACTTGACTTTCAGACTTGAAAGTCATGCTTGACTTTCAAGAGGGTTAATTGTATTTATTACGCTGAGCCGGAGTGGTGAAACTGGTAGACGCACTGGACTCAAAATCCAGCGAGGGCAACCTCATGAGGGTTCGAGTCCCTCCTCCGGCAATAACCCGCCTTGTTATTTTCCTTACTTTTCCATACCAAGGGAGATGAGCATGAAAGAAGAGATTGTATGGATAGACTTTTCCACAATGGAAAATTTTATGACAGATATTTTTACCCGTCTGGGTGTTCCCAAGGTTGATGCCAGGATCTGTGCCGATGTGCTCATCACTGCAGACAAGCGGGGAATTTATTCACACGGGGTAAATCGGCTCAAGCAGATCTACTACGACAGACTTAGACAGGGAATCCAGCATCCTGTGACCCGGTTTGATGTGGTGAAGAGAGGGCCAACTACAGCGGTGATAGATGGACATGATGGGATGGGGATGGTCATATCGAAAAGGGCAATGGAAATAGCGATATCATGCGCGAAAGAGTTTGGAATGGGTATGGTGGTTGTAAGAAACTCCACTCACTTCGGAATTGCAGGCTACTATGCCATGATGGCAGCAGATGAAGGCATGATTGGTATAACAGGTACAAATGCACGGCCTTCGGTTGCTCCAACATTTGGTGTCGAGAATATGCTTGGAACAAATCCTCTCACCTTTGCCATACCAACAGATGAGGGATTCCCCTTTGTTCTCGACTGCGCTACTTCCGTCAGCCAGAGAGGGAAGATAGAAGCATATGATAAACTCGAAAAGAGCTTACCGGCAGGATGGGTAATAGATGAGGATGGCAAACCGAAGACAGATCCCCGCACTGTTTTAGAAGAACTTAAAAAGGGCACATGTGCGCTCACCCCTCTCGGGGGAATCGGTGAGGAGGGTGCAGGTTACAAAGGTTACGGCTATTCGACTGTTGTGGAGATCCTCTCTGCTGCACTTCAATCGGGAAGCTATCTCAAGCTACTTTCAGGGATGAAAAACGGGAAACCGTGTCCGTATCGTATCGGACATTTTTTCATAACCATTAACATATCATCATTTGTTGAGCTCGATGAGTTTACGCACACAGTGGGTGATATACTGCGTGCTCTCAGGGCTTCCAAGAAGATGAAAGGACAGGACAGGATCTATACAGCAGGAGAGAAGGAATATTACCACTGGCTTTCCCATAGAGAGAAGGGGGTTCCTCTCTCTCCGAGGCTCCAGCAGGATGTCATTCAGATGCGGGATGAGCTTGAACTCGACCAGTATGAGTTTGAATTTTAGGCTATTCTTATATATTATTGTTTTTGTTTAGTAGAAAGGTGAAATAAAGCAGCTTAGAAAGGGAAGATGATGTTACAGCTAAATTTTGAGAAATTGGGAGGTCTCCTGCCTGTCATAGCTCAGGATTATAAAACACAAGATGTTTTGATGATGGCCTTTATGAACCAGGAGGCCTGGAAGCGTACAAGAGAAACCGGGTATGTGCATTACTACTCGCGGTCGAGAAATGCATTGTGGAAGAAGGGAGAGCAGTCCGGTAACCTTCAGGAGGTTAAGGAGATACGGATTGACTGTGACAGTGACTGCCTTTTGATAAAGGTTAATCAAATTGGAGGAGCAGCGTGCCATGAGGGATATCATTCATGCTTTTATAGGCGTGTTACTCCTGATGGGACTGAAGTGGATGGCCAGAAGGTCTTTGATCCCGAAGAAAAGTACGGAGACTAGATATGCTAAAAATTGGAATACCAAAGGGAAGCCTTGAAAAGGCAACCATTGATTTATTTCAGAATGCAGGATGGAAGATTACTGTGTCAGCACGGTCCTATTTTCCATCGATAGATGATGCTGATATTGCATGTAGTCTGGTGAGGGCTCAGGAGATGGCCAGGTATGTGGAAAGCGGGGTTTTGGATGTAGGATTGACAGGGCTTGACTGGATTCTTGAATATGATGCGGATGTAAAGATTATTTCAGACCTCATATACTCAAAGGTGAGTACCAGGAAATCAAAGTGGGTTTTAGCTGTGCCCGAGAGATCAGAAATTGATAGCATAGAAGATTGCGCAGGCAAGACGATATCGACAGAGCTTGTAAACTTCACAAAGAAGTACTTCGCAGAAAGAAATATTCCTGTCAAGGTTGAGTTCTCATGGGGAGCAACTGAAGCTAAAGTCGCTGAAGGGCTTGTTGATGCTATAGTAGAAGTTACAGAGACCGGTGCAACGATACGGGCTCACGGACTTCGGATGATTCATACCTTGTTAGAAACAAATACGAAGCTCATTGCAAACAAACAGAGCTTCAAGGATCCGAAAAAGAAAAGCAAGATTCAGGAGATCTCGCTTCTACTCCGGGGTGCACTCAATGCGGAGAATATGGTTGGATTGAAGATGAATGTCCCCAAAAAGATACTCGATCGGGTAGTGAAGATGCTTCCTAGCCTTACAGCACCGACAATTTCACAGCTGTACAACAAGGAGTGGTTCTCTGTGGAGACGGTGATCCATGAGAGTATTGTTCGGGAGCTAGTACCAAAACTCATTGAAGCAGGTGCGGATGGAATTATCGAATATTCTCTGAACAAGGTTGTGGGAAAGGAGGATATCGCTCAGTAAAAAATTAAAACCCTATTTTAAAGGCTAACGCCTTTAAAGTCATTAAAAGAATATAACCTTGAAGATAAACCAGTGTAACAGGCCGAAAAAGATGCTTCCGAATCCAACGGGAAATTGATACTTCTTTAGACCATTTTTAAGCTTCTCTATAAATGGTCCTTTTACACCCTTCAGTGTTTCCAGGAATTCAATGGATATGAAGAGTCCTGTAATCATAGCAAAAACAGCGGGAAGCAAATCCCCCAGGAAAGGGATTAAGGGCTTTCCTCTGCCGTGATAGGGAACAATGAATGTGATGATCCCGATTATCAGAATTGCGAGGCCGATGATTATCTTGTAGGATGAGATCTTTTCATCTATAATCTTCAGCGTGGGGTGTTTCTCCATAAAAAGCGGCATTATCATGACGAAGCCACCAATTAAACATACCAGGCCTAGAAAGAAAACCATCTCTTTCCTCCTTTTGAGCTGTTTTGTCGCCCCAGACTTATTTGGTCAAGAACGAATATTGATTTATACAACTATTCAAACCCTCAAGTATCTCATTAGTGTTATGAGGCCCTGGCTTTTAAGACTATATTGTTTGAATTGAATATATCCACAGCATATCGGAGCTGAATATCATAATCGAGATCAATGAGCGAAGGCATCTCAAGCCTTTCCTGTTCGTTTTTGATCAGCTTTCTTACAATGATCGGTTTGAGCTCAATATTATTCGCTTTGAGTTCCTGCATGAGCATGTCAAAATCTTTATCGGTGTAAGTCTCCCGGTTTTTTACAAATTCCGTTATCAATCCCAGCTTTTCAAGCTCCTCCATTGCTTTCATTTCAGCCTGTGTAATTTCAACACCCTCTACCTCTTCATCAGGTACTATGCCCTTCTCGTGAATAGATTCTCCCGAGGGTGTGTAATAGATTGCCGTAGTGATCCGTATACCTGCCCCTTCAGGAAGCTCTCTCACCGTTTGCACAGAGCCCTTGCCAAAGGTACGCTGGCCGATAAGAATTCCGCGCTTATTATCCTTAATCGCACCTGCAAATATCTCAGACCCTGATGCACTTCCCTCGTTTACCATGATTATGAGCGGGATATCAGGGGCAACGGCCCTGGATGTTGCCATGAACACCTGATTCTGTTGGGGGTCTCTCCCTCTTGTTGAGACGATGGAACCCTCGGTGAGAAACATATCGGTGATTTCAATTGCAGAGCTGAGAAGCCCTCCGGGATTGTTTCTCAAGTCGACTATCATAGAGTCTATGCCCTTTTCCTTGAGCTCCAGCATGTGATTTCTCATTGCCTCGGGTGTGGGTTCGCTGAACTGGGATATTCTCACATACCCGATATGGTCGTCGATGGTGGTTGATTTAACAGTCTCAAGCTTGATTATACCTCTCGTTATGGTAAACTCAAGAGGCTCTGTTTCAGCCTTCCTCCTGATGGTGATTGTCACAGATGTTCCCACATCGCCTCTCAGCCGCTTCACAGCGTCCATTGTAGTAAAACCTTCTGTAGAAACACCGTCTATTTCTATGATCTTGTCACCTGCGATTACTCCTGCCCTCTGAGCAGGGGTATCATCGATGGGGGATATTACGGTAATCCATTTATCCCTGAGCCCTATTACTATTCCCAGGCCACCAAACTCTCCTTTTGTGTCTGTTTTAAGCTCGTCAAAATACTCCTTGGTGAAGTATGATGTGTGAGGGTCTTCCAGGACACCTATCATGCCATCAATAGCACCCGGTATGAGCTGTTCGGGTTGAACTTTCAATTCATCATAGTATTCGGTTCTGAGCAGATTGAAAACTTCATTGAATAGACGAAGCTGGTTGTAAGTTTTTTCTGTATTTCCAGCCTGGAGCCAGTTTGATATTCCAGAAGCAGTGGTACTAATGAGAAGCACGCAGACCACGACGATCCAGACTATCCTCTCTCTATTTTTCATAATACTTCCTTTCATCTGTCTTTAAAGATAAATTTTATTCTTCTTGTTACATTTGTCAAACAAAAGTGTCTTTTCCAGCGAAATTGGAATATACAAATGAGCCACCTTTTGTTATAATCATCACAATACAAGGAGGAGTGAAAAATGGGACGAGCACATGAGATTGATTACAAAATAATAGGTGATGATATGCAGGCGGTTATAATCACCATCGATCCTGGCGAAGCGGTGCAGGCTGAAGCAGGAGCAATGATGTTCCTTGAAGATGGAATAGAGATGAACACGGGTACCGGTGGAGGACTCATGAAGGGAGTAAAGCGAGTTCTTTCAGGAGAGTCCTTTTTCATTACTACCTTTATGAATGGTTCGAAAAATCCGAGGAAGCTTGCCTTCTCTGCACCCTATCCGGGAAAGATAATGGCAATGAACCTTGCCGAAACAGGTACAATACTCTGTCAGCGTGATGCCTACCTCTGCTCAGCGTACGGTGTCGATATATCTGTCGCGTTTACAAAAAGGCTCGGCGCAGGATTCTTTGGAGGGGAGGGCTTTATCCTCCAGAAGCTTGCCGGTGACGGCATGGCATTTGTCCATGCTGGTGGCACGCTCCTCAAGAAGGATCTTGCTAAAGGAGAAAGACTCAGGGTTGATACTGGATGCATTGCGGCATTTGAAGAAAGGGTTGAGTACGATATTGAGTGGGTTGGGGGCTTGAAAACAGCACTATTCGGAGGAGAAGGACTCTTTTTTGCAACTCTCAAGGGTCCTGGTTGTATATACATGCAGACTCTCCCCTTCTCGAGGCTCGCTGACAGAATCATGAATGCAACTATGATGAACAGAGGAGAGACTAGAGGAGCAAGTTTGTTCGGCGGCCTCGCAGGGCTGACAGGAGGAGACCGGGGATTCTAGTTAAACCGATTGTATCATAGTTACAAATCATCTATAAAAGGAGGAAAAGGATGATTGATGAGGATACCATTAAAAAAGGGAAGGAGCTTCTGGGGGAGCTTATCAATCCTGTAACGCTTGTAACCTTTACACAGGATATAGAGTGTGAGTTATGCCATCAAAATGTTGTGCTTGTGAGGGATATGTCCAGAATCGACAGGAAGATAGGGCACGAGGTGTTTGATTTCGAGAAGGACAGCGATCAGCGGGAGCGTTACGGAATCGACAAGATACCTGCGATTGCCATTGTTGACGGGAAAAAGGATTACGGAATACGGTTCTATGGTCTTCCTTCAGGGTATGAATTTGTTTCTCTTATAGAAACAATTCGTACTGTTTCCACCGCCGAACATGGGCTCAGCGCTGAAACTCAGGAAAGGATGAAAACAGTAGATAAAGCTGTTCATATACAGGTTTTTGTAACCCCCACATGCCCCTACTGCCCTCAGGCAGTGATTCTTGCCCACCGGCTGGCTTATTATCATGACAGGGTGAGGAGCGATATGGTCGAGGTTATGGAGTTTCCTCATCTTGCAAACAAGTATGGGGTTATGGGTGTGCCGAGATCGGTGATCAATGAGGACCTCTATATAGAGGGTGCGGTACCTGAAAAGGTTTTAGTGGGCAAGATCCTTGAAATACAATGATGCAATAGCATCATTGTATTTCAGACATTGATGCCGGAGGCATCAATGTGAGCCGAAGGTGACGTTACTTGCGTAACTGTCGCTTTCAGGTCAAAGGCCTCTTAGTGAAAACAATCTATATATTTATCTTAAAAGAGCTTGAATAAAATAATGGACTCGACAAGCAGGATGTCCTACAGACGCATAGAGATCGCCCTCAAGCCTGGTATAGAAGACCCATCTTCGATTCACACTGCATGGGAGATATCCTCGACACTTTGCTTATCTGTACGGGCAGTTGGTGTTGTCCCGGTGTATACTGTGTATTCGGGACTATCCGATGAGAAACTTGTCGACTTCGCACGAGAGGTTCTGTGCGACCCTGTTATTACTACTTTTTCTATTGGATCTCCAATTGCCATTACGGCTTCTGCTTTCAGCTGGGCTGTTGAAGTCTCATTCAAACAGGGAGTGACCGACAATGTTGGACACACGGCGGAGCAGGTTCTCAGTATGATGACCGGAGCAGAAGGGTGCAGGGTATACCGATCAACGCAGTACCTCATAGATGCTGATATTGATCTCGATAGTGTTAAGAGGATCGCGAGCGAGGTGCTCTACAACGACCTCATCGAGGAGATAGATATACTGAGCTACGATGAGTTTGTCAGAGGCGGTGGTTTTAACGTAAAAGAGCGTCACTACATACATGGATACGTACCGGAAACAAAAAGCCATGATCTCCATATCTCAGAAAAGGAGCTTATGGAACTTTCGAAAGAGAGGGTTCTTGCTCTGTCGGTTCGAGAGCTTGTGCATTTCAGGTCCTACTTTGATACCGAAGAGGTGAGAAGCAGGAGGAAGATGGTGGGATTGGGGCAAAACCCAACCGATGTAGAGCTTGAGGTCTTTGCTCAGACTCAGTCAGAGCACTGCAAGCACAAGATCTTCAATGCAACAATTGAATATAAAGAGGATGGTAAGATTCAGAGGATAGATTCACTGTTCAAAACATATATCAGAGGTGTAACTGATGAAATTGCAAAATACAAGGGCTGGCTCATCTCAGTATTCAAGGATAATGCAGGTGTTATTCGTTTTAATGAAGAGTATAACCTCACTTTTAAAGTAGAAACCCACAACTCTCCATCAGCTTTGGATCCTTATGGAGGTTCGATTACCGGGATAGTAGGGTGTGACCGGGACCCGGCGGGAACAGGTGTAGGGTCGAGGATCATTGCACATACAGATGTCCTCTGCTTTGGTGACCCTTTTAACAGAGAGAAGCTGCCACCGAAAATGATGCATCCAAAACGAATAATGGAGGGAGTGATAAAAGGTATCGAGGATGGAGGAAACAAGTGCGGGATTCCTACTATAAATGGCGGTCTGATATTTGATAAGTCTTACAGCGGCAAACCTCTCGTCTTCTGCGGGTCTGTGGGTATTATGCCAGAAAAGATAAACGGAAAACTCACTCACCGAAAAGAGGTGCTGCCGGGTGATATAATAGTAATGGTGGGGGGGAGGATCGGAAAGGATGGGATCCATGGCGCTACCTTCTCGAGTGAGGAAATAAAGGAAACATCTCCCTCGCAGGCGGTACAGATAGGTGATCCGATCACTCAAAAGAAGATGCTCGACATGCTGATAGAGGCTCGGGACAAAGAATTATACAGGAGTATTACCGATAATGGGGCTGGAGGGCTCTCATCATCGGTTGGTGAGATGGCGCTGTTTTCAGGAGGAGCGGCGCTTGAGCTGGAGAAAGCCCCGCTGAAGTATCCAGGGTTAGATCCATGGGAGATTCTACTCTCTGAAGCACAGGAACGCATGACCCTAGCAGTACCCGCCGAAAAGCTTGAGAGTCTCCTTGCCCTTGCTTCAAAACGGGATGTCATCGCGACCTCTGTTGGCAAGTTTACAAAATCAGGATTCTTCCATGTGACCTATGAGGGTGAGACCGTATGCTATCTCGACCTGAACTTTTTACATGAAAACATTCCTCTTTTTCTTAAAGCCGAGTGGCAGCCTGTAAATGTTCATGAGCACAGACCCGAAATAAACAGATCTCTTAGTGAGGTTGTGCTCGAACTCATATCCGATTTGAATTCCTGTTCACGTGAGCCTTTGATTAGGAGGTATGACCATGAAGTTGGTGGTGGGGTGATGGTAAAGCCTTTGGTAGGACCTTTGGAAGCTGGCCCTTCAGATGGCGGGGTTATCTCGCCACTTTCAACTTCACATAGAGGTTTTGTGCTTACAGTCGGGATTAACCCCTTTTTTTCTAGAATCGATACATATCACATGGCTTCGTGTGCGGTTGATGAAGCCTTAAGAAATGCCGTCGTGATTGGAGCAGATCCTGAAAAGGTTGCAATGCTTGATAATTTCTGCTGGCCTGACCCTGTTTACGACAAGCAAAAAACCCCTGATGGGAAGTTTAAACTGGCCCAGCTCGTAAGGGCTTGTAAGGGCCTCTACGAAACTGCAAGAGCATACGGCACACCCTTCATCTCGGGCAAGGACAGCATGAAAAACGATTACAAGGTCGGAAAGCACAAGGTGAGTGTTTTACCGACTGTTCTCATATCTGCAATCGGGATTATCCCCGATGTTAGAAAATGTGTCACCTCAGATTTTAAGTATAGTGGTGACCTTATTTATCTCATTGGGATGACAGGAAAGCATATGGGAGAATCTCTATACTATAGACGGTATGGAGGATCGTCTTCTTCGGTATCAGTTGTTGAACCCGCACAAAACCTTCCAGTTTATAAATGCTATTTTTCATTAACACAGCAGGGGCTAATTGTCAGCGGTCACGATCTGTCAGAAGGGGGACTTGCTGTATCGATTGCTGAGTCATGTATTGGAGGAATGGTTGGTGCTGAGGTCGATCTGGGCGGGATCCCTGAGAGTGTCGATTTGGAAGATGAAGAGGTTCTATTCTCCGAATCTTCCGGGCGGATACTCGTGAGTGTAACTCCCGACAATGAGAAAAGGTTTCTCGAAGCCACTGCGGGTGTGGCTGTTTCGAAGATCGGAATAGTGCGGGATGTTGGGAAGCTTGTTGTTCGGTCAGGGAAAGGAAAAACAGTTGTCTCAATCTCAGTGCAGGAGCTCATCGACAGATACCGAAACCCCCTGTATAAGGTTATGGGGATGAAAAGGTCATAGTAAGAGGAAAAGGGTATAGGAAGATGAAAAGGTCATATGAAGATCAAAAGGGAATAGTAAGAGGATGAAAACGACAGCTCCAGGAGCGCTCATTTTAACGGGATACGGGATTAACTGTGACTACGAGAGCCTTACTGCCTGCAGGATAGCCGGGTTCTCAGCTCGCAGGATTCACCTGAACGACCTTCTGGAAGAAACCAGCATGATCTTTCAGAGCAAGCTCGTTGTCTTTCCTGGAGGCTTCAGTTTTGGTGATGATCTTGGCTCAGGTGTTGCCTTTTCAGCAAAGATCAGATACTCTTTTTCTGGACTCTTCGATATACTCATGGAGTATGTTGAAAAAGGTGGGTTAATACTTGGTGTATGTAATGGATTTCAGATCCTCATACATCTTGGCATGCTCCCTGCTTCTGGTATGAAGTATGGCGAAAAAGAGGCAACTCTTGCGCCTAATAGAGAGGGATACTATGTTGACAGGTGGGTGTATCTGAAGGCTGAGCGAGAAAGCCAAAACGTCTTTACCCGGGGTCTTGATATCTTGAAGCTTCCTGTTCGGCACAGCGAAGGGAGGTTCATTCCCAGGGATGAGACCATACTCCGGAGGATTGAACGTAACCGGCAGGTGTGTCTCCGCTATTGTGATGAGGACGGAAACCCCACTCAGGCTTTTCCCCTGAATCCAAACAGTTCGGTGAACAGTATTGCAGGGGTGTGTGACCCGTCCGGAAGGGTGTTCGGTCTTATGCCTCATCCAGAAGCGGCAACATCGTTTTATCACTATCCAGACTGGACGAAAAGAAGAGAGAAGCTCATTAGGGAGGGGGCTTCTTTTTCAGATGCAGGTGAGGGTGCTCTGCTCTTCAAAAACGCCTTTGAGTTCGTGAAATAATGACAGAAACATTTATAATACTTGTGGGCTTGTGTATTGCGAGCTTTATCGGTAGTCTCTCCTACAGGATGCAGAGGGGCATCTCTATAGTAAGGCCGCGATCTTACTGTCCTGAATGTAAAAAGACGCTCGGGATACTGGATCTCATCCCAGTTATTAGCTACCTGCTTTTGAAGGGAAGGTGCAGGTATTGTGGTGCCAGGATACAGATCAAATATTTTATCATTGAAGTCCTGACCCCCCTCTTCTATTTTTTGTTATATATAAAAATTGGGATTAGCCAAAGCTTTTTTCTCTATGCATATCTTTTCACAGTTATGCTCTACCTCTCCCTCCTTGATATCGATACCGGACGCATAGGACCCTGGGATATAGCTTCTGTGTATGTAGGGGATCTTGCACTTGTTTGGCTTCTGTTTTCAAAAAACTCTTCCCATCCGCTATCCTACCACTTATTTGGGTTGCTCATAGGGGTTGGACTCGTCGCTGCTTCTTTCGGCATCATACTGATCATAAAACAGAAAGTTCCCATGGGAGCTGGTGACCTCATGATCATTCCTGCTGTAAGTTTTTATTTCGGTGTCAGAGAGGTAATACGGGTTCTTATATTCGGTTCAGCCACAGGCGTTTTAATTAGCGCAGTACTTGTTCTTTCCAGGATCGTGAAGAGGGAGCATAAATTTCCCATGATTCCATATCTCACCGCCGGAGTCATGATAGAAGTTCTGCTCTTTTAATTCCGGGCTTTACAAATAACAAAAGAAGATTTATAATTAGTTTGTGGTGAATAATTTAGATTCTCAAGGTGATAAGAAAAAGATATCTTATGATTCAAAGTTTCCTAAGAGAATGATCGAGATATGAAAAAGCTGTTTATTGTACTATACTTCTGTGTGGGGATATTTGCCCTTTTTCAGGCTTCAAAGCTTATTGGAACCATTGCTGAGCGAGATATCCTTGGTAATACAGCCATCATAAAGCCACAGAGGGAAGCACCCCAACAGCTTGCCTATGATGACACGCTCTACTACGATGCCTCAATCTCTCTCTCTCCGCTTTTTTATATTGAAGTATTGCCTGGGGGTGATGTGCAGGAAGAGGCTGTTGCTGTCGACTCATCAGTTCTTCGTCGATATGAGCTCAACGGTGTAATAGTGCTACCAAAGGATAGGTCAATAGCGCTGATTAAGAAATCTAACGAGCGCAATAATAAGGTATACAAAATAGGTGATCAGCTGGATGACATGGAAGTTGTGAAGATTGAGAGGGACAAGGTACATCTGAGTAGAAGGGGAAAGATCGTTATACTTCCCATGTTCTACAAGTACACAGTAAAGGATGCAAGAAATACTGAGAGTGTTCCTGTGAGAGAGGAGGTCTCGGATGTGTATGAAGGGTCCAGGAGGGTACAGAAAGTATTGTCGAGGAGCGATGTAGAGAACAGGGTTTTCAGCAAGGTGAATGAAATTCTGACGCAGATTGCAATATCCCCCTATCTTGTGGATGGACAGATGGAGGGGTTGAGGCTTATCAGGGTACCGAAAGGGAATATTGTATATGAGCTTGGAGGCAGGTCGGGTGATCTGGTGAAAAGGGTTAATGGGCACGAGCTCAACCAGATAGATCAGATGTATAAACTCTGGGAGAATATAAAGGATGACTCGCAAATAACTGTTGATCTCGAACGGAACAACCAGATCTATTCTTTTGATTTTGAGATTCGTGAATAACAGGTATATTTCTGATACAATAAAAAAAAGTCAATTTTACTTGACAATAAATTTCATAAATGATACTATTTTATATAATTTTTTAGTCATACCTTGAGAGTTTACGTCAAGTTATGACAGGGGTTCGTTGCGGTACAACTCGGTACATATGAAGGAGCAAAATCGTCGTAATATTGCAAAATAATTGTTTTTTTCATATTTTTTTCAAAATTTCGCTTGAATTTTAGTTGACATCGTTATATTCTAGATTATAATTATGTAGCTTTTTCTGGCTAATCCGATGAGAGGAGCATCTCTCATATAAACGGATAGATATAGTAGGGTTATGCATACATTATAAAATAGCAGAGCAAAGGGGGAGAAAAAGCTACATATGAAAAAAGGCCTGGCAAGCCGAGATTAAAAAGTATCGTAATTTATTCGGGGTTTACCTGGATAGGGGTCGTTGACCCTGTTATACATTTTTTTAGGAGGAAGAACAAAAATGAAAAAGGTAATTCTTTTAATTATGTCAGCGCTTCTTGTTGTTGCTTTTGCTGTTCCTGCAATGGCTGATGTGTCCTTCAGTGGTCGAATCCTCGACAGCTTCATCACAGGATTTGCTCCGAAAGAGGGAAAAGCTACCTTTAACTACTACTACCTGTATCTTGACATGGTAGCTGAGGTCGATGAGTACAACACAGTGACGATGGAGTTTACAGGCTTTCCCGGTATGGCTCATCCGATGAGCTGGGCATATGGTGGATGGGCTTTAACTGCTGCTAACCTTGAAACTGATGTTGGGGCTGCGATGGGATTTCCTGTTGGTCTCACAGCAACCATTGGTAACTTCTGGGCATGCACAAGGAAATGGGAAGCGTCATGGTCTGCAGTAGAAAGATACGGCGGCTGGGGTGGTGGCGGTATCGATCGTCAGTGCTACCAGATCAACGGTGTACAGGCCAAAGTTGATTTCGGCGTTGGAAATGTAGCAGTTGGTACAAGTATTGGTGAAAATTGGGGTCTTGCTGGTGAAACAGCGCCGGTTCAGTACATCATACTTGGCCTTCCTGAGCTTGGTCCTGTAGATGTTGAAGCCTATATCTATGGAGTAGGTGACACAGAGTTCAAGCCAGTTATCGGTGGAAACGTAAAAGTTGCAATCGATCCTGTTGACGCTGCTGCTGGTTTTGACTTCGATCTTGACACCTCAGCGTGGGACTATGGTGTCGGTGCAAGGGCTAGCTTCGGTATGTTTGGTGTTGGTGCAGCTCTTGCAGGAAACGATACCGATGCGCTTGATTCAATTAACCTTGAGGCAGGTGCCGAGTTTGCAGAACTTGGTGCCGGGACCGTTGGCGCAGACGTTGGTGTCGGACTCGGTCTTTTCTCTGGAGCGGACACCTTCCAGGGTGCAGAAATTTCCGTATACTACGCACCAGGTGCTTCCACTTGGAGAGTTGGTTACATCATCACCCAAAATGCATACGCTTACATGTCAGTTGCAGCAATCCAAGATGGTGGACTTTTCGTCTCTGGTGATATTGAATTCTAAGTTATTGAATTTGAACGGAAACTGTTAATAAGAGTAAAAAAAGCCCCCTCTCAATGGAGGGGGCTATTATATTACAAAAGAAAGGCAAGTGCCTGATGCCCTCTATCCCAATAGGGGCTTTTTGTTTATTCTGAGAGGGTGAGAAAGTTTACTCTCCCTCAAACAGGAAGTCGAACTTGAAGTTTTTAACCATTCCTTCCCCTTCCCTCAGAACAGGTATGTAGATAGCAGCATCTCCATAACGTGGAAAGGAACCTCTGAAGAGGAGATATCCTTTTACTACTTTATCCCTATTTATAACAAACTCGTTCGGAAGGAGATTCTTTTTTGTCCTGCGTCTCACCTTTCCCATGGACCAGCCCTGATATACATGTTCCTTCTGGAATCTGAAATCCCAGAATGAAATCAGCTGGAACTGATTTGTGGGGTCGGTATTTACATTGCCAAACTGGAGCTCAATACGACTGAGCTCTATCATAAAAGGGCCCCTGAAGTTCTTTTCAGTTATTGCTTCGAGCTCAAAAACTATAGTCTGGTTCATCCCAAGAACAGAACCCTGAGACAGAAATGGATTGCTCTGCCTGCCGAATTTTTCTCTGAGCTCCTTTTCCGGTACATATCTGAGCTTTATTGAGAGACCAATCTCCTTGTTTGTATGGATTTCGATCTCCTTTTTTACAACCCTCTGGTCTGTGCTGCACCCGACAAGAAAAGTAAAGACAACTGGGATAGAAAACGCTGCAATCATAATCATTAATCTTCTGAGAAATGTCATGTAAACCTCCGGTTTTTGATGATCTTGACATTATCATAATCATAAAGTATGATTGTGTCAAAAAATTATGGAGAGCAGGCGATGAAATTCTGGATCAAGATGATTGCTGGGCTTGTTATTGGAATCATAGTGGGGATATACATTGAACCTTCATCGCTCTTCTTTGAGCCGTTCCACGTGGTAGGGCTCCTCTTCTTCAGGCTGCTTAACTTCCTCGTACTGCCGCTTTTATTTTTCAGCGGGATACGCACTATAATCAATCTGAGGATGAGCAAAAGACTCTTTATCACTCTCGTGAAGTCACTTGCGTACTTTGTTCTTCTTACAGTTATAGCATCAGTTATTGGTATTGTCCTGGGTCATGTGCTGAAGCCCGGTATCGGGAGCGCTATAGTTGAGCTCGAGTCCCCGGAGGTAATACACTATCCTGCAACTGCACGCTTCATCCTGGATTTGATTCCGGCTAGCTTTATCGAGTTTTTAAGATCAGAGTATGCGGTTTTATCTGTGCTTTTCATTTCATACCTCATTGCTGTGGGGATTATCATTGCCAGGGATGATGCTGATCAGTTTTATGCAGGTATACAGAGCATCGACAACACCCTGCACCGTCTGGTAGGTATAATTCTGGAGTTTCTTCCCATTGGGATTTTTGCATATATAGGATATACTATGGGTTCTTTTACCGTATCTCAGGTTATGCCTTTTTTAAAACTTATACTCGTTATCATCGCTGGATGCTTTATCCAGGTATTCATAATTCAGGCCCTTCTTGTATTCATAGTTACCCGTACAAATCCATTCAAGTTTCTTCATGCTATCCTCTCGACCTGTATTCTAGGATATGTATCAGGTAACAGATATACATGCTATCCTGTTCTTGTAGAGAATGTAGAGCATAACCTGGGTGCTGACAGGGAGGTATTTACTTTTGTTTCGGGTTTGGGGGTTGCATTTAGTGTATCGGGGAGCGCCCTTGCAGCCGGGGTAGCAACTCTTTTTGTTGCCCAGGTTTATGGACTTGATCTTTCTGTGTATCTAGATATAATTATCGTGCTGCTTATTTCAGTTGCAACATTGAAGATGGACGGTATTCATGAGGGTGGCCTGGTGCTGCTATCCATAATACTCGCCCGGATAATAAAGCTTCCTGCTGAAGGGTATGCTCTCATCCTAGGGATTGCACCTATTATTTACCAGATTGAAACAGTGGTAAACGTGAGCGGTAATGCAGCGGTTTCATACATAATTGCCCATTCAGAGGAGGCCACCGAAGAAATTCCTTTGAATGATTTCATTTAGACGACGTAGGACTCTTCTTAAAAAAATTGTCCATTCCGTCTAAATGCATAAGACA
>CP070841.1:1220728-1238559 GCA_020342115.1 Spirochaetota bacterium
ATTCATCTAAATGCTGATAAAACTCTTTAAAAATTGTATAACCTCATTTAGATGGAGTTAGACTCATTGTAAAAGTATTGCTTTATTCATCTAAATGCGAAGGACATTCTATTGAACATTAACTGATTACATTTTATGAAGATCAAAAGCCTTTTCATTTAGCTTTTAATATTTTCTACTTGACATTACAGTGTGTCTTTATTTTTATTTGCAGTCAGACTAAAAGGTGCATTTAGAGGCATTTTAATCCAGTAAAAATCTAAAAGTGAGAGGTAAAATTATTATGGCGAAGATTAATTTTGGTGGTGTTGAGGAAGAGGTTGTTACACGAGAAGAGTTTTCACTCGATAAGGCCAGAGAAGTTTTAAAGGATGAAGTGATTGCTGTATTGGGGTATGGCGTGCAGGGACCTGCACAATCTCTGAATATGAAAGACAATGGATTTGATGTAATAATAGGGCAGTCCTCTGATTATAAAAGAGATTGGGATAGAGCGATAAAAGATGGATGGAAACCGGGTAAAAACCTTTTTTCTGTCGAAGAAGCAGCCCAGAAAGGGACGATTATTCAATATTTGATCTCGGATGCAGGGCAGATGGCGATGTGGCCAAATATCAAGCCATGCCTGAATGAAGGAGATGCACTCTATTTTTCTCATGGCTTTTCGATTGCATACAAGGACCAGACAGGTGTAATTCCCCCTGATAACATTGATGTTATTTTAGTAGCCCCTAAAGGCTCTGGTACTAGTGTCCGAAGAAATTACCTTCAGGGCAGTGGAATAAACTCGAGTTATGCGGTATTCAGGGATTTTACAGGTCGTGCACGTGAGCGTACTCTTGCAATAGGTATAGCGATAGGGTCAGGGTATCTATTCCCCACGACTTTTCAAAACGAAGTGTATAGTGACCTTACAGGTGAGCGTGGAGTATTAATGGGCGCTCTTGCAGGTGTAATGGAAGCCCAGTATCAGGTGCTCCGTAAGAATGGCCATTCTCCAAGTGAAGCCTTTAATGAAACTGTTGAGGAATTAACCCAGAGCCTTATAAGGTTGGTAGATGAGAACGGTATGGACTGGATGTACGCAAATTGCAGTGCAACTGCGCAAAGAGGAGCGCTCGATTGGCGTCATAATTTCCGAAAAGCTGTATTGCCTGTCTTCAAGAAGCTGTACAAGAGCGTTGCTTCCGGAAAGGAAACAAAAATAGTTCTTGCTGCAAATAGCGCTCCGGATTATCAGGAAAAGCTGGGAGCCGAGCTCAAAGAGATGCGTGAATCTGAAATGTGGCGGGCAGGTGCTGCGGTGAGATCTCTCAGGCCTGAAAATCGGAAGAAGTAATTCTTATATCGTAGCCTAATTAGTATATCTTCTTAGTGTGAATTAGTAATCTATTGACAGCGGTTCGATTCTAGAAAATTACTACTTCATAGAAAAATCAATATTCAAACCATTTTCATTAGCCCATGTTAAATAAGGAGGAGAGATGTCGAAATATTATTTTGGGTTCGATTGTGGGACTATGGGGACAAAGGTTGCGATCTATGCTGAAGACTCAACTCTAGTTGCTGAGGCTTACAGAGCCCATGATATTAAATATCCGAAGCCAGGTTGGGCTGAGATGGAACCGGATCAGTTCTACAGGGTTGTCATTGAAGGAATGAGAGAATGTGTCAATAAAAGTAAAATCGATCCAAAGGATGTGAGAGGAATTTCATGCAGCGGTATTATTTGCGGTTTTCTTCCCATAGATGATAATTGGGATCCAGTTGGTGCATACATTCCTTATTTGGATGGGAGAGCGAAGGAGGAGGTTCGCTATGTTTCAGAGAACTTGGATCCGATATGGGCGGATGAGAGTGGCAATGCGGAAATTGGAGCCTATATGCCGCCCATGTTCCTGAAATGGCTGATAAATAATGAAAAGGATTTTTTATCCAGAACAAAAAAAGTTGTTTCAGCTGCACAATATGTAATGGGGAAACTTGGAGGACTGGGGGCAAAAGATGCATTTATCGATTGGGCGCACATGTCAGGATGGGTAATCGGATTTGACGGACACAAGAGGGATTGGTCTGAGAAGCAAATGGAACTTTTGGATATTCCATATGAAATATTACCCGAGGTGAAGAAACCGTGGGATGTGGTTGGTACATTGCACAAAAATGAGGCGGAAAAGATTGGATTAAGGGAGGGGATTCCTCTTGTTGCCGGTGCAGGTGATATTATGCAGTCTAACCTAGGATCCGGTGTTGTCGATACAGGGATGTGTTCTGATGTAGCAGGTACTGCATCAATATTCACCTTTCTAGTGAGTGATTTCACAAGAGAGGTTACAGATAAAAGAGTAATTATTAACGGGATATCAACGTTGGATGATCAATTTATGTACTGGAGCTTTATACCGGCTGGGGGTTTGAGTTTGAGGTGGTTTCGAGATGAAGTTGTCATGCGAAAGGATGAAGAGGCGTTTTATGAAGAGATGAATAGCTTAGCTGAAAAAACCCCAATAGGTGCAGATTTTTCATTATTTTTTCCCTATTTACAGGGAAGAAGTGCACCTGCATGGCCCAATGCGAGTGCAGCATGGCTTGGTATGTTCGGGTCAAATAACAGTGCAACCTTATGGCGATCAATCTTAGAATCTATTGCATTTGAGTATCTCTCCTGGATAACAATTTTAAGAAATGTTGGAAATGAGCTGAAAAAAATCGTAGGTACAGGGGGCGGGAGCAAGGGTGGCTTCTGGAACCAGATTAAGGCTGATGTTCTCGATGCACCATATGTTACTCTGGAAAGGACAGAGGGAGCCGTATTAGGGAATGCACTTCTGGCTGCCTATGGGGTAGGAGACATAAAGGATCTGAAAAAGAGTGTGAATGATTGGATCAAAGTAAAGCAGACATTTAAACCAATAGAAGAAAATAATCAGGTGTATATGAAGATATATAAAAAAAGGGAAGAGATATTAAACGGTCCTTTAAAAGAAATATTCGATAACATCATAGAGCTTCATAACATTCAGACTATATAATTCTCACATTCAAAGTTATAATAACTGGCTAAATCCTTTCATATCATTTGGTTTACTAATCTCATTGCATTCATCATTGAGAGATATTATTTTTAGCTCTAGAAAATGGAGATATGAATGAAGTTTGAAAGAGGGAAATCCTATCATGGATTTACATTGGAGAGAGAGAAGAAAATACAAGAAATAAATGGAATGGGCAGGATTTTTCTTCATCCTCAAAGCGGGGCCCGGCTGTGTTATCTCGAATGTGACGATGACAACAAGGTTTTTGCAATAGGCTTCAGAACGCCTCCTTTTGACAGTACTGGAACTCCCCATATACTCGAGCACTCTGTGCTCTGCGGCTCTCGTAAGTTTCCTTCGAAGGAGCCCTTTGTGGAACTGGCAAAGGGGTCTTTGCACACATTTCTGAATGCAATGACATACCCTGACAAGACACTCTATCCTGTTGCGAGTAAGAACGAACGGGACCTTTTTAACCTCATGGATGTATATCTCGATGCAGTACTGTATCCAAATATATATAAATATCAAGAAATATTCATGCAGGAGGGGTGGCATTACGAGCTTACTGAAAAGGACGGTGAGATCAGCTATAAGGGTGTTGTTTACAATGAGATGAAGGGAGCATACTCCACCCCGGAGGAAATTCTTTTTAGAAAAATACATGAGTCTCTATTTCCTGATAACACTTACAGTTACGAATCGGGTGGAGACCCTGATATAATTCCTGAGCTGACATATGAGAAGTTTTTAGCATTTCATCGAAATTTTTACCACCCTTCGAACAGTTATATTTTTCTCTATGGTGATCTGGATATAAACCAGAGTCTTCGATTTTTGAATAAGGAGTATCTTAAGGAATTCGAAAGTATAGATATTGAATCCGGTATTTCACTCCAGAAACCTTTCAGTACCCAGCAGGAGATGATTACTCTTTATCCTATTTCTGAAGATGAGGAGGAAGCAGAAAAAGCCTTCTTCGGTCTAAACTGGGTTTTGAACCATGCTACAAATCGTGAGCACTACCTGGCATTCAGTATTCTCGAGCATATGCTGCTGGATACACCTGCTGCGCCGCTCAAAATCGAGCTTTTGAAGAAGAGACTTGGAAAGGATGTTTTCGGGAGTTTAAACAGGAGTATTTTGCAGCCGACCTTAAGTGTTGTGCTCAAACATACTGCTGAGGGGAATAAGAAGAAATTCCTGAATACCGTATCCGGTACACTAGAGCGCCTGGTGAAAGAGGGTATTGATAAACGGCTGATTGAAGCATCTATAAACATACATGAGTTCAAACTCCGAGAAGCCGATTTCAGAGGTCTTCCCAAGGGGCTTGTGTACTATATACAGATCATGGACAGCTGGCTGTACGATGCCGATCCTTTTCAGCATCTTGAATATGAAGCAGTTCTCCCGGGAATTAAAAAGGCGCTGAAGAGCGATTATTTTGAAAGACTTATAAAACAGTATATGCTTGATAACCGGCATAGCTCATTGATAATACTCAAACCAAAGAGAGGTCTGGAAGAGGAGAGGGTAAAGAGCGTTAAGATCGAGCTCGACCAGTTTAAGAAAAAGCTTACAGATAAAGAGATTGGAGAGCTGGTGCAGAACACAAATCGACTGATGCAGCGCCAGGCAGAACCAGATTCCGAAGAGGCTCTTCAGTCTATTCCCCTCCTTGCTCTGAAAGATATTGATCCTGAGGCTGAAAGACTCCCTCTCGAGGAGAAAGAAGAATCAAAGCTCAAGGTGCTATTTCATCCAATTTATACATCCGGAATTGTTTATTTAAACCTTCTATTTGACAGTAAAGCTGTTCCCCAGACTTTGCTTCCATACCTGTCATTACTTACGGCGATCATGGCGAGGGTGAGTACCGAGCGTTTTCATTATTCTGATCTCTCTAATGAGATTTACATCCATACCGGGGGCATCGGCTTTGCAACAGATGTCTACTCGAATAAAGAGAGCGATAAGATCTTCTATCCTAAAATAATAGTCAAATCAAAAGCAATTGGCGGTAAGCTCGACAAACTGTTTGAGCTCCTTACAGAGATAATCGGATATACGAAATTCGACGATGAAAAGAGGCTTTTAGAAATAATTCAGGAAACCAAATCTCGTATGGAGATAGCAATCTTTGAAGGAGGGCATATAGCCTGCGCACACCGTTTGTTCTCATATTTTTCGCCAATTGGGAAATATAACGAGAGCTTATCCGGGATAACATTTTACAAGTTTATTTCAGACCTGGAACGGGATTTTAAGGATAAAAAGGATGAGGTGATCGCCACTTTACAGAAAGTAGCAGAGCTGGTCTTTGACAGAAAAAACCTTATTATGAGTGTTACCTCAGAAGAAGATGGTTATAAGCTGTTTCAGCACCAGCTTCCTTCATTCATTGATCACCTGGGGGATTCGGAAATCAAGCCGCAGGATTACAGCTGGGATTTTTCAGAAAAGAATGAGGGATTATTGACTCCTGGGAAGGTTCAGTTTGTGGCCAAAGGATATAATTTCAGACGTCTTGGCTATATTTTTTCCGGAACTCTCGATGTGTTGAGAACAATAGCAAGTCTCGATTTCTTATGGAACCGTATCAGGGTACAGGGTGGTGCTTACGGGAGCTTTGCTCGGTTTGCAAGAAACGGCAATATGTACTTCTGCTCCTACCGTGATCCGGGATTAAAAGAAACACTTGCTGTCTATGATGAAGCAGCTTCCTACATTCAAAAATTTGATCCCGATGAGAGGGAGATGAGAAAGTATATCATAGGTACCATCGGAGGACTCGATGCTCCTCTTACACCTTCAATGAAGGGGGAGGTAGCAACTGCAAACTACCTATCATATATCACACAGGAAGATATCCAGCAGAGAAGAGATGAGGTTTTGAGAATAAAAAAGGATGATATGAAGAAGTGTGCGGATATGATTCGTGACCTGATGAAAGAGAATTACCTCTGTGTTGTTGGAAATGAGGGGAAGCTGAGGGAGAACAAGGATCTATTCTCAAAGCTTGTTCCTGTATTCACAGACTGAGGGAATAAATAAGGTAGCGGTATACATATTTTAAAAATTTATTGTACGATGCTTTTACTGTACCTCAGCAGAAGAACAATATACCTTCAGGTATTCCCGATTTCTAAGTTTATTGTATTCTGAAACATGATGACCCCGCCAGATCAGCCTCTAATTATTTTTGCGTGCATGTAACATTAGTTATATTAGCGCTTCTCCGGTCTTCTTACCAGCCAGATAGCAGCGAAAATAAGCAGTGCTCCGAATACCATGAAGCTATTCAGGCTTTCACCCAGTAAATAAACAGAAATAACAATACTTATGATTACCTGAGCAAGAAGAAAAACACCAATGTTAACCCCGCCATATACTCTCACAGCATAGAGATAGAGGATAAATGTACCGGTGGTACAGCAGATTCCTAGGTATCCTACCCACAGGAGAGCCATCGGATCTATTTTTAGAAGAGAACGGATGTTTCTAAAAGCAAATAGCTCTACTGTGAGTATTAAGAGCGTAAAAAGGGTTGATGAAAAAAAGATAGAGATAGGGCTTACAGAATTCTCGGAGTTCATGATTTTCTCAGAATAAGTCACATACAGCCCTGTTATGATTCCACATACCAGGACAAGGAGCGTGCCTGCTAGTGCATGAGGATTCTCTTTTGGTAAGAGAAGATCTCCTATGGAAATAAAAAGCACACCCACAAAACCTGTCACAATCGCGATTGCTTTCCATAGGTTAATCTTTTTCTTCAACAGGATACGAACAAATAGAGGTGTAAAAAGTACGTAGGTATTCACCATTATTCCGGAAATCCCTGCCTGTGCCCAAACCTGCCCAACGAACTGAAAAGAAAAAGCTATGCCATTAAATAGCCCTAAAAGCACAATATCTAATTTCAGTAAATTCGCACGTACTTCAGTACGAGTCCTTTTCAATAAAAGAAGAGGGAGCATAGAAATAGTTGATATCAGGAATCGAAGAAGGAGGAATGTAATAGGCGGGAGATGGAGCCCGGTGAGTCCGAACTTGATTGTCGGGTAGGTGGTGCCCCAGAAAAGTGTGGCTATAGATATTGCCAGGATCGCTTTTTGTTTATTAGTGATACTCACTCTTTTTACCCATGAAAGGTTAATAAGGTATCGAAGAATCAATGCAATAGCAAATTTTTTAAACAAATCTTGACATTTCTATTTGGTTGTCATATTCTTAAACCTAATTCTCAGCCATAGAATATATAGGGGAATGGCTAGTGCCAGAATGGTTAAAAGAAGGAAAGGTTGCCCTGATAACAGGCGGCTCATCTGGCATAGGTTTTGCACTTGCCCGGGCTCTTCTTCAAAGGAACATGGATGTCATACTCCTTGCTCGAAGACGACAACTTCTAAATAAAGCTAAAGAAGAACTCAATGAAGGGGAGAGAGTTACTGTAATATCAGCAGATGTTTCGTCTGTTGATTCTCTGATGAATGCTGCAAAGTTAATTACGAAAAGTCACAGTTCAATAGATCTATTGGTAAATTGCGCCGGTATTGTTAAACCATCCCTTTTAAAAGATCTATCCTTCGAAGAGATCAACAATCATATCCAGATAAACCTTATTGGTGTGATAAACGTTGTGAAGATTTTTCAAGAATATATACCCAGAGGTGGGGCAATCTTAAATGTATCTTCTGGAATAGTGTTTTTTGGGATTGCCGGGTATACGGCATATAACGCTTCAAAGACCGGTATTATGGGTTTTTTCGATCCTCTGCGTAGAGAACTCCTTTCTCGCGGCATTACTGTTCATGTAGTGTGTCCATGGGATGTAGATACGCCTCAGTACAGGAAGGAGCAAGAGGAGATGCCGGAATGGATGAAGGGATCTATTAGGCCTAAACCCATGAATGTTGATATTGCAGTAAAGAGAATTATCAAAGGGTTAATAAGGAACAGATATCTCATACGACCGAACTTTATGACTAAGTTCAGCTCTTTCATGCAAAGACATTTACCACCTGTATGGCGATTTATCATCGATAAGGCTGTTCCCAAGCCCTAGTCCTATCTGGAGTAGCAGTCTCCCTATATCTTGCAAGATATACCCATATCCTGAAATCTCAACCGTATGTTTGGCAGAGGCACATTGTCCGATATCAATATTTTTAATGAGTTAGTAGGATATACAAGGGATGGTTACAAATTCTTAATAATGTAGTCTTTGATGCCTATATAACCTGGTGAGTCCTTTACTTTCATGCTATTGTTCTTTCCCATATTGAGAGAGACTCCTTTATATAATCCGAGTTCGCTGTTTAGAAATGATCCCATAGAAGAAGCGAAGGAGCCGTCTATAAGTGATATATCCGGGATATTTATAAATATACGTTCATCTTTCTTGAACGGATTGATTTTGTTCATCGCTTTAAAGGTCTCTACAATCCGATCGTTCACTGTTTTTATTGTTTTTACCGTAATGGCACCGATGAGTGTGATATCCTTTTCTTTGTATTGCTCCCTCTCATCATCCGATATCTCATGTACCCCACCATTTTTTATAATTCTATCAATTGTAGCCCGGCAGATGACCCTAGCAGGTTCGACATCCTCTGTTATCATCTCAGAAACTGCGCTGGAGCCTTTTTTAAGCTCCTTTTTTTTCAGTAAATTATCAGATGCATCTATGATTCGCTCGAGGTTTTCCATCTCTTTGTTATAATTCCCCTCGTCAGGCCTGAAGATGTAAGATAGGTTAAAAAAACCTTTAACCCTGTCGCTATCCTGGGCAAAAGATTCTATTATTGCATTCACCCTCGCATCCTGGGTCTTTATCTGTTCAAGAAGAAGGGCAGGATCTCTGACGAATTCCAAAACTGTGCGCAGATACTTTTTTTCGATAATGAGAACAATGTTTGAAGTTGCACTATCGAATCCCTTCCCATTAGCAAGTATTGTGAAGGCTATGAGGAAGGTTCTCAAAAGCTTTCTCATGTCTGGATCAACGCCCTTCGACAGACCAAAATCGATGATGTAATCCATTACAATCATGTATGGGAAACCGAAATTCTTGATAAATGAACCAAACTCTCCTCTTAGGTGAAGTGTGTTGCAGCACTTCTGAATATCGCTGCGTAATGCATTGAGGTCATATAAGAGCGGGAGATCGGTTTCGAGTTCCTTCTTTTTTGTGCGCATCAATACCTTAATGAACTGTTCAAGCCTGCGGTCCTGAGTCAGAAGGATCGATTTCTGATACATAAGATGTCCTCTCTAATATTTTACTAAAGAATTTAAGATTATCAACCTTTTTGTTCTTATTGAGTACAGATGGAATGTCTGTCTCTTTACCATTGTACAGAAGTGTGGTGCCCCCTGTTTCGAGGAGTGAGGAAGAGGGGATGAAAACACCATAATTTCCATACTGGGAGAAAGGTTTAAATCCTAAATGGACAACTGCTTTTCCATCGAGCTTGAAAATCTGCGGAAGCTTGTAAAGAAGAAGAGTATCGAACTTTTTAAGTTCTTTATCAGTAATACGAGTGCGCTTCTCATGCACCATGCCATGTTCAAGCGCCCCTTTTGGATTGGTTCCCTTGTTTAGAAGTAGCAGTTTTGATCTGTCCTCCATCATGAGTGTAAGATTAACAAATGAGAACAGTGTGCTCTCATCGATGTTATTCTCATCTGCAATAAATACACACTTGTTCGATGAAGATAAAGCACTGACAAGCAGCATGATTTTCTCATACTTAATCAGTGCAGCAGAAGAAAATACACTATTTGTAGTTATACTGTTGAAATAAACAGTGACATCCTCAGGGGCATCGTTTGTGACTCGCAAGAGCGCAGAGCCAACGATATCGAGAAGCTCTTTATAATATGATGTCTTTATTCTGAATACACTGTCTGCAACATCGTCGAGCCTGATCGGATACCTGTTAATAATAAAAAGTTTTGTGCCTTTTTTTACAGCGTTTCTGATGCGCATCTCGAGAATTGGATAGCTTCTTGCCGGAAGAATATTCAAGAGGATAATTGCACTGGCCTTGTCAAGTTCAGATAGAGAGGGTGAATTGGTAAGGTTAACCAGGTCATTGAATTTTTTCGATCTCGAAATAGTGCTGTATTGGAATTGACTTTGGGGGTCCTCGGCAAAATCAAAAGGGATATGGAATAGCTCTGCCCCTGAGAATTTTGAGCTCAATTCCTTAACCTTTTTATATTCCTCATTAGAAAGAGAGGTTGATGTAAAAATTCCAATTTTTTTCGACCTGTTAAGGAGGTCAGAAACCTTATCAAGTGCATCTTTCTCAACAAGCTTTTTTCTCTTTTTACGATCTACTTCTAAAAAGCTCAGGGATCTGCTCCCCTCTGCGAGGTAGTTATATCCAAACCTTCCTCTCACGCAGAGATTTCCTTCATTCTCTCCAGCTTTTCCTCTATTCCTGACGAGCAAATTTTCATAAATATTATACGATATTTCACAGCCCAGGCTGCACCCCACGCAGATTCCCACTTTCTGCTCTGAACAGAAGGGTCCAGGTTTTTGAAGATAGGGTTTGAGCGTCAATGCACCGGTAGGACAGCTGTCGGCACATTGGCCGCAGAAATCGCATGCTGTATCCTTGAGTTCCAGATCAAAGTATGGTGTAACAAGTGTTTCGAATCCCCTGTTTACCCAACCCCATATGGAAAGCCCCCAAACCTCATCGCATATCCTTATGCATGTTCCGCATTTTATGCACTTATTTTCGTCTTTTATTATAAGCGGTAAGTTTGCTGCAAGGTTGTCGTACCCCTGTAAGATGTTCGTTCCATAAACAAATTCATTGGTTGGTACATTATAAAGGGTACAACAGTCGCGAAGGTCGCAACTAAAGCCTTCATGGCAGCCGCATTCGAGACATCTGCGAGCCTCTTGAAACGCAGCATCTTCTGTGAATCCCTTTTCTATTTCCTCAAAATTCCTCTTTCGTTGCGATACATGCAGGGTGGGCATGCTAGCCCTTTTGCTTTTTTTATAATGGCTGAAATATGAATCTGGAATCTCCTCAAGAGCACCTCTTGAGATATTGAAAGTGAAGCCTGACACAGGTTTCATTCCTTTGATACGCCTGTCCATAGCATATGCAGCTTTTCTGCCACCAGCAATTGCCTCAATAGCTGTGGCTGCTCCTGTTACACAATCGCCAGCTGAAAAAAGATAGCTATCATCAGTGGCACCTGTATCGAGGTCCGCTTTTAGAGTATCTTTTGCAGAGATAAGATCCTTTCCCAATGATGGAATATCAGGTTTTTGACCGATTGCTGAAATAAGAAGATCGGCTTTCAGGATATAGTTTGATCCCTGTACAGGAACCGGTCTTCTCCTTCCGGAAGAGTCAGGTTCTCCAAGTTTCATCCTGATACATTCGACTCTTAATCTTTGGCCTTCCTTTTTAATTCTTACCGGTGCACTCAAGTATTCGAGCTTAATACCCTCTTCAATAGCTTCCTCGATCTCGAAGTCATTTGCCGGCATCTCCAGTCTGGTTCTACGGTATAGGATGATCACTTCACCGGTTCCAAGCCTAAACGAGGTTCGGGCTGCATCTATTGCTGTGTTTCCTCCTCCAATAACTACGACCCTTTTTCCAGTGAGATCTGGTTTTACACCTTCAGCAATGTTGTGCAGGAACTCAAGACCTGAAGTTACACCATCGAGGTCCTCACCCTCGATACGCATTCGGGTTGAGCACTGTGCTCCGATTCCAATAAAAACCAGCGTATAATTCCTTTTTCTGATCTCCTCTATTGAAATATCCTTACCAAGTTCCGTGCTGTACTCGATATTTACGCCCAGTCTTAAAATTGTATCTATTTCCCTGTCCAAAATCTCTTTCGGGAGCCTGTATTGGGGAATCCCGTATCTGAGCATTCCACCTGCCTTAAGCTCTTTTTCAAATATCGTTACCTCATACCCCATTACCGCGAGGTAATAGGCACATGTGAGACCTGCAGGACCGGCACCAATAACAGCAATTCTCTTACCCAGAGAATTTTCTCTTTCAGGGATATACGGCTTACCCATTGTTGAATCAAAATCTGCTGCATAGCGTTTGAGAAAATTGATGGCGATCGGTTCATCAACCCTGTTTCTCCTGCACACTGCTTCACAGGGACGGGGGCATATCCTCCCAATGGTGAGCGGCATGGGATTTTTCTCTTTTATAAGCTTAACTGCTTCAGTGTATCGTCCGGCTGCAATCAGTGCAATATATCCCTGGATATCTATGTTTGCAGGGCATTCGATACTGCATGGTGAATCGCAATCTCCATAATGGTCTGATATTAAAAGAGAAAGGGCGAGTCTCCTTTCGGATTTTACTTCTTCGTTCTCAGTATCGATTACCATGCCGTTGGTAACCTTTGTTGAGCAGGACGGTAAAAAAGTTTTCGCACCCTCTACTTTAACAAGGCACACTCTGCACGCTCCGTAGGGCTCAAGCCTGTCATCATAACAGAGCGTTGGAATAAACAGGTTGTTGCGCCGGGCAACCTCCAGAATGGTTTCTTTCGGATGCGCGAGTGTCTCTTTCCCATTAAGAACAATTTTGACCCTGCTCATTATGTATTCTCTCTAGCGTTTAATATCAACTGCATCGAATTTACAACTGTCCATACAGATACCGCACTTTGTGCATATATCCTGGTTTATTATATGTGGCTCTTTTTTCTCCCCCGATATTGCATTAACCGGACAGTTTTTCAGACAGACACCGCAGCCGACACAGTTATCAGGTATGATGATGTAGGATATGAGATTCTTACACTGACCGCCTGGACATCGCCTTTCATTTATATGAGCCTCGTACTCTTCTCTGAAGTATTTCAGGGTTGTCAAAACCGGGTTTGGAGCCGTCTGCCCTAGACCGCATAAGGAGCCTGATTTCACACCGAGAGCAAGCTGCTCGAGATGTTCTATATCGTTTTTCACACCTTCTCCTCTGGTAATACGTTCAAGGATCTCAAGCATCCGTTTGGTTCCAATTCTGCAAAAGGTGCACTTCCCACAGGACTCTTGCTGGGTGAAATCAAGAAAGAACCTGGCGACCTCTACCATGCAGGTGTCTTCATCCATCACCACCATTCCGCCCGAGCCCATGATTGCACCGGTTCTCGTTACAGAATCGTAGTCAATGACAGTATCAAGAAGAGACTCAGGTATACAGCCTCCGGAAGGTCCCCCCATTTGAACAGCTTTAAATCTCTTGCCCGATTTTATTCCTCCGCCTATATCGTACACAATCTCTCTTAAGGTAATTCCCATGGGGACCTCTATGAGACCGCCTTTGTTAATCTTTCCTGCCAGCGCAAATACCTTTGTACCCTTGCTATGTTCGGTTCCGTGGGAGCTGTACCATTCAGAGCCGTTCAGGATTATCCTAGGAATGTTTGCATAGGTTTCTACGTTATTGATGTTTGTAGGCTTATCCCAGAGACCACTTGTTGCTGGAAAGGGAGGTCTTATTCTTGGCAATCCTCTCCGCCCCTCGAGCGATGCAAGAAGAGCGGTCTCCTCTCCGCAAACAAAAGCTCCAGCACCTTCCTTTATTCTGATATCAAAGGAGAATGAAGTTTTTAATATATTAGAACCAAGAAAGCCATGTTCCCTGGCCTGGTCTAATGCAATTTCAAGCCTCTTAACAGCAAGGGGATATTCAGCCCTTACATAGATGTAGCCCAGCTTTGCACCTACAGCAAATGCAGCTATGGTCATACCCTCGATTATTGCATGGGGATCACCCTCCAAGGTAGAACGGTCCATGAATGCACCGGGGTCTCCTTCGTCTGCATTGCATATGAGATATTTCTCATCTCCGGGAGCCTGTTTTGTGAAATTCCATTTCGATCCTGTATGGAATCCGGCTCCCCCCCTTCCTCGGAGTCCGGATTTTTTTACTTCATCGATGATATCGTCAGGAGTCATGTTTTTAATAGCATGGTGAAGGGCTTTGTACCCGTTCATCTCAATGTACTCATCGATAGATTCAGGATTGATCCTTCCACAGTTATCGAGCACTATCCGCACCTGCTTTTTAAAAAACCCATCATGCTCTGTTATGTAATCGCTCCCAGCAACTATGTATTTGGGATTGACCGTTTGCTTCTCCATATACTCATCAATAATTGTATCGATATTCTTCTGAGTTATATTTCCAAGTAATATCCTTCCTTCTTTCTCACTCTCGATTTCGACAAGAGGTTCATTGTGACACATGCCTATGCATCCTGTTTTTTCAACCATTACCGGTATCTTTTTTGTACTTACATAACGTACCAGCTCGTTATAAACTTCATTTGCTCCTGCTGCAATGCCACAAGCCCCAAGACCAACCTTTAATTTTGTTGTTTTTACCGAGTCTTTGCGTAACAGTACACCTTTCTGTTTCTCAGGCATTGGATTGCCCCTCTTTTCGGTAATGATTTATTACCTTTCTCAGTTTATCCAGTGTGAGCCTCCCGTAAGTGGTGTCATTTATCATCATAACAGGAGCAAGGCTGCAGCATCCCAGGCAAGCCACACGCTCGATTGTGAAGAGTTTATCGTCTGTTGTTTCACCATCAGTAATTTTCAGATGATCCTCGAGGAATCCCAGGATCTTTGATGCTCCAGATATATGACATGCTGTTCCATGACATACCTTTATTACATTCTTTCCGCTCTCTTCGAATTTGAACTGTGAGTAAAAGCTTGCGGCACCAAGTACTTTGGCAGCAGGTATGTCTATTCTTCTGGAAATAATCTCGAGAATCTTCTTTGGCAGATAACCGTATTGTGTTTGAATCTTCTGTAATATCGTGATAAGAGAGCCTGGCTTCACATTTTCACTCTCGATTATAGTAAGTGCAGGTTCCAAATCCGGTTTACTCAATTTCTGTTCCTCTCATGTAGAACTGATAAATAATGGAGTGTTTCAGGAGGTAACAACGTAGCACAACAACGGTAAATAATGGATTAGGTCATATCATCAAGGATTTTTAAATCCTTAATTTCTCTATGCTTCACAAAAACATTATCGATTTTAAGGGATTCAAGCTTATTGCTTATACCCTGGTCCTCAATCTTCTTTTTTACGGTGTCAAGAGAAGTTTTTGAGTCTATTGTGAGAACAAAGTCATATAGACCTATGACACGGGCAGCAAACTCAACATCGTCTATCGATTCAAACAGCTTTACTTGCTCCCAAAGTTCATCCTCACTCATAGGTTTCTTCAATTTTACAAGAATGTATCCTCGTGCGCCCATTGTTACCTCTTATAATATTATACCCTTACAAATACAGCACCTTAATATACTATATTAAAAACAGAATTGTAAATGGTTATTGAGTTGGCTGCGAAAGATATATCAAGAATAAATTGATATAATATCGAGGTGAGAATGGATTGGAGTCAACCGGTATTTGTGTATATATAAATGTTGATATTTTCGTCTCCTAATTATAAAAAATTACGTTCTGTTGATCGTTTATGGGTAGCATGAAAACTTAAAAGATATTATCTTATAGGTGAAAGAAATGCTTCTTGTAAGTTTTGCATCTTTTTGCCTTGTTGGAAGGTTATCATAATATAAGTAGAGAGGGATATCTTTATGAGAAAGCGAAAATATTATCTTTTCGGTGCTCTGGTAGTTACTGCTGTTCTTTTCTTCCTTCTTGGAATGGGTTCGAACCCGGGTAAGGGAAAAGCCGATGTCGCTACACCGGTACAAACTATCGTCATTAAGGATGAGATAGGTTTTTCAACAGCGATTAGTGAGGTGGCAGAGGCTCTCATCGATGCTGTTGTTCACATAAATGTGACAGGAACCGTTGTGCAGAGAGGGCCGGACTTCGGATTTCCCTTTGGCAACGACCCGTTTTTCAGGTACTTTTTCGGGCCGCCTCAACAGCAGGAATATGAAGTACCTGTACAGGCGTTGGGGAGCGGTGTCATAATATCAAAGGAAGGTTATATCATAACGAACAACCATGTTGTCCAGAATGCCGATACAATTGAGGTTGTGCTAAACAACGGAACAAAGCACGAGGCAAAGCTCATCGGTACAGATCCCAGAACAGATCTTGCTGTTGTCAAGATTAAACCGACTCAAGAAATGAAATATGCACGGTTTGGCGATTCAGATCAGTGCAAGGTTGGAGCATGGGTTATTGCCATAGGTTCTCCCAGAGGGCTTGACTCGACTGTAACTGCAGGGATAATCAGTGCCAAGAATCGAACTAATATCGGTGTTCTCGGACCCACCGGATATGAGGATTTTATACAAACTGATGCGGCTATAAATCCAGGAAATTCAGGCGGACCACTCATAAACCTGAAGGGAGAGGTAATTGGCATCAATGCTCTGATCGTTTCAGCGTCTGCTGGAAGTGAAGGACTTGGTTTTGCAATACCTTCGAATATGGCAAAGGAGATCTCGGATTCGCTTATCAAGCATGGAAAGGTTGTTCGAGGGTACCTGGGTGTGAACATACAGGATATCACCCCTGAGATGTCTAAAAGCCTTAAACTTGACAAGAACTTCAAGGGAGTGATTATTGCGGATGTCGTTGCTTCAGGACCTGCAGAGCAGGGAGGAATCGAGCAGGGCGATATCGTTATTCGTTATGATGGCAAACGAATAGAGACTGTAGCAGAGCTCAGAAATTCGGTGGCAGCAACAGATCCAGGAATCACTGTTAAGATTACAGTGTTGCGAGATAAGAAGGAGCGCGAGTTCAGTATAAGGATTGGTGAGCTCGAGAAGGCTGAAGAGGAAGCTCGTGCGAGAAGTGGGAGCATTATCCTTGGTCTAAAGGTCGAAACGGTCGATACTGATACGGCAAAAAGACTGGGATTAAAAAAAGCCACTGGTGTTATTATAATCGAAGTTGAGTCAGGGAGTGCTGCTGACAGGGCTGGCTTACAGAAGGGCGATATTATATTCAGAGTCGGAAACACTCCTGTTGATGATCCTGCACAATTCAACGAGCTCATAGCTCAGTCCTCTCAGGAGGGAAGAGTTATGCTTCTGGTTCGGGATGCGGGTTCTGGAAGGGTAGGGTATCTTGTGGTACCACTGCAATAAACGGTAGTGTTATATAAAAGGCCCTCCTTAAAAGAGGGCCTTTTTTTTGATATCTTATATCAGTGGCACAACAGTTTGAATACGATACATAAAGATTCGGGGACAGTATATTTAATTATCACTACAATTATGTAATAATAATTGGGTATACTGTAACCTTAATTGAAGCAATACATAACATCAGTTCTGCTTTCTTTTAAGATTCAGTACTTTCTTTTACCCTATGAAAGAAAGCTATGACGTGCATGGGCTGTCATGACAACAATATACACGAGAGATATAAAACTTAATAACGAAGCCAAGGGTATGAAGATTGAAAGTACAGTTCCTACAAACATGATGGACGTCGGTATAAAGATAACCTTTTTGATCTTAAAGATTATACGTTTATCAATGTCCGGGTCGACCAAACGCAACTTACCTGTTGCATATTGCCATATTCCCAGTAATATCAAAATCGTTCCTATTGTTGAGGCAGTATAGAAAATTCCGGGAATTTTACTTATGGCCTCTGAACCAGGGACCAGTGCCTCGTTTACCCTGAGTACCGCTGTTGAAAAAGGAACCAGAGCTGCGGATATTAAGAACAGTATGTTCAGCCATAAAAGCACTCCATCAGAACGTTTTATATAATGGAACATGAAATTGTGCAATATCCAGTAAATCCCAAGCACTAT
>CP070841.1:1238659-1276881 GCA_020342115.1 Spirochaetota bacterium
ATGAGGTGCTGTCATTAAAAGAGATCAAACATAAAGATAGAATTGAAATGGAACGAATGATTTTCTCTGAAATGGTGGGCAGGGAAAAAGAGCTTGATAAACTCGAACTGCATGTTTTTAAGGTAATAAACGATGAAGGGACGATTGTTAATGTAATAGGAGAAGCTGGAATCGGAAAATCCAGATTGATAGCTGAGCTACGAAGAAAAGATGAAATGAAAAAAGTAGTGCTTCTTGAAGGGAGGGCTTCATCGATCGGTAAGAACCTAAGCTATCATCCAATAATTGAAATTCTAAAGAACTGGGCCGGGATAAAAGAAGATGATAGTGAATTAGAATCTCTAAATAAACTTGAAAGATCAATCAAAGAGGTAAATTCTGAAGGAGTATCAGAAATCTTTCCATTTGTTGCATCACTTATGGGGATGGAACTGAAAGGAAAATATGAAGAGAGGGTTAAGGATATCGAAGGGGAAGCATTATCAAAACTAATTTTAAAAAACCTGAAGGACCTCTTAATAAAGATCTCTGAAATAAAACCACTTGTTATTATTTTTGAAGACCTTCATTGGAATGATTTAAGTACACTTGAATTGCTCGAATCGCTGTTCAGGTTAGTTGAAAAAAACCGAGTGCTCTTTATAAATGTGTTTAGACCCAGATACGAAGAAACTGGTGAGAGATTAATTAAAACAATTAAAGATAGATATAATGACTATTATTCAGAGATCAATCTTCATCCACTTGATGATATTCAATCGGACTCCCTTGTTCTTAACTTGCTGCAAGCTGAGGGAATTCCACAACATGTCAGACAACAAATTAAAGATAAATCGGAGGGCAATCCCTTTTATATTGAGGAAATTATTAGAAAATTGATTGATGATGATGTGGTAGAAATTAAAAAGGGAAAATTTGAAGTTACTGATAAAATCGATTCTGTTGTGATACCGGCAAGTATCAATGAACTCATAATGAGCAGAATTGACAGGCTTGATGAAGAAACTAAGGACCTGCTTAAAGTTGCTTCAATTATAGGTAGAAGTTTTTTCTACAAAATCATCGCTGATGTAGCAAAGAATATAAGTGAGATTGATAGAAGAATCGATCATCTCAAAAATATTCAGTTAATTCGGGAAAGGAAACGGCTGGCAGAGATCGAATATCTGTTCAAGCATGTCATTGCCCAGGAGGCTATTTATAAATCCATTTTACTCAAAAAGAGAAAAGAGTTGCATCTCACTATAGCCCAGGCCATAGTATCTGTTTTTCAAGACAAGCTACATGACTTTTACGGCATGCTTGCATATCATTATAGCCAGGCAGAAGATCTGGATAAAACAGAAGAGTATCTAATCAAGGCTGGTGAAACTGCTTTAAAAACCTCTGCTTCAACAGAAGCGTTGCATTACTACAAAACAGCTCTCGAACTTTATGTTAACAAATGCGGTGATGATGTTGATAAAAATAAAATTGCAGAACTTGAGAAAAATATTGCTTCAGCCTTATATAACAAGGGACAATTCGTTGAGGCAATAGAATATTTTGATAGAGTTCTTTCACATTATGGTATGCCTGTGCCAAAAACCCTTTTAATTGTAGTCTGTAAATTTATTGCAGGCTTTATAAATTTGCTTATCAGTTTATACCTACCATTAATTAAGTGGAAAAAGAATCCCACCAAGCTTGATAATGAAATTATAAATTTATATTTCAAAAAACTTCAATCGACTACAGATATAGATCCAAAAAAATTGGTTTTAGGAACATCTTTTCTTGCAAATAAAATAACCAAATATGATATATCAAAAGTGGTAAATGGAATTGAAATAATTACAAGTGGTGGAGGAATGTTAACATATTCTGGCCTGTCATTTTCTTTGAGTAAAAAGGTGTTTGCATTTATAAAGGATAAGATTGATAAAAACGATATGAGAACAAGACTTTACTATGAACTTAACCATTTAATATATGATTTGTTTATAGGCCATTGGCAAAACATCAAATATCATGAAAATGTTATAGACTCGAATATGAATGTTGGAGAACTTTTTTATACAACAAATTATATCTGGTGGCATGGTCTGCTAACTATAGAGCTTGGCAATTTTAAACGTGCTCTAGAATTGGTAAAAAAGTTATCCGAGATAAGTACTGAATATGAGCATGATTTTTCCGTAGTCAAAAAATATCATCTATCATCAAAGTTTTTAATGAAATATAGAAAATATGACAATGCCTTAATTGAGATTGATAATGGTATTGAAATAATTAAAAAAACAGATTTCAGGCTAGAAATGCTAACTTTTCTTCCAATAAAAGCTAGAATTCTATTAATGCATGGTGACAAGAAAGGGGCTGAACAGTTATTGTTAAAATCTAAAGAGATGGCAGACAAACTGGATCTGACACCAAGTGATATAATTAATTATTTGGTATGTCAATTTGTGTTTAATATATGTCAGTTGGAAGAATCAATGAAGACTGGTAATAAGCCAAACTTTTCTGTAATAAAAAAAATTACTTTTAAGTGTGGGAAAAACACTGTTAAGATGTCAAAAAAGATAGCTCTTGACTTAACTGAATCCTTAAAGCTCCTGGGTACATACTACTGGCTTATTGGAAAACAGAAAAAAGCTTTAAAATGGTGGACTGAGAGTATTCATGAAGGAGAACGGCTTGGTGCAAAACTCGAACTTTCTAGAACATATTATGAAGTAGGTAAACGATTGAGTGAGCCGAAAAGCAAGCACAATTCACTTAAAGGTATAAAATCAGAGGAATACCTTGAGAAAGCGAAGAGCATGTTTGAAGAGATGGAGCTTCAGTGGGATCTCAATGAGCTCGAGAGAGTAAGAATGCAAATTGATTCTATATAGCAATCTGAATTTTAATGTTTTAATTAATACAATCAACATCCTAAAAGTATATACTTTGGGGACAAGCATCCATGTGTATACCTGTGCACACAGAGCACCTAGGGTGTATACTTTTGTAAATAATCACAGATAAATTAATACAGTGGCTTCAATAGTACAGTTATCTTGTTGCATACTATTGAAGACTTCCCTGCTTTCTAGGGGAAAATGCCTCTCTCTCTATAGACTTCTTCTAATCTTTTCAGGGCAACAATATAAGCCGCGGTACGCCAGTCAGTTTTATATTCCAATGCGGTTTCTCTTGTCCGGATGTATGCATGATCGATAATCCTGCGTAAACTATGATCAACCTGCTCCAAATCCCAGATCTCACTCCGTTTGTTCTGCAGCCACTCAAAATAACTGACAATTACTCCTCCAGCATTACATAATATTCCTGGAAGTAGACCAACATTTTTTTCTTGTAAAATTTGATCACCTTCTGGAGTAGTTGGCCCATTTGCTCCTTCAATAACTAACTTGACTTTAAGAAGCTGTGCCGTCTCTTTAGTAATCTGATTTTCCAAGGCTGCAGGGATAAAGATATCTGCCTTTGTGCCCATAAAGGTTTTATGATCAATCTCTTCGGCTCCGGGATATTTGGCAATAAAATTTTGATTGCTTTTTGAATATCTAAGAAGATCATCAGGATCAATCCCTGCAGGATTAAATATTGCACAAGATGCATCTTCAACTGCAATTAATTTGGGACCATGTGGCTTCAACAATCTTGCAGCCCAGGATCCAACATTACCAAAACCCTGGATGATATAGGTTGCTTGGGAAAGATCGAATTTCTTATCCTTACACCAGTTCTCGATTGTAAAGACAATACCCTGTCCGGTCGCCTTATCCCGCCCACAGATACCACCGGAAGCAATTGTCTTACCAGTTACCACATGGACATTGCGGTTGCGATCCTGGGGTGGAATGGTTGCAAGATAGGTATCAAGGATCCATACCATGATCTGGGCATTGGTATTAACATCAGGGGCTGGAATATCATATTCCGGGCCGATTATATTTCCAAGGGCAAATGTAAATCTTCTTGTGATCCGTTCTAGTTCAGTTATTGAGAGTTCCAGTGGATTACATTCAATTCCTCCTTTAGCCCCCCCAAAAGGGAGATTGACCAGTGCGGTTTTCCAGGTCATGAGCATTGCAAGGGCGCGTACTTCATCTGTAGATGTCTGTGGATGATATCGCAGGCCTCCTTTGAATGGACCTAATACATCATTATGCTGGACTCGATAGCCGTTGAAGATCCTGATAGTGCCATCATCCATTCGGACAGGAAAATGGACTACAACTTCATTTTTAGTTGTGGCCAGGATCCTTCGAATATCAGAATCGATACTCATCAGTTCGGCTGCTTTATGAAACTGCTTGATAACATTATCACAAAAGCTTATCTTCGAATCGAGATTATTTTTCTCAGCTGTCTTATTGTTCATGATCAGTCCTCGCTAATTTAACAGAAAATATTTAAACATATCTATATCACTCAAAACAGTAACTATAATTTCGCATCTTTGTAATATAATAAAAATGTCTCTCAAAACGATAGTTCTAATTTCTCATCTATGTGATGGTACACATAGAAAATTACACTCAAAACGGAAGCTCTGATTTCTCATCCGTGTGATGGTACACATAGAAAATTACACTCAAAACGGAAGCTCTGATTTCTCATCTGTGTGATGGTACACATAAAAAATTGCACTCAAAACGGAAGCTCTAATCTAGCATCTACGTAAATGCCGCTTTTTCCGCCGCTTGAGATCGGATACACATACCCTATATCAAATATCAGGGGATACTGGTAGCCGATCAGAAATTCAACCTCGAGCTCTGCGCCGGCAGAGGAGCGGATATGTCCCCATGGATCTTCCACAAGCTCGTTGATATCTCCAACTACTACATCGTATAAACTATTTGGGGAAGCAGCAAGCCCGTTATCAAGAAAGGCACTCAGATTTACGCCTTCAAAGAAAAGGGGTAAAGACCCTATTCCCCTATCAACCGAGAAGAGCCTGGTCTTCAATGTTGTCTTTACATCCATAGCAAATCTTGCAGGCACGATATCAGGAAATCCCAGGGTGTATACACTGTTAAGGGGTACATAGACAAACTTCGAGTATGCTCCGTAGGTGACCCTGTTTATGTCATCTACGGGATTCCATCTGCTTTGAATCCTGATATTTAAAAGAAGGATCTCCAGCAGCCTCTGATACCATGAGAAGTAATCTGAGAGGATTAAAAACTGCTCTTGCCCCATATTGTAGTATAAACCCTGCTCGAATACAATTCCTTGCTCTGGACCAATCCAGTGAAGAGGTCGACGTGTGCTGCTATAGTAAAAGGAGAGATCAGGTCCGGCATAAGGACTTTCGAAGATCATACCGAGATCTGCCTTTAGGAGAAAATCTCTCTCAATTAGAGGAAAGGATATACCTGGAAAGATTGCCACCGATGGGGAGAATGTTGCTGTATCTGTTCTCTGAGTGGCAAAGAGTGAAACGAAGTAGTTAAACGGGTAGGAGTAGTGAGTATAGTTGATGAAGGATTTAAATTGTGCATCTATGACATCAAAGAGGAGTCCCATATTGTAGGCATGACGCTGTAAAAGATCACTCCCTGATGTATAAAAACCAACCCCTAGGGATATTCTCTGATCTATAAACAGTGGCGACCAGTAGCCTGGAAACAACCATTGAGCCGCGTTGTATTCTGCTATTGCATAATCGTTATTACTTTGTCTGACTGACGTTGTTGAAACGTCTTCAGAGGGAGTTTCTGCTATTTCAGGTTCTGTGACAGGATAGTTATATCGAAGCTCATTCATTGAAGTTTTTACGATCCTGTATCCACTGCTCGTATACTCTTGCAGAAGGACTGTTCCATCTGCTGATATATCAGGATCGAATATACCTGTCGGAACATTGGTGATTCTCGCAATATTTTCATTTTGGATATTTACACGGAATAGGTTATACACACTATTATTATCTCCAACAAACACGAGCTCTTCACTGCTCAGCCATTCCGGTGAATAAGCATTCTGATTGAGTGAGGTGATTCGTTTTGGTATAAATGTTTCATTTTTCAGATCGTCCAGAGCTGTAATGTATATGGCCCGGTTTCCCTCTCTGTTTCTGCATGAAAACGCTACATTTGTTTTGTCGCCTGATAGAACCGGTTGCTCAACAACCGGCAGGATTGTCTGACGAATAGTACTTTTTGTTTCTCCGTTAATAGTAAGGAACCTTATATCGGTTCCATAGGGGGTTGAATAGCAGATTAAAAGCTCATTCTCACTATCTGTGAACATGAAACCCTGAATATGACCATTTTCTGTAATCTTTTTTTCTGTTTTTTTAGCAATATCGAACTCATAAATATTATTTTCATAATAGACATTTTTTCTGAGATCCCCCCTGATATACCAGAGTTTCCTGTCGTCGTTGGAGAAGAGTATACTCTCTGCATATAATCCTTTTTTGATACACCTTTCTTTTTCAGTTTTGAAATCATAGAGATACAAACCGCCCAGTTTGTCTGCAGGCCTGATTGAATAAGCTGCAGTTTTACCTGAATTGCTCATGGCAAACGAGTAGACATATCCTCTTTTAGTGCCTACAGGGATATATTTTGTTATGCCCCTGAATTCGAGACCTTTTTGGAAGTCGTGTGCTTTCCTTGTTTCTTCTTCCAGCCATTTATCCCAGACCTCTTGGAACGTTTTGCCGTATACCTTTTTGAAAGCAAGACTGCTCGTGAAGCTTAACTTTGACGAGTTGTTTTTATTAAATGTAATGAGTTTCTGCTCACCATAGTTCCTGACAAGCCAATTCACAAAGGATACACCATAGAGATAACGTGTTTGACCGCCTGGCCAGAGCCAGGTACTGTTTGAAGCACGATCGAGAAGGGGGGGATTCTCTTCAAGTATTGCTGTTCTTACTAACATATTTGTATATGTATAGTTACCCCGTCCATAACCATTTTCCTTCACCGTTTCTGTGTAAGTAGGGAACCCTTCTGTATAAAACAGCGGATTAGATGTATTCGGGTAAATCAGTTTTCCGAAGATTTTATGAGTAAAAGCCGGGAACCCTTCCACCATGTCCTGGTGAATTATATGTGTGAGCTCATGAATCAGGAGATTTCTGTACCAGCTTTTGTAGGCATCTATGCCATCCATAAAATCCTGATAGGGATGCACAGCATTTATAGTTAAATAATAGCCATTTGAGCTCAACTGTACTGATGCACTTGCAAGGTCGCTGTTGTCAGTGATGATGACATCTAACTTGTACTTTGGAGTGTAGTTTGTCCATGTTTTCAGCTCTTTAAACACATCTTCTGCATCTTTTTCTATAACGCCTGCAACCTCTCTGAGATGGGCTGGAAAGATGAATCTGAAGTTTTCACTCTCACTGGTGAACCAGGATTCCTGAACATCGAGGCTGGAGGTAATTGGAAGCCCTGCATAAAGCAGGTTTACCAGAAAAAGAAAAAGTGGCAAACAGATTTTGAATAATTTCATTCTTTTCAGCACGATTAGTTGAGATTATAGTAAATATATTAATATTAACACAGTATTTCGCTATTACCTAAAAAAATTGATTTCAATGCTAAAAAATACTTGACTATAATTTATAGGATGGAGTAGTATTAATACTACCAATATGATTGGAGGAGGGGTTATATATGAAAATAAATGCAAAAAGTAAAAAGGCACTTGCTAAGATCAGCCTTCAGTTAATGAAGGTAGACTTCATCATGAACCTCTTTCTTAAGTGGGGTGAAAAACAAATATTGAAAAACCTGGTATTAAAGAATCCGAGAAACAGGCCAATAGGTGCGCAGGAAGATAAGGCTATCGCTGTAAGAAATTTAATGAAAATCTTTGAAAAGAAGTATAGAGAAGGCAGTCTTTCTCCTGCTGTAAAAGATTGGGTATTCAACAGGCTTGTGGGAGATATAATACTGAACTGGGCCGAAAGACACCCCGAAGCTGCTGAGAGAAGACGCCGTGATGAACCCCTGCCGGTATTCATGACAATCTCTCCAACCCAAGAGTGTAATCTAGCCTGTTTTGGCTGCTATGCTGCTAGTTCCAAAAAAACTCTCGCATCGCTCGATTGGGATATTGTGGATAAGCTGATTGATCAGAAGAGGGAGTTATGGGGCTCCTACTTTACGGTGATCTCAGGAGGGGAGCCTTTGATGTGGGAATCTCAGGGGAAAAATATAATCGATCTATATGAGAAACATGATGACAACTTCTTTTTGATGTATACAAACGGAACTATGATTGATCGTTCTGTTGCAAAGAAGTTCGGGGAGCTCGGGAATATCACCCCTGCAATTTCGGTCGAGGGGTTCGAGAAACGTACGGATGAGAGACGGGGTAAGGGAACCTTCAAGAAGATTATTGATGCAATGTCTTACCTCAAGGAGGAGGGTGTTATTTTCGGTGCATCCCTTACAGCAACGAGAGATAATGCTGAAGAGCTTACGAGCGATGAGTTCCTGGACATGTTTTTTGACGAACTCGGAGCCTCCTATATATGGATGTTCCAGTATATGCCCATAGGGAGGGGGCCAACATTTGATATGATGATTACGCCAGAGCAGAGAGAGCAGCTCTGGCATCGTGAGCGCTATATCCAGAGGGAGAGGGGAATATTTGTCATAGATTTCTGGAATGGAGGTCCTATATCAGACGGGTGTATATCAGCAGGACGGAAAGGTGGATACCTGTATATAGACTGGTACGGGAATGTCATGCCGTGTGTTTTTGTCCCATACTCTGTAGGGAATATAAAGACAGATTTCTTTGACAAGGGGAAAAACGTTGACGATATCCTCAAGACTCCATTTTTTAAAGGGCTGCGGAAGTGGCAACTAGACCAGGGCTATAAGGATTCGCCCGAAAATGTCAAGAACGAAATCGTACCATGTCCAATAAGGGATCACCACGATGAATTCAACAAGATCGTGAAGGAGAACAACGCAATTCCTGTTGGTAAGACAACAGAGGTTGCCTTTGAGGATGAGAGGTATATCAAGGATCTGACTGCTATTGGTAAGAAGACCGATAAATTGACCAATGGAATATGGGTTCAGGAGTATCTGAAGATGTAGATAATATCTATCTTGCAGTAAAAAGCAGTCATCCTTGACTGCTTTTTACTGCTCTTTTTTTATTTCCCTTCTATTTTCTTTGTCTCGTATATGTAATACACAACAAGAAAAAGAATCAATAGCTTAACAAAAGGATAGACAACGATCTGCAGAATTGAGACGTTCTGAAAAACCATTATGTCAGTTTCTGGAAAGTAGTAGGTAACAATTGCAAGAGGAAAGAAGAGAAGACAAACCGATACGAGAGCGGCATTTTTCTTGAATCTCTTCAGACAAAGAGTGAGTATTCCTATGACGAAGAGGGTAAATGAGAGAAGAAGGTCTATGTAATGCATGTGACTGTTCCTTTGAACGAATAATCAAGCTCTTCAAATACTAGCTCTCGAAATCGACCTCTGGAACCTCTCGTGCCTGCTCCTCTATCTCGAAATACTCCTTCTGCTCATAACCCATACGGCGGGCTACAATAGAGGAGGGAAATCTTCTTATCTTGGTATTGAATAACCTTACACTGTCATTGTAGCGTTTCCTCGCTACTGCTATACGATTCTCTGTACCCGCAAGCTCGTCCTGGAGCCTTAAGAAGTTTACATTTGACTTCAGCTCTGGATATCTCTCCACGATAACGAGTAATCTTCCAAGGGCGGTCTGTAATTGATTGTACCCATCAGCTGATTCTCCAACTGTACGGGCGCCGGCAAGCTTAGCCCGAGCCTCTGCAATCTGGGTAAAAACTTCTCTCTCCTGTGTTGCAAAACCCTTGACCGTGTTGACGAGATTGGGGATCAGATCTGCCCTGCGCTTGAGCTGATTGTCTATCTCAGCCCAATTACCGTCGATATTCTCCTCCATAGTAACGAGGGTATTTCTTATTCCTATATACCATCCACCTATGATTACACCAAGGACAACTACTATTGCTATGACAGCGATAATTCCTACAATGCTTTTCTTGGCCATACCTTTCTCCAATATTATGTTGTGTTATAAATAAACCCTTACTTTAAAAATAATCATGTTTAGTCCAATGATCAAAAAGTACAATAATTCACTAGATTTAGTTACCAAGAACTAATTAAAATCCGCGTGTCGCACCTCCGCCACCAAAACCGCCACCGCCGAAGCCTGAAAAGCCGCCTCCAAAGCTGCTTCCTCCGGATCCAAAACCTCCACCATAAAAGCCCCTTCGGGTCATGCCGCCGAGAAATATAAGAGGCCACAGAAACCTTCCTCCGCCAAAGAGCAGGGCAATTATGATAAATATGAGATAGCCCAGGCCTGGAATCCCGGTTCTCGTATATTTGCGGCTCTCCTGTAAATCATAAGAGCTCAGATCGACGTCGTACTCTTTTGCAATGATTCCGGAAACCGCCTGAACTCCCTTGAGAAAGCCCCCTCCATAATCTCCTGCTTGAAATGAAGGTATAATTGACTTATCCATTATTTCACCTGCGAGACCATCCGGGATTGCTCCCTCGAGCCCATAACCAACCTCTAGACGAAGGCGTCGTTCTTTCATAGCAAGAACAAGCAGCACACCTGTATCTTCACCTTTTTTCCCAATCCCCCATTCAGTGGCAAGATCTATTGAATATTCCTCTATCGAGCCGTAGGGCTCAATTGATTGCACTGTTACCACTGCGATTTCAGCGCCAGTTTTTTCCTGTACAGCCTGTATGATCCTTTCCATCTGTGTTTTGTAACTTGCATCTATCACACCGGCAAAGTCGTTGATATAACCTACAGGTTTTGGTAGCTTCTGCGCAAATATCGGAACTGCAATGAATATCAATAATAGAACAAGTACTGTAACAATCTTTTTCATTCAAGATTTCCCCTGGTTCATTCAGTCAAAATTTAGAATTTCATCTTATCAACGATCCTGATGAGCTCTTCAAGCTTTCCAAGAAGGTTTTGAGTAAGCGGTTTTGGATCGACTTTTACGCCACTTCTCAATTCATTGATCTGGGTGAATGGTGTTGTATCTATTGAGAATGCCTCATTCAATTTTTTTAATATATCGCCACTCTCAACAGGAATGGGATCAGCCTTTTTAAGTCTTAAAAGCCCCCTGAATACTGCATACAGCGAACCAGCCCACAGTTTAAGCAGGTGTCGAAGTACTCTCGGTCTGCCTCGAGAAGCAATGAAAAGCTGGCGCAGGGACGCAATTTCTCCCCTGAGCCTATCCTCTATTTGATGCCTGAGGTTTGTCATCGTCAACGAAAGCGATTTTGTCTCGTCTGTTCCGTGTATAACCCTGTTACGATCCTTGATGTCGAAGTACTCCATGGGAAAAACATCTGCTGAGTTGTTGAACTCTTCTCTTGTGAGTATGAGGGGAGTTATTCGATGGCGCTTTATCATTCTGTGAGTCGTCCTGCCCAGTACCTCAATCTGCTCAGGATCAGGCTTCTCGAGAATGATGAGCATGTTTATGTCAGAGACACCCTTAACAAAGCTGCCTCTTACATAACTTCCATAGATCATAACTGATAGCAAGTTTTCGCCGAAACAGTTTTTAAGAGATGATAAAAATGACTCCTCAAAAGACTTTCCCTGTTTTTTCATCTTATTAAACTCCTTTACCCTTTACACATACACAATGTAGCATTCAATGTGGATATTATCAAGATGATATTGGATAATCGTTGTTTGATGATCGTTTTTGGTGTAAAATATAATGTAGTACTTACTATGGAGGGATAAAATGGGATTCAGGAAACCCGATCTGGCTGGAGCATGGTACCCTGGAGTGGAAAAAGAGATAAGAAAGACGATAGAAGGATACATCGGTAAAATAGAAGTTCCAGATGAAAAGTATTCCGGCAAAGGTGGTATAGTGCCTCATGCCGGCTGGTATTTTTCTGGAAAAGTTGCTTTCTGGGTTTTATACAGTATTTCGAAAGTTAACAATCCGGAGCTCATTTTTGTATTTGGAATGCATCTACCACCGCACGGCCCGGACTACATCTTTATCGATGATGGATATGAAACACCGATTGGAAGAATACCTGTCAATCAGGAAGCAGCGAATCTGCTTTATGATTCTTATGATTTTATAAAAGAAGATGCCGTGCACTACTCTCAGGATAATACAGTTGAGATTCAGCTCCCCTTTATTAAACACCTCTTTCCTGAAGCAAGCATTGTGACTGTCGGAGTGAGTCCGACTGAAAGGGCAACTGCCATAGGAGAAAAGGCAGAGGAAATCTCTAAAAAGCTCGGTCTCAACAGCTGTTATATAGGGAGTACAGACCTCACCCATTACGGTCCAAACTATGCGTTTGCACCTCAAGGTACCGGACCGGAGAGTGTAAGCTGGGTAAGGGATAAGAACGACAAAATGATAGTAGAAAGCTTCCTAAATGCTGATGCTGATAAGGTCATATCACAGGCATTGTCATCAAAAAACGCCTGTTGCCCGGGCGCTGCTACTGCGGCAATTGCTGCTTCTAAGAAGGCTGGATGTGAAAGGGGCATTTTGGTAACCTATACGACGAGCTATGACGTTCATCCAGATTCCAGTTTTGTTGGATATGCGGGGGTAGTTTATTAATTGTCTTTTATCACGATCTTTACCTTTCCTGGATGCTCTTGCTCGATTCCTTTGAGTCCCAGTACCATAGTAGTCAAGACAGCGTTAAAGATTGTTTTTCGTTGCGGATCATCAAGATCCACGATTGTGAATTCGAGTAATCCATCTTTATTCTTCCATATGACCTGATCCTTTCCATAATGGAGAAGACCTGAAAGAGCGGTCTGCGTAATAGCTGCGACGCCTGCACAGACGATGTCTTCTCCTCGCTTTCCGCCGCCATGACCACTGACCCTTATATGTGTTATGTTCTTTTTCTCTCTGTTTATAAGAATTTTAATCAAAAGTAGTTTCCTAGTTTTACGTTAAAGTGTACAATAATGTGTTCTGAATAAGGATAATGCGTACTCAAGTGGTAGCATATTCCTTTTCGTAAAAAAATGCAAGTCCAATGGGGGGGATATGGGTGATATAGAGAATAAGGATGAGAAAATAAGAGAGCTCGAAGAAGAGATTGCGAGACTCAAAGGACAGGTGGTGGTAACCGAAGAGGAGTTCAGGGGGCATCCTGTGCTCAGATTCACAGGTGTGTTCAGACCTTTCACACTGGGTCTCAGCAAATGCAGGGCAATACTCAAATCTTTAGAGACGATTAAAAGCTTTGTTGAGAAATACGATAAGGATAACATTTAATTCTTTACAGATGAAGAAAGGCTTTACAGAATTGGGACTGTTTAATAAATTACTATTGCATTTTTTTCATTATTTCACTATTTTGTAATGCTTTGCACTATCAGATTCTTGGAGACAGTAGATGAATTTATTCACGTTTAAAGGAGGCGTTCATCCTCCTTACAGAAAGGAGCACGCAAAAGATAGCCAGATAGAAATCGCGGCTGTTCCTGATCAGCTTGTGGTTCCTCTTGTGCAGCATATTGGTGCGCCATGTGCTCCTGCTGTTGAGGCTGGAGGTACTGTTAAAGAGGGACAGGTTATAGGCCAGAGTGATGCATTTGTCTCTGCTCCTATTCATGCGCCTGTTTCTGGTAAAGTGAAGCGTATTGAACGAGCGCTTCACCCCCTTGGCCAGAAGGTTCTATCAGTATTCATAGAACCGGATGGAGCAGATGAGAAAGAGTATCTCAAGCCGCTTGGTGATACTATAGATCAGCTCAGTTCTGATGATATGAAGAAGAGGGTGATGGAAGCAGGAATAGTGGGACTCGGCGGAGCCACGTTTCCATCGCATGTAAAGTTTTCCCCCCCGAAGGACAAGCCAATCGAAGTCCTTATCATTAATGGATGTGAGTGTGAGCCTTACCTTACTGCTGACTACCGTCTGATGCTGGAAAAACCGGGTGACATAATTCTTGGCGCACAGATGATAGGTAAAATCCTCGGCGCGAAAGAAATTGTAGTCGCTGTCGAAGACAACAAGCCTGACGCATTTAAGAAATTCAAGGAAAGCGATGCGGGAAAAGGAATCAGGTATGTCTTGACCCATACGAAATATCCTCAGGGCGGAGAAAAGATGCTCATTAAAGCCGTTCTGAAAAGAGAGGTGCCCTCAGGTGGGCTTCCAATGGATGTTGGCGTTGTAGTTTCCAATGTTGGCACTGCACTTGCCGTATGCGAAGCGGTGAGGGATGGCAAACCTCTAATAGATAGAGTCCTTACAATAACGGGTAACGGAATTAAAAAACCTGGAAACTATATTGCAAAGATAGGAACCCCGGTAAGCTCGATTATAGAGCAGTCGGGTGGGACTGTTGGAACGATTGGAAAGCTTATCGTAGGCGGACCCATGATGGGTATTGCACAATCATCATATGATGTGCCTGTAATAAAAGGAACGAGCGGTATTCTTCTCCTTCAGGACGAGAAATATATGAAGGAGGGCCATTTACCCTGTATCAAATGCTCTTTTTGTGTTCAGGTATGTCCTACACAACTTTTACCTTCGCGTCTCTCTATACTCGCAGAGGCAGAGAAATGGGAACTGATGGAACAGTTCGGGGTCGATGACTGCATCGAGTGCGGGAGCTGTTCATATGTATGTCCGAGCAAAAGACCGATTGTACAGCTCATAAAGACAGCGAAGCTGAAGGTAAGGGATATTAAAGCGAGGGAGAATAAGTAGTATGGGAAAAGAAAATAGCTCGCTGATACTTTCAACATCACCGCATATCAAGAGCAGGGAGTCGGTAAGGAATATAATGATTAGTGTAATCATTACCCTCCTTCCTGCAGTGGTCTTCAGCATCTACCAGTTCGGGATACATGTACTGATTATGTACCTCGTCTCAATTGCTACCTGCCTTGTTTCGGAATGGGTTGCGGTTCGGCTTCGAAAACGGCCCTTCAGCCTTTATGATGGAAGCGCAATTATTACAGGAATGCTTCTTGTAATGGTTCTCCCGCCAAAATTCCCGATTTATGGGGTTATCCTCGGGGCAGTTGTCTCGATCGTCATAGGAAAGCAGATATTCGGCGGGCTGGGGTATAATATATTTAATCCTGCCCTTATCGGCAGGGCATTCCTTGCAGCAACATATCCTGTGTTTATTTCATCATGGGCCACACCCAGGCTGGTTTTTGACGGTATAACAGCTGCAACTCCTCTGGCTGGTATGAAATTCGATGGGATTATGACTCCCTACTCTGCAATGTTCTTCGGCCGTATAGGAGGATCGATTGGCGAGACGAGTGCGGTACTTCTCATAATAGGAGCGATCTATCTCATTATCAAGAAGTATATAAAATGGAGAATACCGCTTTCAATATTCGTCACGGTTGCAGTGCTCGGTGAAATTTTTCATCTGATCAATCCTTCTAAGTATCCTGACCCTCTTTTTCATCTCCTTGCAGGCGGGTTGATGATCGGTGCCCTCTATATGGCGACAGATATGGTCACTTCACCAATCACGAACAGGGGATGCATCTTTTTCGGCGTTGGCATAGGGTGTCTTGTCGTCGTTATCAGGCTGCTTGGCGGACTTCCAGAGGGTGTAATGTATGCGATACTGTTTATGAATGCATTTGTCCCTCTTATAAACAGGGGGACTAAGCCGAGAATATTTGGTACCGGAGAAGCTCATGAACATTAGGTTGAAGATGGTCCTGATTCTCACACTCTTTGCCTGTATTTCGGGCGGAGTCCTCTCGCTTGTGTATATAATCAGCAGTCCGCTCATCGAGGCAAACATGCTCGAAGAACAGAACAGGGCTATTTTTCTCGTTGTCCCTGAGGCGAAGAGCTATGAAGAGAAGCTCACTGAGGGAATAAACTATTTTGAGTGCACAGATACAGAAGGAAGAGTAGTGGGCATTGCGCTTCCTGCTGAAGGGATCGGATATCAGGGCGTTATAAAACTTATGGTTGGGTTGACTCCAGACCTTCGACAGGTTATGGGGCTTGTAGTGCTCGAGCAGATTGAGACACCGGGTCTTGGAGGAAGAATCTCTGAGGAGGAGTTTCAGAACCAGTTCAAGGGAATCAATACAGAGCCGGCCATAGAGTGGGTGAAAAACCAGGCTCCTGAAAAAGATACCGATATTCAGGCCGTTACAGGGGCCACGATTTCATCACGATCGGTCGTCTTAATAATCAACAAGAGAATTCAGGATCTTCGAACGGTAATGTGAATGGGGGTCAATATATATGACTGATTTGAGCAATAAAGGCATTTTCGGTGAATTTACAAAAGGATTCTGGAAGGAGAATCCGATTCTTGTCATGCTTCTTGGAATGTGCCCCACACTTGCTGTTACAACCTCTGCGATCAAAGGGCTCACAATGGGGCTTGCTGTACTGTTCGTGCTTACCTGTTCGAGTCTCATAGTATCGATAGTGAGGAATATTATACCAAAACAGGTGAGGATCCCGACCTTTATTGTGATAATTGCAACCTTTGTCACCATGGTCGACCTGTTTCTAAAGGCCTTTCTCCTGGATCTGAGTAAAGCACTGGGTCCCTTTATACCTCTGATTGTAGTGAACTGCATCATTCTTGGAAGAGCCGAAGCCTTTGCATCGAGGAATCGCGTTATTCTCTCGCTGCTGGATGCTGTGGGTGTGAGTCTGGGATTCACCGTTACTCTCATCCTCCTTGGAGGAATAAGGGAAATCCTGGGTATGGGTACCTTTTTTGGCCACGTGGTGTTTGGGCCCAGGTTCGATCAGTGGGTTATAATGCTTTTGCCGCCAGGTGCTTTCATTACATTGGGATTCATGCTTGGCGCAAAGAATATAATAGATAGGAAATTCGAGGAAAAAAGAAAGAGCTAAACGGAGGTCAAGTGTGGAAGTCTTCCTTATCTTTATCTCTGCGGTACTGGTAAATAATTTTGTACTGTCCTATTTTCTTGGCATCTGTCCATTCTTAGGCGTTTCAGGGAAAATAGAATCTGCCACGAGTATGGGTTTTGCTGTGACGTTTGTTCTCACACTGTCTTCAGCAATTACCTGGCTAATCAACAATTACATCTTGATTGCCTTCAAGGTTCCATTTTTAGAATATGTGTCATTTATCATCGTCATTGCTGCTCTCGTCCAGTTCGTCGAGATGTTCATAAGGAAGATGAGTAAGACTCTATATGACACACTGGGCATATATCTTCCGCTGATCACCACAAATTGCGCCATACTTGGCCTGGCACTCTTTGGCGCTTTGAGAAAGTATGGATTTATTGAAAATATAGTCTTTGGAATAGGCGCAGGGATCGGATTTACCCTGGCGCTCGTAATCATGGCAGGAATCAGGGAGGAGCTTGACCTCGCAGATGTTCCCCAACCGCTCAAAGGGGCTGCAATTACCCTTATTCTTGCTGGTCTCCTTGCGCTTGCATTTATGGGATTTGCAGGACTGATTTCAGCATAGAGGATTTAGTATGGAAATTACGATTCTATTTATATCGCTAGCAAGTATGGGTGGAATTGGCCTTGTCCTATCAATGATTCTCGTAATCGCAGACAAGAATCTCGCTGTCGAGGAGGATCCAAGAGTAGAGAAAGCACTCGAAGTACTTCCAGGTGCTAACTGCGGTGCATGCGGTTTTGCAGGATGTGCTGCATTAGCGACAGCACTTGCCGAGGGTAAGGTTTCAGTAGATGCTTGTAAACCTGGAGGCAAGGAAGTTACCGATAAGCTTGTGGAGATTCTGGGTCTTGAAGAAGCAGTTGAGTTCGCACCAAAGGTAGCCCGTGTGTTCTGCAGTGGGGGACTGAAAGAGGCTCAGAGGGATAAGATATACACAGGTGTTCGTACCTGTGGATCTGCCAACCTTGTCGGAGCCGAGAAGGCGTGTCTTTACTCCTGCATAGGGTACGGCGATTGTGTTTCGGCGTGTCCTTTTGATGCTGTACGAATGAACGATAATGGGCTTCCGGTTATCGACCTGGGCAAGTGCACTGGATGTGGTGAGTGTGTGAGGGCCTGTCCACGGAATATAATCGGGCTCACAGGTTATGAAGATGTAGTTCATGTATATTGCAGATCAAGGGATAAGGGTCCAGTGGTTCGAAAGATCTGCACGGCGGGCTGTATTGCCTGCAAGCTCTGTGAAAGAGATGATGATACGGGTGCTGTTACGATCTCTGACAATCTCTCTGTTATAGACCATGAAGTAAACAAGGCACCTGTAATGGCTGTAAAACGCTGTCCTACTGAAGTAATTAGGATCTCAGATCCTGTTCCCGGGCATGAAAAACTCTTTGAAGAGAAAACAAAGCTTCTTCAAGAAATATTGGAAAAAGAATCTAAGGAAAAGAAGGAAGAACCAGAGAAAAAATAAGGTCAGATATGTTTATAAAGGGTATAGATCAGGAGCAGGGAGAGGTTGTAGCAGTGCATGATGGCAGTGCTACTATAAAGATACCGGCAAGTAAAAGTTGTGACCGATGCAGGCTCTGTGAGAAAATATCTTCTACAGAGATGGTTGTCGAAGCTCTCACACAAATTCCTCTTAAAAAAGGAGAGAAGGTTATACTCTCTGTTCATCCTGGTGATATAATCAAGTCTGCAAGTATATTGTATATAATTCCACTTTTCGGACTTGTGATTGGGTATTATTTCGCTCGATTTCTTGACAGAACTTTCACACTTGGATTTTCTGGAGAATTATATCCGGCACTTATCTCCATAGCATTCCTCTTTCTCTGTTTTATCCCAATCAGGGTGTACGATACAAGACGGAAAAAACAGAATCGTCTTCAGGTATACGTCAAAGAAAGGTTATTGAGTTCGTAAAAAGCAGTATCAATGATTAAGAAGATACTCATTACAGTATTTATTGTTCTGCTTTCACTTTTTCTTCTCTGTATATTCGTCCTTTATAACTTTCCTTATGATTCTGTAATAAGCAGGATAGACACCAGTCTCAGGAATGCTTACTCGGTAAATCTTTCTGTCTCTAATGTCAGATATCGCTTCCCCTTTAAACTTGTCTTTGAAGACGTTCGCCTGATCGGAGAAGGTATACCAACTACTATTTCAACGAGGGTAATTACTCTTCGTCCTGGATTAATAGGTGAGAATGTTGTGGTTACTGGACAGGGGCTCAGGATGAATAGCGAGGAGATTGAGGTCAAAGGAGGTTCCTTCACTATCTCTTCAAAGCTCAAGCTCATGAGACTAAGGAACGAGATATCACCAGATGCAATCGAATCGCTCAATGTAAAGATCGACAGTGCAAAAATGGAGAGAGTTCATCTGTCAGGATTTGAATTTTCCTCTTTTACAATAGCTACGGCTTTACTTTCATTCAAAAAGGGGGATGAAAATCTGAGAATAGAGCAGGGATTTGTTAAAAGCGATCTTTTCACCTCAGAAATATCCGGTTTTTACGGCTCTCGTGAGGTGGATATCTTGGTTACACTTAAATTGACTGATAGGTTTTTTGAAAGATATGAAAATCTCACAGGACTTGTAGAATCATTGACAGATAATGAGGCCATACGATTCTCGATAAAAGGCAACACTAAAAGACCGACTTTGAATATTGAGAGCAGACCAGGCATTTAGCTCGCCCTTTGTATATTCCATTGGTAAATAAACTATAAACCAGGTATAAATAAGCATGTTATGTACAACAGTGAAGGCCTTTTATTTGTTGTGTATTCGCCACGATTAAGATGTGTCTACGGGTACAATTTTTCAAATTAAAGTATATAAAGAATATTAGTAACTAACCACAAAGGCCTCTTATTTAAGGCGTTTTCGCCACGGCGCCATCGCAACAAATAAGAGGCCTTTGCGGTTAAAATATCTCAATAGGTCTTTCTAAGTAAAACTTCATTATATCGGTATCTTATATTACTTTAACAGCGTAACTTGAAATACAGGATAGAGTATTGGGTAGAGAGAACATAAAAACTTCTGAAAGAATAGTGCTCAAGCTGGGAACGAGGGTCCTTACTGAAAGCGATAACAGCCTCGACTATCCAGTTATAAAGTCAATAGTAAAGCAGATATCGGAATTAGCTCGAGCGGACCGGCAACTCATCATTGTAACATCCGCTGCAATTGCCCTTGGATTAAGCAGAATGGGAATGACAAAAAGGCCACAGGACATAGCATTGCTGCAGGCAGCGGCCTCCATGGGACAATCAAGGCTCATGCATGCCTATGAGACCGAGTTTGCTAAGTGCGGCTGTGAAACATCACAGATATTGCTTACCTATGAAGACATCCAGAACAGAAAAAAGTATCTGAACATACGAAACACAATATTTACTCTCTGGTCTTTTGGAACAATTCCTATTGTAAATGAGAACGATACAGTGTCATTCACTGAGATTAGGTTCGGAGATAATGATCTGCTTGCCGCATATCTTGCGAATATGATAGATGCAGACCTTCTGGTTATTCTAACCGATATAGAGGGTCTTTATAATAAAGATCCAAAGGAACATTCTGAATCTGTGATAGTAAGTGAGGTCGAGAAGATAGATGAAAAGCTGATGAAATCTGTTGGCTCAAAAGGATCATTCTTCTCTTCAGGAGGTATGGAGTCCAAGCTCAAGGCTGCAAAGATTGCAACTGCAGGCGGTATCGGTGCAATCATAGCAAGTGGAAAGTCCCCCAGAGCACTTGAAAATATTTTCAAAGGACAGGATGAAGGAACCTACTTCAGTCCCTCCAAGAAGAAGATAAAGGGAAAGAAGAGATGGATAGCATTCTCTCCCAGGGTTTCAGGGCGTATTGTTATCGATAAGGGAGGAGAGCATGCTATTGTAACCAAAAAGAAATCACTCCTGCCAGTTGGAATCAGGGATGTTTTCGGGTCATTTGATATAGGAAGCAACATAGCCATACTCAATGAAGAGAACAAAGAGATTGCACGCGGTCTTACCAATTTTTCAAGTGAAGAGATCATGCTCATTAAGGGTATGAATACGAAGAAAATACCGGATGTGCTGGGTGTCGATATATATTTCGAGGAAGTTGTACACCGTGATAACCTTGTTATACTGGTGTAGTATATTGATCATGATTTTCTAGCGTTTCTTGCATGTAAATATAAAGAATAAACATGTGGTCTATCCAATCAGGGGGATTTTATGGACATTGGAGCATACATCGAGGGCATCGCTAAAAAGGCAAAGGAAGCCTCCGTTGGACTCAGGGGGGTAATCCCGGAGGTGAAGAATAATGCGCTGGAGGCGATCAGTAATTCTCTTCGAAAAGAAAAAAAGAAGATCAAAGAAGCAAACATTATAGACTATGAGAAAGGCAAAAAAAAAGGCCTCGGCGAAGCTTTTTTAGATCGTCTCCTGCTTACAGATGAGCGTATAGAAAATATGATAAACTCTGTTATCGAGATCAGGGCTCTCGAAGATCCAGTTGGGAAGGTTATAGCGGTGCGTCGCCCCCAAGGATTTATTTTAGAAAAGGTCAGGGTTCCTATCGGGGTGGTAGCTGTGATCTATGAATCGAGGCCTAATGTTACTGTAGATGCTGCATCGCTCTGTCTTAAATCCTCAAATGCATGTATACTCAGAGGTGGGAGTGAGTCTCTGGAGAGTAATAAAATGTTAGTCCAGATTATTCAGGATGCGCTGGATCAATCAGGATTGGGAAAAGGTTCTGTTCAATATGTCGAGAGAGCGGCTCATGAGGGAGTGAAGCATCTGGTCAAGCAGGAGGGTTTGGTAGATCTCGTCATACCCAGGGGTGGTGAATCGCTTACAAGAATAGTGACTGAGGAGGCGATGGTTCCGGTTATCAAGCACTACAAAGGAGTGTGTCACCTTTTCGTAGATGCAGATGCAGATCTCAATATGGCAGTCAGGGTGGTGCAAAACGCAAAAGTCCAGAGACCCGGGACATGTAATGCTCTAGAAACCTTGCTGGTTCATTCCGATATAAAGGCGAAGTTGCTGCCTATGATCAGGGAAGCATTGGAAGGTGTCGAGCTGAGAGGGTGTTCCGAAACAAAGGAAATACTACCAGACATTGAAAAGGCCTCGGAGGATGATTATTACAAAGAATATCTGGAGCTTATCCTTGCAATCAAGGTCGTGGCTTCGGTTGATGAAGCTATTTCTCACATCGAGCAATACGGGAGCAGTCATACTGATGGGATTATTTCAGGGAACATCCATAACATTCAAAAATTTACCGATACAGTGGATTCAGCGGTTGTTACCGTTAATGCATCGACCCGCCTGAGCGATGGCGGGGTGTTTGGGCTTGGGGCTGAGATAGGTATAAGTACTGATAAGCTCCATGCAAGGGGCCCAATGGGAATAGGAGAGCTTGTGACCTATAAATGGATTGTTCGCGGTGATGGGCACATCAGGTGATTATGAATAGTCGCCGGTGAATAATCATTGAAATTTTGATTAATAAAATAGCCGGCTCTAAATTGTTCATTTGAAATGACCAATTACAGTTCTTTAACTTATTATATTATAATAAATTAGATTATGAGCGTTTATCGTTTATTTAATGAATATTAATTAATTACCAAGAACTAATTGTAAAGTAATTGCGGGTTTATGTCGTTAGTTTTTTGTAGAATGGCATTGAGAAATAAAAAATACCTGCAATTTACCATCTATATTGTGTTAATCATCTTCATCGGGTGGCTGGGATATACAATCATTTACGGAAGGGGCGGTATTATCGAGAGAAGGGAGACGCAAAAAAATCTCTCTTTACTCGAAGAAGATATAGATAGTCTCGAGCACGAAATAGAGAGAATTGATCTGGAGATAAAAAATCTAAAAAGCAACAGAAAGTATGTGATAGGCCTCGCACGAGAGTTCGGGTACAAACAGGAGGGAGAGATCATTTTCAGATTTCTTCCAAAGACAGAAAGAGCTCCGGATTAATCCTCCTATCTTTTCATATTTTAATCCCCTCAAATATATATTGACATGTATGCTGATTTTATAGTAGTATTTATCATACTTATGCGAGGAGTAGTACATGAATAAGATAAAGATTAATATCACTATTGATGACAATATATACAAATGGATAAATGGGCAGAGAGATATGGTTCCTCTCTCAACTTATATTAATTATCTCCTTTCTGAGAGGATGGAGGCTGAACAGCTCATTGAAAATTATAAGAAGGATTCTGGACATTTAAGGGCATTTATCCAGAAGACCTTGATGCGGATCAAAGGGGGAGACAGATTCCTCGAAATACTCTCGAAGGAATACCTGGGAAAATTATAGAATCCTCAGAAGCTAAGTATCGAACGCTCCTGAGATTCTACGGCCGGATGCTACATTTTTAGTGGAGGCTATTTCATGTCTATGAAAGACACGATGAAAAAAGGGGCGGTGGCAATAGGTGCAAGAGCAGCTCTTAAACTCATGACCTCAGTATCAGAAGATCGATGGATGCGTATGGTCCATCCAATAATTAATGGTCAGCCCATGCCGGAAGCCGCAATAATGCTGGACCTCATGTTCAGGAGACTCCATAAAGGGTTTCCAATGCTTTCAAAGAATGTGAAGGAGAAGTTCGTACAGAACTTCATTGTAAAGCCGTATACTGTTTATGGCCCCAGAAGAAAAGCCTTCTTTGAGGAAAACGGTTATGAGGTTCCATCCCTGATGGTCATAAGCCCTACCATGAGATGCAACCTGAACTGCTACGGATGCTACGCGTGGGATTACAGGAAAGCCGAAGATCTCGATATCGAGATCGTACATAGAGTCATTACTGAAGCAAAACAGATGGGCATCTTCTTTTTCGTTATCTCAGGCGGGGAGCCAAACTACTGGCCTCATCTAATCGAAGTACTCGACACCCATGAAGATGCAATCTTTCAGATATATACAAATGGTACTCTCATCGATGAAAAAAGAGCTCTAGAATTCGCCAGACTCGGGAATGCACTTCCATGCATCAGTGTCGAAGGTTTTGAGGATGAAACCGACGAACGCAGGGGGAAGGGATCGTTTAAAAAAGTTTCAGAAGCAATGGATCTCCTCAGAGAAAATGGTGTTATATTTGGCTTTTCTGCAACAGCGACCAAAGAAAACAATGAGTTTATTGTGAGCGATGAGTTTGTTGACTATTATCTGGATAAGGGAATATATATTGGATGGTATTTCAATTATATCCCGATAGGGCGCAGTCCTGATCTTGATCTTATGCCAACCCCTGAACAGCGTAATTACAGGAGGAAGAGGATCATCGAGCTCAGAGATAGGAAAAAGGCGGTGCTTGCTGATTTCTGGAATGACGGAATATTGACAGATGGGTGTCTGGGTGGGGGCTACGAGTATTTTCATGTTATTTCAAATGGTGATGTAGAGCCATGCGTCTTTTGTCATTTCGCAGCTGACAATGTCAAAGAAAAGAGCTTGAAGGAGATACTGGAGTCGCCGTTTTTCATGGCATTTAAACGGCGCAGACCATACAATGATAATCTATTAAGACCGTGTACAATCATTGACAATCCTCATATACTCAGGGAGGTGGTAGAGGAAGGAGGGGCGCATCCAACTCATCCCGGGGCCGAGTCGATCATCACGACCCTTGCGTCGCAATTGGATGAGTATGCAAAAGAATACGGAGAAATTGCTGATAATGCATGGAGAGAGGAATACGTAGATAAAACCTATAAGCAGCACCTCTCTATTATAGGTGACATTATTGCATCAAAGAAGGAGAGAAAAGTAAAAAAGAAGACTATAAAAAAACAAGCCGTTGCTGTGTGATCAATCAAGCAACCTGTTGCACAGTAAAACTATAAAAATATACGCTACTTATGAGCCACCCAAAAAGGGTGGCTTTTTTTTTAAGTAGATTTTTATTTATCCGATACTAAGAACGAAGCAAAACTTTGAGGGAAAGCTATGCATAAGAAACGATTTATTGTGATTGTTTTTCTTGCCATTATTTTATGTATGGTTCCTGTTACCCTATTATCCGGACCATACAGTCTTAATGTTATTGATACACCTACAACTTTTATCTCATACAAGGGAGATCTGAATTTTGATTTCACCATGTATGATAATGGCGGAATTCTTGGTGCCGGAACTCTCGCGGTTTCAGATTATATACTTCTCGGTCTCTATTTTGATGTAGGCAGGCTTATAGGGAGTGATGATGTTCAGTTTTATCAGCCCGGTGTTATTGCAAAGTTTCTTATTTCCGATGGGTCCGGTGTGATACCGCCTATTGCAATTGGATACTCATACTTCATGACGGGTGATGTGCACAGAGTGGATGGGCAGGTTGTAAACGGAATATATATTGTTGCCTCACAGAGCTTTTTTCTGTTTGAAAATGAGCAGTACTTTTATTTTGGACTGAGATATCCTATTATTCCTTTGAGCTACTCTCATCCAAGAAACATAAATCTTTTTCTAAGCACCGATTTTATGCTCACTCCTGAATTCTCTGTTAAGGGAGAAATTGAGAATATACACTTTTCAGAGAATAGAGGTAATGAGATCTTTTATAACCTGGGATTTGAGCTGAATATTGTTGACCTCGTTACTCTCGGGCTTGATTTGAAGTATTCACCAGGTATCAACCGTGTCGTGAGATTGCTCAAAATAGGTTATACTACACAGTTCTGATCTTGGACTCCACTTAGATTGTCTCCTTACGCATTACTGTCTTAATTCTATTTTGTCTGTGTCCTCTTTTCTAGCTGACAACAGACTTGAATTTCAAAAAAAGTGTATTACAATAGTATGACGAATATATGTTCAATTATGTTGCAAAACCACTTTATACGGTTTTACAATGTTATGATCTTAATCCTTATTTTCTTGGCCATTGGACAAGAAAATTACGGCAATCAAATATGTAACAAAGCCACATTGTGGAGCTTTGTTACATCAGGGGGTTTTTCATTGTGAAAAGCATAGGTGTCTTAACGAGCGGTGGCGATAGCGCAGGAATGAATGCTGCAATAAGAGCAGTGGTGAAAACAGCATTTAGTTACAACCTGAAAGTATTTGGGATAAGACGAGGATATGAGGGTCTTATCGAGGGAGATATAGTTCCACTGGACTATGATTCGGTTACGGGAATTCACCGAGAAGGAGGAACAATTATCTTCTCAGCAAGGTCTGAGGAGTTCTATAAGCCTGAGGGAAGAAAAAAAGCAATGGACAATCTCAGGAGTAATGGTATTGAAGGACTCATCACCATTGGCGGCGATGGAACTTTTCAGGGTGCACATAAGCTTTACCAGGAGTACAGCTTCCCTGTTGTGGGTGTACCTGGGACAATCGATAATGATATTGGGGGAACAGAATATACTATAGGGTATGATACTGCATGTAATATTGCATTAGATGCAATTGACAAGATTAGAGACACTGCGCGTTCCCATGGAAGGGTATTTTTAGTTGAGGTGATGGGAAGACATGCTGGATATATAGCACTCGATACTGGAATCGCTGCTGGAGCTGAAGACATCCTTATTCCAGAGATCACCACTGATGTCAGCAAGGTTGCACAAACACTCAGTGAAGGAATAAAGAAAGGTTGGAGATGCGCCATTGTGGTTGTTGCAGAAGGTGATGATGCGGGGGGCGCTTTTAAAATTTCAAAGGAGTTAAAGGAAAAGGTTGGAAAGGATATTCGTGTAACAATACTGGGACACATCCAGAGAGGGGGGAGCCCAACTGCAATAGACAGAATCAATGCGTCGAGGCTTGGCGTTGCTGCTGTAGACATGCTCGTATCAGATCAGACGGATATTATGGTAGGGATAGTATCTGGTGAGGTGGTTCCAACCAGACTCGATAAGACCTGGACCCAGAAAAAGGGCGTGGACACCAATCTCATCAGAATTGCAAAGCTGCTGTCATCTTAAGATGCTGGCATCTTGAAGAAGTTATCATCCTGAGTACAGAGCGTCTTATTTTAATTTAATCGAGGCTATCAAGAATATGCTGAAGAATGAGAGTATATAAATGGATGAAATAATAAAAAGAATAGACAGGATCTTTAGCGGGATCTCATCTGAGAATGATCCCGAGGCGCTCTTTATATTTAATACCAGTATGGCAGACAAGAATTTCCTCTATGTGTCTGGGCTCCAAGAAGGAGTTTTTGAAAATTGCGGCGCTATAATAGAAAGAGATGGCAAACGGCTTCTTTTAACCACCTCACTCGAAGAGGAGATGATAAGTGCTGTAAAGATGTATGACGATATTCTTGTTTACAGAGATGAGAGGGAGAGGGAGATTACATTCAAAAAATTCTTAAGTTCCTACAAGAGTATTGGAATCTGTTATGATCAGACTCCCTTTTCTTTTTACTCGCATCTAAGCAGGCTTTTACATGAGGCAGAATTTGTCGATGTGTCGGATGCATTCAGAGAGGCTAGAATGATAAAGTCTCAGGATGAAATTTCATGTATTGAAAAGGCTTGTAAGATTGCGACTGATACATTGGAGGAGGTACCCGCTCTTTTAAAAGAAGGGATTACAGAGCTCGATCTTGCCGCAGAGATTGATTACCTGCTCACAAAAAAAGGAGCCAGCGGTCCTGCATTTAAGACTATTGTTTCCTTTGCAGCCAATACGAGCAAGCCTCACTACAGAGGGGGCTCTACTACGCTAAGAGCAGGCAATCCCGTCCTCGTAGATTTCGGAGCTGAGTATATGGGATATAACTCAGATATCACTCATGTGTACTTGACTGGAAGTCCTGAAAAAAAGCTTATTGATCTATTCAGCACTATCAATGAAGCAAAAGAGATGGCAACTTCTTCGATAAAGGATGGAGTAGTCGCCAAAGAATTAGGGGATCGTGTTAAGGAGTATATCGATTCTCATGATCAGTACAAAGGCAGGTTCATTCATTCACTCGGTCATAGCATTGGTCTCGATGTACATGATGACAGTTATCCCATTAAAAGCTTCGATGGAAAATTTGTGGAGAATATGGTACTAACCGTTGAACCGGGCATCTATCTTCCAGGATTGTACGGAGTGCGGCTTGAAGATGATATTGTAGTAAAAAAGGATTTATGCATAATCCTCACCTCTCGCAAAGCAGAGTGTACTGCCTATGAGATATAGCAACAGGGAAAAATTGTCCCATCATATCGATCTTTTAGTGCTTTTCATCGAACTGTACATATTCATCAACATACTGTTCGAACTGAGCCACGGATTCAGACCTTATATCTATCAGCTTGGGAGAATTCTTATAGCGCTTTTCGCCTTTGAACTTGTCCTTCAGTTCCTGTTAGATCTCAAACCCAAGAATTATATTCGAAAATACTGGCCGCACTATAGCATCCTTTTTGCCCTTGTATATGCCTTCTACCGTTTTAATGCTGTGCCTCAGTATGCTCGGCTTTTCTTTATATACTCAAAGATGTTCCTCGGGACAGTTGAGGTGCTTCTCTTCATAAAGTTTTTATTGCAGATCGGCCGCCTGAGGGAAATAATAAGTTCCTTCAAGGTTAAACCTGCACAGCTCATTGTGGTCAGCTTTGCATCGATAATAATAATCGGATCTTTTCTTCTCTATCTTCCTTATTCCAGACCTGAAGGTACATCTATGAGATATATAGATGCCCTGTTTACCTCGACTTCAGCAGTGTGTGTTACAGGGCTCATTGTTGTTGATACAGGCACTGCATTTTCGAGGCTTGGGCACATATTTCTCCTGCTGCTTATTCAGGCTGGAGGGCTGGGGATCATGACAATCGCAGCGTTCATTCAGATAACTCTTGGCAGCACGATGAGTCTTTATGGAAGGTTTCAAACCGCATCTGTGCTTGATCATGCTAATGTGAAGAATCTCTACTCTATTATACGGGCAATCTTTGCAATTACATTTATTTTGGAAATCGCTGGTGTCCTCCTGCTGCTTCCATATTTTACAGAAACAAGGGAAACCGGCCTCAGTGCTTTGTTCTATTCGCTATTCCACTCGATCTCCGCATTCTGCAATGCAGGGTTTTCTCTGTACTCCGAAAGTTTTATGGGAGCACGGTCAAATGTGTATGTGAATTTAGTAATGATACTTCTTATCGTACTGGGGGGTCTTGGTTTCACTGTATTGCTGAATATTTCGAGGAAGCTCGTAAAAGGACATAGAGAGCGTGTGACGGTTCAGACGAGAATAGTGTTAATCTCCTCTATTATTTTTATATTCTTCGGTGCAGCGAGCTTTTATCTTTTTGAGAGAGATGGTATACTGGCAACGATGAGACCACACGAGAAATATCTAGCCTCTTTTTTCCAATCTGTTACCACGCGCACTGCAGGTTTCAACACAGTAAAAATATCATCACTAAAACCTTTCACTCTTTTCATGATGAGCATTCTCATGTTTATCGGGGCATCTCCCGGCTCAACAGGGGGGGGTATCAAGACAACGACCTTTTTTATTCTGATTTTATCCATTGTTACCATAAGCAGAGAGCAGAGATTCAACACGGTTTCCAAAAGAAGGATACCCTATCAGGTAATAAACAGATCTTTTGCCATAGTCGTGTGTGCTCTTGGGCTCGTAATATTGGGAACATTACTGCTCGGTTTTTCGGAACAGTTCTCATTCATACAGATCTTTTTTGAGACTGTTTCTGCATTTGGAACAGTTGGGTTATCTACAGGAATTACTCCATATTTGAGTGATTTCGGAAAAATTGTTATAATTGTATGTATGTTTGCCGGCAGATTAGGGCCTTTAACTCTGGTTGTTGCAACAAGAAAACGTCCTGGAACAAGAATGGTAACATATCCAGAGGAGAGGATCATGGTGGGGTAACAGAGGAGGTTAGCAATGAAGCAGTTTGCGATTTTTGGACTGGGGGTTTTTGGAGTCTCTCTCGCCAGAAACCTCATGAAAGAGGGTATGGAAGTTATTGCAATAGATAGCGATGAAAAGAATATAGAAACAATAAAGAATGATGTGACCCAGGCAGCGATTCTCGACTGTACGAAAGAGGAGACTCTCGAGGCAGTTGATATAAGAAATATAGACTGTGCGGTTGTCTGCATAGGTGAGGATATGGAAGCCAGTATTATGACAGCGCTCCTTTTAAAGAAGCTCGAAGTTCCTAAAATCATTGCCAGGGCAAACTCCGAAGCTCATCGTCAGATACTGTCACTGATAGGCGTGGACGAGATCGTCTCTCCTGAAGCGGATATGGGGCTCCGTCTTGCACGAAGGCTCAGCTCCACTCATGTTCTGCACCACCTCGATATATCAGAGGAGCATACTATTGCAGAGATTATTGTAGGGGAGAGCTTCGTTGGAAAGACGATTCGTGACCTTAATCTCCGTTCCAGGTTCGGGGTGCATATTGTGGGGATAAAGAAGAAGGTATCTCATGTGACAGTGCGGGGTGAGAATGTCTTTATTGAGAAATATGTGGATTTTCCCTCTCCGGACGATGTTATAGAGGAGGAGGATGTCCTTGTAATGGTAGGAAGCGAACGAGCAATATCGGATATCGAACGGTATATAGAGAGGAAGAAATAACAAAAGAATAACGTTCTTAAGTATCTAGCATTGAAGCCTATGCCTAAATGCAAGCGGAAGCGATTGATCATAAATGTGGCTTGCCGCATCATGTTGCTTGTCAACATTAGGGGGTAAGCGAAATGAGGTTATCTTATAGCCTGTTAATGAGGATATACAGCTTTTTTTCAATACTTTTTTTCATATTTGGCGCCCTTGCAGTTGTGGTAGGCGGGCCGACTCTCTTCGTAAGTTATGAGTGGGGCGACCCGGAAATTGAGTCCTCTGTATTAATTTTCAGAGTGGTAATAGTACTGCTCTTCGGCTCCGGTTTTGTAATCAGTTCTCTCTTTTTCCTGGTCACAAGGAGGAAGGGATTCGCGTCTTACAAGAGGATAATTGACCGTTTATCCAGCGAAAGGAGCATGAGTTTTAACCTTAATATACAGTTCCCTGAACAGGATGAATTCGGAGACCTCGGGAAATGGCTCAACAAATTTATTGAACAGATGAGAGAGTTCGACCAGATCAAGGTGGAGAGGTTGCGGACATCCCAGCAGAAGGTTGCGTATCTTGCAGAAATGACGAATAAAGGGATAGTGATTGTTTCGAGTGATGACAAGATCACCTATGCAAATTCACACATCATAAAATCTCTCGATATAGGTGAAAAAACCATAGTCGGTCTTCCGATAAATAAAGTGATTGAGAACGAAACCCTTGAGGAGGTTTTGGATAACCTCAAAACGACACCGAAGAATCAAACACTCAGGGATCTCAGGGTAAAGTCACAGGATGCGGAATATAAGACAAAGATGGACCTGATTCCCATCATCTCGAGTGATGTGATGTTAATGGAGACTGTGATCATTTTTCAACAGCTGCAGAGAAAGAGGCTATAGTCTCTGAGACGCATGGATAGAACAATGAGATTGGCAATTAGTGAAATAAGAAAAATAATACTTCTGATTTTCATTCTATTTTTCTTTATCTATCCTGGAATAATTTTGGCGCAGACCGAATTCATTGGGAGATCCGAAATCCAGCATTTACAGTGGGGCGGAACAGAAAACGGGTGGGATCGTATACACACCCTCCGGGATCTAAGAATCAACCGAGGTCCGAATGGGAGACTTGACCTTGTACTGGAAGACAACAGCCCACCAGGTGGTGACCACATCGATCTTCTTCTCCATTTTGACAAATCTACAAAGGATTCCATCGGGGTCGACCCGGAGAACTATAAAATTCGGGAAATAAACATTTTTCCATCTGCTTCTGTTAAGAAATTCGGTGAGAAGTCAGCAGCGTTCTTCCACCATATGAACACAATAGTTATTTCTCCTGCTCAGGGTTCTTTGTTTCTTGAAGACCCGCTACAGAGTTTTACTATTGATTTTTTCCTGTTTCCCACTTCAGTGAGAGATGGAGGGTCGGTTTTATCATGGCATGCGCCGTCGTTGGAATCAGAAGGCTTCAGCGGGGTCAAGGCCACACTAACAGATGGGAAACTAATCTGGACATTTGAAGAAGTATTCAGAAAGGCGAATGGAAGCTATGTGAATGTGATGGTTCGGGAGCTTGAGCTCACCCCTTTGAATGAATGGCATCATCATGCAATCCATTATGACTACGAAAGCGGACTTATGACACTCTATTTCGATGGTAGAGAGACCGGGCTTATCTGGCTCACAGAAGATGGAACTGAGGATAGTAACCTGCTGGAAGGGGCATTTTCACCTTACCTGAAAGCTCCCATGATCATAGGAGACCAGTACCTCGGCTACATTGATGAGTTCAGAGTGTCGAGAGGTTTCCCGAAGCTTTACATTGACAATTATCGGAATTATGGAGAGATGAGGAGTGAGGTTATCGAGCTTCCCAGCAAAGCAACCAAGCTCGTGAAAGTATCCTGGGAGAGTGTAGAGGATAATGGTACTGCTGTAAGGGTATACTGTCGTCTCTCAGAAAACTATTTCCTTCCAGGAGCACTCGATGAGCTGAACGACAGGGAATCCCCCTCCTGGATGCCGGTTAAAAATGGGATTGCTCTTGAGAAAGCAAGCTTGAAGGGAAAGTATCTTCAGTGGAAGGCGGAGTTTTTCGGTACAAAAGGCAGTTACACTCCCCATCTTATGGCTCTCGATATTTCCCTTGAGCTCGATCCTCCTCCCACAGCTCCGACATTAATAGAAGCGGTTTCTCTTGATGGCGGCATAAGGCTTCTATGGATCAAAAACAAGGAGCCCGATATAAAGGGCTACAAGGTATATTACGGAACCCAGTCAAAATACTATTTTGGGAAAGGGGCGGAGAGCGGAGATTCACCTGTATTTACCGGTAATATAGAGACCTTTGAGCTTTCAGGACTGGAAAATGAAAGGGTCTATTTTGTAACTATTACGGCAGTGGATGATGAAAACCAGGAATCAGGATTCAGCAAGGAGTTCATTGCAAGGCCGTCCAGTATATTCTCATCTGATTAAACCATGATCGGAGCTAAGTATGGCTAAATTTTTAGAAAAGAACTGGAAGAAAGCTGACCTTCTCTCCATGATAGGGGACCCTCTTCAGGTGGCCGGTGTACGGGCTTTCCAGTATACAGAAGGAAAGGCTTCAGGCGTAAAGGGTATACAGGTAAATACTGGAGGCGGTTTCCAGTTTGTTGTATTGCCAGGCAGGGGTATGGATATACCTGAGGCATACTATAAGGGTGTGAACCTGAACTTCTTTTCGGGTACAGGAGTAACCTCGCCGGCCTATTATGAGGAGCCAGACCTCGGATGGTTGAGGGGTTTTTATGCCGGGCTTTTGACTACATGCGGTATTACGAACTCCGGTGCTCCGAGTGTTGATCAGGGTGAAGCATTAGGCATTCACGGGAGGGTATCGAATTCTGAGGCGGAAGATCTCTGCATAGAGCAGGAATGGCAGGATGACGAATTTCTCATTACCCTGAAAGGCACTGTGAGAGAATCAAAACCTTTTTTTGAAAATATGAGACTCACAAGGAAGATCGAAACAGGGCTTGGTTGGAAGAAATTCAGGATTACAGATTTTATTGAAAACAGGGGCTTTGAGGCACAGCCTCTTATGATGCTCTACCACTTCAACTTCGGATTTCCATTTCTAAGCCCGGGTGCAAAGGTTGTAGGACCAATTATTAAAACGGAACCGAGCAATGAGGAGGCAGAAAAGGACCGTGGAGTGGAGGAGTGTCTCGAGTTTATAAAACCGCAGACATCATATCAGGAAAAGGTTTTCTTCCACGAGCTTGGTGCAGACAAGGATGGAAATACTTTTATATCTCTTCAAAACAGGGATATAGGAAACGGTGTGCCTCTTGGCATGATCATGAGCTTCAACAAGAAGCAGCTTCCGATGTTCACAGAGTGGAAAATGATGAAGAAGGGATTATACGTGCTCGGCCTTGAGCCAGGAACCGCATTGCCTGTTGGCAGAGGACCGCTGAGGGAGATGGGCAAGCTCATGTTTCTGGAAGGGCAGGAGAGTTATACCATTACGCTCAATTTTGAGATTGTTGATAGCCTTAAGGAGTTCGATCGCATACAGAAAATGGCATCCTCGTTAACCTCTAAAAAATAGGGACAGCTCCCTTTTTTTAAAGGCATTCAAGACACTCTTTGTTAGTAGAGACCTCTCTCGAATCATAGCAATATCCAGCAACCATCTTACATTTTCGTTTCTCGATTCATACCCTCATTATTGAATAAAATACATTCATTAATTGTCTTTAAATTAGATTTTGTGAATCGATAAATTTGCATACAATAGATAATCGCATTAAAATATGCATAAGTAAGGTTGCAGTATACATAATCTCCAGGCGAATTACGTATTCCATTCCTAGAATTGTAGCAGTTATTCCACAACTTTAATCGTATAGCTTATTTTACATGCCTTGCGCAGCATTGCACTTACAGGACAGTAGCGCTCCTGCGACAGATCCACAGCCTTTTTCAACTTATCAGGAGGGAGATCTTTACCCTTGAACTCATAAAGTAAGTCTATCTTTGTATATACCTTAGGATGCTCATCGGCGATCTCTGCCTTTGCAGTAATCTTGCATCCGGTGAAATCGACTCTCATCTTTCTGAGAAGAGAGACAACATCCATCCCTGTACAGCCGCATAGGGCAGTAAGTACAAGGGGCTTTGGTATTGGGCCTTTGTTTTTTCCACCAAACTCCTCTTCAGCATCTATGATAATCTTATGATCGCTGATAGTAGAGGTAAAAGCCATTCCATCATTCCATTCGGTTTGAACAACATGCATGACAGTTCACCTCCTCGAGGTATAATGCAACAAAAAACGTGCACTGAAAGTAATTAATCTTTTAGCCGCTGTAGTACCTGATCCATATATTTTAAAGCGGTTTTGTCAATTTTTTCAGGCTGGTGTGTTGCAATAATCTCATCAGCCCTTTCCTTGAGTTTGATATCCATCGTTTTTCTACCGGCACGTTCCCATCCATCATAGTTTGCGCGGTCAAATATGCCTGGAAAGTAAAACTCTCTTCTGAAATGCTTCAGGGTATGCTCATGCTCGAGATAGTTGCCTGCCTGTCCTACATCATCGATGACATCTACTGCAAGGGTATCTTTATCCACACTCACTCCGCTGGCGATATGTTTTGCCATCCCTATTGCTTCATTGCTCAGTATATACATTTCGTAAGAAGTGATGAGCGCCGATTCGAGAAAGCCGATATCGTGTATCAGGTTCTGGCCGTTCAGGGTAGACATGAGCACAGAAACTCCTACTTCTGTGCCTGCCTGAGCGTCGACAGTTTTAGCATCACTGCACCCGCAGGTGCCAAACATAGGAAGGCCATAATGGTGGGCCATATCTGTCAGGGCTGCGCAGAGCTTGTGAAGCTCAGGGCTTCCATATGGTGCAACAGTGGTACTCATATCAAGTATGTTCATCACACCGCCGTAGATGAACGGCGCCCCTGGATTGATGATTTGCTGGATAACGAGTCCGCTGAGGCATTCTGCATTCGCCTGGACGAGCATTCCTGCTCCAGTTGCAGGGGCTGTTGCACCTGCAAGAGGGCATGGTGTGAATATGACCGGTAGCCGAAGCCTTGCGGCATGGATGAGCTTATCGGTTGCTTCCGGCATATGTTTCAATGGAGAGGTTGGTTCGTCGTAGAGACATATGAAAGGTTTCTCCTGAAGTTTCTCTAAACTGCCTGTAACTGCTACAGCAAGGTCTATGGAAGATTGAAAAGTATCCTTATTATGAGCGGTAAACACAACGGGTATTATTGTGTTCTTCAACGTCGCATCTACAGCATAAACATCTGCCACTCCTTTTGGGCGATCTGAGATTATACCAACAGGCATGATGAAGTCTAAATGTTCAAGTGCATCACATACCAGGGCACCGTGGGCAACATCATTGTAGGTACATTGCCTTTTCTCCCCTGTTTCCCGATCGAGAATAAAAGGACAATCAGACCCAGTTCCAAAGGAGGTTTTCCACCCTTCAAGAATGCACCTCTCTTGTCCCAGTCTATCAAACAGAGTCACAGATGATGGAGCACTTTTAATGGCCTTTTCAATGATTTTGGATGGTATGGTAATAACATTGTTATCCTTTATTTTGCAGCCGGCATCGAGAAGTAACTTTCTCCCTTCCTCTGTGTTTATTGCAACACCTGTTTTATCGAGAACCTCGAGGGTTGCGTTATGGATTTTTTGAATCGATTCCTTGTTGAGAACCTGAACTTTTACCGAGGGTTCAAACGGTTTTTTCATGTTAGTGAGCCTCTCTTTTCATAGTTAGATTTTTATATAAACATATATCATCTTTTATTCTTTTGTATTTCAAAACTGCGGAATTTTTATCTATTAATGTTAGTGATGGAACCTCGAAACCCATTTTTTCAGCCAGATTGACGGCAGCACTGTTTTCCTTTTCTGTTTAACTACCAATAATTTTAACGCCATTTGCTACTGCCTTTTTGATCACATCATTTGATAATTTTTCACTAATTTCTTTTCCTTGATACTCAGGATGAACATGGTAAGTTAAATTTGAGATATCGGAATTATTTTTTATTCTGAACATATTAACCTAGCCCACAACCTTTTTTTAATTGCGACCTTTGTTGCTACGTGCAAATGATGATCCTCATTGTAGATTACTCGTCATAACTTTTCTGATGACCAAAATGGATAAATTGCTATAAATAATTTTTTAATGTCATATTCCATGTTCTGTTTAGAGTAATCAATGATTTTCATGTTTGAAAAGAGCATCAACCTCGTCAGAATTCAACGCACGGTTATATATACGCACATCGTCGATTATCCCATTGAAAGCGTACTCCAAAGTATCCTTGCGGATTCCAATTTCGCTTCTTGGTTCAGGAGTGTAATCAATCGGATCAGAATAATCTTCTGTTCCACTTTGAACTCCATCGACATATATTATTATTTCATTATTTCCTCCAGCATTTTTATCAAAACTTCCAGAAATATGATGCCATTGGTTGTCATCAACTATTATTGCTGAGGTGCCACGAGCAGACCCTCCATTAATTGAAAATCGTGCATGACCTGTATCATCTATTGCAAGACCGTAACCATCTGCTGTCTCCAGCCTATCAACTACATGTTTTAGTTGTGAGACAGTGTCTGTTTTTATCCATGCAGATATGCTGACCGCATCGGTAGGTGATAGTTCATCGCCTATAGCTGCTGGAAAATCGATATGGTCACCATCGCCATCAAAGCTATATGCACTATCAGCATTTCCGAATCTGTCTTGAGTTAATGTAGCTTCTTTAACAATTCCGTCATTACCATTTCCGCTCTCATCGTTAGCATTTCCATTGAATGGGAAATATGCTACGAGGCCGTTTTGGAGATCGATATTGTCTGTTGTTGGAACATTTTCACACATAGACAATATAAGAGAAAAAGCTACTACTAATATAATTACAAGTTTATACATTTAATCCTCCTTCAGGTATAATGGTATTTATCTTTATATTCCTATAAATTTTTCCATGCCACTGCTTCTCCCCATGCTTCTGCTGCAAATGCATCCCTGTTTTTCCCCCATTCTCTCCATGCAGCGCTGATTCTTTCCATAGTTTTTTTATCAGCCCAGTTGAGGTCGATAATTGGTTGTGAGAATTCCGGGCTGATGATATAGCCAGCCATGTAATTTGCGATCTTCTGTGTATTCTCAGGAGTGGTTGTCCAGCAATCATAAGATGCTGATTGCTTGATATGTGTAAACCCGGCTTTTCTGATGTAGGCAGCCTGGTTACGGCCGCAGTGGAGGTCGCCCCCTTTGTGAGCCATCAATCTGCCGAAGAGCTCCATGAAAAGCTCAACATCCCGGTTCTCTGGAGCCAGCAGAAACCCTCCGTAATCAGCGTGCCTTGCACCCAGAATTCCATCTTTTGTGAGCACTCTATAAATTTCCTTGAAGACGTGAACAGGATCTTTTAAATATTCAACTACACCATGTACAAACACAGCATCAAACGACTCTTCAGAGAATGGCAATTTGTTTATATCACCGACTTCGAATCGAACATTCATAACATTCCTTTTAGATTGCATTGATTTTGCAATCTCTATCTGGGCAGGTTCAATATCGATGCCAGTTACCTTTCCTGGAGCAACGATTTCTGCTAAGTCAATAGTTATAGA
>CP070841.1:1276981-1302774 GCA_020342115.1 Spirochaetota bacterium
AAATCAATTGTTTGATAAACCGACCTGCCTTTTGATCTCTTGCTCTTTCAGAATATGTTCTATTAAGGTTTGATTTTTCAGGGTGCAATATTCTTTATCATAATAATATCTATTGAGTATTATTAAGGAAGGTGTCGCCTAAACTCGGAATGAACAATGAAAAAGGCGCGGTCCTCAACCGCGCCCTGCACAATACATAACTCTAATTTGCCCGAGGCGAGATTTGAACTCGCACACCCAATACGGGCACTAGCCCCTCAAGCTAGCGTGTCTACCAATTCCACCACCCGGGCAACGCGTTATCAAATTTATCACAAATGGATTTTTAGTCAACAGTTTTGTAAAGATTACTCTTTGTTCAATGCTTTGAGGAACTCAACCTCTGGTTTCGAAATGTTCAGATGTTTTGCCACATCTTCCTTGGTGTGCCCCATCGAAAACAGATGCCTGGCCTTATCAATGAGGTTCCTGTTGTCCTCGACTGCGGTTTCTTTCTCCTCCTTTGAATCCTCCGGCATCTTTTTCGTTGTCGTTGCGAGCTTTTCGAGCTTGGGGTCTTTCAACAGCCGTTCAGCCTTCCTTATACAGCGTTTGAGCTCTTTGATCCTGTCCTCGGAAAGGTTTACGGCATTATCTAGAGCCTCATTGAGCTCTACAATGAGATTGTCAACTTCCCGAGCATAGGTCTCCAGTACTTTTGGTGCACTGCTCTTCTTTATTTTGTGATTGAGCACAACAAAGATTATAAAAATGAGGATTATGTTAATGAGGATAACGAGTATGAGGTTCATCTTTTTGTATCTATTATTGTTCCTTTAAAAGGTTCCTCAAAACTTTCTTTATTCTTTTCCTTCTCTCTTTCTTTTCTCTCTTGTTCCTTTTTTTCCCTGAGATGGGTCTTTGATTTCTTCTGTTCATCCTCTATTTTCTGGTTTGCCTCAGGATGCGGCTTGACTTCATTCACACGGCTTGACTGAATCTGGGAAAGCTCACGAAGCTCGCTTCCCTTCATTGTCTGGGCAAGGGCCACCCCGTCCTGACCCATATTCCTCATACTGTCCAGATGTACAAGTATGGCCTGTATGTCTATAGGTAGTATGCCCATTTACCGTACCTTCCTGCCAACTATCTCTTCCAGATCTATCTCTTCGTACTTCTTCACCCTGATCCTGCCGCTTTCAAGCACAAAGGTGATGTTCTTAAACTCATTGGATACATCGTAGTAAATATCCTTGATTCCTATCCTTACTCCGGGGAAAACCTCTTTGGAAACCGATACTTTCCCTATTGTTCGCAGAAGTTTGAGATAGGACTTAAGCTCATTCATCTCCTCTTTTATCTCTGAAAGACGTATGGTAAACTCCTCTTTTGAAGAGAGCATCTTTGCAAGAAGCTCCTCCTTCTCGTCGGTGAAGCCTCTCCTGTGTTTCTTTTGGTTTTCCAATGTATTGATGTTAGCAACAAGCCTTTCAAGAGAAGCATCACTCTCGCTCTTTTCCTTCTCAAGTTCAAAGAGTCGTTGTCTCGACTTCGGATCAACACCAACCTCGACAACTGTTTCTGTGAATGATACAGATCCAAGAGTCTTTGTATTCACGATCTCACCAGCCCTTATCATCCCGCCAACCCTCGTCGCCCTTTTCCCGAAGCATATTACCTTCTCGGCAGCATCCACTTTACAATGCATGATGCCGTCCTGCACAAAGACACTTTTATCAGAAATCACATTCACCTGCTCGAGGAATTTTGCCCATACAGCACCACCAGCCTTTATCGTCCCTTCCAGTTTTCCCATGACGCCCTGTTTGATATTTACATTTCCCTCGGCATCGAGAAGACATTTGCCGACACTTCCCCTAACCTCTATATCACCAGCAGCTTTTATCGAGAAACCATCCTCGACATTTCCCTTTACAATCACCGTACCGAGAAAAAGTATATTTCCTGTGTGAATATCAACATCACCGTTCACCTCATAAATCGGTTCAACTGTTACCTTCTGGTTGACAATCATAACCTGGCCATTGATAGATGCCATGATATTCATTCCATCCTGGGAAAGCTCTGTATTCTTACCCGGTTCGAGTGTAAAATCTTTGCCATCCTTTGCATCCATGAGGCGGTCGGTTACAGTTCTTCCGGGCTTTCCCTCTGTTGCCTGAACCTTAGTTGCAAGAAGCTGGCCCGCCACAACATTTTCTACCAAATTAAGATCTTTAAAATTGACCTGTCCCTTTTCATCCTCTTCAAGCTGGAGCTTCTTCTCTGTTCTAAAATTATAAACAACCTTTGCATCTTCTCCATTTTCAGGTTTTATTCCCTCTGCAATAAGTACAGGAACATTAAAAACATCCCCTTCGATGTTCTCTGCAATTACCTCTTTCATTATCCCAACGGTTACTCCCTTGACATCGAGCTCCTCCATCACATCATCGATATCAAGGTCTCTTCCTCCAGGATTCGGAGGCACAATGGTCATAAAAGCTTTCATCTCATCTTCAGAGACCTCTATTACCACAGTTGCATTGTTTCGTTCAACCGGGTTATAGTCACAGATCTTTGAATACTCTCCGCTACCGTCGCGGACTATTTTGGCAATCTTTGACTTATCAAAATCAGCAACACCCTTGGTACTCAAAGCCCTTAGAACATCTTCAACACGTACCTTGGATCCCTTACCCCTTGGCTTTGTAACCTTGAGGACTGCACCAACCCGAGTAATCCTGACCTTAAAAATTCCATCCATATCTTTCTTTAAAACAACTGTCTCGCCTTTTTCTCCTTCTACGCCTGTCTCTTCTTCCGGCACAGTTTCCACTCCAACTGTGCGAATTAGCAATTTGTAAGGTTTTTTACCGAACAGTGATTTTTTCCCATGTTCTAAAATTTCATACTCAAGATCACTTATACTTACTCCAAAATATTCACTTGCTTTTTCCAGCCCCTCTTCAATAGAAAAGGATTCAAGATTGAGGGAGTTCTCGACCTGCTTGTCGGTTTCCGCTTCAAATGTAAGCTCACTCAGTGCCTGTTGTAATCTCTGGAAAGAACTGGCCATTTATATCACCATACTCTTTTTTATATTCATAAACTTACTTCTAAGCCTCATTATCGCCTTGGTGTGAAGCTGGGAAATCCTCGATTCGGTAACCTGTAAGACTTCCCCTATCTCTTTAAGTGTGAGATCCTCATAATAGTAAAGAATAAGCACCTTTTTTTCTTTATCCGGGAGTTCGCTGATTGCCTGCACTATGATATTCTTTATCTCCTCTCGCTCAACGATTACCTCCGGGTTAAGACTCTTTGGGCTCTCTATTGTTTCCATAACTGAAACTTTATCACTCTCATCCCCGACATACCACACATCACTCAGTGAAAGGATCGAAGCACCAGATATTTTAAGGATCAAAGTATGAAACTCTTTTACATCTATATCAAGCTCCTTGGCAATCTCTGAATCAGTGGCAGATCTTCCTAGCTTATTCTCAAGCCTCCCGATGACTCTTTCCAGTTCCTTTGCCTTCTGCCTTACAGACCTGGGAACCCAATCTATCGATCGCAGCTCATCATATATTGCACCTCTTATTCTGGTCACCGCATAGGTCTTAAACTTAATATCTCTATCAGGGTCGAACTTCTCTATAGCATCTAGCAGACCAAACACCCCATAACCTACAAGATCATCAAAATCTACATTCTGAGGCATTCCAATTGCTATTTTACCTGCAACATATTTTACAAGTGGAGCATATTGATTTACGAAGTATTCTCTGATTTCAGGATTTTTCTTCTTCTTGTAAAGCTTCCACAGCTCTTCTTCAGTTTTATCCTCAAACACTTTATCACACTCCTCTCATCTTGAAACAACCCAACCCGTGGAGTAATGTGGAGTTATAAGAAACTCGAGAGAGTTTCTTATAACTCCGAGGGATATTTCGGAGTTTACAAACTCCGAAATATCACCGCGCGACTGCAATCAAAAGGACAAAAATACCTAAAATAAAAACAATTCCTCCAACCACCCATAGAGGATTAAGCTCCTTTTTCTTACCGTTTACAGCCTTAACAGGCTCTTGCTCCTCCTCTTCTTCCTCCTGTTTTGTAACCACCTTCACATCTGCAGGAACCTTGAACATCCCCATTATTCCCGGACCAAACTGTGTCAATACACCGACGTTTTCACTTTCTAAATCCTTGACTTCGACGATCTTTGCATATATGGGAACTCGCATACTTTCAACCTTTCCTCCCAAAAGAACAGCAAGGTAATCTGCAATATCTCTCTCGTCTGTTATGCGTACCTGGATATTATTTCCAAACTCAAGGTTCTTAATCTCAGTTCCCTTTACCGGTGAAAGCACCGGGTCCACCTTGAGTACAATGAGTGACTGATCCGGTTTTTTTTGTTCTTGCTTTTCCTTGAGTTTCTCGTCAACTTCCTCAGGATTGAGCGCATCTTCATTCTCTGATATTTCTACTCCCTGTCCCTTATTGAGCTCAAATACATCTGTCATCTCTATAGTATACTTCACCGCAATGTTTGTATCAGAGAAACATGTGTATAATTCATCTACCAGGAGATTATTCAGAAGCTCATCGTTTATGGACTGCCCGACCTTGAGCAGTGTTGAAATCCTGCCTGCTACCTCTTTATCTGAAAATCTCCCTTTCAACTGTTCCATCTTTGAACCATCAACCCTCTTTGTTCTCATGAATTCGTAGAGCTCATTTTCAAACGCTGGCCAGTGCTGTCCGAGATCTATACTCCCAATCTCTTTGTCGTTTGTCACCACTGTTAACACTCTTGAAATATTGTTATCCTTCTCATCATAGCAGAAAAAGAGCGCGCCATAATATCCTGTAATCTGGGTGATGAACTTTACTTTTACTGCGAATATATCCTTAGGCACTGCTCTGATGATTCGCTTCGCCCCTTTAAGGTCGCCACTTGTAAAATCCAGCAACATGGAAGCTAGTTTTAAATCACACCCGGTACTTTGTACCAAATCCTGTACCATTGCATCATCATCTTTCATCTGTACTCATTACCTTCTTTATTGCTTTTGCAATTACTTCGGGCTCATTTGGGATACGCACATTACCTACGTTTATATAGTCACCTATGATCCTTTTATCCTCTTTTTTTACCTCTTTAGCGATTTCTAAATCAGGAACAGTTTCTTCCTCCTCGAACAATCGATCAAGAGATGGAAGCCCTTCTTCACCAGTACCTTCCTCTGCCTCAGGAGTGATTGGAGCTCCACCACCCTCCATTTCTTTCTCGCTCTCGACCTTGTCCATTACCTCGTCATGCTCCCCTACTTTTATATGTTGTGATATCTTGTTCTCATCCTCTACTGCATATTCGAAAGAAGAGCGCCCTGTATCTTCAGAGGTTTTTTGATCACTGACCTTCTGATTAGCTGTTACAATCTCAGGAACATATATTTTCAGCAAATATAGCCCAGCATAAACAAGTCCGCTGAAAAGCACTCCGGATATGAATGCCCTGAATACTATGATTCCCACAGGGTTTCTCGAGATCGCCCCGATTAAAAATGAGATAATAAAGCCAACAATAAATGAATATATTGCTAATTTAATGTCTTTTGATAACTTGTTATAATCCATACTATTTAAAATAAATGCATGATGTTAAAAATCAAATATAAATTAATCCACTCACCTGTTTAACAGTCCGCTGATGCATTATCCGTACCATACGATATATGTACAAAAGGTACGGATTTATGCCATTCAATAACCAGCACCACAACTGAGCCTTTACTGGTACTAAACCCTGCCTCCAAATATACTCTTTAAAAACCTTCCAAATCCCCCCTCTTCTGAATACTCAATATTGAGAAGCCTGCTCATGAGATGTCTGATTGACTCCGAAGCCTTACTCTTCGGAGCACTGACTATAAAGGGGTCCTGCTTGATGACTGCTCTTGGTACAACACTATCTTCATAGATAAAACCCAGATTATCAACCTTGAGGTTAAGAAATTGACCAGCTATGTTGATCACACGCTCTGCTACTTTTTTACCTTCCATAACCGATCTCACACGATTTACCACAAGTTTAATATTAGGACCGTTTATCTCTGCAGAGATGCTCTTGATAATTCCATAGGCATCAGTAATTGCTGTTGGTTCCGGCGTTGTTACTATTACCGCTTCATCTGCAGCTTTTAAGAAGGTAAGAACGTTTTGGGAAACACCGGCTCCTGTATCGATAAGAATGATATCTGCATAGCCAAGGTTCTTCAGCTCATTGACAAAATTACTCCTATCATCATCACTCAGATTAGCGAGCTGTGAAAATCCTGAAGCCCCGGCAATGATCTGTATTCCGTATTGAGTATCAACAATGATATCTCGTATTCTTTTCTGCTTTTTAATAACATGGTAGAGATTGAACTTTGGAATGATCCCCAAAATGACATTCACATTTGCAAGCCCCAGATCGGCATCCATCACCACCACTCTTTTCCTTTCCTCAGCAAAAGCAATTGCAAGGTTGATTGCAATGCATGTTTTTCCAACCCCACCTTTACCGCTCGATATGGTAATTATTCGTGGTTGCCTTCGTTTTTGCTCATCGGTTTCATCTTTATTTCTCATTATGAGACGTAATCTCTCAGCCTGGTCCTTCTGAACCTCTTCAGCCATTCCCGCCTTATATATCATGGTCATTGGAACATCCCCTCATACTATCCAGATTGTACTGTATCCAGGCTATCCAGGACCAGCATATCGAGTAATTTTTCCTTCACCGCAAGCTCAATATCGTCAGGGACACCCTGTCCTGTAGTGAAGTATGATATCTTCTTATCTGTATCAAGAATGCTAAGAAGTGAACCTATTGTGTTTGTTTCATCGAGCTTGGTGATTATTATCTTACTGTACATAAGCTGATTAAACCTTGTCATAATATCGAGGGCATCCTTCCATTTAGTCGTCGCACTTATCACGAGGTGTATATCAAGGTTCATAGTAACACCATCCAGGATTGTCCTGAGCTCTGCCAATCCCATAGAGTTTTTCTGTGATCTGCCTGCAGTATCAACAAAAATCAACTCAGAATTGCTCGATGATACCTTGCTCTTAAATTCCTCTCTCGAATTAATCATTGAAAAAGGAAGCTGCATCAACTCTGCATATTTTCCGAGCTGCTCTATTGCTGCGATTCTATAAGAATCTATTGTAAGGATCTCGACCTTATGTTTTTGAAGAATTCCGTAAGAAGCAGCGAGCTTTGCTATTGTAGTGGTCTTCCCCACACCGGTTGGCCCAACCAATACCACAACATTAGGCCGATCCTTACCAAGTTCAATCGGTCCGGAAGTCTCGATTGAATCTAGAATGTAACTTTTGAGTTTTTCCTCTATAGTTGAAGGATCATTGGCCTCTTTCACCGTTAATTCATCTTCAAATTTGTGCTTCAGTGTCTCAATATATTCATATGAAAAATCATTCTCTCTAAGGGCACATAAAATCCTTTTTAAATTAATGTTCTCCTCTTCTTCTTTGGGAGGTGCCATTAACGTGTTCAATTTCTTTTTAATATCAAGTAATTCCTTCATTACTTCAGAGTCAGTCTCTTTGACCGTTGCCTTCTTTTTCAGCCCCTCATCGATCTTACCTGTCTCATTCTTTGTAGACTCCTCATTCCTGGCAACAGTAATCTCTGTAAGGTTTTGTGCAAAAAGACCAAATATGCCGCCTTCCTTAACCTCTTTTCTCCCAATAATATACATATCATTTCCCATCTCCATCTTTGCTTTGACAACTGCTTCTTTATAGGTCGGTGCCCTGAAGTTTCTGTAAATCATTCCTTCACTCCTAGTCATTAATGATCTCTTTTAAAGACCAATATTTCCAACTGCCTCTAACCTGATATCAGGAACAATCTCAAAGCTCGAAAGAACTGCTGCATTGGGTATAATAGTAGAAACAATACTACTGAATACCGCCCTTATTTCAGGAGATGTAAGAAACACCGGTTTCAGGCCTTTCATCCTCAGCTTCTTGGTCTCCTCTATAACTTGATTTAAAAGCTTCTTTTGCTGAGAAGGCTCCATTGCAAACCTCTTTCCTCTTTCAGTTTCTACTATAGCATTTTTAATCTCTTCTTCAATCTCTTTAGATATGGTTATCACCGGTATCTTTTTCTCCGGATCCGAGTATTGCTGACATATCTGTCGTGCCAGAGCCTGGCGAACCAGCTCTACCAGTTCCTCATGATCCTTCACAGATGGGAAATAGTCAGCAATAGTCTCCATTATGGTGACAAGGTCCCTTATCGAAACACCCTCCTTTAATAGCCCCTTCAAAACTTTCTGTAGATCGCCTACCGTGGCTCCGGCCTTCTTTACCTCATCTACAACAGCAGAGTAGTCCTGAGAGAGAGAGTTCAGCAATGCCTGTACATCCTGCCTGCCTAAAACCTCACTAGCATAAGATTTAATAACCTCAGTGATATGGGTTGCAATGACTGATGGTGAATCTACGACTGTATATCCAAGCTTCTCAGCACGCTCTCTTTGCGCTTCATCAATCCATATGGCAGGAAGCCCGAATGCCGGCTCTTCAGTCTTCTCCCCCTCTATGGGCTCCTCGACATCACCTGGATTCATAGCCAGATATTTCCCCATCTTAATAGTTCCTTTACCAACCTCAACTCCCTTGATCTTAATGGAGTATGTATTTGGATCCAGCTTCATGTTGTCCCTTATTCTTATAGGCGGAAATATCAAACCCAACTCTATTGCACTCTGCCGTCTGATCATTGTCACTCTCTCAAGAAGATCTCCTCCCTGTTCAGGATCTACAAGAGGAATCAGATTATAACCGATCTCAAGAGCAATAGGATCGATCTGGAGCAAACCGACAACACTCTCAGGCCCCTTGGCTGCTTCCTCCTTTGCCTTCTTAGGAGCTTCCTTCTCCTCCTCTTTAGCCCTTAACCCTCTCCTGAGATAGTACGCCATGAAACCAAGTATCATTCCCAGCAAGATGAGGGGAATCTTAGGGAAACCTGGCAGCACAGCAAGAAAGAGAAGGAAACCTGCTCCGACCCATAATGTCCTCGGCTGGTTAAGAAGCTGAGATGTTATTTCTGTTCCGAGGTCCTGTTTCGCAACTGCCCTGGTGACGATGATACCTGTTGCAGTCGACATCATGAGTGATGGAATCTGATTAACGAGCCCGTCTCCAATAGTGAGCATAACATATGTCGAAACAGCACCCCTCAATGACTCGCCTCTCATTGCCATACCTATGACGAGCCCACCAACAATATTAATCATTGTGATGAGAAGGCCAACCTTAACATCACCCTGCACAAACTTACTCGCACCATCCATGGCTCCGTAAAAATCGGCCTCTCTCTGTATCTCGACGCGTTTATGGATAGCCTCTTCTTCTGTAATAAGTCCTGCAGAGAGATCAGCGTCAATCGCCATCTGTTTTCCTGGCATAGCATCGAGCGTAAACCTTGCAGCGACTTCGGCGACCCTCGTTGCACCCTTGGTAATGACGATAAACTGTACAGCAATAAGTATGAGAAAGATGATCATTCCTACAACATAGTTCCCTCCAACAACAAATTGGCCGAACGCAATGATAATTCTCCCGTTAAATGCCGGCCCTTTCAGCAGTATTAATCTCGTTGATGAAACATTGACTGCTAACCTGTATACCGTTGTCACAAGCAGCAGGGAGGGAAACACAGACAGCTCAACAGCCTTTCCCATATACATTACTGATATCAAAATGATCAGTGTAAGTGAAAAACTAATAGCTATAAGGAAATCGAGAACAATGGCGGGAATCGGTATAATAAGCATAAGTACAATGGCGATTACACCAATTGCAATAAGAATATCTGTCCTCTTCCACCATGCCCTCGCCTGTAGTTTGGCCATAATCCCCTCCCGATTATTGTCTAATCGAGCTCTTCTTTTTAGATATCGGAATAATTCTGAAAACCATTACACCGCCTTTTTGTCTTTAAGCTTGTACACAAATGCCAATACCTCTGCAACTGCAGTGAAAAGATCTTCAGGAATTTCATCTCCAATATCGACCCGTTTATAAAGCTCTCTCGCCAGAGGCTTGTTTTCCACTACTGGAACTTCATTATCCTCTGCCACCGTTTTAATACGTTTCGCAATATGATCCTGACCCTTTGCAATACAGTAGGGAGAGTTCATTTTCAACACCTCATACTTCAAGGCAACTGCATAATGAACCGGGTTTGTAATTACCACGTCCGCCTTTGGTACTTCCTGTATCATCCTGCGTTTTGCATACTCTCGCTGACGCTCTCTCAAGTGCGCCCGAAGATGAGGATCTCCCTCCAAAAGTTTTCTCTCCTCTTTGAGTTCCTGCCTCGTCATCTTGAGGGACTCTATATGCTGATGTCGCTGAAAGAAGTAATCCGGAATTGATATGAGAAGAAGAATACCGCTTGCGATCATCACGAGTTTGAATGTCAGCGAAAGGAAGAGTAAAAAGCCCTGTGCGATTCCCATATCAATTGTATGCATAATTGTAGGTATATCTCTCCTAACAAGAAAGAACGACACAACAGATATTGCTGCAATCTTGAACACTGCTTTCCCGAGATTCACAGCCGACTGCGGAGACAGGAGTATCTTTGTGAAGAACCTTACCGGATTTGGATTGATCTTTGTGAAATCCGGCTGTATCGGCTTTGTGCTGAATTTGAATCCAACCTGCACTAAATTTCCTGCAAACGCCGCTATAAAGGCTACTCCGAGGATAGGCCCCACGACTTTTGCAAGCGTAGGTAGAATTGGCTTGAGCAAAAAAACCACATTCTCACCCGAGTTCATGACATCAGGGACAAGGCCGATATAGTACTCCATCATTCCTGATATTGTCTTGTAGAGTTGTTTTGATAATAGAAAGATCAGAAAAAAACAGAACAGAAGCACAAGTGCTGAGGGCAGTTCCTGTGTTTTTGCAACCTTGCCTTCCTCACGAGCTTTTCTTTTCTTGTACTCAGTCGGCTCTTCGGTTCTTCCTTCATCCTCAGCTGCGAACAACTGCAGGTCAAACCTGATGGGTGTGAAAAACTCCATCTCATCACAAACCAACATACTTACTCCCGCTTACTTCAATTGTATCTGGCACTCGATACATCAATACCTTTATATACGTTACCAAGCACCAATTAGTTTAAAAAGCTCACTAAAAGCCTTATTGAGTGCGCTGCTCATACCAAAGGCAATACCTCCAATGACAGCGATCATGATAATCAATCCAACTCCTATCTGTATGGGAAATCCAACCATAAATACATTCATCTGCGGTGCAGCCTTTGCGAGCATTCCAAGCGTTACAACGACCAGAAACAGGGTTATCAATATCGGGAAGGCAAGCTTTATGGCCACCAAGAACATTGCCCCAAACATGTGCACCAATGCAAGGAACATGGACCTGCTCTTCGCCACTATATCAAAAAGATATATACTCTTATAGCTGTCAAAGGTCGCCATTATGAGCATATGGGGGCCATCGATTGCTATGAATATCAATATCCCCATCAATACCCATAGCTGGCCGATCATTGTGATTCCAACCTGCGAGAACGGATCAATCACCTCTGAGATACCTAACGCCATCTGAAAGCTGAAAAAACGTGCCGCAAGCTGAAATGCCGCAAAGATTATGGACATCATGAACCCTATAAGCAATCCTATAAATGCTTCAGACCCTATTAAAAGTGCGTATGAGAACATATTCTCAGGTATCTCACCGATCCATGGAGCGACCATAGGAAAAACACACGCAGCGATATAAAGCGCAGCAACCGCTCTTATCCTCAAGGGAATAACCCCGCTGGAGAAGAACGGGGCTGCTACGAACATCCCGAACATCCTCACGAGAATGAGGAGAAATACCTGAAAATTCTGGACAAAAAAATCCATAGGCTCCTATCTCACCATATCTGGAATAAAACTAAAAATACGCATAGTGAAGTTTATCATCGAGTTCAGTATCCATGTCCCGAATACAATAATAGCTCCTAGCACAACCACAAGCTTTGGAACAAATGTCAGTGTCATTTCCTGTATCGAGGTAGTTGCCTGAAAGATACTCACGGTAAGCCCCACAACTACAGCAAGCCCTAGCATTGGTGCTGATATCATTAAAATCTGTAAAAGGGCACCTCCTATCAACTGTCCGATAAATCCTATAGACATGTTCTGTCTCCTTATCGAAAGCTATTCACCAACTGATATGTCAGCAGATGCCACCCATCAACCAGAATAAAGAGAATTATCTTGAACGGAAGTGATACAAAGATGGGTGGAAGGAATATTATCCCCATGGACATAAGTGTACTCGCAACTACTAGATCGATTACAATGAAGGGAATAAACAGAAGTATCCCGATCTTAAACGCTGTGGTGAGCTCACTGATAATAAATGCAGGTATGATTACATATGTTGGAACATCGTCCTGGTTTCTGGGTCTTTCAATATTCCCCAGTCTAAGAAAGAGTGCAATGTCTTTCTCCCTCGTTTGCCTGAACATGAAAGTGCGAACAGGAACAATGCCTCGCTGGTACATCTCAACGGCTGTTATCTCCTGATCGAAGTACGGTTTGACTGCCACATCATTTACCTCTTTTATCGTTGGTGCCATAATGAAAATAGTGAGGAAAATCGCAAGGGCCATCATGACCTGATTTGGAGGCTCCTGCTGTGTTGAGAGAGCCCTTCTCATAAAGGAGAACACTATTGCAATTCGAGTAAATGAGGTAACCGATATAACAATTGCAGGTGCCAGGCTCAGTATCGTTAATAGAAAGAGGATTTCAAGAGAGAGGGCTACATCCCGAGGCTCTCTTGCTTCATCCAGTGTAATTCCTATTCTCGGGATAGGAATCCTTTCCTGTGCAAAACCCTCTTTTAAAGATAATACAAAAATTAAAAGAAGAATCAAAGAGAGCGCAATAAGCCCTTTCTTTAGTAAGGTTCTTTTCATACCAGTATCCCCTCCCCCATACGGGTATTAAACCTGTTTTTATAAGTTATAAATAAGTATACAATAATCGTCAAAAAAAAGAGTCGCTGCTCACAACTTCTTCATTCGATTTATCCTGTCCTTATATCCTCTAAGATAGCCCACATCACCTGCTTTACTAAACGCCCTTCCTCCAATAAGTTTAAAGAACTGCTCCTTGAAACTACCTTTCCCTGATGCTTCTTGGCTGCTTACAAGTTTTATTCTGTCTATGAGTTCTTTATCCTCTACCTCTGTGATGAGGTTTATGTTTGAATCTGTAACTCCAAGAATAAGCACCTTGCCTGCAATATCAATAACCTTTATGAGTCGATTTGCTGCTAATGGGAAAGTTGCAAGAACCTTAATCATCTCTGAATCGGAAACTGTTTTGTTTCTGCTTCTAAGTAGGAATTTGAATATGAGCCAGATAGCAACGACTATTACAGCGAGAACAACTAGTGTTCTGATTATAAGTATGGGATAAGATGTTCTGGTTTCTGCAAACTCAGGCTCAGTATAATCGTATGCTAGCGGGGCTTCTGCTTCACCTTCTGAACTGCCTGAATCGCTACGCCCAATTTCGGTATCGACCGGTGTCGTTTCTTTGTTAGCCAGTGCTTCGTAAGGTTCTAACGTGTTCTCTTGGGCAAATCCAATACAGGGTAGTAATAGAAGTGATAATAAAACGATTATAGGGGTAGTGTTTCCCCTCCCGAAAAATAAAAACTGCACTGTCCCCTCCCAAAAAAAGTAAAGCTATTCTAGATTGCTAATCCGCTCCATCGGGCTTATGATATCAGTAACCCTCACACCAAAATTTTCATCGATAACTACAACCTCTCCTTTTGCGATGAGCTTACCATTTACAAGCAGATCTACAGGCTCACCAGCAAGTTTGTCAAGCTCGACTATTGTTCCTTCTCCCATGCCAAGGATATCCTTTATAAGCATCTTCGTCCTTCCAAGCTCCACAGTGAGCTGCATGGAGACATCCATCAGAAGGCCTATATTCCCAGTTCCCTCACTTTGTCCGCCTCGCGTAAGAGGAGCAAACTGAACAGACTGCACACCAACAGATGACTGAGGAGCCGAAGGTTGTGCTGTAACCTGCTGAAACAAGTCCTCAGCCGGTAAACCCTGCCCAGTGCTAGGTGGTGGTTCAGCTGCCACATCCATCATTCCCATAGCGCCGCCTGTCATTGATTGAGCTGTTTCGATATCTATGACCTCATCTATGAATGAGGACTTCCCATCTGTTGCGAGAGCATATCTGATCCTGACAAAGCTCCCATCAGGAGTATCTAGTCCCCCGGCATCATCTAAAATCTGTGCGTTTAGTGTGGCAGTTTTAACCGGACCCCCGATTTTATCCTCAATCGTGTTTAGAGCTGCCCCTGACATCTGGCTGAAACCTTCGGTAAGGGCTGAAAGTGACATATCTGTGAGGTCGCCCTCCTCCTGAGCCATCATCAGTGAAGCTATTTGCTTCGCTGCCTCTTCAGTGATAATAAACGAATGTTTTCCGCTGATACCCTCAGTATAATCAGCCGTAATCTGAACCAATTTACCTTCAAGTTGAGGTTGTAAAGCTTCAACATCGAGAACGTCTACCTGTGGATCCTTTATATCAACTGTCTTTGCAGTGACAGTTGAAAGGGTAACACCCATAGACTCCCCAACTTCTTGTGCAATAGACTGAAGCTCACTCTTTTTATCATCACTGAGCCCTGCGGCAGCTGGAGCCTGTGCAGGCGCGGCCTGAGCAGGCGGAGTTTCAATTGCTGTCCCGAGATCGTCAGCTCCCTGCAACAGAGCATCTATCTCCTCTTGGGATAGAGAACCATCTCCCATTTTATTCACCCCCTTCTACTTCTTTAAACATTTCTTCACTCTCTATATCATGTTCAACCCTGCCAGTAATCTGCACAGACATATGATTCCCCACAACACCGGGTCTTGCTAAAAATTTCTGTCTATTTCCTATTTTCAGCATCATCTCGTCATCGACCTTGTTACGTTCGAGCTTAACGATATCCCCTGTCTGGAGATTCAGCACATCCTTGACACTTATCTCAAGGCTTCCCAGCTCAGCAATAAGGTCTATGAATACAGTATCCAGCCTCCTCTTTAGAATTGCGAGGTTTTCAGTTGTGCCACCCTTTCTTATGCTGGAGTACCAGTACTGGGCAGAGAGTTTAGATATAATAGGCTCTATAGTAAGATATGGGATACAGAAATTGGTCATACCCTCTACGTCACCGACCTTTGTCTCCAGCGTAATCAGAACAACCATATCACTTGGCGGCACAATCTGTGCAAACTGAGGGTTTGTCTCTATGTTTCCGAGTCTTGGCCTGAGATCAATAACGTTGGACCAAGCCTCGCGGAGATTTCCGAGGATTCTTACAATGATCCCCTCAACTACCGAGAGCTCAATGTCTGTGAGTTCACGGTTTATCTTCGAGGCTTCTCCTGGACCACCAAAGAGCCTGTCTATAACAGTAAAAGTTATCGATGGGTCGATTTCAAGAATCGAACTGCCCTTCAGCGGGTCCATATTTATTACTGCCAGGGTTGTTGGATTAGGAATTGAGCGGAGAAACTCTTCATAGGTAAGCTGATCGACAGATGCAACATGCACATGAACAATGGTCCTGAGCTGTGCAGAGAGCGAAGTTGTCGTAAGCCTTGCAAAGGTCTCGTGCATCATCTGCAATGTTCTGATCTGGTCTTTGCTGAACTTATCAGGGCGCTTGAAATCATATATCTTTATCTTCCTGGTTTCAGCTCCCTTCTTTACATCGCCCTCACTCTCAATCTCACCTGTTGATATAGCTGTGAGAAGCTGATCTATCTCATCTTGAGACAGAACTTCAGTCATTCTCTATCCCCTCTTTTATGGTTTCTAACTTCAATAATACTTCGATCTAGAGAAAAATCAAAGTAAATACCATTATACAATATATACCCGGAAAGTATCGCAAAGTCTATTTCGTCTGCTCGTTTTGTTTTATTTTGTACGCACATATAGTTACTAAGTCAGGACAAACTCCGTAAACGCAATCCCTTTGATCTTTCCCTTCTGGAGCACCTCATTTATCCTCCGCAGGAGATCCGTCTTCAGAGCATCCCGCTTATCCTGTGTATTTAGATCAGTGTACCTCTTTGCTCCGAGAACAGATATGACAATATCTCGGAGCTGGGCCCTGCGCTGAACAAGTTCTGTTTGCAATTCAACCTTACCCATCTCGTATCCCAGTGAGATGGTGAGCTTAACAAAATGAGGTTCATCAGTGTCGCTTGTATTAACACTGAAACTCTCCATATCGAAATAGGAAAGAGGATTCTCCTTTTCAACAAACTCAGGTGATATCTTTTCGGTTGCAGGCGGTGTGCCCGCTCTCCTTGAGACGATAAATGCAATAGTACCTGATATAATAATCACGACCAGGGCCAGTGCGATGTAGATGAGTGATCGAACCAGGTTCGGACCCAAAAGCTTCTTTTTAGGTCCGACACCTTCCATCTCCTCTTCTTCCGGCGCCCCTTCTATATCTTCAATGGTCTCTTCATCACCCATTTAACTTCTCCCTTTTGAACTTATTAGTAAAACTTGATGTATGATCCATAATTATTATAGCGAATATTCCTTCTTCCTCATAATAATGATCTCGATCCTGCGGTTATACGCCCTCCCTTCTTCTATGTCGTTAGATTCAACCGGCTGGTATTCTCCATATCCCACTGCCTGCAGATTCTCTCCATCTATGTTGAAATCCTCATTCATAATCCTTACAATTTTTACGGCCCGTCCGGTGGAGAGTTCCCAGTTTGTTGGATAGAGACCGTATAAACCACCCTTTGATGCAATAGGGGTGCTGTCCGTATGTCCCTCAATCCGTATCATATTCCCGCGAAACTCCGGTTCTGATAGAAATGCGCCAATTTTATTGATAATAATCTCACCCTCAGGAGTGAGCTCATCACTCCCGGATTCGAAAAATGTATCAGCCACCAAGGATATAACAATACCCCTCTCATCCTCGGTAACCTTAACCTTTCTCGATTTCACTTCAGGCTGAAATATTGAAACTGCCTTTTCTATTGCCTTTGCAAGCTTATCACCCTGTTCTTTAGCAGGCAGTGATTCTACCTGATGTCCTAATTCTGCGAGCACACCCTCTGACAGCGTCAGACCACCAGTACGAAGACCAAAAGAACCCCTGAACGCTGACAGTATCAACCTGAGCTCCCTCCCCTCAATCTCAGCTGTTGTAAACATAAGAATGAAAAAAGTCAGAAGAAGGGTGGTCATATCCCCATAGGTGACCATCCAACCAGGAGATCCTCTTCTCTCTTTTTTTACCGGCTTCTTATCTGCTGGCATAACTTACTCCCGGTCTGCCTTTATTCCCTTTCTCCTGCCTCCTCTTCCACCTGAGCTCGTACTTCAGGTGGGAGAAAGGAGATGAGCTTCTCCTTCACTATTCTTGGATTGTCACCAGATTGAATCGAAAGAGTTCCTTCTATCATTATCTCTCGCAGTAAGACTTCCTGGTTGTTGACCCAGGTAAGCTTATTCGCGAGAGGAATAAAGACCAGATTACCCAGAACCGCACCATAAAGTGTCGTGATTAGAGCCGTCGCCATACCTGGACCAATAGCGCTCTTGTCCTCGATATTGGCGAGCATTATAATCAGTCCGATCAAGGTCCCAATCATACCAAAGGCGGGTGCAAGTGCCCCCCAGTCCTCAAATATTTTTATGCCATCGAAGTGTCTTGCCTGCATATGATTGAGCTCTGTTTCCATGATATTCCTTATTATCTCAGGATCTGTTCCATCCACCACAAGCTGTATTCCCTTCCTCAAGAATTCATCCTCGAGCTCGTCAAGATCATCTTCGAGAGCAAGAAGTCCCTCCCTCCTTGCCTTTTCAGAGAAGGTAACAATCATCGAGATTATCCTTCCCTCTTCCAGCGGTCTTAGCCTGACTGCATTCATTACTACCTTCATCAATCCAAGTGTTCTGGCGAGTGTATTGGATACCATGATAGCAGCGAAAGAACCGCCTATTGTAATGAATATTGATGATATACTCACAAACCCGAATAGACCGCCTACCCCACCGGTGATAACTATACCAACGATAAGGACAAAGAAACCTATTCCAATGCCTCCGAGAGTGGCTATATCCATAACCAGATTCCTCCAGAGTCTGTATATACCTAAAAGAAGAGGAGGCACCCTGATTTGCATTGCTATTCGCAATGCAAATCTTGGTAAAATTGCTAAATAGCAATTTTACACCTTACAAGTTCACCCTTCTTTCACATATCACTCTTCGTTACCAAATACACCCAGTTTTTTCCTGTACTTCATTATCGCATCGAGTACCTGCTCGGGTGTTTCCTTTACAATTATCTTCTTTCCGGAAACGAGGGTTATCGTTGTGTCTGGGTTGACCTCGATCGATTCGAATATATGGGGATTTAATAGATATTCAACCCCATTAAGCCTCGTTACCTTAATCAACCAGCAACCTCACATATAAATATATCATCGCCTAATTAAAAACATACCACCTATCTATGGATAATCAAGCTCTCTTTATACTACCTCTTAAGCGTCAGAAGCTCCTGAAGCATCTGATCAGAGGTAGTGATACTCCTAGAGTTTGCCTGAAATCCTCTTTGAGTCACTATCATATCGGTAAACTGTTCAGCAAGATCCACGTTGCTCATTTCAAGTGTACCGGCAGTGATCCTTCCCCTTCCCCCAGTCTCTGCAGGGCCAATATTTGCAAGCCCAGAATTGTTCGTCTGTACAAAGAAGTTGTCCCCCTCTGCTTCCAATCCTTGAGGGTTGGTAAAGGTAGCCACAGCAATCTGGGCAATCGGCGCCTTTTTCCCATTTGTATAGACTCCGGTAATGACGCCGGAATTGTCCACTGTAAAGGACTGGAGATATCCTAAACCGTAACCATCCTGTTCATATGCCTTTACTGATGAAGGAGCTGCAAATTGTGTAATCCCGTTGTATAACCCTACAGTTCCAAAATCAAGGTCAATTGTCTGGGTTATCCCCTCTTCTGGAAATGTCACGTTCAGGGAAGCAACAAGCTGTCCCTCTGCAGTGGTATCAGCCGGAGCGCCAGCTATTGATGGTGAGTCCTCAATGGAAACCGGTGCACCACTGTTGTTAAACCTCATCACAATTGCATTTGAATCGTTCACATTTGCTCCGCCAACATCGAATGTAAGCATGTCGGGATCTGCACCTTCAACCGAAGCAGTCAATGTCCAGGTATTCCCTTCACCCTGGACCCTTACAAACTCCAGGTTCACTACGTGCACATTTCCAAGGCTGTCATACACATCAATATTCGTTGCAACAGTTGCATTCAACATTTCCTCTGTTGATGGCGGACGATCCAGAGGCAACAGCGGTGTGTCTGAATTAAGGTTACTCTTGTACCTGACCAGTTCAGTAGCCCTTGCGGGGTCCTTCCCACCAACAGGTATGATGATATCCTCAAGATCACCTGTACTGTTAATAATATATTCAGTTCCTGCCTGAATAGCCTGCCACCCTTTTACCCTGAGGCCATTTGCAGGATTGACAAGCGTTCCACCCTTGTCAAGTGCAAAAGCTCCAGCTCTCGTATAAAACAGTTCCTCTCCCCTCTCCAGAATGAAAAATCCATCACCTTGAAATGCAAGATCTAAATTCAAGCCTGTTGTCTGAAGGCTCCCCTGTGTGAATATCTTATCGATACTCGCGATGGACATACCCAATCCAACTTGTTTGGGATTGACTCCACCCTTTTCTGCTGTGGGTGCTGCCGCACCCGAGATTGTTTGCGATAAGATATCCTGAAAGGATACTCTGCTCTTCTTGAATCCGTACGTGTTCACATTGGCAATATTATTACCTAAAACATCCATTCTGACTTGATGATTCCGGAGTCCGGAAACTCCGGAGTAAAGAGATCTCATCATGGGATTACACTCCTTTAGTTAACTCAGATTGTTCCCTCCCAATGTTCCCTCCTCACTCATCTAACGTTACACGAATAATATCATTTATACTGTAACTTAATCCATTGAAGGAGATCTGCGGTCCTCCTTCACTGAAATTGATCTCTGTAACTACTCCACTCACTGGTTCGCCTGTTGATTTATCTAATACATCTACCTGTTTACCCAGCAGCGAATATGACATGTCTGTCTTGTAATTTGCAATGAGTTTTAAAAGAGCGCTGTTCATCTCTGTCATCTGTTCGAGCGATGAAAATTGTGCAAGCTGCGCGATAAATTCCTTATCATCAACTGGCCTTGTAGGATCCTGATTCTCAAGCTGAACTATAAGAAGCTTAAGAAAGTCATCCTTGCCAAGAGTGTTGTTAACTTTTCTACCCTGCGTCTCGAGCGTCTTATTGAACCTTTCAACCTCTATTTCTGTAGAAAATCTCTGTCGCTCACTCATTACAAGTGGAATATCCATTCTTGTCTCCTATACGGTAATATTCACAACAGTTGAAAGCCATGGCAGGTCGGCTATATGTGCAACCTGTTGATCTGCCTCTATGCTCTCCTCCCTCTGTTTCACTCCCACACCTCTATTCTTACCGTCTGCTGTCATCTGTGATGATGAGTTTTGCTCTTTCACCTCAACTGAGAAAGAACCAAGGGTAAATCCCTGGCTCAAAAGGCTGTCCTGGAGCACAGTCAATTTACTCTGTATAAGGTCTTTCAGGGTCATATTATCAACTACTATATGAGTGTTAACCTCTGAGTGATGAAGCTTTACATTGAGTTTTATATTCCCCAGATTTTGTGGTTCGAGCACAATCCTGGCTTCACCTCCACCCTTATTGACAATAAGGGTAAACTGTTTAACGATCTCACTAAACATATCTTCACTGTTTCTGTTTGTATAATGAAGCGCCTGAATTTGTGGTCCTGTCTCGACCCTTGTGGGTACATTGCTCTCATATCTAGTAGCCACCAAGGTAAGATCTTTCACTCCGCCCTTTTTGCTGCTGTCTGCTGATACACGGGTGACGCTTTTTTGGTCTAAATTGTGATGTTCACCCTGCTTCCTTTTGAGTATTAACCACTTCTTCCCTTTTATTATCCTGCTATTTCTTCTTCCCTTATCCTCTAAACCCAGGTCTCCTCTTCTCCGATCCATTATTTTTTGTTTTTTAGGCTGACCTGCTTTTATGTTATCCAGGTGTTTTAAAAGCTTTAAATATGGTTGTTTACCTTTTTCTATTTGCCGGAGGCTAAAGGCTGATCGCTTTTTCATATATGACACTTTTACCTTTTTCCTCATCTGCATGTCCAAAGTCTTGACCCCGTTTCCATGAAGTCTTTTCATTATATTTAAAAATCTTAGATCACGAACAGTACGCTGTCCATGTAGTATCTTAGGAAACAGGGTGTCCGTTAGGCTCTTATGACTTTTACGACTTTTCAAATGAGTCTCTCTATTGGAAATACGGTCATTCGATAAATGCTTTGTTGAAGTTTTCTGATCATGATTCACCTGGCCGAGAAAGTGCTCAAGCTCTGCAACAAACTCTTTCTGCCTGTCAGTTTTCTTGACTGAAGCAGATTTGGGAATGACATCTTTGGGATTTACTCCCATAGCTGATTCAATGTTTCCGGGTAAAACCTCTATCATACCTATAATTCTCCGACCTTAGTCATCTTCCTTTGTATCCCTGCAGCTTTCTTTGGATCCATCAGACTAAGAAAATAAGGGACAACTGAGAGCCTTCCCTCTTCTTCTGCAGTGCGATCTATCTGTCTTAAAATATCAATTACAAGAAGATCATCAAGCTGAGCAAGCCTCTCCACAGCGGCATCTGGCGGCATGCCTGTGAAGTATTCTGCCTGCGTTACTATATTTTCCCTATAATTATCGTATTCGCTTAGTTTTTCACTTAGAACTTTTTTCTCTTCCTCAAGCCTCTTCATCTCCTCAGTGAGTTTTGCTTCGATCTCCTTCAGCTCGAGTTCCTTTTGCTCGAGATCAGATACCAATATTTCAAGCTCATCATATCGAGCTGTTAGCACCTCCTCTTGCTTGCTGAGGAGCTCCCTTTCGAGCAGAAAAGGATCATCGATAACTTCCTCCCCTCGCTGCATGAATGAGGGCAGGTACTGTTCTAACGGTCCGATAACTCTCCTGTAATTGAGAAGCCCCAGGTGATCAAACCAGTATATCCCACCCAGAATGATTGCGATGAGGAGGAGCAAAAGGAAAAAAACCTTTAAAACAGTTCTCACTGCTGTTGCTGTGCTCAATCAAACCCTCCACTATTCTTTCGATTTTGAAAACTTGTTATAATTTTCAAGCACAGATTCAATGAATCCAAGTGTCTCAGGTATATTTGGAATCTCATTGTTCACCCTGTTTGGGCCAGCATTATAGGCTGCAAGAGCCTTATTGAGATTTCCCCCGTAGAGATCGATAAGCTGCCTGAGATAATGAGTGCCTCCAAAGATATTTTGCTCAGCATCAAAGGGATCTTCCACACCAAGAAGGTCTGAGGTCTGCGGCATCAACTGCATCATTCCTACTGCTCCTTTGTTTGATACCGCATCCTCCTTGAAGTTTGACTCCTGTGTAATAACGGCTTTAATAAGCTCTTCAGGAATCCTGTACCGATCGCTTGCAGCCTTTATGATATCATCGTATGTAATCCTGTCACTTTTCTCATGGGCATTCTTCTCTTCCTGCTGTTCCAGTACTTGTTGAAAATCAGACTGTCCAGGATTTCTGTTTACCCCAAACCTCCGTTTAATCTCCTCAATCCTCAACAAGATTCTCTCAACGTTTTGAAATACAGTTCCTTCAGACATACTATTTAGAACCCCCATAAAGAATGTGGCGTAGCCACATTAGGTTTCCTCCAGTGGCACATCTTCTATAGTGAGACGTTCCTTGTTCGATCCGATATGCTGATTCACATCATCGAGCTCAATGGCTTCCTCCCTATCCAGAGCATAGAGATAGCGGCTCAGCATCCTATCTTTCAAGTTCTCTATTACTTTCCGCTCCTTGCGTGCTTCTGTGAGCAAATCTAATAAGTGCTGAACTTCCTTCTCGCTCTCATCTCGTATGACAAAAAGCCCGTCAATAACATGATGTATCCTGCTTATATAATTATCCACAGACACAATGTCAAATGCTGTGAATTCTCTATTGCTATATGAATTATCCCTCATGAAATCTTTCAATTTACCTCTCGTTTCTTTTATTTCTCCCTCTATCCGTAAGAGTTCAGCCTTCTTCATTGAAAAATCGCGTTCTTTATTTTCTTCGATTTTCTTTCTGATCCTCAATACATTTTCAAGCCTGAAGGAGAATCGTTCCACTTTTATTCCTCTTCCTCCCTGAATATCTCAGACATTTCTTTCTTTATATCATCAAAAGAAAATCCTTCATCCATACCCTGCTTTAAAAAAGTATTTACTTTATCGATGTTCTCTACTGCCCAATCGATCTTATTATCAGACCCCTTAACATACGCACCTATCTGTATCAGATCCTCTGCATCATAATAGTAGGCCAATACCTGTTTCAGTTTATCTATGACTTCAAGCTGTTCCTTATCCACTATGTAGGGAGTCAATCTACTTATACTTGATAGTACATCAACAGCCGGATAGTGGTTTCTTTGCGCAAGTTTCCTTGAGAGTATGATGTGACCGTCAAGCACCCCTCTTACTGTGTCCGATATGGGCTCATTAACATCGTCACCCTCGACAAGCACGGTGTAGAGACCGGTTATCGAACCCTTCTCAGCCATCCCGCTTCGCTCGAGCAGCTTCGGGAGAATAGCGAATACACTGGGGGTAAAGCCCTTTGTTGCAGGAGGCTCTCCGACTGCAAGTCCAAGCTCTCGCTGTGCGCGAGCGAATCTTGTGATCGAATCCATCATGAAAATGACATCCTTGCCCTGATCCCGAAAATATTCCGCTATTGCGACTGCTATATATGCACCGCGTATTCTGGCGATCGGAGCCTGATTCGATGTTGCGACAACCACAACAGACCTCTCCAACCCTTTTTTACCAAGATACCTCTCTATGAAATCTCTTACCTCACGACCTCTTTCACCAATGAGGGCAATGACATTAATATCCGCACTCGTATTTTTTGCAATCATACCAAGGAGGATGCTCTTTCCAATACCGCTCCCAGAGAATATGCCAATACGTTGCCCTTTCCCGATGGTGAGAGGACCATCAATAGCCTTAATACCCGTGCCAACCACCTCTGTAATCCTTTTTCTTTTAAGAACGTGAGGAGGAGTATTAAAAATCGGATATTCCTTTTCATGGCTAAGTGGACCTTTGCTGTCAATCGGTTCTCCAAGAGGGCCAAGTACCCTACCCAGAAGTGACGGGCCAACATGAGCCGAGATAGGCCTTCCGGTTGAAATAACCCTGAGGCCCGATTTTATGCCACTGTCATTATCAAAGGGGAAAAGAAGCGTAGTCCCATTTTTAAACCCAACAACCTCTGCTGATACCTCCCCTTTTTTTTCAGGAACAATGACCTTGCAGAGCTCCCCCACTCCAGCAAGCGGTCCTCTACTTTCTACTAAAAGGCCTACAGATTTTATTATCTCCCCTTCATACTGAATGGTATCCAGCTTCTTTACCGCACTCATGTATTTGTCAAAAACTCTTTCTTTTAAAGCCTGTGGCATTCCTTCTCCCTCAGATTGGTAGAAGCTCCCTGATTCTCTCATCTATAAGTGCGAGCTGTCGCTGTATTCGAGCATCAATATCACCAAATGATGTCTCGATGATGCAGCCTCCAGGATCTACCCTCGAGTCCTCTTCTATGCTTACCTTTTTGAGAGTTTCGACCTGAGATATGAAACTCTGCTTGTGCTTCGTGGTGATTTCGAGATCTGCTGTATTTACCTTAATAATTATCTCAGTATCAGTCCCTACCTTCTTCAGCGCCTCTTTTACATTTGCTATTACAACTGCCCTAGCCTTCTCAGATATCACCTTAACCACCTTCTTGCTAATCAGAAGGACAAGATCGATCAGCTGTCGCTCAGTGGATTCTATAATTTCTTTTCGTTTATCAATTGCAGCATTGAGAATTACATGGAGTCTCTCTATGAGGTGTTTTACCTCCTCCTCCCCTTTCTTGAATCCCTCCTCGCGTCCTTCGTTAATTGCCTTTTTTTTCATATCAGTTATATATGCTATCGCTTTCTTCTTCGACTGTTCCTCAATCGAATTAGCCTTTTGTTCTGCCTCCTTAACTATCTTCTCTGCTTCAGCCTCGGCGTCCTCTTTCGCCTTTCTGGCCTCAGTGCTCTGTTTCTGCATTACTTTAAATGCAGCCTTCTCAGCTTCCTCCTTTATGCGCGCTGCCTCACTCTCGGCCTCCTCTTTCAGCTTCTTTGCCTCTTCTAGGAGCTTGTTCCGCTCTTCCTCTACTGAGAGCTTTTCTTTTTCGACCTCAGGTTGAATCTCCTTTTCTTCTGCAACATGTTCTGTTTCTTTAATTTTTTCAATGGTCTCAGGTTCCTCTTTCTTAATGATATGTGGCGGAGTAATGAGAACCTTGGAACTGATCTGCTTTGTTTCTGATGCTTTAAAAATCTTTCTTGACAAGAAAGCCTCCAATCATACCGTGAAATCTATACGACGAGCTCATCCTCACCTGTTCTGGCAACGACAATCTCGCCTGCCTCTTCGAG
>CP070841.1:1302874-1306524 GCA_020342115.1 Spirochaetota bacterium
AGGATACGATATCTTTATTTTCAGTATTGGATATTATTTTACCTGTCATAATGGACCTTAACGCAGGAAGCGTGTTTGGTGCCGGGCTATATGCATTTTCAAAAATGATACTCTCTTTTGCAAATCTATCGATGTTTGGCGTGGTATTTCTGGAATACCCATAACATCCCAAATGGTCTGCTCTTAGCGTATCGATGGTTATGATGACGATATTGCAATCAGCGCATTTATACTGTCCCCCCTCAGAAACAGTATTTCCTGAAAGGGGCAGTGTGTTGGGTAGTAGAAATACAGCCAATAATAGTGTAATTGATGACAACAGTATTGATTTTTTTATGTTCATTTACATTCTACCAATGAATAATCAGAAAAAAATAATTTATTATTTGTAAAATGACCTCACTCTATTGATCATGAACATAATTCTCAAGCTTATTTGAATACATTGTATAACTTTCCAACAATTCCTTTTCTCAATACAGTATTATCATCACTTATCAAATCTAAACGATCAAGCTCTCTTCCTAAACTTTTATACAGAGGAGCATTTAATGAATTCTCATACTCCTGAAGAAGTGTATTTCGATAACATGTAATATAATCTTCAAAATTAAAGCTTTCCTTTGCGTATGAAACAAACTTTTTCCTTTTTTCTGATAGATAATTAAAATCCTCAACATATCTTAATAGCGTGTCGTAAAGATGGTCTTCACATTCTTGTACAGGTACTTTATCTATGAAATCCGGAAGCTCGGAATACCACCCCTCATTATTTACAATAACCGGAATTCCCATCTGTAACATTTTCATAACAACAGCAGAGGTTTCTCCCATTGTGGGGAATCTTAAAGAAAGGCAGATATCCATCCTGCTCAATAAATTATGAAACTGTGCATCTCTCACTCTCCCATAAAACCTCACATGCTTTTTAATACCATATTCTATGGGAATATTCGTAATATATCTATAACCATCATCAATTTCGCCAACTATGTGCAATTTACAATTTTTATTAATCTTTATAATTCTCGAGAAAATTTTCAAAATGACATCAACCCTTTTTTGCGGGGCTATGACCCCGAAAACACCTATATCTAAATTATTGGGATCATTTTTCTCCTCTACTACACTCAGGCCGTTGTACAGCTGGTCAATTTTATACACTTTTAAATGAGGCAGGCTCTGTATAATTCTACGTCTCGCATAATCTGAATGAACGATACACGAGTTTGCATATTGCAGCACCTCCTCAAAAAGAGGAAGCGCCGTGACTATATCGCTATTCCAGGGCATAACATTTTTTGATAGAAGAAGAGTAACAAGATCTCGCACCTTTTCTCCATACCACCTAGCAATCAATTTCAAATATGAATCGGCATCGATACTCCTCCGTGTCGCAAATTCAACCATATTATGTAACACCATATCATGTAAATGCACTATACCGCCGTGCCGTTTCAGAATTTCAATCATATGCAGATGAAATGCAGAATTGTTACCCATTTGATATACTATTACATCATGCTCATTTAGATCCGGAACCATGCCATTGTCACAATAGGTGAAGCTCACTTCCGGAAGCGCAACTGGTTTTTTACAATTTGTATATACTTCAATGTGCGGTATCCTCCCGATCAATCCCTGTACCAGATTGAACGCGTAATCGGCTATCCCGGAATGCTGCAGCGGCCACGGAGTCACTACTACAATGTTTCTCATAGATTCTCCAGAACAAGCTTTTGTAATACTTTTCCCCACGTTATTGATTTTGCAAATTCATACCCGCCATGCACACATACCTCCAGCTGGGCCTGATTCATCCCGTACACTCGATCTATGCTGTCTGCGATCTGTTTAGGGTCGCTACTTGAAACTATCCCGGCGCCGGTTTGAGACACCAACGTCTTCACTTCTCCGCTGTCATCACATGTAATAACAGGTTTTTTGGCCAGGAAAGCCTCCACTGCTGCAAATCCGTAATCCTCGTCCACAGGAGCATAAAACAGGGCTCTTGTGTTTGCCAGATGATGCACTAATTCTGAATCAGGCACATACCCAAGAAATTCGCATCTGTCAATGACATTCTTTTTATACGCAATACTTATTAATTCTTCCTCGTATGTTTTAATTCCTTTGCCTATAATGGTGACTTTAGCCTTTTTGGTATACTCGAGAGATTCTATTAAAAGACGAACGCGCTTGATTGGATCAATCCTACCAATATAAAGTATTGTATCATTGTAATCCTCACAATATATCTCTGGTGCAATGGGTGAGGGGGGGTATAGCGGCTTGCTTTCAATACCATTGAACCTTATCAATCTCTCAGATACGTTTTTCGATATTGTATATTTTTCTTTGCACTCATTGATAAACTTACTGTCAAGCTCTCTCACCTTATTTCTAATGGTCCTGCTATCGGGTGCATTCACAGACGCATCGAATTCTGTCTTCTCTAAATCGTAAAATAATCTATGCTGATGTACCAAATATAGTATCTTTTTTCTATGTTCAGCTACATAAGATGGAAACTTCGTGGGAATAACAATATCAACCTTGATTCCATTTGCCTCCCTTATATCGATCAGCCTCAACGTCATTATATCATTTAATACCTGATTATCAGGATAACCTTTAAAAGGAAGTGAGACCAATTCTGCCTGTACTCCATCGAGCCTGTTTATCTCTCTCACCAGGCTCTCATTTAATAATTCTGCTCCGCCTCTGACGAATGGAACCTGTACACCCAAAACTAAAATCTTTTTCACGGTTTATATCCTATAACAGAATAATCCATTTCCATATTCATACTATGAATTATATCATCGATATACTTATTCCCTGTATATTCCGCCTCAGTGCGAGGATGAAGTCGTTTAATTATAGATTTCACAAACCCTCTTTGCTCTAATAGGAACTTCAGCGTATCTGGTACAATCGGCTTTAAATGAGAGGGATCTCTGTAAAAGTAAAAAGAGCCCATAATTATATTTTCAGGATTTGGCGTTTCAAATATCACCACGCCGCCCGGTATCAAAGTTCTTAATGCTTCATCGAATAAATTTATTAAATCAGTCAGGGGTAAATGCTCTACAATGTGAAACCCTGTAATAGCTCCATAAGTTTTTTCTTTCTGGCTTCTAAAATATTCGATTATATCTGATTCTGTTGCATCGAGCCCAAGCTCGCTGCACATTTTTATAAAAACACTGTTACTATCAACCCCTTCTGCCACAAACTCATTCTCTTTTAGCAGCTCCAACCACTCCCCACGTCCGCATCCTAAATCCAGCACAGGAGCCTCTTTTGTGCCTGCATTTACTTCTTTTATATATGCCAGATATATTCTCTGCCTCTCTTTAATATCTTCTCGCCTCCCTCTGAATTGATCTTCAAATGCGGCATACATAGCGTCCGGCAAATGATCTTCCGCTTTCGGTTCCTCGCCAAAAATCTCTCTGTTAATGCTGGTTAGCTTTTTATCCATATCCTTTATTTTACTGTGCAGATCATCAAGGGTTCGAGCTTGTTTTTTCTGTTCATCCAGAATTATTGTTAATTCATTATTAGTTTTCAGTACATTATGTTCATTATGTCTCACTTTGGAAATAACTCCATCCAGAGCAGACACTGCTGACTTGTTAAATAAA
>CP070841.1:1306624-1313916 GCA_020342115.1 Spirochaetota bacterium
GTTACGTATATACGAAAAGAGCTCGAATTTTTTATTTTGAAGAAAAATAGGGTCAACTCTCATTTTTATTTCTAATGTTTACGCTTGAATTAAGGTTAATTGGGTGAATTGACCCTATTAATTGGGGAGGGAAGGATTCGAACCTTCGAAGGCTAAAGCCGACAGATTTACAGTCTGCCCACAGAGATAATTCAGCGAAATACCCTATACCATCTCTGCATTCATAAACATCAATTTTTATTTTTGAATAGTAAAATACATCCAACAGCTCCAAGGTCAGATTGTTCTGTTGAGAAAAAAGTGATGAACATATAGAGATGAATACAATAATTGAGGCAAGGTACTTCATCTGATTACCTTCCTGTTTCTGGACATGAAAACATACAAATCAGCTCTGTATATATTGATGTTTATTTATTATGTGCCTACTTTACTCATTTTATTGTTTTTTATTCCCTCAAGTATTGTACCCTATTTTTTAATTTTAAATCATTAGCGCCATCTAATTGATATACCTGATCGCTAGTATAGCCGCACCCGTTATATATAGACAAAAGTGAGAAACATTATTGCTTACACATGCGGATTATGTTCAGGGTACAAGCGGGTCGGTATAGGGAACATGGAAAAGCTGAAAACTTATCACAAAATTGAAAACCATTCGAAATTCCTATAGCCCAGTTTGTTAATTATGCGTATTTAACCTTTCATAGTGTATCACCCTAATATCAATTATCATAACAACTTGCGTTCATTCGTTATTATTTCTTCGTTGAAAAGAGATGATGAAAGATGTATACTAATATTGACATGAATAAATCTATGAAGGGCCTACATTGAAAGTTGAGGTAATAAACCACCCACTTGTTCAGCATAAGCTCACCTACCTGAGGAAGTCCGAAACCAAGCCGAGAGATTTCAGAAAGCTTCTTGAGGAGATTACAAATATTGTTTTTATCTATGCAACCGAGCATTTATCCTTAAAAAAAATTACCATTGATACTCCGCTTGAACGTACAGTCACTTGTATTTTAGATGAAACCATACTTCTTGTTCCCATCCTGAGAGCCGGAGTTGGGATGTTGAACCCCATTCTCTCCCTTGCACCAGATGCAAGGGTTGAGTTCATAGGGCTGCGGAGAGATGAGAAAACATTGGAACCTATACAATACTACTCACATTTTTCAAGCTCACACCCCGATACTACAACTTTCATACTCGACCCGATGATTGCGACAGGAGGCAGCGCACTATACACGTTTGAATGTTTGAGCTCCGCAGGTCTTCAAAATATATCAATTGTTTCAATTATCACTTCTCAGCACGCAGCTCAAAGTATAGAAAAGAAAAAGGGATTACAATTATTCACAGCTTCAGTTGATCCAGAATTGAATGGTAAAGGGTACATCGTGCCAGGACTTGGAGATGCTGGAGACAGGATTTATGATACTTTTTAAGTTGACAAACCCTTCTGTATATACTATGCTCATTATTCTAGGAGATAGTTAATGGCAAATGAAAGCCAGGTCCAGCTATCAATAATGCAGTTTAAGAAGCAATCTTATATTAATGTTGAAGGAAAGCGGGACGCCTCGCGTTTTTACATACTAAAGCTAGGGCAAGTTCAGATTTCAAAAGAATCGGAGATCATAGAAGAGGATACAGGAAATATCCTCTATCCTGGAGATTTCTTTGCCGTTGTTTCCTGCATGAGCAACCATGCGAGCATTGAATCCGCCAAGGCACTTACAGATGTGACAGTCATCTGTGTTGATCGGGATCAATTCGGATTATTATTGCAGAAGTACTCTCCTATTGCCATTAAGATCATTAAATCCTTCAGTCATAAGCTCCGCTACTTTGACTCTGCAATAACCAGGCTGTCATTTAAGGGGAATGTTGAAGAGAACCCGAAATATATATACAACATAGGTGATTACTACCTGAAAAAAAAGCAGCTTAGTCATGCGTTCTATGCATTTAAGAAATATATACAGTACGCTCCGAATGACAGCAATGTGCAGGAAGCTAAAAAGTATATGTTGAAGCTCCAGCCGCACATCAAAGATGAACAGGTCTCAAGAAAGCAGGACGGGTTCAATCGACAGTTCAAGGACAATGAGATCATCTTCTGTGAACACGAACCTGGTGCAGAATTATATATCATTCAGAAGGGAAAGATCAAGATTACAAAGATTGTACACAACAATGAGGTATTACTTGCAGTACTTAAGCCTGGAGATATCTTTGGGGAGATGGCTATTCTGGAAAACAAGCCAAGAAGCGCATCAGCAATTGCTTTTGGAGAATCGGAACTGCTTGCAGTAAGTAAGGACAATTTTGAAATCATGGTTAAAACAAATCCGCAACTAGGCACAAAACTGATTACACTTCTTTCAGAGCGTATCTGGAAGGCTTATCGTCAGCTTGCCAATATCCTCATCTCAGATCCTCTCGGGAGGCTCTTTGACACGCTTCTTACTGTTGTTGAAGAGCACCATATACAAATAGCTCATGGCGAGGGATACACCTTCGATTTTGGACCGGATGAGCTCATTAAGATGGTCGGTTTTCCCGCAGATAAAGGCAACCTTTTAATACAAAAATTATTTGAGAACAAGAAATTTAAGCTTCAGGATAACAAGATTGTGGTGACAGATCTCGAGGAGCTTGCAAAACAGGTTGAGTTCTATAAAAAGATGGATCTTCTCGAGCGAAAGCGCCAGAAATCCGGAAGCAAACAAGAGTAACCATTATCTTACAGGTTTGCAGTATCGATCTTTCGATAGGTTTTATCATAATACACTTTGACACCTCTCTTTGTCGTTTCTGGCTCCCAGGAGGACATACCGAAGTAGATCTTTACTCCTCTGTTGAGGTTTTCATACACCACTACTTCAGCATCCTGTATATCATTCAACTTCATTGAATATTCCTGTTCCTTTTTCATCAGATCCTCAAGTGCAATCTTGATCAAGCTACTCTTCTTGCGTGCTTCATCATACACATCACTCATCTTCCCTGAGAGACTACCCTGTGTTACTCTCGCCTTTTCCAATTTATCGAGTAAAAGCTTGAGTTTATCCAAAGAGTTTTCATATTTGCCCATCTTCTCTTTCAGCTCATTTATTTGGCTCTCAAGAAAGAAATCTGTTCCAATATATACATTCATCTTATTTTCAGACACGTTCCCCAGAACCTTCACCTCGAGTCCCTTTTGCGCTTTTATTTCCCCACCAACAACCTGCCCCTTTTCCTGGGTTGAAACTACCCTACCACCTGCGACAAGCTTACAGTTAAGAGCGGCTCTCTGAATTATTATGTCACCATGTGCCTGAATGTGGGAATTCTCAGTAAATTTCAGTATGATATCCCCCTTTGCAGTTACGAGGCCTTTGTATTTACCGATTACGCCATTTTTTACAGTGATGTTTCCATCTGAATGCACAAAAGCGCTTCCAACATTCCCCTGAATTGTTATATCCTTCCCAGCACGAACACGAAAACTGTCATTCACGTTTCCCCTTATCAGTACAGACCCATCAAAATCTATATTGCCGGTTTTTGTTCCAACATCGCCGTTAATAACCAAGAGCGGTTCAACTGAAAAGTGCTGGCCATCTGTGAGAAGCTGGCCAGCTATTTCGGAGTAGTAAAAAATAGTTTCATCTCTTTCCTCTACTCTGATGTTCTTACCATGTGACATATCAACATCATGCCCCTTTTTTGAAGGTAGTACTACATCCTTAATTGTCTTACCATCCTTCACACCCTCGCCTGCTTTTTTCATTACAGCTACAAGGTCACCCTCTTTAACTCTGGTGACTAGATCATACTCTTTGAAATCTGTTCTCCCATCCTCCTTAATTTCCAGCCTGCTTCCTGATGCGAGACGTACCTTGAACTCGAAACTGCCATCTTCTCCGTTTACAGGTTTCGAACCTTCTGCGATAATTACATTCTCTACGGTGGTCTTTTCACTTTCAGCTTCCTGAATAGCCTTCCTGATCCTGTCTTCCTTCAAGCCATATACAATACCCATGCTCTTATATCTGTCAATCACCGCATCATATTCAACTGCTGGTGCACCGCCCAGTGATGGCTCAACAGTTAACAGGGCACACATCTCATCTGTTGAAACATCAATAGAAAATATGCCTTGCCTGTACAGTTTTCCTCTTATGTAATAGTTTCCTTTATTGTCCTCGAGCACCTCAACCATTCCATCAATACCCATGAAGAACGAAGTACCCTTCTGGACTTTGATGTTTCTGCCTGCAATCAAACTCGGCGCATCTACCTTCTGTGAGGGAATTATTTCTCCCAGTACATTTTTCCCATCCTTTCCCATTACCGGTGGATGTATTACTGCAACAAGCTCCCCTTTTCTTGCAAATCCTTGCTGGATTACTACCCTATCTATCTCTTTTTTGGACTCATCTGCCTGCACTTTTCTCTGGATAGGCGGTTTCTTTAGAATCTTCTCTGCTTTTTTTGTCCGAGATTTAAACTTCATTGGATCTACTTCCTATTTCAGTGAAACTGGATTACGGCAGGTTATCTTACTCTTTCTCTTTAAACAGCACATCTTTGCGGTCACTGAACTTGTACTCAATCCACCCTTCTTTGCCCTCTTTCGGGGGCTGTCCTCTTGCAATAACTATACCTTTCTTCACGGTCTTAGACTTCTCAACCTTTTCAATAAGCTTGTGTAAAAGTTCCTCGTTCACACCATATACGACTTTCATAGATTTGAGCTTGGCCTTTATACTCTCCATAGCAAGGGGTTGACCGTTTCCCTCAGATGGGTAGAGTTCAATCGTTACACTCATAAAATCTTCCTCCAGGGCGAGGGTGAAAGATCCGTCTTTATCTGACTCTTTCGCCTTTGTATCCTTGCCCTCTTCGAACCCGGTCTCAATATAATCTACCTCTTCACCGAGTTTCGTGTTTTCAGAATGCTGTTCTTCTTCTAAACCTCGCTCTTTCTTTGTCTCCTTACTATCTGCAACATCAGCATTCTTCAATTTATTTTTAACAAGGTCTGAAGCCTCATCAGCTTTAACATCAGGAAGGTCTATACCCCCGATTATATTACGTACCTTATCTTCGATAGCATCAACATCGAGTGCATTCTTATTGTTACTCTTCTTCCCTTTCACTATATCTCTCTATTTCATCAACAATAAATTCCACACTATTGTACCACTTTATAAAAACACGTGTCAACATGTATAAAAAAAGAGGAAAGCAAAGTTGCCCACAAGCCCCTTTGCTTCCCTCTTGTAAATGTTAATGGTAACAATTCACCAACTTATTAGTAAATAATTCACCAATAAACTGGAAACTATTTTAATACATGCCTCCACCAGGTGGCATTGGTGGTGCTGGGGTTTCTTTCTTCTCCGGTATATCGGTAACAACCGTCTCAGTGGTAAGCAGCATAGCAGCGATACTGGCTGCGTTCTGAAGCTCCGAACGAACCACCTTCGCAGGATCTATGATACCTGCTTTAAACATGTCTGTCCACTCCATCTTGTTTGCATCATAACCTGTATTCTTGGTTTCCTTTTTGGCCCTCTCAGCAATAACCGATCCATCCTGACCGGCATTGGTAGCGATCTGTCTGATTGGCTCTTCGAGAGCCCTGAGTACTATAGCCTTACCGATTTCTTCATCACCTGTAATGTTAGCCTTTGCCAGAACCGGGATCGTTCTCAGCAGAGTGACTCCACCGCCTGGTACAATACCTTCTTCGACTGCTGCACGGGTTGCACTAAGCGCATCCTCGACCCTGTGCTTCTTCTCCTTGAGCTCCACCTCTGTAGCAGCGCCAACATTTATGACTGCGACACCTCCAGCAAGTTTAGCTAATCTCTCCTGAAGTTTCTCACGATCGTAATCGGATGTTGTATCTTCTATTTGTGTCTTTATCTGCTTTATTCTTCCCTGAATTGCTGATGACTCTCCTGCCCCTTCGACTATTGTTGTATTTTCCTTGTCAACAGTAATTCTTTTGGCACGCCCAAGATCCTTAACGTTGGCACTCTCGAGCTTCATGCCCATCTCTTCTGAAATAACCTTTCCACCTGTGAGAATAGAGATATCTTCTAACATTGCCTTTCTTCTATCACCAAAACCAGGTGCTTTAACTGCAACTATGTTAAGGGTACCTCGAATCTTGTTGACAACGAGTGTAGCAAGAGCCTCTCCCTCAACATCTTCGGCAATGATCATCATAGGTTTGCCCATCTGCGCGACCTTTTCGAGAATTCCGATAAGGTCTTTCATTGCGCTTATTTTTTTATCATGAATAAGTATCATCGCATCTTCAAGAACAGCTGTCATGGCTTCAGCGTTTGTGACAAAATAGGGTGATAGGTAACCACGATCAAACTGCATTCCCTCAACTACTTCGAGCGTTGTTTCCATTCCCTTTGCTTCTTCGACGGTGATTACTCCATCCTTTCCCACTTTGTCCATAGCGTCAGCTATGAGTTTTCCAATTTCGGGATCGTTGTTCGCCGAGATGGCCGCAATATTGGCGATTTCTTCAGCTGTCTCAATCTTTTTGGAAATTTTCGTGATCTCATCAACACAGATTTTTACAGATTTCTCAATTCCTCTTTTGATCGCCATGGGATTCGCACCAGCCGTTACATTCTTCATTCCAGCTTTAATGATATTCTGAGCAAGTAGTGTAGCGCTAGTCGTACCATCTCCTGCAACATCATTTGTCTTTGTCGCAACTTCCTTAACGAGCTGTGCGCCCATGTTTTCAAAAGGATCTTCAAGCTCGATTTCTTTGGCAATCGTCACTCCATCATTAGTGATGGTCGGAGCTCCAAACTTTTTGTCCAACACAACATTCCTTCCTTTTGGACCCAGAGTCACTTTGACAGCATTAGCCAGCTGATCGACTCCTTTCAACAGGGCCCTTCGGGATTCTTCATCGTATAAAAGCTGTTTTGCCATCTTATATCCCTTCCTTTCATAACAATTTTTTCTTCGTGAAAGATAATAAAATGCTATTCAAAAATCAAGTTTTTTAACAATAAAGCGAATGTCCATATTCAGAACAATATTAGATGTACATCTACTCATCACAAAAAAAAGCCACCCATCGGAATCGAACCGACGACCTACGCATTACGAGTGCGTTGCTCTACCGACTGAGCTAGGGTGGCAATAAAAATGCCGAGAGGCGGAATCGAACCGTCGACACGCGGATTTTCAGTCCGCTGCTCTACCGACTGAGCTATCTCGGCACTATAAAATTTCTTCTAATGTAA
>CP070841.1:1314016-1325249 GCA_020342115.1 Spirochaetota bacterium
AGCAGAATAGATAAAGAAGAATCTTTTCATTCAAGAAAATTATTAAACAAAGAATTACTGTTGGATAAGAAAATTACCCAAAGTGATCATTTTAGAAGCCCAGCTCTTCCAAACGGCCAGAGCCTGAACGCAGCCTTGCCATAAATCTCGTTTCTATCTACGAATCCCCAGAACCTGCTGTCGTATGAGTTGTCCCGGTTATCTCCCATCATGAAATACTTTCCATCAGGTACCTGAACTGGTCCAAAGTAGTCCCGTCTGTTTTTTTTATCTCTACCTTCTGGAATGATCCTGCTATCCGAATGATATTCCGGCCACCATGCCTCCTGTTGGCTTCCATTTACGTACACCTGTTTTCCTATAATTTCTATCTCGTCACCAGGCACTCCAATAACGCGCTTTACATAGAACTTGGGCTGCGGGTCTATCGTTATGAATCCCAATGAGAGGAGGTGGATTGCCGGTTCGAACAGTTGCACAGCTATACCGGGGGTTTCGTAGAATGGGGCGAGGAAGACTACGATATCTCCACGGCGAGGTGGACGTATTGGTGGAAGCCTCTTATCGGTAAAAGGAATCTTCGCCCCGTAGAAAAATTTATAAGCAAACAGCCGATCTCCGATTTCGATTGTCGGATACATCGATTCTGTTGGAACCATATAGTTCTCAACAACAAATGTCCTTATTACGATTGCGATGAGTATTGCAAATCCTACAGTCTCGATATTTTCTAAAAATTTCTTGAATCCCATTTTCATAGATGTCTCTCCTCTGTGTGTTCAACGAAGTCAAAGGTGGTCTTGGCCAGCTACCTTCTCGTGCAAACCATACATTACGTCACCTACAGAAACAGTCAGAATACTTCTGACCCATCATGGGATGATACACAATTAGGGATTAAATGGTCAATAGTACTTTGGTATGATTTTTAAAGGAAAGAGTGTTTTTTTGGGATTTTTTCTGCCGAATCAGCCCCAATACCAATCCCACAGTCTACGCCAATCCTGCAGCTGGAGGCAAGCTCCATTCTGCTGTTGATACCGAGCTTTCGGTAGATGCTGGCCGTGTGGCTCTTTACCGTGCTCACTGATATGAAGAGCATCTCAGCTATCCGGTGGTTGCTGAAACCCCTCACTAAAAGATCGACTATCTCCTGTTCTCGCATGGATACTCCATGAATCTCGAAAAACCGGAGCAGAGCCTTTCCCTCAAGGTTTGAGGTTCTGATCACATGATGTAAAGTTGCGGCGATAGTGCACACACTCAATGCTGCATACCCGCACATTGAAAAAGATAGTGTTGAATAAAGGTCAGATTTTTTCAGGTACAGATCCGCTAGCAGTCCTGAAATAAATACCACAGTGCCTATAAGGAGAAATCTAGTCACAGTTGCCTGTATCCTGGTCTCTGATTTTCCAGATCGAATAGCGAGCAGTATTGCTGTAAAAGCTGCCACTGTAAGGGTGATAAATACGAAGAGTTGTCTGTTAGGCCTTACAATAGTTATGCCGCCAATCAGAGGTGATGAAAATAAGAGCTGCGGGACGAGAAAGATCAGCACTCCACACAGCGTGCGCTTAAGCCTGGTCAGCCGTATTCTGAAACGGTGACGGAAACGCAAAAAAAGCGTGCAGGATATAAAGCAGACGCTAATTAATGGGAGATATCTATTTGTTTGGTAAATGACTCTCTGTGTTGCGGCTGTATTATCGGTACTATTCAAATAAAAAGAAACGAGGATGGATGCTGTGTAAAGGGTAAAAACAGTTAAGGCAAAAAGAAAGCTTCGAGTACCTTCGCTTCTGTTTCTCAGATATCCGTACAGAATAAGAAATATACAGGAAACACCCAGTGAAAATATGCATGTGTAACTAAGCTGAATGACTGTTTTCATTATTCACTAATCTTATTCATTGAAAGGGTTATAATCGTATATAAAACCTGCACTTTAAAATCAGGATTTATTCAATGGGGTACATCCCTGCCTTATATATCTCACTTAAATATTCACAATAAATGTATTATACACTATTGTCAATAGTCATCAAATAAGTCAACTGCTGTCCTCTGTACATTTCTCGTAATCAAACATCTGTTTAATGATACTAATATTTATATATACTGTGGGTAGAAATTATTAACCAGCGATAAAATAAACCTGTATTCATTCTGCTAACAGAATGCTTTTACATTAGGACTGTTTGCTGGTTATTTTATCATATTCAGGCAATACATGACACCAGGCATAGTGGCCGGGTGTTACCTCGGTGGAAGGAGGGTCAACCTCGAAACACAGCGCATCTGTAAATTTACATCGTGTATTGAAACGGCAGCCCTTTGGGATGGAGTAGGGCGAGGGGATCTCTCCTGTCAAAGCAGGTGTATGGCACCTGCTGGTTTCTATAGAAGGATGCGCTTTCAGTAGTGCTGCTGTATAGGGGTGTCGTGGTCTCAAGAAGACCTCTGATGTTGATCCTATTTCTACGATTCGTCCAAGATACATTATTGCCACATTTTGTGAAAGATGTGCGACAACTGATAGCTGATGAGCAATAAGTATCATTGAGAGTCCTAGATCACGGCGTAGCTCTTCGAATAGATTTAGAATCTGAGCCTGGATTGATACATCGAGGGCACTCACCGCTTCATCCGCTATTATTATCTTCGGTCGCAATGAAAGTGCGCGAGCAATAGCTACTCTCTGGCGTTGACCTCCAGAAAGAGCCCTGGGACGTAAATCCGCCACTGTAGAAGGGAGCCCAACACGATCAAGAAGGTTTTTTACAAGCTTTTCCCCACCCGCACGATCCACCAGGCCATGGACCTTTGCAGGTTCGCTGATTGTAGCCCGTACCGTCATCCGTGGATTGAGAGATTTGTAAGGATCCTGGTAGATTAGCTGCACCTCTCGCCTGATCTCTCTTAACTCATCTGCATGAGCAGCAAGCACATCCTGACCATTGTATAAAATAGATCCATTATCAGGCTCATAAAGCCTTATAATACAGCATGCAGTTGTTGATTTGCCGCTTCCAGACTCTCCTACAAGACCCAGGGTTTCGTTCCGATTAAGGTTCAGTGTAACACCATCCAATGCCACCAGTTTTGGAGGTGGTTTTTTCATTAGTCGATTCAATACCGTTTGCTTTCCGTGAAAGTATTTGGAAAGGTTATTAACCTCAAGTAACGGTTTGTCATTTAAGGTATCCATTCTATTTCCTATTCCACAAAGCAACATGCAGTGCCGTGCTCAGGTTCCGGTCGATCGAGTTCCATCGATACCTTTGTGCAATCATCCTTTACATATGGACAGCGTGGCTGAAAGGGACAACCTGGAGGTAACTCAGTAAGATTTGGGGGCTGGCCGGGAATGGGCTCCAGAGGTCCAGACTGCCCGACTTGTTCGATCTTCGGAATAGCGTTTAATAATCCTCTTGTGTACGGGTGCCGTGGATTATGCAGTACATCCTGAGCATTCCCCCGTTCCATGATTTGTCCTGCATACATAACTGCCACATAGTCGGCATTCTGTGCCACAACACCAACATCGTGTGAAACAAGAATCATAGACATACCTGTTTCTTCACGAATGTTTGCCAGCAGGTTGAGGATCTGATCCTGTATTGTCACATCGAGTGCGGTTGTTGGTTCATCGGCAAGTAACAGCTTAGGCTGCGATGCTATGGCGATAGCAATCATAACTCGCTGCCTCATTCCTCCGCTAAGTTGATGCGGGTATTCGGTCAACCTCCGCTCTGGAGAAGAGATGCCTACATGAGCAAGGAGCTCAATGGCTCGATCAAAAGCTTTATGACGTTGCATTTTCAGCTTCACGCGGAGCATTTCCGTGATCTGGTCTCCTATGGAGAATACGGGGTTTAAGCATGAGGTAGGGTCCTGGAAGATCATTGAAATCTCTTTTCCTCTAATACGCTCCAGCTCTTTTTTCGACATTTTTTGAATGTCTTGACCCATCCATAAAATGCTGCCCGCAATTACTTCGCCTGGATAAGGTACTAGACCGAGTAGTGAACGCAGGGTAACACTCTTTCCGCAGCCTGATTCACCTACCACTCCGAGAGTATAATTCTTTGGTAATCGAAGATTGACGCGGTTTGCTGCCATGAGAAAACCGCGCCTGTCGGCGAAACCAACCGTCAAGTCTTGGATTTCAAGAAGTGGTGTTTCCGAAAATACTTCATGTTTCATCAGAATGCCCCAGTTACATCTTCACCAAGTTTATCTGCAAGACCATCACCAATTAAAGCAAATCCTACACCAACGAATACAACCACAATGCCAGGCAGTGTAGAGATCCACCAGGCTGTACGTAAATATTTTTGACCCTGAGCAATAATCGAGCCCCACTCGGCTGTTGGAGGCCTTACGCCTAAACCTAAATAGGAAAGCGCTGCGAGTGTGAGGATATTGAGTACAATATCTGACATAGAAAATACCAGGTTTGACCGAAGGAGGTTGGGAATCGCATGTTTGAATATAATTCTACGTACAGGGAAACCTAAAGTGTCAGCAGCCATCATATATTGCATCTCCCGAAGCACGAGCATTTCACCTCTGCTCAAACGGGCATAGAGAGCCCAGCTGACCGCAAGTACTCCTATATATGCACCGAATAAACCAGCTCCAACTACAGAGGCAATTGCAAGAATTAGTACGATATATGGGAAAGATATAACCGTATCTACAGCTCGCATGACAATCGTGTCAAAGGCGCCGCCAAAATAGCCGGCAAGAGCCCCAAGAAGCATACCTACAATGAGCGATGCATAGGTTGTGATCAAGCCGAAGGAAAGGTCAATTCGGGCACCATGCAGTATCCTGGTGAAAATATCACGACCCAGTTCGTCTGTTCCAAATGGATGCTCTATCGATGGGCGAAGAAGTGTTGCATTAAGGTCCTGTTCATTTGGGTTCTCAAACCCGATCCAACCTGCACTGAGACTTAATATGATCATAATTCCGACAATTGCCACCCCCAGCCACAGAGTCATCGATGACCATCGCCTTTCTGATTTAGCTCGCCCCCGAAGACGTTTGATGGCTTCGGAAATGGTGCGGTGATAAGATTCTTTAATCCATGTCATAGTCTTACCCTCGGGTCTAGAGCTGCATAGGAAAGATCAACTAACAGGTTCACTACAATGACTGTGATGCCAAAAACCAGTGTCAGGGCCTGAATTACGGGATAGTCACGGGCAAGAATTGAAGAAACAAGCAGAGATCCCAGTCCGGGAAGAGCAAAGATGTTTTCGATGACCACAGCACCAGAGATGAGGAATCCAACATTTATTCCTAGTACGGTGATCATTGCTATCAGTGAGTTACGAAGCACGTGTTTGAACAATACCCGGCGCTCACTGAGGCCTCGTGCACGGGCTGCCTCCACGAATTCAGCTATTAGGGTCTCAATTACACTTGCACGCAGACTGCGCAAGAGAACCGGAGCTAAATAGAAGCCGATTGTTATGGAGGGAAGTGTAAGGCTTCGGATATAGTTAATTGGCCCACTTCCAAGACCTGATGTCGGGAAGAGCTTGAGCCGCAAACTGAAGAAGAGAACAAGAAGGAGTCCGGTCCAGAATGCTGGCATGGCAAAGGCAAAAGTGGAAAACATTCGTACTATGTGATCTGTTGGACGATTACGCCTGATTGCAGATAATATTGCAAGCGGTACAGCGATCACCAGTGAAACGAGAATGGAATAGCAAAGAAGCGCTAGGCTCACAAGGGCACGTTGCCGTAGAATGGGACCAATAGGAGCACGAAGAAACAGGGAATTGCCAAAATCCATCCGAAGTGCTCCCAGCAGGAAACGTACATATTGAATTGGTAGAGGTCTGTCCAGTCCAAGCTGGTGACGTACAGTAGCTATAGCTTCAGGGGTAGCTCTAGAAGCAAGCATTATTTTTACAGGGTCACCAGGAATGAGATGGATAAGAGCAAAAGCAACAAGTGTTACGGTGATGAGTACGGGGATAGCCTGAACAATTCTACGACCAATATAGGCAAACATCGATGCAGAGATTCCTCCTGAGTAAATATGAATGTCGTATAGAAAGATATGCCGGCCCAAGAATTTAATCAATTAACTTGGGCCGGCTGATTTTTAATATCCCCGATGCAAAAATGAAACAGATATAGAGGTTCTGTTATTCTTCGAGCCACACGTCTTCAAGATTCCACCACTTAACAGGTAAAGTGCTGAATCCCTTAACGCTGTCTTGAATCGCAGTCCGGGCTTTAGTGAAGAACAACGGTACAGCTGGTGCTTCTTCCATAACGAGCCTCTGCACTTCATGAAAAGCCTCTGTTCGAACATCTTCATCTACAGTTTTTCCGGCTTTTTGAACGAGTTCTATTGCCTTGGGGTTGTTCCACCCAGTCCAGAAGGATTGTGCCCCTGCTGTAAAATCAAAGAAAACTAGAGCTAGATTATCATCAGACAGTGCATCACTGGAGAGTGCGTTGCCAGGCAGTGTGAAGCACATCTCTTCACTGCTGAGCCATCGATCCCAGATTGTACCCACGTCCACAGCATCAATAGTGATTTTAACACCGAGCTTGGCCCACTCTGCTTGAACAATCTCAGCCTGCTGTCTTTCTACAGGATCCCCTGCAACGATTAGCATAGGCATGGAGAAGCCGCTGGGTCTTTTCGATTTTGCCATTAATGCCTTGGCCTTGTCCATATCATAAGGATATGCAGGTACCGACGGATCCCAGTATTTTACTTTCGCAATTACATGGTTGGCTATATCGCCCGCTCCGTGAAGCAGAGTCTTCAGCATTGCCTCTTTAGGAGTGGCATAATTAAGAGCCTGTCGGATGTTCTTATCGTCAAGCGGCGGTATCCGAATATTGAACCAGATGGCATCCCATGCCATGACGTCTTCGATTACTACGTTTATGCCCCTAATTGCATCAAGACGGTCTATCTCACTGTAGGGAACCTCTGTCGCAATATGGGCTTCTCCAGATTCCACTCGAAGCATCCTGGTGTTGCTGTCCGGTACGTAGTAAAAGATTATTCGGTCCACGTAAGGCAGGCCTTCTTTCCAGTAGTAGGGGTTTCGGTCAAGTATCAATTTTTCTCCACGGGTCCACTCTGTTACTTTAAATGGACCTGAACCGATAGGTTTTTCGCTGAAAGCCTCATCACCCATTTCCTGATATATCTTTTTGGGGATAATCGATGGAATAAATGTCGAAAGATAATCGAGAAACGCGCCATTGACGGTATGCAGATTGATTCTGAACGTTGATGCATCGATGATCTCAGTACTCTCGATCATAGCGCCGAACCCGGCGTAAAAGCTGTTGACGTCTGGATCCGCAAACCTGTCGATTGAGAACTTTACATCCTCTGCAGTGACTGGATCGCCATTGGAAAATCTAGCCTTGCGGAGCTTAAAGGTCCATGTTAGGCCTCCGTCACTCACTTTCCACGATTCTGCGATTGCTGGTTGCGGATCTGGTGCATGAGTTGACTCTACAAGAGTGTCGAAGATCTGTACAAGAGCAAAGATCGATGCGTTGTCATTGGCCCCGATTGGATTCAGCGTTGCAGGCTCCGAATCGCGTGCAAAGTGAATTGTTCCGCCTCTTCTCGGGCCCTCAGGTTCAACTATTGGCTCCTCGGCCGGCAGTGGGGCTTCTTCTTCGCCATTGCCTGCCCATACAGGAAATGCAACAAATACGAGCGATAGCAAGATAAACACACTGAGAATGCTCATTAGATGTTTCTTCATTGTTCTATTCCTCCTTTATAAAAAAATTTTCGAATAATTCGAATAATATGAAATTTCTATCATATTTTGTTGTTTTTATCAATCTTTTTAATTGAAAAGATAATAGAGATAATTTGTTTCTGATCCTGTTTCATGCATGTACTACAAACAGTTATGAGGTTGCAAGCTCGGAATAGGGGTAATTGGTATTGAACGTATATTACGATAGTAGCATAAAGGAGAAGTAAAGATGTATTTAGTTCTCTTTTTTACCGCTATGGCTTTTGCCATCACTGCCCTGGTTGCTACGGTCTAGCCTGAAAGAGTACCAATCGATGCCTCTTGTAATGAACATGACAAATCCTAATACAATAAAGACAATAATAGAGCCAACCAGAAGGGCATAGTCCTCGAGCTGCAGCAGAATGAAAAGACATGAATAGAGCAGCATGAGAAGTAGGGTAAAGAAGATCGATCTTCTCTTTTTCAAAATCCTGACGGAATAGCCGCATATAATGCCAATAGTCACAGCAGAAGCCAGTATATAGGAATATATGAAGTCCATGTGCTCCGAAACAGAGAGAAGAAGCAGATAGAATACGCTCATTGCAAGGCCGACCATCAGGTACTGGAAAGGATGGATGCGTAACTTGTTGATTATTTCAAAGAGGAAGAATGCGACAAATGTAAGTATGATGAACAGAATCGCGTATTTCACAGAGCGCATGGTCTTGTGGTAGTGATCTACAGACAAAAACAGTTTGGTACCATATGCAGAATTAGATATTTCACCTGCCAGGCCGGGCATGTTTGCAATAGGACCTTTCCATGACTGAGGATAGCTCCTGCTGAAGTAGGAGATTTCCCATGACGCCTGAAATCCATCATTACTGATATCGTGTTCGGCTGGAAGGTAGCTTCCAACAAAACTTGGATCAGGCCATGTAGATCTTACATTAGTGGTGTTGTGTTTTCCCACCGGAATAAAGTATAGCTCTTCTGAGCCGTTCAGTTTGAGTTGGAGATCGAAGCTGTTCTTTTTGTTTACATAGTTTTTGAAATCAGGCAGTGTTATATGGATGCCTGATGAAAAGATTGCCTGGTCAATAATGCCTGGTTCGAATGTGTAGGTTGAGCCGTTCCACTCAATCTCAACACCTTCTCCGATACCCCGCATGTCGGGTATGGCTATAGACAAATATGCCTCGTCCCATATGATATCGTTTACGGGAAGTTTCAGATCGTCAAGCTCTATGGATAAAAAATCACCATGCATATGAATCGATGTACGGTAAACTACCACATCGAAAATTCCTCGTGCTCGTATCTCAGGGAAGATTTCTGCTTCTATATAGAGATCATCTGGAAGAAAATGAGCAAATTCTCTTGCTTTATGTTGTACCTTGTTATCATCAACCCAATATACATAGTAGGGTATTGTGATGAAAGGACCCGCAATGGTCTGAAAACTGCCCCATTTACTGCCCACTTCAATCGCGGCCTCGTCTCGTCGCCCCTGCCGCTCGGATATAAGACTGCGTATTAAAAAGAGTGGGATCAGGAGAATGACCGTTATGATCCCTACAAAGATTACCTTCAATAATACAGAATCTCGCAAGTGCTGTTTCATTTCCGACCACCCTTCGTTTGAATAATTACTCCATGCAGCAGTTTCTCTGTCATACTATACATACACCTTTATATCTTCAATATAACACCCTGTAGATATTTTCACATGTTTTTACCTGATTTGAATCGGTGTCTGATTGTTATACATTTTTGGTACATCACAATAGAAAGGCAGAAGTGTCATGAAGTAAAATTATTCACATTTGAGCTTTTCCACAGAACGTATTATTTTTTAAAAAAATTTCTTTACCTCTTTCTTTAAAACCTTTCCCATTGTATTTCTGGGCAGTTCTTCAACAAATACGATCTCCTTGGGACATTTCCAGTCATGAAGGTGCTTCCTGCAGTGTGCTCGAATATCTTCGAATTTGAGCGGTGCGCTGGCTTTCGTAACTACTGCTGCTACTAATTTTTCTCCCCACTCTTCATCAGGAACACCAACGACTGATGATTCTTCAACACCATCGAGCTTATTGATAACGACTTCAATCTCTTTTGGGGATATATTCTCGCCACCAGAGATAATGATATGATTTATTCTATCTGTCAGGTAGTAGTAACCGTCCTCATCTACTTTTCCCAGATCGCTTGTTCTGAACCACCCATTTTCAAAGGATCTTGCAGTCTCCTCAGGCTTTTTCCAGTACCCTGGTGTAATAGAAGGCCCTTTCAGCCATATTTCTCCTGTTTGACCGGGTTGCACATCCGTACCTGTTCTTGGATTGACAATTCTTACTCCAAGGTCCGGGAGTGGCAATCCAATGGAACCAGGCTTTCTTCTGCCTTTGAGGGGATTGGAGAAATTCATACCTGTTTCTGACATTCCTTCCCGTTCCACCGGTTCCTTGCCGAATATTTCATGTATCTTTTCAAAGTCTTTAGCAAGTAGAGGGGCTGATCCGGATGTCCACAAACGAATGTGTTTGAAATCCGGTCTTTTTTCACCTAAATATTCCATCAGCTTGTTGTATATGGTGGGAACAGCCATAAATAGAGTACAGATCTGTTTTTTATCCCTGGAGGATAAAAGCGAGGTAACATGCTCCGGTGAAAACTTATCCAGCATGAGTATCGTCGATCCGGAGATCAGTGCAGTATGCAGGGCAAAACACATTCCATGAACATGAAAGAGGGGCAGGGAATGGCAGAGCACATCATTTTTATTTATTTTCCAGATAGAAATGATGTTTCTAGCATCATGAATGAGATTTTTCTGGGTCAGGACTGCCCCTTTCGGGTTTCCAGTAGTTCCTGAGGTGTAGATGATAAGGGCAGGATCATCCTCTCGAATTTCAATATCAGGACATTCTCCAGATGCTGAACGGAAGAAATCGAGGTCCTGATACCGCCTCTTTGTATCGATTACCAGTGAGGTAATGGTAGGGTCTATTTCTTTAATCAATTTCTCCTTTTCTGGTTCCAGTAAAATTAACTTAGCGTCTGCATCTTGTACAAGGTATGCCATTTCTGTCTTCTTAAAGCCAGGGTTCAATGGCACGGCAATTGCACCTATCTTTTGAAGGGCAATATGAGCAGACACAAATATTAGAGATTTTTCAAGGAACAGGATTACTCTATCACCTTTTTGAACTCCCAGATTCACGAATGTTCTAGCCATCTGGTTTGAATCTCTATCTAATTCCGGATAGGAGATTACTGTCTCATCTTCACCGTTTCGAAGGAATTTGATAGCTGTTTTTTGTTTCCGTGTGCTGAAGGACTCTATAAAACAGCTTCTAAAGGATTTATTGCCCATAGTAGCTATAACAATCTCAACAGGCAGTTTTACGATGGAAATTTTAGTAACATCAAGAATCTGAAATCCGGCATTCTTTAAGGTATCTTCAACAAAGATC
>CP070841.1:1325349-1347821 GCA_020342115.1 Spirochaetota bacterium
ACCTGCATTCCTCGACACTGACATCTTTTTTCTCACTGAACACTCCCTCATTGTAGTCAATAATGGTGATCTTGGCCTTTTCGATCTTCTTATCGCCTATATAGACCAGTGTGCCGGGGGGCTGCATCAGTGTTTTATCTCTCTTCTTGAAATATCTACCCATCTTTATCCCTCCTCATGAGCCTTTTTCGGATTCCTTTATCAGGGCTTCTTCCATAACGGTCACAGGTAGTGGCTTTGTTTCTGATCCTGTATACACACTCACATGCGGGAACGGAATCTCGATACCTTCTCTATCAAAGCTCTCCTTGATCTCCTGCATGATCGAATTTTTTAAGGCAAGGTAATCTGCTTTAGCAAACCATGCGCCAAGCAGGAGGTCTATTCCAGAGCTTCCAAACTCTTTAATCACAAAAAATGGTTCTGGATTGTCGAGACAGTATGGATTGTTTTTAGCGACTTCGAGCAATGCTTCCTTAGCCTTTCCGATGTCATCCTTGTATGCGATGCTCACATCGATGTTCAGGCGCCGAATAGGGAATCTTGTTACATTGGTAACCTGTGTTTTAATCAACTGCTCGTTTGGAATGCGTATGAACAGGTTATCGAAGGTCCTTATCTTGACTGAGAGCAGGTCTACTGACAGTATGATACCCATGGTGTTGTTAACTTTGATTATATCGCCCACTGCAAATGGTTTTTCAGATATGAGAAACATCCCGCTGATAATGTTTGAAACGCTTGTTTGTGATGCAAATCCTATAGCAATACCTGCAATACCTGCCGCCCCCAGTAGAGCGGTGAGCTTGAATCCCAGCTGTCTGAGCACGGTAATGAGGATGATGAACGCCCCTGTGTAGAAAATTGCTTTTTTTAACAGCATTGCTGTCTGCTGTGAAAACCGTTTTTTCACAACTCTTCCTATAGAGAAATTAAGGATTTTAAGCAGGACAAAACCTGCGGCAAGAATTATTACAATCCTGAGTGCTATCATAAGGGTGTTGGGATTGAACACTTTTTCCATATTTAAGGAAAATAATTCGAACATGGTATATCACCTCCTCTATGATTCAAAGCTTGTAAAGTATTTGAAAAAGCTTACACTCTTTTTTAATAGGCTTCGATCAACCGGTGTTCTTTCTTTGCTGAGCAATATGCAGTCCTTTTCCAGATCTGGCTTTTTATCAGCAAAATCGATCCTGTTTGGCTGGTCTTCACCAAAGAATGTTATTTTTACTTCATTTGTCCAGAGTGTTTCTTTTCCGGCATAAACCTTAAGATGTTCGACATGTATACTGAGTTTCTGGAAGTCGAGCGAGCCTTTCGAACTGTTTTTAATTCTGACTGGACAGATGGCTCTATGCGGGTTATTATCTGTTTCTTCAATTGAACGTCGTGCCATTGTGGTGAGGCTGTAGCAAAGCTCTCCTGTCATAGGATCACCGAACCAGGTATTTGAGAGAGGCACTGTGGGGATCTCGGTGAGCATTGTTTCTTTTTTTTCTCCGGCATATAGGTGAACCCATACTGGAATCCGTACAACGAATAATGCGCTGTTTCCTGGAAGGATCTTCACTGGCATCTCTGATCCAACCACAACAGCACGGTCCTGAAGCACTGGTAGAAGCTGTATCGAGTCAGGGCTTTCACACACATACCGGTTCCATGTAACGGTATCTGGTTTTTCTCGCACCTCTGCAATCGTAATGTCAGTACTCTCAGGGTCATGAGGTGACTGCTCGTAGGCAATTAGCCATTCGTCTTTTATCTTTTTTAGCCATATTTTTAAAGGGCCTATCTGCCAGTAATGATCTTTATCCCTTTTTATTTTTATTGGTTCCCACAGTTTCAATTGAGTCTCCTTCATTACAACAATATTAATGTATTATAACCCAATAGTTCTATTTATCAAAGTATAAGATACTATCCATCCAATCAGGTGAGTTTTTTCTTAAGGCCGAAGTAAAAAGGCAGACTCAAGACAAAAGGAACGATATAAAATGTAATTCTAAAAAGAATTATTGCTCCCAATGCCCTCTCGAGAGGTACACCCAGTGCAGTGAATACAAGAGCCATGGAACCTTCAAGCGTCCCGACACCACCAGGTAACATGGATAGCACGCCTACTATCTGCCCTATGGAAAAGCCTATTATCAGAAAACCTAACTTTATTGTATAGTTGACAGAGAGAAAACAGAAGTACATAACTCCAAGCCAAAATGACCAATCGATTATTGTGACGATTAACATCGATATAAAGTAACCTGGTCTCTTTATGAGCTTGAAGAAACCATCATTGAAATCCTTAAGGAAATTGCGTGCCCAGTCTTTTTCAATTCTGAGCTTTTTTGTAAACAACCTGAGAACCATGTTTATCAAGCTTGTGAACACCTTCGATGCAGCATCCTGGAATGTCTTCCAGAATATGGCAAGGTAAAATGAAATAATTAGTATGAAGAAAAACGTTAGTACGATAATCACAAGGGTTAGATGAAGATTTTCTTTTTCCTTGTGCAAAAGAAGCGCGATGAAGCCTGCAATGATAAGCAGATCAAAGAGTATATTGAAAAACATCAGATAGAGGACTCTTGATAAAGTTGCTTTTTTGGGTGTTATATTATGATGATCAAGCACATATATTTGAGTGGCAAAATGAGTAAGACCTCCAAGAGAGAGTATGTACCCGAAAGAGTTGATAATGAATGAATATTTCATTGAATCAAGCAATGGAAGTTTCTCATCGAAAATGACAAGTGAAAGCTTTGTAAAGAACCCTTCTAATATGTAAACGATAAGTGTACATGCTATGGCCAGGAGAAGAAAGGCAAGGTCCAGGTTAAGGAAGTGCTGTTTGAGCTTCCTCAGGTTTGCAAATGTAAAAAGAATCCCCAGAATTATAATGAAGATTGTAGCGTACTTAAGTGCTTTTCGAATATTTATTTGATATTGTCCCACCATCCTCGTTTTCCACCCTTGAATAAAAGGATTGTGGACTCAATTTCAAATTATATCTATTATGTTTTTGATAAAAAGTCTATAGTAATTTTTTATTAAAAGGATTGTATATAAAAACGGTAAAATATATATCTTAATGAGTGTATGCTTGGATATGCTATTTATTGCTAATGGGTTTGTGTTTAAGACTGAAGTATAAAGGCACGCTAAGGAAAAAGGGAACAATATAAAAGGAAAGCCGAAAAAGTATAATGGAGCTCAGTGCTGTTTCAAGAGGAATCTCAACAGCTGCAAACACGAGCGCCATAGAGCCCTCCATGGTGCCCGCACCCCCCGGTATCATCGAAAGCACTCCTATAAGCTGACCTATGGAGAATCCTGTAAAGAGATGTCCTATACTTATCTGGTATCTAAAGCTGAGAAATGTGAAATACATCACACCGAGCCAGAATATCCAGATTACCACCGTCAGCAGGGAGATAGAGGTGAAGTATCCGGGATTACGAAACAGTTTGAAGAAGCCTGTATTAAAATCTTTTAAAAAATCGCTTGCCCAGGTGGGTTTCAATTGAAATTTTTTTGTGAAAATACCAATTATCCTGTTTAAAAATCCCACAAACAAAATCGACGCCTTGTCCTGAAACGGCATATAAAAAATCGCTAGAAAAAACCCTCCCATAATCAGAAAGAGGATAGAAATAACGATGAGTATCAGGGTGATATAAAAATCTCCTTTCTGCTTATTTGCTAGTAATGCAATAAATGAAGCAATGAGCAGGATGGTGAAAAATATATTGAAAAATATTAAGTGGATAACTCTAGAATATGTAGACTTGGATGCAGGGATGTTGTGGTAATCCAGGACATGTATCTGAGTAGCAAAGTGTGCGAGTCCTCCAAGATTGACGAGGTACCCGAATGCATTTATGATAAAAGAATATTTAAGTGAAGGCAGAAATCTTAAGTTTTCATCAAATACCTTGAGGGAAACCTGGGTGAACACTGCTTCGAAGACGTATACGATGAGTGTAAAGATGATGGAAAGCAGAAAAAATCCAATATTCCTTGTAAGGAAGTGCTGTCTGAACTTTCTTAGGGTTGAGAGTGCCAGAAGGAGGCCAATAATGATGATAATACCGACTGTGTATTTGAGTGTTTTTTGAAGTTTTTTATGTTCAATTTTCAAATTCTTATTTTATAATTGTAAAAAATACAAGCTTAATTTAATATTTTTAATTGAAACAATAGTATTTAGCTATTTTAATCAGAAAAGTATACATATTTTTTCACATAGAAAGAAAATATATATTGACATTTCATGTGACAGGTTTTTAATTAAATCGGATTCTACACAAAGGGATTTCACATATGCTGCAATTCTTTCAAATATTTGATTCATGGACATTCACATGGATTGTCCTGCCCATTCTTATATTCTCTGCAAGAATATGTGATGTTTCCATAGGTACGATTAGAATCATTTTCGTTTCAAGAGGTCAAAAAGCCATTGCACCGCTGCTCGGTTTCTTCGAGATTTTGATATGGCTACTCGCAATAGGTAAAATTATGCAGAATCTTACAAACGTAATGGCATATTTTGCCTATGCCGGGGGATTTGCAACCGGCAATTATATAGGTATTATAATCGAAGAGAAGTTAGCAGTGGGAAATGTAATCATTCGGGTGATTACAAAAAAGGCTGCAGATTCCCTTGTTGAGGATCTCACTAACAAGGGTTTCGGGGTAACATGCCTCTCTGCCGAAGGGAATGAAGGGCCGGTTAATGTCATTTATTCTGTAATTAAACGTGGAGATCTAGATACAGTAATCAGCGCAGTAAAGCGGTTCAATCCAAGAGCCTTTTATTCGATAGAAGATGTCAGGGCGGTAAGAGAAGGGATATTTCCACTGAAGCGTGCACTGACTGGAAAAAACTATTTGGGTTTACATAGAGGCCGCAGAAAAGGGAAGTGATGATGAAAAATATGATGGCCTTAATAATTATAAATGAAGTAAATTTTAAAAAAAAAGGAGATTGACCCCATGACTCACAGAGAGAGAGTGAGGCCGCCATCGAGAGGACATAAAGTCGAAACGGTGATCAACATCACTGACAGGGCATTTAAGAGAAACCTCCACTCGATGGTACATACCTATCTGAAATTAAGAGGTAAGAAGAAGGCCGGGACGATAAAGGATTTCTATCCTCCTTCCTATAAAGCACCAAGAAGAAAACTTAAAAGAACTGCATGATTTTATATTATTATATTGAGTTCATGGGTACTGTATAGCTCAATTAAAGAATCATTGATGGCTGATTTAAATATCACAATCGAATAATAATGTGTACCACTCTAAGATAGGGTTACTTTTACCTGAAGGTGTATTAATAAGATAAAAATATTTATACTAAGTAATTACCTGAATATTAAGTTTGACGGAAAAGGAATTATTGATTATCCTGTGTGTGTATTGTATCTGGAAGAGAGAGGGGGTGAGGGTGATTGGCAGTCGTTAAAGTCGAAGATGGCGAGAGTATCGATAAGGCGCTAAAACGGTTCAAACGAGAGTGTGAGAGAGACGGTATCCTCCGTGAATGGAAAAAAAGGGCTTACTATGAAAAGCCTGCCACACAGAGAAAAAACAAGAAGAAGGCTGCAGAGAGACGTCGATTGAAGAAATTAAGAAAGATGCAAATGAGAAAAAGGTATTAGTTTTGTCTTTGTAATAATAAAACCCCTTATTAGCTAAGGGGTTTTTTATTAGCCATAATTTTATCCTTATAAATCCATTAATAATGGTAAAAGAAAAAACAGTTCTAATCATGGGGCTAGGGCTCCACGGAGGAGGGGTCGGAGCAGCAAATTATTTCATTGAGCACGGGTATAATATTGTAATAACTGACCTCAAAAAAGAGGAAGAGCTTAAGGAGAGTATCGATAAACTCAAACAAATTAGTAAGTGTCGGTTCGTCCTTGGAAGGCATGAGTTCAAGGATTTCAAGGATGCAGACCTCATTATAAAGAATCCTGCTGTACCACAAAACTCACCATACATCAAATATGCACACAAGAATGGGGTGTCAGTTGATACAGATGTGGGCGTATTCCTGGATGCGATAAAAAACACGACAAAGAATATAATCGGTGTAACAGGCACAAAGGGTAAATCGACAGTTGCGACTCTTACACATAAAATATTTGCTACAAAATATTCCGATGCTGTTCTCTGCGGAAATATCACTGTTTCGGTATTCGATGTAATCGAACACATTAAAATAGATACTCCTCTCATCATAGAGCTCTCGAGCTTCCAGCTTGGAGGGATAAGAGAAAAAAGGTATAGTCCGAAAATAGCTGTATTCACTAACTTCTTTGAGGATCATCTGGATTATTACAGATCAATGGATGAATATTTCGAAGATAAATCTGTGCTGTACAGGTTTCAGCATCCAGGCGATCTTCTGGTGTACAACAGGGATGATAACCTTGCAGACATTATTAAAAAGAATAAAGGAGTGAGTACTTTCACCTTTGGTATGGAGGAGAATTTCTCGATTGGTCGATCTGTACCGACCAGCCGTGCTTTCCCGGCCAACGGTACCTTTATCAGACAAGGCAAAGTCTATTATAAAAAAGATGGAAAAGTTGAGTCTGTAGTTGATATTGAGTCTATTCCCTTAAAAGGCAGTCACAATCTATACAATGTTATGGCAGCCATTACTGCAGCTATGGCCGAAGGAGTTCCTCGTGCTGAGATCGAGCATGAGGTGAAGGCATTTAGAGGGCTCGAGCACCGCCTCGAGCTAATAGGGCAAAAAACCGGCGTGTCATTTTATAACGATTCAGCTGCAACCAATCCAGAAGCAGCGGTGAGAGGTATAAAGACTTTTTCGGAACCTGTTATACTCATTGCAGGTGGATATGATAAGGGGTTGTCACTGAAGGAATTTATCAGGGTTATTAATCAGAGTGTTAAACATCTTATGCTTTTGGAAGGTAATGGTACAGAACGTCTGGTTAAAGAGGGAGTGAAAAAAGAATTTCATATATTCGATAACATTCGCGATGCAGTAAAACAAGCATATGAAATATCCCGACCTTCGGAAATCGTTCTTCTCTCACCAGGGTTTGCCAGCTTTGGAATGTTCAGAAACGAGTTTCACAGGGGAGATGAGTTTCGGAGGATAGTTAATGAGATTATCAAGGAAAAGCTTCCATGAAAAAAGGAAGAACTGCTGAGGAACAGAAAATTGTAAGGAGAGTAGAAAAAAATGGGCAGCAGCATCTTTTTCAGTTCTGGGATGAGCTGACGGAATACGAAAAGGATATTCTTATAAAAGATATCCAGAAAATCGATTTCGAGCTTTTTAAAATATTTCTTAATCTCATAGAAGAACCAGAGTGTAAAGAAAGGGATATAACTCTTCCAACTATAATTACTGTTCCGGAAACAGATTTTCAGAGAAGAAAAGAAAGGGAAGCTTATAGATTGGGGTGCGAATTGATCTCCATGTCAAAACTTGCAGTATTCACCGCGGCAGGGGGACAGAGCTCTCGTCTTGGGCTTGAGTATCCAAAAGGAGCTTATCCTGTAACTCCGATTAAAAAAAAGAGCCTCTTTCAGGTTCATGCAGAAAAGATTCTTTATATGCAACGAAGGTTTGATGTTAAAATTCCGTGGATCATAATGGTCAGTGAAACTAACAAAGAGCAAACAGAAGAGTTTTTTAATTTGCATGATAGTTTCGGATTGGATAAGAAATATGTAAGGTTTATACAACAAGGAATGTTCCCTGCTTTTGATCGTTCGGGAAAGATCTTCTTACAGGAAAAGAACAGGGTCTTTTTGAGTCCCTCAGGACATGGAGGTACATTTTCAGCGCTTAAGGACTCCGGTGCTATCTCATGGCTCGCCAGACTCGGGGTTGAGGAGATATTTTATCATCAGGTGGATAATGTGCTTGTAAAAATTCTGGATCCGGTATTTATCGGGTATCATGTAATTAACCGCTGTGGAATGTCCTCTAAGTGTGTGATGAAGAAAGCACCTAAAGAGAAAGTCGGAGTTTTTGCCGAAGAGAATGGAAGAAAGGTAGTAATAGAGTATACAGAGCTTGAAAACCTGAAGAATCTGCGGGACGGTCTTGGGGCCGAATCATTTACAGCTGGTAATATTGCAATACATATAATAAACATTGGATTTGCAAAAAAGCTGGTAAGCAAAGGATTGCAACTTCCCTTTCACATGGCCTTCAAAGCTGTACCTTATGTTGACGGCAGGGGTAGAAAAGTGGTATCAGAATCCCCCAATGGACATAAGGTTGAAACGTTCATCTTTGACGCGCTCAGAGATTCGAAAAATTCGATTATCATGGAGATAATAAGGGAGGAGGAGTTCTCTCCTTTGAAGAATAAGAGTGGAGATGCATCACCCGATACTGTAGAGAGAGACCAGATTTGTTTGTATGCAAACTGGCTCGTAGATGCAGGTATTGAGGTTCCAAAATTGTCCGATGGCAAACCAAGATACAAGCTGGAGGTCTCCCCTCTGTACGCACCATTTAAGGAAGATTTCCTGAACAGGGTTCCGAAAAATACTACGATCGACGAGGCTGCCTATTTTGAATAAACTCGTAATCGCTTCAAGAAACAAAGGAAAGATTGAGGAGATTAAGAAGATTCTCAGTATTGAAAAAGTCGAGTATCTCGATATCGAAGAACTTGAATTTACGGAGTCCCTAGAAGAATCCGGAACAACATTCAGTGAGAATGCATTTATCAAGGCGGAGACAATTTTTAAAAAACATAAGATTCCTGTAGTATCAGATGATTCAGGCTTATCTGTGCCCTATCTTAGAGGCTCTCCAGGTATCTACTCAGCTAGATTTGCAGGTCCGGACGCTACGGATGATGAGAACAACGCCCTTCTGCTCCAGATGCTCGAAGGAGTACCGGCAGGATTGCGGATCGCACAATTCCAATGTGCTTCCTGTTTCTACTATGACATCGATAAATATGTGATGGAAGAGGGCAGTATTGGCGGATTTATAACATTCGAGCCTGCCGGTGAAAATGGATTTGGATATGACCCTCTCTTTTTTCTTCCAGAGTATAAAAAGACAATGGCCCAGCTTTCAGATGATGAAAAGAATGCTATAAGTCACAGAGCTTTGAGCTTTCGAAAGCTGAAACCTTATATTGAAGACTATTTCGAAAAGGGAAGTAGTTTGGATTGACTTTTGACTGTAAAAGTTGTATTTTCAAGGGTTTTTCTGCACTTTCAGAGGAATAAAATATGGTTTCGTCTGAGTTCTTTGGGTGGATGATTGTTGGATTAGCACTGATCTTTATCACATCTCTCGTACTTGTAAGTAGCAGAATAATAAGTAGAATAGCGAGAAGAGCAAACCGTTCACTCCGAGAGATTCTGAAGGAGCGAAGGGGTGGTAGATAAAGTATCCGTCCATGCAGAACTCTCGAGAGATCTCTCCCTCTTTCATATTACCATGATGGGTCTTGGTATGATGATCGGGGCTGGTGTTTTTATAGGTGTTGGAAACGCGATCCATATAGCAGGTCCTGGTGGTGTATTGCTTACCTTTTCTCTGAACGGCGTTATAGCGCTATTCACAGCAATGTCTTATGCAGAGTTGAGTTCTGCAATTCCCCATGCAGGAGGGGCGTATAACTTTGCACGTATAGGATTCGGAAGGGGAACGAGTTTTTTAGCTGGATGGATGGAGTGGTTTGCATCGAGTGTCGCTGGAAGCGTCTACGCTCTCACCTTTGCAATATACACTCTTCGTTATTTTGAAAAACTTGGCCTTATAACATGGCTCCCCATCCCTATACCAATGGCTGTGAAAATTCTTGCTGGTATAATTGCCTGTTTCTTTATCTATATTAACTACCGTGGAGTTTCTGAAACAGGGAAGATCGGTGCGTTTTTTACCATGGGCCAATGTCTATTCCTTATAGTGATTGGGGTGATTGGTGTATATGTGGCCCTTCGTGAACCGGTAAGACTCAGTAATTTTACCCCATTTTTACCAAATGGATGGTCAAGACTCTTCATTACAATGGGTTTCACCTTTGTTGCTTTTGAGGGATTTGAGGTTATTGCTCAAGCCGGAGATGAAACGATAAATCCAAGGCAGAATCTCCCCAAGGCAATGCTCATTTCGGTATTTATAGTTACCTTAATATATGTGCTCGTCGCTTTTGCAACAGTCATTTCAGTGAGAGCGGGATCACCTGGAATAGAGGGAGAGCCCTGGCAGTGGATAGGAAACTTTAAAGAGAGAGGCTTTGGTGAGGCAGTTTCACGTCTGCTGCCTTTTGGAAATATCCTCCTTACCCTGGCAGTCATATTTGCGTCGACTTCAGCGCTGAATGCTACCATATATTCGGCAACCAGGGTGAGCTATGCCCTGGGCAGAGATCGAATGCTCCCACCTTACTTTGCAGCTATTTCCAGAAAGAGAAAAACGCCAAAAACAGCACTCATATTTACAGGTATCGTTATAATAAGCATAGCTATATTCTTCCCGACTCTTGATGTTGCAGCATCAGCAAGCATTATGTTTCTATTCTTATTCTTTTTGGTGAATTTATCTGTGATAAAGATTCGCCGTGATATCGGTGATGAGCTTACCTACGGCTATGTTATGCCCCTCTTCCCTGTATTCCCAATTCTTGCTATTCTGCTTCAGGCAACTCTTGCTTTGTGGCTCGTCAATATGAGCCTTATTGCCTGGATTGTTGCACCTTCGTGGATTTTTGCTGGAGTGATTATTTACCACCTATACTCAAAGGCACACACGAAAACAAGCGAGCACGAGATTACAGTAATCGAAGAGGAGAAAGCACCTGAAGGAGATGAGTATAGAATTATGGTTGCATGTGCAAATCCAGCAAGTGCACTCGGGCTTGTGCGGAACACATACAAGCTATGCGGAGCAAAAAAAGCGAGAGTTGAGCTCCTCCATATGGTGTCTGTTCCGGAACAAGTCTCGCTCTCAGATGCACATCTCTATATGCTTGATGGCAAAGAAGCCATGATAGAGGTCATGCTTTACCTTGCACCAATTTTTCCTGTAAGTACCACAATCAGGTACTGCAGGAGCATAGCGAGGGGAATTTTAACAGCGGTGAACGAGAAGAATATAGAGATGCTCATCATGGGGTATGGAATTAAAAGAAAGACTCACACTTTCAGGCTTGGAAGTACCCTTGATCCTGTGATCGAGAGAGCAGCATGTGATATTGTGATATTCAAAGAACCAAAGAATGAAATTTACAGAAATATTCTGGTCCCTGTATCAGGGGGGCCAAACAGCTTCTTCGCTATGGAAGTAGCAAGTATACTCATGGAGAAGAAGGGGGGTAAGATCACACTTTTCAATGTAGATTCAGGCAAGGGTAGATTCGATGTTGCCCGGTTTGCTGAGGAACATTATCGTTCTCTTCATATCCCACTGGAGAGTATCACGTGGAAGAGTGTTCAGTCACACAATGTCGCAGAGGCAATTATCGAGGAATCTGCAACCTATGACCTGGTTGTAATTGGAATCACAAATTTACCCCGTATGTATAGGGCTGTGAAGCTCACAATCCCGGAAGTAATTGCTTCGGCTTGTCCCACACCCCTCGTTTTGGTAAAGGCACAGGGCGGTATGATGTCTAAGATCAAGAGATTGATATAAATGGGAGTAAACAGTTATGGTGAAAAAGAAGAGAACAGGTATAGGACTCGGAATTGATGCTGGAGGGACCTATACAGATACGGTACTTTACGATTTTGCTACTGACAGTGTTGTTGCATGGTCAAAAGCTTTAACAACTCATGAAAACTATGCAATCGGTATTGAAAAATCTCTTGAAAATCTCCTCAGTAAAGTTTCTGATGCTAAGCTGAAAAAGATAGGACTCGTCGCACTTTCTACTACACTGGCAACGAATGCTATTGTAGAGAATAAGGGAGGCAGGGTAGGATTAATTTTAATAGGTTACGATACATACAATGTAAAGAAGATCGGATTCGAGCCAAAGGTTGTAATAAAGGGAAAGCACAGCATAGAGGGTGAACAGAGAGAACCCCTTGACATCGGAAAAACAAAAAAGGCTATCCAACATCTTCTTGCAAAGGGCATCGATGCTTTTGCAGTGTCCAGTGAGATAGCGGTGAGAAATCCGGAGTTTGAGCACAGGGTAAAAGAACTCATAGAAGAAAAAAGCAGCCTTCCTGTGGTTATGGGTAGTGAGCTTACGCGAGAGTTGAACTGTATAAAGAGGGCAAACAGTTGTTATTTAAATGCAAGGCTTATTCCTCTTGTTTCTGATCTTCTGGAGTCAGTGAGGGCTATCCTGTCAAGTAGATTGATCCATGCACCTATCATGGTTGTAAAGGGAGATGGAACGCTCATGAGTGAGGAAGTAGCCATGAGGAATCCCATAGAGATGGTGCTCTCAGGGCCTGCAGCAAGCAGTATCGGCGGAGCATGGCTTTCACAGGTGAAAAACGCCTGTATTGTGGATATGGGCGGCACAACAACGGACATGGCCATTATTAAAAATGGATTTCTTTTTTATAAGGAGGAAGGGGTAAATATCGACAGTTTCAGGACCGCAATAAAGACTATCGATATCCATACGTTTGGTCTGGGAGGAGACAGCTATATCCAGTATATCGGTAAGAATAAACGTATACTGGTGGGTCCAAAACGGGTAGTACCACTCTGCTGGCTTGCCTCACACTTTCCAGGTATAATTTCCGAGCTTGAGCAAGAGAGACCGCCAAGAGGGGATGAGTTGCTGGTACAACCGGCTGATTTTCTTCTACTTCAGAGAGAGCGGGAGCGACACGATCTTCATGCTCAGGAAAAGAAAATATGCGAGTACTTGAATGAAAATGGGCCAACCAGCATTGTTAAGCTTGCAGATAAAGTTGGTGCATACAGCGCCTCTCTTCTCAGGTCTGATCGACTCGAAGGTTTTGGAGATATTTTGAGATCCGGTCTCACCCCTACAGATATCCTTCATGCAACTGGTGAGATATCGCTATGGAACGATGAAGCGAGCCGTCGTGCTATAGAACTGTATGCAGGAAGGGCAGGGGTATCACCAGATGAATTTATTAATCAGGCAATGGATGAATTTTACAGAAACCTACTTTTTCATCTATTCCAGTTTCTGATTAAAGAGGATAAAACATTTTACAGAGGAAAGGAATTTCCGGAAAATCTCATATCTCACATATTCTCAGAGAAGAACGATGTAACACTAACAGCGAAGCTGAAAAATCCGGTGGTTTTTATCGGGGCGCCTGCCCATGCTGTAGCTCCAATTCTCACCAAATTTGTCGATCTTGATGTTATCGTACCGGACAACTATGAAGTTGCGAATGCTGTTGGCTCCATAACCGGCGGTGTGAGTGAAAATGTGACAATACTGATAAGGCCATGCAATGAGGAAAACTATGTTGCCTACACATCAGAGGAGCTCAGATATTACAGCTCTCTAGATGCAGCAAAGAAGGAGATAGCATCGTTAGCACAGGAGATTGCAACAAGGAAAGCAGAGCTGTCAGGGGCAAAAAACCTGAGTATTACTATCGATGTTAAAGATAGAGAAGCGACCATCTACCCGGATGAAAAGGTCTATCTCGAGACAGTTGTTACAGCACATGTGAACGGTGTACCGTCGATTGTTCATGGCTAACTATTTCCATTCAAAACAACTTCTTCTATTGAATCACATACATTATAAGTCAAATAAATACTTATTTGCGAATTGAAGAATATATGGAAAGTGTATAAATTAATATTTACAATAAGATAAGGTGCATCTTATATGAATGGAATCACAATAGCTATGGGTAAATAATCATAACAAGCGGCTGCTAAGATTATGTCAAGAATACGATGGGTTCTTTTATACCTTCTGTTAGTACCGTGGATTTGCTTCGCTGTTGAGGAGTCGGATAGAAGCGTATATGAGATCGTTAAAGATGGGATCGAAGAAGAACTGAGGCAGGAGGCCAGAAAGAGGGGTATTTCAGACGATGGTGACGTTAATGATCTCAGGAGGAGGTTGCTGGATCATGAGCTTGGAAAGCAGCTCGTCCCGTTTGAAGAACGGGCAGAGGCAGAAAAGGAGGATGGTATTATTCTTCAGCGAGCAGACTTCATAGAGCACAGAGAAACCGAGGGTGATGAGGAGATCATTTATTTACGAGGTAATGTTGACATCACATACAGAGATAAAAGGATATATGCGGATGAAATGCGGATAAATGTTGATCAGGGTTTTATAGCAGGTAAAGGCAATATTACATTTATCGACGATTCTGGCAAGGAATACCTTGCAGAGGAATTTTTTTATGATACCAATACGGATGAGGGTGTCTTCTTTCAGGGGAAATCAACTCTGAAGAAGTTCATATATTCAGGTAATATTATCAGGAAAATACACGAAAGTGAGAAGTTTGTATCAGAAAACGCAACGATTACGACCTGTAATATTAAGTATCCGCATTACAGGGTAGAGGCTAATAGGCTTTTTTATTATGACCCCGATTATGTCCTCATCAAGGATGCATCATTCTATTTCGGGCAGGATGCCCTCATTGAGCTCCCCTATTACTACAGCAATTTAGAAGAACCGGATATAAAAACATCCCTCCATTTCAGAGAAAGAGCCGGACTCGTGATACAGAATACCTACTACCCGGTTAAATCAGATGAGACACAGCTTGCTCTCAAAGGAGATGTATACGAGAGACTCGGAGTCTATACAGGAGCGGATTTTTTTACAGATTACTCTGTTGGAGAAACGGATCTCAAAGCATCGGCTGTTCTGGCAAATGAAGTTTACTACTATGATGCAGTTACCGAGAACTGGAGTCCCTGGGGACCACCAGGAAGTACAGATTATACAGTGAACAGATATTTCAGATATAATCTTGGCGGGTACCAGAAATTCGAGTATGGTGATCGAACGGATAACACAACAGAGCTGAACCTTTACTGGACGAGTGATCCATACTATGAGTATGATTTCGAGCGCAGGAGCGAGACTTTCGATCTTTTCAAGCTCATAGAGCAGGCTGAATCTGACAATCCCCGGAAGGATAGCGGATTCTCATGGTATGCAAATCATTATACCAGCATAGATTCATTCGATTTTTCTGTTCTGAACAACATGACTTTCAAACCACAGAGGAATACAGCTGTCGATACGGTGTACCTGCCTGGCTACTATGAGCACAGGCTCTATACGATCACTGCACCAAATGTTACAATTTCTCACCATGATACAATCCTCCATGATATACAACCTGAATTCATTTCCAGTCTTGACTATGTAAGCAGTGCCAATTATCAACATACTGCATACTACGATGATGCTGGGATGCTCTACAGCGAGGTTCACAGAGCATCAACATGGCTGAATCTGGGAAGATCATATGAGCTTGCTGAATATATAGAGTTTACACCTGAAATTGAAGTCGGTGCGGAAGGGCAGAGTCATGTTGAGCCCACTACAAACGAGTTGCAGGATGACCAGAGGCGAACACTTCTTTACGGCGAAACAAAGGAGAGTCTTATATTTGGTCCTGATGAGATCAATCTCGAGCTCTACCATAATTTGAAATATAAGCTAGCAGGTCCCGATGATTTTTATGATTACGGACGATTCAGGATTCATAAACTGGGAATTGCAGGGTATGCCGAATTCTGGAAGTTCACTGAAGAACTTACCACTTCCTATGATTTGCGCCCAACCTATGATTGGAGCAGTGGAACCTACAACCCCGATGTGTTAGATCAAAGCAGGTTTTCTCCTCTCATTAATACATTAACTTTCAGACCGATTGAAACACTTTCACTGAGCGACCGCTTCATTTATGACATAGCTAATTCCAGACCAAAGACAAACAGTTTTATTTTGAATTATTATAACGATAATATATATTTAGATAAGCATCGATTTACCTTGGATTGGAACTTGGACTGGGAACATAACTTCAATGATCCGCTCAGGGATATCCTTCACTCAAACTTTGAAGTAAACATGGATATTTACAGGTATCTCACTCTTTATTTTTCAGTCTATTCAAGAAATGAAGATATTTGGCGATATTTTCCGTCCCTTGCACAGGGTCAGGGTGTCGAGACTGTTAATCCAATAGTTGACCTTTTAAAATCATTTAATTTCTTAAACGTTGAAGATAGAAAGGATTCATACTTCAAGCTTAAGAGTATATCCTTCGGGCTTACAAGAGACCTTCATGATTGGCAGTTGAATTTTGATTATACCGGAAATCGGGAAATTTCATACGATGGAACCCGGTATCTATGGAACAACACATTTTCGATTAGTATAGGACTGAAAGAGGTTGAGGATGTAAACATTCATACAACATTTACAGAGGGCCGTTAATTGTCAGGGCATGGTAGTTGTGTAAAACAATTTCCGAAGCGCTGTCGAGGCCGCAGGCCTCGTTTAGAGCCATAGGCGACATCTGTTTGATTATACGGTTAAATAATAAATCAACATAAGGTTACAGCTCATGAACATTCCTTTTTTAGATTTGACTCGACAGTACAAAGCATTGAAACAGGAGATCGATTCAGCTATTACTCGTGTGGTGTCCAGTGGAAGGTATATAGGTGGTGAGGAGGTGAAGCTCTTCGAAGAGGAGATGGCAGCCTATACTAAGGTCCGGTTTGGAGTAAGCACAGCATCAGGAACAGATGCGCTTCTTGCATGTCTCATGGCCATGGGTATCAAGGAAGGGGATGAAGTGATTACAACTCCTTTTACCTTCATTTCTACAGCAGAGGTTATATCATTATTGGGAGCACGGCCTGTATTTGTTGATATTGATAAAGAAACGTTTAATATAGATCCTTCTCTTCTCGAATCAAGAATTACTGATAAAACAAAGTGTATTATCCCGGTCCATATATTTGGACATCTTGCAGATATGGATAGTATCCTTTCTATAGCAAAGAGTAATAATCTTAGGGTGCTCGAGGATGCTGCTCAGGCAGTTGGCGCAACATATAACGGCAAAAAAGCCTGCTCCTTTGGTGATGCGGGATGCCTCTCTTTCTACCCTTCAAAAAACCTTGGAGCTTATGGCGATGGAGGTATGGTGCTGACGAATGATGAGGACATCGCTAAAAAGGTTGCGCTTATAAAAAATCACGGTTCTGAGAAAAGTTACCATCATTCAGTGCTTGGATTCAACGGAAGACTCGATGCGCTGCAGGCTGCTATCCTCAGAGTGAAGCTCCGTCACCTGGAAGATTGGAACGAAAAGCGGCGAGCAGGTGCATTTTATTATAATGACGTGTTAAAAAATTGTGTAAAGGTTCCTGTTCAGAGAGATGGATACAGACACGTGTTTAACCAGTATTCAATGCTCACTGAAGCAAGGGAAGAGATTATCGAACACCTGAAGCAGCGGGGCATCCCTACGGTAATTTATTATCCTCTGGCTCTGCACCTTCAGGATGTTTTCAGCTATCTTGGGTATAAGGAAGGGGACTTTCCAGTTACAGAGGAGGTTATCAAAAAAATTCTCTCTCTTCCAATCTTTCCCGAGCTCAACGAATCTGAGAAAAAGTATATAGCAGGCGAAACAAAGGGTTTTTTTAGTACAGTTAGGCAGGCTCCATAAATGGTTGATTCTTTACAATGGTAATATCAAATGACGGAACGGCTCAGGGCATCTATTATTATTCCCACACATAACAGATGTGATGTTTTATCTAAAGTTCTAAGCTCCTACAAAACGCAAACCATTTCAAACGATAATTTCGAACATATCATAGTTGATGATGGAAGCAGTGATGATACTCAGTTTATCTTTAATAACTTACAACCATTCAAAATAAATAAAGAGAATATCGCGGTGAAGCAATATGAAAACAGGATAGAGGGTATAAGAAGCGGTGAGCTAGAAATCAAACCTGAAGAAAACGGTGGTCCTATTCAAATTAAATATATTAAGCTGAAGAAATCCGGACGTTCGGTTGCGAGAAACATAGGGATAGGGCTTGCAAGCTATCCACTTATCATTTTTGCAGACGATGACATATTTGTTGAACCCATGTTTATAGAAAAGCATATCAAAGAGCATGACTTCGATGATATGTTTGTTATAAGAGGTACTGTCATACATACCCGAAGTCTCGAACACCCATTCTCAGCTCGATGGAAGCCAAAGGATATAAATACATCCTTCCTTGCAACAGGAAATGCATCAGTGTTAAAGAAGCATCTGATGAGTGCGGGCCTATTTGACGAACATTATCAGATCTATGGTTGGGAGGACTTTGATCTGGGTATCCATCTCAAACAAAATGGGCTCAGCTCGATTAAAAAGAAGATATATGGCTATCATTACGATCCTCATATAAGGCAATTAAAGCCTGATCTCGTTTATAAAAAAGAAAAGGAGAGAGGATTTACAGCCGTTTATTTTTACACCAGCCATCCTCTTGGATGGGTAAAGAGATTTACACGGGTGAAAAATGGGTTGCTGGATGCCGTGTTCAGATGCCTTGGCAGAAAGAACTGGTTTTTAAAGAGGGATCATATCTCTGCTCTGAGGGGAATTGTACGACTCATTATCCGTTATAAAGGGTATTTTGATGGAGTGAGGGATGGCAAAATGCAGTATATGCATGAAGATAATGTGGAGAACAGATGAAAAAAGATAAGGATCTCATACTTTTTTCAAACAGTCCTGGTGAGGTTTCAACATGGGTGGCACCCGTTGTTGAAAGACTGGTTCGCTATAAAAAAATCACTGGAGAGCATAGGATTTTTCTTGTGATTCATCCATGTCAGTTTGCGTCGGGCAATGAGCCTTTTGTTGCTGAGAGCTTTCCAGGAATCGAGCACATCGTAACACCAAAAGAGTATATGCGCTACCTCATAGCTGGTTCATGGAAGCGGAAGTACGGTTTAAAGGAGAGGGGGATCATACTCTCACTCGGTGGAAGCCTGAAACATCCTGTACTATTTAAAAATAGAAGCCATGCTCCCTATCCTTTATTTGCATACACGAACAATCCTGATCTCCCTGGAAAAGAAAATAGCTACGAAAAGATATTTGTGAGAAATGACTGGGTGAAGGATAAGTATATCAAGCGAGGAGTTTCTTCATCAAAACTGGTAATAGTAGGTGATCTCGTAAAGAGTACAATAAAGCATGAAAACAGAAGGGGAGCGGTAAGACGTGAGCTCGGGGTTTCCGGTGATCAGATCCTCATGGTGTTCATGCCCGGGAGCAGGGATTTTGAAGTGCATTATATGCTTCCCGCTTTTTTATGGGTGATAGATCAATTAACAGATCGGATTCATACTATAAAGCCGTTTATATTAAAATCACCCTATGTTTCCTATGAATGGATAGAAACTGCTCTCCAGAAGGGAGGGAAAATAAAAGAGGGAACTACACTTGGTGGTACTCATCATCAGGAAGACGGATTTCATAGTATTCATTTTTCAAAAGAAAAAATTGTCCGGATCCTTGAGGGAGGGCTCGAAGTGTGGGGTGAGGGGATAGATTTTGCCGTCACCCTTCCGGGATCGAATACCATTCAGCTTGCCTATCGAAACATTCCACTGCTGACTGTGATGCCTTTAAACAAACCGGATATCATTCCATTTGTTGGTTTGCTCGCTGTTTTGAAATGGATTCCTTTAATAGGGAAGCCTCTGATAAGAAAAGCTGCGCTGAAATACACAGGGAAATTTGAGTTCTGCTCATTGCCCAATATATATCAGAATGAGAAAATCGTTCCGGAACTCTTTGGTGTAATAGAAACAGACGACATCACAGATCTTCTCGTGGATATCATCGAGAATGGTGAAATCGAAAAGATAAAACAAAGACTATCTGTATTCAGTGTTGAGGAAGATCCGGCGGAAAAGATCATAAGATCGATATGGAGTGAATAACAGGATGAAGGCTTTTCTTGTTACTGGGGAGGTTTCCGGAGACAAGCATGGCGCCCACCTGGCAGAAGCACTGAAAGCAATACAGCCTGATATCGCCCTCTATGGAATAGGGGGTAGGATGATGCAGGAAGCTGATGTCAATGTACTCACAGATATCAGTCATCTCAATGCATTTCAATACAGATACCTTCCCCGTATATTTTTTAGACGAAAGCTGAACAATACCATCCGTGAATACTGTGACTTTCTAAATAAAGAAAAGCCAGATATTGTTATTGTCATAGGTATTGCGGATAACACGACATACATTGCAAAGAAGATTGCAGAACATACAAAAGCATTTGGAATACCGATTTTTTATTATTTTTCTCCGCATGTGTGGTTGTGGAGCAACAGAAAGACAAGGAGGGTTGCAGGCAGGTTTGATCGTATCCTCACAATTTTTCCACAGGAGGAGAATGCTTATAAATCTGCCGGTGCAAATACTATATATATTGGTCATCCTATCATTGATGAGATTGCATCTGAAGGGGAAAAAGGCGATAGAGATTCCTTAAAAACCGAATTCGGAATTGGTGATGAAAAGCTGGTTGTTTTTTTCCCCGGAAGCAGGATAGGTGAGCTTAGGTATCATCTTCCTATTATCAAAAACATCATACATGAATTATCCCTGTGCGGCACTTTTACCTATATAGTCTCGGCAGCAGATGATGAGTTCGAGAAAAGGATTAAGCAATATTTTACTACCACAACTGATATAAGAATTGTGACAGGAAGAGTATACGGTCTAATATCTCTTGCTGATGTAATTATTACATCTTCTGGAACGATCACTCTCGAGATCGCCCTGCTTGAGAAGCCAAATATCATAATATACAGGGTTCCATGGATTACCTATATAATAGGAAGGTCCTCGATAGGATTCAAGCATATCGGCATGCCGAATATTATTATGGACAGGGTGATTGTACCTGAATTCCTGCAGGGGGCAATTAATCCCGGCAAGATAGCTCGAATTGCATTTGATTTTTTAAATGAAAAAGATAAGGTTGACAGCATAAGAAAGGGACTTAAAGAGCTCAAAGAGCATCTGGGTGGAAATGGTGCAACGAGGCGGGCTGCAAGCGCAATTATAAATTTCATAAATACAAAATGATCTTTTCCACTTTAAGGGAGCCAATGTTTTCATAATATAGAGACTGGTAACGATTTTACAATTGGTTTTTAATCTTATTTATATTATATTGCGCTATTACCAAAAATTCCCTGGAGGAAGCTCCCATCAGTAAGCCTGCCGGTCGATCAGTATTTCTTATAGTGCTCCCCCTTTTCGTGCTTGCTCACTTCAGTCACCACATTGTGTCAGGTGTGTTAACACCATTGATCCCATTTATCCGAGACAGCTTTTCACTCTCCTATACACAAACAGGCTTTTTAGTTTCTGCATTCACACTCACCTACGGTATTGCTCAGCTTCCTGGCGGGTGGCTCTCTGATCATATGGGTCCCCACCGTCTTATATTCATCGGCATCTCCGGTATGGCTCTCTGCGGACTTATCATAGGATTCTCTACAAATTATATACTGCTGGTAGTGTTCCTTATTCTCATGGGTATCATGGGCGGGGGGTACCATCCCTCGGCAAGCCCTCTAATTTTATCCACGGTGGATGAAAAGATAAGAGGACGGGTGCTCGGGATTCATCAGATTGGAGGGACCGGAAGCTTTTTTCTTGCTCCACTTGTGGCTGTGGCCATTGCCCGTGTTATAGGATGGCGAGGTTCATTTCTCTCGGTTTCAATGCCTACTCTCGCCTTTGGGATTGTATTTTTCATGCTTCTGAACCGTTGGGGATTCACCCAGATTCCCACAAAGGCTAAGTCAGATAATAAGGCAGACCTGGATGAAAAAAAAGGGCAGATTCTCAGTCTTTTACCTGTAATGACCCTTTCAATTTTCATCCAGACATTTATAAATTCAGCAATCTCCTTTATCCCCCTGTATGTGGTTGATAAATTCGGCGGCAGCAAGGAGGCAGCAGCCATGGTCCTTTCTATTGCGTATTTTGCAGGAATATGGGCAGGGCCCCTTGCTGGTTATCTCTCTGATCGGATAGGGATAATACCGATTGTTTTATTTACTGGAATTATTGCAGGACCGTTAATATATCTGCTCAATCATGTTTCACTTGGGGTGAGTGTGTCTGCCATACTGCTCCTGCTTGGTATGACGCAGTATATGAGTATGCCGGTGACTGAAGTGTATGTAATAAATCATGCACCGAAAAAAAATCGTTCTACAATACTGGGCATTTACTACTTTGCATCGAGAGGTGGACCGGGGTTACTGGCCCCGGTTATGGGTTATATCATCGACCGCTATAGTTTCTCTACAGCTTTCCTTTTTACAGGAGCTGTTATGGGAACCGTTGGTGTGATCTGCTCAGTAATTATATTATTAACCCGTGAGTGGAAAAAGTAGCTAGCGGTACTCGCTCTTAAACACTCGATCCGAGCCGTTATAATTCTGTATCCA
>CP070841.1:1347921-1361555 GCA_020342115.1 Spirochaetota bacterium
CAAGCTAAAAGCTCGCGGGCTCAACCCCAGACGGCACCATATGCAGAGGGCGCCTTTGGTATGAAAATCATGTGATTTTCACACGTAAAGCGGTATTACCACTAGTTTCCTAGTGCTATCCCCCATCCGAAGGTAGATTACCCACGTATTACTCACCCGTTCGCCACTTTCACCAAAGTGGAGTTTGGCAAGCCAAACTCCACACGGTTATCGTTCGACTTGCATGCTTAAAACACGCCGCCAGCGTTCGTTCTGAGCCAGGATCAAACCCTCCGTGATAATATTTTTGGTAATTCTTTTGTTGTGTCACGAATAATTTAATCTCTCCTCAAGGACCCTGCTATTTAGTTTTCAAAGAACGTGATTGTTTTGTGCATATAACAATCGTACCTCCCAGACACGTGAAAAAAACCTTGAGCACAGACTCAAGGCTTTACACTCCCCTGGAAGTAGATTGAATTTACCCTAATATAAAAATAAAGTCAAGCTTTTGTTTTGATTATTTTTTGTTTTTATTACCTAACAGTAATCCCATTGTATTGATGGTACTGCCCTTTTCTTTATATAAAGGATAAAGAAACTACAAAATATTATCTGTATCCCATCCTAGTACATTGATCCCTGCTAACTATATTCGTACAACCCGAAATTAACCTTTAATGGGAAAAACCTAATGAAGAGCAATTTATTACTAAACATTATCGAATAAACTACATTTCTCTATTCAACCTATTCAATGAATGATTTCAACTTATCTTTGACAACTTCCCATATCATTGTTCTTGCGATCGAATAATCCTGATATTCTGCAAGTGATCGTTTGATACTTTCTGATCCCCTTAATCTAAGAAGCACAGCACTCCTATCTCTTGAAAAGCAGGGAATCGGTATTTTTGCCTCAATATTCCCCTCCATGACTCCCTGAAGACGAGCACAAATTTCATCTTGAATATCTTTTGCACAGATTATTTTATAGTCATGAAAAAAATCCCTTGAGGCAATTGATGCGTTCTCATGCGTAACAGTCGCTTGCATGATTTTAATCCCACCATCAAGAATGTTATTATACATCTCGATGAAATCTTCCTCTGAGACAGCTTCCTGAAGCCAAACCTCTCCAAGCTCGTAGAGTGATTCGATCCCGAGAGGCAGAGGAAAGGGAATTGTAATCCTCGGTTTTGGATTATAACCCTCTGAGTATCTAAAGGGTATTTCAGCCCTCCTTCCCATCTTCACGAGGTAGTGTAACAGATCCAGGTGAGAAATATATTTAAACACGCCGGTCTTTGTAAACTTGAATATCATTTTACATCTGATCCCCGAAATTTTTTTATTAACCGTCTTTTGCTCAGAGTAATAATCATACTTCCCTGTACTTTTTTGACGAGCATGATGAGGCTTTATTTTCTCATCACATACCCCACATCCAGCACAATTTTTCTTTAAACAGCTTTCAGTAATTCGGGAGATAGATGCTTTTTTCCTTTCTTCGTTTATAAATTGTTTTTTCACCCCTGTACTGACAAAATCCCATGGGAGTAGCCCAAGAGTGTCACTATAGTTGGTATAGTGATCTTTTTCAATTTCAAGTTTTTTTAAACATTCTTCCCATCGTGTAATGTCAAAAACCTCATCCCAGGAGCTGAACCTCTCACCGGCTTTAAATACTTCATATACGAGTCTTCCTATGCTCCTATCCCCCCTTGATAGTATCCCCTCAACAAAACTCATACCAGGATTCTGGTATTTGATATTCACCCTGGAATGGTGACATCTTTTTCTAATCTCATTTATGACTCTCTCTGACTCTTCGATATTGATTTGGCGCTCACGTTCGAAAGGAGTGTGCGGTTTCGGAACAAACGTTGACAGATTGAGGTTCACAGAAAGACGCTTGGATAACTTGATGAGATCGAACACAAGGGCGTGTATTTGCTCACTTTCGTTAATAGCAGTTGGGAGGCCGATCATGAAATAGAGTTTGATATGTCTCCACCCGGCATTTATAACCCATTCTACAATCTCAAAAAAGCGATCTCGATCTATGGGCTTATTCAATCCATTCTGAACTTCTGTATCTGCACTTTCCAAAGCAAAGGTTAGGCCACTTTTTCTAACCTCTCTTACCTTTTCGAGAATATCAAGGTTTGTGCTGCTCACCCGAAGTGATGGAAGAGAAAGAGATACCATTCTTTGTGAAAACCGCTCGGTTAGTAGTGCTACGAGCTCTTTTAATCTAGAGTAATCCCCAATGCTCAGTGAAAGAAGAGATAGTTCATCGTATCCCGTATTGTTTATACTCTCTTCAGCAATCTTGAGAATGGTTTCAAGGTTTCTTTCCCTCACAGGTCTGTATGTATATCCTGCTTGGCAAAACCTGCATCCATTGATACACCCCCTTGAAACCTCAATAGGAACCCTATCCTGCACTATCTTAGTAAGAGGCACAAGAGGTTTTTGGGGATAGGGTAAATTATTGAGATCTGTCTCAACCCTCCTTACTATATCCTTCTCAATAGTCGTGAATGTATACCCATTAATGCTATGGGTTTTATACAGAGAAGGAACATAGGTAAAACTGAAGGTGTCAAGCTCTTCTAGCTTTCGCAGTCTACTCTCATTTTTCACGGTGAGAAGTCTATTGAGGAGCTCGATAATTGAGTGCTCTCCATCACCAAAAAGAAAGACATCGATATATTCAGCAAGCGGTTCAGGATTATAAATGGCTGGGCCCCCTGCAACAACAATAGGTTCATCATTGTTTCTATCTTTTGAAAAAATCCCAACCTTTCCGAGATCCAATATATTCAAGATATTTGTATAAAGAAGTTCACTCCCTACTGAAAATCCCATAACATCGAATTGATTGATTGGTGTGAAGGTTTCCAGAGAAAAGAGTGGTATATCATGATCTCTCAATTTCTCTTCAAAATCGAGCCAAGGACTGAAAATTCTCTCACAGTAAAGATGCTCCTGCCTGTTCACAACATCATAGATTATTCTAACTCCAAGATTGGACATCCCGATATCGTATACATCCGGATATGAAACAACCATCCTGAGAGCAACACAAGCGGGATCCTTTTTTACCATATTGATCTCATTGCCTATGTATCGTGCAGGTTTCAGTACATGAGGAAGAATGGGTTTTATTCTCTCAAACAACGAGTATTTTATCTTACCCACCTCCTCATCTCTATGTTAAAAAGTAGAGATGCACCAATCATGCAGGTTGTGAGGAAAGAACCGCCATAACTGAAGAAAGGAAGGGGGATTCCTGTAACTGGCATAAGCCCGATAGTCATACCAATATTTATGATTATATGAAAAAGAAACATACCAACAATTCCAGATGCAACAAGAACCCCGAATCGATCTTTTGCCGTAAGAATGACCATGATTCCTCTATAAATAAACAATCCGTATAGAGCAAGAATGAAAAAAGATCCAATAAAACCCCATGCCTCTGCAAAAATCGAGAAAATGAAATCTGTACTCCTTTCAGGAAGGAATCCGAGCTGACTCTGTGTACCCCCGAAGAGACCCATTCCAAAAAGCCCGCCGGCACCAACTGCTATCTTCGACTGGATGATATTGTATCCAGATCCGTAAGGATCAATTGTTGGTTTTAGAAAAACTATAAGGCGTTCCTTCTGATAGGACCTGAGAAATCTTCCAAGGATTGCTGATAGAACAAGGCCGGTAAAAAATATAAGAAATATATTAGTGGCTTTGAACATAATATCCTTTTTTGAAATCTTGTATATTATAAAGAAGACAGAAGATAGTGCTCCAAATGTTGAAGCAATCAGAAGTACAGTCTTTGTATCATCGAGTATCTGCAGGAAGGCTATACTTTCAGAGCCAGTGAGGGCGCTATATGTTACTAGGAGAGGCAACACCAGCGCAATTCCCAAAATTATTAAAAATGAAATAAGATGAGTGTATTTTATTTCCGAAAAAAAGAGCATTGTAAAAACAATGGGAACATATACAAGAGCCGTTCCAAAATCCGGTTGTAGCAATATGAGACCAACAGGAATGAATACAATGAATAAGGTTATTATAACATTCTTCAGGCTCTTAATATCATCACCAATTCTGTCCAGGTATCGTGCAACGACGATAATTACTCCTATTTTTACAATCTCAGATGGTTGAAAACCAAAACTCCCAAAAAAGGTGATCCAGCTCTTTGCCCCTCTCACTCTCTTTCCAAGGAGGAGTGTAATGGCAAGAAGTAGAATACATACAATATAAATAATAAGAGCGTATTCACCGAGTTTCTGGTAATTGATGAAAAGCAAGAGTATAAATATTACACTTCCTGTTATAGCCCAGTAAATCTGCTTAATATGCTCATTCTCTGGTGTACGTATTGTCTCACTTGCTTTACCTACACTATAGATGGTTAGTATTCCCAGAACGGTAAGCACTATAAAGGACAGGATCAAAGCATAATCGAACTTCAGCTCTCTTGATAATTCACCTTTTACCATTTAAAAATCCAATCAACGCATACACCAAGAAACTAACAAAGTGTATGATGACATTTACTAATTAATTAGTAAATGTCATCATACACTAATTGACTGACTCTTTACTCTTCGCAAGCTCCATTCTTTTCTTCCAGATATTTCTTCTTGCGGTGTAAAGATCGCTCCTCCCATAAATTGCTTCTACTATCTCAGCTACAAGAGGGGCAGCATTCTCGCTCCCTGCACCTCCTCGCTCAATTATTGCTGTAATTGATATCACCTCATCTGGGGAATCAGAATTATAGGGTGCAAATGCTGTAAACCATGAGTGCGTTTGAGGTCCAGATGTTTCAGCACTGCTTGTTTTGCCTGCCATTTCAGTAGATAGTACTGCCCCACCCCATCTCGCAGTTCCGACAGTTACAACACTTCGCATTGCATCTCTTATAAAATCAAAATGCTTTCTATCTATTCCACTGTCAATGAGTGTATTGGGCTTCTTCTCATATAAAGTTTTACCACTTTTTGCAGAGCGTATTTCTTTTACGAGAAACGGTTCCATGAGTATACCATTGTTGGCAATGAGATTAGTGAGTGCGTTAAGCTGTAAGGGGGTAACAAGGAGATATCCCTGCCCAATAGCAAGATTCAAGGTATCCCCATCGTACCATATATCCTTTATATTTTCTCGTTTCCAATCTGGGTTCGGTACGATTCCCTCCATCTCGCTTATGAGATCAACACCAAGCTTAGTTCCTAATCCTAATTTTTTAGCATACTGAGAGATCATCTCAGGCCCAAGTATGAGAGATGCCTGATAAAAATATGAATCACATGAAAATGTGATTGCTTTATGCAGGTCTACCCTTCCATGATTTCCCCAACAGGAGAAGAACCTGTTTCCCATCTGGTATCCACCACCGCATGTAAACTCCTTTTGTTCGGATACCTTTTCGGAATCGAGAATTGCAACAGCAACTACGAGTTTGAATATTGACCCTGCCGGATACTGCGCCTGGATTGCCCTGTTGAGAAAGGGTTTTCTCTTATCAAGAGTAAGTGCTTTGAAATATTCCGCATTATCCTTTGAGATAAACAAATTAGGATCAAAACGGGGATAGGAAGCCATAGCCAGGATCTCACCCGTTTCAGGTCTTGAAACGACAACGGCTCCTGTCTTCTCCCCAAGGACTTTCTCTGTAAGAAGCTGGATGTCTTTGTCAATCGTCATTATTACATTGTTTCCAGGTACTGGTTCTGCCCCCCGATCAATAATCTCTGCAGTAAGCTGATTCTTAGCATCAACTATCCTCCTGATATAACCATCCTTTCCCTTCAGTTCAATATCATATACCTTTTCTACTCCGGTTTTCCCAATAATACTCTCTATATTGTATCCCTTGTCAGCATTCTGGAAGAGTTCCTTTTCATCTATCAAACCAACATAACCAAGCACATGTGCCAGGCTATCCCTATAGGGGTACACTCGTATCGGCATACTCATCCAGTATACACCTGGAAAATCTCTATTATGCTCAGCCAGAAATACAATATCATCAAAAGATACGTCTGTCTTTATCACATAGGATCCAAATTTTGAATAAGTCTTTTCTTTATACTTATTATCTATCTCTTCGCGATTCATATTCAGAAGAAGAGCAAGCTCATTAATGAGACTCTCTTTTTCAGGATTAGCTTTAGGTAAATTCAGTGGAACAAGGGTTACAGCAAAAGACCGGCGGTTATAGGCTAGAATTGTTTTTTCGGTTCTATCATAAATGATACCTCTTATCGCAGGAAGAATTGAAAACTGCTCTCTATTAGTTTTCGCTCTTAATTCATAATCAGGGCCTCTCACAATCTGGAGAAAGAAGAGAACAGAAACAATAACAGTGAAGAATATGATTGGAACAGCAGCAAATATATAGATTCTCCTCTTAAAATCTTCTGTCTGCCCTGATTTTCCAGGTAATCCTACCATCCTAATCTGCCACCCTGGTCTGAATTCTGTTTATGATCATGAAAAGCAAAGGTGCAATTAAACCATTCATAACAGCTTCTAGAAAGACCATCCCTCCTGCAAAATACCCAAAGTATCCTGGTTTCAAAAAAAGCGCTGCAAACATGCTGAGAATAGCAGCCTTTATGAGGGTAACGAAAAAGAGGAGTGTGATAGTAATAAGAACACTTTTCCCCAGCACCCTTTGCCCAACCAGACCGACCCCATACCCAATCACTGTATAAGTAAATGCAAACAGGCCAAGTAAGCCACCCGATAGTATATCAACAACCAACCCTGTAACAAATCCCAGGATTTGTCCCGGTATCGGACCTGAGAGAAAAGCGGTTATACATATAATGATCAGTATAAAGTCAGGAGCAGCATTTCTAACATTGATATTGTCATAGAGAGATGTTGATTGAAAAAATATTGCGAGTACAACGAAAATAATGAACACCACATACCTTTTCACTGGTATCAACGCTCTCCTGTGAAATCTGAAAAATAGTCTTCCGCTACTCTTTTAGTGATGATATACACTTCTTCAAGCCTTCCGAGGTCTACCTTTGGTTGAACAAAGGACTCTTGAAATATCCCATAGGTCTTTTTCGATACGGATACAACTTCTCCAATCAATATCCCTTTGGGGAAGATACCTCCCATACCTGATGTTACCACAATATCACCGTATTCGATAGTAGCTCTCCTATCTAAATACTGCAAAAGACATTGTTCAGAAACGGGACTTTGGCCAACAAGAAGACCTGAATACCTCGATTCCTTCAACATAGCGCCGATATAGTTTGACTGATCAATGAGTGGCTGTATTCTTGAGGAAAAGGCCTGAACATCTATCACCTTACCCACAACGCACTTTACACCGTCCTGATATGCCACAACGGGCATCCACCTCTCTATTCCACTTTCCTTTCCTCTATTAACAATGATCGTTTTGTAAAGGTTTTGGGGCGACTTTGCCACCACCTCAGCTATGACTGTCTCATATTCAAGTTCGGATTGAATACCGATAAGACTCCTCAGTCTTTCATTTTCTCTCTTGATCTCCTCAAACTCATGCTGTGTACGTTTGTATTCCTCTAGAAGCCCTTTGGTTGTGACTAACTCCTGCTTCAGGTACCTATTGTTCCTGATACTTGCGAAAAAGTCCTTTACCAGTGTAATCGACTTAGCACCCGAGTATTGGAATGGAAAAAGCATCGCATAAGCAACTGATTTAAACTGTACGGTGATCTTCGTTTGGGAAAAGCCCATCATGGTGAAAGATATGAAAAGGAGGATTGCCAGAATTACAATATCTCTGTATCGAAATGACTTTGCCATACTCATATGATATCATTGAATGAATGTCTTTAAAAATAATAAATTCCTGTCTATACGTTCTTTATATACCGTAACTCCTCGAGGAATTTCCCTGCTCCCAGAACAACACAGGTTAGAGGGTTCTCAGATAAGATCACAGGGACACCTGTCTCTTTACTGATAAGCTTGGAAAATCCTTTTAAAAGTGATCCCCCTCCTGTCATTACCACCCCCCTTTCCACAATATCTGCTGCAAGTTCTGGTGGTGTCTGATCGAGGGTTTTCTTTATCTCCTCTAATACTATATTAGTTGGTTCTTGAAGGGCCTCCCGTATCTCTACAGAATCTATCGTGAGTATCCTTGGCAATCCCGAGATTGAATCCCTGCCTCTTATCTCATAAGTATGAACCTCTTTTTCAGGATAAACGTTCCCAATGATTATTTTTACCTCTTCTGAGGTGCTCTCCCCTATAACCAGATTGTGTATTTTTTTCATGTGGTTGATAATCGCCTCATCAAACTCATCCCCTCCAACTCTGATTGCATTTGCAATTACCATACCCCCAAGGGATATCACTGAGATCTCCGATGTTCCTCCGCCAATATCAATTACCATGTGTCCTGCAGGTTCTTGAATTGGAATATTTGCTCCTATAGCTGCTGCGAGAGATTCCTCTATGAGATAGATTTCACGCGCACCCGCTTGCACAGCAGACTCCCGAACAGCCCTTTTCTCAACCTCTGTAATACAGGAAGGGATGCCTATTACCACCCTTGGTTTTACCAGGGCCTTCCTGTTGTGGACCTTCTGATAAAAGTATTTTATCATTTTCTCTACTGTTTCAAAATCAGAGATAACACCATCCTTCATAGGCCGGATGGCGATTATTTCACCAGGGGTCCTTCCAAGCATTCTTTTGGCTTCTTGACCAACGGCTAATACCTTCTTTGAAGCATTGTGAACTGCAACAACCGAGGGCTCTGATAACACAATACCCTGCCCCCTCACATATACAAGAGTATTCGAGGTACCTAGATCAATACCAATGTCGTTAGACCATGCTCCCCACATCTTTCCAAATACCATCAATGTCTCCTATTTTCCTCATTATAGCATTAATACTGGTTTCCTATATTACAATTTTTATCTTATAATCTAATATAATTTATCAATTGCACCAATGTGCTTGGGATCAATACTCAGAACTCTTCTCCACTCCTTTCTAGCCGAAATCATGTCCCCCTCTATCTCATGTATATTTCCCAATAAGAAATAGGCTTCTGCTGATTTCTCATTCAACTCGAGGACCATGTACAGATGTGCTCGTGCCTGTTCATACCTCTCTTCCTGAAAATCTATCCACGCAAGTGCTTCATAAGCCTCCTCAAGAATAGCATGGTCAGAGGTTTTATTAACCAAGTTGTTAAGCTCCTGTACAGCACTCTCATACATGCCCTTATCTTTATACGCATAGGCGAGAAAGAGGTGCCCTACATCCTTATCAGTAAGTGCGACTGTCTTCTCAAGATATTTAATTGCTTCATCAAGAACACCAAGCTTATAATAGCAGTATCCCATTATTTCAAAGATCGTATCATCTTCATAGCCATTCTCGAGTGCCAAACCCAAGTACTGTGTAGCAAGCTCATAGTTTTGCTCTCCCTTTCTGAAGTAGGCCATACCAAGAATATAGTAGCTCTTTGTCAGCACATCATCAAAATTAGAAAGTACAATACCCTTCCTTATATAGAAAATTGCCCTCTCCACTGATTCCTCTTTCTCATTACCTGTAAGGTCTGAAGAAATATAGTAATATGCCTCACCAATATACCGCAATAATCTCGCATTATAAGGGCTTTTCACAAGGTATGGAAGCCCCTCGTGCACCACAATATTGTAGTTTCCAGATTCAAGGTTTTTTTCCAAAAAGGTATAGTCATTAAAACGTACCCTATAAAACTCTACTACCTTTGAATAGAGCATATATATATTCAGGAAAAAAACTGAGTAAAAGATTCCTCCCCCGAGGAGAATGAGAAGAAAAAGGACGAGAAAAAGCTTCTTCTTTTTCTTTTTGGGCTTATAGAGATATCTTGAATAACGGTAATCGCGCATATGTTAAATCAAGGCATGCAGTATATATTTAAAACTCACTGGCTCTGTACCGATCTTTATTATATCCTTCTTCCTTTTGACATTTCTTCTCTTTATAATAAGATAGGAGTTCTCGAAATGGTAGTCCTCAATTGAGGTGAAGTAGAACTTTTTCTTATTCTCATCATCAAATACGAGTATCGTTTTTGATGTTAGCACAACCTCTCCATCTATTACAGTTGTAAGTTGTTTCTCATCCACTTCAATCTGTTCGAGACTATCCGTAGTCTCTAGCGAAAAAAGTGAGCATGAACCGAGATAATGAACCACCTCAGCTTTCCCCATTCCAGGTATCACTCTGTCGATGTGAAGCACGGGGATATAATAATTATCATCTTCAAGCTCTTTATCCTCTTCGCTACCGCTTTCATCGCTATCGGTAATTTTCTTTTTTGCCAGGTCACTGCTTTTATAAAATATTATAACAGTAAAAAATATAATAATGCCAAATATTGCTATTGCAAGAAAGAAAAAAAACATATCAAGTACCTGAAAGAATATTATTTTACTGGAGATTAAAAGTCAAATCATTTTGGTTACAAACCTCTTTGGTCACAGTACCAATATTATGGACGGCCTATCAGAATGGAATTAAAAGAGATTATTGGAAAAAGCAGCTAGATATATGTTTGATACGTATATTGAACCTCAATGCGAGTAGTTTAATCATTGGAACAATAAACTCTAAATGAAAACTTAACTATAAGATATAAAAAATTGCTTGTGGCAAGTTACTAATAGAATATTAAACACATAAAAAAACCGCCTCAGCCAGAGCCTTCTCTTCCCCATCAATTCCTGTACATTGAGCCTCTAGCTCCAACCTCTTCCCTCTTATCCCGATACACCTCCCCCTCACCATAACTTCTTCATTAACCAGCACAGGTTGCTTGAACCTCACCTCAATTCGCACAGTGAGTGCTGGTTTCCCGATAAATAGACACACCTTAGCCATCACTTCATCGAGGACCATGGAGATGAATCCGCCGTGCACAACTCCTTTGAATCCCTGCATATAGGGAGAGGGTTTCCATACAGTTTTAACCTCCTGCTTTTCCTTATCATGAAAAAAATCCAGGCTCAATCCCTGCTTGTTTTCTTTTCCGCATACAAAGCAACCCTGATAATTGTTACTGTAATCGATTTGCACGGCACAAGTCCTTTGATATTGACATTACTTTACAACCAGCACTTTTCTGACAAACCTCTCCATCCCGATTTTTATCACTATGTAGTATACACCAGGAACCACAACTGCTCCTCGCTGGTTCTTCCCATCCCAGGTTGCAAGATTTGCCCCAGTTGAACCGGTGGTGTTAGAAATTACCTTAACGGGATCTCCGACCAGGTCATAAACCGTAATTTTTACACCTGTACTGGACTCAAGATATAAGTTGATATAGACCAAATCTCCTCTCCTAGGATTAATTACATTGTTCCTAATAGTAACTCTTCGCGGCTGCTCGTATATAACTGTGAATTCCCATGGTATACTGCCACCACTAACTTCGGGTCCATCGTAATAGTAGAGTGCACCATCTGTATCCACGATGAATTGCATTCTCGAGCCGTCAACCATTTCAGAATCAGTATCAGGAATAACAGCCGTCCAGCCTGTTCCTGAACCAGTTGCAACAATACGCCTGTCATTAGGATTCACTGCAGACAATCCATCCGGTACGACTCCAGCGTCAAACCAGACTGCAACGAAATTTGCATTAAACTGTGTGGTAATTTGTATAGTTATATCAGCATCCATGAACACTGATTGAGTATACGGATCTGTGACCACACTCGAGCCATCCGTAGCCGTAACAGCTGTAATAATGTTAGACCCGGCACCTCCAATATCGATCTCAGCTCCCTGGGGTGACTTGTTCGATGAAAAGTCCTCCACACAGTCGGTTCCTCCCGCCTTGATTCCTAGCCCAGAGGGGTTTCCCGGACCCGGTATAGACCATACATCTGGGAGCACAAGAGAAGGGCTTGTTCCAAGAACGATGTTGATATATATATCAGCCGCTACAGGATCATCGAGGTTGCTACCTACACCAAAGGTGTCCCCAAATGCAGCATTGAGGAGCTCAAAATCGGATGCATTGGTGCATGCGAGCTGCACGGCTTCGGTAAATCCTACCTGTATATAGTCCCCTACATCTATATCATTCAAATCAGGATCGTTGAATAGGGCAGTGATCATTACAGGCTTTGCGCCATCAGAAATTGTGGTTGACTCTCCATTCAACATCTCATTGGGTGACCCTGCTCTGTCCATGATAGTGCTGCTTCCGGATATACTATAGGATGTAGCTGGAGTAGCACCTGTATCGTAACTGCCACCTTCATTCAAAATCAGTGTAATTGTATCAACATCCGTTGCCCCATAATTCCCGTTCGTAACAGTATATCCGGCAAGATTTATACAGTCGATACCGTCTCCTGCACCACCTGCATCACTTATATCGACATTCTCACTAAACATGAGCTGCAGCCTATCAATATAGCCATTTTCATTGATATCATCGGTTGTGATGCTTCTAAATGCCGGCAGAGCTCCGTCGGATGCCGTACCGCTTGTGTTATCAAGTCTGTTCCCTGCAAGGTCTACGAGGTATATATCCGATCCTGTGTAATCATACCCTGGTGTTGCATCTGTATCCCATGGACCAACCGGAGTAAATGTTATACTGAATCTGTTGTCATCTGCATCATTATCAGCAACACCCCCACTTATACCTCTCACACCTGTGTTAAATCCCTCACCACCATACCCCGTTATATTAAAATTCGCAGCATTGAACCCATCCTGAACTCCTAACGAACTCGCGTCGATGATCTCGAACTCAATCCTGTCAATGCTCCCATCTCCATTAAAATCATATGTCGCTTCTCTGTTTATTGTTGGTTTATCTAAATCCCACACCGTGCCTGTTGTTGGTGAAACAGCTGATGTCGATACCAGATCATTTCCACTTGCATCACGAATACCGGTATTTGCAAGTGGCGTGAAGTTTCCGGAAGGAGCGGTATCCCCGCTAGATATACTTCCATGACCATCATCACTCCTTGCTAGATCAAACCTGACAATACCCCCTAACTCAACTGTCACTCCCACCTCGCCGCCTGGAACAATAACATTACCGCCTGTGGCAAAACTTCCGTATCCTCTCAATACTCCACTTATATAATCCCCGCCATGCTCAGAAGCAGGGTTGAAGTTTCCTGCTGTGGCATCACTTGCAGTAAGCACACTGGGAGGATCTAGATCTCCACACCGGACCTGCTCACTATATATCAGATTTATTCTATTCCACCAGTTTGTTCCAGAGATATTCATTCTAGTGATTTCAACACCAATAAGAATTGGATTTGCCCCATCTGTAGCTAGCTTGTTGGTCGCTGGATTCGTGTTCGCCGGTACCGCATTGTCCTCTATGTTCCCTGCTCCAGCATCCAGTGTCGGCGTCTCGTCCGTCCCTGCCGTAGGCCACGTTATGTTTAACCATATAATAGCATCGTTAGGTCCACCATCCGCAGCCACACTGTCTACACTCCCACCTCCATCGACCCCAAAATCGGACGCTGCTACACTGCTGTCCTTTACCCCCTCGCTGAACGTGACCTCAAGACGGTCAATCGTCCCGTCACTGTTCGTGTCCCTCGTCACTACATCCGTTA
>CP070841.1:1361655-1368712 GCA_020342115.1 Spirochaetota bacterium
TGCTCCAAGAGGATGCACAAAACCATCTTCCAGAACCCGGAGAAGTTCAATCTGTGCCTTTATGGACAGACATTCTGCTTCATCGAGTAAGAGAGTCCCACCAGATGCGGTGACGAGTTTTCCATCTCTCTGGGTAATGGCACCTGTAAAAGCACCCTTAGCATGCCCGAAAAGTTCGCTCTCAAGCATTGTTTCCGGTAGTGCGCCGGCGTTAACCGGCACGAATGACCCGCTTGAAAATAGACTCAAGTCATGGATTGCCTGCGCTACGAGTTCCTTCCCGGTTCCCGTTTCACCGGTGATGAGGACAGGAGCATTGGAACGTGCAACTACTTCAATCTGCTCATAGAGATCAAGCATAGCTCGGCTTTTTCCAATCATATTGAAACGACCATCCTCTGCAGGTGATATCCTTTCAAGCCGTCTTTTGAGTTCTCTGCTCTCTCTCTTGAGCGCACTGTTTTCTACTGCTCGTTTTACGCACGCAAGTAGTACCTCATCCTCGAACGGTTTCTCGACAAAATCATAGGCGCCTGCTTTCAGACAACGTACAGCCATGGAAATATCACCATGACCCGTGATCATGATGACGGGTGAGGGCACCCCCCGGCTGATTACCTCGACCAGAAGCTCCTCGCCATCCATGCCTGGCATCTTCACGTCAGTAACAATACATTCAACATTGGAGATATCAGGCATTGACAGAGCCGACTCTGCTGAAGCAAAAACTTTAGTATCGTATCCTCGCAGCATGAACATCTGCCCTATAGAAATACGGGCTGCTTCATCATCGTCAATAACCACAATTACTTTTTTTCTATTATCCTGAGTGTTCATAGCATTTACTTCATCTCGTTATCGCTGTTGTTTTGATCTTGAGAGACAGGTAACATTATTGTGAATATGGCACCATTATCCGGTTTGCCGTATGCTTTTATATTGCCGCCATGATCTTTTACGATGCTCAATGATATGGATAACCCCAATCCTGTTCCATGTCCGGTTTCTTTTGTCGTATAAAAAGGTGCAAATAGTTTTTCAGACACCTCAGGCTGGAAACCCTTACCTGTGTCCTCGACTTCCAGAAATACAGGCCATCTACTTGCTGAATTGTAGTAAGTTCTCACGGTTAAATGACCTTCCTCTTTATCCTCCATAGCCTGTTTTGCATTCGTTAAGAGATTAAGCAGGACCTGTTCCAACCTTATCTTGTCTCCCACGATCATTGGAAGATTCTCGTCCAACTCAAGCGTTACCGTAATGCCGGCAAGTCTCAGCTGCGGCGTAATAAAGTCCATGCTCTCACGTATTATACTGTTGAGATCAATTTGTATGAAATGCATCTCGGATCTTCGTGTAAATTCCCGCATCTTGTTGATAATTTTTGATGCACGGTCCACCTGTTCCGATATGAGCCTGAGGTTGTTGTTTATCTCTTCAGGACCGGCCACGTTGTTTTCGATCATATAAAGAGCATTCTTGGAGTAATTCCTGATTCCAGTCAACGGCTGATTCAATTCATGGGATATTCCTGCAGCCATTTCCCCGAGCTCTGCGAGACGCGTGGAGTGTACGAGCTGCTCTTCTTGCGTGCGAGCAATTTCAATGAGCTTTCGTTGTTTTTCAACAGCTTCTTTACTTTCTGTAATATCATACACGTTGGCCATGATAGCCTGCTTTCCTGCATAATTGGTAATAGAACTGGCAACATCGACCCAGATTACACTTCCATCACCTCCAACCAGGCGGCATTCATACCTTGATGAATATCTGTTGTCTGCCAAAAGATTATTTGTATAGTCCTTTACTTTTGAACTGTCATTTTTAAAAATGAAGTCCCATATAGATTTTTCAACGATATCGGCTGGATTAATTCCTAAAATCTCTCCAAAACGGGAGTTTGCGAAAAGAATTACATCATTGTCGTAAACAAAGATGCCTGCAATAGATTTATCTATGAGAAGTCTATATTTTTCTTCTGATGTTTGAAGTTCTCTTTGGCCAGCAACAACTTTTTCTTTTAGAATTCCAATGAAAAAAGCAACAACCATAAAAAACCCAACTCTTGACAAATCATTCAGAAGCTTAGATATTCCAAGTCCTAAAGCCTGGAATGAAAAGACAATAACGGCAAGAATAAGACCGACAAGCATTCCCCTCCTACCCCACCATATACTGGCCAGGACAATGGGTATATAGAAGAAGTGAGTGTACACTATATCTGTGTTCAGAATGAAATGGAAGATCACGGCCAATGCGGCCGATAAAATTATGAGGAGAGCTATAACGAAGATTTTAAGCGAAGGGGAGTTGAGAGATAATCTGGATCTTACCATAACCACAGGCTTCTATGTCGCACAGATCCTCACCAGGTATCAGAGCAGACATAAGCTTTTCTTCTTAAATTATTGATTTTACTGTTACACGATTAAAAAACATGAGATTTGTTTAGGATGCTAAAATAATTACAATAGCATACAATCGTATCTGAATGAACGTCAACATAATTGTATTGCGCGATATTTTCCCAATTCTCAAGTTGATATGCTGTATAGGTTTGAGAAATCAGGAAGACTTCACAAGCTTTGCAGGATTTCCCTTTAACATGTAGAAAGTGCATTTTTTTGATCCTTCGAGTTCTTCAGGGAAATGCGTCACAATAACTGCAGGGACAGAAAAAGATTCCAAAAGCTCAAAAAATTTATTCCAGAGTGTAATGCGTGAAGCTTTGTCAAGTCCTGCAAAAGGTTCATCGAGCAGTATCAGTTCAGGAGAGCTTGCAAAGCAACGTGCAAGACATACACGCTTTTTCATGCCCCCTGACAGCTCATCCGGTACTTTTAACCTGCTCTCTTTTAATTCTGTCTCTCTCAGGAGCATGTCAGAGAGGCAGATAATATCTTTCTTTGAAAATCCCTGATAGAGAAGTGGAAGCGCTGTATTTCTCAGAACTGTTCTCCATGGAATGAGTCTGTCATCCTGGAAAACAAATCCGATTTTTTGGGGTGATTGAACAGTCCCCTGAGCAGGTTTGAGAATATCCGCAATGATTTTTAAAAGAGTGGTTTTGCCTATTCCGGATTCGCCTGAAATGACTGCTATTTCATCTGGAGAAACAGTGAAATCGATGCTTTGAAGAATCGATTGGGGTGCTTTTTTCTCCTGATCGTGGTAGGAAAATGAGACATTTTTCAATTTTAGGGTGGTGATCCTTCTTTTAGAAAGCATTTTTTCGTAGAGAGAAAGAATATCCTTCTTTACAGAGGAAATAGTATGATTCTTGAATTTTTTTTCCCAGCCTGCCATGAACCATTTAATTTGGTCTTTTTCCTTTATAATTTTTGAAAGGAGTTTGGAAGTAAGGATTATAATAAGGATTAGAATGAGACCCCAGGAGAAGAGCATTCTTATTTGTAGCGTTTGATACGCTGCCTGTATTTGAAAGCCTATACCATTGTTTGCACCGAAATATTCCGCAACAACCGAAGCTTTTATTCCGAGTGTGATCCCCAGCTTGATAGAAGCCGAGAGAAAGGGACGCAAATGAGGCAGGACTACCTCCTTAATTCTGGGATAATTACCCTGTGTAAACACGAGAGTCATCTCTTCAAGATCATGAGGTATCGACTTCATTCCCTCAACAACATTCAGAGTAATCAACGGAAAACAGATAAGCGCGATAACAAATACTGGAGACAGGTGACCCATACCCAATATAATGATGAGCGGAATTGCCCACAGCAGAGGTGGGACACCCTGTATAAAAAGTGTGATTGGCTTGAATATGAGCTCGATACCTTCTCTCCTTCCAGAAGCAATCCCTATGAGGGTGCCTAGAATAAACGCCATCAAAAAACCTGCGATTACTCTTGAAAAGGTTACCAGGATCTGTTTCCATACGTGCATGCTTGACATCAGGATTGCTGTATCGTATAGTGTGACCCAGGGAGGGGGTACGAAGAAACTTCCTGCAATGGTTGATATCCCTACCCATATGATAAGTAAAATAATTATACCCGTAATTGATAGAACCCATTTATTGCGCATCATTTTTATTAAGGTATTACTCGCAGCTAAAAAAGAAATTATCAGGAAGCATTTCTCTCTTGCCTGGGAGAAAATCCTTTACCTCGTGATAATAGTCAATAACCATTTTCCTGTTTTCAGAGTAACCGGGAACTGCATACAGTGTATTTATAATTGCTGTTTCGATGACATTTATTGGCATAGAAAGATAGCGTGCAGAGATAGTAGCTGCTTGTCGGGGATTCTCTATTGTGAATGCTGTTGATTCCCGCCAAGCGTTTTCTATGTCGATTATGAAATCCCGGTTTTGTTGCACTAAATCAGCAGTTGCGAAAAGACTCACCTGGGGGGAATATTCCCCGGCTTGTGATACACCTGCCCAGGCCTTTTTATAATCTACAAGCCTCCTGAGTCCATGATGGACAATAACGTTTGTGGCTAGCGGTTCTGGAAGGGGCGCAGCATCGATGAGGCCTTCTAAAAGCATGGAGGTGATTTGTGTAAAAGGAGCATAGCTCAATTCAACATCCCTGTCAGGATTGATTCCGTTTTTGTGAAGAATATATCTTGTCTGGAAGTCCAATGGTGAGCCTGGAAATGGCAGTGCAATTTTTTTCCCCTTGAGCTGTGCAAAATCGGTTATCAAGGGTTCTTTTCCGATGAGATAAGAAACTCCCCAAACTCCGGTGGTGACCATGATAATGGGAGCACCACCAAGTCTGTTTTCCCAGCCGAGACTGGTGCCAGAAAATAAAAACTGTGCCTCCTTTCTGTACAAACTGACAAGAGCCTGTGGGTGGTTGATAAATACCTTTACAATGATATCAACGTTCTCCAAAGGATCCTTTTCTGCCAAAACAAACAATGGCGTTGAAGCTGTTGACGCAGGAGCGAGTATATACACAGACGACAATTTGTTGTCCTGTGTGAATACCACTTCCTTTGAAAGAAAAGTAAAGATACATACTATAATAGCACTCCAGATTCTTCTCATAGATTTACCACATCTTTAAAGAGCATTGACCCTGATTTCAAAGTATAAGATTTATAAATGTAATACTATGTAACGTTTTTATGAAAAAATATTAATGGGTTTTTATCTATCGCCTCGCGTTTTCCTTTTATTCCCATACCTCTCTCAATATTTTTATGGGATCCTGAATCTGCTTGCATTTCCTGTCAAAAGGAAGGTTCAGCGTAATCACCTGAAAGTTTTGTTTGGAAAGGGCGAAATATGAAATGTCAGGACATGACCATATTTATTCTTCTTCAATTTTTTCCAAAAATTTACTGTTTCAGCTCAGTATGGCATTTATTGCCATGAAAACCTTGGAAGCGAGCATGGTAAATGCAAAGAGCTTCTTAAGCCACGACCGGTATATCCCCAGGGATATTCTGCCCCCCACAAACCCGCCCATCGCAGAGGACGTGCCAACTGCACCCGGCATGAGAGAACCATCAGCGGAATCTTGAACGATCCGCCGGATATCCCAACCATACCAGCAACGAAACCCGTCAAGGCAGATCAAAAACTGCGGTTACGCTTTTCCTCATTGAATCCCGAGATATGAAATAAGTAATTATATGCTGATTGCTTATTATATATCCCAGGGTTCAGCCCCACCGGAAACTTGTCCAGCCGTTACAGTGTAATTTCCATATTCAGTATTCAGCAGGAAAGGGAAGAGGGAGCAGATCGTTACATGACTATGTGGACATGTTACTTAGCTCATCCAGCCTGTTGCTGCTCAGTTAGAATGATGTGCATCTTTTTTTAATAAGATAAAAATGTACTGTTACGATAAGTTTACAAATTATTCTTCTGAAAGCAGCCATCGCCTTGCTTCATCATAATGTCTGAATATTTCTATCACAAAAGGAAAGCCGTCTGTATCTGACATTATCTGGAACATTCGAGCCAGACCATACCCGAGATCTGTTGGTGTCACCACCGCGGTTTTACCACCCTTCCTTACAGATCCTGTTTGCTTTACAAACTCAAAAATTTTTCTAATACCCTCTGCAGGCATATCATTCAGCGAAGCGTTAGATAAATCCCATAATGCGTATTGTGTTGGCGCGCCGTTATAAAAGGAGCTTATAGCATCGGTCATAACTTTAGTTGTTAAATTTCCTGAACATTTGTGTATAGTCAGATTGTGATTATTGTCAACAGTTGTTTCAATCATTTAAGAAATTGTAAGTTATAAATTTGCGAATAGTAAATTTATTATAATATTCAACAAATTTCATTAAAAAAATGGGAGTTGACCCCATTAAAAACGGCTTTCAACACCTATATATAGAGACAAACTTGTATATATGACCTCCTGTTGGGAATCCTGTATTATACCGCTACCATGATTAACCGAATAGTTTACTTCCAGAAATGGATTGAGTGGAATATTTAAAATTGAAAAACTAATCCCAGGTATTGAAACCCCGGACCCAATAGAATAGTATATCCCACCTTCGAGGTTTGAGTTTCCAGCACCGGTTCCCCTGTATTGATCGTCTCCAAAAAAGAAATTAAAACCGAATCGACCAATAGCATATGGTTCAAATAATTCCAGGGAAAACGGAAATCTGATAACTGCGAATATAGGAAGGAAATTAAATCCGCCTGGATTTTGATTTTGCTCTCTGGGAATTTGATATTCAAAACCCACCCCAACATTGATATTTTCGTGCAATGCATAGAAGAATTCAGCACCTGAAGATACACCTATCATTGTATCTATTGAGTAAAAAGAGTCTTGATATACTGTTTTGTGATTCCCGAGAATCTGTGAACCAAGTTTAACTTTTCCAAGCCATTTATAGTCTTCAGCTTTCTTCTCTTGAGCGAGAAGATGGAGAGGAAAAAAGAATAAAAACATCGTAATACTAGCTGTAAATAATATAACTTTTTTCATTTCTAAAAATCTTTAAGCCTGATCGATGATTGTTCTGCTAAATAAAAAATGCATACAAGCATGTTTCCAGTAATTGTCCTATAATAATATGTGCACATGTAAAAATAAATATTAAA
>CP070841.1:1368812-1386007 GCA_020342115.1 Spirochaetota bacterium
TGCCTCCTCCTCTGCAGTAGCTGGCTTTGTAGCTGTGTAGATTTCTGTTTTCTCTAAAGCCCAGCGAGTCGTTGTTCTCTCATGGTCTGGAACATCTTGTTTCCTGTAATCACGAAGATCAGAGATCTTGCGCAGGTTATCGAGTTTTCCCAGCTCTTTCAGTCGGTTATAAATGAGAGCCCAGCCACAATCCCTGTTCTCTTCTACTTCACACTTATCATCGTGTTGTCCTCCACACATTCCGTTGAGAAGACTCTTGGAACATGTAGTAATTGGACATATCCCACCTGTAAGTGCAAGATAGCAGGTCCCGCACCCAGAACACCGCTCACTCGACGGCCAGAGACCCTGCATGCCCTGAGATGAGAGGGTATCGTTAGCAGGTATTGAAGGTATATCGAGAATATTTCCAGTTGCCTGGACTCCGATTCCACAGGATACCACAAGGACCGCGTCTGCTCTTTTCAGACCTTCCAGATAATAGTATAGCTTGGAGCCAACGAGCGCTTTGTTGCATAAAAAATCTATCAACGCATCTCCTGTCACCTTCTTGCCACTCTTTGAAAGAAAAGAAGCAAGCTCCTGTATTCGCTCGGATCCACCAGATTCACACCCCCCTGGACATCCCCCACAAGCAACTATAAATACACTCTTATATTCAGCGAGCGAATCCAATATCTCATTATCTGGCTTGGGAACGTTCACAACCATTGCCCTTCCTCCTTGGTTAGAAGTCTTTATTTATTTCTTCAATCACCTTTACCACCAATCTACTAATTGCGGGCTCTAAAATCCCTGAAATCTCCATAGAAAGCTCAATCTTGCTAGGCTCTATGCCGAAGAATACAATCTCCTCCGGTATTCTATGATTAATACTGTAGAGCTTGAGAGACTGCACAACCCCAATATCATGTACAGTAAGTGACCCCAGTCTTTCCGTTTCTGTATCACTTAGTTTGAAGCGGTATATTGTTCCCGGCTTACCTCCCCCTTTTACAGCATCAACTATGATGAGCTTATCGTAAGATTCGACGTCCTGTACTATGTTAAAAAACGATGTTCCTGCATCTATGAGATCAACCTCTCCTTCATACCCTCTGCTTTTAAGCTCATCTATGACCCTTACACCAGAACCTTCATCAGCCATGAGCGTATTGCCTACTCCCACTACTGCAATCTTCTTTTTTCTTTTAGACAACCCGGAGCTTTCCCAACCTTTCTCCATTGATAGTAACAGTATGTACCGAGCAGGCAAGACAGGGATCAAAAGAGCGTGCAATACGGACTATCTCATATGGATTTTCTGCATCTTTTATCTCAGTACCCATAATCGACTGTTCCATGGGTCCAGGCTGACCACGCTCATCCCTTGGCGAGCCGTTCCAGGTAGTCGGAACAACCAGCTGATACCGATCAATTACTCCATCCTTGATCTTTATCCAGTGCCCGAGAGCACCTCTCGGTCCATCGACGATTCCCATACCTGAGGCTTCCTGAGGGAGCTCATACTCTGCACATACCGGTTCTCCTGGTACAAGCTCAAGGAGCCACCCTGCCATATTATCAGCAACGACCTTTGCATCGAGTGCACGTGCGAGATGTCTCCCGCACACAGAGTTAAGATCCTCTGGCCCGACACCAAGATCACCCATTGCAGAGTCAAGGAGGTTCTTCACCTCTTTTACTCCTGCAAAGTATGAGACAACCCAGCGTGCGAGCGGTCCGACCTCATAAACCTTTCCCTCATATCTTGGAGATCTGAGCCAGCTATACCCCTCCTTCTTTCTTGCGTTTGGAAGAGTATCTTCCTGAGATGGATGAATTCCATCCTCCCCGTCATACCAGGAATGGTGAATACTCTCGGTTATACTCTCGGTATCGAGCTCTTTAAAAGTACTAAGCCCTTCAACCGCTCCCTGCGCAAAAAGCCTATCCCTTTTTGTATAATCCGAACTGCTCCCATCGAGATCAAAAACCCCATAGCTCAGGAAGTTTCCCGGGCCGTTACCTATTTTCAGATAGTCAGAATATGTTTTTGCAGCTGCAACGACATCAGGAATATATGTATTATCAATGAAATCCTTGATTTTATTCAACCGCCATAGAAATCCCGCTATTTTGTCAACGGTCGGATGTTCTGTTATCCCCCCAGGAACAATAGTGGCATTGTGCGGCATCTTGCCGCCAAACAGGGTAAGCATCTCCTGGGCAAGGCGACGAATCTCGAATGCCTCAAGGTAGTGTTTGACAAGAACCTGGTTCGTTTCTTCATCAAATCTGTAGTCGCCTTCATACCTTGGTGTAAAGGGAGCAAGCTCGCCCCTCTCTATGAAGTCCTTTACAGAGTTCAACTCTCTGTCTTTTCCCTGATAATTTTTACAGGCAGTAACATCGACATAATCAAGTGCAGCGAGATGATAGAAATGCAGCACATGTGACTGCAGATAGTTTGCTCCAAGGACGAGGTTTCTTAATATCCTTCCGTTGTCAGGAACGCTCCCTGCTATGCCAAAGGCGCTGTCAAGATTCAGTGTCGCAGCCGTACAATGAATTGCGGGGCAGACTCCACAAACCCTTTGTGTGATACGCTGGGCATCCCGCGGATCCCTTCCTTTGAGGATGATTTCAAAACCTCTGAAGAGAGTTCCGGAGCAGTGGGCATCATTGACCGCTCCATTATCAACTGTTGCCTCTATCTTCATATGACCCTCGATTCTGGTCAAAGGATCAATAGTAATCTTGGTTGACATAAGTATCCTCCGTTTCTTACCTAGCGTGTTTTTATTTTAAACCTATCCATTGACGTTTCATCTATCTTTTGAAACAACGGCTCAAAAGTATCGATGAAATCAGGCTCAACACACCCGATACATTGAGCGCCTGCTCCGATACACCAGTTCACTCCATTGTTCCAATGCCGTGTAGGACAGTCTGCATATGTATACGGACCTTTGCAACCGATTTCGTAAAGGCATCCAGGCTCCGATGTATGTCGAGCAAACTGACCAGCGTCAAAGTATGCACGTCGAGGACAGTTGTCGTGGATAAGCTTCCCGAAAAAGGCAAGTGGCCTTAGTTTCTCATCGACTTCATCCTCACCAGGTATACCTTTCAGAAGTATATAAGCAATAGTTCCAACCATCCAGTCGGGGTGCGGAGGACACCCTGATATATTTACCAGTGGTTTGGTGATGCCCTCGTCTTTGAAAAACTCCATGACAGACTTCGCCCCGGTAGGATTTGGAGAACCTTTTGGAATACCGCCAAATGCGGCGCATGTTCCTACTGCTATGACGCAAAGCGCATCTCGGGCAAGCTCCTCCACCATATCCTTCATGGTGACATGTTTTCCTTCAAGTTCCCCGATGGTACAGTACAATCCATCCTCACCCGTAGGGATGGAACCGTCCACGACAAGGATGTATCCACCGGGTTTTTTCTGAGCAGTATCATGCACAGCCCTTAGAACAGGTTCTCCCTGCCCAGCCATTACTGTGGCATGGAACGTTAAAGATATGTGTTTACCTGGTAGCACAGGGTCTACGAGTACATTTTGGATGCTTGGATAGATTGTATTCAGCAGCGATACCGAACATCCTGAGCATGCTGCGCCTGCAATCCATATTGCCGGAAACTCTGCGGTTTTTGAAGACACAGTACTCTCCTTATCTTGATTTTTCAATATGACTCTTTGGTAAAATGTTCGAAGGGTTTGGACAACCCCACTACGAAGGTTTTATGGAAGGAATACTTTCCCCACAAACCTTGCATACTTATATGCTCTATCTTCAATCGAATATCTACCGATTCTATAGAAGAACGATAGCTAAGTTACTATAAGCGTAGCAATCGTTGATGTCAAGAAAAAAAATCAAAAATAAATGAACTAACCCTTCTATAAAATTCTACACCCTGTACCTCAGAGGCACGCAGGTAAGCAAATAGTTCTACCTTCTTATATAACAACGCTAATATCAAAGATAGTACAACAAGCGACCAAGTAAATATAAATACAAGAGATGAGAAATAACCGTATCGTTTCAAGTCAGGTTGTTCGAGCTGGAGATAGTGTATCGTTGTTACAATGTGAAAAGCCAGAGTTAATCCCATAAGAGAATAAAAGAGTGACGACACGAAAGTACTCTGGTGAAATAGCTGCACAACTCTAAACATAATAAATGTAAATAAGGTGTAGAGAGGGAGTGAGTAGGGTGCAAGTGCAATGAGCAGATTGACCTTCTGAGTTTTTACATATCCATCGTTTTTTCTTATCACAATCTTCTTTACCCTGACACCACTCATAAAGGCAAAAAGTATATGGCTGAGCTCATGTTCTACTATATAGCTCCTCACAGGTGGCCCGAAGATGAAGAAGAGAATAAAAAAGAATAAAAATCCGGCAAGGCTGAACCACATTTCTCTGGTAATACTGTTATATTGTGAAAAAAGATGAGGTAGGTGCATGAGAAGAGATACTGTAAACGGTAAAATACCGACTGCTATAAGAAACAGAAATACCTTGACCGAGGTTTCTTTACCTTTACTTTTCTTCCTTCTCTTGCTCAATTTCCGCTATTATTTGTCCTGCAAGTTTTTTTGCTGCCGGTTCTTGAAATTCATTTAATACTTTTCGGAAATTAACCATAGCATTGTCATAGTCCTTGAGTACAAAATAACAAAAACCTATTTCATAATAAGCCCATGCCAGTGCTTTCTGATTATCAGGATAGTTCTCTATTATCGATCTATAAACTTCAATTGCGTTTTCGTATCTATCCTCATCATATTCTGCCTGTGCAAGTTTTTCGTAGTCAGTAATGGTAAGCGGTTTTCCATCGTTATAGAGGACCGGTTTTGGTGTTGCACAGGAGAGCAATACTAACGATAAAATCTGCACAAGTACAAAGACAACCAGACCAGCAAATCTCATGAAAATAACCCGTATTTTTTGTATAATGATTGATTAAAAAGAGTATATCTCATCCTTTACGGGAAGGCTCTTTTTAAGTTCCTTGATGAATGATTTCTCATCACCCATAGGATCATAGGATGGACACTCCAATTGTGTCCTTCTTATTATAGTAAAATACTTATAGATCTTCTCTTCACCCGAGCGCTTCTTCCACATCCCCATGCTGCATTTTACTCGCAACACATAAGATTCTCTGTGCTCAATTACCTGTTTAATAACCACACAATGCGAACAGTTGGCGCAATAGATCTTTGTACTTTGATCCCCGTCACTATTATGATCGTTGTTCATCAAGGCTCCGAATCGTAGATAAAATACACTACCTGTTTAAAAAGTCAACCACTAATTCTCTTTGATAGAGTGTTAACAAGAATTAGTGGTTGACCTGAACCAGATTCTCCTTTAATATAATGCGTAGGGGGTGTAGCTCAGCTGGGAGAGCGCTTGAATGGCATTCAAGGGGTCGGGGGTTCGAGTCCCCTCGCCTCCAAATAGTAATTGGTGTTAATGTAGTAGCGCATTTATCGATTATGTACAACTTCAAGGCTTAGTTTAATTTAGACCCACTATAAATGTGTTGGTAGCACTTAAGTATATATGGATAAATATTCATATCCTTTTGAATATATAAGCTCGATAACAAATTCTGGAGATAAAAGTGGAAGACAACCAAGAGCTAGATCCAGAAATTGCTGAACTTCTCGGTATCGATGAAGGAGAAATAGGATCAATAGCAGAAACTCAACCTGACATAGGTCCAATCTCAGCTAAGCCCATTCCACACAAAGACATCCTTCCGATTGACATTAAAAAACTCCTCTCTGACAAAGAATACTATTCTGAAATAATGACAGAATCAAAGGAGTATGGGAAAAGAGTTCACGACCTTTTCGGTAACTTCGCCAAGACAGATGAAAAGGATGAAAAATCGATGTACAGGGAGAAGCTCATCCCTGCTTATTGGAATATGCTCTCTTACCTGATCGGAAATTTTTTTGAGGCTCTCACTGACAAGAAGCAGTCAATGTTCCGTTACGGTCTTCTCAGCCCTACCTTCATAGATGATGTGCAGAAAGATATTCTGTTACAAATTAACGAAAGTCCCAGTGCAGGGGAAGGTTTCTATTATGTGGATGAGTGGCTTCTTGCTGTGGGAAATGGCAATATCAAACAGAGTTCAGTAGATGAAACAATAAAGGCAAAGAAGAAAACACCATCTGCCATGAGAGATCGGTTAGACAGGAAAATGGGCTCCTTGGATGCTGAGATAGCGAACCTGAAGCAGAAGATCGAACAACATCTGATGATAGAAAAAAGTTTGAAGAGCAGCGTCTCGATATTACTTGACCATGAAAAAGTGTCCAAGTATAGAGATGCCATTGTACCCTATACCACAGAGCAAAAAAAGACCATCGTACAGATCCAGGATATCTTAAAAAACCTTCAGAAATCTGACAAGCAGCTCGAAGCATCTTACCAAACGCTTAATTCACTCGATGGCGAGATAAAATCTTTGAAGGATCAATCTGGCGACCTGGCCGACGAAGTGGATACAAGGACAGTTTCGGATGAGTTTGGAGTAATACGCCAGATGATCAAAATGACTGTGGGAAGACAGGGTAACCATTTTCCATTCCTTATAAAGACCTATATGCCACGGTTTGAAAAGGATATATGTTCTAAAGAAAACCTCCAGAATACATTGCAGGAGATAGAAAAGATAGATCCTGGTATATTCAAGAGAAGCTACAAGCAAAAAGAGCACCGTATTGTCCCACACTTCATCATAGTTCCATGCTACGGAGATAGCGGTATATGCTGGGAACCATTTGATCGCATGAACAAGGCAACCGGCAGGGGAAGAATGGCCATCCCCATGTTTCCAAGAAGTCTAAAAACAGCGGTTTTGTACGCTCTTGGAGACATGAGGTGGCAAATCGCAAAAGAGAAGGCGCTACACTACTGGATGGAGGAGGGCCTCACAGGTTACTACTACGAGTACACCCAGAAAAACAAGCTAAAGGGCGATCTAAAGGAATATTTTATCCAGGACTACATACTTTGGGTTCAATATGAGGCTCAAGGGATCCAGAAACTCACGAAAGAGGTTAGAGCAATATTCTGGAGATATATCCCCTTCCCTCAATCTATCAAGGAAAGTCTGAAGGACAGGGGTTACTACTATGCTGAGTTGTATAAAAAGGATAAGAATATTGAAGTCTCGCGTGGTTACTGATTGTCACACCAAGAAATCCATTCAAGCATAATTTGAAGATTGCTTCCCGCCATTACAATCATAGATCTGAAAAGGCTAAAAATCTCATTGATCATGTAATGTCACTGCGAGTATATTGATACAATTCCTCAATGTGGGCTGAAAGCGACCGCTTTGAGATGAAAGCAACCGACGATTAGGAAGTTCCTTGAAGTTGCCGGAATAAGCAATCTACCATCTCGATGTAATGAATTGCATTGTTTCCGCCAAGGAGTGATATATTTCTTATTAAGAGTTCAAAAACTCCTTAAGATGACTGAAGTGCTCTCTTATCTTGCGAAGGGCCCTAATCTCAATTTGGCGAACAGTTTCCGGTGAGATCTCGAGCCTTTTTCCTATCTCTTTAAGTGTGAAGCGTTCTCCCTGGAGGAATGAATACCTAAGGAGGAGGACTTTCTTCTCTCTCTCAGATAAAATTGTCAGCATCTGACGCGTTTTTTCCTTAAGATAGTCACGCATCACTATGTAATCTGGACTGTACTTCGGATCCTCAACCACATGCCCGAGAGAACAATGATCTAACTCCGGATATGATTCAAAGGAGATCACCTTATCAGGAAGTGTGAGAATAGATTTTATCTCAGTTTCTTCAATGTTTGTTTCTCCTGCAATTTCTTCAAAGTCAGGATCCCTTCCAAGATCTCTTACGAGTCTAGCCTGAGCCTTTGTGATCTTCCTAAGCCTCTCCTCTTTACGATGAGGAAATCTTATCATTCTGCTCTTATTTGATATAGCTCGGGCAATACTCTGACGGATCCAGAAAGAAGCATATGTACTGAACCTCACGTTCTTCTTGAAATCAAATTTTTCAGCAGCCTTAATCAGACCGACATTTCCCTCCTGTATGAGATCAAGAAGTTCCATATCATGTGTGAGATATCCTTTAGCAATCTTTACAACCAACCGAAGGTTTGAGTTTATAAGAATCTTTCGAGCATTGGTATCTCCGCTCAGGATTCTTCTGGATAACCTCTTCTCCTCTTCAGCTGTCAAGAGCTTATCATTGCTGATCTGATAGAGGTATGTATTTAAACAGTTATCCTGTTCCTTTGCTGTCTTTATGAGAGACATAATCAACTCCGGACATTAATGAAGCAATTACTGTGCCATATTTTAAAATATTCGGAGTTTTAATTTTATAAATATAAGGAATTAGAGAGGTAAAATCCGAGGCAATATTATAAATAAATAAATGTATAATTTTTCATACAATTATATGTGTACTTTTTTATAACACCGTCTTTACTGCTGTAATTGCTACTTCAAGCTGTTTGTCGTCCGGTTCTTTTGTCGTTATGCGCTGTAGAAGAAGGCCAGGAGCTATCAGTACCTTCATGAGGAGGCTGTTTTGCATTTTATCTGATAGTTTCAAAAGTTCATAAGAGAGAGAAGCTATAATAGGAAGCGCCACAACTATATGAAGAAATATCATTATCAGTTTCCTGTAAATAATATGCAGATTAATGAAATCTTTGTACAGGAACTCCACCGCCACAGTAATGAGGGGGAAAACGATTATGGTAATGAAAAATACAAAAAAGAGAAATGATGTGCCGCAGCGAGGGTGCATTGTTTTATACTTCCTTACCTCGTCGATGATCAGAGGTTTATTATCTTCATAGCAGAATATCGATTTGTGTTCAGCACCATGGTATTGAAACGTTCTTTTTATATCTTTCATAAACGATATTACTACAATATAAAGTAGGAAAACAGCAAGCCTTATCAATCCCGCTACAATATTAAAGAGAAAAGGAGTATCCTTCTCGACAAGACCAAGAAAATGTGTTGAAACATTCGGCAATACAAGAAATAGTCCCACTCCAAGTGCAAGAGCCGGTATCATTCCGAATACAATAAATATGTTTGAACTACTTTTTGTATCCGCATGATTTGTGTTTCCAGGATTCTTTTCCTTTTGACCCTTGGATTTATTTTTTCTATTATTCGTTTTTTCATCTTCAGGTATTGCCACCTCAGCTGAATACAATAATGATTTTATTCCCAGAACTAGGTTCTCAAAGAGGGCTATGACTCCCCTCAAAAAAGGGGTTCTCAAGAATTTGTGTTTGGATGCGGGGCTATTAACATCCCTCCTGACCACTTCAATGTCCCCATTCGGTTTCCTAACAGCAATGGAATAGATATCCCTGTTTCTGATCATTACACCCTCTATTACTGCCTGACCTCCAATATGAGGTCTCGTTTCATCACTCATATTAAATTCTCCATTTAAGAATCTATACCCTTAAAATATAATTATTACAATGACTTTCGAGTTAACTTTTTTGTTGAACGATGACTTTTTAATACAGGAAATAATATTCCTTATTGAATGCAGCTGAAATATAAGATGTACGAGTTAATCTCTATATACTGATTGCAAACTGTTATTATCAGAGTATTAGCCACAGCATGTAAAAAACCGTCACTTTTTCATATCCCATCATTAGATTGGTTTCTTATGATTGTGAGAGCTTATTGTTTTCGAGGAGAGACCAAAAGTTTAGCAGGGAAATATAATTAGCGCAATTATTTTATTTTGTTTTTTCCTTAACCTCTTCAGGCTTCTTTTCTGTTTTGTCTGGTGCTGCTTCAGACTTCTTATTCTTAACACCTACAGGTTTATTTTTAGAAGTTTCCTGTTTTCCCTTTGCTTCATCAGGCTTCTTTTTCTCAGTCTCCGGTTTGGCCTTTGCTTCAGTAATTTTCTTATTAGGAATCTCCTGTATTTCCCCAGTTTTTTTTGCCGAGGTTTCCGGTTTTTCCTTCACTTCTTCAATTTTTTCTTTTGCGGTTTCCTGTATTTGATTCTCCTGCCCGGGCTTCTCTTCTGTAATTACAGGTTCTTCCTTTATTTCCTCAGGCTTTTTCTTAGCATCCTTGATATTATATTTACGCTTGAAACGCTCTATTCTCCCTGCAGTATCCACAAGCTTCTGTTTTCCTGAGAAAAAAGGATGACATGCGGAGCAGATTTCAACATGTGTAATACTTGTAGTTGATTTCGTCTCTATCTTATTTCCACATGCACATGTAATTACAGTAGTTTCATATTTGGGATGTATTCCCTTTTTCATTTCAATCTCCAGATCTTTCGACCAACATTGCCATGCAGGTTAAACTTCGCAATAATATACTAAATCATGTAAAATTCTACAAGCTAATTCATTAATTGTTGGTGAACTTATATTAGAAAATAACAATTGTAGATTAATGATCGGATTTACACAATATTCGTCAGCCGGAGTTGTTCATTGATCTTAGAAATGCTGCATTGTTTTTCGTTGCCTGCATCTTCTCCAGTAAAAGCTCCATAATCTCTATTTCATCCATGGTATGCAGAACTTTCCTCAAAACCCACATCTTTTGCTGTTCCTCTTCAGTGAGGAGCAGTTCCTCTTTCCTAGTTCCTGATTTCCAGATATCGATAGATGGAAATATTCTGCGTTCCACAAGCCGACGATCAAGATGGATCTCCATGTTTCCAGTCCCTTTGAACTCCTCAAAAATCACTTCATCCATTCTGCTACCTGTGTCAATCAGTGCAGTAGCAGCGATAGTCAGAGACCCTCCCTCCTCGATATTCCTTGCTGCACCAAAGAACCTCTTGGGTTTATGCAGTGCATTTGAATCAACTCCACCTGAAAGTATCTTGCCCGATGTAGGAACAACCTGATTATACGCCCTGGCGAGCCTCGTGATACTGTCCAGTAATATTACAACATCTCTTTTATGTTCAACCAACCGCTTTGCCTTCTCGATTACCATTTCCGCTACCTGGACATGACGAGTCGCAGGTTCATCAAAGGTGGAAGAGATTACCTCGCCCTTTACATTTCTCTGCATATCTGTAACTTCTTCAGGCCTCTCATCTATAAGAAGAACGATAAGGACAATTTCCGGATGGTTTGTTGTAAGTGAGTTTGCTATCTGCTGAATAAGAATCGTTTTTCCAGTTCTCGGGGGGGCAACGATAAGCCCTCTCTGCCCTTTGCCTATGGGAGTAAAAAGGTTAAGGATCCTCATAGAGATTTTATCTGAGGTGGTCTCAAGGTTAAAACGGCTGTCAGGGTAAAGCGGTGTGAGGTTATCAAATAGAATTCTCCTCTGAGCCACTTCAGGATCTTCATAATTAACCGCCTCCACCCTTAAAAGTGCAAAAAAACGCTCGTTTTCTTTCGGTGGGCGAACCTGTCCTGACACCGTATCGCCCGTTTTTAGACCAAATAATCTTATCTGTGAGGGAGAAACATAGATATCATCCGGACCTGGGAGGTAATTATAGCTCGTGGATCTCAAAAAACCATATCCGTCCTGAAGGATCTCGAGCACACCAGATGCAAAGATCAACCCGTGTCGTTCAGTTTGAGCCTGCAGTATAGAAAAGATAAGATCCTGCTTTTTCATCCTGCTTGCACCTTCGATGTTGAACTCTCTGGCAAATGCAGATAACTCGGAGATAGTCATATTTGTAAGATCATTGATATTCAGCTTAGCATAGCTTATTTTCTTTTCCTCACCCTTCTTCTTCTTGACTATCGTTACCTTTCCTGCTTCAGCATCAGTCTCTTCATTATCACCTATCTTTGGGTAATCCGTACCGATCTCATCTCCGCTATCGGGAATGGAACCTTCATCCATCGTGGGGCTTTCGACGACATCGTCCATTTTCTCTTGCTGTTCCTCTAAACTAGGTTTGGACTCGGCAGATGGTTTATTCTTTATACTATTAGTTTTTCCTGATTGTTTCATACTATCTCCATTTAGATGAAGTTTAACTCTTCTTAAAGGAATTATCCAATCCATCTAAATGTGGATAATTCTCTTTTAAAAATTAACTAACTACATTTAGATGAAGTTTAACTCTTCTTAAAGGAATTATCCAATCCATCTAAATGCGGATAATTCTCTTTAAAACATTACCTATCTCCATTTCTTTTAATCAAAATTGAGCAGGTAATAAGAATAGAACTCAACTATTCGGATTTATTTTTGGATTTATAAAATACCCTATATAAAATCACGCATAATATTGATGAAATTCCTTTTTTGTCAAACCTCGCTTGAATAGCTTTCCTTGTGGTTTATTAAGAGGTTCCAAACAGCAGATTAAAGGAATGACTACTTCTATGGTTAACTTATAGTAATAATCACCCCCTGTCAACAAAAAAATGAAAAATCTTTAATTTCTCCTAGAAGCTCAACAAGTCTCTCAAACAGAGGTTTCGTTTCATACTCCAGCACATCTCCTACGCTGATCATGTCACCCTGTTTGAGCGCCTCTGATACTTCCTTCAATCTGCCTGTTATTTTTCGAAATAGATCTTCAAGCTTCTTATCATCTGTACCCAGTTTTTCTAAATCAACTTCAAAGCTCTCCTGAACTGTCCTGAGAAGTACAATGTATTCATCAAGGATCTCGGTTATATAGTATATATCTCCCAGGGCTTCAGCGTCCTTCCCTAGCTGCAGATTCTCGGCGATCCTCTCAAACAGCTCAACTGCTTCAGTGAGTATAGTATAATAATCACCAGCAATCTCTGTGAAATACAGTGCCTTTTTATCTGGTTGAATCATAGGGAATTTATCCAGGTTTTTTACCACTCCCCACTTGATAAGTTTTGGAAAGAGAAGTGGGAGCTCTCTCATATAAGCCTCAAGAGTATCTCTACCCTCTTTATCGAAATATTTCTTCTCATACCTCTCAACGAGGGCTGCCAGTTCTCCTAGGATTTTTCTGAGACTCTTCTTCTTATCATCTAGAACAAAGAGATCATTGATCCCCAATACATTCACAATCTCTTCTGTACCTTCAAGGATCAGTCTCATGCCCTCCATAATACTGTCATAGGCCTCAGTACCCTCTGTACTAAGGTAATCATTCAGAAAAGTCCTTACATACTCATTGAGTGTATATACAGTTTCAATTGCATGCTGTTCCTTTGAGGCAGTAAAGACTTCTATCTTACTGATAGATGAAACATCCTTCTCAAGATCATGAGTTTCATTCTCAAGTGATACGTGAATGTCATCAACACGTACCTCCTGAATAATTCCTCCGTTCCTGGCGACCCAGTCTTCAAGGCTCATCAGAATATCACTTAAGTTTTTTTCGTTTTCAAGATCGAAATCCAAAGGCTGCTTGTTCATGTGAATTACCATAATAAAATCCTCTTACTTATTCCCAAACTGTTTGGAAAAGTTTTCAAGACTTTTCTGGTTTTGCTCTAACTCGTGAAGTGCTTGCTGCATAATCGTGAAGTCACTTTCAAGTTTCTTCCTATAATCCTCAAGGTGCTCATTCCAGTCATCGATACGTCGCTGCTGGCTATTCATCTCCGTTTCCTTATTTCTTATATGGTAGGAAACTATACCTCTCTGTGGATCTGTATAACCTTTAAGGGTTGTTTCCATTACCAATGCCACTCCATTGTCGATAACAACATCATTATTAGTATCAGATCCAAACAGCTGCTTGACCTCGACCGGATATCTTCTCAATGCTTCAATGAACTTATCCTCATCCACAGTGAGATAACCGCCTTTAATATCACTCCAGCTTGTACCATGTGCTCCCATCGAGATACCGATCTGGGCAAGAAGGGCAAGCTCCTTGCCTTTGCTCGTGGGATATGGGTTCATCATGATATTCTGAAGTTTATTCTTCAACCCAAATACGGTGATATCTCCAGTGAGTACCCCAACCTCATTCTCCTCACCGATATTGCCTGATGGTACAACCTTCATTCCATCATTGATAAATTTCAAGAGTTCATTGTATTTTTCGATCATATCGATTATTTTTTCAGTTATCCGCTCGTAGTCCCTGTCAATTTTCAACACAACTTCGTCATCACTTTCTCCATTTAACCGAAGTGTTACTCCCTTCACAGCATCATCAATTTCATTGCTCCCCCGTTGAATTTTAACACCGTCTATATACATAATAGCATCGCGGCCTTCCTGAACAAGATGCTTGGGTGCTAATCCCTCTCTCTGTGCAGTATCCTCAATCACCAGCTCCCTGTACTCTATTCTCCTCTGGGTATTGCTGTTTGTAAAAGAAATATTCCCAATCTTGGTACCTTCAGGAAAGAGATCGGTAGACCTGAAGGTGTACTCCTTGAACTCCTGATCCAGATCATCGATCTCAAAAATTTTCTTCTGGCCTCTTGTATCTATAACTCCAAAAACATGGTTATCAAATACAACAGGCTCTTCTACCGGAGGAGCCTTCTCTTCAACAATGTGTGGTATAGAGGATCCCCCTATGACCTCTACATCTCTTACCTGTACCTTGCCAATGCCCTTTAGCTCCGGCCATACTACGACGGGTTCAACAGCTTTTTCCTTCGGTATATCAACAGCTCTTATCTTGATCCTCACATGTACACTATCTTTCACTTCAATTGCTTCATCGATAGAAAACTTCACTTCACCTTCGGGATCGAGTAAAAGTGTTCCATCTTCAAGGCGATGTCTTACAGCCTCTGGTGGTGCCTCGAATCTATCCTCTAAAAAAGCGGTATCCACCCTTAAAACATCTCCCTCCTCAAATATTCCGAGCTGCTTGAAAAAATCGACCGAAGATTCATCACTCACTGTAATCCTATTCTTTTCACCAGATTCTCTTGATTCTAATATTATGACAGATGTGTCCTTTGTATCCCTTGCCACCTTTGCAGTAACATAATCGCCAGCCTGTTCGTTAATTGCATCAACAAGGTCTTCGACCCTGCCACCATCAAAGTGAACAATGGCTTCCTTCTCTCCAACCCTAAATCTTAAGACAGGAATTCTCTCGAAAATACGTTCATTTTGCACCGGATCTGACACAATTCTCTCATTTCGGGCGACCTGCTCGATCCTTATGGTGCTTTTAGAAGGATGTGCAATTCGTGCTGCATTTGCCGTTAAAAGTGTTTCATCGCTGGAAAGTGCCAATTTATTATCAAAAGGTGCTCTAAAACCATAGAGCTCTTTGGAAGCATCCTGAAGGGCTTCTATTTTATTTCCAAGTGAGACCCATGCACTCTTTTCTCTGTCGAGTTGCTCTTTAGCGTCTTCAAGCCTGTCAAGTTTTTTACTCTCAACCTTAACAAGGCCATCGATAATCTCTTTTACATCAACATTATTCGATATCCCTGGTAGATTGATATCAGGCATTATGTTCCCCAAAGGCAGGATTCATACAGAAGAGAGAGGAATATATTGTGATTGACTCGGATCTCTCCCTCCTGTTTATTAGTTTCGATAAAAATATGATTTTCTTAATAGAAAAGAGTGCGTTAACTTCCAATAGAAACCCGACTTGAAACCTCAATTTTGATTTGCCCGCGTTTTGTCAAGAAAGTATATGTATTACAAATGTGGTTAATTTATCTCTAATAGAATGTCATTTTCATTTAGATGATTGAGTTCTTACTTTTAACAAGAAGCCAACTCCATCTAAATGTGGTTAATTTATCTCTAACAGAATGTCATTTTCATTTAGATGAGTGAGTTCTTACTTTTAACAAGAAGCCAACTCCATCTAAATGTGGTTAGTTAATGTTTTATAGTGTGTCCTCCGCATTTAGATGTGTGAGTGAATATTTTAAAAGGGTTAAAACAGATCTAAATGTGGCTTATCCACATCATCATGGGATTAACTTAACGTTCCTCGTCAACGAGAAGGCCTACCATCTCCTGGATTTTTGCTGCGAGTCTAATCAATTGTTCTGGTGGAATCTCCTTAACAACTTTATTTGTCTCTGTATCTATCACCTTTATCATGATACGGTTAGTTGCTTCATCTATTTTGAAATCTAACCTGCGCTTGAATATATCTCCCGCATCTTTGAGCTGCTCTATCGCGCTATTGAGATAGACCTTGTTCTCGAGGACACTCTTTTCACTTGTCGGTATATCAACCCCTGACTCTTTTGAGTTTTTATTTTGATTCGGAACAATTTTGTATTCCAATGGTGCTCCGTTGATCATCTCTATTGCCATGTCTTACCTCCTGTAAGAACAAATATAGTAATCCACCTGCGGCCAAACGGCCGCAGGATTGTGATCGGTGTTTATCCTAACCCAGCAACCTCATAACTGATTCTGGCTTCAGATTGGCATGCACTAGCATTGAAACACCAGCCTCTTCAAGGATCTTCAGACGCATGAAATTCACAATTTCCTGGGCCATGTCAGTATCCCTTATTCGCGATTCAGCAGCCTGTAGATTCTCCTCTGCTACTGCAAGGTTAGAAACCACATGTTCAAGTCTATTCTGGATTGCTCCAAAAGTAGCTCTCTGCTTTGAAACGACATCCACAGCACTGTCGACCCTTGTAAGGGACTCATTAGCTGTGCTTACAGTGGACATCGAAATACCCGAAATTCCGATAGCACCGGCAGTCATCTCTCGCATGGCGACTGAGATACTCTGTCCGGGATTTGGTCCAACCTGAAACTGGAAGGATTCCTGTGATCCATCCAGAATCTTGAATCGGTTGAACTCAGTGGTCTTAGCTATACGGTTAATTTCCTGGGTAAGCTGAGAAACTTCGACCTGAATCAGGGCCCTATCCTGCTCAGAGTAGATAGAGTTTGCAGACTGTACAGCAAGCTCCCTCAGTCGATGAAGGATAGAGTGTACCTCCTGCAATGAACCTTCAGCTGTCTGAATAAAGGAGATACTGTCCAGGGCATTTCTCTGCGCCTGTTTCAACCCCCTTATCTGAGACCTGAGCGTTTCAGATACAGCTAATCCAGAAGCATCATCACCAGCCCTATTTATTCGCAAACCGGACGAAAGCTTCTCAATAGACTTCGAGACATCTCTCTCAGTCTGAGCCAGTACCCGGTTCGCAAAAACAGCGGACATGTTGTGGTTAATGATCATACTATCTCCTCCCTCCGTAGAGATTCGGTAGCCGTAAAATCCATTTCCGGCTCATCATCGCA
>CP070841.1:1386107-1392105 GCA_020342115.1 Spirochaetota bacterium
GAGCTTATCAACAGGATCAACCGTGCACTTCATACAGAGGCACACTTTTTTCATTACGGCACAGACAAGGTGAAAACCCTCTACGTGGTAAGCGGAGCTGGCCGAAATGAGATAGATAAGATACAAACCTGTAATGCTGATGCATTTCTTACAGGTGATGCGAAAGAGAGCACCGAATACTTGGCAAAGGAGAAAAAGCAAAACTATATTTTTGCCGGGCACTACAGCACGGAAAGGTTGGGTATGATAGAGCTCGGCAAAAGGATAGCCGAGCAGTTTAAAATCAGTGTAAAATTTCTTGATCTCATTAATCCTCTTTAAATACTGTCTATTGGTTTTCTTACTATAATCCACCTTATTTACAGAATAAATTATCTGGTAACCTCTGATTAAATTAATAAAAACTAATTTGAGGCTCTCCCCTACAAAGATAAAAAACTATTGTAAAGGGCTATCTTTTGCATTACAATGTTAAAGAGGAAAGAAATGACAGAGAATCAGAATACTCTGAGGCATCCTGTAGTGAGTGGACTATTCTATCCGGATCATAAGGATGAGCTTGAATCTGTCATTACGAGCTACCTCGAGCAGATCGACACTGAATCACTATACCGTGATATAAGTAAACAAACCGGAATCGATTTTCCTGATCAGGAAACACCGATATCTCTAATTGTACCGCATGCCGGTTATATCTTTTCAGGAAAAGTACAGGCCCATGGCTATGTTCTTCTTAAAAACAAAACAATCGACACAGCAATAATTATGGGACCTGCTCATCAAGGGAGCTTCAAAGGTATATCGGTAACGCTGGATGATGCATACTCAACACCTATAGGTATCACACATGTAGATATCGAATTCTCCAAGAGCCTGCTGGCAGGTTCTGATATCATAGTGCAGGAAGAGAGTTCGCAGTTGAGTGAGCATGCTGTTGAGGTGCAACTCCCTTATATACAGCTTCTTTTTCCAGAGGCAAAGATTGTACCTCTCCTTTTTGGTAATCAGGATCTCGAAAGCGCTACTCGACTCTTCAGGTTACTTGATGAAACTATGAATAGTATGCAAAAGGAGTATATTGTCATTACAAGCTCAGATCTCTCACACTACCATCCATCAGCGGATGCAATTAAGCTGGATGGAACAGCAATAGAAGACATAAAAAAAATGGATACTGATTCTTTCAATTCGAATATTATCTCAGGAAAATCTGAAGCGTGCGGATCAGGGGCAATTCTTACAGGGATGATGCTCGCTCGAGAGAGAGGATTAGGGAAAGCGGCTGTTTTGTGCCATATAAACTCAGGTGAAGTGTCAGGCGATACAAGAAGGGTCGTGGGTTACCTTTCGGCTTCTTTGTATTGATCACTCGACATAGGTTTCTTGGTTTTAAGAAAAGAGGGAGAATTTAATTATGCTTTCAAAAAATGAGAGAGACTCTTTACTGAAATTGGCTAGGGACACAATCTATGCACGGCTGTACTCACAGAGTCTTCCAGGCTATAAGCCCGTGAGTTCACAGGTTTCTGAACCAAGAGGTGCGTTTGTTACTCTTCGCAAACAGGGTTCGCTGAGGGGGTGCATTGGATATGTAGAAGCTATAAAACCCCTCTGGCAGACTGTTCAGGAAATGGCTATTGCGTCTGCATTTCAGGATCCCAGGTTTCCGCCGTTGTCTAAAAAAGAGTATGATGATATTGATATCGAGATCTCTGTCATGTCTCCTGTCAAGAAGATTTCGAGTGTTGATGAGATAGAAGTTGGAACACATGGTATAATAATCAAGAAGGGATATCAGCAGGGCCTTCTTCTTCCGCAGGTTGCTACAGAAGAAGGCTGGGATAGAGAAACGTTTCTACAGCACACATGTTATAAGGCCGGACTCGTAGGAGAATGCTGGAAGGAGAAAGGAACGGAGCTCTCTGTATTTTCAGCAGAAGTATTCTCCGAGAAAAATCGAAAATAACACACAAAGTCTTTCACAAAGATATGTACCCTCCATTTTCCACTCATCTTATTGTAAACTTTTTAGTATACTTATATGAGTGATGAAAATTTCCGAAGTTCACTGAATTAAAGGTGATTATGCGTAAAATACTCCGATTACTAGGTTTGAAATTATACGGTAGTCAAGGCACAAGGCATCCGATTCCAAGGTTAAAAATAAAACAGAATTCAACGCCCAAAACATGAATTTATAAAAATATTTTGGAATCGGATGCCTTGTGCTCAAAACAATACGTTATCAAAACGTTACGCAAATGGTGTTGGTTGCAAAATATGTTTAATTAATAAGGGTTATTGAAAAGAGGTTGTTTTGAAGACAGTATGTCACATCCTTCCTTATATGGCTGAAGGCGGTACTGAGAAGACAGCATACAATATTCTACACGGTTTTAAGGGAAGATATAACCTTATCCTGCTCGCACCAAATGGTGTAGCCATCAGCGATTTTCTTAAGCTGGATATCATTTATAAGGAGTTCCCGGAAATAAAGGGAAACATATTCGGAAAGATAGATGTGTTCAAGAAAATACTTCTCGATGTACATAAGCAATACGGGATAGATCTGCTCCATGTGCATGCAGCTCATGAGTTTTTATCATTCTCAAAAAAAGTGTTACCAAGCACCCCTCTAATCTTCCACCTTCATTCCCATCAGGGATCAAATCTTTCGAAGCTGGTAAATTACAAGCTTTCAGCTACTATTGCCAGAAAGAAAGCTGATATGCTGATCGCAGTATCTGAAGAGGAGAAGAGGATTATCACTACAAAGGGATATCCCGAGACCAGGATAGAGGTTGTGTATAACGGTTTTGAAGAGGGCGGGGAAGATGATATCAAAAAGATAGATGAGATAAAGCGCTTATATGAGCTTGATAATAGTTTTATTATCGGTAACCTTGGAAGGCTCAATCGCACCAAGAGGCTTGATCTTTTAATTAGAGCTTTTCGGCTTCTGAAGAAGAGGGTGCCTGCAAAGCTTACACTTCTCATGATTGGTGATGGACCCCAGAAAGAGAATCTCATGCGTCTTGCCCAGAAAGAATGTCCTGGTGGTGATATAGTATTTCCAGGGTTTATTAACAGGGGTGATAGAGTGCTTAAAATCTTCGATATTTTTGCCCTGCCTACGACATTCGAAGGATGTTCCAATGTCCTGATCGAGGCAATGTCCAAGAGTCTGCCCATTGTAACAACCGATATTCCTACTGTGAGTTGGATGTTTGAAAATAGAAAAGATGTGCTACTATTTAAAAAGAATAGTGTGCAGGATCTTGCAGATAAATTGTATGAGCTTGTGAGTAATACTGAGCTAAGGGAAAGCTTGCAGAAAAACATCCAGAATAGATTTAAAAACCTGTTTACCCTGGAAGTAATGCTCAAAAGAATCGATGATATTTATAAGAAATTCATTGGATAGAAAAAGCGGATCTAGGAATATAATGCACAGAGCACACCGATTGCGAGGTGAAAAATTTAGAAGAATATAATGCACGAAGCAGTCAGATTCCGTTGCGTAGGAGCCGCTACGGAATCTGACTGCTTCGTGCTTAAAACATTACATGATTAAATGCCACGTAATCGGTGTGCTCTGTGCTCAGAATAGTATTTGATTAAATCACCTCAGAATCGGAAATCATAGTGCGTGCAAAATGAATTGCTCAAGGTACCGAGGAACCCCAGGAGATTAGATAAACATAATGAAAGGTAACCGGGGAACAAGGAAGAAGGTTGTTCTCTTTTCCCATGCCTCTGATCTTTCAGGAGCTCCCATTGTACTTGCTCAGCTTGCGCGAAGCCTCCCCGATTTCGGTTGGGAACCTCTGGTGCTGCTCCATGAAAAAGGTTCATTGGAATCACAATTAAAGGTATTTAATATTGACTACCACGTATTATCAGGACCATTGAAACCTCTCGATTTCATCAAGAAGGTCAAGTGTGTGGATCCAGCCATAATCCATGTAAACTCACTTGTAAAGACATGGCCTGTACTGGTTTCGAGATTGATTAAAAGACCTGTAATATGGCACGTTCATGAATATCTTGATAATAAAAAGCTGTACGCTGGTGTTATACACCTCATTGCAGACGGTGTTATCCTCATCTCTCAGGAGCAATTTTCCCTTTTTGAAGAAAAACCCAAGGCAGTCAGGATACCCAATGCGATCGATATTGACAAGTTCAAGGAGGTTATTCCTGTAAAGGATATCCCACGAAAATCAAAAGATGTTCGAACAATCGTGGCTTACATTGGAAGAATTGAGCATAATAAAGGACTCCACCTCCTGGCAGAGGCTGCTGCGCTTATAAAGGAGAGGTCATGGATTCATTATGTTATTGTTGGGGATACTCCTAAGGGCCGAGAGAAATACAAGGAGGAGCTCCTCGACTATATAAAACGGGAAGGACTTGAGGGAGTCTTTCATTTTCTGGGGATCAGGAAAGATATTCCCGAGATCCTTGCATCATGCGACATACTTTGTCATCCTTCATACAGCGATACCTTCCCGTTGGCAATGATGGAGGCGATGGCGAGCGGTCTGGCTGTGATAGGAACTGCCGTAGGTGAAGTCCCATCGATTATAGATAATGAGAGGACCGGGTTGGTTTTACCTCCAGGAAATCAGAATGCTATCGCGGATGCGATCCAAAGGCTTGATGATGATTCTGCCATTCGCAAAAAAATGGGAATGGCTGGTAAGGACAAAGTGCAGAAGGAGTATGAGCTTAAGAACCATACTGAGAGGATATCGCAGTTCTACGAAAAGGTGATTGATCGTTTGCGTATGGGATAGACACGGTTATCGATTTGAATTAATTTAACATCTAAATGTAGTTCGGTAATATTTAAAAAAAAGTGTCCTTCGCATTTAGATGAGAATGGTAATTTTTAAAAAAGAGTTTATCTACATCTAAATGTAGTTAGTTGATGTTTAAAAAAGAGTCATTCTCATTTAGATGTGAAGGTTTCTACTTTAAAAAAGAGGTTAATTGCATCTAAATGTAGGTAGGTAATATTTAAAAAAGAGTCATTCTCATTTAGATGTGAAGGTTTCTACTTTAAAAAAGAGTTTAATTGCATCTAAATGTAGTTAGTTGATGTTTAAAAAAGAGTCATTCTCATTTAGATGAGAATGGTAATTTTTTGAAAAAGAGATTTTCTCCATCTAAATGTAGGCAGGTAATATTTAAAAAAGTATCATTCTCATTTAGATGTGAATGGTAATTTTTTGAAAAAGAGATTTTCTCCATCTAAATGTAGGTAGGTAATATTTAAAAAAAAGTGGCCTTCACATTTAGATGTGAAAGGTAATTTTAAAAAATAGACTTTATTCATCTAAAGGTTATTGCTTTTATGGATAGGAAATGGCCGATTGTCAGCATCTGTGTGCTGAGTTTTAACAGAGTAGAATATTTAAAGCAGACCATCGAATCCTTTCGCTCAACATGTACGTACCCGTATCTGGAGTGGGTCGTGGTCGACAACGGTTCCTCAGACGATGTTGTCAACTATATCAATTCGCTAACCTTTGTTGATAAGAAAATAATGAACAAAGAGAACAAAGGTATGGGACATGCGATGAACCAGGCGAGGAGAGTGGCTGAGGGAGAATATTTCTTCAACCTGGAGAATGACTGGCTCTTTTTTTACAGATCTGATTGGCTCGAGAGAGGAGTGCTCCTCTTTGAGAAAGATATGCGAGGGGAGCCCATCGAAAAAAAGCCAGAAGCGCTCCCGCTCGGTCTGGTTAAGTACAAACTCGGATCAAAGATGTCTCACTACACTAACAATCCTTCGCTTCTATCCAGAAGCGCTTACGAGGATGTTGGCGAGTATCCTCAGTATGGAAGGGAGTACAGCTATGTCTCTGAAGATGTTCATCTCACCGAGCCTCACTATATAAACCGTTTTGGTACTAAATACTCCTGTGCACTGTCGGAGACTCCGTGCGCACTACATATAGGAGGTTACACCACAAACCCGATGTATGGA
>CP070841.1:1392205-1417616 GCA_020342115.1 Spirochaetota bacterium
AATAAAGCTAGCAACTTATAAGTATGATTGTGCCCTACTATTTGCTAATTTTTCATAACAAATAAATAAATAATACAGAGTCTCATTAATTTTAAATTTGTACAACATAGCCATTTTCAATGGAGGTATTGCGTTTTCATAATTATAAGTTGCTAGCTTTATTTTTCCGATCATTAAATAAGCTTCACCAAATATCTTTCTTAGTTTTGGATCATCAATATAACTCTTTTCTATTTCATAGATACTCTGCTTTGAATATCTCCTCCAGTTACTGTCCTGGTTTATAATCTCTTCATAAACCTCTAAAGCCTGTTCATACTTTTTCATTGAAACATATAATTCAGCTTTTATGTAGAGCAGATCATATACATGATCTTGAATCTGTAAATGCTCTTTATTTTTCTGGACTGCTTCGATGTGGAAAAATGCCAGATCGAATAGGCCTTCATCTTTATAAATCTTAGCGAGCTGGAGATTGATCTCAGGATATACTTCACCCTTCTTTTTTGCCTGCATCAACGCTTTTTTATATTCAAATATAGCATACCCGATCTCTCCATTTTCATAAAACCTGTCTCCTCTCCCTTTATACACCCACGCAGGTTCTTCTAGTTCCTCCCCAAATAAAGAACTTACTGAAAATAGCAATATCAATAACATTAAGAAGGTTCTCATGTGTCTACCCGTTAGAAAGAATGTACAGTGCCGCTATCAGTAATTTATCACTTCCAGAGATCTCTTACCTCATTTATGCGATTCTTTGTTTTGTTAAGAAGGGCTGCGAGCCATTCGTTCTTATATTTTAAATCGTATCGTTCGAGTTCCCTGGCGAATGCCAGTATTGCTTTGTAGTTTGTCCTCTCCTTCGGAGGAAGAGGTCGCTCCTGGTCTTTACTCTCACTTAGAAGGTCCTCTGTTTCTCTGATCAGACTGCAGTTATGCTCGAGACGCTTCCCGAGATTTACAGCTATGTTCAGAAAAAAATCAGGTGTATTCTGTGCTACCTCTTTAAGATTTTCAGGTTTTAGAATTGTTATATTGCAATCAGTAACAGTTTTAATCGTTGCTGTTCTCCTCTCCCCTAGTAAAAGTGCCATTTCTCCGATTACAGTTCCGCTTTCATTGATGTCGGCAACTTTCTTTCCACCTATGGATACTTCCAGGTTCCCTCTATTGAGGATAAACATTTGGTTGCCTTCGTCATTCTCTTCGCAGAGAATAGATCCTTGCCTGAGATCGGCGGTGTAATCTTTCAACTCCTCTACGCTCATCTTCAGACTCGACTTTGCCCCTCGCCTGAAAGCAAGACCTTTTGTATATACCAGACTATTGGTATAACGATCAATCAGCTGTTTAAGCCACGCTGTCCTTATCTTTTGATAAATATTCTTGAGTTCATCAATGACTTCAACATAAAGCCTTGCATACTCTTTTGATGCAATCTCAATTCCTGAGAGATTTTTTTCTTTGTTTATATAAATCTTGTTTGTTATCTCTAGACAACGTGCAATATTTTTTGTAATGGTATATCCAACATTATAAACTAAAATCACTTTATAAAGATTCTGTGAAGGAATCTTATCAACTGAAGCCTCATCATCCACATATACTGTTTGAAAACGAAAATAATCTTCTCTATCTGCTTTATAAGCAATAAGAGGTTCTTCCGCACCGAATATTATATCTTTGCCCTCAACATGATACTTGTCCTCAGGACTAATCTCGAATGTTAATTTCCCTTGGCGCAAAATATATGCAGTGTCTGCAATATCCATCACTTCATAGATCTTCCGCATATGTACCTCGATCCTCTTTATTCATTAGATGAGGACTCTTCTTCCTCGCCCTGAAGCAATTCTACAGCTTTTTTGGCTTCCATCCTCACCCTATCGTTAACGTCATATTCTGCTTTGAACTCAAGAATATTCAATGCATCGGGATATTGCATCTTACTCAAACCAACAACCGCATAGTACCTTACCTTGTCATAATCAGATCTAAGCGCCTTGATTAATATAGGACCACATGCATCGCTTTCAATGTCGGAGATGCCCTTAACTGCATACTCGGCTACTTCATGAGAACTATCATAAATAACTTCCTCCAAAGTATCAAGAACCGATTCTCTTCCAACCCTGCTTAGAGCATATGCAGCATACATTCTTAATATCTTTTTCTCATAACTGTTTAACAGTATCTCTTTTAGAGGTTCAATAGATCTCGTACTCTCTATTTCACCAAGCGCAATGATTGCCCGCGCTTTTACATCTGTATCTTCATAATCTTCTTGCAGTATAGCCAATAGGTCATCCTCCACCTCAAGGTTACCTATCCTTCCCCAGGCGTCCAGTATCGCCATTCTGATTCTCTTTGATGTATCTTTACCCATATAGAGGTTTTTTAGAAGCTCGATAGAGCTTGAGCCTATTGACCTCTTTTCTCCTATCTCACCAAAGGCATATATCACTTCTTCATAGTAATCATCACCCTTATATTTTTTCTCGGGTTTCCTCTTTTCAAGCTCGTTTTTAAGAATCCCTTCAACAGCGTCATGATTGATAAAGCTGAGATAGCGGATAAGACTCAAATAAACCTTGTCTGAATGTAGCTCATTAAATATTGCAACCACTTTTTGGTTAACGTCGATTCCCTTATCATCCTGGACTCCCTTGAAAGCACCTGCAATATCTGAATCAGTACCATATTCCAGGATTTTAATATAGTATTCGCTATCTGAGGCGATTATGTTATATGGTAATAGGATATTTATTATAATAAGTGTTATTAAAATTAAATATAATCTCATAGCATTAAAAGACAAAGATGTAGTTATACAAATATGTACCTTACAGATAAATCGGGGGTTTATAGCCTGAATTACTGATTAGCTCCAGTGTGCTAATTCACCCTTATATAATAATATCGGAATGTAAGGATGTATATTTATTCATCTTTATGGGTTGGCGAATTTTTTATCTTTTTGCTTACTGCAAGTAATGAAACCCCTGTAAGAATTTTATTCAAGGAACACGAGATTGAGATAAAGAGTAAAAAACCTTTAACGCCATGGAAAGAGAAGATCTACCTATATCCAGCAATCTTGCAACGAAAATGGATAGACTACAAGTTCAGAGACCGATTTATCGGATTTGTAAAATTTGACAACATTCTGCCGCTGGAGCTCACCTACCCCCTAATGAATAAAGTAAAAGAACCGGTATCCATAGAGGTTAGATCCTGGGATAAAACTTATAAGAATTTTACAATTAAACTAAAGGATCAGGAATCGGGAACAGTTTTACAAAAGGAGATTGGCCATATAACTGCACAGAAAACTAAATCTTTTTCCATCTCAGTAACCACTCCTGGGGTATATTCGATTATTGCCACTGCCGATGGCGTCGATTATGTAAAATCCCAGATAATATTCTATAAAGATGCATCCACCCTTACATTAGAGGATATTAATGACGAGACATTCAAGGATCTATTTAAGAAGGTGGAATGGTATTGTAGTAACTGTAAGTGTAAAATCTACCCTATAGAAACAGAAATTGCACAGGGCTATCTATATAAAAACTATATCCCTTTTAAAGAGTACATAGACATAGAGGGGTTCGGTGTAGATTATATATCAGATTTCATAACGCATTTACCCCATGCAGGTGAATTTAAGAGTGGCCTTATTCATCTTTTGAACATGATACGTCTTGCATCAATCGAAGATGAACTAACTATAATAACAAATCTGTTCAAAGATGATCCACGTTTTGCATATTTCATAACAGATAAACTCTTTCTATTTTCAATGATCCCTATCATGATGGAAAGAGAGCTTCAGAAAATACTTAATAGTATTGATGATGAAATTATTGCGAAAAGCTTGGTACATGAGGATAAGCTCCTTATACTAAAAGTGTTGGGTAACATTTCAAAAAGAAGGGCTCAATTCGTACAGGATGAAATGAATAAGGTTAACAGAAAGGAAGATACATCAGCAGTAAAAGAGGAGATGCATAGGATTATTAAGACATACTTTGAAGAGGTTGTAGGACGGGTTTTAAGAATACCTGACCACACCCGAATCCTCTACACGGTGAATGCCCTTTTTGATGATGCAAGTAACAGCAGGATTACACATACAGGTGATCTCATTGCTATGTCAGGAGGTACTCTGTATCGTGTAGCACTTGGTAATCGAGCCGAAAGATGTGAAAAATATGACATAGAATTGTATAAGAATATCATATTTAAAGTATGTGGTATCACTGAGAGCACCATTTATCTGAAAAATGAACATAGATTGAGGTATGCATTCATCCATATTTATGATTGGAAGACGAACATAGAGGATTCAGAAATACTGGAACATATCTCTTCAAACAAGATTGTACCTATTAGGCGTATTTCATCTGAGCTCATATTTACAGTTGGGGCTATTGACATGCAAGGGAAGCCTCTTGAACAAGTTATACGACTCAGGGTGAAGTGAAGCGGGTAGCTCTAACATCTATTGCACCGAACTATTGTAAATATTCCATTTGTCTTAAGTCTTGTATTTTGTTGAACTTTTACACCTGTTTTCTTTAAGTAATAATCCAGACCTCCGTAATCCATATATGATTTAAAGTTGTTATAATGCTCTTTACCTGCAATTATTTCTGCAAGATAAACAATGTATTTATATATAGTAGGGGATAATGGATAGGAATAGTCGATTATTAAGATTTCTTTTGAGATTCTGATCGATTCTCTTAATACATTTAACCCTATTTCTCGTGAAAATTGATGTAATGCCATTGAAAGTGTAGCAATATCAAACGAATTATTAGGAAAAACAGTTAATCTTTTTTCTTCATCCAAGATAAAATCTACATTATTAACTAATCTTTTTGCCCTCCATTTAGAAGCAAGATTGATCATTGATTCTGAGTGATCGATACCAATTACATGCTTTGATTTTGATGCTAATTTGAAAAGAAAAGCTCCTGTACCGCATGCAATGTCAATTATTCTTTTATCGCTTGGTAACATAGCGGCTGCAACATTTTGCACAGGAGAAAGTATGGGATCAACTGCGTATTTATAGACTGCTCCACTATCGAAAATGCTCATGTTCGAGATATATTAGGTTTTCAAGAGGAACGAGGAGCATGAACAGGAACGAAGACTGACAATTAACCTTAATGCACACATATCAGCCCATCACTTAAGTACTGCACATTCCTATTTGGCACTCTTGTCATCTTCCCACAGTCCAAAAGTGTTATTCTCTGTATCCATGCAAACTGCAAGGTAGCCAAAACCAGGGACCGTTTGCTTAGGCGTAACGATTTTCCCTCCTAGTTCCTCTACCTTAGTTATATGGTTATCAACCGAATCTACGCCTATATAGTTTGTTATCTGCTGCTCTGGGCTCCGACGCTTGGCCATACCTCCTCCAACGCTTTGCTCGCCCTCAAGGTCTTTTGTTTCAACCAGGTAGTATTCCATCTCAGGTACCAAATTGAAATTCCAGTTGAAAAGCGCTTCATAAAACATCTTTGCTCTTTTTGGATTGTCTGCGGGTAGATCAAAGTGTACAATCGTTGGCATCTTTGGTGCCCCTATTTTTTAAATGTATATGTACATTACATCACTATGCATTCAAATTCAATAGTCTTTTTCAGTAAATAGGGCGCTGTCCCTATTTTTATAATAGAGAAAATTCGGTAAATTTGACTGAAAAATAGGCTTTTATAGGTAAAAATGGCTTAAAATCAGTGAAAATTCACCATAAAACAGGGAAAAATGCGATATGATCGTAATTTAGTCTTTGTAGGTCATCTATACCAATAAACAATAATTTATAGATCAGATTTTCATTTAAATACTATCCCTCCACATTAACCAAGATTATATTTTAATCAATGGATGCCTCACAGAAACTGGTTGGCTACTTACAGGATGCTCGAAAGATACTTATTTTCACGGGTGCTGGTATATCTACAAAATCGGGAATACAGGATTTTCGTGGTCCAAAGGGGCTCTGGAAAACCCAGCAGCCTGTTTATTATCAGGATTTCATGACGAATGATGATGCTCGTACTCTTTATTGGAAGAGAAAGCTAGATTCATGGAACATTATTGAAAAAGCGCAACCAAACAGTGTGCATACTGCAATCGTGAGACTTGAGCATGCGAAGAAGCTTTGTATGGTAGTGACTCAGAATATAGACGGACTTCATAGAAGAGCAGGTACTTTACCTGAACTGCTTGTTGAGATGCATGGCTCTATGGATCAAGTGGAATGCCAGAGCTGTCATAATATTTTCGAACCAGCTCCAATTTATAACAAATTTTCTGAAACAGGTAATGCTCCTCTGTGCGAATGTGGAGGTTATCTAAAACCTGCGACTATAAGTTTCGGGCAGAATTTAAGAGAAGATGAGCTTAAAAGAGCATATAATGCTTCAAATAAGGCCGATCTTGTTATCGCACTCGGTTCTACCCTTTCTGTAACCCCTGCTTCCACCATACCTCTCCTTGTTGCTGAAAGAGGTGTCCCCTATGTTATTGTAAACAAAGGATTTACTGAGCATGATGGACATCCTTTGGTAAGTCTTCGTCTTGAAGGAGATGTTGGGGAATTGTTTGTACCGGCTGTTCATGCTGCACTTTCAAACTGATGTGTTTACAATTTTTTTATATTGAATCATTATTGATAAGATAGGATCTTGGGATAATTATTTGCATTTATTTTTATAAATTATGATAATTTGAAATAATTATTAATAAATGTCATATTTATTATAATATTTAAGGAGATCTATATGTCGGACTTAGAAAATGAGCTTAAACAAAAGAAGGCAAAACTCGAAGAACTCATAAAATCTCGTTCAAAAGCTTACTGCTCTACTGTTCAGTCAACAAAAGATGATGTTATTCGTGAAACGGAGATTGAAGACCTTGAGGATGAAATACAGGCTCTTGAAGAAAAAATGAATAAAACGAAGTAAGTCTTTAAGAGATTTTTTTATTTAATTCTATCTTTGAGTGGATTAAGAATGTTTCTCTGTATTATTACCGCATGATGTGTAATGGAATCGTTAAATTCTCTGTCTAATTCCCTGCCAGCAGTGCACGGATAGCTTGAAAGTGCCATATCAATGATAAACTCTAAATTATCTCCAATGCGTTTTCTGTAGAGCTGCCTCGCAGTATAATAGGTTGCTCCACATGGAGCGCTACAGATAACATTGATATCATCAATAACTCCACCATCTATTTTATACTCTATCTCAGGTTTTCCAATTCTAAACATGTTTTTAAACTGCTTTAATACCTCTGTATCAGGATCAAAGGAACAAAATGGCTTTGGAAAGGCTATTTCAATCTCATTTTCCATACATACTTGGTTTATAGCATTGCGTGCATAGGGTGTCAGCCATCTTGTTTCTTCAATAGGAACTATGACACCTTTGGCAACAGGATGTCTCTTTATGAAAGAAAACAGTACTTCCTCGTTTACAGAGATTGCTATAAGAATATCATGTGAGGGAACTTTTTCTGGTACAAACACCCCCGGATCATCCAATATTGCCGGTAAGGTAGCCGGAAACGCTATAGTACTGGCAATTTTCTTTGAGTAATCAAGACTATATACCTCTTTGCACCGTATACAGTTATCGCCACAGGATCTGCAATATCCAGTGGTATATCTCAGATGTCCAAGAAATCGATCTGCATATGCTGTATTATAGGTAAGTGTATAAGGGTCATGATCAAGATGATAAAAATTATCATCCTCTTTACTTCTTAATATTAATAATTTCATTGAAATCTACTTATAAAGTGCAGTTTGGGTGTTTTCACCCAAACTGCTAAAAGATTGAGTTCGAGTGAACGGAGTTCTCTCGAACTCAATCTTAGTGCTCCCGAACTCATTACTAATGTGACAACATTTACCTTTATACCTGTTACTTTTTACTAAACGCTTCGATGTAGGAATCTGCATAAATCTGGCGATTCATGACAAGATCTGCAGTAAGCATTGCACTTACCAGTTCTTTATCCATAACGTCACATATTGCAGCATCTAAACCGTTTGCAATGAGCATCGTTAGAAATGTTCTGTTTATAAGCTTCTGGTGTTTCGTATCGTTCGAAATGTTTGAGAGCCCGCATACAATGTGACACGGTGGGTCACTGAATAGCTGAAACTGGTTTGCTGCCTTTAAGACTGCAGATGCTTGCTCCTGCATAAACTTCAACGGCATCACTATAGGATCGAGGAAGATCTGTTCAGGTGAGAGACCAAACTCCATGGCTTTTGCAATGATCTTTCCTGCATTTTCAACTCGTTTGTCAGCATCTTTCGGGCTTCCTGCTTCATCCATCACAAGACCGATAATAGACGCACCATGTTCAGCAACAATGGGGAAAAGTTCGTTCATCTTCTCCTCTACTGCAGTTGTAGAGTTTATTAACGGAGGTTTTTTACATACAGGTACAGCTTCTTTCAGCATCGAAGGTTTGTTGTTATCTACAGATATAAGTGTATCGACCTCCTCCTGTACCATTTCTATCATCCAGCACAGGTCTTCAGGCTTGTTTGAAGCGGTTCCCAGATTTACGTCAATATAAGTTGCATTTGCATCAGCCTGCTTTCTTGCCCACTCCTTGATAGCATCGCCATCTTTATTCACTATGGCGTTCTTTATATCCTTGAAGCCAGCATTGATTCTTTCTCCAATCAGAATCATAGATCTTTCCTCCTTATTGCATTAGTTTATCTAGAGTCTTTTTTACTGCCGAAATGGCATTTGGATGAGCCATAACTAAGATATCCGCACCCGCCTGAAGGTACCCTTCAGCACATGCTGCTTCCCACATCGGCCCACGGCGTTCGAGCTTGCCCCATCCCGGAAGAATATCCTCGTCAGCAACAGCCTCTTTCACCCTGTAGGTCTCGCCTGCAACATCGCATATCTGCGGAGATGCCATAAGATTATCCCCCTTAAGCCCAACCGTACGGCAACGCTCTATAATAGTATGCACATAATCATAGCCATAACCAAGGGCAGCCGTTGTCTGAAACATGACTACATCCTTTAGATCGTAACCAGCATCCTGAAGGAGTATATTCACCTGCTTTGCTAGATTGATATCAACAGGTGCCTCAGAGATAATCTTGTGCTTATCCGCCTTGCATATTGCTACCACGGTCATATAATTGCCCTCTTTGGCTGATCCTATAAGACAGTTCTCACCTTTTGCTGCCTGTGAGCATTCTGGAAGCACATGATTGTCTTTTTCATCATCACCACATCCCCAAAGTATTAAAGGAACATCAACTGCCTTCAGGATATCTTCCACCACCTTTGCACACTCTGCGGGCTGCCTGTTCTCTCCGCTGGGATCGGCTCCGATCATCTTCAGACTTATCAGATCGACTCCAAAATCTTTCACATTTTTCTGAGCCCACTCAACAGGTGATGAGATCTCCTTTCCTATGGCATTCTTTATTACGTCAGGCCACTCAGGAACTACATCTGATACAAATCCGGCAATTACCGGCCGATTGGGAATATCCCCTTCGAAGTTCATAAAAGGGAGTGTCGACGCTCCGCCAACAGTTACTGTTTTTGCCCGGGTTCCCCCCTGTTCTTTTGTAGCACCGATAGTCACTTCATTGATCTTAGAAGTCCACTTTTCCTTTACATCAGGTATCTCCATACTTAACCCCCTATCTTGTCGAGAATTTTTGAAATGCGTTCTACCGCAATTGAGCCTTTAAGATCAGCCAGAGGATTGTTATTAAAGATCGCATCCCCCAGTAAGTTATCATACGGTATGTCACCAAGATATTCAACATCTAAATCTTTAATACGGTTCATCAATTCAGCCTTTCTCTCATCCTTTACCATGTTGGTGATGATATACAGATTGTCTATCGAATTCTTGAGCTTTGTAGAAAGCTCAAGAATGCTCTTTGCCGTATTGAGAGAGATAGGATTATCATTTACCACTATTAAAAGGTTATTAATATTGGATGTCGTTCTCCTCGATATATGCTCCAATCCCGCCTCATTATCCATGACTATCCACTTGTAGGATGGGAAGAGCTCTTCTGAAAACTTGCGTACAAGCGTATTAAGATAACAGTAGCACCCTGATCCTTCACCCCTCCCCATGGTGATAAGATCGAATTTTGGTGTTTCTTCTATGATCTGATGCAGTCCAGCTTCCACATAGTCGGCCTTTGACATTCCCGGGGGGAAATTCTTGATCTCTTCCAATACCTCTTCTCTGAGATCTCCTATGGTCTTTTCTACCTCTAATCCAAGGATTGTACCCAGATTCGCATCCGGATCTGCATCGATCACAAGCACGGGCCCTAGGCCCCGTCTGGTTAACTCCAAAACAACAAGAGCGGCGAGTGTTGTTTTTCCAGTTCCTCCTTTTCCAGCGACTGCTATGCTAGTTCCCATTATATACATAACCTCTGATTATTTAATCGGTTGAAACTGCTCTATATCAGTATGGGGCAGAAAGAGCGCCTTCTTAAACTCCTCTACATAATCATCAGCACCCATAAGATCATAATAGGTCGTAGAGTTTCTTATCTCAGCTATCTTGTAAAATGCCTGCTGATAAAAAGCCACGATCTTAGCCCCTCTAATAGATGTATTACCAACAAACTGTATCTTTATCTTTGGAATACTTGGAATCAAGCCAATAGTGATCGCATTGTCAATATCTATACGTTTCCCAAAGGCCCCTGCGAGGTAAACTCTTTCAATATCTTCAAAATTGAGATCAAGCCGCATTGTAAGAATTTTTATAGCTGCAAAGATAGCAGCCTTTGCTGTGATTACATTCTCGATATCGGACTCCGTGATATAGACAGGTTTAAGATTTTTTTCTTTATCCTCCGGGACAAGAATAAACCTCTTCAACCCATTTTCAGACATGATGCGATCGGAGCTGCTCTCTATAAAAAGGCCAGAACGGTCTATGATGTTCTTCTTCAAAAGAACACTCACAATATCGATAATTCCTGAACCACAGATCCCTTTGGGTGTTCCGTTACCAATTGTACTGTACTTTATCTCACCATCCTCTATATAGACAGATTCAACCGCTCCTCTGGCCGCCCTCATTCCGCATGCAACACTCGCACCCTCAAGAGCAGGCCCTGCTGAAGCAGAGGCAGCAACTATCCACTCCTTACTACCTATAACCGTCTCTCCATTTGTACCAATATCCACCAGCAGCGTTATGTCGTCCCTCTCATGTATCTTTGTTGCCAGGATACCGGCAGTGATGTCACTCCCTACCCATGCACTTATTCCCGGAAGAGAATACAAGAGAGCCCTTGGATTGATCTCTATACCCACCTGTGCAGCCCGAAGCGGAGGCGGATGAACAGTATTTGCCACGTAGGGATAGCGTCTGATATTAGGTGTTGGAAGTCCTAGCAGAAAGTGGCCCATCGCCGGATTTCCTGCACATACAACCGCTGTGATATCCTTTAGATTGATACCATTAGCGTTAGCGAGAGTCGTTATCAAACGATTGATATCCCTGATGATTAGCTTTTGAAGCTCCCCGCTACCCCTCCTCTCTGCATGTATCATTCTTCTTGTTACTTCTCTTCCATAGATACCCTGTGAATTGAAGCATGCCTTCGCATCGATCGTTTTCAAGGATATAGCATCAACGAGATGTGCGACAACCGTAGTCGTCCCCATATCAACAATAACCATATAGTTCTTATCTGCTGTGTTCCCTCCTTCAACGTTCATGATCTCAGCAACATGCCCTCTCAATCCCACTGTTGCAGTAACCTGAAATTTATTTCTCCTGAGAATAGAAGGGAGCGATTTTATGATCTTGAGACCCATCTGGGTCTCGCAATCCCCGATTTTCTTACATAATGCTTCACACAGCCTCTCATGATCTGCAGTGTTGTTAACAAGAGTCGGAGGCTCAAGCTCCAGATACACCTTTCTTACAAGTGGAGTCGGCTCAAACTCCTCTAATAGAATGGTCTGCTCAAAGTCCTTAAACCTCTCTGCATCCAGATCGGCACTGATTTTCTCCTTAGCCAGTGTTTCTTCTGGAATTTGTATGACAAGATCACCCTCAACTCTTGTCATACACGCAAGGACCACTCCGTTCTTGATTTCTTCACGTGTTAATTTTGGAGATACTTCAGCGGCTACTTCTCCTTCCTTGACTACCATCTTGCAGCGACCGCATATACCATCTCCCCCACAAAGGTTATTAATTGAGATATGAGCCTTGGACACTGCATCTAAAAGTGAAGTACTTTTTTTTACAGTAACCTTCTTGTTCTGTGGGTAAAAGATAACTCTACAGACACTCATCTTCTCATGATTTCCAGTTGTTTGTGAGAAATGCCGGTATCTCTCGAGCAGTTTCGGGCCCTATAATCACCTCTTTCCAATCAGATGTATCCTCTATCTCGGCTCTGAAGATTGGAAGAAGTCCTGGAATGATGAGCTTTCTATGCTTTACCTTTTCTGCGACCTTTTGCTCATTGAGGGTCTTTACTACCTTCTCAGCGGAAATTTTATCCCCTGCATATGCATTGAGCACACCAAGTCCCTCGGTTTCAACTACACATATATATGCAGGAACCTTGCTCCGTTCAACTTCCGACTCAACAGAGAAATAGGTGAGCGAGAAGTTGGTTGTGAACATTACAGGTGAGTTTTCGTCAGGATTTCCGACCTCATATAGTTTTGCCTCTACTGTATTCGGCACCTGCGGGTCGGTGTATACATTCTGAACAACAACCATTATCGGAAGGAGTTCCCACGGCTCTACATTATCAATAATCACAATACCTGCATATTTAGCTGCATATGCAGATGCCACTACTGTCTCTTCTTCTGCATCCTTGGTAGTTACCTCAACCAGGGCAGGATAGCCAAGAGCCCTGAAATTTTTTCTTAATGCGGCTCGCCTTGCAAGCGTAAGCCACCTCAAGGTATCTCCAAGATTCTCTGTATTAAAGGAGAGTATTATATCCTCGATCCCTTTTTCCTTTGCTTTACTGGTGAGATCTGCCAGCTCTTCCAGGTTTTTTCCTGAAATCGCAACAGGTAACTTTAACGATGCTGCAATATCAATAAATCCATCGATATTCGAAGCATCTGCTCCGCCTACAAGAGGCCGAAGATCCTTTATAGCCTCAGCAGCTTTCTTCATCGCGTCTGCATTCTTCCCCATAAGAATAAGTGGAACTTCACTCTTTTCTGCAACGAGCTTTGCTCTGCCAGCCGGATCAGCAGCACCATCTATCTCCACTGCGCAGAGCTGAACCTTTAAGGTTTGACCTACCCTTTCAAATACAGATTTATTGATCTTTTCACTCTTAGCGAGAGCCTCTTCGTCAGACAGAGAAGAGGGGATTCGAACTGCAATACCACATGGACGGTGAAATTTCTCTTCATGTCTGAACATGACAGTTTCCTGCCCTATTTCAAACTGCTTTCCCTCAGGTCCTATCTTCACCAATCTCATAGGAGGAGATGATGCCTCAGACAGCTCTTCTTTCGATTCCTCTGAAACATGAGGACAATCTGTAAGTGCCTTCTGTTTAGCAGCCACTTGCATTGCGAAAGCCATACATGTCGGGAGTCCGCAATCCTTACAGTTAGTTTTTGGTAATAGTTTGTAAATCTGCATTCCTGTAAGAGCCATAATATTACTCCTTTAAAAAAGTGATTCCATCTCTAGTGCAGGATGACCTACTTTCTGTAAAAAATCAACAAGTTTTTCGGGATCCTCTGCATCTTCCTCTGTTGCTATCTTATCGTATAGATCTGAGATACCCAATTGCTCGAGCTGGGCTTTAAACCTTTCAGCAATCTCCTCCTTGAGCTGTTTGGACATCCATACAATGCGCTTCTGACCGCCTTCTGCGGAGATGAATTTCGGGCTCGATATGTAAAGTTTTCCTATTCCTGTAAACCCTGGCATCTGAACTCCTCCTCCAATCTGCCCGGCAAGAGTAGAGAATGTCATGCCAATTGGTGTCATTCCTGTAAAATCTCTGTCAACAATCATTACTCCGTTTGCCTCAGGGACAACAGCAGCGATACACTCAAAACATCCACATGATGTCATGGGCTCTTCCATGATTGAATACGCATTGAACTTTTTTAAATTACCGTTTGATTTTACTTCGATATAATCATTTATATTCTTCCATTGACCCTTTGTTTCATCGAGACATTCTCCTTTCTTGACAGGCTCATTTGGGCCATGCTCATTGATCTGGTAAGATGCCTTGCAGTCCAGCCAGGTGTAAGCACCGCAGAGCCCGAGTCGCTGGGGTGTCACGATGCACACGTGGTTCGGCGCATAAGACTGACAGAGTGTGCAGGAGTAGAAATCTTCCACGTCATTATCAGTCATGCCGCCGAGCTTGTCGTCGCGCTCGTTATACACCGCCTTTGCCCCTTCAAGAAGCTTCTTCACCTCCTTTTCGTCCGTATAGAGCTTCACCTGAACTCTGTCGACGATTTTTGTGAACTCCTCGTGAATCTTAGCGACGAGAATCTCTCCAAAGTGCTTTACCTTGAATCCTTTGCTTTGAGCATCTTTACTTATCCTCAGCCAGATAATAGCACGCTGCCCCATATGGAAAATACCGTTTGCGCATGAGATGAACTCATGAATCCTCCGCTCGAGCACGGATTCAAAATCCTGCTGAAATTCCCGGCCTGCGACCTCTACAACAATTGCCAGCGGATATGCCCCGCCCTCCTTCATATCGTCTACCTCAGGCCCGATAACCTCGATCTTCCCATCCTCTATCTCTTCCATCGATTTCATCTGCAAAAGCTCAAAAGCATCCGCGTACTTTCCGCCAAACTGGACATACATGTCCTCCTTGCGTACCCTCTCTCCCTCAAATCCTGCTCCAAATGGAACGGGTATCGGGATCTCTTCGAGTTTTATGGTGAGACCGCGAAGCTCTACTGCACGAGATATGATCTCATCTATTTTTATGCCAGATATTACATGTTCATAAGTACATATACCGGTTGGAAGTATCTGTGGAAGATCAACATCTGAAATAACAGGAAAGCCAAAGTTTATAGCTCCTGCTGCTGTAGCATACTTTTCATCGGTTATGAGCTGATCATGGTTCACGTTTTTATCCTTGCCAAGGGCCATCACAAAGGCATGTACCCTGTCCTTGTTGTACAGGAGGATGTCACGTGCAGCGTTGATGTCTCCTGCTTCGATACCTCCAAAGGTCATTGCTGAGCGTGCAGCAAAATTGAGTGAATGAACAGCTGCGGTAATCTCCTTTCCATATGGAACGAGAAATGTATCCCAGTTCATCTCGATCCTCTCTTCTGCGAGCTGCTCTGCAATTGCCCGCCCGTTGGTGTGCCCTGCCATGAAAACCAGGATGTTTCTCTCCTGAAGACCACGTACGATCTTCACAGCTTCCTCGTTCGTTTTTGTACATCCCACGATCGCGGCAAACCCGGGCATTCTCCCGTCGACGAGCTTTATACCCTGCAAACGCAGTATACTGTCGTCAGTAAAGCTGAGCCATATCCCATTAATAGGGTTGGGCCCATCTATGAACTTGAGGGATTCGATTATCTCTTCAGCAATCAACGTTGCTACTCCAGAGTCGAGAGTGTCACCGAGATATGGTAGCCATAGTTTATCGCTCGGAATTTCCGTTAGTAGTTTCTTAGCCTCATCCAGGGACTCCACGAGGTCACCGAGTTTTTCCACCTTCTGTCCGAGGAAGAGGTATATGATAGGGAGATAGTACGCGGTATTCGGGTACGCTATCGGGGTTTCCTTTCCCTTCTTGTCTATTACCTTACCGAGGGTGTCTTCAGCCTGCTTGACGAGCTGATGAGCTCCCCTGATCGCAGCGGTTGCAATAATCTTTGACATGGATAATCTCCTTAGTAGGTTATTATGGACAATCCTTTTCTATATACGGCTGGTATACATCCAACTATCAGGTTAAAGCAGCAGAAAAAGATTGCTGAATTATTAGTCTATTATGAATAAATCTTATACCATTTTAGAACTAAATATCCTGTAATAATATTCTCATAATGAAATGATTCTAAGATCAATGACTTTTTGACGCAATGAGCCCAAGAGCCTCTGCCGTTTTCTTCCGCCTGCACTCAGGACAAAGCCTGGCACGCTCCCTGAATTCCTCCCAGTCAATCTTTACCTTGCTCAGTATCTGTTTCGCTAACGGTTCAGTAACCATTCGTCTCCCACATTCCTCACAAAAGAGCAGTTTTGCCCTTGATTTGAAGGGCGATATCTCAACTTCTCCTGTATCCTCATGTATCCTTAGCTGTATTGTCCCCACCGGACAAACAACAGCACATGCTCCACATGCAATGCACTCATCGGATGCCAGCCGGAAAGGTGTTGCAACTGCACGATCCACTCCACGTCCGGCGAATCCTATTGCTGAACAGCCTATAACCTCTTCACATACGCTGGTACACAAACCGCATAAAATACAGTTGCGCTGGCTTTCAGTAACCTTTGGATAGGGCGTCCCCTCAACTCCCATCCGTGCCGCAAGCTCCTTCAACTCTTCGGATTCAGGTGCACGTGCAAGCAAAAGTTCCATTACACCGCGGCGCGCCCGTACTGCCCTCTTACTCGATACGCTTACTTTTATATCACTTCGTACCGGATAGTTGCACGCTGTCACAAGCTGTTTCCTTTTACCACGTTCCAGCTCTACCATACATAAACGACACACTGCCGGAGCAGAAACAGACGGATTATAGCACAGTGTGGGTATCCAAATCCCCGTCTCTCTGGCTGCATCCAGTATGGTTGACCCTTCCTCGACCTTAACTACCACTCCATCTATGGTCACTGTAGGCACTAATCTGCCTCCTCTATACCTTCATGATAGCTGTAAACGGACATTTTTCAAAACATGTCCCGCACTTGGTGCATTTTTCCTGATCGATCACATGAGGTTCACGACGTTCACCAGTAATCGCGATCTCTGGACAATTCTTCTTGCAGATCCCGCACCCGGTGCATACCTCCGCATTGATCTCGTACAAAAAGAGGTTACGGCACACTTTGGCTGGACATCGATTTTCAGCAATATGCTCCTTATACTCATCCCGAAAGTAACGTATGGTCGACAGAATAGGATTCGCAGCAGTTGTCCCAAGTGCACACAACGCTGTCTCGTCCAGCAACCCCGCCAAAGTTTCCAGTTTCTCAATGTCTCCAGATTCTCCTTCACCACGTGTAATGCGGTCCAGTATATAAAGCATCTGAGCAATGCCCTCCCTGCATGGAGTGCACTTTCCGCATGACTCTTCCTTTAAAAAATTCAGGAAGTAGTGCGCTACATTCACCATGCAGGTGTCCTCATCCATTACAATCATACCACCAGACCCCATCATAGAACCAAGCTTCGTCAACTCATCGAAGTCTACACGTGCATCCAGATGTTTAGCCGGTATACATCCCCCTGAGGGGCCTCCAGTCTGAACAGCCTTGAACTTCTTGCCCTCTTTGACACCTCCGCCGATCTCTTCCACTATTTGCCGAAGCGTCATCCCCATAGGTACTTCAACTAAACCAGTATTCACTACCTTTCCGACCAAGCTGAAAACTTTCGTTCCCTTGGATCCCTCTGTTCCAATCGAGGCAAACCACTTACCCCCTCGGTTGATAATAGCAGGAATATTCGTCCACGTTTCTACATTGTTAAGATTGGTAGGTTTTTCATTGAGACCCTTCTCCACTGTATGTACATATTTTGCCCTAGGTTCCCCCGCTCGACCTTCCAGCGATGCCATGAGCGCTGTAGATTCGCCACAGACAAATGCACCTCCCCCACGGTTGATCCTTATATCAAAACTGAATCCACTGTCCAGAATATTCTCGCCCAGTAGTCCCAATTCCCTTGCCTGTGAGATTGCTTTTCTCAAATGCTCCACCGCAAGTGGATACTCATTCCGTACATATATATACCCCTGAGATGCTCCTATCGCATAGGCACCTATAATCATCCCTTCAAGAACCGAATGAGGGTTCCCTTCCATTATCGAGCGATCCATGAACGCCCCTGGATCTCCCTCATCACCGTTGCATATCACGTATTTATCAGACCCTTCAGCCTCGCGACATGACCGCCATTTTCGAGCAGTAGGAAACCCCCCACCACCACGGCCACGAAGACCAGCCAGTTCCACCTCTTTAATAATCTCATCAGGACTCATACCGTTCAATACCTTGGAAAGAGCCCCATAACCTCCTGCAATAAGGTAATCCTCTATACTTGTTGGATCTATTCTGCCATTCTCGGCAAGTACAATCCTCTGCTGGGCTCTATAGAAAGGTATTTCCTCTTCTGTCTTGGCTTTCTTTCCGCTTTTGGGATCCTCATATAGAAGCCTTTCTACTACTCTGCCACCTAATACTGTCTCACGGAAAATCTCACCTACATCCGGCTCCTCTACTCTCTGGTATATTATATTACCGGGCTGTATTACTATAATCGGACCTCGCTCGCAGAATCCGTGACACCCCACACATTTTGCCTCGACCTTTATATTTTCACCTGCCTCCTTTGCTGCTTCACATAATAATTCGTACAACCTCTTCGATCCTTTTGCTGCGCATCCGGTACCTATACAAACTCTTACTATTTTTACCTTAGGATTCAGCTTCTTGCTCAATTTTTTGCGCAAACTCTCGAGCTCAGCCTGACTCTTAATCGCCTTCATGCTCACCCTCCAGCCTCCACCTCAGCGGTTCCCGTCGCTGGCTCTAAACTGAGCCCGGAAATAATCTTTAACGCTGACTCAGTCGATACACCATCGAAATATTTACCATCCACTATCATTACAGGAGCAAGGGCACAGGCCCCAACACAGTTAACCGCCTGTAAGGTAAAAAGCCGGTCTGATGTAGTGCCCCCAGGCTCTATACTGTATTCTTCGCAAATTGCTTCCGAGATCTTTCCAGCCCCTTTAAGATAACACACAGTCCCCATACACAGCGTTACCTCATGCTGCCCTTTGGGTGCCAGCCGGAAAGAGGAATAGAATGTTGCCACATGGTATATCCGCGAAAGCGGAACCTTGAGCTTCTTCGATAGAACACGAAGTTGCTCTGGAGGTAAATATCCATTTTCAGCCTGCAGATCCTGCATCATTGGTATCAGCATACCCGCATCAGCTTCATAACGGCCAATAATCTTCATTATTCGTTCGTCTTTCATTCAGCGAACTCCCCCACTCCATTATGCTCATCAATCGAAATTGTGGCTTTACTTCAAGGTTACAAGATACTGTATTTAGTCGTGTTACAGGACAACCTTCGTTAGTCGTTTCTCTTATATATAAAGTAAGATATAATCTTTAAAACCTCATACAGACTCTATAGTGACGTCCTTACCTCTCATGCGAAGCTCCTCCCCGATCTCCTGAACAACTAACATACGAATATCAAGCTGGTGCGGAAGCTCAGGGTTTTGATGAGCAGGGTTCACCGCATGACCTACAATAAAGTGTACATGATCCGTATCCAGTAAAAAACGTATCAAGCTCGAAGCTCCATCGGTCTGAAACTTAACCGTGTCTTTGCTAGCACCTGACCGCAGAAGATCGTTCGCCCGTGTGAGTGTCAGGATTCCCTCCGATGCTAAATCTATTCCTTCCACTCTCGCAATTGGCGGAACTTCAGAGGTCATGGTACTAAGGTCGACTTCAAGTGGTTGACCTAGATGGCGAGAAACAATCTTTGCTGTTGTCCCGCCACACACTATGAGTCTTCCGGTGCGTTTAACAAATTTAGAAATAATTTCAGAATCCTTATTTTTATCTGCTGGTGGCCCGGTAAACACATTGGTCACAAGTTTATGCCGAACTTTGATTACAACAACACTTACATCATCCCCGGGAGCATCGGCATAAAGTTCATTTACTGTTTCCGCAATCTTATTTGCCAAATCATCTGCTGAAAGATCCCTGTGAGCATGCTCTTCAATAAAATGTGCTGCCTGTTCCCAACCCCAGCCAAGCGGATATAAACCTCCTATGCCGGCATTTAATACACCGTCAGAAACAAATACGACCCAGTCGCCAATCTCGAGGTCGATAACCGTCTCGTGGATCGTCTTACCATCTATTACTCGGTCTTCATAAACCAGTGGCTGCACCTTACGTTGCCGAAGAAGTATTGCTGACGGTGAGTCGAATTCAACAACCCAGGCAGGTCCGCAACTATGGAACTTTGCTATTGCAAAGGTGCTATAGGCAAGCTTACGGACTCTATCTACAGGCAGAGTTTCACTCAGGGTCTGTACCACTTCTCCCAGTGGCAGTTCATTTTCAAGCATGTGCATGGCAATCCGGGTAGTCAGCGTAGCAAGAATATTGGCCTTTACACCGCTTCCCAAACCATCCGATAGAGCCAGAGTTACAGAGTCCGGATTACGCGAAACTGCAATACTATCTCCACAAAGCTCCTCCCCATGCTTTGTTTTTTGACTTGTTCCCCACTCATAATACAACTTCATCAAGCGCCTTCTTCTTTGAATAACGACATGAGTTTTACAAGCAGCACCTTAGTTTCTGCTGTTGTCTCGCCTAAGAGCCGTGCAATTTCCTGTGCAGTTTTCATCTGTCGTGAGATCACCTCCTGGGCACGCTCCAATGTCTGAGCCCTGAAATCACGATAGTGTTTTTTCGCATCCTCTTCTTCAGAAATATCAATAAAGATTCCACAGTACAGATCCTCTCCCTCAATAGGGAAAATCCCAACGCGATAGCTCACATTGTGCACAGGAATACTCTCTTTCACCATGAGCTTACCGCCTACTGAAATGGCCCTCTCGAAACAGTCTGAGTGAACGAATTTTGCTGCTGGCTGATTGAGAAGTTCCTCGTCACTGCAATGAAACATTTCCCGAAATGCAGGATTCACATAATGAATGAGTGTTTTTTTATCTACAAGCAGTACACCGTTTGGTGTTTGTTCCAATATCGCACTAACGTAAACTGATGTTTCCTGTTTATTATCTTCTTTCATTTGTTTGAATTTATTAACCACTTACTTCTCATTATTTTCATGTTTCACCTTTAATGGGCTTGACAATCCTCGCATTAAAAACTCTAATCGCATCGTCTACATTAGCACTCGTTAAAGGCTCTTCATTAATCTGCCAGTTAATACCCTCGCCACAACGCTCCATACAGAAAGAACCCTTCAACTCAACTTTATCTTCAAGGTTCTGCCCTTTCAGAAGTTCGTTGAAACGCATGATAACATCACGAGCACCCTTTATATGACAGGAGCTACCTACACATACGGTCACGGTAAGCTTCCGATCCTTGTTCAATCCTCAGATCCCCCTTCTTTCGTCTGCTGAGCCACTACAATCCTCTCTGCTGCCTTCCGGCGTTTTGCCTTAGTTGCATCTTCCTCCTCAACGAATTTAAGAGCGCCAGTTGGACAGTGAACCACACATGCAGGCTCTTGCCCTTTCGCCTGTCTTTCGATACAAAGATCGCATTTAAGAACACCTTTTCCTTCGGGACTCATCGTAATGACCCCGAAGGGACATGCATGGACGCACATTCTACAGCTAATACAGCGTTCTGATTGGAACAGCACAGGACCCTTTTCACTATTTCTATAGATGGCACCCGTTGGGCAGGCCAACATACATGGTGCATCCTCACAATGATTGCAGTGTACAGGTACTGCCTCACGGCCGTAAGCCTCAATATTAATCCTATATCCTGGTTTCTCGCCATTCATAATAGTAGATTCTGCATCTTCTGTAGATGAATGTACTACAGCACATGCAAATTCACAGGATCTGCATCCCATACATTTTTCGATATCAACCACTATTATTTTAGCCATTGCATTTCCTTGTTTTTAATATAAAACTTTAATAATCTTACACATAGAGAATAATGCATCTGTTTTGGCTCGTTCATTTTTACGCCACAGGTGCAAAAGCCTGTTCGTACATCATGGGCTTCAGCTTGAGCTCAGCCCTCTTTTTGTCAATATGAGCGATCATCTTCTGAGCTGCCTTTATAGGATCCAATTCAAATGCCCACTTCCCACCGACCTCCTTCTCGATCTCATCGGTGAGATACTTATAGAGATTTTTACTGCCCATCATTGGCAGAGGATGTCCTATCATTGTGTAAACCCCGGAGGCTACAAAATACATGCCGATTGAGACTGCCTTTTCACTCATCCACTCAGGAGCAGCACCCGCCACCGGGAGCTGGGATATGTCATCTCCGAGCCCGCCTTCTGCTACAATGTTTGAGAGTACAGTCAGTATCCGCGAGTTATCGACACATGATCCGAGGTGCAGCACGGGTGGAATTCCAACTGCGGCGCAGATCTCCTGCAATCCCTTTCCGGCATACTTGAACGCGGCTTCTGGCTGTAAAAGTCCATGCTTTCCGCAACTTATTGCATTGCACCCCGTGGTTACAACAACAACATCATTCTTGATAAGTTCTTTTACCATTTTGATGTGGCTTTCCTCATACTCGGTATTCGGATTTGAGCATCCAATTACTCCTGCAGCCCCCCTCAGTCTTCCTGCAATTACCCCATCGTTCAGGGGACGGTATGTCGATCTGTATTTTCCTCCAAGCCAGTTAAAGACTGATTCTGCTGTGAAGCCGGCTATAAGACGCTCTGTGTTTTTGGGGATGTATATGTTCTCCTGATTACGGTTCTTGAAGTTGTCTATTGCTGTCTCAATGATCTTCGTTGCAGTCTCAACAGCCCGGTCTTCATGGAATTCGATATGTTCTGCACCAGGTATCTTCGCCTTTGGCGAAGTTGTTACAAGCTTCGTGTGAAAACAATTAGTGACTTTCTCGAGACCTGGATACAGGCACTGTACATCTACGAGCATTACCTCCACTGCACCAGTGAGGACAGCAAGCTCCTGCTGCATAACGCTCCCTGCGACTGCGATACCGTGCCTCATGAGGATTTCATTGGCAGTGCAGCAAATGCCGCCAATATTTATTCCTTTGGCACCTGCTTTCTGTGCCTTCTCATTGAGCTCCTTACTCATTGACACTACAGCAATTATATCTGAAAGGGTTGGCTCGTGACCGTGCACAATGATGTTCACATAGTTCTTATCTATTACTCCAAGGTTTGCAGTAGCACGAAGCGGTTTTGGCGAGCCAAATAAAACATCTGAAAGCTCTGTTGCTATCATAGATCCCCCCCAGCCGTCTGCAAGGGCTACCCGCATGCTTTGCTTTATCACATTCTTGTAATCAGTATCTACGCCTATATGAGTTCTATGCATGATCTCCACTATCTCTCTGTCGATCGCCCGCGGGGTGATTCCAAGCTCTTTCCACAGCTTCTGCCTTGCAGGAGGAGCATTTTTTACCATCATCACCTCTCCCTCCTGTTGACCAAACTCATTCAGGGCAGCCCGCGCTACATCCGCTGCTATTTCCCTTATATCTCTTTCGGAGGTTTTTACGCCATAGAGCTCGGCTACCCGCTTCAGTTTTTCTGGATCCTTTACCTCGTAATCACTGTTCGGATTCTCAGCCGCCATAAGGAGTGTATGAGCAACATCTCTTCCATGATCGGAGTGAGCTGCTGCACCGCTTGCGATCATCCGTGCAATATTCCTCGATGCAATCGTATCTGCATTAGCTCCGCATATACCCTCTTGAGGGCCATCACCAAAGGGATCTATACGACAGGGACCCATACTGCAGTTTTTACAACAGATACCGAGCGTACCGAACCCACACTGCGGCTGCATCTCCTCATACCGATCCCATACTGTTTTAATCTCATCATCGCATGCCCGCTTAATCATTTCCTGTGAAGCTTTATCGGCATACTTCAGCTCTTTAGCCATTCCCTTACCTCCGTTTGTGTATTATTTCATAATAAAAATTTGTTACACTATTTATTTTTGCTGAATGAATCTCTATTTGCATAAAAGTTTTTTAATATATATCCCCTACTTATAAAATATTTCTCCTTTTTACTTCTATGTATTCGATTTAACTTACTACCATTACAGCTAAAGCCCACACTGCATGATAAAGGAAGGATTTTAATCCATAACTCATGGGGAAAAATTGTCTTTCATTATTATAAGTTCATGATTATAAGTTCATGAATTCATCATAAACCTAATCAATTAGCACTTTCTACAGGTATTGCTTTTAACCTGTTAATAATGTGCTCAATCTGTGTAAGAGAGTCTCCATCAATCTCCCTTTGCGACTGACCAGTTTCCCGACTGAGCTCCTTTATTGTATTTGAGCTTTTAATGAAGCCTAAAATATCAATATCCTGAACTCGATTCTTGATAAATTCAGTATCTTCATTATCCTGGATCTTGTTCCCAATAATATGTAGATTTTTAATTCCGAGTTCTCCGCTTAGTTTTTCTATTCTGATGGCTGTTTCAACACTTGTCATATTCGGCTCAACAACAACTATCATATGATTGACACCAATTGCAGTGCCCCTGCCTAGGTGTTCTATACCAGCTTCCATATCGAGAATCACCCATTCATCCCTCGCAATCATAAGGTAAGAGAGGAGAGTTTTTAAGAATGCATTCTCAGGGCATGCACACCCTCCACCTCCATTTCTAATAGTACCCATGACTATCAGTTTCAGACCTTTATGCTCAACACAGAACTTCTCGGGGATATCATCGACCTTTGGGTTCATCTTAAAAAAAGGTGCAGGCTTTCCGACCTCGACACCTGTTCGCTCTGCGATAAGTTCTTTAAGCTCTACAATTGGGGTTATTTTAGTACTGGGAGATATTCCAAGAACAGTTGCTAGGTTCATATCAGGATCTGCATCGATCAGTAATACTTTGTGTCCTTTATTTCTGAGCACCGTAGAAAGCAGCGTTACAATAGTTGTCTTTCCTACACCACCCTTCCCGGTTATAGCAAGCTTCATGTAATTTTTCCGCCAAGGTATTCAGCCTTAAAGCCATAATTTATCTGACATAGAATAGATATATAAAAATTTTAACGAAAAATCAATAAAAAAGAATCTCGCATCACTCCAAATCACGAAATTTGTAACATCTTCATAATAAAATAAGTATCTATATTTATTACAATCTTGTAATAAATATAATTCTATGTTAGTTGCAGTCAAGAGAAATTGTAGTCTCAGAGAGATACTGTTTTGGAAGATCTATTCACCGATGATCTTTATTAAAACTCTTTTTTTTCTACGACCGTCAAACTCGCCGTAGAATATCCGTTCCCAGGGGCCAAAATCTAATTTACCGTTGGTCACAGCAATGACGACTTCCCTACCCATGATTTGTCTCTTAAGGTGAGCGTCGGCATTATCT
>CP070841.1:1417716-1423243 GCA_020342115.1 Spirochaetota bacterium
ATTGATGCGTGTCTGAAAAACCTCTTCGAAATCTTTAATTACCTTCATAGGCAGAGGTGCTCCTCCGGAAACACAGCTTCGAAGCGATTTTGGAATAGATGCCTTTCTCGATTTGCTCACTTGAAGGAGGTGTATGTACATGGATGGTATTGCGATGAGCACGGTAGCCTTTACATCAGAGATGTTTTTCAGTAACTCCGTGGGACTGTACTGGGGGATCAGGCTCATACTGCATCCGAAAAATACAGAGGGCGTCAGCACGTCTGCCATAGCATAGACATGATAGAATGGCAGTACTCCCACAATACGATCTTCCGGAACAAGTGGAAATACATTGTCGACCCACTGGAACTCCCCGAGGAAATTGTTATGTGAGAGCATAACGCCTTTGGGTTTTCCTGTTGTGCCTGAGGTATACAGCAGCACTGCCGTATCATCAAGGTTGACTTCCTCTGCAGTAAATATGCGTGAGGATTTAATCATCAATTCTTTTAAGGATACTGTCCCCACCTGTTTTGCTCCACCGCGCCCAGATCTTGGGTATGAGGCAACCTCTATGTCCTGGCTCTTGGCAGATTCCTTGTCTATGCGGACATCGGCACCTGCCAGTATCCCTTTTTTCTTCACTCCCTGGACGATTATAGTATCTGGAATCTTTTCCCGCGAGAGAAGGTACTTGCCGGCGAGCCTTCCTTCGACGAGTGCGGATGGATAGGCGAGGATGTCTGCTGCATCACCGTCCGGGTTATAGATGAGTCTCCATTTGTCTGCCATATTTTTAACCTGCCTCCAGGAACTCCTCAACCTCATCAAAGAACTTCGACTGCACCTCTTCCGAAGGCCTTTGTGTGAGGAAGCTCACTACTATGAAGAGTATCATATTAATGATTATCGTTGGCATCACAGGATGCATTCCGACGAAAAGAGGTCTGTAGAAAAGCCCTGCAACGAGATATACCAGCCCTGCCAGTGTACCCACTATTGCTCCCTGCTTGGTGGCCCGTTTCCAGAGTATCCCTCCTACGAGGGCAGGCCCCCATTGAGCAAACCCCGGTATGGTTACCTCCGTGAGGTAGAGGGCCATGGCTTGGGTGTACCTGAGAGATACAACAAGGCTGATAATAACGATACCGACCACGGACCATCGTGCCCATTTGATTATCTGAGAATCCTCTGCATCAGGCTTGATCAAGCCTTGGATGAGATCTCGTGCAATAATAACACTGGATGTCAGAAGCTGCACGGCGGCTGTTGATACAGCTGCGGCTATGACACCCATAAGCACATATACCGAGAACCAGTTTGGAAGCTGTTTTGTAATTATCGTCTGGATAATCGAATCGGCAGCCTCCTTTCCCGTGACGCCCGGCATGATCACCGGTGCAACGAGGGAACCCCAGATGAATGGGAGGGTGTAAAAGAATAGACCGCCGAATATGAAAATAAGTATGGGGAACCATTTGAACAGAAGCTTGTCGCGAGCGGTCATTACTCCTATCACAATATGCGGCCAGGAGAAAGCCATCAACCCGACGACCAGTGTTCCGCCTATGATCACAGGGGTGAAATATCCTTGAGGGCCGGGAGCACTGAGCATTTCAGGGTTATTTGCCATGAGAAATTCAGCAGCCCCCGTGAGACCGCCTGGGATAAATCTGTTAACCGCCCATATTAAAGATCCCAGAAGAGCCGAGGCATAGACTGCTCCCAAAAAGATATTTACCCAGGCAACGATACGCATTCCGCCGAGTATGACGAGTATTACAAGGATTGCCACTGTATAGGCTGCACCGACCAAAATAGGGAGGCCTGTGAGTGCTTTGAATCCAAGCCCTACACCCAGCGGCTGTATTCCCACATACGGTACGATAAAGACGAGAAGCATGAGGGAGAGAACAACTCTTAAGAAAGGTGATTCGTATCTTTCCGCCAGGACTTCTACAGGAGATAAGAACCGGTTTAACCTTGCAATGGCCCAGAGTCGGGGTCCGAGGAACATGTACAGAGCTGCGAAGCCTGCGACAGATCCCCAGATAAAGTATATGTAGGATGGACCGTGCATGTACAGGAATCCGGGATATCCATAGAAGGTCCAGGATGATGAAACTGCAAAGAGAACGAAGAAAAACATGACAACAACACCGATTGTTCTCCCTGCGAGCATATAATCTTCGGCTGTTTTAGCCGATATTTTATAGCCATAGGCAGCCATTGCAAGAATGGCCAGCCCAAAAACTATCAGTAGTATAATTGTCATGGTGTTGCCTCCTTTTAGGCGCCCTATTTATAGGGCCAGAACTTGAAGAAATAGATCAGATAGGCTATCAGCCATACAGCTACGAATACAAACCCCGCGAAAAGCGGCAGGGTCATCCAGCCAAATACAAGTATCTTGCTTGTAAAGTATCTTGTTATGAAGAGCATACCGGCTAATGATACAAAGAGCACGCCTATGAATATTTTTCCAGGTGTATGCTTGAGTATCTCACGCATTTTGAACACCTCCTTTTACGCATTTTAAATTATGGTACGATAGTGAGAGGAAATGTCAATCTATTGTTTGTTATGTATAGAAGTACACTTTAGGTGACAAAACCTTAGCAATTTCCCTTTACTAAAGTACACAGGCCCCTATTTAAAGCATTATTTTATATTATCTTATACTCAAGTCAACTGTTAATTTTATGGGGCCATTGGATAGTATAATAAACGCTGCCGCGGAAGTGCGGGAGATCCTTCTTGGAGGCAGGATAGAGAAGGTATGGAATCTGGATGATTATACCTATCTCATTGGAATCAGAGGTAAAAGCAAGGATCTCTCGCTTATTGTGTCAATATTGAAGCGATCGAAACGTTTTCACCTTGTTTTTGATCCTGTGCAGAAAGACTACATGTACACAACTGCAAAAGCAGACACACTCAATAAGTTTATAAGAGGAGGGAGGATCAATGACCTCTTGCTCTCAGACGGAGGTATCGTCTTTGAAATTCGACGTGGAAGTATCTACATCCATACACTGTTTGTTGATTTTGAGCGACTTAATATAGTATTAAGGGCTGAAGATAACCGAGATCTTTTTATGCTCTACAAACATTTCCCGCCTTATGTGTTAAGACCAAGAGAACTTGGAAGCCCTAAACGCTCTGCTGCTACAGCACTATCGGTCAATAAAGAGCTCAGCAGGCAGTTCAAAGAAGAGAGGGACAGCTGGCTTAAAAAAGATCTTATAAAGGTAGTAAGGGCTGAGGAGCGAAAGGTCAAGAGACTCATAGAAAAGCTTTTGGAAGAGAAGGAAGAAATAGAGAGTAAAGATAGGTACAGGCTGTGTGGAGATCTTTTAAAATACAATCTGGACAGTATAGAGCGAGGGTCTAAAAACACAATTCTGAAAAATTTCGATGGAACTGACGTTGAAATAGCACTCGATGCACGTCTTTCACCTGTACAGAACATGGAGTCTTATTACAAACGGTACAGGAAACTGTTAAAAAAAGAGGGTATGGTAACAGGAAGAATCGAAGAGCAAAACCGCAGGCTCGATCACACAAGAAACCTGTATACTAAGATTTCAGATGAAGGGCTGGTTGGGTTGCACCTACCTCTTGATCAGCTGCTCGAATCACAGGAAGTCAAGTTTCTGGGAAAGGGATTCAGGGAGAAGCTTGTAAATGCTGCGGTAATAAAAGAGAAAATAAAGCAATCAGGAGATGAGAAACAGATACGACAATTTTTCTCAGAATCCGGCAAGGTGATCCTCGTCGGCAGAAGTGCTGAGGAGAATGATGAGCTCATCAGGAGGGTAGCAAGAGGGAACGATATGTGGTTTCATGCAGAGGCCACACCAGGCAGTTATGTGATTCTTCGATATGAGAAAGGCAGGGAATTCACCGAGCAGGATATTACAGATGCATGTATGCTTGCGCTCCATTACAGTAAGCTGAAATCTTCAGGTGCGGGGGAGATTGTTTATACGAGGTGCAAGTGGGTAAGAAAACCAAAAGGAGCGAAAAAAGGCGTGGCTCTCTATTACAACAACAAGACAAAGTATGTCACTTACGATGAACGCATTATATCGCGGCTGTTTGATAAAACCAAAATCACTTGACATCACCCTCTACTATTAATTTATTTCAGTATCCGGAGGCGCACATGAAAAAGGTCATCCTTGCATTTTCAGGCGGTCTTGATACCTCCTTCTGTGCCGTATACCTAAGAGAGAAGCTCGGCTTCGAGGTGATTACAGTAACGGTAGACACAGGTGGTTTCTCAAAAGATGAGCTTAAAAGCATCGAGCAGAGAGCGCAGAGTTTAGGGGTCAAGAAGCACAAAACCGTTGATGGCAAAGCATTTGTATATGATCGTTTCATTTCATATATCATAAAGGCAAATGCTCTCAGGGGACAGAGCTACCCCCTTTCAGTCGGTGCCGAGAGGGTTGCACAGGCAATTGAGGTATCAAGAGCAGCAATTGCTGAAAAAGCCGATGCAGTGGCCCACGGTTCAACAGGGGCAGGGAACGATCAGATACGGTTTGATGTTGCGTTCAGTGTTCTCGTGCCGGATAAACAGATCATTGCACCGATAAGGAGCCTGTCATACTCGCGTGAAGAGGAAGCACGCTGGCTCAAGGAGAGAGGAGTCGATGTTGAGACAAAGATTCAGGATTATTCTATAAATGAAGGGCTCTGGGGCACGACTATAGGAGGGAAACAGACTCACGATTCTTGGGACTTCCCTCCGGATTCTGTTTTCGAGCGCACCAGGGATGTAGAAAAAGTGTCCGAATCCGAGCGGGAGGTTGTCATCGGGTTCGAAAAAGGGCTTCCCATCAAGCTCGATGGTGTTAAAAAGGGCGGTATCGATATTGTTACAAAGCTCAACGAGATTCTGGGGCGTTACGGCATAGGAAGAGGGGTTCATGTAGGCGATACAATACTGGGTATTAAAGGCAGGATCGTGTTCGAAGCTCCTGCCCCTCTTGTGCTGATATCGGCTCACAGGGAGCTTGAGAAACTGGTTCTCTCGAAACAGCAGAGGTTCTGGAAAGATCATCTCGGACAGGTGTACGGAGACATGCTCCATGAGGGACTCTACTTTGATCCGGTCATGAGAGATATAGAGGCAATGATAGACTCCTCGCAAGAGGTTGTCACAGGACAGACCAGGGTGAGACTTCAGAAGGGGAACTTCCTTGTGAAAGGGACAAGAAGCGAGCACTCATTGATGAAAAGCGAGCTTGCAACCTATGGAGAGGTTCAGCGTCTCTGGGACCATCGCGATGCCGAAGGGTTCAGCAAGATATGGGGCATCCCTTCAAAAATCTATGGATTGGTGAACAGGGATCAATGGCTTTAAAACGAATACATATCGATAAGATCGCATCGGTAACTGTAAACCTCAATCTGCCAAGAGAGCTCGAGGTTTCAGAAAAAATCACATCTGCCCCGGGCTCTGTATGTGTTGTCAGGGCATTGGAGGAGAAAGAGGTTTATGACAAGCTCGAGCTTGCCAATGGGAGAATGGCCA
>CP070841.1:1423343-1427765 GCA_020342115.1 Spirochaetota bacterium
AATCGATTAATCGCCTCTACTGCCAGGACAATGCCTTTATCCTGAGCATACCTTGCTGCAGCTTTGAAGTTTTCAACCCCCCATTCCCACTCATCTTCTGTTCTCGCTTTCCCGGTGAGATACCCTGCTGCAGCATAGTCTACACCGCCAATAACACATTCACCTCCAGCAATTTCGTATGCTGCATCTATACACCTCTTAAAAAATTCGAGTCCTGTTTTCCTTACCTGTGAGTCTTTTGAGATAAGATTTTGCTCCTCCGTCAGGATAAGTACAAAGTTTACCCCCATATCTTTTTCTCTGAGCTCCTTATGTATCTCGCGAACAGGCAATTGATCCGGATAGCGAAGATGTATCTCCACACCATCAAAGCCAAGCTCTTTTGCTCTCGCAATCAGTGGTATGCTATTCGGGGTAAAAGTATCGGTCCATAACAGAAGCTCCAGTCCGTATTTAAACACATTGCTTCTCCTTGTAGGTAAGTTTACTAAGGATTTTGCTCGACAAGCTTAATGAATCGTTTGAGGATCGCCTGAGCAGGATCCGGTGGTGCTTTCACTGCCACTGTTCCTTTGGGAATACTGATGGTCGGTCTGGGTTCTATCTTCTTTCCTTTAAACTGAGGCAGCCACTCCCGTTCAGCTTCGAGCATCTCGGTGGCCATCTCTCTGATCTCCTTTAGCGTGCAGACTGCAGCTGACAGTGGATCGAGAGCAACGGCGTGTACTACATGCTCGGGATCTCCTTTCAAGGATGCCTCAGCGGAGAGCAGATGCACGTTTACCTGCGTCCTGTTCAGTGCAGCACATTGTGGCGGTAAATAGCCCACAGTGGACGGATGGAGGCCTGAAGTGTCCGCAAAGGTTGGAACCTCAACGCAACAGCCCTCGGGAAGGTTCTTGATGTAGCCGTCGTTTCGCACATTGCCCATAAACCTGAAAGGATTACCAGTTACAACCGCCTCCATAATGTAGGAACAGTACTCGACGCTACGCCCTTCGATCTTCGTGGACTCATAGTCGAGCATGTTTTTGCCTGCATACTTTTCCGCTACTGTCTTGCACCATGTGTAATAGGCGCCGCTCTGGCCCCCGAAACCCGGCTCATCGCAGTAGAGTTCCATGGCCTTCTTGTTTTTCCGAAAATAGGGCACATATTCACTCGTATGCCCGGTCGTTTCAGTGGCAAAGTAGCCGAATTGCCTTAACATCTCAGCACGCACCTTTTCAGCCTTGTAGTACTCGGGTTTCTCGAACACCTCCCGCAGTTTGGGATAGAGATCTTCGCCGTTTCGCTCGAGGGTGAGAAACCAGTCTAAGTGATTGGTACCACCGCAGGTGTAGTGGATCTCCTCCTTTGGAATGTCAAGCCAGGTGGCGATTTCCTGCAGCGTGGTCTGTATCCCATGGCAGAGGCCGGTGAATGCAACGGAGGTTGCCTTGCCAATGGCAAGACAGTTGACGGCCATAGGGTTGGAGTACTGAAGCATGATGGCACCCGGTTTAGCGACCTGTTCCATGTCCCGCACAATGTCTATGAGAACCGGTATGGTCCTCAGGCCCCTGAAAATACCTCCCGGACCCAGTGTATCGCCCACACACTGATCAACACCGTATTTCAGTGGTATCTTGTAATCAAGCTCAAAGGCTCCCACACCACCCACCTGGATCATGACCACCACGAAGTCAGCGTCTCTTATAGCCTCCCGTCTGTCAAGCGTTGACCAGACATCTCCCTTGATCCTGTTATCCTTAAGCATGCGCTTGGCAAATTCCTCCATGTTTTTTAGCTTTGGAAGCGTTCTGCTCATAAGGGCAAACTCGCATCCCTCAAGTGCTGGGGTGGCCATTATGTCAGACATCAATAGCTTGCAGAAAACAACAGATCCTGCGCCTATCATTGCTACCTTCCTGCTCATAAACACATCTCCTCTTCGTTAGATGTTTAAAAATTTTAAAGTATAAAACTAGTTTAGAGGATTTTAAAAAAATGTACAATAGTATATAATAATTGAATCATCATTTACCATTGAAACTGTTAATTGTTTGTCGAGTTCACTTAATATTAATTAAGAAACCATTTTGAAAAATAAAATCAACATTTTAGCTGTTGCACTGATGTCTTTGTTCTTTGCAATAATAAACAGCTCCTGTAGCGACAAGAAGCAGGATACAGGTGACACATTGCCTGAATTTATGAATGGTGTGGATGAGAATTCATACCTTGTAAACTGGACAGGTAACACCTATAAGGATGGGGGGGTAACTATTCCTCCAGAAGACTTGCCTTATAAATATTTTGCATCAAAAGGTATAAACTCTGCCCGAATACGTATCTGGGTAGGGGAGAATCCAGATGGCAACTATGAAAACGCGCTTGCCAATGGACTATCCACCAGGGAAGCAGGATTATATACACTATTAGCCATTTTCTTTTCAGAGCAGTGGTCTGAAAATGTTGGCTGCGATGACGCTACGGTGGGGTCTATATTTCGGGATCTTTCCTTTGAAGATAAGAAGAGTGCAGTTCAACAATACTGCAGCCAGCTAATTAATAACTTTAAAAACGATGGTTTGTCATTTGACCTTTATGCAATCGGAAACGAGGTATATAACTGTATCTGCGGAGAAACCGATAAATCTAAAATGGCTGAGATCTTGAATGCTGCTTACCAAGCAATAAGGGAAGTGGATCCAAAAGCTAAATTCGTTTTTCATATTCCTCATGCTGCTCCAGATGATGTACGTTCTTATTTCAATGCGATGCTCAATACCTATGGTGTGAAGTGTGATTATCTCTCAACATCATATTACCCATTACAAATAATTCATGGCAGTACAGCATTTGATGAATACAAAACACTTGTATCAGACCTGTATGAAGCCCACAGGAAGCCTTTTATAGTATCCGAATGGGCCTATGCCGGCAGTGAACTGCCAGCAAACTCCTACTGGATAGCAGCAGGAATAATGGAAAACGAACCTTTAAATGTATATTCACAGACAACTCAGGGTCTGGCAGCCCTTATCAGGGATCTGCTAAAATGGGCCAGAGAAGCAGACGCGGTAAAAGGTGTTTTCTATTGGGGGCCAATATTTAATGAAGAAGGTGAGTTCGAGGGAACTCTTTATGGATGGGTCTGGCTATCTCTGTTTGATATAAATGGGGAAGCAAAGCAGGCAATAAATTCACTGCAGTATGGTTCATTGAATTAATAATATTTAAACAAAACTCGCACCATATGTCTCAATAACAAGAGGGTTACACGCATGAAAGCAGCAGCATGCATGGGTATAAAAAATATCAAACTGGTTGACATAGATAAACCAGAACCTAAAGATGACGGGGTATTGATCGAGGTAAAAGCATGCGGAATATGCGGTTCTGATCTTCATGTGTATAATTCGGATCTGCTCACAGAAGATTCGACAAAAACAATCGGTGACCATCGAATCATTGGTCATGAGTTCTGTGGTGAAATAGTTGAGACCGGCAAGAACGTTACTTCATTCAGGGTCGGAGACAGGGTTGCAAGTGTCCATAACAAGGGAGGAATGGCGGAGTATGTTGAAATACCGGGAGATCGGCTGAAAAGTTTGTATAAGCTACCAGAAGACCTCAGCTATATCACTGCAGCAACACTGGAGCCCCTATGCAATCCGATGCACTCCTATCACCTTCGTGAACCAAAAAACGATGAAACGGTTGCAATATTTGGATCTGGTGCAATCGGGCTTGGTTATCTTCAAATAGTTAAGTCATATACAAATGCTAAAACAATCATAGTTGACGTCTCCAATTTAAGACTCAACATCGCCCAAAAATTCGGTGCTGATATAGCAATAAATGCACGAGACGAAGATGCAGTTAAGAAAATCAAGGAAATATCAGGCGAGCATTACGTACGTTACCAGGACAGGACAGCAGGTGGATGCGATATCGCGATTGATTGCGCCGGATTGGCTCTTACATTCATTCAAACCATGGAAGTACTGAAACCTGAAGGAGGCACCGCTATCATCGCTTCTGTGTATGAGGAGCATGCATCCATCGACCCCAATATTGTCATGTTAAAATATTTGTCCATGTATGGCTCCATGGGCTACTACCCGAACGAAACAGAGGAAGCTCTCACTCTCATTGCACGCGATCCAGAGAAAAGGAACCTTCTTATATCACATATGCTCCCCTTGAGCAATGTAGCGGAAGGCTTCGCACTTCAGTCGGATCCAGAGAGGTCGGTGAAGGTAATTATTACAATGGAGTAAAGGAGCTGTCAGCTTAAAGCGATTAGCTCCAAGAGGCTAGAGGCTAACCCCTAGTCCCCCAGACTCTAATATCTTTTTTACCTGCCCTCAGGTTTAAAATTTATTATAATTTCAATATTAAAGTCCTCTGATTTTAATAGATGATCACCTACAC
>CP070841.1:1427865-1446186 GCA_020342115.1 Spirochaetota bacterium
CGAAATAATTATTGATCTCCTTAGTTGTCTCTTACATTTACATTAAAACCTACTGGTAACAGAAAATAGAGAATTATAATCCGATATCAGCATATTATAGCTTTAAATTCTTAAAAGCCGATGCAACCTTGAATATCGCATCCTCTAAAGGTATCCTTTCTGTAGCAGATCCTGTTTGAAGCCCATGCCCATTGGTAAGCTTCAATATTTTCTGGCCATCCTCGGGTGTTGATAGAGCGGCACCGTGAGTTAAGAGAATGATATCGGGTTTGATCTTCCGGGCAATATCATACACCTCCTGAGTTCTGCGGGCTGTATCCTCAACAGTATCGGGATGATCATACCCTATGGAACCGCCAATGGTTACACCTGCATGAAAGATGAATATGTCGGGATCGCTTCCTTTCACGATTCTTTCTGTCTCGCTCGTATTAAATGCGTATGCAACAGTCACCATATCCATCTGCTTGGCAGTTTTCAAGAGCTGAATCTCATTGTCATAGGTTATACCTGTGTGTTCGAGTACATTGCGAAAATTTCCGTCAATATGCCCTACTGTTGGAAAATTATTTACACCGATTATTCCTATGCGTTTCAAATCCTCGAGAAATACCGGGATATCCCGGGTCGGGTCGTTTGCATTAACACCAGCCATTACAGGCATATTCTTCACTACAGGCATTATCTCGTGTGAAGCGTACTCGAACATGAGCCCGTTTGCATCTGAAACCGGCCAGAGTCCTGTCATCGATGCTGCGCCTCCTGCTCGCAGTTTCACGGCGTTATAGACTCCTGCCATATCGCAGCCAGCCTTTTCCAGAAACTTAGCAACAATCCCTGAGCCGCAGCTTGCCATAAAAAGTGTTTTGCGTGCTTTTATCTCTTTCCAGAGCTTTTCAAGAACTTCGTCTCTTGTAAATCTTACGGGCATTTCAAACCTCCATTTAAAGATGTTTTCTAACCAGAGCAATGAGGTGCTGGGAAGCTTCAGTAACAAATGCGGGATCATTTATGTCGAGATCTCGTATGTTTACGGGAATATCATCTCTCAGTTCTGATTTAAGAGTCTCAACATAGGCTTTATCTGCCTCGGGATTGTAAAGGGGCCCTCCTTTAACAGAATAGGAGCAGAAGCCCTTCATAGGTATAAACCATTCAATGGGACCTTTACCAGGATTTATCCTCTTTGCCTGTTCCTTTGCCAGTGCTTTTAGTTCTTCTGCATTTGTTCTGACATTCGTATAGAGTGCGCTGTGCCTTACAAACTGCCTGCCTCTGAATTCTTTGGGAATCGTTTCAGGCGGGCCGTATGTATTGCAGGAAATTGCACCCGGACAGATAACCTGTGGAATACCAAGATTTGTCGCTACTGTCATGCGCTCGGGAGTTGCAGCAAGGTAGCCTCCAAGCATCTGCTGAACAACCTCGATGGTAGCAAGATCCAGCACACCGTTAATCTGACCCTCTTTTATAAGGGATTCCATAGCCCTTCCGCCTGTTCCGACTGCATGGAAAACAATTACATCGAAGCCTTCACTGTTTATAACCTCCTTTGCCTTCATAGCGCCGGTGGTTGTAATACCTACTGTGGTGATTGCAATCAAAGGTCGTTCTGATTCAGGAAGTTCGATCTCTGTCTTAGCCATGCCGCATATTGCCCCGGCAGCTAGCCCGAGTATTTTTCTGCTCACCATATTCAGGCCCATGATATCAGCCACAGAAAAGATCATCGTTATATCTTTTATACCGACAAGATTCGATGTATTTCCTGAAGCCATGGTGGACACAAGTACCTTGGGAAATCCGACCGGCAGCTCCTGCATGACGAGTGCGGCAAGGGTGCTTCCCTGTGTCCCTCCGCACGAGATTATTCCAGATATCTTTTTTACGGCAAGTAGTTTTTTTATAATCTCAGAAGCGCCCTTTGCCATCAATGGTGAGATTTTCTCCCGTGTTGGACCATCAGCCATAAGTTTTTCAAAATTCTCGCCTGCAGCACGGGCTACCTCTTCTCTGGTTATATCAGGTGGAAAAAGTGGGGGATTAACCACACCTACATCGATCGTCAGAGCCTTGCACCCGGTCTTCTCGATATGCCTTTTAATAAATTCGTACTCCTCGCCTTTTGTATCCATACATCCGAGTATGACTATCTTTTTATCCATTTTCCCTCCTAAATGTTTCCGATCTGGGAAGGTTTCAATACATTCTTCCCATCAAAAACTGCCTCGATTTCAAGGGAGCCTCTGGACGTTCCAAACTCGAGATGATCGGCTCTAAACATTATATCTCCTTTTTTTAGAGAAGAAGATGTGGCATCATATGCTTTACACTCTAGCACTTCCCACTTCTTCCCTCCATATTTAAAAAACAGTCTATTTTTAGAAATCCTCACCCTTTGTTCGAGGAGCCATGCCGGTTGGTTATAATCTAACTTCAGGTCCTGTGTGGTCAGTTCATGGTTATAGGTATATCCTTTCTTAAGCTGCGGTTTCCTGGGTACTCTTCCTTTTGTTGCATCCTGGATGAGCTGATCAACTATTGGCATGCTCGCATTCATTATACGATTGTAGAGAATTGGCACTGTATCATCTGGTAAAACTTTTACTTTTTTCACATATGCAACATCTCCTGTATCAATGCCTTTATCCATATGGTGCAGGGTAATCCCCGTTTCCTTATCACCATACCATAAAGTCCAGAATACAGGATGTTTTCCACAATGTCGAGGGAGAAGTGAAGCGTGAAAATTCATAGATGCGATGTTCGGGATTTCAAGTAGTTTTGGCGGTAAAATCCCCCAGTATCCGGCTGATATAAAAAGATCAGGTTGTAAGTTTGATATCTCTTTAATGAATTCTGGATCCCTGGGAGTGGTAGGCCTGAAAAGTGGCACTCCAAGCCTCATAGCAGCCTTATCTATGCTCTGAGCCCGGTCCTGAACATTTGTAGAGTCAACCGCACCTTTGGGAGAATCCACAACAGCTACTATCTCGGCAGCGGTTTCACAGATTCGTGTGAAATGACGACCAGAAAATTCAACACCCCTTGCACCAAAGAAAATTACCTTAACCATATCTCTGCCAGAGTTATTGATAGTGGATAGTAAGCCATAAACTTGATTTCATTATACTATAATCTTGCACTATGTCAAAAAATTGTATAAGTCACCATTTTTTAATTTAGATAAAATCTTATTACAATTATATAGACACCACATCACTATCCTGATACTCATGATAGACTGCAGTTTGCATTATCATCATTTTAAAACAACTTGTTCTGGTAAGAGGTACATGGGAATATCTTTCGTGTAAGTCTACATACTTTGACGATGTTTTACTTGACACAAAGCAACATACTTATTACAACAAGATTATAAGATAATATGATTACAACGGTTATTCATTGAGTCTTACTATCTTTGAGAACGAGAGCAACTGCGGGTTTCTGTGATTTGAAATGTATTGGATGCATACTGTCGAACTCAAATGTATTTTAAGAGGTATGGGCCAATGGGGAAATTGGAGGGAAAGAATGCAATTGTAACAGGTTCGAGTTACGGGATTGGAAAGGCAATTGCAGTGCTTTTCGCAAAAGCAGGAGCGAGTGTTGTAGTGAATTACTCAAAATCTGAAGAGAAAGCCCTGAATGTAGTATCTGAAATTACAAGCATTGGATCAAAGGCGATTGCAGTTAAGGCAGATGTTTCAAAATCGATTGATGTAAAAAACATGGTGAACACCTGTGTCGAGACATTTGGAACAATCGATATTCTGGTAAACAATGCGGGAATTTTGGCATTTGGTACAATCGAAGAAATCAGTGACGAATTTCTGGAGGAGGTTTTAGCTGTTAATTATAAGGGAACATTTTACTGTTGTCGCGAGACAGTACCAATAATGAAGAAGAAGCGATATGGGAAAATTGTAAACATCTCATCGATTGCAGGGCAGCGAGGTGATCACGCGTCTGCTCCCTGTTACGGCTCGTCAAAGGGAGCGATGAGCGTGCTCACGAAATCACTGGCAAGGCAGCTCGGTCCCTTTGGAATCAACGTCAATGCAATTGCACCACATGCGATTATTACACCCATGATGGATTATTGGGATGAAAAGAAGCGAGATCAGATGAAAGAAACCATTCCAATCAGGAGATTGGGAACTCCTGAGGATGTAGCTTACACCGCACTTTTTCTTGTTTCGGATGAGGCGAGTTTTATTACTGGACAAATTATTAATTTGAACGGTGGATACCTGATGGACTCCTGAGAAAGCCTATACATGGTGAGACGTAGATATCTTTGCGACAAAAAGAGGGGGTTACTATGAGTAAAGAACATATATTAAATGATACAATGATCATAAACAAGGAGAGTCCAATTCCCTATTATTATCAGTTGAAGATGTATATCAAAGGTGAAATTGATGCTGGCAAGCTCGAACCACAGCAGAAGATACCCTCAGAAGCAGAGCTGTGCGGACGATTTGATATCAGCAGGACTGTTGTAAGGCAAGCGATAAAGGATCTGCAGAATGAAGGGTATTTAAATACTGAAAAAGGAAAAGGAACGTTTGTTGCAAGACCAAAAATTGTGGGAGGACTGGTTCAGAGCCTTACAGGGTTTTATGAAGATATGGTAAAACGCGGCTTCAAAGTATCCACCGAGATAATCAGACAAGAATTAGAGGGCGCTTCACAAAAGGTTGCAGGAGCACTGAGAATTTCTGTAGGAACCTCTGTTGTTGTAATAACCCGTCTTCGAAAATTGAATGGCGAGCCTTCTGTTTTTGTTTCAACATATATACCAGAAGACCTATGTCCCGATCTACTGCATGAGGATATAAAGGATCAGTCGTTATACACTATTTTAGAGAATAAGTATGGGATCACAATACATAAAGGGCATCGATATATCGGAGTGTCTTTGGCAAATGAATATGAGGCCCAGTTGCTCCACATAGAGGTTGGCTCTCCGTTAATCGAACTTGATAGTACAAGCTATTTGGAAGATGGCCGTCCGCTTGAGTATTTCCATGCTCTTCATAGAGGAGACAGGACAAAGTTTGAAGTAGAGCTCTTTAGATTGAAATCCCTGGTAAAGTAGCATGATATTCCCTATTATACTAATATTTATTCTGGCCATCCGTGTACGTAACTTATTACATTGAATTTTACAAACAGCAGTTATATAATCTATTTTTAAGATGGGCCGTATGAAAATAGTGATTTATTACCTATTTTTTCTCTGTGCCTTCCTATTTATACAAACAGGGTCAACACGATTACTCCATCCAGTATATGCAGAGGAGGAACAATGGTACACTTCCGATGAGGAGTTTCTGCCGCTGGTAGAAAAGGAGACTCGCGAGGGTGAATTTATAAACGAGAAGTTTCTCGAAAAGGAAAACTTTGTACTGGATGCACGAATAAAAGGCATAAAGATTAGAAAAGAAGAAAACACAATGATCTTTGAGATTGCTGCTGAAAACGGGAACAATCTCGAGGGGAGAGATCTTTTATACGAAGCTTCTTCTGCTGGATTCCCTCCAAGAATAATTGTTAATCTGTATGGGGTGGGAAGCGACGACAATACTTTCCGTTTTTTTAAAAATATTGAGATACTTGGAGTTGTCTCAAATCCGTTTACACGCAGCTGGATTTCAGAATATGTGATTTTTTTCGAAGACTGGGTATTTGTCAGCAGTGAGTATAGTATAGATGAACAGAAGCTCGTTATAACATACGAATTTAATACACCGCTGTATCGTCGGGGTTACGGGGTGAGGATAGCTGACACAAAAATCGATCCACTGCCTCAGGTAATCGAAATAAAGCGAGAACTCACCGAGTTTGGTCTGGACAATTATCTTCTTATTGCATCTGACAACGAAACAGTTGTACTTGAATCACCATTTTACCGTACAAAGGAAGAAGCAATTAGCTACCTGGAAGCCCTCGCTACCTTTGGGTTCAAGGGAAAACTGGCAATAAGGAATTACAGGGATTTTCCAGAACCGAATAGATTTGATGTTGTTTCGGAGGCTGTGATTACAGGAGAGGATGATTCAATTCTCAGAAACATTGTGAATAAGGAGTGGATTCCAGAGAGGATTTATACTCTCAGTTATTCAGAGATACACACCATAACATTGGGGTTCTTCAGTCCGGGAGTCAAACGTGACGAGGAGCTCATTGCAGAATATTACTATGAGCTCAGTAATATATACAGAGACTATGAAACAGAAGATGATGAAGTGCAACAAAAGGCTTATCTCATAACGGTAAAAATCCTCGAACTGCTCTACTATATTTACCCAGAATCGCAGAGAGCAGATGATGCTTTGTGGGATATGGCTAATATCATAAGGGAACATGGTGTGGCCGATATTCTCCAGGAGGATGCTTGTTACAGGATAATCGTTGATGAGTATCCTGAGAGTACTTTTGTAGAGGAGGCAAAGACTAGGCTCGGGTCCATGGGGAAAACAAATTCTGGAGGGAGAGAGATTCATAGCTGGAAGTGAGAATCTAGAAAGATAATGCTCCTAGGATGCCATGTTTCGGTTGCAGGCGGGTACTACAGGGCAGTTGAGAGGGGGAGTGACATTGGATGTACCGTGGTGCAGCTTTTTACAAGAAATCAGCTTCGCTGGTGGTCCAAACCGATTGACGAGGACCAGATAAACCGTTTCAAAGCCGCATTTGCAGAGAACAGCATTATAGATACTGTTTTTGCTCACGGTTCTTATCTTCCAAATCTCGCATCACCGAACCTCGATATTAGAAAGAAATCAGTTCTCTCATTGAAGGATGAGCTGGATCGATGTGATAAGCTTGAGTTACCTTACCTTGTCATTCACCCTGGCTGCCATATGGGTATTGGAGAAAAAAAAGGTATCCAGAATATCATTTTTTCCCTGAAAGAAGTCCTTGAAGATAATGAGAGTGACACCTTGATCTGCATCGAGACGACGGCCGGGCAGGGAACAGGAATCGGTGCACGATTTGAGCATATCCGCGACATTATCGGTGGAGTGGATGATAAGAGGGTTGGTTCATGCATCGACACCTGTCATATCTTTGCTTCTGGATACGATCTGCGAACAGAAGGGGAGTACCATAGAACGATAGAGAATTTTCATGAGATAGTAGGTTTGGAACGGCTCAAAGTTATACATCTCAATGACTCAAAAGGTGTGTGCGGGTCCAGAGTTGACCGGCATATGCATATAGGAGAAGGGAATATCGGAGTAGATGCCTTTGGATGGATTTTGAGAGACAAAAGGTTGCACAGTGTACCAAAGGTCATTGAAACACCAAAAAAGAAGGATGGAAGAGAGATGGATCACGTGAATCTCCAAATCTTAAGGGAACTTGTTGGCAAATGATAGGTGGCATAACGTATGCGTAAGTGTCTTTTTGTTTCAATTGTTATCATACTCATCGTATCTTTTCCAGCGATTAAACTATCTGCACAGCAACGAAGAGAATTGCCGGATATACACGGGAAATTAGAGACCGCAGTTGGATTGAAATACATTACATCTGAAGATCTCTATTCGTTTTCTTTTCCGCTATACGGATGGCTTCAGCTTACACACGAAACAGGGATACTTCATGCCGTTGTATCGTTGGATTATATAAATGAGCCGGGTCTTGGTGAGACATATGTTAAAGGGGGGAGCGATTACTCATACCTCAAGATTGGTAATTACACTGAGGACTGGGGAGTCGGGTATGCGCTAAGCTCGATAAGCATTCTAAACAGTATAGATGATAGATATCCGCAAAATATTTTCTATCAACGTTTCCATCGCCCAAATCCTATGTTCACCATGACTGTGGGCAATGAAGAACTGCATGAACAGTTCGTGATCTCGGCTCGAGATGAGGGGATTCCTACGATCTACAATACCTATCTTGGTTTCAGAATGGCTGGAAGATGGGCTGAATATGACATGAGTATCGGATTCATAAGGAGAACAGGGCTGCCTCCTCCGCTTTTTTTTATTACTGCGAAGAGAGAAGGTGCGGCAAGCAGCCTCTGGACGGAGCTTGGTTGGGAATATGTAGGCAATGTTGCTGATCTTGGAGGTCTGATATTTGGATATTGGCAAAAGCTTTACCAGACAGAACTGACTTTTGAGTATACCATATGGGGGGCAAACAGTTATTTCTTTGTCGAAAACAGCCTTTTATTAAATGACTTCTTAGGAGTGGGAGTAAAAGGATTCGTGCATTTTTCGGACGTTCGGGATGCATGGAGCTCCGCACTCAACCTTTTTCTCAGTATGGGAATAGAAAAGGGTCTTGATCTGGAACCAGGAGTATATCTGTTTTTCGGAAAGCCGTATACACCTCTCTCACCACATAAAAGAGGAAACGATAACGAGTTGTACCTCCGGTTCACATATCAATTTTAAGTCACTACTTATCCTTATTGAGATTACTAATAGAGTCGAGCCCTTCCGGATGTGGTAGGATATATTTGATTGGTTGAACTTCTCCATCCTTTTTAATCACTTTTTCGACCCTTTTGTTCTTTAAAATCGAATGCTCGATGAGGAGATTGTCCTCAATAATTGAACCGAATATATATGTCATCCCTTTGATCTGAACATTATCACCGATAATCACCGGTTCATCAGTACTACCGGTTATACGTACCCCTGTTTCAACCCTCACATTCTTTCCAATTTTCACACTGCCCTGAATTACGGTACCCCGGAAGATGTGAGAGTATTCCCCAATATCGATAGTCTGGCCTGGAAAGGTTGAAAACATCGAAGCCTCGTCAATCCTGACGTTTTCTCCTACTCTGATGTGCCCCTTCAATATGGCATTTCTCCCAACATGAAGTCCCCTTTTCACTTCAACATCTGATCCTATATAGGCACCTTTCCCGATCTTTATTTCCAGTGCCCGGTGCTTCTTGTCAAGCTGTAGGATTCTATCAATCGTTTCTTCCGCAATAAAAAAATCATCTGAATTATCGATAGTGATTATATCCTTGAGGCGCTCGTACACAATCTCCCTATAGGTCTCCTCCATACGCTTAAGCACGCTTTTCACATTAAATGCAATAACAAGGTTGTTATTGGTCACTCCTGAGGAGCATACCCTCAATCCACTGTCATTGAAGATCTTTATGAGATCTGTGATATAGATTTCGCCCTGAACATTGTCAGGTTTGAGCTGCGATATATACTTCTTCAAGGAATCGATCTTGAATACGTATACACCGGTATTAAACTCTCTTATATTGAGAAGCTCGTTTTTAGTAAATTCCTCCTCCTTTCCTTTGTAGAGAGTACGATAGGGTTGGTCGGGATTCATTGCCAGGATATCTTTGTGTTCCTTAATTTCTATTACTTCATTGCTGTTATGTCTGGATTTGATAATCCTTCCATAGTAGTTTTTCTCAGGATTTCCCTCGTAGGTCCCTGTCATAACGAGCATATCACAACCTGATGATTGATAGAAGCGTACAAAGTCAGCTACAGTCTGAACCGAAAGCAGACCCATGTCCCCTGGGAAGATATACACATCTCCTTTATATCGAGCCATACCCTTATATTCAAGAGCTACTCTCACAGCATCTCCTGTCCCGTTCTGCTCATTCTGATAGATAAAAACCCTATTTTTATGTTTTCCCAGAGCCTGAGCCACTTCAACTGCCTTGATACCAACAACGATTATCTGGTTTTCACTATTGAGTCCATTTTTCGCAGAGTTGCATACACGCCACACGGATGGTTTTCCCCATATCTCGTGTAGCATTTTGGACTTTTCGCTCTTTATACGCTTCCCATGGCCAGCTGCCAGGATAATGGAGAGCCGTGAAACAGCAGGATCGATTTTATCATTATAATGCTCGAGCGCTTCCGAAATGTTGTCCAACTTATTGTTCTCCTTTTTCTTAATGCATTCAAACTGTATTATATTATAATACTGTAAAAGTGGTGTTTAAAGTAAATAACGAGAAGCAGCAGAGGGGCGAAGAAAATCAATGGAGGGGATTCCTCATTACATAATCGATGGCTATAATGTCATACTGGGTGGAGGATTTTCCTCTGAGAGAGAAGATGTCGATGATGCAAGGGAGAGTTTTTTAGTACTACTTGATTCCTATTCATCCAAGAAGAGAGTCGAGCTGACTGTCGTATGGGATGGCAATGAGCCGGCTGGCAGAAGAAAAAGGGGTGCTCGCAGGGTAAGAAGCATCTATGCGAGAGGGATACAGAGTGCGGATGAGCGAATAGTCAAGATGGTTGAAGATAGCAGCCAAAGGGGGAGGATTACGGTTGTATCTGATGACAGAAGGCATATAACAAGTATTGTGAAAAGCCTTGGGGCGCAGGTGATGGGAACAAGAGAGTTTCTCTCACTTATTCGTCATGCTCCTTCAAAGAGACTTCAAAAGCATGTGAATCATAGAAAGGATGAAGATGAGAAAAAAGAGGCGGTTGATGATTTATCAGTTGAGGATTGGATGCAGTTATTTCGTTCGAGAAGCCGAAACAACTAAAGGGGATACGCAATGAAATCGGATCTATCTGTGCGGGGGATGAGAGACTATTATCCAGATGTTTATTCGCGATTGCAGCATATAATCAATGCCTGGAGAAAGACTGCGTTGTGTTACGGTTTCGAGGAGTTTGAAGGTCCAGTTATAGAGTCGCTTGATCTCTACAAAATAAAGTCAGGTGATGAGATTATACGTCAGCTCTATAATTTTACCGACAAGGGCGGCCGTGAGCTTGCCCTTCGCCCGGAGCTCACTCCAACTCTTGCGAGAATGATTGCGAAGGTACAGAGTGAAGCGCCAAAGCCGATAAAGTGGTTTTCCATACCGAGGTGCATGAGGTACGAGAAGCCGCAAAAAGGAAGGCTGCGTGAGTTCTTCCAGTTCAATGTCGACATCATTGGAGAGGAAGAGGGGCTGGGGGATGTCGAGGTGATATCGGTAGCGATAGATTCACTAGTTGCCCTCGGACTTACAGAGCGTGATTTTGTGGTCAAGATAAATAACCGTGATTTCGTATCCGAATATTTTAAATCAATGGGTGTCAGTGAGGATATATCGCTGCGTCTGTACAAGATCATAGACAATGCGAGAAAAGTTGATGAGCAGACTACCAGGGATGCAATTGATGAGCTCAATTTCAATCAAGCTCAGAAAAAAGCGCTTGATGACTATCTCGCCATTAAGAACATTCAGGATCTGAAATCATTGAGCTATACAAATGATGGAAAGGAGGCGCTCATTTACATATTTTCGCTTCTGGAGGCTGCAGGGATGGACGATTTCTGTTCCCTCGATGTAGCAGTAGTCAGGGGACTTGATTATTATACCGGAACTGTCTATGAGATCTATGACCGAAGTGAGCGAATGAGAGCGATATGTGGCGGCGGGAGATACAACCACCTCCTCAAGGAGTTCGGAGGGATCGAAATACCTGCATGCGGATTCGGAATGGGGGATGTCGTCCTTGGTGAGGTGCTTGCCGAAAAGGGGCTTCTTCCAGCCTATAGCAGACAGATCGATTACTTCCTGGTACGGATAACCGAAGAGGAGCTTGGGACTCTTCTCAAGGTAGCACATTCGCTTAGACAAAAGGGATTCATCGTCGAGCATACCTACAGGCCCCTTGCTGTTAAAAAACAGATGGCGCGTGCGTCAAAGGTTGGAGCAAACAAGGTGGTCATCTTCGGTGCCGACGAGCTTGGCGATGGTAAGGTTACAGAAAAGGATATGCTTACCGGAAAGGAGCTGAAAAAGGCTCTCACAGACTATATTCAGTAGGGTGTTTTTCTTAACTACCTGGTAATAAGCGTCCTGCGGAGTCGGTCCGCTGCCTTGCCTTGTTAAGCCGGACCACGCTGAATCTTGTCAAGAGCCTTCCGGGCGAGTCGCACCAGACCTTTTCGAGTACGCCCGAAAGGGCCAGTTTCCGCTGCGCGCGGCCGAAAGGAAGCGATTCGACGCAGGTGTTCCAGCGCCCGCACTTCCCTGAACTCACCCAGCTGCCAGACCACCACTTCATCGGCGTAGATCCCGATCGGATATTCCGAGCGTGGTTGTTCCTCAATCTGGCTGAGCAGGGCAAGGAGGTGCTTCCGAACCTCTTCTGTGTCTGGAGATGGCAGCCAGAACTCCCGAGCGCCTGAAGAGTCCCCAGTGTAAACGGGGCCGATCGGAATAGGGTCTCGATTCGGTCTACGGTGCGGGTGATTTCCACAGTATGTGTAGAATGGATCCTCGATCGGTAAGTCGCGAATGGTGCAGAAGTCCGGTTCGGAGTCCTGAGCGTGATCATAGCCTGTTTGCCCTTTGTTCTTGGCGTTGAACCAGCATGTGCCACAGCAATCTGATCCACCGTTCGGCATCTGTTCGTCTCCTCACGGCCTAACGATTGAGCTCACAGGCTGGCCATGCAGTATTATGTAAAAAAGTGAGCATTGAAACTTGGCATCCGCACCATGTAGCCAGTCCGGTGCAGCGATTTTTTAGACGGAAAATCTTCCAATATTTAGGGCAAAACATATGGCCTGCCCAACTTCGTTCAGTTTTTTCTTGTTCAGCGAAGTAATTAATGGACCTATTTTCCCCTTTGCAACTGTTTGCAAATGGTCACAGTTGACAGCACAGTCCATGGGCATTCCATCAGTTTTAGATAAGAAGACTTCCGATGGTATATCGCGAATCGTACTCGTAATAGGAGCAACAGTAACTTCGCCAAGATATTCTAGCACAGAATCTCTAGTAAGAATGAGAACCGGTCGTTTCTTATAAGGGCGCGAGAACTTATACCAGCGAATTTCTCCATGTCTCATTCATCACCCCAGGCTTGCTCTTCATCCCAGACCGAAAATTCATCCACAGTTACCGGATGCTTTTCGTACCCTTTTTTATGCTTTTGCTCTAATTGCTCAATGCTGTAGCGTGATAACGCTTCACGAAGTGCTTGCCTTGTAAAAGCTGACCGCGTTGTATTGAGCTGTTTAGATATACGGTCCACAGCCTTAACAAGGTCTTCGTCGAGGGTCATTTGAATGGTTTTCATTTCGAATCACCGCTATATATATTTTCATAACTAATATAATCCACATAATCATCCACATCAAGTAAATTTTACGGCTACCGTGCCGCCTCACATGCGGCGTTAGCCGTCTCGTGCAGGCAGTTGTTAGCTTATCCATCCTGTCACGATTTCCTGAATCGTTCCTTCCTTACATTACATTTCGGGCAAGGTTCTCCAATTAATTCAAACACCGTTTTAACATCAGGAAAACAGGGTCAGCGCCCGTTTAATTAAGGTGACAGTACACTTTATTATCATATCATGTTTGGAATGGGGATTAAGGTAACTGTCACTTTTTTATGTTAGCTGATAGCCCTGAATCCGTCGTGGAAGGTGACGGTTCCCTGCGGAGTATGCCCGTCGAAAGACAGAGCGAAGAAGACTTCCTGCGGCACTCCCTCACACGCAAGTCCCGGCATGTTTAGAAACCCAAATTTCCTGTAGTACTCAGGATGTCCCACGAGACAGCATCCCCGCGCATTCATGGCTTTCAGCCGTGAAAGCCCTTCCCGTATCAGGGCTTTGCCGATCCCCTGCCTCTGGTACTCCGGCAACACCGAAACAGGTCCAAGCCCGTACCAGTTCTGAGTGCCGTCCGATATGGTCACGGGAGAGAATGCAATATGACCTATCACACAGCCGTCCAGTTCTGCGACGAGCGATACGGTGAGGGCCTTGGTTTCGCGTAACGCCTCGATGATGAAATGCTCGGTTTGATTGCTGACCTCAAGCGTCTTGAACGCGGCGATAGTCACCTCGGTTATCCCGCCCACATCGGCATCCGTTTCGCTTCTGATTACGATCTTTGGGTTCATGTGTTTCTTGTTTCTCCTTCTTGCTGGTCGATAATTTAGATCAAGAGCGCCCTCGCAGCGACCGATGGGAACTGGAAAGCCTCATGTCATTGCATGGTCTCATTTATGTATGGACGCACAGAAATCGAAAATGTGGAATATGTAGACCTGCCCCTTTTTTCACTTTTATATACAATTCTTCATTCCCTACTTATCAAGTCATATGCTAGGCTAGCTAAAACAATATAATGTATAAAGGAATTAAGGTTGCAGCATACTTTTTTCCTCCATTTAATATGGTGGTTATTTTTACTGTTTAATCCTGAACTGTATGCATTATGTATACTGCAACCTTAATTCTTTTGAAATGGTCATGGGAGAAAAATCAATCTATATATTTTCAAAGTTTCTTATTAAAATGAAAAAACGATAAAATTCCAATTGGAAGAAAATAAATACACCAAAATTCTAATACTGCAGTTCCAATCCAATCTGCGCCTTGCATATCTGAACTGAATAAACCAAGCAATGGTATAAGAAAGCTGCTTATGAAAAAAACTCCATGAATGATTAAGAGTATTTTTAAAACCTTATCAGCTTTTGTCTTTACTTCTATGGTTAAGCCTGCAAAAAAAGTTGCCAGTGCCATAATTCCATATCCAAGTAAATCGTAATTAAAAAACAGCCCAAACTGTGAATAATCTAATATTCGATTTGCCTGAATATTTAATACCTCTTGAGTGACTGTGGTAACCTGTGCATAATAAACTGCAAGTATAAATACCGAATAAATAGCAGAAAATACAATTGAGATATATCCTGGTAATTTTTTTTCTGTATTGCTGTAATGACAATAAGCACTCATCATAGGAACAAAACTAAAGGCAATAAACATGCTTGCTATATAACTCCCATAAGTACTTCCTAAAAGCATACACAGAGCAAAAGAAAGAACAGCTATTACATTAATAATTGAACTTAAAATAGCGATTTTTTTATTCATACATGACCTCCTCTTATATAGTTTTATTAGACGTCACATTAATTATACATAACCAATTTTGTATGAAACAATATCATAGTACTCTTCACTTGTACAATAAAATATTGGGAAGATAACGCCAGGTTCAGCTGCGTGGCGTCGAGCTGGCGCGGGTTCGTGTGCACAGCACGAAGCGTGACGGTAGCTAAGTCAGCTGCAACCGTTTGTTATGTTGCTACGATTTTTATAAATTGAGTAATTATATTTTCATTCATGCGATAATATTTCTATTACTAATCAGGCGCTATGTTCAGTATGTCAGTCTGTTTTCTTAGTGGCTTTAACAACCATGCCTCTTGGAACAACATATCCCTTAAAAGGGATCCGAACACCCTTATAATAATCAATAACTATACTTTTAAATCCGGCTTCCTTTAGTATTTCTTTCATTTCATTAGCACTATATAAGTTTAGCTTCATTTTTTCTATGTGCTTGGTATGATCCAGTCCGTCATCTTTATTATATGCCATTTCAATAACCAACCTGCCCCCTGGGATTAAAACTCTGTAAATTTCTTTGAGCGCTACCAATGGTTCGGACCAGAAGAAAAAAGTCTCAATACAAACAACAATTGAGAATTTGTCGTTTTGCCAAGGTAAAGATGATATATCCCCATGTATAAATTCAGCTTTGCCTGATCTGACAATATTTTTATTAATATTACTTGCTAATTTTACCATGTCTTCTGAGTAATCTAATCCGGCTATTCTAGAAACGTGTGAAGCATATTTTTTAATAAATAATCCAGAACCAAATCCTATTTCTAGATACTTATCATCATGTTTGAGATTAAGCATCTTTGCTGTATTCTTATAAAAATCTCTATGTCCCCATGCCATACCTTTGGCCAAAAATTTTCCAATAAGACCAGTAGGTTTTCGAAATTGTGTCATTTATCCTCCTAATACCTCAGCTACATATTGTAAGGCTGACATAGTACGTATAACCTTTTCATACGAAATATTTTGGAATTAAGGTTACAGTATACTTTTTTGCTCCATATAATATGGTAACTATTTTTACTGTTTAATCCTGAACCGTATGAATTAAGTATACTGCAACCTTAATTCTTTTTTTAAATATAACGACGAGGTTACACTATTTTTTAATAGAGGTATACTGCAACCTTAATTATACACCAGGGTATCACAGAGTGCCGTGTCCCTCCTTTTCCTAATCTCGTCGCCTTTCAGCTAAAAGAACAACATTTTTGAGCTCCTCCTCGTTTTTCGCCCCCATCCACTGTTCTATAAATCCGGGGCCTTGGGTAACCTCGGCAATAGCGGAGAGGACTTTCAGGTGGAGGATCCGGTCTCCCAAGGAGCCTGCAAAAACGAATGATGTATGGATAAGCTGGTCGTGGGGAAAAATAATACCCGCTCTCGCTCTCACAAGTATCACTTTGAAAATATTTTCGCCGGTAACGGCAATATGGGGGATGGCTAGGCCTTTCGCTATCACGGTGCTGGATTCTATTTCTCTCTTTAAAAACTTATCGAATAATTCTTCGGATTTCATACCGAGGTCTTTGCTCAAAATATCCGACACCTCTTTAAAGAAATCTTCCATCCTGAGGGGCGGCTCTATGTCCAGGACCATGCCGTCCTTAATGAGTTTGTGAAATTTGTCCTCTATTATCTCGTCCCGTTGGATGACGATGTCCCGTAATTCGGTGAGAAGACTCTCCGATGCCAGTTCTTTGTCCTTGGCGACCAGTCTTTCCAGGACATGTATGAGTGCAGAATTCTGGACGGCTCTCTTCTTGGCGTAGGCCCTATACCAGACATATCCTATCAGCAGGAAAAGGGCGGTCAGCAGGAGCATAAACGTCCCCATCTCTATCAAAAGAAAAAGTCCGCCCACTATTCCCAACACCTGTACATAGGGATAAAGGGGTGCACGAAACTTCGGCCTGTAGCTCAATATCTTGCTCTCGCGAAACAGGATCAAGGTAAGATTGGCGAAGATGTAAAGTATGATCAGGATACTGGAGGCGACCTTTACCAGTAACTCCAACCGTAGAAACAGTATGACCATGATGATGAAAAAACCGGTGAGGAGTATAGCGATATACGGGGTCTTGAACCTTCTGCTAATTTTTTCAAAACTGCGGGGTAAGAGCTTGTCTCTGCTCATCCCCAGGGGGTATCGGGACGCGGTCATGATCGCCGAATTGGCCGTGGAGATAAAGGCCAGGAATGCCCCCACGCTTATTATTATCTTGAACACATTTCCTCCGAAAATGGCCCCTCCGTCAGATATGGGGGTAAACGTCTCCTGCAGGTTTTGTGGCTTCAGAACGCCTATAGTCACGAAGATAACAAGAGCGTACAGGACGGAAGTCACGGCAAGAGAGAGCATCATCCCCAGGGGCAGGTTTTTTCCGGGATTTTTCACCTCCTCTGCCAGGGCTACCACCTTTGTTAATCCTCCGTACGAGATGAAGACAAAACTTGCCGTGGAAAACATTGGAGTCAGCCCTTTATCGAAAAATGGCCGGAGATTCTTGGTGTGTACGGCCCCTGCTCCCCAGAGAACGTAACCGAGTAAGACCCCCAGGAGCCCGAGAACCAGAAAGACCTGGAACCTCCCTGCTTCTTTCACTCCTATTAAATTTAATATGATAAAGAATACGCAGCATATGAGGGCAATGATATTCAGGGGGATATTGGTGATAATGCTTACATATGCTCCCATGCCCAGAAGGGCGAACGCGCCTTTCAGGCTTAATGAGAGCCAGGTTGAAAAGCCGGCTACCGTTCCCAGGAGAGGACCGAATCCTCTCATAATATAGAAGTAGTCCCCGCCTGCCTTGGGCATTGCCGTGGTTAATTCCGCCATGCTTAAAAGCGAGGGAATACAAAACAAACCTGCTATCAGGTAGGACAGAATGACTGCCGGGCCCGCTTTTGCAAACGCCAACCCGGGAAGAATAAATAGTCCCGAACTGATCATTGCACCAGTAGCCACACAGAAGATATCCAGTAGAGTGAGCCCTTTCTTTAAACCGCCTTCCATTAGGACATAATCTCCTTTTACCATCTAATTTAACAGAAGTACAGCGGGCGGATAATATTCAATTACAGTGCAGTGGCTGGGCATTGATGCCGTGGGCATCAATTTGAACGAAGCGACAGAGGGTTGAGGCTGAAAGCCTCAACTTGAGCCGAAGGCGACCGAGGGTTTTTGGGTGAGTTTAGTATACTGCAACCTTAATTATATTGGCGTCGTTTATGGAGGGAGGATATAAAGGATTATCTTGTCGATGCGGCTTATATATAGAAGACAACTGACGGTCGGAATCTTTTCAGTTTTTGTTTACAGGTGTAAAATATCACACTACAATTTTAATTTCAGCACTCAAATTTATTAAGGGGAATACAAAATGAAGAACCA
>CP070841.1:1446286-1453946 GCA_020342115.1 Spirochaetota bacterium
TCAAGGAGGAGAAACTTGATACCCTCGATTTTAGGTTCCTTCCTCGTAGATACCACTGTTCCTATGACTCTTCCAAGTATCATTTCTACACTTCTCCTTGATCGATCATCTGGATGCTACTGGTGTGCCATTTCAACTACCCGAGCACACTAAAATTTAATATCCAGACGAATTTAGTCTGTCTCAGCTTTCTGAGCCTTGGACTTCTTTGGACCTCTTCCAAGGGGGATAACCTCGTCGACATTGGTGTGAGGACGTGGAATAATATGAACTGAGATTATCTCACCAACCTTCTCAGCAGCTCTACCACCCGCATCGAGTGCAGCTCGAACGGCCGCCACATCTCCTCTCACAATAGCGGTTACATAGGCGCCCCCAATCTTTTCATAACCTGTGAGCTCGACCTTTGCTGCTTTTACCATTGCATCAGATGCTTCGACCATCGCAGCGAATCCCCTTGTTTCGATCATTCCTAGTGCATCGGTATAAATATCAGGCATACTTCTTCCTCCAAATTTTATTTACTGTATATCATTCTATCTGACCTCCAGGTTCCCGACCTGAAAGTTCTGAAAGACGTTTTTCAACAATATCCTTTGAAACCAGCACTTCAGATTCATCTCCTGCAATATAGATTCTTCCGAATCTTCCGAAACCCACTACCTCTATAATGTTGATGTGAGATGCCTTTTCTGCCTCGTTTGCCGCATAGTACGCATACCCTGCTGGCTCTATCTCAAGAATATAGAGTGTATTACCTCTAAGAACCATATTCCCATGCCTTACACGATTTATCAGCTGTGCATGATGACTGTCCATGTGCCTTATCAGTTGACTTGTCAGAATCCTGGGCTTCATTCTATCTTCCTCGCTAACATCGATCGCCTTCAGGATTGCAGCCCCGGCCTGGCGTGTATCGGCCTGGTTGTGCGAGTGCACCTCAAGCATGCCGAATAATCTTTCAACAATCTGTAATCCAGGTTTCACATCAGTTGCTTTTACCGCAATATCTGTAAGTCTGTTTATTTCTATTCCGGGTGATATCTCGACCACACAACATGCCTGATCCGCAACAGGGAAATAACCCCTGGAAACTCCTGCAATGAATGAAGCCATTTGTAATTGAAGAGAATCAACATAGCTGTAGGTTCTCAATTCTATCATTTTTTAACCTCTCATATAGTAGTTTAATGTTATAAATCTATCATTTTTTGATAATATTTTTTAATATGTTGTAATAAATGATGCCATATTAACATGATATTTAGATAAAATGTTTATATTATAACAATATATGATATTATATAAACATATATCGGTATCTGTCAATGAAAAATTGAAAAAATATTTAGTCTTTTTTTAACACCTAAATAGATATATCCATAAATATTGATAATTGACAGGTAAAGAACCACATCTTATAATCTTATGCTATATAACATAAACTAGTTATATTTAAGAAGCTTTTGAGGAATCGCATGGATAAAAACGAGAGAATAAAGGCCATTATCAACAACCTTAGATTGAAAGGTGCTGTGAGTATAAAAGATCTTAAAAAGAGACTTGACGTATCAGAAATGACCATAAGAAGGGATTTGAGCCTTCTGGACAAAGACAATATAGTTGAGCTCATTCCAGGTGGCGCAATATTCAAAGCATTCGATGACAGCGATAGGGAGAAGTATCTCATCACACATGAGGAGACAGTAAGGACCAGAGAGAAAATCAGGATAGGACAAAATGCCTCGACCCTCATTGAACCAAACGATACGATTATACTCGACGTCGGCTCAACAGTCGAGTATGTTTCAAAGTTCATCCCTGAGAATATACCTGTCACCGTTCTCTGTTATGCACTCAACATATTAGTTGAGGTTTATAGAAAAAAGAACTGCAATCCTATTTTTGCCGGTGGTTATTTTCATCCTAATACAATGATGTTCGAGAGTCCGGAGGGGATAAATCTCATAAAGAGAACAAGAGCGGACAAGGCATTTGTATCTGCAGCAGGTATAAGTGACAAGCTTGGTGTCACATGTGCGAATCCGTACGAGATAGAGACAAAAAAGGCAATCATGAACTCTGCAAAGACGAAAATTCTCGTTGCGGATTCCTCAAAGTTTGGCAAGGTAAAAATTGCCCATTTTAGCGAGCTAAATGCTTTTGACAAACTGATTACCGATACGGATCTCCCCAATGACTTCCAGTCCATACTGAGAGAGCTTGACATAGATGTAACATTGGTATAATACCCTGATACTAAAGCATCAAAAACATGGCTTACTGTTCTTTAATACAACAGCTGGTTTTTTATAACATCAAACTATCGAGAGAGAAATACAATGGAAGGAAAGATGCAAGCCCAGCTCTTCTACGGACCCAAAGATGTAAGACTTGAGGAGACAGAAATTCCCCAGCTCGGCCCTGGAGAGGCTCTGGTAAAAATCAAGAGTGCTCTCACCTGTGGTTCAGACTTGAAGACCTACAGAAGAGGCCACCCAACCATGATTGAGGAAGGCTCCGTATTCGGACATGAATGGGCTGGGGACATAGTGGAGCTTGGAGATGGGGTGGAAGGTTTTGATGTCGGAGACAGGGTGACAGCCATGAACTCGGCTCCCTGTTTTCGATGTTACTACTGCAAGCTCCAGCGCTACTCAATGTGTGAGAACATCGTTTATAACAATGGTGCGTATGCAGAATATATAAAAATCCCGAAAAATATCCTGGCAATCAATACTCTCAAAATCCCTGCTCATGTTGATTACAAGCATGCTGCACTGACTGAACCGCTTGCATGTGTTGTACATGGAGTGGATAAGTCCAATATCAACGAAGGAGATATGGTAGTTATTAATGGAGCCGGGCCTATTGGGCTTCTCTGGGTAGCTTTGACAAAACTGAGAGGTGCACGAGTTATAGCAACCGATCTCTCTGACGAACGGCTTGCATATGCGAGAGAGCTGGGAGCCGATTATACTATCAATGCAAAAGAGACCTCTGATCAGGTAGGAGCAGTAAAGGCACTTACAGAAGGCGGTAGAGGAGTGGATGTGGCTGTTGAGGCAACCGGTTTCCCGAAGGTATGGGAGCTCACAACCCTCATGGGAAGAAAAGGAGCAACAATCAACCTTTTCGGAGGGTGCCCCTCCGGGACATCCATTACTATTGATACAGGGCTTATCCACTATTCAGAGCTCACCATAAAAGGAGTGTACCACCATACTCCTCACTATGTTCACAAAGCTTTTCAATTGATATCCGGTGGCCTCATTGATACATCAAAGTTTATTACCTCAGACATGCCTCTGGAAAGACTTGTGGAGGCACTGGAGCTTATGGGACAACAGAAGGGGATAAAATACAATATAATATGAAAGCCTTGCTTTGCTACAGCATTGACGATTTCCGGCTTGAGGATATGGCCAAGCCTTCTATTTCGGACAGTGACATACTCATCGAGATGCTATATTGCGGCCTATGTGGCTCAGATATAGTTAAGATATTCGATACCTCGTTCAGGAAGCCAGCCATTTATGGCCACGAGATTGTTGGGAAAGTTGTAGAGGTTGGGAAAAAGGTAGATGAGTTCAGTGAAGGAGATATTGTTGTTGCTTCTCATCATATACCTTGCGGAACCTGCCACTTCTGTAAACATGGTAATTACACAATGTGTGATAAGTTCAAGAGTACAAACATAGTTCCAGGAGGGTTCTGTCAATATATAAAGCTCTCTAGCGACCATATCGAGAATACCACGTTTACCATTCCGGAAGATATGAATCTTCTGGAAGCGGTATTCATAGAACCCCTAGCCTGCTGTCTCAGGGCAATGGATAGTATTTCCTGCCTAGAAGGAGACATAGTTTCAGTGGTTGGAGCAGGTGTAATAGGAATACTCTTTGTCAAACTCATAAAACTAAGCAAACTCAGAGCCCTTGTCATTGACCTTGATGATGATAGGCTTTCAATGGCAAAAAAGCTCGGTGCTGACTATACATTTAATCCTAAAAAAGAATTCGCATCAGAGAAAATAAGAGATATCAGTCCAATAGGTCTGGATGCAGCAATACTAACAGTAACCAATCCTCAAACTCTCTCAGATGCCCTCTCATACATAAGACCAGGAGGACAGATTGTCATCTTTGGTATGGGAATAGAAAACAAGCCCATATCTGTTGATTTTAACAGGATATATAAAAATGAGCTTATTATAAAAAGCAGCTATTCACAAACCCCTGAATACGTTGCACGGGCTTATGGCATTATTGTGAACAGACAGATAGATGTAACTCCTTTGATATCAGATGCAATGCCTCTGGCTGATTTTAAAAAGGGGCTGGACCTGATGCTTGACAGGAAAATATACAAAGCTATATATAATGGAAGGTTTTAATAAATCGAGCAACCTTTGTCACTGACCTTTATTCGCTCTTGCTAAACCGTACAGGCGATGAAAAATATGAGTGAGGTTCTTTATCTCCTCATTATCTAAAAGGGCTCTTCCAAAGATCTTCCTGAAAAGATTGATCACATAATCAGGAGTCCCCTTAGCAAAGAATCCAATGTCAGCAAACACCGATTGTATATAATCAAGAAGCCCTTCGACCTCCTCATTCTGCGCAGGATCAGTGATATAAGGAACTTCCGACACCACCGCATTTGTGAAAAGCTTGTAGCAGACGACTGCCGCAGCATGAGAGAGGTTGAGAGAGGGGAATTTCTTATCAGCCGGGATATTAACCAGTAAATTACAAAGGTCCGTCTCCCCGGTGGTGAGCCCGCTCTTCTCTCTTCCGAATACTATTGATACTTTTCCATGATTGAGTATAGGGAAGATCCTTTCAGGGAGCTCCTCGAGACTGCAGAAAATCCTTCTGAGCCGCCCAGCCCTTCTCGTAGTCCCCACAACGAGGTTTGTATCCTTGATGGCTTCCTTCAAGCTCGGAAAGAGAAGAGCCTTATCAAGAATATCCCGGGCACCGACAGCTCCTCTATACCCATCGTCATTCCTGAAAGCAACCGGATTTACAAGCGCGAGCTCTGATAGACCCATGTTTTTCATGACTCGTGCCACAGAGCCTATATTGAATGCCCCTTCTGGCTCCATGAGCACAATGCGTATCTTACTGATGTCTGGTTCCATCGAAAAAATACCACTTGTATTTTACTACAATTATACCTCGCCTTTCACTTATAGCAACAAAGTTTTGGCATTCTGGAATTAGGTAAATAGTACTATCACCATTCTGGAGGGAATTCACTCAGTATATATAACTTCAGCCGTTTTCGCTACCTCCTCCCAGATAATGTCATCCATAGATTTTTCCAGAGTGTAGTTTATTTCATAAGGTTTTTTTACTACTGCATTATTCACATCCATACTCGAAACGGTGTAGGTATGAGTCACCTGTCCTGAACTATACGTTAATTCCAGGGATGGATTGTCACCTGCCACGACATATCCTCCTGTGGTTGTCTCAAAATAGATCGTAATTTGATAACTGATATACTCGTATTCACTCATAGTATAATCGAGTATCGCTTCAATTACCGTACCTTCTGCTATAGGGGATCCGGATGTCGGTGTGATCGAGACTATGCTTATGGTAGCATTGCTTACACTTCCCCCGCCACAGCCGGACAGGAGCAGCAGTCCAAAACAGATTAACATCATTATTTTTTTTATTTGCACGGCATCTCCTTTTTCAACAACTTAATTCTGGGTATTAATCTGTTCTTATTGATTCATATCAACATTCAATTTGTATCTTACAACAATCACTTAAAAATGAAAGGTTTTATTTAAGAAATATTCCAGGCAATGCTGATTTATCACTATATAAATAGCTCAAAGCTTAAAGATACCTAAAGACAGATAATAAGTATTGCATCCATATGTATGAGAGATTTTTATGGATGAGGAAAAAAGATATTGCTGAGGTCCGCAATTGTAGTATATTTTGTATATAGTGAAAATTCTATTTCGAAAGATAAGTATAGTAATCCTTTTTGCTTTAATCTTTATCCTTTCACATGCATCATTTTCTTTCTCTGCAACGCTCTACGATCTCTGCTATTCCAAAGAGCCTCTGAATTACGGAAAACTTTATTTCATGAGATACAAAAACCCGATGCTGGAACCTGTTCTGCGAACCTATGAGCTCTATCTCTTTGATCCTGTATCAGGTAAACTCTCTTCTCTCCAGCAATTCGATGAAAAGCTCTATATTCCTCCTGCAATCTCTCCGGACAAGAGCACAGTGTGCTACCATTCACTCATAGAAGGCACTGATTTTCTTACCACAAAAAATATAGAGATCGGAAAGAGCATCAAGCTCCGATTCGATACTGGAGGATATTTTGTCACCATAGGAATCGATTACGACAATGACAGAGTTGCAGCAGCCGTAAAAAGAGGAGAGGACCGCCAGGCCATCTACCTCATATCCGGCAGGGCGAGTACTGTAAACAGGGTTTTCAATGGACATAACTTCGACGAGGTTGGATTTCTTTATAATGGAAATATCTATTTTATAGACAATATTAATGAACAGAGAGTCCTGGGACTTGTATATGAAAAGACAAAAGAGCATCATATCATCTCGAGGGGAGTGGACTATATCAAAAGGGCTCCTAATGGAAACGCAATTATCTATTCAAGGAGAAATGAGCTGTATATCTTCCGCGCCCAGGGGAAAAAAAGCATCCTGATTTCTGAAAACTTCAGCCCGGAAAATCCCCCCCTTATCTCTGAGGACGGATCGACTTTCGCAGTCTTTGAAGAGGGGAAAATCTTTATAGTCAATATCCCATCTGGGGATATCTTTTATTACCTGTCAATGGAAATCGAGAACACACAGAGTATTCTTTCCAATTTTAACTACTATGTGGCAAAGGAAGGTAAGCTTTTTTACCTCAATCATAAAAAACCGGGGCAGTCGCTCACCGAGCTCTTTGAAGATGAAGAGGGTATTGATCTTCTTACAGTGAGCCCCAATGATCGCTACATCATATATCGAAATAAAAACCTGAAAGAGATAATTGTATACGATAAAAAAGAAGACAAACATTACAGAAAGACATTTCCGTTTACTGTCCAGGAGGTTCTCTACACGGCACCTTCTGAACAGTTCTACGTCATAGGGCTCTCAAAAGCTTCAGATGCCGTTCCTGTTCGCGAGCTCTATCTCTATGACTTTGTGAAGGAGAGTATATCGCCAATTTCAACATCGCAAAATACAGATATAAAACCCTATCAAAGAAACTGGTAAAAATTGGTAATAATTAAAAAAACATCTTTTAAAATTATCAGAAATATAGTAAAATATTGCCTGTGTTTGTAATATAAAATCAAATCTTATAAGGAGGTTATTTATGAAAAAGGTACTGCTTTTAGCTCTATCCATCCTGCTTCTATCATGCATTACTCTTTATGCTGAAGGCACCAGGGAGGATGAGGAAGTAGGAATGAAGGTTGGACTCGTCACCGATGTTGGGAAAGTTGACGATAAAACCTTTAACCAGTTTGCCTATGAGGGAATGATGAGGGCAGCTGAGGAGTTTGACTTGAAAGCGGATTACATCGAAACCCTGCAGCCAACTGACTATGAAAAGAACATCCAGACATTTGCTGAAGAAGGGTACGATATTATCGTAA
>CP070841.1:1454046-1457151 GCA_020342115.1 Spirochaetota bacterium
CTTGAAGCACCTCGATAACCCCCTTTTTATCCCCTACATGATGCAACTGTATCCTTCAGCTTTTTAATAAAATCCTCGATCTCTTCCTCGCCCTCCAGAACTCCAATTTCGACTGTTAACTCCTCTTTCTCACCGGGTTCGAGGAGTGGAAGCCTCCCATGCTCTCTCAATAGTGCTCTGTTCTCAATCTTGGTGTTACACGGCTCGATACCTACTACATAGTCACCCTCCCCCATCTGCTTCCATTCACTTATAAATGGAAGGCTGTCGATTGATGTACGTATGAAGAGGCCAAGGCCTCCAGCAAGCTCCCTGTTCAGGAGCGCAGCATGAGCATAACCTTCGCTATCACCGGCCATGGTATGAAGAAAGTTTTGCTCCTTAAAATCCTTCACCGGCAATGAAAACCTGCTCCAATTCTCCAGGTTGTCCTTCGATCCATCATCGTAGGGCTCTATTTCTTTCGAGGTTAAAACAAGCTCACTGGATTCATCCAGAAGAGGAAATCCAATATTGATATGGTAGAGTATTGTGAACGGAGAGGCGCTGAATCCATAGTTCTCAACGCTATCGCGAAGAGAAAGTGACCTCTTCCCGATCTCTGTGGAGATACTCCTTGTGAGCCTGAGTTTATTGCCAAAGAGTGTGCTTTCTTCTACAGTTCCGCTGATTTCCAGGATGTAACGATCCTTTTCCCATCGAGAACGGTCCTGTACCCTGCTCGCAGGAAGTGTGGAGTAACGGCCGTGAAGACCGAGCTCCTCTTCTCCATCTTTACCAGGCGCACCGAAATAGGTGAGACCGCACGTTGTAAGTAGCCCCCCAAAGAATGTTTTGAGCCAGCTAGGTCCATGAGGCTCGTAGAAGCTTGGATGTGCCACCCCGTTTGGAGTCTGGTAAACGAGATTTATTCCATTGTAGGTACAGTGCACTATATCAAGACCTCTATCAGGGAGAACAGTGAAGCTGAGACCGCTTCCATTGTTAAATTCAACAGCCCTTACTCCCTTTGAACGACCCTCTGTAAGCTCATAGTGTACTGTGTTTCCTATCTGGTTTACGTTTCCAATCCTTTTTTCAATCTCTCTTCGAGAATATTCTTTTCCATTTATCTTCATCTCGATTTATCCCTCTTTTATAGTATAAGAAAATCGTATAAGGAAAATGATGTTCTTTCAAGGAAATTATGGAAGGAAAATACCACCGGATATCAGTCTTTCACAGCACCGAGAATGATTCCCTCTACTACAAACTTCCACACAACAATTGCAAGTATCAATGAAGGTATGAGTGTAATAAACACACCGGACATGAGCATACCCCATGCAACGTCCGTTTCAATGGAGAGAGAAGCCATAATAACAGGAAGAGAGCGGGTCCTTTCTGTGCCAGAGAGGATCAGACCGTATAAAAACTCCGAATATGAAAGCATAAATGCGAACAATCCTGTGGCCACCATGCTCGCAGCCGACAGTGGAAGCGTGATCTTTCTGAAAACCTGTATTCTGCTGGCACCGTCGACAAAAGCTGCCTCCTCGATATCGATCGGTATTCTTCTGAAAAACACTGAGAGAATAAGAACGGTAAATGGAAGGGTAAGGAGGCTGTGCACCATTATAATTGCTATTTTTGTATCAAGAAGCCCAAGTGCTTGAATAATCAGATAAAATGGAACAGCAAGAGCCGCTGCCGGGAGAAGCCTGCACATTATAATTCCCATAAAGGTAGCTGCTTTAGCTCTAAATCTGATTCGAGCAAAAGCATAGGCCGCCATGCTTCCAAAAAGAATGTTTATACCCATCACAGACAGCGCAATTATAGCGCTGTTCATCATACCGTGCGGGATTAACCTGGCCTCTTCTGAAATCATACCGCGCATTGCTCCTCTTACTTCATAGGACTGAGGAATTGTTCCTCTAAAGATATAGTTGTAATAATCGAGTGTTGGTTTCATCGAAAACCATTCAGGCGGATATGAAAGAAGCGCTTTATCAGGTATAATACCACCGAAAAGCGTTAACAAAAGCGGCCCGATGCAGAAGAGAAACACGACCAATGCTAAGAAATGAATCAGGATTTTTTTTGCCACAACGCTACTCCTTTACAAGTATGTCAGTGGGAATAGCCTTGAGAATAGCCATTATAAGAGCAAATGTTATGACAGCCATGATGACTCCAAGAGCTGCCCCTCTTCCGAAATTTAATAATTTAAACGCCTCTGCCCAGATGTAGTATGATAGGAGGGTCGTAGCACCTCCCGGGCCGCCTGCAGTCATCGAATATACTGCATCGTAACTCGTCAGCCCCATAATACACTCATAAATCAGGATTATTATAAGCATTCCCTTGATCTGAGGAATGGTAATTGACACAAGCCGCCTTAAAGCACCTGCGCCATCAACTTCTGAGGCTTCATATATATCTTTAGGAATTGTGGTGAGTGCTGCCATGAGAAGTATGCTCGCAAAAGGAACCTGCGTCCAGATATGCGCTATGCTCACACTGAATTTTGCAAGACGGGCATCCATGAGCCACGGTATGTAGTTCTTGATAATCCCCAGCTTCAATAAAAATCCATTCAATAGCCCCCACTGGCCATGGAAAATCCATAGCCAGAGAATGCCTGCTACAGATCCCGGAATAGCCCACGGGAGAAGCACAACAGGTCTTAAAACAGCTCTTCCATAGAATTTGGTCAGCAGAAGCCTTGCTATACCTAAAGATATTATCACAGTTGCAGGCGCAGTGGTAACGGTGAATAAGAGTGTATTTAATAGTGCTTCTTTAAAATATATGCTAGTTAGTACTTCAACATAGTTCTTCAGACCAACGAAAGGTGTTGTAGGGAGCACAAGCAGGATCTGGTGGAGGCTATTGTAGATTGCATATCCAACAGGAAACACTGTAAATAGAATAACAAGAATTAAAACAGGAAACAGCCATTCTATGGGGTATCGGGAATACCTTTTATCTCTCATATTGGGCTCTCTGAGGACTTTAGTTTTTTTAATAAGGGATATGCTCAGGAATGATAGATCCCGAACATATCCCTGAGATTTACTTCACCTCCGAGAATCATTAACCCATTAAAAGTTTCTTGTACTC
>CP070841.1:1457251-1473253 GCA_020342115.1 Spirochaetota bacterium
AACGATCCCCATTCCTCCCAGCCAGTGGGTAAACGAACGCCAGAAGAGAATTGGTCTGGGCAACACCTCTATGGCTGTAAGTATGGATGCCCCTGTTGTTGTATAGCCCGACATGGTTTCAAAAAAACAGTCAACAAAACGAGGAATCTCACCCGACAGGTAGAACGGCAGGCAGCTGAAAAAAGAGGCTAAAATCCAGCTCAAGGAAACAAGCAGGAACCCGTCTCTTGTAGAGATGTTTTCTTTGCGGTTTTTCCTTGTGAAAAAGAATATAAGTATACTTATGAAAAGGATAGCGCCTATGGGAACCAGAAAGCTTCTCACGATTTCCATTTCTTCATTATAAACGGCCATGAAGAAGGGAATGAGCATGAAGAAAGCGATGGTGAGTAACAGTATGGAGATAACCCGTGCAACCTGTTTTATATTCATTCTTTTCCAGTAAAGATGTTTTCTATCTTGGATATTGAATCTTTCTGTGCAATAACAATGATATAATCACCATTTTGAATTGAACAGTTGCCATCTGGAAGGATATTTTCGTCTCCCCTTGTCAGAGAGACGATGAGGGTTTGTGGAGGAAGATTGATCTCCTTTATCGTTTTTCCGGATATCGAAGAGTTTTCTACTGCAAGCTCTATAACCTCCACCTTCCCATCTGAAAAGCTGTAAATGTTTTTAATGTTTCCCTTTCGAATCAGCTTTAGTATCGAGTTAACCATGGAATTCTTCTGGCTTACCGTTACATCTATACCCAGGCCGGCTGCGATGTTTATGTAGTTGTTCTTGTTCACCATAGCAATCGACCGCTTTATCCCAAGGGTTTTTGCGTAGACGGCAGTGATGATATTAAGCTCCTGATTTCCAGTCGCTGTTACGATGAGATCATAATCGTTGAATCCCCCCTCTTCGTAGATTCCCTCATCTGATATATCCTCATTGAGTACAAGAGCATCCGGGAATCGTTCCGCAAGCACGTTGCACGTTTCAATGTCACGATCAACGATTACGATATTTTTCCTCCATTTCTGAACAATGGATCGAGTGAGCTTTGACATAAAATTCAGGTCACTCCGCTGCATCTGCAGCAGATGGTCGGCAACATAATTCCCAATCTTTCCACCGCCCACTATCACGACCTTGTTAGATTTAAGCCTGAATTTCCCGATTTGGGAGAAAAGTTTTTCTAGATTTTCCTCTTTGGCAACGATATAAAGATTGTCATTCTGCCGCACCACTGTATCGCCAGTCGGAATTATATAATTGTTCTCACGAAGAATAAACGCAACAAGAAAATCAAGCTCTACACTGTTCTTAATCTCCTGCAGGCTCTTGTCTTTAAATATGGAATTATCGCCAATTGTGAAATTCCTCATCTGAAAACTTGTTTTTTCAAAAAAGAGGATATCGCTGACCACACCATGCTCTATGGACCTGGTGATTACCTTAGAAGCTTCTATATCAGGATTCACAATATGGTCGATACCGAGAAAGAGGCTTGACGATATCTGCCTCTGTGAGTATTCGAGGTTTCTGACACGTGCAATCTTGTAGGGTATATCGAACTCATTGGCAACGAGCCCGCATGAAATCATGTTTACCTCATCGGAACCGGTCACACTGATGAAGAAGTCTGCCTTGTCTACTCCGGCCTTTTTCAGAATTTCTACATTGTTCCCCTCATCGGTTACCACCATACAATCCAGGTAGTTGCTGGCATGGTTCGCTACCTTTGGATCTTTCTCAATAATGACTACATCTTTCCGCTCATCTATGAGTTGCTTTGCGATCTGAAAACCAACAATGCCTGCACCAACAATTACTATTTTCATGTGAATTTACTATAATCATTAAATGTGCAATGTCAAACTATAATACGAACATCACTAAGAGAAGATACGAAATACAAATATCATGTAGTAGAGGGAAACACCCAGCATTAGAATGCCAGCAACCCTGTTTATGAGATTGCTTTTCTGAACTAAAAACCTGATGATTCGCTGGCTTACTGCCTGTGAAAGCAGGGAAAAGACAAGCAGTGGTGTTGCAATTCCGATGCCGAAGAGTACAAAGTTCAGCATGTTTGAGATGAAATCAAGGTTCGAGAGAGCAACAGTTTTTGTAAAGAAGGCTGCAATCATACCGGGATTACAGGGAAGAACAATGGCGCCAAAAAAAAATCCAAAGAGAAATGCCTGTGGGAAAGGGTTTTTTGTCTCCGGCACATGTACTTTAGGAAACAAGCGTCCAAAGTCCACATTCAGGATAAGCAGAACACTGATCAATGCAAGAATACCAAACGCAATCGGCGAGACAATGCTTATAACCTTCGTGAGCGATACACTGAGGAATGTAGTGAACACGGCTCCTATAAGTGCCATGAATACTATTACACCAACTGTAACCAGCCCCCCGAGAGCCATCGAGCTCTGGTTCTCCCCGCTCTCATTCCCGAGACGCCTGGCAAGAAAGGAGATATAACCGGGATAGAGGGGGAGAACACATGCGGCAGTAAGGGGGGTTAAAAGACCGAGAAAATAAGTTGACAGAAGATTGCTGAAATATCCTGCCATGTTACCCTCTTTTCTTTAACTCTGCCTTAAGCTTTTGAGCAGATTTTACACCTCTCCCGAGCAGTCTCGCATCTCCATTTTCATCAATAATCACAACAGGAGCCGCAGGTGCATTCACGATAATAGTACCAAACTCATCTATAAGGAGTTTGGTAAACTCTGGAGGTGCAACTGCATAAAGCCAATCAAATCCATTTCGCTTTAAATGCTCTTTTACCTGTTTCTCGCTCTCATTCGGATCGACATCTAGTGTTATCGAAACAAACTCATCGCCAATCTCGGAATGAAGCTTTTTTATCTCTCTCTGCTGTTTTGTACAGGTGGGACACCATACTGCAAAGGTTTCCAGGATAATTGGTTTTCCATTAAAATCTGCTACTTTGAATGTACGTCCTGTTTTTACGTCTTTAAGAGTGATATCGCGCCAGTTGGTAGATTTTGTGGCCATATCATCTCCAATCGCCATATATACTGCGAATAACATTACAAGAAACAACGCCATTCCTATGGTCTTTTTCATGTTCATTGTTTTCCTCCTAGATAGTTGCTGGTTAATCTTTAATACTGTTTTAATTTAAAAATTACCAGCTCCAAATTAGTTTTGTACCTTATTAGTTATAATGAGTTACATTATATAAATTTATTTATTAAAAAGATCAATTATTCGACACAAACTAAATTATTTAACTTTCATAAAGAGCAGTGTCTGGATGAAATGCGTACCACGCAAACCAGAAATCTCTCTCTTTGACAATCTCTTCATCTTTGTCGAGATTCATTATCCTGACCGTTCCATCAGCGCTCCTCGTTACTCGAACCTTCACTCCGTTCACTGTATCCTCTATTACAGGATTCTTCAGAAGGTCTTCCTCACGGTAAGCTTTATAAGCGCCATTTACCTCGATACCAAAGATAACCGTTTTGGGGTGTACCCTTTTGTCCTCATGTTCAACCGGAAACATTACAAAGCTGTCCTCGTAGTAACTCCCGTAGGGGTCTTTTCCGTAGGGCCTTGAAAAACCTGTATCATTGCTAAGCACCTCTGAATCAGGATGCACCTTCTTCCAATCATGCCACACAACAGTATCAATCGAAACTGCTTTGAGTTCCATTCCTGTGAGCTCTCCAACAATAGCCCTTCCATCTATCTGGGTCCAGTAAGTATCCGTCTTGCGATCATACATGACAAGGTTGGAGTTATACAGTTTTCCTGAAGTTCCAAACTCTACTTCCTTTCCATTGATTTTTCTTTCAAAGGCGATACCGGAACCGCAGAGAGGGCAGTAGGTAATGAGTAAAGGATCACCTGCTATGGTTTCATTCACGATCTCGTGCCATACCAGAATCTGAAACGGATAAACCCTCTTGAACCCTTTGTACTTGATTGCAAGCACGAGCTCATTATCGGCAATCCACTCATCAGCTTCCTCTACAGAGACGAACTTCGGATTATCAATAGAGGGAATGCCATCCTTTGGAGGACCACCGGATTTGATCTTGCTGGGATGAACAAGGTATTTTGTGCCGTCTTCGGTTAGCTTTATCTCAGGACCCATGGCCATAAGTTGTTCTTGATTTGAGCCGGAAGCTTCTATATTCTGATAAGTTAAGAAGAATGCTCCCGAAATAATCAAAACAGCAAGTATAATAAAAGTTCTTTTCATTTTATGGACCTCCTCATATTTTGCTCTCATCAATTAGTTTCTGGTGAATAAATCACCAACAACTTATTAGACGATACAGCATTTCAAATTCTTACCACTTTCTTTATACATTTTAAAAAGCAATGTGTGCTTACAAAACTACTCTTGAAGAAACACTTTTCACGAATTATATAAAATAGTAGAAAATAAACATGCAATCATACCTTGAGTGTTCAATACACATTACAGTCCTTCTGGGAGGGCTTACGAGTACCTGGAATGATATTCAGAAGGTTGATTTTCTTACTCTTTATTCTAAATTTTTTTACTGATACAGATGCGGCAGACTTCAAACCGCCATCGAGAAATGAACGAATGAGAGCAATCGGTACACTTAGAGGTCTTCAACCAGATATTAGAAATGCATTTAATCCAGGAGATGACTTCAGCCCTATTCCAGTACCAGGCCCCCATGACTGGCTCACCATTCATAAAGAGCCCGGACAATCTTATCAATCATATGTTCGTTCAGGACCTGTAAGACCTGAGGGCAGGAGGAGTATCATCTATTTTCAACCTGTTGGAGTTTTCCAGGAAGGTAAAAGTCCCTCTCTCGATTCTCTTGAAGAATATGCACGTGCATTCTTCACCCTTGAGATCAGTGTGCTGCCCGCATTATCATTAAAAGATCACCAGCTCACGACAAGGATTAACCAGTATACAGGGAAACGTCAGATTCTGACAATTGTTGTACTATACCTGCTTCAAAAAAACATGCCAAAAGATGCTTACTGTGTTCTTGCAATAACCATGGAAGACCTTTATCCTGAACCCTCATGGAACTTCGTGTTCGGGCAGGCATCTCTAAGAGACCGTGTTGGCGTGTTCAGCTTTGCCCGTTATGATCCTGCATTCTACGGGGAACCTCGTACGCAGGATTACGAGACGCATCTTCTTCTTAGAAGCTGCAAGGTGCTTGCTCACGAGACATGTCATATGTTCGGGCTCTATCATTGTATTTTTTACCACTGTATGATGAATGGTTCAAACCATCTGGAAGAGTCAGACGCCAGACCGCTTCACCTCTGTCCTGTCTGTCTTCATAAGCTCTACTATACTATAGAGTTCAATGTACGAGATCGTTACATGGAGCTCCTTAAATTTCATGAAAAGGAAGGCTTTCATAAAGAAGCGGGGTGGATAATCAAAAGATTAAAAAACATAGCGCGATAGGTTGTTCTTTACATCAATAATCTTCGTATAGTAAACGTTAAATTTACTTCTCTGGGGTGGCAGAATGATCCTCGAGAGATTTGGTGCGGGATGATTTGCCAGGGAGTAATTTTTTTACAAAAGGAATGAAACCGATATCTATCTTCTTCATCTCGTCCTTCCCATCCTTTAGTGCGCTCTGCCACGATTGGGCGAAACCCGGGGCCTTTTCCGTGAGCACCTCGACAGCTTTCTGGTACATGTGAAGTGTTTTGATTTCCTTCCGTCCGGGCTTCTCACTGAGTGACTGGACTGTGATACGCAGGTTTTCATTTTGATTTTTAAGCTCTTCGATCTCCTTCATCATTCTCTCATTTGTCTCAGCCTCGATCATGAGCTTTGTCTGTATGTGATGTTCGAGCCTCTCGTTCTCTTTTCTTAGTTTCCTCTGAAGTGCCTTTTCACGAAGAAAGATCACAAGGGCGAAAAAAAGGCCGATGTAAAGCGCAATAAAGAAGGGCCTCAGAAGAAAGATCGTTGTTTCAGCGGTTGTTTCCATATTATCCCTGATTAGTTCTTGGTGAATAATAGATTTTCATAAAATAAAAAATCAATGTCTATAATATAATTCATTATATAATGATAAGTTAAAGAACTAATAATTAGTTGTTAAATTTATCTAACAACTAAAGAATTGGTTATTTCAAATAACCAATTCAGAGCTGGTTATTCTATTAATTAAGCTATACGTAATTATTCATCAGCGACTGATTGAAACGCAGTCTATAATCTAGCGCCATATTGTTTCTAAGTGTAGCTATTTTTTTCATAAGGTTGCCAAGCAGCAATAAACAATTTATTATAGATAATAAAACTGGTAAAAAGAAGGAGGATGCATGGGTTTATTTAAAAAGAAAGCCGGCGGGAGGCAGTCCAGGCCACGCGGTGATTCGATGGATGTTTACGTGAAGTGCGAAAAGTGCGGAGAGATCATCAAGACCCACGTTGTCAAGGGCCATGAGCTCATTCCAACCTACTCTGATGAAGGGCCTTCCTATACATTGAATAAAGAACTTATCGGTTCCCAATGCCCGAACAGAGTCCAGCTTCACATGGAGTTTGATGGTGCAAAACGGGTCCTATCACAATATGTTGAAGGGGGAGAGTTCCAGGAAACAAAGGAGCTTTAGAGAGTGTGGCTCTCAAATCACCCTCTTGTTTAAAAAACGGGGACTTTGAATATGCCCTGTGATGTTACAACACAAGCAAATACCCATTTTCCTTAAGCCACTGCCGATGTAGTCTGTAATCTGGTAATATTTCCGCTACACCATTCCAGAATTTGTGTGAATGGCTTTTCTCCTCTATGTGAACAAGCTCATGGACGACCACGTAATCCACAACTGGAATCGGTGCCATTATAAGCCTCCAGCTGAAGAAGATATTGCTTTTTATATTGCATGACCCCCAACGCCTCTGAGCATTGGTAATTCTAAACTTGTTGAAATCAATGTCTGATAAGGAAGAGAAATGGTGCAACCTCTCTCCAATCTTTTTATAAGCCTGTTCCTTATACCAAGTGATGAAAAGCTCCCTGGCATACTTCAAATACTCTCTTGAAAGTCTAAATACAGTGTCAAAGGTGAGGGCCGGCTCTCCATTATCTACAATTTTTAGTGGATACGTATTCCCCAAAAAGTAAAAGTTTTCGTCATCTATAAAACTTTTAGGTGTTGCTCTTTCCAATCTTGCTTCTGCTTCTCTTTGTTTCTGTATTATCCACAAACGTTTTTTTTCAACAAATTCCTCAATCTCCTCTGAGGGGGCACGGAGCGGAGCCCGCACAATCAGATGTGCTTCGCGTGTTACTTCAATCGAAACCGTTCTTCTTTTGGATCGTAGAATACGATCGATATGAATATCTATACTCAATGAGTTGCTCTTTTTAATTAAGACTTATTAGATAATTGGATCCATGCTTATATATACAATCTAGAAAAAAGCATACTATGCTAAACGTTTTTGTTTCTCAGAAGAAAATAAATTAAAATATATACTGTAATTAAGTAGAATCCCCCAGTAATTAAGAAGGTGTTTTGCATACCTAAAATGCCTGCAAGTATACCTGTTACCCATGGGCCAGTCCACATCCCGATTGCATAAATCGACTGGTGAATTCCCATAGCAGTGTTTCTCTGATTTCGCTCTACCTTGTGTATGCCCATACCGATGAGAATCGGGTAGACGATCCCGAATGCAAAACCCATGAGGATCGTACCGCAGAAAAGTAAATAGAGGGAGGGAGATAATGAAATCATAACAATGCCGAAAAAAAATAGAAATGCTCCGCAGCAGAGGAGAATTGTATGACTTGTCTTTCTTAACATTAGGGTGTTTATAAGGTTTGCAGCTGTAACTGAAGCAAGGTTCAGACTGATGATAACACTCTTCACAACATCGCTTGCTCCCATCTCCTGAGCGAGAATCGGAAGAAAGCTGAAGGTAATTGTATAATCCACATGATGAACAATAACACTAATAATAGCGGGGAGTGCAACATCTTTTCTTATAATAAGCAAACCGATTGATCTAAGAGATACTCCTTCTGAAAATCCTCCTTTTTCTTTTATAAAACTAGCAATACCAACTGCAATAATCCCCGTTATCGCAGAAAGGTAGAATGGGAGCGCATAGCCACCTGCACGTGTAATGATCCCGCTGAGGCTCGATCCGACAACTCTCCCAAGGTTTGCGGTGAGCGTAAGCATGGTGCTCGAGAAAATAGCTTCTTCTGCACTGAAAAAAGTGCTGAATACAACAAGCAATGGAACCCACGTTGCTGCACCAATTCCGGTAAGAGATCTGCCTACAGCAAGCATTCCCAGGCCGTACCCTCTTCCCATGATAAATGCGCCTAACACAGCCATACTTAAACCTGCGATTATAAAAGGTTTTCCACGCCCAGTTGAATCAACTGCAATCCCTAAAGGAAGCCGGAAAATGAGCTGACAGAGACCATACATGGAGAGTACAAACCCTACCATTGACAGGTTTATGACTTTAGACTTTATATATGTGGGTAGTGTTGGGACGTAGAGATACAGGGTTGTCCAGAAGAGGAAGGTTACTCCGAGGAATATGATAATATAGATCTTTCTCTCACGCATTGATCATCTCAACTAATAGCTGCCAGAGTATAAATTTTGTGATTCCGGTAGGTCATACAAAAATATGAAACATAACTATTATAAAAGAGGAATATAACGATTTATTACCCATCATAAAATCCCGCACCCATAAAGGTAACAACGGATTGGGTTTGATCCTCTACAGCCTGGTCATACCTGATGAGCTTTGATGATTTCGCATCCAAAACTTTGAGCATTGTGTAGATTGCAGGCACCCCGCAGACGTTTCTCGAATCCTTTTCACCCTGTATAAGCCCCATGAATCCCTCTGCATCCCTTTCAAGTATAAGCTTGATCATCTCCGTATCTTTTTCTTTGGCCCAGGCAAGGAAAGTGTCATCGATGGTGATGTTTTGCCCGAACCTCTGACCGAGATGGCTGAGATCCACTCCAGCAATGAAGCACACTTCGTCCGTTCTCTCTGAGATGACCTCCCTCAATCCCCCGATGAAATCCTGAAACTCACCATCCTCTTCCAGGGGTCCCCCGAGATAGTCCTGTTCACGTGCTGAGCATAGGATAGGGACAATCTTTATGTCATTTTTATCATACAGATATCGCAGAAAAAGAACCTGAAACTCAATAGAATGCTCGTTGCGATGGACAAGCTCATCCTCAAAGAAGTTGGTCTTGACTCTTCCTGACAAACCATCTATGAAATCATGATCAGCCTGCATCACACCGAGAGGAGTTGCAAAATCCTTTTGAGTGAGAACAAACCTTCTTTTCGTCTGGATATGCGCTATACCGAGGATAATCACTGTTTTTGCCGAGCTCTCTTTTACATATTCATTATAGGAGTGTGCAAAACAGACCCCTCCCCTCTTTACATCAATATGGGGAGCAATCAGGCCTCGAAGCCTTCCAGAAGGGTTCTCCACAACAGGCAACCCCGGTCCCTCAGGCGATTCGAACAAACCTTTGATCTGCTCTCGCAATTTATCTTCTTTTTCTTCATAGGCAGCCCCTGCGTGAGTTGCAGGCCTCACTTTTTCTCTATTGAACTCTTTGATGACTCTGTTTCTTACCTCATGAAAACGGTCCGATTCAAGCAGGAGACAGCTGTCGAGCTTATCAATGAGCTCTCGAACCTTATCACTGAAGAGCAGGTCTCCGAATCTTCTAGTATATGCCTCCTGGATATCAAGGATCGAGTGGTTGCCATCGAAAAGGGTTACTATATAAAAGGCCTCCTGAGGCAGAAACACGAGCTTGTCGGAAAAGCCCTGTGGGTCACGGAGGCAGATCATGTTCTGCTGTGCAGGGACAGCTTCTACAGGCCTGAGCTTAGGGTACTCTAGATCTTTGTTTTCATTCTCCAAAATCTCTATCTCCATCCATTCAATTGATTTCTAAATATACATACGAATGTAGAAATTCAACTAATAAAAAGGACTAAATGAAAATATTAACTTCTTACCACATCGAATTCCAACTCCTTTCATCCAGAACCACATAGCGCTATAACAGATATAGATAGACAGGACCTATCTCCTATGATATGTTATACTATTAATTAACAGGAGGAAAAGAACAAATGGCTAATGGAAATAAACCTAAAGCAGCAGGGATTTTGAACATCATATCCGGAGCTTTCGCATTACTGGGGTTTATCATACTGCTTATCGCAATTCCAATCACAAGTGGAGCTTTCGGTATTCCTGGAACAGAAGCTATTCCTGCTTTCGTGCCAACGATTCTATGGATCATCGCCATACCAACTCTGGCCATTGGTGTATTGGAGATAATAGGCGGTATCTATGCATTACAAAAGAAACTTTGGGGTTTGGCCCTTGCCGGCTCCATTCTGGCAATAATAGCTCCAGTGACTGTATTGGGTATAATCTCTACTATATTTATATCCATTTCCAAGGATGAGTTTGAATAGGTATAATTGGTTTCAACTGCATTCCTTTTCAGCTTTTTGCATCAACCTAAATATTTATTACCTTCATAAATTATCATTCTTTGTATTCATAATATCCTATGCACACTAAAGTATAACAAAACTATTGTTATATAGTAAACACTTGGCACTATCTACTTCACTAGCAATAGATGATGAAATACACTTAAAAGGCAGTCTAAAGGAGATACGATGAAAACTCTAATTGTTTACCACTCCGAACACCATATGAATACAAAAACGATCGCAAATGTCATTGCACCCGTGCTCGATGCATTATTGGTAGTATCACCGAATATAAACACTACAGATCTTCGAGAATATGACTTGATCGGATTCGGATCTGGAATATACTATGGCAAATTCCATGAGGAACTGTACACATGGGTCAATTCACTTCCGCAGCAGGATGGGAAAAAGGCATTTCTGTTTTCAACCACCGGATCCAAAACCAACGGTGAACGGGCTCATGAAAGATTCAGGTCATTGCTAGGAGAAAAGGGATTCTATACTATTGGCGATTTCTCGTGTCTCGGGTTCGATACAGCGCTTTCTTCTGATGGTATCAACAAAGGGAGGCCGAACGCAAATGACCTGAAGGATGCAGAACGGTTTGCCGCGAATCTCGTCGAGCAAATTGAAAACAACATTGATTAATCTAGTTGGTTTCGACTGTTTTCAACTCCTGGGCGCTCACTATTTTCAACGATTCCTTATGATTTACGTTTAGGCTCATCGATTTAAGCATTTTTCCGATCCAGATAAATGAAACAGCACCTATTACCAGATTGGCTGCTGATGCTGCGGCGAAGATCCCTCTCAAGCCAAAAATACGCGAACCTAACAACGCAAGCGGAATATAGAGGCCAAACATTCGAACAAGCGCTAGGATAGCAGCAGGAAAGGGCTTGTTTATCGCATTGAAGGCCGATGAGACAAGCTGGAATACCCCCTGAGCACCATAGCTTACAGATACTATAAGCAGGTAAAGCGCTGTGGATTCAATTACCGATGAATTTTTATTGAATACCCCTGCAAATTGTCTTGCAGTAAATATGAAGATCAGAAACAACACCAAGCCCCAGATTAAGGCAAATAACTGGCTGTATTTCAACCCCTTTCGAATACGCTCATATTTACCAGCTCCCATATTCTGTCCTATGAATGGAATCAGAACAACACTCAAAGCTATGATTTGGGTTAATGCAAAGGTTTCAATACGGGTAGCAACACCAAATCCTGCAACGCTTTCCGGTCCGAATGAGGCTACAAGACGCGTTATTACACCCATGGATAGAGGGATTATGATGTATGTCCCTGCAGCCGGCAAACCGATGTAGAGTATCTTTTTCCAGGACTCTAATATTTCTTTTAAACTGGGAACTTCGGTTGTTAACATTCTCTCCCTTCTGCCAAGAATAAATAACGACAACACCATTGTGACAGCCCGGGCAATCACAGTTGCAACTGCAGCACCAGCCAGCTCCCATCTGGGGAAAGGTCCTATTCCGAAAATGAGCAGGGGATCGAGAACCAGATTGACGCAGATAGCGACAACCATGATGATACTAGGCGTAGTGGTATCCCCTGTTGCCCTGATAGCGCTGTTCCCGACCATAGGTATGATTACAAAAGGAACACCAATGTACCAGATTCTCATGTAATCCTTTATAAGGGGCAAGATGTTATCATCGGCTCCGAGAAGGCGAAAAAGCGGTTCAATAGTGAGCATTCCTGCAATCACAAATACAACAACTATAGAAAAAGAGAGGACCAGGCTATCTGTGGTAATCCGCTTTACTTTGTGTTGATCACCCTCACCGATTGCTCGTGAGAGCACAGAAGAAGCGCCCACTCCGAGCCCCTGGGAAATGCTAATGATAACAAGAACTACAGGGAAGGTGAAGCTCATAGCAGCGAGTTCCAATGCCCCGAGACGTCCAACAAAGAAGGTATCCACCAGATTGAAAGCCACCATCCCGATAATACCTATGAGCATCGGTAAAGTAAGCTTAACTAATAGTTTACCGACAGGTCCCTCTGTTAGCTTTGCTTTATTTCCTGTCTTCAACTTTTTTCTCCAATAAATACTGTTCTGCGTTGTAGGCCATTCTTTGCAGTAAACTAAAAACTAGTACCTTCTCTTCTTTTGAGAAATCAGCTGTAACGATATCGGTCCATCTCGATAGTACTGTGTCAAGGTCTGATTTTATCTCATGAGCTTTAGACGTTAGAAATATCCTGCATGCTCTTCTGTCCTCAGGACAGCCCTTTTTGACTATGTAGCCCTGCTCCAACAGCCTCTTAATCGATTTAGCTACCGTACCTTTGTCCATGCATGTTGAATGAACTATATCCTCCTGATGAATACCGTCTCTATTAAACAAAACCTTGAGGATTGGATGCTGTCCTGCACCAATATTGAGAGGCTCAAGCTCCCTGCTGAGATACATCTGATTATAGCGATACAAGATTGAAATCCACCTGCCCATATACTGTTCACTATCCATGAATACACAATCCATTTAGTTGGAATTGCAACTAATTTACTGCTCAAAATTAGAAACTGCAACATATTTATCCATCCTGCTCAATGATAAAATCGCGGCCATTGACACATCTTGATGATAGGTGTAAGGTAAATATATAACTTAATGACTTCCGGTTTATGATGTGAAGAAACACAATATAAAAATGAAGTGTATTTTAAACATAATTCATTTAGCATTTGCAACTGCTTTTATATTCCACTGCAGTATAGCCTATGGCAACCAAGGAGAACTGTTTGAGGCAATAAAAAACGGTGATCTACATCAAACAGAGCTTTTAATAAAAAAGGGAGCCGATGTGAACGCCACAAATGATAAACACGACACAGCGCTGATTCTGGCAGCGGATATAGGAAATATAGAAATCGTTAAATTATTAATCGACCACGGTGCTGATGTACATGCAAAGGGAGGACGGGCGTACACAGTGGCCAGAGAAAACGGACATAATCAAATAGCTCTCATACTGATAGATCTTATAATCAACTGGTCAACAGTCGAAGATGATACATTCAGGAGCATAATAGAAGGAGGGAACTATATTCTGATTGAAACCGAGTTTGAGCCTGATTTGCTCATGCGGCTTGATCAATCACAGCTTAGGCTTCTGAAAAGCACTATATACGCAAAGTACAGATATAAATTTCAGGCAAATGATCTCGATCTTACAGAGCACTTTTCCAGGTTCAGCTGGTACGACCCAAGATACGATGAAGTGGAGAAATTTTTCACAGATTTTGACAGAGAGCTTGTTGAGTACATCGTCTGGATGGAGGGAAAGACAGGGCTCAAGCCCCCCACTCAGGAGTACCTCGAATCACTCCTTATCGGTGAATGGATGGCTGGCCCTCCTTACTATCCCTCATTTACATTTTATCCTGATAAAAAATTCAAATGGTCTATTCCTGAAAGAGATATGGCTGAAGGTGTAAAAGGAAAATGGAAGATAGAGGAAAAACATGTCTATGTTCTTATCGAAACGGCTTTCAGGCGATGGCTTTCACCGGATAAGACCGAGGAAAAAACAGTCGATGATTCAGAATGGGAAATGATCGCCGATTTTTCCACCTACAGACCGAAGATCAGAAACAAACCTGTAGAGATGGAGCTAAAAGCCTACGAATATTTCAAGACCAGGGACTTATAAAATCATTAATAGATATCAGCTTGCAGCTGTAAGCTTTCAGCTTTTGCTTATCCCCTACACATCGGGATTTGGAATCATAAAATCTCGCATAAGATTTGAAAGATCATGACAGCCTTTCATAAACTGTCTCAGGGTTCGGGCAGTAGCACCGAAAGTATCAAACTCATCGATGGTCATCCCATCTTCGTTGTATGCTCTGCGGAAATCCACAAATTTGTTTTCCAGCTCTGAAATAATCTTTGTATCCACCGGCTTATCCATCGGTGGAACCACCTCCACATCACTTGCATTGTACCTCTTCTGCCATTTGTATGGAGGACTTATAACCACATCGCCTCCTATGAACTCACTCCAGTGGAGATGATGCCTCATTGCAGCAGAAAGAAGCCTCAATCGATAACCCCTCTCTCTATATATCTTGTAGGTCTTTTTCATTACTACCACACCCGCCCAGTCCAAAACCCCTGGATCTGTGGTGATGTTTTCCTTATCAGCTACCACCTTCAGCCAGTCATCGAGACGACCAACCATTATTGTGCAAACCGGACCCATTGTCGATATGTCTTTTCCCTCTTTTTCCCTGCGTTTGAAACCACGCTCTACAGCTTCTGCTACAGCAATGCACTGGGGCAGCGTATAACAGATTGTCGCATTTGTTGTAACTCCCCGGTAAATGGCCTCCTCAAATGCCGGTACTCCTGCTTTAGTCACCGGGATTTTGACGATTATATTTGGAGCTATCTGTGAGAAGTGCACTGCCTGCTCGACAATCGCTTTAGTATTTCTATAAAATCTTGGATCTGTCTGAACAGAAAGCCGGCCATTCTTTCCCTTGTGCTTATCAAATATGGGTTTAAGAAGCTCAGCTCCTTTTGCTGAAACTTCTTCCACGAGTTTCCATCCAATCTCATCTTCTGTGGCTTGCGGCATCTCTTTAATAAGCTGATATATCCGATCTTTCCACAGGTGCATCTCCTTTTCAAGTACATTCAATACTATCACCGGATTGCACGTTGCCCCCACCCCCCCATGCTCGATGGCATATGTAAGCTCCTCAACAGACGCTGAGTCATTCCACAGACAGGTAGGCGTTGTCTGTGTCATCTTGTGCAATGGACTCTTGTACTTTTCTTTACTCATTTATAGCCTCCTGACGGAACTGTAATATCTGACCCAACTCTTACAGCAACAACAATTGACCTCTTATATTAGGAAATGACTATGGATCTGTCAAGAAGTAAACACCCCCTCATACCTGGGGTGCCTAGTGATTTTAACATACAAAGCTTTTTCCATCTGCTGTTGTAATTTATCTAAAAATATTTTATTTTTTAAGTATGCCGACAAATGTTCCGCCAGAATATAAAAAAGCAGAAGAAGCTTTCAGGAAGGCAAAAACAACAGACGAAAAGATAGAGCGTCTTGAGGACATGATCGCCCTCCTTCCAAAGCATAAGGGGACAGATCATCTCTACGCAGATCTCAAACGTCGCATGTCGACACTTCGTCGGCAGCTCGAGACTGCAGATAAAAAAGCAAGGCATGACTCGTTTGTGGATTTTACTCGGGAAGGAGCTGCTCAAATAATCCTCATCGGCCCGCCAAATAGCGGAAAATCTTCACTTCTCAAAATACTTACCAATGCACATCCAGAGATTGGCGACTATCCTTTCACCACAAACAAGATGCAGCCCGGGATGATTCCATATGAGGACATCCAGATTCAGCTTGTTGATACTCCGCCCGTTACTTCTTCCTACATGCCAAGGCATCTTTTAAGTCTC
>CP070841.1:1473353-1479605 GCA_020342115.1 Spirochaetota bacterium
ACTTGACGAAGTTTAAAAACTCACCATCATTTATCCCTTTCATTGCCACGACGTTGACCTTCACCTTCAGACCTGAATCATATGCCTTGCGTATCCCCTCTATTACCCTGGGGAGAGAATCTGTTCGGGTTATTCTCCGGTAGGTATTCCTATTAAGAGAATCGAGACTCACGTTGACCCTCTCTACCCCTGCATCTTTTAATCCCTGCGCGAACTCTCCAAGCAAAATCCCGTTTGTCGTGAGTACGAGCTCCTTGATCGGTTTTGTTCCCATCTTCTCAATGAAGAAGAGAATATCTTTCCTGACAAGTGGCTCTCCCCCTGTAATCCTTATCTTCTTAATCCCCATCTCGATGAAAATATCTGCAAGAGTGAGTATATCTTCATATCTAAGAATTTCATCGCTGGGAATAAATTTTACACCCTCTTCAGGAATGCAGTAGCTACAGCGCATATTACATCTGTCTGTGACAGATATTCTAAGATAATCAATTACTCGACCATGACTGTCTTTTAAAGCATTAGCCCCTGCCACAATCCTTTACCTGTCCCTTTATGATCTCCGATGCATGAGGAAGTGTTGAGCATACAATCTCAAAGCTCTCTCGAACTGCCTTCTCGCTTCCGGGCATATTGATGATAAGTGTAGTTCCCCTTGTACCGCTTATACCCCTGGAGAGCATTGCCCTGTCAGTTTTTTCCAGGCTTTTATACCTGATTGCCTCTGCAATTCCCGGCACCAGCTTTGTAATCACCTTTTTTGTTGCATCAGGCGTTACGTCTGTTGGTGAAAGGCCCGTTCCTCCAAGAGTAAGGATTACATCGGGCTTAATCTCATCACTGATCCTTATGAGCTCTTTTTCTATCGATTTTTCATCATCGGGAAGAATCCTGTAATATACAACCTGCCATCCAAGCTCTTTGACGAGCCCACACAGTGCCGGGCCGCTCGTGTCTTCACTCTCTCCCCTGCTTGCTCTTGTGCTCAAGGTGAGCACACATATTCTCAGCCCCTCTTCCATGAACCGCTCTTCCCTCCTGATTTTTCTAAAAGCTTTAAATCTGATATTACAATCCCTCTATCAACTGCCTTGCACATGTCATAGACAGTGAGTGCAGCCTGTGCAACAGCCATCATGGCCTCCATCTCTGCTCCTGTCTTTGCTGTTACAACAGCCTCAGCATTTATTACGAGCTCCCCTTTATCCATAGTGTGCGTGAAAGTTATGTCAATGTGTTCAATGGGAAGCGGATGACACAGGGGAATGAGCTCATGTGTCTTTTTAGCCGCCATTATTCCTGCAACCTTTGCACATGAGAACACATCTCCCTTGGGAATTTTGTCCTCGACAATTCTCTTGAGAGTTTCGGTTTTCATTTTAACTGTACAACAAGCTTTTGCTGTTCTCCTGGTTACAGCTTTTTCCGAAACATCAACCATTTTTAGCTTTCCAGATTCATCGAGATGGCTGAACCTTTTTTTCATGGCAAGGTTTAACTCCTCTCTATCGACTGTTGCCACAGTCTTTTTTATCCAATATTACCTTATTCTTCCAATCTTTTTATTAATTAAGTGGAAGAACCTTAACCCTCTCACCCTTTTTGATATTGCCTCTATTCTTTTCGATTATTGTTAAACAGTTTGCTTTTGAGCATCCTATTATATCTGCAGACCCGTTCAGTGTAAATGGGGTTACCCTCAGTTCAGTGCCCTTGAAAAAAAAGCGGGATGGTACAATATGCACCCGTTCATTCCTGTTCTTAAAATCAATATCCATAATTGCCTCATTCAATGAGACCTCGAAGTCTGTTATTCCCATCATCTTGAGCAGAGCGGGTTTGATGAAAACATGAAAAGTGGTAAAATTCGATACCGGATTTCCCGGGATACCGAATATGACAGTTTTACCTTTAAGGGCGAACAGGAGAGGCTTGCCAGGTTTTACCAATACTTTGTGGAAGAAGATTTTTGCACCGAGATCGCTCACTACTTTGGGTATGAGATCATACTCTCCCATGGATACCCCGCCTGACAGAAGAAGAACATCGCTCTTGAAACCATCTCTTATCTTTTTCCTTAAGGCTGGTTCAGTATCAGCTGCTATTCCAAGATACCTGCTTTTACAGCCAAGCGATATGACCATGCTCCTGAGCATTGGTCCGTTGCTGTTTCTTATCTGCCCATCCTTGAGCGGCTTGCCAGGCTCAACGATCTCGTTTCCAGTCGATATTATGGCAACCTCGGGTTTTTTATACACACTTATTACAGATTTCCCAACAGAAGAAAGAATTGCAATCTCTGGTGCATCTATTACAGTATTGCGCTTCAGAACAACAGTACCCTTTTTTACATCCTCTCCCTGAAGGCAGATGTTCTGCCCTTTCTCTACCTCTTTGAGAATCTCCACCCCTCCATCCTCAGCAATTTGGGTATCCTCGACCATAACAACCGAATCAGCACCGCTTGGAACCGGAGCACCGGTCATGATTTTCACACACAGCCCGGATTTAACACCCTCTGAGACGCTATCTCCTGCTTTAACTGTATTTTGTATTCCCAGTGTTGCTGGTACAGAGGTAATATCCCTGGCGCGAACTGCATACCCGTCCATTGCAGATTTATCAAAGGGTGGAATATCGATATCGGCTTTAACATCTTCGGCAAGTACAGAATCGTACGCAGAATGAATATCAATATCTTCTATTTCGAGTCTATCTATGTTTGATAGTATTGTATCGATCGCTCTATCTGCTGAAATCATAAAACCTTCCTGTTTCAGACTTAAAGGCACGGTTATATTGACTAATTACGACCATCGGAAAAAAGCTCTTTGAATCGTTGCGCTGCAAACTCCCTGACATCATTATTAAGCCTCTCGAACTGCGATACGAGCTCCTCGGCTTCACTCGTGAGGCTGGAGCTTCCTCCTCCCTTCCCGCCCTTGTGCTTTTCGAGAAGAGGAGTACCGAAGTTTCGCTCTGCATTATCAAGGTGGCTCCAGGCCCTCCTGAACGATATGTTCATCTTTTTCGAAGCCTTTGAGATTGAGCCCTCCCTTCTGATAGCTTTGAAGAGCCCGAGCTTTCCTATGCCGAATACGGGTCTTCCCTCTTTCTCGAGCCAGACCTTTGTCTGTACACTTATCCTGTTAATCTGAGAGATCATAGCATCCTCTCAAACCGTTATGTTTTTTTAGCATAACGTATATAATAGCCTATAATGATAATAGAAAAGGCAGGTTTCTGTCAAGTCACTTTAGTGATTAAATTTTTTTTTTGAAAATTACTGTATCCGGTATTATTATTTGTGAGAGCCCGGATGGCGGAATTGGCAGACGCGCTAGATTCAGGATCTAGTGGGGGCAACCCTGTGGGAGTTCAAATCTCCCTCCGGGCAAAATCGGCTGACAGCATAAAATTTTAACTTCTATCATTCCTATCATACAGTAATGGGGTCAGCCCTTGACATAGGACATTTCATTTTCTATCTCTAAGATCTTTCCTCTAAGTGACTTATCTTCTCTCAGCTGATTCACAAAACTCTGGCATGTCTTATAAATGGGGTCAGCTCCCATTTTAATTTCTTGTTCGCGGTTTTCAGCTTACACTTTGGTGGATTCTACTAAAAGTTCATTAATCTTAATTTCTCGGTAATCCTCTGAGTGGAAAATGCTTTTAGCTGATCCTCTCGTATTCTCAATATTGCCCTAGTAACTTCACATTTTCTTTATTCTTGATAATTAACTAATTCTGGAAATTTTAAATAAAATAGGATATAGATTATGATGATTTTTTTCGAGAGTACAAAACCATAAGAATCATTGGAAGAGATATTTATTCTCTCTTTAGCGCGCGAACGATATATTGCTGGAAAACCGTTGCTGTTATTTCTTTTTTGGAACATACATCTGCTGAATACCTTTGATAGCCTTGATGGAGGAGCTTTCGATTGATTTGTTGTAGTATTGACCTTTATAATCCTCTGGATCCAATTCAGGGATTGCTAGCTGATAGTACTGATTGAGCACTTTTATAAAGGCATTTGCACAAAGGGCATGACCAAGGTTATTTGGATGTACACCATCAAGGCTGAAAGCGGTGTTCGCTTCATCCTGAATTGGATAGGCCCCCGAATAACCCCCAAAAGGAGTAGATATCTCATCGCTCCACCAGCTGGTGACGATATCTACTAGATAAATACCATGCTGTATACTAAGATCGAATATTATAGCATTGTATTGCTCAATAATATTCAGAACTGTATCTTCCTCGGTTTGAGTTACTGTAAAATTACCGGTCAGAACTGATGTGGGATCTGGCGGTGTTATTCCAGCTGCTGCCATTGCAGAAATCATACCACTTGCTTCGGCAGCATCAATGCCCATGGTCTGTAAGTCACTTTGGTTGGGGATTCCCATACCTTCTAGAAAAGCAATCGCACCAGTCAGCAATAGATGTTCAGCATCTTCTTCCTCGAGCAGAAGTGGAATATATCTCATACCAAAACCAGTAATATCAAATTGGATAGGCTCAAAGGTTTCTGTGTTGAAGATCATCAATCTGCCTGACGGGAAATTGTCGTCTGCAACAAAGACTCCATCCAGTGCATAACCGTAGGGCAGATAAGAAGGAATATTGGCCATTACGATCTTATCAGTGATGGTCTTTAGATCAGTCAGAAGGTTGTTATATTCTGTATCAAAATCCACAGGATTGGTGGGCGGGTCATCACCAATAAATCCACTTCCATCTATTCCGCATCCATCAAGGACAGTATGCAGAATATCGTTGCTTCCGATCCATAGAAGTATGACCTCAGGATTAAGCATCTTTGCCTGTTCCACAACGGTTGTCCCACCAAAGTCTATAAAAGGATGGGGTGTATCATTGCGTAAAACAATATCAAAGAAGAAGTTATCCCCTGTCTGAGAATCTGAAGCTTTTGTGGTGCTGCGCATATCATACAATCTGGCACCATCCACTCCTAAGTTGTTGTAAGGATATAGGTAAAAAGCGTTAGACAGTCGACTTATTATCACATTTGGATCAACATCAGGTATTCCATCTTCGTTGTTATCGGGCCACTCTACGGCAATTATTTGGTTATTGCTTATTTCTAATGGTCTTTCATAAGGCGGGACCCCAATTCCAGGAGATGCTACATAGGGTTGCTGAAATTCATTTTGGATTCCTAATTGCTTAGCTATTAAATAAGGATAGTTATTGTGCTGCGAATCTATTACTATTCCTGCGTCCTGTGTACCCATGGTGAGACTGTCGCCGATTGATACAATGGATATAGGCTCTGGAGGGATTTCATCCTCGGTAGTCTGACAGGTAACGAAAATGACCAGACAGGAAAAGACCACTATGAAAAGAAGACTTTTCATTTTTTCTCTTATAATTATAAATCGATTTATTTAAATGGCGGTTTCTTATATTTAATAAAGAATAAATGTATGTTTTTAACTTTTTTGGAATATGACATTGCTATTCTCGAAGCTAAATATATTCAATACTGTAGGTTCCTCACCTGCAGCGTATACCATCCTTCATCCGCCTCTATATAATGAAAGTTTTAGTACTCGTTCCTTCATTAACAAACTTAATGTAAAATCCTCGGTATCTTAATGGGTCAAGTTCTTTTTAATATATTACTGTTTTGTCATCATCCACATCATTACACTTTGATCGGGTTGCACTTGATGCGTGAACATATAATTGCCGGTGGGTGAAACTGCGTATGTCGATGTCAATTTAGTTTGACCCCCTAAGGGACCATTAATAATTGTATCCCAAACTATACCAGAGGAATACCAATTAGTACCATCATCACTGACTTCAGTCACTGTACCCGTATTTGTATCACCACTGAAACTAATATCCATCCTCATTCCAAAAATATAACCCCACGTTTCTCCGTCCCAATTATATACGTGACTTTCACCACTATCTGCGGTCATTGTGCTGTCAATTCTTGTAGTCGGATCAATGCTCTGCCAGGTTCCGACATAGCTTGGGTATGCTGCACCTGTTCCACACTCTTGAGCCATGAATAGTAGAAAAGCAACGACACACATAACGCTTGCAGCTATGATAATAATCTTTTTCATAATCTAGTCTCCTTTTTATAGTTTTAAATACATTTTAGACTAATAAATGATAATATGTCAAGAAATAATAAAAATATTAAAAATAGATATAAAAGTAATAAAATGAAAACAAACTTAAATATAATAAATAAAAATAAGA
>CP070841.1:1479705-1485291 GCA_020342115.1 Spirochaetota bacterium
TATTTGGCTTTCATCTCATTGGGATGCGTTCATACCCCTCCTCTTTTGACAAATTTTTGATAATTGCAGGGCTTGTGTTTAATGTACTGACTGTTTGGTATGCATTGAAGTGGCCTAAACTGGAAGCATAAGAAGATTCAATCTTTTTTTGAAACTACTCAGATGCTGATTCTAATGAGTGTAAGAGCTGGGGAGTTTAAGAACATAAAAACAGGAGAAGTAAATGGATGCAAGCAGAAAGACAGCAATAATTGTGGGAGTATTATTTATAGTTGCGACGGTTGCGAGTATGCTGGGCCAGGGTCTTTTAGGCTCTGTTCTAGATGATCCAGATTATCTTATTAACATTTCTGAAAATAAAACCCGAGTGATAATAGGAGTGCTCATTTCGTTTATCGATGGCATTGCAATTGCTGGTATTGCAGTTTTGATGTTTCCTATCTTAAAAAAGTATAATGAAGGTATAGCACTCGGGTATGTTGGAGCCAGGATTGCTGAGTTGCCAATCATTGTTGCTTATTTAATTATCCCACTGTTACTCACAGATTTAAGTCAGGAATATGTAAAAGCAGGAGCTCCGGCCGCTTCCTATTTTCAAACTTCAGGCACTTTATTTTTTGCAGTACGTCATTGGACCATACAGATGGTTTACATCTTTAATTTCATAGCTGGTCTGATGTTTTGTTATTTGTTATATAAATCAAAACTCGTTCCACGATTTATATCAATCTTGGGTCTCGTTGGATACTCAGTGATGTTACCAGGAACCTTGTTACATATATTTGGCCAAATTGGTACGAATCAAATATTTATTATATTTGCTCTAGGAATCTTATTTGAAATATTGCTACCGATATGGCTTTTCATTAAAGGATTCAGTTCATCTGCAATCGCTTCAAAGTCTGTCAAACAGTGAACGAATTAAAAAAATTATAGCGAACAGAGACAGAAATCCTACAAGCTTTACTAATAGAATATCATTTCAATAGACGTGATCTTAATTTTCTTTCACTTATTGTCAAAATAAAATATAATAATGAGAAAAATTTCGGGCAAAAGGAAGCTTGATGAAAAAGATTGGATTTGATAATGAGAAATACCTGAAGGAGCAAAGCCAATCAATCCTTGAAAGGGCTCAGCGTTTTGGAGACAAACTATACCTTGAATTCGGAGGAAAGATACTCTTCGATTACCACGCATCGAGAGTTCTACCAGGCTTTGATCCAAATGTGAAAATGAGACTTCTACAGGAGTTCAAGGATAGGGCCGATATAGTGCTTTGTATTTATGCCGGCGCTATTGAAAGAAAGAAGCTACGGGCAGATTTTGGAATTACCTACGATGTCGATGCGCTCAAACTTATCGATGATCTGAAAGACTGGGGAATCAATGTTCTTGCTGTGGTAATCACTCGATTCGAAAACCAGGCTTCAGCGGTTATATTCAAGAACAAGCTGGAACGTCAGAATATAAATGTTTACACTCATCAGTACACCAAGGGGTATCCCACAGACGTTGATCTTGTCGTAAGTGAAGAGGGGTATGGGGCAAATGACTACATTGAAACGAAGAATCCCCTTGTCATAGTTACCGGTCCTGGACCCGGCAGCGGGAAACTCGCGACGTGCCTCTCTCAACTCTATCATGACCACAAGAGGGGTATAGTGAGCGGTTATGCAAAATTTGAGACATTTCCAATATGGAACCTTCCCCTGAAGCATCCAGTCAATGTTGCATATGAAGCCGCCACAGCAGATATTGGAGATTTCAACCTGATCGATCCTTTCCATCTTGAGGCTTACAATCAGAAGGCTGTGAACTACAACAGAGATGTGGAGACATTTCCGGTTCTAAAGCGCATACTTGAAAAAATTCAGGAATCAGAGTCTATATACCAGTCTCCCACCGATATGGGGGTTAACCGGGCGGGATATGGAATCATTGATGATGATGTGGTAGTCGAGGCAGCAAAACAGGAGGTAATAAGCAGATACTTTCGATATGCCTGTGAGTATGCAATGGGATTTACAGATAAAAAGACAGTACAGAAGGTTGAACTATTAATGGAGGAGTTAAACATCAAACCTGAGGCCAGAGCTGTGGTCATACCGGCAAGGGAAGCGTCGGTAGCTGCTCAGAAGGAGGGAAAGGGGCATGAGGGTATATATTGCGGAGCTGCCATCGAACTTAAAGATGGTACGATCATTACTGGTAAGAATTCACCACTTATCCACGCAGCATCGAGCCTCATACTAAATGCAGTAAAGGCTCTTTCAGGCATTCCGGATAAAATACACCTTCTTTCGCCACAGATCATAGAGTCAATCAGACAGTTTAAAAAGGAAGTTTACGATTCAAAAAGTATTAGCCTCGATCTGGAAGAAACCCTCATTGCTTTGAGCATAGCGGCTCCCACAAACCCTACGACCCAGGTTGCCATTGAACAGCTGAAGCTGCTGAAAGGGTGTGAAATGCACCTTACTCATATACCCACTCCCGGCGACGAAGCAGGCATAAGAAAGCTGGGGATAAATCTGACGACGGATCCGAATTTTGCTTCCAAGAATCTATTTGTGAGCTAGGATTACTGTTTCTTCAATTTGCTCTCGATCTTTCTCAGCTTCCTCTCGATCTCGGCAAGCTTTCTTTCGAAGTTTTTAACCTTTCTCTCAAGATCTTCTACCTTTTTATCGGTGTCCATTACCTAAACCTCCTTCAGCTAGATATTCGTGGTTTATTGTTTTTTTGTCCCTCTGCCTTTTTGATTTTTGCCCAGGTATCACGAAGAGTTGCAGTACGATTGAATGTCAGCTTCCCTGTTTTTGCAGTGTCCTGGTCAGTATAGAAATATCCCTGGCGTAGGAATTGATACAGGTTGCCAGGTTTCGCATCTTTCAGGCTGGGTTCTACAAGACAGCTGGAAAAAAGCTCGAGAGAGCCGGGATTCAAAACTGTGTTGAAGTCCTTTTCATCTGCAGGGTTTGGTGTTGTGAAAAGATGGTTGTAAAGGCGTACCTCTGCCTGAAGTGCATGTGCGGCTGATACCCAGTGAGAGGTTCCCAGGACTTTTCTCCCATCAGCGGACCACCCTCCGCGGGTCTCAGGATCGTAGGTACAGTAGAGACAGACCGCCTCGCCAGTCTTTGGATCTTTCTCCACTCCTTTGCATTTGATATAATAGGCATGTTTGAGCCTGATCTCACGCCCTGGTGCAAGGCGGAAAAATTTTGGAGGAGGATTTTCACTGAAGTCGTCTCTCTCAATGTATATGACACTTGAAAATGGAATCTTTCTCATTCCCATGCCCGGGTCTTCAGGGTTGTTTTCAGCATCAAGCAGCTCAACCTTATCTTCAGGGTAATTATCAATAATAATTTTGAGAGGTTTGAGTACTGCCATAACTCTTTGTGCCCGCTTGTTCAGATCATCACGAATACAGTGTTCAAGAAGAGCAATATCAACTACACTGTTGGTTTTAGCAACACCTATTCTGTCACAGAAGTATCTGATTGCCTCTGGTGTATAGCCTCTTCTTCGGAGTCCCGATATTGTGGGCATTCTTGGATCGTCCCAGTTTTCGACCGAACCCCGGTCTACAAGATTCTTTAGTTTCCTTTTGCTCATCAACGTATAGCTTAGATTGAGCCTGGCAAACTCTATCTGCCTGGGATGACACGGCACAGGGAGCTGATCGAGGATCCAGTCGTAGAGAGGGCGGTGATCCTCAAACTCCAGTGTACAAATGGAATGGGTTATACCTTCTATTGCATCGGAGAGACAATGTGCAAAATCGTACATAGGATAGATGCACCACCGGTCATCTGTTCTGGGGTGTGGCAGCTTGCGTATTCGATAAAGAGTAGGATCTCTCATGTTGAGGTTTGGGGAAGCCATATCAATCTTTGCTCTCAGCACACATTCACCGTCGTCAAACTCTCCATCTCTCATACGCTGGAATAGATCGAGGTTTTCCTCTGGCTGGCGATTTCTATGTGGGCTGTCTTTTCCAGGCTCTGTTAACGTGCCTCGATATTCCCTTATCTCATCTGCGCTGAGGCTGTCAACGTACGCCTTTCCATCTTTGATTAGCAGCACTGCATATTGATACAGCTTTTCAAAGTAGTCCGATGCGTAATAGAGATGTTTTCCCCAGTCAAACCCGAGCCAGCTTACATCTTCCTTTATGGATTCTATGTATTCTGTTTCCTCTTTGCTTGGATCAGTATCATCAAAGCGAAGATGACAGCGTCCGCTAAAATCCTTTGCTATTCCAAAGTTGAGGCATATGGATTTTGCATGGCCTATGTGCAGATAGCCGTTCGGTTCCGGCGGAAAACGAGTCACAATTTCCTTGTGTTTTCCACTCTTCAAATCTTGTTCGATGATGGCTCTTATGAAGTCTTTTGCAGTATCACCATTCTCGGCCATGTTATTTATTGCCATCGCTTCACCAGTAGGTTATATACATGATGCCTGATGTGGGCAACCCACATTCTCAGTCACAATTTAATAATGGTTTGAGAAAATGAGAATTAGATTGTTACAGTAAAAAGATGACCAAGTTTGGTGAAAAGAAATGTGTTACTTAATCTTTATATGGTTGTTTACTTTTCTTACACCCTTGACGGAATAGGCAAGCTTCTCTGCCTGTCTCTTCGCCTTTAAAGAATCGACTGCCCCGGTGAGAGTTACCTCGCCTTCATAGGAAGTAATATGAATGGAAAAAGGGCTTACGACTGGATCCTCAAGGAACTTAGCGCGGATACCTGCTTCGATTCCCACATCATCGATGAAATCGCCTGCTGTCCTTCCTGTTGTCTGACATCCGATAAAGCTAAGGACGATTGCGAGCAAGACACTACATACAACGAGTGCTTTTAACTTGTGCATGGTGTAATTACCCCTCTCTATTTTGTTAAACTTACAGTCACAGTTGAATAGTAACAAGTTTATCCGGGAAATCAACAGTAAAAATACATTATATGTCGATTCCAAGAAACATGCGGATCAAAGAACCCATGTGGAATGAGAGTACTGAAATCCCCAGTTTGGGCTCAGCCAATTCTGTAAATCTATTTCTAAAGAATAGGTCCTTTGCTACTGATATATAAGTTGAACACAAGTATTATGATTATAGTGAGGCCAAGGCAAAAGAAATTTCTCAAATTTGTTTCAGTTATTGTTTCTACATGTCATAGTAACCTTTCACCTTTACCAGCACTCTTTTTCAATGCCCTGATGAGTGGTAGCTCTATGCCAGAGAGGTAGCGTATGAGGGCTCCTCCTGCTGTGGATACATAGTTAATCTTTTTAATATCAGTGAATATTGTGAAGGAGGTAACTGTGTCACCTCCTCCTATTACTGTAAAGCCAGGTTCATCCTCTATAGCTTTCCACAATGCTTTTGTACTTTTATTTGATATCTCTTCTTCGTAAACTCCAACAGGACCATTGACGAATATAGTATTTGCTTTAGCTACAATGTCTTTGTACAGCTTTATGGTTTTTTTGCCAAGATCGAAGAGGAGTGCATCAATAGGTAAATTCTCTATAAGTATCTCTTCTCTTTTGTCATTCTTTTTAAAA
>CP070841.1:1485391-1488160 GCA_020342115.1 Spirochaetota bacterium
ATATGCATTCCATTCAGCTTATTTGTGTATAGAGGTTTTTACACGACGATTCCGAAAGAAATAGAAGAGGCTGCAAAACTCGATGGATGCGGCCCCCTGAAGTCGTATCTGTATATTTTCCTACCACAGTCAGTTGCCCCGACAGCTGTGGTTGCGTTATTCCAAATGACATGGATCTGGAATGATCTTCTTTTTGGAATGGTGCTCACCCGTTCACAGACTGCACGTCCCATAATGATTGCTTTAGCATCTATGTCCGGACCGAGTGGTGGCACAGTTATGCCTCACACCATGTCAGGGGTAATATTTACCTCGATTCCAACAATACTTCTATTTGTTCTCCTGAGAAAATATTTCATATCTGGTATGGTTCTATCGATTTCAGGAAAATAGTGGAAATGATAGTTAATTTTATTACGATCAGAAAATCTAGGTTTTTGTTATCTGTTCACTATAGATTCTTGTAAAGAGAACCTCAGCTGGCAATCTGTATGGGATACCTGCCGAACCGCTTCACAGCATTGATCATGGTCCAGAATGTCTCGGGAGACACACCGCTGTGTATGCTGTTGCTTGAGCTGAATACATGACCTCCGCCGGGAGATGCCTCCCGAATGATATTTTTTACAGATGCAACCACCTCATCACCGGTCCCGAATGTCAGCAGGTGCCCGCAATCGATATTCCCGAGAATTGTGATCCTGTCCCCGTATGTCCGCTTGACCCAGCCAATATCCATGCCGGCTGCCGGTTCGATGCTGTGTAGGCCATCAATACCAACATCGTTAATCAGCAGGTCAAGATGAGGCGTAGTATGACCGTCAAGATGCTTGATGTATGGAACAGAGTGTTGGTGACATTCATCGACGATTCTCTTGAGATGGGGGACCATGTATCGTTTGAACATGTCTGGAGAGAAGAGTGGTGCCTTACCAAAGCACCAGTCTACGGCTCCGAGGATTCCGTCAACGCCCATCTCGAGCTGGGCTCTCAATATGGGCATCTCACCCTCGGTGGTGGCCGCCATGTACCGTTCCACCAGTTTTGGCTCATCGATCATGGCCTGCAGGAAAAGCGGAAAGTAAGGCTGAAAGGTGGGACATGCAATGTCGGCCGCACCCATCACAAACATCCCATCCTCCCTCACACGCTGCCATTCCACGGCTATTCTTATTGATTCGAGCCCGTCCTGAAGAGCTGGAGGGAGCAGAGTACCCGCTTTTTCTTCGAGGTAAGCCACATACCTTCTCAGCTCTGTGATACCGCCCTGCTTTATGGAGTCATTAACAGTCACGCATGTGTCACTCTCCTCCTCATACTTCTCTATGGACCAGAACCCATAATCACTGTTCTCTATCCGGAACACGTTTTCCTCCGTTTCCTGTATATCGATGTCAAAGATGTAGTTGGCGGTGATGTTGTCGGGAAGCCCCATGAAGACCGTTATGAGGTACTCGGTTGGTCTGAACCAGAACATATCGAATCCTACTTTCTCGTACATCTCGAGCATGCCCTCCACATTATCTCTGATCAGAGTTTTCCTTGCCTCTTTTCCTGACATAGCAGCCCTGATTCCAGCTGCTTTCGCCTCGCCGGTACCATATCCTGTGATTCTTCTACCAAGCACACTCTCTAATACCGGATTAGCTACGGTGAGCTCGAACAGGGGTACACGGTCCGGTTCCCGGTGAGCCATAGTCGTTTTTACTCTTTCCTTTTTTGTCATGTCTCTCCTCCGCATTATTACAGGTAATACAACCATTTTATCATGGATTTAGCAATCTGTAATTAATAGATTGATAGTAGAAATCATATTTTTCCAATTCTTTTCTAATGCTAATATGATACACAGAAGGATGAGCAGTAAGACGATACTCTCTTATTATACCTATTTGAGCATCGAGCCAAGCGGGACTCGAACTATCTAAGCAGCAAGAGAACTTGGGATTTCTGCTATGTTTGGGTAACGTATGATTATAGGGCGTCCAATAAAGAAATAACTAATATTACAAGTCCGGTGGACTAAAGGATGTTATACAATAACTCTGGATTAACTAATATCCCCCTTAGACCTAAATAAGTCATGAATCTTGCAAGAATTTATTGTAAGTGGTTTTTTTAAACAAAAATGGTATCTAAATTACCCTAATCATTATGTATAGGTTAAGATAACCCTCAAAAAATATACAAAAACCTTTTGACATATTATTTACATTGTTTATATTTATAAACATGGGAACCTTGATTATAAAAGATATACCGGATAAAATTAAAAACATATTCAAGTCTATTTGTGCAGAACAAGGTAAAACCTTGAAAGAGGAGGTTATCCGGTTAATGAAAAAAGAAATTGAAAAGCATCGTGGTATTAAGCTATAATGGGAGCTGTCAGGGATAGGGTAGCTCCCGAAAGCCAGTTTCCGGCTGGTTTCCCTGACACTAACTACCGGGGGCATACTACGGAGGTGTGCCATGAACGACCTTTCACTTTCCACAGATTTACAAAAGAGTTTTCCTACTATCACAGCTGGTCTTAAAAAAGCTCAACACATCTTAGATTCTATCAAGAGTTTTGAGGACATTGAGAGGGTGTTTCTAATGGGAGCTGGCCTCTCCGCTCACACCTATCGATCCTATCTAACAGCAGTTAAACAGCTCTACGAGTTTACCGATGGGCTGAATCCTCTACAGATCACACCGGCTCACATTGAGAAGTTCTACGATCACCTGGTCAAGAAGGTGGATCGGAACACTGCGTACCTGAGGATC
>CP070841.1:1488260-1496361 GCA_020342115.1 Spirochaetota bacterium
CCTTGAGATTAACCGCTTCGATTAGCCTGATATCACAGGGCATGATACGCCCTGCATCTATAATGATCACATCACCGGGGACGACCTCTTCGGAAGCAATCTCCTGCTGTTTTTCGCCTCTTAAAACGAGCGCTTTTGGTGTTGCGAGCTTCTTCAATGCTTCGAGCTCTTTCTCAGCCTTTGCCTCCTGTATGACTCCTATGAGAGCGTTGAGCAGTATTACACATCCGATGATGATGGTATCGGTTGTTTCGCCGAGCATGGCGGAAATCGCCGCTGCAGCAATTAGAATGAAGATGAGCATACTGTTCAGCTGTTCGAAAAAAAGCCTTAGAAGCGATTTCTTTTTCTTCTCAACCAGCCTGTTCAACCCGTATTGCTGTATCCTTTTTCGAGCCACATCCTCTGTGAGCCCTGTAGCAGCATCGCTTTCCAGCTCTTTCAGGATCGAATCAGCGCTCTTTGTATGCCACATCGAATATTCCGATCGTTTTTAAGAAATGTATTCTGCTATAGTATAGTGTTATGCATCAGGGAATGCTACGAATAATAGCAGTCAGCTAAATACTGGCAGTATACAGCTGCAAGCATTCGGTTGACAGCTGATAATCATTAATGTAATTGTTATTTACTGATATGCCTGTTAATAATATACCAAATATACGTAATCTCTATTATAATCAATAAGTCAAAAAGACGTTTATATAGGATTTAAATATATTATATCAAAAAATATTTTTCAAAAAGGTGAAGTAGCTGTGAAGAATAAGGAGAGGGGTAATATTGCAAATTTTTTCTGGCTCTTTCGACCCAATCGCACAATCATGGTGGCAATGATAGCTGGAACAGCTTCCTTTTCTGCCGGGGCAGGGGTGGGGAAATCACTTTTAATGTTTTTAGGTGCGTGGTGTCTGGCAGTAGGGGGTTTTTCACTGGATTTTTATGCAGACCGCGACCTTGATGCAAAAGGACCGCGAGCTAAGTTAAGGCGCAATCCCCTGGCAGATGGCTCTCTAAAACCTATTGTCGGTTTATTCTTCTCTGGAACGTTTCTTATTGCAAGCTTCATTGTAGTACTGGGTGTGGCTCCTCTGGCTTTAATCATGTGGGGTGTTATTCTTATAGTTATCATTGGGTTGGCATTGCATTTATTTGAAGCTCCTTTATCACGCGCTGCTACTCTTGGTCTGCTGCAGGCTCTTTACATATTAATGGGAGGAATGTCCGGCAAGATGAGCTTAGGGCTTGGGATATTATCATGTATGTTTTTCTTTGCCATGTTCGGTGGTCGAGGTATGATTGATATCCGCGATTTTCCTCAGGATGAGATAACACGCGTACAAACACTACCAATAAAGTATGGAATAAAAAATACTGCATGGTTAACGGCTGTATTTCTGATTATTGCCTATGCACTGAGCCTTACCGCATATTTTTACGGGAAATTCGGTATAATTTATCTGTACCTTGATGTAGCATTTATTGTGATAGGGCTTGTGTGTGCTTTTCTCTTTGCTGTTAGACCAAGTCCGGAACTGGCGCGAAGGCTGACTCCTGTATTTATGATGGGTGAGGGCACCATAATTTGTCTTGCCATGATTCTGGGTACTGTTTATAAATGAAATTAAAAAGAGGGCGTTGTACTAATTTTTCAAAATAGATTGAATATGGAGTTTACGCAGTAAACTTCTAAAAAAATGGATGCTTTTTCCATTTTTAGGGCGCTGGAGTTTGCTTCGCAAACTTTCTATTTTTATGGTACATAAAAAACAGAATGAGCGCTTACGTATTGAGCAGTATAAAGGTCGGTTCTTCCATTTTCATCGTTTTTCCAGTAGCATGCTATGTAATTATCCCCTTCCTTATAATACCCTGCTACATATACATCGCTCCCTGATACATAAATTCCTCGCGCATGTACAGTAGCAGTTTCATAAAGATCGGTTCTATTTTCCATATTATTTTTCCAGTAGCAGGCTACGTTAGTTTCTCCATTGTCATAGATCCCGGCCACGTACACATCACTTCCTGAGAGGATAATCGAGTGAGCTTCGGCATAGGCAGTATCGTAAAGGTCAGTTACTCCAAATTCATCATTCTTCCAGTAACAGGCAACGAAGTTACTTCCATTATTATAGTATCCGACCACGTACTTATCACTCCCTGATTCTACTATGGAACGGGCATAAGCATTGTTTGTTCCGTAAAGATCTGTTCGGTTGTCTTTATCATTTTTCCAGTAACAGGCTACTGCATTCGATCCATTGTTGTAGTATCCTGCAACATACACATCGGTTCCTGAAACGAAAATGGAATATGCTTCAGAATGAGCAGTATCGTGTAGATCAGTTCTATTAGGCATATTATTTTTCCAATAACAGGCCACGCGACGGTCGACGGTGTAGTAAAACCCGGCTACATATACATCATCACCTGATACGAGAATAGAATAAGCCTGGGATTGATTATCTGTGTAGAGATCGGTTTTTTCACCATTTTTCCAGTAGCAGGCTACATAGCCATTGTCGCCGTAGTACCACCCAGCTGCATACACATCGCTCCCTGATACGAAAATAGAGTAAGCTTCAGCTGGAGGTGCTCCTGGAAGATCTACTCTAACACCATTCTTCCAGTAACAGGCTGTAGTTGAGAAAGCCTTTGCTCCGCTGTCATGACTACCCGCAACATAGACCTGAGGACCTGTTTCAGCTGCATCACCTCCACAGCTTAAAAGCAATCCCACGGAAGTAATTAACGAAATGATAATCAAGCAGCAGAATAGTAGCCTTTTTCTCATGTTTATCTCCTTAAAATATTCGAGATTTTCACTTGCAATTTCTATTCTATCCTTACAAACTATCAATCGCAAGGAATATTATTTGGTACTCAATTAAATAAATAACAATTCCAGGAGGTTTTATATAAAAATGGCAATACTGGGCAGCGGAAAATACACATACGAAGTTTCCGGGCAGAACTGGGGTAATCTACCGAAGGGCTGGTTCTACAAAGAGGCCACAGCAGTTGATGTGGACTCAAAAGACAATGTGTATGTTTTCAACAGAGGCAATCACCCTATGATAGTTTTCGACTCCGAAGGAAATGTGCTGAGGTCATGGGGCGAGGATCTTTTTGCGAATCCGCATGGTGTAACAATTGCCCCTGATGACACCGTATGGTGTGTTGACAACAATGACCACTCCATAAGAAAGTTCACCGGCGAAGGTAAACTCCTTTTTACCCTTTCGGAGAGAAACAAACCGGCGCCTCCTATGAGTGGCAAGCCTTTCAACAGACCCACACGTGTTGCTATTGATCCCCAAAATGGGGATATTCTGGTCACTGACGGCTATGGAAACGCATGTGTTCACAGGTTTTCCCCTGATGGAAAGAAAATCCTCAAATCCTGGGGTGAATCCGGCACTGACCCTGGTCAATTCAATGTTGTTCATGATATTGCCATTGATAATGACGGATGGATATACATCGGCGACCGGGAAAATCGCCGCATCCAGGTTTTTTCACCGGAAGGTAAGTTTGAAGCGCAGTGGGGCAACTTTTCGAGAACCGCTGCTGTACACATTCCAAGGTCTGATGAACAGGTTGTGTATGTGGGAGAATATTTTGGAGGAGGGATCGGTGCCTTTAGCAGCGGTATGAGGCTCGGGCCTCGAGTATCCATACTCGATACTAAGGGAAATATTCTTACAAGGCTTGGCGACAGACCGTATGGAGATGAGCCAGGTCAGTTTTACTCGCCTCATGCAATCGCCACAGATTCCAGGGGAGACATATATGTTGCTGAGGTTTCCTACGCAGAGTATGGAAGCCACATGGACCCGCCGAGGGAACTCCGTTCCATGCAGAAGCTTGTCAAGATGTAATGATTTGATACATCAGTAAAATGGCGGAGCATTTATTGTATAGCTAGTTGCTGCCAGTCCAAGACTGGCAGCAAAATGATGACAGTTTAAGCTGTCATCATAAAGCATCCAGCTGTAAGCATTCAGTAATAAAAGCGGGCTTTTGTCACTATGCAAATGTTTTTTGGTAGAGCTCAACGAGTCTATCGTAATGGTTTTCCCGTTCACTTAAAGGTGTAATCTCCCACTGCAGGAGTGGGAATGCGGGAAAATCCATGAGACTATCTCTAACTTCTTCCTGTGACTCTGCATTTGAAACGATGAAACCTCCTGAAGAATCAGCAAAGACGAAGTGACAGTCAAGCATACCATTTTCCATTTTCACTTTCATCCACTCTTTTGCTGCGCTCCAGATGGCTGCCGCTTTTTTTAATGGCACATGCTCTCCTGTTGTTGCAACAACAAGATACTTCACATATTATCCCTTTATTGCAATGATTCAGCCAAAGATGATAAGTTCTGCCAGTTAAGGTTTCACTAATATTGTGTTAAATATTAATTAATTTGTTACTAATAAATATATCACTTGATACTGATAATTCCGGAGATATGATATACTATTTTACATTGTTTAATAAATGCTTATAATGCTTGTTAGCAGAGAGTTTAAAAAACTTATTCCAATCTGCTTGAATTTTTAAAATAAAATATATAATGTAATAAAATTAAAAAACATACTAGACAATGTAGCAGTTGAATCATTATTCTAACCTGTAAATCAATAAAACATATCGAGAGGCAAGTATAATGCAGGACAATCAGGAGACAAAGAAAGAAAAACTTGCTCGGCTCGAGGATGAGTTACAACAGCTGAAATCTACATTTCCTGAGCACTGTTACGGCACTGAGGGATATATTTCGGTGCATCGCGCCACACCTCAGCACTTTCAAAAGATTGAAGATATCGAAGATGAGATCAAGAATCTCAAGGAAGAATTGAGAAAAGCACAATAAGATGGTAAACAGGGTTGCTTTAAAAGCAAGCGATATTGCAGGTGCTCTGTCAGAATGTTCGTGACCGAAATGATTTCGATTTATCGGCGATCTTTTAACCTTGAAGTATCAGGTTTTCTTGTGTCTTATATATTATATATATCATAGAAAAATTTAACAATGGGGGTAACTTTTATGGCTATGGCTTACAACGGCAAAATACTTTTTGTTGATTTGAGTGCTAAGTCGACAGAAGAGAAAACACTTCCCGAGAGTATCTATCGTGATTTTATCGGGGGACAGGGGCTTGGAGCGAGGATTCTCTATGAACATATGAAACCCAAAGCGGATCCTCTTGGTCCGGACAATATTCTGGGTTTTGCAATTGGACCGCTCACCGGAACTGGTGTACATGGTGCGCGGTACCAGGTAGTTGGAAAGTCACCGATTACCGGCGGCTGGGGGGATTCCAATTGCGGAGGCTCTTTTGCAATAGAATTAAAGGCAGCAGGCTACGATGCAGTCTTCTTCACTGGTGTGTCTGAAAAGCCGGTTTATGTTTTCTTAAATGATGGCAAAGTCGAGTTTAACGATGCTGGCCACATCTGGGGTAAGGACACCGCCCACACAGATAAAGCAATCAAGGAAGAACTCAAAGATGACAAAGTGCGTGTTTCGTGCATAGGTCCTGCGGGCGAGGCGCAATCATATATCGCGGCCATATTGCATGAAGAATGTGCTGCAGCAAGAAGCGGTCTGGCTGCGGTTATGGGATCAAAGAAATTAAAAGCATTTGTTGTTAGAGGAACAAACAAGGTTCCAGTAGCAGATTCGGAAAATTTATCTGAAGTACGCAAAGAATATTTACAGGGCATAAAAGAAACTGAAGATGAAATGGCGGTTGCATTAAAAGACTATGGAACATGCGGAGTTTTTTCCGCATCTCTCGTTGTTGCAGACACACCAATTAAGAACTGGACACGCTTTGGTGAGGAGGGGTTTCCTACACATGAGAAGCTTGACGGGCCAGCGATAGTAGAGTACCAGACGAAGAAACATGCCTGCGTCGGCTGCCCGATCAGATGTAAAGGCTACCTCAGGATAGATGACAGCCCATACGGAGCATTTACCAGTGCCAAGATAGAATACGAAACACTTGGTATGACCGGTTCAAACCTGCTGATAGATGATGTGCTCTCATTATTCAAGGCAAATGATCTTTGCAACCGTTATGGGCTTGACACGATAAGCACTGGTGCTGTGATCGGTTTTGCGATGGAGCTCTATGAAAGGGGTATAATCAACAAGAATGATACCGATGGAATCGAGCTTACATGGGGTAACGGTGAAGCACTGGTAGCCATTGTGGAAAAGATAGGCAAGAGAGAGGGTTTTGGCGCAGTACTTGCTGATGGGAGTAAGTTTGCAGCCGAGCGTATTGGCAAGGGTTCCGAGGAGTATGCCATGCAGGTTGGTGGGCAGGATCTGCCGGCACATGACCCCAGGGTTCTTTTGGGCACTGCATGGACATATATTCTGGATGCAACGCCTGCCAGACATACTGCCAGTGAAGCTGCCAACGGCTTTTTCAGCGGAGCTGATGTTATGCCATACGATGAGCTTGACATGCCCCATGTGGAGGATGTGCTCGATGTCAAGGCCAACGCACCACTATATGCGGTCTGCAGCGACATAGAGCGTCTATTTTCCTCTGCAGGCATCTGTCAGTTTTCTTACTATCCGGGGACACTTCCTATTGTGGATTTCATCAATGCTGCAGCTGGATGGGACCTGACACCGAAAGAAGCGCTGAAGATAGGAAGGCGGATTGCTACTTTACGGCAGGCATTCAACATTCGCGAGGGGGTGAACACAGCCGAGTGGAGACTGCCCGAAAGGATAGCAGCGCCGCATTCGAGCGGACCAAATGCCGGGGTAAAGGTGGATTTCGAGGGAATAAAGAGAGAAGGATACAAAGCATTAGGCTGGGATAGTGAAACCGGCAAGCCTCTTGATTCCACTCTGGATGAGCTAGGATTGAAGGAGTTGGTTGGAAGCCTTTAAAGAGGTTTCTGCATCTATGATGTAATATACTGCTAGATTAATTATATAACATTACGTGTTGCATAAATACAAAAGTTGGCAATAGGAGGCAAAATGAGACGAATCACCTATCATATCGAAGGAGGTCTATCAAAGTATGATATTGAAAAAATGTGGGAGGGTGCGCTTCGTCTTATCAAAGAGTTTGGCCTCAGAGTTCCTCATGGCGGCATTAAACGTATCATTAAGGAGTTCGAAGGTGTAGAAATAAAGGACGATATCGTCACTTTCAGCGAAAAGCTTGTTGAAAAAGCCGTTTCACAACAGGACTACATCGATTTTCCGAGTGACCTCTGTACCGGCAATCCTGGCATCGTTGCAGGGGCCTATATTAAAAAGGTGTTCGATCCCATTAATGAAAAGATCCGACCTGCTACTACACAGGATCTCATAGATTGCACAAAGCTATGCGATTCATATGGCTTCTACGGCCCGCCGTGTGTATGCCCAAATGACATACCCATCCCGCTGCAGCGCATCTTCATGTATAAGGCATCCTATGAATACAGCCGTCTTCATGCTCATGGAATACTCGATGTCGCAGGCTGGCTCAATGCAAAGGACGCGCGGTATGGAAAACAGATGGCAGAAGCCGCTGGAAAGGATTTTCGTATTGATCTTTGGCTGATCAGTCCATTCCTAGCACCTGAAGAGGATTTGAATATTTTGTACGAGTTTAGAGAAGAACCTGTTGATATGAATGTGGCAACCATGCCGGTCATGGGAACAACGGCACCCATGAATATGCTCGATGCTTGTATTCAGAGTCTCGCCGAAGTTTTTTCCGCGCTTACCCTGATCTATCTGATTAATGAAAAAAAGAAGGTGAAGGGAAAGATAAGATGTGTCATTGTGGATAGCATCCGCGCCTATCCGTTTGATATGAAGTATGCATCCTTTGTATACGGGTCGGCTGAAGACCTCATCGGCACACTCTATCAATTTCAGTTAAACAAATATTTCGGAGTACCCTATGTTGCAAAGTCATTACTGACAACCTCCAAGCATCCCGATGCTCATGCTGCTGCTGAAAAAGCTGCACATACCATGGCTGCAACTCTTGCAGGGGCCTTTGTATTTGCGAATGCAGGGTTACTCTCTGTAGATGAAGTCTATAGTATACAACAGCTGATTATTGATTA
>CP070841.1:1496461-1499316 GCA_020342115.1 Spirochaetota bacterium
CTTACTCATCCACCCGTTACCCAGCACATAAGTTCTGAAAAGATCATCATGTCCAAAAGTCGGAAGAAAATCAAATCCCAGACTGTAGTAGAAATCAATATCTTGTTTCCAATATGCCTCTTTTTGTTCTTTGAGCGAGTCTCCTCCAATATGATTCTCGTGGTCCGATGTGTGGCTAGATGGAGATTGAATCCAGGTCTTACCCAACACCTTTTCACTTAAATTTTTTTTAAACTCTTCGTCAAATAAGAGCTCGGCATAGTATACTTTTTTTGCTTTAGTTTTCCCCATTATGACTTTTTTAAAGGTCTCAAAGTCTGGTTTCGGTTTTATACTTGATAAGTCAATCATTTACTTCATTCTCGATCTAATACAAGAAGGAATTTCTATTACACGTATTGATATTTTAAAAATATATACTATAGTCTCCCGAGATAATCCTCAAGAATTGCGTAGTTATATCTTTCGGGCAGTTCAATATTTAAATTATCGAATCTGTCAGGATCAAAGGGATCAAGATCTATCTCCATTTCTTTTCCAGTAATCATTTCTGACAGAAGTTTTGCGGTATAACATATCAGACCCATACCTGCAGGGTATCCGCCAATTATATATAATCCATCAGCCATGGAGCTTTTTCCAACCAGAGGAAATCCATCTGGAGTAAATCCCACAGTTCCTGTCCAGCACCTAATAATATTCAATTCTCCTAACTTTGGAAAAATCGTTGCTAGAGCGGCTGCATTTCTAATGCAATCTTTCCAGTCTAATACATAATCATGTTACTCTTCTAATTTTCTTGGTCTGCCAGCGCCGCCACCTGTTAACAGGTGGCCGCCCTTGAATTGTGTAGCACCCCAGGTGATATCGTCCCCCATTTTTACTTCAAACGCCGGACCATTTACTTCAGGATACGGCTCTGATATACAGCACACTGGCCTATGTGGGAAGATCCGTAAACCAAAATCAGGCAATAGTTCTCTGGTCCAGAAGCTCGTTGCCAGTACAACAATATCACAGGGATAATTTTTATCCTTTGTTTTTATCCCTTTGACTTTTCCAGATTCTATAATAACACTTTCTACTTTGTTCCAAGTATACACCCTGGCTCCCTGCTTGATGCTCATATCTACCAATCCATTAACAAGGAAGAGCGAGTTTATATTCCCATCGGTCCACCTGAAACGAGCACCCTGAAGAAAATCAGCAAAATAGGGGTTTAGCTTATGCAGTCCTTTCCAATCGAGGAATTCAACCTCGTTGTCTCCAGCTTTTGTCTGTATGGCATACAGTGCTTTTATTTCTTCAAACTCCTCATCATTAGCAACCATATCAAGACTTCCGATCTGATTAAACTCAATGTCAAAATCCAATTCTTCTTCATATTGATGAAGCAGCTCTACATGTTTTTTTGTATATTTCAATCTATCCATAATTACATAAGGGTCACTGTCCTTACCCTCACATTGCAATACCTGTCCCCCATTTCGTCCAGAGGCTCCAGAGGCAATGTTTCCCATTTCAAACAGTACTACCTTATATCCTAGTTTAGTTAAATGATACGTAGTAGAAGCTCCTGCAAGACCGCCTCCTACAACGATAATCTCGTTCATTTTGTATCCTTTATGCTTAAATTAGCCGTGAAACATGGTTTATATCTTATACAGACAGGATGTTACTTTGCATAATTATCAGAGTTTTTCTCTTGCATCCTTCAGTAATTTATCCACTTCTTTTTCTACTGATTTATCTAATTGGATTGGAACGTGTTCTTTTAAGAGTTTATCTTTGAGTTCTTTACATCGAGTCCTCATATCTTTGTGTTCATCATTGAACCATTTCTCCCAGAAATTACGATCCAGGAGTTGTGGGAACCATAACTCTTCCCTGAAATGCTTCAAAGTGTGATCTTCTGCAAGAAAACTACCCTCCTCTCTTGCCTTTTCAACAACATCGATACCGATCTTTTCATCAGTAAGTTCAAATCCAGCCATTATCCTCTCTATGAACCCGATTAGTTCATGCTGGATCATCAGCATCAAATGTGAAGTTCCCTGATCCTCACCGCTGCTTCCAAAACTTCCGAAAGTGTCTGCACCAGCCATTGTGCCACATGCAAGCGTAATACCTGCCTCGAGACCTGCCTGGGCATCCTGTATCTTACTATCGCTAATGCCAACATCGACATAGACTGGAAGTCCATAATATTTACCTAGCTGTGTCATAGCTATTGTTATTATTGACTGCTCGGGTCCAGCAGCAACCATAGATGTTGTACGCATATCCATCACATGAGGGATTGCACCATAGACGATTGGAATACCAGGTTTGATGAGCTGTACGACACAAATGCCTGCCAGTATTTCCGCATTCTGCTGCACAATCGTACCTGCGAGAGTTCCAGGTCCAGTTGCCCCCATCAGTACGAGAGGGGCGACCACAACAGGTATTTCGTATGGACAGATTGCATATAACAGGTCAACTCCATCAAAGGGATATCTGAGAGGGCTTATCGGTTCGAACAAAAAATAGCCGAAAGGATACTTGTGAACCTCTCCTTTGCTGCCTGCTACGATCTCGAACAGTTTCATGGTAAAATGAGAAGTTTCTCTGTTGTTAAAGAAAAACAAAATTGGTTTGGTAGTGTTCTTCAAAAGCTCTGCAGCAATGAAAAGGTAACGGCATGAATCGGGTATATCATTCGCATCTGACATCGCACCAACAATATTCAGGCGGGGAAGAGCATCCCCGAGGCGAGCAGATGTTCTCACATCCTCCAGTGTTGAGAAACGCCGCTTGAGATCGTCTTCAATCCAATAAGGATTACCGCCTATTGATTGATATATTCTTTTACC
>CP070841.1:1499416-1504334 GCA_020342115.1 Spirochaetota bacterium
AAGGTAAATAAAACAACTGTGGCATCTGTGCTTGAGAGAAGCACTACAGTGGTAGAGATAAACGGTATGAAAAACTACTGGTACCGAATAAAACTGGAGAAGGGCGGTCTCGAAGGCTGGATGTTTGGCGCATACCTTAAAAAGAAGGAAATTATAATCGAAGCAACGGCCAATGAGCCGGTTAAAAAGCCGATTAAAAAACCAGAACCAAAGGTAAAAAGTGAAATTAGCCTCATACCATTGGGGATAATCGAAGAAAATGAATCGCTTATCTCAACAGGTGATCTAGATAATAACAGTATTACAGAAATCATCTTTATAAACAGGGAAGAGAAGGGTCGTTACAGTAACCTCATTGGGTATGAAAAACAGAAAGGTAAATACATTTAGGTATACAGGATAAAAATAATGAGCACCAAGATTGATGCTGTTCGGGTGTTTGAGCTTGACGGCCATGAGCATCCTTTGGTATCAATATCAGGTGGTGGTTTTACCAATCTCTACAGTTATCAGAAGGAGCGAAATGTCTTAAGTTTGCTCTACAAACTTCCTACCCCACTTGTAACAATAGGAAACCTTGATGGAAAACAAGGCTATCTCATAAGCTTGAGAAAAAACAGTGTCGTAGACAACGACGGAACCCAGACCTATTACCTCAACGTAGCGAGATTAGAGATTAATAGAGGAAGGGTGCTTTTAAAGGACAAGATCGAATATTCAAAACCATTTCCAATTAAGAAACTTGAGGCTTTCGATCTCGATAACGACAAGCGTGACGAGATAATATGTGAAATAGGGGGAAACGACTTTGGCGGCGGAATTGTCATCTTAAAGCTTTCGGGTGACAAGATTACAAAAGTTCTCAACAGCGGGGTGAATACATACAAGGACAGCCAGTTTATGGGAATGTGGGGAGCAGATGTTGGTCCTGCAGCTAAACTCATCCTTTATACTACCGATCCTTCGAAAAAAGACGACGTGAACACAAAGTTCGGATTGCTCATTATTTCTTTCGATGGCTCACGTATTATCCACGAACGGTTCTATCCACTCAATCCAATGCTTGATGATATCAATAATACAAGAAAGGTGCTTCCCTACAGCAATGAACCCGATCATCTTCCTTTAGTCATCGTGGACTTCGATCAGGATGTTAATCAGTATACCCTCAAGGCTCCTCTTCTTTGATCTCGATGATATGGTTCCTATCGATAAAATCAATGTGAATAAATCATTCAGCTCTTCTCTAATTGACTTGACAAAACCGTAACAATGTAGTGTAATTGCACAAGGAGACACTTTTTATTTTCTCTTCACAGAATACACACATTTAGTCTTTCACCGAGTACACATAATGCTGTTTTCAAAGACCTATTTATTAATCGAGTATTCCCCTCTATTTTTATAAATTCACAGAAAGGAGGTGGAGCTTTAATACCTTTTCTTTAAAAAAAGATCAATAATAAAGGAGAAAAAAATGAAAAGAAAAATTCTGTTGCTCATTCTTACAATGATCTTCATCATGAGCATTGCATCATTGTGCTTTGCAGAAGATAAACATTTCTCTGATGTAAGGATTGTTTTCTTTCCTGGTGGCCCTCCTGGATGTCCATTTGCTTCTGTGGTCTATCGAGGCGCACGAGCTGCTGAAAAGGACCTTGGCTGTAAGGTAGACTATGTATGGTCAGATTGGATTCCAGAGAAGATGATATCACAGTTCAAAGAGGCAGTTGCCAAGAGGCCCGATGCTATCTGCATTATGGGGCATCCAGGACCAGATGCTTTTGCGACACTTGTGGATGAGGCAGTTGCTAAGGGTATCATTGTGACATCCCAAAACACATCTCTTCCCCCAATTGAAGAGAAGTACAAGGATGTAGGTTTCGGCTATGTCGGGCAGGAGCTCTATCCATCCGGCGTCATGCTTGGAAAAGGTGCAATGAAGCGGGCTGGGTTGAGAAGAGGGGATAAAGCAATGGTATGGGGGCTTATAGCTCAAGAGACACGCGGTTTGAGGTCAAAAGGTTGTGTAGACGCCCTTGAAGAGGCAGGTATGAAGGTTGATTATATAGAGATTTCAGATGCTATCAACACTGACGCCTCACTTGGAACGCCGGTTTTTGCAGGGTACGTAGCCAAGAATCCAGATGTAAAGCTCATAATAACAGACCACGGTGGATTGACTTCAACTGCGGAGACTTACATGAAGGGAGCACGTAGGAAACCTGGCGATATCTATATTGCAGGATTTGATCTGAGCCCACCAATTGTTGATGCAATTAAGAAGGGATACACAGGTGTTGTACTAGATCAGCAACCATGGCTTCAAGGATATCTGCCTATACTGCAGGTGTGCCTGACAAAGAAGTACGGCTTTGCTGGTCTGCATATCGATACAGGAGCGGCCTTGATCGATAAAACCAATATCGATTTTGTAGCCCCACTTGCATTAAAACAAATACGGTAGGTCAAGATGGCCAAACAGAAACTTGTCTCGATGGTTGAGATACAGAAATCATTTGGCAAAGTTGAGGTGTTGAAAGGCGTAAACTTCGATGTAAATTACAACGAAATTGTTGGCCTTGTCGGTGACAACGGTGCTGGAAAATCAACACTAATAAAGATACTCACAGGTGTTCACAGTCCTGATGGAGGCGAAATTTATTTTAAAGGCAAACGCATAACAATCCATTCTGTGGATAAATCGAGAGAGCTTGGAATAGAAACTGTCTATCAGGAACAGGCTCTGAGTGAGCAGCAGACCCTTTGGAGAAATATCTTCATGGGGAGAGAGATCACCACAAATTTTGGATTCCTCAGGATAAAGGATCAGAGAAACGAAACGGAGCGAATCCTCCGAGATCAGATGGGGTTTACCTCAAAAGCGATAACCACTGATTCTGTTGTGAAAAATCTTTCGGGTGGTGAAAAGCAGGGAATTGCTATCGGCAGGGCACTTTTCTTCAATGCTGACCTCATTGTGCTTGACGAGCCAACAATGGGTCTTTCTCTCGCAGAAACGAAAAAGGCCCTCGATTTTGTGCGAAACATCAAACAGCAGGGCAAATCAGCCATCTTCATCAGTCACAACATTTACTACGTTTATCCTGTTGCTGACCGCTTTGTTATCCTTGACAGAGGTCATGTTGCGGGTAAGTTTCTTAAAAAAGATATCTCACAGGATGAACTTGTCGATAAGATGGTCACACTTGCAAGAACAGGAAAGATCAGCTAATCCGATGCCCATGGTTATCCTATAATTGCGTAGCAATGTTTCATTGCCATGGGCATTCTTATTAACTCTGGAGAGGAATTGATGGGGAAGATTAGAGGGGCTGCAACTGCAAGGGCTAAAGAGCTGAGACTTGAATTGAGTATATTGGGAGTGTTTGTAGGAATTTATCTTCTATTTTTAATTGGCAGTCCATCTACCTTTACCCGTTTTGATATCTACTATGCGTTTATGTCTACGATTCCATTCTCGGCTATCATGGCACTTGCAGCAACCTTCGTCATAGTCTCTGGAGAGATAGATCTTAGCTTTCCCTCTATCATGGGGTTCTCAGGGTGGGTATTTGCAAAACTCTCAAATGTGATGATAGACAGAGGAATGAATCCTGAGCTCGTCATAGTGCTGGCAACTCTTGCCTGCTTTGCAACAGGGATTGTTGGTGGTACGATGAATGGAACTCTTGTAGTAAAAACGAGAATCCCTTCTCTTGTAGCCACAATAGGAACGATGTTTTTCTGGAGAGGTCTAGTCAATGTCTGCGGACAGGGGTATGGAGAAACATTGGTCCCAATAAATCAGACAGTACTCTTCAAGTTATTCATAGGGAGAATATCAGGCTTGATTCCGGCCCAGGCGATCTGGATGCTAGTGCTTACTGCAATATTCTGGTTGCTCTTAAAAAGACACCGATTTGGATCACACGTCCTCATTGTAGGTGATAATGTAGAATCTGCGAGAATGATGGGAATCAGGGTTAACAAAGTAAAGATGACAGTATTCATGATAATGGGGTTCTTCGCATCTTTTTCAGGTATCCTTGCCAGCCTAGAGGTAAATTACCTCTGGCCATCCCTTGGAGAAGGGTATCTTCTGAGAACCCTTGCAGCAGTATTTGTTGGTGGAACCTCTGTTTTTGGTGGTATGGGTACGATCTTTGGCACATTTATTGGATCGATCATTATCGGATCTTTAGAAGGGGGGATTGTTGCAATAGGTCTCACAGGCTTCTGGACCCAATTGATTTACGGATTAATAATTGTAGTGTCTCTTTCCATCTACTCCTACTTCAGGCGGAGAGAATAAAACTAATCAGTCGCCGATCCTAACGTCATATTTACAAGTTGCATTAGTTCACACATTACACAATTACCAATATAGTAATTAACTGATTAACAGGCTCAAGGATTAGTTCTTCAATAATAAATAATAATTGAAGAACTAATCCGTCTGCCCGTAGTAGGCACCCTTTCCATGCTTCCTGAGATAGTGTTTATCAAGAAGTGATCTTTTAATATTTCCAGCATCTGGATTGATCATTACGGTCAAATATCCAATCCGGGCTACCTCCTCCAGCATCACGCTTGAGTATACGGCATCTGCCGGTGTTTTTCCCCATACAAATGGGCCATGATTTGCCACAAGTACAGCCTTCATGCTTCGGTAGTCGATATTCTCGAATTTATGTACTATCTGAATGCCTGTTTCCTCCTCATAATCTTTTTCGATCTGATTATCCGAAATCTTCTCTGTACATGGAATCTCACCATAGAAGTAGTCTGCATGGGTCGTCCCGAGACAGGGCAGCGGCTTCTCTGCCTGTGCCCATGCAGTTGCATACTGCGAATGAGTATGAACAACCCCCCCTATTTCACTGAACTCTCTGTACAGCGCAAGGTGGGTTTTTGT
>CP070841.1:1504434-1507034 GCA_020342115.1 Spirochaetota bacterium
AGGGGGCAAGCTGATGGTCGGGGCAGGGGCAGTTGAGAGTATCATGGCGTTGAGTCCTGCACAGCTTGTGATAGATGATGAACTCATAGAAATTGCCAAGCGATGGCTAAGAGGGATAGAGGTGAACGAGGAGACGCTTGCTGTTGATGTGGTTGCCAGAGTGGGACCTCGCGGTGATTACCTGAGTGATGAGCACACGGTAAAGGCTGTTCGAGCTGGTGAGTTGCTTGATCTGAAACTGGCCGAACGTGAGAGCAGGCATCAGATATGGGAGGCGGGAGGAAAAAGGACGCTCGAGTCGAAGGCTGCTGAAAAAGCTATATCTATACTTGATTCCCATGAAGTACCGCCTCTACCAGACGATGTGCTTCGAGAGCTTAAAGTAATCATGAAGAAAGCTGATGAAGACCTGGCAGGGAAGTAGAACCCTTGCCCTGAGCAAGAATAAACTGAGTGTTGGAAAAGAAGAACCTTCCTGGATATGATATTTGCTTATCAGAACTAAAATCCGGAGAATTTGAAATGAGGAAAATGAATACATCTTTTAAATTATCGAAAAAAGCATTAGAGTTAATGCCTGGGCCGCACAGTAACCTCCCCGGCTACGAGTTATTCAAACCGATATTTCTTACCCATGGCAAAGGAGCACATCTGTACGATGTCGACAACAATGATTATCTCGACTATATAGTTGGTGTTGGGGCAGGCATCCTGGGTTATGGGAATCAAGAGGTATTGGATGAAGTGAAGAGCCAGATTGATAATCTCTATTATCTGGATGCAACCAGACGAAATCCTTTGGAAATTGAGCTGGCGGAAAAGATCGTGAAACATGTGCCATGCGCCGAAAAAGTACGCTATCTTCTCTCAGGAACTGAGGCTGTCCAATTAGTAATCAGGTTGGCTCGTGCTTATACGAACAGACCTTATTTCATCCGTTTTGACGGTCACTATCATGGCTGGCTTGATAATGTTTTGGGCGGTGTGGTGGACCCTGCTCCCGCTGGCAGGCCTTTTGCACTATATAAAGATAACGATATGTTTGCATCAAAAGGGAGGGATCTTTCGGCCGGAGAGCAGTCCTTCAAGCTTCCATGGAACGATATCGAGGTTCTCGAGAAAGTTCTGGCAAGATATGGTGAAGAGGTGTCTCTCATCATCATGGAGGCAATAAATTGTAATGCTGGCTCCTGTCCGCCTAGGCCCGGGTATCTGGAGAGGGTCCGGGAGCTTTGTGATGAATACGGAATTGTTTTATGCTTCGATGAGATTATCACCGGTTTCAGGGTGGGGTTGAGTGGGGCGCAGGGTTTATTGGGTGTAACGCCCGACCTGGCAACCCTGGGCAAAGGTATTGCGGGAGGTATACCGTTCTCGGTGGTGGCAGGAAAGGCAAAGATTATGGATCAGCTTCTGGACAGGAGCGTTGTGGGAGCAGGCACATTTAACGGATATCCCCTCGGGGTCACGGCTGCGATCGCGACCATAAAATACCTTGAAAAGGATGATGGAGCTTTCTACAAAAGAGTGGAAAAAGTCCAGAAACGTTTGACGAGCGGACTTAGGGATATAGCAAAAAAGCACCGCACACCAATGCTGCTTCAGGAAGCTCCAGGTGTGTTTTTCTATCAATTCATAGACAAAGAAATTGCATACAATGTCCAGGACTGGTATCCGGATTCAGATCATGTAAAACAGGAAAGGCTCAGGAAGCTTCTCTTCGATGCTGGAGTTCTCATCATGTTCCGTGCACGGTGGTATCTATCCGGAGGTCACACAGAGCAGGATGTCGACAAAACTCTGGAAATTGTAGAAAAAGCAATGGATAAATGCTAGAAATCAGTGGTCAGTCTTAAGTTGAAAACGATGAAAAGGGGGTAAAAGGATGAGTGTAAAAGTATATTATGATGAAGATGCTGACATATCTTTCGTAAAAAAAGAGGTTGTATCAATTATTGGATATGGAAATCAGGGTAGATCACAGGCATTGAACCTAAGGGATAGCGGAATCAATGTAGTTGTCGGTAATATCAAGGATGCCTACTATGAACAGGCGGTAGAGGATGGATTCGAGGTGCACTCATTAAGCGAAGCAGCCAGGCAGGGAAGCATGATATGCATAATGCTTCCTGATGAAATTCAGAAGGATATCTATGTGAAAGAAATTGAGAAGCATGTCACAAAAGGGAAGATGCTTGTTTTTATCAGTGCATATACCATTCGTTTCGGATTTATAGTCCCTCCCAAAGATGTAGATGTTGTTGACCTGTTTCCAACCACGTATGGAGAGCATGTGAGGGAACGTTATTTAAAGAAGCAAAAAGCGGGTGGATTCATGGCAATAGGGCAGGATGCCACGGGAAAGGCAAAACAGAGAGCGCTTTCATTGGCAAAAGCATCAGGATTTACAGGAGCCGGGATATTTGAGATGACATTTGCCCAGGAAATCGAGATTAACCTCATGCTTGAGCAGATCCTGTATCCTGCTTGGATGCGAATAATAGTGCTGGCATTTGAAACGATGGTTGAAGCTGGATATCCGCCTGAGATAGTTCTCCACGAATTATATATGGGAAAAGATCCTGCAGCTGTGTTCACCT
>CP070841.1:1507134-1510039 GCA_020342115.1 Spirochaetota bacterium
ATCGGCACACTCTATCAATTTCAGTTAAACAAATATTTCGGAGTACCCTTTGTTGCAAAGTCATTACTGACAACCTCCAAGCATCCAGATGCTCATGCTGCTGCCGAGAAGGCTGCACACACCATGGCCGCGACTCTTGCAGGGGCCTTTGTATTTGCGAATGCAGGGCTGCTCTCTGTAGATGAAATCTACAGCATACAGCAGCTGATTATTGATTATGAGATTGTTCAATACTGCCAGCGAGTGGCTCAGGGGGATGAGTTTCATGATGATCTTCTCTGCATAGAGCTCATCAAGAAGGTGGGGCATTACGGAACTTTTTTAGATCATGAATCGACGCTGAAGAATTTTAAGAAGAATTTATGGGATCCAAAGGTATTTATACATCCAACTCTTAACCAGTGGCAGGAGAGAGGCTTAAAAGGCCCGGATCAGCTGGCAAAGGACATTGCACTGCAAAAGATAAAAGATCACTCATACAGAGTGGATGATCACATTAAGAGGGAACTTGATAAGATATACAACAGGGCAAGGACAGAGCTCATCTGATGTCATGTGTTATACTAATCATATCGTCATTTTCTTTAGCTCATCCATCAAGTCTTTAGTTACTGGGTATATAAAGAAATAAGTTTTTATAGCTTTTTTTATTTTCCATTTCATTTTCTCTCCATTCTCAACCCAGAAACAATCACCTGTTTTTGCTGTAAATGATCCACTTCTGAAACAAATTCGATTTCACCATCAACGATATAGTTGATTTCATTGAAACCTTTAGTTTCTGCCTCAAACCATACTTCAGGAGCTTCCAAATATCCAGCGATAAGTTTCTTGTCTTGTGATACATAAAAGAAATTAACTTTTGCTATATAATCCGGGTTACTATCATAAGGATGATTAACCCAATAATGCTTTAAATTTTCATTTATAATTATCTTCATAATCCACTAAATGTTTTAAAAATCTTAAAGGAATAGCCATCAATAATTACCTTCTATCACCTCCCTTCATCTATTGTTTAAGGTGTTGGTCAGTAAGAACAATTATTATTTCCCGAATTTAAATGAATCTTCGAGCTGAGTGTCTCTTTTCGCTCTCTCGTATATCCTGTCTAACTCCTTCCTCATATCTTCATCAACCCTGTATGTGTGCTCCTTAATCCTCCTCTTCACTATCTCATTCGCATACTCCCATACACTCTTCGACCCCATCTCCTTCCATTGCCCGAGGTTGGAGTGTATGAATAACTCAGGCTCCCAGTACTCTTTTTTGAAGTTCTCAAAGGTGCTTTTTCTCCCGATGAAGCTCTGACCAGGGCCGGTCTCTTCTATCTCATCTATCATGAGCCTCTTTTCACTGAACGCTTCCCTCTTCAGAATGTTTTTTATATACTCAATGATCTCATGATTGATTACTAACGTCTCTGCAGAGTATATCTCACCGCATGCCAGCAAGCCCCCTGTCCTGAATGCTCTTGCGCCTGCTAGAGCTGCAATCAGGGTATGCGCTCCATCCTCGAATGCGGCCTGAGCATCCGGCTGTTTTGCTGCAGGGTTGAGAGACTTCGCTATTATTGGAATGTTATAATACTTGCAAAGCGCTATTTTATGCAGAGTAGCCCTTGTGTACTCCGCAGATCCATATACAAAGGTAGAGTACTTCATATCAAAAGGATCGGCTTCAAACGCATCGTCAGGCGAGATATAGTTGTATGATTTTGTGTTTATTAGGTTGAGCATCGTCAGACCGGCAAAATGCTCGAACATGCTCTGTAATATTGTCGAGATCATAGTAATCGGTGCACTCACCCCAGCCACTGGCATTGTTGAAACCCACATCGGTATACCTTTATCCAGCAGATGATATGCCACTTTTAAGCCATTCTTATCGAAAGATCTGGGGCTTATCATCCACACTCCAAATGTAAACCTCTTTCCAGCTGCCTGCGCCATCTCATAAATATAGTCAGCGCATTGGGGAGACGGTTTATCCATATGCTCATAGATGTCATTGCATCGATATCGTGAGTATTCATAAGAAATTTTGTGCATCAGGATCCACTGTAAATGTATAGGAACATCAAGGGGAACAACAGGAGCAGACCCTACAGTATCAAGTGCATCTCCGAGTTTTGTTAGATCTATGAGATCTTTTGAAGTCGGTGCTCTTAATTTAAATGTTTCGAGATCATAATATGAAGTTTGATGGGCACCTGCATCTATAATCCAGTTATCGTCGGCATAGTCAGGCAAATCGTATCTCGCTTCCTTTAACGCTTTTAAGACTAAATCGCTTTTAAACTTTGCAAAATCTTTTTCGATTTTGACTCCGTCATAATTCGATAATAACTTCAGTATTCCTTCATGTGGTATATGAACACCGACCTTTTCAACCAGATAGAGTGCCTTCTCATGCATCAGATCAATCTGTTTTTCAGCAAGACCGCCTTTAAGCGTGTAATCATCGATATACATATTTAAACCCTCATTAACCAATAAGAATGATGCTTATCATCGCGTCCTGTCCTTAGAAGACTATCGCAAAATAATCATAACGTGATCAAATACGGTAACTTTAATACCTATATTCTTACTTGAGTAGCTTACATCATATAAGCTGTTTGGCAAGACTAATTGCACGTAACGCATCAGGAGCAAAGCCATCGGCCCCTATCTTATCAGCGTACTCCTTAGTAATAGGAGCTCCGCCTACCATGACCTTTACTTTCACGTTTTTCTCTCTAATCATCTTGATCACAGGTTCCATGGCAAGCATAGTTGTTGTTAACAATGCTGATATTCCGACCAAATCAGCATTTTGTTCTTGTGCAGCATCGATTATCTTCTCAACAGGCACATCAACTCCCAGATCCACAATATTGAATCCTGCTCCTTCAAGCATCATG
>CP070841.1:1510139-1514355 GCA_020342115.1 Spirochaetota bacterium
GCGGACCCATGATGCTGGTGAGCGGATGCTCCGAGCTCGAAACAATGGGGAAGGATCACTTCCAGGAGCTCGACCAGGTCGGACTGGTTCGTCCTGTAAGCAAATACGCCGAACTTGTACAGAGTACTGAAAATCTTCTCACAGCAACTAGGAATGCAATTACCGCTGCCCTTACAGGAAGGCCCGGTCCTGTTCATCTGACAATTCCCAGGGATGTATTTACCGCTGATGTAAAAGAGGAGTCGAAATCCAGCCTCCCGAAAGAGGTCGTTGTAGGAGGAACAGGAGAAATAACTCTTGTAGAAGAAGCTTTGAAGATTCTGAATGAAGCAAAAAGACCGATCATTGTTGCCGGAAGCGGCTGCTTCTATGCACAAGCGTGGCAAGAGATAAAGGAGTTTGTATCTCTTACATCCATTCCGATTTTTTCTCTTCTCTGGGACCGCTGCTGCATCGAAGAATCCATACCCCAGTATGTAGGTATCGTCAGTACAGAGGTCAATGCAGGAGCAGAGCTGATTGCTGAAGCTGATGTGATAATGACAGTGGGGGCTCGTGTTGACTACCGTCTGAACTATGGTGAGAAGCCCATGGTGTCACCTGATGCAAAGTATATTCGTATCGATGCTGAGCCGTCGGAGGTTCACCGTGTGAGGTTTGCTGATGTAGGCATAGTCGGAAGTCCGAAAGAGGTCTTACTACAGTTAATAGATAAAGCAAAAAAACTTAATTGGAAAAATACTCAGTGGCTTTCACGGATTGTCAAACGAAGACAGGAAAATATAGATTTCTGGCTTTCCCAGAAGTTAGAAGATACTGTTCCAATCCCCACGCTGGGACTTTGCAGGGAGATCAAGCCCTTTCTCTCAGAAGACATTACGTTCCTTCTGGATGGAGGCAACATAGGGCGCTGGGCACACATGCTTCTCTTTGACCGTCATCCATCATTCTGGTTCACCTGTGGTATCAGCGGTGTGGTGGGATGGGGAATACCAGGTGCTGTAGCAGCCAGACTGGCAAGACCTGACAAGCCAGTGCTTTTGTTCAGTGGAGACGGGGCAGGAGGATTCACACTTGGTGACATTCAGACAGCGGTCCGTTTCGGTACACCATATGTAGCAGTGATAGCACATGATTCAGCATGGGGTATTGTTGTTGATCTACAGCCGGATGGGAGGTGTGCGGGCAGTGAGCTCGGCGAGATCAGGTTTGATCAGGTAGCAAAGGCGCTTGGTGCAAACGGGATTTACATTGATGATGCCAAACAGATTGCCCCTGCAATAGAAGAGGGGTTAAAGGCGAAAATTCCAACCTTTATTCACGTTCCGACAGTAGGTCTGGGAATTGCCAGTTACAGGGATTATCTTGCATCTAAGTAGTATTGATCATATCTCAGGGGAGTTTTTGCTTGTAAAGCTTCGTTTTAGGTAGGTAGAATCAAGTTTCGGGTTCCTCTATTGTGCGCATGCGCATTATTCTTCTTCCTTCATATGTACCTGCGGGAACAAAGTAATCACTGAGACCCTTGGGGATAAATGAAAAGACATCCTGGGTTACATAAAAGTTTCCAGGCTCTGCGTACTTCTGTCCGAGGTGGAATATTGAATTGATTGAGTCAGAAACAATATCGCCGGTATCTCCCTGTTTTCTGTAGAGTGTGTTGCCAACATGTAAAGCAATGCGGTAAGAAAGTAAAGTATTAAAAGCGATATCTTCTGCGCTTATTATAGTGCGATCAAGCATCAGCCTGAAACAGGTGAGGATTGCATTACATCTTTTGCCATCGAAAGGGAAAAGCACCACACATCCATCTTCCATAATCATCCATATTTTTCCGTTTATCTGAGTAATAACTGAGGCGATATAATCTAAAAACTTCTGAACAAGTGTATTTAGATGCTCGGCGCCTACGATTTTCTTCATTTTGCCCATGTTATCAATTTCAATAAACAATATAGTAAAGGAATATTCATTACCAGTTTTGATATTTTTCCAGTCATTCCCTGAGAGGATATACTCAGGTTTAGCCTCCTGTGCTACTGCAACTTCTTTTTCTGTCTCTACTTTCCCTCTGGATAGTGTCTCTATGCCGAAATTAATTACTCCCTGGAAACGTTTTACAGTAAGCTTATCCTTTGGCATAAGTTTACCAATGTAGTCTGAGGCATTATTATGGAACAGATCCGCAATATCTCTATATATCCCCTTTAAATCGATAATGCCATATTGATAACTTCTGAACCCGGCAAGATATTTTACTATTTTATTTATCTCTATTTCGCTTTGGTTAGTAACGTCATAATAAATGAAAGTACCCACTGAAGCAGCTTTGATTGATTTTTTAATCTCGGAACAGGGAAAGAACTGGAGGGTAAATTGTTTAGATTTTTCGATTTTTGAAAAAAGTTTTTTTATGTCTTTATTGTTCGAGAAGACTAAAAGATCCATATTATTTCCATTTTAATTGGTAATTATAATAATTAACACCTGTTCCTGTATTTAATGTTTTGAATCGATCGGCTAAAAATGAAACTAGACTTTCATAGACTATATTGCTGATAGTTAAAGAGTTGGGTTTTGTATACTTTGCTTCAATTTCTATTACCTTTTTAATAGTATCATTATTTTTCAGATCATCCTCATATTCTGTATACTCGAAAGGACCTAAATGGACAGCGAGACGTACGGCAAGAGGCTCATCGAGTTTGCAGAATAATTGATTGTAGATAAAAAGCTCATGAATAATTTCCATCGCACTTAGGGTGGCAAGGAGATTTTTATGTGAGAAATAGAAGGCAACGAGGCCTCCATCGCCTTCCCAGCTCCATATCCTCCCGTTTCTTCTTTCTATGGCAATATCAACAATATCTTTTAAATCAGCGTATGTTTTATTAATTAGTTCAACAGAGTATTTGCGTACAAGTTCTGAATTCTTTACTATGTCAAGCATTAAGAATGCGAAGATATACTCTTTGTCCTTACGAAGGGTTCCCCAGTTTCTGGTCCTCCTTAGAGCAGGGTCTTCAACAAAGATTTTATTGATGTTATCATATATAAAACCATACTCAGTGAGTTCTTTAATTATTTCTCTGAGATGAGAGATTTGATATTTTCTTCCCATAAGGCCTTCAAATTGAATCTTTATGAGGAGGTTTATTAAATGCAGGACGATCTCAAGTTTGTTCATATCATTCACAATCTGTTTTGCTGCATCGATTTTGGGTATTGGGATGTTCTCAGGAAAACCTGTCTGTTTGTAAATGTCATAATCGGATATTAGTTCTTGTGCTACCTTTTCCATTATATGGACCCCAAGTGAGTCAGACAGAGCTTTTACAGTGAGGTTCATAAGGCTTGGCTTTACCTTCATTGCTGGGTCCTCTGTTATATTGTTGGTATCGGTTTTAACAGTATATATTTTTTATTAATGAATAGATGGCTTATGCATATTAAATTCTAATTATATAAGGTAAGAGAAAAGCTAATTAAGTCTATTAATATGAATAAGTTACATCAAAAATGCATTGTGATGAGTGAAAAGTCAAGCAGAAGAAAATTATAAATAAAATGTGAGTTTTTGATTTTTTTTAATACGTTGATATTATACTTTATGTTCTGTATTTACGCCTCTGATTGTATCAACCCAGTGCAGTGCATGTATTCCTGTACCGTCTTCAATCTGGATGCGGCATCCATAACCACAGGCTACCACCTCAGTGCCTTTTTCCATATTTAGAATCTCACCGAAGAGCCTTTCCTCACCGATTTTCATAGATAAATCGTAGTGCTCTTTCTCGAAACCCCACTCCTCAGCCATACCGCAGCAGCCTGCATCGAGTTCCTTAACTGACATTTTATGAACACGGTCGAGCAGGTACTTCATAGAGCTGGTACCGACCAGCGCCTTCTGGTGGCAGTGCCCTTGAATGACAACTTTTTTAAAGGGTGAGGTAAAATCGCACTTGAGGTTGCCCTCCTGCACTTCTTTTGCAAGAAACGTATCGATCATCATTACACTGTCTTTTATCCGGTTTCCGAGGTTCTCGTCGTCTATGAGTGCGGGCAGGTCATCTACCAGTGTTGAGTAGCAGCTTGGCTCTAAGACCACTATTTTGAGGCCCTGTTCAACGAGTGCATTGAGATTTCGTAATGTTTTTTCACCTTCGACTTTAGCTTCTTTAAGAAATCCCCCTGCTATTTTCGGTCTCTGACAGCA
>CP070841.1:1514455-1517234 GCA_020342115.1 Spirochaetota bacterium
ATCTCTTCAGCATAATAAATTGAAGCCTTAAGAGATAATTCAATCGGAACCAAGTCATTCTGTGCATGACTCTCCGGTAGGCTGCAGATTATAAAAATCATTACTAACATTAAAAGACAGAAACGAACGGCATTTGTATGTTTCATATGAATCTTCTACATTTTTATCCAGCGTTTCCGAATAAATATCTATTCTTAGAAAGAGAATTGATCTTGGCAATGATAATACATGCAGTAATAAGTATCGCTATGATCATCTTCTGCAACACAGTGGTTTTTATGAGGACATAACTTACACCAACAATCGGGTATAAACCGGTTCGCAACCATCGTCTGAGCACCTCGTGATCTTCGATGGAGCGTGCAGCGTAGGGTCCGTACTTGTAGTAGAGCCTCACAAATACTCTCCCGATCATATGCTTTCCCAGATACCGGTCCCTCACCTGGCGTAATATATCCACCTTCTCCATAAGGGGTGATCCAATGGCTGCAGCTGTCACCGCGCAGGTCGGACCCCCGTTTCCTCCTCCCTCCTCCTCATCAGTCACCTCTATAGTGACCTCATCACAGTCCTGTAGCACTCCATCGCACACGGTGAACCGAAACACAAGCAGTTCTCCTTCAGGCCCTACCTCCGGTGCGGTAAAACTGGCATCAAACTCCGTCGCATTCTCCAGCGTCACAGGAGGTCCGCTTATCTGAGACCACCGGCACCACGCAATCGTCCCATCAGGGTCGTATGACCCTCCTCCATTCAATTCAACTTTCTTTCCTTCCTTGACCTCCCGATCAGACCCCGCATCGGCAATAGGCGGCTGATTTCCCACCAGCAAGCCCGTGTAATCCTGATCAGAAAAGTGCGATGTCACATCGATGTAGCTCATGAATGCAGGACTGAAGGTGTAACCGCTCTGCACAGGCGCGACCGTCCCTGTCCACCCGTATGGGACTAAATCACTATAATACCCGCTCGAAGAGGTAGTTGGAGACCCTGGGAGCCCACTCATCAGAACACCACTGATTCCCGCCCCATCTGATGTGCGTATATACCCATAGATTTGTAGAGAAGGAGGACTCCCTGTATAACTTTGATTTATCTTATCAGTAATAACATCCTCATAACCGATGTAAGAAGGGTTGAAACTGAATCCGGTTTTTAAGGGCGTTGCTTTCCCAGTATGAAATGCACTTTCAGAGTGCCCGCCCCAGCCATAATAAATCGTAGAGGAATAGAATCCATTATCATCGGTGAGTGCAGTCCCATCGGTTAACCAGATATCCCTCTGATAATCATAATGACTGAATTGAATGGTTACTCCGCCTATACCGATACCATTTGTCGTATATATGTATCCTGAAACAATCTTATCGTCAGCGTACCCAGGCATAACACGCATAATATCATTGCTGAATGCATTCCACTCAATGTATACATCTTCAGGAGTAGTTGGCCAGTTGTCATGGTCAATGCACCATTGCGCACTTTCTGTTTCCGAGTACCCAACACCCACAAAGCTGTGATCGTCATAATACTGATGGTCGTATGTAATATGAAGGAGAGGTCTTCCGGCATCTATCTCACTCTTAAAATCGTAATACTGTGCATCCTCGATATAGGTCGCATTGAAACCATATGTATTGTTCAGATCTGGGTCGTTGCATATAATTTCTATAGAATCTTCTAATGCCCACACGGAAGTACCTTCATTTGATGTGTAATCACTGTTGTTTATAAGATCTTCGATAAGCAGCTCGTCTGTATCCTCAGGTCCTAAGAGGTCGGGATAACCGAGTGAACTCCAATAACCCAAAATACATGCCGCAGAAACTGGACCACAACTGTTTGGCCATTTTGATTGCTGCTGATAATCAGGCACTCCAAAAATTTTTACTTCATTTGCTGTGTAAACCGGATTCGATTGAATAGAGATTACATCACCATAGCTTGCTGAATCTGTAGATCGGATTGAAAAAATGAAGGGAATAACAAAAAAAGTCGAAATGACCATAAAAAAAAGAATTACAAATCGAAACCGAAATATCTCTTTCATTCCATTTAGGAGAAGTGATAGAATTACGAATAATGAGTCTTATATACCTTTTTCGAAAACGGTTCACCGAGAATTTTCTCGGATATCTTTTATATGATTCCATTTTTTTTGAACAATTGAACGTCTTCTTTGCCTGATATGATCTTTTTCGATCATCATCTGGTAGTAACTCATACTCTCAAAATCGTTATCATCCATTATTTGTAATTTTAAGGGATTTACAAGCACACTATTCCCAAAATCATCAGTGAATTTAAATACAAATATTAAAGGTTCGAGATAGAGCAGTTTTTCCAATCGTACATTACCGACGTTTAACTCTTCGAGCGCTACAGTTTCAGCATCGAGTAAAGCAACCATATGAAGAGGGAGCCCGGCATGCATCTGTATCACTGGTACTTGATCATAGGTTGCGCTCGCAACCACTGTTACAAAAGCCTCCTCCTGTCGCATTATCTTCCAATATGTTTCTGTCATGAAATCTTTCTCAGCTCCCTGAGGACCGAGCCCTGGATTGTTAGATCTGTCGCTTCGTATTTTTTCCTCTCGGATCAAACGTAATTCTTTTTTAATCTCAGCGAGCTTGGGACCTTCTCCCGGTTTCCTGTATAACGTGAAAACATAGATTGCAGCCTTATCATCCAAATCATAATAGGTAACAACATCTAAAAACCTAACCTCTCCAAATATCTCTTCAGCATAATAAATTGAAGCCTTAAGAGATAATTC
>CP070841.1:1517334-1543379 GCA_020342115.1 Spirochaetota bacterium
ATTCCGGTTTCCTGCTATCATCAATATTCACCCTGGCAGAAAGAGTCGAATAACCGTACGGGAGATCAGATAAATTGAGTTCTCCATCATAGATACCATTGCCTGCTGTCACCACGCGATCGATAACGGTTCCCTCTCTGATCACTATGATTGGCATTGCGCCAGCATTTCCTTTCTCAGAGGCCACAATTATCTTTAGTTTCGCCATTCCTCGGGACGACAACATTAGCTCAAGAGGAACTACCTCTACTGTAAGGGATTCTAGAAGTGACTCACGTTTTGTGATAAGTGTATCTAATATATAGCCATCTTTACCAAGGAGAGTTGCTTTTGCTGCACCTGCAAAACCTGAATCGATAACCATCCGTATACCCCTTGTAAGCAGCCCAAGTCTTTCAGCCACAGTGAGGGAGATATCTTCGACAGATGGATCGACAAGACTTTTCACTCTGTCTTCAAGCAGTCTTATTTTCTCTTCTTTAATACGTTCCCATTCACGTTTTGAAAGCCTGTAGTAAACCCAGTATCCATCCTCTTTCGAGTAGTAGCTTGAAACAAGCTCTGCGTCCTGAACCTCGAGATTGACCGCTGTCTTAACTGATATCTCTATCTCATCGTAATACGTGCCGTACCTCTCCTTTCTATGGTCCTTTATCTCACTGATTATATGCACAGAAATACTCTGTGCAAGCTCGTTTAGAGCGTCCAGTCTTGCACGCTTCCTATCCTCCTCTATTCTGCCAGTATCAGGTGAATGCCCCACCCCTATGTAATAATCTTTATGCACAGGCTGCTCCTGTATCCATTTAGGCCTGTCGGCAGATGAATCAGTATCATATTGGTCATCAAGGAGTTTCAACCCTTCACTTCGTGCTCTCAATACTGCATCAGATGGTTTCTTCACAGTGCTGCAGGAATATAATGTGAAGAATAACAATAACATAGTTGACAGGATAAAAAGTCGCTTCACTTGATTAATATCTCCCTGCGATTATTACTGCTCCTTCGAACAAACAGCGAGTGAATAGTAGTATCTTTTATCCTCTGAGGCCCAGCGTGCGAGAATATAGAGTCCTTCTATCTGCACATCGATGGATTCGTATCCAAACCAATGATCCCTGTTCATTCCAGAAGCAATTGTACTTGAAATCTGATTTGACAGCTCAAAGATTGCATTGTTATCAGAAGCCTCGAGAGAATCCGAAAGAAGTCTCCGACGCCTAGCAACACCAATTGCCGTGTAGTAACCTTCTATCTCGATTGTACCATCTATCCATGAACCCGGCTCCTGATTACTCATTGTATCACAGAGAAAGCTGTCGATGGTCTCAGCTAAAAGCTTTGCAACCATGTAGGTACCATTCTCATCGCTGTATTCCCTCACAATAACAAAACCAGACAGGAGTTGCTCGGCGAGATCCTGGTCATATTCAACATCTATAGACCGAAGATATCTGGACAGAAATGACCTCTTCTGAGAAAATGCGCCTGCATTTACAGAAAGTGTTTTATATTTGGATGCCTGAATTGCGATCTTCCCGAGACAGTTCTGCAATTCATTTTCCCTTACTAAAAGCCTCGGGCAAAAGGCAAAGAATTGAGGATGCCCATTATCAGGACAAAGGCGCCATATCCAATGAGGCGGATCTGGGTGCGCCCTGTCGGGGCACAATAAGAAAGATGGTGTGATTGCGGTAAACAACCACACCATCATCATTAACAATAGCCGCTTCATTACGTTTTCCAGAAAATGTTATTCACTGGTACCTTGTACTTAAAGAGTAGAACTCCAGTCTGCACCAGCAAAATCAAGGACAATCCTTACATTTCTTTCCTGGATTTCCGTATAACTGTTTTTCTAGCCATTTTTCAGCTTCTCGTGCTTTAAATTCCGCATAAGCTGCAGATTCATTCCTTTTAAACTCTTCCGCCGCTTCTTCTTCGAGAAGACTGAGTGGACATACAACAAGGGCGTAAAGGGTACCATCTGCTCCCTCTTCGACCTTCTCGGTCCTGGCTCCTCTCAATGTTGTCTTTGTGATCTGAACCGAGATGGTTTCTGCAAAGGCAATAACCTGAGAGTCTTCGGCAACTCCGGCCTCTTGCGCATAATCGATTATTGCGCTCTTCACAAGAACCTTCATCTGCCTTGCCACATCATCCCTTGCCCTTGAAACTGCCATTGTTCTGGACATATCGAGAGAGGACATCTTAGCTGATCCCACTCCGTAAATCGCATCCTCAGCGATTGGCGGACTCAGGTACCATTCAGGGAGCCCCTCCCCCTTTCCAGCCTCTTTTTCTTTTGATGCACATGAAAAGAGTGTAACCATCACTCCCACAAGGGCAATCACAACCATGATCTTAATAATTTTTTGAGCCATGTGAACCCCCTTTATGCGGTCAAGCCACACGATGTGGTCAAGCCACATTAGTTTAATATAATTGCCTGCTTTTTTGCAAGCAAACCAGCATCACTTTGCTAAAATAAAATAATGCTGGAGCTTGATACCAGCATTTTAAAATGAACCTCTACGACTAAAGCTAATATAGCACCTTTTTCTTATATTTCAATTTTATTTTGGAATTATTTTGAACTGATAAAAATCGACTGAAGAATGTGTCTACATCACTTTCGCTTTCTTAAAAATGTATTTACTTCATCCAATGTTGGGAGTGCAGGGATTACTCCCTTTCTGGTTACTGTTATTGCCCCGCACGCATTAGCAAACCTGATCAGATTACTGACTTCATTCTTTTCCATATTACATATCGATTGATCTTTTCTAATCCTCTCAAGAATCCCGAGCAGGAATCCTCCATTAAAGGCATCGCCAGCACCAGTAGTATCCACACTCTCGACCTCAAACACGGGAAGTTCGACGGCAGTATTGCCGTCATTGAAAAAGCATGAATCTTTTCCTCTCGTCACCATAGCAATCCTTGGGCCAGATTTTAAAATCATGTCTGTACCCCTTGAGAGGCTTTTTGTACCTGTTATGAACTCAAGTTCTGTATCTGTCAGCTTCACTATATCAGCATATTCCAGGCCAGATGTTATTTCTGTTTTAGCATGTTGCATGCTATCCCATAGAGATGGTCTCAAATTTGGATCGTATGAAATTATTCGGTTGGCACGCCGAGCAATCTCTATTGTTTTCAGTATGGTGCTTTTCAGCGGTTCATCTGTCAGTGATATCGATCCGAAGTGAAGGATTTTACACTCGTATATATATCCCTCATCGAGCTCATCCTGTCTCAAGGCAAGATCTGCACCACAGTGATTTCTGAAAAACATAAAATCAGGCTCTTTGTTCTTCTTCACTGCAATAAAAGCGAGAGTAGTGTTAACTTTCTCATCCAGCAGTAAGAAATCGGTATTCACCCCTGCACTCTGCAGGGTGCTTTGTATTTTCCTCCCAAAAGCATCGTTACCGACCTTTCCTACAAAGCCGGAGCTCCCTCCAAGCTTGGCTATTGCTGCCGCAACATTGGCAGGAGCTCCTCCAGGTGCAACAGTAAATCCCCTTGTATCTTCAAGAACTACTTCCTTATCAATTGCGAGAAAATCAATAAGTGCCTCCCCAATCGATACTATGTCCGGCATCCAGTACCTCCAGTTTCCATCAAGAAACTCTCGAACACATACAACCCTATCTCCTTCGGTTTCGATTTGAGTGTATAATCAAGATCAACCAGGCGTGAATAAAGCCTTTTTATTCTCGCCTTAGGTACTTTATTAAGTATGGTGTGTATCCTCTTGGACTCCATTTTTCTGAGACCAAGCATACGTTCAATTTGATAGAACGGATGATCATTTTCGACCAGTGCATATGCTCTTAGAATTTTCCGAAGTTCTTTACCTAAAAAATATTCTATTTTTACAGGTTCCTCACCAGTCGTGACCAAATATCTAAAAATAGCAAGAATATCTCTGGTACTTGACACAAAAAGCCTGTTGCACAGATCAAAAATTGTATACCTGTAGAGCTGTGAAACTATTTTAGATGCCCTCTCAAGTGTAAGAGTGTCTCCTTTTTTAAGAAAATTGATTATATGCTCCACCTGATTATTAAGTTCATCCTTTCTGGTACCTGATAGCTCGATAATGTATTTCACCGCATCGGTTTCGACGAAGACTCCAGACTCTTTTAATCTTTCCACTAGCCACCTTTCTCCCTCATTCTGAAACATGGGCCAGAATATCTCAAGCCTCCCATGTTTGACAACAGCATTCTCAAGAGCTTTTGAAACAGTCTTTTTATCTGAAAATAGTATAAGGACAGAAGATTGAGCCGGTGACTTTATATAATCAATGAGGAGCCTTGCATCATCGAGACGTTCTAATGCTCGAACAATCACCAGATTCTTTTTGGAGAAAATTGAAGCTGTAGTGAGAGCCTCTACTATCTCTGATGCATTTGTATCATCCCCATAATAAACCGTTGTTCCTGTATCCACTTCACTCTCATCAAACATCTCTTTTTTGATGCGAGCAACAACCTCCTCCTTGCTTCCATGATCTTCTCCAAGGAAGAGGTAGGTGGAATACAGCTTGCCCCTTTGAAGCTCTGCAAGAATTTTCTCTGAAGCGCCCATAGATACTTATCACCCCAAATATGTGTCCACTTAGTTCTTGGTGATTAATACGAATTAATCAGAGGTAATTAGTTCTTTAATAATTATTAAAGAACTAATAGTTAGTTGTTAGATAAATCTAACAACTAAAGAATTGGTTATTATAAATAACCAATTCAGTGCCAGCTATTCTATGAATTCAGGTATTGTTAATTATTTGCCGGCGACTAGTCATATAATGCATTGGTAAAACATTGTACAATAAGTATTTAATGTGGCCACCAATGAACATGCAAGTTCAAGAACTTTTTACGTTTGAAGAACGCAGGTTCTTGTGTGCCTTATTCACCAGAAACTAATTAATCGCTGGTAAGTAATTACAAATTTCTTAATTAATAAAATTACCATGCTCCCGTATTGGTTATTTGTAATAACCAATTATCTTCTTATCTCAATACCAAGACGCTTGACAAGTTTATAAAGGTTCGATCTCTCTATCTTCAATACCAGTGCAGCCTTTGAGATGTTGTAGTGATTCCCCTGCAAGGTGGTTTGAATGAGGTTCTTTTCAAAGTTTTCCCTTGCCTCTTTCAGGCTCATCGTGCCATCAATCACGATATGCTCCCTATCATACGGCAGGTTGTTCTTTACATCATATATGTTGATTGCATCACCACTGGCCAGTATACTAAGGCGTTCTATAAGGTTCTTCAGCTCCCTGATATTGCCGGGCCAATGATACTCATCAGTGAGAAACTTAAGTGCTTTTGGAGATATTGATTTCTTCTGCTTATTGTTCTCATTTGCAAAGAATTCCAAATAGTAGTCGATAAGGATTGGTATGTCTTTCCTGCGGTCTCTCAGCGGTTTAATATGTATTGGTACAACATTGAGACGATAGTAGAGATCCTCTCGAAATCTCCCCTCTTTGGTTTCCGCTATCACATCTCTGTTTGTTGCTGCAATAACCCTCACATCTATCTTAATAGATTCAACACCGCCAACCCGCTCAAACTGCATCTCTTCAAGCACACGTAAGACCTTTGATTGTGCTTCAGGACTCATATCAGCTATTTCATCCAGAAATATGGTACCTGTATCTGCCAGCTCAAATTTTCCCCTTTTAGTTTCGATCGCTCCTGTAAAGGCTCCCTTCTGATATCCAAACAGCTCCGCCTCTATCAGGGTTCCAGGGATAGCTGCACAATTTACTGCAACAAAAGGTGCGTCACTACGCCTGCTACGGCTGTGTATCTTCCTTGCAACGACCTCCTTACCTGTTCCATTCTCACCTGTTATCAAAACCCGTGAATTACTCTCGGCACAACTTGCAATAAGACTCTCGATTTCTTTAAATGCTTCACTAACTCCCTCAACCATATGATACTTCTTCTGGGAGTTCTCCTTAAGGAGTATATTTTCCTGTTGGAGCCTGCTTATCTTGATCGCATGGTCTACGACTTTGAGTACTCTCTCCAGTGAAAGCGGTTTCTCGATGAAATCAAAAGCTCCAATTTTTGTTGCGCGAACAGCTGCATCAATTGTCCCATGACCTGAAATAATGACAATCTCTATATCACCGAATTTTTTCTTCGCCTTTTTAAGGACCTCCATTCCCCCTATCTTGGGCAACCAGAGATCCAGCAACATTACATCTACGCTTTTGCTATTAAGGACATCAAGAGCCTGCTGCCCATCTTCTGCAAGCAATATGTTGTAGCCTTCATCTTCAAGTACATCCTTCAGAGTTTCTCTTATGTTTTTTTCATCATCAACAACAAGGATGGTTTTCATGCTTTTTTGAACTCCAGATAAAATGTTGTTTCTCCGGGGCGTGACTCAAACCATATCCTGCCGTTATTGTCAAGGATGATTTTCTCGACAATAGTGAGTCCAAGCCCAGTTCCTTTTCCGTCTTTTGAAAAATACGGGTCAAATATTCTTTCCTTTATATCTTCACTGATACCTGCTCCATCATCTCGTATATATATAGTGTAAAAGTTTTCCTTACCCTTGCTCTCAGAACATCCAACAGATATGTTTCCCTGTTTTGTTATTGCATTGATACTGTTGTAAAATATATTGAGAAAGGCTCTTCTAATCTGATTTTTATCGATAGAAAGATATACCTTCTTCTCTTTATGGTGAAACGAAAAGCTTATATGCTTATAGCTGTCCTTCAGGAGTCCGATAATATTCTCGATCTCTGCTATGATATCGGTCCGCTCCATTCTTGTATCCGGAAACCGTGCAACCTTGCTGAACTCATTAACCATATCATTGATATTGTTTACTTCTGTAATAATGGTGTTTATTCCCTTGGAGAGCACATCCTCGTAGCTATCATCCTTCCTGTAAAGCTTGAGAATTCTCTCCGCCGAGAGCTTGATCGGTGTCAATGGGTTTTTAATCTCATGTGCAACTCTCCTCGCAATATCCCTCCAGGCTGCGATTCTTTCAGAATGTTTCACCAGCTCCTTGTTGACCCTAAGATCCTCAGTCATCTTGTTGAAAGAATCGATAAGGAGCCTTAACTCATCCTTCGCCTCTAATTTTATCTTATAATCAAGCTTATCTGATGCAACCTTCTGTGTCGCAATAGCAAGTTCCTTAATGGGAATGGTAACATCCTTTGATATACTGAAACTCAGATAGAAGGTGAGAAGCACTATGGGTATTGTAACAACGGCATAGAAGAGGATCACTACCACCCTGATCGGCTCACGAATAATCTTCAGTGTTCTGTAATTCTGCAGGCCAAGAGATATGCGAGAGGTATACTGTTGTACAGCATCCGGCACCTTTCTTACCAAGAACACCTCACCTGCATGAATATTCTCAGCAGGTACGATCAAATATTCCCTGGTGTTTATATCTAATCTCTTCCAGCTGTCCATATCAAGCTCCACGATTCCGGCGGACTCTATATCGGTCTTGGTCTGTGGATCTTTTGAATATATAGAGAACAAACTGTCTTCTTTCTGATCATATAAAAAAACACCATCTATTTTATCATAAACCCTGGACTCAATCATTGAATAGGTGCAGTCCACACAGGATTCATTCCACTCGACAATACTTTCTTCTGAGAATTTTGCATAAAGCTGTTTTGATACCTCAACAGCATCTATCAGAGAATCCTCGATCCCGCTCACAAACCATAGCCTGATACTACTTGAAATCAGATTATTTGAAACGATAGAAAGCGGAACAATAGGAATTGAGGCAATGATAAGAAAAAAGAGAGTCAGCCGGAATCTAAACTTTGACCCCTCACGGTTTTTAATTCGGTCTATAACGATCTGGAAAAGGTTATAGAGTACAAATAGAAACATTATTCCGAATATAAACAATAGAATTATGAGAATAACCCTGTTCTTTGTGAGGGTTTGAAGGAGGATCAGAGGCTCAACCATGAAACTGATATAGATTACTGCAATGAGAAAAAGTGTGAATACTGAGATTATCCCGATAAGTATGATGCTTTCTCTTCTAAGACCTTTTCTGACTTTCATATCGCTACAGCTTGTTTAAGGTAAATGGGTTTGAATATATCCAATCACTATCGTAGTTCCATGGATCGAAGAAATACAAAAATATACCAAATGGCGGGTAGAGCTTAATAGTCTGTATATTTATCCTTGCCCTCAGGGAGATTTCATCATCTTTTTTAAGGGAAGATACATCTATTAATACCGGGTTTATCATCTCATAGATCTTCCTCACAATATCACTCGTTCTTTCTACTTGATAGACCTTTTTTGGACCCTCTTCTTCAATTATAAAAGTATTCTCCCAAACATCGTAGGATATATTAAACTCTCTAATTTTTTCTCTGAGCACATTCTGTGTTAAGCCTAAAAATCCCTCACTCCTGGTAAGCTGGAACGTTATAAGGAGTTTTGCCGTGATACCATTCCTGATGGCATCTATTGTATCATATGATATATCCCCTTTGAGGGTAAAGTAGGCGCGATACTGTCCGTTGTTATGAGTATTCCGAGTAAACTGAATTGTGAGATTTTCAGCATACACTATACCTGGTATAAACATCCCGGACATAAGTATCCCAATGATCAGCAGCAAAGGGACAATCATCATTACTTTAATTAGTTTTCTTTTCATTGGTTATTCATTGAAATGAATACTGTAGCCAATATTGAATCCGTCCTCTGATAATGAAAACGACACCCCCTGAGGCTTGCTCTTAGGATAGAACTTCCTGTTATATTCATTTGCAGAGTTGACTGCATCAAGTACATTGTAAAAACGGAGAGTGACTGATCCTAATAAGTATATAATGGTTAAAGTTTTTGTTTCAGTACTGAAAGAATCCCAGTTTATGTTTATTATTTCACCACTGCTAGGAGCATAGGTACTATTAATATAACTGATTAAAAGTACAAGTGCGGTTTTGTCCAAGAGGTCAGCTGCAATAAAGATGGAACCCTTTGTATACTCATGGCAATAAATCTGTCCTGTCCCCATCATAAGATAAGAAAGCAGTCCCGCTATGAATGGATCTTTTTCAGCAGGGTATACCCTGTCTGTATTCTCATAAAGGTTAAGCTGATCCGCAAAGGTCAGCGATGAAGTAAAAAGCGCAAGTATAATGGCTGTACATATTAGGTAATATGTTATTCGCTTCATATTAATCATCCTTTATAATTTTAAAACCTTCCCCCAATCCCGAAAATTACCTCACGGGAATCAATGTCATATCCAAAATTAGTGTATAACTTCTCATCATATACTCTGTTATACTGTCGGGTTGTATCCACAGCATCGATTACATTTATCAGGTGAACTGCCGCAAGTGCTATGCCAAGAGCAAGAGAGACCCTTCCTGTATTACTCTCAAGTATATTATCCCTTGATTTGAGATCCACACCGATTCCTACATTCCCTGTGACATCAAGCTTAAGCTCGGCAAACGGCATTAAAGCAGCTATTAAAAGGGAGTTTTCCACAACCCAGAAGAGGATGCCTTTCAGGTAAGCGCCTGAATATAATTGCCCGAGACCCGGTATGTACCATGAAAGTGCTGCTGCAAGAATCGGGTCTTTTCTTATGTAAGCCGCATATGAAGAGGTTTCATCATTGATATCCAAGTCTTGTTCATTACTCTGCTCGCCAAAACATAAAACTGGAAGCACAAGAATAATCCCTGCCATAATAAAAGCTATACATTTCTTCATTGTTTTACCTCTCTGTCTATATCTGATTCAAGAAGGGTGCATATTGTATCAACGGCTTCTTTTTCATCCTTTCCATCAGCTATCACTTTAACTTCTGCTCCTAAAGCAGCTGCAAGCATCATTACACCCATAATACTCTTTGCATTAACCCTGTCACCATCCTTTTCTAGAAAAACATCCGATTTAAATGAGTTTGCTTTTTGAACTATTATTGCTGCAGGGCGAGCGTGAAGTCCTGATTCGTTCTTTATAGTGATTACCTTCTCAATCATCTCATACTCTTTACATTAACAAATGATTGTGAATATAGGACAAACGTCATGTTTGTATTGACTAATGCTATATTAAAATGGTGAATTCAGCAAGTTAAAAATAATAATTGGTCGCTGGTGATTATTAGCAAATATCTTGATTCATTGAATAACCAGCTCTGATTCAGTTCTTTGTAAATAAAACGATATTTTATTCTAATAAGAATTCACCAAAGAACTGAAACTGCAGTTGGTATTACTGTCACCAACTGCCTATTAGTTCCTGAATTTATACATTTATAAAAAATTATATTATATACAAATATTTTTCTTTTTAAATAAATCAATTATTCACTAGGAACTAATTGTGAAGGTTGTCGAAAAGATGAAGGTAAAAGTTATGCTTCGGTGTCCCGGTGATGCTCATCCTCAATTCTTTTTTTAAGCTGCAGCTCAAAATCCTTTGCTGAATCATATCCCATTTTTAGCAGCCTGTAGTTCATAGCGGCAGTTTCTATCAGTATAGGTATATTTCTTCCAGGCTTAACCGGAATTGTAAAAAGAGGTATCTCAACACCAAGTATAGAATATGTTGATTTTTCAAGCCCGAGCCTGTCGTACTCCTTTTTGGAGTCCCATTCATCAAGACTAATCACAAGCTGGACCTGTTTCGTATCCCTTATTCCCCTAACACCAAATAGATGCTCGATGTTGAGTATTCCAAGGCCGCGAATTTCCATATGATGCTGGATAAGCTTGGCACCGCTCCCAATGAGGAGTGTATCAGCAATCGAATGTATCTCAACAACGTCATCCGCAACGAGTCTGTGCCCCCTTTCAATGAGCTCAAGTGCACACTCTGATTTTCCCACTCCGCTCTTACCAATGATGAGAATCCCGACACCGAAAACTTCAACAAGAACACCATGGATACTTGTTCTTGGCGCAAGCTCATCCTCAAGGATTCTAGTAATTCTGGTAACGAGAATATTAGTAGGCAGGGATGATATGAGAACAGGAACTTTTGCCTTATCTGCTAGTTCAACAAAGAGAGCAGGAGGTTCATTGTCATGAGAGAAGATGCAGCAGGTTACCATATAGCTGAAAAATTTGTATATATTTTCGAGCTTATCCTCATCAACAAGCTTTTTGAGATAGGAATATTCACCTCGTCCAAAAATCTGCAGCTTCTCGTAATCAAAGTAATCATAATCACCGGTGAGTGTTAACCCCGGTCTGTTTATATCGTATGTCGATATTTCCTTTTGGAGTGTTTCATCATTAGTCACAATACGCAGATGAAGCAGATCTTCAGCTTCGTATCCGAGTTCTAACAACCTTTCTATCGTAATACACTTTCCATTCTCTGAAATGCCCATGGCTGCACCTCGCACCTATTGCTTGTACACTTCAGGATGCCGTTTCCTCTAGTTCCTGTGACAGAATCTCTGGTTGACTCTCCTTCAGTGGAATTACTCTTTTATTGAGGAGTTTATCTCTATATCGCTGCAGCTTGACTTCAATCTTATCGAAAAGTATATCGATGACACTATACACATCCTCCGTCTTGGCAAACATATGTATGATTTTTTTCTTTACATTTATATTAACCTCAGCAAAGTATATATGTCTCTCTCTTTTTATTGTGAAAATGAAATCGTATATGTGATCGACATAATGGTCGAGCTTCTTCAATTTCTTCTCAATATACCTTCTGATTTGTGCAGTGATTTTTACTTTCCTCCCTGTAATTGATACGTTCATTGTTTCCTCCTGAGATTGGATGGTAATATATTGAGTTCTTTTCTGTATTTTGCAACTGTTCTTCGTGCGATTTTAATACCCTTCTCTAAAAGCATGTCAGCTATTTTCTGATCGCTGGGCTGATGCTTCAATACCTTATCGTTAACTATATCCTTTATCATTTCTTTTATACTTCTCGAAGAGTACTCTTTACTCCCATCTGCTGGAATAGTATTAGAAAAAAAGTATTTAAGCTGGAATACTCCAAAAGGAGTCTGTACATATTTTGACGATGTAATCCTGGAAATTGTAGATTCGTGAAGGTCCAGCTTTACAGCTATATCTTTTAGAACAAGCGGTTTGAGATATTTTGGTCCGTGTTTAAAAAAGTCTATCTGTTCTTCAAGAATTGCCCTCGTAACCCGAAGAAGTGTGCTCTCCCTTTGCTCTATCCAATACATGAAATTTTTCGCTCTTTGTACCTTTTCTTTAACAAATCCCTTTATCTTCTTATCGCTTCCTTTTCTTCTTGCAAGGTTTTCAAAATAGTTGTTCACCTTTAACTTCGGGATAAAGGAGTTGTTTGGGATAGCTTCGAATCCCTCTTCGGTTTCCTCAATAATAACATCAGGTATAATATATTTAATCTCGCCAGAATAGAACTGTCTCCCCGGGTAAGGCTCGAGGCTCGAAATGACAGCAAAAGCTTCCTTCACTTCTGAGACAGGTATCTTATGGTGCTTTGAAACCTCTTCAAACCTCTTCAATTTAATCTCATTTAGATTGTTTATTATTATTTTTTCAGCAAGAGGATATGATCCTCTATTCTTCAACTGGATCAGTAAACATTCTTTAATATCTCTTGCCCCCACTCCCGGCGGATCCAACCCCTGAATTGTTTTAAGAGCCTTTTGAAGCCCCTCCATTAAATAACCACTATCACTAGCAATACTCTCTAAAGAAACAGAGAGGTACCCCATGATGTCAATATACCCTATAAGAAGCTCACATATGGATAGCTCCTCCTCTGAGAGCTTCAGTAACCGTACCTGCCATAATAAATACTCTTTAAGAGTTTCCTCGCGAGAGACTGTTCCCTCGATAAATTCTCTCTTTTTATCCTGGAGATAAGGCTCTTCTATATGGGAGTAGCTCTTATTTTCATAGTAGTAATCCCCCTCATAGACCTCCGAGATTTCATTTTCATCGTACAGCTCATCTTCGTTAGTATCAGAACTCACATCTTTTATCTCTTCGAGGGTCAGTTCCCTTTCGTTGTCGCTATCATCAAGCTCCAGTGCAGGATTCATCTCGAGTTCCTCTTCAATACGCTCGCTCAGTTCCATATTTGAAAGCTGCAGGAGCTCGATTGCCTGCTGGAGCTGTGGAGTCATAACAAGGCGTTGAGTCTGTTTTAGATCGAGTACCGGCTTGATTTCCAATGTTGCTCTCCACCTTAATGCGGACAAGCCGCATGATGTTGCAGGCAAAAATTACGATTCATATATTTGCTTGCCATTTTTACATAAAAATACTTATTAAGTCACTATATCGTAAAGTTAAGCCCGAGATAGATCCTCTTGGCCTCTTCATTATTCACAAGATCATCACTTGAGCCTGACACAAGGATCTCCCCTTCATTCATTATATATGCTCTGTCGGTAATTCGTAAAGTCTCTCTTACATTGTGATCGGTGATCAAGATTCCCAGGCCCTTGCTCTTGAGCTGTGCGATAATTTCCTGAATATCAAAAACTGCAATGGGATCAACACCTGCAAAAGGCTCATCTAAGAGGAGAAATTTAGGTTCAGTAGCCAGAGCCCTGGCAATCTCTGTTCTTCTTCGTTCACCGCCAGATAGTGTATACGCCTTTTGCTTCTTCACATGAGATATTCCTAGGTCATCAACGAGATAATCTACCTTATTCCTTCTTTCATCCCTGCTTAGGGTTGTATTCTCCAATATTGCCATGATGTTCTGCTCAACTGTTAATTTTTTGAACACAGATGATTCCTGTGCGAGATATCCGATACCCATTCGCGCTCTTTTGAACATAGGAACATGAGTTATGTTTGTACCATTGAGCGTTATGTTTCCTTGATCAACATTTATAAAACCAACAATCATGTAGAATGTAGTGGTCTTTCCGGCCCCATTAGGTCCCAGTAACCCCACTACTTCTCCTTCATGAAAGTCAAAACTAATATTTTTTACTACCTTTCGCTTTTTAAAAATCTTGACAATATCAGAAACTGCAATCGTATTCACATTTTTTTCCAGTTACAGTCTAGCTTTTTGGTTAAAAACTCCCTTCACGGTGTTATAAAAAATCACCTTCTTTTTTTTAACATGGTACTCGAGCTTGTTACAGTAAACGTATTTCTCACCATCAAAAACAACTACATCACCTGTTGCGTCTAGAATTTGATCTTTTTTATAGTACCTGACAACACTAGACCTGAGTGTATAAACATCATTCAATATAAAAACATCACCGAGGAGAAGGAACATATCGTGGTCCTGGAAATACCTCATTATACGAGATTTTATCACAAGAGAGTCCTCTGTTTTTTCATCCTCCGCTTCAATATAGAGCACTCTATCATGGAATATTACATTACCTTCTTCAAGAAAATATGTAAGCTCATCACAGTAGACACTGTCCCTGGTTTCTATTTGTTGTAAGTGAACATCCTTTTTGAAACTCGCTTTCACTTCTTCAATTGTTAGTAAAAGGGCCGTGATCACATAATTACTATCGCTGTAGTGAACATCATCAAAAAAAGTATATCCTTTGTCATCCCGAGCCTCCACTTTTCGTGAAGTTATTGTTCTCTTGTCATCACTATACTCAGTATCTCCCTCGAGATAATAAAATTCTTCTCTAAACCGGGCTTCTCCATAAGCACCTGTCAAGACTGACCCATCCTCCTTATTTACTAAAACAACATTATCATAGAAATACGCTATTTTCTTATTCTCAGCGTAATGTATAATGATCTTGTCAGCATCGATTCTTCGCTTCTGTTTTCTGAAATATGCGTTTCCGACAGCATGGATGATTTCTTTATCGTAGTCCACTGTATAGGTGTCAGCACCGTAATAGACACGATCTTCTGAAAGAAAAGCTTCGGAAAAACATGTATATGGAAGACATACTAAAAGGGCCAGAACAAATAGGCAGACTATGAATTGGGTTGGAAAAATGGCGCCATGTTTCCTCTGAATAAAAAAACGATTCATTTTAAACGTATTTCACAACCTGATTACAGGATCGTAAGCTTTGCCCACGCAATACTTGAACAAAGCTTCTCCATTTTTACTAGTGCAATCAGATTTACTTTTCCTTGAAGCTTCCCTTAACGTCCTTTTTTATAGTAACCCTTTTTAATCCTACATCAGCAATCAAACCGACTCCGGATATGGTGTCTCCATTCTCCTGTGTTATTTTTACAAATCGATCGGAGGTGAATTGATTATCATTACCATGCCATTCGAGATACTCTGTTTCAAGTTTCCCCTTATTCTCCTCGGAAATTACAACCACGTTCTCTTCTGCAACGAGCTTAGAATCATCAGAGTATAACTTCGCCCTATCTGAACTACCCCTTGATACTACATCATTATCTATATCATAATATACAAACTGACAATTTTCAACACGTAACTCACCCTGATCATTGTAGTAGTTGCCCTTCTCAAAGTTCACCTTAACCTTAAGGGATCCTTCCTCATAATGGAAGTGTATAACATCATGTAAGATGTAGTCGGGTATTTCCGTCCCCTCGTCAATGTCTTCTACCTCATCTACATCCTTCTTCATACCATATCCCGGAAATAGTAGAGCGAAAAAAAATAGCATAACGGTCAGTACAAAAATCAAAGAGATTCTCATTGTACTCCCTGAACCTCGTTATCCTCTTCAGCCTTACTCTTGAACAGCACAGCTGCCTTTATGAAACTTGAGAAAAGTGCATGAGCATTTAAAGCTTTTGATTTGAATTCTGGATGAAATTGTACCCCTACACCCCAAGGATGATCATTGTACTCAATAATCTCAACAAGTTTATCGTCTGGAGATTTGGCCGCAATGATAAGTCCTTTTGACCCCATGATCTCTCGGTATTTATTGGTAAATTCATATCTATGCCGGTGACGCTCTGAAATCTTCTCAGAACCGTAAGCATCGAAGCTTTTAGTTCCCTCCCCCAGTATAGCCGGTTGTGCTCCAAGTCTCATCGTTCCTCCCAGATTTACTACTTCATACTGCTCTTCCATCAGGCTTATTACAGGATGCTCAGTTTCTATATCGAATTCGGTACTGTTGGCATTTTCGAATCCAAGGACGTTCCTGGCAAATTCAATTACCATGCACTGCATCCCCAGACAGATACCGAAAAGGGGCACTTTGTTCATTCTCGCATATTTAATGGTGAGTATCTTTCCTTCTATTCCTCTCTCACCAAACCCACCAGGAACCAGTATAGCATGAATTCCGCTGAATGTCTCCTCCAATATCTCCTCTTTAACACTCTCAACCTTGACCTTAATAATATTAACGTTTACTCCATTATCTATTCCTCCGTGTGCAAGTGCCTCATAGATACTTTTATAGGCATCATGAAGTTCGGTATATTTACCAGCAACAGCAATATTGACGACCTCGGTGCTGGCTATAAACTGACCCACCATCTGCTCCCACCTCGAAAGGTCTCTTTTGCCCCTTGTGAGACCGAGCTTCTCGAGTACAATCTCATCCAATCCACCCTTCGCCAGTATGCTCGGTACCTCATATATGCTTCTTTCGATATCCAGCGCTGCGATAACTGCCCTCTCCTCTACGTTGCAGAATAGCGAAATCTTACCCCTCATCTCCTGAGAAAGTTCTTTACTGGTCCGACACAGGATAACATCTGGCATTATTCCTATCTCTCGAAGTTTGCTCACAGAATGCTGCGTTGGTTTTGTCTTCGGTTCCAGGGAGGCTCCTACAACCGGAATTAGTGTGAGATGTATGAACAGGGTGTTTTGCTGTCCGACATCAAGCCTGAACTGTCTAATCGCTTCTAAAAAAGGAATCCCTTCAATATCCCCTACTGTCCCACCAATCTCCACAATCACAATGTCTGCCATGCTTTGCTCGGCGACTTTAGATATTCTCAACTTGATTTCGTTTGTGATGTGTGGAATTACCTGAACTGTTTTTCCTAAAAAATCCCCTCGTCTTTCCTTTTCAATGACCTCTCTGTATATCTGCCCGGTCGTGACACTGTTTAGTTTTGATAAGCTCAAAGAGGTGAATCTCTCATAATTGCCTAGATCCAAATCTGTCTCTGTACCATCATCCGTTACATAAACCTCTCCATGCTGGTAAGGACTCATAGTACCCGGATCAACGTTTATATAAGGATCCATTTTCATTAAATTTATTTTATACCCGCTGTGTTCGAGGAGACATCCCAGTGATGATGCTGCTATTCCCTTACCAAGGGATGAGCACACACCTCCTGTAATGAATATATACTTTGTCATGTACAAATCCTCGTTATATTAAGCACGTGGTCAACAGCTTACTCACACTGATCTGTGATGAACAAGCTGTTCAATCTCCTTATTCAAAATCTTACTATTATCTTCACTGTCTTCAGATTTCACCCTCATAAGTGCAAAATATTCTATATTTCCCTTTGGACCACGGATCTTTGATTTTGTGTACCCTGCCACGTTATACCCATTCAAGAAAAAAAACTCATTCAAGCCTTTGAGTATTTCTATATGCAGAGCCGGATCGTGTACGACTCCCTTGAATCCTTTATAAGGCTTCTCCAGTTCGAACTGAGGCTTGATTAGAGCTATTATTATTGTATCATCACTAACAATCTTTAAAAGGGGGGTGACTATAAGACGAAGCGAAATAAAGGAAACATCGATGGTGACAATATCAATTTGCCGGCAGGGCTTGAATTGGTCTATAAATCGTGCATTGAAGCCTTCAACCACAGAGACCCGGGAATCAGATCGTAAGCGGTAATCAATCTGGTTTTTCCCGACATCAAGTGCAATTACCTCCCTTGCACCACTTTGCAAGAGGCAGTCGGTAAAACCACCTGTTGAAGCACCAATATCAAGACAATAAGCACCACTTACATCAATTTGGAAATCCTTGAGTGCACCCTCCAGTTTGATGCCACCTCTGCTCACATACCCTTCATTGGTCTGATGGTAATCAATGATTGAATCATCATTCACACGCGTTGCGGGTTTTCTAACCTTCTCCCCATTGACGATAATATTCCCGCAGGTGATGAAAGCATTTGCCTTCTGCTTCGACGAGGCGATCCCTCTTTCAACTAAAAGTGTATCAAGCCTCTTTTTCATTATAACCAGTCTATTTATTTAATATAATGATTATTCGACTGATATTTATACTCAATTGGTTTATATAGTATGAATAAATTTTCGTATAGTTACTACTGTGAACTGAAAAACGATATTGAAATTCACAGAGAACAAGAATAACTAAAATCTCTTTTCTATATTGTTATTACTATGAATTGAACCTTATTCTAACAATGATTGATAAAATGGTAAACATAAAACAACAGGCGTTAACTCATAAAAAGACAGTAAAACAGTTAGGCGTCATATAATTCTCTCTCTACAGAAAGTACGGTACGCTCATCCTCTCTAAGAGTAACATACTGTAAATTTCACATTCCCTTTACTCTTGACAGTAAGTTTTATTGTGATAGTATTTTCTCGGGAAGGTTGTTGGTTTTTGTATGGATGAAAACAACTTTTATATCTTATGCTGCTCAACTGTAATATAGGTTAACAGGAGTATAGTTTCAAGGCAAGACTGTTCCAGCCTGCAGGGAACAATTCCACCATCCAACTTACTTCGAAAGGAGTGATCGATTGCCCGAACTCTTGAATTGGCTTGATGACAGTGAGATACGTATGCTACACAACGAAGCGTTGAATATAATTGAAGAGGTAGGCATCAAGCTTGATAACAGCACACTGCTGAATAAGCTTAAATCCTTCGACACAACCATAGATATGAGCAACAAGCAAATGAAGATACCCCGTGATATTGTTACTCATTTCCTGAGTAAGGTGCCTGACAACGTAACCCTCTATGCAATAGACTCAAAATATGATCTCGAATTAGGGAAACAAACCTATTTTCGTCCCATCTCAGGTACAATAGGTATCATTGAAAACCGTATGGATGTGCGAAAACCGACAGTGCAAGACATGTGCACTATATCGAAATTAGTACAGGGACTGGAATCGATGCATTTCAACGCAACGTCGGTCATTCCTTTCGACGTTCCGGAAAACATGAGGGCTGTTGCTTCAGCAAGGGCATGCTTCGAAAACTGTTCCAAACATGTTCTCGTGGATGCATTGAACAAAAGAGACCTTGAAATAATTCTGGAAATGGCATTCGCAATTTCCGGCGGAGAGAACGAGTTCATGGAAAGACCGTTCATGCAGGTTCATTTTCCTGCTATAAGCCCGCTGATCTGGGACGAAAATGCATGTGATTCAGTCCTGGTAGCGACAGAATACCAAATCCCTATGAGGGTCGGCTCATCCCCAATGTCGGGAGCAAACAGTCCCATTAAACTTGCAGGCACTTTACTGCTGATGCATGCGGAAGCCATTGCTGCGGTGGCAGTTACTCAGATGTTGCGTGAAGGATGTCCTGTTTACTACGGTGCTGCACCGACACTGTTTGACATGAGGTTCGGCACGATGAGCTGGGGTGCAGCAGAACACGCAAAAATGGCCTCATGCTCAGCAGCTCTTGCTCACTCCTGCAACCTGTTCGTAACATCTACAGGTTTTGCCACTGACGGCAAAACACCTGACCAGCAGGTAGCAATTGAAAAATCGATGAACCTTTTACTGGCAGCGCTTTCAGGCATCGATGTGCTTGCAGGTGCTGGCCTTTTCGAGGGTGAATTGTGCTATGATCCTGTACAGTTGATCATCGATAACGAGATAGCGAGGTATGTTGAAAATGTATTGAAAGGAGTACAAATCGACAGAGAACAGATGTGTAGTGACCTTATAAAGGAAGTTGGTATTGGAGGTCAATACCTGGACACAGAGCAGACACTTCAGTTTTTTAGAACAGAGCACCAGGAGAGCACACTCCTCGACAGGAGATCGCGGGGCGTGTGGAACGGCATAGAAGAGAAAGATATCTACGATAAAGCTGCAAAAATGATGGATGACATCATCGCTGAACAAAGCGATCATCAGCTGTCAGACAAGGTAAGAGGACAGATTGATGATATATATAGAAAAAATCAGTAATGTGTTTTGTGTAAAAGTGTGTTGTTGTGCTTGACAAGAATTGCATTGTCTTCTAAAATCCCACGATTGATTCTACAATACTACAGCAAACACGTCAGTACATCGGTTCTGTATCAAGCCGACATAGTATATAAATGGATGGAAAGAGCAATTGATTGGATAGAGCTGAGCGGAGATCTTAATTTTCTTTCCGACTCGGCGGCGATCCTGGTACGAAAGAATCCCTTATGTCTTCCCCGGAGCTATGGGGAAAGATTTTCACACCGAGGCTTGGGAGTATAATCAAACGTAACAGGAAAGAGGGGGTTTACCACTACCTGCATTCCGACGGTAACATCCAGCCAATAATAGAAGACCTGCTGGAAACAGGATACGACATACTGAACCCCATTCAGCCCGAATGTATTGATCCTGCTGAAATTCAAGAGAAATACGGAGATAGGATGACACTCCACAGAACAATGTTACTTCAGAGTACATTTACCCGGGCACTGTGAAAGATATCAGCAAAGAGGGTAAAGACAGGATATGTACCTGCGGGAATAGTGGAGGTTTGATCCTTGCTCCATCGAATGAATTTACCGACGATGTACCGATTGAAAATATTCTATGGTTCTACGACACGGTGAGAGATACAAAAGCTCCGGACATATTGAAAAAACTTGATCCAAAAAGACAGGTTTCTAAGATACATCAATTCTGTGCAATTATGGATACTCTCCGACCCGGATGAATGAATCTTTCCTCTACATACTGTGTGGATTCACCTCAACTTCATAGAGGGTAAAGAGCTTTAGTATTTAACTAAAAGAGTAAGTTCCCGTGCAATATTAAAGATATTTTCCAGGATTTTTTTATTGGTCTTTATGATGAAAAGCCTTACACGATCATAGTACGCTGAATTCTTCGAATATCCTTCGATTTTCCAGTAGTACCATCTATTGTTATGACTACAGCATGTAACCTGATATCATCTGTGGCAACAGAAAATTTTGAGGGAACAAAGGTAAGAAAACGTCCTATGGCACCCTCCTTTTTCATTCCAATAACAGAGTCAAAGGGACCCGTCATACCAACATCTGTTATATAAGCAGACCCCCCTGGAAGAATACACTCGTCGGCAGTCTGGACATGTGTATGGGTTCCCACAACCGCACTCACCCTACCATCCAACCACCACCCCATGGCTATCTTTTCACTCGTCGCTTCACCATGGAAGTCGACAACTATGTTTTTTGTCTCTTTCCTGATAGTGGAAATCTCGCGCTTGGACGTCCTGAAGGGGCAATCAACCGGGTCCATATACACTCTCCCTAGTAGATTGATTACCGCTAACTTCACCCCACCTTTATCAAGGATAGTCCACCCTTTCCCAGGCGCCCCATTGGGATAATTCGAAGGTCTCAACAATCGCTGGTCATTGTCGATTATTTTATAGACTTCTCTGTTTCTCCATATGTGATTTCCCGAGGTGATACAATCGACACCATAGGAATAGAGTTTACCGGCAATGTTTGCTGTGATCCCGAACCCTCCTGCAGCATTTTCGGCGTTCGCTATCACAAAATCCGCTTCTTCTTCCCGCACAAGATCAGAGAGTCCGATAAATAGAGCCTTTCTTCCAGGCTCTCCAACAACATCACCGATTATGAGTACGTTTATATTTTCCTTATCCGCCACTTTCTACACTACATTTCTATTATTATTTTATCAAAGAGAGCAGATGGTTAAATCGTATTAGCGTGCATATTCTACGATTCTTGTCTCTCTTACAAGAGTTACTTTAATTCTTCCAGGATATTTGAGCTCCTCCTCAATCCTTTTCGCTATATCGCGAGCGACATCCTTTGCTTTGCTGTCATCGATCTTATCGTTGTTCACTATCACCCTTACCTCTCTACCTGCCTGAATGGCAAAGGATTTCTCGACTCCTTCGAATGATTCAGCAATGTTTTCTAAGGATTCCAGTCTCTTTATGTAGGTATCCATAGACTCTCGTCGTGCCCCTGGCCGAGATGCTGAAATTGCGTCAGCTGCCTGAATAATTACTGCCTCAACTGATTGGGGTTCTCTGTCATTATGATGTGATTCGATAATATTGACAACAGCAGCGGATTCTCCGTACTTTTTAGCCAGTTCTCCACCAGCAAGCGCATGACCTCCATCTCCTTCAGCTGTTATTGCCTTACCTATATCATGGAGCATTCCACCGTGTTTAGAGAGCTCAATATCCGCCTTAATCTCAGATGCAATCATTCCTGCGACATTAGCAACTTCCTTACTGTGCGCGAGGATGTTCTGTCCATAAGAAGTTCTAAAATAGAGTCGCCCTATATACTGAATGATCTCAGGTGACACCCCCTGGATAGCCTGATCGAAAACCGCCTTTTCACCCTCCTCCAGAATCATCTGATTGACTTCCTTGGTAACCTTTGCAGTTACTTCTTCGATTCTCGCTGGATGTATTCTGCCATCAGCAATGAGTCTCTCCATTGAAATCCGGGCAATCTCTCTACGCACAGGATCAAAACTTGAAATCACGACTGCTTCAGGTGTATCGTCAATTATGATATCTACTCCTGTAAGCGTTTCCAATGCTCTGATATTTCTCCCCTCTCTTCCGATAATTCTTCCCTTCATCTCATCGTTGGGGAGTGAGACTGATGTCACGGTGATTTCAGAGGTAATATCAGAAGCCAGTCTTTGAATCGTATATGAAAGGATATTCCTTGCCTTTTTCTCTGAAGTGACCTTGGCTTCTGCCTCTATATTGTTGATCAGTGCTTGGGCATCATGGCGGGCTTCATCTTCCATGCTTTTTATTAGCATGGACTTTGCTTCTTCCGCAGTAAGACCTGAAATCCTCTCAAGCTCTTTACGTATTTCTTCTTGAGCTTCTTTCAGCTCTTCATCTTTTGCATCTACCACCCTTTCCCGGTTTGTTAATAACTTTTCTTTTTTATCTAGGACCTCAACTCTCTTATCAAGATTCTCCTCTTTCTGCAAGAGGCGTTTCTCCCTTCGCTGTAGCTCACCCCTTGTCTCACGGGTCTCTCTTTCAAAATTACTTTTTTCCTTATAAAGTTGATCCTTTGTCTCAAGAATTGCCTCGCGTTTTTTTGCTTCAGCCTCTTTCTGCGCTTCTTTTAATATATTAACAGCCCTTGTTTCGGCTGACGTAACCTTTAATTTTGCAATATAAAGGCGCAGAAAATATCCAATAACTAAACCAAGGATGGGCGGTAGTGCATATAATAATATCTTATACACCACCGTCTTACCCCTTAAAAAAGTATTTAAAAAAATAGATTAATACCCATAACCATTTTAGTCAAGAAAAATAGAGATTCAAATATATTCTTGTATTATTTTAATTATCTTTTTTATCTCCTTTGTTATTAATTCTGATGATATGCCTTCATCCATCATAATACACACTATCATCATTCCTTTGATTATCTCTTCATCTCCTACAGGAGCAAAATACAGCGATTTTATCTTTGATGCATCATCACTATTAAACTTGCCCCTTATCTCTTTATCAACAAATGCATCTTCTTTTATAAAAAGAAGCTTTTTCTTTGCTATTATACTTTTATATACACGTTCACTCCCATCGAATTTCAGTTTCTTAATACTCGTTTTACTGAAACCTTTAGATAGGACCACTGAAAAGATATTGTTTTCATCTCTTATAAGAAGAGCTCCTTTAGTAAGCTCAGTATTTTTAAAGAACTTTTGAAATACCCTTTCAACTGTATTCGGTATTTTTTTTGACCTGTCGCTATCTTCTTCCTTCTCGTTCATAGTAGTGCTTTCATCAACCTGCTCCATACTATCAATGAGATATGACAATTCATCGTCTTTGGATTGCTTTTCCTTTTGCTTATAAACCTCGTCAGGTATTACTATTCCTTCCTCTTTTCGAGTATCCTTTACCTTAACTTTCTGCCTCATAGTTTTTGTTGTGCTCTTTTCATTCTCCACATCACCAACATACAATTTGTCTTCAGTTTCACTCACGAGTTTATCGAGCTTCGGTAGAGACTTTGAATCTTCGATCGATTGCAAATCATCTTCGATAGTCTCCACCTGATTTAAACTCGTACTCTTTGAAGCCTTTTTTCCATTTTTCGCACTACTTTTTTTACCATCTGATGTCGCAACCGAAGATTGCTGACCACTTTTCTCTTCTGACTTTTTTTCTCTATTCACTACCGCGTCAGTAGTCTCGATGACACCGGCATCCTTGTCGATTTCAAGTTTCTCAGGCTCTTTGGGTTTAGTTTCAGGCGACCCTTCTGCTTTACCTGCTTCATACCCACCCAGATCTGCCATCTCTTCTGTAACCTCTGCTTCTCCTATCTCCTCTACCTCGGCTACCTCCTCGACATCGCTTAGAGATACTATACCAGCCTCAGGAGCCAGGATATCTCTATCAAAGGATATATTTCCCGTCTCTGAAGACTCCCCGGCATCCTCCGCTGTTACATCCGTACTTTCTGATGCTTTTATACCAAACCCCACTCCTGCACCTCTTTTCTGTCTTATAATAATAAAAACAAAAAACAGGAGAGTGAGGACCACAACAGCTTGTGAAATAAGAAGCACTATACCAACCTTTGACAGCCCGAGCTCTTCTGTCGCTACAGTAAGTCCCACAGTAAATTCATTATAAGGCTCATCTATTTCATTATAGTATACTGTCACATCTGCATTTTTCATGACGACTCGTATTGCACCTGAGCTCTTTTCAGAAACCATCTCCCGAATACGTTCAATATTTATTTCATCTCCACTGGTAATCTCCGGGAAGTTAATAAGAATGAGCTTTTCATCTGCAAAGAGGAAGTCAACGTAATCAAGAGTTTCAATCCTCTGGAAAAGAGAGTGTAGTAGTTCCCAGTTATAATAGAAGAGAACCCTGTAACTATCTTTACTGTCCGAAGAAACAGCCTTGGAAAAGATAATTGTTCTTGCAAGAGGATCTATGTTTATTGGAATGTTTTCAGTATAGAACTTCCCATAAAATGTCTTTTCGAGTTTTGAACGGGGAAGGTCATTGTCAGCCGTGCTGAACATGAGTTCGAGATTCTGGTTTATTACCCTTATTCTCTCACACTGTCCCTGTGAAACAACATATTCATTGAATTTTACAAGTCCATCAGCATCAGACAGCTCCTGTTTAAGGTTAACATCCTTTAACAGGAAATCTATTTTCTTATCCTCAATAGTAATCCTTCGCTTTACAGCTATAGCAGCAAGCCTTACCTTTTGTTCATACTCCGATTCAACACTCTTCCCAATAACATCCGTTACCTTAGTATTCTCAAATTTAATGATATTTTTATTTAGCAGATAGAAGAGAACACTCAAGACAACGAGTGCTGCTGAAATGCTGATAATTATCCTTTTCAATATATTCCACCACTACCTTTCTTGAAACACCCAATACCCCCACTAAAAAGTCTATTCATTAATAAAAATACCATCATCTTCCAATTTTTTTAGTGCCTCATCCTTCTCCTTTTTCTCGGGATGAGATTCACGAGCAGGTTTACCCTCTTCTTCCCCAATACCGGACAATTCCTTGTCAATTTCGTCAATTATATCGGCTTTTTCCTCCTCTCGCATTGCGACAACTCCTTTTTTCTTAAAACTCTGGAAGCTGAAATATAAAGCAAAACTCACCAATAATATAGTAAGTATCAAAACCCCAATCAATCCAAATAATTGGACTGCGGCTCCTCCAATCTTATAAGGGTATAGGGCAATCAAAATTAATCCTGCGTTCTGGATATCCATCTGCTTCATAACTACCAGACCCTTAATTGTCAGTGTTATCCTTGATTCTGGGAAATCCTTGCTGTTTGTTACAACCCCTTTCGGGATATCACTAAGATTCCCATTCAGCACACTATACTGATTGTTGTTACTATCATA
>CP070841.1:1543479-1557970 GCA_020342115.1 Spirochaetota bacterium
CCTGCAAAGAACCTTCAGCTGTCTGAATAAAGGAGATACTATCCAGGGCATTTCTTTGCGCCTGTTTCAACCCCCTTATTTGAGACCTGAGCGTTTCAGATACAGCCAATCCAGAAGCATCATCACCAGCCCTATTTATTCGCAACCCGGACGAAAGCTTTTCAATAGACTTAGAGACTTCTCTCCCAGTCTGAGCCAGTACCCGGTTTGCAAAAACAGCGGACATATTGTGGTTAATGATCATACTATCTCCTCCCTCCGTAGAGATTCGGTAGCCGTAAAATCCATTTCCGGCTCATCATCGCATGGTACTAGAAGGAGGTGGCTCACCGATCACGAAACTCCTCTTTCCCATACGACGACTCCCGCTCACAAGAGGGGATTACCGCCTTCGCATGACCAAGATGATACCAGCTGAGTCAGGTTTTGTACCACCCCCAAGAAACCGGTCCTAAATAAGCAACTGAAGCACAGACTGCGGCTTCAGATTGGCCTGTGCCAACATCGCTGTTCCAGATTGGACCAGTATCGAGTTCTTTACGAATTCAACCATTTGCTCTGCCATATCTGTATCACGGATTAACGATTCGGCAGCCTGGAGATTTTCCGCGCCGACAAGAACCCCTCGTACGGCCATCTCGAACCGATTCTGGTAAGCACCGAGATCGGCTCTTTGACGGGAGACACGCTTCATGGCTTCATCGACAGCACCGATCGTGCTGTTTGCGCCACCAGGAGTAGAGATCGATATTGACCTCCCCTCACTAATCAAACCCAGCGCCTCAGAAGTCATGGTGCCGATGTAGGCCTTCTCCCTCTGGTCCATGTTTGCCCCCACGTGAAACCACATAGAAGCTGTTGGAGTTCCGCCTTCAGCGGGATTCGCAAATGCACCTGTAAGCATATTGTAGCCATTGAACTGAGCGTGTGAGGCAACCCGATTGACCTCGTCGACCAGCTGAGACACCTCAACCTGGATCTGCATTCTATGCTCCTGGGTGTATATCCCGTTTGCAGATTGTACTGCAAGCTCTCTCAGCCTGTGGAGGATATCATGAATCTCCTGAAGGTATCCCTCACTGGTCTGGATAAAGGAGACAGCATTCTCAATATTCTTCGCTGCCTGCCTCAATCCGCGGATCTGGGACCTCATCTTCTCAGAAACAGCCAAACCAGATGCATCATCCCCGGCCCTCGTTATTCGCTCCCCAGATGCTAGCTTTGCAATGTCTTTATCTACGTCCAGGGATTTGAATTTCAGAATCCTGTTAGCGTAGATAGCACTAATATTGTGGTTGATAATCATAAAGCTACCCTCCTTGATTGTTCCCATGCCTCCCTGCATGAGGTTTTTTTTCAAGGTGAGCTCCTTGTAGCTGCATGACTTAAAGGGACGAGTGACTACTAAGATGCGCGCTTTCCTTTCATCCCCTTCACCATATTTCCCCCTCGAGATGAGAAATACAGGCATACCGCTCTAAGACCAGCAACTAAAATTAGGCCCCTTTCAGGGGAATAGAGTTCGTGTAACTGAGTATCTGTAGATACTCAGTTACACAAGACTCTCAAGCCCTTTATGCCCCAAAAGGGGCATAAGATAAGTTGCTGGCGACAACGTATCAAGGAGGAGGGTGGAGCGTATGCTATATATGTCAAAGAACGCTACCAATTCTGCGAATTGCTATGCAATTCTTCGAATTGGTTTGGCAGTTTATATCTTACAGATATAAACTGCAATGATTAATGTGCAATTAAAGGAATCGCAGTTTACCTCATATTCAAAAATTAAAGATTACTAAAACCAATTGTTTCTGATACTTCAATCAACCAGAAACGTGTTAACGAAACAGCTGCAACACACTCTGCGGCCTTATATTGGCCTGAGCAAGCATGGCTGTTCCGGACTGGATCAATATCTGGTTTTTAGTAAACTCGACCATCTGTTCTGCTATGTCTGTGTCTCTGATTCTTGACTCAGAAGCCTGCAGGTTCTCATATCCGGACATAAGACCCTTGGTTGCATACTCGAGCCTTGTCTGATATGCACCGAGATCTGCCCACTGCTTGGATACCTCCGTGAGAGCCTGATCAACAACACCGATCGTCCTGTTTGCCTGTTCAGGTGTCTTTATGGAAACTATCTCACCTGTAGAGAGCTTCTTCATTCCAAGCCCTACAGATGTCATGGTCCCGATAAATACCTGCTCGCGCTGATCCATGTTTGCTCCGATATGAAACCACATCGAGGCAGCAGGAGTATTTTCACCGGTTGGCCTTGCGAACCTTCCTGTGAGCATATTCATACCGTTAAATTGAGCATGAGAGGCAACACGGTCGATCTCATCAACAAGCTGAGACACCTCTACCATAATCTGCATGCGGTCCTCCTCGGTATATATACCATTTGAGGACTGAACAGCGAGCTCTCTTATACGCTGCAGTATATCCTGGATCTCCTGGAGATACCCTTCAGATGTCTGGACAAAGGAGATTCCATCCTCTGCATTCTGCGCCGCCCTTCTCATCCCTCTGATCTGGGACCTCATCTTTTCGGATACTGCCAGACCAGACGCATCATCACCTGCACGGTTGATTCGCATACCAGATGCAAGCTTTTCGATATCCTTATTGATTGCCCAGTCGTTAAACTTGTTGATTCTGTGAGCGAAAATCGCACTGATGTTGTGATTAATAATCATCTCTTCCTCCTTGAAGAATTTTATGCAGTTTCAGACTTAAGTCTGAAACTGATTAGGAGTTTGTAGGCCTTTAGACTACAAACTACCATGAAGTCCTCCTGACTTCTAAACCACATGGAGTTTATGTATCTAATACATAAACGCCTTAGCATTTTGAAGTACTGTGTACGTCAAAATGCAGTGTAACTTTCATCTCTTAGACGAAAATTACCTGGAAGATTGAAATTCCCTGAACTTCAAACTTCGGTGTAGTTTATGTCTTTGTGACATAAACTGTTAAGAAATTTTACTGAAGATCGATAAATATAGTGTGTTAATAGCGGGGCATCACCTCCTTGTTTGCAGTCTGCTAAAAACGTCCCTGTTTTTAGCGCTAACAGGTCGTAAAACCCTCAGAAAAGAGAATTTTTTCCCTGTGGTTACCTCCAAAAAATTTAGAAATTTCCTCCCTCTTACTATCGGATGCTTAGCTGTAGAACTTAAGGATTAAAAACATCATTACAATGAGGCAGTTCAAAGGCATGAGGTGTGTATCAGGAAATGATATTTGTCACATTTCTTCAACAACCTTGATCCCGAGGAGCTCCAGGCCCGTTTTCAGAACCTTCTGCACACATAAAACAACAAGCGCCCTGGTTCTAGAGATACCTTCATCCTCTGTAATGACTCTATGGGCATTATAAAAAGTATTGAAAGCCGATGCAAGTTCGAGTAAATAACGTGCAATAATTGATGGTTCGAAATCCTGGGCTGACTTTAAAATAGTGTCCTCAAAATCGTTTAAAAGGATTGCGATATCATACCCTTCCTCTCCAAATTGCAGGGAGTCATCATAACTAACCCCCCCTGCTTTTTGGGAATATTTCTCAAGAAGACTCGAGATTCTCGCGTGAGTATATTGCAGGTAGACACCAGTCTCTCCATTAAAATTCAAGACTTCATTCCAGTTAAAGGTTATGTCCTTAATCCTGCTATTTCTTAAATCATTAAAGATGATGGAACCTACTCCGACTGCTTCAGCGACATCCATTTTATTGTCGATATGCGGGCTCTTCTCATCGATAATTTTTGATGCCAGGCCAACTGCCTTATCCATAACTTCTTCGAGAAAGATTATATTGCCCTTTCTGGTACTCATTGATTGATCTTCAAACCGTATCTGACCGAAGGGAATATGGTGGCATTGAGAACCCCACTTTATTCCCATCTTTTCCAAAACCTTGAACAGCTGACGGAAGTGAAGCATCTGCGGCGAACCAACTACATAGAGAGCTAGATCAAAATTATAGCGTTCTTTCCTGTAGAGCACAGCCGCGATATCGCGTGTCAGGTAGAGTGTTGAGCCATCTTTTTTTCTGAGCATTGCCGGAGGCATATCATCGAGAGGAACAATAAGAGCATCTTCACTGACTTCTGTAATCTTACTGGCTTGAACCTTTTCGACTGTACTATCGAGCATATCACTGTAGAAGCTTTCCCCTGTGTAGTGCTCGAACTCCACACCGAGTCTGTGATATATTCTCCTGAACTCTTCTATGCTCAGATCTCTGAATTTTTTCCAGATAAGTGTCGCTTCAGAGTCTTTCTTCTCCAGGAGGTTAAACCATTCCCTCGCAACATCTTCCAATGATGGATCCTTTTCAGACTCCCTGTGAAACTGAACATAGAGATCATAAAGGTAATTTATTGGATCATGCTTTAGAGAGTCATCATTTCCCCATTTTTTGAATGCCGTAATAAGCTTTCCGAACTGAGTTCCCCAATCCCCTATGTGGTTTATACCGATTACACGGTACCCAAGAAATGAGAATATCTTTTTTAATGAGTTTCCAATAACAGTTGAGCGGAGATGCCCTATTCCAAAAGGTTTTGCAATATTCGGGGATGAATAGTCCATAACAACTGTTTTATTTTTTCCTTTTTTACTTAATCCAAGGAATCCCTTCCTTGAAATTTCTTTAACAACTTCGCCCGTAAAATAGGAGCGGTTAATAAACAAATTGAGGTATGCGCCGCGTGCTTCTGCGCGCACTATTATCTCATTTCCCTCGAATCGGGATGAAAGTTCTTTTGCCAGCTCGTCAGGGCGCTTCTTTTTTTCCTTTGCCATTTCAAAACAGGGGATTGCATAATCACCGAAACCGGGATTCGATGGTTTTTCAAGTAGAGAGATTATTTTTTCCTTATCAACAGGAATAATTGAGACGAAGTACTCGCTGAGCCTTCCTTTTATATCTACTGCCATCAAGACATCCTGTGGGCAATGGTGTCGACTACAACATATTATCCAAATAATTGAAAAGTCAAGCTCTCAAAGAAGTGGGGGACGGAGGATGAATTCATGACTTTAGATAAATATAACACCTCACTTATTTATTTCTTCTGAAACAAAAAGACCTGTTTTAATGTTTAATTACATCATAAAGATGGCTTAAAGGTTTTATCAAAGTTCTAAGTTAACATTATGCGAATGGCGAGGGTGACATATCCAGGTGCATATCACCATATCATGAGTAAAGGTATAGATGCAAAAGACGTTTTTAAGGATGACAAGCTAAAAGTGTATTTCCTCGGTCTTTTGCATGAAAAGGTAAGCAAGCTAAAAATAAAGCTATTTGCTTATTGTCTTATGGATACTCATTATCATTTGATAATTCAGAACAGCTTCGGAAATTTATCTGGTTTCACACGTCAATTAAATGGACTATATGGAAGCAAATACCGAAAAATCAAAGGTGGCAAAGGGTATGTTTTTCAAGGTAGATACAAATCAACACTAATTCAAAACGAACAATATCTCCTTATAGCAATTATATATGTTTTATTTAATCCAGTACGAAGTGGTTTGGTTGAAGATCCTTTTAAGTACAAATGGTCGAGTATAAATGAATACTTCAATGAGAAAGAAACTTGTCTAGTGGATAAATATTTTGTCGAAGATATTTTGCAGAGTAAAGAGACAATGAAAGCTTTATTAACAGAATGGTATGATAAAGAACTCCCAATAATTAACACAAGGTATGGGAGTATAATGGGAAATGATGATTTCGAAGAGAAGGCATTGAAGAAATATGATAGGAGAAAACAGATAAGAGATTCATTGAGAAGGCGAAAGAATGATTACATTTTTGAACCTCCTGAAGAAGTAATAGACAGATTTGAATTTAATAAGAATATGAGTGTTGATGATATAAAAACAAATACATTAAATGGTAAGCAGCTTAGATCAGAACTACTACTATTACTCAAAGATAGATCTGGGCTCACATATAAGGAGATAATGACCTACCCAATATTTAAATCATTGAAACATTCATCTCTCGCAAAACTATATCAGAAGGCTAAGATGAGAATAGAAGATAGATAAAGTCATGAATTCATCCTCCGTCCCCCACTTTGGATAGGCTGGGATTTAAAGATTCACGTCGTCGTTCTTTATCACCTTTGCCTCTCCCTTAAGCGAATCTATCAGCTCATTAAGGTGATCGTTGTACTGTTTCTGGAGGAGCTGCATCTTGATCTGCTGCCTTGCTACATCAATGTCTACACCTGCAAACAGTTTTTTATTCTGATTGTATATTGCTTCTATCTGTTCGTCAGGTATCTCTGTGAGCTTCGGCTCTATCTTATCATTGAGATATACCTGTATTATTGCTCTTCGCGTTACCGCTTTGAGAAGGTCCTGCACATCACTTCGTTCATCGTAATTCTCTTTTAACGCTTTCTTATAAATGAGGTACTCATTAATCAGATTAACCAGAAACTTCTTCTTATTGTTGTTGTCCTCCTGATATTTCTTCTTCTGTATATCATCGATTGGAAGTGCATATACGTGTACCTGGAACTCCTTTTCAAAATCATTGAGAGTAATTGTAGTATCATCTACCTTTGCGAGCCATGGGTTATTTTCCTTTGTTGGCTTTTTCCGATCCTGAGCCAGTATGATACCGGAATTCTGCGTATCATCAGCGGCCACATGCTGTGCTTTAAACAGCGTTTGATAGACAAAGACAGCAGAAGTCATCAAGAAGATAATCGCAACAACAATAATGATCCGTTTCATGCTTATTCCTTTACAAATATAATGAAAATAATCTAATCTCTATTGAACTTCAGGACAACCCTAATTTAAACCATCTGAATAGCTGAAGAAAATTTGTTTAATGCAATGCATTTCCTGTCTTTTATATAATAGGCAGTCTCATATCCTACGGTTCCAGCATCAAATATAAATTTAGGCTCAAATGCAACAACCATTCCTTCTTCAACATACCCCTGATAATGTTCAGCTAGCACAGGAAGCTCATCAAGCTCGAGACCAATACCGTGACCAATGAATTTCACACCTCCCATAAAAATGGCTGACAATTTCTCCTTTTCAACAATCGCTTCAATATCATGGTAGATCTGGGGAATTGAACTGTGCCCCTGAACAGCTTCAATAAAACGATCATGACATCTCTCTGAAACACTATGCGCTTCCAGGAAACTTTTTTCAAGTGTACCTATAGCAAAGATACGTGTGCAGTCGAGGTTATATCCATCAAAGTTGAATACGGTATCTATGATTATTGGCTCTCCATTTTCCAACATTTTATGCCCCGCACCTGCCGGATATGCTATACTCACACCCTCTCCACCTGCTGACGGGGAGTCAATCATGGAATGCCTGTTAGCACTGCTTCCGCACATGACATAGGTGGAGAGAGATTCTACATTGAATCTCCTTGACCTGATAAAAGGACATGAGCCCTCTTTAAGAAGTTCACTCGAAAAGATCCGAAAGATCTCAAACTCTGTGACATCAGGCTTGATTTCATTCTTTATATGCTCAAATATCCTGTCCAGCCTTTTTCCGGCCTCTATGAACTTCGATATCTCGAATGAAGACTTGATAGATCTCAATGTTCGTATAACAGTAGAGATATCAACTATGGAGGAATCACTGAAGAAGGACTCTATCTTTTTGTAGATAAACCCAGGCAATACATCCATCTCCAGTCCTATGGTTGCTACTTTAAATCCATGGTCTTTTATATACTCATGTATCTCTGTAAAGCTTTTATATCCCTGGATCGCATGCAGAGGGGATTCCTCTTTCGCCCTCTCTAAGCTTCTCCTTATAAAGAGGGTTACCTCTCCATCTTTTGGTACCAGCAACACTCCATCCTGAAACGTACCGGTGAAGTAGAATTTATCAACATTCTGCTGGACAAGGGCAATATCAATATCATTCTCTATGAGACGCTCTTTCAACCGGCCTGCTCTTTTCAGGAGTTCTTTCTCAGGTATTGTACTATTCATCAAAAAGGTCCTTTAAAAAACCCAACTTCTGCATATTATCTTCAAACGTTTTGTATATATGCAGGGTATTGTGGTCGGCTGGTGATATGCTGAAAACTCTCCTGTTGGCGTTAACCTTCTGGATCAGAGAGATGATATCGACCCTGCTCTGTTCAAAGCCAAGCTCGAGTTCGTTATCCTTTTCTCTCAATGAACGTATGCCAACCTCTTTGCATAGTATCCTGAGCTTTACAATATCAAAAAGCTCCACAAGCTCAGGAGGAGGAGAACCAAACCTGTCGATGATCTCTTCTTTGAGGGTATCGAGCTCATTCTCCGCATTTACTCCTGCGAGCCTTTTATAGATTTCTATCCTCAAATTTTCATTCTCAATATAGCGTTTAGGAATATAGCCGCGGTATTTAAGGTCAAGAACCGGTTCAATCTCTTTCCTGTAAGCTTCGCCCTGCTGAAGCTCCTTTATCGCTTCATCCAGGAGCTTTACATACATCTCATATCCGACTGCAAGCATATCACCATGCTGCTCCCTGCCGAGGATGTTTCCAGCTCCTCTTATTTCCAGGTCTTTCATTGCTATTGAGTAACCCGCACCGAGCTCGGTATGGTCGTTTATCACAGCGAGTCGTTTCTGGGCCTGCTCGGTGATTTGTGTTGAATAAGGAAAGAAGAGATAGGCATAAGCCTTTCGCCTGCTTCTGCCTACTCTTCCCCGAAGCTGATAGAGCTGCGAAAGCCCGAACCTATCTGCCCGCTCAATAATGATGGTGTTCACATTTGGTATATCAAGACCCGACTCTATAATCGTTGTTGTAACAAGAACGTTAAATTCCATGTCATAAAACGCCTTCATAATATCTTCCAGTACATGCTCATCCATTTGACCATGGGCTACTTCAAAGCTAATGTCCGGCATGAGCATGCGTAACCGTTCTGCCTTTTCCTCTATGGTCATCACACGATTGTGAACATAGTAGATCTGGCCGTCCCTCTCAACTTCTCTCCTTATGGCACTCTTGATGACCTCTTCATTGTACTCCAGCACGTATGTTTCTATCGGCACCCTCTCTCTCGGCGGGGTTTCCATAACACTCATATCCCTGATACGATTTATAGCCATGTAGAGGGTTCTTGGAATAGGTGTTGCGGTCATTGTGATAACATCAACAAGCTTACGCAGCTGCCTGAGTTTCTCCTTGTGCTCCACACCGAATCTTTGCTCTTCGTCTATTATCACCAGCCCAAGCTCCTTGAAATGCACATCATTCTGTATAAGACGGTGCGTTCCAATAACAACATCGATTTCTCCATTTATCAGCTTTGCAATGATCGCTTTCTGTTCGCTGCGAGTTTTAAATCTTGAGAGCATCTCAACATTGATTGGGTAGAGGGAAAACCTGTCAGCGAAAGTATTGAGGTGCTGCTCGGCAAGAATTGTTGTTGGCACCAGAACTGCAACCTGTTTGCCATCCATAACGGCCTTGAATGATGCACGAATCGCCACTTCAGTCTTACCATACCCCACGTCACCACATATAAGACGGTCCATAGGTTTTGGATCTTCCATATCCATCTTTATCTCTTCTATTGTGCGGAGCTGGTCAGGAGTTTCTTCATACCTGAATCCCGACTCAAACTCGTACTGCCATTCCATATCCTTGCTGAATGCATATCCCTCGAGTGCAGCACGTGCGGAGTAAATCTCTAAAAGCTGGCGGGCCAGGTTTTTTATTGACCGCCTCACATGCTCCTTGACCCTTTTCCATAGAGGAGATCCGAGCCTGTCGATCCTGGGTATCCTTCCCTCCTGGCCAATATATTTTTGCAGTATGTTTATCTGGTCAATTGGAATAAATATCTCATCATCATCTCGATATGCAATCTTGATGAAGTCCTTCTCTATACCCCTGGTAACGAGTCTCTCTATACCGAGGTATTTCCCGATACCGTGTTCAACATGAACTATGAAATCTCCTTTTTTGATATCGAAAATCCCTTCGAGCGGACTAGAGCGTACTTCAAGAAATTGTTTTCTATATCTCCGTTTTCTGTTGAATATTTCCCTATCGAGAATGATGAAGAGTTTCATTTTAGAAGAAAAAAAACCCTCATGAAGATCAAGTGTTTTTACATAGAGATGCTTAAATTCTGCCAAGAGGTCCTTGAGAATTTCTCTCAAACGGTTTGTCTGCCCCTCATAACTTGCACCGACGATTACCGCAAATTCATCTCTCAAGAGCTGCTCAAGCTCGCGCTTGAACTCCCTGATCTGTCCTCTGTACCCTTTCTTTTCTGCAATATGAAAGTCTATCCCTATTGATTTCTGTCCTGAGCTTTCTGGCAGGATCGTAAGATTTGCATGGTTTTTAACCTTATCAAAAACATCCTGGAAATCGGCAATCATTTTTTGAGGAGAAAGTATAAAACGCCTTTCCCTGTTCTCGTCATGGAGCTTCTCTGTCTCTCTCATGAAAAACTCTGCCTGATTTCTGGTGTCCTTTATCGAATCAAAGAGAAAGACTGCGCTTTCGTCTGTATAATCAAGAAGCGTAGCCGGCGGGTTATAGAAGAGAGAGATATAATTCTCTATCCCAGAAAAGAATCCCTCTTCTCCAGCCCGCTCAATAATCTCACTATTTTCCTTATTCCTCTTTTCTTCCAACATCGACATGTGTTCTTCATCGAGCACAATTTCACGAGCAGGTAAAATCCTGATCTCATTTCTCTCCTGTATCGATCGCTGTGTCAATGGTGAAAATTCACGAATTGTCTCAACGACATCTCCAAAGAACTCTACCCTGCATGGATTCTTATCCCCACATGGAAAAACGTCCAGTATGTCTCCGCGGATCGCAAAACAGCCCTGATAGCTCACCCTGTCTTCACGTTCATACCCAAGTCTAACGAGATTATCATCAAGATTAACGAGAGGTATAGTGGAACCTGTTTTTATCTGTATTGAACTATGTAAAAAAAGCTCTCTTGGTATGAAATAATCAATAAAGGACCTTACCGGAAGGATAAACACAGCTCCCTTTTTTTGAAGTAGTGCATTGAGAGCACTTATCCTCTTTTCAGTAATTTCACCAAATGGTTCAGTGTCGTCATATGGAAGGGTCTCCTTGGAAGGAAACAGAAAAATATCTTCTGCTGTTAAAAATATGCATAGGTCGCTGAAAAGTTCCTCTGCGTTTCTGTTGCTCCTTGTTATAACAATTATTTCCCTCTTGAGCCGCAGGAATAAGGATGCGATAAAGAGTGATTTACTCGAGCCGTTCAAACCTGTAAATTCCACGAATTTGCCCTCGAGAAGGGGCTTCAGATCATAGTTATAGGTCGAATTGAACAGCCTTATCAAATCACCTGCTGATTCCTCCATAGAAGTCCTTTACATCAATCCACAATTACTGTACATCACTTCGTAATGACTTAATCAATATAACCAATACGATTGAGGGAAATCCATATAAAAGTAGGAAAGAATGGAAGGTTTGTGGAATAATTTGTGAGCTCAGGTTTATGAGTTTGATTCAAGATCTGTATCGAAAACATCAAAAATCTCTTTGGCCTTTTTTACAAAAAAGGGATTCAGCTCGACTACATCCATCCCCCTCTCGCCAATTTGCCTTTGCAGGGTCTCTGTTTTTGATTCAAGTTTCACGAGTACATTATTCTCTGTATAGGAATCGATGAGGGCATAACGTCTATCCTTCTTCAGCTCTCTTGTTATTAGGAGGAGATCCTCAAGGGTTTTTAGATTTCTATCAGCAGTATCATAGAGCATCTGATCCGTACCGAACCGGTCAGCATTCGTCCACATGTCTCTGAACTTCTGCGCAGTAATTTTGTAGTTGTAGTTCAGCCTGTCCCTAATATCCTTAACCATAGATAAGTTCTCCCGATATTATTGATGATTAAAAGTATTATAAATTATTTATTGTAAATGAATTCAGAGAGAATTCAAGTATAATTTACATCTTTTCTTACAAAAGGCCAGATCTTGATTAAAACAAAAGGCAAAAAAAACAAACATTACTGGATAATTACATTCATCGTATTGGCACTGGCAATCATCCTGCTTCTTCTAAGACCAATAGCTAAAAAGGTCGTTCCACCTCCAACAGTTCCCCCTGTTACTGAAAAGGAAAAAGAAAAGCTTCCGGAAAAGGAATACCGTATTGCAATCATCATTGACGATGTAGGATACGCTTCAGAAAATTTAGATGAGTGGCTGAGCTTCAATGGAAAACTCACATTCAGTGTTCTTCCCTTTCTAAGTGAATCAGAGTATTATTCCAAGCTTTTTCAAAACCACGGTTTTGAAATCATGCTCCATGTACCCATGGAACCAGTCTCCTACCCTGAAGACAACCCCGGTCCCGATGCCCTCTTTACCAATACCCCGAAAGAGGCTGTTATTCATAAGCTCGAGCATATGATAGCTCAAAACCCCTATGCAACAGGTGCAAACAACCATATGGGGTCAAGAGCAACACAGGACGATGAGCTTATGCGCTGGACACTCGAGGTACTGAGAAAAGAAAAGTTCTTCTTTATCGACAGCGTTACCACACCAGCCTCTCATGCATATACACTGGCAAGGGAGATAGGTGTTCCTGCTGCAAAAAGGGATATATTTCTAGACAACGAACACTCCTTTGACTATATAAACAAGCAGTTCGAGAATCTTAAGGTGATAGCTAAGCAAAACGGAACAGCAATCGGCATTGGTCACTTCACAAATGAAAACACACTCAAGGTGCTGAACCATCAGCTTTCGAAATTGGGAGAACAAAATTTCAAGCTTATATATGCATCAGAGGCCGTCCAAAATTGAGGTTGACTATTAATACCCGCAGCAATATTCTTTTCCAAAAAAGTAGAGGAAGTGTTTTTGAACATTCTCGGCATAGAAACGACATGTGATGAAACAGCAGCCTCTATCGTAAAAGACGGCACCCAAATTCTCAGTAATATCGTCGCCACACAGCATGAGTTTCACCGCGAATATGCAGGTGTAGTCCCAGAAATTGCATCAAGGAGGCATAGTGAAGTAATTAACTATGTAATCGAGAAGGCACTCAAACAGGCAGGTAGTGATTTCAAAAAGCTCGATGCAATTGCAGTTTCTTATCACCCCGGACTCATCGGCTCACTCCTTGTAGGCGTCATTGCTGCAAAAACACTCTCCTATACACTGGGTATCCCTCTTATCGGTATAAACCATATTGAGGCTCATCTTTACTCAGTACACTTCAACAATGATATAGAATACCCTGTGATCGGCTTGATAATATCCGGTGGACACACTCTTCTTATCACGTCTGATGAGATTGGTGAATACACAATATTAGGGAGCACACTGGATGATGCTGCAGGTGAAGCTTTTGATAAGGTCGCAAAACATCTCGGCCTCGGATATCCCGGCGGGCCTGCAATAGAATACGAGGCAAAAAAGGGTAATGAAAATGCATACGGTTTTCCATGTGTCACACTCAATGGAAAATTTGACCGCTATAACTTCAGCTATAGCGGTTTGAAGAATGCGGTTATCAATCAGAGAAATCGATTCTTAAATAAAGGATTTGATGAAAAAATTTCCAACATCGCAGCCTCATTTCAGAAGGCGGCAACAGATGTTCTTCTGGTCAAGGTACGCTGGGCTGCAGAAGACATTGGTATAAACAGAATCGTGGTTGCCGGAGGTGTCGCAAACAACAGCAGGATCAGAGGGATCTTCAAAAATGATAAAACATTGACAAGCTACTTTCCAGACCCTGCACTCACTCAGGACAATGCTGCGATGGTTGCTGGACTAGCCTACCATAAGTACATTCAGGGAGAAATATCCGATCTCGAACTTGAGCCAAAATCAAGATTGGAGGAAATAGCCAAAGGAAAGAGGAAAGTCTATGGGAGTTGAAGAGAGGGATGTTCGGATAGAAAAGCTCAAGGAGCTTGTGCGCCAGGGGATTGTACCTTACAAAGAAAGGTTTGAAAGAAATTTTTCTCTCCGTGATGCGGGAGATCTCGCAATTGGAACCGATGGAGTTCGCATTGCCGGAAGGATTATGACAGTGAGGAGCTTCGGGAGGCTTGTTTTTGCAACGCTCAAGGACTCCTCAGGGAAACTGCAGATTGCCCTTCAGGAAAAAAATCTAGGAAAAGAACGGTTTTTGTTATTCAAGCGCTACATAGATATAGGTGATTTTTTAGGAGCTGAAGGATCGATTTTTAAAACAAAGATGGGAGAGATAACTCTCGATGTTTCAAATTTCGAGCTTCTCTCGAAAACATTAAGACCGTTACCGGAAAAGTGGCACGGCCTGACAGAGCAGGAATTACTTTACCGTCAGAGGTATCTTGACCTTGTGATGAATGAGGGATCTTTGGAAAGGTTTCTTAAACGCACAAGAATTATCAAGACCATGCGCGATTATCTCGATGCACACGGTTTTGTCGAGGTCGAAACACCTGTTCTTCAAACAAAG
>CP070841.1:1558070-1576631 GCA_020342115.1 Spirochaetota bacterium
CCCCTTTAAGACAATAATAGGTAAATAATAAATAAGGCTAAAAAAGGGCGCTGTCCCCATTTCAATGAGTATTTCATTGACTTTTAATTGACAGTCATTTAAAGTGTCAGAAATCATAAAAAGGCGACTTTTATGAACAAACTTCTCGTGAAGATCAATCGACTCTTTGCCTACGTGCTTCTTGCAAACACTATCATAATGCTCGTCACAGGCTATAGAACGCGAGGGCATTTTGCCTTCTTTTCAAGAGGATTTGCTGACATAACCCACAGGATTCATCTCAACGTCTCTTTCATCGTTCTTTTAATAGTACACTCCCTGCTCAGCATACGCTTTGCGCTCATGAGGAAAAAAATTCAGGGCACATATATTGATATCATGCTCATTCTTGTCGGAATGGCGCTCATTGTGATCTTCACCCTTCTTATATTCATTTAAAACCCAAAAGGATGCCTTATCAATGAAGAAAAATATACTCGTTGCAGTTTCTCTTACAGTAATCGTTATAGGAGTTTTGGTATTCATCTTTTTCACTGTTCGAGAAAACATTGCACAAAAAAAAGCTGAAATTGAATCCGAATTCGACCCAGGGTCAATAGATATAGACAACATAGAAAACGATCTTCAATTTGCGGAAACCATCCCGGAATACAAGATTATGATTTCAGGTCTCGTTAAAGAAGACAGAACCATTTCTTTTCTCGATATTGTAAAAAACTACTCTGATGAGGTGGATACCCACACCATCACCGGAGTCAGAACCGATGATGAAAGGGTTACTATATCCTTCACCGGTATCAGGATACATGAACTGTTAAAGGAGATCGAGGCAGGTGAAAAAGTAAAGAACGTTATTGTCTACGGTAGTGATTTTTATGCAGCTGTCTTCAGGTATCAGGAGGTGATTTCAGGTGATATTTTCCTCGTCTGGAAGAAGGAAAATCAGTACATGAATCCCTCTTCGGATGGTGTACTGAAAATTGTCAAGAACAACGGCCTGACAAAGCAATGGATCAAAAATCCTGTGCTTATCGACTTCATATCAGGCTTCAGTGATCTGGCTCCACTCGCTGACAGGCTCGACCATGATACGATGAACTTCATTTCCCAGCAAAACTTCTTCAACCTTGCCATCGGCAAAATACCGACTATTGACACAGACTCATACCGCCTGGGTATCACAGGTACCATAGAGAATCCTGCAGCTTTCACCTATGATGAAATCCTCGAACTACCTCAAGAGTCAGTATACGCAACGCTTGAAACTATCTCAAACCCTCCTGGCGGGAGATCTATTGGGAATGCTATCTGGACAGGAGTAGCTTTTGATTTTCTATTGGACATGATCGAACCAAAGGAGGATTCAAAAGAGGTTGTGTTTCGTTGCTATGACGGCTACTCGACAAGTATCACCCTGGATGAAGCAAGACGTGAGGGAGTACTTCTCGCCTATAAAATGAATGGCCAGACTCTGTCACCTGATCACGGCTATCCGTTGCGACTTGTTGTGCCCGAGAAATATGGGATGAAGTGGCCCAAATGGATCAGAGAAATAGAAATTGTGGACTATGATTACAAGGGATACTGGGAGCAAAGAGGCTGGTCTGATTATGCCGGGAGAGACAGACCTGACCTGCGCTACGATTGAAAAAAATCTAATCCAGATGTTTCCCTTCCCTGAAAAGGGCGGTATCTATATCCAGCTCCTTGATCATATCCTGAAGCTGCCGTCTGTCGATTCCCGCACTCCTTGAACAGGCTGATATATTTCCCCCATTTTTTATGAGAAGCTTTTCAATAAAAAGCCTCTCGAGCTGCTTTCGCCTGTCCCTTACGATAGTCGACTTGAAGCTTTTAAACTCCTCCCAGGTATCGGGTATTTCTCCTGGCACATCAGTTTCCGTGCTCATGGAGGTACTGTAACTTTCAGAATCGAATATCACATCTCTTATAATGTTTTCATTATCAGCAAGCAGTATTGATCTATCGATCACATTGCGAAGCTCCCTCACATTGCCAGGCCATGAGTAACCGAGGAGTCTGAGCTTTGCTTCAGGAGTTATGACATAGCTCTGATTCTTGTTTCTAAGAAAATAATCAACCAGTGGGAATATATCACACTTCCTCTCTCTCAGAGTCGGGAGCTTGATGGGAATGACTGCGATTCTATAGTAGAGGTCACTCCTAAACAGACCCTCCTCTACACGGTTTCTTAGATTCTTATTCGTTGCCGTTATCAGGTTGAGATCTATCTTCTTCTTCACGTTGCTCCCAATAGGGTAGTATTCAGGTATCTCAAGAACATTTAACAGTTTTGCCTGAAGCTCAAGGGGAAGCTCAGCAATTTCATCCAGAAAAAGTGTTCCCTTATGTGAGAGCGCAATTTTACCTGCATAATCCTGAACAGCCCCGGTAAATGCTCCTTTTTTATAGCCGAAGAGTTCTCCTTCAAGTAAATCCTTTGGTATTGATGCACAGTTGATCACCACAAATGATCCTTTCCTTTTTGATCTCTCATGGATAAACCGTGCGCAAAGCTCTTTCCCTGTTCCGGTCTCCCCTATTATTAGAATCGGTGAATTAAACTGGGATGCTTTTCCGGCAAGATTGAGCATCTGTCTCGTTGCAGGGTCATTGGTGACAAACTCGAATTCCTCGCCTTCTATGTTTATTTTATAATGTGTTGGTTGTTTGGACGGGCTTTTATACACAGCTACATAGGAACGAACACGATCGATAGACTGCAAGAGGTTATCTATCTTGATAGGCTTTTCCAGATAATCGAACGCTCCTTTTCTCATGGTCGCGACGGCATGATCGATACTTCCATATCCTGTAAACACAATAAATGGAATGGTTTGATCTACAAACCTTATTTTTTCCATAAGCTCGATACCATCCATACCCGGAAGGCGAACGTCTGTAATGATTAGGTCAGGTTTTTTCTTTTGAAAACTATCCAGCGCATCCTCGGCGCTATTGAAGAAATGAACACTGTATCGGTCTGAAAGATTGAGTTTCAGAATCTCCATCATTTTATCTTCATCTTCTACAACATATATTGAGAATCCATTATTCATATGTTTACTCTTTCAGCTTGAGAGATGGGATATTCACCTCGAAGCAGGTTCCTTTCACAGATGGTAATAATTCAATATTTCCATATAGATTTTCAATAAGCGTTTTAGTAACTGTCAGTCCCAGCCCCGTACCGTTTCTTCTTGTTGTGAAAAAAGGCTCATAAATCCTCTTTCTCACCTCTTCGGGTATCCCTGAACCGCTGTCCTTCATTACCACTGTAACTACATTATTATCCTTCCTGCAGGACACATCGATCCTTCCCCCACCGTTGATTGCTTCAATGGAGTTTAAAGCCAGGTTGAGAAATATCTGAAAGATAAGGTTCTGATCAGAGTATATGTAGCAGGGCCCGTCGTTTTCCATGGTAAAGCTTATTTTTTTGTCCTTGAGCTTGTACTGTAAAAAATCTCGCAATCTTTGAAAAACAGATGTAAGATTCACAGATTCAATATTCGGTTTTTTCTGGTAGTTGATACTCAGCAGCTTATTCGCAAGAAGATTGATCCTCTCGCTCTCCTCCTGGATGTACTGGAGCATCTTTACCCTGTCGCTTTCTTTTATCCGGTTCTTTAAAATGGTTTCAACAGAAGTCGATATTATCGAGAGGGGGTTTCTAATCTCATGCGCAATACCGGAGGCCATCTGTCCCATCACTACATATTGTTCCATCCTGTACTGGTGCTTTACTATCTCTTTCTCATTCTCATACATCATACACCTGTCAATGAGTGGAGGCAGTATGACTCTTAGATAGTTCAAAGAGCAAATCTCCTCATAGCTCCATCTGTGTATAACACTGCGCTTCGGTAATAGAATGAGCGCGATGATCTCCCCACCCCTCATTATAGGTAACACAAGGCTTGTATTAAATCCATGGAGAAGCTCAATATCCTCTCTATCGTTTACATGCATTAATAACTCTTCCAGTGTGACACCTCTGTTGAGGTCTGAGAGAGCCCTTATGAGGTCACTTGAATCGTTGATCTCCAGCTTAGACCGTTTTTCAACGACTGTATATTCTTTCCGTTCTTTATCGTGGAGCAGCATTATCATATTTTCTATTTTGTTGTATATCTTAAAAACTTCCTTCAATCTCTTGTTGAGGTCCTTTATCGTTACAGCATATGAGAGGTATTCGAGTGGCTCTATATCCCCGGTTCTGGATGAGGTGACGTTGGGAAATCGTCTTCTGAGAAAAGAGAGGTCGACCACTCTCCTAAGGGTCGACACCACAAGATAGATGATAAACACCTCCATAACGAGTGCAACGCTTGACGGAATCATTAAGATTTCTGCAATTCTGTCCTGCTGTTTCCATATGACGTAGAGATAGAGAAACACAAGAATAGCAAAAAGAGCCGGATAGAGTAATATACCATTAATGAATCTCCTAAGATCAACTATGTGAAAACGAAGTACCAGTACAACAACAAAGGAAGTAAACGCAAAAAACAGAAAACTTATCCATTGAAAAGGAATGCTGAAGAAAAAGTTTATCACATCTGCAGTTGTCAACCCAAATGCCATGGGCATTCCGATCCATGTCAGCATCCGTATGGTGTTGCGCTCATACGGTATTGCATTTTCCTTGGATGCAAGATGGAAGTTTCTCGTTGCAAGGATGAGCATTCCAATAGAAAAACAGGTAACCAAGAAATACATAATCGCAAATGCTAACGGAAGATTCCTGAGAGAAAAGTTGACAAGGATGTTCCCGAAGAGCGATTTATCCAGCAGATAATCTTTTGGAAATGTGATCACCATCAGAATAGAGAGCGCTAGTGCGACCGTATAAATAATGACAGAATATTTACGCTTTATATCTCTCTTAACAGGATAGTGTAGTGAGAGGGTATAAAAGAGAGGAGGGAAAAAGGATATTCCCAGCGAACCCAATACGATTGTTGCGAGAAGAAGTCTTCTCCCCTCCATCTTTAAATAAAAAAGAAGGCTTATATCGAGAAGCAGTATGCAGGCAATAATCAGTGCAAGGATCCTGTTAAGATTACTCTTGGAGTTATAGGTCCATACAACATAACCAAGAGTAAGATTGAAGAGAAAAATGATTACCTGGATATGAAAATAGGCTGATTCCATATACAGTAATATTAGTATGTTTTGTTATAATTATAAACAGGAAATTTAGTGGAGCTTTGGTATGGCCAGCAATCGAAAGATTAAAAATAACCTCTAAGCAGTGACTGCCTCTTGCTCTGGTTTTTTCTCTTTACTTCTCTTTATTGATCTCTTGTAGACAAGACAGCCTGGATCCCCCCCGAGGATGTCGCCATAAGCTAGAGCCCTCGCCCTGCATCCACCGCATACATAACGGTAATTGTTACACTTATAATGGTAATTCTCCCTGTCCGAGAGCTGTTCGCAGAGCTCAGAGTTTCTCCATATATCACCGAATTTCTCTCTCCGCAGGTCGCCTATTTCAACCTGAGGCATAAAAACACACGGGCTCACCTTACCATTCGGCTGTATTGCTGCATACACTCTTCCTGCTCCACAGCCTCCGGCAAATTTAACGATTCCCCTTATTGAGGAGCCTCCATCAGTTGTATAGTGGAAGAGCCCTGAACTGCTGCCTCCTGAGCTCTCGTAGAGGACCCTGCAGTACTGGGGAGCTGTGCTTATCATATTCAATTTTGTTTGCTTTCTTTTAACATGCCCTTCATATAGTATGTTGAGCAGCTGTTCTCTCTGCTCAGGTGAGAGGTCATTCTTATAATCATCAGAGCCTCGGCCAGTAGGGATGAAGTTATAGTGAGTGAAGGAGTTTACGCCAAGGTCGCCCGCAAGCTTTATGATATCAGCTGCTTCTCCGAAATTCCTTTGTGTGATTACACTGTTAATTCCCACGTGGAGATGAGGATTTGCCACGAGGTTCTGGATTCCTCTGATGGTTCTCTCAAAGCTTCCCCTACCTCTTATAAAATCGTGAGATTCATCTGTCGCACCATCGATCGAAACGAATACATTTTTCACACCATTATCAGCAAGTCTATCTACTAGTGATTTATCCTCAAGCAGGGTTCCGTTGGTTGCAATTGTTATATGAAGGAACTTTGCTGTATACTCGAGCACATCCCAGAATCTCTCCCCCATAATAGGTTCTCCACCAGAAAATGCGATAAATGCAACATTTGCATCAACCAACTGATTGATGATATCTATCCTCTCTTCAAATGAAAGCTCATTGCTCAATGCATTTCCCGCACTCTGATAGCAGTGTCTGCATCTGAGGTTGCAGAGACTCGTATAGTTCCAGACAACCAAAGCTGGTCCATCGAACCTGAAGGGCTGGTTCAAGCCGTTATTTGCGATGGTTCGAAAAACATTTACAATGGTCTGCCGGTTGTGGTACGCAGAGAAAAAACTCTCTTTCAGCTGCTTGTTTATCCCTAATTTTCTCATCCCTGCGTTCAATGCAATCTGAAGTGGAAGCCTTCCGAAAAATGCGCTTATGCTCTTCTCCTTCTCAGCTCCAAAGATCTCGTCTATTCTCCGCTCAGCCTTGTATCCATAGTGATGAAATATATTCCTCACAAGCTTGCGATTCAGCACCTTCTCAGGATTAAGCATGCCTCTCCCCCTGCACTTTTAACATATTGTAGCAATTACTGTGCCACCTTATTTGTTTTCAGTAATTCTATATATAATCAGGAGTTAGACAATTACACCAATGTAAGATACAACCAGAGTGCGAGAAAAATACTCGCACTTTTTTGCATATCTTTTGCACAATAGCTATTTCGGTACATCTATAGTATGTCTTTTCCAAATAAGATTATTCTAATTAAAAAGCGATTTCTATTACCTTGATTTTCGACTCACCGAGCAATACTATAGAGTCATTCATCATCCTGGAGGCTGTCTATGGGTATATATGGGTTAAAATCGATTTTAAAAGTTCCCCACACGGTCATCTATGGAACAGACACGATTTCAGAACTTCCTGAACAGGTGAAGCGATTCGGCAAAGTAGCTGCTGTCGTGTATGGAGGAAAGTCTTTTTCGGAAAGCGGGAACAGAAATAAGATTATGGAAATCTTGAAAAGTGGAAATGTTGCTGTTCACGAAGTTGGGGGTATCAGCCACGACCCGGATGAGTTGTTGGTCAAGAGTATAACAGAAACAATAATAAGTATTAAACCGGACGTGATAATTGGAATAGGCGGCGGCAGCGTGATCGATACTGCAAAAGCAGCTTCAATCATTGCCTCTAATGGCGGAGAGGTAGCCGACTACTGGGAAGGGAAACCATTTACAAAGCCCTCAATCCCCTATATAGCTGTCCCGACAACATCGGGCACAGGTGCTGAAGTTACAAAGAATGCTGTCATAACGTCTAAGGAAAAGACATTTAAAAAGAGTATTCGGAGCGACTATATGATACCAGACGTTGCCCTTATCGATCCAAGCCTCACATTGAGTCTGCCGAAAACTGTAACCCGGGACACGGGCCTGGATGCTCTAATACAGAATTTAGAGGGGTATACATCAAATAATGCCGGGCCAATTACAGATACTTTGGCAAGAAAGGGCATCGAGCTTGCCGGTACATATCTCGTACAGGCATTCAGAAATCCGGACGATCTGGAAGCGCGTGAAGCGATGTCACTCGTTTCTTTGTATGGGGGCATTACCCTCCTCAATGCTGGGCTTGGGCTTGCCCATGGACTCTCCCATCCTATTGGCATCAGGTTCGGATTACCTCACGGGAGATCGTGTGCAATAGTAATGCCAAAAGTGATGGAATACAACTATACAGCAAGAAAACAGAAGTATGATGAAGTGGGGCAGCTACTTTCAGGAGACAGAAACGGCGTGAAAGCGTTTAATAAACTGCTTGAAAGATTAGATCTATCTACCAGGCTCGGTGATTACGGAATAAAGGAGGAGGACATACCTCTAATCGTTTCAGAATCCAAGGGTGGGAGCAGAAACTATAATCCAATACACCACAGTGATGAAACTGTTGAGAAAATGTTAAAAGAAATTCTATGATACCGGTTTTCTTCCCACTGTTCCAATATAGATTACAAACTGCTCCTTTCCATTGACCCCAAGTAACCTGTTCATATCATCATCATTGAAAGCACCGATTGCACATACACCGCAATCTATCGATTCAGCACTCAGGTACAGGTTCTGACATATATGACCTGCATCAAGATATAAATATCTGTAACCCCGTTCACCATACCTCCAGCTCATGCGATATACCACTGCTGTCCAGATAAATGTCACTGCACTCGTTTTGATGAAATTCTGACCGAAGCATGCGGTGGATGCTTTATCCGATAGCCCTTGCTCGTCACTAAGCTGTATGAGACAGTGTTTTGATGGCAGAAACCTGTAAAGCCCGACATTCAAATCAGCGATGTTATTCACGAGAAGGTACGTCTCTATGGCATGACGTGCACCTGCAGAAGGAACAGTTCTCAAAGTTGCAGAATAATGAATAATTTCCTTTACCCCCTGTGTACACCAGAGAAGATAGGATAGTTCTTCCAGACTCAGAGAGCCTTTTGAATATTCTCGTACACTGCTCCTCCTCTCAATAGCCACTCGTAAATCTGTGTGGGTAACAGTTATATCAGACGGAGATGGCAGCTCAGACAATGGCAACTCCTTATCCCATTCGAGCTCAAGAGGTGGGGGCGGAAAACCTCTCATCTGATCCGATGCGTCTAGGGAATGGTATTTTGTATTTTCAATGAATTGCTCACCGATGCTTTTTATCATACCTGCCTCCCTTTATCTGTTCTTCTTAAAAAACCATTCAATGAGCTCTCTCGCAATCGTCCCTTTGGTAGGTATTTCAGGAAAATTCGAAGGGGAGAACCAGCCTGCATCGCTGAGCTCTTTTTTATCGATGTTGATCTTACCCCCTGCATACTCTGCAGTAAACGCTATCATAAGCGAATGGGGAAAAGGCCATGGCTGACTGCCGAAATAGTGTACGTTTTTAACTTCTATGCCAACCTCCTCTCTCACCTCTCTCTTTAAACACTCCTCAAGGTTTTCACCCGGTTCAACGAAACCTGCAAGCACACTGTATAACCCTGGAGGAAAGCGATGGGCTCTGGCAAGAAGAATACTGCTGTCCCTCACGACTGCAGTTATGATTGCCGGAGAAATCCTTGGAAAGCTCACAAACCCGCAACCAGGACAAATCTTTGCTCTCTCATCCTCTTTGATCTCCATGGGGGTTGCACATCGACCGCAGTATCGGTGTGTGCTATCCCAATTTATTATCTGTGATGCAAGCCCTGCAACTCTGAAGGTGTCATCGTCAACAATGCCGAGAAGCGAACGAAGCTGTCGAAAAGATATACCCTCAGGGATAATCTCCGTCAAACTCGAAGAATCATTGTACAACACTGTACAATAGCAGGGTATACTATCAAGGTTTCCAAGATAATGCCTGGGTCCGAATTTCAGATTTAGCATTTCCAGGTCACTGACAGTTGATATACCGATTAATCCGCCGTTATCCTTAACGAGGAGCTTTCCTTCATAGAATGTAAACAGAAGGGCAGTATTTTCTATTCCTTTGTATGAAATACCCGGTTCAAAAACCACTTTATTTTCCTTTCCAATAGGCAATAATGCTATAAAATAGTACTTTATATATGAAAAAAATACCAAAGGAAAGCAAGAAAAAGTGATTAAAGCCTTGTTTTTGTATTCTGATTGGGATAAAATAGAAGATGAAAAAGCTCATGACCAAGCCAAAAAAATATCGAATAATTCCGCGTTCTACTATCAATAAACCCGATGGAAGTGGTACGAAGATGGTAGAAATACTTTTCACCAGCTCCATGGACCCCATTGAATGGAAGGAATTTCGCGATACTATGATGAAGCTACTGAAACAGGGATTCCTTCAGTGGAGATTCAACCTCCAGGGATTCGAATACCCAACATCAACAGATCTCGGCATGTGGGTTACCTGCAATGCTACGATATCGAAGCATTCAGGAAATGTTGAATTCTTAATTCCGAAAAATTCAAACGTTCTGAAGGTAATTAGCCTTACAAAACTCGACTCGATATTCAATATCACAGAACTCTGAAGACTACTTATCACCAATAAAAAGTTATTGAAAACAAGTGGTTATTTTCAATAATCCGGGACTACTTTTTTTCCTCCAATATATTATTAATTCTATCGATAGCCATAGACATTTTCTCTGATATCTCTTCAGGATTCATTCCTTGTCTTTTATAACGGAGTACCACTTCTGACATAGGTTCCCCTATCTCCAGTAAGTGATGGTCCGGATCATACAACCTGAAAACACGCTGACCCCAGGACTGCTCTCGGATTGGATGGATAAAAGCAATACCCTCTTTTTTTAGCCTCTGAAATAATGAATCAAGGCCAGTAACTTCAAAGCACAGTTCGAGATTACTCCTTCCAAAACTCTCTTTAACTGTTTTTTCCCCAAAGATCACATCCTGAGCATAGTTACCATCTAATAAAGCAAGACCTCCCTTGAATATCACATGATGCCCATGATCATCTACGATCTTACGTTTTAAGAGATCGGTATAAAACTTCTTTGATACATCAATATCCTTCACAAAAAGGAAAGTACATAAGAATCTAATCCCATTATCCTGTTCCATCTATCACTCCTGATCTAAACGCTAAACGAGTACTGCTCATCTAATAACTATTGCAGCTACACCGATATAAAGAGCATTGATTATTATAGCGATTCCAAGCGCCGATGGGGCTTTGAGTTTCTGTAATCTACGTAATCCCACACACTCTACACCAGTTTCCCATAGCTGAAAGAGAAAGTGACTCACTGCCATAGGCAACAAGCTGTAACTATTAAATGCAATCATCAGCCAGTCCCACACCCATACAACCGGCATGGGGACTAGCATCCCAAATCCCACTACATTGAGCAGCTTATCAAAATCGCTTGACCTTCCTGAAAGACGAAAAATCAGGTGGCCCGTTCCACTCATGAGAAGCCAGATAAATAATCCGAATACAGGCATAAAAAAGATTTCAGCCTTATAATAATTTTGTGTGCTCAGGAAGGTAAGATATGAAGGTTCAAATAGTTTATATTGCATCAAGAAAAGCAATAAAATGGTTGTTAAGGATGTCCCTAAAAACCTTGTCAGGACTGCATAGAGCCCCAATTCTGGTGCTTTTTTATCTTTGAGAAAATCATATGCTCTGGAGGGATTGACGATACCTGAAAACCACACCCTGAAAAAGCCCAAACATCCTCCTCTTTTTTCAATTCAGGATTACCGGCTCTCCATTGGTTTCATTGAAAATTTCTATTACCAAGACGCATGCTACCTTGCATGGTACTCATTTATTTTCTTATACACAAAGTTCGCAACATCCTGATCTATCTCACTGCTCTCTTTTTTAAAACGTTCTGCAATCTTGCTTTTTGCAAAAACTCCATCTTGCACTATTATGGGAGTCCTTTTAATCCTGAACGGCACTTCTCCATCATCGATCCTGTCGTGGCGAAAACCACCGTCACTCTGCCAAGTAAGGGCTCTTTCGTTTTTGGATTTATCATAACAAAGCTGGAATCCAGTTATATTGCCGGAATCATCATACCAGACAACGAGGTCAAAATAGCTATCCGCAAACCACCTTCTAGGTCCTTCGCCTCTAACCTGACGGACTGTTCCTTCTTCCTTGAGCATTTTCTATCCTCCAATCAATCACCAAGTGTCCTGCTCTTATATTCAAACTGCAGTAACTATATCTTTGGTATATTTTCAGAAATATATACGAATGCCTTCTCTTCCATATCTGCGATCTCCTTAAATATTTCCCGTGCCCTTCCTATTCTTACTTCCAGATCTGTAACTTTTTCTGCGTCTTTGAACATCAGACCAAGTTCAGTAAACTTTTTACCTGACTCATTGATCATTGAAGAAGCCTTTACCAATTCATTGTTTTCTATAATTATTGCAGCTTCTTTTAAAAAACGGGAGTACATGTACCGGAAACACCCTCCTCCTGTTCCCCCTATCTCTATAAAGATGTAAACGGAAAAGAGGTTCAACCTGAGCTCCCTGTCATTGAAGAAATTCTTCCACCTGACAATCTCCTCTCCAGATCGCTTTATACCCTTTATACCCAGGTTACTGATCGGAGGATGTAACATTGATTCAATTGTCTGGGCCAATGAGGAATAAATGTCATCAGCCCCAGGAGCATGATATCTACTGAAATCGAATTCGAGCCAGCTGTTCCTTGGCGGAAAAGGCTTGTACTTTGAGCTTCTTGCCTTTGCCAGCTGCTTCAAAGCTACCGGATAGTAAAATCCTTTTTTCATTCCTTCAGCTTTCTGATCCATATCTGAAGCCACCACAGTGTCCTTTTCATCATAACCGCACACGACGAAAGTATGCCCCCCAAAATGATATCCTTCAGGCAGATCAAACCAGGGTAAAAATCCCATATCACCGTAGATCATCACAGGTACTTCATTTTTGAGCATTTCAAGAAGCGCACTTTCAGCCTTCTTTTCACTGGCGGTGGATTTCACTTCTATTCCAACAGAAGTTCGGCTACCAAGATCCTGAAAGAAGTTTTTCACATTACCCCGTCCACCTACGAAAGGCGGCACCCCCTTTTGATGCCAGTATACGAATCCCATCCCGGCGCCAAGACCCAGGAGCATATCCTCTGAGAGCGGGTGTTTATGGTAGTGGAATATCTTTGCCAGTGAATTGGTCTGGCAGTGATACCCATCAAGTGCTGGACAGTTATCAAACACTTTAATGTCGTACTTTTTTCCCATCCTCCCCTCCCTATCAATCACATAAATACTCAACAAACATGTAAAGGTATTTTTGCACTGCCATCTATCAATATCACTGAGTTTCTTCTTATAATTCCGAGGGATGTTCCCAATCGTTACATAAATGAGATGATCTCTTCGCAATAGGGTGAATATGGTCTTATTTTACTGTAGTTTCTGGAAAATCGTAAATGGGGATTCAATCTTTTAATCAGCGCATCGGCTGGACGCTCTAACAACTCCCTGCATATTATTCGAGTATCCAGCCCCAGTGTCTTACAGGCTTCTAATGAAGGGCAGAAGTTACTGGAATGGAACACTATGACACTTTTACTTTTACGCACAATCGGGGCTTCCCCTTCAGTAATTTCAAGCTTCAGCAGCAATAAACGATATGCCTTCTCTAATTCATTACCCTCTAATTTACTAACCAGATTAAGGTTATCTTCAAACCACTTTATCCGTCTTACAAGAAGGTTTTCTTCTAAGATTAAAAATTCTGATTGGTCAACATCTTGTAAAAGACCGATCCATTTTTTAACTTCTTTATTCATTATAGCCATTGAGTTACAAAATTTAATCCAGCAATCTCTTTTCACCCTTCAGTGATTGTATATGCCCCACCTTTTGTGATGCTTCCATGCATCCTATATATTTTCCATCTTTATCTCTCATAGCAAAATACCGAATAAGCACCTTATCAGGCTTATTATCAATATCCATATCAATCCAGAATTCTGCCGATTCTCTCTTCCCATCTTTCATCTCAGAAAGGATTGCTTCGACCTTATCAAGGCTTTTCTTTGGATGGCATTGATGAACATCAAGTCCCAATACTTTCTCAGATCTCTTGAATATACGGGTGTCATTACGATTCCATGCCACCACTCTGTCATTCTCATCGACTATTGAAAACTCGATTGGAATGGTTTCTAATAATGCTTCCAGTTGATCTTCGTTGAGTTTGCCAATCATACAACTCACCTCCATTTTTGATTATTCTCTTACACTATATTTGTTATTTAACTATTTTCAATTACACAACTTGAATTCATATGCTTTACCCTTCTTACCGACAACCTGCAGCAGACCCATATGTTTGAAACAATAGGTGAGCTTCCCGACCTTGCTCATAGGCTCATCCATGATTATGCTGAGTTGTTTATTGCTGAATGATGGTGGAAGGTTTGCTGGAAGCAGTTTTATGAAATCTGCCTCACATGCAAACTCGACCCTGTCTATAATGTCAAGCAGCCTTCTATCAACAATACTTACCCCTTTTCGCCGCCAGCTTCCCCTTCCGTCTGCCGCCCTGATCTCCTCCTCTATTGTTAATAACACCTCCAGGCATAAATTCGGATGAGCGATATGTTTCGGTATATAAACCAGTTCATCCATGATATCAAGCAGTTGGCCTTTTTTAGGTGATTTTCTTTTATAGAGAATATTTTCTTTTTTACTGTCATACACGATTAACGTCTTTTTAAAAGCAATTGGGTATACAATCTTCACTTTGTAGTCAGGTAGCAATGCGGCGAGCTTCTTATTTAATTTTGAAAAGCCCCCGGTTTGTATCTCTATTATTGAGCCATCTCTCACTACATCAACAATAAAACCATTGATGCAAAGCTCATGCTCTTCTGCTGTTTCGGTATAGAGCTCCTTCAATGCCGAGTGGAGATTACTCTCATTCACTATACCTATTGAACTGATTGTTTCCCTCCTGTAACTATAAAAATATAATATACAATTAAATACTTACTAGGAAGTAATTAGTTACCGGTACAAAATTACTGATATCTTGACTAATAAAATGTCCGTGCTCCCGAATCGATTATTTGTAATAACCAGTTATGCAGATGGTGATAATGTCAACCAGCTGCGTATCAGTTCTTTCATAATAGTTAAGGAACTGATTGAGTCTACCGAATGATTCGTAATGCTTCTCTTGTAAAGGATATACTCTCAAAGAGAACATTTGACAATCAGTATATGTGTAAATATCTTCCCCTGATGCTTTATAAGTTCATATGACTATGTTTTATCTCAGAAGCTACAGTTTAGTATTGGAGGTGTTGGCCAATTTGTACTAAAAAGCATAAATTTAAAAATAATGATAAAAAAAACATGACATTGCGAGAGAGACTGGGATTTCGAAGACATCTCAGGAATATACGTGCATCATTCAAGAAAGCGAACATCGCACTTTTGCTCAAGCATGCTGTTATAATAGCAGGAAAGCTGCTTTTATATGTACATGTGGTCCTTTTTATTCTTATCCTTATCCTCAGTGTGCTCTATTCTGCAATCAATCCTCCCATTACAACACTTATAGTGTACCGTAAAATATTTTTCAGCTATACGAAGAAACCGATTGAATATGTGACCCTTGACAATATTCCAAAGAAGTTTCAGAGAATGATGATAAGAGTGGAAGATCATAAGTTTTACAGGCATGCTGGAATCGATTTTGAAGCTCTTATAAATGCGTATCAGATAAACAAACGTATCGGACGTATACGATACGGTGGAAGCACAATCACCATGCAGCTAGCCCGCACCCTGTTTCTCGTACCCACACAATCATATCTCAGAAAATATCTCGAGATCCTTTTTGCACTGGAAATGGACCTCATCATGAAAAAAAGCAGAATCCTCGAGCTCTATTTGAATTATTGTGAGTGGGGAAAAGGATTATACGGAATAGGCGCTGCCTCATCGTACTACTACAATAAAAATGTTAACAAACTCTCAACCGACGAATGCAGGCGACTCGTCACCATACTTTCAAGCCCTTTACGCTATAATGTTGATACCTTTATCAGCAGAAAAAGCATGGTCAGGCGTTATGAATTTCTTGTGTCACAGTTTCCCTAATCAGTTTTTTGGCTATTTCTAATTAGTATGAAATATATTTTAACAGACAAAAAACTGATTTTTTAGTTGTTAGATAAATCTAACACCTAACAATCAATCCTTTTGCAATTTCTAATTAGAAAGGAAGATACTTTTATAACCAAAGAACTAATTACCCTTTTACCTTATAGGTACTTATTAATTTTCTGTAAATACTCTTCAACGATGGGTGAGTACCTGCGCTGATCTGGCCGTCAATCAAAAGATCCTTTCTCTCCCTTGTAAACCAGTTGTACAAGCGCCTGGCAGCAACGATTTCATCTTCTGCAGCATGGCATATCTTGACCAGGCTCCTCATCTCATCACGGGTAAAGAATACCCTGGCTCCCCCTATTACTATGTAAAAGTGCTCGCCACCACTCTTTTCAACAATTTCCACCTCATAGTTTGGTTTCTCCTCTTTATGAGGTTTTTTCTCCTGTTGGACTTTTTGACTGCTCACTTTCTTATTCACCGCTCTAACACCCTGGTTGTACAAGAGCACGTTTGCCTGCTTTATGAGAAATAAAAGCCCATCCTCCTCTATCTCTTTGGAAAGGTTGCTAAGCTCTTTGAGCAGTTTTTCTCTACTCAATTTCACTTTCTTATCATTTTCTTTTTTTTCCTTGCCCATAACTTTTACCCTTTCCTCCTTTGTTTCGTTCTGGGAATACCGGATTATAATCTATTGTGGAAAGATAATGGTCAGAAGATTCGACTAATGAACAAATCAATAAGCAGCCTTTAAAATTTTAAAAAGTACCGGCGCAATCAAGCATCGCCACTGTCACGTTCAGGTGGCTTTTGTTCTCCTCCCTCCTCTGGTTCACCTGGAGAGCCTTGAGAACCTTGAGGTGAACCTCCCTGCCATTGACCCTGCTGTCCTTGACCGGGATACGCTCCTGGCTGCTGATTTGGATTTGGACCGTAGTACTGCTGCTGATCTGGATTTGGACCGTTGTACTGCTGCTGATCTGGATTTGGACCGTAATACTGCTGCTGATCTGGATTTGGACCATAGTACTGCTGCTGATCCTGGGCAGGCTCGTCTTCCATGAAATCATCAATATGATCCAGTGGGTTTTTAACCACATTCCTGAATTTCTGGAACTGCTTCACACCTGAGCCCAGTGAACGCACGATTTTGGGCATCTTTATTACACCAAACACCACAATTCCTATAACCAGGATTATGAGAATCTCTGGTAAGCCCATTGTCCCAAACATATCTCTCGCTCCCTGTTATTCTTTAATATAACGCTACTACTATTCTAAGATAAACGCAAGTATATTCACATCCATATCTGTAAGCATTAAAACTGATATTGAAAATATACTGAAATCAAAGATAGAATAGTATATTAGATCGAGCGTGACATTTAAAAAACCTGTGAAAACGGATAATCAATCAAGAAGGTGCACTATCAAACGGGCAGTTTGCGTTTAAAGCACTACATGCAAAAACCAAAAAAGCGAAGGTTAACACAGGCGGGCGATGAAACACAGACAAAGAGTGGAAATGGCCCTTCACCATGAGGAGCCCGACAGATGCCCGATGCAGGTGAGCTTCACTCCAGAGTTTGCCCAGAGGCTCAGGGATCAGCTTGATCTGAGTGGCTTCCGGGCTCATAACCCCCACGGTGCCGGCAACACCTACGAGCTCGAACGCGCGATAGAAGAGGACATGCTCCTCACCTCTGTCGGATGGGCCAACTCATACTACCAGCAGGAGGGAGATTACACAGACGAGTGGGGAGTGGGGTGGAAATCCGTTGAGTATGAAACCAGGTTCGGCAAGGGCAGGTACACAGAGATTGCTCATCACCCTCTTGCAGAGGATAAAGCCATTCAAAGCTACAAAGCTCCTGATCCAGAAAGACCGGGGCTCTACAAAGAAGCCGAGTGGGTATTGAAAAATTTCAGCGAAGAGTACTGGATAGTAGGAGTGACGGTTACCACTATATTCGAGTGCTCCTGGGCGCTCAGGGGATATGAAAAACTGATGATGGATTTCATCGAGAAACCGGATCTTGCAGAACAGATCCTCAGCATCCCATACCGGTATCACCTAAAAGCAGCAGAAAAGCTCACCCGCATGGGTGTGGACATGATCTGGATAGGAGACGATATGGGTGGCCAACAGACCATGATCATATCCCCAGAAGTATGGAGAAAATTCTTCAAACCAAAGCTCTCACGCTTCATAGAATCCATAAAAAGAATCAATCCAGACCTGAAGGTTGCATATCACAGCGATGGAAACATCATACCCATTATTGCAGAGCTTGTGGATATTGGAATCGATGTGCTCAACCCTGTTCAGCCTGCGTGCATGGATCCGGCAAGGCTTAAACAAAAATTTGGGGGAAATCTATGCTTCTGGGGATCGATCGATGAGCAGAGAACCCTTCCCTTTGGCACTCCAGGAGAGATAAAAAAAGAAGCCCTTGAAAGACTTACCACACTCGGCAAGGGCGGCGGGCTCATTATCGGGCCCACCCACCACATCCAGCTCGATACACCGCTTGAGAATTTCTGGTCTATGGTTGATACGATAAAGAACACAGGATACCAGAACCTTCATTAATAAGGGGATAGAAATGAGCTACATGGGTCTCGATATCGGACAGACCGGCTGCAAGGCAGTTGTATTCGACGAGAAAGGAAATCAGCTGAGTCTTGCATACAGGGAATACAGGACCATTATGCCGAACGATGGATGGGCTGAGCTCAATTCAGAAGAGGTAAAAGATTCCTGCTTTGCTGTGATGAGAGA
>CP070841.1:1576731-1582914 GCA_020342115.1 Spirochaetota bacterium
AGATTATTACAATGAATTCTTTTCTGAAAAGAGTGTAATTAGTTCTCCAGCGACATTCCTTACCATGGCTTGACATTTGAAATAATTGGTTTTAAAGTACGCCATGTGATAAAGCTTGTTATTTTATAAATCTTCCAAATTAATAATTGGTTATGACAAATATTCAATGAAGAACATGGTTATTCAATGCATGAAGATAATTGCTTCTAAATCATATCATACAAACGATGCTTCTACGGTATGGAGGGTGCACATGCGACCAATTAATTTTGTAAGGTGGAAGATATGATCCGGCTGAAACGTACTATTCCCTATGTGGTTGTTTTCATTACGAGCATGGGAATCATGATCGTTGAGCTTGTGGCGAGCCGTATTGTTTCAAAGTACTTTGGAAGCTCTCTGTATACGTGGACGGGAGTAATCGGTATAGTTCTTGGCGGAATCAGCCTTGGAAACTACCTGGGCGGAAAGCTTGCTGACCGTTACTCACCTAAAAAAACAATCTCCCTTCTTTTGCTTATCACATCATTTTTCATCTTTCTCATTCTTATCTTGGACAGTATCCTGGACAGGATTATGAGCAGAGGTGAGTTCTCAATCGTAACAGCCAGTATGGTGCTGCGGTCTGTAATAAATATCTTTGTGCTCTTTTTTCTTCCATCAACAGCCCTTGGAACCATTTCTCCCGTAATGGCAAAATATGCACTCGAGGGATCAAGCAGGGTTGGAAACATAGTGGGCAGTATCTATGCGATCGCATCAATAGGGAGTATAATTGGTACGTTTCTCTCCGGATTTGTCCTCATACCCCTTTTTGGAATAAAGACAATCGTCTTTGTCATAGCCATCACAATTATTTTGCTCTCTTTGATTGTAAAGGGGAGGAGGATTGTTGCTCTTGTATGGATATGTATTATAGTTCTTCTCTTCCTGTTTTTTTATACAGCAGCCTTTAAAGGGGGACCAAAAATAAGAAGAAGAACAATCGGAGAGGTGATATTCTCGAAAGACTCAAAATACGCATATATTGAAGTGAGAGACAAAAGCCATAGGGGGATGAAGGAGAGGGTTCTCTTTATGGACGGTTTGATACACAACCGCTATGATCCTGAAAACCCGGATAACCTGGTGTATGACTACGAAAAGATATTTTCAGCTTTTACTAAATATTTTACACATATTACGAAGAAGGATGAGGGGTTAACCACACTGACACTTGGGGGAGGGGCTTTTGTTTTTCCTTCATTCCTTGAGAGACACTATCAGAGGAGCGTAAACGAGGTTGTTGAGATCGATCCGGAAGTTGTTGAGGTTGCACATGAGTATTTCGATTTACCAAAAGATACTACCATACACGTATACACCTGTGATGCAAGAAGCTATGTGTATTCAATCAGAGATGCAGCAAAGTATGACCTTGTCTTTCTGGATGCCTTTAATTCCTTCTCTGTACCATCTCATCTAACCACTAAAGAGTTCACAGAGCTTATAAAGGGAATTTTGAATAACCCGGGTTATTTTGTCGTGAACTGCGTGGATATTTTCAAAATTGGCAAGTTTCTCAATGCTTACCTGAACACTTTGGCAGAGGTATTTCCATATTATTATGTATATTCTGCATCAGGAGTTGTATCAAACAGAAGGGATACATTTGTTATCATTGCGGGGAACAGGGAGATTGAGACCAATGTTTTGGAGGATGTTGGGAGCAGCAGGGTTTTTCTCAAGGTTGATCATTCTGAGCTCGAGGCCCTGGCTGCTCGAAATGGAAGTCTGGTCCTCACAGATGATCATGCACCTGTTGAAAACCTCATGGCTCCTGTTTTTTTGAAAAGTGTGGATTAAACTGTTGAAATACCATGGATAATAATTTACTATGATGTTGTTAAAAAATTAGTCGAGGTGAAAAAGATGGCAAAAACGATAAATGTAGGGATGGTTGGATACAAATTCATGGGGAAAGCTCATTCAAATGCCTGGCGCCAGGTAGCAGTATTTTATGATCCGCCGTTCGTTCCAGTGCTGAAAGCAATCTGTGGAAGAAATGAGAAGGGTGTAAAGGAAGCCAAAGAGAAATATGGGTGGGAGAGCTATGAGACATCATGGAAAGATCTGATAAAAAGGGACGACATTGATATCGTTGATATCAATACTCCAAACAGCTCACATGCAGAGATTGCCATTGCTGCCGCTGAAGCTGGCAAACATGTTTTTCTAGAAAAGCCAATGGCAATGAATCTTAAAGAGGCAAAGGCCATGGCTCAGGCGGTTAAGCGGGCAGGCGTAAAACATATGGTCGGATTCAACTATCGAAAATTTCCAGCCCTCGCTTATGCAAAAGAGCTCATAGAAAGGGGTAAAATCGGGAGGGTGTACCACTTCAGATCTATGTATCTTCAGGACTGGATTGTTGATCCGGATTTTGCCCTTGTGTGGAGACTCGACAAAACTACTGCAGGAACAGGTGCTATTGGGGACCTTGGGGCACATATAATCGATATGGCTCAATTTCTCATAGGAGATATTTCTTCTATTACAGCAACTACCGAGACATTTATAAGGGAACGCGCAATTCCGGAAGAATCCGGAGGCCTCAGTGCCAAAGGAGGAACTAAGAGGGGCAAGGTGACGGTGGATGATGCTTTTGTTGCTCTTGCTCGTTTCAAAAACGGAGCACTCGGAACCTTTGAGTGTACAAGGTTTGCAATTGGCCACAAGAACTGGGGATTTTTCGAGATAAATGGAAGCAAGGGTTCGATGAGGTTCAACCTCGAGAGGTCCAATGAGCTCGAGTATCTTTCGGCAGATGAGGGAGATGAGCAGGGATTTAAGACGATCCTTGTCACCAATTCAACACACCCTTTTATGTCAGCGTGGTGGCCGCCTGGCCATATGCTAGGCTGGGAGCACTCTCACACAATACAGGTATACCATTTGCTGGACTCAATAGGAAAAGACAGGTTGCCTGAGCCAAGCTTCTTTGATGGAGCAAAAAACCAGGCTGTACTAGAGGCAATAGAGAAATCTTCACAAGATGGAAAATGGCATGATATAGAGGAGGTGAAATTTTAACCATCAAATCAAAAGTACTCAAAAGTACACGCCTGTCCCCTGTGGATAACTTTTGAATCATAGGGACCTTTCGAGAGTCCGGTTCAGTCTCTGTACAAAAGAAGGTGTATCTTTAGGCTGGACACCCTCCATGAGCAGTGCCTGTTCGAAGAGGAGCCTGGCTATGTCCTCGAAGAGCGCTTTATCCTCTGTCTTTTCAAGCTTTTTTACAATCTTGTGGCTGGGGTTTATTTCAAGAATCGGTTTAACTTCAGGAACCTCCATCTGGCCCATAGATTTCAGGATATGTTGAAGCTGAATTGTTGGGTCTTTTTCATCAGCAACGATACAGGATGGTGAATCGCTCAATCTGGTGCTTGCGCGCACATCCTTTACCTCATCCTTCAGGATCTCCTTGATCCTCTTTACAAGAGGGGCAATCTTTTTTTCTTGCTCTTTGTCAGCCTGAGATTTCATGTCGTCCAGTGCATCTGAACGGTTTAATGACTTAAGCTCGATTTCTTTATACTTGCCAACTGCCGGTATCACGATTTCATCAATATCATCGTCCATGATGAGCACCTCGATATCTCTCTTTTGCCATGCTTCGAGTAGAGGAGAGCTTCTGAGGGTTTTTTCATTCTCGCCGGTTATGTAATAGATTACTTTCTGGTCCTTTTTCATGCGTTCCTTGTACTCTGAAAAGCTCGTATATCCCTCGGACTTTGTTGATTTGAACTGTAAAAGTTCGAGTAGGGTTTCCTGGTTATTTAAATCCTGATATACACCCTCTTTTAATGGTCTTCCGAACTCTTCATAGAAGGAATTATACTGCTCCCTGTCTTTTTTTAGTGATGCAACCTCACTCAGGATCTTTTTTACAGAATCATTTCTTATCTTGGTCAGGATACTGTTTTTCTGGAGCATTTCACGTGAAATATTGAGTGGCAAGTCCTCTGAGTCGATAACGCCTCGAATAAACCTGAGATAGCGGGGCAGAAGCTCCTTCTCATCATCAGTAATAAAAACACGTTTGATATACAGTTTTACACCCGGCTGGTAATCAGCCCAGTAGAGGTCTATTGGAGCCTTTTTCGGGATAAAGAAAAGAGTTGTGTACTCGATCTTACCTTCAGCCTGGGTATGGATAGAGTGTAATGGGTCTTCAGTGTCATGAGTTATGGAACGGTAGAAATCGTTGTAGTCTTCTTCTTTAAGTTCTGATTTTGGGAGCTTCCACATGGCTGATGCAGCATTAACCTGCCGCTCTTTTTTCTCTTTGACTGTTTTAGCCCCTTCTGTCTTTTCCTCGTAGTAGTTGAGGAATATTGGAAAGGATATATGGTTTGAATATTTTTTTACAATCGCTTCGATTGTAAAGTGGTTGGCAAACTCTTCACCACTCTCGGTGAGATAGAGAGTGACTGTTGTACCATTCCGGCTTCGTACCCCCTCTTCGATATCGAAGTTGCCCTTTCCATCACTGATCCATTTAAAGGCTTGCTCTTCCCCTGCTTTTTTCGATACTACCTCCACTCGTTCAGCGACCATAAATGATGAGTAGAATCCAACTCCAAACTGTCCTATGAGATTCGAATCCTTCTTTGCATCTCCGGTAAGAGATTTTAAAAAATCCCTTGTACCTGACCGTGCTATTGTACCGAGATTCTTCTCAAGATCAGCTTCATTCATGCCTATTCCGTTATCGGCTACTGTAATGACCTTTTTCTTTTTGTCTGTTTGTGATAGGGTGACAATCCTTTGCTCCTCGTCACCGAATGTAACATCGATTCGCGGATCGAATTCTATGTTTTTAAAAGAATCGTCTGTAAGTGTCAGGTACTTCAGAGTGTCAAGTGCATCAGAAGCATTTGATATGAGCTCTCGGAGAAAGATTTCAGGGTGTGAGTAGAGCGAATGGATAATGAGGTGAAGAAGCTGATTCACCTCTGTTTTGAACTTTTTTTTACTCATCCTCGATTCCTCCTGCTGATATGTTGATTTAACCTGTAAATAATATACTAAAATTTGACAGAAAAATGAAGATCGGGTATGTGGAGGTTTATTGCTTCTAGCTATCGGATCATAGAAGTGATCAATAAAGGTCAGGAAGGTGTATAGTTGCTGGTTGTTGTGCCAAGCCTATCTTCTAGCTCTCTAATTCGCTTGGAAATGAGATTAATCTGAAACTCGATGGAGTTTAGAACCCAGAACTGGAAATGATCGACTCTCTGCTGGCGTCGAATCATCCATATTATCTTGATTGATACCAGAAGAATGGCTATTTCTATGGAAAAGAAGGAGGTGATTCCAAATAGTGAGAAATCATAGATTTCTCTAATAAAGTCAAAGGAGAAGAGAAAGACGATAAGGGTGAGGAATATGATATTTATTGCCCTGTCTTTCTTTTTGGAAGTTTTTCCTCCGACCTGCCCGAGGATTTTCCGAACACGTTCCTTCTCCTGCTTGTAGTGCTCGAGCTCCTCTTGGAGTATCTCTGTCTCATCCATGCTCCACATTGTATGAGCAATAAGATGAAATGTCAAGCCATTGATACATAAGATGCAAAAGAATAGGGAACTACCGATAAACATAGTATATTAAACGTGGTATAAAGGTTTTTAAAGATGGTAACTGGTAATGGGTCTGTAGACACTGTTTTAAAAGATGATGAAGTAGAAGAGATTATTAAAGAGGGAATACCCCAAAAACTTGTGGCAAATAAACGGGTGTTGGTAATCACACCCGACACTACGAGAACCGCACCTGTTCCAATGATGATAAGAGCGATTAACAGGGTGATGGGGAGGACAGCAAAAAAGCTCGATTTTATCGTTGCACTCGGGTCTCATAAACCTCTCTCTGAAGAAGTGATACTTGAACTTTATGGAGTAAAAAGCGAAGAGAAAGATACGCTCTTTAAAAAATCAAAATTCTTTAATCACCGCTGGGAACTTCCCGAGACCTTTGTGAAGATTGGAGAAATTAACGAGAATGAGGCACAGGAGCTTACGGATGGCTTTTTATCAGAGAGTATAGAGATAGTAATAAACAGAATTGTTTATGAGTATGACCTTTTAGTTATACTTGGCCCTGTGTTTCCGCATGAAATAGTGGGATTTTCAGGGGGGA
>CP070841.1:1583014-1589054 GCA_020342115.1 Spirochaetota bacterium
AAAGAAGCAGAAGTTGCTCCTGAACCTTCTTCTTGGATTCAGGAACAGCAATTACCAGATTTCTCACTTTTGAAACGCTCTCAACCCGTTAATGAGAGAGAAAGAGAGAAAGAAACACAGAAAAAAGCACGAGAGCTTGAAAAGACATTGAGCGATTTTGATATAGAGGCGCATGTAATCGGAATTACCCGTGGACCTGTTATAACGAGGTACGAGTTACAGCCTGCACCAGGAGTGAAATTAAGCCGTATCGTGAATCTGAGTGACAATATTGCCCTCAGCCTTTCCGCTCCTGGAGTTAGAATCGAAGCCCCAATTCCTGGAAGATCAGCAGTAGGAATTGAAATACCGAATATGGTCAGAGAGATGGTAACTCTGGGTGATATACTGGATGAGGCTGATAAAGATGGAGAACTTCCTCTCATTCTTGGTAAGGATATTTCGGGAAATGTGATTACCCATGACCTGACAGCAATGCCTCATCTTCTGATTGCCGGTGCAACAGGCGCTGGAAAGAGTGTGTGTGTCAATTCACTGATCATGAGTTTGCTTCTTCAGAAAACGCACGATGATTTAAGGTTTATCATGATCGATCCGAAAATGGTTGAGCTCAAGATCTACAACGGAATCCCACATCTCCTCACAGAGGTTGTAACAGACCCCAGGCATGCATCTAAGGCTCTTAGATGGATAGTCTATGAGATGGAAAACCGCTACCATTTACTGGATAAGTACTACGCAAGAGATATAAAAGGATATAATAAAAAAGCGGATGAAAAACTGCCCTATATCGTTGTTATTGTCGATGAGTTTGCCAACCTCATGGCTATATCACCCAAGGAAGTTGAGGATGCATGTGTCAGACTTGCATCAATGTCCAGAGCTGTAGGCATCCACCTGATTATGTCGACACAAAGACCAAGCGTTGACGTGATTACAGGACTCATCAAGGCCAATTTCCCTTTCAGAATAGCTTTCCAGGTAGCGAGTAAAACTGACTCAAGAACGATCCTCGACTACATTGGTGCAGAGAAACTTCTGGGAAGGGGAGATATGCTCTTCTCTCCAGCCGGTAGCATGAATATTAAGCGAATTCAGGGAGCTTTTATCTCAGAAGATGAACTCGCCGGTATAGTCGAGAAATTAAAGAAGGGAAAGGAAGTAGAGTACGATCTTGACATTACCTCTCTCGATAAAGATGAAGTATATAATGTTGAGCAGGATGATCCTATATTCGATGAGGCTATTGAGATTGTTATAAAAACGAAACGTGCCTCAGCCTCGTTTCTTCAGCGAAGGCTAAAGATAGGTTATAACCGCGCTGCACGACTTATTGAACTTATGGAGGAAAAGGGTATTATCGGTCCGCCAAGGGGAAGCAAACCGCGTGAGATCTTTATTGACAGTGTCGAATAAAGCATCGACACTGTCAATTTACAGTATTGATTAAAAAACAATCAATACTGCTTTTAGAATGGCCGAATAAAGCATCGACACTGTCAATTTACAGTATTGATTAAAAAACAATCAATACTGCTTTTAGAATGGCCGAGTAACACTCGACACTGTAAACTGGAAATTGATACTGCATCGAGAAATATTGAATAAAACATCGATGCTATCAATATAGAAATGTCGAATAAAAGGTAAAATCCTTGAAAAAAGAACCTACGAATGATATATTTGACCAGATATATCAAGTAGAGAATAGTTACCTCGTCTTATCACCTAAAGTCTCCTGGGGAGAAAAGCATTGAAAATCGGATTTCTTTATCCCCTTCTTTTTATTATTCTTCTTACTACTTCTCCTCTTTTTGCCCAGGAGGAGATTGATACTGATTTAGATATAAACATTGTTTCAATAAATGATATAAAGATGTCAATGACTGATATGTTTAACAGCATTGATGATTATACAGCAGATTTTAACTGGATAAATGGAGATGTTAGTTACCTTGGAGTAATCAAATATAAGAAACCAGATAAGATATTACTCGAATTTGACGAGCCAGAAGAACAGAAAATCGTATCCAACGGCAATGTTTTATATATCTATATTCCCTATTTAAAGGTTGTTGCGCAGCAGTCTTTAAGTGAATCCACAGAATCGATGATACTATCAACGGCATCTGAATCTGGATTATCCAAACTCTTTGATGAATATTCCTTCTCATTTTATGGTACGAGTACTCTCCAGCCCTTTGGAGGGACAAATGCCTACCACCTGAAACTCAATCAAAAAAGGCCAAAGGTAGGATTCAAACAGATGGATTTTTGGGTTTCAGAGGATGGGCTGATATTACAGTCGAATGGGGTATCACCGAATGAAGTGGAGGTTAGTCTCACATTTTCGAATATTCGATTGAATGAAGAACTACCTGATTATATTTTCGACTTTGAAGTACCGGCTGATGCACAAATAATCAGAAACATTATTGTCCCATTTAAATAAAAAAACAAAAAAGATTAGCCAAGAGGAGAAACATGAACCAGTTGGGACAGAGTTTTAAAGAGGCAAGAACACAGTCAGGGAAAACAATTGAAGACGCAGTAAGAGAAACCAAAATCGCCAAGAAGTATCTCATTGCTATCGAAAATGAGGATTTTGATATATTCCCGGGTGAAACCTACCTCATTGGCTTCTTAAGAAACTATGCTCAGTTCTTAGGACTTGACCCTGATGAAATGGTAATAAAATACAGGGACTACAAGATACAAGAACAGCCAGCTCCTATTGAACAGCTCACCGCAAGGCCAAGATTGATAAGGAGAAATATCCTGATCATTTTTGTTGTATTGATGGTTATTGCAGCAACCCTATACATAGTCCTTGGAGGTAGAAAAAAGGAGGCTGAAGTCGCAGAGAAGGCTGAACCTAAAGAAGAGGAAATTAAAATAATCCCGGAAGAGAAAAAGGCTATTATGTTTGAAGAAGAAGAGGTCACACGGGATTTCAGAAAGGGTGACATTATAGAAATACCACACAGGGATGAAACCTACAACGTATCGATCGATGCAATTGATGAGGACTTGAATGTTTCCATAGGAGCCATTCCCTTTTCATTATCTGCGGATGAGAGAATCGAGATCGATTTTGACAATGACGGCAGGAAAGACCTCCTGATTCGACCAAATGTAATGGGAGAAGGCATGGTGAATCTTACTCTAAAAAGAGTGTATAAAACAGTGCTCGATGAATCAGAAATAGCTATATCTGAGGAATCGGCAATGGCAAGCATCAAAGGAGGACCACCTGAAGTCGTAATCATAAAGGAAGACAACTTACTTTCTCAGGAACTGGTGGCTCCAAAAACAGGATTCCAGATCGTTTCAGGTTATGATAAAGTAAATATCGAAACATACCTTAAAGCTAATGCAATTACATATTTCAGTTACATCATAGATCAGGACGAGAAACAAGGGCTTATTCTGCAACCTGGCGATGAGCTCGAACTGAGTGCCAAGGAGGTGCTGCGGATAACAGTTGCAAATGCAAAAGGAGCGGATATTCAGATAAATAATATTCCAGTAAGTGTTGGTGAAGGTGGGCAGGTTGTAGCAAAAGTGGTAAGATGGTATAGAGACAGTGAAGATTCCGACCTCTATCACCTTATTATTGATGATTGGGAGAAATAGACTTTTCAGTCTCTCTTTCTTGTATATCTCTCGATAAAGCTGTATGGATAAGGACGTTTGACATGACTTGCATTATCGAGCTTTTCAATATCCTCTGCTATTAATCTCCAACCAGTACAACCAAGATTTTCTTTAAGCTGACCTTTTGTACGTGCTCCGATTATTGGTGCTGTTATTCCTGATTTACATAGAATCCAATTGAGTGCTATCTGAGACGGTGTCTTGCCAATCTGCTCACCTATCTGTAAAAGGGTTTCTATTACATTCCATGTGAGATCACTCTCACGCTGTTCGGGCTGATCGTCCCAGCGATCCTTCCTTCCCACCCGACTGTTTTGTGGGGTAGGTTTGTTTTTTCTGTACTTCCCTGTGAGCCAGCCACCTGAAAGCGGTGACCATGCGAGCACACCGATCCCCTCTTCAATACAGAGAGGAATGAGCTCCCACTCAGTACTCCTCACAATCAGGCTGTATTCTGGCTGGAGTGAAATAAATGGAGCTATACCGCACATTTTTGAAATCATGAGAGCATGCAGTAGCTTTGAAGCTGTAAAATTTGATGCTCCTATATATCTCACTTTGCCTGATTGTACGAGGTCATTGAGGGCATTGAGGGTCTCCTCGAGCGGTGTAGATCTATCACAGCAGTGTACCTGGTAAAGGTCTATATAGTCTACCTTGAGTCTTGATAAACTCTTATCTATTTCATTAAAAATATGTTTTCGTGTAAGTCCGGTATCGTTGTGACCCTCTCCAACTGGAAAAAACACCTTGGTCGCAATAACGAGTGAATCTCTATTTTTCTGCTTTTTTATCCAGTTTCCAAGGATTATCTCACTAACTCCATTATTGTAAATATTTGCTGAGTCAAGGAGATTGCCTCCAGCACCTATAAAAATATCCAGTAGTTGATGTGCCTCTTTTTCATCCGTAACCCAACCAAATGTCTGGGTTCCCATAGCCACTTCTGAAACCTTCAAACCGGTTTTACCAAGAAACCGATACTCCATACTTTACTCTCCTTCTTTTGAGTTTATATTTTTCATTATAGTATACATTTTTAGAATACAAAAGAGAAATACCTGTTACTTGACACTTCAGATTATATCAAATACCCTATTTATAATTCTCAATTTCAGGTCAGGGTCTTTGAAGGGGAAACCAAGGATTGTAGTCATAGGCAGTGCGAATATTGATCTCATCATGCGGGTTCAACGAGTACCAAATCCCGGAGAAACAGTTCATTCCGGGAACTTCTCACAAGCAGCAGGTGGGAAGGGGGCAAATCAGGCAGTGGCATGTGCACGATTGGGAGCCGATGTTGAGTTTGTAGGTAGAGTAGGGGAAGATCCTTTTGGCGAGACTGTAATCAAGAGCCTCAAGAATGAAGGAATAAAGACCAAACATCTTATTCACGACCCAGATCACCACACAGGCATAGTGGTCATTCTGGTAGATTCTGTGGGTCAGAATGCTATGATCCCAGACTATGGTGCTAATCTCAAGCTCACACCAGAAGACATCAATAGTGCGGAAGAAGCCATTAAAAATGCAGATATCATGCTCCTCCAGCATGAAGTAGAAGAATCTGTGAATCTGAGAGCTCTTACCTTGGCTAGGCAACATTCTGTTCCAGTTGTTTTAAATCCAGCACCGAGAGTACCCCAAACCATGGACTCACTCAAAAGAGCCTATCTGATAACACCTAATCTCGTTGAAGTTATAGCACTTGCAGAACTCGCAGGAGCTTCCATCTCAACAGAAGGAAGCCATATAGATCAAGCGGAAATGGCAGCCCGTACGCTTCTAGGAATAGGGATAGAGAATATCGTAGTAACCTTGGGAAGTGAAGGCTCACTATATATTTCATCTGAAGATAAGTGCTATTTTAAAGCGTTAGAAGTTATACCAATCGACTGTACTGCTGCAGGGGATTCTTTTACGGCTGCACTTGCATACTGCATAGCTAAAGGGCAATCTATACCTGGAGCGATCCCTTTTGCGAGCAGTGCCGCTGCAATTACTGTGACGCGGCCAGGAGCCCAACCTTCCCTTCCTACAATGAATGAAATTATGGACTTTATCAAATCGAATAATGTTAAAACAGACACAAAGCATTAATGGGGTGAGTTAATCGTTTAAAGAGTATTCTTCGCATTTAGATGTATAAGGCAATACTTTTAACAAGGGCTATTCACATCTAAATAGAGATAGAGTGCTCTTCACATTGAGATTTATAAGGCAATACTTTATAATTTAGAGTAAAGAGTTTGCTGGATGTAATGTATATACAGTGCAAAGGTATGATATTATTCAAGGGAATAAAATTTTTTTGATAATTAGTAAAAAAATAAATTTTTTATTGACAAGAAAATTCAATAGTATACAATTAATTAGATACCTC
>CP070841.1:1589154-1593659 GCA_020342115.1 Spirochaetota bacterium
CACCGAAGGAGTCGAACAAACAGGAATGAACCGCACGATAAACAGAGAGAAGCTCAATCTACCGGAAATAGAACAAGGGCTCAATACAGCCGGATCGCGTAGGAACCTCGTGTTCGAGCGCCTTGTACACCTGATTGAGGTGCGTAGGGAGCATCCGGCATTTCACCCGAAAGCCGAGCAAAATATTCTTGATCTCCATAAAGGAATCTTTGCCCTTGAACGTATCTCACCGGATGGCCATGAATCCATTCAAGTTCTCATTAACGTAACTGATCACCCAATTGAGCTCGATATCAGGAATACATTCAGGAAGGACCTTCTTACGGGCCGAACTTTCTCAAAGAAGATTATCGTGGCCCCTTTTGAAGTTCTATGGCTTCAACAATACCCTCAAAGTCCATGAGAATATTTTTCAGCTTCCGGGCCAAAACCTCATAGGAGAAGAATCGTGAGGCGACTTCGAAGTTTGTCTGAGCATGCTGGTAACAGGTCTTGCTGTCTTTCAGCAGGCATCTAATCTGCTCTATAACCTCGTCCGTCACATACCCCTCCATCTCGATTGCCTTGAATCCCAGAGGTTTTATGTCACGAATATACGCGGAGTAAAGATTTACGAGGATAGGCTTTTTGAAGTAAATGGCCTCAATGAACGCATTGCCAAAACCTTCGTAGGTTGATGGATAGGCTACGAGATCCGCATGCGGGTAGACATCCCAGAGGGTGTAGATCTTTTCTCCCTCTTTTAATCTTCCGCGCTTATCGCCTATTATCTCTGGTTTGATGATGAGCTGTACACCGAGGTGTTCGGCATAATCCTCAATCCTTTTTGCATATGCATCACCCTCATCTGTTGTGGAGTGGGAAATGACGAGCTTCACTTTCGGGTCTTTCAGTCTGCTTATTACCTCGATCGTATGCTCTATGCCCTTGCGTGCAACCACCCTCGTAGGCTGCAGGATAAAGATATCATCTTCCTTCAGTCCGAATGCCTTTCGCAGATCGCTGTTGTAATGATTAATCCCTGGTGATGGTTTCTTAAAATCAAGCACATTAGGGATAACAGTCGGTGAGATCCCTGTTCTATAGCTCAGTTCTCTGTCAGCCTGGGTATTGATAACCACATGCTGAATAGAATGCAGGCCGGGAGGAAATGCCATGTTAATCAGATCTGCAATGGCATTAACAAAGAATCTCGGTCTCTCCCAGAAAAAATCATGGTGGTGAGCAATTGTGGGCATCCCGGTTTCAGCAATAAACTCGGTGAGTGCAAGCCCGAGAGGAACATTCATGGGTATTGCGAGGCAGTTTTCAGCAATTATAAGGTCTATGTGGAACTTCTTCACAAAGTTGTATATCGCATGCTTCAGTAATCTCCTCATCGAGTGGATTTTCCCTGTGAGCTCACTTGATCGCCTGTAGACCTTGAAGCATTGATCCTGAATGTTCTTTATCTTGGGATGACCGAAAAAAGCCTCTGGAACAAGCATTGTCCTCTCAGGAGGCCTGTCGCTCAATCCACAGAAATAATAGCACTCATAGCCCATGCGTTTTATGACAGAGGCCCATTTCTCTGCTTCAAGAGAAACTCCATCTGTTCCCTTAAATCTTGTTGAAATAAAGCCGATATTCCTGATCTTCAGATTATTGTTGACCCTCTTTGTCATGCAATCTCCGTAACAGCTTTTCTAATCGTAGTAACCTGCCTTAGCCTTATACAACTACAGACGATTCTGCAACCTTAAACTTACCACCAGTTTTATAAAACTGGATTCATCGACAAAATATTGTAATATTTGCCATGTATCATACAATCATATTTAACACCATACAATACAAAAATATTTCTATTTTACACGCTTTTATTCTGCTTACTAATATGTTCGGATAATTCCTTTAAGTTCCTGATAACAAGCTCAGGAGAGAGGAATTTGCACCTCTCATCATCCTCTCTCAATCTTAGCGATCTTTTATCTCCTGCAAAAAGTGCCGTTTGAAAACCGACGCCATGTGCCGGAAAGATATCGTTCAGCATATCGTTACCCACATAGACAGTATTATGTGCTATGATCCCCATATCCTTAAGCCTATCCCTTGCCATCTTGAAAAGAACCTGAGATGGCTTGGCATAGCCATGCTCGAAAGAGTAAAACATTAACCGGTCATTGAAGCCGAGATCCTCTGGCTTCGATCCTAAAAAGTGCTCAAACAAAAGACATGTAAAAAATTGCGCATTGGATATAATTCCCATTTTAATGTCTTGCGCTCTCAACCTCTGCAGGAGTATTTTCAGAAAAGGCATTGGCCATACAGGATTGAACAACATTTCATACTCTGTAGCAAACTTCCTTGCTGTATCAAGATCTTTTAACGGCAGCACATTCATCCAAACCCTGTCGATCTCAACCTCAGGAAAGTCAACCCCATTATCCCTCAGCTTTGCATGTCTTTTCTCAATCTCCTGAAAGAATCTTTTTTTTGTTTCATCTGCATCAAGATCCACACTATATCGTTTCAAAAGGAAGGCGAATCTCTTAGACGTTACTTTTTTCCTTGCCACTGTAACATCACCAGACTCGCTTATAAAAAGAGTACCGTAAATATCAAAGAGCACGGCACGAATACTTCCCTTTAATATCCCACTGCTCTCAAGAGAGGAGGGATAAGGGTACAACCTTCTGCTGTACCTGTCCATTATATTGATATAGCTATTAGTCTTTTCCATATGCTGAATCGCACAGGAGAAGATGTGACATATCTGGAGTGTTGAATGCCTCGAGCACAACTCTCTTATCTATACCATGTTTGATCCTTGTATCAAGAACCTTCTTGTATATATCGAGAAGCCTCTCTTTACAGTTCTCAAGGGAGTAATGTTCTTCCACAACACTCCTGTTTCTTTGAATGGTATCTTCTGTGTCTTTAAAAGAAGTAAATTCTATGAGAAAAGGGTTCATGTCAAGTATTTTCTCTCGTACTCCTTTATTTTTTAAAAGCCTGTCCACCACCTTTCTCTGATTGTTTTCATTCAAGATTCCAAAATCGATGCATCCATCCCTGGTTAAAGATTGAAGCCCTCCATCAATCTTAGAATCATTCGCCTCCAGACCGTATTTTAACAATCTCTCTCTATAACATTGCTTCCACATCGAAAAAAAACCTCTTTTGTCAATCAGTGAAAGAGGAATGGCAATTCTCTCGTAAAGGTGTCCGAGGTCAACACCGTTACTGGTGAAATCGTCGCAGATGTCTTTTAGTAATCTTCCAAATAGCATCTTCTGGCATACCCACGGCTCCAGGAAGCAGTAGCCAAATCCCTCCTTAATGCTCGTGGTGATCATACATCTTGTGGATCCTAATACCTCTTCATAAGTTGAATCGATACCGAGCCCGAACCTTACCTTAAGGTTTTTTTCCTTAACAAAGACCTTCCAGTCGTTATAGCTCCTGCAGTCGAGACTGCCGGTAGGCTCGAGTGTCACCCCTACACCTTCCTTATTCCTCAGAAAGAGGGAGAGCAAAACCGCCTCCCCTATGTTCTTCCTCCGTATTGCACGTACCGGGTAGAGAACAATCTCTTTCTTGTTCTCCTGACGCACTTCACTTACCGGTGGTACTACCGGATTTGGAATATGGTGGAGACCTTCGGGTTTGAGACCTGACCTCATCAGTATTGCATAATCCCTTTTATTGAGCACTGCGTAGTGACAATCATCAGGATATTGCTCATCACAGTAATTTTGAGGTCGGCCGTCTTCTGCAAAATCATGGATCTGCAGCAGAAGTCTGTAGCCCGAAGATTGTAACAACTTTATTGCGGTAATGAGGTCACGGTTTTTACCGAGGGTTGGATTATGGATGTGAAAGAGATCGGCCTCTCCCTTCCAATGGCTCCTTGTCTTTTTGACTATCGTATCTGCAATGTTTTTTGGATCGGCTCTGGTCTTCCTGTCTCTGTCATATGCGATTTGAGACACAACGGCAAAGGGAAATGGTGGCGTATGAGAGGGCGGTTCACCAACTACAACGAGGACCTGCACCTCATCTCCCAGCGATCTGATCTGCTGTGAAATGACGCGGGTAACACCTCCTGTTCTCAAATGGTGGTGGATGAATACGATTCTCATAATGGATTCATCTTTCTCTAGCAAACGACGAGACTAGTAACAAGCTTTCAGCAATCAACTGAATGCCGATGACCGAAGGCTCAATTCACCGGAGTCACGTCCTTGTCTTCAAAACAGTATAGACTACCTCTTCTTTCTGTCAACCACAATCAAACTGAAAAAGGTACCTATGTGTGTATCCATTTATTCATATGGCTATTTCTTCTTTTGACAGAAAGCCTTTTACCAGTGTATGGTCAAAAAGCAAAGCAGTATAATTACTGTTTTGCAGGCGGGCTTTTCCTTTTCTATAAAGAGAATACTGTATGCCTAAGCTGTTTCACACTACAAACCTCTCGCAGGAAGAAAGGCCTCTGAGCTTCTACCTTAACTTGATGATGA
>CP070841.1:1593759-1614601 GCA_020342115.1 Spirochaetota bacterium
GTACCTTTTTATATTTTTATATGTACGTCAATCTCTCCCTTCAGGCTATATTAAAAGACTTTATGGAGTAGTTACAGATATCACGACATTATCTATAATTACAAATCCTTTCTGGACAGAATCGATACTGCTTTACATAACACCGTTAATCACTGTACTGGGTGCAGTCGGAATAGTGTTAATCATCTTTAAAAGAAAAGAGAAATATTTCTTGCTATTGTTCGTATTTATTTTAAATGCGTTGCTGTATATATATTTTCCTTTCCATGCCAAGATTTTCTTCTGGGCATCGAGAAGATATATATACAATGTTTTTCCTTTATTAACAGTTGGTGCTGTTTTTGCTTTAGAATATTTTGAGAATCCAATCAAACAATTAAATCTGAAACTTATCTATAAAGCTATAATAGTCTGTACATTATTAATCACATTACTACTGCATAATTCACGTCTAACTTTTAGTAATTTTGAATATATTGGCGCTACTGGTTCATTCAATAACTTTACAAATAATTTTAATAAAAATGATGTGATTATGATAAATGGAGATAAAAAATTCTCAGATGCACTTCAGCTTGGCTTAAAGTATTTTTACTCTTATGAAGCACTATCTCCTTTTTTTATGACTATAGCTGACGAGGAGTTCAAAAATTTCTATTATGAAGTACGTAAACAGAATAAGAGGCTCATTTTAATATTTGATAATGAACTATTAGAGCAAAGAATGGAAAAACTCTTTGATATGAATTACATCAAAGATCAGATGGGCTATTACAATCTTCTAAATGGAGAAAAAACACAGATAGATATCCCCATCAATATGTATTTTGTGAATGATATTAAATAATTCAACTTCACTCAATTCATGTCCCATTTACAGTTTGAAACAACTACTCTGAACTTATGTGAATCTTGCTTTTTTATTTCCTCTATATTCGTATAATCAATATCTATCTTCATTATATCTCCCACAAAGTCCCTGACAATCGATAAAAGTTTTGTCTCGCTCTCTGCTGAATAGGATTCTTTTTTAACTATTCTCAACACCAGCCTGTTTTTATCTTTCTGTATGATTTGCCCGAATTCAATATCCTCAACGAGCTCAAAAATCATATATATTGATGTTAACACCCTTCCATCAGGCGTAATCACACTATCTTCCTGCCTTCCATGAATTTTCCCTATAAGCGGCAGACCTCTCTTGCAGGAGCAATATATGCTTTCCTTCTTAATCTCAACCAGATCACCCACATCATATCTTAGTAAAGGCATACTGAAATTATGAAGAGATGTTCCAATAATTCTGCCAATGCGGCTTTCTTCATTACTATTCTTTTGCTGTTCTATTTCCATAATTCCATATTCCAGATTAATATGATAGCCGCCATTAGGACATTCTGAGATCGCTACTGTTCGTTCCATATGACCGTAAGAATCAAACACCTTGCATTGAAAAACCTCCTCGATGACTGCTCTCTGGCTCTCTATAAGCATCTCGCCGGTTGAAAATACAGCTTTAAAAGAAAGATTGCTTTGTCCTCTCTTTTTGAGGAATAAGGCAAAAATATAGAGAGTTGATGCGAGTCCTTTTAAGAATAGCGGCTTGTGCTTGTCAATAACTTCGATGTACTTGTCAATATTTTCATAGGAGAACAGGATACCATTAAGTATGAGCCTTTTTGTGAAGGGATTAAAATGATGTATTTTGTGTATGTCCTCTCTATGCGTAAGGAAATAGAAATTACCAAACTCAGCAAAAGTATCGCCTATTCTGTATCCTGCCCAGGACCAGTATCTCCAGTAGTAGCAAAATTCCAGTATATTGGAGGGCCTGTCTAAATAAAATTCTACAGACTCTCCGGAAGTTCCAGAGGTCCTGGTAAGGACAGGATTAAAACTTTTCGCATTGCGTGCAATAAGTATGTTGAAGTTTTTTCTTACTATATCCTTTGTGAGTATAGGGATTTTTTTTAAATCATCCAGACTGGTCACATCTTGGGGATTGAATTGTAATTCAGAGAACAAGCTACGGTAGTAAGGAACATTTTCATAAGCATGCGATAATATTACTCTAAGCCTGTTTAACTGATACCTTTGTAACTTTTCTTGAGAAAACCACTGGCTCTTCTCTAAAAAACGTCTCAATTTCAAAATAGACACAGGATGAAAAAAGTCTCTGAAATTCAAATCAACAGACATGCTCTTTATCTTATTTTATCAATGATTTCCCTGCCGAATCTCAGCATATCATGTATCCATGCGTATACAAATCTTCCGCTTCTTCCGGAAAGCATTAAGTTATCAAAGTTATTGAGATAATCATGTAGTTTCTGAACTTTTTCTTCAAAACCAATTTTCAATACTGGGTAGCTGTACCGAAGTCTGGTCACCGACATATCAATACATTCTTCCCATTCTATATTCCAGACCCTGTTCAGATAGGGAAAGATGATCTGAAGCAATCTATTATCATCCATAGACCAGATATCGTCCTCCTGCCAGCAGGGGATTTCGACAATCAGCGAACTTTTGCCTGGAGGAGACATGGATGCACTTCTTTTGTTTGGTTCATATATTCTGGTAAAGGGAAATTGTCGGTCAGGAAAGTAAACAGTGGCTGCTTCGGTAATAGAAGCTCTTTTTATGAAAAATGATGCAAGTATTACATTGCGGAAACGAAGCCCTCTTGCGGCTTTTACTACTTCATCTGGCGGGAGAGGTTCCATCATACCTATTATATCAGTAAGCGGCAATGTGCTTATCACCTCATTAACATCTATTCTTTCTGTCCCATTGATTTCCACTTCACGAATCCTTTTATGATCGTGTAAAATCCTTGTTATTTTTGCCTTTTTTCGAATGCTGTTCTGCCCGCAATACTCCCCAAGTTTTTCAGCAATAGTACCGATCCCTTTTTTCGGATATAAAAAGGATCCTTCGAAATGTTGCTCTTTACCCACTCGACCAAAAAGCTTTCCCTTGAGAAAAGTCAGTAAATCAAGCCCTTTTAACCGCTCTCCGGATACGGTTGGAGAGAGTTTGTCCGTTGGCATTCCCCACAGTTTTTCTGAATAATTCAATAAAAATTTTTGAGCTATAGTGCGACCATACATTTTCAAAGCAAAATTCTCAAAGCTACTGTCCGCTTTTTTATGGCCAAGTTTTGAATTCAGCATCTCAGCAGTAGCTTTGACGAAAGTAAAGAAGTTCAGGTTTTTCATTAAATTCAGCGGCGTGAGCGGAAAATCGAGAAATTTTCCTTCATCATAGACCTGGCTCGGTATCCTGGTTTTACGTAAAGCTTTATTAACCAGTATTTTTATTGCTCTGGTTGATTCAGAATCTTTATCATGATAACGGTGGGCCCCTGAATCAAAATAAAAATCCCCGTGCTTAATCGTAATACAGTTTCCTCCAATCCGATTCAGCGCTTCATAAACTTTAAAGGATAAGCCATTCATTTTTGCATAATAAGCTACGGAGAGCCCTGCTACACCAGCTCCTAAAATAGTGATACTGGGCGTGTTACTTTTTCTGCCTACTTTGCTTGTCATAAATAGTTATCCACAGAGGACAGGTACAAACTCTTGTAAACTTTTAGTCCGTTATGTTCATCATTGCTTTAAAGCACTTAGTGCACATCAGTATCTTTCAGGTATTCACAATCCTCTTTTGCAAACAATCTTACCCAAAGAAAATATATTTTATATATCAATATCCTCTTTCACCGTACTTCCCGGCAGAAACTCCTGCTTGACGTTCTCCAGTGCCCGCAGAGCATTGACCATTGCTTTAGGATGCTTTTTCTCAACCCCTTTCAGCATTCTCTTAAACATTTCCCGCTTCGTTTCGCTTTCAAATGGACAGCGGCATGACGTGGCCTGGAATTTGTAGTTTCGTGCAAACTTACCAGTATCTGATTCGGGAATATTATAAAGAGGCCTGATGATTGTAATTCTCCCCTCGAACAGGCTCTGCAGAGGAAGCATGGTTGAGATCTCTGCATGATAAAACATATTGAGCATTAAGGTTTCGATCACATCATTTCTGTGATGTCCGAGCGCGATCTTGTTATAGCCAAGGCGGTTTGCGATTTCAAATAGGACCCTTCTGCGGTTCCATGAACACCAGAAGGAGCTGGGGCCTTTATCTCCAAGCTCCACCTGCATCCTGACAATCTTATAGTTGTACCCATGTTCCTGAAAGAACTCTTCAATAGCATCAGGATTTGCCATTCCTTCACACTCAATGTCTGAAATTATGTGGAGTGCGAGGAGTTCATACTGGTTTGGATAGAAGCCCATTCGGTCATTTAGAATCTTCAGCAGTGTAAAACTGTCCTTCCCCCCTGAAACACCTACAAGAATCCTGTCATCTTTCTCTACCATGCCATACTTCTTGATAGTTTTACCAACCTTTTTGATCAAATAGTACTCAAAAGGGGACTCATTTTTTAACTTTTTGTTTACAATAGGTTTCTCATTCATCCTTCGCACTCTCCCACAGCCTGTCCAGCTCATCGAGAGTGTATTGCTCTATAGATTTGCCTGGCTTCTCTGCCACTTTCTTCTCTAGATACTTAAACCTCTCTATGACCTTGTTTATTGTTTTCCTTAATGAGTCCTCTGCGTCGATCCCAAGAAACCTTGAAACATTGACAAGGGAGAAAAGAACATCACCAAACTCCTCCTTAGCATGCTCTTCATCGCCACATGCAAGAGCATCGCTTAACTCCTTCACCTCCTCAGATACTTTATGCATTGCCCCATCTATATCTTCCCAGTCAAATCCGACTCTCTTAACCTTCTCCTGGACCCTTCTTGCCTTAAGTAAAGCAGGCAACCCTTTTGGCACACCTTCCAGCACTGATTTTTTTCCCTCATTTTTCTTAATCTTCTCCCAATTTTCCAGCACCTGATCAGGTGTGTCTGCCTTAACCTCACCAAAAACGTGGGGATGCCTGCGTTTCAGCTTTTTCACTATCGTACCAGCAACATCATCAATGGTGAACCTGCCCTCCTCTTTTCCGATCTGTGCATGAAATACGATCTGCAAAAGAAGGTCTCCCAGCTCTTCCATCAGCAAAGTGTCATCCTTTTTATCTATTGCTTCGAGCACCTCATAAGTCTCCTCAACAAGGTAGGGCTTGAGTGTCTCATGATTCTGTTCTCTGTCCCAGGGACACCCATCTTTTTCCCTCAACCTGCTCATTACATCTATAAGGTCATAAAACGCTTTCAACGCTCTCTCCTAATGATTGTCAATTATAAAAATAGATTTCATTAAAAGTAAAAAAACATTTCTCTAGCAGGAAGAAAATTCTATTGTAATTATACATAACTCGTATAATATATCATACAAGTAGTCCAGGTTACATTACAAGAGGTTAATAGTCTATGAAAAAGTTCATATTAATACTTGTTCTGCTCATAATTGCAGCAGGCGTGGTTTTTTATTTTGGCTGGATAAACGTCGAACCGGGAAAATTCGTGATTGCTCATTCCACACTCACAGGCACTACTAGCTATCCTCTGGAATCGGGAGAATTGAACTGGTTATGGCAAAAACTGGTGCCCAGGAGCTTTCACCAGTATGAAATCGATAAGGAACCTTACAGGATACAGCTCGATATCTCATATCAACTTCCAGGAAGCGAAGAGCTAAGAGAGTACGGCAACTTTTCCCTCGGATTGACAGTAATGATACAGTATAGTGTAGATTTCGAATCAGCAGTTATCCTTCTCGATCGGGGGATCATTGAGAATTCAAATGATTATTTCAGCGAACAGTTTAAGACACAAATCGAAGACACAGTAACAGGGTTTGTTCTCGAGAATATGGCTCAGTATTCCCTGATGTCCCGGAGCTTTGACTATGCTGCCCTTGAATATTTAAGAGAATTACTCAGAGGGAGTGTTTCATATTTTTCTGCAAACTATAAACTGAAAGATATAAACACGACAATCACCTTCACTGAAATTCCTCAGGTTGAAAGCTATAGAGAAGCTCTCAGACACTACTTTGAATACATGGAAACTCTGAGTAAGCTTACTGATGAGAGAGCTGTAAGAGATGCTGAATTACAGCTACTAATGGATGAGGATGATGCTGAGATTGCGAGATTAAAAAAGTATGGCGAGCTTATTAATCAGTATCCTCTGCTTTTAAAGTACTTCTACATACAAAAATTCGGAGAAAAAACGAGAGTGCTCGTGCTACCGCAGGATGAGACGACAGGATTTCCTAAGATGCTCGAGCCTGAAGATGACTTAGTTAAAAAAGAATTTATGCCAATGGAACAGGAGATGTCTATTGAACCTGAAATTGAAGAAGAAACCGCAGAAGAAACATCAGCATCTCAAGGGGATTTTGTTGATGATACCCAAAAGGAAAAATGGTATAGATACCTGAAGTTCTGGGAATATATCACCAAACAGTAAAACCTTTATCTCGAAGTCGAAGAAAATGCCACTAAAGTATAACAACCTCTTCTCCCTCAATAAATTGAGTTACATAAAGGGGAAAAAACCGGATGTTGACTGCATCCTCTGTTCTATTGTGAGAAAAGATAAAGAAGTGATAAAACTGCTCGTTGCAGAAGGTAACCACATTGCTGTGTGCGTAAACAAGTTTCCCTACAATTCTGGGCACTTGCTTATTTTTCCAAAAAAGCATATCACAGATTACAGGGAGCTCACTAGTGACGAGGGAGCTGAGATTGACAAACTTCTGAGACAGAGTCTGGATATTTTAGATTCCCTCTATTCTCCTTTGGGATACAACGCAGGATACAACATCGGTAGCTTTGCAGGGGCGAGTATTCCTCACCTTCACATGCATCTGATTCCCAGGTATAAAAATGAGTTAGGATTCATAGATATCATTGGCGGCTCAAAGATCATAGTCGAAGATCCGGCACTAACCATGAGGAAATTAAAAGATTCATTTGACAAGTTTAAAAAAGAAAAAGGCCAGTAACATAAACCTTAATTTATTTCAGGCTTATTGTTAACGATTACAAGAAGCAAGCCTTCATCTATACTAATAAATGCATTTTTGGATACAATAAGATTGGAAAGTCCCCTGCTGGATGGCAGTAAAACCTCATTCTTTAGACAGTACTGAAATCCTTCCATTCTACAAACATGGCACCCTTCTCCCCATGAGGCAAGTGAGCAGATGCTATCCTTTTTATTTTTGAGCGTGAGTGTATCTCTCACATTATATATCTCAACTTCTCTTTCTATAAGAGCAGTGGGAGTTTTTGTATGAACAACGAGATTAAGATTGATGATCTCATGATCCTTCCTTCCGCCAAGGGCACCATATACAATAATCTTCTCCGATTTACATCCTCGTGCCTCCTTTAAAGCAAGCTCAAAATCAGAATAATCTTTCTCCCTTGGGTATTTTATAATTTCAATATCTTCATCTATAATGTTCTCTAATAGTGAATCCATGTCTCCTACTATAATATTTGGTTTGATATTCAATAATTTCGCAACATCATATCCGCCATTCGCGCATATTATCATATCGCCGCCGGAGAATGTCTTTCGAAAATGCGCACCGTAATACTCACTATCAGGACCTTTTGTGTGGAGAAATATGAACGACTTCATATTCAGACTCCTCTATAACACCTGTGTAATGTTAAAATGATTAAACAGAAATGTCTAAAGGAAATTTCTAATTATCCGAAACAATTTTTAGAACATGGATGTTTAATACCTTTATCAAGGAGGAGTAAGATGGTTATCAATCATAACCTGCCAGCCATATTTGCAAACCGACAGCTCAAGTTCACCGGATGGGATGTAGTCAAAGACATCGAGAGGTTATCCTCAGGAATGAGGATTAACCGTGCTGGCGACGATGCTTCCGGTCTCGCTGTATCAGAAAAGATGAGGTCTCAGATAAGAGGACTTCGTCGAGCAGAGAAGAATGTTGAAGATGGTATCTCTTTTATCCAGACAGCAGAAGGGTATCTTGAAGAAACACAGTCGATCCTGCAGCGCCTGCGAGAGCTCGCGATACAGGCGGCAAACGGTGTTTACTCCGATGAAGACAGGCTTATGATCCAGGTCGAGGTCTCACAGCTCGTAGACGAGGTAGACAGGATTGCCTCTCATGCACAGTTTAACGGAATGAACATCCTTACTGGCCGTTTTGCGAGACCTACAGGTGAAAATGTTATTTCTGCAAGTATGTGGTTCCATATCGGGGCAAACATGGATCAGTCAGAAAGGGCTTATATAGGAACCATGTCCTCGCAGGGGCTCGGGCTCAAGAACCCAACCGGGATTGCACATGCCGCGACATTCATCAGCATAAGTACACCTGCAAAAGCGAACAGGGCGATTGGTGCAATCGATCAGGCATTGCATAAGGTCTCAAAGCAGAGGGCTGATCTCGGGGCATACCAGAACCGTATGGAGTACGCTGCAAAAGGTCTCATGACCGGATATGAAAACCTGCAGGCAGCAGAATCACGCATCCGTGATACCGATATGGCGGAAGCAATGGTCAACTTTGTAAAGAACCAGATTCTGGTACAATCAGGAACTGCAATGCTGGCACAGGCTAATACGACACCTCAATCTGTACTGCAGCTTTTGAGATAGTTGTACTACCCCCAAGAAAGGTAGCTCGAAGATGATTTGGGCTACCTTTTTTAATATATATCAAGGGGTAAGACAAAAACCTTACCCCTTTTTATTTCTCCTTTATTATTGAACCAATCTATTAGACATTGACAAACAAAAGCATTTTTTTTACTTTCTCCTTATGAAAGTTCCTTCATATGTATTCGATATAGCAGAAAAACTTCATAAAAATGGCCATGAAGCATGGATAGTCGGGGGCTCCATTCGCGATCTCATCATAGGAAGGCCTGCTTACGACTACGATATTGCTACAGATGCCCATCCTCAGGATGTGATGACTGTTTTTAAAAAGGCTATTCCCACTGGAATAAAGCATGGAACAGTCACTATTCTCACCAAGGGGCATAAGGTCGAGGTAACCACTTTTCGTGCTGATGGGAAATATACCGATGGAAGGAGACCTGATTGGGTTTCCTATGCATCCACCATTCAAGAAGATATCTCGAGAAGAGATTTTACAATCAACGGAATCGCCTATAATCCGATTACAGACAAGATCGTGGATCCATACGATGGACAGGATGACATACAAAATAGAATCATTCGTACTATCGGGGACCCCATAGAGCGGTTTAAAGAGGATGGCTTAAGGCCGTTTCGAGCATGCAGGTTTGCCTCCCAGCTTACTTTCACCATAGAGGAAAAAACATATCAGGCCATTACCCGATGTTTGGACATCACCAGAGAGATATCAATGGAAAGGATAAGGGATGAATTTCTAAAGATCATTCAGTCTCCCAGACCTTCCATAGGAATTGACCTCATGAGGAAGAGCGGATTACTCGAGCTGATTCTACCGGAGCTCCTGACCGGCTTTGGAATAAAGCAGAACCGCTACCACAGATACGACATATACTATCATAATCTTTACTCCCTCGATGCGGCTCCCCAGGAAAATTATCAGGTAAGGCTTGCTGCGCTTTTCCATGATATCGGAAAATATCATGCTAAACGAGATGTCGAGGAAAGTGGAAACAGGACGAGGTCAGTATTTTACAATCACGAGATAATCGGGGCAGCGGTTACAAAACGTATAATGCGAAGATTGAAATTCAGTAACAACGACATAAAAGCCGTAACCCATCTAATAAGGAATCACATGTTTCACTACACCCGCCAATGGACCGATGGCGCTGTGAGAAGGTTTATAAGGAAAGTGGGGCTGGAAAATAGCGAAGCCCTCTTCGAGCTTCGGAAAGCAGATAGAATAGGAAACGGATTAAAGCAAGGTGATTCGAACTCCGTAAGAGCCTTAAAAAAACGTATTGAAAAAGTCATCGAGGAGGAAAATGCAATTACTGTAAAAGACCTTGCAGTGAACGGTCATGATATTATGAGCACATTCAGTCTGAATCCAGGACCACTGATTGGAAAAATACTCTCGAACCTGCTCGAGGTGATACTGGACGACCCGGATAAAAACACCAAAAAGAATCTTCTGGCCATTGCAAAAGAGATAGTCGTTAAAGAGGATGTAGAAGCATGAAAAGTATAAAAAAAGAGCGGCCGATGGGAATCGAACCCACGACTTCAGCTTGGAAGGCTGAGGTAATACCACTTTACGACGGCCGCTTTGAAAAAGGATAATACCCATTCAATGGTATTTCAAGATAATTCTTGATCAGTAGCCCCTGATGTCCGAAAGCCGGAAATCGTCTATTATTCCGGAAAGATTACTTTTATATATCTGAAGTTCGGATTCCAGGTCCTCGTACTCAGGTCTCCCACTCATAAAGTTCAATCCATCATTTGCCAGCTTCAAACAGTTATTGAACAGAATGCCGCCATACCTAATGAAATTGACTGCTGCCTTTTCGTTGTCCTTCAGGTTCTTTCTCGAAAGGACGAGCATATAATCATCTACCGCCCTCGAATACTGGCTGCCCACCGGGACAACATAGTAAGAAAAGTCGTGCTCGAGCTTACTGACTGTATCGTTGATATTCCCAATCCCAAGGTATTTCAGAAGTTTCGCCATTTTGTTCCACGATTTATAGTAGAAGTCGGTTACTGTTCCTAAAAGGTACTTTGTCTCTTCTTCGGCATCAGGATGAAAATCTATGATTGGGTATTTTCTTATCTTCTTGAGGTTTTCCTCAATTATCCTGTCAGCAACATCACTATACGTAGTCTCAGACTGCAGCCCATTTTCCTGTTTCTTGGGGCGTTCAACACGAGCTTTGAGCTCCTCAAAGGCGAGTATCTCAGCATGAAGAAATGCATTCAGGTTTATCTTGTTTATGAGTGCATCTTTGTAACGCTGCTCGAAACCCTTGAGGTTGAAGAGCTTGTTACCGTATCCTTCAGCATATTTTCTGTAGAGGTCTTTTAGTTTATGAACAACCTTATCGATATCTTGACTGTTATTTTCGGATTTTTTAAAATTGATGGGCACTATTTCCCACCCAGACTCTGGTAGGCTTTATGGATATCCCGTGTCTTTTCCTCGAACATCTCCCTGTATTCTGGACCGAGTTTGAGATTTTCCACAATATCTGGATGAAACTTCTTCAACTGGCCTCTGTAAGCTTTTTTTATCTCATCCATCGAGGCTCCTTTTTTTATGCCAAGAGTCTCATATGGATCTTTAATTGAATCCGTAGCTTGGCCAGGCTGCTGAAATCCCTGCCCCCATCCTTTAAATCGATTGTAAAAATTCGATGAGCTCTGTCCGGTTCCCGTACCTGACGACCCATAGGTTGTTCCTGCACTTCCCCCTGCACCTGCAGTCTGGTATTGCTGGTATTGTTGCTGATAGAAACCCCTGAGCAATCTCCTGCGAATAAGGAGGCTCCCAATTGCAATAGCTGGGAGGATGAACTCTTCACCCGGAATTCCATCAGGCAATATCCAGCTCAATACCGATAGTGCTATTATAACCCAGATCCACCAAGGTATACGCATTTTTATCCCTCATTTTTAATATAATCGGTAGATTGGCTTTTTTCAAGCAATTCTTAGGAGAATTATATTCAAATGTCATTGCGAGTCGGTCATCAAAGATAACCAACGAAGCCCTATTGAGACCGCAGGGCTCAATGTTGAGCCGAAGGCGACATCTACAATGAATTAGAAGCCACATACCTTATCTCAACAGTTGAAGAATTATGCAAAACCTCTTGACGAGAGAGCAGCATATAAGATAAGCTAAGGGAGGACTACTTTCAAAGAGTCATTATCGATGACTATAAAAGATAAAAACGTACAGAATGTAATTGATAGATTACGCGAGCACTATAACATTTTTTTCAGTAACCAGTTTGTTAAATACTACTTACTCGACTCTAAAATCCCCAGGAGTGTCTGGATGCATATCGAAGATCTGATGAATGCCAGACAGGAATACCAGATCGTTGGATACGAACTTGAAACATTGTACGAGCAAATATTGTCCTTAACCTCGTTTTTCCAAACCATAAAAAAAGAAGTCTTACCCAGAATGATGGATGAAGCACAGCGCCGTATGACCAAAATGGCAACTGACAGCAAGATATTATTTAAAATGACTCTCGATAATGCTCCGGGAAACCTTGATATCTTCAATGATCTTGTTACAGAGCTCTTCATTGCAGTAAGAGATGCGGACACTCAAAAGAACGGTGAAGAAAAAGCATTATATATGAGGCTGCCTATTACAAAAAAGATCGAAGAAGTCTTACATGTGTAAAAATGGGGTCAGCTCCCGAAAATAGGGACAGCACCCTTTTTTATTTCTCTCAATTACGCTTAAATTAGGCTTAATAAAAAGGGCGCTGTCCCTATTTTTTAAGATTTCTTATAATGTCTATTTATTTTGCACCTGCCTCCTTGAGCAGCCTGACTATCTCAATATGTCCTTTCTCCTCTGCGAGCATTAAAGCGGTGTTTCCGTTCTCATCCCGAGCATTAACGTCCGCCCCTGCTTCTATAAGAAGCTTGACCATATCTGTATAATAAGGATCTCCAATTTCAACTATATATATTAATGTTGTTTGTCCATCCCTATCCGCCTTTGCGTCAACATCCGCTCCTGCTTCTATTAGCGCCCTGACTACCTCTGTTTGTCTCCATGCCGACGCCCATATTAATACTGTATATCCCCTATTGTCCCGTGCGTTAACATCGGCTCCTGCTTCTATTAGCCTTTTTACCTCAGCATAATCAAAATTCTTCACTGCCTGAAAGAGTGCTTCGTGGTTTGTATCTTCTCTTTCTTCTTGTGTCTTGGTTGTTGTTGCACAACTACCAATAATAATCAACAAAGCTAAAACATAAATAAAATTTGATAGTAACTTTTTTGTCTTCATTCTGCACCTGCCTCTTTAAGGAGATTCACTATCTCTGTATACCCTCCTTCATCTGCCAGTATTAATGCAGTTTCTCCCCATGTGTTCTGAGCATCAACATCCGTTCCTGACTCTATAAGAAGCCTGGCAACCTCTGATTTTCCCTCGTGTGATGCCATTATTAATGCTGTGCATCCAAACATATCATGTGCATTGATATCCGCCCCTTCCTCAATGAGCAGTTTGGCAATATCTGTATGGCCCATTTTAGATGCATGCATTAATGCTGTGACTTCCTTATCATCCTTTGCATTAACATCAACTCCTTTCTCTATGAGCCTTTTTACCAATGCATAATCACCAATCTCTGCTGCCTTAATTAATGACTCTGATGTGACCTCTTCTCTTCTGAGCAGCCCGACCATCTCATTATGTTCTCTTTCCTCTGCGTACATCAATGCAGTGTATCCATAATCATCATAAACACTAGCATCTGCTCCTGCTTCTATAAGCACCTTGACAACTTCTATATGACCGTATTCGGCTGCATACGATAATGCCGTGCGTCCCCCGGTTACCCAGTAATCAGTATGTCCAGACATTGCCAATATATTTGGTTCGGCCCAATGTACATCCCTTGTTGTAGCATTTACTTCTGCTCCTTCTTCTATGAGCAACTTCACAACCTCTGTATGTCCTCCCCCCGCTGCGTTCATTAATGCTGTGTATGTCTCCTTACTTCGTGCGTTTACATCTGCCCCATTATCTATTAACACCTTCACAGTCTCTGTGTGTCCTCTTCCCGCTGCGTATATTAGCGCTGTTCGTTCCCTATAACCCCTTTCATTAACTCTCGCTCCTCCTTCTATAAGCAGTTTGGCAATATCCGTATGTCCCAATGCAGATGCATACATCAGTGCTGTATCTTTTTTATGATCCTTTTGGTTAACATCCGCCCCGTCCTCTATTAATCTTTTGGCTTCATCATAATCATCAAACCTCACTGACTGAATCAAAAATGTTGAACAGCTGCTGATAGCCAGTAGAGCCACTACAGGAAGCATGACAGATACTAACATTTTTTGTTTCATTGTTATGCCTTTTTATCTAACCTTAATACCAATTGAATTTATTTTTTACAAGATGTTCTTGGTATTTATTATATCTTGAATTTCTAATTTTAGCAAATTATATTAATTAAGCGTATTTATCTTTATTATCATTAGGTTTGTTTTATATCGGAAGAGAATGATAGTTAATGTAAATTGATCCGGAAATCAAAGAAAAATGGGGGCAAAATGGGGTCAGCTCCCTATTTTTTTACACTACTTTACACGTAAACATACGAAATAAAAATGGGAGTTGACCCCATTTAAAAGGAAATGAAATTGGGAGTTGACCCTATTTCTCAAGGAGCATAGATCTCATTCTATTAATCCATTCTGACGCAGGTCATGTAAAATTGCTTTTGCTACTACTCTTGGGTCTCTATTTGCTTTTTCTTCTTGTTCTATTATATAGTCAAGTCCCAGAGATCTGTCCCAATCAATTTCATAATCATTAAAAGACTGAGCAGTTGTCATCTTTTCATATAGTAAATCAATCTCTTTTGTTGTTTTACCAGCAATTTCTGCACAAATAGATAAAACTTTATATTTATATATTTCACTCATTCTGCGTCCTCTGCTGGTTTTATTATATTAATAAAAAACAGGAAAGACCAGTATGCCTTTCCTTTCAATCGACTTATGTGTACTGCAACCATAACTTATGACAAAAAACTCCCTGTTTATATAAACAGTGCCTGTTTATATCTATCAACTGATTACCATTAAGACCAGCCTATGGGCTTAGGGTGGTTGTAGTAAACGTTATTGCCTCAACCTTTTCACGGCTAACAGGCATGTCTAACAGTTCCCCCTTGATATAAACATCATTCATATCATCATAATGTTCATGGCCGGGCTGGCCAGACTGGCCCAGAGGAGTACAGATCTTCATACTGTCTAAGTCATTCAAAGGGATGATCATACGCACCGCTGGAATCGATGTTGTTTTATACTCATCTTTGGCCGCAATATACGTAGTTGCATTGACAGTGGTGAAGTCACCATCTGCAGCATATGGTCCACGGTTCAGAAGCATACCTGTGAACCAGCTGGTACCTCCTGGATGTTTCCAGTAATATTTGTGGAGCTTGCCCCATCTCCATTTGCGAGGATCATCACCGAGCTCTTCTTCCAGCCAACTGAATGTACGGGATAATGCCATCTCCAGAATCTGCTGAGGTGTCTCTTTATGAGGAGTGTCTTTCCTGTCCCAGATGGTCGAATCAGGCCGATCGAGTATTACATCCTGTATCAGATACTTCTTGAAAGTTATATGAAAATAGGGAAAAAGATTTTCACCGATTTCATCTTCCAATAGAGTCCGAACCCACTGGTTGAGAAAAACCTCGTACACCGCGGCTCCCTGGCTATCTTTTCGTACCTGCCGATCCCATTTCTTGAGAATCTTAATTGCTGCTACGGCTTTCTCGTCCTGGAAGGTGTAATTGAATAGCTTTGGTAAAATGTTCTCTGCCTGCAGGGAGTAAACGTCCAGCTGTATACGCCTGCAATCTTCAATTGTCGGTATGTCCAGCTCTCCGAGCAGTGCAGCGACACGTTCGTAACGATAAGGTGCACCGAAGCTGTAAGATATATGATGCGGGTCATCATCCGTCACTACCCTGTTGTTACAATTAATAATAAAACCTCTTGTTGGATTGTAGGTGCCAGGCATCTGTTCAAAAGGGAGAAATCCATCCCAGTTCATTGTACCGGACGACCCGTCAGCTGGGAGCCAACCTGAGTAGCCGCTACGTATCGGGAATGATCCAGTTGTGTGCCAGCCAATATTGCCTTTTTTATCCCCAGCAATGAAGTTAAAACCCAATATATTTATGTCCCTGACACCTTCTAGGATATCTTTTACACTCTTGGCATCCAAGAATCCAAGCACAGAACGCATGCTGCGGTCTGTAATCTCACCTCCGGGCAGTGTACCGTACCAGCGCAGAGCCACGGCACCTTCCACCCCTTGTTCTAATTCCGTAATGACAGGACCATATATAGTGTAGTATGCTACCTTGCGTACTGACTCACCATCTGGGAGTCCGATAACAATCTCTTTCTGTTCCATTTCCATGGTTTGCTCACCCACGGTGTAAAGGGTGGGATTTTGTGGGTTAACCTGTACGATGTATAGATCAACAAAGTCGATATACAGGACTGCGATCCCCCATGCCACAGAGTCAGTGTGCCCGGCCATGATCCCTGGAGTGCCTGGAGCCGATATACCAGCAACATCGATCCCGGGTGCATTGAGATGACAGAGATACCAGATATTCGGCAGAGTAACTCCTATGTGAGTGTCGTTTGCTAATAGAGGTTTCCTACCAGGACCTTCTTCTGTGACCCATAAGTTGGTGCCGCCTCCACCAGCCTGTTCCGGCAGGGCTTGAAAAAAGGATAAGGCCTCCTCATTCAGCGCGCCAATCTTCAGAGACCGCAAATCTTCAAAATAGTCGTCATCAGGGAGGTTGGCATTTGGGTGAGAAGGGAAGATGTCTTTCCATTCCTCTAGCTCAACAGTCTGGCGGGCCAGCATGGTCATCAATTCCGCGCGATAGTTTTCACGAAATAACCATGAGTTCAGAACAAAAAGGCTAAAAGCATCTTCTACTGTGAACTCCTCAGGAGTGTGTTTGGCGGACTGAAACTCAATTGGAAGGTCATCGCTATGGAGATTAATATAAGCATTAACACCATCGATATATGCTTGCACCAATGCAATCTCCTCAGGCTCTAGGGACTCAGCTGACCTTTGCCGCAGCTCCGGAAAGCCAAGGATCCGGACAAAGTAGTCCAGATTTACCCGCTCCTCACCGGCAAACTCTGAAAGTCGTCCTGCGACAACCCGCCGTAAGGTTTCCATTTGCCAAAGCCGGTCCTGAGCATGTACAAAGCCCTGGGCAACCAATAAGTCATGCTTGTTTTGAGCATAGATATGGGGTATGCCGTATTTGTCTCTTATTACAGTCACCGAAGCTTTGAGCGGAAGATCTCGAAACTCCTTCTTATAATCCGGCCACCCCTTGGCCAAGAAAAGCGATGCACAGCCTGTTATAATCGTTAGTGTTCCGATAAAGAACAACAAGAGAAATACATAGCGATAGATCTGCTTTTTATTTAAGCGTTTCATTATTAGCCCTCTTTTTAGATATTTATTTACCGTAGACATAGAAGTTTTGAAGTAAATGTTTTTTAATTGATTGAAATTTTTGCTTTTACATGAAAACCTGAACTCAATATGGCTTTTCTCAAAACGGTATTATGAGATTGAGTTCATTAATTATACTATAACCCGCCCTTATTCCTCCCATATTACAACCTCTTTTACCTTGCCTATCTCAGCTGCCCGTACCGCCTCCTCGCCCCGTAAATCTAAATATGAAAATTGATATGCTAAATCTGGATTTAATCTCTTTAAGCTACTGTAGGCTTCCTTTACCAGACCGTAGTTCTCAAGTTCATGATTTGTTCTAGCAACACATAGAAGTACCCTGGGGTTTTTTGGGTCAAGCTTAGATGCCTTCTCATAGTAAGTGAGTGCGCTCTTCATATCATTATCTAAATAGCATATGTTTCCTAGATTAACCAGTGCAGGAACAAAATCTTTGTTCTTTTCTAATATCTTCTTAAACTCTCTCTCAGCTCTATCTACTAGACCATAACGAGCATATAGAATCCCAAGTTTGTTTACCTCCTTTGGGTCCCCTTTACTCTTTTTAATCTCGGCCTGGAGCTTTGCAACCTGTGGATAGATCTCCCTGTCAATAAACTGTATGAGCTCTTGAAGATAAGCACTTACAATACTATCTCTATCAGGCAATGTTAATTGTATAACCTCACCCGGTAACCCGACAGGTTCATACGTACTCCATGCTTCATGAATGGGATAAAACCCAGCCTGCCCTCTTGCTACGTTTTCTCGCCACTCCTTGGCCCCTTTCTGCCATGCCTTTAGAAACCCTCCTCCTATCTCAGTAATCTCTACAGGAATCCATGTTTTATCTTCCCTGAATATTAATTCATCTGCACGTAGAAAACGCTTCCTTGCTTCATCAGGTTCCATATCAACAGAAAAAGCCATAAATATATGCCCAGGTATTGTAATAAATGCAGTCTCTATTCCAACAGATTCAAGTAATGCACTGTACAAAATCGACAGATCATCACAATCTCCAGCCTTGTAATCCAAGCTCTGCTTTGGAAACTGGAGAAAATCTATCTCCTGCCTCTTTTTTGAAAATTCTTTATACGGAGTTGTAGGATCTATCACATAATTCATACCGAATAAGGTAAGTGCTTCATGAATCGCCATAGCCATCCTCAAATTAGCATTAATTGCCTTACTGCCCTTTGTCTTTATCATGCCTGCAATATTCTTTGAGAACTTCAAAATAACAGGATCTTTCGCTGTAACAAATGCCGCTGCCCGTCTGTCATCTTCCCATGTTATAGCATTTCTGTTCTGTATCCTTATGGTTTCAAGTTTATCAATCTCCTTTTTCTTTCCATTCAGTTTATATTCAATTGTTATATTTGCAGATACCTTTGTGCCTTCAGTTATCTCCAGCACCTTGTTTGTGAATAATGCGTTCAGTTCTACCTCCTTCTCTTCGCCAGCTTTCAGCTCAGTGGGTGTTCTGCATATTTTAGGATTATCCATATATTGTTTAATAAATAATTTCACTTCTATATCAGTAATTGGACGAGTTTCATAATTTCGCAAGACACCCTTCCCTATAGGGTATTCATCATAGTATTTGAAAAAAACTGGAAATATGTTTTCAAACTCTACATTGGATAACTCAAGCCCTTCACCCATTAACTCCATAGCGACATCTACACGCTTCTCTTTTATTTCTTCCGGTGCCTCAACAACTTCAAATGGCTCTTCTTTTATCGATGTAGGCTCCTGAACAATTCTAAGATCGTCAACCCAGTACTCTTCGTGTTCTCCCCAACATCCAAATTCCATATATCCTTTCGCAGGAAGTCGTGTATCGAGTGCAACGGATCCAACTGTTTCACCATCAATATCTACTGATGCTGTGTAGTTCTTGATTGAAACAACAATCTCATACCATCTACCCACATTGAGGCTGATTTTTTCAGAGTAATCTTCCATTTCTTTGTGGTTAAGCATAGTAACGAAATGTAGACGATTCGCCGAGAAGAATACTATCAGATAATCTCCTTTCATATTCAATAGAACGAGATGAGCCTGTACCCGTTTTCTAAACTTTATCCTAAATTTAGTAACAGAGTTATTACCAAAAATCCTATTCAAATGTGCAGTGGCGGGTCTATCAAGTGAAGTAGCTTTGAGGTGAAGAATTCCTCCTCTTATTTCATTTATCTCTCCCGGAGGTTCATGCGAGAAGGCGCCGTCATCCCTATCAAAATAGGTTTCATAAACCAATTCCATTTCTTTTTTCAACTCTACTCGCTCTTGAACAATTTTTAGATCATCAACCCAGAACTCTTCATGTGCTGAGAAAGTGAGGTAGCCCTGCAAGGGGAGCCTCCTGTCGAGGCTTATCGTCTTCATATGCTTCCCGTCTATGGAGATTGATAATCTGTAATCTTTTATTGTAACCTGAACATCATACCATCGCCCTATACTGAAGGCAGCAGGGATACTTGTTCTTTCTACTGTTTTACCTGCTATCCGAGTATTTAATTCCAACCTGTCTTCAAAAAAGTCAACTATGAACCTATTCTTATACTGTCTTAAACACAAAAAATCGACCTCAGCCAGGGCTTCTACTTTAATACGTTTTGCCCCAAACTTAATTCTAAATGATGTTTCAGAGTTATCTCCATAAAGCTTCTTCAGCTCAGCGGTAGCGACCTTTGCATCTCCGAACCCTTTGAGATGCAGCATCCCATCCTTTATTTCGTTTACTACTCCTCGCTGCTCACGATTGAACGCACCATCATCATATGAAAAATCAGTTTCATAAAGCAGATCCCTTGCATAAATTTTTTCTTTTGTGATAGTGACAAATGCAAGAATCAGGGTTAGGATAAACAGGATTATATAAACCTTTTTCATTACCGTCCTCCTACTTCATATTATCCGAACTTTTCTAAGAGCCCTTTTACTTAGTACTTATTAATCTTTACCTGACAATAGACCCATTATGATAAAAGATCATTTCACGTTATGGAAGAATGGAATTGACATGTCTTCAGTTTCCATCCCGTTTACTTTTTTCATTTAGTTATAATATCCGCGAAGCTAAGATATCTCTAATAGTTATATTACTGATTTATTTTATATTATTTTAATTATCTAATAAGCTCTTTTCGTTGTCAAGTCACTTTAAAAGGTGGAATTATTGTAGGTAAGTGTGTGAATACGCGGATATAAGTGAATTTGATTTGAGATAATTTGTAAAAAACTAAATGGGTTGAGGTTTAGAAAAATAGGCGATGTCCCCATTTAACAGAATTATTGCTGTGTTATTTTATTATCTGTGGTATAATTCTGCTTGAATTGATAAAAACGAGACATTTGCAATGAAAAACTAATATTTCCTTTATTATTATTTGCTTGTGTGGTCATCCCTATTGGATGTGTAAGTGGTGATGGGGTTATAGCAATAGTAATATCTTATCTCTACTTTCCAGGGTACGATGAAACACATGGAGCAGAGCTATGGAAGAGCGATGACACTGATACTGGTACTATCATGGTAAAAGATATATATAATGGTTCAATTGGTTCAGAACCCTGGCACCTCACCAATGTAAACGGAACACTGTTTTTTGATGCCAACGATGGGCCTCACGGATA
>CP070841.1:1614701-1622961 GCA_020342115.1 Spirochaetota bacterium
ATACGGATAGTAATTCGTGTTTTACCTGGTGGAGGTTTAACTACAGGGCCTTGCTTCGCATTTTTAAAATCATATTCTCTAATTTTCATATAAGTGCAGAAAATTGCAATGCTTTTTTAAACTCTATAAGTCATTAACACCCGGATAGTATATTTTGTTTCTATATTTAGGCGAGTACCATATTTTTTCTACACAGTATCGGGAATCACCCCCGACATGGGGCAAAACTAGGGTCTTACAGTGCGTTTTCAAGCACGGTATTAAGGGGTTCTGGGGTTGGGGATTGATAACTATGAAGACATATCAAGAAGATATGCTTTATAAGCTTCAGTCCTGATTTTTTCATTGTACCTTCATTGTTAACCAAATATATTTTTATTATGTCTCAATACTACCACGCACCACGCTCAAAAAATATTTATGACCCCAATAGCTCTGAACCGTTTAAGTTGAGCCGGTCGAAGATCGAGCTCTTTATACAGTGTCCGCGCTGTTTTTACCTGGATCGTCGCCTGGGGGTGGATCGGCCTCCGGGATTTCCATTTACTTTAAACACTGCGGTTGACGCTCTGCTCAAAAAAGAGTTTGATATCCTGCGAGAAAGCGGTAAACCTCACCCCTTAATAGAGAAATATGGCATTGATGCAATACCTGTAGCGCACGACAACCTCAATGAATGGAGAAATAATTTTAAAGGTATACAGTATATGCATAAGCAGACAAATTTGCTTGTTTTCGGCGCGATTGATGATTTATGGCAAAGCTCGGTTGGAAAATATATAGTTGTGGATTATAAATCCACGAGCAAGAATGAGGAAATTACAGAGCTCAATAAGGAGTGGCAGGACAGCTATAAAAGGCAAATGGAAATATATCAGTGGCTTTTACGAAAGAATGAGTATGAAGTTTCTGATATGGGGTATTTTGTGTATTGTAATGCAAAGACAGATTTAGAAGTATTCGACGGCAAACTCGAATTCGACATCACTTTGGTTTCTTATAAAGGCAATGATAGCTGGGTAGATAAAACAATTACTGATATCCATACCTGCCTTCAAGCCGATAAAATCCCGCCTCCTGCGGACGGTTGTGATTATTGTGCTTATGTTGACGCAGTTGACACAGTGGCCAGGTAGTATAAATTTAAGTCTGTACAATGTTACCATAATTTCACAAGGAGGAAAGAATGCCAGCTTACATCATTGCTCTGGAAGTAATCAATGATAGGGAAGAGTTTGAAAAATATCGAAAAGGTGTTCGAGGCTCATTGGATAAATATAAAGGCCAGGTTTTAGTAAGCAGCGAGGATGCAGAAGTTATTGAAGGTGAATGGCCACACACAAAAACAGTGGTGATTCGTTTCTCTTCAGTCGAAGAAGCGAAACGGTGGTATGAATCACCTGAATATCAGGAAGCCGTTCAACATCGTTTCAGAGCTGCTGTAACTCAGCTTATAGTAGTTGAAGGAATAGCCTAGCTTTTAATCGGAAAAACCAGTGTGTCATCATATATTATTTGGACACAATACTTCAGGACACAATGTGTGCGGAAAGCCGGAATACTAAAATGTCTTTAATATCTGAAGATATTTTAGCTTTCAGCTCAACTTGATTATACACGTCAGATAGAAACTAACCAGACATTAGCCGGTACAAACTTTAGACCTTACAACTATTGGCTGTAAGGCACAGCGTAATTGCCAATATCTACACTAAAAGAATAACCGTGCTCCCGATTTAGTTCTTTAACTTGTTATGTTACAATGAATTATATGATATACATTTATTTTTGTATTAAAAAGTTCAATTATTCACCAAGAACTAATTATGAGGAAATAAATGAAAACTAATGTGGGAATTTACCTATATAATCAGGCTGAAGTATTAGACTTCGCTGGACCTTTTGAGGTGTTTTCAACAGCCTCGCGTGTGAAACTGCGTATAGATCGAGATTCGGACGCACCTTTCAGTGTGTTCACTATCGGTGAAGCCGGGCAAAATATACTTGCGCATGGTGGTTTAGAAGTGAGGCCTACTTATAATTTTAACAATCACCCAACTATTAATCTGCTCATAATTCCTGGCGGTGTTGTAAACGATGAGATAGAAAAAGAGACTGTTATTCAATGGATAATCAATATATCTTCCAATTCAGAGATAACAGCATCAGTATGTACCGGTGCCTTCTTATTGGCCAAAGCAGGTTTGTTGAGTGGTAAATCGGCCACGACTCACTGGGAAGATGTCCCGGATTTCAGATCGATGTTTCCTGATGTGAGGGTAATTAAAAATAAAAGATGGATTGATGAGGGTAAAATCGTTACCTCTGCCGGTATTTCAGCGGGTATTGATATGAGCCTTCATCTGGTGAGCAGGTTTGAAGGCGATGATCTCGCAGTGAAAACAGCAAAACAGATGGAATTTGATTGGACCAATATCTGAAGTAAGGAGACATATCGACGAAGTACACAATCATTTGTCAGACGAACACTAAAAAAGTTATTTTTAAAAGGCATCCTAATTAGGGGAGATGTGCACTATGGCCAATGAAGGTATTTTAAGACGTTATCCCATATTTCCCTATATAATCCTTGTATATATATTACCATTACCAATTTTACTGCTTCGGTTTTTCGATCTGCCATTTGAGCCGATACTCATCTACGCTTCCTGGACACCAAATATTGCAGCTTTTCTTGTTCTCGGTGTAATACTCCGGCAAAGAGGGGGAATAAAGAAGCTTATTTCAGGCTGGGGTAAATGGAAAGCTGGAATACGCTGGTACGTGATAGCCGTATCTCCACTCTTTGTGGCCTTTTTAGCGGCCGGGGTATTCATTGGTCTCGGTGGTTCCCCCATTACCCCTGAAAAACCTGTTGGATTTCCCCTTCTCATTTCCTTTATCATCTCGTTGATAACAGGAGCTATGGGAGAGGAGCTTGGCTGGCGAGGTTTCCTGTTAAGCCGGCTTCAATCAAAGTTTAATGCCCTGATCTCAAGTTTGATTGTGGGCGTTATCTGGGCGGTCTGGCACCTCCCCCTGTGGACTTTGACGGGCTATGGGTGGGAGGCAATTCCTTATTGGACCTTTGCCTTAAGTGCGATTTCCACTTCTGTACTCTTTACATGGGTTCTGAACAATACCGGTGGAAGCCTGGTCATGGCCACGCTCATTCATTTTATGATGAATTTAGGAATGAATGTTGTCGGGATCCTTGGATTGCTGCCGTCGCCAGGCAAGGGTTGGACAATTGCCGCGATACTATTCGCGATCTACGCCATTATAATCGTACTTATAGCAGGACCAAAAAATCTGTCCCGGCATATGGGGGAAAAGCTAGAGACAGCTGGTAAAGAAGACTCGTAATGTTATTCGTATTCCCACTCAGGGCATTCATCGCTTTTATGATAAGGGAACGCATCTTCGAGACACAGAAGGTACAATTTGCTTGCAGTAGTAGCACCGGTTATTGCATCCACACATAGGGATTGATTTTCTATTACTCTGTCAAAAATCGCAAGCGCTGCAGTGCGGGCATCATTTGGATCCCAATCCACAATCTCAATGTCCACAATTTGGTGATCAGCAACTTCTGCCTGTACTATATACATATAATCTCTATACGAATGCTGTCCCGTATATACGCCATCATCTGTTTTTAAGAGATCTACATCATAAAGATCAGCCTCCTGCACCTCTTTACGCCACGGTGTGTCGCATGATGAGTTGCTCAGAAAAAACAGAGCACACAGTGATATGATGCCTGTAAAAAATATTACCTTCCAACTAACTCTCATATTTTTTTCTCACTTGTTTAATATATCAATCATAGTATAAAAGGTTTTTTTAATCAACATGAGTAAGCATACAACTATCAGCAATCAGCTGATCGCTTTGACGGAACCACTTTTCCTGTTATAAAAAAAAGTCCCGCCTCAGGCCGAGCATGTTATTTGTATTAATCAAAGAGACACATCAAGTAATTCAAAGATAAGTACCTTGTCCTCTTAACTCCTCAGGCACCAGTTATAATTCCAATTCTCTTGACAAACTATCATGCTGAAATAATATAGTAAGCAAGAGGTGATATCATGGCAAAAGCATATGTATTATTGAAGGCTACACCTGGATATGAAAGAAACATTGTAAAGGAATTAAAAGACCTGCCTGAAATAGAGGCCATTAATGAGCTTTACGGTGAATGGGATATAATCACAAAGGTCTCAGTAGCACGCATTGACGACCTTGATGCACTTCTATCTGAAAAAATTAGAAAAATTGAGGGCGTTACACTAACATCGACAATGATTGTTGCTGAGTACAAGTACTGAAGGGAATATAGGGACATGTTATGTAATTTAGAATTAAGTAACATGTCCCTATATTTCACAGGTATTCGCGCCGCGACCTCGTTTCGAGTCCGCTTTGCAATGCTGCTTTTCACTGATCATCATGTGATCGATACCGTGACCAGGGTAAGGTCATCCGGCAGGATGACACTGCCAGAGAACTTGAGCAGTTCCTTTTCCACGGATTCGTGGAACGCCGCAGCGTCGTCAAATGACCGGTACATGGCGAACATGCTCACGAGGTTCTCAGTGCCGAATATCTCACCTTCCTTGTCAAAGACCTCGTACGCGCCGTCACTGAAGAAAAGCAGTGTATCCCCTGACGCAAGGTCAAGGCGGTGATGTTCATAGCCTTCGAGGTCCACAAGTCCCAGCATCATACCCGGTGGATTATGGAGCGTGACCGTACTGTCTGCCTGGCGGTGAAAGAACCCTGGACCACCGGAACTGCTGTAATGAAAGGCCAGTTCCTCCATATCGAAATATCCGTAGATACCTGTGGCAAAGTACCCATGCTGGCCGACAAAGAACTCCACACGCCTGCTCACCGCTGCAAGGAACCGCTCGGGCGACAGGAGTACATCCCTGAACTCCTCCCACAGCGACCTTATGAGTATAGTGTAGAGGGCTGCGGGAAGACCATGGTCGGTCACATCCTGCAGCATGAACGGGAAACATTCATCGATCCGCTCAATTCTGAAGAAATCTCCACCCACGATATCCCGGGGATGCGAAATCGCGGTGAAAGAGATGGCATCCGACTCAGGCAGTTCGTGGCCCATAGCCTCCTGCTGTATTGCGCGGGCTCGTTCAAGATACTCTATCTCGCCTCGCATATCTCGGAAGATCTCGATTCCCCCGATCTGAGTGCCGTCGGCATCATAGAATGGAGCAGCGTTCACAGAAAGGGGTATCCGCTCTCCTGACTTGGAGAGGCAATAGACGATGACCGGTACATCTGTCTTCTCTTCCGTAGCCATGGAGCGAAAGAGCGGGCAAAACTCCGTACTGCAGAGACGATGGCCATCCTTGTCAACATGTTCGAGTATGCCGTCCTTGCAGGAAGACCCGATCACGTCCCCGGACTTCCACCCGGTGATGTGCTCGGCACCGGCGTTCCAGAAGAGGATTGTAAGCTCTTTGTCAACAACGTAGATCCCATCGGTTATGTTATCAACGATATCCCCACAGTCTATCTGCATATCTTTTCTCTCCCTGTACGATCAGCTCATTATACATCATTTCTGGAATAAATAAAGGAGAAAGAGAAAACCCGGCACTACAAAAGAACAAAAGCCATGACTCCGTTTCGAGTCCTCTATACAATATAAAGAGCAAGCACATGATGGCACTTGCTAGATCTTTACTCACCAAACTGGTTGGAGGCTAAAACTTACACCTTTATGGTCCATAAACCCGAAAAGAAAAGTCAATTCATAAGTATCCAGATAAAGAAGGGTTCATTGAAGGCTTCCTGATCCGGTTGTTATTATGGAGGTCAAGGTATGATGATTTCACAGGATAAGGGTGCGGTCTTTCTACTACCTCGAAAGTGCTGTATCATCTCTCGTTATCCCAATTTTCTTGACAAAATATCATTCTGAAGTAGGATAGAAGATAAGATAGGAAATATAATTTGTGAAATGTGCTTCATACCACAGGTGAGCGTATTTATGTGTTGCAGTACAGATGTTTCTGTGAATGCGGTTTGGATCTGGTATAATACTTACGGCTCCGGAGGGAGTATTTGTGCACGCTTGCCGTCTCGGCAATCGGGTTTTTCTCTTTTTCTCCCCCATGAGAAAAATTCCTGGGTGTATTTCGATAATGTTGAGGCGCAGCGAATTGTGCATTGGTTTGAAGTCTCATTGAGCAGAGCTATCGTAAGTCTGACGGAGATGGATTCAGAAGGCATGGCTTTTATGGTGGGTAAATAATGTCTTCGAATTTCATGCAAATCGGATACTTTTGAATATCATTACTATTAGGGGGCGGCAATGTTTATTCCAGGCATCTATAGCAAGGGATCGGTTCAGCTACGCAGGCCGATAAATATCCCTGATGGTACCGAAGTCTATATTGAGATTAAGAAGAAAGACGACCCTATTGAAATCAGAGAGTGGAAAATCACGGAAAAAGATACATACGGTCTGAATACAACAAAGGCACGTGATCTCATGATCCGATGCTTCACATATGCTCATCTTGAAGAAGCTCTTAATAAAAAGAAAAACCGTGTCACGTATAACGACTTTGAAACTGTGAGAGACTCCCTTGTGGCTGAAGTGAAGATCTCTTTTAACCAGGTAGATGAAAATTTTGAGAAACCCACGAGACAGGGCCTCTTGAAAGTCCTGAATCTGCTTGTCGAAAAGCAGCTCAACCGGGGTGCTTCAAAATCCATAATTAACAGCCATTACAGACAGCTGAACTCGGCCATTCAGCGGCTGTAAGCATCATAGGCATACCAGCGAATACAACGGGAGTGTGGGTTGACAATATGACAGTACTGATCTCAGAAGTCATGAATTCATACCCCGTCCCCACCTGTTTTGCGGTTACCTTTAAGAGGTGCAATTATGAAGTGTAATCTACTGTATCTCATTGGAGTTGGTTTAATGCTCTTCTTTTTTACGTCGGCCGTGGGTGAATCGTCCGAACCGGTAGTTGAAGAAGTAACCTGGTCTATAAATGGAACAAAGGTCTACGCTACCATCTCAAGACCATCGAGCGGGAAACCCTGCCCCGCAGTCGTTTTTGTTGCCGGAAGCGGTCCAACTGACCGTGACTGGAATTCACCAATCCTCCCCGGTACCAATGGAAGTGCAAAATTACTGGCCCGTGAACTGTCTCTAGAAGGCTTCGTCACGCTACGCTATGACAAACGTGCATCCGGTCCTCACGCAAGCGAAAATTTTACATACTTATTCGGGAAGATCAGCTTGCAGAGCCATCTTGAAGAGCTCGCTGGAGCAGTTGATCTGCTTGTTTCTCTCCCCTATGTTGATCCGGAACGAGTCTTCGTGCTTACCAGCAGTGAAGGAGCGGTTCATGCCCTGAACTATCAGACTCAGGCTGAGACGATAAAGTTTGCAGGGCTCATACTGACAGGAGCTCCTGGGAGGACTATTGCGCAGGTAGCACATACACAGATAGAGACTGCTTTGGCTCCCCTGCCAAACAGTGAAGATTTAATGACCCTGTATAACAAAACAATAGAGGATTTTCTTGCTGAGAAACCTGTGAAAATCGATCCCTCCTTACCCCAGGATGTTCAAATGCTTCTTCAGAGCCTGACCGCACCGGCAAATCTACCCTTTTCCCGTGAACTGTGGACTGTGGATATAAAGGGATGGTTACAGAAAGTCGAAGCTCCCGTTCTCATAATAATCGGGAAAAAGGACATTCAAACAGACTGGCAACTGGACGGCGAGGCTCTTGAGCATGCAGCCGAAAACAGAGACAATGTAGTAATACTATATCCCGAGAATGCAAACCACATCCTCAAATACGAAGAGAAGCCCAGGGAAAAGCTCGGCCCTGCTGATATCATGGCGTATAATGCTCCAGACCGCGTGCTCGACCCCGAGGCTCTTTCAGCAATTAAATCCTGGCTTGGAGATCATAGCAAAAAATAAAGGACACAATGGGGACGGGGGATGAATTTATGACTTTGATAGTCTTAGATATCAGGATGTCATCTGCTATCACCACTCACCTGTAAAAATGGTATCTGTCCCTTTTTTTAAAAAAAGGGAGTTGACTCCATTTTCCTATGCAGGTATCCTTGGGTTTTGGGAATTATAACAAATTCTATCAATTTAATGGATAGACAATATGTCAAAATTCACCAGAATTTTATCAATTGACGGTGGTGGCATCCGGGGTATTATTCCGGCAAAGGTGCTTGC
>CP070841.1:1623061-1627237 GCA_020342115.1 Spirochaetota bacterium
AATAACGGTAAAACACCAGTTTTGTTAACGACAACTGTTTCATTAAGTATGTCCTTTTTAGGTTTTTTTGAAATATCGTATGATGCACCATGCCTCTTTGCTTGCCTTAATTGATTGAGCTTATCTTTAAGCAAAATATAAATGCTAGAGAGATTTAGAATTGCATAATAAAGTGGCAGGAAAGAAACCTCTGGTGGACCAGAGTACGCCTGTTCAATTAATCCTAAGGCATTTCCTGAATAGACTGAAATTAATTTAGCACTTTCTTGAATCTTTTTCCCATTACGCATATTATGTTTGTATCTTAATATATCTGCATTATACCCTTCACTTCTTAATCCACTTATCCAACATAGGATATCATCTATTGGATTAAAGGGTGTTGATACAACATCACAAGAATCATATCTATGAATCCGCTTCATATATAAATATTATATCATATGTTATTTTAAAAACCATAATTATACTTTTATCCTGAATTAAACCTGTATTAATTCATGTCCCTGAGAAGCTAGCGCTGTCCGTCAGAAGCGTATAAATGCGGGGGGAACTTTGGAGAGATATCCCCCATATAGGATTACTCTATTCCAAAGGGGTGGACTGCATCCTTCTTAAAATACTCTTGGACACAATACAGAGTTTGTGTCCCGATCAGTAACGAATGCTGTTTACCTCTTCATACATGGCGATGATATTTTCGGGCGGCACACCTGCGAGGATGTTGTGGACTTGGTTGAAGACAAAACCACCCCCCTTCATGAAGATCTCGGTGTTTCTTCTTACTTGTTCCCGCACCTTCTGAGGGCTCTCGTCGGGGAGCACATGCTGAGTATCCACCCCTCCGCCCCAGAATACGACATCCTTTCCGAACTCCCTCTTGAGCTTGTCAGGATCCATGTTGGTAGTGTTGATCTGAACGGGGTTGATAATCTCTACGCCCGCTTCGATAAGGTCCGGGATGAACTCAGAGATTTCCCCACAGCTGTGCAGAAAGACGTGGATGTTTGAGTTTTCCCTTATATACTGGTAGATCTTTCTGTGACGCGGAAAGAAGATCTCGTGGTACATCCGGGGCGAGAGCATCGGACCGGACTGCATTCCGAGGTCATCACCCACCTGTATGATCTGAACCCAAGGATCTAACGCTTTCAGTAAAGGTTTGAGGTTTTCGATATGGATCTCGGTCAGACGGTCGAGCATCTCTTCCATTGCTTTCCTGTGACTCACCAGGTTCATGAGAAACTCGTCCGTTCTGTAGAGGAACTGCCCCCACTCGAAGAGGTTGCCGCCGAAGCCTATCATGACCGCATAGTCAGTTTCTTCGTACAGCCTTTTAGCCCTCTCTCCCAGCATGGTGTAGAAGTCAGGCTTGCCTGCATTCTTCCACAACGGGCCGCTCATGTAAGACCACATCACCTTGTTCATTAAGAGCTGCAAATCCTCGAAGCTGTCTTTATATATCCCGTGAAGTGGCCACAGGGTCTGGTCAAAGTATATCGATGTTTCAGGCATCTGGCCGATTACATCCCCCTCGTCGTCAACGCATATCCACCCGTTTCCTCTTTTCTCTATTGCGAGCCAGGCGGCACGCTTTGCCGGGGAGCCATCGGGAAGTAGCCAGTCCTCCCAGTCTACAGGGTCATCAGCAAATGCCCGTTCCAGATCAACTGCATCGATCTGGAATCTGTCCAGATACCACTGCTCCGGCAGTGCGAGTTGTTGCACGGTATCGTATATCTTCGTCTCTCCATCGGTGATACCGAGAAATCTTTTGAGCCTATTGTAGGCGATGCCCATGATGCCGGTCGAACGCATTGCACCGCAGTCGACTGGAACCTTGTCAGGCTCTTTGTGATCAATTGCCAGGAGCACTCGTTCTCTCTCCGTCATGTAAGTCTCCTCCTATATTTACAATAATATAGTAGATGTAATAACAAAAATAAGGAGTTTTTCTTGAAGCATGAAGAGAAGAATTGTATGTCGAGCATCGGTTATGATGAAACGCATTTTTTTAATAAGAGGCAGTTGATTCAGCTCCCGAGCATTACATCAGAATATTATTTTTGACAAAATAATAAATTTTGGTAAATTAAGAATGTTACTATTAAACAGTAAAAACAAGAGATTCTATGATTATTCTGGGAGAAAAGATAAATACGGTAAATCCAAAGGTAGCTGATGCATTGAAGAGAAAAGACAAGGCATTTTTTCAAAACCTTGCCCTGTCACAGGCAGAGAGCGGTGTCATGGATGTCCTCGATGTTAATGTAGGATCTGATCCGCAGGAGGAACCTGATAACATGAGGTGGGCGGTATCCTGTATTGAGGAGGTTCTCGAGGGAAAGGTACCGTTATCAATAGACAGCTCAGGGCCGGAGACTATTATCGCAGGCATAGATACCATTGCCGACAAGGAGGGAATATTCTTGAACTCGATAACCCTCGAGGAGAACAGGTACAAGGATCTGCTTCCACTTGCAAAGGAGTATAATCTCAATATCATCGCCCTGCCTATTGAGCGTGGGGGCATACCACAGAGTTCGGATGAACGGCTGAGGCTTGCAGAACGCATTGTATCCCTGGTCGAAGGTTACGGTATAGCTCTCTCCAGACTTTTCGTTGATTGTCTAGTTGAGCCGGTTTCGCTTTCCTGTGACAAGGCACAGATATCACTGGATACAGTAAATAAGATCAAGAAACATATTCCAGGGGTCAATACATTCATATGTCTATCAGCAATATCATTCGGGCTTCCAGGAAGGAGGCTTATAAACAGACAATTTCTTTCGCTCCTGATGAGAGAGGGGATCGACTCAGTGATTTTGGATCCCTTAGATCAGGAGGTAATCAACACGCTCTACACCACAAATCTTTTGTTGGGAAACGATGAATTCTGTCAGGAGTATATCAAATATTTTAGATCGGGTCATAAGCCATAGGGTCAAATTAGATTTTCTGATTAAATTTATGTTATACAATCAAAGGGTCATATCCCGTGCATTATGCTGCTAGAAACTCATTGATTCTCTGTACTTAAAATATAAAAGATTAACACTGGCACTAATCCAAACCATTTTATTCTGCCATGAATATATGAATTACAGAGGATGGAGAAGGAAAAAACATAGTTCGTGGAGGGCAGATGGGATTTCGAGACAGGTTAGGATCGGGACAGTTTATCATTACGATGGATACAATACCGCCCAAAGGGGTTGATCTCTCTGGCAACTATAAGAGGGTTGACCCTTTAAAGGGGAGGGTGGACGGTATCAATGTGGTTGACATGCCCAGTGCAGTCATGAGGATGAGTGCTTTACCGGTCAGTTATCTATTGAAGGAGAGGGGATTCGAGCCGATTCTCCAGGTCACCTGTCGTGACAGGAACAGGCTCAGTCTGCAGGCTGATCTTCTCGGTGCTTCGGCTCTGGGAATAGAGAACTTTTTGTTTCTGAAGGGCGATGAAATAGAGTTGAGTCACGATGCAGAAGCAAAACCTGTGTTCGATCTTGACACAGTAACGCTCTTAAGAGCAGCGAGGAGGATGGAAAAAGGCCAGGATCTTGTTGGCAGGGAGTTAAAGGGGGCCCCGCGTTTTTGTGTGGGGGCCGCTGTTGATCCAGGGGCACGGCCTCTGGAGGGAGAGATCGAGAAGATGGAACAGAAGACAGCTTCGGGGGCGGAGTTCTTCCAGACGCAGCCTATATTTGATGTGGGCAATTTTGCCGATTTCATGGGGCGGGTAAAGCATCTGGATATTCCTGTCTTAGGGGGCATCTTGCTCTTGAAATCCGCGGTGATGGCGCGGTTTATTAATAAGAATGTACCGGGGGTCGATATCCCTCAGGGTATCATTGCAGAGATGGAAGCTGCTGCTGATCCTGTTGAGAAGAGCATCGAGATTGCGGTGCGTACGATCACTGTACTAAAGGGTATTGCCAGAGGGGTACATATTATGACGATAAACTGGGAGGACAAGATACCTCTCATATTGGATGCGCTGGGGTTATAAGGTTATCTCAGGCATAGTTCGTATGGAGTAAGAAGTAGAGTATCGCTTATGGTGAATATTGCTGGCATAGTGCGTATAGATTCGAGAAACAGATTTCCAGGTAAGGAGATTGGAATCGGGGAGTAATAAAATTGTGGTACAATTTATAATATCATTTAAGGAGT
>CP070841.1:1627337-1634499 GCA_020342115.1 Spirochaetota bacterium
ATTTGATCCTTGAGTTGCTCAACACTCTCTTCGCTCACTGTTTTCTCCCCATTACAAAATTAGAAATTTATTTCAGGGCGTGGCCTTCTCCTCTTAGTTTCTACCCTTGAGGTCATTTTCGTAATAATCCCCTAACCCTGAATGTTTATCTTGAATTAAAATCAAGCAAAAAGATTTGTCAATAGTTTGTTTTAATAAATACTTAGGACAACACCGGTGTGGATTCTATTATCTCAAATAATCTTTCCCTGTAATACTTGAAGTTTTCCCACGTTACTCCTTCGGGTATGCAGTGATCTCCATGGGGTATATATCCTCCAGATCTTATGATATCCGGAAACTTATCAAGCTCTCTATCAATTTCATCTTTTCCTTTCATGAGCTGGATTTTATCCACTCCACCCATAAGTTGAAACCTAGGAAAAGCTTTTCGGACCTCTCTCACATCCATACCTGCATTCACTTCCAGGGGATACGTGCCTGTGATTCCTGACTCAATCCACAGGGGGATGAGCTCCCATGTATTCCCATCACAATCAACAACAATGTTTTGAACACCGTGAGACTTCAGAAAATTGGTAAGTCTCTTATAGTAGGGAGATAAAAACTCCCTGAAGCTATCCGGAGAAATTAAAGATCCGGTTTTATACGCCATATCCTCCCACATAAGACAAAAATCCGGTGTTACATCCTTTAAAATCTCCTCAAATAGTGCGATCCACAGGTCTGTGAGATGATTCTGTATATCTTTTATCAGCTCTGGATCATCGTAAAACATGTACCCGAGATTAAGATCTCCAAATAGGAACCTCAATCCCCCGTAAAATCCGAAAGGGTACCCTCCGATCACAAGCGGATAGTCTCTATTATTGTACTCCTTTACCAGATCTGAGTAGTTTACCGGGAGCCTGCTTTTTATATCCGGCTGAAACCTGTCCTTTTTAACCTTCTCCCAGTCTTTGCGGTTCTTCACCGGCCATTCTATGTAAAGAGGCGCTGAAGAGGCATCGTTCTTTATCTTCTGTGTTACACCCCATTGATCCCTCAAAGTGACACTATCCTTATTCTCCTCAATCGTTTCGATTTCAAAAGCAGGTTCCACCCATATATTGAGCGGTATCCTCATTATACCTTTATCGAATTTGAAATAACCGTTTACATCATCTGCCATCGGGTAGGTACTAACCCCACCGAGGTCTGTCCCGTCCGGCCAGAAGAGCGCAGGCCCGTGTGCAACGTGGCTCCCGTAGAACTCTTTTGGAATCCCTTCCATTTCTGGGAGTCCATCCTTATACCACTGCCTTATCGCGCTCACCCAGTACGCAAACTCCCAGTTCAACGTCCTGTCGCACGGCTCAAAGGCCATTATCGATAAAAATCTTTCCCGAGCAGTCATCCAGATCACTCCGCATACTATGCTCATAAAAAGAGGGCCTCTACATATCTGTAAAGACCCCCTATTAACACATTATTTAACTGAATAACTCAAAATCTACTTGCCCATCTTTTTCAGCACATCATCTATCTCAGACGGCAGAGGAATATTCCTGTACACTACTTCCCAGAGTTCTCTGAGATTATCAGGTGTAGCTGATGTAGTAGGAACAACAACCATTGCAGGGGCTTCTTTGCCAAGTATACCATAGGCAGCGAGAGTAGCCGTATTCATACCGACATTCCAGGTAAAATCAGTGGAAAGAGTTTTAACCATTCCATTCGGATCAAGCAGGTCTATGAGCGAAGGAGTATCCATTCCAAATGTAAAGAACTTAATGTCATCTCTTCCCATACCTCTTAAATCATGAACAGCAACCATGGCAGGATCAAACCAGGTTGTGCATATTGCCTGAATATCCGGATGTTTCTGAACCATAGCCGTAGCAATACCTCCGGCATCATGCCAGTCAACAAATCCCTCTTCATAAACAGTTATGTTCGGGGCAAGCTCTTTTAATGCATCCCTCGTGGCGTCATCCATGACATTCAGCACAAAGTAGTCCTCGCTGAATGATATAAACCCTACCACACCATCTGGACCTACATAATCTATCATGGCCTTCGTATATACATAGGAATTGTCATAAGGGTTATTGGTTGAAATTCCAACATACTCCCTTCCAGGTTCATACCCTTTTGGTCTGTTAGAAACAAGAACAAGCACCTTTCCTGCATCAACGACCGGCTGGAACACCTCAGTTCCAGTCGTAGGATCAACAGGGTAGCCAACAACAATATCCGGATCAAGAGCCATGACACTTTCAACATCTGTTTTCTGTTTAGCAGGATCAAAATCTGCGGTAGTTTCTGCCAGTACCTTGACACCAAGATACTCTAATGTGTCTATACAGCCACCGTGGATTGCCAGTGTATATTCTCCTGCAAGGTTGTTGTCGACATAGGCACAAGTCAGGCCCATTGACCTGATCTTTGCAACTTCACCGTTTGTGAGAACAAGATCACCATCGTATACCGGCTGTTCCCCCTCAACACCCGTAAATTTTACAATCGGATTAATATAGGGTGTCTCGAAAGCTCTCATCTCAGCAAACCAGGGATCAATTGCATCCATATCGGCTGCCATTTCCTCCTCAGCTGCCTCCTCCATCACTTCCTCTTTAGGCTTCCTTTTAAAACCTACTAAAAACATAGAGGCAGCTACTGCAATGATAAGTAACACTATTAATAGCTTTTTCATTTTTTTTACCTCTTTTTTTAAAATTTTTTAACTAACATCATAGTGAACTTCGGTACAGAAAGATACCTCACTCAACATTATCTTGAAACCCGAAATTCGGTCTTAACGTTGTCTTCTGTACCCTATATCACCCCCCTCTAAGAGAATTTTGTATTACCAAGACTACAACAATAGAAGTAAAATTTGAAAGTTATCCCAGACTTAAATTTGAGTATTTCCTGAACCTACCAATTATCTTAAATACTCTTCTTTTTATATTCTGTTTTTGATGGCCCAACAAACCTATTCCGGCAAGTCAACAATATGTTCCATGGCAGTTGCACCAATAAAAAGAGATTTATCAACTACATCGATATGGTCTTCGCGATGTACCAATTGGCCCTTCCATATGTCACCATTAAAGGTCTTGAACATATCTTCTTTTGTTGCCCACCAATTGTTGCAGTAAGCATCGACAAAAGGCGTCCCAAATGGTGAATCCTCGAGACTGAAATTATGGATATAGCCGATAATTTCCGGGATTATCATTCTGCCTTCATCGTCAATAACCCTCTCTGCATGCTCGTAATACCAGTCCTTTAAATCTTTCTTTGTCATGTCCCCTGAGCGTTTACATCCTCCGAATATACGTGCACAATCCCTCTGCTTTGGCGGTGAAACAAGTCCCTTCATTTTAATGATATTCGCCTCTGCCCACACACCATGAAACAGGCCAGGCTCTTTGAGCCCCTGTTTTTCCATATCCTCTAACTCTGATTGCATGATATCCGTTTCATAGGCATTCTTCAGCGCATCAAGGGTCTTAAAATATAGTTCTTCGTATACATCAAATGTGAGGGGCTGGCCCGGAGTTCCATCAGCGTAATCAATGGTGTCGAAAGTAAAACATACGGTGTACCACATCAAATCAGGTACATATTTCACCTTCTCGGAGTGCTTTAAAATCCAATCATTTAGCTCATCTTTAGTCATACTTTCTGAACAAGTCAGGGCAACTAATTGCCGATACCCATCGGGTTGGTAATGCTTATACATAATTCACCTCATAAGGAGTACTGAAGGTGAGTGTTCACCTCGTTTTTTTACTGCTCGCTTACAAAATTGGTAAGATATCTTTACCTTAGCCACCAAATAGTACATTAAACAAAGATTTTGTCAATAAATATTTTTATGTTATATAATCATGCTCTTGGAATATCGATTATATATTCATCAGCCCATATGCCCTGAAAATAGGAAGGATCTACTGTATCTATAGCCTCCTCCCGGTCATCGAGCTGGGACTTCATGATTTCTCCATCAAAATCCTCTTTCATTGCCTCCAGATTATCCCACCAGTTCTCTCCAACTCCGTAGAATGGTGCCGGCCCGAATGGAGAATGATCAATCGTAAAGCTATGAGTATACCAGCGGATACCTGGAACGATCATGTACCCCTCGTCATTAATGACACGGTCAGCATGCTGGTAGAACCAATCCTTTAAATCTTTCTTTTGCATTGTGGGCGGTAGCTTGCAGATACCGGTAAGACGAACCATTCCTTCCTTATCAGGAATTCGATTGTACCCCTTCATGGTAACAATATTCTCAACTAACCACGCTGCCTGAAAGAGCGCGGGAACATCAAAACCATGCTTCCTAATATTCTCTAGCTCATTCTGCATTATGTAAGTATTATATGCATCTTTGAGCTCTTTCATTGAACCGAACCAGAGCTCTTCAAAACCGTCAAAAGCAGGCGGTCCGAATGGAGATGTTTCAAGCGAAAAAAGAACAGTGTACCACTTCAAACCTGGCAAGCTCTTAAGTTTCATAGCATGATCGAACCACCACTTCTTAAAGGAATCCTTTGCCATACCTTCTGGACGCTTGATAGTAATCATCTGCTTATGGTCAGCTTCTTTATAAAGTTCATACATGACTCACCTCATTGACAGGTTATATTGCTTTCTTATATTTGGTACGGGCTCCAAGTTTGAGGCTCTTTATATACGAAACATAGTCGAGGTCATCCTCACCCTCATCAGGTGGAATTTCAAGCGGATAGGTTCCATGCTCATAAGCAGCATCAAATGAGGCAATTATATTGGGCGCAGGTGTATCTGCCTGTATGTTAATGCTCGCAGCAAATATATATCCACCGCCTTCAGCATATTCTCTCAGGAGCTTCTTTACCCCTCTGATATTCTCCTCTTCTGTTCCGTTCGGCAGAAGAAGCTGCGTATCATGTCCTCCAAGTATCACTATGTCTTTCCCGAACTCCTTCTTCAGCCTCCACGGCTCCATATTCGCGGCAAGAGGCTGTACAGGATTGAGAATATCGACACCGATCTCTATGAGATCCGGGATAAACTGGTAGACCGATCCGCAGCTGTGGATCATGATCTTCGCCTCAGGGCGAAGCCACTGTCGAATATTTTTTATGATCTCTGCCTGATATGGCTTATAGAATTCCCTGTAATCTTTTAAAGACATGAGACCCGATACCTGGGTTCCAAGGTCGTCGTAGACCATGGCACAATCCACATACTTTCCAACACCTTGATAGAATTGTCCTGTGAAAGCGAGATTCGCTTCAAGGAACCTGTTTGACAGTTTGTGATAGAAATCTGGACGGATCTTCATATCCATGAGCCATTTGTCCATGCCGCTGTTAAAGCCGTAACCATTGAACGGATAATACGCAAAAGGAGTGTCTCCCACAACAAAGTAGTCAGTATCTTCATGAAGGTGTCTTGCCTGCTCGACAACGCCATCCATGATATTTGTTTTCAGGTCAGGCCAGTGAGGATATTCCTCTATATCTTTTTCGGTGCTCATATGAGCCATAGGAGGATTTGTAAAGTCGATCATTGAATGCTGGCCTATGGTTTTTATCCTCATTCCAAAGTAGAATGGCCAGACTTTGGTGTTTTCATCCTCTTGGATAACATCGGTTGGTACATTCGCATAGAGGTAGTGCATATCGGAGTGGAGCCTCTCGATGACTCTATCGTCAGGAACAGCCACAATATTTCCCACAAGCCCAATCTGCGGCTCGGCATCGGTAATGCCTGTCAGTTTATACAGGTCAGAGGCTGCTGTCCCGTTGGGTGGTATTTCGTCAATGACTGTTGCACTCGATCCACCGAAACATATAGGAACCCTGTCCGGTTCTCTATAGCTGCATGCAGCATACACCCGCTCTCTCCTGTTCATCTTCCCTAAATCAACCTCCCAATCCTGTCTCCCTCATATACCGCTTCCCTTATGGTGTGGGGCTCATCTGCATCTCCTATGACATATGATACATCGCAGGCTTGCTTCAATGAAGCGATTATCTCCCTGTCGACCTCCATTCCAACAGCAACTACCACCAGATCAGCCTTTAGCTGCTTCCTGTTTTTCCCTTCTCTCAGAATAACTTCATTCTTCCTGATTTCTTCCACCTGAGCATTGAGATAGACGGAGACTCCCTCCTCCTTGAGCATCCTGTCCATAACCTTGACATGATATTTCATTTCAACAAGTCCCATGAGCTCAGCGAGTTTCTCTACTACGCATACCCTGTTGCCGTTCCTTTTGAGGACTAATGCTGTTTCGCATCCAACGTCGCCTCCCCCGATGACAACCACGTCTTTATTTTTTATTTTATCCGATGTTAAAAGACACTCAGGTGCAGGTATAACATGCGTACTTTCGATACCAGGAATATCCGGGATAACAGGTTTGCCGCCAGCGGCAATAATGAGAATATCGGGGGATTCATTCTTGATGATCTCCTCTGTTACTTCTCTCTTGAGCCTGAGCTTGAACCTGCTTGTTTTTGCCTCTTCCCGGAAATAGCGAAGCAGGCTGTTGAACTCGTATTTGAATTGAGGCACACTTCCTGCGATGATCATTCCTCCCAGTTCTTTGCCCTTCTCATATAGAGTGACAGTATGGCCTCTTCGGGAAGCGGTGACTGCAGCGGTAATTCCTGCAGGGCCTCCCCCTACAACCATCACCTTCTTGGGGCTCACTGCAGGCTTGAGCAGCTCTTCATCCTCCCTTACAAGGTAGGGATTCACGGTACATGCTGCAATATTTGCCCGCTTCACAACCTCGTTGTGGCATACGAGACACCTGATACATGGCGTAATCCGCTGTCCAAGTTTTGCCTTATAGGACCAATGCGGATCAGCAAGCAAAGCCCTTCCCACAGCCACCATGTCTGCCTTACCATCTCTAATTATCGCATCAGCATCATCAGGCCGGGTGATTCCGCCTGCAGCAATGATAGGGACATCTTTAATAAGCCTTTTCAGGTTCTCGGCAAGACTCACCGTTGTGTTTCTCTCCTGATACATAGTAGGCATGGACGGATACTTTGCGAGCTGCATATACATCACATCCTCTCCCATGGCTACCTCGTGGAGATACACAACACCCTCTTTTGCAATTGTCTGAGCTATCCTTACACCTAGCTCTTCATCAATCCCTTCAGGC
>CP070841.1:1634599-1644246 GCA_020342115.1 Spirochaetota bacterium
AGTCGAGCACCTGAGATTCGACAGTGAAAACTCTCCGCCAGATGTAATTCTAGAAAAAATAAGAAACGAGATACTGAAAATACAGATGGAGTATGCATCCGGTGCGTTGAGCAAAAAAGGAAAGAAATGGGTAGTGTTTGATCCGTTCCGATGATCAATGTATATACAGAGTAAACGATCAGGGGGAAAGAAAAATGGTACAGGTGAAGAAAAAGCGAAGCTATATACTGGGAGAGCTCACATGGCCTGAAGCAGAAGCTCGATTTAAACAAATCGATATTGCGCTGCTCCCTGTAGGATCAACCGAGCAGCACGGTCCTCATCTTCCTCTTGATACCGATGCATTTGACGCAAACTACCTTGCCTGGGAAGTAGCAAATATGTTTCCTGATCCGAAACCGCTTGTCCTGCCGTTGATTCCATATGGCGTGTCGTACCACCACATGGATTTCAGCGGAACCATAAGTATTTCAAATGAAACTCTCACCAAGCTGGTGTATGAAATTGGTATGAGTGCTGCACATCACGGGATAAAGAAATTGATCATTATAAATGGGCATGGCGGCAACACACCCTCACTGAAGAATGCTGCACAAATGATCAACCGGGATGCGCATATATTCACCTGTGTGGATACCGGAGAGACGAGTGACGTGGACATGGGAAAGATAATAGAAACACCGAACGATGCGCATGCCGGAGAGATGGAAACAAGCACAACGCTGGCTCTAAGACCGCATCTTGTGTACATGGATAAAGCACAAAAGTTTATTCCCGATTTCTCGAGCAGATATCTCAATTTCAGCTCCAGCAGGAGTGTTGAATGGTATACACGCACAGAGATGATATCACAGAATGGTGTGCTGGGCGATCCAACCAAGGCGAGCAAAGAGAAAGGAAAGCTGATCTGGAAGCGCATGGTTAAAAACCTGGTAAGCTTTGTAACAGAGCTGAAAGATATGACTCTTGATGAGATCTACGAGAAACGGTACTGAACATGAAAATAACACATATCGAGGCATGGTCTGTCTCGATGAAGCTCGAAGAACCGTATTCCATTGCATATGAAAGTATCGAAGAAACTACGAATGTGTTTATAAGAGTAGAAACCAACCGTATTATTACTGGGTTTGGATGCGCTGCTCCGGATCTACAAATAACAGGCGAGAGCCATGAATCTGTACTCAATGCAGTCAATGAAATCATAGGGCCATATCTGATTGGTAAAGATCCACTCCGCTATGCACTCCATCTTGAGAGGTTGAAAAAGAAGGTCGGAAGGAAGCCTGCAACACTCGCATGTATAGACATGGCACTATACGATATTCTGGGAAAACATGGCGAGATGCCAATCTGGAAGCTGCTAGGGGGTTTTCGCAATCGTATTAAAACAAGCATTACCATAGGCATTCTACCATTCGATGATACTGTCAACAAGGCAAAGGAATATGCAACAAGAGGGTTTTCTTCTCTTAAGCTCAAAGGAGGTTTGGATGTTGAGGGAGATATAGAAAAAGTGCGGAAGGTCAGAGAAGCAGTAGGAAATAGGATCGAATTAAGATTTGATGCCAATCAGGGGTATACTATTAAAGATGCAATGAAGTTTGTGAAAACGACTCTTGCTTTCAAGATCGAGCTCCTCGAACAGCCTACATCAAAGGAGAAGACTGATTCGCTTCGAAGCGTATCAAAACGGGTACCTATACCGATCATGGCAGATGAAAGCATTATGTCTCTCCGGGATGCCTTCAGACTCGCACGCGGTGATTTTGTCGATATGGTGAACATTAAGCTCATGAAGGCAGGTGGTATCTACGAGGCTTTGATGATCAATGCAGTTGCGCGGTCTGCAGGGCTCGAGGTGATGGTTGGATGCATGGATGAGGCTGCACTCGGAATTGCGGCTGGACTTCATTTTGCGCTTGCAAGACCAAATGTGATCTATGCAGATCTCGACAGCTTTATTGGTTTGAAAGGTGACCCATCGGCAGGGGCTGTCAAGCTGAAGAATGGTACACTCTATGCAAACGATTCCCCAGGTTTGGGATTTGAAATGTAATCCTCGGAGCCAGGTCTACACATTTTAGATTTTTCAAACCCATGCTATGTTAAGCACAATAATTTTTGAAAAATGCATGCCGACTTACTTCATTGATTATATTGTCAAGTTATTACGTTCTCATTAATGGGTGAGACTATTTTGGCTTGACAAAGAGATTACTATATCGTAAATATATTCCGACTATTATAATGTAATTGTAAAAAATAAAGCAATTTGAAGCTAACTAATTAACGTACAAGGTAAAGTAATCTGATGTTAGCGGACTTCGTTCACTTTGCTATTTAAAAAGGTAATATCTGGTATTAGATGGGACTGTTTTAAGTGGAGATTATTACCTCGAAGTTTGCTATATTAATGGGAACTGTATAAAATGGCCCTCACAGTATATAGGAAACCGGTTAAGTTCTACCCCGATCCAAAAAGGGTTATTGCCCGCTTCTTTATGCCTGGTGAATCTGATAGAGCCCGGTCAATCATTCAAAAGGTGATTCGACTCTCTGATAATGATGTAAAGCTAACTCTGAGTCAGGTATTGAGAGATTTTTCAAAAAGGCATCGTAACATTACAAAAATATTCAAGAATCACTTCGAAAATGTTAAACATATCCTATCCGAACTCAGTCTGGATGAATCCATAATATCAGAAGAGAAAAAACTCCTCATAGGTTCCTATTTCACGATGGAATACTCTATCGAGTCAGCTGCTTTCTTTAACCCATCGATTGTTGAGGACCCCTATCAGGGTAATAACCTTCCTGAAGGCCAGACAAGAATAATTGTGAGCTTCAGGGCAACAGGAGAGGGACATATATCATCGATTGTGTTCAGGAGCGGAATTATGGATGATTCCAACAATCTTAAATTTGAACCTCCGAGTAAGTTAGTTGATATGCCTGAGATAGTGAAGAGGCATGTATACAACAAAGAGGCATTCTGTAAAAAGTTAGGGGAGATGCATATCTATAAGGATGTTATCGGTATGGTTATGGATAGACTGGGAGATGAGTTTATCTACGGTGAGCTTCAGGCGAGCATTGAGGAAACCATGAAGGACAGTGAGCTCTCGTATACGAGAAAGAAAGTGATCCAGGCAATCAACTGGCTCGCTGATTCCCACTATGAGATAACTTTTTCACTCGATACCGCAATCTCTGAGAGAGTGATATTTCCCGTTTCATACCAGGAGAGTAATGGCATTGAAGATGCGCGATTTGTTAAGTTTACAGATGAGGATAAAACAGTTACCTATTTCGCCACTTATACAGCTTACAACGGGTACGCGATCCTGCCAAAGTTATTGAAAACAAAGGACTTCTACCATTTCAAGATAATGCCGCTTCATGGCGAAGGTGTCCAGAACAAGGGAGTTTCGCTCTTTCCAAGGAAAATAAACGGAAAATATGCAATGATATCGCGGTGTGATGGAGTAAACAATTTCATCATTTTTTCTGATAACATGAATGTCTGGAATCATGCAAAGATGATTGAAGAACCTCTCTATCCGTGGGAGTTCGTCCAGATCGGAAATTCCGGCGCTCCTATCGAGACGGAAAAGGGATGGCTTGTTATTACCCATGGTGTTGGACCTGTGAGGAGATATTCTTTAGGTGCCGCACTGCTCGATCTCGAGAATCCTACCAAAGTGATAGCAAGGCTAAAGGAACCTCTCCTTGCTCCCAATGAAGATGAGAGGGAGGGGTATGTGCCAAATACCGTATACTCCTGCGGGTCGATCATTCATAACGGAGAACTTATAATACCATATGGTATGTCGGATTACGGCACTGCATTTGCCGGTATACCGATTGATGATCTGTTAGCAGAACTTTTGAATGGCTCGTAAAATAGTTAAAAAGATGTAATGACGTCATAGAGTTTTTTACCCACAGCCTCCTTTGAATAGACCTCTTCGACAACTTCTTTGTTTCGTTCAATAATCTTTTCACGTCTTTCCCTGTCAAAGAGCTTTATCGTAGCTGTAATCGATGTCTCATTACTTTCGATAAACCTATCAACAAATCCTGGATCATTCAGTTTGAGTATTTTGGAAAGCCTTTTTTGTAAGGCAGAATCGGGGCTGGGTTCATCTGTTCCGATGTCTTTAAAATCATGCCTACCCACAATCAATGCATTGTAGAGGTACCCTAGTTTCATGCCTGATGCCTGAAAGTCTGGAGTAATAAGCGGGATACTCCTTCCGATAACCAACCTGTCCATAATCCAGGGTTCAATGTATGCAAATCCAAAGCCTTCGAGAATGCTGGTGGTTATTACAAGTTCTGAAGCCTTATATAAATCCCCGATGCTATACATTGTTATTTTGTTCGGATCAGCGGAGTCGACCTCCCTTTCCATTGATACCAGATCATCGATACCGATGGTGACAGGAAGGTTGTGTTTCCTTACAAATTCGATGAGCTGATCCGTATATTTTGCATCGTCCCCACTGGTCGGTCTGATACTTACAAGAAGATGAAATTTTCCCCTGAGTCGGTGATTTCTTATTTCTGTTTTTCTTCCGGAGATAGTATTAAAGAATTTAGTAAGGAATATGGCCTCTTCTACGTTTTTTCTTCTGACACATCTTACCGGATACAGGATGAATCGCACGTCCGGATCCAGTTTTTCTCTCTCTACGATCTTGCTTCTTAGCTCCTCCCCCCGGTCATCGGGAGGAATAATGGCCCTATCTACAGAATTCGGTATGTAGTGTACATTTCTCTCCTCGATGCCATGCTCGAATAGTCTGGTCCGGTCATAGCGATTTATAGCTATATATTTGATGTTTGGAAAGGCAGGGTACAGAACGCTGTGCCAATGAGGCATGATACCGAATCTCGATTCATAAAACTTCTTTACATTTTTGAAGTTTACAGGGCGTTGCTGGACAAAATCGTGAAAGCGATAGATGAACTTTTTCGGTTCTCTCGATGTAAAGCAATACTGAGCATAAAGATAAAAAGCGTAGGTAACAGATGGATCGATTCCGATGCCAAGATTCTCGGTCATGATCACATCCATATCCTTAAGCTTTTCCACTAGAATTTCAGCAATATTCGTTCCCTGCCATACATAGTCATGCACCTGTTGATCGATTATCGATTTCTCTCTGATGCGGCCTCTTTCTGCTTCCGGGTTGAACTCATCTATATTGAGATATTCGAGTTTCGCAGGGATAGGTTTAATGAAATCTTTGTAATTTGGTGAGAGTTTGCCAAATAATGTGATTTTTAGTTCTGGATCTATCTTATGAAGTGCTCGAACATTTCTTGAGATAACTGTATTGACACCATCCTTGAATCCTATACCATAGTGCCCCATTCCAAGATGCAACTTCATATTTTTTCCTTTCTCTCAGGTTCTAGCATTGCGACGGATCGATGATCCTGCTTGTCGGCTCTCTTTTTAATGATAAGATTTTTATACAAAGTCAAATGCTTTTTGGCAATATTGGGCCAGTTTATATGTTCTTTTACATAATTACGAGCTTTTTTTGAGTAACGTGCTCTCATTTCATCATCAGCCATGATGGTAAGAATTGCACTCATCAGTTCTTCATCGTCATCGGGAGGAACTGTAATGCCGGCACCGCTTATGTCTATTTCTGCCTTAAGACCCTCCATCGCTGAGGCAATGACAGGAACACCAACTGCGAATGAATTGGCAAGGTTTCCACTCTGAGAAGCAAATATATAAGGCATGACCATGATATCAAATGTTGCCAGTAAGTCGTCATACTCCTTTGGACTGAAGCTGCCAATAACGACTTTGATCCTTTCTTTATTTTTACACTGTTCAACAAGACCTAAAAGCTTTTTTTTGTATTCCTTTTGCCTGGGATCGAGAGTCCTGGCATCACCAGCAAGAACAAGGATAGATTCAGGTCCAAGCTTTTCTGACAACTTGTCCCACATCTCAAGCACTCTGTGGAAGCCTTTCGTCTGGTTGAACCAGCCTATCATCCCGATTACCTTGTTCCCTTCGATACCATGTGCCTTCTTTAATGTTTCCTTGGAATAGGTGCGTACAATTTGTGCACCATGTGGAATAATATAGATATTGTCCATTACACGGCCTGTATTTACAGGAAGGTAAGCCCACTGATACTCTTCGTGAACTATTCCTGCATCGACAATTTTCTGCATGAGATCCATATAGAATGACATCATCTTGTTTAATTTTGTATAAACGGAGTGGTAGGTAACAACGACAGGGAATTTATTATCTGTTTTCCAACGAAAAAAGGGACGAAAGAGTCCTGAAGCGTGATCGTTTCCTGTTCTGTATAGTCCATATTCATGCTGTATGTGTACAATATCAGGTTTTATTTTATTCACTGTTGTGTACAGCTTTTCATCCCATCCAGCAGACTCTGTATCTAAAACCGGATAGACATTCTTTTCACCTGAACTCCCCCCATCTGTATGGCAGATAACATGTACATCAGCTTTCTTCTTCCTGAGTGCATCGACTAGATCTGCAGAATAGGTTGCGATACCGCAAGGGCGAGGAGCCCAGCTCGAAACCCACGCTATTTTCATCTTATTTCTCCTTGAACTATATAGCATATATAATAATAAAAGTGTATACTGGAAAAAATAGTTAACTTGATTTTATTATAACAAGTGGAACTCTTGTCTATGCCATGTGCCTCGTACCTTTATTCATTCATAAGGATATAGCATCGATGCCTGCTTACTCTACCTCGTCTGTGAGCCTCCGGAGAACTTATGTTACTCTCTATATTGGGAATAAAGCCAATTGCTAAAATCGGTTCATACTCGTATGAAATCAATGAGTTTTTTTAGAAGCACACTTCAACTTAATTGAGCGCTCTCTTTGCAGCTATATGGATGCATCCAATAAGACAGTAAATGCGGGCGAGTCTTCTCTGCAGATATCCTTCTGCTAACTTTCACCCACTATGTGGAACATCTATAAAGTGGTTTTAATATTGTGCAATCTTATTTTCTTTATGATGATTATGCAATATGATAAACTATAAAAATGCATTACCTTAACGAAAAGCACATCTTCACATTCCTTCTCCAGTTTTTTCTGATATTAGGAGGATGCAAGATCCTCGGTATCTTGTTTCAGCGATTTAAACAGCCGACTATTACTGCGGATATACTGATAGGCATTATGTTAGGACCGACCATATTCGGCAGATTTTTTCCGGCTGTTCATGGCTTCATTTTCCCAGAAGACATCGTTCAGAAGACGATGCTTGAGACAATTGCATGGACGGGCATTCTCTTTCTGCTTCTCGAAACAGGTCTTGAAGTAAATTTTTCGAATGTATGGCGACACAGAAGCCGTGCTGTAAAGATATCATTGCTTGATCTTGTGCTGCCAATCATTATCACCGGTGTACCGATCTTTTTTCTCCCTGAAAGCATCACGGGTAATCCTGAAAATCGTATACTTTTCACTGTTTTTCTGGCAACAATTATGACAATCAGCGCAATGCCAGTAGCCATAAGGGTACTGCATGATCTCAATATATTAAAAACGGATATGGGATTTCTCATCGTTTCTGCCTTATCGATCAATGACATTATAGGTTGGATTATTTTTACCATACTCCTTGGTGTGTTTACTCAGGCTGCGGTTAATACCGTTCATATTGTCGTTGTATTTACAGCAACCCTTGGATTTGTTGCTTTCAGCCTCGTTGTTTTGAGAAAATTAGCTGACAGAGCGATAACCTCTATAAAGCAAAAGTTTCCAGAGAAGCTCGGTATATCCATAACCTTTATCACTATACTGGGGTTGATTTGTGGCGCTATTACCCAGCGAATTGGAATACACTCGCTTTTCGGATTCTTTATTGCCGGGCTGGTAGTTGGAGAAGCGAAGGATCTCTCAGAGAGGGACAGGAACGTATTTTCAAAGCTTGTATACGCAATATTTATCCCGCTGTTTTTTGCCAATATCGGGCTGAAGATAGATTTTGTTAAAAGTTTTAACATACTGCTCGTTCTGTTTATAACCATGATTGGAATAATCGGAAGGTTTGCAGCAGCGTGGTTGGGCGCAGTCTGGGCTAAGCGTCCGGTGTCAAACAGAGTTCCTATTGCAGTGGCTCATACACCGGGTGGTGAGATGCACATGGTTGTTGGTCTGCTTGCGCTGGAATATGGGCTTATAACAGAAAAGGTATTTGTTGCAGTCATATGTGGGGCGGTGATATCATCAATAATTTTAGGCCCCTGGCTATCCTATACACTCAAAAGAAGGGTTTCGGTAAATATCGCGAAACTTATCTCAAGAGAGGGTATTATCCCATTTCTAGATACAGTTTCTAAAAAAGACACTATTACAGCTCTCTGTGAGATTGCATCCAGAGTAACCAGGTTGAAAACCAGCACTATTGAGAATGCTGTTATTGAAAGGGAAGAATCCATAAGTACGGCTGTGGAGGAAGGTGTAGCATTTCCGCATGGAAAGATCAGAGAACTCAAAAGGCCGGTGCTAATATTTGGGAAATCAGAAGTGGGTATCGATTGGAACTCTCCAGATGGAAAAAAGACACGCTTCATTTTTTTGATTCTTACTCCAGGCAGAGATGAGGATCTCCAGGTTCAGATTTTAAAATCACTTTCTGAGATAATGCTGGATCCTGAAAAAAGGGAAATCCTGACAGAAGCAAGAGATGCCGATGAACTTTTACAAGCATTTCAGCAGTTCATCAAGAAGGAATAGGTAAGGTTGCAGTATACTTAATATATATCACAAAATTTACCATGCATTGAAGCTAATTTTGGTCATTAAATAGTACCAACAAAGGTTGAAACATAATTTGAACATTCACATAAGGCCATAATACAGATATTAATAATGTAATTATGTAGACTACAACCTTAACTAAAGCCACTTCTTCCTTTTGAAAAAGAAAACCATTGCAATGCTAACTGCAACAATAACACCCCACACAGTTGGATATGACCATTTCCATCCAAGCTCAGGCATAAACTGGAAATTCATACCATAAATGCCGGCAATAAAGGTAAGTGGTATGAATATTGTGGCTATCACAGTTAATACCTTCATGGTTTCGTTCATACGGTTACTCACCAGTGTTAGATAGGTATCGCGAATGCCTGATAAGGCATCTCTGAACGCTTCGATTGTATCGATAATATTTATTGTATGATCATGTACATCTCGTAAAAATGGTAGAGTTGTTTTTTTAATCAGTTGGGATTCACTTCTCTCGAGGTTGTTGACAAGCTCTCTCAAAGGCCACACCGACCTCCTTACAAATATTAGCTCATTCTTGAGATTGTGAATATCTGAAGAAGTTTGAGGTGTGGGATTCTCGATAAGCTCTTCTTCGAGAGCTTCGATCTTTTCCCCTAAGTGTTCCAGTATTACAAAGTAGTAATCGACGATCGCATCTATAAGAGAATATGCAAGGTAATCCGCCTCCATTTTCCTAATACGGCCCTTTGAAGTTTTGATCCTCTCCCTTATGGAGTCGAATACATCGCCCTCGCGTTCCTGGAATGAGAGCACGAAGTTCGGTCCGAGCACAATACTCACCTGTTCTGACTCTACTTGCATAGCTTTTTCATTATAA
>CP070841.1:1644346-1647168 GCA_020342115.1 Spirochaetota bacterium
CAGTGGTTTCTATAAAAAAGCTGGATTCGTTCCTGCTGGAGAAAGTTTTTGTGAGTTTCAGGGATTAAAAGTAAAAGCATTACGCATGAAGAAAAATTTATAAATATGGAGTTGGGATTTTAGCATAGGATGGTTTGCAGATGAGCGTATAAAAGAGCATATGAATAATCCCAGATGCGAGATAAAAGCTATGGTTTTAAGAAAGAGAGAAAGTGCGGAATCGAAAAAGGCCGAATTGAACCTTGATTGTGACATATTAGATTCCTATGATGATCTGCTGAAAAGAGATGATATAGATATTATATCGATCTGTTCTCCCAATAATTATGGTCTCTGTTACTCTCACACCGGGTTCAATCAAAGAGGTGTGTTCCTGAGATCCTGCTTGATAATATGGTCCATCTACTGATGCTGGAGTCGATTTTCCAGAATAATTATATGATTCATCAGAAGACACTGTCTGGGCCTGTATCAGGGATACAGAAAAACCAAATTATTGCTACTATTACCATTACAATAAATCGTTACTTATTGTGTATCAGGCTTGAAGATATTATCATAATCATCTACCGCAATAGAGATTATTGTACGGAAAAAGTTTATACACACTTAAAACTTCGATGCTCTTTTATATCAAGTGATTCTTTATTGCAAATGCTTGTCTAAAAATGCAATTGTTCGTTGCCATGCAAGATCCGCTGCTTCCTTGTTGTAGTTTGCAGAATCGCTGTTTGCGAACGCATGACCTGCATTGGGATAAATATAGATCTCATGATCCCCATTTAATGTTTTCAATGTGGCCTGAAACTCTCGTACCGAATCAACACTGATAGAGCGGTCTTTTTCTCCAAAATTTCCCAGAATCAAAGCCCGCATGTTGCTGAAGTCATCATCAGGACTGAAACGACCGTAGTACATGATAGAAGCCCTGACACCCATGTCGTTTCTTGCCATTTCGTACGACCAACCGCCGCCGAAGCACCATCCCACTGAAGCGATGCGATGCTTCTTGACGTACGGTGAACTCCTGATGAAATCTACAGCTTTTGTAAGGTTGTCGAATGCCGCAGGCAGGTTGTTTCGGACAGCAGTAGCTAATCTCCTGGCTTCATCCGGTGTTTGAGCCGATTGACCATTGTACAGGTCCACAGCCAGTGCAACATACCCTGTACGTGCAAAGCTCTGTGCAAACTCACGTATGTTGTCGTTCAAGCCCCACCATTCATGGATCAGGATCAGACCCGGATACTGACCCTTGTCTTCAGGACGAGCCAAATATCCCTGTATCCCGTTCTCTAAATCATATACAACTGATTCTGTCACAACTTGCATACTCTCATTGATCATCTCCTGTGCTGTGATGCTGCTCAATGGTACCACGAGTACAACTAATATTAAAAGAAAGTATTTTTTCATTTTGAATGTCCTTTCTTGTGTATTTTTTTTACTTTCAACATTATGTATCTTTAGAATATTAATATATAAGAATAATATAATATATTCCACATTCAAGGCAACTAAAATATTAATGAATTTGAATATCACATTTATGAAAAAATCGTACAGAAGGAAATGAAAAAAAGAGGTTATTCAAAGGATCATAAGATCAAGTATAGTTGCTATTTTATGCAATCTAGTTTTACGAGTTGTACATTGCGGTTTTTAATGGTATTGCTATAATTGAATATGCAGCCCTTACCTCTTTTTTTCAATGACATAGATTGCAGTTCAGTAATATTATATATGTCTGAAGTGAATCATTACTCTGGACCACGATGCTTTATTCGTGTCCCGAAGTAATGTGTCCCTAAAAACACAACAACACAGAGGAGGTCGTTTATATGTTACAAGCCATTAAATCTGAAAAGGCCGCTGCTCCTATTGGTCCCTATTCGCAGGCAATAAAAGCAGGTGGTTTTATATTTGTTGCTGGAGAAAAGGGTTTGGATGTAAAAACAGGCAAAATCGTACCTGGAGGCATAGGTCCAGAGACCCGGCAAACCCTTGAAAACATCAAAGGTATTCTTGAAGAGGCTGGTTCTTCGATGAACAAAGTTGTGCAGAGCTTTGTGTTTATGACAGATCTAGCCGATTTTGCAAAGATGAATGAAGTCTATGCCGAATATTTCACAGCCACACCGCCTGGACGAACTACTGTTGAGGTAAAAGCGCTGCCTGCTGGTGCCCATATTGAGATCACAGTGACAGCGCTTGAATAAACCCTCAAAACCCAACCGAAAAGGCCACATCATGGAAGGAATGGAATACTTTTATGAACTGTTTGAGTCTCTTCCGCGAGGCGGACCTGGTGCAAATGAAAATACGAGGCGCGCATTCGATACCATCCCAGAACCTCCTGGGCAGCCATTTATTCTGGATATTGGATGTGGCCATGGAGTACAAACCATCGAATTGGCAAAAATTTCTAAGGGTAAAATCATTGCCCTTGATAACCATCAACCATTCCTTGACAAATTGATGGAAACAGCAAGCATTGAAGGGTATGCAGATAATATTACTCCTAAAAACATGTCAATGTTTGAAATGGATTTTAACGAAAATACATTTGATATTATCTGGTCAGAAGGGGCTTTGTATTTCATGGGATTTCAAAATGGCTTGAAGAGATGTCATCAGTTATTAAAAAAGAATGGCTATTTAGCTGTTTCAGAAGCAGTATATCTTGTACCCGACCCGCCTGCTCCTGTTATTCAATATTTTGAAACCGAATATCCAGATATGAAGGATATCACAACTAATATTTCATTAATTCAAAATGAACAATATCATTTGCTGACTAACTTCACTCTGCCTGAGTCAGC
>CP070841.1:1647268-1664823 GCA_020342115.1 Spirochaetota bacterium
ACGAGTTCTCCGATCGTTTTAAAGGGAACGGAGGACGTCGTGACGAAGGTTGGGCAGGCACGTCGAGGTGGGGCGACGGGAGTTTTTTTATCTCCCGGGTATGCGAAGGCCTGTGCTGATGAGCTTGCGAAATCTATAAGCTGTTCGGTATTGATGAAAATTTCATCATCGGCGACCGGTTACCAGGTGCCTCATCAGGAGATTTTTTTTGGAAATGTAGAGGAAGCGGTATATTTAGGGGCAGCTGGAGTAGTTGTTCTCGTTCCTTTGGAGAAAGAGAATGAACCGGAAATAATACGGTCATTGGGGAAGCTCGGTGAGGATTGTGATCGGTACGGGATGGTATTCCTCATAGAAGCTGAATTTCCTACCGCGTATCACGTCCAGCTCAAGAAAAGCGGTATGGAGCAGTATGGACTGGAGTATTTGAGGAGGAGTGTGCGTCTCAGTGCGGAATTGGGGGCAGACATTATAAAGACGAACTGGACAGGTGATGTTGAGACATTCGCCGAGCTGGTATCACTGAGTCCTGTACCCGTTGTGGTGGCAGGTGGATCGAGGGAATCAGACAGAGATCTTCTCACAAAGCTCGAGTTGGCAATAAAAGCAGGAGCTATAGGCTGTTCTGTAGGGAGAAATATATTTCAACATAGGGATGCAGAATTGATGACGAGGGCTATTTGTAAGGTCGTTATTGAGAATAAAAGTGTTGATGAAGCACTTTCCGTATTGGAGTGAGCAGATATTAAAGAAGCATGGCGAATAAGCATCAAGGAGGACAGGATGAAAGACGAGGTCGTATCGTACTGCTTACTGGATATGTCATGTGTTGATATACAGAATATCCTAAAAAAGACCGATGCGGTGATGATTCCTACGGGAAGTTGCGAGATGCATGGCCCACATCTACCTGTCGGTACGGATACGTTTCAGGGTATAGAGATAACCAGAAGGGCGGCTAAGATAGCAGGCGTACCATACACCCATCAGGTATGGATGGGGTACTCACCGCATCACCTAAGAGAACCCGAGAAGGGGATGGGTACGATCACACTCCGAGCAAGCACATATCACAATTTATTGTATGACATAGCAAAGAGTTTGATCCACCACGGATTTAACAAGCTTGTCTTCGTGAATAATCATTCATCGAACATGAAAGTGATGGATCCCATAATGAGGAAACTTCGCTATGAAACAGGCGCTTTTATAATGGTGACAAACCTGTGGGGTGAAAGGTACCTCGGAATAATAGAGGACCTCATGGATGGACCGGAAGAGGAAACACCCGGATGGCATGCAGGTGAGCTCGAAACGGCGCAGGTAATGGCATATGACGAGCGGTTGGTAAGGATGGATCGAGCTATTGAAGCGAAGGCTCATACTCCTGAATGGATACCAAACGAATTTGCGAAGAAAGACGGAACGTGGAACGTTGCCTTTAAAGGGTATGAGTATTTTTATTTTCCGATGGAGCACAATGAATTCGCACCTCATGGGATAATGGGAAATCCCTTCAGGGCCACGAAGGAAAAGGGAGAGAAAACTTTGAACCGGTATGCTGAATATCTAGCCGAAGCATTGGAAATAATAAAAAAAGTGAAAGTGCAGATAAAGGTCAGAGAGTTTACCGATCATGCTTGAATTGCTCATAAAAAATCTTATATAGGAATCCAATTTATTGAAAAAAACAATCGCCCTCATCGCGACACTCGATACAAAAGGGGTTGAAACAAAATATATCAAGGATCAGTTTATCACTCATGGGAAAAGGGTAATAGTCATCGATTCTGGAATCCTTGGAGAAGCGCACGATATTGAGCCCGATTTTAGTCGGTATGAAGTGGCAAAGCACGGTGGTTACAACCTTGATGAGATTAGAAACTCGGGCTCTCGTGGAGAAGCTGTTTCACAAATGTCGGAGTGTGTAAGGGCTGTTATTGAGAAGCTGTATACGGAGCGAAACATAGACGGGGTGATGTGTGTTGCAGGTGCCGGGAGTATGATCGCCGTTCCGGGCATGCAAAAACTTCCCCTCGGTTTTCCAAAGCTTCTTGTCTGCCCGCTCCTTTCAGGGGAGCGGGTTTTTGAACCATTTGTTGGGACCAGTGATATAGTTCTTATGCATTCTGTTGTTGATATACTGGGGATAAATGGAATCAGTCAAAAAATATTCGACAACGCGATCGGTGCAATGATAGGAATGGTTGATAATTACACGCCTGCTGAAAATGAGTATGAGAATCATATAGCAATAACGATGTTTGGACAGACAACGCCCGGTGTGATGTCGGCGATGAAAAAATTGGAAAGATCAGGATATACGTGCGTCATCTTCCATGCAAATGGGGTCGGAGGAAGAAGTATGGAAGAACTCATTGAGAAAGGTGTATTTGCTGGCGTGTTAGACTATACGCTCTCTGAAGTGGCGGGGGAGGAATTGGGTGGTCTCAATAAATCGAGTCCAACAAGAATGGAAATAGCGGGAAAATATGGAATTCCTCAAGTAATCGTACCGGGGTGCATAGATTTTTTGGACGTGTTTCCCGTCGACATGGAAAAACCAGAATACAGCGATAGAAAAGTGTATCGGCACAGTCCAGCAATATATCTTGTGAGAGTGAAAAAAGGTGAAATGGCGAAACTCGGAAAAGTATTTTCACGAAAGCTCAATGCATCCAAGGGACCTGTTGAAATAGTATTTCCTTTAAAAGGGTTATCACAGGCAAATGCGGAGGGGAAAGCGTTGTATGACTCTGAAGCGGACAATGCATTTCTTGAAAGCCTGAAAAAAAATATAAGTAAGAACATTCCGGTTCACGTTTTGGACAAGCATATTAATGATCAATTGTTTGCTGAGTTTGCGGCAGAGCGTTTACTTGCATTAATGAGAAAAAAAGATTGAGGGAAGGGGAGAAATGACTTCTAGAGAACGTGTGAGGAGGACGTTGAACTTTGAGGAGCCCGACCGGGTTCCCATTGATTTCGGGGGCTACACCTGTGGAATAAATGAAAACGCCTACAGTGATTTGTTGAACTATCTAAACGTTTCTGGTGAAATACAGATCTACGATAATATTCAAAGATTGGCTATGGTTGATGAAGAAATACTGAATAGATTTCATGTTGATACACGATCTATTTACACCAATCCACCCTCGAACTGGCAGTTTCAAGAAGCACCAGATAATAGTTGGGTTGATCAGTGGGGGGTGAAGAGAAAAAGAGTCGGGTATTATTACGAAACAGTGGATAATCCATTAAAGGAAGCGACGATCCCCGATGTTGATAATTATAAATTACCTGATCCCACCGATTCAGCACGTTTTGAAGGCTTAAGCGTAACGGTTAAAAAAATGTACGACGAAACCGAATATGCACTGATCTCCGCCGATTCTGGTGGAATACTGTATTTGGCGACTGAGTTAATTGGATGGGAGAAGTATTTAACTGACCTAATATTAAATCAAAAATTGATTATTAAATTGACTGATATTCTACTTGACTGGCATATGCAATATTTTGGCAAATTGTTGGATACCTGCGGTGAATTCATTGAGATGCTGTGGCTGGATGATGATTGGGGCCAACAAACGGGACCTATTATGCAGCCGGAAATCTTCAGAAAGATTTACAAACCGAGATTAGAAAAGCTCGTTTCCTTTATTAAAACAAAGACAGACGCAAAAGTCTGCTATCATTCGTGCGGTTCAATCTACTGGGCATTGGAGGATTTTATTGATGTAGGAATTGACGTAGTAAATCCAGTACAGGTTTCTGCCAAAGATATGGATACGAAGAAACTCAAAGAGGAGTTTGGTGACAGAATTTGCTTTTGGGGTGGTACGTGCGACACGCAGAGAATCTTACCCTTTGGTACAGCAGATGATGTGAAAGCCGAAGTTGAAAAGAGGATTTGTGATTTGGCACCAGGTGGGGGATTTGTGGCTGCAACGGTGCACAATATACAAGCGGGTGTACCTCCTGAGAATATCATTGCATTTTTCAACAAGGTGGCAGATTTTGGCAGGTATCCAATTGAATGCTGATATCGGACGCAAAAAGATAGCAGTTACTAAGAAAAAAATTCTGTTCTATATAACGTATAAAAGAGGGAGAGAATTAAAAAAATGAAACAGATAAAAATTGGCGTGTGTCAATGGGCTTTTCCATTGGAAGGTCCCTATAGCTGTATAGTTGCTTCTCAACTTGGACTTGAGGGTGTGGAATTGGAACTTGGCGAGTATGAGCATAACTTCCCAATATCCAATAAAATGATTCAGGGAATTTATCGTGAAGTTAGAGATGAATATGGAATTGAGTATCCTTCCATAGCTGTGAACGCACTTTTGAAAAACAGTATGAACAACGAAGAAACAACAGAAAAGGGAAAAATAGCAAGACTGGCAATTCAAAGAGCAGTTGAGACAGCAGATGCTCTCGGAATACCTGTTATCCAGTTACCAAGCTTTATAGATGGCGAGATAAAAAGTGATGAAGATTTTGAAAGAACGGTGGATTGTCTCAGGTATGCCTGCGGACTCGTTGAAGGTAAGAATATAACCATTGCAACAGAAAATCTATTGTCAAGTAATGACAATAAAAGGATCCTTGAAAAAGTTGATCGTCCTCAAATGAAGATTTTTTTTGACTTACAGAACTACTCGCTGTTTCAAGGCTATAATACACAGGAGATGCTCGAGGATTTAGCTCCATATATTTGTGAAGTTCATGCCAAGGATGGAAAAGAACACATGAGTGGAGCGCTTCTCGGGACCGGTGATGCCGGATTTTTCGAATCGGTTAAAATATTGAAAAAAATAGGGTACAGCGGCTGGATTTATCTGGAGAACTACTATGACCAGTATCCGCTCAACAGTACTGGGAAAGATCCCTTCGATCTCATAAAGCAGGATATAAAAATCATAAGAGAGGCATTTGCTTTATAGATATTTTATGGTGTAGATTGTAATACGTGTAATAATTATCATAAAACTATAAGTTCCATTCATCCAATAGATGTTCTAATACCGTGTAATTGTACTGCTTCGGAACATCAAATTTCATGTTCAAATATCTGTCGGGTCTAACAAAATCGAGAGGAATAGATGTACGTCCGTCATTTAAAATGAACTCAGACATGAGCTTGGCTCCAATCGGACAGTAAGCCATCCCATTTGAATATCCTGTATTAATATAGTAATTTCTGTATCCGGGTATTGAGCCAATATATGGCAACCTATCCGGTGTCATAGCAAACACACCGGCCCATATTCTAATGAAAGACACATGTTTTAACATTGGAAATTGCTTTGTTAGAAATCCTGCATGTCGTTCCAAATCTTCATAACTTACACTTTCATCAAAATGTTCCTCTACACTTTTCGGAATTCTACAAGGCAATGAGCCAACAACCAAGCTACCGTTCTTTTGAGACGTGCCGTATCCATAATTTCCTCTGTATGTTCCATCCCACGTAATGATCGGTACTTTTGGTACCTGCTCTGTGACAGAGGTAACGTTCTGAACAGGAAATACCGGTATATCTTTTGTGAACTCAATCAACCATGCGTTCGTGCAATTGACAACCCCGACATTTACCATAATATCGCCACGAGTTGTTTTTACTCCTAATGCACTCTCTGCCTTGATAATTACATCTTCAACTTTGGTGTGAAGGACCAGTTTGACTTTGTATTGGTGATGTGCGGCTAAGGCGTATGCCCAGGCAAGCTTTATTGGATTAACGGACCCATCTGTTCTTGTAAATTTTCCACCTATGATATCTTCGCTAATTGCCGGACAGTATTCCAATAGATCATTTCTATCCAAATATTCTACAATGGTATCGCCACCATTTTTTTGTATCTCGGTCATATTCATTAAAGTTTCCGATTCTTCGTCATTAGCAGAAAGATCAACACTTCCAAATTGTTGTAACTCTATATCCATCCCAAGTTCATCATTTAAGCCACGAAGAAGCTCGACATCCGCGCGAACGAAAGGAAGCCGCTTTGATACGCGCGCTGCATTCAGTGTCCTGCCATCCATTTGTACTAACTGCGCTCCATTACGCCCTGAAGCGCCCGATGCAATCGAGCGCTGTTCAACAACAACGACATCGAGCCCGCCTTTTGCAAGGTAATAGGCTGTACCGCAGCCGCTGATACCACCGCCAATTACCACAATATCTGCTTCTCTCGGCATATCCATCCTGGGTTCCATCCTTATTCGAAATAATGGAAGTAATTGAGCGACATCATAATTCACTCATCTGCAAGAACATCGGCTGTAATCGGCCTAACCGGTATTCTTATTTTAACAGGTTCTATCTCTTCGAAAGGTGTTCCAAGTTCCCTATGTATGATTCGAGCGATGTTTGTATAGCACGTTTTTGATTGACACAAACCCATTCCTGCTCTTGTAGCCCTCTTAATATCATCAACGGTTTTTGCCCCTGCACGTATTGCCGCTTGGACATCATCCTCCGTTACCTCTTCGCACCTGCACACAAAGACAGAGAATTCTTCATTACTGTTTGTTCGCATCATATTTCCCCATTAGAATTTTATTGCACGGACAACTTCGTAGTATGCTTTTGGTACAGAAATAGCGATGATCGATGTCTTATCCAATTTTTTCCCTTTTATGACTTTTTGCACACGAGCCTTACATACGATTTCCCCTTTTCGATTACAACCCTTAACCTCGTCTCCCTTTTCCGGCAGGGGATACATCTCGTAGGGTAGATATATCAATGATTCACTATCACTGTAATTCTTATGAAGAACGAACATACACAATCCGGGACAGATGCTAATGCATACAATACAGCCGTCACACTTTTCTGGATCTATACGTGGAAGGTTTGTGATGGGATCTCCGACCGTTATCGCATTCTCCGGACATATATCTTCACAGGGATTACAGGGAATGTCTTCATCGCACTCGATAACAACTACCGATCCCTTTTCAATGCGCTCTTCTCCAGGATAACCGGGCAGCCCTCGTATTCTTTCCACGGATAATATTCCATCGTTCGTGTCATTCGGTAGTATCTTCAACATGCTTTATGCTCCTCTATTCTACTGTAAGCTCTGCAGTATAATACTTTTTCCTTGTGCTCTGTCATCGCCGAAGGTTCCTATCCTTAAATGGCTTAATCTCTCTCTAATTTCTGATTTCAACGTCTCAGCCGCTGCTCTATCTATTTTTCCAAGCTTTGCTGCAACCTCCATCCCAACGATTCTTCCTTCATCCATGGCGGTGTTTGCCTCTTCGATGCCAGCCACATCTCCTGCGATGTATATTCCTTTAAAGACAGTTTCCATATCTCTGTTGTGTTTTGGAATAAAACCCCCAAGGCTTTCAACATAAACCATATTAAGACCAATTGCCCTGCACAACTCATCAAATGGTCTCAAACCTACCGCAAGACATATCAAATCGCAGGAGACCTCCAGTTCTGATCCCTGTACAACACTACCGTCTCGAGCTACTTTGGCGATTACCGCACTCTGCACTGCGGGAGTACCCTTAGCCTCACGTATCGTAAATGAAGTAAGAATCGGGATCTTGAGCCTACGAATCTTTCCGGCATGCACCTGGTATCCACCAACCTTTGGCAGGTATTCGATAACACCAACCACCTGTGCTCCTGCCTGGGCAAGCTGGTAAGAAACTATGAGTCCGACATTGCCCGATCCGACCACGAGAACTCGTTTTCCAGGAAGCACTCTGTGTACATGCATCATGTGCTGGGCTGCTCCAGCACCCATCACCCCAGGCTTGGTCCAACCCTTAAAGTACAGTGCCTTTTCCAACGCACCCGTTGCGATAAGGATGTTTTCTGCAAACACAAAACTTTTTTTCTCCCCTTCGGTATTGTACGCAATCCTCATGTCTGGAAATATTCCCCATACCACCGTGTTCAGGAGCAGCTCTATCCCGTATTCTTCGGCTTTTTCAAGAAGATCGTTGCCGATCTGAAAACCACGAATGCCGGCCATGTGTTGTCGAGAACCAAAGAATTTATGGGTTTGAAGAAACAGCTGCCCTCCGGGTCTATCATTCTCATCGATCAGAAGTACATTTACACCATACTTCGATGCTTCCAATGCGGCGCAGAGTCCTGCGGGACCGGCTCCAATAACCACGAATTCCTTATTCATGAAATGCCTCCCACTTCCCCAGACCGTGTATAGACTCAACGATCATGCCATCTCGTACTTTTGTGATACAGGTTCTCACATTGGGTCGTCCGTCAACTTTCATGATGCAATCGGTGCAACGTCCCTTGTTACAAAAGACTCCCCTCGGTTCGTTGTATTTTACTGTCGTCCGGTGTACCATGATACCTTCGGTAAAAAGTGCGGCAGCGATAGATTCTCCCTCATAGGCTCTAATTTTCCTTCCATCCACTGTAATATATATTTCTTTACGCCCTTCAAGATCGTCGAGGATTGGATGTTTTTGAATTCTCATTGTATCTACCTCTATAGTATTAGGTTTTATTCGCCTAGAGAGTCTTTATGGATTCGAATCCCATTTGTTGATTAAAAAAGAGCAACTCTTCACGATAGTCTCCTATGACGAGTGCAAAGTGATCCGCAGTGCAGTTCTGTGAAAAATGAGCCCACCCTTTCTCTTTGTCTAACACAACCTCAACCGATGGCCATTCCTTTACAATCGGTCGTGATTCAGATGAGATTCCGGATATAATATGCCCTGAGTAGCTGCCGCGTGGATACCGCCCGTCAATTCGATAGAGGGTTACACGCGCTCCGGGGTGCAAACTGTAAGATTGCGTTATTCCATTTCCTTTCATTTCGATCTGTGGATATAGTTTCACATCTTTAGAGTTTTTTGCAATCAGAGTAGGTGCAAATCCACAACTCATGAATTGCAATGAATTGTTTTCCTCACAAGCCCCCACAACGTCCAGGAACATAACAGGCTTGCCTGAGAGGTAATGGAGTACCATCATACTCAGTGTCTGATGTATATCACCTTCACAGCTGCTCATTACTCCTTCGTCGACTAAAAGAGAGTGAGCAAAACATGCGCATTGCCCATAATGTACACCGAGTTCAGGATCACATTTGGTATTAACCGCATCGAGCCTGTATCGATCGATCAACCGCTTGTATGCCAGATACATCTTTCCATTTTTAATAAACTCTTTCTCGTCCGTTCTTTTTGGATCAACGACGGTGCACCTGGACATAACACTCTGGGCGATTTCATTCGCCTTTCCTTCGTCCGATTTTTCAGTTTCATTTATCAGAATATTTTCCCCGATATGTTCAATAGTGACCCCAATTTTCTCCTTCAGACTAATTGCATCGAATGTTGCAGAGTACATGCCCATTGTATAATATCCAATAAGACCAATGGTGCAATTCTGTAATTTTTTTCTTGTTGCTGCAACACGGGCAATCTTCACTATTCTTTCCATTGTATTTTTATTGTCCGGAGGACCGACGATAAATTCATATTTATCCTTATAACCCATCTGATCTATGGAATTCTTAATTTCAACAGCGCCAGTAAACCCAAAGGTGGGACCCTGCAGTCTACATGTCATACCAGGACCGAGATCATTATACGCATATATGATGAAGGGGATGTCGTTCAATACTTTCAACGCCGAAATTGCATAGTTCGCGTTTGTCCAAGTTCCAACCATCATGAGAAAGAGATCTATACCGGCTGATTGAAACTTCTGCGCCTGTTCTCTTGCGTCACGCTCAAGGATCACATAGTTTTCAGGAATAATTATATCGATGCCTCGTGTCATTAATTCTTTGGCAACTGTATCATAAATAGGTTTAATCGTTTCTGCAGACTCAATTTCTTGTTCATACGCCATTAACATAAACCCGATTTTTGGTATTACCTTATCCATATTCTTACCACCCCTCTGTGATTATCAGTTAAGTATTATTTAAGAAGCAATCTATACCCTAATTAGCAAATCGCTTGCATATAACATGTATATATAATCTCAATATTGATCAGGAACTTAAGTGATGTAGCTACCATCCTGTAATAATAACTATGAAAATGGCCAGCCTGGTTAATATGTTTAGGACTTAACAAAAACATTAACCAAGGAGGTTATATTTTAAGAAAAAGGTAACAACATCAGAAAAACTCTATTAGGAGATGTCTGGAACCAAAGAATTTATGGGTTTGAAGAAACAGCTGCCCTCCGGGTCTGTCATTCTCATCGATCAGAAGCACCTTTACACCATACTTCGATGCTTCCAATGCAGCGCAGAGTCCTGCAGGACCGGCTCCAGTAATCACGAATTCTTTATTCATGAAACGCCTCCCATTTCCCAAGCCCTTTTATAGACTCAACAATCATGCCATCTCGAACTTTGGTGATGCAGGTTCTCACATTGGGTCGTCCGTCAACTTTCATGATACAATCGGTGCAACGCCCCTTGTTACAAAAGATCCCCTCTGTTCATTGTATTTTAATTATATGAAGAGGTATAGTTCTAGATTTAGATGGTGTTAGACTCTACATCATAGTATGGACTAACACATCTAGATGCGGACGACACTCTCTTAAACATTAACTAACCGCATTTACATAAATATCTGTAATGTTATACAAAAAAGCGCTTAACTATGGTATAAACTACACATCACAAAGTAAATTTCCCTATTTCTCTACTATATTACTTTAGAATGATATTTTGTCAAGAAAATTGGGATAATAAAAGAGAACACACATCTTTCGGAGAGTAAAATGAGTGTACCTCATAGTGTAAAATTATTATATCTTGATTTATAGAAACAGTAGTGGGGACAAGGTGTGTCTGTATGGCAGTATCTATCTAATTTTACATTGTGTCTTTCCTAACTGAGAATTCCGATATTTGAACCTCGTAATTGATACTATATATGTTCTATTCTTTATCTTTTAAGAATATTGCCATGAGCTCGTCAATTACCTCTTCACTATTCTGACCATTGTTTTTGATTGCATCTGTCACGCATCTTTCTATATGCCTCTTTAAAATAAGTTTGCTCACATTATTGAGAGCCGATCGAACAGCTGAAATTTGATTGATGATATCCACACAATACTTTTCATCAGTAATCATCTTCTGTATGCCTCTTATTTGCCCTTCAATAATGTTCAGCCTTTTGAGGGCATCATTATTTATCGGATGCGGTCCGCGCTTTTTAGATTGTATTATTGCTTTCTCTACAGCAGTTTTTACCATTGTGTAATCTCCTTGTATGGACCTTGATGGTTGTTATGGCTAATATGGCGCTAGACAAAATAGTTTACTCTAATGAGCAACCATTTGTTTCCTTTCAATAATTTTGAGTAACTATTTTTTTAAGAATTTATAACCTTCCGCTTTCCATGCCTTGAAGCCTCCATTAAGCTCCAGTATGTTTGTATAGCCTATTTTAACAAGCTCTTTTGCTGCAGAGGTGCTCATACTACCGCTTCGGCAGTACAGTACAATCGTGGAATTTTTATCTGGCAGCTTATCCAAATTTTCGGGTTTCGTTATTTTGTTGAAAGCAATGAAGAGGTCCGTGTGGGGAAGCTCTCCTTCATAAGGGATATGCACATTCACGAGAGTGAAGTTCTTGTTGAGCATCATTTCATAAAGCTTTGAAGCGTTTATATCGGTATAACCGGCCGAATTCTTTGAAAACTTGTTTCGTTTTCCTGTATTTTCAGCCAGTAAAAAAGTTGAGTTTACCCTATTTATGCTCCATGTTGTGTGTTCTGATTTTTGTTTATTAACATCTGCTGTGAGAGGCAGTGCAATAAACATGGCGATAATTGCCACAATGAAAAATTTTTGTTTGTTCATTGTTTTTCTCCAATCGTAACAATAATTATAATCTTCTATTTGTTATCAGTGGTAATGCGTACATTGAGAATAGAAGAACGGACTGCATCAATCAGCCTATGCCAACTACAACATAGCCTATTCTTCCGGTTCTCCCGTCTCTCAGGAGCAGCATTACCGAGCCAGCTTCAGCAGCTGTTGCAACAACAGCGCTAAACTCATCAGGGCTATCAATCTCTCTGTTGCCAACTCGAAATATGATGTCTCCCTTATCGAGCCCTGCCTGGTCTGAGGCGCTTCCCTGTTCCACATCGGTTATAATAACACCGGTAGCTTTTCTAAGCCCTATCCTTCTCGCAATGTCTTGAGTAACTTCTTCAACAGACAATCCAAGAGGGTCTACAGTTTGTGATGCTTTTGCCAGTTTTTGAGCCTTCTCGAGATCACCAATTCTAACAGTGATATCAAGATTTTTATTATCTCTCAATATATCTACCTTAATCTGCTTTCCGGGACCTGTTGCTGCGACTCTGTTGCGAAGCTGAGTGCTGTTTTCAATGGCTTCTTCATCGAAACGAACCACAATATCTCCCTGCATTAAACCAGCTTTCTCTGCAGGTCCACCAGGTACTAAATCCGCGATTATTACACCTTTGAAATTCTCCTCGAGCTTGAGGCTCATTTCATGTGTAATATCCTGAACATTCACACCCATATACCCGCGTATTACCTTCCCATGTTTGATGAGTGAATCAGAGATTGCCTTTACCATGTTTGAGGGTATCGCGAATCCCAGTCCATCCGAGCCCTGGGAGGCCGAGACTATCAGGGAGTTTATTCCAACCACCTCTCCATTGAGGTTGATGAGAGGGCCGCCGCTGTTTCCTGGATTAATCGATGCATCTGTCTGAATGAAATCTTCATATCCTGACGGACCGAGTACACCCAGGTTCCTTCTGTTTTTTGCACTGATTATCCCTGCAGTGACTGTCCAGTCGAGTCCCCTTGGAGAGCCGATCGCAATAACCCATTCACCTACCTGAATGTCGTCGGAATTCCCAAGCTGTGCATATTTCATATCAGGGGTTGGATCAATTTTGACAACAGCTAGATCTGTTGAGGGATCTCTTCCCACAAGCTTCGCTGTTTTTCTTGATCCGTCATGAAGTTCAACCTCGATAGTATCTGCATTCTGAACCACATGATTGTTCGTGATGATGTGACCCGCCTCACTGATGAGCACTCCGCTTCCAAGCGCTCTTACGGGCACTTCATATTCCCTTCTCTGAGGAGGGTTGAAAAAATCTCTGAAATCGTATGTGCTTTGCACTACAGTGCCACTCACATCGATGTGAACAACTGTGGGTGTGAGCAAGCTGGCAATCGTGCTTACTGCCTTCGTGAAACCGCCTTCGTCCTCTATTACTACTGTTGTTACAGGGCTTGGTTCATCAGCCTGACCGGTTTCAGGAAGTAAAACCATGCCAATCAAGCTGAAAAATATTCCCGTAACGACCAAGGTAATAACGAGATATATATTCTTTATTTTCATTGAACTAACCTCCAGTTTTAGCTAAATTTTAAAACCCTTCTTCTTTATTCATATTGAGAAGAACGGTTATAGGTTATATTTTGTGATTTTTATATTAAAGCTACATCATACATCCTGATCTTTTCCAGCCCATCATGCCTCTTCGTCCAAACCAGCCGTTGTTTTCGCCATCCAGGCTGGTAAGGTAATTGTACCCCATCCTGATGTGAGCTCTTCTGAGACTCTCAGAGCCTTCGCCACCCATCATCCGGTCCATAAACTCATGCTGCTCGGGCTCAGGGTGCATGATACTCATCACAGCTTCTCCCAACTCTTCGAGATCCTTATTACTCACTTTACGAGGATCTATAGCATCATCCGGTCCCAATCCCTGTTTCTCCCTGATTTCCTGCAGAACCTCTTCCAGTGGTCTACCATGCTCATATTCATGACCTGTGTCTGCAAATACTGTAACAGCTGAAACCAGTAACAACATTGCTCCCACAAGCATGAATAAAATTAAAGACTTATTCATTGAATCTTTTTTTCCAAAAATCATTCTTATCATATTAGACTCCTTTAGGCAGGGAAATCTTACCCTACCCCCCTATGGTATATCAATAATTTAATTAATATCCAATATCCGGTCAAGATAATTTAACTGTTCGTTACATTTAGGGATGGGTAACAGAAGTTAGAAAAAAGTATTAAGGACATGATGGCTGTATGACAGTCTAAATCTCAAAAGGCATGAATTCATACCCCGTCCCCATTTTTTAGCTCTTGCCGGCAGAGTGACCGCCATTTAAATTAATAAGAACATTTAGATGTAGATAGACTCTTTTTCAAAGTATATACTTACACATCTAAATGCGAATGACAATTTATTAAAGATTAACTAACTTCATTTAGACGGACAAAGACTCTATTTAAAAAATTATCCATTCCGTCTAAATGCGAATGACAGGCTATTAAAGATTAACTAACTTCATTTAGACGGACAAAGACTCTATTTAAAAAATTATCCATTCCGTCTAAATGCGAATGACAGGCTATTAAAGATTAACTGACTACATTTGGATGGCGGATTACTCTTCTATAAAAAGTTGCTCACCTCATCTAAATGCCAATGATACTCTAGTACACATCAGTTAAATACATTTTATTTACGGAGCAAGACGATCAAGCTAAAAATCATCTCATGCAAAGTGATGAATCATGAGCTGCGCTACTGCGCTGCCTGCTCAACTAACCGGATTGATATCGAATTTTTACCAGCCGGGCTTCATGAACGGCCGGAAAAGCTTAACCAGATACTGAAGGAGCTCATTGTATCCATTGATGCAGACGAATATGACTACATCCTCCTTAACTATGGGCTATGCGGAAACGGCACCCTGGGCGTTACCCACCCGAAACTTCCCATTGTTATCCACAATGCCCATGATTGCATACCCCTTATTATGGGTGATTATGAGAGACATAAGAAGTATGTCGGTAACAGAATTGGCACCTTTTTTTACTCCTGTGGCTGGATAGAAGAGCTTTTAGTGCCGGGATGTCCGGATTACATGGAAAAATACAATGAGCTCTACGGTAGAACAATTTCTCAGCAGTAGAGAAACACGGTCGAGAGAATACTCTTAGAGAACTACACTCACCTCGCCTACATTTACTGGAATGAGCTCGGGTCTGAGATAGAAAAAACAGGCAGGGAGTATACCAGGCGGTGCCAGAAATATCTCAACAGCCAGTATGAGCTGGGTCTTAGCTATGATGAGATTGTGGGAGAATCAGAAAAGATACAACACCTTGTGGATGGAAGGTGGCATGGAGAGGACTTCCTCACAATTGAGCCTGGAAGACGTCTCGGGTTCAATGCCCATTTCGGCACACTGCAAGTCGACTCATCTACTCAGCCTTGAGAAGGACCTTTTCTTTCTTGAGATTTGTTTCTTCCCTCTTTTGCAGAGTTATAATTCTGCTTATCAGAACTTCTGGGTTCACAAGGTTTTTCGGAGTTCCACCATTTAATGCTTGCACAGCCGCTTCAGCCGTTCTTCTCTGAAGCTCCCGTCTTGATTCCTCTGAGTACCATGAAGCATGATCAGAGAGAATTACAGATTCCAAGTCAGCGAGAGGGCTCTTCGGATCAAAAGGCTCTTTCTCAAAGACATCCAGTGCTGCTCCGCCGATGAATCCCTCTTGCAAAGCAGTATAGAGCGCACGTTGATCTACAACACCTCCCCTGGATGTATTGATAAGGATTGCATCTTTCTTCATCATTCTGAAAGTAGCAAGGTTAAATAGGTGGTAGGTCTCGTCTGTCAGTGGAGCATGAATCGATATATAATCACTTATTATGGCGAGCTTCCTGAAAGAAATGGGGGTGGTGTCATCCTTTTCGAATATCTCCCTTTTGATGTCTGGATCAGCAGCAAAGAACCGGAATGGGAAGCCGCTCAGCCTATGCCTTACCTCACGAGCAGTTTTACCGTATCCAACAAAACCCATACTCTTTTTCATCGTTCTGCTCACAGAATATTGAGAACCAATGTCCCATTTTCCCAGCCTCACAAGACGGTCACGGAGGGGAATTTTACGAATTGCTGATAAAAGGAGGGCAATTGTATGGTCGGCAACCTCCCCGACACAGTAGTCAGGAACGACAGTAACCATAACACCGTGCCTTGTCGAGGCAGCAATATCTACGTTATCGCAGCCGGTTCCATAACGAGATACCACCTTGAGCTTACCGAGTCTCTTAAGCGCCTTCTCTCCAATAGGGGTCTGTCTCAGTAGAATAGCATGCGCATCGTGACACTGTTCTATAATATCATCTTCAGTCCTGCACTCTGCCAGTTGGAGCTCACCTCCTGCTAAATTGACAATCCTCTTTTCTTCAGTATAATCCGGGTAGCTTTTTTCTGCGACATACACCCTGAGTCGTTCCATTCTCTCAAACCCCAGCTTGAATAAAGATATTCCCTCTGATATACTCTATTTATCGGATCAATCATGAAAGGCGCTAAGACAAATGAAAATAGATAATATTCAATAGAGTGTCATTTACATTTAGATGTGGAAATTTATACTTTTAAGAAGGGGTTAACGCCAGCTAAATGAAGTTAGGTAATATTTCAGTTTTAATTCTGATTTTCATTTTCTCCTCATGTGTCTCTGAGGATATTAGTGAGAGGAGAGAGGAAAAAATCATAAACCGTCTCTTCATTGAGGTGGTTGATGGGGATACAGTTGTGTATAAGGGGCAATTTATGAGGTTTTTAGGGGTGGATACACCAGAGATCAGAAATCCTGAGCATGGATTTTATTCCGATCAACCCTATGGAAGGGAGGCAAAGAACTTCACCCGTATGGAGATCAAAAAGGCAAAGAGAGTAACCTATATGGCAGATGGTTACGACAAATATGGGAGGCTATTGGTTCATCTATTTGTTGATGGATATCCTCTCTCACTCAGGATTGTTGAGGAAAAGTATGGTTATGAAACAGTCACCGTATATGGCGATAATGGTTTTTCGGACATTGCGGAGAGAATAGTCGAAGCCTCAAAGCTCGTTGGTAAGCCTCCCTTTGAGAATCCTTATATCTGGAGGAGGAAGAACAGACGTTAATTGGTATATTGGCAGTTTCAGTATATATGCAAAACAATTTTTACTGATTTATTCAGGAAGCTGAAAGAGCAGAGTCTCTATACCGCTTAATAGTGAAAACCGCTCTCTCCTATGAACTCTCTCAGAATGGAGGTAAGGGGAACTTTCTCGGGAGTGATGTAGAGAAAGTTAGAGAGGAAGTGTAAGAGCCTCTTTGCCTCTGTATATACTTCCTCATCTTCCTCATCGATATCTTTCAATAGAGGCTCTGCATATCCTCTCAGAACAGGCATCTCATAAACCAGTGAGGAGTTAAACATCATATCCGCTTCCTCACCAAAGGGAAATATGTGCAGATCTTCCCCTTTTCTCACCAACGGCCACCACCCTATTGTTTCCCTGGCAGAGTAACCCCGATACCGGTTGTCTCTCACTATCCTTCTAATGAGCCTGACCATAGCAGTTGGAATTCTCGAGATCACATCTATATTGAGCTGGGTGAGTACACTGATGTAGATTTTATACTTATCTGCCCTCGATATATGAGGTGTAAGCTGCTCATTAAGTGCATGTATTCCT
>CP070841.1:1664923-1674425 GCA_020342115.1 Spirochaetota bacterium
GACGGATCACTTCATAATTTATATCTCTTGTTACTCCTGGTTCATCAAAAACAATAGCTTTTCTTCTTTTAACCAGGCGGTTGAAAAGAGATGATTTGCCTACATTTGGTTTTCCGACTATTGCAACGATGGGCAGGTGGATTTTGTCATACATACTGTCTGTATGCAATGGAGAGTATTTACTGTTATGCGTACTTTGAGACATACGTCACACATTCTTTCTAATTCTATAGATTTTAAGGAGTTAACGCATTCGACACCCTATAATTAGTAATAAAAGATAGGTTGTTCATTTGAAATAATAGGGGAAATTTGACCAAAAGTGTAGAATTTTTTGTAGAAAATGGAGACTACGGTTATAACGCATAATCAATTATTTGAATGTCTAATTTGTTTCTGCTTAGTAGTTTGCTTTGTGGTTTTTCCACGTGTATATAGCTTTCCATTTTTAGTAACCGCAATTGTATTGATGTGTAAAAAATGAGAGAAATAGACCAAAGAGAATTTGAAGAAGTAAATAGAATCATTGATAAGATAAGGATTAAAAGAGAATCAAAAGGTCAATTAGTTTGGCGCAATCCTTTGGATAGATTAAATAAATCGTGGGTAAATGAGGATTACAGACAAGAAGTGTGGGCTAATTTAGTTGACCTGGTTAATAAAGGAAAATCAACAGGTATGGACACAATAGAAGAAGCAACAAAACAGGCAGATAAAATTGGAAGAATAGACGTGAAGTTATATAGAGATTATAAGGGCAGAAGATATTGGAAAACAGCCGAACCTTTGCCGACTGGTGATATAGAAGAAAAAATAGATGACGGAAAAGTAAGACAAAAATATGAAGAATAACGTTACAAAGTACCTATTTAGGTTACTGGAATAGTGAAAGGGGATATGGTTATGAAAATAGAAATTGACCTTGACAAAGATTTAAAGAAAGAAGAAAAAGTGATGATTGAAGAAGAAATGTCCAGGTTAAACTATGACCTAAAGGAATACATTATTTTTAGCCTGAAAATTATGGCCGGATTAAATGCCAGTAAAAAGCTAGAAACAATGTTAAACGAGCTTTACGCACAACCTAAACTATTAGCACTTTTCCGCCAACACATCGATTTAATGTTTTTGCCCCTTGATGATGAAAAGGCACTAAATGAATACAAACAAAGATGGGCTGAATAACTTCTTGCCTACATCATTCAAAAATCAATCCTAAATAAAAATCTATTGGGCAATGGCTTAATTGCTAATCCCAGGGGGACAGTATGGAATATGGATAACGAAAAGATACAAGTAAAAAGAGAAGAATATTTTACCTACTTTAGTAATAATATTTTTGACGACCAGCGTATTAAAGGTGCTGGAATATTAATTTATATAACCCTATGTCATCATGCTAATAAAGATGGTGAATCTTGTTTTCCTTCAATCAACACAATAAGTCGAGAATCTAGGACTACACAAAAAACAGTAATTAAATGGACTAAATTACTCCAAGAATACGGATATATAAAAATAGATCGTGGTAAAGATCCTGGCAATCCTAAGGTAAATAGAGTGAATCAATATACTATTTTAGCAAGACAGGGGGGTAGTGTAAATAAACCATTACTAAAAAAGAGGGGTACTGTAAATCCACCAATTGAGGTACTGGAAAAGAACCAATGTAAGAATATCCCTTTAAGATATTCTAAGAAAGACGATTTTTCGGACAATCCTTCTGAAAAGGATTTGTCCTCAAAATCTTATAATCACACACAATACATTATGAACCCTAAGGTAGCAAGATCACGGCCACCTGAAGCTACACAATTCTTTAATGTGAGTAAGGAGATTGAAAAGAAACAAAGAAAAGAGCGTGAAGATAAACTTGAAAGAATAGATGCTAAGATACGAGATTTTGTCGAGAATAAAAAGGAGTTTACTAATATTATAGATGAATAAAGGGATTATTAATGACAATAAAAAAAGTAGAGGAAGATAATTATATACTAAATTGCAACTACAAGGAGATTACAGCGATTGATTATTGCTTATGTTGTGTTAAAAAATTACTCCTCGAACGTGAAGCAGTAGTTGCGATAGATAGTATTGTGAAATTAGAAGCTACAATCATTCTAAAAGAAATAAATAAGTTGGTATTAGTGATTAGAGATAACGTCTAAATAAAAAACATAGATGTTTAATGAAAATTTCAGGTATTAAAATTGATGAAATGCTAAATGTGGTGTATATTACCTTATTAAGAGAAATTAACAGAAAGAATATTAAATCGAATAAGGTAATAAAAAAATGGCTGAAATCAAAGAATGGAAAGTATGTGAAGAAATATACATGTATGAAGTAATAGGCTGTCTAGCACGAAAATTAGAAGATGATAAACTAGTAGATATAGAATTAATACTAGATAAACTTCCTAAGCAACAAGCTACCTTCCTCAAAGAAAACTTAAAGTATATGTTAGAATGGTTACCTTAGTTCAGTACCCCATCATTTCCCTACTGTAAGGTTCGTTTGTCTGTCTCATTTAATGACCACCAACAAATAATGCATGGTTATACGGTGGCCTAATATGCATAGAATAATACCAATACACCCTCTTGTACTAGACAGGTTAATTTGGGATAAGAGACCAAAGAATAAGCGATATCCATGGGTTTTTCCAGGAGAAAATCCAATTTATCCCATATATCACGGAACATGGGTAAAAAACCGATGGGTAATGATTAAGAAGCAATATGGGCTTCCTGACAATTTTAATCTACATGATTTGAGACATAGCTTTAGGACTGCTCTATTTAACAATGGAATTAATGAAATGGTAATAAATATGATTATGGGACATAAAAAAGGAAAAGGAATGGAAGCGGTTTATACGCACATTAGTATGGAGCAAATGAAAAAAGCAATAAACACCCTGACCCCACCTATAGAACACGAAGAAAATGTAGAATTTGATATAGAAAAAGAGAGATTAAAGCGAGCTAATTAAAGTAATAAAAGAAGTTATAAAATTATATCACACATACTGTCTGAAATAATCCTCCAGATAGCTAAACTTCTTGGTCATCTGTTCACGGACATACCTACCGACATCTTTTTTGGATGAAAATTCAAGTGCGGTTTCAGCAATCTCAGCTGCATCATCTGCAGATGAATTGATGATAATATTCTTGATAGTTGGGATACTCATAAGACTCATACTGAGTTTCCTGTATCCAAAACCAAGGAGTAATAGAGTATACAGAGGGTCTCCTGCCATTTCACCGCATATAGACACTTCCAGATCTTTTTGGGATGCTATATCTGCTATGAGTCTGAGAGAACGAAGAATGGCGGGGTGTATAGGATCGAATTCAGTGGCGACCATTCCATTTCCCCTATCAATAGCCAGAGTATACTGTATCAGATCGTTTGTTCCGACACTGATGAAATCAACTAGGTCAGCTATCTTGTCTAAGAGAATGATACTGGATGGAGTTTCGACCATTATTCCAAGTTGGATATTTTCTTTAAATGGTACGTTCTTCTTACCAAGCTCTTCCTTACAGCTTTCGACAACCTCAAATATCTGATTTATCTCGTCTATATCACTTACCATAGGAAACATGATCCTTGCATTTCCAAAGTGTGAAGCTCCAAGAATTGCCTTTATCTGCGCTCTAAGGATATCCTTGTGTGAGAGTGCATATCTGATTCCTCTCCAACCCAGAAATGGGTTTTGCTCTTCATAGTAATCCATGTAGGGAGGTTTTTTATCGCCTCCTATATCGATGATTCGTATTGTAACTTCGTAAGGATCAAACTTTTTTACAACCTTCGTGTAAAAATCTCGCTGTTCCTCCTCACTTGGAGATCGGTTCCTGTTTAAAAATATGTACTCAGTTCTAAATAATCCTATACCCTGACAGTTACTTTTGTCGATAAGAACAAGTTCTTCTTCAACATCCATGTTAGCAAGGAGGGTTATCTCTTCTCCACTCTTTAAAACACAAGGTTGTTTTTCAATGGCCTTCAGTGTGTTCTCATATTTTTCATACTTTTCCTCTCGAAATTTATATAGTGCAATTGTTTCTTCTTGAGGATTTACAACTATTGTACCAATTGTACCATCAACAATTACCTTATCACCTGTATGTACATTATTCGTGATATTGTCAATACCGATAACAGCAGGTATCTTGAGGTCGCGTGACATTATGGTGACATGTGATGTCTTGCCACCGATTTCTGTAACAAAGGCACGTACATTTTTCTTGTAAAGTGATACAATTTCCGGGGGTGAGAGGGTATGTGAAACTATAATTGGATCATCTATGTTCTTGGGTATCTCATGCTCTTCACTTCCGAGAAGGTTTTTAAGTACTTTTTTTCCAACAGATAGTACATCAGGTGCCCTCTCCTGAAAGTAATAGTCATCCGACTTTGAAATTTTTGCTGCAATCTCTTCTATGACTTCATTAAACACCCACTCAACATTGAAGTGGCTTTCAGCAATTCGTTGTGTGACTTGTTCTCGTATTAGAGGGTCTTCGAGCATGAGAATGGTTGTATCGATATATCCAGTTTCTAAGGGGGAGGTGTCCTTTTTAAGATCAGTTTTCAGCTTTTCTATCTCTTTTTTTGTCGTAGCAAGAGCAGATTCAAGCTTTTTTATCTCCTGGTCAACCGTTTTGTCATCCTTCCTAATAGGATAGCGCGGAATAAAAATATTAGATTGGAGAAATACTATAGCAGTCCCGAAAGCAATTCTTCCAGAACCAGGAATACCTTTATAAAACTTCTCCATTCATACATCTCCTATAGGATAATTTTTATTTCCTGAAAGCACCCTATTTTTTTAAAAAAATTTGTATGAGAAGATCAGGTAATTTAATAATTACTATTTTAACTTTTCTATTTGCATTGAGTGGAACATTTGACTTATTATATAATATATCAGCAATGGAAAATATCAACAATCACCTTTTTTCATATATTTCTCAGGGATGTTTATGAAAAGGCTCTATTTAATAATCGTACTTATAGTTGGAGCTTTTGTTTTTTTCTCATTTTTATCGAAAACTGACCAGCGGAAAGCCAGTTCGCTTATTGTTTTTTTTGATAAGGATTTTACAGAGGAGTCAATTGTTGTTCGGGAGGTTGTTGAAAGATTTGAGCAAGAAGAGTTGTCAGTCTCCTTATACTATTTTGACCCAGCTGATGTCACAGCCTACATAATGTCTCATCCAGATGCTCTGTTTATTACTGATAAAAAGCTCAAATCAGATCTTTATTCACTGACAAGGTTTGATCTATTTTTTGTAAAAGTTGCAGTAGTTGATGATGATAGCAAGCATAACCGGATCACAGGAAGTCAGTTTGATAGAGTTGCGTGTAAAGATAGTAACTCCTATTATAAGATAATCTCATACCAGGACCTTACCATAGACCAGAGGTTACTATCTGTAGATGATATTTTTCCTAATCTTCATAATGTGAAGCATGGAATCTATCCAAAGGTCTACAAGGCTCATATATACACAAAAGATAACGACATCTTGGAGAAAGAAAGGTACAGCAAGCTCAGGTATCATCTGGGGGGTTGGATTGATCAAACGTTCTCTATGATTGCCGGTGGCGATATAATGCTGGCCAGGGGAACAAGGAAATATATGGATAAGCTCGGATATAGATATCCTTTTAATGAGATAGCACACGAAATAGAGAGGTGTGACATAGCAGTTGCAAACCTGGAATCACCCATCTCTTCTAGAGGAAAGCCATTTACACCTTTCAAAGGTATCTATTTCAGGGCGAATCCAGAAGTGATCGACGGATTGAAATTCAGCGGATTTGATATCTTTTCACTAGCAAATAATCATGCATTTGATTGGGGTGTTGACGCTATATCTGATACTATGACCTTACTTGACGAAAATGGCATGAAGTATTGCGGAGTTGGTCGAACAAGGAAGGAGGCTCTTTCTCCTGCAGTAGTTCGTATTAATGGAACCAAAATTGCCTTTATCTCTTATAATGATATCTATCCATTTGTGGTAAAGGATTCGGACCAGACGATGCTTACATTAACCCTAAAGAGCGATTCGCTAAGAAATGAAATTGGATCTTTAAAAAAGAAATATGATGTGGTAATTGCATCGGTGCACTCCGGGATCGAATACTTGAGACACCCAGAACAGGAGAAGGTGGTACTCATGAGAAGCCTCAGGGATTACGGAGTAGATGTTGTGCTGGGTAGTCACCCACATGTAATCCAGGATATTGAGGTTTATAGAGGTGGTATTATTGCCTACAGTCTTGGTAACCTCATTTTTGATCAGAACTGGTCAAGAGAAACGAGTCTGGGATTGCTCCTGGAGATTGCCTTTGTTGATGAACATCCGATATATTATTATCCCTATATAATTGATATCAGGAGAGCTCAAGCACGTGTTCTTGAAAATATAAACTTGGAGAGCATTCTCATATCATCCGATTTTGAAAGGAGAGAATATGCATACCAAAAAAATTAAATATATTGTTCTTTTTATCATTATTATACTTTTTGTAATATATCAAATACTTTTATCCTTTAATATAGTACCTTATATACTCACAAGTGAGGATATCATAGTCATACTGTTCCTTCTAATTTCCTTCTTCCTCCTTCTCATATCACTCTCAACCCCTGCATTTACAGGAAGGATACCTTACGGGACTGAGGGGTATATGCTAGAGGCGGGACCTGAACAGGTTGATATCTCTCCAATCACAGATAAGGACGTCAACTTTTTTATGAAGATCCAGGAATATTTCAAGGGCTCTATAAGTGAAAGTGAAATTTTAAGCAAGCTTCTTGCTGCAGCAGCAAAGATCACAAAATCAAAGAGAGCCTCAATACTTTTGTATAATGGGAAAATGGATGAGCTTTATATTTTCAAGACTATGGGGTGGAGTAAAGATGAGATTAAAATGCTAAGGGGTACTAAAATACAGCCTGGGGAAGGGATTACGGGAAGGGTGTTCCTTGATGGAAAGCCGCTTATTGTAAATAATATCGAAAAGAAGACCGATTTTGAACCAAAAGATAAATATAGATCAAAATCCTTTGTGTCCGTTCCAATTTTAACTGATGAGGCAATAATAGGTGTTATCAATCTAACTGAGAAGGAGAGTGAGATATATTCCGATAAGGAGATGAATATATTATACTTTATGATAAATGAGATTTCTGGAAGAGTGAAACTCCCTATTGGTGGATGAAGCCCCGTGTTGGTAGGTTAAAAAATATCCTGGTTTTTGCTTGACTTATTCATCCAAGTTGTAATGTAATGTTTGAATCCTCACTTTACAGTTCAAACTGAGACTATTATCTTTTCGCTACAACAATGAAAAAAATAAAGATCCTTATTATACCAGTTGCTGTAATAATCCTGGTTGGATGTTTTTTCCTCCTTTTTTCATACTACAATTCACCTGTGAAAGAAATAGAACCTGGATCTCTTTTTTCAATAAAAAAAGGTGAAAGTGTATATGCCATAGCACATGGTTTGGAGGAATCAGGTATCATTCGTTCTGAAAAATTTTTTATATTTCTTGTAAGAACAAGCAGAAACGCAAAAGTTGTCAAATCAGGAGTCTATGGTATTGACCTGGGGATGAAAAATACGGACATATTAAGGATGATTACCAGGGGCATTGTCGCAACTGAAAAATTCACCATTCCTGAAGGTCTTCATATTAAACAGATAGCAGATCTTTTAGAAAGAAAAAAGATTGTCGGAGCAGATGAATTTATAGAGGCAAGCAGTAATCAGAGAATCCTTGAGAAGTATAATATACCTTTTGACAGCGCTGAAGGATTCATATTTCCTGATACCTATATAATTGCACAGGACCTATCTGCAGAGCAGATAGTCGAGGTAACCATAGAACGCTTCTTTTCATCACTCTCGGACATACCGTACAGAGATTTTTCAGACGATGAGCTCAGCAAAGTTGTAATAATAGCTTCGCTTGTAGAGAAGGAGGCGAAGCTCGATGAGGAGAGACCCCTTATTGCTGCGGTCTTTTACAATCGCTTACAAAATGGAAAGAGGCTTGAAGCTTGCTCCACTGTTCAGTATATTCTTGGAAAGACAAAGGATAGGCTCCTATACAGTGACCTGAAGATCAAATCTCCATACAATACATATCTGCATACAGGTCTTCCTCCAGGGCCTATTTCAAATCCAGGCATAAAATCTCTCCGTGCTGCTGTATATCCTGCAGAAGTTGATTATCTCTTCTTCGTATCAAAGAGGGATGGATCTCATCACTTTTCAACTACCTATTCAGAGCATCTTAAGGCTATAGAGAAGTACAGTGATTCAAAAAGTGTAGGGCACCAGATTAGCTAAAAATATTTGTCTTGGATACACGAAACGTGTATATTCAGATTTGCAGTATAACATTCCATAGAACCCCAAAATACATTGTATATCTCTGAAGACACTATTAATCAGATCAAAAATCAAGTAAACATTGTAGAAATAATTGGAGAGTTTGTCCCCCTCAAGAGAACAGGTCAGAATTATAAAGCACTGTGTCCTTTTCATACTGAAAAGACGCCTTCTTTTATCGTCAATCCACAGAAAGGGATATTCCACTGTTTTGGATGTGGAGTAGGAGGCAATGTTTTTAATTTCCTTATGAAATTTAAAGGTATAGGTTTTCCAGACGCTGTGAGGCTATTAGGTGAGAGAGTTGGTGTACACATAAAAACTGATGGGGAAGGAGGTGAAAAGAAGGGCAAGGCCGATATTCTGTATGCAATCAATAAAACTGCTACATCTTTCTTTATTAACAATCTCCTCTCTGAGAAAGGTGGGCAAGCTTTAAAGTATTTAAAAATTAGAAAAATAGACTCCAATACAACAAAAGCCTTTCATGTGGGCTATTCGCTCAATTCTTGGGATGCTCTGCTACTATATCTCCAGTCCAGGGGATTCGGCATGAAAGAGCTTGAAGAATCCGGGCTTATACTCAAAAAGAGGAAAGGTGACGGGTACTATGACAGGTTTAGAAACCGTATCATTTTTCCGATACAGGATTCTATAGGCAGGTTTGTAGGTTTTGGCGCACGGTTGTTAGAGACAGAAAATGATAAAGGCCCGAAGTACATAAACTCAAGTGAGAACCTGCTCTTTCATAAAGGAAAGCAGCTTTATGGATTTTATGCTGCCGAGGAATTCATTAGAAAGGAAGATTCTGTATTTGTTGTTGAAGGATACTTTGATGTAATCAGGATGTATAAGGAGGGGCTCAAGAATACGGTAGCACCGCTTGGAACAGCTTTAACAGAAGAACAGATAGCGTTAGTTCTTAGATATACAAGGAACATCTATCTATTATTTGACCCGGATGAGGCTGGCCTGAAGGCAGCACTCCGCTCTATCAATTTGCTGTTTAAAAGAGAGGTAGAGCCATATATATTGAGATTTCCACAAGGGAAAGATCCTGGTGATTTTTTTGATGA
>CP070841.1:1674525-1692537 GCA_020342115.1 Spirochaetota bacterium
CCTCAGGCGAAGCCTGAGAAATTTCCCATGTCTGGCAAAACTTGCATTGAAAATTGCAACCAACGGTTGCTACTGAAAGAGAGTTTGTGGCTGGAAGCACATGAAAAAAGGGATTTTTCTCCATTGGATCCAAATGAAGAGCAGTAGGATTACCATACACAAGGCTGTAAAGTTCTCCCTCGATGTTTTCCCGAACCCTGCAAAAACCTCTTTTCCCCCTGCGGACACGGCATTTTCTTGGACAGAGTTCACACTGAATCTCGCCTTTTTCGAGATTGCTGAACCAGGGGGAGAGCTTTGTCTTGGCAAGCCCCTTTTTTACTATTTGCGCCTGGGAAAGCTTAGGCAACCCAGGCAATGCAGAGAGCGAGAGTACACAGATTCCACCTCCGCATGCTCTCAGAAAATCCCTTCTTGTGAACTGGAAACCGGATGTCGCTCTATCTTGCTTTGACCTTCCCACCCTATTAACTATATAGAAACATATTTTACAGTCAATACCTTATTAAATCTCATCTCAAAATCTAAGTGATTCTAGGAAGAAGTATGGATAATTCAGGAACGACATATCACGTAATGAACACTTGAGTATTTTCACAAAAAGAGTATTGTTTAATTATATATAGACTGGCACTATAACTTTGATGGCTGGTTGCCATGAAGATCACACGCCGGGAATTCATTAAAGGGTCTCTTTTCACCGGAGGGGCAATTCTTCTCTCTTTCTCTAATGCTCCCGCTGTACCAAAAAAGATAGAAAAAAAATGGATTCCGGCTTATGAAAAGTTGGAAAACGAGGGAAAACTGGCCCAGAGAATAGAACAGGCCTATGAAATTTTCAGGAACTGTCAGCTCTGTCCCAGACGATGCATGGTAAATCGGCTCAAGGGAAGAACAGGGACCTGCTGCGCACCATCCAAACCTGTGATTTACAGCGCTCAGCCCCATTTCGGCGAAGAAATTCCTCTTGTCGGCCAGCATGGGTCCGGTACCATCTTCTTCTCCAACTGCAACCTCCGCTGTGTATTCTGCCAGAACTGGCCCATCTCACATGAGGGAAGGGGAAAACAGGTTCGAGATGAAGACCTGGCGGACTTGATGATCAAACTGCAGAACATAGGCTGCCATAATATAAACCTTGTCACACCCACTCATGTCATGCCAAATATCCTGAATGCGACACGCATTGCGTTAAAAAAGGGATTGCATATTCCGCTGGTTTACAATACAAGCGGCTATGAGCGATTAGAATCTGTCCAACTATTGGATGGTATTGTTGATATCTATATGCCCGATTTTAAATACACAAATCCCAAAAAAGCAGCCAAATACTCATCAGGAGCTTCAGATTATCCTGAGATGGCGAAGAAAGCGATTCTTGAAATGCAGCGACAGGTCGGTGAGCTCAAGGTTGATAGTCGGGGAATTGCTTTAAGCGGATTGATAATCCGTCATCTAGTCATGCCAAACCGAGTTGCGGGAACCGAGCAGTTCGTGAGATGGGTGGCCGAAAACCTTCCAAAAACAACATATGTCAACATAATGAGTCAATACCACGTCGACTATCAGGCTTACAACTATCCAGAAATCGCCCGTGGAATCACTGTGTATGAATTTCTGGAGGCAATGGATTGGGCAAAAGAATACGGATTAACCAATCTTGATCCAAAAAGTATGAACCTTTTGGATCTTTATAAAAAACGACAATCGGGATGAACGCTGAGAGCCGGCAGCTGACTGCTTTCATATGTTTGAAAACAATTATATTATTATAAATAAAATTAAGAATCAGGAATAATGAAATGCCCTATAACGAAGAGCTCGACTCGAGAATTACAAGTGTAATTTCTAAATGGAATACCGTTCGAAAAAAGATGTTTGGCGGTACCTGCCACCTTATTAACGGAAATATGATGTGTGGTGTTTACAAGGACTATCTGATTCTTCGTCTGGGTGAAGAGAGGGCCAATAAGGCTCTTGAGCAATCCTCTGTAAAACCTTTTAACATCACAGGCAGGCCTATGAAGGGCTGGGTCATGGTTGAAGAGGAAGGATTCAAGGGAAATGCCCTTGATAAATGGCTTGATCAAGCACACGAATTTGCTGTAACGTTGCCTCCAAAATAAATTGTATTAATGTACCACTCTCTCCTATAACAACTTATATTAATAGCAGGATATACTTAACTTTAATGGTATTACCAGTATCTATAACAACCTATATTTTTAAGGAGGAATACGATGAATTGGGCAGAACAGGCAGCTAGCGGTAACCCCAGAAGTTTTAAATTGCGTCCGAATGTAAAAAAAATAATCATAGGGGTTATCGTCGGGATACTTGCAATAATCTTCCTGTCGACCCTTCTGTATCAGGTAGGCACAGATGAGGTTGGAGTTACCGTGCGATTCGGCAAGTACATCGCAACAACCCAGCCAGGTCTCCACGTGAAAATTCCCTACGGAATCGATAGAGTAGCCAAGGTCCCTGTTAAGCGGGTTCAAAAGGAAGAGTTTGGATTTAGAACAGCAAGGCCTGGAGTAAGAACGGAGTATGTCAAAGGAATCGCTCTCGATGAGTCGCTGATGCTCACCGGTGATTTGAACTCGGCAGTGGTGGAGTGGATAGTCCAGTATCGTATTGCCGATCCAGTTAATTACCTTTTCAAGGTCAGGCATGTCAGGGATATCATACGGGATGCTTCTGAGTCGGTTATGCGCCAGGTGGTGGGGGATAGAAGTGTGGATGAAGTAATAATTCTTTCCCGCAGGGAAATTGCGCTCGAAGCTGAAAAGCAGCTTCAGATTATCCTCGACAACTATGAAACGGGGATTCAGGTTGTGACCCTGGAACTGAAGGATGTGAACCCCCCTGATCTTGTAAAGCCTGCCTTCAATGAGGTCAATGAAGCGAAACAGGAAAAAGAGAAGATGGTCAATGAAGCCTGGGAAGCCTATAATCAGGCAGTCCCCAAAGCCAGTGGTGAGGCTGAGAGGACTATCAGACAGGCCGAGGGCTATGCACTCAACAGGGTCAACAGAGCCGAAGGCGATGCCAACAAGTTTTTAGCTGTATGGCAAGAATACACACGATCGAAAGATGTAACCAGAAGAAGACTCTATCTGGAGACCATGAATGAGGTTTTACCCAAGATAGGGAGGAAATACATAGTTGACTCCGACCAAAAGGGGCTTGTACCGCTGCTGCGCCTTGAAGGGGTGGAAGGAGGAGAGAGATGAAAGCGACGTATATATTAATTGTGATTATACTCTTTCTGGGATTGATCGTAGCGGCAAGCGGTCTCTATACAGTTAAGATGACAGAACAGGTCATAATTACCCGGTTCGGTAAACCGGTAGGAGACCCTGTCACAGAACCTGGCCTGCACTGGAAAAGACCTTTTGTAGAAAGAACCAACAGATTCGAAAAACGGATTCTGGAGTGGGATGGCGATCCCAATCAGATCCCCACGCAGGACAAAAAATTTATCTGGGTGAACACCTATGCCCGCTGGAGAATCGTAGATCCTTTAAAGTTTTTTCAGTCGGTACGAAATGAAATAGGCGCTCACGCACGTCTGGACGACATCATCGATGCGGCTACAAGAGATTCAGTGACATCATATATTCTGCTTGAAGTTGTCAGAAACTCAAATAGAGAGATGACTATGGCAGAGGAAGAACTTTCATTAGCCGAAGATGTAGGAATACCGATCGAGTGGGGCAGAGAAAAAATAACCCGCAAGATATTAGAGCAAGCTTCAGAAAAGGTGCCCCAGTATGGGATCGAACTGGTCGATGTACGGATTAAGCACATCAACTATGTTGAGGAGGTACGGCAGAAAGTCTACGAGAGGATGATTTCTGAAAGAACCAGAATAGCCGAGAAATACCGATCAGAAGGAGCTGGCAAAAAAGCAGAAATAGAAGGTCAGATGGAAAAAGAGCTTCAGAAAATCACCTCTGAAGCTTATAGAACTGCGCAGGAGATTAAAGGCCGTGCTGATGCTGAAGCAACCAGGATATACGCAGAGGCCTATAATAAAGATCCTGATTTCTATTCCTTTTTGAACACCCTTGATACTTACAGAGAAACACTGGGTGAAGACTCCTGGCTCCTCTTAACAACAGACAGTGATTATCTGAAGTATCTGAAGAGTGTTTCTGGGAGATAAATTAAATACGGCTTTCAGAAAATACATAGGCATAAAAGTCGTGGCCAGGGGCTTGGGACTAGAGGCTAGCAATAAATAACAAACCCCTAACCCCTGGCTCTTGCATTTCTATAAGCTTTAAGTCTCCAATCCTTATTTTCTAATAGAACATGGTGTCTATAAATTTGGTAAAGAGATGAATCAAAACTCATTATTTTCAACTGTCAATGAAATTATGAGCGAATTTGCCAGCCAGACCGGGCTTTCACCAAACAGTAAATCTCCAAGACGGTATCTTTGGACTGATGCTTTTGCAGTGTGTAATTTCCTTGAGCTCTATATCCAAACAGATGACGACCACTTCAAAAATCTTGCACTCAAACTTATAGATCAAGTGCACACCATACTTGGTCGACATCGCGAGGATGACCCTAGAGATGGTTGGATAAGCGGTCTTAATAAGCATGAAGGCAAAATGCACCCCACCAGCGGGGGTCTGAGGATAGGCAAGAAAATGAACGAAAGGGACCCTTCTGATCCCTTTGACGAAAGGCTGGAATGGGACCGTGACGGGCAGTATTACCACTACCTGACGAAATGGATGCATGCATTGAATCGTACAAGCCGGGTTACAGCGGATACAACCTATAACGAATGGGCAGTCGAGCTTGCAAAAACCTCTCATGCCAGATTTACCTATGTTCCAACCACCGGCGGCTTGAAACACATGTACTGGAAAATGAGCATAGACCTCTCCCGTCCACTAGTGCCGAGCATGGGACAGCATGATCCTCTCGACGGATTCACCACATATAATCAACTTCAGATGTACACACTAGAAAATCCAGATAGTCCACAGCATTTGGATCTTTCAGAGGAGATCGCCGATATGACCGATATCTGCAGTGATAAAAGCTGGATCACAGACGATCCGCTTGGTATCGGCAGTCTCTTATGCGATGCTTACAAAGTGGCGCAGATGATAGTGCGTCAATATTTTGATGAAACTGAACTGCTCGAGGTTATGCTCGGCTCGGCCCTGTTGGGACTGGAACCTTTTGAGAGGATGAACCCACTAAAACTTCCTGTTAACTATCGGCTTGCATTCCGCGAACTGGGACTATCCATCGGAATGAAGGCGGTTGTAAGGCTTGAAAAATTAGTTGAGGAGAATCAGGATCATTTTAAAGATAGTCATACAATACATAAATATATTAAATTGTTGATGCATTTCACCCGGCTCATTGAAATCATCGAGGGCTTCTGGCTCGAAGACAGCAACAGGGAGGCAAAAGTCTGGACGGATCACCTTGATATTAACATGGTAATGCTGGCAACCAGTTTGGCACCAGATGGTTATTTAGTTCTTGTTCATAGTAATTAGTTCTTTAAGAATTATTAAAGAATTAATCTGCAGTGAGTGATGTTATCATTAACTGCAGAATCAGTACTTGTTTTATTAAATATTGTTTCATATATAATGAACCGATTCGGAAGCCGGTCATTCTATGATTAAAGGTGTTGTTAAATAGTTACCGGCAACTGATTAATGAGAACTAACCAGATGTTTACATGTAAACAGGTGAATTATGAACAGTTGCTGGTGAACAATTCCATATTGTCGCTGCTTTAGCCACCACCAGCTCCCGCAATGGTTATTTATAATAACCATTTAGGCAGTTGGTAATATTATTACCAACTGCATATCAGTTCTTTAATAAATATTGAAGAACTGAATCTTTAGTTGTTAGATTTATCTAACAATTAACTATTAGTTCCTGATTTTATAATTTTAAAATGAATTATATTATATACCTTTATTTATCTTTTTAAGAAAATCATTTATTTTCGAGGAACTAATTTGAACCGGACAAGCTGTATTTTATTCGCAATTATCGGTACTATTATTATTGGAGCCATTATAGTCGGATTTGTACTTCTGTCATTTGTGATGCTTCCTTTTATAGCCCTGATTGCCATTGCAGCTCTTATATATTACCTGGTCACAAGAAAAGGCAGGAAAGGAATAAAGGTTTCTGCTGAAGAGAAAGTAGAGACTGTGGATGGGTCCACCTATACTGTATTTGATTCCGATGAAAAAGAACCATCTTCAAAACAGGATCACGATGGTTCGGGTACAAAAGAAATCACGAATGGCTTAGATTAATATACATCTCATGTTCAGAGCGGCTTTACAGGTATGTAGATATCAACAATACTCTTGTGCCGGGGATGTTCATTCGGATCATTGATATACATCTCAAAGGGTGGGCCATCATCCGGCTGATAGCCGCTTTCCGGAAGCCATTCTCCATACAATGCATTCCAGGCCTCTTCATACTCAGTATTATCCAGCTCGAAATGTCCAATCGCATACTTTCCGCCTGAGATGGTCATCTTCCCCACCTCTCCATCCACCTCAGTATCTTCAGGAACAGTAATACATACGCTCGTCCTGAGTTTGCTCTCGTCTGTCACTTCGGGATTGTCATGATACACAGTCATTACCTTTGTTGCTGGAAACCTCAGTAGATCCCTTGCGCCGGCCCATGTAAAGAGTTTGTTGAACAGCCTCTCAAAGAGCCCGGCGTCTCCCTTGTACGACCCAATGTGGCGAATATACACCACATGCATTGATGGAATCTCCTTAACTTCCACTTTCAGTGTTTTTTTGTCTACCATCTCTTGCCTCCTCCATTCATGGGATTTTGTACCTTCAGTATAAGCAGAGGAGGATGTACTGTCTTTCCACATGTTGCTTTTCGGTTTTCCAATATTGCTTTCTGCTTCACCATTCTTGCTATTTGTTACATTCATCTGCTCACGCCATTCAGAAGCGCTTACATTAAAGTGCTCTCTGAACGCTCTGGCAAATGATGAAGAGCTGGAAAAACCGCACTCCAGAGCGATTTCGGTAATCGATAGTTTTGATTGCCCTATGAGTTTCATTGCAGCCTTCTCGAGTCGAACCCGCTGTATGAACTGGTTTAGCGGTTCGCCGACGATTGCTCTGAAAATCCTGTGGAAATGAAATGCGGAGAAATTGGCAACATGTGAAAGCTTTTTCAGGGAGAGCCCTTCGGTGATATTATCCTCAATGTAATCAATAACACGATTTATCCTTGAAATGTACTCCTCACGGAGCCATGCTTTTTTTTCTTGCTTTTCCATTTTTCAATCTCATGCTGCTATTGAAAAATCAATCACTCTAGCTTTTTCTATTTTAACGCGGGTAATTGTAATGTCAAGATTAGGAATGCAGTATTGAGCTTGATGTGAAATGCTGCACGCTGAAAGGTGTCTGTATACAGCGGTTAATCGAAATCATTTCAATAAAGATAAAGAATTATAAGAAATGGCTCTATTGCACACTAAAGTCATGAATTCATACCCCGTCCCCATTTTATTACATCCGGAATAGTCTTGAAATATCAATAAAAATATGTAAAATATGCTCAATAAACAGAAAGGTATAGTAGTGGGGGACAACTATTATCTAACCTATAATGAGATACACAGGACCATCAGAAACCTTGCTGATAGGATACTAGATTCGGATTTCAATCCCGACGTTATTGTTGTGATCGGCACAGGTGGATTTATACCTGCGAGAATTATACGTACTTTCATTGATCGCCCTATTCTCACTGTAGGTCTCCAGCACTACAACAAAGAGAACAGGCCAACTGAAATACCCAGAAAGATCCAATGGATCGATGAGGTCGAAAAGAAACTGCCCGGGAAAAAGGTGCTTCTGGTTGATGAAGTGGATGATACGCGGGTGACATTGGAATACTGTCTTAATGAGCTTCTCAGACACAAGCCGGCTGAGATTGCCGTTGCAGTGCTTGCCAACAAGAGAAAGAAAAAGACAGGTGTTATTCCGGATAAGATTTCTCGTTACTATGTCGGAAAAGAGCCCGATGACCGCTGGATCTGCTATCCCTGGGACGCAGACGACATTGATGAGCAGGATAGACGGTCAAATCATGATCTTTAATCGTTGTTCTCCCTGGTAACACAAAACCATAATCCAAATACAGTATACATGATGCTGTTTTCAATAAAAATATCTCTTCAGTTAATGAAATGAGGGTAACATGAAAGCTGCGGTTTTTAACGGAGTGGCAAACATTGAAATAAAAGAGCTCGAAATTCCTCAACCTGCAAAAGATGAGATCCTTCTTAAAGTTGAAGGGTGCGGAGTTTGCGGTACAGATGCTCATATTTTTTCCGGGGAGATCGATAACGCAGTACCACCTGTTATCCTTGGCCATGAAATTACAGGAACAGTCGAGAAGATTGGGAAAGAGGTTTCATCAATAAATGAGGGGCAGGAAATTGTTGTCGATCCGTTTATATACTGTGGCATGTGTGAGTTCTGCAAGTCCGGCAATCGCGGACTGTGCAGTAATGAATCATTTTTGGGATATACCAGAGCCGGGGGATTCTGCCAGTATACTGTTGTTCCTGAGACCAATAGTTATCCGATTCCCCAGAAACTATCCTATCCTGATCGTATAATATGCGAGACACTTTCAACTGTGCTTGCCGGTTTTGATCGTCTCCGGCCAAAGCCCGGATCTACGTATTTAATTCTTGGTGCCGGTACAGTTGGTCTGTTGTGGAATCAAGTAATCAGAAATTCACTTCCAGGCGTCATAATCCAATCCGAGATTGTCAATAAGCGGATGGAGTGTGCAGCGTCGCTTGGAGCAGATATTGTTATTTCACCTGATGAAGAGGACATTCTGGAATCAGTGCTGAAAAATTTTCCTCTTGGTATTGATTATATAATAGATGCAACTGGTGTTACTTCAGCAATAGAACAGGCCCTGCCCCTGTTAAAAAAGGGAGGAACTTTTTTGAGTTTTGGAGTATGCCCGGCAAATGAGCGATTATCATTGTCGCTAAACTGGTTCTATAAAAACCAGATTACAATTATAACCTCAAGGCGTCCTCCCAGGCACAACATACAAAATGCAATAAAAATTCTTGAAACAGGCTCTATTGATACCAAAACCCTGGTTACGAGCAGGAGACCTCTTGAAGAAATTGAAAAGGCTTTTAAAGATTTTGAGGGGAGCAGAAATAGCGAGATTAAAATGGCAATCGACCCGTGGCACTAAGTGCCCGCAGTCATTAAAACACATTACAGGTACTACAAAGACAATATAACTTATAAAAAAAGCGATTATAAGGTATTCACGACCATCAAGAGGCTACAGATTATTTGCAATACCCTTCTACACAACAATTGAGAGGCAACCTCGGTCACTCATAGCAGGACATAGACTATAATCCTTTAATCCATTACGATAGAGAGGGTATCATGAATAATAAATACCGGAGAAAGCAAGCAGGCACCTTTACCCTTAACTCTTATTCAGAGTCTCCAGCGTCATAGCAGAAAGCAGAAGAATCCCGTTCTCTATAGCATCGTCGTTAAAATCGAACTGGGAAGTGTGCAGCTTATGAGAATCTTCCCCTACCCCAAGGAAGAAAAAAGCCCCGGGCGCTTTCATGAGATAATAGGAAAAATCCTCGGCACCCATACTGGGCTTTGTAATTTCCATCCACTTATCCTTTCCAAGATAGGTTTCCACTACATTACGAGCCGATTTAACCATATCCTCATCATTAACAAGCGGGGTATACCCCTCTTCATAATCGAACTCATATCGGGCCCCGGCAGCCTGGCAGATACCTCTTATTATACGTTCCATTTCAGTCTGTATTTTCTTCTTGAGTTTATTATCAAAATAACGAGTGGTCCCTTTCATTATAACAGAATCCGGAATTACATTAGTGGCGTTTCCACCCTGTATGGAACACACTGAAACCACCACAGGGTCAACAGGATTTACAATTCTCGATGGTATGGTTTGCAGGGACTGGATAATCTGAGCACTTATTACTATAGGATCAACTGTGACATGAGGTTTTGCTCCGTGACCTCCGGAGCCCTTGACAGCAACAGTAAAAGTATCAGCTGCAGCCATCATGGGCCCGGGCATGGTAGCTATAATACCAACTGGAATATCCGGCCACACATGAAGTGCAAAAACAGCTGATGCTTTTGGTTCCTGCTCCAAAAGTCCGTTCATAACCATCTGCTTTCCTCCCCCTCCCCCTTCCTCACCAGGCTGAAACACAAACCGCACACTACCATGGATTTGATCTCTCAAGAGCATTAATACTTTTATAGTTCCCATCAGAATCGCCATATGTCCGTCATGCCCGCATGCGTGGCTTTTACCATCATTTCGTGACCGCCACTTATTATTACTCATATCCTTTATAGGAAGAGCATCCATGTCGGCTCTCAGAGTAACATTGGCTCCTGGATAATCCCCCGCAAGTAAAGCAACAATTGAAGTGTCAAGTTGTGCAGGAAGAAATTTGAGGTCTGTATCACTTAATGCTTCCATTAAGATTTTGCGTGTAGTATGTTCTTCGAACATGATTTCAGGAAAAGCATGAAGAGTGTGTCTCAAGGATATAACATCAGGAAGGATATCCCTTACCATTTTTTTTAGTTTCGATGGAGTCATATGATCGCTTTCCTTTTAATGAAATTACGTACAGAGTGTAGTTACCTAATGTGGACAAGCCACATTCTCGATATATATATTTTCTTGCTAAAAACGCAAGAACATCATAATCAAGGTACTAATCTACAAAAATTTTTATATCGTAAGCAACAATTATAATATCTCTGAATAACATAGATGCACAGCATGTTGTTTAGAGCCTACATCCAAGATAATACTGACAAAACATCAGTGATCCAATCTTCTTGCATCTTTGCTATGAATGCAGTAGGATAGGGTAACATAATCAGAACACAGCCGTTCACCTTTAATGACATTGTATAAAATGGAGAAACTGTATGGAGAAATTATCTGACTTAGATAAAATCAGGTTCTACCGTGAAGAGGTGAAGCATGAATTCAATCTTTTAGCAATGAGGTCAACTATCCTTATCACCTGTCAATCATTTCTTATACTCCCTTTTGCGATTTTCAACGCTGCAGGGAATTTCCGTGCACAATTAATTCCGGTATATCTTGTTACAGTACTAGGGGCCTTCGTTGCCTTAATTCTTCGGAGACCAATTACCGCCGCGCATCACACAATAGAAAAATGGTTATTGAAACAGCGAAATTTGCTGCAAACATCAGCAGGGCTCAAAGATCTTATGATCGACCGGGACACAATTCCAGGTGTTGAAAAAAATATTAACAAAGACAGGGACCACATAAAAAGCCTGGCCTTTACGATATATGGTCCCTGGGTATTCTGCCTGTTCTGGTTTGCAGCCGTTGTGTGGTCGACAATCAGAGTTTTACTCGGATTTTGACAGTATAGGAAAGGCTTGTTAATGGAGGTATACTACTGGCATCGAATTTGAAGTCGCAGATCTAATTCCTGCATCGCCTGATACGATTTACACCGCCTGGCTAAGCTCCGAAGAGCATTCTAAGATGACAGGCGGCTCTGCAAGAGTTTCCAGCAAAGCGGGGGACACCTTCGAAGCATGGGACGGATACATTCAGGGAAAGAATCTTGAATTGGAACCTCCAAAGCGAATCCTGCAGAAGTGGAGAACAACTGAATTCGAAGATTCCGATGATGATTCATTGCTGGAAGCCCTGCTGGAACCGGAAGGAGATGAAACCAGAATAACAATACATCATTCCAATCTCCCAGATCATGGCATACAATACCAACAGGGCTGGATAGATAATTACTTCATACCTATGAAAGAGTATTTTAGAAAATAGTGTGTGAGGTGGCATGTTTACACCTTTTATATAACCTGTTAATGAAGGTACTATAGTCTTAATTTAGTTGGATTTTTCATTACGGTATTTCTGTGCGATTTCCCAGCCGATCATGATCTTCTTCCTGGCAGGGCCATATCCATAGTTTCCAAAAACACCGGTCTTTCGAATGACCCGGTGGCATGGAATGATATAGGCGATTGGATTGACGGCAATCGCGGTACCAACAGCCCGTGCTGCTTCCGGATTTCCTATGAACGATGCAACATCTTCATAGGAACAGAGAGTACCAAAGGGAATCCGCAGCAGAGCTTCCCAGACCTTGATCTGGAAATTTGTCCCCTTCAATAGCAAGCTTATTGGCTGTTTAGAATTATTCGACTGCGGTTGAAAAATCTGATTTTTTAACAATCTGGTTGATTGAGGGTTTTCTTTTAGTACTGCATTCTCCCATTGCTTCTCCAACCCGGCAATTGCTTCTACAGTTTTACTACCTGTAATAAAAGACAACCTGCAGATTCCCCTGTCTGTGGCTGCTATGAGGCATTCACCAAAAGGGCTGGGGTGAATTCCGTAATCTATCTCCAGCCCGGCACCGCGCATCTTGTACTCCCCGGGAGTTATCGCATCGATGGCAACAAACATATCATGCAGACGGCCCGGACTCGACAACCCGGTTTCAAATGTTGTATCGAGGATAGTGCGATCCTGTGCAAGGAGCTTTTTGGCATATCCGATCGTCAGAAACTGTAAAAAACGCTTCGGACTAATGCCTGCCCAGCGGCTGAACAGGCGCTGAAAATGAAATGGGCTCAGATGGATATATTCCGCTAATTCCGAAAGGCTAGGCTGGTCCTGAAAATGCTCTTCAAGATAATGTATAACCTTTTCGATTCTTTGGTAATCCGTTTCCATACAAGCATCCTCTCTCACTTAAAGTTGCATGGTTAGACAAAAAAAACAACCCGATTCTTGCTATGTTAGTGAAAAACTATGAAAAGATGCGGGGACGGAGTATGAATTTATGACAATGTCAATTTTTTTGTGTCATCTCATTTATTCTGCCATATTGCTATAAAAAATTGCAAATTATTATAATAGTATTTTCTCCTTGACTGTCAAGTATGGGTGCCCTATATAAAACCATTATGTTTCATGGGAATACTAATATTTTAGTGAGTTTTTGATGACAGCTAGACAATCAGCTGATCCTAATTCTCATGAAATACAAATTCACTGGAGAGGAGATACTATGAAGAAACGATTAATAATGGCAGGGATTTCTGTTATTTTCATGCTGATTTCGGTGAATGTATTTGCAGATTACAACAAAGAAGCTGTTGTGAAGGTTATGCGGGAAAATGGTGCCCTCATGGGTGAACTCAAGCAGGCTGCACAGAATGGGGACTATTTTGCAGCGGCAGAAGCACTCATGGGTATTGCCAAAGGTATGAAGAGCCTGGATGCCATTGCACCGTTAAAGGGGTCAAAGGCAGAATGGGACCGTATTCATGGAGAACTCATAAATGCAGCATTCAAAGGGATTGGAGCCTGTGGCGAAAGAAACGGCGAAAAATTAAATAAATACATTAATGAAGTTGGTGCCCTTATTGGCAAGGGCCATGGTATGTTCAGGTAGTAATGTATAATGAGCTGTCAGATATCAGCTATTAAGCTGCTTGTAGTGTGATAATCCTACTCCTTCATACTATCTTCAGAAACGCCCTGGAAATCCATAACTATCTCAATTCTTGACAGCTTGTTCAGTCTCACATAGATTATTCACATGTTGTTGAAACAAAAGTCGGAGCGAATGTGAAGAAGATCGGCATTGACATAGGTTCACTATACCTGGGATGTGCGGTTGTCGAAAATGATAAAATAGTCGATACCCGTTACAAAGAGCATAAAGGCAATATCCACTCAGAACTGGAACAGATTTTCAACTCCCCTCTCTATAAATCCTATGACAGCATTGGAATCACCGGCAATTTCAACGGTTCACAAAAAACTATTGACGGCACTCTTTCTCTGGTTGAGGGTGCACGGTTTCTAGTCCCAGAATGTAGAAATGTTTTCGCAATTGGAGGCGAAACCTTTGCCCTGATATTCTATGACTCTGACGGTAATTACCGCGAACATACGATTAATCCGCCATGTGCTGCAGGAACAGGGTCATTTATCGAGCAGCAGGCCGAGCGGTTGAATCTCAGTGTGGCTGAGCTGTCTGAGAGGGCATCGGCTTTCTCTGGAAAAACACCTCTTATTGCTACACGCTGTGCGGTTTTTGCTAAAACAGACATCGTGCATGCAATGCAGGAGGGCTACTCTCTCGATGCAATTTGTGCAGGTCTATGCGAAGGCATTGCTCGAAATGTACTGGATATGCTGGTAAAGGGGCGTGATATACGGGAGCCTGTTCCGGTTATTTGCGGGGTATCTCTGAATCAGAAGATCGTAAGTACTATTGAAAATATCCTGAGTAAAACGGTTATCGTGCCTGACCATGCTCATCTTGCAGGAGCGGTGGGGGCGGCTTTACTCGGAAAAGACAAAAAATTGGATCTGGCCTTTATCGAGGGAAAAGAGAGCAGGAAGCCTGCACGCAAACCTCTTAAAATGTCTCTGAGTGAGTATCCTGATTTTGGCAGCTTCAATATCAGCATAAAGAATGATATCGAAATCTTTCTCCCGAAAGGCAAAAAAACTTCAACTTCTAGCGTATACATCGGAATCGACATCGGTTCCACCAGCACCAAAGCCGTGATAATCGATCGGGATAAAGACTTCTGCGGAGGTTTCTATACATCTACAGGCGGCGAGCCGGTTACTGCAGTCAAAAAGCTCGTTGGACAAATCAACGATTCGTTCGAAGAGAATGATCTTGAAATTCTCGGGGTAGCTACTACCGGTTCCGGGAGAATGATCATCAAGCAACTTTTCAATGCTGACATGGCAATTAACGAAATCACTGCCCATGCAAAGGCCGCCCTTTTCATCAATCCAGAGGTAGACACTATTATAGAAATCGGCGGACAGGATTCCAAATTTACGCGTATTCGTGACGGAGATGTGTACTTCTCAACAATGAATTATGTCTGCGCAGCAGGAACAGGAAGCTTTATCGAGGAGCAGGCAAAACGTCTCGGCGTTAACCTCGATGAGTTTTCGGATATGGCAATTGGCGCCGGTGCACCATTTACAAGCGATCGGTGTACTGTTTACATGGAGCGAGACCTGAGTACGTTACTTGGTGAAGGCTGGTCAAAAAAGGCTGTTGCAGCTGCAGTGCTGAATTCTGTGCGGGATAACTACCTCGCAAAAGTGGTCAGCAGGAGCCCGCTTGGTAATTATATCGTATTCCAGGGGGCGACTGGAAGAAACGCAGCTCTCATCGCAGCTTTTGAGCAGCGTTTGCAAAAACCGATCCATGTGTCATCACTCTGTCATCTTACTGGTGCAATGGGGGCAGCTCTTCTTTGTATGGAGGTAAAAGAAAAAGTTGGCGGAAAATCATCGTTTATATGGGAGATCCAGCAACTGAAGGTGAGTGAAGAAATCTGCAATCGATGTCCCAACAACTGTCTTCTGACTGTTGTTGAAAAGGATGGCGTGAAGTCGGGCTGGGGTATGAAGTGCGGAAGAGATTACAATGACCGACGTGCGCGAAAATATGAAGCAAGCGCTCCAGAAAAGCGCTTTGAGAAGATCATGTCAACTATGCTTTCTCACCATTCGCCCCTGAAGGATGAGAATAACATTACAATCGGCATCCCACGTGCACTCTACAACATGGGTTATGCACCGCTATGGTATAACTTCCTCAGCCGTCTAGGCTTCAGCGTGCACTTCACAGATGCATCTAAGGATGGTACATCCCGGGATGCACTTGCCAGCGGCAAGGCGCTGGTTAATTCGGATTTCTGTGCCCCGATGATCCTCGCCCACGGATATATGAAGCAGATGCTGGATAAGGGTACTGATTATATCTTTTACCCCTCTGTGACAAACGAGCAGGGTGCAGAGCTAAAAGATGCGCCCCTCTTCAGGAAAAAAAATTCAGATTCCTACTTCTGTTACTACTCCCAGTACCTCCCCACGATTGTTAATAAGCTGACATCCATTGAGGTTGAGCCCAAACTGATCTCCCCTCAGATTTCTTTTAACCGAATGGACCCGGAAACAGTTGCCGCTGAAATCCATCATGCAGTAACTGAAAAGATCCCGATCGAGCTGGATATATCAGAAACGAAAAATGCGTTTCTTGATTCATATCAGGCATATCTCAAAGCGCGCAGGAAATTGGAAAAAACATATGATCAAACCGTAACCTCATCTGAAAAGCCAAAAATAGTGCTTCTGGGCAGACCGTATATTGTTTTCGATTCAGCATTGAATCAGGGTATCCCACATAAACTCGAGGAAATGGGCGCAGAGATTTTCTGGCAGGAGGAGCTTCCAATCAGCGACTTCAGGCCGGATTACGGCTATAAGTTCTGTGAACGGATGCACTGGCACTATGGGAAGCAGATCATCAAAGCTGTTGAATTTTGTGCCCGTACAGATAACATGTTTCCCGTATACCTCACCTGCTTCCGATGCAGCCCTGATTCCTTCCTTATGTCTTACATAAGAGATATCATGACTTTCTATGAAAAGCCTTTTTTGATTTTGCAGCTGGATGAGCATAGCTCCGATGTTGGATACCATACACGCATCGAGGCAGGACTGGAATCTTTCGGTAACTTTCTCAAGAAAAGAAAAAAAAGAAAAGCTCCAATCCTTACAGAAGCAAGAAACGACAGCCTTGAAAAAGGAGACACGGTCCTGCTTCCCTTTCTGGATCATCTCACAGGCCATTTCTGGAAAGCCGCTTTCATTCAATCCGGCTACCGGGCACTGTTGCTCGATGCTGATGAAAAAGCACTCAATACAGGTTACCAGTATACAAACGGCGGTGAGTGTATGCCCCTGGTTTCGATTATTGGCGGTGTAATCGAAAAAATGCATACAGAAAAACTTGACCCTGTAAACACCTTCTTCTACATGCCGACTCTCTGCATGGCATGCAACCTGCCGCATTTTCCGATTCTTGCAGACCTCGCCTTTCAGAATGCAGGAATCGAAGGGCTCAAAATCGGGCTGGTCAATATGATGTCTCCTGGTGAGGCTCTGCCTCCGCGTCTGGCCTACAAGATACTCGAGGCTAACATCATAGGTGGTATTCTCTACAAGATATACCATCGCATCGCACCCTATGAACAGAATAACGGAATGACGGAGAGTGCACTCTCCGATGCGCGAGAGAAAATCTCGGATGCGATCCTCGAGGGCCAGGACCTGAGGGGTATTCTCTCAGAAATAGTAAATAGTTTCAAGCAGGTCCCGACTAAAGATACAGGCGGGCGAAAACCCAGGATTGGGCTCCTCGGTGATCTGTATGTGAAATACAGCGATGTTGTGAACCAGAAAATTCATGAGGTCGTTAGAGAATTGGGCGGGGAGCTTATCATGACTTCTCTGACCGAATACCCTTTTCATTTCTATGATGCGGATATCAGGCTTTACGATGACGACCCCCGGCATTTCAAACTGTTAAAAACGATCGAAAATCGCTATGAAAGTATAGCACAGGAACTGATCGGCGATCAGGTTGAGCCCGATTTCACAGAGTGTGTGCAGCTCATGGAGGAGTACAGAATCACACACTACATTGTGGGTGAGACTTCAATCAATATAGGACGTGCCCTGTATTTCATAAAACATGGCCTGGTGGATGCAATTCTTCACATCAACCCCATTTTCTGCTGTCCGGGCGTGGTAACTGCCTCAATCTATCGCAAGATGCAGGAGGATTTTCAGATACCTATTATCGATATCTTCTACGATGGAACAGGGAACCCGAATAAGATCCTCATCCCACATTTGCACTATTTGAAGCAAACATTAAAAACATAAAGATATGGATCATATCCTGACACATTGTTAGCTGTCAGCATTTGGATAATTGCTGCCAGCTTATCATCGGTTGGATGCTACGGATATTTGATTGCAGGCGAGGGATTGTATTTACTC
>CP070841.1:1692637-1715156 GCA_020342115.1 Spirochaetota bacterium
TTGCCGCCTGTATAGCTAACCATGTAAACAGGTTCCCCCTCATCATCAAATACAGGAACGTCTATTCTGAAAGTATTTCTAAACCAGCGAAATGCGTGGTCTATATCTGGAACCCCAACTCCTATCTGTTGAATACAGTTTATCATCCAGGCCTCATTACGTATTTAAGAATTAATCACACCGGAAATATAAGACGCTTATTGAGGTTAAAGCAATTAGAAAAATAGCCGTTCAGTTTAATTTTTAAAAGAATGTGTGCTTCAAAATAGGTTATTATTTGTCCGACGCATACTCCAAGCACCTGAGACCTGTTATGCCTATTGATCTTAAAGAATAGTTACATAAAAAATCATCAGTAAAACAATCTTTGAGGACGAAAATATCAAAGGAGTTGCAGTTTTAATTTGCATAGTAAGGAATTTCTTGTATGGCTTGATTTTTGCTGTAATAGCCATACATTTTCTAAGAAAGTGTCTAGATCATGAGAGTGAGAGTTGCCGGACTTTTTCTAAAGAATTCCTCCGTTTTACTCGTTGAGCATTCTAAAGTCGGAAGATCATACTGGCTTCTCCCTGGCGGAGGCATCAGAATAGGTGAGAGTACAACAACAGCACTTATGAGAGAAGTTAAAGAGGAGTTGAATATCGATGCGGTGGTAAGTGAACTTTTGTTTGTTGTGGAGACCCTGTCAAAAGACGGCACGCATATTATTCAACCGACATTTATAATCAAGATTAATAATTTCGATAATATAAAGGTAGGAAGAGATAAAAGAGTGATCTCGTATAAGCTGTTCAATATTGATGAGATTGGGCAAATTACGATTTATCCCGATATAGCTCGAGAATTAGTGGATTTCATTAAATACAAAAGAGTGAAAAAAAGGTATATCTGTAAGAAATGGGTAGAATAAGGTTACTATACTTACTATTTGTTTTATTTTTTCTTTTTTCGGGGACATACAGCTTCGGCGATCAATCCACATTCAGGATAGATTGGAGAGTCCGCGAGATTGTGGTCACCGGGATCGGGTATATCATTCCCAGAGACACAGGTAACACTATGGAGTGGCAGCACAGTGCAACGGTAAATGCAAAACAGCACCTGCTGAAGAGTTTCATAGCATCAATGAAAGATTTAAGAATAGATGCTTATAATTATGCGCGCGATATAATGATCAAAGAGCCTCAACGGAATGAAGCTGTGTTTGGTTATATGGGAAATATTGGAGAATTTGATGTGAAGTATGGGGAGGAAACAGTATCCTTGGAAAAACATATACCGTTTTTCGGGGCTGGTGGAGTTGTGAATCTTTTAATTGAGAGCGGTAATGATCCGGGTAATTTTCCATCTTATAATGAATTTGTCTATTCCACAGGTTTCACCGGACTCGTGATTGATGGGAGGGGTTTGAGAAAAATTCCGGCCATCAATCCAAGGATATTTGATGAGGAACATAATCTGGTATACTCTGTTGACCTGCTTGATGTTGAGAGTTTTATCCAATGGGGAGCGTGTCAATATACAGATGATCCCCACTACAGAGGATTTGAGGAAAGAGTAGGAAATAATCCATTGCAAATTGTGGCCATTCATAATGAGAAGTTAATTGAAACTGATCTATCTATATCGAATGAGAATGCAAAGGTCCTGCTGCAGCATGAGGAAACGAGGAAAAGTTTACAAGAGGGAAGAGTAATCGTTATTCTTGATGATATTTAGGTGGGATTTTGTATATAAAAAGCTGCAATAATACCCCTTAAATGAAAGAGTTGAGATAAAACGAAGAGTCATTTACCGGGCAAGTACGACCTTCCCTGATTTAAGACACTCAGTACATATCTTGGTAGTCTTTACAGAACCGTTTATCACGATTCGTTTCTTAATGAGATTGGGTGAGAAGGATCTCTTTGAGATACCTGTTATCTTTACACCAGCGCCTTTCTTTCTTCTAGCAAGTCCTCTGGTTGCGTAGGATCTACCAGCTATAGTGCCTTTACCACATACAGAACAAACACGGCTCATCTTACTGCTCCAATTTTTATTTACAGCCGTGAATATATAAAAATACAACGAGCTATGTCAAGTTAATTCTTGACGATAAGATGCAATTTAAGTAGTTTGCAGGTAAAAAAGGAAGCTTATTGGAGCTCTACCTTACGGATAATGAAGTGAAGGCCATTAGGGCCTGGGCTGACAAAAACATTCATGGTGGGCATTGGGGTGATAGTGATGTTGCAATCCCTGAGGAAGAGATAATATTAAAAAAACTCGATAAAATGAAAGACAGCAAAGTTGAGCTGAAAGAGAATGAAATGAAAATAATCCTGATTTGGAGTGAAAGCTCCATGGGTATCTATAATATAGAAGAGGATAGGGTAATCAAAAAACTTAAACAGCATATTAATAATAATATGCAGTAAATATCTACATATTGTAAGGAATGCCCTAATGTGGGCAAGCCACATGATGTGGTAAACCACATTTTCGCTCAAATTGGGACCTACGGCCTCAATGAGAGATTTTCTTGCCAGGTTGGCAAGAAAATCAGAACCAAGGTATTGTGGAAGCGCGGGAAGAACAGATGGAAGAACAAATGGAAGACAGTGTAGAGAGAGTCGAAGAGATTTTTGGTGAGCTGGGCTATGATATATTTGAAAGAGAAATTACTGAGGAGATGTATCAGGCTTCTTTCGGAAGGGACTCAGAGGTTACTGGATCGATCTTTATGGAAAATGACTGTAATTTCATGGAAATAGCGTATACGTACGTGTTCGATAGAGAAGAGGAGAATTTCCTAAAGGAACATCTTGAATCAATGATGAATATCTGCTATGAGTATGGTATATACTTCAACATCATGAGAGAGGAGGATGAAATCAACTTCTCCATTTTTTCCAAACTTTACTTCTCCGGACTCAATGTAGAATCCCTACAGGATACTATTGGAGATTTTATTTCGTGTAATAGTGAGCTCGTCTCGATGTTCAATGTTGAAGAGAATGACAGTTTCTCAGAAGGCAGATTCTACAATGAGTAGATAGTTACTGCTGATCCTAATCCATGGTTTCTATAATTAGTTTTATAATATAATTAAAGAACTAATTTCAAGCAGGTTATTTTAGCAATAATTCACCAGCTGCTAATCAGACAAAAAGTTGCATTCCTCTCACATCGGTCTTAAAATAGGTATACGGTATCGGTGTTATTATGATTGGTAGAAACGATTATACCACAGAGAATAAAAAAAAGAGTATGGGTCGAAGAAGACTCATACTTTACTCTCAACTTCTTACAAGCAAGCATCAACTCTTCCATTTAATCAAAAAAACCTCACTGTCGTTTGGTTATGAGGTTTTGTGTGTCAGCGATGAACACTCCGCTATAGAGGTTATAAGAGAAAACCCAGCAGATGCACTATTCTGTGATGAAACTTTCTTCAGCCGGGATTTCCCTGGAAAGCTTGAATGCATTGTGGATTTGGATAAAGACATTGCATTGTATCTCATTTCCAATGAGGGCGTTGAAAAACCATTAGACCCTGACAAAAGGATCGATGGATACTTAATACTTTCTTTACCTTCAGAAACGTACAGTTTGTATCTCTTCAACATTTTTAAATATATATCGTTGAAGAGGCGGTTTCGTACTATTCCATTGAAAACAGATCCTGAATACATAAAGCTTCTTTTAAGAAGAGCTGCACATGCTGTCAATAATACTCTTGCTGGGATGCAGGGATATTCCGAACTAGCCCAGATGCATCCAGAGGATAATAAACTCATAAGGGATACCCTTGATGTTGTGTTAGATTCTTCTCAGAGGATAAGGAATGAGATCAAGAACCTGAGAGCTTTTGTAGGTGTTGAGAATCCTCAGTTAGATCGTGTAAGCATAGCCCAGGCTATTGGTGAGTCTATCTCTCTGATACGAACTTCCATAAGAGCGAGACGAATAGAGCTCGTACAGATAATTGAGCAGGATTTTGTTATAGACGGCGATTATAATCAACTTATCCAGGTTTTTTTCAACCTTTTGAATGAAATTATACTCATCTGTATAGTAGATAGTAGAGTGGAGATATCAGTCTCCTGTAGTGAAGAAAAGGTTTTTATTTCCATAAAGGGTGATGACTGTGACCTTGATAAAGAGACATTCGAGTCACTCCAGCAGGTTCTATCAGGCGAGGTTCCAATTCTTGAAGAGGGAGACATCGAGGGAAGGCTTGAAGGCCATGAAGTTCTAGCAATATGTAACCGTATTGTACACAATCATGGAGGGTATATCGAAGTCAACAGAGAAGGTAGAAAACGACTCATGTTTACAGTATCATTACCAGTTTTAATGACTTCGTATGAACCATCTGATATAGAAAGTGCACTGATTAAACCAGTATATTATACTATTGAGAATTTGGACATGGAAATACTGGTTGTGGATGATGAGGAATATGTGAGAAACACTATTTATTACTTTTTCGATAGTAAAGGTTGCAGGGTAACTCTGGCAGAAGATGGTGAATTCGGATTAAATATGGCAAGGGAAAAACAGTTTGACCTAGTATTCATGGATTATCTGATGCCGAAAATGGGAGGAATTGAAGCCGCTAGAAAAATTAAAGAGAGCAAGAAAGATGTGAAGATTGTATTTATAACAGGGAGGGAGTCAATAGATGAGGAACAGCTCTTCAAATCAGGAGTATATGCTTGCATCAAAAAACCGTTTGAGATGAAAGAGCTTTACGCTATAGCGAAAAAAGTGGCATTAGAGAGCGGGCGAATTAGTGTCCGTTGATAATAATACTCGTGAGGGGTGCTTGATGATGACGGAAAACATAACGTTTCTTGGACACGCAACTTTTAAAATCAAAGGGAGCCGGATTATCTATACGGATCCGTATATGATCCAGTCTATTGAGGCAGCAGATATTATCCTGATCACACACAGCCATTTCGATCATTGTTCAGTTGAGGACATTACCAAGATATGCAGCGAGAAAACGGGTATTATTGCAAGTAAGGATTGTATTGATACCTTGAATGAGTTTCCTGGCAAAGTTATTGGGCTTGAGCCTGATGAGAAAACAGAAATTGGCGGCGTACCTGTAGAAGCTGTGCGTGCCTATAATATTAACAAGTCTTTCCATCCTAAATCGAGCAACTGGAACGGTTACCTGTTTAATCTCGATGGTGTTCGATACTACCACCCTGGTGATACTGATAAGATACCTGAAATGGATAATATCCAAACAGATATTGCCTTTCTTCCTGTTGGAGGAACCTATACCATGGATGCAAAGGAAGCTTGTGAGGTTGTCAAGCTAATCAATCCAAAGGTAGCAATTCCAATGCACTACGGGTCTATTGTGGGTTCAGAAAAGGATGCAGAAACCTTCGTTGAGTGTGCTGGAGGAAAGGGGTTAATAATACCTCCCGAAAAGAATAACAGATAGTAGCTTCATTTGAAATAGTATACTCAAATAAAAAAGAAATTAGCAGAAATATACATTGCAGGTTATGATATTTTTTTACTATCGATATCTGGACTCAATACCTCTGTTGTTGTAAGGTCTTCCTTACTGTGGGAATGAGTATTTAGAGCAGACTCCTTCGTGGTACAGATCTCCTCTGAACGTTCTTCTGCATATTCCCAGGAATTATAATTACTATAATTGGGAAGGATCCAGGGATCTACACCATATTTTGTATATTCTTTGAAAAGATCCTCTGCTGATAAATCGGGATGTTTTTTATAAACTGATATCAGAAAATTATTGATGATTCTTTTTGCTTCGGCTATTGCCTCTTCTAGGGTGTCAAATACTCCTGCCCTGTATCGCTCATCCTCATCCGGGTAGTAGTAGTTATCATCGACATAGAGCTCGTATTTCAAGCACATCACCTCCTTTAATAAGTTACAAAGTGTAAGCATAGCTGGCTTAAATTGAGGTAAAACTTTTATGTAGAAGTAAAACGGAGCCCACTTGTTCCTTATATAAACATATTATAATGCAAATTTTGTACATTAACAATAGTAATTTTTCATGCAGTCAACATACAGAAATATAAAAGATTCATTAAATCAAACTTGATAACTGACAAGTATGTGCTAATATAGGTATAGAACCTTAATTTTGGTTTATTTTCAATGTGGTGAAGAAAATTTCTTTGACAATAAATTTAGCTCGCTCACATTAGGGAAAGAACTACCTAATTATAGGAGTACATTACATACAATTATCATCTCTGAAATTACTTCTTTAAAAACTGTGAGTTTAAGTAATATAAGTTAAACAATATAAGGAGTAATAGCAGCCAGGTTTTGATGAATTGTGGTACAGTATTTGCTTGTTTGTTGTAGGGAAGGATTATGTTTAAGCGGGCATGTATAAAATTAAGGATTATCGTTCCAATTCTGGTAATTTTGCTGCTTTACACCGGAGGAATTCTTTTACTTGAACGAAGGATTGAAAAAAAGCTGACTAGCATTCGAATCAATTACGAACAGCCACTCCCATATAATTCTTTTTTAAGTATGATCCTGTTTGGAGACACCCGAAGCAGCCTCATGATGAACAGGGGATACACTATTATTAATGATAATGAAGGTATTGAGGACTTTTCGGCACTGATTCGCAAAATGAGATATCAGGTATTGATGGTCTTTGGTTTTTTAATTGTAGTCGGAATAACACTTGCTCTTCTGATTGCACGCAGTATTTCAAAACCTATAATAGAGCTTGCAAATGCTTCAAATGATATCGCAAACGGGAACATAAATGTTGATATAGACACACCACAATGCGGCGAGCTCAAAACACTCACAGAATCTTTTAGGAATATTCAACAGGGGCTCATGGAGTTCAAAGAGGAAAAGAGCAGGTCTGAGGAAGTGGCAATAACAAAACATCTGGCAGCAGGCATAGCGCATGAAATCAAGAATCCAATCAATACTGTTGGGTTGATCGCTGACTATATGCAGACTAATCTTAGCCCTGATGATCCGGGGAAAAGGTATGAATTCTACAAGCTTTCTGAAAATATGAAAAATGAGTTAAAGAGGATAAACAGAATCGTCGAAGGCTTTCTGCGTCTCACAAAGCCGGATGTATATCACTTCCAGAAAGAAAACATAAATCTGATTATAAAAGAAAGTATTTCAGCTTTTGAACCAGAGATTGTTAAACAGGGAATACGCTTATCTCTTAATCTCAAAGATAAGCTTCCACTCATCGAAGTTGACAGGGATAAACTCAATCAGGTTTTTTCGAACCTGTTCATAAATGCGGTGGAGGCAATGCCGAGAGGAGGGGAAATAAAAATCTTTACGGAAACGATCAATGAAAATAGGATTAGAATTGAGATTACAGACACAGGTATAGGTATACCTCAGGAAGATAAGGGTAAGATCTTCAGTCCCTATTACTCAACAAAAAAGCAGGGATTTGGTCTTGGTTTATCTCTTATACACAGCATAATTCAAAAGCATAAGGGGAAAATTAGCGTAAATAGTGCAAAGGGTGAGGGTGCCTGTTTTGAAATTCTTTTACCGGTAAACATTAAAAATGAATAAGAATATCCTTGTGATTGATGATGAGGAGATTCAGGCAAATATCATTACCGATATCCTCAAAAAAGAGGGGTACAATGTAACAACGGGGTACTCAGCAGAGGAGGCGTTGAAAATTGCGCAAAAGGATGATTTCAGTGTAATGCTTGTTGATTTGAAAATGCCTGGTATGGGTGGCCTTGGATTTTTAAAAAAGATCAAGGGCAGCGAGATTACAGCAAATATTATTATCATGACAGCATACGGTACTATCGAAACAGCCGTTGAAGCGATGAAATCAGGAGCTTACGATTATATCCTAAAACCATTCAACAAAGATGAGTTGCTTTTGAATGTTGAAAAAGCTATAAAGGCATTCAACCTATTTAGCCAGAATTTCAATCTAAAAGAGGAGTTGGAGGATATTTGCGGAGAGAGAAGGCTTATAGGTAGCAGTGAGGCCATAAAGGGGATTTACAAGCTCATTGACAAGGTTTCAAAAAGCGATGCCGTAAATGTGCTCATTACCGGCGAGAGTGGATCAGGCAAGGAACTCGTGGCCAGGGAGATACATGCGAAAAGCAAGAGAGCGGATATGCCATTTATCCCCGTTAACTGCTCAGCAATACCAGAGACGCTGCTGGAAAGCGAGCTTTTTGGTTATGAGAAGGGTGCTTTTACAGGTGCTTTAAACAAGAGGGATGGGAAGTTTAAAAGAGCAAATGGAGGAACACTATTTCTCGACGAGATTGGTGATATGCCGCTGAATATGCAGGCTAAGCTTCTACGAGTCATACAGGATGGAGAAATATCTCCCGTTGGTGGCGATAAAACGTTCAGCGTCGATGTGAGGATCATATCTGCAACAAACAGGGATATAGAGGATATGGTGAAGAAGGGTGAATTCAGAGAAGATCTATTCTACAGGCTCAATGTTGTTCCAATATATGTCCCACCGCTTAGAGAAAGAAGAGAGGACATTCCTGTGCTTGTAAACTTTCTCATTGAGCGGCTCAATAAAAAGCTGAAAAAGAATATTAAAGAGTTACCTGAGACTATCATGTCTAGGATTATAGAGTATCATTTTCCAGGGAATGTTCGTGAACTCGAAAACATGCTTGAAAGAGCATTTATCCTTGCTGAAGATAAAAATTTAAAAATTGATCATTTTTCCTTGATTTATTCTTATAAGATTGATAAGATTAGTATAGTTAATTCGCGGTCTTTAAAGGATATCTCAAGAGAAGCAAGAAGAAAAGCAGAGAGAGATGCTGTTAATGAAGCTCTGATAAAGACGAACTGGAACAGAGTAAAAGCAGCACGACTTTTAGGTGTTGATTATAAAACACTCAGAAATAAGATTGAGGAATTAGGAATTATTCCAAACTATTCTGGGGAAAGGAGTAATTCATGAAAAGAACGCATTCAGATAAAAATTCCGTACAGATATATTTAAAACAGATTGAAAACATTCCTGTTCTCACCAGAGAAGAGGAAGAGGTCTGCGCAAAAAAAGTAACAAAAGGTGATAGACGAGAAAAAGAGAGGCTCATAGTGTCAAACCTGAGGTTCGTGGTTAGCATTGCTGTAAGATATCAGAACCTTGGCTTACCATTAATGGATCTAATAAATGAGGGTAACATGGGTCTCCTCAGAGCTGTTGAGAAGTTCGATGTGAGCAAGGGGTTTAAGTTTATATCGTATGCACGCTGGTGGATTCGTCATTTTATACTCAAAGCGATCTTCGAACAGTCTACATCAATCAAACTGCCTCTGAAGTATGCAACCCAGCTCTCAAAACGAGATGATACTGGAGATTCTGAAACCGTGCAGAAACTCAAAAAAATATATAGACCTGTATCACTAGATCAGAAGTTATCTGAAGATAATAATTCAGATACTATTATGGATCTTGTTGATGATAGCAAATATGATCTTCCTGAGAAGTTTGCAATTGAGGAAAATCTGAGGGAGCTTATCAACGAGGTCATGGATAAGCTAAAACCTATTGAAAGGGATGTAATCAATCGTCATTTCGGGCTTAACGGCAGAAGACCTCTCACTCTCAAAGAAATTGGTGAACGATACAACCTCACAAAGGAAAGGATCCGACAGATTGAACACACGGCACTGGACAAGCTGAAGTATCCCATGAGAAAGAGAAAGATCATGGATTTTGTGGACTGAGTCTTTTCGTGAGGGTCTTGGATTATAATATTGCAGCTTGATCAAGTTTTTAATCCTCATTAACTGTCAACGCAATTAGATTTTTTTGCCTTCCTCAAAACTTCTACTGTTATTACATTAAAACCGCTTCGTATAGCTTCTTATATTATCTTTTTGTCGTGGCGGGTTATGGCTTTGAAAGGTGACTATAACAGTTACAGAATGAGTGTGCATAAAAAACCTTCGAATGCCATATCTTTTGCTAAGGGGAAGGGAGCAGTCGCCTCAGTATCAAGGGAGGCCAGTGAGCTTGCAATTGATGTTATGAAAGATGGCGGTAATGCCTTTGATGCTGCCTTTTTACTCGCATTTGCGCTCACTATCTTTCATCCCCAGGCAGGCAACATTGGTGGAGGGGGTTATGTGATATATAAGAAAGCCCACGATGAAATACCAGGTGTGATCAATTACAGAGAAAAGGCACCGAAGGGAGCTACGAGGGATCTCTATTTCAATGAAGATGGAAGTATTAATCCCGATAAGACAGCATTCGGACCCCTTTCTGTGTGTGTTCCAGGCACAGTATTGGCTTTTTTTACCCTTCAAGAAAAATATGGCCGGCTAAAGGCAAAAGATCTTCTCAGTACTCTTTCAAAACTGGCTTTGATCGGCGGACCGATTACAGAATATCAGGCAGAGTGTCTTAATCGTTTAAGACAAAAGCTTATGTACTCTCCGGAATCAAAACTGATTTATGTGAAGAATGAAGGTGAGTTTCAAAAGGGTGATATAATCAAAAACCCTCATCTAAGTAAGACATTTAATATTCTATCAAAGGAAGGGGTAGATGCATTCTATAAGGGAAGAGTAGCTGAACAGATAGTGAAGGATAATCAGAAAAATGGGGGTTTTTTAACGATCGATGATCTGAAACATTACACGATCAAGGAGATTGAACCTGTAGGTACAGAAGTAATGGGACAGCATGTGTGGACTGTTCCTCCGGAAGGCGGCGGAGCTGTACTCATAGAGATCCTGAATCTTCTGGGACGGAATGATTTTTATAAGTGCAAACCTTATACCCCTGAATATTATCATTATTGTGCGCAGGCATTTAAGATTGCATCTATCGACAGATTTTACTACCTTGGAGAGCCTCCTTTTGAAGACGAACATATATATAAAAGGGTTCTTCGTAAAGATTATACAGATAAGATATTTCCTATGATTAAAAACGATGAGGATATCAAGACAGAGGAATTTATTTCCATTATACATGCCGATAAAAAAGGGCTTGACGTCAGTGCACCTCACAATGGTGATACAACCCATTTTTCAGTAATAGACTACGACGGGAATGCGGTTTCGAACAGCTATACACTGAACCTTCGCTACGGTTCGAAGTGGAGTGTTGACGGAGCGGGGTTTCTGCTGAATGGAAGTATGGATGCATTCTCCTTTGAGCCGGGAATACCGAACTACTTCGGCGTTATAGGAAGTAAGGCCAATCTTTTTAAACCGTGTAAAAGACCTGCGAGCAATATGTCGCCTGTTATGATTACAAAAGGAAAAGAGGTTTCAATGATTCTCGGAACCCCTGGAGGCCCTTCAATACAGCCGACAATCACATCTATCATTCTCGCCATTTTAGGTCATGGCGTTGATCCGGTCAGGGCGGTTGAGGCTGTAAGGATTCACCATCAGGCCTGGCCGGATACTCTTTTTAAGGAGGAGGCTGGGATAGTGCCTGAAATTTTAGAAATGCTTAAGAGGTATGGGTACTCGGTAGAGGATAGAAAAGAGCCAATAGGTGATGTACACGCTATTTTTAAAGAGAATGATGATTACGTTGCGGTAAGTGATTACAGAAGGGAGGGGCATGCGCTCGCATACTGAGATAGTTATGTTATTGTTTTGAGAGTGACGTATTTACAATATACCAAGATAGTAATTTCTGGAGAAAAAAGTTATGGATGACATTAAGAATGTCCTTCTGGTTGGTGTCGGCGGACAGGGGATTATCCTTGCAAGTACAATAATTTCTCAGGCAGCACTTTTTGCAGGTCATGATGTAAAGAACAATGAGGTGCACGGCATGGCTCAGAGGGGGGGGAGTGTTGTTTCTCAGATAAGATTTGGTAAGAAAGTATATTCACCGCTCATACAACACGGGACAGCGAATTTTGTCATTTCTCTGGAAAAGCTGGAAACAGTTCGGTATCTCCATTTCTGCAATCTGGAGACGAGGGTCATAGTGAATAATCTGGAAATCGTACCAGTTACAGTCACTTCAGGAGGTGCTGAGTATCCAAAGAATATTGACAGGATCTTACATGAGAACCTGAAACATGTAGAGTTCATAGATGCAGCCGATATTGCAAGGCGGGCCGGCAATATCAAAGCTGCAAATGTAGTACTTATAGGGGCGATGTCACATCATCTCCCATTCGAAGATAAGGTCTTTGAAAGAGCAATTGAAGCGGCGGTGAAGAAAGAATTCCTTGATATGAATCTCAAGGCTTTTTATAGTGGAAAAGAGGCAATTATTAGAGAATAGTTGGAGCAGGTTATGGACTTTACAAATCGTTACTCTGAATCCGCTCTTCGTCTAAAGAGCTCGAAGATTAGAGAACTTTTCAAACTGGTTAATGTTCCGGGGCTTATATCCATGGCCGGTGGAATGCCTGATTCCGGGAGTTTTCAATTTGAGGAAATTAAGAAGATTATCAACAGCTGGAGCTACGAAACCGCAAAGGTTGCACTTCAGTACGGAACTACCAGGGGGCATATTCCACTTCTCGAAGAGATAGGTAAATGGATGGAGCAAAAAAAGATGATCTCCATGGAAGGACAGGATGTGCTCATCACCACCGGTTCACAGCAGGCCATTACACTGATATCCAAGCTGTTTTTAAATCCAAACGATATCGTCATTGTTGAGATACCGAGCTTTATTGGAGCAATAGCCTCTATTTACAGTTATATGGGCAGGATTGAAGGTATAAGGCTTGATAGTGACGGAATGGTTATTGATGACCTTGTACAAAAGATCGATGAGTGTCACAATAGGAAATTGGATGTTAAGTTCATTTATACGATACCTAACTTCAACAACCCGAGTGGAATAACTCTTGCTCAGGAGAAAAGAAGAAGTCTCCTTGATGTTTCAAAAGAGTTCGGGATACCGATTGTTGAAGATGATCCTTACGGAGAGCTATATTATTATGGTGAGGAAGAGGATTACAGACCCATTAAGAGTATGGATATAGATGGCAATGTTGTCTATCTCGGAACTTTTTCAAAGGTGCTCTCTCCCGGTCTTAGAGTGGGCTGGATCGTCGCTGAAAGTCAGCTTGTTGCAAAACTCGAGATACAGAAGCAATCAATCGATGCATGCACTCCAACATTCAGCCAGGTTATTGCCTATGAATATATGCATCAGGGATATATCAACACGTACATCAGCAAGATGCGTGGAATCTATCGAGAGAAACGGGATACAATGCTCGGCGCGCTTGAAAAAAACATGCCTGAAGGGGTAACCTGGACAGCACCAAATGGAGGATTTTTCGTATGGCTTAGCCTGCCGGAATACCTCGATGCTGAGGATGTATTTAGAAGCGCTATAAAAAAGAAGGTTGCATTTGTAACAGGAGATGCATTTCTGCCAGAGAATTATGCAAAGAATTTCATACGGCTATGCTTCAGTGATCTTGATCTGGATAGAATAAAGAAGGGAATAGATATTCTTGCCGATGTGATTCAAAAGCTGCTTTAATTGGACCCTGACACAGTAATAGGTATTGTTCCAGTCGCATAATTGGTAGTAACTCTTATATCAATAAGACTAATCCATTCCTGTGATAATGGGGCGTATTGACTATGGTGAATAATGCATTTTTCAAGGAAAAACTAGATTCGGTCAGTGACCTTGTAGAGATAGCTGGGAGACTTAAGGCCTCATCCGTAGTGGTTGTTGGAGGGCACAGACAGGAGGACCTGCAGCTCGTTGAGTCAGCAAGGGATCACGGCATCGTTGATAGAATCATACTGGTGGGTGATGAAAAGTTAATGTCGCAGGTAGTAACCGATTTGGGAATAGAGATTCCGAAAGAGGACATCATTCCGGCAGAAAGTGATGAAGGGATAGCTGCTGCCACTGTCAGTTTAATAAAAAAGGGGGATGTGGATATTGTACTGAAAGGTGGCATATCCACCCCTGTGATAAACCGATACATGCTACAGACCGCAGTGCGCTCGACTGTGAGCCTGGCGTCCATATTTGACGCTTCGCCAATTGCACGCGGCAATCCGATCATCCTCACCGATGCGGGAGTCACTACGGTCTGTAACTATGGCAGGCTTGTTGGAATAGTAGAAAATGCGATAGAGGTGGCGCGCTTGGTGATGGGTACTCCCCGGCCAAAGGTAGCGATTCTTTCTGCGAATGAGAAACAGATAACATCTCTGCCATCGACACGGCTTGGAATGGAGCTTGCAGGAAGAAACTGGGGTGAGGCTGTGGTCTATGGACCTCTCTCTTTCGACCTTGCAATAGATCCTGATTCTGTTGCTGTAAAGGGAGTACCAGATGTTCCAGCAGCAAGGGAGGTGGCAGGACAGGCTGATGTTCTGGTATGCCCGAGTATCGATGCTGCAAACATACTGTACAAGGCAATAACTGCGATGACCAAATATGGGCAAGCCTCTATAGCAGGTATGACTGTCGGGTTTCTCGTGCCGTATATCATTCTATCGAGGGCCGATACCCTCGACACACGGCTGAACTCGATAGCTCTCTGCAGTGTATACTCACAACGGCGGGCTGCTTCCAAGCCGGCAATCCGGTATGAAAAAGAAAAAATAAATGATTCTTATAGTATTGTAACGGTTCGAACAGGTTTACGAGGAGTAAAATATATACTTTTTAAGAGCGGTAAAGAGGTGTATCAGGGTGAAGTGCCGTTTCCCGAGCTTGACATTAATATCGAAAGCATAGCAAACAGTATCATTGACCGAATCAAAGGCCTGGATGTACCCTGCATCGATGCATGCACGACACATATTGTTTTGCCATCGGAAACAAAATCCGACATCAAAGCAGGAACTTATATTGTAGCCGAAAAGAAGAGAAACGGAATAACCATTGATGACAGGCTATTATCTGCTGCGGTAGCTCCTCAGTGTAAGGTACAGGGAAGCGGTAGTACAGCTGCTTTGATTTCTAAGATATCCGTTGGATTGGGAGTTCCAGGTTTTATTACATTCACTGCCCCGGTCGAGCTGATACCTGAAGCTGTGGTGTCTGGGTATGCGGGGGTGAAAAGAAAGGTCGATTCATCTGCTTTTAGTATCAAAGCCGCTGTAAGGAGGGGTGCATCTACTCTTGGAAGGGCATGTGAGGATGTAAGTCTGGTAGTTGCACATATTGGGGAAGAGATAGTGGTTGCCGCGGTCGAGAGAGGAAGGGTGGTAGATACTACGTTCTCGACTCTTGGCGATGGACCGTTTTCAATGTACAGTGCAGGAGGACTTCCTACATCAGAGATTGTCGATCTGTGCTATTCGGGCAGTTTCGGCCATGAGGAGTTAATAGTCGAGTTGGCGAAGAAGGCTGGTCTCGCTTCTTATCTGGGGGAGCATCGGATCGATGCTATAGAAGAACGGATTGCTGAAGGTGATAGGAAGGCTCGCTTGCTAATTGATGCTATGGGATATCGAATTTCAAAAGAGATTGGGGCTATGTATACTGCAATGGGTGGTATTGTTGAGGCAATCATTTTAACAGGTGATCTTGTGGGATGCGGGATCCTCAGGGATAAGATTCGGCGTCGCATTTCAAGCCTTGCACCTGTCATTATATTCGAAGGATTGCTCGAACTTGAGGAAATGGCACGGGAGGTGACAGAGATATTGTCGGGAAGAGGGAAGCCGCTTCGGTATTCATAAATAAAAAGGAGAGAGGTATGAAAACCAAAAAGCAGCACTGGGTTTTCAGAGCCCATGTTGTCGACAGGGCCGGAGCGCTTACGAGCATTGCATCTTCATTCAGCAATGAAGGCATCAACATAGACACTGTAGTTGGCCATGGGACAGAAACCTATGCACACATAGAGGGGAGTGTGCTCATTACATTCTCCAGCAGTGAGGAGAAGAAGGATGTCATGGCACGGAAGATAAAGCGGCTGAGCAAGGTAATAAAGCTTGAGGAGCACTCCTATGATTCGAACAAGCTCAGGAAGTCGGTGCTCATAAGAACGGATAGGAGGCTAAAACCCGTGGAAGTTGCAGGAGATGTAGATTTTTTAACATGTGAGATTGTGAGCTCCGATTCAGGTGGCTTTATTTACTTCCTTGCAGGTGCACCGAGCCAGCTGGATCCTGTACTAAAAAAGCTAGAGACCTGCGGTGTTGTAAAGGATATCATATACTCTGTGGTTGGGCTCTGATCAAGGTTGATTTGATTTTGCTTGACAAATATTTTGTTGCGGTTAATATGATACCATAAAGGGGCGGTTGGCTCAGCTGGTTAGAGTACCTGCTTGACATGCAGGGGGTCACTGGTTCAAGTCCAGTACCGCCCAACGAAAAGGGCGCCATATGGATGGTGCCCTTTTTAATTATTTTTACCTGTAAATCCTGTGGCTGTCTCTACTCCTCTTCATAAGGTAAGAATGGTTTTTATCAATGTGATGAGACCAAGCAGTATTGTGATAGTTCCAATCAAGTACCTTAAAATATTTGTCTGTAGTTTCTTTACGGTATAGGCAGAAAGTGGAACGGATAGTATAGCTCCGATAACGAGGTAAGGTGCGAGTTTCCAGTTGAAGCCACGCTGTATCAGATAGTATGCAAGTACTCCAACAAAGCAGGTGAGACCTTCAGCCATTGAAGTAATCCCAATAGCATTTTTTCCATCAACACCTGAAATCATCTGTCCACCAGTGACGACAGGGCCGTAACCACCGCCACTGATTCCCTTATTAAAAGAAGCGATCAAACCTAAAAATGCGATTTTTTTCCAGGAAAATCCATACTGTTTTTTTACTGTGGCGAGGATTACAATTCCTATGATAAAAATCAGAAAACCAATATAGAGTTTTAGGTACAATTTGGGGATGTTTATTGCTATGAAAATAGCGCCTATTGTGCCCACAATACTACAGGAGGCGATGAGAAGCACAACCTTAAGATGGAGTGGCATACCCCTTCTAAGACTTTCTATTATACCTAGACTCCTGAAGGAGCTTATTATATTTTTTATACTCATTGTTTTCAATTTGAAGTTTACATTCCCTATTGAATGATGTGTGAAACCAGCAGAAATCCCTGTGATGAACTCCGAAAGCAGTATAGCAGGAACCACTTCCAGTGGATCGAATCCAAATAATAAAAGAATAGGGGTCAAAGCCGTTCCATAACCCATACCTAATGTCGAATCAACATATTCTGCAAAAAAGGCAATAATTCCGATGATGATACCTAATTGAAGATTTAGCTGAAAGAACATATAAGCCTCAATTTAATTATAACAAAGTCTATCGAATTAGTATATAATTTGAAAAAATTATCTTGTCAGATCTTTATAAGTCGTATGTTCCAGCTTATTTGCTATATAATCTCTTATGTTGGCAAATAGGTCACGAAGATTCTTATTACGTTCTATAGGTGTACTTTCGTAGAAATATTTACTAACCGAATGTACTGGAGCAAGCGCACCATCCATCAGTCGTAAAATCTCTGCCACCGATATAGTACCAGGATCTTTTGCTAGCTTATAACCCCCATGTACTCCTCTTCTGCTGGACAGATAGCCAGCTCTATTCAATACCAATAAGATATTTTCCAGATATTTTTTAGGGATATTCTGCCTTTTTGAAATATCCTCAATGGTAATCCATCCCGCCCCGTAATTCTGTGCTAATTCTATTAGTGCTAAACAGGCATATTCACTTTTTGATGAAAGTCTCATATTGAGTTCCTATTCTGTGAAATTATAATAGAAGTTTACAACTAATACACTCCCATCTTATGTAATCAAGATTATATATTAATTTGTATTATCTGTCTAATTATAATTATGATATTGCCATAAGGAATATACTGATCGTAGCAACTTATGGTATTTTATTGTTACTATAAATAATGTAGACTATGACATGGTAAAAATATCTTTTCTTAAACTATCGGGCAAGGTGGCCGGTATATCAAAATTATGATATATTGTATGAAACATAAACGAAAGGGTGTGTTCTTTGAGTACGTTGATTTTGAAGTTTAAGGACAAAGAAGTTGAAATAGAGAGCGGGAAAAGTTTCTCATCTGTGTTTCCAGATCTTGCGTTCAAAGATAAAGAAAAAATAGTCGGTCTATTTATAAATGGTATTCTGTACGACCTCCATATGCCTATCAAGAATAGTGGCACCATAGAACCCGTATATGTAGATTCGGAAGAGAGCCTTCATATACTCAGGCATTCAACATCCCATATTATGGCTCAGGCTGTAAAACATCTGTTTCCCCACGTCAAGCTTGCGATTGGTCCCTCGATTAAGGATGGATTCTACTATGATTTTGATTTTCAGGAAACCATATCTCCGCAGGACCTCAAGCAGATCGAGGAAGAGATGAGACGAATCATTGATGAAGATCAGCATTTCGAGAGATTTGTAAAGCCGAGGAAGGATGCGCTCAGCCTCTATAAAAAGGAGAGTGAAGAGTATAAATTGGAGCTCATCAATGATCTCGGTGAAGAAGAAGAGATCACCTTTTACAGAAACGGTGATTTTATTGATCTGTGCAGAGGTCCCCATATCCCATCTACCGGTTACATCAAAGCTTACAAGCTACTGAATATTGCAGGCGCATACTGGAGGGGGGATGAGCGAAATCCTATGCTCACCAGAATATATGGGACTTCATTTTTTCAAGAGAAACTCTTGACAAGTTATCTTGTGAAAATCGAGGAGGCTAAAAGAAGAGATCATAGAAAGCTTGGAAAAGAGCTCGAGCTTTTTTCATTCCATGACGAGGGGCCCGGATTTGCATTCTGGTTACCTAAAGGTGTAGTTTTAAGGAATATCCTTCTCGATTTCTGGCGTGAAGAGCACAGAAAGGCGGGATATGTTGAGGTGCAGACACCTCTTATATTGAAAAAGGATCTGTGGATACAATCAGGGCACTGGGAGAATTACCGGGATAACATGTATATTACCGAGATTGATGAATCCCCCTTTGCCATAAAGCCCATGAACTGTCCTGGAGGTATGCTTTTATACAAGGAAAAGATCCATTCGTACCGTGATTTTCCCATGAGGGTCGGTGAGGTGGGTCTGGTACACCGTCATGAGAAATCTGGAGTGCTGCATGGTTTGTTTCGAGTCAGGAGCTTTACTCAGGATGATGCGCATATTTTCATGTTGCCTTCACAGATCAAAGAGGAAATAATCCGGGTGATAGAACTCACAGAGCGAATCTACGAGGTTTTTGGTTTTCCTTATCATATTGAGCTTTCTACAAGGCCGGATAAGTCTATAGGAACCGATGAGCAATGGGACCTTGCAACGAAAGGTCTCGAGGATGCTTTGATAGAGCATGGAAAGGGCTACGAGCTGCGGCCAAAGGAGGGGGCTTTTTATGGACCAAAAATAGATTTCCACCTCGAGGATTGTCTTGGAAGGTTTCACCAATGTGGTACTATCCAGCTCGATATGTCTCTGCCGGAGCGTTTTGACCTGAATTATATCAGCAGTAAGGGTAAGGAAGAAAGGCCGGTTGTTATCCACCGAACTGTACTCGGTAGTATTGAGCGGTTTATCGGCATCCTTATAGAGCATTATGGAGGAAGGTTTCCTCTCTGGCTAGCTCCGGTCCAGGTTGTTGTAATGCCCATTACAGAAAAACATGTCGAAGCTGCTGGATCAGCATTCAACCGTCTGAATGATGAAGGTATAAGGGCTGAATTGGACGATAGAAACGAAAAACTTGGTTATAAGATGAGAGAAGCTGAGGTGAAGAAGATTCCTTATATTGTGGTAATGGGGCAAAAGGAAATAGAGTCTGATACAGTATCGGTACGGAAGGGCGGGGGAATAGATATGGGTCCGTTAGAGATGGATGGGTTTGTTGATTTGCTCAAGCAGGAGACAGAATCAAAAAAGAAGCAGTAAAATAAATAGCTTGATTTTTATACAATTTTTTTTATTATATGTAAAATATTTTTAAAGAGAGGTGATAATATTAAGGGAAACTTACGAGTAAATGATGAAATTAGAGTGAAAGAAGTTCGGTTGATCGATGCTGATGGCACACAGCTCGGAGTTGTGGATTTAGCAAAAGCACGAGATGTAGCAGAATCAAGGGGACTTGATCTTGTTGAGGTATCTCCTACTGCTAAACCTCCTGTATGTAAGATCCTTGATTTTGGGAAGTACAGGTTTGAGCAGTCTAAGCGCATTAAGGAATCAAGAAAAAGCCAGAAGGTGGTCATACTCAAGGAGATAAGGCTTAGGCCAAAGATAGAAGAGCATGACTATAATACCAAGCTGAGGCAAACAATAGGTTTTTTAAAAAAAGGGTATAAGGTAAAAATATCAGTCAGGTTTAGAGGAAGGGAGATGGCTCATACAGAAATTGGAAGGTCTATCATTGATAGGATGGTTGAGAATGTAGCTGAGGTTGGAGAACCCGATTTTACTCCAAAATCCGAGGGTAGGGTGATAGTTACTGTCCTGTCGCCTAAGAAGAAATAGACTGGTAATTTAGCCTCTAATTTTAATAATTCCTTAACAGTGACCATGGATTGGGGAGTTTGAACTATTACATGTTGTATGTGTAGACAATACTTGCCCGTAAATACAACTATATAGTTGTAGTTTTGCATGGTTATTCGTATATTACATACCATATTAAAGAATAGTAGTGGAGCCGAGCATGCCGAAGTTAAAGACTAAAAAGGGGGCACAGAAACGTTTTAAGATCACTGAAAGTGGGAAGGTAAAGAGAAATAAGGCCTACAGGGGTCATATACTGACAAAGAAAAGCTCAAAGAGGAAAAGGGGCTTGAGGAAGCCGGATTATGTATTCCGGGGTGAGGAAAAGTCTGTAAAGAAGATGTTACCGTATTCATAAGAAGTAAGGAGAGTATAAATGCCGAGAGCGATATCCGGTCCTGTGAAGCATAAGAGAACAAAAAAAGTTTTAAAACAGGCAAAGGGTTATAGAGGAGCCCGGAGCAAGCTATATAGAACAGCACGTCAGGCAGTAATGAAGTCAGGGCTCTATGCATATAGAGATCGAAAAGCAAAGAAGAGAGATTTCAGGAAGCTGTGGATCGCACGAATCAATGCCCGGGCCAAGTCACTGGGATTATCATACAGCACGTTTATACACGGTTTGAAAGAAGCTGGAGTGATTGTCAACAGAAAGTTCTTGAGCGACATTGCTACAAATGATGAAATAGCATTTAAAAAACTTGCTGAGATTGCGCAGAAAAGTAAGTAGCATATCAACAACACCACTTTATCCACTGGGCAATGCAAAGGGAGGGGATTTCCATGGAAGAAGATCAATTAAAGCTTTTTGAAGATAGAGTTGGAAAGGCAATAGATTTTATCGAAGACCTGAAAGAAAGAGAGAAGGTTCATATTAAGGAAAAGGAGGAGCTGAAACAGAAGTTATCTTCTCTCGAAGAAGCAATTAGTGAAAAGGACGACAAGATAGAAGAGCTGACAGATAGTCAGGTTTTTTTGAAGGAAAAGATAGAGACAATATTGAATAAACTTGAATCCTGGGCAGATGTTGTGATGGAGTCGGGTGCTGAGATTGACACAGAAAAGGATGAGGTGGTTGTTGAAGAAACTGAGGAAGATGATAGTGAAGAGGAAATAGGGGAAGAAGAGGAAGAACTGACGGCAGAAGAAATAGGGTCAGCGATTGAAGAACAAGAAGTAGACGAAGGTGAACCAGAGCAGCCTGAAAAGCAGGCAGAAGCGGTTTCATCAGAGGAAGAAGAAAAGACAGAAGATGGTGGGGTAGAAGAGATATCTGAGGAAGAGCTGTCTGGGGATGAACCACCTGAGGAAGAGCTATCTGGGGGAGAGATGTCTGAGAAAGAGCTGTCTAAAGAAAAGCTGGCAGAAGAATCAGAGGTAGGGGACCCGCTTTTCGGAACTGAAGAAGATCTCGCACAGGTGGATGAAGATAGCAGTGAAGAGGACAGCCCTGATGATGAAATAAAGAGTGAATGGTCGGATATAAATCCGTTTGTTGAGACCTAGAACGTCATTTTTATCCAAGCACATAGGATGAAAAACTCAGAAGAAAAGATCAGTTTTAAACTTTTAGGAGAGAATTTCACAGTAAAATCTGATGTTTCAAAAGATTATTTTCTGAGTTTGGTTGAATACCTCGAGAAAAAGCTTGAGGAAGTAAAGGAGAAGCTTCCGAACCTCAGTAATGTAAAGGTGGTAATATTCGCAGCTCTTGATATTGCCGATGAGCTGTTCAGGAAGAAAGAGTCCACCCTCGATAGAGATGCATTAAAGCTCATCACTGAGCTGTCAGAGTCTCTCGAGGCTGCGATAGAGGAAGAGGAAGAAGAGGAGTAATATTACCATTGCGAATCGATCGTCTGAGACGATCGATCAAGCAGTTTACTTAGTCCAGAATATTTTAAATCCCTGCTGTTGAACGATCAGCAGCTTGGTATTATTTTAAAAATATATAACCGGGCCCTTAGCTCAGCTGGTCAGAGCAGTTGACTCATAATCAACGGGTCGTAGGTTCGAATCCTACAGGGCCCAAA
>CP070841.1:1715256-1720844 GCA_020342115.1 Spirochaetota bacterium
AATGCAGATGACATTATAGCAGAAAGAGAGATGAAGAGTGTAACAATATAATATAACTATATAACATCTCGTAACTACAGTTTTTAAAACAATGTAAAATATTGTAAATAATAACGCAATCCAAAGTTAAAAGGAAAACCTATGAGTAATATTCAGGAAATAGTTTCAAAATTCAATGAAGAACATGAACTACAAATGGATGCTCATGCTCGTCTGCTTGACCTCCAGACAGAGCTCGGGGAACTTGCAAAAGAGTACCTGCAATCTTCAAACTATGGAAGATCACGATTCATAAATAATCCCAGATGGGAAGAGGAACTTGGCGACCTCTGTTACTCGCTGCTCTCACTGGCAAATGAGACCAATGTCAATATAGAGGATGCTTTGAATACAGCACTGGAGAAATATATAAAAAGAATCAAACGTAAACAGGATCCAGGATCGCAACATGAAATCTGAACCAGTGATAGACACAACTACAAAGAATGAGATATAACAAAGGCTTTTAAGAATGCTTTTTAAAAAAAGTAAAATTTAAATCAGACATATAAATAGCTCGGTTGGCTACTGTACTAACAGTTTTGTTCAGCAATGGCCATTAACGTATATTTCCTTCTATCATTAATCTGCGTATATTAGAGAGGCATATCTATGTTATCATTTGATGGAACACCCTAAGCTGGAGAAAAAAATGAAAAGCCTGGTAGTATATTACTCCTGGACCGGAAATACAGAGATCGTTGCTAAGGAGCTTGCAAATCAGCTCAAAGCTGATATCAGAAGTTTGAAAGAGCAGAAGGAAAGAAAAGATGCAGCCGGTTTCATGAGAGCTGGTTTTGAAGCAATGACAGGAGCAAAAAGCAAGTTAAAGGATACAGATTATGACATAGAAGGGTACGATACTGTATTCCTTGGAACCCCCATATGGGCGTGGCGCACAACTCCTGCAATCAATACCTTTGTAAAAAATACTGATTTTCAAAATAAAAAGGTTTATCTTTTTGCAACGAATGCTTCAGGAAAAGCCGCGAAACCATTCAAATCGATAGCCAAACGAGTGAAAAAGAATGGCGGAACAGTAACCGGGAATTTTTCTATTCAAACAGTGTTTAACAAAGAACTCGAGCTCGATGTTGTAAAACCTAAAATTAAAGAATGGGTAACCGGGATCACCCGGAAGTAGCGCTATTATATTGAATACATAATAACAGCTGTCACTTTATTGACCTGTCATTCTTTCCCTATGGCCTCGGCCGGGCAGCCATCGAGAGCTTCCTGACACTGAGCCTCTTCTTCATCATTTTCAGGCTGCTTGAACACATATGCGTATTCGCCATCATCGTTCATCTTGAAATTATTCGGTGCCTCGTCAACGCATGATTCACATGCCGTACATGCATCATCGACAAAATAGGGGCCATCGACATTTTCTGATACTTTTGCACCTGGATCAGCCATTCCTTAATCCTCCTGTAATTATTTTTAATTCAAATATTTGATGAAAGAGATATTACTTTCAATCTGGAGAATGAAAGTCTACCTTTACATACCCATTTTTATATCGTATATACTACTATAGTTAGAAAATTTTGTAAACAGAGATTGTTGAGCGTTCTTGACCCGTGCACAACCGCTCATTATCGTTATAGGGTGAAATCAGGATATCAGGATTATTTCATGAAACGAAATTATCAACAAATAAAGTTTTCCATACTCGTACTTTTATTATTTGGATTGCCTCTGTTTCTTTATTCCTGTGCATCACCTCCGGTCAGGCAGGAACTTGCCGAGATTGAGGTGGATAAAAAAGCCTTACAACCTAGAAGCCTCGAGCTTGATGCCGAGCTTCCTATCGATCCCCAGATCACAATTGGTACACTGAAGAACGGGCTTACCTATTATATACGGGAAAACATAAATCCGGAAAACCGTGCAGAGCTTCGCCTTGTAGTGAATGCCGGATCGGTTCTCGAGGATGAGGATCAGCTTGGACTCGCCCATTTTATCGAACATATGGCCTTTGAAGGCACTGCTCATTTTGAGAAACAGGAGATAGTGGATTATCTCGAATCCATTGGAATGAGGTTTGGACCTGATCTCAATGCCTACACAACTTTTGATGAAACTGTGTACAGGCTTCAGGTTCCAACAGATAATCCCGAAGTTCTCGAAAAGGCGATGCAGATACTCGAAGACTGGGCACATAATATCTCATTTGAGCAGGAGGAGATAGACAAGGAGAGAGGTGTCATTGTTGAAGAGTGGCGAATAAGGAGAGATGCAGAGACCAGAATCAGGGAGCTCCAATATCCAGTATTGTTTCACGATTCACGCTACAGCCTTCGCAATCCTATTGGAAAGATGGATATCATCAGAACCTTTGATCCCGATTCACTAAAGCGATTCTATCGAGATTGGTACAGACCTGACCTCATGGCTGTTATTGTAGTCGGTGATTTCGACAAGAATGTAGTTGAAAAGCATATACATAATTACTTTTCTAAAATACCCCCACCTAAAAATCCCAGAACCCATCCTGAATTCTCAGTACCCGATCATACTGAAACACTCTTTTCAATTACCACCGATAAAGAATTAACAACCAGTCGTGTAAGCATATTCATTAAACAGCCTGTGAAAAAGTATCATACTGTTAAAGACTACCGTACGATTCTTTTAGATAATCTTTTCTACAGTATGCTGGATGCTCGACTGTGGGAGCTTACAAAAACTCAGGATCCTCCATTTATAGATGCATATTCTGGTACAGGGAGGTTTGTGAGAAGCAAGGAATTCTCAATATTAGGTGCACAGGTTAAGGATAATGAGGTCGAGAAAGGGCTTGAAGCCCTCCTGGTGGAGATAGAGAGGATCAAAAGATTTGGTTTCACAGAATCTGAAATGGTACGTCAAAAAGAGGAGATACTGGCATGGGTAGAGCAATTATATAACGAACGTGACAAGAGAGATTCTGAAAGGTTCATGTTCGAATACACGGACAATTATCTTGAAGGCGAACCAATTCCCGGGATTGAATTCGAATATGAGCTTTTCAAAAATTATATGCCAGGTATTACGCTTGATGAAATGAATGATTTTGCTATTGATACCTATACCGAGAAAAACAGGGTAATCCTCATTAGTGCACCTGAAAAAAAGGACACCCGTTTACCACATCAGGATGCTTTATCCGCGCTCATCAACACGGTCAAAACCATAGAAATATCACCCTATATCGATGTTATATCTGAAACTCCACTCTTAGCTTCATTACCTTCTCCCTCCCGTATTCTTGAGGAGAAGTATATTGAAGAAATAGGAGTAACAGAATGGACACTGGAGAATGGCGTTAAGATCGTTCTGAAGCCAACAGATTTTAAAAATGATGAGATACTCTTCCGAGCATTCAGTCCCGGTGGCCATTCTCTCGTTTCAGATAATGACTGGGCCGCTGCTGTGACGGCCACGGACATTATCGAAGAGGGAGGGATAGGTGACTTCACACTCACAGAGCTTACTAAGAAGTTATCAGGAAGACTTATTGAGGTATCTCCCTGGATTAATGAGCTTTTTGAGGGAATGTCAGGGAGCGCAACTCCAGAGGATCTGGAAACCATGTTCCAGCTCATCTATCTCTATTTCATGAGCCCTCGTTATGACGAGACTTCGTTTTTGACAGTTAAAACCCGGATGGAGGAAAGTGTCAAGAACAGAGAGGCCTCTCCGGAGGAATCGTTCTGGGATACTGTCAGGGTGGTTCTTGAACAGAATCATTACCGCGCTCAACCCTGGACAGAGGAAACAATATCCAGAATGGATGCAGAAAAATCATATGGATTCTACAAAGATCGTTTCGCGGATGCCGGCGATTTTACCTTCTTTTTTGTCGGTAACTATGATATTGATAGCATAAGACCTCTTGTTGAGCAATATCTTGGCGGTCTTCCCAGCAGTGGAAGGATCGAATCGTGGCGAGATTTAGGAATTGATCCACCTGATGGAATTGTAAGAGAAAAGGTAAAAAAAGGTATCGAGCAAAAGAGCATGGTGCAAATTGTATATAACGGTGAAACCGAATGGACTCTTGAGGATGCGTTCATGCTCTCTGTTATGGAGGATGTGCTTGACATACCTCTTCGTGAATCAATCAGAGAGGAGGAAGGTGGTGCATACAGTGTCTGGGTTTTCTCTGACCTGCAGCACTTTCCCGATGAGGAATATTACATTTACATCGGGTTTGGATGTGATCCGGACAGGGCTGCAGAGCTCACTTCAGTCCTATTTGATGAGATAGAAAAACTAAAGGCTGCTGGACCAAAAGAGATAAACGTGCAGAAGGTAAAGGAGATACTGAAACGAGAACGCGAGACAAGCTTATTGACAAATGATTTCTGGCTCGGTGCACTTCAGTCTTACTATATCCACAGTCTTGACCCTGTGAGGATAATGGAGTACGATGAATTTGTTGAGGCATTGAATGCTGATACGCTGAAAGCGGCAATGAATAGATATTTTAATAATGATCGCTATGTGCAGGTTGTCCTTTACCCAGAAAACTGGGAAGAGGAATGATAGAGAAAACGGACCGGTTGGGCGATCGTGACAACCGAAGGTTGGCCGATCTGCGAAGTACGGTCATTACAGCTTTTCGAGGGGGTGGTACTTCTTATGCATATCAATCAGGGTTCCCCTGTCGAGGTGGGTATATATCTGAGTTGTTGAGATGTCAGCATGTCCAAGGAGTTCCTGAACCACCCGCAGATCAGCTCCATTTTGTATGAGATGAGTTGCGAAGGAATGCCGGAGTGTATGTGGTTTTATAGGCTTCTTGATGCCGCTTCTTTTAACATACCCATTGATTATTTTCCATAGCCCCTTTCTGCTCAGCGGTTCTCCACGAAAATTCAAGAACAGTGATGATGATAGCCTCTTTTTGAGAAGTTTCAATCTTGATGTGTCAATATATTCGCGTAAAAGCTTCTCCGCCTTTTTTCCAAACGGGATAATTCTTTCCTTGTCGCCCTTACCAAATACAAGAATACACTGTTCAGGAAAGTCTATATTGGTGACAACTAAACTCGTAACCTCAGAGATCCTGAGTCCGCAAGAGTACATAAGCTCAAGAATTGTTTTATCCCGGAGTCCCAGCACGGTCTTTTCATCCGGCAATTCAAGGAGCTTCTCCACCTCCTCAAGTGTAAGATACTCCGGCGGATTACTCACACTCCTGGGTCTTGCAACATTACCAGTAGGATCTTTATCAATAAGGTTTTCATCCATCAGAAACCTGAAAAGTGCTCGGAGCGAAGAGAGGTATCTGGAAATTGTCCTGTGCTGCAATCCAGATCTATGACAGAATGAGAGGTACTCAAGGATAACCTTCTCATTGACTCCTGAAAAATCAATACCTTCCGATTCAAGATAGGAGAGAAAGAGTGATAAATCGCTCTTGTAAGAAGAAACGGTGTTAAGAGAAAGTCCCTTTTCAAGGTAGAGGTGATCGACAAATCGTATAAGTGAGTTCATCTTTTAGTAACCTCCAATTCCAAGTTCCTGAAAAGGTCTCATAGAACCCTTCAGTATGCAGT
>CP070841.1:1720944-1724671 GCA_020342115.1 Spirochaetota bacterium
AAAAACCAGTGTTGAAACTTAACTTCATAGAGGAGGCCACTTCGGTGGGTGCTGCAATTGCAGGTGGAGTGGGGGTTGGAATATTTTCTTCAATCAATGATTCTGAAAAACTCGTTCATATAACTGAAGAGACAAAACCGCAAACAGAAAACATCGAAGTCTATGAAAGGAACTACAGGGTTTTCAAAGATAGTATCGAACGGCTCAATGATATATTCGTGATGCTCTCTGATCAAAAAAATTAAGCTGATCCACTTGGGGTACATACTAAGATTTAATCGGGTAACGACCACACTCTTTTGCGGCTTCGATCATTGCAAGAAAATTTTCTGGTGGTATACCTATATGTATAACATTGCTTGAAGATAAAATATGTCCTCCATCAGGACTTGTTTTAAAAATACATTCTTTAGTTGCTTCTTTGACCTCTATGGGGCTGCCAAAGGTTAATAAGTGAGCGCAGTCGACATTACCTATTACTGCTATTTTATCACCATAGACTTTTTTCACTTCCGCAATATCCATATTTGCTGTAGGCTCATTTGGATGGAAACCATCGACACCAACTTCATCTACCAGAATATCCATCAGTGGCCACATATACCCATCAGCATGTTTGAGAAAAGGAACATCATTTTTTTTCGCAACCTTTCCTATCTCAATCAGCCCTGGCAATACAAACTCTCTGAAATGTTTAATCGACATGAAAGGACCAGTTTTGCTGCAGTAATCTTCACATTCAATTATTGCATCTGCTCCATATTCAATAGCCTGCTCGGTTAATACTTTAAAATAATCAACTATCGTCATAGTTAACTTTTTCGCAAATACAGGATTTACTATGTAATCTATGAGCAAATTTTGTATGCCGCGAATAAATGCAGGGTAAATAAATGAGCTATGCATGCCGAATACTACTGCTTTCTTGCCTTTGAATCTTTTAATCGCAGATCGTAAGGTTTGTAGCCTTTTTGGGTCAAATGGATCAGGGATTTGAAAAGTCTCTAAAAATTCATCAAGATTTTGTTCCTCTTTAACGAGTGGCTCTACAGGGAAAGGCCATGTTGGACCGTCCATTTTCATGAAACGTCTTAATATACCAAAGTGATCCCTTTTTATATTCTTTTTTACATCCTTCCAGGGAATATCCTCAAAAATACAGATTGCATCCAGCTCTATTTGTTCATAAAAGTCGAGCAATGAAGCTCCAGGCATAATCCTTTCGCGTACACTTTCTTCAACCTCGAGCTCCATAAGCGGGACTCTATCTGGTTTTGCTCTCTGTAACGCAATCATAAATCTTTCATATGAATTCATTATATTTCTCTTATAAATATTACTTCGAGTTTATTATAGAAAAACTGTGTATAGACTAGAATAAATGGGTTGGGTAAATAATTATTAAACTCTTCAGAGTAAAAGGTTCAAAAGGGAATTACCACATTTTCACAGAAAGTATTGAACAGCTTTATAAAATGTTTGAGATGCTGACTGTGTATGAACCAGTATGTTCGAAGTTTACCTGATCACTAAAGTCATTTGATCACAGGTTTTTCAACCATCGAATACATAATTATAGTTATTTAATTTTCTCTATCTCTGATCTCGTCTCAATAATTTTAGAAACAAGACCATATTCTACCGCCTCAGAAGCATTCATCCAGAAGTCTCTATTGGCATCTTCTGTTATCTTTTTTACGTCCTGTCCAGTCTCATTTGCAATGATGAGGTTGAACTGGTCTCTGATTTTCAAGATCTGGTTGGCAGTAATCTCAAGATCTGAAGCGGGGCCAACAGCAGATGTTGAAGGTTGATGTATTAGAAATCGAGAGTTTGGAAGCGCAAATCTTTTCTTTTTATCTCCAGCAAGAAAGACAATAATTGCTGCACTGGCACAGAGGCCAGCTGTTATTGTGATAATCGAAGGTTTGGCAAACTTGAGCATATCGTATATACCGAATCCTGAATCAGCACTTCCACCATGAGAATTGACAATTACGGTAATGGATTTACCGGACGAGTCTTTTTCCAGGATCAGTAGCTTGGAGTAGATACTCTTTGCTAGTTTTGCATCAATTGCTTCTGAAATTATTATAGTCCTGGTTTCTATCAACTCCTTTTCTATGAAACGCAATCTATCAAAATCTTCTTCACCTGTCGATTTTTCTGCCATGTAAGGCTCCGTACTTCGTTTAGATATTGTTAGCACAAATATAGTAAACTCTCTTCCCTTATTCAATAGAATTACTCACTTCGGTATAGTAATTTTTATATTTGAAACAGGCATTTCATGTATTAAATTCGAATTTATGAAAGAACTACCACTTGAAGACCTGAAGGCCGGTAGCGTTCTTGAAAGCCACGTTTATTACGACGATTACTTCATTGTCATTCCAAAGTATCATTCAATTACTGAAGATGATATCAGGATGGTTAGAAGCTACAACCTCTCACCCCTCTATTCTTCCGCAGATATACCTTCGATATCTGCAGAGATCGAAGGTATAGAGGAAACACCAAAGCCAGAAGAAGTAAAGGTTCCTCCTGAACATGAGGAACCACAGGTAGTGGAGCCTATAGTAGAGGAAGAAGTAAAATCCTCCTATGAATCCATTATATCATCACTCAGCAGAATCTTTGAACAAATTGAGGGAGGAGAACGTATTCGGCTCGAGAATATACGTCTAATTGCTACACACGCCATCGAATATTCACAAACCAGGAAGGAGGAAGCTTTGCTCCGGATCTCAAGAGGAATGGATGACTTGAGATTGGAGGCACATTCACTGCATGCAGGTATACTCTGTATGTTCTTAGCCAATGGTGTAAATATTATAGGTAGTAAACTCATTGATATTGTAGCAGGTGCTCTTATGCATGACATCGGGATACTTCTGCTGAACGAGGATGAAAAGAGCCGCAATCTCATGAAACATACACTATATGGTTATCAATATCTCAAAGCTATAAAGGATGCCCCGCCTTTTATGGTTCTTCCATCCCTGCAGCACCATGAAAAAAGTGATGGGAGTGGGTATCCTAATAAGATGCTTCTAAAAGATATTGATACAGCTACCAAGATCGTCACTATATGTGATTCCTGTGATGCTCAAGTGAGCTATATAAGGTATGGTAATGACCTTTCAGTCCATATGACAAAAGATGAACTTTTTTCCTGGAAAAAAGAGGACTTTGATCCAGCCCTTTTTAATCAATTCACCACTACAATAAGCAGTGTATTCAGGATGGGGAGGAAGGTAGAACTCAGTGATGATAATATTGGTAAAGTGAAGAAAACCTCCTTACGTTTTCCACTAAATCCTGTTATAGAAATAGTAGCAGACTCAATAGGGGTGGGTCTTGAAAAGCCTGTACAAATCGAACTGATGAAGAGTAAAGATATTTTTATTAAGAGGTTTATTTAGACGGAGAAAGATTTTTTTTAAAAGAATAATCCATTCCGTCTAAATGTGAAAAATTTTCTTTTAAATATCAACTTCCTTCATTTAGACGGAGAAAGACTCTTTTTTAAAGAATGATCTATTCCGTCTAAATGTGAATGACACTCTATTAAAGGTTAAATAACTACATTTAGACGGAGTAAGACTCTTGTTAAAAGAATGATCTATTCCGTCTAAATGTGAAAAATTTTCTTTTAAATATCAACTTCCTTCATTTAGACGGAGAAAGACTCTTTTTTAAAGAATGATCCATTCCGTCTAAATGT
>CP070841.1:1724771-1728041 GCA_020342115.1 Spirochaetota bacterium
ATTGATTATTTCTTGTGGCAGTATTTTCATACACCGATGAAAACAGTCGTTATCGGAGCCTTTCTGAAAGAGAGGTTAATAGGAAGCCTGGGTCTTCAGTGCAGGAGTTTGAATAATGGTTTGGCAGGTTGGCAGGCGGTCGATGTTATTGTAGATGAAGTATACCGCAAGCAGGGTGTATTCACAAGTCTTGCTAAGTTCGCCTTCGATCATTACTCTGATGAGATGGACTTTGGATTTATATTGCCTAATGAAGCCGGCAGGATTGCAGTGGAGAGATCGTTAGGATGGAAAAATGTGGATTTGATCAAAACACTTAGTCTCGATCAGAAACAGGACGATTTTCCATTGATATCAAGGGCTGAGTTTATTGATGATTTGTGCAGTATGAGTATGGAAAATAAAAAGATTGCAGATAACAGGGTGTACTTTTTAAGAGACAAGGATTGTATGAGATGGCGATTTGGCAAAAATCCTGAGTATAACTATTTTGTTATTAAAATAAAGGATAGTTTTTCTGTTGGTAAGATTTTTACAGATCCGGATAGCGGGCGACGATTCGGTGACATTGTTGATTACGGGTGTGTGGATAGTGTGGATCTCATGACAGAGGTTTTTTATGCGACTATTCTTTATTTTCAGGAAAGAGGGATAAATAATATAACAACATGGGCATTTCCCGAGACCTCGGTTTATTCCATTCTCAGAAATGTCGGATTTATTGAATCTATGCAAACAAGGTTTTTTTGTCTGAAGGCCTTTAAATCAGAACTGCACTATCTATACGACCTCAGCAATTGGCTGCTTGTCGAGGCAGATTCAGAGGTCTATTAGAAGGCTCTTGGTAGTCAATTAAAATGTGCAGTTCAGCTGTCAGTTGTACGGTAAGGAAGGTACACCAAGATTTTTTTAAGGAGTTAAGATGAAGATCGTGGTAATAGGAGGATTTGGCTTTGTAGGAAGAGCTGTGACCGATGAACTAAGAAAAAAAGGATTCGATCCGGTACAACTTTCGAGAAGAAATGGTCTTGATTTATTGAATCTGGGTGATGCGAAATCCAGATTGGAGAGCATAAAACCGGACATCATAATTAATTGTGCAGCACATTCAGGAAGTTTGCACTATATAACAGAATATGCAGCAGATGTGGTTCATGATAACTCGCAGATTATCCTGAATCTATATACCATCATGAAAGAGGTTTGCCCCTCAGCTAAGATTATAAACCCTCTCTCTAATTGCTCTTATCCAGGTAACTCTGATATACAGAGAGAGAGTGAATGGTGGTGCGGGCCGGTTCATAAATCTGTATGGTCATACGGAAACACAAGGAAGATATTGAAAGTGGTTGCGGAGTGTTATGCCATTCAGTACGGGATCAGGAGCATTAATTTTCTCGTTCCGAACGCGTATGGTCCTGGAGACTCGACTGATCCAAATCATACCCATGCACTCAACGGAATGATTATTCGAATGCACAAAGCAAAGCAGAGAGGAGATGACGTATTCGAGATATGGGGTACAGGAAGTCCCATACGCGAATGGATCTTTGTGAGGGATATTGCGAGGCTTTTCTCTTTGGTCATTGATAAGCTAGATAGCCAGGTGGACCCGATAAATGTTGCCCAGGAAAAAGGATATTCCATAAAGGAAATTGCTGAGATCATAAAAAGGTTGCTGAAATATGAAGGCCGCCTGGTTTTCAATACAGAATATCAGGACGGCGATCCTAAGAAGATCCTGGATGATACTCTGTTTAGAGAAAGATTCCCTGATTTTCAATTTATAGATATTGAAGATGGAATCAGGCAAACAATAGAATATTATAGGAATGCTTTGGAGGGCTAACATGAAGATTTTAATCACAGGAGGCGCAGGATTCGTTGGCACAACCCTTACCCCATATCTTCTCGAAAAAGGAATGGAGGTTTGTGTCTTTGATAATTTGATGTACGGCGGCAATCAGTTATTGCCTTTTTTCAGAAATCCTGACTTCGAATTCATAAAAGGCGATGTGAGGAATGAAGAAGAAATAAAAGCTGCTGTAAAGGGTAGAGATATTATCATTCACCTTGCAGCTATTGTAGGATATCCCGCATGCAGGAAAGAGCCAAGGCTTGCCCGCGATGTAAATGTAGAAGGTACAAAAAATCTGATAAAAAGTCTCTCAAAGGATCAACTGGTAATATATGCATCGACAGGGAGCAACTATGGGAAGGTAGATGATGTATGCACCGAAGAAACTCCCCTCAATCCCCTGAGCTTGTATGGCCAGACAAAAACATTAGCAGAATACATGCTTCTGGAGAAATGCAAAACTGTAGCGTATCGGTTTGCTACTGCATTTGGTGTATCTCCCAGACTCAGACTCGATCTTTTGATCAATGACTTTGTGTACAGGGCATTGACCGAAGGATACCTGATTGTGTATGAGAAGCACTTCATGAGAACGTTCATCCATGTATTCGATATGGCCAGGGCGTTTCTATTTGCCATAGAAAATGCCGATAGAATGGTGAAAGAGGTATACAATGTTGGATCTGATAGCATGAACTACAGCAAGGAGCAGATCTGCGAACTGATACAGAAAAAGATATCCTGTTATGTCCATTACGCCAGCATTGGCGAGGACAAGGACAAGCGGGATTATGTGGTAAGCTATGAGAAGATCAAGAAGGTAGGGTACGAAACAACGATCTCGGTCGAAGAGGGTATTGAAGAGCTCAAGCGCGCTCTGTATGCGGTTCAGATAGAAAAACAATACACTAACGTATAAGTTAACTTCATTATTGGAAGATCTAAACACATGGTAAGGACTTCGTTGATAGCTGTTACTAAGGACCGTGTGGAAATGGTCCAAAAGGCTCTTCCATCATGGCGGGAATTGAAAGGAAATGAGGAAGAGCTCATTGTTGTTGACGGTGATTCAAAAGACGGCACCTATGAGCTTTTAAAGAAGGAAGAGGGGAAGCTGGTTGATTTATTGATCCATGAACCTGACAGGAGTGAAGCCGAAGCTCTTAACAAGGGTTTTTTAAAGGCCCGGGGGATCATAATAAAAATAATAACTGATGATGATATCTATTACTCAAAGGCACTAGAGAAAGCCTATGATACTATGATTGAGTATCCTGGTATCGATATACTCATCACAGGCGGTGTACGGGCACTAGTTGACGAAGATGGAGTTATAGGAAAAGTAATTAATTACCAATGGCTTGATGAAAAGAGCAGTATAAATAGCATCGAGAGTTTGATAGGAATCTGTG
>CP070841.1:1728141-1733942 GCA_020342115.1 Spirochaetota bacterium
GATCTCAGAAGGTATAAATAATAACATCAACAACCTGGATGGTGTGGGTAAAGAGTTTGAGAACGACATTGATACTCTCGATAAGAAACAGGCCGGATTGGAGGGGTGGATTGAGGAGGATATTAGGAGAGTAGAAAACGCTATCCAGCTGCCGGATATCACTATTGAGAATGTGGCAAAATTCATTTTTGGTCACAGGCTCGTCGAAAGGATTCAGAAAGTTCTGAGGGTTATTGATAAGATTCGTTCGATAAACGAAAAAATCAGAAGGTTTATTCCCTTAAAAGAAATCCCTCCCAGGTTAAAGGGTCAGGATATCCGCTTTGTAAAACACAAAAGGCTTCCGGATCTATGGATTAAGATGCTCGACTTTTCAGGTCATACTTCGGAGAATCTCCAGATCACCGGCAGTCTCACTGACCTTGCTTCAGAACAGAACCTTACAGGGCTTCCTGCTGTTCTGGAGGTTACAGGCCAAAAGGGGGATGGGAGTAAACTTGCGATAGAAGGGCTTTTTGACTACAGATCTGATCCTGCGAGAGAAATCCTAGAGCTTACCATGACTGATATTGTAATTCAGAATATGTGGCTTACCGATTTTCCCCTTCTACCAAACGCTATCGAAAGCGGCAAAGCAGACTTGAGTGCAAGGCTGGAGTTTGCCGGGCCAGACCTCTTATCATCAGTTTCGCTTGTAATAGAGGATATTTCGCTTGATATTCCGGAAAAACAGGAGGGCGCTTCAGAAATAGAGATACGGATTTATGAGCTCAGTCGATCTGTGGCAGAGGAAATTTCGAGCATACGAATTGATGCTGGTTTAGAGATCATATCGGATGAAACAAAATTCGCAGTTCAGAGTAACCTCGATTCCCTTGTAACTTCAAAGATAGATGAGATAATCATGAGAGATGTCGAGAAAGTCAAGGATGAGCTTGAAAAAAGGGTTCAACAGATGGCAGATGAATCAAGAAAGCAGCTTGAAACTGCTACTCGGGAGGTTGAAAGTACCATTAAAGGCAGGCTGGATGAGCTCGAGGGCACTACGGATCTTTTACTGAAAGAAGCAGAAAAGAAGAAGCTTGAAATAGAAATAAGAATAGAAGATGAAACAATAGGACGAGAGAAACGAAAGCTCGAAGAGGAGAGGAAAAAAGCCGAACAGGAGCTAGAGGACGAGAAGCGAAAGGCCGAGGAGGAGAAGAGAAAAGCAGAGGAAGAGCTTCTGAAAGAGAAAGAGAGGAAAGAGGAAGAACTGCAACAGGAGTTGCAACAGAAGATTGAAAGTCTGTTTTAATCCTTCCATTAAATATTGCATTCCAAAAAAGATCGATTACTGTTCAATATGAAGGATGATAGATATATTTTGTTTTAGATATATAGTATGAGCTATAAGAAGGAGATGCCGGCAGGTGAAGAGACTGTTTCTGAAGAGACTGGTTCCAATTTTTTTATTTTTTCTTGTAGTTGCTGAAACTCTCGCAAACCAGGAATCGACAGGGTTGCTTTTTGAAAAGATCAAAAAGAACTATGAGACGATCGTAGACTACCAGTGCAGAATTGATACCTTTTGTACTGACGGGAAGAGGATCGAAAAGCGGCTACTCAATTTTTATTTCAAAAAGCCCAGGATGATAAGGATCGATCTCCTTAAGGGGAACCAGCTTTTTGACGCAGGAAGTGTTGGCGTGTTTCAAGGCGGAGATACCATCACCGGTCATAAAGGTGGAATGCTGAGCTCAATACTGATGACGGTTCATAAAAAAAGTCCCTTTGCCACTACACTGCGTGGGGAGGCGTTTGACGAAATCGATATGGAGGCAGTGCTTTCATACTTGCTGGATTACCTGAAAAACGGGGCTTGTTTACTAATGGAGGAAGAGACATCCTATATTGTATCTTGTGTTCCCAATGATGAAAAGCAGAACAATGGAATATCTAAAGATATCGCATGGTTTGACAAGGATACACTCATCATAACACGGTTTCAGCGGTATGAGGGTACCACCCTTGTTCAGGAAGCCAAGTGGCGTGACTATATAATAAATGCAGGTATTCCTGACAAGTTATTTGATCCACTGTTTGACCCTGAACAGTTGCAGAAAGATAATATACCAGTGCTGAACCAGGAGGTGCAGTGAAGAGCTTTGATGTCATTGTTGTTGGTGCTGGCCCTGCAGGAGCCACTGCAGCGAGACATTGCTCCATGCTCAATCTCAAAACTCTATTGCTTGAGAAGGAGCGGCTACCGAGGTACAAGGCTTGTGCCGGCGGGGTCACGAAGGCAACTTACAGGGAGATCGGATTTGAGCTACCAGAGAGAATCATTGAGCGTGAGTGCAGAGGAGTGAGGTTTCGTGTAAAGGAGTTTGAGAAAGATATAAGGGATAATGAGACAGTCATTTACATGGTAAAACGTGATTGCTTTGACGAGTTTCTTGTTGAAATGGCCTGTAATGAAGGTGCAGAGGTAAAAGATGGGGAGGAATGTACCTCAGTACAAACAGGTCCTGATGGAGTACATGTGAACACAGAGAGAGGAAGTTACAGTGCTAACATAGTAATCGGTGCTGATGGTTATTACAGCCGGGTTCTCAAGTCCTTAAGGAACAGGTCCGATGATGTGCGGTTTTGCGTGCTGTGTGAGGTTCCTGTGCAAAGGGCATGGATTGATGATTACCTGGGAGACCTTGCTCTTATTCACTTTGGGTTTGTTGATGGAGGGTATGCATGGCTTTTCCCAAAAAAAGATTCCATTTCGGCTGGAATAGGCGCGTCATTTATAAAATCGAAAGAACTCCCGGAGAGGCTTAAAGCATTTCTTCGCGCCAACAACCTCAGTACAGAAGTAAGGATCAAGGGGTGGTTTGTACCTTTTACAAAATTTGCTTTTCCGGCGTATGCTGACAGGATCATGCTTGCAGGAGATGCTGCAGGATTTGTTGATTCTTTGACTGGGGAGGGTATAAGCGGTGCAGTTTTATCAGGAAAGCTTGCTGCGTTGACTGCACGTGACTGCCATGATAGTGGTGATTTTTCAGAAGCCGCTCTCTCTGAATACCATAAAAGGTGTCAAAAGAGTTTTGGCAATGACCTCATGTATGCATCAAGAGCAGCCGATTACCTCCTGAAATATACAGACCTTATACTCGGCACGATTGCAAGAAACAACGAGGCACTTTATAAATACCTGAAAACATTGAAGGGAGAGCTCGATTACAAAAGCTATGCCGAGTGGTTCAAGCGTAAGATGCCGGCCCTTCTGCTCAAACGAGTATTTTCCTCTTGAGCAGCTGGATCAGGAATGGGTCCCTGATCATGTTACTAATCTTTTTTTCAATCTCCTGATTGCAAGAAAACCCAAGCAAAATGTTACCAAAAAGATGTACGCAAGATCGTAAAGGTGGACAGTGCTGTAGTCATTGAAGCACACAGCCCTCACTATTCTTACTGAGTGGGTCAGCGGGAATATTTCTGCAATGTATTGCATGGCTTTTGGGAGAGTATCAAGAGAAAATACAACTCCTGAGAAAAAAAACATCGGGGAGAGAAATCCTGTAAAGTAGAAATTGAACTGATTGATATCCCTTATAAAGGATGTAATAAGAAGGGAGAGTGAAGCAAACATAGCACCTGTAAGAAAACCAACAAAAGGTGCAAGGAAACACGTCTTCAGAGAGAGGATTCCAAAAGCCGATACAATGCTGAGTACCGCGAGGGTGAAAAAGAAGCCCTTTGTGCCGGCCCAGAGGATCTCGCCAATGAAGAGATTGTTTGTAGTGATGGGAGCTGAGATCATACCGTCATAAGCTTTGTCAAACTCGAGCCTGATGAAGGTTCCATAGGTGCATTCAAATGCTGCTGTGAACATCGCTGTAGTGACAAGTATCCCCGTTGCCAGAAAGGGAAGATAGGGCATCCCTTTCATCTCCGTGATGTATCTGCCAAGCCCAATCCCGATGGCAACGAGAAATATGATGGGTTCGAGGAACGGCGGCAACCCGTTGGCGATGATATTTTTTGTATAGACCCGCATGTGTCTGTACCAGACACTGAACAGTCTCATGTACAGTGGAGGTTTTGTAATACCGTTACTGTCTTTCATGTAGCTCCCTCCCTGTGAGTTTGAGGAATAGATCCTCGAGGTTCGTTTCACGATGGTGGTAATCTGCTGATCCAATTTTTTCCGATATCATTTTAAGACAGCTTAAATCATCACAATAGAGAAGCATGTATTCAGAGGTGCTGTCGCTCCTGATCCTTTTGTCTTTAATATGCTTTTTTAGCAGATCAAAATACTGGGGATTTCTCACTTCGAGTACATATCGTTCGATGTTTTCTTTGAGGAGTTGCTTGGGATTTCCCTCAATTATCTTTTCACCCTGGTTCATGATGATAACCTGATCTGCAAGCTGAAATGCCTCTTCCATGTAGTGTGTGGTAAGCAGTATCGTTGTGCCGTTATTTTTTAGCTGTCTTATTTTATTCCAGATAAGGTGCCGGACTTGAGGGTCGAGACCTGTTGTAGGCTCATCAAGGATGAGCAGGCGTGGATTGTTGAGTAAAGCCCGTGCAATTATCAGACGCCTCTTCATTCCCCCGGAAAGCTCTTTTATCTTTGAATCTTTTTTGTCATCAAGCTCCATGAACCGAAGCAGTGTGTCAATTCTTCTATTTGCCTCACCCTTAGGAATCCCATAGAATTTAGAATATATGAGGAGATTGCGCTTTACATTGAGCTCTACATCAAGGTTGTTCTCCTGAGGCACAACGCCTGACAGATATTTTATCTCGAGTTCATTTTTTGCGGGATCATAGCCAAAGACATCCAGTGAGCTTGATGGATGATGGTCTCTGGTACATCTTCCGAAAACCAGATTCATCATTGTCGTTTTTCCCGCACCATTCGGTCCAAGAAAGCTCAGGCATGTTGCCTTTTCAAGAAAAAAATTCATCCCCCTGACTGCCTTCACCTTCCCGTAAGATTTATGGATATTACTTGCCATGATGACTGTCTGTTCTTTATCCTTATTCATAACTGCATCAATATAATGCTTGTACAAAAGGTATACAAGGGAAGAGTGCGAGGGATGATCACTTCACTGAAGCTATAAATAGAGGAAAAACTTTTCACTAGACGGTAATGTATTGGTCGTTATGTTATTTGAAATGAATAGGAAAAAGGAATACAATTTGTATAAAAGTGCAAGAGGTATTGTACAATGGATACAGGATTAAAAGAAGGGATCGAACGAACGGAGGAAGTGGTTGTTAAAGATGATAAGCTCGCCACCTATTTGGGCTCAGGCACGGTAGAGGTGTTCGCTACGCCGGCAATGATTGCGCTCATGGAAAAAACTTCATGGAATCTTGTTCAGCCTTACTTACCTGATGGCAGTACCACTGTAGGTACAGAGGTTCGTGTTGAACATCTAAGGGCAACTCCACCTGGAATGAAGGTGAGATGCAGTTCGGTCCTGAATAAAGTTGAGGGAAAACGGCTTTTCTTTTCTGTGGATGCATGGGACGAGAAGGGGAAGATTGGAACCGGGTTTCACACGCGGTATATTGTTGAAACCAAGAAGTTTTTGGAAAAGGCTCAGCAGGTGTGAATTATGGCTTGAACCCTATTGTCGTGTCGTGAGCGGGTTCTATAGCGGGTTTGATCTTGCCGAACTTCTTTTCGTACACCTCTAAGTTTTTCTTGATTGCATCCATGATCCTTTTCATGTGACCCGGGCTTATGATGACCCGTGCAGTTGCAACTCCCGTTGGTGGAGCAATCATATAAAAGTCCATGA
>CP070841.1:1734042-1762106 GCA_020342115.1 Spirochaetota bacterium
AAATTCAAAACAGGCGCATAAACTGAAATAATAGGAATAATGATGAAACCACAGATCACAAAGAACCATAATAGATGTTTATATTCGGGGGAGAGTTTCTTCAGTATGTGTATTATGAAATACACCACCAGAAAGACAAATCCACCCTTTAATGTTGCCATGAAGAATATCGAAAGAAGGCTTAATGAGATTTGATTAATAGATTGAATATCAGCGATTTGTAGCATATCATCCTTCACCTCTCTTTCTGGCTTTGTCTATTATTTGCATTAACCTGAGAAAATCTTCTTCAGTTAAATTTTCGTTATGAATATCTAAAAGCGCAGTAACGGCTTTTTCAACTGAACTATCAAAATGTGTGGTTAAAAGGTGTTTTACTGCTGTACTCATCGCTTTCTTTTGGGTAATAGTAGGTGAGTAGAAATATTTTTTACCCTGTTTGTTGTGTTTGAGAAATCCTTTTTCCTTCAGAATATTCATTGTGGCACGAACAGAAGAGTAACTTGGTGGATTCGGAATCTCTTCTAAAACATCATGTACAGAAGCTTTTTTTCTTTTGTAAATAATAGCCATAATCTGTCTTTCACGTTTACTTAGATCATTTTGCAATCTATGTGGCATTCTATTCTCCTTATGCTGATATTTTAGCATTTTTATATATGTGTGTCAAGTATTTTTTGCTAATTTTTCAGCAATTGTTTAAAATCTTTATGAGAATTAACACAGGATTCTTAATCAAATCAAGCTGATGTCATTGATCTACCAGAATCGTAACACTCCACAGTCCATTGCACTGGCTAAGTCAACAGATGAAAGTAAATTCATGCATAAGAGGATTCACTACTCTGTTAAATTCAAAGGAATACTAGATATGGCTAGTACCGGAGGTAGTTGTGATTGTGCATTCATAAGCCGTATGTGATACTGCAGTTTCATACGCAATATTGAAATTGCTAAGTTCACTTCTTCTGCCTTCTGGTGGAGAGCCTAACGTTATTAACAGCTAATTTCAGGTTTTGCATGATCGTTTTTCGAATTGGAAAACTAGCTTGTTAGGCTCTATAATGCTTTGAATAGATTACTAAATAAGAAATTTGTACAAAGAAAGAATCAAGACATTCTAATATACACGAATACATAATAATGCTATTCACGGCCACCATGTTGACGAAGTAACTCTTCTATATCTTTATAGCGATTGTAAATTGCTATTTCAAGAGGAGTTCCCCAGCCATGAGAATATATTCCACCACTTTCTGCATTGATATCAGAGCCTTTGGAGATGAGCAATTCGACAACCTCTATATCACCCCTGAGTGTAGCCAAATGAAGAGAAGTCCATCCTTCTACGTCCGCATAATTTATGTCAGCATTTTTTGATATAAGCAGTTCTACTATATCCCTGTGCCCAAGATATGCAGCAATATTCAGTGGAGTCCATCTATCTGGTACAGTACTGTTGTTATTTATATCAGCACCTTTTGATATAAGCAGTTCTACCATATCTTTATGACAAAACACAACAGCTCGATGCAGGGGAGTATAACCGTTTAAATCTTCAGTATTTACATTTGCACCATTAGAGATGAGCAATTTTGCCACATCTGTGTAGCCCTTTTCGGCAACAAGATGTAAGGGAGTACCACCAAATATATTTTTTGCATTTACATCTGCTTCCTGAGAGATGAGGTATCTGGCTACTCTATTGTGCCCCCTAATAGTCGCCAAATGAAGAGGCGTAGAACCATATTTGCTCCTGACGTTTACATCGACTCCTTCTTTTACAAGATGCTTTACTTCCTTCATATTGCCATCTCTTGCATACTCGTGAATGGGATCTGCAATAGCACTCTGAAATGGCAAAAGAACACTCAACAAAAAGCATAGCAAAAAAAGACTTCGTACATACATTAATTTCCGCATAGTGTTACCTCCTATTTGCTTAAATCATTTTGCAATCGATGAAACAACTTATCAGATTATGCTAAAATTTTAGCACTTTTATATAGAGGTGTCAAGTATTTTTTGCTAATTTTTTAGCATTTTATTTGAATTATATTGAGACAAAAACAGCAGCAATTTGTTCTTTCTTTCAAAAAGCTCAATCAAAAATCACTTGTTTCTCACTTGTATTATTACTGACAATGAGTTATTCTATCTAATATTTAACATGAGAAATATCCTACAGGTGAACTTTTAACAGGTGTTATAAGAATGACCCAAAATATAGGACTCCAGCAGAAGTATGATATGCTGTACAAATACTGTAACGATATAGTTATATTAATGAATCCCGAAGGAGATGTGCTTGATGCAAATGAAAAGGCCTTGAATATTTTTGGCCCCTCAATAATAGATCATAAGATTGATAAAGCAATAGATGGAATAGAAGCCCATCTTACTTCTCTGGGCAACTCGCAGATTGTACAGTCCTTCCACCTGCACAATAAGACCAGATCATCTGTGAAGCATCACCTGCAGGTGATGCTCATTCCTATCTCCGAAGGTCAAAAACTGAGAGAGATAATGCTCATTGCAAAGGATTTAAATGAGTTAGAATCGTATAAAACGGAAGTGGAACGCTTGAGGGAGAAACTCGAGCTATTGGAGGAAGAACAACGACTAAAGAATTCTGAGAAAAAGGGAGAACGATCCTCCTCATTTGCTGTAACATTGAAAAAGCTTGAAGTGGCAAATCAGAAATTAAAAGATATGTATGCCACCCTCAATAATGAGCTTGAACTTGCCGCCATTTTGCAGAAATCTCTCGTTCCTGATAATCTGAGTGAACATGAAAAGATAAGATTTTCTTTTCATTATGAGCCTATGGGGCAAGTAGGGGGGGATTACTACGATGTCATTGACATCGATAAAAACAGGAAAGGAGTAATACTCGCAGATGTTTCGGGCCATGGAGTGTCTTCGGCATTTATAGCTGCAATGCTGAAGATTTCTTTTACAAACTACGCACCTAATAATCCATCTCCATCTGATGTATTGAATAAACTAAATAAAGAGTACTGCAGTGTTATACAAACCGGTGACTATGTAACGGCATTCTACGCAATATTTGACACAACTAAAAATAAAATTACTTACAGTGGGGCGGGACATCCGAAACCTCTTTATCAATATAAAAAAGGGGCAGAGGTTGAACTGCTCTCCTCTGAAGGTTTCTTTATCGGGATGTTCGAGGAGGCTGAGTACAAGGACTCAATGTTGGAATTCGGTGCAGGGGGCAGGTTTCTTGCGTATACCGATGGAATCATAGAGGCTTATTCAGAAGAGAGAAATGAACAGTTTGGTGAAACACGACTTTTAAAGAGCTTCATTAAGTATCAGGACAACTCACTCGACCAGATAATTCAGTTGATTATCAAGGATGTTAAAAAGTTTATGCACAAGAGTAAATTCTATGATGATCTGGCAATGGTTACGGTAGAATACAAAGCGAAGGGTGAAAAAAAATGAAACTCAGCAAAATAAAGAAAACGATCGAAACGGTGAAGGAACTTCCGACTCTACCGATAGTTGCAAATAAGGTAAATGCTCTGCTCTATGACCCGAAGTCTGCTGCTGGAGATCTTGCGAAGATTATTGAAAACGACCAGAGCCTCACCACTAAAATTCTTACCCTTGTGAACTCGGCATACTATGGCCTTTCTCAACGGGTCACAAACATTACACAAGCGATAGCGCTGCTTGGTTATAAGAACATCTCCCACATGGTCATGACACTCTCAGTGTTTGAGACACTCAAGGACTCTAAGCATGGCTCATTCAACAGGGAAGATTTCTGGCTTCATTCAATAGGTACTGCGATTATGAGTGTAAAGATTGCGGAAATGTGCATGTATTCATCACCCGAAGATACCTTTACAGGAGGTCTTCTACACGATCTTGGCAAGGTTTTTATGGACGGATATCTACATGAGGAGTTCCAAGAGATTATTGACACTGCAGGAAATAAAAATATTTCCTTTTATGAGGCAGAACATGAGCTATTCGATGTTGATCATGCAATGATAGGACACTGGATAGCACGGGCTTGGAAACTTCCTCTCCATGTCATCGCTACAATCAAGCATCATCATCAGGAGGTCGAACAGAGAACAGGTCTTTCTGTGTCATCAGACCTTTTTATAGATATTGTCCGTGTCGCAGATATAGGAGTAAAGCTGAAGGGGTATGGGAACAGCGGAGATGGGAAGGGATTTAAACCCACCCTGGAGGAAAACCTCTTCAAGCGGCTTCCTGTGTTCGAAGATGATATTTTCACGATTATTGAGAGTTTACAGGAAGAGATCGATAAAGCAAAAATCCTAATGAGCTTCGCAGTGTAGGAGATGTCCTTTAAGGAAAATATTGCAAACAGCTTAACAATATTTAGAATCCTTATTGTCCCCTTTTTTATTTTTACAGTCTTCGATGTTAGCGTACTATCAGGTTCTTTAGCTTTGATCCTCTTTTTACTTGCGTCTCTATCAGACTACCTTGACGGTTATTTTGCACGAAAATTCAACATTCATTCGAGATTTGGAGAGTTCCTGGATCCTCTTGCAGACAAACTTCTTGTAGGGGCGGCTTTTATCTGTTTTGCTCTGATTCCAGATTTTAGCATACCTTTCATTCTTATCGTAATAATTCTGATTCGTGAAGTTTTTATCACTATCCTGCGACTGGTAGCCTTGAAAAAGGGAAGGCCTCTGAAAACCGAACGTTTAGGCAAATTAAAGACTGTTGTTCAAATGTTGACAATAATCATCATTCTGATATTGCATTTAATAAAAAAGGTTGGCATGTCATTACATCCTGAAATCGGAATTAAGAATGGAATTTCGGGTTGGATTGAACTCTTCGGGAGGCTACCAGGGTTGTCAATGTATTACACGCCTCTGATTTTAATAGCTATCTCTGCATGCTTCGCACTACTGTCAATGATTCAGTATATAACTCGTAACTGGAGTGTGCTTTTCTCCACAAGTGATGCGCCATGATAATACTGATAAAGATAATATCAACTGGGCTGTTTGCCGGATATATTCCTATTGCAAGTGGAACATTCGGGTCGATCCTTGGATGTGCAGGTTGGATTTTTGTTTCAGATCCAATTTACTATTATTGCCTTACTGGTTTACTTTTAACCTTTGGTTTTATAACCTCAGGATATGCAGAAAAAGAGATATTTAAAAGGAAAGATGATCGCAGGATAGTAATTGATGAGATCTGCGGTACACTTATTGCCTTTCTAACTCACAGTTTCACCTTCACATTCAATGGTTTCATAATTCTCGCAGCTGGCCTTATCATATTCAGGGTTTTAGATATTGTAAAGCCACCGCCAATCAGGAGTCTCCAAAAATTGAAAGGAAGTTTTGGAATCATGCTTGATGATATCGTTGCCGGAGTAATTACTAACGGGATCCTTTATGGAATAAAAATACTCATGAGGGTATTATCGTGAAATTGCAGTCCTGATTAGGCTTGAAATCAAAGATATTTTTTACTATCTTCACCAAAAATCTTTATAGATTCTATAAATGTAATAAGTTAATGTTCAATAGGGTGTCATTAACATTTAGATGTTTAAGGTAATACTTTTCAGAAGGGGCCAACTCCATCTAAATGCATTATTCCATTCCTTATGAAAAAGACCTCAATCAATCCCAGTTAAATGCAGTGCAATACCATCATTCACCCCTCCTGGTTCTTGCTGGAGCAGGGAGTGGAAAAACAAGGGTTATTACCTATAAGATAGCATATCTTATTAATGAATGCGGTTTTGATCCAGAGTCTATACTCGCAGTAACCTTCACTAATAAAGCAAGTAATGAGATGAAAATAAGGGTTATGAGTCTCCTTGGGGAAGAAGTAGACGTATGGATTAAGACATTTCATTCAACAGCTGCGAAACTTTTAAGGGTTTATGGCAGTTATTTTGGAATAAAACAGGGCTTTTCTATTATTGATCAGCATGATCAGCACACTGTTGTGAGAGATATCATTAAGAAGATGAACATCGATACCGAGAGCCATAAACCAGAAAAGTATGTCTATCTCATTGAAAGGGCAAAAGACAACCTGCTTGATCCTGAAGAGGCACGCGCTGCGGAATTTTCAACAGACCCGCTTTTCTATGATATCTTCCACAAATATGCATCGATATTAAAAGGTGACAATCTTTTCGATTTCGGAGACCTGATCTATAATGTTGTGAGGATATTAAGAGAGAACAAAGAAGCGCTTACACTCCTGAAAAGAAGGTTTCGATATATACTCGTAGATGAATTCCAGGACACAAATCACTCTCAGTATATACTTGTAAAACTCCTTGCTCTTCCTGAAGGTGAAGTCTGTGTTGTGGGAGATGATGATCAATCCATATACGGATTTCGTGGTGCAAAGGTTGAAAACATACTGAACTTTCAAGCGGATTACAAGGGGACAAAAGTCATTAAGCTCGAGGAGAACTATCGTTCCTTTCAGACCATATTATCTGCTTCATCCTCTCTCATAAACAGAAACACTGGCAGGCTTGGGAAGACGCTGTACACAAGAAAGGGAAAGGGAGAGAAGTTATGCTTCTTTCACGCTTCAACTGATCGAAATGAGGCAATTTTCATTGCCAGCGAGATACAGGAGCTCATATTTAGGAATGGATATAGCTTTTCTGATATGGCAATTTTTTATCGAATGAACGCACAATCGAGAAGCTTTGAGTCTATCCTCTCTCAGCTTCGTATTCCGTATATAATTGTTGGTGGTCTCAGGTTTTATGAGCGTGAAGAGATAAAGGATATCCTTTCATATATAAGGCTTGTTATTAATCCTATGGATGAGATCTCACTCAGGAGGGTAATGGCCAAACCTCCAAGGGGCATTGGAACAAAGACAGTAGATACTCTCATCCAATGCACCATTAGGGGAGGCGTCCCTTTTTACGATTTTAAGAATTGTTCTGAAATTTCCTCCTCCCGCTCCAAAAAGCTGTCAAATTTCACAGCACTTATCATGGAACTCTCTGAGGAGATGAATAAGACCTATCCACCGGATATTTTAAGAAAAATATACGATGAAACCGGTTATGTGGAATGGCTTAAAGAGCAGAACAAGGAGGAAAAGCTCGCTAATCTGGATGAGCTCTACAATGCAGTCGAGGAGTTCTCAAGGAGAAATCCATCTTCGCCGATTTCCGAGTTTTTGGAAGAGGTCAGTTTGAATCAAGCTGCTGGAGATGAGGAGTTTCAGAACAATAGAGTGTGTCTCATAACACTCCACAATGCAAAGGGACTTGAGTTTCCGGTTGTATTTATTGCAGGAATGGAGGAGGGCATATTCCCTCATTTTCTCTCAGGTGGGCATAAAGACGATATAGAGGAAGAGAGACGCCTCTGCTATGTCGGTATGACGAGGGCAATGGAAAAACTCTACCTTACTGCAGCAAAGTTGCGTCGACTTTATGGAAGAAACATTGAGAGAAGCATCTCAACTTTTATTCATGAACTGCCTGAAGATCTGCTACTTTATAAAGAAGAAAAGCACTTGGAGAATAAAAGCGTATCGTATTATAGTAGTGAAGCACGTAATCAAATAAAGCGTGGTGGTGATAAGAGCTACAGAAGAACGGATTCATTTGTCGAGAGTGATATTGAAAAAGGTACACGAATCATCCATAAACAGTTTGGAAAAGGAAAAGTGCTTGAGCTTGAAAAAGGTATCGCTGTGATAAAGTTTGACGATGGGAAGATTATGAAGTTTATGTTACAATATACACCAATTAGAAGGGAAGAGACCGATGAAGATTGATAAAAAGACTATCCAGTGGGTAGCTGATCTCGCTAATCTTTCTCTGGGTGAAGAAGAGGAATTGGAAATGGAGAAGCAACTTTTGGCAATACTCGATTATATGGATATCCTCTCAGAACTCGATCTAGAAGGAGTAGAGCCAACTTCTCATACTCTAGGCTACAAGAATGTTACGAGGGAAGATCGAGTTGGTGAGAGTTTCGAGATCAATGAGGTCAAGAAGATTGCGCCTAAATGGGAGCGTGGCCACTTCGTGGTCCCTCGCGTTGTATAGGAGAATTAAGATGGGCTTAAATGAATGTACCTTAGTTGAGTTGACCGAGAAGCTCAGGATTGGAGAGATCACCACAAGTGACATCATTCGAGATATTGAAAGCGCTATTACACAGGATGAGGGTAACAAGTACCCACTCAATGCGTATACAAGCTTTGATATTGAAAGTATTGAGAAGGAAATTAAGAGCCAGAATAAGAAAGAAGATACTCTCCTCAAAGGGGTTCCAATTGCCATTAAGGATATCATTAATGTGATGGATACCCCTACAACATGCGGTTCAGGGATTCTTAAAGATTATATTTCTCCATATGATGCAACTGCCATAAAAAACTTGAGGAAAAATGGAGGAGTTCCTGCAGGGAAGCTTAACATGGATGAATTTGCAATGGGATCATCCAATGAGAACTCATACTTTGGTGTGGTACGAAACCCTCATGATAGAAAAAAGATACCTGGAGGGTCATCAGGTGGAGCGGCTGCTGCTGTTTCGGCAAACTTGGCGGTAGCTGCTCTGGCTTCTGATACCGGCGGTTCCATACGTCAACCGGCGTCCATGTGCGGGATATTCGGTATAAAACCAACTTATGGGCGAGTTTCCAGGTTTGGGCTCATTGCATACGCTTCCTCATTTGACCAGATTGGCCCCATCACAAATACCGTTATGGATGGTGCTATCTTACTCGATGCAGTATCGGGATACGACCCGAAAGATTCAACCTCAGCAAATGAGAAAGTTCCATGCTTTCGCGATTTCGTTGGGAAGGGGCTTGGCGGACTCAGGATTGGTATTCCGGAAGAGTACTTTGGTGAAGGGCTCAATTCTGAGGTAAGGGATATTGTCGAGAGAGGGATTAAAATCCTGTCAGAAGCAAATGCTTCTGTGAAACGTATAGCTCTGAAATATACCAGGTATGCTATAGCCTGTTACTACATCATTGCAACAGCTGAAGCCTCATCTAACCTCGCCAGGTTTGATGGTATTCGGTACGGCACGAGATTTGTTGACACTGAAGATCTGGAAACCCTGTACAGGGAAAACAGGAATATTGGATTCGGTGATGAGGTGAAAAGAAGGATTCTTCTGGGAACTTTTGCCCTCTCATCAGGGTATTATGATGCCTACTATTTAAAGGCTCAGCGTGCTCGTACGCTTATCAGAGAGGATTTTAAGGAGGCATTTAGGGAAGTTGATATTATTGTAACTCCTGTATCGCCCATAGCAGCATGGGATATTGGAGAGCTTATCGATGACCCGTTACAGATGTACCTCTCCGATGTGTATACAGTCCCTGTGAACCTTGCCGGACTTCCTGCAGCATCTGTTCCTTGTGGTAAAACAAAGGACAGACTACCGGTTGGAGTTCAACTTATTGCTGATCATTTCAATGAAGCAGATATCTTCAGGGTAGCTCGTATTATTGAGGAGGGGGAGAAGGGGGCAGAATGAGCTTTGAAGCTGTTATTGGGCTGGAGATTCATATCCAGCTTAATACCCAAACAAAAACCTTCTGCAGCTGCAGCACCTCGTTCGGTGATAAACCGAACTCTCATACATGCCCCGTATGTCTCGGACTTCCCGGGGCTTTACCGGTGTTTAACGAACAAGCTCTTAATAAAGGGATAATGGCGGGTCTTGCTTTGAAATGCGAAGTGGCTGAGTTCTCTATCTTTGCACGGAAAAACTACTTTTATCCTGACCTTCCCAAGTCCTACCAGATATCACAGTACGAGAGTCCTTTGAACAAAGGAGGATATGTACTCATCAATGACGATGAGGGCAAAAAGAGGAAGGTCGGAATAACAAGGGCTCATCTTGAGGAAGATGCAGGGAAACTTATACATGATGAAAATCCAAAGGGTCCGAGCTTTGTAGACTTCAACCGATGTGGTGTTCCTCTCCTGGAAATTGTCACAGAACCCGATATTCGAACTCCTGATGAAGCATACAGATTCCTGCAGGCAATAAAGGAGATGATGCAGTATACTGAGGTTTCTGAGTGCAATATGGAGAAAGGAGAGCTCAGGGTAGATGTGAACATATCGATGAGAAATTTTGGTGATCAGGGTTTTGGCGTGAAGCAGGAGATAAAAAATATGAACTCCTTTGCAAATGTGAAGCGTGCTCTGGAGTATGAAGTAAAGCGACAGACTAAAATCTTGAGAAGTGGTCAAAAACTCATACAACAGACGAGGTTGTTCGATGTGAGCAAGAGTGCAACGGTACCAATGCGAATGAAGGAGGAAGCACACGATTATAGATACTTCCCGGACCCCGACCTTGTTCCGGTAACACTCACCCATGATCAAATAGAAAGAATACAGAATTCATTGCCAGAGCTCCCTCAGAATAAGCGAGAGAGGTTGAAGAAACAATATAATCTTACCGATTACGATGTGGAGGTACTCTGCTCATCCCACAAACTAGCTAATTATTTTGAAGCAGCAGCTAATGGATACAAAAGCCCAAAAAAGATTGCAAACTGGATTCTCAGTGAATTGATTAGGGTTCTCAATGAGCGGCGTATAGAGATAGATGACTGCAAAGTAACTCCAACAAAATTGAGAGACCTCTTCGATCTAATGGATAGTAAGGTGATATCCGGAAAGATTGCTAAAGCAGTCTTTGATGATATGGTTGAATCCGGTCAGTCTGCATCTGAAATTGTTGAGAAAAAAGGATTAAAACAGGTTACAGACAGAGCAGAGATTGTGAAGGTCATTGTAGAAACAATAGAGGAAAACGAGAAGGTCGTAAGAGACTATAGGGACGGAAAGAAGAAAGTCTTCGGTTTTCTCGTAGGAAAAGTAATGCAAAAAACCCATGGAAAGGCAAGCCCAAAGCTTGTAAATGAGATCTTACGTGAAAAGCTTGAAAGCTGAAATGAGTTAGATTAGTAATTCTTGTTTACCCCTGGTTTTGATGCTTAAGTACGCTTTCAGGTGCTATAAAAATTGTGTAGTTATTTAATTTAGTGTTTTATAATAAGAGAACCTTAATAGTTGTGGTATTTTGGTCATAAATAACCATTACTCATGCGAGAAAAATAGTGAGGCGTAACTAACGATGATCTGGAACAATGAAAGCGAGACACTTACTGATAGAAAAAAGCAGTCTCTCCAGGGAGAGCTGCTAAAGAACCTGGTAAACAGGATGTATAAATCAATCCCGTTTTATAGGAAGAAACTCGGTGCTGTTGGGATGAAACCTGGAGATGTCTCTCAGGTGGAAGATATAACCAAGCTTCCCTTTACCACAAAGGACGATCTCAGGGATAATTATCCCTTTGGAATGTTTGCAGTTTCAATGGAGGATGTTGTTGAAATACATACTTCTTCTGGAACTACAGGAAAACCAATCATTGGAGGTTATACAAAGGGTGACATAGATGTATGGAGTGAGGTAATGGCTCGCTGCCTGAGTGCGAGCGGGACAACACAGAACGATGTCGTGCAGAATGCTTACGGGTATGGTTTATTTACAGGGGGATTGGGCGTTCACTATGGGGCAAGAAGGATAGGAGCTACAGTTATCCCAATTTCAGGTGGAAATACTAAGCGCCAGGTAATGATTCTGCAGGATTTTAACAGCTCAATTCTTACATGTACACCATCCTATTCTCTTTATCTTGCCGAAGTCGGGGAACAGATAGGTGTTGATTTTTCAAAGCTGCCGCTCAAAGCAGGTAACTTCGGAGCAGAACCATGGTCAAACAACATGCGCAAGGAGATTGAGCGAAAACTTGGCCTGCTTGCTCTCGATATCTATGGGCTCACTGAAATTATAGGTCCTGGAGTTGGGAATGAGTGTGAGTACAAATGCGGGATACACATCTGCGATGACCATTTTTATCCTGAAATCATTGATCCTGAAACGACTCGCGTTCTCCCTCATGGAGAAATTGGAGAGCTTGTGATTACTACACTCACAAGAGAAGCGACACCTCTTCTTCGATACAGAACCAGAGACATAACAAAACTTATTCCAGGTAAATGTCAATGTGGGAGAACCTCCATGCGAATGGAGAGGATTATGGGTAGGACAGATGATATGCTGATCATCAGGGGTGTAAATGTATTCCCATCCCAGATAGAGGAGGTTCTAGTTAATATCGAAGGTGTTGAACCTCACTATCAAATAGTCATTAATAGAGTCGGTACACTCGATGAGCTTGAGGTACATGTAGAGATGAATGAAAGGCTGATCTCCGATGAGATCAAGGTTCTCGAAACAGTTGAACGGAAGATACAGAGTGATATAGAAAGTGTACTTGGTATAAAGGTTGATGTGAAGCTAGTTGAACCGAAAACACTAATACGCTCTGAAGGTAAAGCAAAGAGAGTTATTGATAAGCGACAGTTATAAAATTATAAAGGATTTTTGCCATGAAAATTAAACAGGTTTCAATCTTTCTTGAAAATAGGGCCGGAAGGATTCTTGAGATCACAGAGGTTCTTGGTCAGAATAAGATAAATATCAGAGCTTTATCACTCGCCGATACATCTGACTTTGGGATTCTCAGGATGATTGTGGATGATGCCACCAGAACCATGAATGTACTAAAAGATAAGGGATTTATTGTGAAGGAGTCATGGGTTGTTGCTGTTGAAGTCCCTGACAAGCCAGGTGGTCTTGCCTCTGTCTTAAGAATCCTTGGGAAAAAGGATATAAATGTAGAATATATGTATGCATTTTTCGAAAAGCCTCAGGATAAAGCTCTCCTGATATTCAGGTTTGAAGATCCTGATGAAGCAGTTAGGATACTCCAGGAAAATGGAATAGAGGTATCTGGAAAGCAGAAGCTTGGTTTAGGGTAGCACTCTAGGGTTTTAACTGTTTGGATAATTTAACCTTATTACCAGGATCTTCATACTCCAATTTATCGAAATAGAGTGAAGCCAGGAATATACCACGACCATGAGCCCTAAGCATTCTGTCCTGGTCATCCATATTGGCGATAGTTTTGTATTCAAAACCCTCTCCCTGATCTGTGATTGCGATCTCGATCCTATTTCTATTAAAAATACAATTGATAAGTACCTTTGAATCACGTCGCGATTGCTCATTGGATCGAGTCACGAGCAGATTGAGATAAGAGTTATTCTGGAGAGCCTGAGACTTTTCTTCATAAGAGATGCCAAGGTTGCCATGCTCAATGGCATTGAGGATTATCTCATAGAGTCCAAGTCTCATTCCTTCAATCATTGATTCAGGCGTGTTCTCTGGCACATTGAACAGTATCTGATTAATAATCCCCCAAATTCTTGTTATATCATTGTCTATTATGAGCTTTTTTTGCTCATAGGTGACTACATCCTTAATAACCTCGCTCTTCTTTCTTCTTTCTCTTTTAAGAATTAGGCTGTCTAGAATATTGAAAAGCTCGTTGAGAGAGATCGGTTTTTTTACATAATTTGAAGCACCGGATCTCAATGCTTCGATGACTAACTCTTCTGAGCCATATCCTGTCATAATGACGACATCAGCATTATGTTCGATTCCTTTGATCTGTTTTGTGAGCTCGATGCCGGACATCTCGGGCATCTTTACATCGGTGAGTACCAGGTCAGGCTTGTTCTGTTTATATACTTCGATGCCACTTTTTCCATCCGGAGCTTCAAAGTAGTTGTACCCATACTGTGTCAATCCTGCTCTGAGCATATCACGTATGGATTTTTCATCATCGATAACGAGAATTGATTTCATCCTGTTTATCCTGTATCTTCTTAGTTCTTAATGAGATAGAACCATCTCCATACGGGCCTGAATTTCCTGTATCTCATCAAGTTTGTTTCTTTTGTGGCAGCCTGTAATATAGATTGAGCACTTTTTTTTATAAGTAAGGGCTGCGTGGTTTCTGAAATCTTCTGTGATAGTGTAATCTTTGATTATCTTTTCAAGAGCTCGAATTCTGTATCGTTCTATACCATCAATGTGTGATGATAATTGATCAGAATGACCTCCAATTTTAACAACCAGCTTTTCATCTATGTAGCCAATTGGATATTTGGATGTTATCCTCAACCACAGCTCATAATCTTCTACAAAATCAAAACTTTCATCAAACATTCCTGTATCCTGGAATACATTCCTGTGTATTATAACCGACGATGGACTTATGAGGCAAAGATCGAGAGATGGTATAAAAAACCAACCCTCTCTTTTTTTGTGCTTCTTACCCTGATTGATTCTCACTCCGTTTTTTATCCAGATTTCGTCTGTGTGGCATATTCTGTATTCCGGATGATCTTTAAGATACTGTAGCTGCTTTTCGAGCTTTTCAGAGAGCCAGTAATCGTCAGAGTCGAGGAAAGCAATCCATTCACACCGTGATGAGTCGATACCGACGTTCCTTGCCCTGCTTACACCTGAATGAGGAATTTTGATATAGTGTATGTCTCTCGCCAAAGAGTGTATATAATCCTCGGTTCCATCTGTTGAGCCGTCATCTACAACTATGAGCTCATAGGAGAGAAAGGTTTGAGAGAAAACGGAATCCAGAGCCTTTTTAAGAAAAGAAATCCTATTGTAAGTGGGTATGATTATGGAAACCATATTATCTGTCTTCTGTTCTGTAGTATACATTTTTCTCATTGTATGAAGGAACAATCATTCCCTGCCTGGTCAGGGTTACGAGAATCTTTTTTATTCTCCTCTCAGAATAGTTTAATATTTCCCTTATCTGGGAAATACTGAGTCTCTTGTTCTGATCGAATAAATCATAAGCAACTTTCTCATCTCTTTTGATCGCTTTCTCGTGTCCTTTTTTTCTAGAACTTCCATTTATAAAGGTTCTCAGGACTTTTTTTGAGGCAGGAAGATTAACATCTGCTGCCCTGATATAAGATTGAGTAGTTTCTCCTTCCTTGACATAGTAGGGTTTATTTGTACCCTCTTTTATCTCTATATACAGTATCTCTTTTTTCTTAAAAGAAAATGTTTGTACAATTATATCGGGTTTTGGAATTATAAGAGGGATAGCCTTTTCAATCACAGCCAGTTCAGATTCCATGTCGGTGATACCAGTAGCAGCACCGGAATCGTTTATGCCTATAAAAAGATTTCCCCCTTTTGCATTAGTGAACGCACATAAAGATTTTGCCAGGGATTGCTCAGAAGGCAGTGTTTCCTTGAACTCGGTTTTATAGCCCTCCCCAAGTGTGACGATTTCCTCAACTATATCAATAGGAATTTCGCCCTTGGGTGCCTCTATCATGCCTAAAATAATATGGCACAAAACAAGCACTGTCAAATACAAATTTTGAAATCGCTTGTAGTAAGTGCTTTTCATTTTTATTCAAGTAACATAAATTTCCTCTAAAGGATAGAAATGATATGGATGAACAAAGACTTGCTTTGAAGGTCATAATAAATACACTTTTTTTCATAGTCGGATTTTCCATAGTTTTTGTGCTTCTCGGATTTGGAGCAGGTTCTGTTGCCAGCTTTTTAAGCAGGCATAAAAGCCTAATTGCGCTCATAGGAGGTATAATAATCATAATATTCTCAATCCAGGTCATGGGTGTTTTTAACATCCCATTTCTGAATTATGAGAAAAAGACCTCTTTGAGCCGTCGTCCAAAGGGGATTTTGGGTGCTTTTGTTATTGGAATCACCTTTGCTGCAGCATGGACACCCTGTATAGGTCCAATACTTTCAAGTATACTCATACTTGCAGCTACAAAGGATAATGTATTTATAGCTGGAGTACTTCTATTTTCATTCTCTTTAGGTCTTGGTATTCCCTTTCTTTTTTCTGCCGTAGCCTTTAGCTATTTCATATCTTTTTCACGTTTCATAAAGAAGCACTTCAAGGCAATTAAGATATTAAGTGGGGTATTGCTTTTAGCTCTTGGAATTGTACTTGTACTCGGACAGTTCCACAGATTCTCTGCGGTATTTAGCTTTATACCGGATATTACTGGACTAGAATCAGAGAATGTTTCAATCCTTATAGCTATTGTAGCAGGATTTATTTCGTTTATTTCGCCCTGCGTTTTACCGCTTATTCCATCTTACCTGACTTTTATTACAGGTGTCTCGATGTTGGAAGGAGAAAAGTATAGTTGAATAATATCTGGTGAGCTTTCGGCCTTCAGTGAGCACCTATCAGCAGTCAGCGTTCATCTAGTAGTTTTCTGCTTTTCAACTTCAGTTGGAAGCTAATTGCTGAAATCTAACAGCTATTGTCCACAGCAGTACTTGTATTTTTTTCCGCTACCACATGGGCAGGGTTCGTTTCTACCAACTTTCTTACCAACAACAACCTGAGCACGGACCGGTCTGGGGTAGTGTGTAGGAATCTGCTCGGTATTCTGTGGAGCGTATTCTCTTTCAGGAATTTGGCCACCTGCTTGAAACTGCCCGTATGCTTCATGCTGTGTTCTATTAATCTGCCATATGTTTCTTCTCTCTGCTCGAGGTGCTATATGAACCCTGAAGAGCCTTTTTAAAATGTCGTTGTTGATGTTTTTTATGAGTTCCTGGAAGAGGTTAAAGGATTGAAATTTATATTCCACAAGAGGGTCTTTCTGGGCATACGACTGGTAGCTGATTCCTTCTCTCAAACCATCCATTTCATAGAGATGCTCTTTCCAGCGGCGGTCGATTGACTGAAGAGCCAAGAACCTCTGAACTTGAGGGGCTATCTCTTCTCCTAGCTCTAAAATTTTTTCTGCTATCTTTTCATCCACTATGACGAGGACCTTATCCCTGAGCTCCTTCTGGGTTAAACTTTCTTCTTCTCCGGTGTTTATGTCCACGCTGCTCGCGAAAAGCTCGGAAAGCCACTCATCTATCCATGCGATTAGTTCTCCGGATATGCCCGATTTCGGTAGATCGAGCTCTTCAAATTTTTGATCAACAAGCTCTTCAAGTGTTTCTTTTATTTTTTCCTCTATGTTTTCATTATCAAGGAATTCGTTTCGTTTGCTGTATATGTAGTTTCTCTGATCGTTCATTACATTATCATACTCTAAAAGGTGTTTTCGAATTTCAAAATTACGATTCTCTACCTTTTTCTGAGCACTGGTTATTGCCTTTGTAACTAATGGAGAATCTATATTCTGATTCTCTTCCATGCCCATTCTTAGCATGATATTCGATATTTTGTCAGATCCAAAAAGTCTCATCAGATCATCCTCGAGGGAGAGATAGAAACGCGATGATCCAGGATCTCCCTGTCTTCCGGAACGACCTCTAAGCTGATTGTCAATTCTCCTTGCCTCATGCCTCTCTGTTCCAAGCACATGAAGACCGCCCAGGCCTGTTACTCCATCGCCAAGTTTTATGTCTGTTCCTCTACCAGCCATATTCGTTGCTATAGTTACAGCACTTTTTTGACCTGCCTTGGCAATGATCTGAGCCTCTTTCTCATGGTACCTGGCGTTTAGTACTTCGTGTTTGATACCTCTCTTTTTCAGTATTTTGGAAAGCAGCTCGGATTTCTCGACAGATACAGTTCCAACGAGCATGGGCTGGCCTTTGTTATAGAGCTGTTCGATCTCATCTGCAATAGCCTTCCATTTCTCTTTAGTGGTTCTGTATATTCTATCAGGATGATCTACTCTTATGACAGGTTCATTAGTGGGTACTACCACAACATCAAGTTTGTAGATGTTGTTGAACTCCTCGGCTTCTGTGTCGGCTGTTCCTGTCATACCTGCAAGACGATTATACAACCGAAAATAATTCTGAATAGTGATTGTTGCCAGTGTCTGGGTATCTCTCTGAATGGACACCCCTTCCTTGGCTTCTATTGCTTGATGAAGTCCTTCGCTATAGCGCCTTCCAGGCATAAGCCTGCCTGTAAACTCATCAACAATGACGACTCTTCCGTCCTGTATTACATATTCAACGTCTTTCTCATAGAGAGAATAAGCTCTCAAAAGCTGATTGATTATATGAAGCCGCTCGCTCATCACTAGATATTCATCTTCGATCTGAGATTTTTGTTTAATAATCTCTTCTTTAGGCATGTCTGCTTCATCTAGCTCTGAAAGCCTGTCCGTATAATCCTGGAGTATCAGTTTCTCCGGATTTGAAGGCGACAGTGCAGCTCTCCCTCTTTCTGTGAGAGTTACTGAATGACCTTTTTCTTCAATTACAAAGTATAGGTCCTCCTCCAGCTGTGAGATGCTTTTTGACTGTATAAATAGAAATTCAGTTTTCTGGATGAGTTTGATATTCTCTGGATTCTCCTTCAGTTTCAACAACCTTTTGTTTCTTGGATCCCCTTTTTCTGCCTGCAATAGCTTCTTCCCCGCCTCTTCCATATTCTCCTGTGTGAGGTAATTTTCTGCTTCTTTTAGATATTGGTTGACAATGGATTTCTGCCTGCTATTGAGGTTTGCAATCTTTGGATTGAGCTCATAATACAGCTCTGATGCAGAGCCTGCGGGTCCCGATATTATAAGAGGAGTTCTTGCTTCGTCAATGAGCACACTGTCTACTTCATCGACAATTGCATAATAATGACCACGCTGAACCATAAGCTCAGTGTCCTCTGACATGTTATCTCTGAGATAGTCGAACCCAAATTCATTGTTGGTGCCATAGGTGATGTCTGCCTGATACGCTTCCTTCCTTTCTTCAAAAGGCATATCATGGTAGAGATAGCGAACCTTCAGTCCAAGGAATTCATATATTGGCCCCATCCATAATGCATCGCGTTTTGCTAGATAGTCGTTTACAGTAATGAGGTGGGCTCCTTTACCTTCAAGAGCTATGAGATAGAGCGGAAGCGTGGCTGCAAGTGTTTTACCCTCGCCAGTTTTCATCTCAGCGATCTTGCCTTCATAGAGAACAAATCCTCCCATTAGTTGAACATCGAAGTGTCTCATATCGATTGTTCTTATCGCGACTTCTCTTACGACTGCAAAAGCCTCTATGAGGATATCATCGAGAGTTTCACCATTAGCTAACCTTTCTTTAAACTCTTCAGTCTTTGCTGCGAGTTTTTCATCGGGTAAGGATTTAAGTCCTGACTCGAGATCATTTATTTTCACAACATAGGGTTTGAGACTCTTCAGGTCTCTTTCGCCTTTGCTTCCAAAAATCTTGGTGATCGGATTAGCCATAAAAACAATTTAATAATTGCCAAATTAAAAATCAATGTAATTTGCCTATACACCAAAACTGGGTTACTCTTTGGTGAAAAAACACTGGCTTAACAAATAGTTTTTATTGTTTCTGATCTGAATCGATAATACTTTTATTAAGATGAACTATATTAAAGGAAGGATTTTGTATTGAATAATAAAAAGATTATCCTTTTCAGTATTATATCAATATCAATTCTCTTCTTTCTTTTCGGGTGTTCCAGAAAGAGAGTTACAGAGCTTAAAAAGGAGCGACTTTTTTCTATTCCTATTGGGGTAAAAGAGGAGCAGATTGGAGTGCTGAGGGAAAGAAATGGTCGTTTCATTGGACCGAGTCTACTTCTTTTCAAAAATGGCTTCTACTATCTTGTGGATACTGTTAACCAGAAAATCTTGAAGATCACCACTCCTGGAGATATTATTCTCATCTTATCAAAAGGGGAAAGTGAGGATAACAGGGATGATGATGTGCTTAGGACAAAACAGAGAGTATCTTATTATTTTAATCAGATAGGGTCGGTGGCCATCGACAGTGAAAACAATTTATGGATCGAAGATAAGTATCTAGAGAAAGAGCCTGAGAAAGATGAGATAGACCTTCTAGATATCAATGATACATTCGATGATCAGAGTAATGAAATATACAAATCTTACATTCTTAAGTTCGACAGGGTGGGAAGATTCATCTTCAAGCTTGGGAAAGGCGGAATTGATACCGATCCCTTCTACTACATATATAAAATGGTGATAGATGATTATGGCAACTTCCTGGTGCTCACAGCAGATGATGACTGGGCGAGTTGGGTCCTGTACCGTTTTGATTCTGATGGGAACCTTATTAATAAACATGAATTAGTGGGGGAGAGGATTATTGATGTAAAAGAAACGGACAATAATGCATTGTTTATCATGGACCTCGTTCCTAGTTATAGTGAAAATCTTCTTCTTTTCTGGATTTCACTTTATGAAACTGACTTTGATACTACAGAGGTTAAAAAAGAGGAGGAAATATGGGGAGAGGAAATAGAGATTGAAAACTTTGATGAATTCACAAAAGAGGAGGAGGCCTCCCAGAACAAGTACTTAAGGGATCTTCTTAATTATAAATTAATCTATTTTGATATTGGCTCTGAAAAGATCGAAAAAACCTATACCTGGGAAAACAGGTTGAGCAATCAGCAAGGCTCTACAACTGAGTTTTTTGGGATAGATAGAGAAACGAATGGATTCTTATGGAAGTATGTAGACAGTACAAAATCTATAATAACAGTATTTCGTCCTAATGGTTCGATCATTGCACGACGTAGCTTCATATTCGAAGATGATGGTATATGGACAAATGTCCATGTTGATGAAGATGGATCTATATCGGCTCTCAAGATTGATAGAGCTAATGTACACTTCTACCGATGGCGAAGTGACAAGCTCATTTCAGGCGGTCGTGATGAAAAACTGACATTTAAAGAGTTTGTCAGTGATATGGTGGAAGCATTTAAAAAAGCTAATAGATAATGACATAATCGTTGACATTGGATGAATATTTTTCGTGATAGTGATATGACTGATGATGAGAAAAGGGATATAGAAGACAACGAGACCATTGAACAGCCTGTGAAGTTTCACTATGACCGCGAAAGAAGATTAGAAAAATTAAAACGATTAAGACGGGATATACCAAAAACTCCAAAGAGAAGGCGCTTTTTTGCAAAAAAAAGGACTCGTAGCCTTCTCATTATCCTCATTGACCTTATTTTAATAGCAGCTGCCTACTACTTATTGACTAGACCTGCAAACGTATATCTTGAGAAAGAGGGAGAAGGGCTCCTCTATGAGCTCAATATCAATGGAATACGTGGAAAAAGAGTACTTATTGGATTTACTGTAACGAGCCTTTCAGAAGACACAATCGTCTTTAGCGAACCAGTTATAGTAACTGTGAAGCTAACTGACAGGAATAACAATGTTCTGACGTATCAGAGGACAATCGAATCAGGTACAATCCTTCGTCCGGATGAGTCCAGTTCAGTGGCCTTCCTTCTGGCTGAGGATGAACTTCCAGGGTCATGCGTTCTCGATATCTACTATGGAAATTCAACTTTACCTCTCTTCACTAGAAACGTAAGGTTCTAGGTTTTACTTGTTCAATCCTCCATTTGATTGTAACTTAAGAATCAATCCAAAAAATATATAATGGATAAGGAGCTTGCCATGCCTGGTGTAAAAGGGAATGCAGTAATAGGACAATCAGGTGGCCCAACCGCTGTTATAAATCGAAGTTTCACTGGTGCAATTAGCGAGGCGAGAAAACACGCGGAGATTACTGAGCTCTATGGAGCACGTCATGGAATACAAGGAATGCTGAATAATGAGTATGTACCGCTTTTCGAGCAACCAAACTTTGTTTTGCAGCAGATATCAAAAACACCTGCAGCCGCTCTTGGCTCGATACGCCATAAGCCGACAAGGGAGGAGTGTAAAAAAATATTTAATAATTTCAAACAGATGAATGTACGATACTTTTTCTATATTGGCGGAAACGATTCAGCAGAAACAGCGTACATTATCAACAGCTTTGCTGCTGAAGAGAATTATGATCTACGGGTTGTACATATTCCTAAAACAATCGATAATGATTTACTGGTTACTGATCATTGTCCGGGATATGGGAGTGCTGCAAGATTTGTTGCATGCGCATTTATCGGAGATAATGAGGATAATAGGGCTCTCAAGGGAGTTAAAATTAATGTAGTGATGGGAAGAAATGCTGGCTTTCTGACTGCAGCAAGTCTCCTGGCCAGACAATATCCCAAAGATGGCCCTCATCTGATATATATCCCTGAGCTTCCATTTGATCTCGATACATTTCTTGATGAGATTGACCGTACATTTAAAGAACATGGCCGGGCTCTTATTGCCATTTCAGAAGGTATAAACAAGCAGGGCGTCTTCAACATAAAAGAGGGAGAGAAACCGGAATATATATCCAATTGGCTGAACTCCATGGTGAGCCTCGACCTTCCAGATAAGTATTTACCCAAAGAGAAGGGCAAGATTGTCGAAGTTGATTCACATGGAAACGTAAGTTTGAGTGGATCTTCCATGATGGGTGATATCCTGGCAACAATTGTAAAGAGTACGCTAAGTATTAAGAGAGTCAGGGCCGATACTCTTGGATATCCGCAGCGGTCTTTCCCCTTAGCAATTTCTGAAGTGGATGCTGATGAAGCGTACAGAGTAGGGGTCGATGCAGTTATATCTGCAACACAGACCAATTTTGACGAAGGCAGCATTGCAATAAGAAGAATAGATGAAGGTGGAAAATACGAGATTGAAACATTTATATCTCCTCTTCAAAGTGTCCAGAGACAAACAAAGAGTTTTCCCAAAGAGTGGATAACAGATGATGGGATTATTGATGAAAGACAGTTCAGAGAATATGTTAATCCTCTGGTGGGTGAACTTCCAATGGCTGGAAGGTTTGTACGAGCAATATTCTGATCAGAAGATTTGCTTACCCGTAATATAGAGAACTATTAAATTATTGTCAGAGATGTATGATATGCATTTTTTTTATTAGAGTATTGTAATCTGAAAGGAATCACCAAATCAGTGTCCTTTAAGTAATAGGGTGAATGTCAAGTTTTTAAGCTCGTCAACTACTTATTGAAACCGATTGGATATATGAAGCTACATTATACTTTTTTTATAATCCTTATTCTCCTACTCATGGTATCCAATCTTAATTTCGCAACTCCCACTGATGCCATCAGTTCATATGCAATGGGATACTATTATCTCTACAATGATGACCTGGAGATGGCAAAATCTCAGTTTAAACTTGCTCTTTTTCATGAAAAGGAACCTCCCTCTGAACTGTATGCGATTTTAAGCAAAGTCTGCAACTGGCTTGGAGCATATGAAGAGGCAAAACAGTATGCGATAAAGGGCCTTGAAACAAATCCGGAGAATGTAGAGCTTCTGGAGCTCAATGCAATGTTCCTTATCTCGGAGGGCGATTATGAAGAAGCGCTACACTGGCTCGAAATATTATCTGCGAAAAGGCCATATGATCTCGATGTTCTTATATCACTTGCTGAAGCATACGATAGGGTAGAAAACGAGGACATGCTGATTGAAGTGTACGGGAGAATGATCACCATAAATCCATCCTTAATTGATGCCCACTTGAATCTGGGATTCCTATATACCAAGAGGGGGATATACAGCCTAGCACAGGAAGAGTATCAGAAGGTACTCGAACTTGACCCTGAAAACGAGAAGGCTATATTCTATCTTACCTATATATATCTTAGTACAGGAAAGACCCAAGAGGCATTGGGATTTTTCAGAAAGCTAGATAACAAAAACCTGCTCAATGATGAGATGCTTGAGGATTATGCGTCAAATCTGTTCATCGAAGGTCAGGATCCAACTCCTGTTTTACAAAGGATAGAGAACACAGAAGAGATATCCGATGAAACAAAGGCTATTCAACTGATCTTTGATGGCGAGCTAGAGCAAGCACAAAAAATTTTTGAACAGGTAATTAGCGATAACCCAGCCGGCATTACTGCATATGTTGGTCTGATAAATATTGCACAGAAGAAAAATAATATCGACATGGAACGGCGATGGAGGTTCGTTCTTGCTGGAAATTACTTTTCATTCAGGATGTTTGATAAAGCCCTGCGTGAGTCACAACTTGTGAAACAGATGGATAGTGGTTTTCTTGAGAACAGATACCTGCTCGGGGATATTTACTACGCATTGAGGGATCTTGACAATGCTGTTTCTGAATACGAGTACTTTGCAGACAAGGCGGAGGAAAAGGGTGACGTCTACCTTAAACTGGGTATCCTGAATGATGAAATGGGCAACCATGAAGCAGCGATTGGATATTTTCTACACGCTATAGAGCTGTCTCCTGAAAGCGATCAACTTTATTACTATCTGGGACTTGAGTACAGAATAATCGAAGAATATGAAAATGCTGTCGGGGCTTTTAAAAAAGCTATTGAGTTGAACGAAGGCAGCGCAGATTACTACTTCAATCTCGGTGTGTCATATGAGCGGATGGGGATAATTCCTGAGGCTATAATGCATCTTGATCGTTCCATTGAACTTGATGACACCAATCCGGTTGCCCTGAACTATCTCGGTTATCTGCTTGCCGATGAGGGTCTTAGATTAGATGAGGCGAAAGAACTCATCCATAAGGCACTCGATGCAGATCCGACCAATGGGGCTTACCTTGACAGTATGGGATGGGTGTACTACAGGTTGTCTGATTATGAAAAGGCGAGGGAGTATCTTGAACAGGCAATTCAGTATCTGGATGTAAGTATTGAGGAGAATTATCTCATATACGACCATTTAGGTGATGTGTACTATGTCATAGGACTGTTCGCTGAAGCAAACGAAACATGGAAGAAAGCGTTACAGATAAAATATACGGAAGAGATAGATCAAAAGATCAGAGAACTCGAGGAGGAAATTAAAAGGTGAGAAGAGTAAGCCTTCTGATTTTAATGCTGTTGGTTACCTCCTGTACAGGACAACTTTCCACTGTACGACAGGAAGTAATAAGAGAGGAGAGAGAAGAACCTTCAATATTAATAAGGAGATTAACCACCTTTAATGAAAGGGTGAGTAACCTGAAGGCTGATGCTCTCATTGTGTACAGAGATGAAGAACATACTTTAAGCTTCAGATCAGATATTATGGCTTATAACAACCTCGAATTTTTCAGAGTTGATCTTTACGATTTTGTATTTAAAACGCCCCTGGTTACAATGGCAAAGAAAGATAACGATATAGTTACGGTGAATTACATAAAAAAGGAGTATTTCATTAAGAACATCGACCAAATGGATTTCGAGCGGATTCTGGGATTTGATGTTCCAGTAGATCTACTCTTGAATTCAGTTTTAGCAAAAGTCTATCTACCAGATCAAAATTATGAGGCGAACCAAATCGATGATTACTCTTTGGAGATCAATGCACCAGATCGAAGGCAGATAATAAATTTTAATGAGAGTCTGGTACCGGATGGTGTACAGTACACAATCCAGGAAAATGATTATGATGTGAGGTTTGATAAACATAATCAAGAGGGCAGTAGCATGTTTCCCCTCAGAATAACATTGAGAAACAAAAAGCGTGTGTTAGAGATCAACTACTTCAATGTTGATCTGGAGGCTGAGCCATCTGGGAATGAATTCCTCCCTGGAAACATTATACCAGAGGGATTTACCAGAATAGACTGATAATTGTGTTAAAAAGTATAAAAATGTGTAAAATATACAACATTTCACTCTCCATTACTTACCTGCAATTGGCAGCCTTCTGTAAGTACAATAATATAAGCATTAAGCTTACAGTTATTTGAATCAATTTGGTACACTTCTTGCAAAGTATAATGTAAAGCCGAAGGAGAGGTGGGCTCATTGTTTTTTCAGAATACAATCGGTGAGAGTGCAAAACTTAACGGAGTAGGACTTCACAGTGGCGAAAAGTCAACCATCACACTTCGACCTGCTCCTATTAACACAGGTATAGTATTTATTCCAGAAGGCGAAACAATCGAGCACGGTATTAAAGCTCATTTTGAAAGTCTCAGAGATACTCACAATGCCATTACCATAGGAAGTAATGGATTTGATGTAAGGACGATTGAGCATTTCATGGCCACCTTCTATGCTCTTGATATCACGAACCTCTACGTAATGGTTGGTGGCCATGAAATGCCAATTCTCGATGGCTCTTCACAGGATATAGTGGAGGCCATAGAACGTGCTGGTGTTGTTGCTCAGAATGCCTTCCATGACACCTTCTATCTTCCTTATCCCGTATGGGTAGAGGAGGATGGTTGCTATCTTATAGCACTTCCGAGTAATGGGTTTAAGGTAACCTATACAATTGATTTCACTTCAAAGAGCAGGGCAATTGGAACACAGACAGCTCATTTTATAATCACTCCAGAGATATTTAAAACTAACATAGCACCTGCGCGAACCTTCGGATTTTTTGAAGATATAGATTCTTTACGGGCAAATAACCTCGCCTTGGGTGGATCGCTCGATAATGCCCTTTTATATACAAGAGAGGGTCTTGTAAATGATAACCTCAGGTTTGAGAACGAATGCGTGAGACACAAAGTTCTCGATCTCATCGGTGACCTATCGCTTACAGGGTGTAGAGTAATGGCTCACCTTATTGCGTATAAATCTGGGCATTCTATGGACATGAATCTTGTTAAGAAGATCGATGCTGTTATTAAAAGAAGCAAAGGTTCAAGAAAAGTGCCTAGAAAGATACTTTATAGAAGAAAGATGGCCTTTAAGAGATTTAAACGAAGAATGAATCTCTAAAAAACCTTTTTAGAACAAAGCAAAATTTACGTTTCCCATCAATAATACTCTTTTTCAGTTTTCTCTTTCATCACAGTTTATTATCTTAGCCTACTACAAACGATAGGTTGAATCTATGCTGTACAGCAAACTCTTCATTCCAACAGTAAAGGAACACCCCAAGGATGCTGTGGTTCAAAGCCATATTTTGATGATAAGGGCTGGCCTTATTAAGAAGGTATCGAGCGGCATCTATTCAATACTTCCCTTGGGATATCGAACAATCAAGAAGGTTGAAAATATCATCAGGGAAGAGATGGATCGCATAGGTGGGAATGAATTTTTTCTTCCTGTGCTTGTTCCTGGCGAGCTATGGAAGACCAGCAATCGGTGGGACGACATGGGTCCGGAGCTTTATCGGTTGAAGGATAGAAGCACACAGGATTATGTGCTAACGCCAACCCATGAGGAGGTTTTTACCTTCCTTTTAAAAGATCATATAAAATCATACAGAGATCTTCCCCTTACAGTTTATCATATAGGACTCAAATTTAGAGATGAAATTAGACCCAGATTTGGGGTTATGCGGGGCAAAACTTTCATAATGAAAGATGCTTATAGCTTTCATCCTGCTGGAGAGCAGACATCACTCAGCAAGAGTTATAATGATATGGCTGGGGCGTATAGAAAAATCTTTCAAAGATGCGGACTTGATACGGTTCCAGTCGCTGCTGATTCTGGCGCCATGGGTGGGTCACAATCTGAAGAGTTCATGGTACCAGCAGCAGTAGGGGAGGAGATAATCATCAAATGTTCACACTGTGGATACGTGGCGAACAGAGAAAAGGCTGAATGTAGGTTGGAGCAGATCGACTATACAGATACTGGTAAGATAACACTGGTTGAAACACCAAACGTCAAAACAATCGCGGATCTCTCAAAATATTTAAAGATTGGAACTGATCATCTTATTAAGACTCTAGTATACAAAACATCGGATGGGAAGTTCATCCTCGCACTTATACGGGGTGATCTCGAACTGCATGAGACAAAGCTGAAGAATTACCTTGGTGTACCAGAGATAGAGAAGGCACCCGAGGAGGAATCTAAACAGAAGCTTGGGATCCCAATGGGATTTGCAGGTCCGGTAGGGATAAAAAACATACAGATTATTGCAGACTATAGTATACGAGATATAAAAGGCGGCGTTACAGGAGCAAATCGTCAAGATTATCACTATAAAAATGTTTCTTCAGAAAGAGATTTCGATATAGAGGAATATTCAGATATTCGTGTTGTTAATGAAGGGGATCTTTGCCGTGAATGTGGAAAAAAGCTAACCATGTTTAGAGGAATAGAGCTCGGTCATATTTTCAAGTTAGGTAACAAATACAGTAAGGCTTTTGGTGTCGAGTATTTGGCTGAGGATGGCTCTTCACAGGTTCCGCTCATGGGATGCTACGGAATAGGGGTTGAGCGCACAGTTGCAGCAGTAATAGAGCAGAACCATGACAAGGACGGCATCATCTGGCCAA
>CP070841.1:1762206-1770181 GCA_020342115.1 Spirochaetota bacterium
AACATGTAGATCTGCAATGATTTTATACTTTGTCATATATACCCTCTTTTTTCCAGAGTTTGAAAATTACAATGAATGCCGAAGCTCCTGCAACAAATAGAACACTCAATAGCTGGGCTCCTCGTATGTTTCCGAGCATGAGGCTATCTGCCCTCAGAAAGCTGACAAAAAATCGGATAATTCCATAATTAAAGAGATACAATGCGAAAATGAAACCGTGTTTGTGACTATGTTTTCGTATTTTCCACAGTATCAAAAAATTTATAAGATTGAGCGCAAGTTCGTAAAGCATAACAGGGTGAAGGGGTTGTCCGGGAAACTCATCACCTGCAACACTGCCTTCTGGGAATACGATCCCCCATGGGAGTGAAGTCGGAATCCCATGAGCGTCACCGTTCATGAAATTTCCGAATCTTCCAAATGCCTGTCCAAGGGCGAGTGCTGGAGCAGTTGCGTCACACAGTTCGAAGAATTGCAGCTTCTTTATCCTTGCAAAAAGCAGGATTATAAGAGCCCCCCCTATAATGCCGCCATGGATTGCGAGTCCTCCATGCCAGATTGCAAAGATTTCGAGAGGGTTGTATACAAAGAAATCTTTCCAAACAAAAAGCACGTAGTAGATTCGTGCACCCAGCAGGCCGCCCACAACAAGAAAGAAGACAAAGCTTATCACCTCGTCTCTTGTGAGTTCGATGCCTTTCCTGGTGAGCTCCTTGTACAGGAGAAAAATACCAACAACGATTCCAATTACATACATTAATCCGTAGTAACGTATTTCAACAGAGCCGAATCTTAAGAATGTGGGGTACATGAGATTACCTTAGGGTTCAGTATGGGCTCTAATATAGCGAACTTCGAGTTTTTCTTTCTCGCTTATAACATGCTTATTTTTTATATAAATACAACTTTTTTATGGGTTTGACCTACGAAGCTCGCTAACATAATGTGGCTTTACTTTAAGCAATATATATTTGATTAAAATTGTCTTAAACTTGACGTTTGCTCTAATATAAAAGAAAATGTATGGATAGGGTTATTATTTTTTATAGTAGTGTAGGATCCTGGATAACGCTTCTATGACATCATTTATATCCTGTCTGTTCATCTGAGGATAAATCGGAAGGCTCACCTCCCTGAGAAAGAGGGAATAGGCCACTGGAAAATCGAGAGGTTTATACCCGAAGGTTTTTCTGTAATAACTCATGATGTGAACAGGTTTGAAGTGAACATTTGATGATATATTTTCAGCTCCAAGCGCATCGATGAAGCGGTTTCTGTCTATTTTCATCGCGGAGAAGTCGATGAGGAGCGGGTAAAGATTCCAACCATGGGTTGTACCTTCTTTTATGGAAGGCGGTTTCACAAAATCAAATGCATTGAGTAAATCAGAATACTGTTTGGCAATCTTTTCTCTCTTCACCCTGTTTTCATCTACCCTTTTGAGCTGTTCGATACCGAGAGCTGCCTGTATATCGGTCATATTGAACTTGTAGCCGGGAACTGCGATGTCATACTCCCACCCACCGAGCTGGAGCTTTGAATATGCATCCTTTGTCTGGCCATGCAGGGAGTAGAGCCTCAGCTCATTGGCGAATGCCTCGTCGTCTGTGGTTACTGCACCACCTTCGGCAGTGGTGACATTTTTAACTGCGTGGAAAGAAAAGACCGTTGGGTTTTTTCCGCTTCCTATCTTGTATCCATGGTATTCGGCACCGATTGCATGTGCTGCATCTTCTATGACGATAAGGGAGTGTTTTTGTGCAATATCTCTTATGGCATCAAGCTCTGCGGGATGTCCTCCATAATGAACGGGTATAATCGCTTTTGTCCGGGCTGTGATTTTTTTCCTGATTTGTTCAGGAGAAATGAGGAAGCTTTCATCCTCTATATCTGCGAATACTGGATGAGCTCCTGCATGAAGTATGACATTTGCTGTTGCAGCAAATGTATAGGGAGTAGTTATAACTTCGTCATCATCTCCAATACCTTCTATCTTGAGAGATAAAAAAAGACCTGCTGTTGCAGAGCCGAGCACAACAGCGTGTTCTGATCCTACATATTTTGAAAGCAAGGATTCAAACTTTTTGCATTCCTTGCCGCTGGTAATCCATTTTGACTGCAGTACACGGCGGACAGCATCCATCTCTTTGTCATGTATGTCCGGGGGTGAAAATGAAAGAACTGTTTTGCGAACTGGAGTGCCACCCTCAATTGCGGGTACGGTCATCATTCGGCCTCTGTTTTCCTGTATCGGTTGTTGCCTAACTCCAAAAAGAGGATTTATTTTAGTAAGTGTTAAAAAGAACCGAAAATCAAAAAGAAATAAAAAGCTTTAAACTACAAAGAGTTATAATAAAAAGTCTTTATTTAAAGGTACATATAATCACATGATTCTCATAGCTATTTCTGGTCTTCTGCTGCTAATAGGGTTTTCCCTCTTTATTGCTGTACTCGGACAGTACTTTTTAAAAAAACATGCTAAGAAGGTAGTAAAAGAGAGAGGGCCTAAGTTCTCAGAAAGAGATTACAGGGAGCGGTACAGACTCGAGTATGAAGAAAAGCTGAGAGAAACAGCAGTTCAGGAAGCAGGAGCAGGTGAAGGCACAGTACCGGCAAGAACCGACTATGCCCTGCCGGTAGCAAGAGAGAGGGGAGGGGCAGGAAAGTGGGTTCTCATTTCTCTGGGGATTTCTATCGTTATTCTCCTTGGGTTCTACATAAGCTACCGTCAGTGGGGCGAGGCTTTAAAAGGTCCAAGGTTGTACTTCTGTGAAGATGTTAATTATGAAAAGTTAAGACCGATCAACAGATCCGATACATTTACTCGAGGAAATGTTACTGTTTTTATAAAAGCAAAGCGAACAATTGACACAGCGAGAGCACTTGTCACGATCTATAAACTAGAAACTGGTGGGCGTACATCCTATTACAGCAGAAAAATCCCTGTTAAACCTGACTGGACCTCATTTTCTTTTAGAGTCCTCTTTGATAAAATCGGAACATACTCTGTTACTGTACTCGACGAAGAGGGAGCTCTCATTGCCGAGAAGAATATTATTATAGTTCCGGATTCTTATGCCTATCGGACTGTGATTGGCGAATAGGTTTTTCATTAAACGGACCGTTTAAGACCGATCGTGACAAAGCTTGTTTGTCACGATCTGCGAATGCACGGCCTCTACATTATGAATACAATAATAATATTGTAGGGCCCAGCAATTCTGTCTATCATCGCATGTAGAGGGGTTAGCCCTGGACATAAGACAGAATATTTGGGGCTATGGGCTTGAAGTGTGTAGAAACCCAGAATTCCTAAAAGTATTCTGGTTTTCTACTTAATACCGTGTGTTTCTCAGCACGGTATTAACGGATCCTGATAGAGGAAAACTCGTTTTCGAATCGGTCAAATACCACTGTTGACCCTAGAGGATCCTTCCTGTATACACCATCCACAACGAGGATATATGCATAGGAACCTGGTAGGATATCAACCTCCATCTCCCATAATCCACTGATGTTTTTATTCATGGGAAGGGAGTAAGGGTTCCAATTGTTAAAATCTCCTACGAGATATACTTCTCTGGCCCTGTCATTTTTATAGTAAAAAATATATGTATTGTTTTTGACTTGAACCGGATTGTTTTTGACGATGATGAGAGGAGCATTAAGATCAAAGTAGGAGAGCGTTGTTCCATATTGATCGTACTCTGTTTTATCATTTGATGGATCACGAATCCATATGCCATCTACGAGAAATCTGTACCTGTAACGGCCTTCATCTAATACGATCCCTTTTTGTTTTCTTGTGTTGTACAGATACACATGTACATCATATCTATTTTTTGTCATATAGAGAGGTTGTTCCCAGTTGTTGAAATCTCCTATTACCTGGACATACTTTGGAGAAATTTTCTCATCTTTAAATGTGAAAAGGACACCATCCTCTGTAATGAGAGGCGGCTGAGGTTCTCTTACATCTTTAGGATTGATTGCGTATGCATTAATACCACACACAAAAAAGGTAAATGTCAAGACTAAGAGTATGAGTACTCGTGGAATTATATTTTTCATGTGTACCTGTATTTTCGCTTGTGAATATTGTTCAACTCAAATATGATTTATCAATAACCAGCTCCAAGAATTGGTTCTTTAATATTCATGAAAGAACTAATTCTGCATTTAGCATTTCTATCGCCACCTGCAAAAGAATTTATCACAAGGAACTAATTGTTCTCCAGTTTTCAACCTCATTATCGTTAAATTTTCAACTATGCTTAATGATGAACTTCATGTTTTTCCTATGTATGCAGTGCCCTCTTAATGGCAACAGACTACCTGCAGAGCAGGCAGTCTGTTAGCAGTCTGTCATAAGGTGTATTTTCAGACTGGCGTATCATTATCAGAGGAATCATCAGTCTTTGTTGTGTCTTCAGTATCAGGGTAATCCAGGAATCGAACAAGATTGCAGACAAGCCCGATCTTTGAATGTGTTGCACCCTTGTCATCCTGCCAGCGATTCTGCTTGAGCTTTCCATTAATGAGCACGCGTTTTCCCTTTTTGAGAAACTCTCCGCATTTTTCGGCGAGCTTGGACCATGCCGTCACCTCAATGAAGTTGACCTCTTTCTGGAGTTCTTCACCCCTGAAGTAGGAGTAGTTGTTGGCAATAGAAAAACTACACAGGGCAGTTCCGTTCTGGATATACCGCAGGTCCGGATCATTCACCAGTCTCCCCTCCATGACTACGAGATTAAAGTTGTTCATTTTTTCCTCCTTAAATTACCGATGAGATTTTATACTATTGAACAACTTTGACGGGGTTTTTATTGCAGATTATTCACGAAGCCATTCGCTGTAGGCTTTTGAATCTTTTGTGGTCCTGTACTTGATAAACTCATTAAGACAAATCATCGCTCTCTCAGCGGTAAGGAATGTGGGGACTCTCCCCCTATCCAGGACCTGACCCAGCTTGTTGTATACGGCATCTGCTCCTGTAACAACATTGATAGACACTACTGTGGGTTTTTTGAATTTATGAACAATATCAATAATACGTGCCGCGATATTCATCTTGTACTTATCTATCTCTTCGTCTGTTGTATGTATCACCTGTGCCTGGGGGACAATGGAGATGAATAGCGCATCGGTGTTGTTTGAACTGAGCAGGATCTCTATACAGCGTTCAAAAAGCTCATCAGAAGCCATTGCAGTCAAATCGAGTAGAGAATCGGCATTCACAAATGATGGCAATATTTTTTTAAGTTTCTGTTTTGTCTCTTTATCAAGGGTGGCAATCTCGAGGTTGCCAATATTATCAGCCGCATATGTCTTTTCATACCCAGCGTTGGTTATAATTGCAACTTTATTCCCGTTTACATTAAAATCATGTAAAAGGGCAAATGTTTTTATGAAATCGCCGTGATCGAGCATTGTGTCGGCAACCACCAACCCAGCCTGTTTCATGGCTGCTTTGCATATTGCATATTCTCCCGAAATACTTGCAGTATGTGACTGCGCAGCAAGTTTTCCTGCTTCTGTCCTTCCTGCCTTGTAAACGATTATAGGCTTGGTGCTTTTTTGCGTTATATTAAAAAATTTTCTGCCTGCGCCGTTCTTGAATCCCTCGATGTAAAACCCTATAACATCAATAGAGGGGTCGTCCTCAAAATAGTTGGCAAGGTCACTGGGATCAATATCGAGCTGGTTTCCATAGCTTACAATAACCTTTGGTGCGATTGCATTTCTCAGATTATAAATTTCGGTGATACCCAAGGCCCCGCTCTGACTCAGAATAGCAACATTTCTGTCCTTTTTTTCGAGATTAACGCTGAACTTTTCTTCTGGAATGAAAAACGTGTTCATACCAATCGATTTCTCGTTTCCAGCATAGACTATTCCAAGGCAGTTTGGCCCCATCACCCTTATCCCGTTCTTTTTACAGATATCGTGGATCTTTCTCTCAATTTCCTGGTTTTTTCTTATCTCACTGAAACCTCCTGAGATTAGGATGATTGCCTTCACCTTCTTTTTTGCACAATCTTCAACAATCGATATTGTCGATTCGGCCGGGACTGTTACAATTGCGAGATCTATAGGTTTTTCAATGTCGACAATGGATCTATAAAGCTTAAACCTTTTTTTAGCTATTACCACATTTCCGCCTTTGATGTTAACACAATATATCTTTTCCCAGTTCATGTTCATGAGGTTTTTAACAATGATGTTTCCAGATTTTGTATTATCATTAGCACTAATCCCTATAACTGCTATACTTTTCGGTTCGAAGATTGGGGTGAGGGTCTGTTTTGGAAGAACGTTGAGATCAGGCTTCTCGTCTGCTTTAAGTTCGAATCTTGCAAACCCGTCGATAGCTATGAAGTTTCCCTGAAAGTCAAAAATAAAGGGATTCACCTCGAACTCTTTCAGAACATATTTTGATTTTCCCGGAAAGAAGTTCGAAAAATTAATAGAAAGGTCACTGAAAACCACGCCTGTATTGACGATTTTTGCAATGTAGTCTGTCTTTCCTTCGGCAATATACTTTTTCTGTATCTTTGTTGATTCAAGGAGTGCCCGGGCCCACTGCCTGTCTATTGGTGCTAGTATAAGATTCGGGGCTGAAAAATTTTCAGCAAAATGTTCTGCATCAGTTCCACCCTTAGAAAAGGATATTACAGGACCAAAAGCTTCGCTCTCTCTGAAACCCAATAGGGTCTCATTTCCCAGGTCTTTTGAGTATTCTATATATTCTACCAGGTGGATTCCAGCTACCTCTGTACCGTTGCTTTCGATCATTGTTTGCATTTTTCGGAAGGAGTGCTTCACGAAATCGAGGTCTTTGTATACTATCTTTACACCGCCTGATTTCTGTTTGTGTGTAATACCTTTAGCCGCTACCTTCAAAACAATCTTATCGCTTGAAAAAAGTGAGAGTGTGTCTGAAGTTATGTCCTTTTCATCTCTGATAAAGATATGTGTTGGTGTCCGTACCCCTAGATTTGCAAGTATTTCATACACCTCATGCTCAAAGAGGGTATATCTGTTTTCATTATGGGCTGTCTTGATAGTTCTTTCTATGCTATCCAGCACGCTACGTTTCATAGAACCGTTCGTTATTACATTAATTGCTTGATGCTTATCTTATCCTATAATTGTGCGTATGTGTGTGAAAGTCAAGAGAGTGTTTTAACCAAATGCTTCACGCATATGCTATTAGCAAGAAAAGTCAGTACTGCGCAGCAGCCCTTAAATAAAAAGGGTGTTCTATTATATACCGAGTTTATCGAAAACCTCTTTGTAAAGGTTATAATACGTAGACTTTGAGAACTCCTCTATCTTTTCATCTGGAAGGTCGCCAAGAAGAAGATCCATATATTTGAGCACTGCTGTAATATCATTGTAAAGGGTTGCATTTATGGTCTTGGTTTCTCCACCCAGCGCTTCTTCTTCAATCTTGCTGAGCTCTTCTCCACTGACAGTGACGACTTCTTCAGCCTCTGCCTTCTCTTCTTCAAGATCGATGTCTGTGCTCAGTATCTCTTCTTCCTCTTCTGTGAGCTCTTCTTCGGCTTCTAATGGTTCTTCAGGCATTCCCAGGTCTTCTTCAGGAAGCTGTTCCTCGGTCACTTCTTCTATATCCGGGATCTCGAGTCCCTCGAGTTCCTCATCTTTGAGCTCTTCTTCAAGACCTTCAATGCCTGCTTCAAGAAATGCTTCATCTCCGAGCTCTAGGCCTTCAAGGTCTTCAAGTTTTTCATCAACCTCACCAAGAACAGGAGCCTCAGTAAGGTCTTCCTCAGTGGGGGCCTCTTCGGTTTCGGCTTCGATATCAAGATCCTCTATAATATCTTTATCTAAATCCTCAAGTTCCTCTTCGAGTAAGGGTTCTTCTTCCTCCTCTAACGATAATTCGGGTTCTGAAAGCTCTGTTTCTTTTTCAAGCTCTTCTTCGAGATTCTCGACATAGGTGTCAACA
>CP070841.1:1770281-1808729 GCA_020342115.1 Spirochaetota bacterium
AAGGCAATATTTTTAAAAGTGGCTGTCTCCGTCTAAATGAAATTAATTAACGTTTAATAGAGTGTCTTTCACATTTAGACGTGTAAGGCAATATTTTTAAAAGTGGCTGTCTCCGTCTAAATGAAATTAATTAACGTTTAATAGAGTGTCTTTCACATTTAGACGTGTAAGGCAATATTTTTAAAAGTGGCTGTCTCCGTCTAAATGATATACACAGGCAGAATGTATGGTAATCAATGAGAATGTGAAGAAAAAGATAATACCGGTAGCAAGCGGAAAGGGCGGAGTCGGGAAAACCATAATAGCAGCAAATCTGGCCCTGGCATTGGCGGCTGAAGGTAAGAAAAGTACGATTGTGGATCTTGATCTGGGGGGATCTAACCTCCATACGTGCCTTGGATTGAAGAACATAAGCCCGGGAGTTGGCAATTTTCTGTCAGGAAAGGGTTTAGCTTTTAAGGATATAGTGCAAAAAACACCTTATCCTCACCTTCAGCTCATTCCTGGTGACGTTCTTGTTGCAGGTCTTACAAATCTGTCTCTCTCTCAGAAAAAGAGAATCATGCTACATATAGTAAAACTCGATTCCGATTATGTTATCATAGATCTTGGTTCAGGAGCACACTCTACAGTTATAGATTTCTTTCTCATATCTAACTCGGGGTTTGTGGTGACTACGCCCCAGGCTACATCTATAGTGAATACCTACAATTTTCTGAAGAACCTCATGTTCCGTTTTTTTCAGAGGGCTCTTTCACCCTACCCTAATGCTTCTGAGTATCTTCGAGACCTTCTTAGAGAACAGAGTCCGAACTCAACACCGACAATCTCTCAGATCGTTGCTGCAATAGAGAGTAAGAATAGTGAAGCCGGACAGAAAGCAAAGCGATATCTTTCGGCGCTGCACCCCAAGCTCATCATTAATCTCGCAGACTCCCCTGACAATGTATATATCAGCGGACAATTGAGAGATCTAATTAAGAGAAACCTCGAGATTGAAGTAGAATGTATGGGACTTATTTACAATGATAAAACTGTTAAGACGTCTGTTTCAGAATCCGTGCCTCTCTTAAAGTATGACTCTGAATGTCTTGCATCTCGTTCTATAGTGAGGATTGCTAAGAAGATCCTCCAGTCGGAGCGATTCCCTGTAATGTCGCTGGAGGGTGAACAGTACAAGGATAGCTTTGAGCTGACCATGATTGAAGCTCAGAACGATTATGAAGAATCAGTCGTAAAAGCACAGGATAAGGAAAAGCCGGATATCGGTGAGCTCATTTCGCTCATCAGTAATCAAAAACAGCAGATCAATGAGCTGAGAGGGACTGTTCGTATGCTGACAATGAAGACCCAATAGGGCTTTCATTTTTTTGGTTAAATGATTGATAAATAAATGAAAATCGAAAAAGCACTAAATCTTCTCGGATTGAAAAAGGAATCGACTCTTCAGGAGCTGAACTATTCATTCAGACAGCTTGCCAAAAGGTACCATCCCGATTTTAACAGCGGAAAAGAGGAGTGGGCAAACAGCATGATGACTCAGGTGAATCTTGCGTATGAAGTTGCTCTGGAATACCTTGCACAGTATAAAGAGTGCAGCATGACTGGCGGGCGTGAGGATGCTGGACCGCTGCAAGGATCTTTTTTAATGGATTTCAACAGAGCAATGAATAAGGTGCTCGATGGAGTCTATATGTTCTATCAATATGGACTCGAGAACATACACATGAGAAAAGAGGGTGTGAGAAAATTCAGATACAGGGATTCACTGAGGATTATACAAAAAGGAATAGAGAGGCTCGAAGGCTTGAACAACGATGATCCTTTAAAGAGCAGGTTGATGGTTTTTCGAGACTTTTCAAAGGCTTTTTTAAAAAATATGCATATCGATCGTATTTACATGCCATCTTCAAATCCGGATGAGAGCAGTGCGTACAGACACTACAGGGAGGGAAGTATCCTGCTGGATAATGCAATAAAGCTTGTTTTTTTTAGGGATATTTTACTCCATCCAATGAAGGACTCAGTCTCAACACTCCTCGAGAAAAGCAATGAGGAGTTCATGAGTGTTCTGGCAAGATACTACAGGAGCTCCTGGATTACTGAGACCGTGATGAAAGTATATCTGCTCGATCTTCTTGACAAGATAATAAATGTATTTAAGAAACTGAAGTATTAGAGGTTTTTGCCCGACAAGTGGTTATTCATTCCTCTTCATTTTCACCCACGTTCATCTGGGCTATAGCAAGCTTGGCAATAGGGATACCATAGGGAGAGCAGCTTACATAGTTCAGGCCAGCACTTCTTGCAAAGGGGATATTTGCAGGCTCAGCTCCATGTTCCCCGCAAAGCCCCATTGTGATATCGGGACGTGTGAGCTTGCCGCGCTCAGAAGCGAGCTTAATCAGCTCCTTAACCTGATCTCCAAGGACCTTGAATGGATTATTCTCAAGCAGGTCGAACTCATTGTAATCCGTGAAGAAGGAGTTGAAATCATCACGTGAGAGGCCATTTGTTGTCTGGGTAAGATCATTTGTTCCAAAGCTGAAAAACTCTGCATATCTGGCAATACTATCAGCCTGGAGGGCGGCTGCCGGGAGCTCTATCATGGTTCCCACCTTGTACTCAAGTGGTTCGCTGTCAAAGATCTTCCGTACGTCTTCCTCAATATCCCTGATTCCGAGTATTGATTTTCCCTCAATCTTTTTGCCATTGCGAATCGTCTTGATCTCGTTTGCGCTCATTACTAGAGGAATCATGATCTCCGGTTTTACATCGACACCCTCTTTTTTCAGGCTGTAGGCGGCTTCGAAGATTGCTCGTACCTGCATGTTGTAGATCTCAGGGTAGGAGATGGCAATACGTATACCCCTGTGTCCGAGCATGGGATTGAACTCTTTGAGCATATCGCTTCTGAGTCGTATCTCATCTGTTGTAAGTTTCGGGTACTTTGACTTCATGAATTTGATAAACGCATCCATAGTTTCTTTTGTATGTGGAAGGAATTCATGGAGAGGCGCATCAAGGAGCCTGATGGTCACGGGAAGTCCCTCCATTATCTTAAATAGCTTGTAGAAATCGGCAACCTGCATCTCTTTGAGCTTTGCAAGAGACTTATCTCTCTCCTTTTTGTCTCCTGCAATAATCATTGACCTGAATGTATTGATTCGCTGCTCATGAAAGAACATGTGCTCTGTTCTGCAGAGACCTATACCCTGTGCCTTGAAGAGTTTTGAAAGCTCTGCATCTTTAGGCTGATCGGCGTTTGCATGAACGTCGAAATCATCACCGATGTTTCGCTGTACGATATCGAGGTATTCGAGCAGACCGCTTCCCTCTATGGATGGCTTTATGAGATCGACTTTACCGAAGTAAATGGTAGGTATTTCGTAATATGGAACATTGATAGAGAGATAGTCGCCTTCCTTGATTATCCTATTCCCTATTTTAATACTGTCTTTCTGGAACTGAATATCTGGAAATACAAGGGCGACTTTTCCAAGGCTGCGTGCAACAACAGGGGCATGGGAGGCATAGCCGCCTTCGGAGCTAAGTACTCCTTTTGCCACTTCGATTCCCTTTACATCCTCAGCAAATGTTGCTGGCATGACAAGGATCACGCTCGTATCCTGATTCGTCTGCGATGCCCTTTTGTAGGCCTTCAGAAGCTTGTCTGTGGTGAAATATACCCTGCCTACTGCAGCGCCAACGGCACCCGCAATTCCTCCTTTCACGTTAGATATTTTTTCAGCGCTTTTCATATCCATGATGGTATGGAGGATCTCAGCGAGCCTGCCGGGTTTTATTGCATTAATAACAAACTTGTCGTCAACTGCATCCATGGAATGAAGATCAAGCATTGTCTTCATTTCTGCCTGTAGCGATTTATTGGTGACCGGAATCTGATCTATTACCCAGAACATACCGTTTTCAACAGTAAACCGGATCTGGCGTATCTCCTTGAAGTGCTTTTCAATTTCAGATGACAGCTGTTTTAGATTTTTAAGATATTCCTGATCTATCTTGCCGATGGACTTTCCTTTGGTTTCAGTTGAATCAAATGCATTGACAAAGAACTCTCCCGAGATCTCGCCTTCGCCTGTTATAATGTTTCTTGTGTAGCAGCTTCCGAAATAGCTTTCCTCACCGTAGTTTCCGAAAGTCATTGCCTGGAACAGCAAAGCGGAATCGACATTGCTTGAGCTGGTCTTGAAGAAGTTATGAAAAAGCTCTATGATATAGTATAGCTGATCATAAGCGTTTGTATATATCTCCTTTGGATAGAGGTTCTTGAACTCCTCGATTGTTTCCTTTACGGCCTTCTGTTTCTTCGATGCTTTGAGCCGCTCGTGAAATTTATCAATCTTTTTCTCCCGCCCTTCATCTATTCCTGTCTTTTTCTCGAGCTCAATAAGTTTAATAAGGACATTTCTATACTCATGATACCCAAACTCAGCTCCAACGAAGTTGACGAATCCTCCTATTGTCTTCTCACACAAGCCGATGTTGTGAATTGAAAATGCGTGAATCATGTTTAGCTGAGGCGATTCAACAACCTTGATGAGAAGTGGGTTTTTTTCATCGTTGTAGCTCTTATTGAGCAACCGCTCTATCTTGGAGAGAGGCTCTATAAAGAATTTTTTCGCATCATTCGGATTTTTAGTTATCTCTTCTACCGTATCGTTTGGGAACATGAAACCGGGAAGTATGGGTGCTCCCAGAGAAGCCAGATCCATAAGACGTTTCCCTCGTATGCCAACGATATCCTGAGATTCCTTGATGTCAAGGTATTCTGTACTGCTGAAAGAGTAGAACTTTTTCATTTTCAAATCCAATTATTTAATATCTTTTAAATTTCCCCTTCAGAGAGGGCAGCTTTTATGTGCTACTATGGACGAACCAGATGTTCTAAGAGTATCGAAACGTAGTTAAAACAGATCGAGAACCTGCCCGATTCCGCCCCTCAGGAAAACTTCGAATCGTGGACTCGCACCTTCGAAGAGGTATCTTTGAAGCTTTGAGACATCTTTTATATTTTCACCGGCAACACTGAAGAAGATCAATCCACCATGTTTCACCTTGCCCCATTTGAACAGTGCATTGATATCGTTTATCCGTTCGTTCTCGTACCAGATTAGCACCTCTAAACCCACGTATTTATTCGTAAAGCTCTCCACGATCTTTTTCCACGCTTCAACGTTTCCATTGTGAAAGAGCTCGTTTGTAACCTGTATGGAGTACCTGGGAGTAACCCTCCGCTTCGGAGCCGCTACGGGTACCGCCTCACGGACTGCCTCGCGTACCTCCTCCCTTCTCTCTCCAATATACTCCTTTTTTGGTTTTACTTTCTTCCCGTAGAGCAGGCTTAAAAAGTCATCTATAGAAGATTTGAGAAGGGCCCTGTCGATTTCGTTTTCGACAGGGCCGCTATATACTACAATAAGCTCATCTCTTGTGAGAGGAAGTATACTCTCCCACTGGGCTTCGTTTTTTGAGTTTATCACGATCAAGCCAGTTTGTGGGTGAAAGTAGGCGAGGATGATATGAAGGTTCCCCCACTCTGAAACAGTTTCAGATATTGGTTTAGCATTCTCTATAGATTCTTCGAGGTTGTGTGATTTGAATTCATATCCGAGCTTATCAACCAGCAATGAGTTGACAATTGCCTTTACCTGGAACCTCTGAACAGCGCCATCCTCAATCGATTCATTGACGAGGTCAGCAAGATTTGTTCCTCCTGAGAGCTCCGGAACATATCCTGTCACCGCCTTGAAATGGCGTAAAGCAGTGTTGAAGCCTGATTTTGTAGAAAGAATGTTGAGATCATTTTCCATGTTTAAAGCTCTTTCAATTCATCTAAATCAGTCTTCTTTTTCTTTGTAGGTGTTACGTCTGCTTTTCGCTTAACACCAGCACCACCACCTGTAGGTGCACCACCAGACGGAGCAGGTTCTGCCATCAGAGATTCAGAGTAAGCCCCCGGCTGTTCTGTCATAGGTTCTTCAGCTGCAAAACTCTGGTCAATATCCTCACGCATGGTCGACCTTCTGCGTCTGAATGAAGCAAAAGCTGCATCCTGGAATCCCTTTGATATGCCATGCAGGAATTCATTGAGCACATTCGCCATCGAGCCTAACGTGTACTTCTTACGCTTTATGCTCGTGATGTCAACATCAAGGATAACGCCGGGCTGTATATGGTAGGGGTTGATGATGTAATCGAACTCCTCAAACTCACGTTCAAGGAAAGTTATTCTATCTTCCAGAATTACCCTTGATTTCGGGTTCCGGTATCCGTAAATCGTCTGAAGCTTCTCACGAGATCTCCTGAGCATCTTCTTGAGCAGAGTCTTTTCATGGAGATATGTGTTGTTCAGCTTCTCTACATCGGTCTCACCTGCTTTTATCAACATCACTTCATTCCAGGTTTTTTTCATGTCTTCATAGAGAGGATCGCCTGAGACACTCTTGATCCTGCGCTTTATCTTGTTTTTTGCACGCTTTGCTATATCATCGAAATCATTTACCCTGAGGAAAGATTTACTATCCTGGTAAACAATCTCCAATACATCCCATAGATGGGTGATCTCCTTGACAAACTCCTCCATCTGAACATCGTAGGCTTCACGCTCCTTTAAAAGCTGCGCCTGATCGTAGTATTTCAGCCTCATCGAGTAACGTTCGTCAGGGAGGTTATTGGGGTCTGTGTCCTCGTATTCTCTGAGGATGAGCTCTCTTGCATTCTTGAGGTTCTCTACATACTGATAGCCCATCTTGGACGTATCGAGTATGGAGGTAAGAGAGTTTATAGCTGTGTTAAATCCTCTGTTTCTGATATTTTCCATATCGACGATTTTCTTCAGTGTCTCCCTTATATTGATGGGATCGAACTCCTTATGGTCTATCTCAGCCCGCAATCCCTCAATCTTGTCCATAAGGCTCTTGGCCATAAATGTGTAGCGGCGCGACTTCTCATCCTCTTTATCATCATCAGTATAGTTGGGAACGCGTTTCATCTTCTCGAACATGATTTCACCATCCGAGAGCTCCGGTTTTCCTTCGTCCACAAGCTGATCCTTGAACCTCTCAAGCTCGCGGTCGATGAGATCCATTAATGTGTTCGAGATCTGATCCTTGATGAGATACTCGACTGTTGCCTGATATTGGAAGATCGGGCTAATGAGCTCTGCATCGAGAATGTTCACAGATAGCTTTACATCAGATACAGTCTTCGGCCGGTCGACATTATCTTTGAAGGAGCATTTAACGATAGAATATGCATTCTCACCTCTAATAAAAGCTCCTACATCGGTCTTTTGCCGCAGCAGTGAATTTGTATCGTTTTCGAGGTCGTTCAGCCCTCTCTGGACATGTCCCTGTAGGTGGCCGTACATGTTCACGATTGATTTCTCTATCTCACCGGTGTTGAACTTGTCTGCCCCACCGATCTGGTCAAGCATCTGGGCAATCTCTTTTGGTGTATAACGGGCCAATGTTTTGAGCTCTTCTTTGTCGACGAAGTCTCTGATCTTTTTTACCATCTCGTCTTCTGTTGTTACCATGTACCTGTTGAACATGTTCTGATAGTTCTGGTTGAAATAGTTATAGAGCTTCTGCTTTATTCCGCCCATTATCTCAAGCTCACCAAGTACTTGTTCAGGTAGTTTGATGCGGATCTCCTTGAGTACCTTATCAGTTTCCTCTTCTATAAGACGTCTGAACTCCTCTTCCTGAATCCTTCCCTCCTGTGCAAGGCTGTGCCGCGAACCCACTGCAGAGGGTTTTGTAGGGTGGAAAATGTTCGGACTTCTTGGTAATTCGCCTGCCATATTAAGCTCCTTTCTGACTTAATAAGTCATTCTGGTTTCGTAATATTTTACCTATCAATGATAAATTATTTTACCTCTCTTGTAAAGGTAAATCAAACTATTTTTTTCATGTACTTATTCTTTACAATTAAGGATTATTTTTACTGTAATCTTATTATCGTTCTATCAACCTCCTTTTTGAAATTTTCGCTATAAGAACCCTGCTTGATATCTTCGAGATCGGATATATATTTTTCTTTATTATTCAAGACATCCTTTTTTTCGTCAAGTTCTTTTAGTATAGCCACGTATCGCTCCCAATCCTGATTTAAGGTTTTTCTGATGTATCTGTGAGCAATATACCAGATAGTATCTCCGTCCACCACTGTATAAACTGTATTATCAGGAAGGGTAAATACATTACCTGGATATATCCAGTCAGGATCTCGACCGAGTTCTGCAGGGCTGTCAAGTTCCCTGAAGTCATTTTCTCTCGCAATCTTATTCGTTAATAGGTATATATCGAGTATGGTTATGCGTATATGGTTTGGAAGAGGGGGAATTTCACTTTCCTGAATGGATGGTTTTGGTACTGCTTCAGCCTCTTCCACAAGTGCAATTTCCTCTCCTTCAGTTACAGATGGTCCTTTTTCAGGCAGTAGTAAAAAAAGGAGAACTGCGGCCACCACTACCAAAGCACCGACTGGGATGATAATCCACTTAAGACGAGCTTTCTTTTTGTCCTCGGCCTCTTTTTGTGCTGCCTCAAAAACCTCTTTTTCGACTCTCGGTTTTAATAATTCGTGTTTGTATTTACCCTCTTCAGGTTTAATTTTTCCTTCGTCAACTTTTGATTTTAATTCTTCGGGCTTTGGTTTTTCTTTAGGAGGAGCCGGCAATCCCAGCTCGTCAATAAGCATATTTAGTCTTTGTCTCTCCTCATTGAAAAACTCAATTTTCTCATTTATCTTTTCATCGATTCCCTTATTTATATCCTGTGAGAGGGAATATTCATCAGGCGTTACTGTATCTCTCATCAATCTGAACATGGGAAAAAGGTTGCCATTGCTCAGATAAATGTTGCAGAGAAGGGGGAGATTAACATCAACTGAGCCTGCTGCAAATAAAATCCTGTTGAGATTTCCTTTTATAGTAGTAAGGGCACGGATAGCTTCAGGATTGTTATCTTTTTCAGCTGCGAGGAGGTCACAGATCCCGCGGGCATTATTGAGTAGATAATAGATACTGGTTATAGTTCTGGGTTTGAGCCTTCTCAATCCTCCCTTTACATTCTTGTAGTTACCGTAGAACTTCGTATCGCTCTCAATATCCTTGAAAAAACTCTCGAGGTGTTTTACTAATACTGAATCGCTCGGAGAGAGAAGTCCGGAGAAAAAACCCATGAGTTCAGAGAAGTAACTCTCTGTTATTCTGTTTTTTGTTGGTTCCTCTTGCGAAAAAATATAGGGTATTCCCTGTGCGATTGTACTGACACTCTTCTTAAAAGCAAGAGTCATTTTCACGGGATTTAAGTTAAGATGTGGTTTATCGTTCTGAGCTACCTCTTCAGATAGTGATATGGGAAAAGGGATTCCTTTATGAGTAAATGTGAGTCGGGCTTCTTTTGCGCTTATTGTGTATCCTAGCAAATCCCTGACTTTACCCTTTTTAAGATCAAAGATCTTTGACTTGATTCCTGATGATTCGAAAAGCTCGAGAGCACTGCCCAAGAGTGCAGTATTCATAGAAAGGATATCAATTTTTTCCTTCTTATACTGTTTTCTCTTGAAAAGCTGGATTACAGATCCAGTGACATCTTCTGTGATAAGAGCTGATATAAGATCTGGATCGATTCCCTGTTTCACAAAGGCATGGTAGTAATTCGATGGGAGATGAAAGGCAATGATCCTTTCACTGTTGAAAAAAAGCACCGATCCATGTTTGAGGAGAATGAATCCGGGAAAACGAAAATCGGCAGGGCGAAAACTTAACCCGTTCTTTGAAAACTGATCCTGTATCCACTTTGTCTTTTCGATATAATGAAGATCCTTCCTCTCTCTGCTTTTTAGATCAAAGATGAGGCGCTTGTCATAGGAGAGCTGTATGTTACTGTCGTCGAAGAAAGATACCAGCGCACCTCCATCCTTTACCTTCATATCCTGATATTGAGTAATCTTGCTTGTCTCTTTGTTAAAATTTTTAAGAAATTGTAAAAATTTTCTAACTGTTTCCTTATCCCCAACATAACGGTTTTCCTCTATGTGTTCGGTATTGATATTCCCTGGCTCCATTGCCGGATTTCCCGTATATGAGTCTGTAACTATAATATTGTACGTATTGGAAATTATTTTTTGATTCAGTGCCTCTGTGTTGCCTATTCTCAGGAAAGGTTTGTAGTCTTCTCTACTGGAGCCTAGGTATATTATATAGCACTCATCATCTACGTGAAATACACGTTTGTCTATGGGATATGATTCAATATCCATATTGTAATTCCTTTTATAGTATGCTTATATTATACTGTATCAGGATTAAATTTCAACGAAATTAAATAAAAATGACAGGTTTTCACATACTCATATTTGATGAGGATATTTATGACGGATTTTTAGGGGTAACTGATTATCCTATTATTGAACAACATAATGGAAAAAAAGGAAGGAAGGAAGCTTCCTCATGTAGTGGTGGAAAACAGCTGATTTCAAACCTTCCTTTATGGGCCACCTTTAGAGTTCAAGCTCTCATCACTCAGTGTTATTCAGGCAACGTCCCTATGACTGTATTCTCTCTACAGGAGAAAGACGTTATTTCAAGGCTCAATGCTATTCTGCATAAGGGTGAGATTGGAGAAAATATTATAATCGGAAGAACTGGCAATATAACCGCAATCGAATGGCAGGTTCTCGAGCATATTCTGAGGCCTTGTAAAGGACCTTTAAAGGTACAGGTTGGTAAGGTTCCCTCCGATCTCTATGTAATAAAAAAATCATATCTTCGGAGAGTGATGAAGCAGGGAGAGCATGGCGGTGTCAATATTGCAAAGTGGCTTTTTGATACACATCTTTTTCATAACTTCGAAAGAATTGTTGATATTTCAGGGTTCTCCTTTTTAATGAGGAACTCGTATGAATACTACAGGGAAAATATGCGCATCTTTGATTACATGAGGAATAAGGGTTTTCTGGATTTTTATGGAAGATTGATTCCGAGCTCTCAAAAAGATAGTGTTGTGTTGGAAAATGGAGTGGTGAGAGATTGTATACTGGGAAATGGGGTAAGTGTTGATGGAACTGTCGAGCATTCTTTGATCTCTGATGACGTGACAGTGTGCAGGGGTGCGGTTATAAGGAATTCAGTAATTCTTAATTCAAATGTAATTGAGGAAGATGTTAGGATCGAGAATACCCTGTTGTTTGAGGGAAATGGCAGGATTATCGGCAGCGGATCTGTGATAGGGAGTGAAGAGGAAGTTGATAATAATCTGTACCCGGAAATAATTAAAAGGGGTTTAACAGTAATAGGCAGGTATATTCCTGTCCCGTCATATTCACGGATCGGAGCGGGTTGTCTCGTGTTGGGTTCTGAAAATCCTCTCAGCAGCTCTATTGTGGTTAGTGACTGCGGAGTATTTGATGCGAATAAAGAATTTGTCCCTTAATATACTTACTCTTTAAGCCTGTCAACAAGCCAGGAAACTTCTTTTATAAAACTCCTGTACATAGAGGAATCAAGAGACTGAATCCCATCACTCATTGCCGAGTCGGGCTGGAAGTGTACCTCTACAATCACGCCATCGGCGCCTGCAACCAATGCTGCTTTACTCATGGGAAGAATGAGGTCCCGATTTCCAGTTCCGTGTGAGGGATCGACAAAAACCGGGAGATGTGTCTTTTGCTTTAAGATAGGAACAGCAGAGAGATCGAGTGTGTTCCTTGTTGTCGGCTCAAAGGTCCTGATACCCCTTTCACAGAGTATGATCTGCTCGTTTCCCTGGCTCAGTATGTACTCTGCCGAGAGAAGAAACTCCTTAATTGTTGCTGACATCCCCCTTTTTAATAATACAGGTTTCTTGCTCTGTCCTATTTCCTTTAACAGGGTGAAGTTCTGCATGTTGCGTGCACCCACCTGAAGGATATCGACATAGCGGGCAACAAGCTCGACATCGGCAGGGGATACAACCTCTGAGATTATATAGAGACTATAGGTCTCTTTTGCCTCCTTAAGGAGTTTGAGCCCTTCTTCTTCGAGCCCCTGAAAGCTGTAAGGAGATGTTCGCGGTTTGAATGCCCCTCCTCGAAGGATCTTTACACCGGATTCTTTTATTAGGTTAGCGGTTTTGAAGAGCTGTTTTCTCCCTTCAACAGAGCAAGGACCGGCAATAATAGTGAAATCTCCGCCACCTATTTTGATCTCACCCCGAGTTTTGCTCGAAAGTGATATTATTGTCCCCTTACCCTTTCTCTCAATACTGAAGAGTGGATGATGTGATTTGTCTTCATCAACCGCCTGATGTTCATACGCGGCTTTCTTTGCTCCCATCCATACAGGATAACTTCCCAGTATTTTGAGAAAGTTGGTCTGCTCTTTCAACTCATCGAGCGCCTCCTTGACATTTGTATCTCGCCTGTGCCCATCAAAATCAAGGTAAAAATAGGATCGCCAGGTTTCGGCTTTGTGAGGTCTTGATTCGAGTTTTGTGAGGTTAATTCCGTAATCATTAAATACCTTCAACACCTTGTAGAGAGCACCTGGCTGATGAAGGGTAGTGAATACAATCGATGTCTTTGACGCCTTATCGTGAGCCTTATCCTCTTTCTTTGCTATGATAATAAAGCGAGTTTGATTGTTTGGATAGTCCTCTAACCGTTCTGCGAGGATCTCAAGGTTGTATATCTTTGCAGCAATCTTACTTGCGATTGCAGCACTTTTAGGTTCTTTATCCTTTGAGATCTTTAGCGCACTGCCAGCCGTGTCATAAATGGGAATTATCTCACAATCTTTTAGACTCTCAAGAAAGGTTGAACATTGAGAAAGGGCAACAGGATGTGAATATATTTTCTTGATCTCTTTAACAGGAAATTTTTTTATTGCCAGCAGGCAGTGCGAAATAGGAGTGATTACCTCTCCCACGATCTGGAGTTGGGACTCGAGTAGAAGATCGTACGTGGTCGAAATACTGCCTATTAAAGAGTTCTCAATTGGCAGGAGGCCTTGATCTGTTTCACCACCTTCTACGGCTTCTATCACATCGTCAGAAGACATTTTCGGAATAATTATTACCGATTCACCCCAGTATTTTATACACGCCTCCTGGCTGAATGAGCCTTCCTCACCCTGAATAGCAACTTTTGGGAGAAGATCCATGTACCCCCATCCTCTAATTTGGTTTCAATTCAGGAAATAGTAATAACGAATATAATAATATTATCGAGAAGTTCAAAAGGAAGTTAGCGAAAAGGTTTCGGTTGCCCAAAATGGAATAATTCCATAATGTTTAGTCAGAGGATATTCTAAAAAATTTTCCTGCAATTGGAAAAATGTAATGAGCAAGGCTTTGATCATTATCGACATGCTGAACGATTTTGTCGATGAAAGAGGGGCTCTTTTCTGCGGTAAGGATTCAACCCATATTGTGCCTTACATCAAAATACTTATAGAGAAGTATCGAAAAGAAGGAGGGGTCATCATATACGCCTGTGATGCTCATAGAAAAGATGATGAAGAGTTCAAAAGGTTTAAACCTCACTGTATTAAGGGAACATGGGGGGCTGAGATCCTACAAGACCTCGAACCGGAAGCTGATGATTACATCATCTTAAAAACACGCTACTCAGCATTTTACGGAACTAATCTTGAGGACATTCTGAAAAAACGCGATGTCGATGAGGTTGGAATAGTTGGGGTATGTACATCGATTTGTGTGATGGATACCGTTGGGGGTCTTGCCAACCGGGATTATGATATCAAGGTGTTTTCTCGAGGTATTGCTGATTTTAACAATAGTGCGGAGAAATTCGCGATCCAAAGGATGAAGGATCTTTACGGTGCTGAGATTGTGAGCTAAAAAAACATTTTCATAGGGTGAATTTTCATGCGAAATCTCAGATCATTTACACTGATAGAGGTAATTATCACCCTTGCAATTCTGTCTATCTCACTGCTTGCAATATTCAAGGGAAACATATTCAACCTCAGATCATCGAAAGTTTCATCCGATCTTACAACAGCGGTCATTGCAGCAGAAACACTTATGAAAGAGGTGATAGTAGGGGGGTATCCAGAGTCTGGTGTGGTCGATGGAGAGTTCGAGGATGGGTTGTTCGAGGGCCTCAAATGGAACAAGAGTATTGAGGCAATGGAACTTCCTATGGTTGTCGATCTGAAACTCGTTACTGTTGAGGTATGGTGGGATAAAAACAAAAGCTACCGATTACAGACGATTGTCTCGAGGCAATGATGAAATGAAGAGTTTTAAAGGTTTCACTCTAATAGAATTATTGATAGCTATTACTATCGTCTCTGTAATAGCAGCCGCCTGTGTAGTAAGCTTCACCTCGATAAATAGAGTAGTTGATCTACATAGACGAAACGATGAGATGCTCCGGGATTTAAGAGGATTTCTGGAGAGTGCTGATGTTGAAATATCAAGTGCGTTCTATGTAAGAGATGACAAGCGAACAATTTTTTTCTCGCAAAGAAGGGAGATAGGCGATCGTGAAGTAAATAATTTGATGTTTACAACTGTACATCCTCAGCACTATCTTGAGCTTGGTTTAAGGGGAGAAATAATTAATGTGCAGTATATTGTTGAATCGAATGAGGATAATCCTGGTCTTCTCACTCTTCGTAAAAGGATCCTTTTCAATACATTCAGCAATGAGGTACAAACCCTTTCTTTTGAAAGCGAATATGCTTCTTTGATTGAAAATGGAGCAATGGCGGAGTATGTCATAAGGGATGATTTTACCTTGTTTCAGCTCCGCTTTTACAGTGAAGGAAAATGGCATGACAGCTGGGATTCGAGAAAGCAGAATCAACTCCCGGAGAGCATAGAGCTCATTTTTTCTCTTGGCGGAAAGAAGTATAGAGAGATGTTCAATATATTTATTTCAGAGACATAATACACGGTGTAAATTTAATCTCTTCTCCTAACTGGAAAAAGTTTAATGTTTTTATTTCAGAGACATAATAAAAGCTATAGAGCATTTGCCTTAATTGCCATTCTTGTGCTCATCGCATTGCTCTCTCTTATTGCACTGGAATTCTCCAAACGAAGTGGTATAGGTTTAAAGCTGGCAACCAATTATGCTGATAGAAAAAGGGCATTATATTATGCTTATGGTGGATATCAGGCTGCACTCGCGATTCTGCGAGGTGACAGGAATGGGTATGACGGGCCCAAGGATATCTGGTATGGCCAGCTTCCTCCGATCCCTTTTGATAGAGGAGTGATGGCTATAAAAATCGAGGATGAGAAGGCGCGATTCAATATTAAGAAACTTGTTGCGGCTCAGGGGGCAGATTGGGTTGCTCATGAGAGAAAGAGAGCCATGACTGAGAGGCTTTTCGAAGCCCTGAATCTCGAAAAATCACTCATCGATGCAATGATTGATTGGCAGGACTCTGATGATATTTCGAGTCCCAATGGTGCTGAGGTGGCATATTACGGTAACCTTTCATTGCCATACTCACCGAGAAACGAGCCATTTTTTACCGCTGGCGAGCTTCTTCTTGTAAAAGGGTTTTCTCGAGAGGAGATCTTTCTCCCCCCATCATCAAGAGGGATAGAGCTGGAAGATGAGTTCGAATCTCTTTCTCACTACATAACTGTATACGGAGATGGGATGATAAATATCAACACAGCTGCACTTCCTGTGCTTATTTCACTCTCGAGGGATATGGATTACTTTATAGCCAGGGATATCATCGAGTATAGAGAGAATCACCCATTTCTGAGTTTAGAAGATCTGAAGAATGTTGAATCTGTAACCGATGTTTTATATGATGAGATAGCATCACTCATAAGTGTCAAGAGTAACACATTCAGGATTACTGCTGAAGGTATTTCAAACCGAATCGTACAGAGGATCGAGGCAGTTGTATTGAAACAGAGCAAGGGGTTTAAAGTTGTCTACTTTACGAGATCTCTTTAACATCAAGATTGGGCTCACAAAGAAAGCTGTGTTTGTTGAAAAGCTCAACAACAGTTTTCTTGTTTTAAAGACAGAGGAGAGGACTCCTGTCCGGGAAAAAGTCCATATAAACAGATACTATACAGACAGTTTTGAAGAGATATTTAATGAGGAGGGAATTACCAGGGAGAACATCTACTACATCATATCTCCACATCACTATTATAGAAATACACTTCGTTTTCCATTCTCTGAACAACAGAAGATAGAATCTGTGATTAAATATGAGGTGAGGGATTATCTGCCTTCTGAGGAAATTGAATATCTTACCGATTTTTATCTATTTGAAGAAACCCAGTCAAAGAATAACGTACTCACTTTCACTATTGAGAAGGAAGAGATTGGGCAAATTCTTCAAAGCCTAGGACAATACAGGGAGAATCTAAAGGCAATTATTCCATTCGATATTGCAGTATACCAATCAATAGTAACACTCCTGGACATGGATACATTTCTCTTTATGGATCTCCAGGATGATGCTGTGTACCTGCAGTATATCAATAATGGAGTGTTGAAAAACATTGTCTTCATAAGATATGAGGATAATAAGCGGTATAAGGAGTCGTTGAGAGCTGAGCTTTTGATGCTTCTGAAGGCTGGAAGTAATCCTGTTATCTATACAAATACGAGAAGGACTGTAAAGGAGGAATTCGAGAAACTGACGCTTGGAGTGCTTGATGAGACCCAATCCACATACAGGAAAATTACCTGGAGTAAGGGGGAATCCATTTTTATAAACAGGGAGGATATTGACTTCTCCGATTTAATAGCCTTTTTGGGGGTATTGAGAAATGTTAATCAGACAAAAGTAAAAAAAGTTAATCTCCTCACCGAAGAGTTCAAACCAAAATTGCGGGGTTATGTGAGCATAAAAGAGTTTACCATACTCGGGAGCGTGCTGATCCTTCTTTTAATGATCTCAACGGTCAATCTTTTCTTTGATATCAAATTTAAAAAAGATCGGGTTTTATCTCTCACCAAACGTATGAATGATATGAGTATGGAGTATTTTGAAAAGCCTCTCGTCAATGTGGAGGAGACAAAGCAGCTGCTCAGCGATGTTCAGGGGAAGATAGAAAAAATCCACACTGCCACTGACAGAGAGTTCAGCTCTACACAGCTTCTCAAAGAGTTCTCGGCCTCTTTACCAATTGATGTTGATGTTGAGTATACAGATATCATAGTTGAGAGAGATCATATCAAATTCTACGGTCAAACAAAGACCTTCTCAGATATTGATAGGATCAAAGAATCGCTGGCTTTATCTGAATATTTCTCGAGGATTGAGGTCTCAAACACCGGTACAACAGGGAGCACTGAGGGCTTTTCTGTTACCTTTGTATTTGATATTGATGTTGTTGAGGAGTAAAGGGTGGATATGAGGAACCTGTTCAGGAGAGTGTCTAATAGAGAGAAGATACTGATTTTTGTAACTTCTGTGCTGTTGGTAGCATTCTTGGTTTATCAGTTTGTTTTTGTCCCGCTAATGGGAGTAAGAAGAGAATACGATCTCGAGTGGATGACACTTGAAAAAAGGTTTCATGAGCTCGAAGCACTTGCTCAGAGGTATGCAGATGAGAAAAGTTACCTCAACGCTCTCATTAAAACATTTGATACCAAAAAAGGCATTTCCGTACTCACCTTTCTGGAAAACATTGCAGAAGACGTGGGAATAAGGGAGAACATAGAGTATATAAAACCTCGGGGAAGTGAAACTAAAGATGGGATTACAAGAACAACGGTTGAGCTTAAAATCGATGCAATATCTATAGTTGATCTCATGCGCTTTCTGTATAGAATCGAGGAGGATAGAAGGGGGGTTACTGTTTCTTATCTGAGGCTGAAACCATACTTTAAAAATAGGGAAAAGTCGGATGTTATCTTTCGTATAACTGATGTAGATATTGAATAATCTTACTAGGACTCATCTGTAGTAGACTCTCTGATGATCTGACCTATCTCCCATATATCATCCACCACAGTTACACCAGCTTCTCTGAACAGCTTCTCTTTTTCTATCGCAATCTCCGGGTTACTGTCCTTGTTAAAGATATAGGCGATTACTGGTTTTGGGTATTTCGATTCCATTATGAATCGGGCTGCATCCTCTTCGAGCCTTCCTTTTGCCTCACCACCGATCACTACCACCTCTGTATTATCGTCGCTTTCGAAATCTTTAAGAATCTCTACATATCCGGTTCCGGTAACATCCATACCGCCGAGGCTTACAACCATGCTTTCTCCAATCTCTTCTTTATATAGGCTCTGGCATATACGCTTTTCATTGCCGGCAGTTCGGGTCACAACACCAATATCTCCCTGTATGATGTATTCGTTAGATATAGTGCCGGCCTTGGTCTCACCGGGAACATACACTCCGGCTGATCCCGGACCAATTATTGTTATATTCTTCTGCTCAGCAATGTTCTTAAGCTTGATTGTTTCTGTAACTGGAATATCAGCAGTGATTATTATGATAAGAGGGATATTTGCTTCAATGGCTTCAGTTACTGCATTAAAGACAGCATTCTTTGGTACAAAGATTATCGATACATCAATTTCATGTCTTTTAACAGCTTCACTGATTTTATCGTAAACAGTGACTCCCATTACCTCCTGTCCGTACCGACCAGGGCTTACACCTGCAACTATCTCTGCCTTGTTCTCCAGCATAAGGTTTGTATGCAGTCTACCTTCCGTAGTGGTGATGCCCTGGATAAGAATTCTTGTTGCCCTTTTCAGCATTATTGACATCCATTCCCCCGTTTGTAATCTTTAGCTGTCTTTTTTAAACCTCTCCCATCTCCCTACAATAGTATAAAAAAGTATGGGATTCGCTACAATCGGTCTTTAAACTTCTGCCCGGGTAGCTTTGTGGAAGTCCACGAGGTGAAATTCTACTGTGATCTGACTTTTTGTAGACTTATAAAAATTATAAAATGAATCTATAATATAATCAATTACTTTCTCTGGGGGCAAATGATATTCCGAATATCTACAAGTAGATCGAAGTGCCCTGAATATGGTAGAGGGTTTATATTTGGCATTCGTTCTACCGACGCTTTTTCTCGGGGCGGCCCTTTTCCTTACCAAGAGGTTTCCTTGCAAGGACTGTGACAGAAAAGATAAAAGATAATCCAAAGATGAACAGGCTTGTCTTCGGGAGAACGTCACCATTTTTTGTATAGAATGTTGGCCGTATCCTGTTGCCGACCTCTCCAGTAATATAGCCGACCTCTTTGATAGGAAGAATGTTCACCACTTTGCCATGAGGATTTATGAATGCAGTCACACCATCATTAGCTGCACGAGCATACCATATCCTGTTCTCAACGGCTCGAAACTTGGTCATACTGAAATGTTGAAAGTGGCCTGCACGTGTTTTTGTCCACATATCGTTGGATATGTTCACGATAAAATCTGCCCCATTCAGGACAAATTTACGAATGAAATAGCCGTAGGTTCCTTCCCAGCAGATCACTACACTGAACTTCATCTTCTCATGCTCAAAGACTGTATATTCTGTTCCCGGCGTAAATCCGGCGCTGTCAGTAAATTTATCCAGAATACGCTGAAGAAAGCGTAACCTTTTCCCAATTGGGAAATGCTCTCCAAAAGGTGTGAGCATTATTTTATCATATTTACTGATTATCTCACCATTGGCATCCAAGAAATAGGCACTGTTTGTCCACACTTCCTCATCACCCTTTGTTGGGTAGATCTTTGTGAGATTCTCTACATTCGTTGCTGTATCTTTACCTCTATGGAAGTTGTCAGGTGAGCCTATAATGAAGGAGGTGTTTAGATCCTGAACGAACTTCTGTATCTTTGTATGGTAGGAGGTTCCATGGATCAGGTTTGGCCTGAGGCTTGTTCTTATAGCGGTTTCTGTCCAGACTATTAAATCTATCCCTTTGTTCTCCTCGAAGCTCTGCCGACTCGTATCTATGAGCCGCTTGAGTGCGCCCCATTTCTCCCTTTTCCACTCAGTCCTGGGGCTGCTTAGAGCCTGTACGAGAACGAGCTTCATCTTTTTTTCATTCGATATGGGTTCATTAAGTCTTACAGTTCCGTAGACAAGGCTTGCTACAATTAATCCTGCAGATACAATAATTGGGATGGCCCTTCTTAATGAAAGGCCAGGTTCATGTCTCTTACTCCCCAGATGTAGTAAGAAATCAGCAAGGCAGGCATTAAAAAGAACAAGAACGAATGAAACAAGAGGCTCGCCACCTATATCGGCGATCTGTATGAATCGGAGAAAGTTATGCTGTGTGTAACCGATTGAACCAAAGGTGAAGCTTAAGAATCCGAAACTCCTTATATATTCGATCGATATCCAGATGAATGGTGTTATGGCTGCCCTGTATTTCGGCAAAGCCCTTGCCAAAATGTTTATGAAAATCAAAGCGATTACAAAATAGCCGCCAAAGACTACAGTCACGAAGGCTACACCTATTACAGGGAGGTATGCATTCATCCAGAAGAGGTAGAGACAATAGAAGGGAAAAGCAGCAAGGATTCCATAACCTATGGTTCTTGTAGTGTTTGTTGTATAAACCAGGAAGAAAATCGGGGCAAGGGCAAAAAAGCCCAGAATATTAATATTATATGTTGGATATGAAAGCAGAAGCATAAACGCGGAAGCAAAGGATAGGGCTACTGCTATATACCATTTAGGTTCTTGCATTTTTAAACCCGTGAAAGAAAATTGTTTCTATTAATTTTATTAGCGATAGGAGAATTTTTCAAGCGTAAATGGAGAAGAATGCATCTTTAGTTTTGTGAATAGAGATTTTTTGGATAATCACGAAGAATTAGCTAGTCTTATTCTGGGGGTTTCAATGTATAATCAAGAGCATCCGAGATATCAAGTACAGAGCAGGGTTTCATGAGTATTTTCGATACTCCGAAGCTTTTTGCAAGAACCAGGTTTTTTTCCGAGCCATATCCAGTGATAATCACTATGGGAATGACCCTGTCTTTTTCTCTTACCATCTTAATAAGGTCAATACCGTCTATTTTCGGCATTTTTAAATCGGTAATGAGCAGATCGAATTTGTTCTTTTTGAACTCCTCATAAGCTTCAGCACCATTATGGGCAATGACAGCCTTGAAGCCCTTTCTTTCTACAATCTCCCTTATCAAACCTGATATGGTAAGGTCATCTTCTGCTACAAGAATTGTCTTGCACATTTAGAAAAAGGTTTCCTGAATATCTATAAATTCATCTGTAAGTCTAATGCTTTTAGGATTCGATTTCAAAGGAATTACTAATTTTTTGCTCTTTTTTGCAGAAACTATTATTATCACTACATCAGAAACTTTATTTATATTTAATAATTATTTTAGGAAACAAATTACTATCGTTTCCAATGTGGCTTATCAACATCATAGGAATGAAGAATGGAAAAGGGGATTAAGAGACTCATCTCAGAGGAATACGTTGTTCTTGACGGCGCAACGGGTACGCTCCTTCAGGATTCAGGTTTATCTACAGACACCCTTCCTGAGGAGTGGAATATTCTTCGGCCTGAGGTGTTGAAGGGCATACACCTTGACTATCTCAGATCTGGGGCTCAGATTATTGAGACTAATACCTTTGGCGCTACGGCAATCAAGCTTGGTATGAAGGGAAAATCGGACTTGATGGAAGAGGTAAACCGCCGCGGGGCTAGGATTGCAGTTGAAGCACTGAAGGAATTTAGTGGTGCTATTGAGAACAGTGGTGATAGATATATTGGGGGGTCTGTTGGCCCTACGGGCCAGATGGTTGGTGTGGATATGTCAGAGCAGGAAGCCAGAAAGAGTTTTGCATCTCAGGGTACAGTACTTGCTGATAATGGTGTAAACCTGTTCATTGTCGAAACAATGATGAATCTCAATGAAGCACTGATCGCATTGAGAGCCCTCATGGATGAAACAGATCTTCCGGTAGTCGTATCACTTGTATTCAACAGAACCAAAAAGGGTGACTATAGAACCCTCTACGGAAACACTGTATCAGAAGCAGTTGAGAAGCTTACCGATGCAGGTGCAGATGCTATTGGGACCAACTGCGGACTAATCGAGGATTACATTGATGTGATTGGTGAGATGAGATCCTTAACCAGTATTCCTCTTATACTTTATCCGAATGCAGGGGCACCCAAACTTAGAGGAGATGAGACATATTTCGAGCAGACACCGGAGTTTATGATTTCCTATCTGGAGAAGGAAATAGAGGCAGGCGCAACAATCATAGGTGGATGCTGCGGAACAACACCCGAGTACACAGCACTCATTTCACAAAGGCTCAAAGGCCGTAAGCGGAAATGATATATTGCTGTCTTTTGTTCCCTCTCGCTAGGAGAGAGGGTAAGCTCCTCAATTCTAATTTTCGTGCTGAAGTTGCAAGAATATATATGAATAAAGAATGCGGTTTGTCCACATTAGGGTGAAGGGGCCGAGAAAAGTTTCTTAAAGAAATCAGGTGTTTTCACGATCTTTCCACTATTATCTATAAACGGATGAACCGTGTATCCCTCTGCAGCGAGCTCTTTGTCTTTCTTCCTGTAGATCTTATAGCCTACCTTCAGCCTTGCTTCGGCTATTTCAAGAAACTCTGCATGTATTATTACGTTTTCATCATATTTGAGGCCTTTTCTATATCTGCAATAGGCTTCTCTTACAGGCAGTGTGTATCCTCGTTCCTCAAGATTTTTGTATGGGAGGCCGCCCTGCCTCATCAGTTCGGTGCGTGCTGCTTCCATCCATGAAAAGTAGTGGGTATGATGAGCAACGCCCATCCGGTCAGTTTCAACGTAGCGCACCCGTACCTCGATCTGTGCGTTTTGCATATAAAACTCCGAACTGTTCTTAAATGTAGTATAGTGAATTTCGAGTTATATTTTTTCTTGAATAGAGATCTTTTTATTATCAAAATTTTACTTGTCCCAAGAATTTTATCAATGAAATTCGCTAACATAAGAATGCTTTAATATAGTCGTTAACCTTTTATTTTAAAATGCTCTAAACTCTGCATTTGTTCTAGTATTATATTATCAAAGATACTAGAAGGAATTTTAATAAAGGAGTGCACGACATGCAAAAGTACAGGATATGCGGAATTCAATTCGAGTCAGGACAGGACAAAGAGAAAAATCTTGAAAAAACATTTTTATATTTCGAGGAAGCGGTAAAACAGAAACCCGATTTTGTTATTCTGCCGGAGATGTTTGAAATAGCGGCAAAACCTGACAAAGTGAGTCACTATACACATCCAATTCCATCTGATTTTACTGATACACTTTCAGTGCTGGCTAAGGACTCTTCAGTAAATCTCATAGGTGGTAGCTTTTTTGAACAAGAGGGAGAATATATATATAATACCTGTCTGGTTTTTGACAGAAAGGGAGAGATAGCAGGTAAATACAGAAAGATGCACCTGTTCGATGCCTTTGGTTGGGGAGAATCAACTGTGTTCAGCAGGGGAGAGGAAACGCTCCTTCTTGAGCTTGACGGATTGCGTTTTGCGGTTGCCATATGCTATGATGTGCGGTTTCCGGAGATTTTCCGACACTATGCAGTGAGGGGAGCAAAGGTAGTCTTCCTGCCGGCCTGCTTCCTTCAGCCGAACCACGACCAGTGGCAGCTCAGTACATGCTCAAGGGCGCTTGAAAACACAATATTCGTGGCAACCTCCAATCAGACAGGAAGTGATTTCGTAGGCAGGAGTATGGTTGCGAATCCATGGGGAGTCAAGGTCTGCGGAATGGGTATAGAGGAGGGGTACTATACCTGTGATATTGACCTCAGTGTTATCGATCAAACGCGTGGAAAGCTCCCGCTTATAGATGGGAGAAGATTTGATGTTATTCTCAGGGATGGGGACGGAGGATGAATTTATGACTTTACGAATAATTGAGTATCAATATGATTACGCTGACATTTATTCAAACAGGTAAGTCCTTTAATATCAAGAAATAATGTAAAATGGTTGAGAATGAAAGAAGAACTGATAAAGTCATGTTTTCATACCCCGTCCCCATAAATGAGGATTTGTGATTGATAACTCTTCCAGTTTCATGCAATAAAGATTGCGGCGGGGGATGCCCGCTTCTTGCCCATATAGATAAAGACCGCCTTGTAAAGATCACCAATAATCCCTTCAGGAACCCATATCAAACAGGGTGCGTGCGCGGTTATCAGATGCCACGGGCGGTATACTCGAAAGATCGCTTGAAACGGCCTCTTATACGAAATGGTCCCAGAGGTTCCGGTAAGTTCAGGGAAGTGTTGTGGGAGGAGGCGCTCGATCTTGTTTCCAGGAAGCTTCTTGAGGCTAAAGAAGAACATGGTGAAGGTGCTATACTGCCGCTCGGAGGTTCAGGCAGTTGTACAGGTGCAGTGCACAACACAGCGTTACTCAAAGACAGGTTCTTCGGACTCCTGGGCAGGTGTACAAGAGTTGTGGGTGACTACAGCGAGCATGCCGTTGAATTTGTGAAACAGTATCTTTTCGGCAAGGCTCACACCGGTCTGGATCCGGGGACACTGCAGTTTTCAAACCTCATCATTCTCTGGGGAGCCAACATCGCAGACACAAGGTTTGGTTGTGAGATGCTCTTGCGAGTAAGAGAGGCAAAAAAAGGAGGAGTTCCCGTTATTGTCATAGATCCACGAAGAACAGCAACTGTATCACAGATTGGCTCACAATGGATACCTGTGCTGCCTGGAACAGACAGTATATTAATGGCAGCAGTGCTCTGGGTGCTCATGGATGAGGAGCTTATAGATCGAGATTCGGTTAAGAGTTTGAGTTACGGATTCGACCATCTTGAGGGTTACATTAAAGGTAAGGAAGACGGACAGCCAAAGACACCTGAGTGGGCCGAAGGTGTTTGCAGAACCCCGAAAGATGTTATTCGCCGTTTTGCAAAAGCTTACGGTACTACAAAACCTGCTGCCCTTATTCCAGGATTATCTATTCAGAGAACCTGGGGTGGAGAGGAACCGTCACGCATGGCAGTGGTGCTTCAGGTAGCCACAGGAAACATCGGAGCAAGGGGAGGGTCCACAGGAAGCAATGTATTGAACAAGCTGCCGTATCCTAAGTGCGGTACCATAAAGCTGAAGCAAGGGACAAAAGGTACTCCAATACAGGTATACCGCTGGCCTGATGCGGTTATCGAAGGTAAAAATGGCGGATATCCTAGTGATATACAAATCCTCTATTTTGTGGGCTGCAACTTCCTCAATCAGGGGAGCGATATTCATAAGAATATACAAGCTTTTAACAAGGCTGACTTCTCTGTATGCCACGACTATTTTCTTACTCCCACGGCACGCTATTGCGATGTGGTGCTGCCTGTTACGACATTTCTGGAGCGAGAGGATATCATCTTTCCGAGGAGCAACCACCTCTTCTACTCACACAAGGTTATAGAGCCTTTATACGAATCAAGAAACGATTATGATATATTCTGTGAGCTGGCCGATCGTGCGGGATTCCTGAAAAGATATACTGAAAACAGAACAGCAGATGAATGGGTTGCATACCTTCTCAAAAGATCTGAAGTAGAAGATATAGAACAGTTTAAGAAAACAGGTATATATGAAGGGAAAGATAATTTGCGTACCGGCCTCGCGGATTTTGCTTCTGATCCCGTGGAATATCCTCTGAATACACCTTCAGGACGAATCGAGATCTATTCAGAGAAATATAAGGAAACAGGTTTTTCTCCTTATCCTGTATACAGGGTGCTCCCGGCTGATAATGAGTTTCCTCTTCGGCTTGTCACTCCTCATGCAAGGCTCAGGATTCATTCACAGAACTACAATATACCCTGGTTCAGGGATCGCCAGGACGACAGGCTCTGGATGCACCCTATTGATGCAAAAAAAAGGGGTATCATTGACGGTGATAAGGTCATTGTTAAAAGCAGGCAGGGAAGCATGAAGATCGAGGTATTAGTGACCGAAGATATTATGTCCGGCGTTGTGTCAGCCTGCGAAGGAGTATGGCCCTCATTTGATGAAGATGGAACTGAAATTAATGGCTCGGTGAATATGTTGACCTCAACAGATCCAACAGAACCCAGTATGGGCTCCCGCACCCATTCCGTGCTTGTTGAAGTATCAGCCGGCGCGATTGATAGGGACGGGGGATGACATCTTGACATTAATAAAAGTATACTCCCCAAATAAACCTGCACCATAATAAATATTTTTACTTCTTGTAAATTACTTTTAAACGTTATATAATAAATTTAGTAAAACTCATATTTATTAACCTACTAATTACACCTTACCCAAGGAGACCAGCCGTGAAAAAAGCGGCAGTCATTTTCTTGGCTTTTTTTATCGTGGCCATACCAGTTACACTTAAAGCCCAGGATGAGATAGACCCGTGGTATACTTTGAGCCTCGGGGCCAAGGGAGGCTATATCATGCCTCTCGGGGAGCACGCTGAGTCTCTCGAAGGAGGGATAAATGCCAGTATCTTCATGAATTACAATCCCCGGTTCTTCAACAATTTCCTCATCCAGCCTGAGTTCATGTTCTCAAGCTTTCAGGGAAAAACCAATAAGGATATATCATCGAACTTTTTTTCACTGGGATTAAATGCATCCTACAGTGTCCCAATACTGAACTGGCTAGAGATAAATGCAACGGCAGGGGGCGGTTATTACTTTAATTCTGTAATGAAAAAGAATGTCGAGGAGGGAAGCGCATCAAACCCGTATGTAAAAGGTTTCCTGGGTGTCGACTTTATCATCTCTTCTCATTTCGATATGAGTGTAGGCGCGAGCTATCTGAACTACCTCTCGGCAACAGATCCGATGTCAACACTAATAATCATGGCTACAGGTAACTACCGATTCGGACAGAGCCCTGAAGAGATGGGATACGACTGGAGCCTTGAGATAAATGAAATCTCGATCAACCCCCTCTTTTCGGCAATGTACAAGTATTATGAAACAGAGCCAGCCGGAAAGCTCAAGATATCGAATGTATCCAACAAGGATTTAAAAAATGTCAAAGCTGCCGTGCATGTCAAAGACTACATGGACTACCCTACACCAAGCAAGGTTGTGGATGTATTGAAAGCTGGGGAAAGTGTGGATATAGACCTTCACATGCTCTTCAACATGAAGGTCCTGTCGGTGACTGAAGACACGCCTCTCACAGCCAATGTAAGCATCAACTACCTCGTAGCAGAGCGGGACTACACAAAAGAGGAGAGCACAACTTTCAAACTGTACAACAGGAATGCCATGACCTGGAGCGATGACAGAAAGCTTGCAGCATTTATCACACCAAAGGATCCTCCTGGAAAGGTATTTGCACGGAGTGTTATCCAGCAGTATCAGGATGAGAAGATCAATGTGCTCAACCAGAATCTGCAGTCAGCAATGGAGATATTCGATGCGCTCGGTGTGTATGGGCTTGCTTACATTCCAGACCCGAAAACTCCATTTACCAAATTCTCGGAGCAGAAAGATGCTGTTGACTATATACAGTACCCCCGGGAAACCTTGCGGTTCAAGACAGGTGATTGCGACGATATGGTGGCACTTTACTCATCGCTTCTCGAGAATATCGGAATCTCAACCGCACTTGTTACAATACCGGGCCATATCTTTATGATGTTCGATACAGGTGTGTCGAAGTATGATTACCGTGAAATCACTGAAGATCGTGGTATGTTAATAGAAAAGGGTGATAATGTCTGGATTCCGGTAGAGGTAACTCTTGCAGGAGAGACCTTTATGAGGGCCTGGCAGGAGGGAGCACGCCAGTATAACAAGACTCTGGTCAACAATCAGGATGTAGGCATCTTTCCAACTGCAGAGGCATGGAACGAGTTCGTGCCGGTTACCCTTGAGGATTGGGGATGGGAACCTGATGTGCCACAGAAAGGGCAGATTGCAGAGCTTTACGATAAGGATGTTAAACTGCTTGTAGGGTCTGAGCTGAATCAAAAGGTAAAAGAGATCAAGGATGAGATCGCACAGGACCCGCGAAATGCAAAACTCTACAATAAACTTGGAATCACCTACGGAAGATATGGAAAGTACGATGATGCTATAGAAGCGCTGAAAAAGGCCATCCAGTTAAACACCGGATACGCTTCTGCGTACAACAATCTGGGGAACGTGCATTATCTAATAGGCCGGTACGAGGAAGCACTTTCTTACTATACGAAGGCTCTTAATTATAATGAGAGTCCTCTCATCCTCATTAACATTGCTAAAACCGTTCACAAGATGGGAGATTACGAGAAAGCACAAACTTACTATCTCAGTGCAGTAAAAAAGGACAAGAGGTTCGAAAAAAAGTATGCATACCTCGGTATGGGGTCAGGAACAGAACTTCGAGCTTCTGACAGGGCCAAGATAGATGTGATGGTAGAGTGGGCCTATCAGTAAAGGAAAGAATTATGAAAAAATACCTTTATTTATTTTTTATAGTCCTTTTCCTGGGCTCAGCCTGGGCAGGGCTGGCAGAGGTTGTAATTTTATATGAGAGCGGGGAATGCAAGGTTGATCTTCAAGGAAGAGGAAAATGGAAAGATGTAGCCATCGATATGAAACTCAATAAGAACAGTGTTGTCAGAACCGGTTTCGATGGTGAGATAGAGCTCGATATAGATGGAGAGAGAATATCTATCGGGAAAAACTCAGAGATTGTAATAAGCGGCCTTTTAGAAAAGCTTGGTGAAAGAAAGAAACTGGCATGGTTTTCAAATCTCTCTCCTGTTATTAAAAACCTGATTGGAGTTCGATCTGCACACACAGAAACAGCACTGATGGGCGTGAGAGGGGTTGCAGAGGAGGAAGAGGAGCTTGACTGGATGGGGGAGCTTGAGGAGGATGATCCAAGAACAATGTTTGAGAGTGGAAAAGAGCTGTACAAGGATGGAGATTACGGTAAAGCAATAAACCTCTTCAAAGAAATAATCGACAAGGAGGAAGTAATTCCCATTAAACATGAGGTAAGCTTTTACCTTGGCTCTTCAATGTTTCACACCATGCAGTACGATGAGGCGCTTTCCTACCTGAAACAGAGTATGGAGAGAAAAGACGCTTACTATTACGAAATTGCATTGCTCCATTACTCTTTTGCGAACTACTTTTCAAAAGACTATAAAGGAGCAATCAGCGGGTTCAGCTCATACACACAAGAGTTTAGTGATGGCACCTTTGCACCTTACGCCTTACTCATGCTGGGAAAGTCTCACAAAGCCATTGGTGAAAAAGATGAGGCGAAGCGCTATTTTCAGAAGATACAGACGTTGTACAGCAATACAGATGTATACCCTGATGCTATGAACGAGATAAAGGGATTGTAAATATCTCTTTAATCTACCGCATTTAATGACTAAACTCATAAAGAACTATAGTAAACAATCCATTAATTTATTATCCTGTATTGCTAGAGTAGAAAATAATAAATGATTAAAAATTCCAAACTATTTAAGCAGTTTGAGATGGATCTGCAAAGGAAGGAGAAACCTGATTTCCATAAAAACTTAAAAATTGTAGAGTGTTTACATGAAGAAGCTCTCGAGCTGGGTGTTTTTGGAAAGGAGCCGCTCGATGGTTTGGAAACTGACATCAGAGTAGCAAAGGTTGTAAATAATGCTGGAAAAACTTCTTGAACGTATTGCAAAAGGATTAAGTAAACATAACATTAAATATATGATTATAGGGGGACAGGCTGTGCTCCTTTATGGGGAGCCTCGCCTGACAAAAGATATTGATATTACTCTCGGGATAGGACCTGAAGGTCTCGAAGCTTTTTTACCAGTTGTGAAAGAAATAGGTTTACAGGTACTTGTTGAGGATACAGAGAAGTTTGTTCAAAATACCTTTGTATTGCCAACAAAAGATGAGGGTAGCGGTTTTAGAGTAGATTTTATATTTTCAATATCTTCTTATGAAAAGAATGCTATAGAAAGGTGCACGCCTGTAAAGATAGGAGTGACCGAGACAAACTTTGCATCAGTAGAAGACCTCATAATACATAAGGTGGTGGCAGGAAGACCTAGAGACATAGAAGATGTCAAAGTAATTCTTATTAAAAATAATGATATAGACAACTCATACATCCTTAAATGGCTTAAAGAGTTTGATTTCGAGCTGCAGAATGGGTTTACGGAAGTTTTTAAAAAACTGCTAAAAGAGACAGAGAAAGACATTAAATAGTAAGAATCAAAACACTTGTATGATTGGGAAAACGTAGTAGAATTTATATTATATAAAGTATAAAAGGATATCTCGTATGAGAAAGACGCTGCTTTTATTTGGATTTATCTTTGTATTATGTGTAGTTCCTCTTACGGCTTCTGAAATATATGTTACCTACATCATTGGTGACTGCATGATCGACGTCGAGGGAAACGGGAAATGGCAGGATCCTCTGATAGACATGGAATTAAAAGAGAGCAGTATAATAAGAACAGATTTTAACGGAGAGATAGAGCTTGAGATAGATGGTAACGCAGTCTCAATAGGACCAAACAGTTATATGAAGATAAGCAGTCTTCTCGAGAAGGTAAGCGAAAAACGCAAGATGCGCTGGCTGAAGAAGGCAACAAAGTATGCGAAGGTGGTTAAAAAGAGTGATGACAAGTGGTCTGAGACAGCACTCGCAGGAGTACGAGGTGACAGGGCTGAAAAGGGAGAGCTCGAGTGGGTTGAGGACTTTGAAGATGATGAATATCAGCGGGGAATGGAGCTCTTTGAAGAGGGGAGCTACACAACGGCAATCAAGATTTTCGCTAAGATTATCGAGGAGGATGGAATCGACACACAAGGGGGTGAGGCTTCCTACTACCTTGGTGTTTCGCTGTTCAATAGCCTGCGGTATAAAGACGCTCTGCCCTATCTAGTTGAAAGTATAAAAAATAAGGGAACTTCCTTTTATGAGTCTGCATTGATGAACTACGCATTCACCCAGTACTTTTTAAGGAACTACAGAGAGGCTATAGAAGGCTTTACCTCTTATACAGAGGATTTCAGTGAAGGGGATTTTGTGCCCTATTCTTTTCTCATGCTTGGAAAGTGCTACAAAGATATGGGACTGAAGAAAGAGGCACGGGTATACTTCACGAGGGTCGAACAGGAGTTCAGCGACTCAGATGTATACATGGATGCGCTAAACGAAATGAAGGATCTATAAGCGGTGTCGACTGTCTTTGTTAAAGAACATAATATCCTCAAGGGAAAGATCGCGTCGATCTTTCGTCCCTCCTTCGGCAGGGTATCCCATTGCAATCAGTGATATAACACGGTAATTAGATGAAAGGTTTAAAAATTTTTTCGCGCGTTTCGGATTGAACATATTAATCCAGCAGGTCCCTATCCCCAATTCCTGAGCCTGAAGCACGATATGTTCTCCAGATATTCCCATATCAAGGAGCTGAACATCGGTTTTTACCACCCTTTTTCCAATTCGGTGCACGATGAGGTGTGTCTTAGCAACCAGTACAACAATCACTGCTGCTTTTTCTATGAATCTCGTTCTTCTAAATATCCCTGTTAAAACTTCTGCACAAAACTTTTTCTTGTACTCAGCATCATCAATTACAATGAAACGCCATGGTTGGATATTGTCAGCAGACGGGGAGAGCCTTGCAGCCTCGATGCATTTGATAATATCCTCACGGGCAATAGGTTTATCGAGGTACTTTCTTGTGCTTTTTCGTTGCTTGATTATGTCGATAAGGGCCACAACAAGCTCCGGGGAAATAGGTTTTCAGCATGTAAATAACTTTCAGCTGACAGCTGTTACAGTTTTAAATTCTCAATCTTTCGAGCAGCCTCTTTAACTTTCTCTATCGATGGAACCAATGCAAGACGAACAAATCCCTCTCCCGGGTTTACTCCATGGGCTTCCTGCGACAGCCAGCTCCCTGGAGTTGTTACCACTGCAACTTCCTTTGCAAGAAGCTTTTTTGAGAAATCCAGTGATGTATATCCATCTGGGACTTTCTGCCACAGGTAAATTGTTCCTTTTGGTTCGCAGCGCTCGAGGCCGATCTTTGAAAAAGAGTTTATTATGATATCTCTCTTCTTGCGGTAGTCCTCTCTAAGAACTTTTACATGCTTCTCGTCTTTGAGTGCAGCAATTGCTGCATCCTGGATGAATGTGGCTGTTCCTGAATCGATATTCGGCTTCACCTTCTTGTAGGCGGAGATTATCCTACTGTCACCTGCTATCCATCCTACCCTGTAGCAGGTCATATTGCTGCGTTTGGAGAGTGACTGAAACACAACAACCCCATCTCTTTTGAGCCCTAGTATGGATTGTGGGGGTTCGTCATAGTAGTTTTCGGTGTATGACTCATCCGATGCCACTATTATATTATAACGATCCCCGACCTCCAGAACCTCCTGATAAAACTCCTTTGTTGGAAATGCGGTTGTCGGATTATTCGGGTAGTTTATCCAAAGTAACTTTGCTTTTTTTAATACCTTCTTTGGTATTGATCCAAAGTCTGGCAGAAACTTATTTTCAGGGAGAAGATTCAGGTAATAGGTTTTTCCCTCAGCAAAATGAGTACCCCTGGACCATGCAGGATAACCTGGATTCAGCGCAAGGGTGTAATCTCCCGGATTAATGAAGGTTTCAGGGAAGTTGAATATTGCCTCCTTGGAGCCAATGGTCGACATGATTTCGGTGTCAGGATCCAGATCGATTCCAAACCGTTGTTTGCTCCACCACGCCACAGTTTTTCGATATTCTTCGTTACCGATATAACTCGGATATCCTGATGATTTACGCTTCTCCAATCCCTTTATGCAGGCATCCCTGATGATCTCAGGAGTTGGGAGAGTTGGATCTCCGACTCCAAAATCAATTGGCTCTATACCTTCCTTCTTCAACTGGTCGACTATATTATCAACATCTGCAAATGCATAACTCCCTATTTTATTCACCCTTTCTGCTACTGCAATGTCCATTTCAAATTCTCCGGCCCTTAAATTTGAATTTTAACATACTGTGAGTGGTTTGATATGTCAAACAATAGTAGGATCGAATTCTTTGGCAAGCTCAACCCTCTTTCCAATTGGGGGATGAGAGTGGAAAAGGAGTGCCTTTAGCGGATTTGGATATGCGAGAAGGAGATTTGATTCAGCAAGGCCTACCATAACATTTATAAAAGATGATGGATCATGGGTTAGATCAAGTGCTGTTTTATCAGCTTCAAGCTCCTTCACACGCGAATAGGCATTCGTTCCGATAGTTATCGGCAATGATATAAGACCTGAAATAAGGATAAAGACAGGGAAAATTACGAGGGTCGTTTCAAGGTTATGGGGAAATCCGGTCCAGAGCCCCATAACCCTGCTAATGGCAAAGAGGAGTACAATAGTGGATAAGAACCCAATACCAGAAAGTTTTACCATATGTTTTTTCATATGATGGCCGACTTCATGAGCGAGTACAATGAGAATTTGAGCTTCGGTCCTTTTTTTTAGAAGCGTATCAGCAAGGAGGACCCTTCTTGTTTTCCATAGGCCTGCTAATGCTGCATTTTCTCTCTGAGTTTTTGAGCTCAGGTCAAAGGAAAAAACAGCTTCAAGTTTTATGTGTGCTTTCATTAAAAGCTCTTTTATCTGTGTGACGAGCTGTTCATTCTCAACTTTTTTCTGCTTGAAGAAGATTGGGAAAATGACAACAGGAAAAAGAAAAGTAATACATATCTGGATTGTAAAGATCAGTATTCCTGAGAATAACCACCAATAGTCTGGTGTACGGGAAAAGAAAAAGAAGATGAGAAGCATAAGGGGATATCCAAGGATAAATCCCAGAATGAGAGCCTTGAGCTGATCAGCGATCCAACCCTTTACTCCCTGAGAGAGCAACCCGAACCGTTTTTCTGTATAATAATCCTTCCTGAATGAAACCGGGAATATGAGAATCATAAGAGGACACCCAAAGATTAGTATATATGTAAGAAGAGCAAGAGGCATGCTGAAGCGGGTGACAATGTCGGTTATCTTTATTGTGGCTCCTGAAATATATATTAGTAAGAGATATACAGAAATAACACATAACTCAAAGAAGCTCAGAATATTTTTGGTTTTTGTGTAAAGTTTAGCCTTCCTCTGGAGGTGAGGGTTAAATAATCTCTCCATGTTCTCTTGAACCTTCAATAATCATTTTTAAATCGTATGGTTATTATCGTAAAAATATATAAGGGTCAAGTAACACTATCAAGAGACAATAGTGCTAAACTATTTCATAAAATGTACTATAATAATAATTAGGACAGTAATTCTTGTTCTCTTACCAGAATGGCAAGAAAATTTATAAATAAAGAATGTGGATGATCCACATTCAAAGAAGAGAAGTCTTGTTATTAGAGAGGGAGTTTCTGAGTGCCGGATCCAAAAGATCTTGAAAAAATTGAGCAGATACTCGGTAAGCTTGGTGAAAATGAGCTTGAGATCGGGCAGGTCGAGGAAGGTGAGTATATCCCGAAGGAAGTTCTTCCCCCAGAAGAACTTCCTACAGTTTCTGAGGAAGTTGTTCCTGGGACTCCCGAGACAGAGCCCGACCTTGATGAACTGCTCAAAGATATCGAGATAGGACTGAGAGAGGAAAAGGAGCTCGAAAAAAAGCCTGGTGAAGAAGCGGAGGTTGAGGCTGAACCAGAAGTCAAAGAAGGTATTACTCCGCCTGAGGAAATTGTGCTGCCAGAGGAGGCTTTGCCGACTAGAGGGCCTGAATTAGAGGAAGAAGAGGCAGTCGAAGAGGAGATAAAGGAGGCTGAAGGGGAAGCTCCTTCAGAGCCTGAGGTCGAAGCTCCTGAAGCGGAAGGAATCCTTGAACTACCCGGTGGTTTTGACTTCGGTGACCTCGATCTTGTCGAAGGTCCCCATGAAGAGATTTTTAAACCAAAAGAAAAAATTAAAAAGCCTGAAGAGGAAATCCCACCTGCTGAGGTCGAGATAGAGGGAATTCCGGCTGGGCCGGCAGCCCGGGTTATCCCGGAAGAAGAAGTGGCAAAAGAAGAGGAGATGGAAGCTGCTGAATTTGATCTACCGGCTGATTTCGATATGGGCGATCTCGAGATGAAGGAGGGGCCTCCAGAGGGGATTTTTAAAGAAGCAGCAGAAGAGGCTCCTCCTGTTAAAAAGAAGGAAGAGGTTGAGGCAGCTGAGGAGGAATTGGAGAAAGAAGAAATTGAGGTAGCAGAGGAAGGATTGGAGAAAGAAGAGATCGAGATGCCGGAGCTCGAGGAGTTGGAAGCACTCGAAGAGGCACTTGAAAAGGAAGAAGTGCTCCCACCTGCTGAGGAGGAGGCCGTTTCAATTGATGAGCTGGAGTTTGCGGATATTGAGAAAGGTCCTGTCCCTGAAAAGCCTGCGAAGGAAAAGGTTTCGGAAGAAGTAGTTTCGGAGATGGAAGCGGTTATGCCCGAAGAAGAGAGGGAGAAGGGGGCTATTGAGATTGAGCTCAGTGATGAAGATATCGTTATTGTTACAACCAAGATAAAACAGTTGGATCCAAACCTTGCAATAAGAATAAGGGATATTATTATTGGCGAAACACTGGCCGTGGAAGCAATGACTGAATTGATTGGTCTGTTAGTGGGCGATGCACCAGAAAAGGAAATCGTTGAGCTGGTTGAATTATTAACAGGTGAAAAAGTTGTACCCAGAGCAAGGGTGCCCGAGGTGATAACGGTTCCTAGACGTCCGACGGCGATCACGAGAATTGTAGAAAATCTCGGGCCAGTTGTAAGGGTTGCCGGCCTCTTTGTAGTGATACTTGCTATTGTAACTATTCTATTCATGGTTTTTATTTACAAACCAATGAGGGCTGGGAGGTATTATAAGGAGGGAATTGAACTGCTCAGAATTGAACAGTATTCCGAGGCAGAGTTAAATTTCAAAAAGGCTGTAAATATATATGAGAAGGTAAAGGAGTACAATAACTTCGGATGGGAATATATGGTTTCAGGTAATTATAGTGAGGCGATGATAAAGTTTCAGCAGGGAATTGAAAAAGATGTAAGAGTAAAAAATCTCGATATAAGACTTAACTCAGCAAAGCTACATAATATACTTGGAAATTACGAGCAGGCTGACCAGTTATATGATGTTGTTATTGAACACAAACCGAAGGTCTACGAATTTATAGAATTGAAAGGATTGAACCTCATAGACTGGGGAAAGATAGAGCCTGAACATTTGAACTCATCATATATACTGTTCAAAGAGGAGTTTGCAGAGAATCAAAAGTCCCCGGATCCACTCTTCCCGATGCTTTATATACATATCTTAAGAAAAGATGAGGAAAACATCGATTATCTTTATGATCTTCTGACAGAACGCTATCCAAGAGTTGTGGACAAAAAGGTATTTACAGAACTTGCAGAGCACTACCTTACAAAGGAAGATGTCGATTCTGTGCGGGCTATTATGGCAGATGTGATCCAGGCCGACCCTGACTATCCAGAAGCATATTATACCTTTTCAAAATATTATAAAATAATCAAGAATAAAACGCTCCAAGAGGAACTTCTGAAGAGGACTATTGAGTTTGAGAATGCAAGGGAGCTTGTTTATCCATGGGAGGCTCGGAACAGAGAACTTCTCTCCAATGCTTACAACGATCTCGGTGAGATTTATGCAGGTATGGATATACCGGGTATGTCGGCTGAAGCTATAAAATACTTCAAGCAGGCAATAGAAGAGAAGGATCAGAACGTAAAGTCCTATTTTAACCTTGCTCAGGTCTTCTTCTATGGTGAAAAGAATTATGACATGGCTCGTACATATTATGAACTGGCGAAGAGAATGGGTTTTGAGAACAATGATCTTATGTACAATCTTGGTATATTATATTTTTATAATAAGGATTTCGGAAGGGCTCTCAGGCAGTGGTCTGAGCTGACCGAGACGATGCTCGATAATCCGAATATAAATTATGCAATAGGAAGTGCTCTCCTGCATCTTGGTGAATATAGCTCTGCATTAGGGGAATTGCTCGTTCTTGATGAGCTCTATGATGACCTCGTAAAGAGACTCGGAGAGATAAAGCCATGGAGAGCGTATCATAAACGTATAGTTCTTGAAGCTTCTCGAGTAAGCAATAATCTTGGTGTTGCATACCAGAAACTTTATGAGATTACGGGTGATCCTGAATACCAAAAAAAGAGTCTTGTGTCTCTTTATAAGGGAGGAGAGCTTGCTGATATCATTGGTATTCAGAGAGGTGAGATTCAGTACAATATTAACTACATTATCCATCCTGAAGTCATTCGAGGGGACATGGCCATAAACAGTGATGTCAGCCATGATTACAGATTTTTTACTCAGTGACCACCAGTTTTCTCCTGATAAATTCAAATTAATCATTGGTAAACCAGGCAATACGTTTCATAATTCATTGTATTATAAGTATATAATTTAGCCACCTATGAACTAATTAATCTTGCTCAGATAGATGAAAGTTGTTATATTTAGCCGAAAAGTTTTACCCGAAGCATTTTTAAAGATGCGTGAATAATGAGCCAATTGTGAATCGTGAGAGGAGTAGGAGATGAGGTTGCTTATGCTTGGTAATAAGTTGGGAATGACTCAGGTTTTCGAACAAAATGGCACTGTAATCCCGGTGACTGTTTTGAAGATAGGACCCTGTTGGGTTGTCGATAAAAGAACAGAAGAAAAGAATGGATACAACGCAGTTATTCTAGCTTATGAAGATATAAAGGAAAATAGAACTCGCAAGAGTGAGGAAGGACAATTCAAAAAGGCGAAACTCTCTCCCAAAAGATATATGAGGGAATCAAGGGTAACAAAGGAGGAGCTTGATAAGTTTGAAATAGGCCAGGAAGTCAACATCGATCTCTTCAAAAAGGGTGATTTTGTTGATATATCCGGAAGATCGAAGGGTAGAGGGTTTACAGGTGTGATGAAGAGGCATGGAATGGCTGGGGCCAAGCGGTCTCATGGAACTCATGAGTATTTCAGGCATGGGGGTTCAATTGGTGCTTCAGCATCTCCATCCAGAGTTTTTAAAGGAAAAAAGATGGCTGGAAGATATGGCGGGACGAGGGTAACTCTTCAAAACCTTGTGGTTGCTGACGTAAGGCCGGATAAAAGTATAATGATAGTTAAAGGTGCTGTGCCGGGTCCGAATAGGGGTAATATAGAAGTTGCACATTCTATCAAACGTATGAAATGAAGAGCATACTTATTTCCGAGAATTTTCAAATCCCTGATATAAAATAAGCATACAACAAATTGTCATCTAAATGTAGGTAGGTAACCTTTAACAGAGCGGTATTCACATTTAGACGGAATGGATAAACTTTATAAGAAGCGTCTTTCTCCGTCTAAATGTAGGTAGGTAACCTTTAACAGAGCGGTATTCACATTTAGACGGAATGGATAAACTTTATAAGAAGCGTCTTTCTCCGTCTAAATGTAGGTAGGTAACCTT
>CP070841.1:1808829-1820852 GCA_020342115.1 Spirochaetota bacterium
AGCTACTATTAATACGATAAAACCAAATGCTTGTATCTTGTGAACCACATCAAGATTAGGTCTTTTTCTAGTGACAACCTGATAGAGCGAAATCACAATATGGCTTCCATCGAGTGCAGGAAAGGGTACGAGATTGATTATGAAGAAAGCGATGCTGATATAGCTCATTACTTGTAAAAAATACACAAATCCCTCTTTTGCGATCGCACCAGAAATATAAATAAGCTTTGCCGGACCGGCTACTGCTGCCCGCGCCCTGATTTTTCCGCTTACCACAAAACCGATTCCGCGTATGGTATCCCTCACACCTTCAACCGACTTCACAAACCCCTTGCCAACTGCAATGGGCAGAGGATATCTTGGAGATCGAAAAACGAGCTGCTTAAAATAAAGACCCGCCGATTCATACCCATCTTGACGCTGGGGTGTGAGTATAAGCTCTCTTCGTCCTCCATCTCTTTCGATAATGAGCGAAACCTTCTGATAGGCCTTCCCTTCGAGTGCCTTGTAGAAGTCTATGTGGTGTGAAATCTCCTCCCCATCTACTGTGATTATCCTATCTCCCTCTCGTAAACCAGCCAGGTCAGCTGCCTCAGCAGGGATAATTTCCCCAACCACAGGATCGACCCACGGGTATATTCCTATGAGCCCTCTTCCAGTCTCTTTATCGAGCTTGGGAATCACATAAATATCCAGTACAGCATCGTTGCGCAATACTTTCATATTCACAGGTTTTAATGCATTTCTCACAATGTTCTCCGTGATTTGATCCCAGTTGTTGATCTCATTTTGATTGATCTGTAAAATCACGTCGCCATCCTGGAGTCCTGCTTGCTGAGCAGGTGTCAATCCCTCATCCCCGATGGTTTCTTGTTCCCGTGCAAGAATGATCCTGTTTGAATAAGTGTTTACCTCATATCCGATCATTATGATCATGATAAAGAGAAGCGCAGCAAAAAGATAATTAAACAAAGGTCCACTCAAGGCAACAAGTATTCTCCTCATAGGTGGGCTTGAATAATACTCATCCCCGCTCCCGGTGAGAGTATCACGCGGTGAATCTCCGGCCATCTTACAGTAACCGCCAAAAGGAATCCAACCTATCTGTATTTTCGTTTCCTTCCATTTAAAGGAAAGAAGTCCCTTTCCCCAGCCTATTGAAAACACCTCAACACGTATGCCGCTTGATCGAGCGGCTAAAAAGTGACCAAGCTCATGAATGAAAATGAGAATACCGATCGAAATAATACCCAGTAGAATTGTAGTAACCATAATAAATCCTCATAATCAAAGGAGTAATTTCAAAATAAATACAGAGCCACATAATAAAAAGGGGCTGTGAACAGAATACTGTCGAATATATCAAGCACTCCGCCAAAACCGGGGAGAAACTTAGATGAATCCTTGACTCTCCCCCTTCTTTTCACCCACGATTCTAGTAAATCACCCATAGGAGCCAAAACAGCAACCATAAGCCCGAGGGAAAACGTCTGCTTCATCCCGATTGGGAACTTCTGAGGAATCATCATTTTGAATCCGATTGCAACAGCCACTGTCAGTAAAAATGAAGCAATATAACCCTCAAGACTTTTATTCGGACTTAATCTCACTATCCCCTTTCTTTTTCCAAACCTCGTACCGATGAAATACGCCCCTGCATCACTGATCCATGCCAGGAGAAAAAGAAAATATACATACACAGCTCCAAAGCTCAATCTTACTTCAAACAGTGAAATGCAGAAGACACCTGTATAGATATATACAAGTACATGTAGAAAAAACGATTTAAAAAACCCTCCAAACCAAAAACTTACACTAACGGTAGCTAAGATAATAACCGTCGAATATGCTGTTATATATAAAATAGCAAGATAGCGCTCCATAAAGAAGGAATTTAGGAAGTAAAGAAGAATTGAGATTGAACCGGGCAAGCAAAGAAACAACCATCTGATCCTGCTCCCATCATGTCTCATCTTCCCAAGTATAATCCCCAGTTCTCGAACACTGAGCACAGAGAGTGCCAGGACAAAGAGAAAGAAGAATATATTGTGCAACCATTCTATGTATATCACAAGAATCAGAACCGGGATAAATCCCAAAGAAAGCAATACTCTGCGTATCATCTTTATAATAGATGGTGGGCCTAAAGTCCCCCAAACCTCCTCTCCCTTCTTTTATAGTCATCGACCGCCTGTAAAAGTGTTTCTTTAGTGAAGTCTGGCCAGAGTGTGTCAGTTATCCATATTTCTGTATAGGCAATCTGCCATAAGAGGAAGTTGCTCACCCTGCTCTCTCCACCTGTTCTAATAAGAAGATCAGGATCTGGGAGTTCTCTGGTATAGAGGTAATTCGATATCAACTGCTCTGTAATATGATCAGGCTCTATCTCACCATTTGCAGAAAGCTCACTTATTCTTCTCAATACACCTGTCAACTCACTCCTCCCGGAATAGTTGAAGGCAACGCTGAGAACGAGCTTCTTTTCTTCTGCATTGTTACGTTCCATCGTATTAATTATTTTAAGAATAGAAGGACTTAGTCCCTCTTTATCCCCGAGATGAACGAAGTGGACACCTTTGCGTTTGAGTTCATTAAAGAATCCTCTAAAGAAGATTTCAGCAAGTTTCATTATCCCGCTCACTTCTCGTTTGGGTCTCTTCCAATTTTCCTTTGAAAAAGCATAAATGGTGAGATAGCTGATGCCTAAATCGAGGCATGCATATACGATCTCTCGAACCCGATTTGCCCCTACCCTGTGCCCCTCTGTACGAGGGAGCCCACGAGCCTTGGCCCATCTGCCGTTTCCATCCATGATGATGGCAACATGGTCCGGGATATGGTCGGTTTTTTTTTCCATACTAATAGCTATACTTCCATTATCTCAGCTTCCTTTTCTTCGAGGATAGCATTCACCTTGTCTATATAATCATCTGTAATTTTTTGAATATCATCTAAAGATCGCTTTGAATCATCTTCGCTCACATGACCATCCTTCTCTGCCTGCTTCACCTCATCATTACCATCACGTCTGATATTTCGTATTGCTACCCGCGATTCCTCAGCTTTACCCTTAGCAACCTTAACCAGCTCTCGTCTTCTCTCTTCTGTGAGCGGTGGTATAGCGATCCTCATAACCTTGCCATCATTGTTGGGATTGAGCATAAGCTCAGATTTATGAAATGCCTTCTCAATATCCCCGAGTGAACCTTTGTCCCAGGGCTGCACCACAATGAGTCTTGGTTCAGGAACAGATATACTTGCAAGCTGTTTGAGAGGAAGTCTATTTCCATAGTACTCCACAATGAGGTCCTCAACCAGTGATGCATTCGCCCTCCCTGAACGTATCTTCTTAAATTCTTCTTTCAGGCTCTCGATGGATTTGTCCATTCTGTTTTTCACTTTTTTCTTGATTTCCTCATGCATGGCTTACTCCTTAATTGTTGTACCAACATCATATCCCTTCACAATCTTTGCAATATTTCCATCCTGTTGTATATTGAATATGATAATTGGTAGTTTTTTATCTCTGCACATGGCAACAGCTGCCATATCTATTACCTTGAGATCTCTATACAGCACTTCATGGTAAGTGAGGTTCTTATGAAAAACAGCATCATCATAAAGTACAGGGTCCTTATCATACACGCCGTCAACCTTAGTTGCCTTTAATAATACATCAGCATCTATTTCACATGCCCTCAAAGCAGCTGCAGTGTCTGTGGTAAAATAGGGATTTCCTGTACCACCTGTAAACAGGATAACTGACTTATCATTGAGGTATTTCTGGGTTCGCTTTAAAACAATACCCTCTGTGAGTGTCTCAACTACCATAGCTGACTGGATAACTGCAGGTAGTCCTTTATTAAGTAAAATACTCTCAAGGAGCATTCCATTTATAACAGTTGCAAGCATACCTATATAGTCTGACTGGTTCCTGTCAAATCCAAATCGGGAGAACTCCTCGCCCCTGATTATATTCCCCCCTCCAATCACAATTCCTATCTCACACCCAAGACCGTGAATCTCTGCTATCTCATCCGCTATCCTCGATGCTAGAGACAGATCGAATATGCCATCTTCACCCTGTATCGCCTCCCCGCTAATTTTAAGAAGTATCCTCTTGTACTTGGGGATTTTACTCTTCTCCAAGTTTGAACCTCGCAAATCTTTTAATTTCTACACTATTTCCTATCGTTTCAGTCACGCTATTGATATATTTTTTAACACTGATCTCATTATCCTTTACATACTTCTGCTCTACAAGACAATTTTCAGCTATAAACTTACCAATTTTTCCCATGACTATCTTCTCAATAATATTTTCAGGTTTCCCGCTCTCCATAGCCTGTTTTTTGAAAATCTCACTTTGTTCGGAGAGGATATCTTCTGGAAAGTCTTCATGTGACACACTGATTGGACTCATTGACGCGATCTGTAACGCGATATTCTTTGTGAGCTCTTTGAACTCCTGGCTATCTTTTGTGCTCTCATCTTCCACAATAAATTCAGCGATCACGCCTGCCTTTCCATCGAGATGAATATAGGATTGGAAAACACTTTTTCTTGCATCACTTTTTTTAAACAGAGCAAGTTTTCTGACGAGGATATTTTCTCCAAACAATGTCATCGCCTCTTTAACTCTGTTGGATATGTCTTCAGGGATTTCCTCAACATTTGAAATTCCTTTTTCAAGAAGGGTACTTGCTACTCCGGAAACAAACTCCTTATACTTGTCAGTTCTAGAAACAAAATCCGTTTCTGTGTTTATCTCCACCATTAATACCTCTGACCCATCGTCACTGTAGACCACTGTGATTACACCTTCGCGTGCTTCTCGTCCACTACGTTTCGTTGCGTCAGATAGCCCTTTTTCTCTCAGGTACTTTATTGCTTTATCAAAATCGCCCCCAGATTCAAGAAGGGCTTTCTTACAATCCATGATTCCTGCACCTGTCTTTTCTCTTAATGTTTTAATAGCTTGTGTATCAGCAGCCACCTTATCCTCCTTCCGTTTCTATCTCTTCGGTTTTTTCTACATTGTTCTCCTTTTGCTCTTGCTCATCTTGCTCATCCTGCGATGTAGCGTCAGCAAGCTTTTCTTCTTCAGATTTGCTTACCTTATTCTTACTCTTTTCCTGTTTGTCATTCTCTTTTTTATCTTCTTTTAGAACTTTCTCTTCTGTTATGCCCTCTTCGAGTGCCTCTTCATTATCTTCAATTGCTACACCATCCCCAACTTCTTCTACCACCTCTTCTTTCTCTTCTTTCTCTTCTTCCTGTTTTTCCTCATCAGCAAGAGACATGATCTTCGTATCTTCGGTGATCTCAATCTTGCCAGCCTCGTTCTGCCCCTCGATCACGGCTGATGAGACCACTGAAGCAAAAAGGTTGATCGCCCTGATAGCATCATCATTCCCAGGTATAGGATAGTCGATTCCATCCGGATTACAGTTTGTGTCGACTATCGCGACAATCGGTATCTCTGCTTTCATTGCCTCGGCCACTGCAATCGCTTCTTTCTTCGGATCTATTATAAAAACCATATCAGGCAGAGTCTCTATCTCTTTTATGCCGCCTAAGTTCTTGAGAAGCTTTTCCTTCTCTCGCCTCAATCTGATAATCTCTTTCTTTATCATGAAATCGAAGGTACCATCAACCTCCATACGCTCTATTCGTTTGAGCTTCATTATGCTTCTCTTAATGGTTTCGAAGTTTGTGATCATTCCCCCGAGCCATCGATTTGAAACATAGGGCATCCCGCATCTCGACGCCTCTTCGACAATTGCTTGTTGAGCCTGGCGCTTTGTACCAATAAACAGGATGGTACCGCCATTTTTTGCCAGTTCTTTGATAGCATTATATGCAACTTTGAGTAGAGTTATTGTCTTCTGGAGATCAATAATGTGAATCCCATTTCGTGCCGTGAAGATATATGTTTTCATTTTTGGATCCCATCTCCGTGTTTGGTGGCCAAAATGAACACCGGCTTCAAGAAGCTCTTTCATAGTAACAATTCCCAATGTATACCCCCTTGTTAAATGTAGTAATGAATTTTGACAGAAATCGTAAATAGTAAAAATATTGCACAGCAGAAATCGGAAGGCTATATGAAGGCACACAAAATACCGCGAGGTTTAGAGACCCTGTTGGTTCAAAATGATTTCAGCAATTCGTAAAATCCTTAGGTTTTGACCTACAAGGTATTATTTCTCATACAGCCAGCCGCTGCTGGAAAATTCCTGCAACTAACTTAAACCTGCTTCACAGGTTTATAATTTCCATGTGTATTGAAATACGAAAATCTTTTTAATAATTCGTATAGCTTCTCTACCGGTAAACCCATAACATTGTAGTACGATCCCACTATTCCCTTTACAAAAAGAGCCGCTGTTTCCTGAATGGCGTACCCCCCGGCTTTATCGGCCCACTCTCCTGAATCAATATAACGAGCAACCTCCTCATCATTTAATTGACAGAAAAACACAGATGTTATTGAAACCGAAGAGTAGCCAACGTCCCTTGCTGCATCCTTAACCGTAATCCCGGATACTACCTCATGACGATTGCCACTTAATATCTTGAGAAACTTGCGTGCTTCTTCCTTATCCTCAGGTTTCCCGAGAATACGGTTTTGAAAGCAGACAACTGTATCGACTCCCACGATAAGCCCATTGGAAAAGTGGGATGCCACAGCCGCAACTTTACGTTTTGCAAGTTCTATTACGACGGATCTTACACTCCTCTTTGTGTAGACCTTTTCATCGATCTTAACCCCATATACTATATATGGGAAGCCCAGCCTCTCCAGTATCTCCCGTCTTCGCGGAGATGTTGAAGCAAGGACAAGTGGATCCATCTGCTCGCCAATAATGTCAATCTAATCAACACAAGTAAAAAATTCCCAAATCGCCATTAATCTAATGAAATATATTGTTCTCGTCAAGCTAATATAGAGATTTGATAATGTCGATTGTGCTACTGTCGTATGTTTATGGTATTATTAAATTAGTAAATTTAGGTATAAAATGAAGTAATGTGAACGAATGAGCCTGAGGTCAATTATTTTATAACTCAATCATCCCTTTATTTTTTAATCAAGCATATTAAGTAAATCCTGTTTCATTTAACACTACGCAGTTTCTTTATTGATCATTCTTAATATTTCCATTTCATTCTAAATTGTAAAACGTTCAAAACTAAATTAGCAGATTTCTATATTCCATATCCTCTTAGCTTTATGTAATAAATATCTTCATTTGAATCATTACTTCTTATTTTCAGCCTTGTTTCTCTTCTCCCGCTTTTAGTGGGTTTAAACCATACAGTAATCGGTATGCTGCCACCTGCTGAAAAGCTGAGAGACAGCGGATCATAGTCAAGATCAAAATCTTCGATATTTTTCCATTCCAAGAGTATGCTTTCTATTTCTAGAGTACCTGTTCCCTTGTTTTCAATGATAAATTTTACTGGTTCACTGCTCGAACCAATTTCAATATCATTAAAATAATACTCACTTCCTGTAGGATAATTTATCCCGTCCACCCTTATATTAATATCAGGTTCAGGGCCTTCTGATCCATAAGCACTGACTTTAAACCTATAGGGATTTTCATCAAGATCATTACTGTATATCTCAATTGTTGCTGTTTTATCTTTTGTATCAATAGGTGAAAATGTAACTGTAAAGAATGTACCTCCATCTGGCGGAACATTAGAAATTGTGGTATCATCGAGTGTGAACTTTTCAGGATTGATATTAACAACAGATGTTATGTTCAGGTCCGCTGTACCGGTATTTTCAATCGTAAATGTAACTGTTTTAGAAGTACCCACGAGTACAGGGCCAAAGTCATAAAAAGAATTGTGCGCAACTTCCTTTACATTAATATCTGATACAGGAAGAATGACCCCTTCTCCCTCTACCTGAAAGGTATATGGGTTTTCATCGAGATCATTGGTATCAATCGTTATTATCGCTGATTTATATTCTGCAACAGAATCCGGTGAAAATGTTATTGTAAATTCCGTACTACTACTTTCCTCAACATTAAAGACTGTTGAGGAGGTATCTATAATAAACTGTAAAGGATCACCAGAAGTGACTGATATACTATTTATATTTAAAATAGCTGTCCCTTTATTCTCTACTGTAAACACAACCGGCGGAGTGGTTGTATTACTTTCCACATACCCGTAATTATAAACCCCAAATCCACTGGGCAGTTCAGTATCCCCCTGTTTTACATTAATATCAGGTTCAGGTACGGCCGACCCATCTCCCTGAACTGTAAATGTATAAGGGTTTTCATCAGGATCATCACTGATTATAGTTACTGTAGCTGATTTATTCCCTGTATCCACTGGTCTAAACATGATGGTAAAAGTTGTACTGCTATTTTCTAATAGACTTACTGGAATAGATGGTGCAATAATACTGAACTCGTCTGCTTCAGTATTAACTCCTGGAGTTGTATATACATCATATACATTTAATTCACCCGTATCATTGTTCTCGATTGTAACTATTTGTGTACTGGAAGCTCCTATCTCAACCTTACCAAAATCGATGGGTACAGGCGATCCGCTAGGTATATCAATAGTTCCCTGTTTGACAGTAATATCAGGAGTGATCGTTGGTATTCCAAACCCGCTTCCTTCAACTGTAAAGGTGTAGCGAGATTCATCATAATCATTACTCAGTATAATCACTTTCGCTGACTGATAGGTATCGTTTGTTGGCCTGAACTTAACCGTAAAGGTTGTGTTCTCGCCTGAAGACAATATGGATACCGTTGAAGAAAGATCAATTGTGAACCATGTTACATCTTCTTCAATAAAAGATATAGCACTTATTCTCAACCTTCCTGTGCCTCTGTTTTCAACAGTAAATGTTGCTGAATAGGATGTATAAACATCAACAGTTCCAAAATTGTATTTTCCGGTATTATTGGGGTATCCATTAACTTCGATTTCAGGCTCAGGTCCTATAGAAGCGATTGTAAACATATCCTCACGAGTTATACTACATGAAATTGAGATTAGTATAGTGAAGGGAATAAATATAAATATGAGGTATTTTATTCTCATTCCACACACTATCTTCCTCAAAGAACATAAATTAAACTCTGGCTTTTTCAACATTACTATACTCCCCCTTTTTAAATCCATGACTGCTCGTTCTTTTTCTGCTCTTCAAATCCATTAAGATTGAGTATCCAATGGCTTCTGTAAATAACTAATTGCGTCCGCTTCCAAAACATTCTCAAAGCCACCAGAACGGGCATGATAAAACAGAAATTTAACGCATTGGGGAAGAGATTTAAATTGGACCTTGGTCCAATACGGGTTGGTTACTTATTAGGTGGAGCTATTCCTACTTTTTGTGCAAGACGGACAAGTTCGGCCACAGAATCGATCTGCATCTTTTGCATTACACGACCTCGGTGAACTTTAATCGTTTTCTCGGTAACGCCCAGTTCATAAGCAATTTGCTTGTTCAACATACCAGTAATTACCCAGCGTAAAACTTGGAATTCTCGAGGAGTAAGGGTATTCAGCCGATGTTGTATTTCCTCTTTTTCTATCAGCAGCTTCCGTGTATGGACATCCCTATCTATGGCCTGATTAATTGCAGAAATTAATTCCTTTTTATCAAAAGGCTTGGGCAAAAAATCGACTGCTCCATTCTTTATAGCCTTAACACTCATGGGGATATCACCGTGGCCAGTGATAAAAATAATGGGGATGGGAATCTCTTCTCTGGTAAGTTTTTTATGAAGATCAATACCACTTAGGCCTGGCATACACACATCGAGTATCAAGCAACTCGGACCTCCATAAGGTTTACGGCTAAGAAACTCTTCGGCTGATGTAAATGTTTCTGCATTGAAACCGACCGACTTAATTAACCTTTCAAGACTCTTACGAACTGAGGCATCATCATCTACGATGAATACTGTTGGGTTAGATTCGTTCATTTAGAATGCTCCTTACATACGGGCAACGTGAAACAGAATGTCGCTCCTTGATCGGGATTATTCTTCGCCCAGAGATGCCCACCATGAGCTTCAATAATCGCCCCGTTAATTGCAAGCCCCATTCCCATACCATCTTTTTTAGTAGTGAAAAATGGCTTGAATAAATGGTCCTGGTTTTTTTCTTCAATCCCGACTCCAGAGTCTTCCACGCTCACAGTTATGAACATTTGATCATTTTGTGTTGTGTGTATGCATAATGACCTTACATTTACTTTCATCATAGCTTCAAACCCATTAAGAATTAAATTCAGGATAACTTGCTGTAACTGTATCCGATCGCCAGATATAAGAGGAATTTTATCATCGAGTTCAGTACTCAATGCTATATTTTTTATCACTGAATCACTGGACACAAGTGGAATTACCTCTTCAATAACCTTATTAATATTTAATTTAGTAAATTCAAAATCAGATCTTCTTAGTAACGCACGAATCCTGATGATTACCTCGCTTGCACGCTTATCATCCTTGACAATATCTGAAATTATTTCCCTTATTTCATCAAGGTCGGGTTCCTCGCTCATCAGGAATCGCTGCGCTGCCTGGGCATTGCTCAGTATTGCAGCAAGTGGTTGGTTGAGCTCATGTGCTAATGCTGCGGTAAGCTCACCCATTGCTGCGACTCGCGATACGTGCATTAATTCCTCTCGGAGTCGATGTGAATCCTCTTCTGCCTGTTTGCGATCAGTGATATCCTGTACAGTACCTATTCCACTCACAGCTTTGCCTTCCTCGTTGAACTCTATTTCGGCCTTTTCTCTAACCCATTTTAACTCCCCGCTGACAATAATACGATGCTCAATATCGTAAGGTTTCCCATCGAGTGCAGCTTTCCAGCTATCATCTACATACTCTCTATCTTCCGGATGAACAATTTCTAGGAACTTCTCGTACGTCATTGCTGATCCAAGGTTTACTCCAAAAATGCGATAGATTTCATCGGACCAAAGCAGTTCATTTTTTATTAAGTCCAGGTACCAGCTGCCAAGATGGGCCACTTCCTGAGCTCTATTAAGATTGGATCTACTAATCCTCAATGATTCTTCCATCTGCTTTCGCTCAGTTATGTCCCGGTTGGAAACACGAAAACCAAAAAAACTTCCTTTTTCGTTGATCACTGGTTGGCAGACATGTTCAATCCAACATATTTGCCCGTTTCGCTTGTGAATACGAAACTGCACGTCTCTTGATTCTATCTTCTTTTCAAGACTAAAACGATGTTCATGCCAGATGCCCTTATCTTTAGCAACAATTATCTCTTGTACTAAAGAAGGTTTTTTAATAAACTCTTCCCTTTTATAGCCAGTAATACGCTCACAGGAAGGAGAAACGTAAAGTAGCTGTCCATTACGATCCAGCCAGTATTCCCAGTCATAAGTAAAATCAGCAACTGTTCGATAGAGTTTCTCAGACTCACGCAATTCCATCAACCACTGTTGATGATTCTTACCTTTTCCATTTTTTTCAGTTCTTGAAATGTTGTCAGATCTGCTTTTATTTTGTGATTTACCTTTCATTATTCTAATAAAGTCCTTTTACAGGAAATTACTGCATTACACAAATCACACTCATTTAATATATAACTAATTATAACGCTATATAATCATAAATCGATCAAATAGCTGCAAATTATTATACACATTTTGAATGACCCTGCAACCTAGAATTAAGTTACGTATATACGAAAAGAGCTCGAATTTTTTATTTTGAAGAAAAATAGGGTCAACTCTCATTTTTATTTCTAATGTTTACGCTTGAATTAAGGTTAACTGGGTGAATTGACCCTATTAATCGGGGAGGGAAGGATTCGAATCTTCGAAGGCTAAAGCCGACAGATTTACAGTCTGCTCACAGAGATGATTCAGCGAAATACCCTATACCATCTCTACATTCATAAACATCAATTTTTATTTTTGAATAGTAAAATACATCCAACAGCTCCAAGGTCAGATTGTTCTGTTGAGAAAAAAGTGATGAACATATAGA
>CP070841.1:1820952-1830845 GCA_020342115.1 Spirochaetota bacterium
ATTCCTGATACACAAGCTTGAAGAGCAGATTTGATCCCTTATATTTCTATTATTTTCAGAAATATCCTGTAAATTTAATATTTTCTTTATTCTTGACAGAATATATTACGGATAATATAATTACAAGCGTGCCATCGTTTTCTCTTAGAAAAGACATTCCTGAATATTTTCTGGGCAAATTGGGAGCTTTCCTCGGTTTTTGGCGTATTTTGGCAAATCCCGAATTAAGAAAACTTCTTTCAATCAATATACTTTGAACAAATTACAATAGCAAATCGAAATGTAATTTTTCGTAAGGAGGTACTTGATGGCCAGATTAAGAGCTATTTTCTTCACAATTGCGATCCTGATAGGAATATTTGCATCTGCCGGCTGTATGGTGGATGATGATACAACGACTGGGAACGTTCTCCCCCCAAATACTCCTCAAGTGCCCATCCCTTCATACGCTGGCGAAGTTTTGCCTGTTACATCTGAAATCCTGGTTTATGAAGAAGCTAGTGTATCGACATTTAGCCCCGAACTGGATACTGTACCGGAGCCTTTTCTAAGCACTTATGATTTTGGCTTTGGTGTGATATATAACCCACACCCATATCGTTGTCTTATGGTTGAAAATGGGGTCAAGGTAAACCCGGTGTTACTAGATATAAAGGCTTGTACGGATGCTGGCTGTGACGGGGGTGCCTATATTTCAGATTTGGAAGGGCCGGCTCTCGCAGAAATCCCGAAAATACAATGGATCCGCTATTGGAAAAAGCTTATTAGCGTGACAGTCCCCTATCCCACGACCTATCAACAATCCCATACCTACACCGAGGGTACTTCTGAAACAACCGGTGAGAGTTTTACTTTGAGCCTGGGGGTTTCAGCGTCAGGATGGGGAGTCGGGTTATCCGCGGAGCTATCTCAGACGTTCACTCATGAAGTAACAGTAAGTTCCGAGACTTCAATAACAAAGACGTTTACCTGCAATTCTGTACCTGGGAAAATAATACAATTCACTGTATGGCAGCTGGTCGAGGGATTCAGGTTCCGAAACAGCGATTATACTGCGTTCACCGATCCTGTATATGATTTCTATCAATTACCAGAAATTGGCAATGAAACGGATCAACTCTATATGAGCGTTGTTGAATTCGATGAGTAATTGTACTATCTCTAATTCTGGTATTATCATCAGAACGATCAATTTTTAGAATGAAAAAGATGTAAAGGCAAATGGGGACACCATACTTCAGGACCAGCTAGAAATAATACTCCCCCAATTATTAACGGTCTTTCTGTTTGAATCTATTTTTTTTCCTGTGGTCTAAAGCCCTTGGCCATCAGCCATACTCCGATTGCCAATTCAAACGGCAAAATTGGAATGAATACATATAATGGAACATCATGACCGAATATTGCAAACAATTCTCCAATAAAACCCACAGAAGCAACTACTATACCGTAAACGGGTATCACTTTTGGAACATATTTTGATTTAAGGAATAAGTAGTAAAACAGTATACCTCCTGTGCAATAAAAAACCATTTGAACATCATAACTGAAGTGCATCAATTTATAAAATAAACTCCCGAGAGTTTGAAAATGTGAAGCATCTGGAGCTCCAGCCTTTACAAATTCTTGAGCTGTATATAAAAGAGAGAACGCGTTTATTTCTCTGAAAGCGAGGAATACTGCTTCACCTATCCATAATCCGAAAGCCCAACGAGCAATAACTTTATTTTGGGTTTTTAAGGTTGTATAAAGTAACATCGTTAAGAGTACAATTGCAACGGCTTCAATGAGATAACCTGCGATGCTCAGCTGCACCATTGTTGGATTATCTGAAAAACTGATCATGGTTTCGGATATATTGTCGGGTGGGCCTGCCATCTTGTAATTTAATGACGATAACGGTAGTCCACTGAGTAGGCCTATAACTATTACAATAACAAACATCAAACCTAAAAGTCTTGGCGTAAATTTATCTGAGTTCATTTTTTCTTCCTCCCTTTTTTGTTCTTATGTATGATACCTTGATATCTGGATTAGCTACATTATAGCCACTATACATATAGTTGGTAAAGGAATTTTTAATATCCTTTAATACTAAATCATAAACATGCGTACCATTAACATCTAATTCAACTTGATTAGATATTTTCCAAAAAGTTTTTTACAAATATTTTGTGTCAGTATCTTTACTAATAAGAATCCCTCACAATGAATTATTTTATTTCAATGGTTACTTCACAATTTTTTACTGAATATCGTCACCATTCGACTGCGATTTTTCAAGAAACAAACTGCGAAATTGTCCGATAATCTTTGTGAACTCGTAATGATTACACAGGCATGCTTATGAAAAAAATACTTTTCATTATTACTTTCACCTTCATTCCTTTTTTTCTTTTCGCACAGGATGTTGGGTTTATGGATATAAAAATAGGGATGTCGAGGGAGGAAGTTTTGAAAGTGGGTGAGGAAAACGAAATCATTGAGGTTCCAAAGAACAGGGACGTTGAGTTTTTCCCTGTGGAAGACAGAAAAATACTCACTCTCTCTGCAAAACCTGAAATTCCCTACATCTATCTCCAGTTCTTCAACGATACACTCTACTCAATTACCGTGATCTTTGATGAGAGATATATAGATTACTATACGCTTGCCGGGCAGCTGGAAAGCAAGTATGGTCAATATCACTCGATGAACCCTGTATGGAGAGAATGGAGAATCGATGATGTTCTCATCAAGGTCGAGAAACCTTCCACTGTAAAGTACATTGCACTCGAGGAATTCCTCGAGGCAGTAGACTTCAAACGCGGTGAGTCCTCAAGTGATAAAAGGAATAAGATATTAGAAGGGCTTTAGTTTCTGGTGATAAGTCGCCGTATCACCAGTAACTTGGTACACTATTATGACTTATTACGAAGTTGCAATGCTATATCCCTCAACTGCTGCACCCTCTCAGGGCTGAACTCTTCATTTCCAAGAAGATAAACGGAATTATTCTGGAACAGCGGCTCCCTATCTATCGGAAAAGGTGTGGCTTCAATTGCACTTTTCCATATTGCGGTTTCGGGTATTGGAGAAAAATATGAGAGATATGGAGCGGCCCCTGCTTCATATACGAACTGGATTGAATTTTCAACATCGTCTGACCTTTGATCTGGAAAGCCGGCAATGATATAAGTTCCGATGGCCTTTCTATTGTACCCGGCAGCTCTTAAATGATGTACAGCTTGAATGTAATCTTCATTTGTTGTTTTAGCTCCTGTCATACGCTGGAGTTTTTCGTTTGCGGTTTCGAATCCTATTCTCAGAGTTTCAACACCCGAGGTTCTGAATTGCTCTGCAACTCTTTTTGTAATGAGACTGGCGTTTATACCGTTTGGTAGATGAATCTTAACACTTAACCTGAGTTCTCTGATCTTTTTCAGAATTGGGATGATATGATTTTCTGCATCCACCAGGAGTGCATCGTCATAGAATGCAATGTTTTTAGTTTTCATTATGTCTACGTACTGAGCTATCTCTTTTATTACCGAATCCGGGTCCCTGCGAGAGAAACCGCACCAGAGAGAGTGTGACGCACAGTAGCTGCATCTATACGGACATCCCCGTGTTGTGAGCACCGCAAAAAATCTTTTAGCAATACCCAGCTCATGCATTGGTAGAGGGTATCTTTCAAAACTGCCTGGAGCAGTAGTGTTGGAAAGCCTTTTTCCTGTTATCCTCTCTATAAGGGGGATAAGCTTGCCCAGGTTGTTATCTGTGAAAATATAGTCTGCACCTGAGAGACTTTTTGCGTGAACTGTACAGAGTTTGGCATAAATTCCTCCAAGTACAATAGGGACCTTTTTTTTGTAAAAATCTTTCAATATAGAAATTACTTTAAACACTCCTGGATACCAGTAGGTCATATGAGAGGTGATAAGAACTGCATCGGGTACAGGGGCCTCGCTTACCCTCTTCACGAATTCGTCGTCTTCAATCCCATAGACCGCATAATTTCGCGGTACAAAGGAAAGTGCCCGGGGTTTTTCAGTGATTGTTCTTATGTACTTTGAGCACCCATTGGATTTTTGTGCTGGATTTTCCCTCTTTGTACTCGCAAGACAGTTTACATAGCCAAGAGACGCACCTGCATGTTTCAGGATTGATGCAACATAGAACAGCCCCAGTGGCTCTGCCCAGAGATTGTATGCGGCGAAATCCATGATCCATGGATTGATCAATAGAATTGATATATTTCTACTCATTGGATATATTATTAATAATATTTTTATTGATTATTAATAATAACTTTACAAAATGGGAAAATTTTAGGGGCAGTTTTTAACTGCCCCTTCAATCAAGGTTCGGGAAACTGTTAAGCGGATTTATTCGGGAGGGATAGCATCCGCTGTCGCTGTTATTATCGTACTTTTGACTATTCTGGTTTAGCATTTTCATTAGATTGCGTTGGGCTTTTTATAAAAGGATTGCCTTTCACATCTAAATGCAATGACACTTATTATTAAACAGTAACTAACTACATTTAGATGGAGTGAGACTCTTTTTCAAAAGTGTTGTCGACTCATCTAAATGATAATGATAATCTATTAAACAGTAACTAACTACATTTAGATGGAGTGAGACTCTTTTTCAAAAGTGTTGTCGACTCATCTAAATGACAATGATACTCTTATGGAAATTGTCTAATTACATTTCGTCAAAGAGACTATGGAGAGACTATATGGATTATGTGAATAAAAGCTTCCTTATGGATATGGATGGCGTGATATTTTTTGGCAACAGGCTCATCGATGGTGCAAAGGAATTTATCGAACTGCTTAACACAAATGGAAACAAATATCTGTTTCTTACCAACAACTCTGCGCAGACACCTCTGGACCTCAGCAAAAAGCTTCGAATGTTGGGCATTGAAGCTCCTCCGGATAAAATATTGACTGCTGCCATTGCAGTTGCTTCTTTTTTAGATAGCCAGAAACCGAAGGGTAGTGCCTATGTAATAGGAGATCCTGGATTGTACAATGCACTCCATGACGTTGGATATCAGATTACAGAGTTTCATCCAGACTACGTAATTGTTGGAGAGACGAGAACCTACTCTCTTGAGATGATCCAGAAAGCGTGCAAGTTCATCACCAAAGGCGCACGCTTCATTGGTACAAACCCTGATCTCACAGGGCCATCGGATTTTGGAATTGTACCGGCTGTTGGGGCGCTAAATGCACCTATTGAGCGAGTGACAGGGGTAAAACCCTATTATATAGGCAAACCTAACCCCCTGATAATGAGAACAGCACTACGAATGCTCGATGCACACTCTGAGGAAACAGTAATCATTGGTGACAGGATGGATACGGATATTGTCGCAGGAATAGAAACAGGGCTTGAAACTATCCTTGTACTCACAGGAGTCACAAAAAAAGAGGATGTGAGCAGATACCCCTATCAGCCGACGAGGGTTTGTGAATCCATAAAAGATGTATGGAAAGAGGAGAAGTCACATAAATAACGCTTCGGCCCTCTTGAGATCTTCTGCTGTATCGATCTCCACCCACTCATCCCATCTTATTTCATAAACCCAGAGTGAGTGAGAACCAACATATTGGGACAGCACATCATCGAAGAGGAAATTAACCTTTTTTTCACGAACCCAATCCTCAAGCCATTTTGAGAGTCTTTTTCCATAACCTGAATGGACCGCAAGGATACCGCTTGACATAAAGGTGTAGTTACCTGGAGGTTTTCCCCTGCCCCATGATACATCAATAGAGCGGATTAGCAGTTTTGAATCTGTTTTTATAATTACTTCATCCGCTTTCCCGTTATACCTTCCTGCAATGTAGAAAGAGCGCTCTCCCATGGATGTAAGGGCTCTCTCAAGTGTATCTGGTCTTAGGAAAACATCACCCTCAAAGATGATTGCACCTTTATCAAGTGTTTCGCATGCAAGCCAGAGTGAGTACATGTCATTTGTACTATCATAGATACTATTTTCTATGTAATGTACATTGACCCCGCAAAAGTTTTTACCGATTGTCTGAACAATTTTCTCAGATAGATAGCCGATTACAATGGTGCAATTTGAGATCCCAATGGCAGATAGATTTTCCAATGTATTCACAAGAATTGGAGTACGATTTACCTCTGTCAGGCATTTTGGTGAGTGGTCAGTTATAGGTTTGAGTCTCTTGCCCAAGCCTGCGGCAAGCACAATAGCATGCTCTATTTTGGGTGTCATGTCTATGCAAATATAATAAGTGAATAGAAAAATGCATAGGATCATCAACCTGGCTTTAATAAATTGACTCGTTTTTGAATAGTAAGCATTTCGATATTGATAATCAGCATTCAGCGAGTAGCTGTTATAAATATTCCAGCAGGAATGTCTTGCTCCCAAAATCCTCTTACATTATCATATTGTAAAGTATGAGAACTCTCAGGTTTTATATCTTAAAGGAGTTTCTTCCTCCATATATAGGTGGTATGGCCTTCTTCTCGATGCTTCTTTTAATGGAGAGGGTAATGAGCTTTGTGAGCCTTGTTACCAATGGATATGCCACCATCGTCGATTTTCTCCTCCTTATCTTCTATTCGGTGCCTCCGACTCTGGCTATCACCATGCCAATGTCAACACTCATGGGTGCACTCATATCGGTAGGCAGACTGTCAAATGATAGTGAGATTACAGCGATAAGGGCAGGGGGACTTAAACTCAACTCTGTTTTTCTTGCTCTCTACATGACAGGAATTGGTATCGGGATTTTGAGCTTCTATCTTACCGATTACTTTGTTCCAAAAGGGAACATCAAGTTCAGATCTCTCTACCAGAACCTTACTATAGCACGTCCGGATGTCCAGATCGATGTCCATTCAATAAACCGTGTCACCGGAGAGATTCTGCTTCTCGTCGACGACGTGGATGAGAAGACAGGTGATCTTAAAAATGTTACTATCTTTGAGAACAGAGAAGGTGAATATACCAGGACAATCACTGCTTTAAAGGGATGGTTTCTAGCTTCCGATGCTTCTAAAACGTACATTACCCTGAGGCTCAAGGAAGGGACAATCGTTGATCCGAAGGACAAAACGGGTGAAAAATTCGATTCAACTGTGTTTGCTACTCTCGACATGAATATCTTTTTATCGACGAGAGAGCTGAAAAACATTGTGAAAACCCCCAGAGATATGAGCCTCAAGGAACTCTCTGAAAGTATGTCAAAAGAGCAAAAAGGCACAGTAACCTTCAACACCTATATGGTTGAATATCACAAAAAGATTGCAATACCTTTTGCATGTGTTCTCTTTGTTTTCCTTGGGACTCCTTTCGTTATTACAAGAGGAAGGAGTGGAAAAGGGCTTGGTTTAGGAGTTGGAGTACTTATCATATTCCTTTATTATATATTCCTGCTCTTTTTGGAGAGAGTGGGAAGGGAAGGTATGATCCCTCCTGCGTTTGCCATCTGGCTCCCAAATATCCTTTTCTTCATAGCAGGGATTTACAACCTGATAATGAGGAGAAGGATATGAAGCTCTTCATCGGTAAAACCTATTCGACATTCCTCTTACGCCAGTTTATAAAGGTGTTCTTTGTCACAATCGTATTTATTCTGGGGCTCTCTTTTATAGTGAGGACGCTTCAGGGGATCGAAGCCACGAGAGGGTTTGGCTTTACTCAGATTATATTGCTCAGGATTCTGGAGGCTCCGGAGATAATATCACGTGAATGTTTACTCGCATCTTGCATGTTTGCATCGGTCTACACAATGAGCACCCTCACAAAAAACAGGGAGATACTCGCGCTTCGAAGCTGTGGAGTTAGCATTTATAGGATCATATCTCCTCTCATCATCCTTGGAGCACTCATAGGCGGCGCCTCCCTTCTCTTCGAAAATTATGCTGTTGTCCCAAGTTTTGATTTGAGGGGCGATTTGATAAACCGTTTGAAGGGAGAAGAGCCAAAGGGGTATTACATGGATAGGAGTAATATCATCGTTTTTGGTGAAAATGACATCATTTACAAGATAGACAAGTACGGTGCCGAGAACAAGGTGATGAACGGCATTATGATAATCAAGAAGACCATGGAAGGAAGCATCGATTATCGCATAGATGCTGAGAGGGCTGAATGGGACGGGGGGAGATGGGTTTTTCATAACGGAATCAGGCGTACATTCTCTGCTGAGGGGCAGATAGACAAAAGGGAGCTTTTCGAGGTGCTTGAAACAGAGATAAGAGATGATCCATTATATTTTGGCAGGGACACAAGAACAATTGAGAACATGACCGTGAGTGATGCTTATAAACACACTCGGATGATGAAACGTATGGGTTTCGACCATCGCCGGTACCTCACTCGATTTCACCGAAAGCTCGCAAACTCTGTTACATATTTTTTTATTATTATTATAGGTCTCTCTCTCGGGAGCATGTCTTTTAAAAATGCACTGGTCATCTCCTTCAGCATGACTTTAGGCATTGTGCTTGTTTTCTTTTTTATTATTGAAATTGGAACTACGCTCGGCTCATCTGGAAGATTATCTCCGATAATCGGAGGGTGGCTTGGAAATATTATCTTTTTATTTATCGCGATATTCTTATTGAGAAGACTTCGGGTATGAAAAGCTATGGGCAATAATAATATAGTGATAAGGGGCGCGCGTGCCCATAATCTGAAAGGGGTTGATCTCGATCTTCCGCGGGACAAGCTTATTGTCATTACCGGTTTATCAGGATCAGGCAAGTCGTCTCTCGCCTTTGATACCATTTATGCTGAGGGGCAGCGGCGTTATGTAGAGTCATTATCATCATATGCACGGCAGTTTATCGGCCTGATGCAAAAACCTGACGTTGAGTATATAGAGGGTCTTTCTCCTGCAATATCGATAGAGCAGAGAACTGCAGCTAAAAATCCGAGATCTACAGTAGGTACAATTACAGAAATCTACGATTATTTGAGACTGCTCTTTGCTCGAGTCGGACGTCCCTATTGTTATAATTGCGGGAACGAGATAGAGAGTGTTACAGTTGACCAGATTATTGATAAGATTATGGATTATGCAGATAATGAACGTTTGGTTATATATGCCCCTATGGTAAGGGGGAGAAAGGGTGAGTTTAAGAAACTTCTTGAGGATGCCAAATCCAGTGGGTTTGTGAGGTTACGTGTAGATGGGGAAATAAAAAGGATTGAAGAAGCTCTCGATCTCACATTGGACAAGAATAAGCGCCACAGCATTGATATAATCGTTGACCGGGTAGTTCTCAAAAAAGAGAATAGAAAACGTATAGTAGAGTCTGTCGAAACAGCGAGCAGTTTGTCTGATGCACTGGTAGGAGTAATACGGGAAAACGGAAAAGAAGAACTTTTCAGCAAGAAACTTGCATGTATTAAATGCGGTGTCAGCTATCCTGAGATTCAGCCAAGGATGTTTTCCTTCAACAGCCCATATGGAGCATGCCCTGAGTGTGCTGGACTCGGAATAAAGCAGGAATTTGACCCGAGTCTTATAATACCGGACAGATCGCTTTCTTTCAATGAAGGAGCAGTTCTCACCATTTCACCTCAATCAACATGGGCACGCGATCTTTTCTTAGGATTTGCCAAGCACTTTGATATCTCTCCGGACGTACCAATGGAAAACATACCGCCTGAAATATTCCGAACACTCCTCTATGGCACTGATGAGAAGATCCTTTTCATGCATACCAACGCGGACGGAAGCGGAAAATGGGAGTACAGATCAACATTCGAGGGAATCATAAGAAACCTTGAGAGACGTTATAAAGAGACAAAATCCGATGCCGTCAGGGAATGGATGGAAGAATTCATGAAAGAAATTCAATGTCCGGTCTGTGAAGGTAAGAGGCTACGTCAGGAGAGCCTCTCTGTTCGG
>CP070841.1:1830945-1844727 GCA_020342115.1 Spirochaetota bacterium
GCACGAATCTTATAGTAATATGTAGTCCCTCCTGCGCAATTCGTGTCTTGATACCTTATTGATGATGTATCAGCAAGTTTAGAATAGGGCCCTAGTTCTGATTCAGACCTGTATACATCATACTTCTCAGCATACTCCATCTCATCCCAATTGATAAATATGTAGTCTTCAGCAAAACCATCAGTCGCCATAACTCCCATGGGAGCTATAAGCCCCACCAATATCACATCTTCTATCTCTACAACAAAATCTTCATAACTAAGTTCTATCTGTACCTGCTGTATATCCTCTGTTAGGCTCTCGAAGACTATCGCTACCTCTTTTGCCCCCCTTGTGACGTTTACCGTTGGGGGAGTAATCGAAACAAATACATTAGTGCTGTTTATACTGACAACCCCGCTCCAACTGTCAAACACCTTTCCAAACTGATCAATAGCATTGATCGTTATAATCACCGGCGCAGCGGATAAGCAATTGTAGTTAAAACCAGAGGGCCATGTTATGCTGAAAGATGTTAATACCCTGTTTGCCCCTCCTATATCCACACCAGCAGTACAGGAAAAAAGATATACGAGTGCTAGTATCATAAGGATGATTATTGTAATGATAGAAATAACAGATTTCTTCTTTGATTTGCTCATACTTACTCTCTTTTGTTCTTTCATTATTTCAGTCTTTACTTACAAACCTCATCTGAAACTTCAGAGAAATATATCAGCAATTATTAGAGAGTAGCTCACTTTTCAGGTCATGTTCCTGAATCGTGGCAAGTATGGGTATAACATAGGCGAGTAGTATTACTTGTACACAATCCAGAGATTATATCTTCATATTGATATAATTCTTTGAAAGTGCTTATTATCTATAATAAAAATAATATCACAAATACTACTATTTTCAATAGTAAAATAAAAACCCCTCGTCTCAATATAAGCCAAGGGGTTGGGGTCTCATCTACTCGCTAATAGCCAGAAATTGTGCAGAAAATGAAAAGGTGGTAGTCCTTTCATTTTCTGCTAAAAAAGCCCCTTGCCTAATTATAGGCGAGGGGCTTTTAATGCTCCAGACACGACTCGAACGTGCGACCCACGGTTTAGGAAACCGTTGCTCTATCCTGCTGAGCTACTGGAGCCTTACCGAAATGAAGCTCGTTGAGCTTCATTTCGGTTTAGGAGTTTGAACTAACAGTTCAAACTCCACAATCTTATAAAAGAGCTATACTAAACCATAAGTTTCGATCCAAAGGGTCGAAACTCAATATTTTTTCTTATCTTTCATCATACTTTGAAGCTCTGTAAGCTTCAGCTAACCTTGAAGTGCACACTTCACTCATTTTAATAATAACTAAACCCAAATATTTGTCAAGCACAACGGTAGGATTAATATTCATTCCCTACAACAACTCTATCACAAACAGGAACTTCACCACTATAACCACCACTGCACAAAAAATTATCCATGATAAATAATATCGAATGTGGGCCTCGTGCGTCCTGTTATGTAGCCATGCGCCAACCTGGGAGCCAGCAAGCGAGCCTGCAAGAATACAACCAACAACTCTTAAATCCACATTTCCTTTTAAAAAATGTGAAACACCCCCGTATGCTGAGATAAAGATCATCTGAAAAAGGCCCGTTCCTATGGCAACACTGGTTGGCACTCCAATGATATATATAAGAGCGGGCGTGAACACGAATCCGCCACCTACCCCTAAAAGGCCTGAGAGGGTACCAACTACAAAACCCAGCACTAACAGACCCCAGATAGAGATATGTTTTATATGCGAAACATGAAAAGAGACCATAGGCTTGATAATTACACTTTGAACCTTTTGAAAAATCCTGCTCTCTGCGATCCCCAGTTGCAACGGTTTGCGTCGTGCCTTCCTGCTCTCTCGAAACATTATGGTCCCGATGAAAGAAAGGAGACTTATATAGATGATATTGATCCAGAGATAGAGATTTGTAACTGGCATTCCATTAACAAGCATAGATCCGGTATCTTTCAACCACATGAGAAGCCGTGCCCCAAACTCCGCACCTCCTATGGACCCTACAAATACAAACAGTGCAAGCTTGAAATCCACATTTCCGTAGCTCCTGTGCCGTAATGCTGCTAGAAGAGATATCCCCACCATCTGGCATAGGCTACTCCCAATAGCGATGTTGAAGGTGATATTGAACAAAACATTGAGCATTGGTACAAGAAAGAATCCGCCGCCCACTCCGAACAACCCTGAGAGCACCCCAATCGCCAGACCAAGAGATGCCATGCCAACACATCGTATCATCATCCAATCCGCTCTAACTATTGATAATTATGCTACATGGAAACATCACTTTATGTGGTTCTCTGTCCCATTTGGAATGATACAGATAAACCCCAGTACTTCATCACCGGTGTTCACAAATTGATGCCTTTCATCGGGAAAAATGAGTACTGCATCTCCTGGTTTTATCTCCACCACTTCATTGTCCCCTGCAATCTGCCCTCTACCTTTGATCACATACACTTCGTGCTCAAAAGGATGTGGGTTGCCGGATGTTTTTTGCCCCTCTTCAAGCTCAAAGTATCTCAATTCAAAATGAGGGGTGCCATTCTCTTGTGTCAGTAGCCACCAGATAGATACACCTGAAGGAGTTTTATTCTTTTGTATCTTATGTGTGTTCGTTACATACATATGCTATCTCTCCTGATCATAGCGTTATTGTGTAAGATATTGCTTTGATGCAATATTCCAAAATGTTTATTAGTTGCCTAATTGCATACCAAGAATTATATAAAATGTAACATCTTTGAATGAATATTTGTATCTTCTATTGAAATGCAATCGCATTTTCAATCCATGGCTATTTGTTGTTATATATTCGATAGCATCATACTTTAAAAGGATATTGTATGTCAGCAAATAATCATAGTACAGTGAGAGGCTCATTCTGCATCGAAGAATACCCTGAACCTACGGCGTTCGTGATATTCGGTGCAAGTGGAGATCTTACTTCGAGAAAACTTATTCCCTCTCTGTACAACCTCTTTCAAAAGAATCTCATTCCAAAAGATTTTTACATATTAGGATGTGCACGCTCCCCGCTCAATGATGAATCTTTTAGAAAGAAAGTCGAGAATGCAATAGGCGAACGCTCTGACAGCGCATCAGACTCTAAAACCAGGAAGTTCTCGGAACGCTGTTTCTATATCTCAGGTGGCTACGATGCTGATGAAACCTACAAGGAACTCAAAAAAAGACTCGAAATTCTTGACAAAAAGTTCTTACCTGAGAGAAACCACATATTCCATCTTGCTACACCGCCCAGCATTTACCCTCTGGTAATAAAAAATCTTGGCTTATCCGGGCTTTCAAAGGAAGGAAAAAGCGGCATCGGCAGTGTTCATGTAATAGTTGAAAAACCCTTTGGCAGTGATCTCGACTCTGCAATGGAGCTCGAGAATATACTCAAGAAATCATTATCAGAGCACCAGATATACAGGATAGACCACTATCTGGGAAAAGATACAGTTCAGAACATCCTCCTGTTTCGTTTTGCTAACTCAATTTTTGAACCGATCTGGAACAGACGGTATATCGATAATATTCAGATTACGGTTGCAGAATCCATAGGGGTCGAACATCGTGCAGGATTTTTTGAACAGGCAGGGCTTTTGAGAGACATGTTTCAGAATCACATGATGCAGCTAATCTCTCTTGTGGCAATGGAATCACCCATCTCATTTGATGCAGACAGGGTGCGTGATGAAAAGGTGAAGCTTCTTCGTGCAATTAGACCATTTAAGATCAATGACCTGAACAATACTATCATCAGGGGACAATACGGGCCTGGAATAATAAATGGGAAGGAGGTTGTGGCTTATAGAGATGAGGAAGGAGTTGACCCAAATTCAAAAATCGAAACCTACGTCGCAGCAAAAATCATGATTGAAAACTGGCGATGGCAGGGTGTGCCCTTTTTCCTGAGAACTGGAAGGAGACTCAAGCGCAAGGCCAGCAAGATTGCCGTACAGTTTAAGGCTGTACCTCACTCGATGTTTTATCCGCTCACCACTGATGATCTCAACCCGAACGTGCTCATATTCCACGTTCAGCCTGAGGAAGGAATATCTCTGAGGATTCAGGCAAAACACCCGGGGCCAAAACTATGTATGGACGCTCTGGAGATGGAATTTAAATACAGTGAAGTAATTCATGAGGGTCTGCCCGATGCATATGAGAGGCTCCTTCTTGATTGTATGGTTGGTGACCCGACCCTTTTTATTCGCCGTGACGATATGGAGGTAGCCTGGTCTTTTATAACCCCTGTTTTAAAAGCATGGGAGCGTGATCCTGAATGTAAAAAAACAGGCCCGCTTCACATGTATCCGGCAGGCTCATGGGGACCAGATGCCATAGAAGAGCTTGTAAATCGCGAAGGAAGATCCTGGATAAATATTTAAAGCCATGGATGTTTTTCGAATAACTGATCATAACAAGCTTTTGAAAGAAGCAGCTTCTCTTATAGTGAACATTGCACAAACTTCGGTTAAAGACAGAGGCTTCTTCAGCCTGGTAGTTGCAGGTGGAAATACCCCGAGGGCACTATACAAAACTCTCGCAAATGAGGAATTCTGCAAACAAATGCCATGGGATAAGACCTTTTTTTTCTGGGGGGATGAGAGGTTTGTTCCAAAGGATCATCCGGAGAGTAATTATCACATGGTTGATGAAACACTGCTTTCACATATCCCTGTTTCCTGGACACACATATTTCCGATCCCGACACACATTGACTTTGACAATGCAGCAAAAGAATATGAATCCATACTGCGTAGATTCTTTAAAGGCAAAGATAATCCATCTTTTGATCTCTTCATGCTTGGTATAGGTGATGATGGCCATGTTGTATCACTTTTCAATAATGATCCTGCACTGGAAGAGAAACATCTCTGGGTCAGGGCTGTTATAGCACCAGAAAGCTACCCTGTGAGAAAGAGGATTACTCTTACTCTACCGATTATCAACTGTGCCAGAAACGTTCTATTTCTCGTCACGGGCGAGAAAAAAAGTGGTATTCTCAGTAACGTCTTGAATGGAAAAGGGGATTATCCTGCCAATCTCGTACAGCCATCCGGCAGTTCGATCCTCTTTACCGATGTCGACGCATGAGAATCCTGCTTGCAATTGAGGTATGTGTGTGATATTATTGCTTTTCATACATACATGGCGACAATGATTGGGGGTCTTGGTAGATGGGAAAAGACCAAAAAAGAACACCACTCATAAAATGGCAGACACCCAACAAGAGGGTGCTCTATGCCTTGATTCCCGCTGTCATTGCCTCTATATACTTTTTTGGCTGGAGGAGCCTGTTTCTACTTTGCATTGTCACTGTTTTCGGATTTATCACAGAGCTCTGTTTTGTAAAGACATACTATAAAGAGCCGGTTACCTCCGCAGTATTCGTTACGTCTGTGCTTTTTGCACTTACCCTTCCGCCAACCATACCGTACTGGATAGCGGTGATAGGTATTGTGTTCGGTGTCGCAATTGGAAAAATGGCTTTTGGTGGTTTTGGGAGAAACATATTCAATCCTGCACTCACAGGGAGAGCATTTATCTATATAAGCTTCGGTGCTTTTATGACTTCCTCCTGGGTAGAACCGTTAGGGGGTGGATTTCCCGGTGGTTTTGGGGTACTTGCAACAGACGCAGTGACAAGGGCAACTCCCCTGGGCACGGGAGCGGATTCCTATATCTCTCTTTTATTGGGCAATATTTCCGGTTCATTGGGAGAAACGAGTGCAATTCTTATCCTTATAGGCGGCATGTATCTCATTCTGAAAAAAACAGCGAGCTATAGAATTGTCCTGTCAGGTTTTATAGGGATGCTCATCCTTCACACAGCACTATGGGTATTCAATGTTAATGGGGCACTAGATCCGCTCAGGGCTCTTTTAAGCGGAGGATGGATGCTCGGCATTTTCTTTATGGCAACAGACCCCGTATCTGCAGCACAGACAAACGCAGGAAGATGGTTATACGGCGGGCTTGTTGGTGCAATATCCGCTATAATCAGGATATTCTCTATCTGGAGTGAAGGTGTGATGTTTGCTATCCTACTTGGTAACATGTTCAACCCAATAATAGACTATTACATAAAGCAATGGAAATCAGGGAGGTCAGGTACATGAGTAACGAAGGGAAAACCAGAAGCAGAATCTTCCCTGTGTTTTTTATGCTCATTATTACTCTCGTCTTTATATCTGTCACTACAGTCATCTATACCTTTACAAAGGATACCATAAAGTTCCAGGAAACTCTCAGACAGAGAAGAGCGGTGCTCAATGCTGCAGGCGCAACAGTTCCTGACGAACCGGATCAGGTTCAGGAACTCTACCTCGAACGTATCGAGGAGATAAAGGATAATAAGGGCTCACTCCTGTACTACGCTGTAAAGGGTGATGATCCTGATACCATTATGAGCTATGTCATTGTTGCTGTTGGTGCAGGCCTCTGGGGAGAGATCACTGCAGCTGTGGGATTTGATGAAGATGGCCAGTCTATAACCGGGATAGAGATCATCGATCAGAACGAGACACCCGGGCTTGGCGGGAGAATCTCAGAAGCCTGGTTCAATGAGCAGTTCAGGGGAAAACAGCCTCCGATTTCAAGCGTGCCGGAGGGAGAACCTTTCGGGTCGAACGAGGTTCAAGCGATTACCGGAGCCTCCTACTCAACAGCTGCGATTATGGATCTTGTTAATACAACATCTGAAGTTTTTTTGTCACACATAAAAGAGTAACGGTTGTGAGGAATTAAAAATGGAAACATTCAAGATTAAGAGAGTATTTAGTGAAGATCTTGGATTAAACAACCCTGTGTTTGCACAGATACTGGGAATATGCTCCACACTTGCCGTGACAAATGTGGTCAAGAACACAGTCGTCATGTGCGCAGGCCTTATATTTGTGACCGCTTTATCTAATCTTACAGTCTCTTTTATGAGAAATGTGATGCCCTCACGTATCAGAATGATGGTCGAAACACTCATCATAGCCTCATACGTCATTATCGTTGATATTATACTGAGGGCATACTTACCGGATATATCGCGTCAGCTCGGTCCATATGTCGGACTCATCATCACAAACTGCATCATTATGGGAAGGGCCGAGGCTTTTGCACTCAACAACCCACCTGGGCTATCATTTTTAGACGGCATTGCGTCGGGTATGGGCTACTCATACGTGCTTTTATGCATAGCCGTTTTTCGTGAGCTTCTGGGTTCCGGAAGCATATGGGGAATAAAGGTTCTCGGTGAATGGTGGACGAACTGGTCCATAATGGTTATGGCTCCAGGCGCATTCTTTATGCTCGCGATCTTCATATGGATTGTGAAAGGGGCAAAGGAAAGGAGCAAAGAATGAACCAGGGGATAGCTTTTTATGCAATATTTTTTGCTGCAATCTTCACCAACAACATCCTTCTCACAAATTATCTGGGGATGTGCTCATTTCTCGCTGTATCGAGGGAGGTGAAAACATCACAGGGACTCGGTATGGCCGTCACTTTCGTCCTGGCAGTGACAAGTGTCCTGAACTGGCTTGCCTACCGATATATTCTCCTTCCTCTTGATCTTGTATACCTCAGATATATAGTGTTTATAGTTATCATAGCTGCTTTCGTGCAGCTTTTGGAGATGATAATAGAGAGGGTGAGCGACCAGCTTTACTCATCACTGGGGATATTTCTTCCGCTCATTACTGTAAACTGTGCCATTCTCGGTGTCAGTCTATTCATGGTAATACGAAACTATACTCTTATTAACTCATTTTTCTACGGACTGGGAAGCGGAATAGGATGGGCTCTTGCTATTATCAGTATGGCAGGTATTAGGCAAAAAATGGCAAAGTCCAGGGTACCAAAGGGACTCGCTGGAGCAGGAATCACACTCATCATTGCAGGTTTAATGGCACTCGCTTTCATGGGTTTCTCCGGAATGATTAAGATAACATAAAACAGAGGGTTAGACATGCCGTTAGCACAGCTATTGATCGGAATAGGTGCAATTTGCGGAGTATCCACAGTACTGGCAATCATAACGATGATTGCAGATGCAACAATCGCTAACTACGGTGAGGTAACTATAACAATAAATGAAGAAAAAGATGTTAAGGTTGCAGGCGGCAAACCGCTCCTGGGATCACTCATGGAAGAGAAAATATTTATACCATCGGCATGTGGCGGCAGAGGCTCCTGCGGGCTATGCAAGGTGAAAGTAACATCTGATGTTGGCGACTATCTTCCAACTGAACTTCCCTGGATCACAGACGAGGAAAAACAGGATAACATTCGCCTGAGCTGTCAGCTCAAACTCAAAAAAGATATCGCAATTAAGATTCCTGATGAATTATTCAACGTAAGAGAGTTCCAAACTGAGGTTGCCTCTTTAAAAGACCTGACCTATGATATAAAAGAGGTAACCCTTAAGCTGGTTGAACCTTCTGAGATAAACTTTAAAGCAGGACAGTATATACAGTTGCAGGTACCTGAGTATGAGCTTTCTAAGGAGTCGGTTTATCGAGCATACTCGGCGGCTTCGCCGCCGTCGATTAAGGATAGTATTCAGCTCGAAATTCGACTCGTTCCAAATGGTATCTGTACCACTTATGTGTTCGATCATCTAAAAGTTGGGGACAGTATCACAATAAATGGTCCGTATGGCGAATTCTTTCTGCGTGAAAGCCAGAGAGACATCGTTTTCATAGCAGGAGGCTCCGGTATGGCCCCGATAAAATCTATATTACACGATATGCAGGAAAAGAGTATATCGAGAAATGCGACTTACTTCTTCGGCGCAAGATCGGTGAGAGACCTTTTTCTGGTCGATGAGATGAAAGGCCTCGAAAAGGCGCTTAGCAACTTCCGGTTTGTTCCTGCTCTTTCTGAGCCGCTTGAAGAAGATAACTGGAAAGGCGAAACAGGTCTCATTACAGAGGTGCTTGACAGACACCTCAAATCAGGAGAGAACACCGAAGCGTATCTTTGCGGTAGCCCGGGAATGATCGATGCATCGGTAAAAGCGCTCACAGCAAACGGTATTCCCGAAGAGCTCATCTATTACGATAAGTTTGCATAAGGGGTGACAAGATGAAGCAAACCGTTCAGCTTATGAGAATACAGGAGAAGATGAAGCCCGGTATCATCACCAGAGATGGTTTTCTGGGAACAGACCGGAGAAATCTCATAGATATACTCGTTGAAGATGATGAATCTGTGAAACGAATGGATATAACACATGGTGAGATCTCACAACGAATGATAGATCTCCGTGACGCAGGAATCCGGGGCCTTGGAAATTTTTTCAGTGTTCAGCCTCACTATGAGGTAAAGGTAGATTCTGTACGGGGAAAACTCCCCTGCCCTTTCGGAGATCCCGGTGTATTTCCAAAGACAAACATAACAGTTAAAAATCTTAAAACAGGCAGGGAAATCACCTACACAGACTTTCATATACATATGATAGGCTCCCATGGGTTCTACGAAGGAAAAGGCTCATCCTTTCGACTCGAACCAAAAGATCTTGTAGACATACTGGAGGTGAAAAAAGAGGAGCCAGACTGATGAATGTAGCTCTTTGACATATAAAAAATCGTTATTATATTCTGTTTTCAATCCATACAAGGGGCAGCAATATGAAAAAGTATGAGTGCACTGTATGCGGGTACATCTATGATCCCGAAATCGGTGATCCAGATGGCGGAGTGGAACCTGGAACAGCATTCGAAGATATTCCTGATGACTGGATATGTCCGGAGTGCGGAGCAGGAAAAGATGCCTTTGAAGTGGTCTCTTAGTTTTTGGTATAACTCGCCACTATATCGGCCAATAGAGCATTAAAACCATAATAGTATCATCATCAAATTTTCCTTCTTGTAAGGACACTGACATATGAAAGATGAAAAATTAAAAGAAATAATTTCATTCGCAATACAGCGTGAGCAGGAAGCTGTAGAGTTCTACCAGAACTTGATAACCAACGTACAGTTCTCTGAAAGGAAGAACCTGCTGCATGAATTTGAGATGATGGAACAGGGCCATATAAGAGTACTGAAGAGGCTGCACACACAGATAGAACAAGAGAGTATTACAAATATAATCATTCACGAGGTGGAGGACCTTCATATAAGCGATTATATTGTTGAACCTTCCAAAAACGGAGAATTGCGCTATCAGGATGTTTTGATAATTGGAATGAAAAGAGAGGAAGCGTCCTTTACTCTTTACACAGACCTTGCTGAGAGAAGCAGTGATGATGATGTTAAAAAGCTTTTTTTGAAGCTGGCTTCAGAGGAGGCAAAACATAAACTCTTCTTTGAACGCATATACGATGAAGAAATTTTAACACAGGATTGACCGGCTCAGTAATCATGTTTTACTTTACATGGATTGAGCCCCTACCCATCTGTTTTTTCACCGTACTCGTTGTGAAAAGAAAACTGCTCAAGAGCCATTCTTTCAGGCCTCTCTTTTTCCCATGCAATCTGTTTCTCTGAAAGTTCCTGACCAATCTTTTTTGAGTGTTTTCCAACTATAACGAGGGTAATCACAGTGAGCTCCTTTGGAATACTCAAGATCTCTTTCACCATCTCCTCATCAAACCCTGCTATTGGATGAGCTACCATGCCGAGATCTGTTGCCCTGAGGATTAAAAAAGCAGTAGCCATACCGGTATCAAATAGGTAATAATCTCTTCCCTTGATTCTGCAATCATAGTCCGGGGTGCTCACCACAGCAACTATGAGCGAGGCTTTATGTGCCCATACATTACCCTTTGAAAGAGCATTAAAAAGCTCTTCAAGCTTCTTGCTTTTGTAGACAAATACATATCGCCATGGCTGATTGTTGAAACATGACGGGGACAGCTGTGCCTTACGAGCGAGATCATTGACCGTGCTGCTTGTAACTTTTACAGGGTCGAGAGAGCGATACGCTCTCCTGCTCTCAATTAAATTTGCCAGATCCATCTCTTTCCCCTCTATTCAGGATATTACTAACTAAAAACTAATGTAACATCTCCATATAAAAATGACAAAAAGATGTATGACAAAGATTAATAAGCTTGACTTTGCACTTTTTTTTAATTATAATATCACAAAGAAGGTGATATTTAAAGGAGTGATCCATGGCAACAGCAGTAAAAACAGTTGTAGACTGTATCTCCGAAAATTGTCCTATGCCTCTTGTAAAGACGAGGGCTGCTATAATGGATGCGAAAAAAGGTGATGTCATAATGGTTAAGGGAACACACCCTCAATCGTATGAGGAAATACCGATGGCCCTCGATGCCATGGACATCAAGGTCCTCGAGCAGAAATATGAGGACGCTACCTGGTATATTACATTTATGGTCTCTTAAATGGCAGTACTGGGGGATACATGGAAAATAAAAAAGCAACAATCATTCTGCATTCTGGCGGTTTCGATAAGATCATGAGTGCATATATTGTTGGCAACGGTTTTTTATCCATGGGTATTCCGGTGAGTATATTCTTTACCTTCTGGGGTCTTAATGCGCTTAAGAAAAAGGGATTCGACAGGGCTCCATTGTCCAAGATGAACATGCTCGGATTAGGGAGAGCCATGATCAAGCGTAGAATGAAACGCCACAACGTAGCATCTCTTGAAGAGCTAGCCCAGAGTTATAAATCACTCGGCGGCATAACCATTGCTTGTACAATGACAATGGAACTCATGGGCATTGCCAAAGAGGATCTGAGAGAAGACCTGGTCACTGAATACGGGACTGTTGGAAAATATTGCTATGTTTCAAAGGACGCAGCTATCACACTATTCATATAAACACTAGCTAAAGGTAGAAGAAACCAATTATGAAAAAGAACACCGTATACCTCGACAACAACGCTGCAACAAGAGTCGATCCGCGGGTGGTTAAATATATGGATGAGTTTCACCTGCATGACTATGCAGTAGCCTCTTCTCAGTTTTCACATACACCCGGTATCAGGGCGAAGGAATCAGTTGATACTTCACGTGAAATTATTGCTAAACGAATTGGTGCCAAACCGGGTGAGATCGTATTTACCAGTGGTGAAACCGAATCCAACAACCTCGCTCTAATGGGGGCTGTCGCCTCGAACAAAGACAAAAATAGAAACAAGATCATAATATCTAAAATAGAGCATTTCTCAGTACTCCATACAGCAGAAAGATTAAAACGAAATGGGTACGAGTTGTGCTATATTGATGTCGATGAAGAGGGTTTCATAGATCTGGAAAAACTCGAATCGCTCGTTGATGAGAGAACGCTTTTTGTGAGTGTCATGCATGCGAATCATGAGGTCGGTACAATCCAGGATTTGAACGCTGTTTCGAAATTAGCCAAAAAAAAGAATGCATACTTTCACACAGATGCAACCTACTCCTTTCTACAGGTACCCATTGACGTGGAGGAGACTGGTATCGACCTGCTTTCAATTGATGCAAACCTAATTCACGGCCCCAAGGGTGTAGGAGCCCTGTATGTTCGAGAAGGAGTATCAATAGAAAAAATATTCGAGGGGGGCTATCAGGAAAACAATCTGAGGCCTGGAACAGAAAATGTTCCAGGTATTGCAGGCTTCGGTAAAGCGTGTGAGCTCTTCGATAAAAGTGATATCCATAAGGTAACTGAGCTCAGAAACAATCTACATACGGGGCTCACTTCCGGGATAAAAGGAACCCTTCTCAACGGACCCGGGGATTTCTCCAGAAGAATACCGAACAACCTGAATCTCTCTTTCGAATATATCGAGGGAGAGTCCGTAGTACTGCATCTTGATATGAGAGGTATAGCTGTAATCACAGGTTCAGCCTGCTTTTCGCGAGCCCTTCAGGCATCACATATACTTCTCGCAATGGGATTCACCCATGAGCGTGCTCATGGCTCAATCAGGTTTTCCCCAAGTAAATATACGTCGAACGAGGATATAGACTATACAATTAGTAATGTAAAGGAAGTTGTAGAAAAACTTAGAGAACTCAGTCCTATTGGAAAATGAAAGTATGAAGGAGGTTGCCATGGCTCTACCCTACTCAGAAAAAGTAATTGAATATTTCAGAAATCCAAAGAACGTGGGGGAAATCGATGACGCTGATGCAATTGCGACAGAAGGTTCACCTGCATGTGGTGATATGGTGAAGCTTTTTCTCAAGGGGCAATGGCTTATAAAAGAAACCCAATGCGGTGCGAGAGAGTGACAGCCCTTAGCAGATTAGTATTGAGTCTGGCATCGAGCCCGGCTATGACGGCTTCTGAACAGTGGTTCGAGAGAACGCTCGATGACTCAGCCAACAGAAGAGTGGTTATTCCAGAAGCGTTCTTGGCTGTGGATGGGATTTTACAAATCCTTATCAATGTTCTTGATGGGCTGGTAGTCTACCCCAAAGTGATAGCGGCACACGTGGCAGCAGAGCTGCCGTTTATGGCCACAGAAAATATCCTGATGGCAGCGGTTAAGGCCGGCGGCAACAGGCAAGAATTGCACGAGAAAATACGACTGTACTCCCAGGCAGCCGCAGCACAGGTAAAAAATTTCGGAAGGCCTAACGATTTAATCGGCCGGCTCAGAGCAGATGTCGCTTTTAGCAAGATCGATTTTGAAAAAGTGCTGAACCCAAAGAGTTATATCGGCCGGGCACCGCAGCAAGTTGATGAATTCATTAAGAATATCGTGACGCCCATCCGCAGAAAGTATCGCAAAGAATTAAGTAAAAAAGTGGAACTGAAC
>CP070841.1:1844827-1866130 GCA_020342115.1 Spirochaetota bacterium
ATCCAATAATTTTCGTTCGGTGATGATTATAAACTGCCATGGTCTCTGGTTTCCTGCAGATGGTGCATTCATACCAGCCTTGATGAACTCGAGCAATTTTTTTTCCGGCACAGGTTTCGAAGTGTACTTTCGAATGCTTCTTCTCTTATAGATTGCTTCCATGACATCACTCCTATTTATAAAAAAAAATTACCACATATGGGATTACAGGAATCTCCTGTACTGATTAGTCGCTAGTTGATAGTATATAATACTTACAGTGATTTGATAATTTACAGCTCACGTATCAGTTCTTTGATGTCTTCTTTTTCAATTGAGATTCTGTTTAAATTACAAAGAACTGATTCTGTAGTTGGTGGTTTTTATCACCAACTACTAATTAGTTTCTAATTATTTATTTCCAGAATATTCATGCATTTAAATATATATCTTTTAAGCGATTATTCGAATTATTAACCAGAAACTAATTATGAACGGCTGGATGCTGCAAAGGCTTCTGCCTTCGATGGTCTAGCTGTAGTGATTTCGAGATCCTTAAGGTTTTCCTTCATTAAATCAGTAATGAATCTCGACTGCCTATGAAAGTGTAAGTACATTGCCATCAGATTGACTACTGATTCAATTGACGAAATCCTGGTAAACAGAATGACAAAGACATTCCGCCAAAAGTAAAATGCAGTTGAGGGACGTAGCCCCAGCTTGAAAACAATTTTAAGGAAACCGACAGCGTACCTGACCTTACGCTTCCACGATGGCTTGTAACGGAAGTTGGTCTTCAATACCTTACCGAGATTCAAACATCGATTGAAGTAGTTCGTTGTTGAATAAGCTTCAGTCAGTATATATATATAATCATTAATGATTTCTAATCTTGGTCTCTTGGTAATAAAATTAATACCAGTGGTAACCTGATCAATGTCTGATATGTTTCGTTCACTATACTCTGCAAAATCGCCTAGAAGTCTATTTTCGTTCTCCAGCCTCCGGGTCAACTGAGTATCGGGTAGAGCGAACAAGAGACTTATCATCGACATACACAGGTTACCTTTCTCAATGATGTCAACAATCATACTCGCAGAGTCACTCGTCTCATTATCAAATCCAACAATGAAACTACCATTTACCACTAAACCATGTCTGTGTATTTTATCTATGTCATCAATGAGTTTTCTATTAACGTTTTGTTTTTTATGAACATTGTTTAATACATTTTCATCGGCTGATTCTATACCAACGAATACATATCTGAAGTCAAGATCACGCATCAACCCAAGAAGTTCATCGTCATCAGCAAGATTGATAGAAGCTTCGGTTGAATAGAAAAAAGGATAATTATGCTTTTCCGACCAATCCTTTACAGCCAGGAGCATGTCTTTTGCTTTTTCCTTATGTCCTATCAGATTGTCATCAACAAAATCTACATGCCCTCTATATCCTAAGTTGTATAAAGCATCAAGTTCATTAACGATTTGCTGCGGTGTTTTAGTTCTTGGTTTTCTCCCGTACAATTCTACAATGTCACAGAATTCACACTTAAAAGGACAGCCCCGGCAAAATTGTATCCCTATCATCAGGTAATTCTTAAAATTTAAAAGATCGAACCGAGGTACAGGACTTTTAGTCATTTCTGGTTTGCGGTTAGCAATATACACTCCACTCTGAACACCTTTCTCTAAATCTTCCAGAAAAAGGGGAATCGAACATTCTGCTTCTCCAAGAACGAGGTAATCAGCCTTGTCAAATATATGGGGCTGCGAGGTGGTTTCAGGTCCCCCAGCAGCAACCTTCTTAGCTCGTGAAAAAACTCTGGTTGGCCCTGGCCCTCCTGCAACAACCTTTTTTCCTCGAGAATGCACTCTATCAATGAGGCTTAAGAATCTGTTTTGCTGGGGAAGCATTCCCCCTATAAAAACCAGATCCGCCCAGTCGATGTCAGAATCCTTTAGAGTCATTGTATTCAGATCCATGAGATGCAATTCCCATTCCGAAGGTAGCAAGGCTGCCATCGTGATCATACCCAATGGAGATGCCGGATATTTTGCTCCCAATAACCGGCAGACGTCCCTATAGTTCCAAAAACCGAATAAAGAAAATTCCGGGTAGAGTAATAATGCTTTCATTTGAACCCCATGATTTTTTAAGGTAAGATGAAGGTAGGAAAAGCTATTATGAGACTAAACAAAATTATCAGTTTGCCAGAATTGCCTTTTGAATTATGTTTCTCAAATAAAATCAAGAAACCACAAATACATCCGCCCAATCATCTTTCAAATATCCAGTAGTAATCTGATATATTTTAATATATCACAAAACTATGTCAACACAATTGTAGTAGTCTCATTTGCTATTTACACTTATGTACCAAATTGACACAATCGGTGTCAGCCTGCAAATAATAAGCTAAAATATTCAGAAATACAATACTTTTGTTTTACTGTTCTTGTATTGTAAATAGAGTACCCTCATCTTTGATAGCTACATAAGCACCATTCGGGCACAACACTTAACTATCCTCATCGCATCGAACCAAGATTTTCCATAGAGCTTCCAGACTCTCTTTCTTATGTTCCGAATCCGGGATAAATTTTGCTGTCGTTTCGCTTTCAAGGCTTATTTTCATATTCTATCTCCATTAGACCCAATTTTTTTTCAGGGATACATATTTTTATATACCAGTAGATAAGATGTTCTGGTGGAAAAGTCAATCGGGTGTTGTTGACAATAATAAAACCTGAAAAATGCTACTCCTTAAGATTATCCAGACTATCAAGATCCTCTTTTGATATCTCAAGGTCAGCCGCTTGGAGGTTGTCTTTTAAGTGTTTCTCATTAAGCGACATAGGTATAGCGATGACTTTGGGTTGTCTTACCAACCAGTTAATTGCTACCTGAGCTGGAGTTACACCATATCTTTCTGCGATCCGGATAATAAGAGGATTCGAAAGAGACGCTCCCCTTCCCAAAGGTTTGTATGCTGTAAGAAGTGTGTTATGTTGCTGACAGTATTCAAGAACACCATTTCTCTCGGGCTCACGATACGAAACATTATATTCAACCTGATTGGTAACGAGAGGTGTGGTAGAGAGGTTAGCTGCTTCACTCATCTGTTCTACACTAAAATTGCTAACACCAACATATTTTGCATGTTTCTTTTCTATCAGCTCATTCAATGCCAAGAATGTATCTTTCATGGGTATACCAGGATTTGGCCAGTGGATCAGATAAAGGTCCATATAATCAATTTTCATTCTTTCCATGCTGTTACAACATGCACGCAAGACGTCTTTATACCTCAAATTGCTGCTCCATACCTTTGACGTAATAAATAAATCCTTTCTATTGAAGCCAGCAATTGCTTTTCCTACAAGCTCCTCTGTATGACCACTCCCATACATTTCAGCAGTATCGATGTGGGTATATCCTATTTCCAGCGCTCTTTTTATGATATCTATACTCTGTTTGTCACGGGAGTAGTCTTTGGACAATCCGCCTCCGACAGTCCATGTTCCCAATCCCACCACAGGTAATCTTCTACCATCAAATAGCCGTTCGTATTTCACCTTTGATTTCTCTTATTAAATATAAAAGATGCTATGTTTGAACACTAAATATATCTTCCAGTAAGATTAAAGTAAATTATTGACCTTATTACTGGTTCCAAGCCACACTTCACTATATGGTCTGTTGTACAGGATATTCTCGACCTCCCGAAAGGATAATGCCTCGAGTATATCCTCTTTCCTTAAGCATTCCCTGCTATCAAGGTCTGCAATGGTTCGAGCAACCTTGAGTACCTTGTAGTATGAGCGAGCAGAAAACTTATACTTCTTAATAGCAGTATAGAGTAGCTCCTCCATTTCCTTATCAAGAACACAGTATTGTTTAACAAGCTCTATATTCATCAGGGAATTGAGTGTAGTCCCGAACTCTGAAAGCCTTTCCTTTTGTATCTTACGAGCATTGAGAACACGTTCCCCTATAACAGATGAAGGTACTGACGATCTACTTTCCACTATTTCAAATGCTTTCAGCGGTTTCACCTCTACCTGTATGTCAATCCTGTCCAGTATAGGGCCAGAGATTTTCATATAATACTTGTTTATCTGCGCAGGATTACACCTGCATATCTTATCAGAATCAAAGAGATAGCCGCAAGGACAGGGATTCATTGAAGCAATCAGCATAAATCGGGCAGGAAAGACAAGCCTTGCATCAGCCCTGGCAATAGTTATAGAACCACTCTCAAGCGGCTGACGTAGAGATTGGATGATCGAACTCTTGAACTCTGTAAACTCATCGAGAAACAATATACCATTATGCGAGAGTGTCACCTCTCCAGGGATAGGGTTTTTACCACCTCCAATGATTGAAATTTCCGAAGCAGTATGATGCGGTGAACGAAATGGTCTTCTTTTAACAAGCCCTGTTTCAACAGGTAAAAGACCTGCAATGCTGTATATCTTTGTGGTCTCTATCGATTCATCTTCAGTCATCTCAGGCAGTATTGTCGGAATTCTAGAAGCAATCATCGTTTTTCCAGATCCCGGAGAACCTATAAGGAGCATATTATGGCCTCCGGCTGCTGCAATCTCTACAGCACGGACTGCAAAATTCTGACCTCTAACCTCAGAGAAGTCTCTACTGTAATTATCCTCGTCATTACTGAAACATACAGTATTATCACTTTTTACAGCTGAATTGATACTTGGAACTTTCTCTTCACTATCCATGATTATGTCAATCGCTTCTTTTAAAAATTTAACGGGATATACAGTAAGCCCCGAAATAAGATTAGCCTCCTTACAATTTTCTTGTGGTATGATTATATTTTTAATATTTATCTCCCTGGCCTTCTCAAGAATTGCCAGAAGGCCGTGTATTGGTCTGATATAACCATCGAGTGACAGCTCCCCGAGAATTATGAAGGTAGCGAGGTTCTGTTTTATCGTGATCTGTCCCGATACTACCAGAATACCCAAAGCAATTGCCAGATCAAATATAGAACCTTCTTTCTTTAAATCTGCAGGAGCAAGGTTAACGGTAAGTCTTCCTAAAGGAAAAAGGAAGCCTGTGTTTCTTATGGCAGAATTGACCCTCTCTCTTGCCTCTTTTATGGCAGGATCTGGGAGACCGACAATCGTCTGGAGTGGAAATCCCTTCTTCAGATCGACCTCAATCTCTATTATTGAGGAATCGACACCAATAACTGTAGCTGATTGAAGCCTGCAAAACATAGGAAATAATTCCCATTCACATTTTCTCTTTATAAACAACTATAAGACATTTTTTATTGCACAAATTGATGCAAATCTTACAGCAATGTTTGCAGTAAAATTGAATACAGATAGAAATACAAATGAATTTAAAAAAATCTCAATTTAATCATATAGGTAATGAAACTGTAGCAGATTGTAAATAATTCGCGGGATAGTAAAAATGGCAGGATATCAGATCTACTGAACTTGAACAATAGATAATTTCAAGTTATTATTTACTTTCGTATTGTATTCGTCTTTTTATAACAAAGCCCTGAGCTCTCTCGCTCTTTAATGTCTCGATAATACCAAAACCTCCTCCACCGAGGTAACAGATACCTTCGTTCGGTTTTAAATGGTAATACTTTTTTAGCTCTTTTACTATACAGTCAAAATGCGCCTTTTTATTTGTCTCTTTATGAACAATTGAAGTAGAAATAATGTTTATCGGTTTGTCACATACTGGACAGATATATTTTGGTTGTTTGTTTTTCTGTGGTTTGTATCGTTTCGGTTTTCTATACTTTCTATTGTAATTACCCTTCAACCTCACCCTCGTAGTTAATCAAAATGACAAACCTTTGCAATTAAACTACTTTTCTTTATTAAAATCAAGGAAATTTTTTTTAAAGTGAAAGAAAAAATTATTTCATAAGTCCACTTGTAAGGGAGTTTGCTAGTTTCTGGATCGCTTCATTTAAATAATCTTCATTATTTATCATAACCTTTAGCTTTTCGATCCGGGTTCGACGCGGAAGGTTCACTTTAGGTTTTCTCTGCTTGAGCACTAAAATACTACGAATATCTTTTTTTTCTTTTAATTTCTCCATAAAGGTACACTTTCGAGATGGAATGCATCTTTAATATATGACAATTTTTTATTCTCTATACTAGCAATATCAAATCGAGCGTTGTGATTATAGTATCTCTTCTTACCCATGTAATGTAATGCAACTGATAAAATATTTTGCTTTTTTCTTGCAGTAACAGACTCAACTCCATCACCAAATGTTTTCTTTGCTCTATATTTGACCTCAACGAAGACCACAGAACCATCTTTAGATGCGATAATATCAACTTCTTTATTATGAAACCTGTAATTTCGTTCAAGGATCGCATATCCATGCTCTATCAGATAGCATGCTACCTGATCTTCCCACTGTTTTCCTAATGCTACCTTATTCATTTAAAAGCTGCTTTAGTATAGTTTTAGATAGTGGCTTCTTTATAAATACAGAGCTCACCTCATGCAGGTCTATGACCTTCTCTTTCTCCAGCTTATCACCAAATTCATCAATGATTATTGATACCTTTGGCCTGAGCGGAAACTCAGGATTAGCACTGATTACCCTGCCTACAGCATTATTGTTCAGCTGAACAATGCTCCCAACAGGATGGATTGCCAGGTTGGATAGAAATACCTTCACTATTTCAGGGTCAAAATTCTTATTGGCCCCTCCTACAATAGTTCTCATTGCTTCATAGGACAGATGCTCATCTCTATAGCTTCGCTTTCTCGTCATAGCAACATAGACATCGCATATACATACTATTTTAGCAAATACCGAAATACCATCACCTTTAAGCTTTCTAGGATACCCACTCCCATCATAGGCTTCATGGTGCTGGAGAACTACTGACGCAACATCCTCACCGAGTTCAAGCTCCTTTGTGACAATTCTGTATCCGTAAATAGGGTGAGTCTTGATTCGATTATACTCATCAGGGGTCAGTTTTCCTTTTTTATCTATTATATAAGACGGAACACGAACCATGCCTATATCGTGGATGAGGGCCCCTGTACAAAGCGGGATTAACCTATGCTTGCCGTATCCGATGTCAATACCGACAACAGCAGCAAGAATGGCAGCACTTACTCCAAGAGTATGGAGATATGCCCCCTCATGCTCTTTCGTTATCTCATCAAGAGCCCTGTTTTTATCTCCCCTTACCTCTTCTATCATTTCGCCCACTGCATCCAATATTTTTTCTTTGCTGTATCCAGCAGCGTTCCTCACCTTCTGGAAAATATCTTCGGTGAGCTTCAGCAACCCATTATATACCTCACTGATAGTCTTCTCGCCTTTAGCAATTCCTTTACCGCTCTCTGCAAGTTCAGTTAATTTAGTTACTTCTTCTTTGATTGAAAGTTTTTTTTCAGACTCGACCTGCTGCACAATCTCACCTGCGGTTTCTATCTCCTCAATCCCCCATTTGATCAAACGGTTTATGTCCTCCTCTTTCAGTGGAACCATGGGAGCTACAAGGATGTTGTTCTTATCTATGTACACAGCTTTGTCGAAGACCATTCCCGGCTTCAATTCCTCAACTCTGAGCTTTTTCATCTCCATTATTAATCCAAATGCAATTTATAAACAAATGCCAAGATCTCTGCAACAACTTCATACAGCTCCTCAGGAATATAATCCCCTGCTTCAAAATACATCAGGGCTTCAGAAAGGGCTCGATTCTCTTCGATATGAATATTATTCTCCCGTGCTAATCGCAAGATAACTTCAGCGAGCCTACCAACCCCTTTGGCCACTATCCTTGGGGCGATATCCTCTTCCTGGTATTTTAGTGCAACTGCCTTTTTACTCATAATCCTACATTTTAATGTCTATCTTTTTCATATTACTCGTCTTAGCAAAAACTGCTTCTTCATACGGTATAAAGCGAACTTTTACTTCTTTATTAAATTTGAGCATTCGCAAACTCTTCATGAGATCTCCAATCATCGATTTCATTCGATTCTCGATATCCATGCTATTCGTCGATATTGTACAGTTTATAAGCTCATAGTCTATAAAAACCAGGAACACAATTTTTGTTCCATTTTCGAGCAGCAAAGTTAGTAAAAACGAGCTCTGATCGCCACCATCTGATGAAAAAACCTTTAAATCACAGGAATGGTATTTCTCTCTAATTTTTAAGGGAAAAAGGAAAGAAGATGAGTGGTAATCCAAGAAATTATTGATATTTTGCAGTGTATAGTACTTAATAATCTCCTTTAAACCACCCTCCTTACCCAGCACCTGAAAGATGTTCTGGTTACGTATGCTTTTTTGCAGGGATTCCTTGATACCCTTTTTATCCTTTTGCAAAGGCACTAAAAGGTTTTCAAACAGATTATCGGTGGTAATCATTTTTTGAATAAACGATTTTTTAACTGACTCAAGCACAGTATCGAATCCTCGTGTCTGGGCACTCTCATTTCCACTAAGTTCTTTTACATAACGAAGTATAATTCGAGGTGTAAGCTTCAGCACCTTTGCTATAAAAAGCTTGCCCTGGATGTTTCCATTGACAAGGGCTATATGGCTATTTCCTCTGAATTCTACAAGATGTGTGCGGCTTCCTACTTTACGAATGACTCTGACCCTCACCAGGTTTCCAAGTTTTATCCCGGGAGATTCATCTTTCTGTATAGCTGTACTTCGAACTGTCTGTTTTACTTCCATTGTTCATATGCTTTATTAACGGGTCTATAGGAATACCTGTGTTCGCTGATTGGTCCATAACGCAGGAGGGCTTCCCTGTGATAGGCGGTTGCATATCCTTTGTGAGAAAAAAACCTATACTCAGGATATTTTTTAGACATCGAGATCATTATATCATCCCTGTGAACCTTCGCAATAATACTTGCAGCCGCAATTGATACAGATTTTTCCTCTCCCTTTGTTATAGAAAGAGAGCTAATTGATATATCGTAGAGTTTTACGGCATCGATTAATAAAAAATCTGGAGTGCAATCTAAATCGTTGATAGCCAGTTTCATTGCTACTTTCGTAGCATTGTATATATTGACTTCATCAATAAGATTTGGAGGCGCACATCCTATCCCTACAGCAAGTGAACTTTCTTGAATACTTTTATAAAGTGATCTTCTTTTTCTGTCGCTGATTTTTTTGGAATCTACAATACCTGGTGGAATATTATGTGGATCAAGGATTACGCATGCAGCAACAACTGGCCCTGCAAGTGCCCCCCTGCCTGCCTCATCGATACCTCCGATTCTCTTGTATCCCTGTCTTTCCGCAATGTCTTCATGCATACACATGGATACGTTTTCAAAGCGAAACACTTTTTATACCGGATAGTACTGTTTGTTTTCAGGAATGGAAACTTTCAACAAAGTAAAAGGCTTGGCTTATATCTCTACAGTGTCTGTTTAACCTGGGCCGATTTTCCAACCCTCTCCCTCAGGTAATAGAGTTTTGCACGCTTAACCTTTCCTTTTCTCACTACTTCAATTTTTTCTATCCTGGGTGAATGAAGAGGAAAGACTCTCTCGACACCGATTCCATAAGACTCTCTTCTCACACGAAATGTCTTTTTTATCCCGCTGCCCTTTATTGCAATAACATACCCCTCGAAAACCTGTACTCGCTCTCTTTTTCCCTCCACTATCTTGAGGTGAACCTTTACTCTATCTCCGGGTTTGAAGGGTATCTTTTTATACTTTTCATATTCTTTTTCGATTTCATCAACTACTTTCATCACTCTTCTCCTTCTCTATCTCATGTAGTAGTTCCCTATATTCTCCTGACAGCCGGGATCTGTTAATGAGATCAGGCCTTTTTTCTAATGTATTGAGTAGTCGCCGTTTCATTCTCCATTTCCTAATTCGTTCGTGATTTCCAGATAGAAGAACCTCGGGGACACTCATACCCCTGTACTCAGCCGGTCTTGTGTACTGTTCATACTCAAGAAGACCCGACCTATCAAAACTTTCCTCACACTTCGAAAGGTCATCACCTAATACCCCTTCGAGCTCACGAGTAATGCAATCTACTATAACACACGCTGCAGGTTCCCCGCCTGTAAGAACAAAGTCTCCAATAGAAATTTCTTCATCAACCAGGGATTCCACAACTCTGTGATCTATACCCTCATAGTGCCCACAAAGTATTGTAAGAGAATCAAGAATAGAAAGCTCCCTCACTTTCTCTTGATTTAGCTTACAACCCATTGGACTCAAAGCGATAGTATAACCCCTATTTCGAATACTCTCGAATGCTCTAAAGATAGGGTCAGGAGCAAGCACCATACCCCTTCCACCACCGAATGGATAATCGTCTACCTTCCCGTGCTTATCCTTTGTATAATCCCTTATGTTTATAAGATTAATACTTACTACACCGCTATCAATTGCCCGCTTGACTATACTCTCCTGAAAGAAGCAGCTAACTGTATCAGGAAATAGTGCCAATATAGTGAATAACATAACATTCAATAAAGATTTATTTTATTAAAGCCATCACATAAGACCATCAATGACATCGATGATAATCTCTTTCTGACTGATATCTATCCTTTTAATAACATCACTCACAGCAGGAATCCGATACTCCTGTTTTTCACTGGAAGATCGGACAAAATACACATCACAACTTCCCGCATTCTGAATATCGAAAACCTTACCGATGAACTCTCCATTCACACTCTTAACCGTACAGTTTAAAATATCATAATAGTAATAACTTCCTTCCTCAAGTGGGGAGGCCTGACCTCGAGTAACATACAACAAATTATCCCTGAGCGGCTCTACTTCTGTCTTTGAATCAAAATTCTTCAGTTTTATGAATACATATCTATCGGTTATCCTTGTTCCTTCAACTTCGACACTCCTGAAATCCTTTTCTTCTTGCAGGTAGACCTCTTTTATATTTATAAATCTTTTAATGTGATCCGTAATGGGAAGAAGCTTTAGCTCTCCCTTCAGGCCAAAAGGTCTGAGTACCCTCCCAATAATTAAATAATCTGTTTTAGAAACCATAACCTTTAATTCAATACAAAGAGCAATCGCTCACTTTGACTTACAAATACCGATGGCTCGATCCACCTCTGCATAAAAAGTGTATCCTGCTTGAAAATCAGGGGGAATAAATTTCCGTCAACAAGATGTTATGAGGTTCTTTAACCTAGAATGTCAAGACTGATTCGTTTACCTGATCGTGCTATAGCAGCATTTAAAATTGTTCTTATTGCTTTTGCTATCCTTCCACTCTTTCCTATTACCTTGCCAATATCAGAAGAGGCTACTTTCAATTCAAATATTGTCGATTTTTCTCCCTCAACAACATTGATTTCCACCTCATCAGGTTCATCCACCAGCGCCTTGATAATATACAAGAGGAACTCTTTCTCCTTCATACGTTTTCTCCTTTTCCCATTTGATAAAACCTTGCGTCATCTTACTCTATCATTATTCCCTTTTTATTTAATAGTACCTTCACTGTGTGACTCGGTCTAGCCCCCTTACTCAACCACTCTTTAATCCTTTCCTGTTGTAACACAACCTGTTCATCCTCCTGTTTAAGGGGTTGATAGACTCCTAAATTTTCCAGCCATGCACCATCCCTCTTCTTTCGAGAATCAACAGCAATAATTCTATAATAGGGTTTCTTTCTTGTGCCAACTCTAGTTAATCGTATCTTCACGCTCACCGCACCAGCTCCTCATAAATTTTCATTTAATATAATTTCAATCATGGTGTTAGTAAAGGATTATATATAAATCATACAGGGCAGAAAAGTCAGGAGTATTTCATAAGTGACGAGAGCATATTCCCCTTTGGTTTACCACCTTTAGGCAGTCTTTTCATGAGCTTTTTCATCTGTGAAAAGTTATTCAAAAGCCTATTCACCTCATAAACATTTGTTCCACTTCCGAGTGCAATTCGTTTTCTCCTGCTGCCATTGATAATTTTATAGTGTTCTCGCTCGCGGGGGGTCATCGAGTTAATAATAGCCTCAGTACGTTTCATCTCTCCCTCATCGATATTGATATTGGCCTGTTTCGGAAGTCCTGGAATGAGCTCCAATATATTTTCCAAGGGGCCCATTTTTTTGATCTGTTTGAGCTGCTCTAGAAAATCGTTGAGATCAAACTTATTTTTTTTCAGCTTTTTTTCGAGCTTTTTTGCCTGTTCAACATCAATATCCTGTTGCACTTTCTCGACTAACGTAACAACATCGCCCATGTCGAGTATTCGAGAGGCTATCCTATCCGGGTAAAATTTCTCAAAATCATCGACCTTCTCACCTGTCCCAATGAAGCTTATGGCTTTACCTGTTATGTAAGCCATTGAAAGTGCTGCACCGCCCCTTGCATCAGAATCCATTCTCGAGAGGATAATCCCTGTAATCCCCAGTCTCTCATTAAATCCCTGGGCAACCTTCACCGCAACCTGCCCCGTAGCTGCATCAGCAACCAGTAGAATTTCATGAGGATCAACCTTGTCTTTAATCCTGGTCAATTCGTCCATCATCTGCTCATCTATCTCCAGCCTGCCTGCTGTATCCAGCACAGCTGCTCCAAAGCTTTTCTCTTTTGCATACTCTAACGCTTCCCTGCAGATATCAGGTGGTTTCATCTTTTCCTTTTTAAATACAGTGAACCCGTTCTTTGATCCCAATAGATCGAGCTGTTCCATAGCCGCAGGACGATAGGGGTCAGCAGCAACTAAAAGAGTTTTTTTATTGTAATTTTTTTCAACCCATCTCGCGAGCTTCACACATGTAGTTGTTTTACCTGAACCTTGGAGCCCGACAAGCATTAAAACAGATATTCCACCGCTTTTAATGCTGAGTTCACCGCCTCCAACTCCTAGGATCCTTACAAGACCGTCATAGACAGCCTTAGTAAACTGCTGTGCCGGTTTAATTGACTTTAAAACCTTCTCTCCCATAGCCTCCTTAGTCACATCATCAACGAATTCTTTTACTACTTTGTAATTCACATCAGCTTCAAGTAAAGCCAGCTTTATATCCCTTATTCCATCTTTTATGTTACTTTCGTTGAGACTTCCCCAACCTCTAATCTTTTTCAGTACACCAGATAGCCTTTCAGAGAGTGCATTCAGCATTGATATTTATTCCTTTTCTCCGTGTAAAAAAATAAGAAATGAGCATCTAATATTCTAATTAGTTCCTGGTGACAAAATATTTACTAGTAACTATATGAAAATATATATAAATAAATATATATTTAATAGCTATTTAACCAGAAACTATTCTTAAAGCTGGTAGTAAATAAACCTTGGCTGCATTTTACTCATACACCAGCGACTAATCATTCGAATTACTTATAATTGAAAAAATTTTTCTCCATGAAATCTACACGTTTTCGCGCAAACTTAACATGTTCTGAAAAAGAAAACTTATCAATAAGGATCTTATAGTAATTATATGCTTTCTGTATATCTCTAGGACCACCAGGGCTGTCGTATATTGTGGCTATCCTGAAAAAAACCTCATCATCTGCTTCACCAGAATCCTTAAGCTTTTCATACTCCCCAAGTGCCATTTTATAATTATTCAATTCATAGTGAATATCCGCCACAATTTTCAAAAGCACTAAGTCTTTCTTACTATACTCAAGCGCCCTCTCATAATGGCTGACCGCTGCTTCTAGGTTGGAATCACTGTAAAATATATCCCCTCGTTTTACAAGTGCCTCTTTCATATACTTCTCATTTTTAAAATTGATCACTTTATCATAGTAAAATCCCGCTTTCCGTTTGTTATCAAGTGCAAGATAGGTCTCTGCGAGATTCATTACTGCTTCAACCCTATATTTACAGCTCTCGCAACTTTCAAGATATGCAGTAAATTCATTCTCAGCGTCACTGTAAGCACCTCGATTGAAGTATCTGACCCCCTTTCTGTATTGATCATCTTCATCTTTGAAGGGAACAGGAACTTTCTTTTTTTCTTTATCTACATAATAGATCTCACTCTCTTTCTCTAGCTTTTTTGGTAATTCTCCTTCTTTTGGTATATCTGTTGAAGGTTCTGCTTCTAATTTGATTTTCTCTTCGTACACCGCAGTACTGCTATCCTCAGGACTGAGGACCTCAGTTTGAACTTGTTCCTCCACCAACGGAGTTTGATCTATATTGACCATGACATATACATCTTTATCAAGATAACTGAATAGAAGGTATGACTGTCCACTCTTCTTTGAATATATGTCAAAAGATGTGTAAGAAGGCTCAACGAAGCGGCGAATGAATGAAAGGTGCTCCCTATCGTAACGGTTAAGATACCAACCGCTCCCTTCAATACGCACTTTGAATTCAACTCCTTCATGCACAGTTAACTCTTCATGATCGGTGTCACCACGGATTTCAATTTCCTGGCCAATGAGTCTAGACATAGTACCAATAACAAAGAGAAATATAATCAGAGAAAAAGCGAGTTTTCTCATAATAACCATTACCCTCCTCTTTTAGACTCTTTACTCACTACCAGTACGATCCCTACAGTAAGAGTCTCCCCTTACCCGGTAGTTTGCACCATAAAATCTTGTAGGAGGCATTCATAGAAAATGGAAAGCTACGGTTCGGAAAGTTCATCTGCCACAGTCAGGACCCCCTGCTCCTCCCCTCCCAGATTGAATGAACTGACATCATTCTCCTTTCCAATACCCCTACTTTTAAGAAGCTCTGATATCTGTAACGGAGCGAGTGTCAGCTCATCAACATTGAAGTAATCCTGATCGAAAAAAAATGAATATTCTAAAATTCCGCTTTCTACCGGAATAATGGGTTCCGGTAAAAGGAGTTCTGGATGGGTACCTCCGATTTCTGTCTCAATTATTTCTTTTTCCACAGAAAATATCTCAAGCATTTCAGCCCTTCGCTTAGCGCTGCCTGTGAGAACACCAATTATTACAGAGAGAATAATCATCCCCACTACAATTATTATAACTGTTCTTGAATTCTCCTTGATCCACTCGAGAAAATCACTCAATAACCTGCTCCACCATATCCAATGAAACTACCTTAGACACACCCACCTGTTCAGCAGTGATACCGTATATTACATCAGCGAACTCAATAGTTCTGCGGTTATGGGTAATTATGATGAACTGCGTCGTATCTGTAAACTCCTTTAAAAGTTTAATGAATCTCAAAATATTCTCTTCATCAAGATCGTGATCCACCTCGTCGAGAATACAAAATGGACTGGGACGTACCATGAAAATTGCGAAGAGAAGTGCTACTGCTGTCAGACCTTTCTCACCGCCGGAGAGCAGTGAACGTCTGCGGAGTGACTTCCCTGGCGGACAGGCCATGATTTCCACCCCAGAGCTGAATATATCCCTCTCATTGGTAAGGTAGAGATCTGTGCTGCCTCCATTAAATAGACGACTAAAAATGCTCTGGAAGTTTTGTCGGATTTTTTCAAAACAGCTTCTGAAGACCTCATTTGAGTGCTGGATTGTTTCTGATATCAGTGAGTTGATATCCTCCCGAGCCTTCATAAGGTCGTCACGCTGAGTGGTAAGGTACATATACCGCTGCTTCACCTCGTTAAATTCCTCAATTGCCATTAGATTGACCTGACCGAGAGAACTAATCTCCTCTTTAATACTATCCCTCTTCTCTTTTATACTATCGAATGATATACCTTTTTTCGGTTTATATAACTCGAGAGAAATACCATAACTCTCACTGAATGACTCGATTATGGTTTCGATCTTGGAAACAAGCTCAGCATTATTCAGCTCAGCCTGCTCTATGGATCTGTTGATCTTTTCAATCTGATGATTCCTCTCAGCAACCTGAGATTCTCTTTTCTGAATATACTCGACTGTTCTCTCGATCAATTGATTTGTATCCTTAATCTCTTCGCTGAGTTTCTTTTTCTCATCTTCGATTTTGACGCGCTTTTTGGCAAGATTCCCAAGTTCTGTTTCGAGGCTCTGTTTCCTCTCTTTCAGCTTTTTTATGTCGAAATCTACATCCTCAATGGACTCTTCGTTGCGAGTAAGTTCACCTTCTATTCGGTTCAAATCTTCACTATAATAGTTGAGTTTTTCTGTATTTTTTGCAATATCGGTATTGAGATTATTGATTAGTGCCTTGAACTGTTCTTTTCTTTCACCATTCTTCTTTAATAATTTATTTATTGCATCTATCTCTTTCTTTAAATTCTCCTCACTTTTCAGGAGTATAGCTATACCTTCTTCTATCTGTTCCTTCTTCGTATGCAGGCTCTTTTCTCCAAATATCACCCTGCTCAGCTCATCCTGTATTTCCATAATTGTGTATAAATTCTCTTTGAGCCTGCCTAACTTTTTGCATACTCCATCAATCTCCTCAGATAGTCGTTCAATGAGATCATGAGAAATCTTTCTTCCTGCTGAATATAAAAGATCGTTCAGTTTCGATCGATGGAGCTTCAGGGTGTTTTCTATCTTACCGATATCAACATTTAGATTCTGGACAAGCTTCGTCTTCTTATTCTCATTTGCCCTGCTCCTCGATTTCACATCATCGATTTCTTTGAGGAGACCATCGATAACTGCCTTCAGCTCTTCTCTGCTTCTTTTGAGCGACTTCTCAATTTTATCGATCTGTAATGTAATGTTTAAAAGCTTCTCCGATCCATCTGCAAGAGTGTTATCGATATGCTCAGTTTCCTTTATATAGGTATTATGTTTCTCCTTCTGGGAATTGATGAGAGTATGGATATTCTCCTTTTCAGAATTAAGCGTTTTAATCCTTTCATTGAGCTCTTCCCTGCCCTTCTGTAATTTCTCGAGAAGATCGATTCTCCTTGATATCTCGCTTTCCATCTCATTAGTTCTTTCCTTTATATGTGCAGATTTTGAATCCGTTGCCTCAAGCTCTGCCTCTTTTTTGAATATCTTACTTCTTACCTCAACTATCCGATTCTCTCTAGATTTGACCTTTTCCATGTCATCTTTTATCGTTTTCTCGAGTCTATTGACCGTGCTGATAAGGCTTTTTCTTTTTTCCTCAAGGCGTTCAAGTGTCACTCTGTTCTTATCTACTTTATCTCTAAACCCCTGCACTCTTTGATAATGAAATAGAGTTTCATATTCAACCTCTCTACTTTTCAGGTCTTTATAGGTGCGTGCTTTTTGTGCCTGTTTTTCGAGATGCCTGTACTCTTTCTCAACCTCACTTATGACGAGAGCGAGCCTGTTAAGATTCTCTTCAGCCGCTGTGAGCTTTTTGTAAGACTCTTTAATTCGAAGTTTATACCTGGTAATACCTGAAGCTTCCTCAAAGATTCGCATTCTCTCTTCAGGTCGATTGCTCAATATGACGTCAACATTCCCCTGCTCCATTACTGAGTATGAAGCCTTACCGATTCCTGTATCTGCAAAAAGCTCCTGTATATCTTTCATTCGAACCGGATTCTTGTTTATCAGAAACTCACTCTCTCCTGATCTGAAGAGTCTTCTTTTTATGTTGACTTCCGAATACTCTATTGGCAAAAGTGCATCATCGTTCACAATCGTAATGCCGACTTCAGCCATTCCCAGAGGCTTAAGCTCAGCAGAGCCGGAAAAAATTACATCTTCCATTATTTCCCCTCTGAGAGACCTCGCATTAGTCTCACCCAGTACCCAGCGTATTGCGTCAACCACATTACTCTTTCCACATCCATTTGGTCCAACGAAAGCGGTCACTCCTGGCTTAAAGCGGAAGGATGTTCGGTTAGCAAATGATTTGAAGCCTTGTATTGCTATACTCTTTAGAAACAAAGTCCCCTCCCATAGCAATTCTGTATATTTCTATTTTTCAAAATAATTAGTTCTTGGTGTCTATTACGAATAAATCAGAGAGAATCTAGCAATGCATTTTATAAATCAGTGTGCTACAGTTATACAGTATAACCACCAAGAACTAACAAGATTCTGGTACGTTTTTTACCAGAATCTCAGGTGCCAGCTTGATAATCATCCCTGTATTGCAGCTGATCCTTTGTAAGAGAATCAATTTTTATACCCATGGTGTTCAACTTCAGAAGCGCAAGCTCCTGGTCCTGCTCCTCCGGTATATCGTGAACCTTCACTTCGAGCTTACTGCCATCTTTGGCACATCTAATCAAAGATAAGAACTGATTTGCGAAGCTCATATCCATCACTTCTGATGGGTGCCCTTCAGCCCCGGCAAGATTTACAAGCCTACCCTTTGCAAGCACATATATCCTGTTTCCATTCTTAAGAGTATACTCTTCGTTGCTCATTCGTACCTCACGAACCTTGGTGGAGACAGCTGAGAGATCTTGTAAATTAACCTCGCAATCGTAATGTCCGGTATTGCATACTATTGCGCCATCCTTCATGCGCTCGAAGTGTCTTTTAACAATTATGTCTTTCATACCCGTAGCTGTGATAAAAATATCACCAACTTTACATGCCTCATCCATCGGCATGACTCGAAAGCCATCGAGTACAGCCTTCAAAGCCTGAGTTGGACCCACCTCTGTAATGATCACATGGGCCCCCATACCGCGCGCCCTTAGTGCGGTTCCCTTCCCGCAATGACCGTATCCTGCAACGACAAAGGATTTTCCAGCAAGGAGGACATTGGTCGATCTGATTATGCCGTCAATGGATGATTGGCCAGTACCATAGACGTTGTCAAAATCCCATTTTGTCTCTGCATCGTTTACTGCAATTACTGGATAAAGCAGAGCCCCTGCCTTGGCCATTGCTCTAAGCCGGTGAACCCCTGTTGTTGTTTCTTCAGTACCCCCAAGTACTTTCTTTGCAAGGTCCTTATGCTTCTGATGCAGGGTGTTGATAAGATCTGCGCCGTCATCCAAGGTGAGTGTTGGTGTGAAATCGATTGTACGATCTATTGCCCAGTAGAACTCATCCACGCTCATTCCATGCCATGCAAAGATAGGGATGTTATCCTCTGCAAGCGCAGCCGCAATGTCATCCTGGGTCGATAAAGGATTACAACCTGACCATGAAACCTCTGCCCCGGCTGTTACGAGTGTTTTCACTAGAACCGCAGTCTCTTTTGTTACATGTAAGCAGCCTGCTATCCTCTGACCCTTGAGCGGTTTATCTTTTAAATAACGCTCCTGAAGCAGCATCAATACAGGCATTCTCGATTCTGCCCATTCGATTTTCAACTTTCCTTCTTCAGCAAGCCCGGGATCCTTTACTTTGAACTCCATTAGTCCCCCTACAACATCATATGAAGACTGAGATTTCCAACTATAATAACGTATATTTTATTAAATGTAAACCGGAATATGCAATAGAGTATAATAGTGGTAATTATTTGATATTAAAGGAATTAGTAATAACTTTTGTTCAGTGATTCTCTTGTTTATATTTTGCAATTTCGTAGTATAGAAATTTATAACAGGTTGCCGATATGGAAGGGGTTACTTGCATATTCATATTGTATTTACTCTATATGCACCTCTCATATCGCAATAGTCAGGGAGATATTCTTACCTGAGACTAATGAATATAACAAATATGATTGTTTATATATAAATAGAGGGTTATAATTTCTATTGTTGTCTATATTCATTTCTGTATTAATTATTCAAAGAAACGGATATGAAGAGAAACACAATAATACTATCACTGTTTTTTGTTATAACAGCACAAATGAGTATAGCTAAGGAAGATGTAGTATCCATGGATCTATTTTACCGTTTTTCAACAGGACTACGTTTAGGAAGTGAGGAGCCTGTAGACTATATATTAAATTGGACTATAGGAGCTGATTTAGGATGTGGCTTATGGTACGGTCCTTTGCATGCTGGAATAGCCGGAGGAATCAAAATACCCGCATTATGGCCGTTATGGGTTATTGGTAGTTCTTCGTCTAGTTCCAGGGATTCCGGTGCTGTGTGGCATGGCTATATAGACTTCCCTTTACGCTGTTACGCTGGATACCATGTTCTAGGAAGAGAGCATATTCAAATCAATGCTTTTTTCGGAAGGTATTATCGATTCGGTATAGGGAGGATGTCAGATGCACAAGATTTCGAAGTAGGGGCTTCGTTTTCAATTTACGACTTTTTTTTTGAGGCTTCATACACATGGCCTGACACTAATTGGATACAGTTTTGCCTGGGTCATCATGGGTCAATAAGAAATTAATATAATCGAGACAACTAAAGACCTCTGAAAAGCCATAATTGCCAGATTTCAAGGATTTTAAAAATAGCTTGTATATAAAGTGTTCTTTATCGGAGGTAAGGGTATCTTACTTTTCCTTAAAGATATAAATGCAGTATGGGTCATCCCGCATCATATCTTCTGGAAGTTCTATCTTCAATTTCGGGTTGAACGCCTGGGCAAGCCCAAGATCGAAATAAGTGGCTAGAATACAGAACTCAGGAAGCTCTTTATTTATTCCCATCTCTTTCCAGTATTTAATGTAAGGACAGACATTTGTCCTGACTACGCACTTTTCTTCAGAAGATTCATCTACCTTGATTTTAAAGAGGTCAACATCACTCATTGAATTGAAGAAATCCGCGAATGCCTTAGTTCCTCTCTTCTTGATATTGTTATTCCTGATATACTTTTCACCCTGCCATAATCCACCTTTTCGTGCTGCTTCCTTCACGACCTCTCTACCCCTGTCACCGAACTCTCTTACAACTTCTCGTATCAGAGAACCGATATAGACAGCAGTTGTTTCCTTCATACCTTCAATTTGATCCTTGAGTTGCTCAACATTCTCTTCTCTCACTGTTTTCTCCCTATCACAAAATTAGAAATTTATTTCAGGGCGTGGCCCTCTCCCCTTAGTTTCTACCCTTGAGGTCATTTTCGTAATAATCCCCTAACCCTGAATGTTTATCTTGAATTAAAATCAAGCAAAAAGATTTGTCAATAATTTGTTCTAATAAATACTTAGGACAACACCGGTGTGGATTCTATTATCTCAAATAATCTTTCCCTGTAATATTTGAAGTTCTCCCACGTTACTCCTTCAGGTATACAATGGTCTCCATGGGGTATACATCCTCCAGATCTTATGATATCCGGAAACTTATCAAGCTCTCTATCAATTTCATCTTTTCCTTTCATGAGCTGTATTTTATCCACTCCACCCATAAGTTGAAACCTAGGAAAAGCTTTTCGGACCTCTCTCACATCCATACCTGCATTCACTTCCAAGGGATACGTGCCTGTGATTCCTGACTCAATCCACAGGGGGATGAGCTCCCATGTATTCCCATCACAATCAACAACAATGTTTTGAACACCGTGAGACTTCAGAAAATTGGTAAGTCTC
>CP070841.1:1866230-1873490 GCA_020342115.1 Spirochaetota bacterium
CGCTCTATGCACTTTTTTAGATTTGCCGGAGGTTTTATACTGGCAACATCATCGGGGGAGAGCAGCACGCTCTCCCTTTCTGCTCTTTTAGGGATAATCCTCCTCCACTCCCTGAAATGGGGATAGAAGATTCTTCTGGAGGCTCTCCATCCCTTTCTGAGATCTCTTTTCAAGTTATTGATCTTGGCCAGGGGTGCGAGTGTTATTGCATGTAAATATCCATTTTCTCCATGCCACAAATGATGGCCGGTAAATCTTTCAAAGCTATGGTGGTAGTTAAATGCAATAAGCGGGAGTTTTTTTATCTTTAGAGAGATAATCTTTCTTAAGAAGAACAACTCTGAAAACGGCTTGGTATGAAGAGGGGTGAGCAGATCCTCGATGTAATGGATTGCTCGCCCACTGAAGCGTATACCCCAGTAAAGATCCCCTTTTTCAAATGCGCTGCGGGCAAGCTCGGTAAAATAAACTGCACGGCGGTGTGCAATCCCTGCTCTGAAAAAAAAGAGCCCGTAGCGCATATGCCTGTATCCAAGCGAGTCTCCTGTCAACCTCTGAAAAAAAGACAGCTCAAGCTTCTCATCCATACCCCAGTCAGGCTCTGCCGAGTAAATGGATAGAACCTCTATTGCCTTCACACAGTTGCTTGCAGGCGGATTGTATTGCACAAATGGGGCATAGAACCTGTCCTCATCTATATGAGGATCATTTGACTTGACCGTCGGTCTTTTACCTTCCCTGTACTCTATCTCTGACAAAGGATTGTATGGACCGGGGTCGTTATAGGTATAGGGGGTAATCGCAACAGTGTACCTCTCAAGACCAAGCTCTCTGGCACAAAGGTAGGTGAGGACATCGTGAGAAACCATCAGAAGCCGAACTCCTCCCTGACTGATATTATAGTCAGAGGAGGCGCCTGGATCCTCTGAAGCATGCGATCCCTTCGCTCCACGACGTAGCGTGCATTCTCCTGATGAACAGCGTTAACTCCGCCATATATATTCGAGATGTACAATACTCCTTCAACAATGCTAAACGCGACTCCTAATCCATCATACCCCTCGAGAAAGCTGAAAACAGTTAGTGATATAAAGGTACCATTGATTATGAGGCTCTTGAATCCGTCAACCCCGCGTCCTGCATAAAAATGTCCCAAACCCGGGATGAGAGAGAGAAAACCGCCGAGCACCGGGCTCTTCGGGTTGTATTCGATAACTTCATTGAGGTCTCTTTTTAGTATATCCGCAAGCTCAGAAGAAAGCCTCTTGGATTGTTCCACCTCCTTTAATGCCTCGCTCCAGTTCATATCGTAGATCGACAGTGCGATAGACATTTCATCAATATACCTGTTCAGCCTGTTGTCAAGCAGCGGGCAATCACCGGATATCCTTTCTTTCTGGAGCTGAAAATCACCTGTTTTCCGCTGTCTGAAGAGGATATTGAGATAGTGAAACTGCGCCTCGCAAAAAAGTTTCTCTTGCTCTGCAGGTTCAATTCCACGAAGCAGTAAGAGTGCTCTGTTGTGCTGGCTCTCATGTGCGTAGGAGAGTGCAAGAAGGAGAGTAGCTTGTGAACCAGAGGAGCCATCAGGGTGATAGAAAAGATACCGCTCGAGCTCCAGTATGGATGCAGCGTAGTTTCCCGTTCTGAAGAGATAAGCTGGATAGTCCAGCTCGGTTTGGGCATGAAGCGCACTGGTGAAGCAACCCGCAAAGATAAATAAAAGTGTAATAATAAATCGCTTCATCATTTGAGGTAATCTGTCTCATTGAAAATGTAGCTATGGTAAACGGGATCGAGGTGTCTATCCTTGTCCTCATCATAGCTATAGTACTGCAATGATAGCGGATCTTCCCTGTACACCATCCTGTCAATAGTCATCAGCATGCCCAGAAAAAGGCCATGCTCCTTTACCGCCTGTCCGGCAAAATGTGAACAGGTGGGGTAGAAGAGGCATCGCGGTCCATCATGCGAAGATATGTTTTCCTGGTAGAATCGAAGCGCTTTATCGACCAAGGATCCTTCTTCCAAGGTCGTACCCGGGGGTATACCTACGAGCACATCATACGCAGTTTCATCCGCCCCTGTTGCGAAAGGCAAGAAAATCAGCAATACTGCTGAGATGAGAAACAGAAACCCAACCCTTTTCATGTGAGAAATGGTATTGAGAGGCAGGTAAAAAATCAACAAAAATCCTAGGAAATATTAGGGGTACAGGCGTGTACTTTTGCGTACTTTTAAAAATTGGAGGAATTTAATAATAGTAACAGAGCTCATGTTATAATATGTATTCACAATAAAATATCTTCCATTTTTTACTTCATTCTTGTTTTTAAGATCTAAAAATTTAGTGTTATTATTTTAAATAGATTTGAACCTATCTTGCGATATTTAATGTTTATGGTGTATAAACCACAAATGAATCATGTATATTGTTTTAATTATTAAAAATCAGAAAAAAATTTTCAAAGTGCTTTTTCGAAGGAGTTTGTCATGAAACGAAGTTATTTCTTAACACTAATAATATTCCTTATACTGGCAGCTATAATAGTGCGCAGTGAAGAGATCAAGGCGGAAACCATAACCCTTGATATCGAATCCGCCGTTTCACTGGCCCTTCAAAACAACCTCGACCTCAAGGCTTCACATATTGATTTTAAAACAAAAAAGCGGGCAACACAGTATTCCTGGAACGAGTTTCTGCCGTCTATAAACGTTGGAGCGGGTCTAACTCATTCAGAAGGATATAGAACCTCATCGATATCGCCTTCGTCCCCTTGGGATATGTCTGGCAGCATCTCGGCCAGTCTTCCTCTTTCAGCTGCTAACGCATACAGCATTACAAACAATCAGCTTGTCTATGAGGTAGAAAAAATAAGCCTTGAAGAAACTGAAAAGCTGCTGGAGCTTGATGTAAAGGAGTATTTCTACAATCTCATTGTTCTTAAAGAGAAAATCAAACTCATCAAACAGAATATAGACACTGCACAGAAGCGATACGACCAGGCAAAAATAAACTATGAAAGCGGCCTCGTCTCAGAGCTCACAATGCTTAGCGCACAAGTGACGCTGGAAAACCTGAAACCCGAACTTGAAGAGCTAAAGGTTTCCTATGAGACGTCAGAGATGCAGTTCAAGCAGATACTCGGTCTTGACAAAGATGTTACTCTCTCTATTACGGGCTCAATAGAACCAAAATATCTTGCATTAAAGGCTAAAACCTTGATACCCAAATATCTTCCGACACGTCTGGATGTACAGAGCCTGGAAAAAACTGTTCAGGTATTGGAGAACAAAAAAAAGCTCACACAAGCAGAAGAGTATACCCCTGTACTCTCACTATCCTATTCCTTCAAAGCCCAAATAGACAACCCTTTCCAGTCAAACTGGGGAAGCCCGGATAGCTGGTCAGACACCAGTACATTCGGAATCTCACTATCATTACCTCTTGACGGTCTTATCCCGGGCTCTTCTAGCAGGATGAAGGTAAAAGAAATAGATGACTCCATAGAAAAGACTCGAATTGAGCTTACTATGACCAGGCAGCTTGCTGAGGTAGAAATTGAATCCATCGTAATGAGGTTAGACAAATCACTAAGAACATTGAAAGTCCTTGAACAGAATGTTACGCTGGCCCAGAAAACATACGACCTTACTGAAAAACAGTACAACGCAGGCGTAGTAGGGCTTCTGGAAGTTGAAGAAGCCTTCGATGCGCTCCAGGAGACAAAACTTGGAGTTCTGGAAGAAAGATATAACTACCTGACAGGACTGTTCGACCTGGAGTATGCCCTCAATAATAAATTAGGCATATAAATGAGAATCGCAAATAAACCTCAGCTTTCATACTTTCTTTGGATTACTAAAACTGTTAACTTTAAAGCTGAATATTTAGTAAAAGCAGGGTATATCCTGGCAGCTTTCCAAAGCTATCAGGGGTCCAAACAAGCCAAGGAGTGATCCTGATGCACAGGCTAAGTCTTCTTATTATAATAGCAGCGTTGCTGTTCTCAGCCTCTTTAACATCGGCTCAGCAAAGAGACGGAACACAAACGGATGCTCAACAGGGACAGACTCAAAACATGTCAGCGTCGCCTGTCTCTATTGCCCGGCTCTCCGAGCAATTTCACACGATCTCAGTCGTAGGAAGGCTCGAGCCAAAAAATAGAATCGTCCACCACATACCTAACAATGGCTATATCAGTTCAGTTTCAATAAAGGAGGGCGGGTTCGTCGAAGAAGGGCAGCAGCTGTTCAGCATTAAACGCAAAGACGACGTTATGAACATCTATAAACCGACACTAGTTACTGCTCGCATCACCGGCTGGATCTCAAAAGTCTTCGTCCAGGTAGATGATGAGGTCGAAGCTGCCGAGCCAGCAGTAGTCATCATCGGTACAGAGGGTTACATACTAGATGCAAACATAAGCGATAAAGATGCCTTCAAAATAAGAATCGGTCAACGAGTGACTGCCCGAACCACCGGCGGAGTAACAATAAACGGGGTTCTCGCAAATAGGTCTCAAGAACCGGATTACTCTACGGGACTTTTTACACTGACCTTTCACTTCCCCAATACCCAGCGCACCTATGTCGGAGAGTTTGTAATTATAGACCTTCCTATAGACAAGGCCAGAGGCCTTTTTGTCCGCCGGGATCTTGTAATTCGCCGGTACGGCAAATACTTTTTGTGGGTTGTGAACGAAGCTGGAGAACTTACCGCGAGAGAGGTAGTGCTTGGAGCATCATATGGGGAGCTTGTTAAAATCGATCAGGGTCTAGAGGCAGGCGAACACTACCTCAACCGTTTAACAGGCAGAGAGAAGGAAGGCGCCAAGATCGATAGGCCAGGGACATAATATGCTAAACCGTATATTCCAAAAGAGCACCGGATTTCTCCTTCTCGTTTTTGTGCTTTGCATCACAGGCGGCATACTCGCCACCCAGCTTCCGATCCAGCTCTATCCCCAGACAAGAAGGCCAAGAGTAAGGGCTCATATCTACCACACAGGAATCTCAGCCATCGATTTCTCCAACGAATACGCAGATGACATCGAATCCCGGTTTCTCGCAATCGATGGCGTCGACATAGTAGAGGTTGAGTACGAGAATGACCGAAGCGATTTTACCCTGACCTTCGATTGGAAAACGGACAGCGATCAGGCCAAGTCTGATGTCGAGTCTGCAATGACCAGCATTATGGACATGCTTCCCTCTGAGTATCAAGACAGGTATGACGTTCGCTTTTTTTCCGGGGAGAATGCCGGATATCTGATGATGGGGGTGACCTCAGATACAGCAAGCCCGGAGGAACTCTTTCAGATCTTAAAAAACACCATGCAACCAAGGCTTAACAGGGTGGAAGATGCAGAAATTATTGAAATTTTCAATGTAGAGGAGATGGAAGCCGAGGTGATACTCCGGCAGATAGATATGCTAGCCTACGGAATCACAATAGACAAGATCGAAGAAGCGGTTGTCAGCGGCTATCGTCCGGAATCAGTCGGGAAGCTCGAAGAAGGAGCTACCACATTCAGTGTTCGTTTCAGAAGAGATGTCGAATCAATATTCGACATTGGAAAAATCATCGTTGCACAAAAGGGTAATGTCTCAGTAAGACTACAGGATATTGCTGATATAAAAATCATCTACGCCCTGCCAGACCGCGCTTTTGTGATGAACGGTGCTCGCGGTATTCGGATAACCGCCTCGCCTGTTGACGGCGGAAATGTCCGCAAGATGTCTCAGGATGTACAGGCAGTGCTGGAAGAGGCCAGGACAGAAGGTATCCTGCCCGAGGATTCCAAGTTTCATCTTTACCTCGATCCAGCCGAATTTATAGACCGTTCAATTCGAAATGTGGTTCAGGCTGCGATGATCGGAGCGGTGCTGGCTATGCTAGTGGTCCTTTTCAGTCTGGGTGAGCTGCGAAACACACTGCTTATCGGCATATCACTCCCGGTAACACTCATTCTGACCTTCATTGTAATGTATTTTTTCAAAGTCAGTCTTAACCTGATTTCCCTTGGAGGAATTGCTCTGGCTGTCGGTATGGTGATTGATCCATCCATCGTAATCATTGAAAATATCCACCGCTTCCGTAGAGATGAAGTACCTATCCGAGACAGCGGGCATCTGAAAGATTTAATCATCAGGGCCGTCACTCAGGTTCGCTCTCCTGTTATCGCCTCCATTCTTACGTCGGTGCTGGTCTTTTTGCCTATCCTTTTTACTGCTCCCCTGACCAACGCAATACTTGGTGATCAGGCCAAGACAGTCATTTTTGCGCTGCTTATCTCTATGGGCGTAGCCCTGACCCTGATCCCGATTATCGCCTTTTTGTTCTACCGCACTAATACACGCACACCGGTACCAGGGATAGAGCCCTCACTAAAAGGACTACAGCACTTCTCTGTGCCTGTGATGGGGTTTTTTATAAAATTATACAAAAATATACTGCGAGTGCTCCTCACACGCAGATGGGTATCGATTATTTTCATGCTATTCTCATTCGGCTTCCTGGCGTTTTCTGTACTCAAAATTCTCCCTCTGATTCCCAGGGAGATCATTTCACCTCCTCAAAGCGACAGGATAGTGATATTTTTTCGCAACCCCTCAATAGACGATCCTGAACAGATTATACAGGAATTCATTCCTCTTATGGAAAATCAAATTCAGGAACATGTAGGGCATTATGTTGAAGGAACGTACGCCGATGTGTGGGGGCGTTTCAACCGATATTTCATTAAACTGACGAGCTCGCAACATGCAGATGAGGTGGTGGGTGAGCTGCAGAAGCGTTTCGTCAGCGATAACAATTGGTACTATAATGTTATGATGTGGGATCCGGCTCAGCTTCCTCTTCCGCGCACCATGGATCTTCAGATCAGTGTTCAGGGGGATGAGCCTATCGAGACCATCACTCTTCTGGAACGGGTGAGAGATCTTGTCAATGATTCAGAACTATACAGCTGGGTATTTACCGATCCCCCGACAAACCTTTCTGACGAAATCTCGTTATCGTCCAGGGCAGAGGTAATAGAGGGTTTCCCTGAATTCACAGAGAGCAGTCTAATAAGGCTCGTTAGAAAGATCCTCAGCGGTACAGCACCCATCGAGTTTGAACAGGATCAGACCACCGTGGAGGTGACTGCTGTATATCCCGAGTCGGAGATAGAAGGCCGCCATATGCTGGAGAACTTTCTCATTCCTTACAAGCAGAGCGCCATACCTTTAAAACACTTCTTCAACTTCAGAGAG
>CP070841.1:1873590-1887327 GCA_020342115.1 Spirochaetota bacterium
GTAGCTAAACAGGTTTAATATGAATCGCCTGCAACCCTTTCGGGCCTTCCTTTATCTCGAATGATACCCTCTGATTCTCATTCAGTGTTTTGAAACCTTCTACCTCGATGTCAGAATAGTGACAGAAAATATCGTCTCCATCCTCCATAGAGATAAAACCATACCCCTTTCTTGCATTAAACCATTTCACTGTACCTTCCGGCATGTAAAAAGATCCTCCAAAAAAAAATTCTTCTGTCCTCAACGGATGAATAAATCTAACAGAAGGGCCATATTTTGTCAACAATTTTTTAAGAAATTTCGTAAGAACGTTATATCAATAAATAACAGAAGAAACCCTTATTATATATTTGCATTCCGAATATTTATACATTAAAAATAAACCGGATCACATCTCCATCCTGGACTATATATTCCTTTCCTTCGGAGCGCAGTTTACCCTTCTCCTTTAAATGTGCCTCACTCCCTTCAGTAATCAGATCATTATAGTGATAAACCGAAGCTTTTATAAATCCCTTTTCGAAATCGGAGTGTATTTTTGCAGAAGCCTCAAGTGCTGAGGCCCCCTGGTGCAAAGTCCACGCCTGAAGCTTTGTTGCAGTTGTGTAGAATGTGATGAGTTCGAGTGTTTGGTATGATACTCTAATCAACCTGTCAAGACCTGAATCGCCAATACCCATCTCCAGAAGGAATTCCTTTTTCTCCTCCTTGGGGAGCTCCGATATCTCCTCCTCGAGCTTTCCTGAGATTTTAACAAATCCTGAATGTTCATTATTAGCATAATTCTCTACCTTACGTACCTCATCGGAGGAGGAATTCCCTTCATCGACATTTGCACAGTAAAGCACTGGCTTTATTGATATAAGACCGTACTCCCTTAAAAGCCTCTTATCTTCATCCTCAATATCCAGGTCTTTCAAGAGCCGTCCGCTATTGAGATGTTTAATACTACTCTCAATTATATTGACCTTAGAGGCTGCCCCTTTATCACCTCCCTTTGAATTCCTCTCAAGTCTCTTTTTCGCCCTTTCCAGGATTTCAATATCAGAAAGTAATAGCTCAGTCTTGACTATCTCGATATCTCTTATTGGATCTGGATCTTTTGCTATATGTGCTACATCACTATCGTGAAAACAGCGTACAACGTGAACAACAGCATCCACATCCCTTATATGCCCCAGAAACTTGTTTCCTAAACCCTCCCCTTCAGATGCTCCCTTTACCAGACCTGCCACATCATAAAATTCAATCCTGGTAGGAATTGGATCAGGTTTCTGCAGCAGCTCTGCTATACGAAGTAACCTTTCATCAGGTACAGGTACAACGCCTCTGTTAGGCTCTATAGTACAGAAAGGGTAATTGTCCATGGGTACCGTAGCGCCTGAAAGGGCATTAAAAATTGTGGATTTGCCAACATTGGGAAGTCCAATTATGCCGCAATTAAAACCCAAATTATTTTCCTGCACAATGGATTGATCTATAATGATATTGTGACCGGCGCTTCAAGAATTGTCAAAGCAAAAATTGAGGTGTGAGAGAGAGGGAACAGGATTAAAGATCAGATGGGGGAATTAAGGAGGGTTGTATACAGTGAAAAGGTAATAAAGGAGGCCCGGTTTTGTAAAAGTCACAAAAAGCCCATTAACCAGTAGACAACCTGTAGTGAAGTACAACCTTCATGCATTCCGAGGCAAGCAGCTTCCTAAGCTCTGTATTTTCTCTCACAGCTTCAAAAAAGGGATACAAAGCTTCATCATTCAAGCTTCTCAATGCTCTCCTGCCAAAGCGGGCAACCTTTTTTAGCCAACTCAAGTTATTCCTTATCCAGTTCCTGTCCCCTCTCTTGCTCTTCAGGTAGTTTATATATGTTTTCCAGTAAGTACTGGCAAGCTCACCAAGCATAGTAACCATACTCATAACCGTTATATACTCCTTACTGCGTTACACAGCCCATCATCTTACATCTAATAATAAGCAAATTGCATGCCATATTTATTCAAGTTTGTTATTAAGGATTTTTTTAGGGAGAACATTTTTCTTTAAGTTATTCTATATCAAGAATTATAATGTTAAAGAATAATCGGGAGCACTTCGTGGAGTCTATATCAATAATAGGTAAGGTATTTCATAAAGATGTGTATATTTTTCCACACTGTATGTCTTTTTTTGGAATACAGGAAATTTATACTAACGCGAATGAACATCGTCTGATGTAAAGGGTTTCCCATCTCTCCCTTTTGAAAAGAGCACGTACGTATCTTCTATTTTAACATAATGGTAGGTTCTTTCCCAGGCATCTTCAATGATGCTCCTCTCAGTGATTCCTTTTCTCATGAGCAGTTCGTCGAGTGTCATAGGGTATTCACCAAATTCATTCTTGTATAGCTCAAGTGCAATCATTACATTCTTCAAACTATTGCGAGTTATATGCGCATTAACAATATCCTTCGTTGTCCCCTTTGAATCGCACCCCAGGAAAAGAAAAGCTAAAGCGATACAGATAAGCATTATTATAACTCTGGTCATTTAATTTATCTTGGGATTATTAAATTACCAAGAATAGGACAGCTATTGAGATATAACCTCTTCAACACCATCTATGAGCTTCTGAACATATTCATCAAGATTTTTGATGCTATTCTTGGGGATTCTGAAACCTATGGCACCTTCATGCCCTCCCCCATCCTTAATAGAGAACAGGTCGAGAACATTGCGCAGATCAAATGATTTGTAACTGTGAGACCTCCTCATACGGAACTGTATGAGCTCAGACTCTCTTGTATTATCGTAATATACAACGAGGCTGAGTTTTTTGCTTTCCTCGGCGAGTGTATCTGCAACAGCCCTCGCCATTGTTACAATGGACTCTCTATCATTACATTTAGTCATAAGCTTCTCGATATCCTCCTGTGTGAGGATAACCCACCCAATAGATGTTGATATTTTCTTTCGATTTATAAAGTAGTTATAACATAGCTCCTCACTCTTGGAAAGCCTCTGCAGTTCATTGAACACTTCCCCCATATTCGCACAGTTCGTCTCTCTTGTCGTCTCCCTTGCGAGGAGATTATTGAATATCGTTGAGAATATCCTGTAATATCGCCTTTCCCTGCTCGATTTGAGCAACTGCCCCATTTTGGAATCACCAATAATACCTGTAAGGATTGCGAGTACCAGGTTTCTTGTAAAGAGATCGGGAATTTGATACTTCTCGAGAAGCTGGGTTCGCATTCTAAGCTTAAACGCGAGATGCCCGATTAATTCTGCAGCTGATGACGCCTCTGTTACGAGACTATACCCCTTATCTCCTATATAAGTGCTGTCAGCCCCTATGTGGTGGTCGAACTCGACAACAATCACATCCTTGTCATCCAGCAGCTTTTTCGTCCCCTCATCCATTTCAACCATAGATGGCTTTGGAGTGTCACATACGACAATGGTATCTATTGTATCACTAATACGATTACCATTATTCTCAATACTAATGGAGTTGTACTTGCAGATATTGAGAAGATACTGGAAGTGTTCATGCACAGTACCCTTCAAGAATATTCTTGCATCCTTGTGGAACTTAACCAGGATAAGGGCAATAGCAACCATTGAAGCAATACAGTCATCATCCGGACTACGATGTCCCATTATGAGAAAATGCTCTCTTTTTAATATTACATCGATGATATTATTTATGATTCTGTTCTTCTCTGTGATCGTTTCTATGGGTGTTTTTATCATTATATTTTCCATGAACTCAAAATCTATATATATCTATAATGCCATATTAAGTCTGTTTCCACTTTATTTTATCCCTATACTATACCCCTTTGATCCACTTAGTTATTTTATCCTGATATGTTCATTTTATGCAAACATTATTCACATGAAATGTGACTTTATTGGATAACCTGCAAATACAATGCAGCTGAGGTATTGGTCGGTTAGAGTTTATATGTCATATGTAGGGAAATTTATTATGCTGACCGTATCATGATGAGAATCATTTTAAATCTCTCATTTGCTTTCAGTGCATGTGGCTCATTCGCAGGCATGATTATCATCTCATCCTTCTTGACTATATGAGGATTCCCGGAGATTACTACTTCAGCTTCTCCTTCACAAACATTCACGATTGCATCAAATGGAGCCGTATGTTCACTTAGGCCTTCGCCTTTGTCAAAAGCAAATATAGTAACAGTACCCACATCCTTTTTAATTATTTGCCTCGAAACAACAGACCCTTCTTGATAATCAACGAGATCTCGAATACTCATAACCTCGCCTTTGAGCTCTTCACTCTCTTTTTCCATTATTCACTCCTTAATATTGATAGTACTAAATAATCAAACACAAAAATGATCATAATTAAAATATACAAAACCAGACCTTCATTCCTTGACACAGGTCAATTCTCTATAAAAAATCTGGTATTAATGCCTTTTTACTTCTCTTAATGCTCATAATATGGATATAGTAATAGTATACTGAGAAAGCTATGAAGGAAATAAATGTCAGAAGATAGTATCCTCATAAAAGGTGCACGACAGAACAATCTTAAAGGATTCAACTTAAAAATCCTTCTAAACAAACTCACCGTGATTACAGGTGTAAGCGGTTCCGGAAAATCCTCCCTTGCCTTTGATATACTCTATTCAGAGGGGCAACGTCGCTACGTAGAAACCTTCTCCCCTTACACGAGACAGTTTCTCGATCGTATGGATAGACCAAAGGTGGATCACATATCCGGTATCCCTCCTGCCATTGCTATCGATCAGACCAACCCTGTAAGAACCTCACGTTCAACTGTTGGTACAATGACTGAGCTGAATGATCATCTCAAACTGTTGTTTGCACGAGCATCGAAACTCTTCTGCAGCGGCTGCGGAAGACTGGTAAGGCGTGACACGCCGGACAGCATCATCAAGCAATTGTTCAATGAGGCAATGGACGATACCACTTTGCATCAAGAACACAGGCTTAAAGGAACACTCTTGATCACCTTCCCCATCACCATTCCAAAAGGCTTTTCAGAAGATGAGGTGATGAAGCTTCTCTCAGGTCAGGGTTACAAGAGAATTTTCAGCAAAGATGATGCAACACTTGAGGTAATCCAGGACCGGGTACAGCAAGAGGAGAAAAACCGTTCACGTATTTCAGAAGACCTAGAACAGGCTCTCAAGTTCGGGAGGGGCCATGTTAATGTCCATTCCATCGACAGCAACGGGAAACCAACCGGCACTTTAAAGTTCTCCAAGGATCTCCATTGCCCTGTCTGTAACCTGCATTATAACGATCCTGTGCCAAACCTCTTCTCCTTCAATTCTCCGATTGGAGCATGCGAAACCTGTCGAGGTTTTGGAAGAATTATCGGTATCGATTACAGTCTCGTGGTGCCTGATGAAACAATCACAATCGAGGAAGGAGCCATAAAACCCTGGCAGACTGCAGCCTACAATGAGTGTCAGGATGACCTTTTACATTTCTCACGAAAAAGAGGTATCCCGACTGACGTGCCCTGGTATAGCCTTACAGAAACTCAAAAACAATGGGTGCTCGAAGGAGAGGGAAGGTGGGAAGATGGCAAGTGGTATGGAGTAAAACGCTTTTTTGACTGGCTTGAGACAAAGAGCTACCGCATGCACATCCGGGTCCTCCTCTCAAAGTACCGTACTTACCAGAGATGTCCCTCATGCGGAGGTGCACGACTCAAACCGCAGGCTCTCTTATGGAGAATCGGAGAAGGTCTCAACATTCATGATATAATGCTTCTTCCAATAGATAGATGCTACGATTTCTTTAAAAAGATAAAACTTCCCCGACATCTCGATGAGGCTACTGAACTGCTTCTTGATGAGATAAGATCTCGACTCCACTATCTGGTTGAGGTTGGAGTCGGGTATCTCAATCTCGACAGGCAGAGCAGAACCCTCTCCGGCGGAGAGGTACAGCGAATCAATCTAACCACAGCTTTGGGCACGTCTCTTGTAAACACTCTCTTCATTCTCGATGAACCAAGTATCGGGCTCCATTCACGAGATATCAACAGGCTAATCGGTATTCTACATCGTTTAAGAGATGCTGGGAACACATTAATCGTTGTGGAGCATGATCCGGAAGTGATCCGTGCTGCAGATACCGTTATTGACCTGGGACCCGGTCCAGGCAAGCTTGGAGGAGAGGTAGTATTTTCCGGCGATGTTCACGAGCTACTACAAACAGAGAACTCACTTACAGCTCAGTATCTTTCAGGCAGAAAACGCGTTGTGCATACGCAGAATAAAGCAAATGAAAATGTTTTTTCCTTGAAGAATAGACAACACTGGCTTGAAGTGTTTGGAGCATCCGAACACAATTTGAAGAACATTGATGTACGAATTCCTCTTCATAGTCTGGTGTGCATCACAGGAGTGAGCGGTAGCGGTAAATCTACCCTTGTACAGGATATAATATATAATGCACTTCGCAAACGCCTTCACAAGCCTATAGAGACTCCCGGTGCATACAATGATATTATTGGTGACGGATCGATTCATGATGTTATACTTGTAGACCAATCCCCTATAGGTAAGACCTCGCGATCCAACCCTTCGAGTTATGTAGGTGCACTTGATGCCATCCGAAAATTATTCAGCACACAACCTCTCAGCCTCCAGCGCGGCTACACCACAGGACACTTCAGTTTTAATTCTGACAAGGGGCGCTGTCCTGTATGCGGCGGCAGCGGATGGGAACACATCGAGATGCAGTTTCTTTCAGACATCTATATTCGATGCCCTGGCTGCGAAGGACGAAGGTATAAAAAAGATATTCTTGATGTTAAGCTTTTACCTTCTCAAGCAAGTTACATAGATGGAAGAGATATATATGATGGGGCAAAGAGCATAGCAGATGTGCTCGATATGACTGTTGATGATGCGTATGATTTTTTCTCAGATAAAATAGAGATCTTGAGAACTCTCGAACCCCTTAGAGCTGTAGGGCTCGGTTATATGACCATGGGACAACCCGTTCCAACCCTGAGTGGAGGAGAGGCTCAGCGCCTCAAGCTTGCCGGCCATCTGTCAAAGAGGAATAAACCTTCGAAAAAAGAAAACCATACTCTCTTTCTCTTTGATGAGCCAACCACTGGATTACATTTCGAGGATATATCTGTGCTTTTAGGAGCATTGGAGAAACTTCTGCACTCCGGTCATTCCGTGATTGTTATTGAGCACAATCTCGAGGTTATTTCTGCAGCTGACTGGATCATCGATCTCGGTCCCGAAGGTGGTGAAGATGGTGGAGAGGTGATCTGCTGCGGTACACCTTCACAGATCGTAAACTGTAAAACAAGCCATACTGGCAGGGCTTTGGGAACACGAAACAAAACCTTTAAAACAGTGAAAGGGTCAAAGGTAGCAGAGCCACACTTGCATTACACCGCAGGACTCGACCATTCAATCCTGATCCGGCAAGCACGTGAGCATAATCTTAAAAGGATAGACATTCGAATACCGCGTGACTGTTTTACAGTGATTACAGGAGTGAGCGGAAGTGGAAAAAGTACCGTGGCCTTTGATATCCTGTTTGCCGAAGGACAAAGACGATACCTGGAATCGTTGAATGCGTATGCCAGACAGTTCGTTCAACCTGCTTCACGACCGGATGTGGACGCTGTTTTCGGAGTACCACCAACTGTTGCTATCGAGCAGAGAGGCAGTTATGGCGGACAAAAAAGCACGGTTGCAACAATGACTGAAATATACCATTTTCTTCGCCTCCTTTTCGCAAAGACAGGTTCTCAGTACTGTCCTGGATGCAACATACCTATAGAACCTCAAACAGAAGATCATATACTTTCGAAAATACTTCAGGAATTCAGGGATACAGAGGTAGCTTTTTTTGCGCCGCTTATAACCGCTCGAAAGGGATACTACACAGAACTTGCGACATGGGCTTCTGGGAAGGGATTCACACATCTACGTGTCGATGGTAAAATAACGCCAGTAAAAGAATGGCCTCGCCTTGACCGCTTCAGAGAACACAACATCGAACTTCCTACTGGAAGAATCAAAATTACACCTGAATCTGAATCAGATCTTAAGCAGCTGCTGCATCTTACCCTACAGCTCGGTGGGGGGATTGTATACCTATCACATGACAGCGGTGTTTCTAAAGAAACAATTTTTTCAATAAAGCGTACCTGTCCCCGCTGCGGCCGCGGTTTTGAAGAGCCTGATCCCAGAATGTTCTCTTTCAACTCCAATCATGGATGGTGCATACAATGTCTAGGTACAGGTCAAATCCTGAAGGATGGAATTGATCAGAGAGGTTATGAAGAGGGCTCCTATATAGTCTGTCCTGAGTGTAATGGAGGGCGCCTAAGACCTGAGGCACTTGCTGTAAAATTCCGCGATATGAACATTGCCGATGTCAACAGGCTTTCGGTGGAATCCCTCGACAGATTCTTCCGTACGCTGAATTTAGTGGGACGCGAAAGAGAGATTGCCCGTGATATAATTGAGGAGCTTAGATCCAGACTATCTTTCCTCAAACAGGTTGGACTGTCCTATCTCACCCTCGATCGTGCTTCTACGACACTTTCAAGCGGTGAGGCTCAGCGAATCAGACTCGCTTCACAGCTCGGATCCAATCTAAGAGGTGTGTGCTATATACTCGATGAGCCGACAATCGGTCTTCATCCCCGGGATAACGCGAAGCTGCTCAACATGCTCGGTAAACTGAAATCAAAGGGTAATACAATAGTTGTAGTTGAACACGATGAAGAAACGATCCGTAAAGCTGAATATATAGTGGATCTCGGCCCCGGAGGAGGACCTCATGGCGGGAAACTGGTGGGTGAAGGCCCCATAGCAAGGATCATGGACAATCCAGATTCTATGACAGGACGTTTTTTAACCAGGCCTCTTCGTCATCCCCTGATTACAAAAAAACGGTCGCCTGAAATGGCTAATTCCTTTATCGAGATAGTTGATGCACAGCTCCATAACCTGAAACAGTTATATGTCAAAATCCCCCTCGGAAAGTTCATCAGCGTCACCGGGGTAAGCGGCAGCGGAAAGAGCACGCTTGTTCGGGACGTATTGTACAACAATCTTCGATATGTCCTCAGCAGCAGGAGAGCCGGTAAACCGGCAGGCTCGTTGGATGACGGGGCTTTCCAGGGATGCAGGAATATAAAGGGTATAGAATCTTTCAATCGTGTCTTAGAAGTTGACCAAAAACCAATCGGAAAAACCCCCAGATCATGCCCGGCAACCTATGTCGGAGTATGGGATGAGATCAGAAGGCTTTTTTCGAACATTCCTGAATCAAAGATGCGCGGATTTGACTCAGGCCGCTTTTCATTCAATACGCATGGTGGAAGATGCGAGATATGCAAAGGACAGGGGATAAAGAGGATAGAGATGAGCTTCCTTCCAGATGTATCGGTTGTGTGTGAGAATTGCGGGGGGATGAGGTTCACTCCAGAAACCCTGGATATACGATACAGGGAAAAGAATATTGCAGACGTGCTTGCAATGAGTGTTGATGAAGCAAAAGATTTTTTCAGTGCTCATCCAGGTATTCACAATACACTTCGCCTGCTCCACGATGTAGGGCTTGGATACCTCACCCTCGGTCAGCAGAGCCCGACTCTCAGCGGTGGTGAGGCACAGCGAATCAAACTTGTAACAGAGCTGGCAAAAACAAAACCGGCGTTTACCCTTACATACAAATCCATACCCGCACACTCCCTGTATATCATGGACGAGCCGACTATAGGACTTCATATGGCTGATGTTGAGCGCTTAATAAGAGTGCTTCACAGCCTTGTCGATGCAGGTAACAGTGTGATAATTATCGAACATAATCTGGATATTATTGCAGAGTCAGACTGGATAATCGATCTGGGCCCGGAGGGAGGTGATGGGGGGGGCCGAATCGTAGCTCAGGGGCCGCCCTCTGAGATTGCTCGTGTAACCAATGGTTCCCATACAGCAAAAATACTGGCCAAGTTCTTAAAAAAACGAAAACTTTTAAATTCATAACGCCGCAGAAATACATTCAAGATACACGAATAGTAAAAGCATATGTGTATGTTTTAGCTTTCATCTCTGAAGCTTATTGACAATTCGAGTTTAATGGGATAGCCTTATGCAATAACTTCTGAGAGGATACTATAATTCTAAGAACTAATGAGGAGGATGGCAGAATGTCCGTGACAAACGAACTGAATCCAAATGTAAAAATCTTGATGGGACCGGGACCGAGTGATGTACATCCCCTGGTGCTGAAAGCAATGGCCACCCCGCTTATAGGCCATCTCGATCCCCAGTTTATCGAAATTATGGATAATGTTATGGAAATGCTCAGGAAGCTGTTCCGCACTAAAAACCAGCTCACCTTTGCAGTCTCGGCGACGGGCAGTGCCGGGATGGAGACCTGCTTTGCCAACCTGCTCGAGCCTGGTGACGAGGCATTAGTCTGCGTCCATGGTGTGTTTGGAAATCGGATGAGTGATATTGTTGAACGCTGCGGTGCTAAACTAATTCGTCTCGATGCTCCCTGGGGTGAACCTATTGACCCCTCTGCTGTAAAGAAAGCTCTAGAGAGCTGCAACCCCAAACTGGTAGCAATCGTACATGCGGAAACTTCAACCGGTGTTCGCCAGCCTCTCGAAGATATTAGCCAAATTACGCATGATGCCGGGGCTTTATTCCTTGTCGATACTGTCACTTCACTGGGGGGAATCGATGTTCGAGTGGATGACTGGGAAATCGATGCTGTTTATTCAGGGACCCAGAAATGCATAAGCGCACCGCCTGGGCTTTCACCAGTTTCCTTCAGCCCTGCTGCAGTAGAGGTGATGGAGAAGAGAAAAACAAAGGTTCAGAGCTGGTATCTTGACCTGAGTATGGTGAGAAAATACTGGGCCGGTGCCAAGAGAGCTTATCATCACACAGCACCTATCTCAATGATGTACGCTTTACATGAAGCCTTAAGACTGGTGCTTGAAGAGGGGCTCGAGGCAAGATTTGCACGTCATAAACGGAATCATGAACTTCTTCGAGACGGATTGGAAAACATGGGATTTGAGTACATCCCTGCTCCGGAATTCTGCCTCCCGATGCTCAATGCAGTAAAAATACCGCATGGATTCGATGATGCTGAGGTAAGGGGACGACTTCTTGATGAATATAACATCGAGATAGGCGGAGGGCTCGGAGACTTTGCCGGAAAGGCCTGGAGAATAGGTCTCATGGGGTGCAGCTCCACTTTGAATCATGTCAATATGCTTCTATCTGCGCTTCGACATATTATGAAGAAATAACAGACCCGGATACAAAACATGATTATGAACAATAGAAAAAACTTTGAACATGAACTGAAAAGCACTATCAGGGGTAATGTCTCTTTTGATGATGTTACACTCGGCATATATGCGACGGATGCGAGTATATACCAGCTGACTCCTGTGGCACTGGTCGAACCAAGGGATGAGGACGATGTATGTCAAGCAGTGAGGATAGCTGCAAAATATGATGTCAGTATTTTGCCCAGAGGAGGAGGAACAAGCCTGAACGGACAGGCATGCGGTCATTCGATGATCATTGATTTCACGAAATACATGAACCGTATACTCGATATTGATGTCAAAGCAAAACAGGCTAAAGTACAGCCAGGTGTTGTTCTCGATATACTCAACGCCGAGCTTATGAAGCATGAACTTATGTTTGCTCCTGACCCTGCCACCTCGAGCAGGGCCACAATAGGCGGTATGATGGGAAACAACTCAGCAGGTACAAAAAGTATCATATACGGTATGACCCGTGATCATGTCCTTGATAGCAAAGTGCTTCTTTCAGATGGAACAATAATGAAGTTCGAGGAGCTATCTCAAAAAGAGTACCAGAAAAAGGAGCAGGATTCAGGTAAAAATCCACGGGAAGCCAAGATTTATAGAGAATTCAGAAAGATCATTGAAAAAAACCAAAGTGATATCAGAAAGAGCTTTCCAAAAGTGATGCGCCGGGTTCAGGGTTACGCTCTAGATGCATTCACAGAAACCGACCGCTGGAACCTCTCCAAGCTGATGATTGGGAGCGAAGGGACACTGGGATTGATACTTGAGAGCACACTGAACCTGGAGCCACTACCTAAATCAAAGATACTGTGCACTGTTCATTTTTCAGAACTTCTCGAAGCTATCCAGACAGTTTCAACTATTCTTGAACACAAACCCTCTGCCGTTGAGATAATGGACGAGGATGTTGTCACAAGAGCAAGAAAAAACCTCAGTATCAAGCCCCTTACTGAATTTATACAGGGAGATCCTGAAGCAATTCTTGTAGTAGAGTTTTTTGGCAAGAATATCGAAGAGGCAAAAAAAAGGGCAGAGAAACTGGCAGATAATCTCAAGAAACAGAAACTCGGTTATGCCTGGCCCATTATAACAGACCCTGCTGCTCAGGCAAAGGTCTGGGCAGTAAGAAAGAAAGGCCTGGGTCTTATACTTGGAATGAAAGGTGATAAAAAGCCTCTTCCCATCATTGAAGACTGTGCAATTCCTATCAACGTGCTGCCTGAATATATCGAAAAAGTATTGAAATATTGCAAAAAGCGCGCTGTTTCAGCTGCAATGTATGCACACGCCAGTGTGGGAGTAATTCATGTACGGCCAATCCTGAATCTGAAAATTCAGGAAGATATTGATCACATGAAGGCAATCGCCAAGTATGCGTTTGAACTGGTTAAAAAGTATGGGGGAGCCTTGAGTGGTGAACATGGAGATGGGAGAGTCAGAAGCCCATTCCTCGAGATGTTTGTTGAGAAAAAGGTATACGATGCTTTCAGGGAGATAAAAAACCTGTTTGATCCTAATAGGCTTATGAATCCTGGTGTTATAATCGACCCGAACCCGATGGATCAGGACCTTCGCTACGGAACTGCCTATCAAACTCCCCACGATCCAACCGTATACCACTACAGGGAGGACGGTTCCTTTGCTCAAGCGGTGGAGATGTGCACTGGAGTCGGCGACTGCAGGCAGCTCCTTGCAGGTACCATGTGCCCGAGCTTCAGAGCAACCCGTGATGAAGAATATTCAACTCGTGGGTATGCAAATGCTCTCAGGCTAGCAATGACTGGACAGCTCAAACATGATAGAGCAACCAGCAAAAGGCTCATTAAGCTTATAGATTATTGCCTCTCATGTAAGAGCTGTAAATCCGAGTGCCCCAGTAATGTGGATCTCGCAAGATTAAAAGGTGAATTCCTGCAAAGTTATTACTCTACACACCGTATTCCAGTACGAAAAAAAATCATGAAAAACTCTGCAAAGATAGCATCTCTTTTTTCCGGGCCAATGGCCGGATTAGTAAATGTATTAGGCAGGACCTGGCTCGTAAAAAAACTCCTGGAAGCATCAGCAGGGATAGATATGAAGCGCTCGCTGCCAAGATATTCGAAAGTACCTTTTAAAAAGTGGTTTGTTATGAAGAATGGCTCAGGAAACGTATCAGCAAAAAAAGTCGCCCTGTTTTGTGATACTGTAACAAATTTTTATCAGACTGATGTAGGGAAATCAGCTGTAGAGTTGCTGGAATCATGCGGCTATGACGTGGTACTGGCTGATGCAGGCTGCTGTCAGAGACCGAAAATAGCAGGGGGATTTCTTAAAGAAGCTAAAGTCGAAGGTGAAAAAACATTACGAAATCTCAATGCACTCGTTGAACAGGGCCTCAAAATAGTGGTCTTAGA
>CP070841.1:1887427-1890997 GCA_020342115.1 Spirochaetota bacterium
AGCAGACATTGCCCTTGCACTCACCAGAACCTCAGGTACATAGATCTCGCAGTTTTTGAACCGCACCCCAACCACTTCCATACCAGCAATCAGACCCTCATCCAGAATTTTACCTGGTTCCACTTTCTCATCAACTGCTGCCTGTACAAGTTGCTTCACCTTGTCGGCATTCCCTTCGATAAGTGCTTCTGCGATCCCTTTAAAGTCAGCCATCATCTTCCTCCATTAAATTTATGTTTATATTAACTTTTGCCATACAATTAGTCGCCTGTGATCAGTTATAAAGATACCGCATTATTAATCAACCGACCCCATAATTGTACCACTAATCAAGAGTTGATATGTATTATAAATTTAATTCTCTTATAAAAATTATTTATTTAAGAACTAATTAGTCGCCGCTTATAATATCAAATATCTTTCCGAATATCATGGCCGGCTCTGAATTGGTTATTTTTAATAACCAATTATAGTTCTTACAAGAAAACTCATATGGTATCAAGTTATTTATCTTTTTAACAAGTTGCATCAGTAATTAAAAACTAATTATACGAAAAGATTAAAGACTAGTCAACATAATGTAGAGATATTTTTTAATTGACCAAAACATCATAGGTTCCTATAATTCTTGACACGAGTTATGAACCAGGCTCAAGCCATCCAGACTCGTTGAAGTCGGGGTGGCTTTTTTTAAAAGGAGGATAAAATGAATACACGGCTACTTATCCTATTAATATACCTTCTCATAACACTATCCATTGGAGTTGCATTTCGGAAAGAAGCCAAAAAGAGTAAAATTGAATTTTTTCTTGCAGGGAGAGGGCTTTCAAAGCTATTCCTATTTTTTACTCTGGCTGCAACAAACTTTAGTGCTTTTACAATATTCGGTTTTTCAGGTGCAGGGTACAGAACCGGCTATGCATTTTATCCTGTTATGGGGTTCGGAACAGGTTTCATGGCACTCTCATTCTACATTATTGGTAATAAGATTCTAATATTATCAAAAAAAAGGAATTACATAACCCCGTCTGATTTCATCTATGACAGGTACAGATCAACATTTCTGAAGAAACTCTTTTCACTAGTTATGATAATATTCACTCTCCCCTATTTAGCTACACAGGCGATCGCCAGTGGAAATTCACTGAATTCTCTCATCGGCATTCCTTACTGGTTCGGAGCAATTTTAATCACCGTGTTCATTATCACCTATGTAACTCTGGGAGGTCTCAGATCGATCGTATGGACAGATTTGATACAGGGAATAATGATGATTGGATTTACTCTGGTTGCTTTTCTTATAATCTCTTATAAGAGCGGCGGATTTATCTCTATGCATGGTGAAATAGAGAAGAGCACCCCGCTGCTATTTTCAAGACCTGGAAATGATAATTCCATGACATATGGAGTCTGGTTCGGATTTATGTTTCTATGGTTCTTTGCAGATCCAATGTTTCCTCAATTATTTCAAAGATTCATGGTGGCAAAGGATGAAAAATCGCTCAATAACGCTGTCATTTTATATCCGCTTATAACAACTTTTCTGTTCTTCCTAACTGTTTCAATTGGAGTGATGGGAAGGTACACATTCCCCAATCTTGAGAATACAGACAATGTTTTTCCTCTCTTGCTGGGGCAGTACACGGGTACAATATTGAGTACAATATTATTGACTGGGAACATCGCTGCTCTAATGTCCACGATGGATTCACAACTTTTAACCCTCACTTCAATGATAACGATAGATTTCTTCGAAATTGAGAAAAAAGAGGTATTCAAGGAAAGAATCACCACTATTGTACTGGGGGGTGTTGGTCTCCTTATCGCACTGATAAATCCCCCACAGACAATACTCGGTTTTCTCACCAGCACATCGTTTAACGGCTATAGTGTTCTTGCACCTGCAGTAATTGGCGGTTTGTACTGGAGGAAAGCAAACCGATACGGGGCAGTGTTGAGTATTATAGTTGGTGAGGCCATGGTGTTCGCCTACTATCTTGGGTTGATTCGAACGCCCGGAGTACACTCAGTCGTTCCTATTATGGCAGTTACTACAGCTGTTTTTATAGTAACAAGTCTCATTACCACTCAGCAAAATGAAAACATCGAAATCATATTTAATATAAAGAAAAATAGCCTTAGATGGATTCCGGTTTTTGCAATTCTCTTCATTCTGGGTAACGATTTCTGGGCCTGGGGAAGGCAGCCTGTCATTATCGCAGGTCTTCCGCTCTGGGTATTGTACTACGTTGCTCTTGGGATTATACTTTCGATCTGTTATAAACTCTTTTTCATGTCAGTTGAGAAATAGTTCTTAGTTATCTCAATAACTAAAAACTATTTCTGGAGCCGACCACGTTATTCGTATAGATATGTGATTTTAGCAGCCGGCGACAAATTAGTTCTCGTTTACTGATATTACACCGGATCCACATGGACAAAAGCAAAATTAACAATCTCCTCATTTTCAAGAGAACCTTTCACCCTCTTTGCAATTGCATGTGATTCTTCAGTTGAAATACTCTTGTCCACCTCAATATGTATTTCGACCTGTATTATATTGCCGATGTAATGAGCTTTCACATCATTGAGGCCGATGACACCTTCCACGGAAAGTGCAATTCCTTTGAGCTGTTCCAAAATATCCTGCGGTGGAACTTTTCCCATAAGAAAGTCTACGTTTTTAACGCCTATCTTGAATCCAGAATATACAATGAAAGAGCCTATAAGGAAGGCAACAATGATGTCAAAATAGTGATATCCAAAATAAATAAAAATACTCCCGAAAAGAACAGAACTTGAAACAAGAATATCGTTCCTATGATCAATTGATGAGGCGAGTAGAGCAGGGCTCTTATACTTCTTTCCAACTGCCCTGAATAATAGGGTGAGGTACACCTTAACAGCTATGCTTACCCCTATAACTGAAAATACAAAGCTATTTATCTCCAGCTCTCTTGGGGTAAATATACTCTCAAATGAACCTCTTAATACTTCAAAGCCTAGTATCGCTGCGAAGATCGCAACAATCAGTCCAGCAATCGGTTCAGCCCGGTGGTGGCCGAAAGGGTGATCAACATCAGCTGTTTTGGTCCCTATCCTCACTGCGATGAATATGGCTATTGATGCAATTATGTCAGTGAGAGAGTTAAAGGAGTCAGAGTAAAGCGCAAGACTTCCTGATAGAATGCCACCTATGAGCTTTATCGCGAATAAAATTGTATTACACAAGATACCGATAATGGTTATCTTAACAGTTATCTTCACTATACATTAATAATACCTCCAAGCCTGACAGTAAGTAAAACAAAAAACTTGATATAGCTTTAAACAAAAGGGTACTATAACATAGATACAATGAGATTACTTTTTGTTTAATAGAGTTTCATCTACATTTAGATGTGCAAGGCAATACTTTAAGGAAGGGGTTAATGTCATCTAAATGAGATTACTTTTTGTTTAATAGAGTTTCATCTACATTTAGATGTGCAAGGCAATACTTTAAGGAAGGGGTTAATGTCATCTAAATGAGATTACTTTTTGTTTAATAGAGTTTCATCTACATTTAGA
>CP070841.1:1891097-1906344 GCA_020342115.1 Spirochaetota bacterium
ATCATTCATCGATCATTGTTTTATGGTGATATTTTACAAAGTAAATTATGTTCTTAGAATATAACACATTAATTGAACCTTGTATGTTACTAGAAAATAATACTTAATATGAAAAAGTATACAATGTAAAAATATTATATCTTATACATTAATGAAACAACTAGAATATGGATTATATTTTTATTGATTGTTGATATAATCGAGGTAGGATTGAAGAATGATTTGAGCAGCAATTTTATCAATATTTTTTTTTCGTTTATTTGCCCTACTGATACCGCTATGAGATAATCCCTCTTGAAGTGCTTGCTGTGCAATAACAGTTGTGTATCTCTCGTCCCAAGTTACAACATCCTTGTTAAAATACTTTTTCAAGCCTTCTACAAAATCAAAAACTTTTTTCTCTTCCTTCCCGACTACTCCATCACTTCTCTTAGGTAGCCCAACAACAAACAGTTCTACTTCACGATCCTCCAGAATCCTCTCAATACGCCTGAGGCCGTAACTGCCTCTTTCTCTTTTAATAACACCAAGTGGAAATGCAATTCTCTTCTCACTATCACTGATGGCGATTCCAATTCTTACTTCTCCTACGTCTATACCAGCGATAAAAGACACTCTACACTCCCTTAGGACGCATCATTTGATGATTTCAGCAGTATACCCCGTTCAGAACTTGAGATGAAATCAAGAAGCAACCTTATATCTTTATTGTCTTCAAGTTTTTTCAATTCTTCCTTTGAGTGTGAGATGCTATAGCCACTTCTATAAATGATTTTATAAGCCTTCTTCAATAATTCTCTTCTCTCCTGTGAAAATCCCTTTCTCTTGAGTCCTACAAGGTTCAAACCCCTCACTATTGCAGGATTCCCATCTACCATCATAAATGGAGGGATATCCTTTGTTATCTTGGTCAGGATACCACAGATCGAGTAACTACCGATTTTACAGAACTGATGAACAACAACAAATGCACCTAAAAACGCATGGTCGTGAACCTCAACATATCCACCCAGAGAAGCCGCATTAACCATAATAATATCGCTCCCCAGTCTGCAGTTGTGTGCAACATGGCATGCAACCATGAGATAGTTGTTGTCTCCGATGATAGTAGCACTCCCCTCCTTTGTTCCCCTGTGCACGGTTGTGAATTCTCTTATAATATTATTGTTGCCGATCCTGACTAAGGTACTGCCTCCCTTATGCGCAAGGTCCTGTGGGAGGTTTCCTATATATACATGACCATGAATATGGTTATTGTCACCTATTGTAGTATTTCCTGTGATGATTGATGCAGGGTCTATTATGTTATTGTTCCCTATCTTTACATGTCCATCTATAACAACATAGGGACCAATTGTATTATCACTCCCGATATCTGCACTCGAGTCTATTACGGCCGTTTTATGTACACAAGACATAGCTTCAGCCCAATTCGATTGTTGCCATCATATCCGCCTCTACTGTGAGACGATCATCAACAAAACCTTTTCCATGAATCTTTGCGATCTTTCCACCAAACCTGAGCAGTTCAACATCGAGTTTAAGAGTGTCGCCAGGAACTACCTGTGCCCTGAACCGAACCTTGTCTATGCTCATGAAGTAAACTGGCTTATTCTTGAAATTGTATTTACGTATTACAAAAATTGCTCCTGCTTGTGCCAATGCTTCAACCTGGAGAACCCCCGGCATAACAGGATATTCGGGAAAATGCCCGGCAAAAAATGATTCATTTCCTGTTACATTTTTAATGGCGACAAGTCCGTTTTCTCTTATCTCGATAACTTTATCCACAAAAAGAAATGGATACCTGTGTGGAATGTACTTCTTTATTTCTTCAATACCCATCACGGTTTCACTATCAGCCATTGAAAAGCCCCCTTAATTAGTCGCTGATGTTTAATAGAAAAAATCTTTATTCATCTCATACATTGGTGATACTGTCACCAAAACTCATAGTTTTATAATGCATTATATTATACAACTTTATTTTTCTTTTCTTACTCATTTTCTGTAACAGTTAATGGAACAAGTTCTTCTTCAAGCTCTCTCGATAATGGAGCTTTTGGTTCAGAATTTTGAATGTCGAGCAGCCGTTCATCCAGCCTGAAAAGGACTTTATCAGTAAGATTTATATCCTCACTTCCATAGACGAAGTTTCCGGTATTATCGAGTATAAGATTAAAACCCTCGAGTTCACTTGTTTTTTGAATTGCATCCATTATATCACGCTGCAAGATTTGATACACAATATCATCCTTGAGCTCTCCGCTATTTTCCCAGAGAAAGAAATTATAATGCAGCATGTCCAAAACATCATGCTGGTCTTTGATCACAGACCTTATATCAATCCTCTCAATTTCCGTAAGCTCAAAATAATCTCTTGTGAGTAGCTCCTCTAAATAACGGATGTATTCATTCCTTGCTACTATCTCTGTCTCAAGGTACTTGGTTGTATAGGTCTGTATAATAAGATCAAGATCTATATACCCTGCCCTTACGAGGGTAATCGGGAAACAAATCGATGGTATCATCAGAAAAGAGAGAACTATTAGGAGAATTATTCTCTTTTTCATCATTACCTCCGTTTTAAAAAAATCCTGCGATTGCAAACACAACATCCCAATCCTTAAAAATTTCCTGACTATTTGCCAGTAACAATTCATCAGTGGCCCTGTTATACTTGGCCCTTCGTGTGAGGTAAAGACGTATTGGAAAATTAGGAATCACAAAGCTTATACCAATACCGAAACTATAGTAAAAATCTCTAAAATCGACAGTAAAATGTGATGGTTCATCATATATGTTGCTTATATCAAAGAACATAAGCCCCCATATAATTCTCTCTTCAATAGGAAATCTGTGTTCAAGGCTGAAGTTCAGCTCTGCTTTACCCCTCCTTGCATAAAGGCTCCCCCATTGACTGTAGTTTTGCCAGCCCCTTCCCTCATTCATACAATCAATCCTGAGGTAGTCACTGTCATCTATAGAGAGCGGCAGATCAGGATATGGCAGGATGAAACCGAAGTTTAGCCTCGCAGAAAGCACAAATTTCCAGAAGGTTTTTACATTTCCATTTAAATCGGTATTTAATCTTAAAAAGTGACTGTCGCCACCCATAAATCCGCCATAGAATCCAACGGTTTGTGATATGTAGGTCCCTTTTGTCGCAAAGTAAATATAGTCTCTCGTATCCCTGTAACCTGTGAGTATCAGAAAATTCTTTCTATACCATGGCCATCCTGCGGTATATTGTTCCCTTAAAGACTCTTCAAAAGGAATGTCAGGAGTTGTCGGGACATTCTGAAAGAGTGAGAGTCCTATTTCTGAATTAATTCCATAATACTTCCCGAATCTTCTTCCAAGTCTCACTATAGCAGCATAGCTAGTATTTACATAAGTCATAGTATTTGCACCTGAGTAGTCGTAGGACCAGGACCCATCCGGATTCGGTGTCCATTGTACTCCATCCGGAAGCTCCTGACCATCAGGTCCTAGTGTTCCTTGATTAAAAGTATATACATAATCTCCTGCAATCGTTCCATATTCTGTTCTTGATGCAGAAAGTGTAAGCCCGATAGAAGTAGGTGTGTTGAAAAGCCAGGGTTCATCGATTCCGACTTCCACTGATTGTCTTGTAATCCCGAGCTCAATCCTCTCATGAAGCCTTATCCCTCTGCCAAGAAAGTTGATTGCAGATACTTCCTCAAAAAGGCCAAATCCATACCCAGCAGTCGAATAAGTCATTCCAAATGTGAATAAACCCGTTCTCTGCTCCTCAACATCGAATATCAGATCAACAAGTCCAAACTCTGAACCAGGCTTAACATCGATATTCACAGCAGAAAAGTACTGTAGATTGAAAAGTTTCTCTCTTGATCGCTGAATATGGCTTGAATTAAAGATCTCCCCTTCGCGTACTTCGAGCTCTCTCTCTATTACAAACGCATGAGTCTTATCATTTCCAGTGATAAAGACATGCTCAACATGTGCCTTATTGTTCTCTGTTACGTTGATATTATACGATATTATATGTCTTTCTCTATCCTTATTCTCATCCGTATCAAGATTGAAGTATATATAACCGTTACTGGCGAAGAGATCTCTTATAGCTTGAATATTGGAATCAAACTCTAACTTATTGAATACATCACCCTCTTTTAATGGAATCAGTGAATACAATTCCTCATCGGTAAATATGGCATTTCCTTCGATTGTAATTCCTCCGAATTTGTACTGCTCGCCTTCATCTATATATATAGTAATCTCCATCTCCTGTTTCTTGAAGATTTCATTGAAAGATATACTCTTATCTACTTTGATAATCTGTGCGTCGATATAACCTAGCCCCCCATAGTGACGTATTATCGCTAACTTATCCTGTTCGAATTCATCCTCTTTAAAAAATCCTGATGCTAACCAATATCCTTCGTACTTCGTTTGCATTAAGTTAAGCAGGTCATCTTTTCTCGCTGCCTTAATGCCACTGAAATATATACCTTTATTCTTGACAACCAGTTTCTCACTCTCTGTAACAGTGAAGATAAGATCCACGGTATTCTTTGGTTCACCAGTTTCTTTATCTTTCTCATCCGTTTTTACCACCTTATACTCCACACTAGTGTATGGAAGGCCTTTTTCCTTATAGAGATCTTTAATACTCTGTAAGTCATCAAATATATCCTCTTCACGATAAACAGAACCTTTACTCAGTACAATCTCATCCTTTATTTCAATCCTAGATACTTTTTTATTGCCTTTTATTACTACCTCACGTATTGTGGGGAGTTCCGTAAAAATATATGTTACAACAACACCATCTTCTTTTTGGGTAACATCAACCATTATGTTATCAAAAAGATCTAGATTATAAAGCGATTTAATATCATTATCCACTGTATCCTGGGAAAATTTTGATCTTACCCTTGAATCCAGTACACTACGAACCGACAATTCGTCGGTCTGAACTAGTCCTTTAAACTCTATGCTTACAATCGTTTTACCTTCATAGGATTGAGCAATGGTGAGTACAGGAATACCTGAAAACAGTATGAGTAGCGATAATAAACAGATAATTTTGGGATGACGCATGTAATTTCCTTTGCCAATAAATCCATTAGACGTTCACATTAATATAACAACCTCTATGAGTTGTTTCAAGATTTCATGCGAAAAATATATCAATTAACAGCTGAGATTTTGATGAGCTGGGCTTTTGTTTTAGTACTCCTTTCGACTGTGAACACATAGCCCGCTATTTTGATGGAGTCTCCTTTTTGAGGTATTCTTCCAAGTTCATTGCTTAATAGACCGTTAAGTGTTATGACATTTTCATGTTCTATAGCTATAGATAACTTATCACTAATCTCATCGATTTCAACTTCACCATCACACAGATACTCCCCCTTCTTCAATTGGACAATTAAGCTCTTTTTGTCCTCAAAACCGGTTATCTTCCCAATAACTTCTTCACCAATATCGTATATTGTTGACATACCTGTAATCCCTCCCCATTCATCAACTGTGAAGACTATTGGGATTTCCTTCTCATGAAGCTCCTTATAGAGCATATTGATGTTCTTGCTCTCAGGCGCAAATATTGGCTTTTGCATTACCTCTGTGATCGAGAGGTTTTTATTAAGATGTATAATATCCTGTGCGTATATAACTCCTATGATGTTATCTATCCTATCCTTATACACCGGAATATATGCCTTCCTTACTGTTTTTATAAAATAGAGGCAATCTCTGATTTTCTGGTTATACGGAAGTGCCTTTATATCAACGAGAGGTATCATGATTGCCGAAAGATCTTTCATTCCGAAATCAAGAGAATCCACAAAATATCGGCTCTCATCTTCTGATAAACGCGATTTTAGGCTTGTTTTTAAAAAAACCTCCACATCCTCTCTTCTTTTAAAGATACTGGGTAATGAACCAGTATAAGAGATGCCAGAAATCCTCATAATTCCCATTGTAATAAACGTAAACAATTTCCCTATAGGGAAGAAAATGAAATAAAATATGTACATGGGAAGCGCAGAGATAAGAGTTATTTTCAGGCTTTTTTTAATTGCAATATTTTTTGGTATAATTTCACAACACAGGAGAGATGCAACAGTCAGAATAGCGATTGAGAGCAAGGGTTGTGGTTTGCCAAATATCTCAGAGAGAAGAATAGCGGTAATATTGGCCGAGAGGACAAGTGAGATGTTCGTACCAACAAGGGAAGTCCCTAATAATCTCTCGGGACGTTCGAGTAGAAAATATGCAATAGAAGCCCTACGTCTCCCCTTCTTTCTCAAGTTGTTTAATTTAAACCTGCTGGCGGAAATAAAAGCAGTTTCAGACCCAGCAAAAAAGGCCCATAGCATAAATAGAATCACAATATATAACAACTTAATCATGAATTGTCTCAAGCTCCATAAGGCTGATAAATTTATCACTACTCTTCTTGACTTTAATATTATACTTTTCATCTAGAGAAATGCTATATCCTGTCCGTGGTACAAAACCAGATAAGTTTACAACATAATTTCCAATGGTATTGGCATCAGTGGGAAGGTTCAGACCTACAATAGTGTTTACATCTGTGATCTTTGTATTTCCGTGAATCTGCCACACACCTTTCGCGCTTTTATGGATGTACTCGTTAAGAATGATATCTCTAATGAATATTGAATCGAGAAGATCTTTCATTGTAACAAGACCGCTGGTACCACCATATTCATCGAGTATAATAGCTATAAATTTCTTCTGTTCCTTAAAATCACTCAATAAAGACAGGATTGTCTTGGCTTCTGGAACAAAAAGGGGCTCTCTCAAGCCACTCTTGATATCTCCTTTCCTAGCATCGATCAGATCTATCTTTAAGACATAACCGGCTATATTATCAACATTTTCATAACTAAAGATAACAGAAGAAAATGGGTATGTATGAAGCAAACGCTCAATAGTTTCCCATTGATCATTTAAGTCTATGGTCACTATATCAGCACGCGGTATCATGATATCTGTAACCGGTCTATCTATCAGACCTATAAGGCTGCGAAGGATTTTTATTGAAATTGCATCGAGTCCAGCATCCGAGCTCACTTCAACTGCTGAAAGAAGTTCCTCTTTACTCAGATTTGAGTGTTCTTTGTAACCTTTGCTTCTTCCTATAATTTTGCTTATTGGATAGATGAGTGGGAAGAATATTCTGCGGGTTATTTCTAATATACCGAGGAACCTTTTTGAGAACTTATTTGGATGCAGGGCAGCTATATTTTTTGGCAGGATCTCCCCGAACAGGAGTATAAGGAACGTCATAATAAAAACAGAATAAAATAGGGGATTATTTGCAAAAAATGTATGGGAGAGCCGCTCTCCAATGATCGAGGCACTGAAATTCATTGCCATATTACCTATCAATATTGTGATTAGGGCTCTCTCAGGGTAGTTGAGGTATTTAAGAAGTACGAGGTTCTTTTTATCCTTATTGTGGCTGAGCTTAACCTTCTCGACCTCTGAAATGGAAAAAAGCGCTACTTCTGAGCCGGAATAGATGAATGAAAATACGAGTAGAAAGCAGAGGATTGCTAGTTCTATAATATCCATTATTAAAATATAGAATCGAAGTTGGTACGCATGTAACTATGCAGTCTCGACCTTTTGAGGTTCCTTCTTGCCCTTCTTTTTGTGCGCCTCCTTGAACACTATCTTTCCGTTAGCCAGATCAACAATTATCTTGCTTCCCTCTTTGAAAATACCTTTTAAAATCTTGTTTGCCAGCGGGTCTTCAATCTCACGTTGAATTGTTCTTCTTAATGGACGTGCTCCATATTTCTCATCGTACCCTTTCTCAATAATATAGTTTCTAGCAGCCTTAGTAACACTGAAGGGCATTTCTTTCTCTTCCAGAGGTTTATTACTTTCCTCAAGCATGATATCAATTATCTTTCCTATATGGTCCTTCGTAAGCCCATGGAATACAACAACCTCGTCTACCCTGTTCAAGAATTCGGGATTAAACACCTTTTTGAGGGCTGTAATCGCCTTATCCTTAAGGTCCAGGAATGTATTTTTTTCATCTGAAACACTAAAACCCATACTCATACCTTTATGGATATCCCTGCTTCCAACATTTGATGTCATAATAATAACGGTATTTCTGAAATCAACAGTATGGCCAAGGTGATCTGAGAGCTGTCCCTCCTCAAGAACCTGCAGAAGCATATTAAATACATCAGGATGAGCTTTCTCAATTTCATCAAGAAGAATGACACTATAAGGTTTTCTTCTTATCTTTTCTGTAAGCTCTCCACCTTCTTGGTATCCAACATATCCAGGGGGAGCACCCACAAGACGAGAGACATTATGCTTCTCCATAAATTCGCTCATATCGATTCTAATAAGGGCATCTTCAGATCCAAATAAGAACTCTGCTAAGTTCTTGGCAAGTTAGGTTTTACCAACTCCTGTAGGTCCGAGAAATATGAATGATCCTGATGGTCTCTTAGGTGATTTTAAACCAGTTCTCGATCGTCTCACTGCCCTGCTAACCGCCTCTATGGCTTCATCCTGCCCAACGATTTTCTTGTGGAGCTCTTCTTCCATTCGCAAGAGTTTCTGAGATTCGCTTTCCAGAATACGCACGAGAGGTATGCCTGTCAGCTCGCTTGTTACATGATATATCTCATCCTCATCAACGAGCGGTTTCTCATTGTTCAGTTCTCTCTTCCATTCCTCTTTCATTAACTCAAGCTTCTCTTTGAGTATGTTGGTCTTATCCCTTATTTTTGCAGCCTTTTCGTAATCTTGTATTTCAACAAGATGAGTCTTCTCCTCTCTCAATTTATCGATTTCCCCTTCAATCGATTTGAAATCTTTCGGCACCATTGTGTTTTCAAGTCTAACCTTACTTCCAGCCTCATCTAAAAGATCGATCGCCTTATCTGGAAGGTATCTATCGGTAATATACCGGTACGAGAGATTAGCTGCAGCCTTGATTGCTTTTTCTGAGTAGACAATCTTGTGGTGATCCTCATATTTTTGCTTGATACCTAACAGGATCTCTATCGTTTCATCGACAGTTGATTCATCTATTATGATAGGTTGAAATCTCCGTTCCAGGGCAGCATCGCGTTCAATATATTTCTTATATTCGTTAAGTGTTGTTGCCCCTATACACTGAAGCTCACCTCTAGAAAGAGCCGGTTTCAGCATGTTTGCAGCATCGATTGCCCCCTCTGCCCCTCCTGCACCTATTATGGTGTGTAGCTCATCAATAAAGAGGATTACATTCTCGGCCCTGCGGATCTCAAACATAACCTTTTTTAATCTCTCCTCAAACTCACCTCTGTATTTTGTACCTGCTACGAGAGATGCAAGGTCAAGAGTGAGAACACGCTTATTCACAAGAGTCTCAGGCACACTCCCAGTGACAATATTCTGTGCCAGCCCTTCAACAATTGCAGTTTTTCCCACTCCAGGTTCTCCAATGAGTACAGGATTGTTTTTTGTTCTCCTGCACAGTATCTGAATGACTCGCCTTATCTCAGTTTCCCTTCCAATTACCGGATCGAGCTTGCGCCCTTTAGCAAGGTTCGTAAGATCTCTGCCGAACTCATCGAGCGTGGGAGTCCTGCGATCTGTCTTTTTTTTGATACTTGTTTTATTGGTACCAAGAAGACGGTGCACCTCCTCCCTGATTGCTGACATCTTTATTCCCTGCTTGTCGAAAGTGCTTAGAATCCCCGAGTCACTTTCCCTGAGTATCCCCAGCAGGAGGTGCTCGGTACCGATGTAGTTATGACCCATATTTCGGGCTTCATCCGCACTGAGTTCAAGAACCCTTTGTGCCCGTGGAGAAGGAGGAACATCTCCCAAGAGCAGTATTCCTCCACTTTTCTTTGTGTTTGCAATAATATCCTCACGAAGCATGTTTAAATCGACACCAAGGTTGATGAGGGCTTTAATAGCGACCCCTTCACCTTCCCGTATAAACCCAAGCAGAATATGCTCAGGCAATAATTTATCATGATTTAATTTCTTTGCTTCTTCTTGAGCGAGCACATTTATTACCCTCTGTGCCCTTTCTGTTAATCCCTTAAACATTATATTACCTCTTTCAGGTAGTCTCTTAAAAATCGAGCTCTTGCCTCTTCAAGATTGCCATCTGTACCATAAAGGTTATAAATCTGTCTGAGATGATAATCTTGTATATAGTAAAGTAACAAATTTAAATCTTTTATGGTAATATAGTTTATTATTCCAAGACTGATTCCAAGCCGGAGATAAGAAAGATGATCCAGTGCTTCATAAAGCGATATCAATCTCGATGATAGAAGAATACCATAACTTCGCCATACCTTGTCTTCAATCACGTTTCTATTATCGTTATAGATACTTTCACGTGTATCTTTTTCAAATGTCACTAAAAATTCAAATAATTGTAATGCCCCCTCATAGAGGTTCTCTTCAGCAAATCCTGTCGATCTCTTGTTATACACTTCGTAAAATGCATCAAGCCACGATCCCCTGAGACCAAACCCTTTTCTTTCGAGATCGGCTGAGATTTCGTTTATTCTATCAGCTATTGTAAGACCGGCAAGATGAAGAGTCACCAAGATTTCAACACCAGGTCCAAGATGATTTGGGTTTGCACTTAGATACCCCATCTCTTGATTGTATGCAAACTCAAAGAATTGTTCAAGATCGGCTGCTATTTTTTTCCCTGTACTATACACCTCTTCGAGTCTATAACCTGACTGTAGAGTCACAAACTTTATATGATCCAGGTCCCCAAGAATGGTGTAGAAATTTTGATCATCAGAAAGCATTACGATATATTTATCAGCCCTGTTGTCCTGTATGATGTTTCTTTCATAAAATATTTTTCTATCATTATTTGATATTGTGTTGAGCTTATAGATGGAAAAAGTGGGGAGAGCAGAATTGTTTTGTAGTGTTTCTGTTACCAGTGATTGAATGCTCTCTCTATCTTTTTTCCCAAGCTTATGGGAGAAGACATACCCCTCGATGTTTCTGTAGAATTTTATACTGCTTTTTAATACGATATCAGAGCTATCTTTTATACCTGAGCTCCAGATCCCCTCACTCCTTGCCAGATCTTCAATTGTCACCAGAGAAACCTTCTTCTAAATCTTTGATCTTATCTCTGAGTTGGGCAGCTTCTTCGAAGTCTTCAGATTCAACGGCTTTTTTTAATCGTTTTTCCAAATGTTCAATGATCGCTATACCCTGCTGTGTCCTGCCTGTCCTCTTATACGACCTGCCTCTATCTTCTGACAAATAATCAGAGAAGATAGAGTAACACTTGGGACACCCTGCGAGTCCATTTTTCTGGAGTTCAGAGAAAGTTGTACCACATATATTGCATTTGAGCTCATCGGCCTTGTTTTTATCATATACATTGGTCTTAACCAGTACTTCAAGCAAACCATCAATATTATTTGTATGTTCCTGGTTGCCGTTATTTTCAATACATCTCTTACAGAGGTGAATATCTACAAGTTGATTATTGATAATTCTCGATGAGTGAAATTGAGCACTACGTTTACGACATTTCTGACAAAGCATGCCTGCCTCTGGGTACTTGACGTTATCAGCATATGGTTTAATAACGTCCCGGTAGAAAACAAATGACTGCACCGTTTGCTTTTCAAACGTAAATATAATATTAAATATTATCTTCGATCAAGGGTTTTAAAGTTCCATACTTCAACCTGTAGGTCATATCGGCATCCTGTGCAATAATCCTATTATGTGTGACCACAATCATCGTGCACTTAAGGTTTCTTGCAATTGTGAATAGCACATTCTTTATTATTTCTCCAGTTTTGAGGTCGAGGTTTCCAGTCGGTTCATCTGCAAGGATAAGCCCTGGATTGTTAATAAGAGCTCGTGCTATAGCTACCCTTTGACTTTCCCCTCCTGATAGGCTGCTTGGTTTTGCATCTCTCTTTTCATAAATTTCAAGTGTTTGTAACAGCTCAAGCGCCCTTTTGTGAGCATTTTCAATCTGGAATTGATGAATTAGTGAAGGCATCATCACATTTTCAACCACTGTAAATTCTGCTAGAAGATGGTGAAACTGAAAAATAAAGCCTATATGCCTGTTTCTGAAGTTTGAAAGCTCTTCTTCATTTGTTTTTTCTATGTGCACACCATTTATATAAATACTGCCTTCTGTTGGAGCGTCAAGTCCTCCGACAAGATTTAAGAGTGTACTTTTCCCTGATCCGCTTCTTCCGACTATTGAAACTACTTTTCCTTTTTCAACTTGAAGATTGAGATGGTCAAGTACTGTAAGGTATGTATTGCCAGTTTTATATACTTTCGTTAATTCTTTTACTCGAACTACCTCGCCGTTTATTTCCTTCATTCTGCTTCCTATTCATTCCGAATGGTATATACATGTTTCATCAATGATGCTTTCTTTGCTGGATAGTATGCTGCAAGAACACTTATTAAAACTGCTAATATCGAGATGATGAACACATCTTTGAAATGTATTTCTACCGGGACTCCCTCAAGGTAATAAATAGAATCAGAGAGAATTTCAAAATTTGCAGGAGCCGGAATTCCATAGGGTATAAGGTAAAGAAAATATACGATATCTCGCAATCCGTTAACGATTCTCTCTATCAGATTAATAATCTTCTCAATATTCAGGGTCAGGAAAAAGCCTGTGAAGACCCCTATCATCGTGCCTACGATTCCGATATAAAATCCATCCAAAACAAAAACCTGTGTTATTAAAGATGGTTTTGCACCAAGTGCTCTAAGAATTCCAATCTCCCTCTTCTTATCCATCACAGTCATTACAAGAGAGCCGATTATATTAAATGCCCCGCTGACAATTATGAGCATGACAACAAATCCAATACCTACTTTCTCATTCTGTAGAGCATCAAAAAGGGGTCTGTTAATATCCATCCAAGTAAGAATATAAAAGTTTTTATCAGTATTGTTTTGAATCCAGTGTATTACTCTATCCACTCTATAGATATTTTGAACTTTTATACCTATTTCGAGATCCTGTGGAGTAATGCCGAATATTTTGTATGCCGCATTCAACGAAATATATACCATATTTTTATCATACTCCCAGTATCCAGTTTTGAAGAAACCAACGACCTTGAATAGTTTAAACGTTGGTTTTACAATGGAAATATCCTCCCCCCTGAAGGTGAGAACAGGCACATAATCTCCAATGCGAGCTCCAGCCTCTATAGCAAGCTCGTGTCCGAGCATTATACTATCTTCACCGCTCAGGTCAAACTCTCCTTCTGTAACTTTGATCTCTCTTTTAAACCCTGCATCAACCTGTAAAACATCGTGAGGGAAGGCTTTGAGAATTATTCCCCTTGTAATCCATCTGCTTTTTAAGATACCCTCACCATTGTAATAAGGAACAACAGAAATTATTTCTTTATTCTTCGAGAGAAATGATTTAATATTATTTAGTGAATAACTTTCACCGAAAGAGGGCTGAATCATAAGATGATATGTATTTGTTTCTAATATCTTTTTTTTAAATGTGCTGTGGAAACCGTTCATGATAGACAGCACAGTAATGAGGGTAATAACGCCAAAGGATATCATCAGGATCGAGAGCGTTGACATGAGCGACCATTTTGCCATTAGGTACCTTTTGGCAAGAAAGAATGCAAGTTTGAGCTTCATTATCAATTTTCGATACTGATATTTGGTATAATATACTATTAAATAAAGATGTGGTCATATACATTTAATCCGAGGAGAACCAGGAATGGCTGACTCTGAAGATTTTCTGGCAGCAGAGAATGGCAATCATATGATTCTCAAGGGAAGGCTCAAAGCCGTTGAAACAAATACCTATGGGCTCTTTATAATCTTCTTCAATGACTCTACAGGAACAATGGATAGTTTGATGGCCATTGCTTCCCATTATAGCTCCCTCTATGATATTGATCCACACCTTCCATGGTACATGATAGAAGAGAATATCACCGACCTCAGGTGGAAGGGTGATATAGCGGTTAACATCTCTATAGATCTGCAGAATTATATGGAAAGTGGTTTGGAGAGGGATAGAGGATCAGAACTCTATGGTTGCGTTAAAAATAACGATGAAACGAGAATAGATAGCCTGCTCCAGGCGTTGCTCATCAAGCCGCTAGGTGATAGAAATATTGAGCTTGAGACAGTCTCTGAATTTATTACAAAGGCAAGTATGGAGAACATCAGAAAAGAAAGAGATAAGTCAAAAGCCAAAGATGCTCAGCAAAAGCCATCGCCAACTACTGAAAAAGAACCCTCGACTGTAAATGTTGATCTAGTACTAGCACCTGTGAGTGGTATCCCAATCTATGAGCTTCAGGTTGGTGATAAGATAATGGTGAAACTCGTTGATATGTCCACTAAAGGCAGATACTATATCGATCTTCTCGGTGCACGGGTCAATGGCAACATAATTCCGGTACCCGCCGAAGTTACTGATATAAAAAAGAGTGAAGATTCAGAATACACCATAATATGTAAAATCGGAGAAGATGCATATGGGAAGGCAGTAGAAACAGAACTGGTAAAGCTAAAACGTTACGATGAACTTTTTCAATCGACTACTGACACTGAACTCCCGAGCATTGATGAGATTACCGAGAAACGCAAGTTTCCACTTTTTGTTGTGGTTGTTGGCGGACTAATGTTTGTTGTAGTCTTTATTTTCCTGATAATGTGGTTCTATAATATCCTTTAAATGAAGGAAGTTGATATTTAAAAGAAAATTTTTCACATTTAGACGGAATGGATTATTCTTTAAAAAAGAGTCTTTCTCCGTCTAAATGGAGAAAGTTAATATTTAAAAAAGAATTATTCACATTTAGACGGGATGGATAACTTTTTAAGAAGAGTCTTTCTCCGTCTAAATGTAGTTATTTGACCTTTAATAGAGTGTCATTCACATTTAGACGGAATGGATCATTCTTTAAAAAAGAGTCTTTCTCCGTCTAAATGGAGAAAGTTAATATTTATAAGCGAATTTTTAGCATTTAGACGGAATGGATCATTCTTTAAAAAAGAGTCTTTCTCCGTCTAAATGGAGAAAGTTAATATTTAAAAAAGAATTATTCGCATTTAGACGGGATGGATATCTTTTTAAGAAGAGTCTTTCTCCGTCTAAATGAGAGTACTTTTTGTTTGATAGAGTATCATCTACATTTAGATGTGCAAATCAATATTTTATAAAGGGATTAAGGTCATC
>CP070841.1:1906444-1912133 GCA_020342115.1 Spirochaetota bacterium
CAAAAAAAAAATATATATGGTTAACAATTAAGGTACAATGAAAAAATCAGGACTGAAGCTTATAAAGCATATCTTCTTGATATGCCTTCATAGTTATCAATCCCCAACACCAGAACCCCTTAATACCGTGCTTGAAAACGCACTGTTAGACCCTAGTTTTGTCCCATGTCGGGGGTGCTTCCCGATACTTTATAGAAAAAATATGGTACTCGCCTAAATATAGAAACAAAATATCCTATCCGGGTGTTAATGACTTATAGAGTTTAAAAAAGCATTGCAATTTTCTGCACTTATATGAAAATTATAGAATATGATTTTAAAAATGCAAAGCAAGGCCCTGTAGTTAAACCTCCACCAGGTAAAACACAAATTACTATCCGTATTGACACTGATATTTTAAATTGGTTTCGAGAACAGGTACATAAGCGAGGAGGGGGAAATTATCAAACCCATATTAATGAAGCCTTGCGAGAGTATGTACGCATCAAAGATCGTGCTCTGGAAGATACGATTCGTAGGGTTATCAGAGAGGAGTTGAAAGAGTTATCACGCTGAAATTTTTATTTTTTACCATATGAGCTGTCGCTTACATATCCTTAATAACGTGCAAAAAACAGCACGTTATTTTACAGCTAATCAGATTACCTTTTGGTATTCTGGATTACTGCATTTCCCTATGATGGGTAAAAGAAGGGCGCTGTCCCCATTTACTTGTCTCATTTGCGGATTTAACAGTAGATCGATTTAATAATTGGTAATAGATTTCGAGAATTACCAGACTCAACTATTTAAGGTGTGCAGTTGTGTCAGTAAAGAGGCTATTCAGAATAATTATTTATACGTTTTCAATGTATGTAGTCACACACGCTGTTGTTTTTACGATGCTGCCCGCCGGCATAATCATGGCGGTCCGTGATCGTGAAAAGACTGTACGTATAATAAAGCGTTTTACAGAGATATTGTTCAGGATAGTGGGGAAAGATATCACGGTCTCAGGTATGGGGAATTTTAAACATGGAAAGAGATACATTATAGTAGCCAATTATCCCAGCTTTTACGCTGGTTTTGCTTTGATGAAGCTTTTCCCGAATGTGTCTGTGGTTGTCCACGGTTTTGTGTCAAAGGTACCGCTCTTTGGGAAATTCCTTGAACGTATCGGAACTATCTTTGTTGACCCGAAGAAGATGAAGGACAGTATTCGTTCGATTGATACGGGTATCGGTGAAGCACATGAATCTGGAAGTATAATCATTTTCCCTGAGGGACACCGTACTCCTGACGGAGTGATGCAGAGGTTCAAGCATGGTTTTATCTACATGCTGAGGCATGGGTCATTTGACCTCCTGCCCGTGACTCTGAACGGTTTCTACCGGCTAAAGCCGGTGAAAAGGCTGTATATTGATCCTGACGCTGAACCGGAGGTTGTAATCCATCGACCCATCAACAGTTCCGAAATATGTAAGATGAGTGATACAGAACTGCTCGAGAGTACAGTGGCTACGATCAAAAGCGTTTACACTCCTTAACAGAAGGGTGGAAAAGCAGGGACAGCTTCCGTTTTTTAGATTAGGCTGATTCATGTAGCCGCATAATCTCGGTATGATTTAGAGTTGTAGTGAACAAGAAGGAGAAAAATATGAGTGAGAAAAAAACATTTACAGAAGAGATCAAGACGACCGGCGAGAAGCTGGTGGCCAAAGTCAAGGAACTGGTGCACGAGGGAAACGTGCGCCGAATCATCATCAAGAACGAGGAGGGCAGGACCCTGATCGAGATACCACTTACAATAGGCGTGGTCGGAGCCCTGCTCGTGCCTGTGGCTGCGGGTCTTGGTGCTATTGCGGCTGTAGTTACGAACTGCTCCATAGTCGTCGAGAGAGTGCAGGATGAAAAACAGGAAGATAAAAAGGAGGACTAAAAGGAGCCAAATCTTCAAACTGCACATCTTTATGGGTGTGTAGAAAATCGAGAGATGTTCTACAATGGTATATGAGCGAAAGCTCATACGGGAAAAAATAATGGGGCTGCAATAACCTGCTGAAAACAGCACGTTATTAAGGATTTCTGAGCTATAGCTCATAATCCACAGGGACCAGGGGATGAATTCATGACTTTGAAAAAATCAGGTGAACTGTCCTCAAACTAGTGCTTTGAATTTTTAGTGTTGTTTCTATTTTGCCCCTGCTTCTTTAAGCAACTTGGCTATCTCTGTGAGCCCCTGTTCCTCTGCATACATTAATGCTGTGTATCCGTTATCATCCTGCGCATTAATATTCGCCCCCTCTTCTATAAGTATCTCGACTATCTCATAATAATAGTCAAATCCACTTGAAGCTAAAATTAATAATGCTGTTTGTCCTTCCTTCTCCGATTTTGCATTAATATCTGCCCCTGCTTCGATTAGCAGCTTGACCACATCTGGAGAGGACCATCCTGCCGCCCACATTAATGGTGTGCGTCCCCGACTGCACCTTGCGTTAACATCTGCCCCTTCTTCTATTAGTTTTTTTACCTCATCATAATCAAAATTTTGTATTGCTTTAAAGAGTGCTTCTTGTTTTGCACCTTCTTTTTCTTGTGTCTTGGGTGTAGTTGCGCAACTACCAGCAATAATCGATACAGCTAAAACAAGAACCACGATTGATACTAATGCTTTGGTTTTCATTTTTTTTCCTCCTTTTTGTTAATGTGTGAAAAATGGTGATGGGAGATGATAATAAGACAGTGCAATCTCAGATATCCTGATGGCATCCCCGGTTCCCATTATGTACCAATAAATCCATCATTTCAGCCCTGCCTTGCGCAGAGAATCAATTACAAGCTCTCTATCGGCTTGATTGATATATGGCAATTGTTTTCCAGCCTTATCAAGGCTGAACATAGGATCTATTCTAAGGACCTCTGCTGCTTCAGCACGGGCCTCATCTTCACGACCTAATAAGCTATAACTGGAAGCCAGGCAGGTATGAGCAAACACAGAATCAGGCGCTAGATTGAGCACTTGCTTACAGGTTTCGATCGCCTTTTCATAATGACCGGCATCGCGATAGGCAACCCCTAATCGTAATAAAGCAGCAATCGAAGGAAAGATAGGATTTAAACGTATCGCCTTCTTAAACATCTGAATAGCTTCCTCGTGCCTTCCCATATAATTGAGAGACGTACCCAATACCGTATAGGCGTCAGAAGAATTGGGGTCAAGGGTGATGGCTTTCTCTGCTTCAGAAATACTCATTTCATACTGCCTTTGATTCAATAATATCCATGCTAAAGTAGCGTGGGCCCCGGACAAGGAATCATCCAGGGCAATAGCTTTTTGCGTCAGTTCTGTGGCCTGCATTAAAGACTGAACAGGAGATTCACTGGAGCCAAGCCATATATCGTTTATGTGAGTTAGAGCAAGCACTGCGTATGCTGCTGCATACTCTGGATCCAGGGCAATTGATTCTTCTATTGTTTGTCTAGCCAGAGCATTGCCCTCTTTGTTGACGCGATAAAAATATTCCATTGCTTTCAAGGATTTTAAATAGGCCTCGAGATTGTCTGTGCCTACATCGAGAAGCGAGGCTTGCTCCCCTTCTATTAGCTCTACTTGAAGGGAAGTTATTATTTTAAATGTAATCTCTTCTTGAAGGGCAAAGAGATCCTCAAACTCCCGATCGTACTTATCTGCCCACAAATGGCGGCCTGTCAGGGCATCGATCAGCTGCGCTGTAATACGAACTTTATTTCCTGATCTTTGAACACTCCCTTCTAAAACATACTGAACGCCGAGTTCTTCTGCGACCTGCCGAATATCTACCGGCCTCCCCTTGTAGGCAAACGTCGAATTGCGGGCAATCACAAATAGCCCCGGAACCTTGGAAAGGCCTGTGATGATTTCCTCGGTTATTCCATCGCTGAAATATTCCTGGTCAGGGTCACCACTCATATTGTCGAATGGGAGTACTGCTATTGAAGGTTCATCAGGCAGGGGGAAGGCCATTTTATAAGCAGATGCAGGCTCAATTGTAACAGCAGGTAAATAAAAGTGCCACACTACCCATACTCCGAAAGCACTAATCAAAACAGCAACAAGTGCCGGAACAGCCTTCTTCCAATGTTTTCGTAAAGTCTTTTTTATTCTAATTGCAACAGAAGGCCGAATACCAGGCTCCATCAGGACACGGTAAACACGTACCGGTTTTGCAATGTTTTTAACAGCATGTTCCCCAAGGTCTTCATACCCAAGATCAAGCTTGTTCTCTACCTGCTCATAAGCTGTCTGCGATATGCATATACCTCCACCATCAGCAAGTGCCTCAACACGTGCAGCAATATTAACGCCATCACCATAGATATCATCCTTTTCAGCAATCACATCACCAAGATTAATGCCTATACGAAACTCAAGCTTGTGGTTTTCAGGCAAAGAAGAATTCTTTTCTTTGAGATCTTTCTGTATATCAACTGCACACTGAACAGCATCGACAACACTTGCAAAATCAGCAAGCATGGCATCACCCTCTGTATTAACAACACGGCCGCTATACTTTTCAATCAGATCTGTCATTATCTTGAAATATGTGGTAAGGGTTCTGAGCGTTTGCGCTTCATCTTCGCCCATGAGCTGGCTGTAGCCTTTGACATCTGCATGTAGGATAGCTGTGAGTTTCCGCTTAAAATCCTGTGCAGCCATCGAGGTATTCCTTTAAAGCGTTTTTACAAGCAGGAAATCAATAGTCAGCAATACTTCATGATGAGCTGAAATGGATAATTTTAATAATTATAAATTATTAATACTGATGTGTCAATATTAGGTCATTACAATATTTCTTGTAATTATTTATCTTGCAATTGAAAATTGAGTGGGGACGGAGGATGAATTCATGACTTCTGAAGGAAAATAGGGACAGCTACTATTTTTCAAAGAATCTTTTATAATCACAAGAACTCATAAAAGAAACTTTGCCAGTTTCAACCACTTGCAAGTTTGAATTATAGGAGCTACTATACAATTACTTTTGTGATAAAATCAACTCTTATACTGCACTATACTGTGCGATTTTTAGCACGTTATCAGGGTACCATACGTTATATTTCAGTGTACTTAACAGTTCAGCGTAGAAGGACCATATGGATCGTCATTCAATAGTACTGAGTGCCGCCAACCCAACGTTCGATGAAGGTCTGGTATTTGCCCGCTACCTTGACGAAGCAGCAGAGGGGTTCTTCCGTTTTATGCTCGGTCGCCGCGTCGAGCAGATAATCGCCAAGGCGTTCGTCCAGCCCAACCACGACCTCTCCTACCGGAATGTGACTTTCGCAAAATGCGACGAAGTCATCGTGGGAATGGTCTCGGGTTATACCGCAGAGCAACATCGCCGTTCCTCACGTCAATCCCTGAAGCAGGCTGCCGGAAGGCGAAATCTACGGATGAGGATCGTGCTAATACTTTTTGCGCCGCTCATGAGGATTATCGATTCAATCGCCGATGGTGATTTCTACCTCCAGGCCATTGCTGTTGACAAGAAACTTCGAGGCAGTGGTATGGGCTCTGTCTTGATGGATTTCTTTGAAAAGTTGGCTCGCGAGAGCGGATCGACCAGATTATCCCTCGACGTTTCAGCTAAAAACGAGGGAGCTCGCCGATTCTACGAGCGCCGCGGGATGACTGTTGAGTCGCAGTGGCCGAAGCGATTGCCTGTAC
>CP070841.1:1912233-1915751 GCA_020342115.1 Spirochaetota bacterium
GGAATCGTGGTATTGGCTCCATAAACAGAGCTCGATGAGGCGAATACAAGGTGTTTGATGTTTCTTTCTCGACACCCTTCGAGGATAGGCAGAAGTCCACATAGGTTGCTGTCGAGATAACTGTAGGGATTCTCCAGAGAGTGGCGTACTCCCGCCTGTGCCGCGAGATGTACAACTATATTAAAACTATGCTTTTCAAATAATGTTTCTATTTTCTCTCTATCTGCTATGTCGCCTCTTATGAACTGGAATCCATTCTTCAGCGTAAGCCTCTCGAGGCGCGCTTCTTTCAATCTCGGGTCATAGTATGGATTGAGATTATCGATGCCTATAACAGCGGCACCTTCATCGAGAAGTCTTTTTGCAAGATGATACCCTATAAATCCACAAACCCCTGTTATAAGAACCTTCTGCATGGCACGATGATTTATTTTACGGAATTAGATACTGCTGAAAAGTATTATTTATTGTTTATCTTATCATTTTATTATATCAAAATTCAACTAAGAAAAAACGCCTATTCATTGGCACCTGTTTCTACCACACGGTTGTTGCTTCTCAAACCATCACTGGAGAGCCTGTTCAAAGCACGTGATATCCAGAAAAGACTCACTCCCGCAGATACACAATTCGCCGTGATGACACCGAACCACACACCATAAATCCCGAGGTTGAGTACATATACATAAAGATATACAACTGGTATTGCAATAGCCACTAATCGGAGTACAGGTATAAAGAATGCAGGCATTGGGTAGCCCATGGCCTGAAATGTCGATCGAGCAAGAATTCCTATGGTCGCGAAGAGAAAGCTGAACTCTATAATCCTCGTTTGAAGCACCGCATAGCGTATAACACTGTCTACATCGCTAAAAAATGGATATATAGCAGGTGCAAAAATCACCATGATCGCTGCAACAAATGTGACTACAGCAGATGCTGAAAGCATCCCCGCCCACCAGATATTCTTTACCCGATCGTAGTTTCCCCTTCCATAATTCTGCCCTACCATGGTAATGAGTGCGGATGCGATGGCAAATATGGGAGTGATCACAACCATATCAAAACGTCCGCAGAGGGAGAATGCGGTGAGTGCATGAGGATCGATACTTATGACGATTCGATTAAAAACGAGAAAGCTAACACTCATCATGATCTGCCCTGCTGTTTGAGGGAGACCTATGGCAACGATCTGACGCACAATGCTGAAATCAACATTTTTTACCTTCCAGTCAATCTGAACAAGCGCTTTTTTCCTGAGAAATATCGATACCACATATATCAAGACAACAACCTGCGCTATATCGGTTGCAACAGCAGCTCCTTTAACCTTCATCCCCAAAAGGAAGATGAACACCGGGTCAAGAACCATGTTGGTGAGAGTACCGATGATCATGGCTTTCATCATCTTGTCCATGAGACCTTCACCCTGAATGATCCCGAAAAACACATTCGATATAAACATGAGTGCTGCGGCCGGAATGATGTATAGGAAATACTCAAGAGCATGAGTGTAGTAATCTCCAACGGCTCCGAGAGCCCTGATAATCCTCTCGGCAAAGATATAGCAGGAGACAACAACCAGCACAGTGACAACAATGGCTATGATGAGTCCCGACTCGGCTGTCCTCGACAGTACCTCGCGGTTTCTTGCGCCAATCGACCGGGCCACAAGAGAGCTCACCCCAATAAGTATGCCGTGACCGATTGCCATGGCGAAGAACATAATGGGAAATATAATCCCAGTCCCTCCCACATAGGAGGGATCGGCGAGATCAATACGGCTTATCCAGATTGTGTCAGTTATATTGTACAAAAGCTGGAAAACCATTCCGGCAAATATTGGAAGAGAGAGTTTGACCAAAAGCTTTAAGATTGGCCCATCGTACATTCCCTTGATCTCTTTGCTCGCAAACGTACTCTCATCGCCCTGGTGATGCTCCATGTCAGTTTTCCTTTGTTAAGATAGGCACAACAAAAATAAACATTAAATGTAATAAATATTCTCTGTGGATACAATTTAAAGAGAATAAAGAAAAGCAATATATAGAATCGCGATGGCCTCTTAATCGTAGCGGCGCCTTCGCCGCGATTAAGAGGCCATCGCGATTAAAAAGGGTAATAATTAATTTGTAAAAACCAATCTTAACTATGGTATAACAATCGCTTTAACAGGATTATCAACTCTATCCTTCACCTTCTTTAAGCCGTCAATAAGCTCTTTGAGCTTAAAACGGTGCGTGATCAGTGCATCAACATCAATAAGCTTTGAAGCTATTGCTGATATTGACTTTGGCCAGGTGAGCGGAGCAAGCCATGAAAACTTAACCCTCTTGTCCCAAAAGATCGTGTCGAGCGCTGGTACAGGAACAACATCATCTGCGCCGGGAAGACCAAAAAATACAATAACAGATCTTCTGCCTGATATTTCGAAAGGAATGCTCATGATTTTGGTATTGCCTGTTGCAACAAGGACCCTGTCTGCCATCTTCCCTTCGGTGAGCTCGCTAATTTTCTTTTTGATATCCGCCAGATAATACTTGGAGTTCTTATCTTTGAGGTTGAACACATAATCCGCACCGTTCTGTTTTGCTATTTCCAGCCGGTAATCACGCGTTCCCAAAACGGCTACAGTTCCCGCGCCACTGGATTTGATAAGCTGAGCCTCTGCGAGTCCGATAGGCCCGGGACCAATTACCACACAGAAATCTCCCAGACTGACCTCCAGGTTCTCAACCGCATACATGGCATCTGCAAGAGGTTCACAAAAAGCACCCTGCTCAAAGGTCACTGACTCAGGAAGCTTGAATATACTGGTGTATTTCGACTTAACGTACTCAGCAAATCCCCCATCAACAGAAACCCCCAGGACAATCTTGTTCTCGCAGAGATTGGGCTGACCTTTCTTGCAAACATCGCATGCGTTACAGTACTGCACAGGATCCACAGTAACCTTGTCTCCGACTTTAAATATCCCGAGCTGCCCGGGAATATCGCCTATCTCGACAATCTCACCTGAAAATTCATGACCGAGCACCAGCGGGCCTTTGCCGGTTTCTGTCTCAAGAGGGCTCATACCCCAGTAGTATGCTATATCAGAACCGCAAATACCGCACGCTTTGACCTTAATCAACACCTCATCAGGACCTATTTCAGGAATATCGATCTCAACGTAATCCATCTTCAGAGGTTCATAAAAAACCATAGCCTTTTGTTTCCCCTGCATCATATTCCTCCTCAGTTGTTGGTGAATAATACATCAACAAATTGGTGACTTGGCACTAATGACTTTTTCCCAGTTCAGGAACTAACGTGTTAATCGTACTTAGCGCATATCAAGCTTCCCGAAAAGCTCGTCCAGGTAACGTTTCGAATCTTCTGTGATTTCCCATGCATTGGGCCAAAAACAGAGATCGATTGTCCACCAGTCAGAACTATATCCAGCCTTCACAATCGCTGGAATTACTTCTTCGAAATTAATTACTCCGGTCCCAAAAGGGGCATGGACAGATGTGTGA
>CP070841.1:1915851-1919068 GCA_020342115.1 Spirochaetota bacterium
TCGATTAACACATTCCCGTTTGATGGCTCCAGCATTCGATTAATAATTTTCAGTGTTGTAGATTTACCGCACCCTGAAGGGCCAAGCAGTACACATACCTCTCCCTGCTGTACCTTAAGGCTAATATCATCAACAGCGGTGAATTCCCCGTACTTTTTTGTAATATCTATGAGCTCAATCATGCAGCCTCCTCAAAGTCTCTCACCCCTACTCTCTGTGCCTGGGGACGTATCCCCTTTGGAGTAACCATACTGATGAGGAGCTCAAATATTTTATCAATAGCAATTGCAAGAGCTATTACAGGAAGCGCACCAAGGAGGATGAGGTCAGGAACTGCCTGTCCCAAACCCTGAAAGACAAAGACGCCAAAACCTCCTGCTCCTATGAGCGCAGCTACAGTTGTGTTTCCAATTGCCTGAACAAGCGATATGCGAACACCTCCCAGAACAACGGGAATTGAGAGCGGTATCTCTACATTGAACAATATCTGTATTTTGCTCATTCCCATTCCACGTGCCGATTCAATAACAGAGGGATCGAGTATTTCAAGGCTTGTATAGGTGTTTCTTGTTATAGGCAGGAGTGCATAGAGGGTAAGCGCAATGATTGCGGGTGCACCTCCAACTCCTTTAATGCCGAGCTCACGTAAAAGCGGATAACGCTGTGATAGAATGGCGAGAGGGGCGATCATGATGCCAAACAGTGCGAGGCTTGGAATCGTCTGAACACTGTTCACAAAGACAAAGAGAGGCTTTGAAAAAAGTTTTCTTCTAAAGGCAAGCAATCCAAAAGGTATGCCTATCACCACTGCAAAAAGGACAGATGTTCCTGCGAGTACAAGATGCCTGCCGAACTCATTGAGAAACCGGCCTTTTCTTGTAGCATACTCTTTGAGAATTGAGATTTCTTCAAGCAATCCAAGAGCAGCAAATATCACAAGGACAATAAAACCCAAGCTCGATACAAAAAAGATAAAGAGCTTCCTGGAGCGCAGATGCTTGAGCGATGATACTATTATGATATATGCAGCGAGCAGGAAAAGCCACGCGCCAGCCCCAATGGAAATTCTTGCATACGGAAAGTCCCCGGTGATCAGCCTCGTTCCGCTTTGCCCAATAAAAAGAAAAACGAGAAGAATTACAATGTTAGCAAGTAATCCAGTGATCCCCCAGGCCACGTCTCTTTTTTGGCTTAAAAGCATAAATGTGATGATTAAAATCCAGGGAGCTATAAAGAGAAAAAGCTCATAAGGGGAGAGCACATGCCAGAGATAGAGACCATCACCTCGAACAAGACGGTTTTCTTTAAATACGATAAACTTCAAACCAAAGGATAGAAGTCCCAGTATAATTCCGGAAAACAGAACTCTATCGATCTTCTTTGTAAGCAATAAGGTTACGCGCCTCCTTTATCAGGGTAAAACCCCCATCGATTCCAAGTACTCCTTTGCAACAGAAGCTGCATCCTGCCCTTGAATCGCTATCTTGGCATTCAAGCTCTGGAGTGTAACGAGATCCAGTGTAGCAAAAACCGGATCAAGTATATCAGAAAGTTCAGGATATTGCTCAAATACCTCGCTTCTCACAATCGGAGCAGGCTGGTAGATAGGCTGGACGCCCTTTGTGTCCTCAAGCACCCAAAGACCGAGTGCAGCGAGTGCACCATCCGTGCCGTAGGCCATGGCAACATTAACCCCATCTGTCTGCTCAGCAGCAGCCTTCTCTGTTTGAGCTGTGTTGCCTCCTGAGAGTATGAGAAGCTGATCTTTTGAAAGCTTGAAACCGTATGCTTCCTCGAATGCAGGAAGCGCATCCGGTCTTGATACGAACTCCTCAGAACCAGCGATCTTTACCCTTCCTCCTGCATTCACATACCGTGCAAAGTCCTCGAGGGTCTTGATTCCTTCAGATTCTGAGAGGTCCATTCGTATGGAAATCGCCCATGTATTATTTGCTGAAGCAGGTTTTAACCAGACGATATCGTGCGCTTCCATGTCGAGCCTCTTTACAGTCTCATACCCCTTTTTCGCATCCTTCCATATTGAAGGTTCAGTGTCAGTATAGAAAAATCCGCCGTTTCCGGTGTATTCAGGATACATGTCGATCTCATCATTTATTATTGCCTTCCTGATCACATCTGTTGGACCAAACTCTGTTTTGTCAACCGTACTGAAACCATTCTTCTGAAGCATATGGATGATCATCTGTCCGAGCAGCGCTCCTTCAGTATCTATTTTTGAAGCTACCGTGATTGGACCCTTCTTTACATCCTCCTCTTTTTCACTTCCTTTTAAAAGTGGAGTCTGGATCATGAGGAGGAATACAAATAAAATGAAACCCCATCTCTTGAACATTGTGCGCCCCCTTCGCCTTTTATTTAAGATATAATGCTAGCCCATGCTGTATGATAAGTCAAGCCATTCAAGTACAAATGTATTTAGGTAATGTTTAAAAGAGTGTTATTCTCATTTAGATGTGCAAGTTTACACTTTAAAAAGAATCTTACTTCATCTGAATACAGTATCTTGACGATGGAATTAAAACCGGTATACTGTATGACACCACAAAAGAGAAAAACCTTGAACAAATTTCAATATAAAATCAAAACATTTTACAAAAACCACAAAAGGAACCTTCCCTGGCGGGAAACACAAAACCACTGCCACATCTACATGTCGGAAATCATGCTCCAGCAGACCCAGGTTGAAAGGGTATTACCAAAATATTATCAATTTACTGCTGAATTTCCCGATTTCACTTCCCTGGCAAGTGTTCCATTGAGTGTACTTTTCAGTATGTGGCAGGGGCTCGGATATAACCGCCGCTGCCTGCGAATGAAAGAGAGTGCAAAGATAATCTCAGACAAATTCGGGAATCAGCTTCCAGATTCAATTCAAGACCTGATAAAACTTCCCGGAATTGGACAAACAACGAGCAAAGCGCTTTATACTTTCTGTTTTAATAAACCGACAGTATTTATTGAAACAAACATAAGGCAGGTTTTCATCCATTTCTTCTTTAAGCATCGAGAGAAGGTACATGATTGTGAGATTTTTCCACTTGTCGAAAAAACACTTGACAGAGAAAATCCTCGAGAATGGTACTACGCACTTATGGATTACGGTGCAATGTTGAAAAGACACGTGGGTAATCTAGGAATAAAAAGCTCAAAATATAGAAAATATACACCATTTGAGGGATCTATAAGACAGATAAGA
>CP070841.1:1919168-1923023 GCA_020342115.1 Spirochaetota bacterium
CGATTTGCATTAAGAGAAGGCCTGGCAAGGCTCAATGCGCTGGGGATAATAACAACAGCTCATGGAAAGTCTACTGTTATCAGTAAGATGGTGAATACGTATAGTTTAAGTGATATTTTTTTACCTTTATTATCAAAGAGAAACCAAAAATACATTGATGATCTTGTGGAAATACGTATTGCTATTGAACAGCAAACGGTAAAAAAGACGATTCAGTATATTACGGAAGAACAGATAGAAGAATTAAAACAGAATATCAGTGAAGCTGAAAAAAATATTAATCAAATCGAATATTTCTCAGAGCATGACTATTTTTTCCATTTGAAGATAGCGGAAATATCAAATAATAGTTTTTATAAAAATTTTTTAGAAGCGATACAAGAACAAATCAAATTATTTATCAACAAATCGATCTCACATGTAGCTCAAAGAGAAAAAGCGCTTCAGTGGCATAAGGATATTTTACAAAGCATAATTGATAGAAATATTGAAAAGGCACAAGCCTTGGTCTATTTACATCTACTGGATTGCAAAGATAAATATGAGTATGTATCAAACTCTAATAATGACTAATAAGGAGAGACAGATGAAGGAAGGGTATTTTCACAGGGTGAAGAAGCTTACACCAACACGCTTCTGGATAAATAATGTGACAAAGGAAGAGGCTAATCTGGCTATTGAAAATGGCGCTACAGGGTGTACTCAGAATCCATCTTATACATGGAAGATGATGAACCATCCAAAACATGCCGAGTATGCAAAAAAAGTGCTGAAAGAGACACTAAAAGAATCGGGTGATGATAATGAGGTTGAGTGCATTGTGCAGAGGAAGCTTGTTTCAGATATTGCAGAAATTTTCATGTCTGTTTATGAAGAAAGCAATGGAATGGAGGGGTATGTCAGCATCCAGGGGGATCCCATTAACGAGGAAGATCCTCAGGTAATTATAGATGAAGGAAGGAAGAATCGTGAAATTAGCCCCAACATCATGATTAAGATTCCAGGCACTGAATCAGGTCTCAAAGCAATGGAGGTGCTCCTGGCAGAGAACACCCCACTCAATGCTACTGAGGTTATGGGGGTTCGCCAGGCAATGGATATATGTGACATATATGAAAAAGTCACAAAGAAAACAGGTAAATATCCTGTTTCATACATCTCACACATCACAGGTATTTATGATGAATATTTGCAGGAATATGTGAAGAAGAATAATATAGATATCTCATCAGACATACTGTGGCAGGCTGGTTTAGCAATTGCCAGAAAAGTATATCAGATGATGAGGGACAGACAATCCAGGCTGGGTTTTATGGGGGGGGGTGTGAGGTGGCTGCACCACTTCACTGAGATGGTAGGAGCCGATGCCTGTATCACTATCAACTGGCTTGGAACAGCGGATAAGCTGCTTGAAATGGACCTGCCTGTAGTATCCCGTTTTTATAATCCAGTATCAGAACATGTGATTGATGTACTTCTAGAAAAAGTTATTGAGTTCAAGCGCGGGTATCTCGAGAATGGCTTGACTGTCGAAGAATACGAAGAGTTTGGGCCGGTTATGCATTTCAGAAATATGTTCATAAAATCGTGGAAGAGTACGTTAGATCTCATTAAAGAGATGAGAAAGATACAGTAATTTTGTTTTATTGGAGGGAGAATATCATGCTAAATCCGAAGAAAATGCCGCCGAAACCCAAGGAACTCTACATTTACGTGAATGGAGAGTGGCTCCCCAACAGCCAGGCCAAGATATCTGTCATGGATCATGGTCTATTATACGGCGACGGATGTTTTGATGCATGGATGGGGATGAATGGATTCATATACCAGCTCGATCCGCACCTTGATCGACTCTACCGGTCTGTTCATTCTTTACAGCTTGACCTTCGTATGTCTAAGAAAGAGATGCGTGAGAAGATCATCGAATCTGTTCAGAAAAATGCGCTGGTTGATTTTTATATCAAGACCGTGGTTACACGCGGGATCAGCCCGCATCCTGTGATCGATCCTGCGAAATGCGAAAAGGCAAGTGTCATAATATACGCTCGACCTAAAATCCAAACCGAAGTTACCGATGAGGTCAAAGCAAGGGGTGTTCGGATCAAGGTTCTGTCCATTCGCCGTGTGCCACGCTACAGCCTGGAGCCGAAGGTCAAGAGCCTGAACTATCTCAACATAGTGATGGGCAAGCTCGAGGCGCGTGTTAGCGGCTTTGATGAAGCGGTGATGCTTGATGATGAGGGTTATATCTGCGAGTGTCCTGGTTTTAACATCGAGGCTATAAGCGGAAACAAACTCATGGCTCCGAAGAACGATATATTGATGGGCATCACACGTGATACGGTGATACAAATGTGCCGCGACGAGGGAATGGAAATCGATGAGGGTTTCTTTACAGTGTACGATTTTGTAAATGCTGATGAAGTGTTATTGTCCAACAGTGTTTCAGGCATTGCACCGGTTACTCAAATAGACGGCTGGAAAATCGGAACAGGAAAGCCGGGGAAGTATGGCTTGAAGTTTCAGGAAATATACCTCAACTGGCTGAAAACTGGTGTGAATGGCACACAATGCTTTCCTGAAGCCTGGGAGGATTAGAATCGTTTAGAGTACCCGAGTATGATTACAAGATGCTCGGACAATCTTGTATAAAGAATGATATTAAATGACATAGATAATGTGAGGTGGATATATGGAAAAATCATTGCTTCGATTTCTGGAACGTGATGAACTCAAGAGTATTTATGATGCATCGCTTAGGATTCTTAATGAAGTAGGGATGCTCATTGAACATGAGGAGCTTCAGAACATGCTGGAAGGTGCAGGCTGCAGGGTCGACCGCAGCTCTAATCGAGTATACTTCCCATCCGATCTTGTAGATAAGAAACGCGAAGCCATCCCTAAGCAGCTAACATATCACGGCCGGACACCTGATTTCGATCGTGTTGTAAGTCTTGACGGTGGCATATTTGGGAGGAATTGTGGCGGCTGTCCGGATTACATAGATCCGCGTACAGGGGAATATAGACAGGCTACTATTACAGACTGGCGTGATTTCTGCAAAGTTGTCGATGCTCTTCCAAATATTGGCGGTTTGGCGAATCAATATACCGGGGATGTTCCGGCTCATTTATCGGACTTATACAGTATGCGTTCTGTTCTGGAGTGCCAGCGAAAGTGCTCGGTACACGGAGCAACGAGTGCGGAATCTCTTCGCTATCAGATTGAGATGATGCTGGCAGTCAGGGGGAGCAGGGAGGAGCTCGCCAAGCGGCCGATGGTCCACAATATGGTATCACCTATTAATCCGCTCTACCTTGATCCCGATAACTCTGCACAGCTTATTCTTTCATGCGAATATGGACTCCCTCTTGACATAGCGGTCATGGCCATTATTGGGATTACTGCGCCTGCTACCCTGGCCGGAGCGCTGGCCCAGACGCTTGCAGAGGAGTTAGGGACAATAACTGCCATTCAGGTGATCAAACCCGGGCATCCTGTAGCCTTTTTTATAGATCCAGTCGTAGGCAACATGCATACTTGCGAGGCGTTGGCCGGGGCTCCGGAGTCAGCACTTATGCTTTCTGCTATATGTCAGCTTGGAACCGAGCTATTCGGGTTGCCTACCGAAGCGATCGGACTATGCTCGGATGGTTTTAGCGGTGCTCAAACCATGGCACATAAGATGCAGAGCGTAATCTTCGATGTGTTGTCAGGGGGCAAGCTGATGGTCGGGGCAGGGGCAGTTGAGAGTATCATGGCGTTGAGTCCTGCACAGCTTGTGATAGATGATGAACTCATAGAAATTGCCAAGCGATGGCTAAGAGGGATAGAGGTGAACGAGGAGACGCTTGC
>CP070841.1:1923123-1927028 GCA_020342115.1 Spirochaetota bacterium
ACTTAAAAGGATAAATAGTGAGGATACACCACCAAGGACCTGATATTTAAAAGATGCTTCAAGCTCCTCTTTACCAATGCCAAACGCCACTAGCGCGTAAGATGCAATTGCTGCCATCTCAAGAAAAACATATATATTAAAAAGATCGCCGCTTATTACGACCCCATTCATACCCGCTGTCATAAGACAGAAGAGTGTATAGTAATGGTTTTCAGCTGTGAACTTTTTAATGTATGAAATAGAATAGAAGGCTGAGAGGAATGCTATGATATTAATGATAGTCAGAAGATAGACGGTAAGTCCGTCTACTACCATGTATATGGCAATCGGGACCTTGTCAAAGAGCTCCCATCCTCCTACCTTGTAAACCAGCGGGTCCCCGATTGTAAACAATATCCATACAGAAAATCCGGTTAGAAAGGCGAATATAATCGAGGTAAAGTATCTTCCAAACCCTTTTGCAAAGCTCCCTATGATTGCTGTCAGGAACGCTCCAGCAAGGGGAACTGCTACGAATAGAGGAACAAATGAATCCATCTTTTACCCTTTTAAGTTTTTAATTTCTCTTATATCGAAGGTACCGTACTTCTTATAGATCCTGATCGCTATAGCCAATAAGAGTGCTGTTGTAGCAAGACCGATGACAATAGCAGTGAGCACCATGGCCTGTGGTAATGGATCAACGAATAGTTTATTAGCAACATCAGATGAAAGTATCGGGGCAGTTGCCCCCTTTACGTAACCGACGAGTATCAGAAACAGGTTGACACTGTACTCCATGATGGCCAATCCGATGACTATTTTTATCAGGTTACGCTTACTCAGTACGCCGTAGAGGCCGACAAGAAACAGAAAGATGGTCAGGATATATATAATCATTTTAAAACCTCATCTCTATAAATAAGGAGTGCTAGAAATGCTGTTATAAGCGCTGCGGCTACTTCGATTCCGACAGCAATGTTATAAAGAGGTATTACACCGGCGCTAATGAGCTTTCCAATTTCCCATTTGGGTAAAAAGTTAACAAAAAATATTCCTGCCCCACCGATAACCATTCCGAGAATTGCTATTATGATAAAAATCAGAATGCCGCTTGACTCGAGGATTGATGAACCTGTCTCCTCTTTCTTAAGTGCCAGAAACTCACTCCCGAATGCAATAATGAGCAGTATGAATGATCCGGCAATTATCGCACCTCCTGCAAATCCACCACCGGGTGTGAGATGGCCGTGGATTATGATATAGATGCCATAGAGGAAGGTTATTCCACAAATGATCTGAGTAACCTTTTTTACAATTACCGTCATACCCTTCATCTGGTCGCCTCTTTAAAGAAGTTATTCGCTTTTTCTGCCTTTGAGTCTCAATACGGTAAGTACTCCAATGACTGCTGTGAAGAGAACCGTTGCTTCACCCAAGGTGTCATAACCTCTGTAATCGAAGATTACCCCTGTAACCAGGTTTGCACTCCCGGTTTTCTCTGCCCCTGGATCAAGATAGGGCTTTGACATTCTCATTGCATGTTCACCAAACCTGCTGAGAGCCCCTGTAGTACGGTTAAAGATGTAGAGGAAGAGTCCTATGAAAACAAGTGAAAGTACTATATACACGACAGTCTTGTTTCCCCACTTTGTTTTGAGCTCCTCTTGTGTGCTGTTCATAATAACAGCTATCATTATGATCAGGGTAATCGTTTCAACTACGATCTGTACAAGCGCAAGATCTGGTGCCTGGAGAAGAAGGAAAGCTATCACCAACCCGAAACCGACAATACCGTAGGCGATGACTGCAGAGAGCAGATCCTTCGCTTCAAGAGAGAATATGGCACCACCTATCATCAGTGCAAGAATTACAATAAGGAGTATTTCCATGATTAAAACTCCTAATGTGTCCTTACCACATGATGCTGCACGCATCATTGCGGTTTGCCACATTATTGATTAAATAAACCACCTAGCCAATAAATATTAAAAATATTTGTTACATCACTAATTTACCAATAACCATCACAAAAGAAGCACGAGCGCGATTATGATCAATCCAAGTATTACCCAAAGCGCGTAGAGAGGCAGTATTCCTGCATGACACTTTGAGAACATTTTATTGATACCAAGCACTGCATTCTTTGTTTGATCGTATAGATCTGTTGCCCCCTTCTCAGCCCTCTTGTAGAAGAATGCGAACGGCTTGAAACTGCTGATTGTCTTGTAGAATTCAACTGATGAGAAATCTCTTTGCTCCTCCAGGAGCTCTCCTCCAGCAAATCCCTCTGCTGTCCTGAACTTTTTTAAATTCCCGAACAGATAGATAATGAATCCCAGAACAATGGATACTACGACAAGCCCTGTAATTGTCCCGGAGCTCCATATTCCCTGGTACTGAAATTCTCCTGTGATCGGTTGAATTAATGTTGGGATGACATATCTGTGAGCCATGATTCCTATGCCAGTACACAGAAGAGCAATAATAATCTGAGGAAGCCACATTAAGATGCTTACTTCTCTGGCATTCTTTAACTCTTTCTTCTTGGATCCAAGGTAGATTCCAGAGATAAATTTAATAAAACTCGCGAGGGTCAATGCAGAACCAAAAACAGCGAGGATAAGCCATACAATCCAAACCTTGTTTGCAGGTCCTGTACCTTGCCCGAACTCGATTATTGCCTGATAAATAAGCCACTTAGATGCAAAGCCGTTGAAGGGCGGAACACCAGATATTGACATTGCACAAATAAGTGCAGTCACAAACGTGAGAGGCATGACACTCGATAAACCGCCCACATCTTCGAGATCCTCTTTGCCAGTTCTTTTTTCCACACTCCCTGCTGTCAGGAAAAGCCCGCTCTTATACAGTGCGTGGTTCATCATGTGGAAAAGGCCACCTGCAATACCTATTGGAGTGCCCAGTCCCAACCCGGTAACCATGTATCCTACCTGAGATACAGCATGAAACCCCAGAAGTCGTTTGTAACTGTGTTGAATGAGAGCCATCAGTACGGCAGTAATGATGGTTATCACACCTATGATTAATAATACCAGATGCAGCCACTGATTCAGGACGAAGAGATTCATACTTATACGAGCGAGAAAATAGATACCTAATAATTTATCGAGAGAGGCCGGCAAGAAAGCAGAGGATGATGCGGGAGCAGTTTCAGCATAGTCAGGGACCCATGTATGCAGCGGAAATGCACCGGCTTTTGTAAGGCTTCCTATGAGAAGAGTAATAAATGCGATTACCCCAATTGCATTAGTTGTACCAACCGATATATCAGACATCTTCATGGTATCGGTTAATACCCATAAAAGGCCGATACCAAATATCATTATTGAATCCGAGGCGCCAATCAATATAAAGGTTTTCTTTGCTGCTGCTGATGATTTTTCATCGTTGCCTTTAATGAGTTTATATAATGTTAATCCCAAGATGCCCCAGAAAGTGATGAATAATAAAAAATGGTTCGCAAGAACAGCCCCTATGGCTGAACCTACTGTAATCAGAAAATTCGAATAGTAGCCATGTATCTTTTTAGCCCTTGTAATGTAGGAGAGAGAATAGAGCGATATCATAAAACCAAAAAACCCGATAAATAGAGCTATAGTTTTTCCCAAATTGTCAATATTAAATATCAGCACCTGGTTTACGAGTTCCATATTTACAAGAGTGACGAGCAGAGATGGAAAAAGGCTTTGTGATACCATTTTTGAAGGCATCCGAAAGAGTTTATAGGAATAATAAAGAACTGCACATGAAACTAGAACTGTTATAATCCCTTTTGCTGGTTTTGCTTTTTCTGGAAATAGGAAGAGGATGATTCCTGCAATGATTGGTAGTAAAATGGTATACTGCAACTCGATCATAAGAGCCCCTTTTTTGGGTGAATAATAAAAAATTCTTAGAAAAAC
>CP070841.1:1927128-1931264 GCA_020342115.1 Spirochaetota bacterium
AGAATAGCAACCAACGAAGCAGGCAGCAAGTAAATTCTTTCTTGATGAGAAATCATTAGCAACCTATCCAATATTGAAATACCTACAAAAACAAACCTGGCTTCCGATACTTTAAGTAGATTTTCTAAGCTACAGGAAATCCATGCAATCGATTGAATTGTATTGATAGGTATATTTACCACAATGTCTTTTTTCAGGAGAGCATGATGGCCGAGATGCTCGAAGAGGTCAGTTGCAACATCTGCAACAGCACTGATTCCAGGTTATTTTTAGTCAAGGATGGATTTCATTACAGAAAATGCACTGCCTGCGGGCTTGTTTACCAGAGTCCACGGCCGGTATTCAGAGATCTCAGGAAACGTTATAGTGATAAATATTTTGAGTATGAGGTACTCAACCAGGATAATTTTTTTCATTTAATGAAACTCGGACTCAAAGATGTTCGATTCGATTCATTCAATCATAATGGAAATGGAAGCAGGAGTTTTCTCGATATAGGGTGCGCAACCGGACTTCTTCTCAATTACGTTCGTGATAAAGGCTGGTCAACCAAGGGGGTTGAGATATGTAAACCCTCTGTAGAATACGCCAGAAAACAATTAGGACTTGATATATTTCTCGGCACTCTCGAAGAAGCAGCATTCCCTGCCGAATCCTTCGAAGTTGTACATTTCTCTCATGTGATCGAACATGTTCCGGAACCCAAAAAAATGCTTCTTGAGATTCGAAGAATATTAAAACCCGATGGGCATATTATTGTAACCACTCCTAATGTTGCTGGTGGTCATGCTTTGTTTGCCAGAAGCAGCTGGAGGTCTCTTATTCCCGATCATATATACCTCTTCTCTCAAAAAACACTCCGAAAGCTTTTAGAGCTTTCAGAATTTAGAATTGTAAAGCAGGTATCGTGGGGAGGAATTCCAGCTGGAAAGAGGGCAGATTGGCTCAAGAGACCTTTTGATCGACTTGCAAAGCTGTTAAATGTAGGGGATGTGATGTTATTTCATTGTATAAAACAGAAGGAGGGTGAAATAAATGGCTGAGTTTGTTCAGGTAATCACTACCTGTGATAAGGCAGATGATGCGAAAAAAATAGGTGAAGAGCTTGTAAAGAGAAGATTATGCCCGTGTGCTCAGGTGAGCGGGCCAATTTCGAGTATTTACTGGTGGGAGGGCTCTATCGAGAAGAGCGAAGAGTGGTACTGTATTGCTAAGGCGAGAGAGGAACGGTTTAAAGAAGTGGAAAGAGTCATCAAAGCCATCCATTCTTACGAAGTACCTGAGATTATCGCTGTCCCTATTGTGCGGGGGAGCGACGATTATATCTTCTGGATGAAAGAGGAGAGTTATCTTTAATCCTTCCTGAAAAGTACATCCAAAACTCCATTTATAAATTCATTTGATATAGTGTGGGTTTCTATTATTTTTACAAACTACGTGTTGTCAGCCGGGTTAGTACAATGATCTATGTTACCATAAGTTTGCTTTTAGGGATTGGTATAGGGTTCTTATTAAAAAAAAGAAAAACCCTCCTTTCAACAATCGACAGGTTAACACCGGGAATCATATTTGCTCTTTTATTTTTTCTAGGAATTTCACTTGGAATGAATGAAAAGGTGATTGCGAATATATCGAAGCTGGGACTTTATGCACTGCTGATCAGCGCTGGAGGTATCGCAGGCAGTATCTGCCTATCGATTCCACTTTATCGTTATTTGTCAAGGCCTGAAGATAAGAGGACATTGTGAAAAGCAGCGTATTTATAATACTGTTTTTTATAATAGGGTTTCTTCTTGGGAGGTTTTCGCTCATACCTGAGCGGATTGCCCGGTTACAGATTGAGCTTTGGATATTATATGCTCTCATTTTCTTCGTCGGCATTGGTATCGGGAGCAATATGGATGCATTAAAGTTAGTGAAGAGAATGCATGTGAAAATTGTGCTTGTTCCTGTCTCGATAATTGTCGGAACACTCATTGGAGCAGGGCTCGTATCAATGCTCCTTTCAGATATTTCGCTTATTCAGGGTCTTGCTGTGGGAAGCGGATTTGGATACTACAGTCTGTCGAGTGTAATTATCTCGAAGCTTCATGGAGAAACTCTTGGTCTTGTTGCACTTATCTCAAACCTCATCAGAGAAGTCATCACTCTCTTATTCGCAGGAGTGTTTGCACGTTATTTTGGAAAGCTTGCTCCTATAGCCTGCGGAGGTGCAACATCTATGGATTCCACACTGCCTATAATAACAAAGGCATGCGGCAAAGAGTATGCGATTATCTCTGTATTCAGTGGAATGGTTTTGACCTTTCTCGTTCCTTTTCTCCTGCCGCTCTTACTGAGCATAGGCTGATTTTGTTATTCTATGATTTATAGAGAGTTAATCATTTCGTTGCAAGATTTTTCACAATGATTTATGATTGCATCGAAAGAGAGATATGAAGATGAAAAACATACCGGTGCTCCATGTCCAGGGTCAATCAATTGCCGAAGGTTATGAAAAGGCTCTGGTTTCGCTTTATAAAAATGGAATAAAGATGCAAACGCAGTATGATCGAGAAGGTGACATTCCATCTATTGATGCCACTATGAACATTACGATTACTGATCCATGGTCTGATCCCATGATCCATAAAGCATTTCCGGGTGGCATTGAGGACCTCCATGAGTATGTAATGGAGCTTCGTGGAGCAAAAGACCACTGGATGAAAAGCATGAACGACCCTGAAGACACACGATGGGAATACACATATCACTGGAGGCTCAAGAATTACGGGACGTGGAAGGATTATTCGAAAAGAGAGAAACGTCAGATTGTGTCGGGCCCTTTCAGGATCGATCAGATAGAAATGGTTGTAGAAAAATTAGCCTCTCAGCCCCACACACGTCAGGCTCAGATGATAACCTGGATGCCAGATATAGATCCTGCATGCTACGATCCGCCGTGTTTACAGTCGCTCTTATACAGAATTGTCGAGGATGAAGATGGAGTGTGGTGGCTCAACTGCAACATACGCTTCAGAAGCAACGATGCCTGGGGTGCAAATTTCATGAATATGTTCGGCCTGGTCCATTTCAACAGGTATGAGATTGCTGCCGCGATTAGTAAAAGAGCGAAGAAGCGTGTTGAGCTGGGCAGGCTGAACTGGCATGCAGATTCCTACCATATATATGGTAAGGATATAGCCGATTTTGAAAAGAGGTTTCTGGTAAACATAAAAAAACCCTTTGAGACAAGGGTGTACAACTTCTTTGATCCGATGATTCAGGAAATATACTCTGAAGCTGAGAAAAAGATCCGGGATAAGATCAAGAATTATGATTCAAAGAGGAAAGCATCGATGTAATAGTTTATTAGCAGGCTTCTCTAAATAATAAAGGCGGTTTGATCAGCTATTTCAAACCACCTTATGCTTATTACTTCATTCAATTAATATAAGTTCTATTTTTTTTCAACCATGTATATAATCGTAATGATATTCACCATTACAGTCATATCCGTCATTGAATCGCTTCCCACATATCCTATAAGAGATCCTCCTCCTGTGAAGCTCATAATATTCACTGGCCATGCTGTAATGTAATATCCATTCGCTACAGGAAGACCGCTTATTTCATATGACTCTTGATTAATCGGAACTATAGCCCATTTATATATATGCGGATCTGTATTAGCATTTACTATATACACAGCAATATGTGTTGCCGGATATGAACCTGCATTAAATGTCCAGACGAGATCAAAAGGTTGGTCGGCAAAATAAATGTTTGCACCTTCAGTTGGACTGGTGATAAATGTGAAGCTGTTTGGAGTTTGGTTACTTGCACCAGTAAAAGTATTTTCACCCGCAGTTATCTTGACAGATACATTTTGACCTGCTGTGTGAATAAATTCCTGAGATCCACCATAATAACCCATATTACCGCCGCTTGCCGGATTAAAAGTTAAGGTTATGGATTCTTCTGTTGTATCATTGGTTACCACAACTGTAGCATCGGTAATATCAGTACCTCCAGTAATAGCATTGGTGTAATCATCATAATTAACACTTCCACCGGTGGTGAGATATACAGTGGGATACGAGAAAAAGATCACACCATTCACATCCACACCTACCACACCAGGGCAGGTTATCAGG
>CP070841.1:1931364-1936418 GCA_020342115.1 Spirochaetota bacterium
TACCCTCACCTCGAAGGGTCCGTTCCCGACACCGTCATCATCGATATAATCTACCGCTTCATACTCTCCTTCCGGGATTTTGTTTATTTCCTGCAGTATAAGCTGTTCTGAGTGGTCCATGAGAGTATCAACACCTGCCAGTACGTTCTCCACACCATGTTTCTCGCAAAGCTCCTGAAAACGTTTTTCTGCTATTCTAAGGCTTGCAGCCTGTGCATACATATCCCCGATTGTCATGTCAGGAGTGCGTACATTTGCCCTTATGAGATCTATGAGGCTTTCATTTGGCTTCCCTTCATTGAATATCTTAATACATGGAAACTGCAATCCTTCCTGATATATCTCCGTGGAATTCGTTGTCCAGCTGCCTGCAGCCATACCACCTACTTCTGTCCAGTGTCCCTTATTCGCACTGAACGCTACGACCCTGTCTTTATAGAATATTGGCATGAGTAGAGATACATCTGAGAGGTGTGTTCCTCCTCCTTCGTAGGGATCGTTGGTAACAATAATATCACCAGGGCTCAAACCCTTGAGACCGAACTTATCGAGAATTGATCTCACACCAAAATCCAGGGTTCCCAGGAATAGTGTTACACCATTTCCCTGGGTGATCAGTCTTCCTTTATTATCCGTAAGACCGACTGCATAATCGAGAACTTCATATATGATCGTACTCATGCTCGTACGCTGCATGGTCACGAACATCTCATCCCCGACGGCCATCAGTCCATCCTTAATGATTTCAAGCGTAAAAGGATCTATACTCCGTTTACTTCGTTTTGCCATTACTTCACACCTCCATCAAGGTTCAGTAAATAATAAGCTTACTATTGTAAGCTTATTGTTCTAAGTGTTTTCTATATGTAGAAACCCGTACTCGTCACGCATGACCTTCTGATCTGGAAATACTACAGTTGTTGATGCCGGTTCCTCAATAACCATCGGCCCTGAGAATTTTTTACCAGTCGGAAGCAGGTCACGCTCGTATATGGGGCTTTTGTGAAAGCCAAGCTCGTCGAAATTGACACTTCGCTCTCCCTTTAATGCCTCTTTCAGATTCAGCCCTCCTTTATCGATCTTATGGAGCTCTGGCTTCTTGACAATGCCGAATGCTGTAAGGTGATAATTCACAAGCTCAACAACTGTATCGAGGCGAAAGGTGTATGAATGCTCGTGCAGCTTGTGAAACCGCTCGTTTATATGAGGTATGTGTTTTTTCTCGAGCCTTCCTGATGGTATCGGGACCTTAACAGTGTGCTCCTGTCCCATATACCTCATGTCCGCAAACCTCTGGAACTTGATCTGGTTTTCAGCGATATTCTGCTCCTTCATCAGATCCAGTGCCTGCTTTTCCATATCAGCGAAAAAGGATGTGATGGTAGCTGGATCAATTTGATCTGTTCGGGAGATAAGTGTTTTTATGAAGTCCTGGCGAAGGTCTGTCATGAGCATACCCCAGGCTGAGAATACCGCCGGATCCGTAGGGATAACTGCTTTTTTCACCTTCAGCTCTCTCGTCAGAGCACCTGCATGCATTGCTCCCCCTCCGCCGAAGGCTACCATGATAAACTCTCTGGGATCATAACCCCGTCTTACAGAAACTAGCTTGAGGGCATTCACCATATTGGAATCCGCAAGTCTTATCACTCCCATTGCTGCCTCTTCGATACCGATATTGAATGCCTTTGCTACCGGGTTCATCGCCTCCCTGGCAACATCAACCTTCAGCGGGATTTCTCCCCCTAGGAAGTAGTCAGGATTGATCCTTCCGGCAAGCACATTGGCATCGGTTACCGTCGGCTTGTCACCCCCCCAACCATAACTCGCAGGGCCGGGGTCCGCCCCTGCGCTCACCGGTCCAACTCTAAGCGCTCCGGCAGCATCTACCCATGCGATGGATCCGCCGCCTGCACCGATCTCGACGATATCAACCGTGGGAATTAAAATAGGGTATCCTGCAAAATCTCTTCTCCATTCGATCTTGTACTCAGTTGTAATCCTTGGATTCCCTCCGGCGACAAGTGAAGTCTTTGCTGTTGTACCTCCCACATCAAGAGATATGGCATTAGGTTCACCAATGAGTTTTCCAATTACCGCAGTACCTATTACGCCGCCAACAGGGCCTGATTCGACCATATTTATCGGTGCTCGCTTTCCCATTTCGAAAGTTGCAGTGCCTCCATTGGACTGCATCACATGGTAAACCTTCGCCATACCCATGTCAGAGAGGTTTCCCTCAAGATTATCCAGATAGTGCTGGGCAGTATTCAGAACATAGCTGTTGAGAACAGCGGTATTCGTGCGCTCATACTCCCGCCACTCCTGTGTAATCTCACATGAGAGAGTTACCGGAATCCCTGGTGCAATTTGCCTGATAAGCTCTCCGCATCTTCGCTCATGGCTCGGATTTGCATATGAATGAAGAAAGCATACTGCGATTGCCTCTATGCCTTCCTTCTTGAAATACTGTGCAGCCTTTTTTACATCGGCTTCATTCAACGGTTCAAGCTCATCACCCTTATAATTCACTCTCTCCTGTACCTCCAGACGGTACTGCCTGGGAACAAAAGGTTTCGGTTTTGTATAGTACATATTATACAGGTCAGGACGGTTGGCCCGAGTGATTTCAAGCACATCGCGGAACCCCCTGGTGGTGATCAATCCTGTTTTTGCGCCCTTGCGTTCTGTCAGTGCATTTATGATTATAGTAGAGCCGTGAACAAAAAATTTTGTTTTACCCACATCGAGCTTTGCCTTTTTTAGTGTATCAATAACCCCAAGTGCAAAATTTTTCGGTGTGGTCGATGATTTACCCACCACAAAGTCACCGGTGGATTCATCGAGATATACAAGATCCGTAAAGGTACCGCCTATATCACTTGCGACACGCATTTGTATTCCTCCTAAATAGATACAACGTTTATGTTAAAGTAAAAGTATTCAAAAGTATACGCCTGTCCCCAGTAAATAAATTATAAATTAACATTTCATTTAAATGTCTCGTTATATATCACCGTATTAACTTAATTTCACCTGAATGCTCAAAGGGCAGTGTAATTGGATCTAACAGGGGAAGGGATGTAGAAAAATCAATTCCCCCGCTGAAACTGTAACTCACCGTATCAGAGCCTGAGACCAATAGATACACCGATCTTCCAATGGAAATAAAATCGAGGGTAATTGGAATCTCCACTGTACTCGTCTTTTTCTCAGGGACAGAAATTTCTTTCGTCTCACCTGAGGCCCACTCGAACTGGTCTACAGAGAAATTATATTGAAATCTTGAAATATCTATGACAAATATATTTGGGTTCTTGATAGTAACGTCAAGAACAAGATCGGCAGAAATCAGGTCAAAATGTTTGATCCTCAAGGCATGAACAGTGATGGTCGGGAGTTTCGGGATTGGCACCACACCACTGTGTTCGACAGGAACCTGCATCCGTCCGAGAACCGGAACCTCAAAAGCGGGATTGAGTTTTAATGTATATGAAACACTGTCCTTCTCGACAAGGTTCTTAAATGTCCTGAACACCTTCTCGAACTCGAATGAAAGCGGGAAAGGAATGATGGTCTCCGATCTTGGCTCTATACTTATCTCGCCATCCTGTTTTCCCTTAATAAAGGAGTTGTTTTCTATTATGAGATCATATTCGAATCCGAGCATGGTCAATCCTATTGGGTTTGAATTATCGACACCAAGGTCAAAGAGAATCTCCGCATCTGTAAATGACAGGCTGGTGAGCTCTGCGGATGCGATCCTTACTTTCGGAGGGCTTGCTAGACGCTCTGTTAGCAGTTCTGCTGGACCTGTGCATGAGATTATAATGATCAATATAAAAAGGCCTATTATGCAAAAAAGGATCCTTGTTTTTCTATTTTCCATATATATCCTCATGCGAAGGTATGCTATGATACCATCGTTTTTTAAAAGAATCAAGGTTCTCTTTTCCTTGACAGGCTGAAACATTTCAGGATAAGCTGAAAAGATAGAGGAGGTCCTAGATGAAGGTATGTACTGTTGAAGAGATGCGGGCTCTGGACAAAGCGGCAATAGAGAAATTCCGCATTCCTGAAGAGATATTGATGGAAAATGCAGGTCTCTCTGCCTGTACGGTTATCCTGAATGAGTTCGGTGTGACGAATAAGATGTTTGTAGTTGTGTGCGGTTCAGGTAACAACGGTGGAGACGGTTTTGTTGTGGCTCGTAAGCTTCTCTCATCAGGTGCTGAGGTCCATGTCTTTCTCCTTGGAAATCAGAGTAAGTTCAAAGGTGCGGCAAAGAAAAACCTTGAAATCATCAGCAAACTCCCGGTCAAGATGGAGAGTATTCGTTCGATAAGTACACTTCAATCAGCAATTTCCAAATGTGATGCAGTAATCGATGCAATTTTCGGAACAGGTCTCCAGAGAGACATAAAGGGAATTCACAGAGAGGTAATCGACCTCATTAATAAAAGCAGCAAAATGGTTTTCAGTCTCGATATCCCTTCCGGAATAAACGGCGACACAGGAAACCCGATGGGAGTATCGGTGATGGCAGACTGCACCATTAGCTTTGGAGGCCCAAAGCTCGGCAACATACTATACCCTGGTTTCGACCGATGCGGGAAGCTGTATGTTACACACATCTGTTTTCCACCAACTCTCTACAATAAAGATTCGCTAAAAACAGAGATTAACACTCCATCGAGGCTTCCTATGAGGGCGAGCAATGGTCATAAGGGAGTCTTCGGTGATGCTCTTTTCATAGCAGGTGCTCAAAGCTACTTTGGCGCTCCATACTTTTCAGCACTCGGTTTCCTCAAAGCGGGAGGGGGTTACTCAAGACTCGCTCTACCCGCGTCTATGAGCCCTCACATCGCAGCAAAAGGACCGGAGATAGTGTTCGTGCCGCAGGAGGAGACACCAGGCGGCAGCATTGCACTGAAGAATTTGAACAGTCTTCTGGAACTCTCGGAAAAAGTCGATATGGTAATCATAGGACCTGGTCTTTCAACCAACGACGAGACTGCTGAGCTCGTACGCATTCTTATCGAAAGAATAAAAAA
>CP070841.1:1936518-1939424 GCA_020342115.1 Spirochaetota bacterium
AACGGGCTTCTGAATATCTCGATTCCAAAAGCTCCTGAGTCAAAGCCAAAACTCATCGAAGTAAAGGTGAAATAAGTTAGAGAGAGAACACATTGACCACGGGTTCTATATGAGCCCGTGGTCATTTTTTTACCTTCATACTATCATGTTACTATCTGGATATTTCATACAGGGATACATATATAGACGGCCTAGTATAGCACAAATATTCAAGATGTATATCGGGGGAGAGATTTATGGTACCTGGGGACGTAATTTTCTTCTCGTTACTACAGGGAGTATCTTGGGCAAAGCGTCGGTCCTGAATCCTTTGAGTGTAAGTACCCCGTCTTTTACTACACCTTCTTTCCTGAGCTTCCTTGTAAAGTGGCGGATATATTTCATATACTGCTTGTTTAAAACCTTCCAGACAAAGAAACCTATTCTTGAAGCAAGCCAGTGTATGATTTTCCTGCTGTAGAAGTACCTGTAACCATGAATAAGCTTATTCTGCAGCTTGAGCGGTGATATGTTCTTTGGAAGTATTACACTGTGACTTCCGTCATAATATCTCCAGTCGTTTATATAGATCCTGTTCTGTTCCTTCATGTTATCGTACAGCTTTGTCCCTGGTATGGGAAATAGAATGGAGAACTGTGTTGTCGCGCTCCCTGAGGATCTCGAGAACTTTATTGTCTCCTCTATTGTTTCAGCGGTATCACTGTCTGCTCCAAGGATGAACATCGAATGAACCCTGAGCCCGGCCTTTATGAGGGTATTGATCGACTCCCTTATCATATTCACTGACTGGCATTTCTGCATATCCTTTAATGCATCCGGGTTGATGGATTCAACCCCAATAAACATGGTCTGACATTTAGCCCTTTTCAATAGTGTTACAAGCTCTTTATCCTTTGCACAGTGGACACTGAACTGACTCGTCCATGTAAAATCCAGATCAGCACGAATCAGCTTCTCGAGGAATATCTTTGTTTTCTCATGTTTTCCTGCAAAGTTATCGTCGTAGAAAAATCCCTTTCTGAATCCCTCTTTATATCTCATCATGACCTCTTCCATGACGAGGTCTGCATCTTTAATTCTGTATTTACCCCCGAACATCCATGTCACTGAGCAGAAGATACAGTTATGTGGACAGCCACGTGATGCTAGGAGGGGGGCATATTTCATTTTTAGCTTTTTACGTTTGTTCTGATACCCCTGGAGTATGCTCAGGTCCATAGCAGGCACATCGTCTATGTCAATACGTGGCCCATATACAATAGGGTCATTGTTCCTTCCCTCGAACATATCAAGAGCAACATACTCGCCTTCACGAACACATACCTGATCAGCATGTTCCAGTGCTTCATGGGGAAGTGCTGAAGGATGAGGTCCTCCCATGATGACTCTTTTACCCGGAAACTGGCGCCTCAGAGCATCTGCAATCAGGTAAGCGCGGTTAATTGTATGAGTAATTGCAGTGAACCCAACAGCATCAGCCTCTTTTAAAAAAGGATGAAGTTCATCCGTTTTCTCATTGTAGACAGGTACGATATCTTCTTTAAAAACCCTCACATCATGACCGGCCTTTTTGAGCATGGTTCCTATGAACAAAGGACCAAGCAATGGAATATGCGTGAGGAAAAAATAAACATTTATAGGCGGCTTAGGTTCGATAAGCGCAATCTTCATTACCATCTCCTGGGATGTAGAAACAAACAAGCTATTAAGTCAATCGTTAATACTCAATGTTCTGATAAGTATACCAACTCTTCTAAATTAAGTAAACATAAAATTGTAGGTTTAAGAAAATCAATTTTACAATAATGATACCATGCTTCACTAAGCTGTGATTTTACCGAGAGCCCGGACCAAGATCCATAAAAATGCGGGCTTTGATTTACTCCCAAACATATATTCCAAATTTCTTTGATCTCAACATTCACACTATTAACTTATCAACAGAAGTATGATTGCAGAACCAATAATCAGGGTGTCACTATTGGAAAAGCTTGCATCCATAAACGCATTCATTCTGTGTGGTGGAAGATCAAGCAGGATGAATACTGATAAAGCTCTCTTGCAATACAACGAAAAAAGTCTTATCGATATAATTATAGAAAGCTGTGCCGGTCTTTTCAAAAAAGTATTCATAGTAGGGAGGAAATATCAAAGCCCGCTCCTCTCCGGGTATTTCGAGGATGAGATTAAGGATATAGGACCGCTTGGTGGAATCTATACAGCCCTGAAAAGGACAGATCAGGAGTATAACTTTTTCGTGGGGCTCGATTACCCATTTATAGATAAAGAAATCATACTCTATCTCTCTCATCTATTTATGTCAAAGACCTCAACTTATGAGGGGTGCATACCGATTGCCCCAGACGGCATGCATCCTCTTTTTGCCTATTACTCCAGGTACTGCATCGGCGCTATTAAAAAATGTGTATCAGAACAAAATTACATGATCCGATGCATAGCACGCTATACTAATATTTACTTTCTCAATCTTATTGATGAGTTGGGTGAGAAAAAGAGGAAAGATATAGAACGATGCTTTGTAAACATAAATCGTTATGAGGACTATGAATCAACAAAACACATGGCTGAAAAAGCTTAAAAAATACTATAAAAAATATAAAGGTTTATCTCCATATGTCGAAATTAAAAATGAAGTAGTAAAGTTAATGGAGAGAACAATGGTAACAGGAGTTACAGATAAGGTTGCCATAAAGGAATATTACCCACAAGCAGAGAAGGATACAGCTGAAATTAGTGTTAGTACTCCCAATGTGCAAATTCCTACTGATGAGAGTGGAAATCCTGTGGTTGTTTCAAAGGATTTTATTCTCAATCTTCTCTCTCTTGCGATTGGTAAACCCTTTTTCCTTGAAGGTAACTTAGGTCAAAGCGTTGATATGAAAATA
>CP070841.1:1939524-1943588 GCA_020342115.1 Spirochaetota bacterium
GCCGGTTTAGCTCAGCCATCTTCTCTCCTTTATTAATCTCCTCTTTTAGTTTTTGAACTAAAATGCTCAGACGCTCACTCTTGATAGTGTTTGTGAGAGCAAGCTTTGTACTGTTTAATCCCATAGCAAGCTGCTTGACAAAGCAACCAAGTTCATCCTGATCTATATGTTCTTGAGCTATTATAAAGAGGTATCCGAGCTTCTGCCCCTCTTCTGTTTCTATTCGAAATGCCGTGGTATCTTTGGGTGGTATGAAATCACCCCGCATTAATATTCTTTTTTCCAGTTCAAAATCCTCGGTGTTAGAAGTAGAACGATCTTTATGGTCTGCTGTACTGTGTATGGTCAGAATCAGAGATTTTTCATTGTTTATATACAACTCAAATGAAGCTGTATCAATAGGGAAGTGATGCAATAGTGATTCTAACGCATCCTTTAAAACAGTTTCTATATCTTTTTTTTCAAGAGTAACATTAGCTATGCTCCTGAGACCGGACAGGAGATTTTCATTTCTTTTTATTTTCTTCATCAGCTGTTGGTTTTGTAAATACATGGTACCGAGTTCTCTGTTCGCACGTGAGATGAGCTCATAATATCCCTTGACATCACCCTTTTGAATACTGAGAGCTTCAGAGACTATTGATATTCTCTCCTTTAGTGTATCAAGGATTGGATCGAAGTCTTCGATCAGGATTCCCAATCTTTTTATTATTTCTTCACTATTTGTGTAAGGAGGTTCTTCAGAATGTGTGACATATCCGGTAATGTGGGCGGCCTCATTGGCGATCCTTACAATGGCAATCTTGCTGAAATCTCTTTCCTTTGGATTCAGATCGTCTCTATGATACTCGCATGCGGGAAGTATCAGCTCTTCAGGGATATCCCAATAACGTAGAAGAAATTTTGAAACATCAGTGTGATCAAAGCCAAATACTTCTTTCTCGGATTCTCTAAAGGAAAGCCTTGCATTGGTGATTAACTCAAATATCTTACCATACTGTGCACCTGTTGATTGGAGGAATACAACTTTTCCTATATCATGCAGGATGCCTGCAGCATAGAGCTCTTCTATATCCATCAGCTTTGCCCTCTGTGCTAACTCTTCACAAAGGGTCGCAACTGCTATTGAATGAAGAAAAAATGCATTGTAGTCGAACCATTTCAGCTCTTGATTCTGAAAGATGTCTCTTATAGTTATGCTTATAATAATGCTTTTTACTGTTTTATAACCGAGAAGAACAATAGCGTCCTTTATATTTGAGACAGGGCGTACTCTTGCATAAAACGGAGAGTTTGCCACCTTCAGGAGTTTCAGGGTGATCGATGGACTGTCACGAACAGTTCGTATGAGCTGTTCTATCGATTTTTCCCCTGTGAAGGTGCTTGATATTGCTATTTTTGCGTATTCAGGGAGTTCTGGAATTTCTGTGATATTTATGGTTTGTTTTAAAAGCTTTTCGATTTCTTCCAAAAGATCATCCTCTGAAAGCATTCTTTCTCTATATTATCGGGAGATGGATATTAGAATCTTTATTATTAGTGTGGTCTTATGTTTCTCTTTATAAAATTACAAAATATGTTGAGATCTATTCTGTACAACTACTGACTATATATTCCCTGGCACTATTTAGGTTGACAAACAGCCATTCGGGCACTATCCTTTTTTCAACACAAAAGGGCGGCATAGCCAAGTGGTAAGGCGACGGTCTGCAAAACCGTTATACGTCGGTTCGAGTCCGACTGCCGCCTCTTTTTTTTACCCTCTCCTGATCGTTTCATCTCACTAATAAGCTCAGAAGAGAACAATGAGAGGATGGTTTTGACTAAACTTTCAGACAAAACTCCCGGAGCACCTCTTGCTGTTACACTCCTTGTGGGATCTGCTATTCTCTGGAGCACCGGTGGTGTGCTCGTTAAATGGGTTGATTGGCACCCGCTTGCTATTGCTAGTGTGAGAAGTGCGATCGCGTCGGTTGTACTGCTGGTTTTTATTGGAAAACCAAAGTTCACCTGGTCCTTTGCTCAGCTCGGAGGTGCCATCTCCTATTCAGTAACTATGATTCTTTTTGTTTCTGCAATAAAGTTTACCACTGCGGCAAATGCAGTACTACTATCATATACAGCACCAATTTTTGCGGCACTCTTTTCCGGATTGTACCTTAAAGAAATGACTTCCCGTTACGATTGGCTTACCACAGCTATTGTGGTTGGCGGTATAGTACTGTTTTTTCTAGACAGGTTAGAAGTAAAGGGGCTGTGGGGAAATATCATGGCAATCAGCTCTGGTTTCACATGGGCTTGGCTTGCACTGTTTCTGAGAAAGCAGAAGAGTGGGTCACCATTTGAATCCATACTGCTCGGGCACTGGCTCACATTTATCATCGGTATTCCCTTTATGTTTAGGGGAGGACCCTCATTACATGGGTGGTATGGATTAGTTCTTCTAGGGGTTTTCCAGCAGGGGATCTCCCAGTTCCTGTATGCATTTGCAATGAAAAAAGTCAGGGCTCTTGATTCAATTCTTATTCTCGCATTTGAATCTGTACTTAATCCTTTACTCGTCTATCTCATAATTGGAGAGATGCCAGGAAAGATGGCACTCATGGGAGGAAGTCTGGTGTTAGGCGCAGTAACTACATATAGTATATTCAGGACGAAGAGGGAAAGGTAGATTTGGATTGTAGGGTTTGACCATGGGTATTGTGATAAATACATTACCAGAGTGATGTAATTGGCACACACAATGGACTTCAAATCCCTTAGGGCTTATACTCTGTGCTGGTTCGAGTTCAACTTTTGCCTCTTTTTTAACCTATCCTGAATGTTTCACTTCACGGGTTAGCTCAAAAAAGAACAGTTAGAAGATGGCATTAAACAATCTTTCAGATAAGACTCCGGGAACCCCTCTTGCGGTTATGCTCCTTTTAGGGTCAGCTGCCCTCTGGAGTACAGGCGGGGTGCTCATTAAATGGATCGACTGGAACCCGATGGCTATTACTGGTGTACGTAGTGCGATTGCATCTGTTGTACTTTTAACATTTATTGGAAAACCAAAGATTACCTGGTCCTTTGCTCAACTTGGAGGCGCTCTTTCTTTTACAGTAACAGTTTTCCTCTTCGTTTCGGCGATAAAGCTCACTACAGCTGCGAATGCAGTACTCCTTCATTATACGACTCCAATTTACACAGCACTCTTCTCAAGCTGGTTCCTGAAAGAAAGGACTTCCCCATATGACTGGCTTGCTACTGCTGTCGTAGTTGGAGGCGTTGCATTATTTTTTTTCGACAAACTTGAAGCAAGGGGTTTGTGGGGAAATATCATGGCAATCAGCTCTGGTTTCACATGGGCTTGGCTTGCACTGTTTCTGAGAAAGCAGAAGAGTGGGTCACCATTTGAATCCATACTGCTCGGGCACTGGCTTACATTTATCATTGGTATTCCCTTTATGTTTAGGGGAGGACCCTCTGTTCAGGGCTGGGTTGGTTTAGCACTGCTTGGGATATTTCAGCTGGGCATATCTTATGTCATGTATGCATATGCAATCAGAAAAGTGAAGGCCATTGAGGCAATTCTTATTTTCGCAATAGAGCCGGTTCTTAATCCAATACTCGTTTTTATCATAATTGGAGAGATGCCAGGAAAGATGGCTCTCTTTGGAGCTGTTATTGTTTTGGGAGCGGTAACAGTTCGAAGCATCTTCCATATAAAGAGAGGGAATGTGGATTCGGAAGATAAGCCTTGACCCGGTGTAATGTGATTTATATTTTATCTGTACATTGCCGGAGTGGTGGAATTGGCAGACACAAGGGACTTAAAATCCCTCGGGGCTCATACCCCGTGCCGGTTCAAGTCCGGCCTCCGGCAGAAATTCAATTACATAGTCGTTAGTCCGATTACTATTTATCGTTAGTTCGTTAGTTCTTGGTAATTAATTCAAATTAGATGACGTTTGACTCTTGTTAAAGTAATGTCTTACACATCTAAATGTGGATAATTCTCCTTTAAACATTAACTTTCTCCATTGAGACGGCGAAAGACTCTATTTAAAAAAATTACCCATTCC
>CP070841.1:1943688-1951946 GCA_020342115.1 Spirochaetota bacterium
TTATAAAGAATATTTTGAGCCTACTTATTCTCATATCTGAAAATATAACACTTTATAGGGCAATTTCCATCTTTTCTTCTGCAAGGGCGCACCATGAGAACATGCGTTTCACTGAAAGCGCCTCTTCATCCCTGCCCTTCCCAGTCTCCGATAAGCAGGACTTCTCTCTCGAGCTTAATTCCTCTCTTTTTATAAACCTCATCCTCTATAATCCTGATCAATCTGTAGACGTCTGAAGCGGTTGCACTTCCCCGGTTTATTATGAAATTCGCATGCTCCTTGTATACTTCTGCATCACCAATTCGGGTACCCTTGAGTCCAAGCTCATCAATAATCATACCGGACGGCTTGCCGAATTTATAATTGTTTTTAAAAATGCTTCCGGCGTTGGGATAACGGTACTGCCCCTTTTCTTTCCTCGAGGCTCTATTTTCTTTGATCTTTGAAAGGATTTCAGTATGAGGAGCTTTTTTTAGTCCGAATACAGCTTTGGATACAAAGTAATATTCTCTTTGAAATACAGAGCGCTTGTAGGAGCTGGATTGAACGAGTTCTTTTCTTTTAAGCACCTTTTCTTCAAGCTCCCTGCCTTTGAGCTGGAATATCCGTACCTCTTTTATAATAGATGCGAAGGACACTTTGTATACCTGGGCGTTCATGTAGAGTGCGCCGCCGACGGTTCCGGGAAGACCTGCTGCAAATTCGATACCCGAGAGGCAGTGTTCAAGGCTCACCTCGACAAGATGGTCTATCATCACCCCGCACTCTGCGGTAATATCTGTACCTTTTATCTGTTCTCCCTTTAGTTTTTTAGTGTGGATGACAAGACCTCTGTATCCTTTATCGCTTACGAGTATATTTGCACCCCCTCCGAGGATAAAAAAGGGCAGCTCTTTCTTGACAGCCCACAGCATGCATTTACGGTATTCCTCCAAGGATTCCGGTACTGTAAAGTAGCTGGCAGGGCCCCCTATCCTGAAGGTTGTGTAGGGTGCGAGCGGTATGTCTCTCTCTATAACTGACATTATATTTTTATGTTAAATATGATCTGTGCAATCTCAAAATAGAGTATGAGGGATGTTACATCGATTATTGTAGATATGAACGGTCCTGCTGAAATCGCAGGGTCTATTTTAAGCTTTTTCAATAGTATGGGCAGTATCGTGCCGATTACATTTGCCACAATAACGCTCGTAAACACCGCAATTCCGACTGCAATACCTATAAAAGGATTGACATCGATGAAGTGTGCCCTTACAAAAGAGAAAACTCCAAGTATGACACCTAAAAACCCTCCCATGAGGATCTCTCGGGAGAACACCTTAAAGAAGTCACGCAGCTGTATATCCCCTGTTGCAAGGCCTCTTATGATGAGTGTTGCAGACTGCATCCCTGTGTTTCCGCAGGTTCCGGTGAGCATGGGAATGAAAAATGCGAGAGGAATTACAATCTGCAGGATCTGAGAGTAATGCTTGAGGACAACAGAGGAGAGGTAAGAGGTAACAAGAAGAATGATGAGCCACAATGCCCTCTTCCTACCAAGGGTGAAGAACTTTGTACTGAAATAGGGATCTTCAGGCGCCTCGATACCGGCCATCTTGTGAAAATCCTCTTCTGCCTCCTCCTGAATTACATCAACAACATCGTCGACTGTGATGATACCTACAAGCTTTTCGGCTTTGTCTTTCACCGGCAGGGCGTTGAGGTCGTACTGTGACAGGACCTTGGCAACATCCTCCTGGTCATCGAAGGTATTCACAGAAACAAAGCTCGTTTCCATGAAATCTTCTATCGGTTTATCCGGAGGGGCCAGAAGAAGGTCCTTGAGGCTCACTATTCCTATGAGCATCCCCTTTTCATCAGTGATATAGGAGTAGTAGATCGTTTCCTTGTTGAGTCCGATCTTTTGTATTCGTGTAAGTGCTTTTTCGGCTGTAAGGTCTTTTCGAAGCTCAATAAACTCAGGTGTCATAAGCCGGCCTGCAGAATCTTCAGGATAGTTGAGCAGGCGGTTTGCTATCTTCCTTTCATCGGGAGAGAGGTGTCTTATAAGGCGTTTCACCATCTCGTCCGGGAGCTCATCAAAGAGATCTGTTCGGTCGTCAGGGTCCATCTCTTCGATGATCTGTTTTATTTCATCTGTTCCAAACTGGCGTAGAAGATTTTCCTGCTCTTCGTGCTCGAGCAGACTGAAAACCTCTGCAGCCGTATCTTTGTTCAAAAGCCGGAAGAGAATTACCTGAACGCCTGTTTCAAGAGGCCTGATGGTCTCCATAATGTCGTAGGCCAGCATATCTTTTAGCACGGTTTTCAGCTCGAAGTAGCTTCTCTTTGCAATCAAGTCCTCAATTTTTTCGTTGCTTTTGGCCTCTTGATCTTCCATCTTTATTCAATCTGTTTTTGTTTATTTCAAGGTAATAGTAATCATTTTATAGAGATTAGTCAGTTTAAATCTAATAGAGTTATAGCATGAGGGATAAAGAGATACATGATGTATTGAGTATTCTTAGAGAGGAGTACAAAAAGTGGAAGCTCCCGGCAGTCACCAGGGTTGCCAGGCGAAAAGATCCCTTTAGAGTGCTTGTTTCTACACTCATCTCGCTCCGCACAAAGGATGAAGTTACGGATGATGCTTCAAAGAAGCTTTTCAGGATTGCGGATACACCGGAGAGCATGGTCAAAATCCCGGCCCGTGATATAGAAAAAGCGATCTATCCCGCCGGGTTTTACAGAACAAAGGCGAAAAATATAAAAAGGATATGCTCAATTATTTTAGATAAGTATCATGGGAAGGTACCTGATACTATCGATGAGCTCTTGACGTTGCCAGGTGTGGGAAGAAAAACTGCAAACCTTGTGGTAACGTTGGGGTATGGTAAGCCCGGGATCTGTGTTGACACACACGTACACAGAGTGTCGAACCGCCTCGGCTATGTGAGCACCAAAACGCCGGATAAGACAGAGTTTGCACTTAGAGATAAACTTCCTCCTGAGTACTGGATTGAGTATAACGATCTATTAGTAACCTACGGAAAATATATTTGCACCCCTGTATCTCCTTTCTGTTCTAAATGTCAGTTGTACCGATTGTGTTCAAGAGTGGGTGTAACAAGAACCAGGTAGAGAGAAGGATATAAACCCTTCAGGAGATTTCTATTGCTGGGGGTTCACATATATAGATGGCAAGGTGTTCTTTGACTGGGACAGTTATGATAATGGATATATACGAGGGGGTTGCCGACGGTTTTGGAGATTAAGCTGGTATCAAATATCTAGTTGAGAATTATATCCTTTTTTTGTGAAACTAAAAATATATATCATTTCGAGCGATAAGTTTCTTCGTAACACCAATAGTGCTGAATCTTCCTTGATCGTAAGTGCCCCTACACCCACCGGGGGTTGATCCGGGCAGATCTTTTTATTCATAATACTATTTACTTACTTGGAATTTGGGGCTTGGGGATAGGATTATGAAGAAAAGAGGGAGATTATTAAGGTATCGTATTAGATGTCTATGTTATATTAAGGAGGGTCCTTTACTTGTATCCTGTTTCATAATAACCTGAAGTATTATGTTATCGACTATGGCCCATTATTATTATCATGTTATCACTCAAGATTCTCAAATTTTAAGACTCTTTTATACGGGGAATAATACTAGTTAGTTACGTATATACTCACTCTTTTGTATTATCTCCTTAAAACATTCCCATCCTTTAAATTCTATATATATTCTATCCACGAGTGAATACTGAGCACCTTTCATAATACCATGTTTAGCTCCTATGGAGAAACCATCTAGGTAGCCGTCCTCATAGCCTTGTTTATAAATTCGCAAGTAGTTATTTTTTCCCATAGAGTTTCCTATTTATGAGTATTAAAAAGTATCAAAGAGGGCTTTTAGCAAAGCCATAGTGATCAACCCGATCTTAACCACTATTATTACTTAAAAATGAAGATTATTTTTATTTAATTCTTTGATGACTAAACTCTTTATCTAAAATATATCACGGTTTCCTGTTTTGACTTGAATTTTTTATCAATATTTCTTAGATCGATTTTAAACGGCTCGTACTATTGGGGGTAGGTGGGGTATGTATTTCTATCTTGTAGTATATAATAGTAAAAAGATAATTTTAAATAAGAATCATTTTCAGTAATTAATAAATAATAAACACTAAAAAAATTAGAGTTCTCAGAAACAGTTAATTCCTTCCATTTTTAAGGAGTCATTGTATTGATACTCAAGCCACTTCATAAGCACTTCGTCATAAAGATCAAATTGATTCTCACCGTCGGTTTCCATCCGATATTTAAAAAATCTAAAGATCATGAGAATCCTTCGTAGGTCGTCGACTGTAAGCTCTAGCTTAATAACTTTATCAAGTATTTCTAATCTTTTATCATATAAGTCCATTTTATTTTCCTCATTATTTACAAGATTTTTAAGCAGAGCTTAATCTATCTATTTTATGCAAACTATATGCCAATTAAAAATGAGGAATAAGAGAAAATATTATTGAAATTAATCTTAATAATATAAAGAGTTATATATTTAGGTATGTTTAGTGAGGTTTTTAACTTACAATAACGTAATACATAATTGTAAATAATCTAGATAGTGAAATACAATTTAAACGTGATTGATGGGAATATCTGTAATTCAAGGTTTGTTTGAGTATCAGTAAGGACATTGTGAAAAGATCATATAAATAATTGCTACAGTATGTATGGAAATCTAATGTATCTAGGAATTGTGAAGAAAATTATTAATTCAATTCAACTGTACTTTTCATAATGGATATTGTAAGAATGTTTGGAATAGAAGCAATTTGAATTTAGATAGATTTTCAGCGACATTGCACTAATGTCAGGTGTCTGTGTATGTATCAAGCTACTAAGGCTCATAATATTGACAGTGGAAAACCTTTTTATATGATTGAAATTAAGGTAGACTCAGATTAAGCTTAGTATAAAGATAAAGGAAGTGGTAAAAGGAGAAGATATTCGACGACTAGAGTAGACCTAATGTAAACCAGATATAATCTTAACAAGGCGAACATTGCCAAGTGTTTATAATTCTCTAATGATTAAAATTCAGGAGACTAAATGTATTCTAAAATAAGTGGATCTCATTTTAAAACGATATTTACAATATTTAAAAATCCAAAACTGCAAAGAGAATTGGAAAAATTTGCCATGGACAATGGATTTAAAATATTTTTAGGTAAACCATTAACGCAGGATATAATTATTATGCCATATTTCCTTGCTATAATTGATAGAGATCTATTAGGAGTTAAAATATGGATTGATTTTTTAAAAAGTAATGAAGAAGTAAGACCCAGTGGTGAATATTATATTTTTGTGGATTATCGGAAAGACTTGAATTTACCAAAATATGGGGAGGCCTACCAAATAAGTTATGAAAATGAAGATTTGATTGCCAGTGTGATGAAGAGGTGTGCTAGAATAGCAAAAACATCTGAGGTTCGAAGATGTTTTTGGGCTTTAGATGGGTATTTGTTTCATCTTACTAAAAAAGAGCTTAAAAATGAATTAATAATGATTTTCAAAAGCTTTCCTATGGTTGAAGCTTATTTTTATTCAGGTATTGCTAAAGGAAATAACCAATTTGATAAGGAAAATTATTTATCAAATTATCTCGCTACAAGGAGCAATGAAGAAATCAAATTATACATCAAGAATCAATATAGAACTATTCCGGGTGTTCAAAAATTTTATATAGATAAAATGCAACAATTATTTTTTACGAATAATGATAGAAATGTGTATTTATAGATTCTTGTGAAGATCTCAGGGATAGAAAATCAAAAGAAGAATATGATGTATTTAATGCATTACATTTCCCAAATAGGACAGTTAACATTGTTTTTTACACCCCGATGGTGTGCCATACACAAAAAGGCAGAACATTAGCCAATTATTCATTTAGATTGCCCGTATATCACCCATCATAATGAATTATCTGGAGACAGCTATGGACTTGAAAGGTTTCATTCAAAGGTTTATCTACGAATCAGATGAAGCGAGGATCGATGATCTGTTCAATTCAATAAATATGTATCTAAACGAAATACAGGATATCAGAAAAAGGGTTGCATCAATTCATTTGCTCATAAGGAGATTGAGAGATCTGTCGACTGAATACCAGAAATTAATCAAGCAATGGTGAGATGTATTTTCCAGGAACACGACATGCTTATTTTATACTAAGTATTTTGTTGATAAAAAGGAGTTCTGAAAAGACATTATTTACTTTCACTGTTTATCTTCTTTGACCATAAAACACGAAAAACTCAGCAATGACATTTTCTTCCTTGGTTGATGTTTCTCATTACTAAAACAGACAAGTATTATGAAGTAAATCGTATATGTATACTTAATACTGTGGTCATTATGTTTCTATAAACTCTATTTTGTTATAACTCCTCGATCAAAGGAAGTGAATACCTCCCTCTTCTAATAAAATTCTATACTTTTTCTCAAGTTTTTTCTTTAGGTCTTTATCATACCAGTCAAGATAAGGTTCACCATCAAGTTCCATCTGGTATTCGACAAAACCAAACACTTTCAATATTATCCTGAGATCATCAACGGTTAATGCAGTCATAAAAATATTGTCAAGGATGTTTAATTTTTCATCGATTAAATCCATTATTCTTTCCTTATAATAAAGAATCTGGTTTATGGCCCATGCTATTCAGTATTATATTCGGCATTTTGTGAGCTAGGATAAGAACAATGAAGAATGAATACTATAGTAATTTGGTGATATTCATCATAAGGAGGTTAAAGTCAGGCTTTAACAGGCTGCTGCACAAAACAACAAAAATGCCATAAATAATACGTGAGTAACCAATTTGTTTAAAATAGATCTATGACAACTAAACTCCATTTGGAGCTTTGCTATGATGGGTTATTAAAGCAATAACCAGCACGAATTGCTTAAATCTGGCTTCAACCTAGAAGAACGAATTCGTGACGACAATGTTTTTCAGAAAGATCTCACAGCATGTTGACTTTGATTTTATCTATGAAGAGGTGAAAGAGACCTATGGAGAGAAAGGCAATGTGAGGTCTGAGGGGGAGTTGATGCTTACTCTTGCTGAGTGTTTGGGCTGGCTATGGTTTTGGGGTATGATCTTGAGGATGAGATACCCAATCACTGTGTATTAAGAAAGGTGAGGGAACGGTTATGAAGGAAGGAGGTACCGGTTTTGCTGCTATCTGGCTATAAATTTGGTTACACTAAATTAGCTGTTTTATGAGAATATATTAGGAGATATTATCATCATGGATTTAAGTCGAAAGCCTTATATTGAAGTATTACAATAACTATCAAGAACCTTAATCTAGGAAGCCTCTTTTGCTTCTGTTATCTATAGTAATCTATTATTATAATTTTATATGATATAAAGAAAAATCGAAATAATCTCACAATAAGGGGATTTAAATACGTCTCTTCTTTCGATCTTTGGGATTTTCATTTCCTTGAACATAAGGTTCTGAAATACCTCTATATTTCAAGTAGAAACTGCATGGCGAGTATGAGTAGTAGACTGTACCTTCTAACTGGCCCTTGGGTTGAAAATACGTGCTTTTTTTATAATCAAGGGTCTTATAGATCCTCTCTGAGATAGTTATTGAGTTGTTGGCTGTACACTTCTTTTCAAGATGGGCTGCAAAATTGATATTTGGAGATATGATGTTTCCTTTGTTCTTTTTATATGATGTCTTTCCACAGTCTATTCCAAATCGAAGATCAATATCATTTTCTAAGCTGTTCTGTCTTACATTGAACAATGGAAGGAGCCCCAAAGCTTCTATACTAAAACATATGCTCTGAAAGATACACTGTCCTCCCCAGAAGGTAACTATGCCACCATCCCCCTGCCATGACCATATGGACCCGTTATAGCTGTGGGCTGACTTTTTGATTAACTCAAATAGTGAGTTTATCGTGTTTTTAACGAGTTTGATATCCTCTCGTCTGGTTATATCGCTGCTCTTTACAATGTCCACACTAACATAGGAAAACTCATACTCCTTGCCCTCCTGCAAACACTCAGCCCACTTGGGTTCTGCTTCTGTTTCTGATATAGGGTAAAATACTCTCTTACTGAAGTCATACCCAATTCCATTATGCCTCAAGATGACAAGAAGATCCTCCAGTTCTGTAAAGATGATTTGCTTGCCATTTAACGAGTGGCAATCAAGATCAATGAGGAACTGAA
>CP070841.1:1952046-1958150 GCA_020342115.1 Spirochaetota bacterium
ACCCACAACAGTTTCTTTGAGATCAGCAACTGTAATATATTGAAATAACCAATGACCTCCACTTGCTACAAATTGGTAACCTCCTTTCCATCCTACTACAAAAGGTTCGTGCCCAGCTGCTTCCAGCTTTCTGGAAACCTCCATAAATTCTGCCCATGTTGCCGGTATTTTTTCCGGATCCAGTCCTGCATCCTTGAAATGTTTCATATTATAAGCCGTTGCAAAACCAAGGGTAAAAACATCTGAAGCCCAGACTTTTCCACCATATTCAGAAAGGCCTCTAGTAGGCCAGTGTCTCATTTCTTCTTCACTTACATAATCAGAAAGTGGCTCAATATTACCGGCCCAAACGTGTTCGAGTTGATAGAGACCACCCCACATAGTTGCTATATCTGGACCTGATTGAGCTGCAGCTGCTGCAAGAAAGTTTGGAACCACCGCATCTGCTGGCTGGTGTTCGGGTTTTACTGTTATATTTGGATGCAGTTCATTAAACTTAGCAGCCACTGCTTCAATATATTTAGTCATTCCCGGAACTTCATCTTCACCATACCACCAAAAAACCAGCTCTACTGGTTCAGCAACATCTTCCGCCGGTCCAGCTTCCTCCTTATCGCTTGCAAAAGTACCATAAGCCATAAAGAACATAAGTATAAACATTGAAATGGCTATAGTGTATACACCTTTCTTAATAGTTTTTTTCCACATTTTTATATCCTCCTTTAATTTAATGTTTCCATTTAACGACATGTCAGACCAGTTGTCAAGATATTTAATAAATAATTTGATATCTCTCACACTCTATAGTAAAATATCTGACCAATTATTATAATTTATTTTTACATTCACATAATTGTATATTCAACATAATTTCAGATTCGAACAAGGTGCAAAATGCTATGAAGAACTGGTTCTTATTATCATTGATCACTGTAGTCCTCTGGGGATTCTGGGGATTCTTACCAAAGCTGACCACACAATACATAAGCCCAAAAAGTGCGCTACTGTATCAGGTTATTGGTACGGTAATCGTTGGAATCGTCGCACTTGCAACCGTTCATTTTAGACCGGAAACACATCCCCGTGGCGTTCTCCTGGGAATAATTACCGGTATTGCAGCCTACTCTGGAGCAATGGCGTTTCTTTATGCTATAAGTAAGTATAAAGCATCGGTAGTGATCCCTATGACTGCGCTTTATCCCCTGGTCGCAATTTTACTTTCATACGTGTTTCTCCACGAACCAATTACTGTAAAACAAGGTATCGGGATCTTCTTAGCACTGGGGGCGATGGTCCTCTTTGCTTTCTAATGGGATGCTCCGCTTTGGTGACTTTGTATCACATAAATCTGTATTTTTCTCAGAATAAATTTGCTAAAAAATATTTCATTGGCAAGTCAAAGGTCTTCTCCGCCAAAGTTGCATATACTTTATTACCTCAATACAAAATAAATTCTTTAGAACATACATGTCAGCACCTTCCTGCTACAAAGTGGTCTGATATTTTTTATTAATTATAAAAAAGAAATACATGTTTTAAAAAAATTCTTGACAATTGGTCTGATATCTTGTATAAGTAAATCCACAAAAAACAGACCAAGTATTTTTTTAAAATTTGCATGATATAAATTATGGTGATTTCAATCTATAATAATTTATACCTAGTTATGCAGAATGTATCATTACTGTTATCGTAAAGTAACGATAAAGGAAACTTATTAAGCTACAAATGTTATCGCTTTATAAATCATTATAAAAGATAATTTAACTAAAGGGGATAACAAAATGTTTACAAGAATGAGAGTTAAGAAACACCTGCTGTGGATAGTACTCATAGCAGCAATATTTACATTCCCGGTGACATCTACATTTGTTGTACCGGTGTATGCAACAGAAAAAGCCGAAGAAGAAGAGGAAAATGTTTTCATCTATGGCATTATGGCGCCCATCTATTGGAATCCATTAACAATGGCATCCAACTTATTTCCAAGGGGGATGGTGTGGACCACTCTCTACAGATATGACAAAAATTATGATTACGTTCCTCATATGGCAGAGTCTGTGAAAAAAATAGACGACTACACATGGGAAGTTAAATTGAGACCGGACCTGAAGTGGCACGACGGTGAGCAAGTAACATCGGAAGACTTCAAATTCGCCTTTGATATTGCACTGAATTATAGTGTGGTTTCAAGTAGATGGACTACCATGGTTGAAAGTGTTAAAGTTGTCGATGATTTAACATTTCAGGTGAAGCACAAGACCAAGGTACCATTTGCTTCCTGGCTTGGTGGCAATGGGCTTTGCGTCCCAAAACATGAATGGGAAGCAAAAGGAGCCGTAGGCGAGGCTGCCACAACCTTTGAGAATATTCCTCCAATAGGTAATGGGCCATTCAAGTTCGTCGATTTTAAAGCGGGTGAATGGTATGAGTTCGAAGCTTTCGACGACTATTTCCTAGGAAGACCAGCTATCGATAGACTCATAATCAGACAATTCACCTCGAATGAAGCTATGATGGCGGCCTTCAAGGCTGGAGAGATCGACGCTATAGGTTCAGGTTTGCCTATACAAGCTGCAAAAGAATTAGCAAAAATACCAGGGGTTGAAATTAATATAACCCCTTCCAATCAACCGCTTGACATTTATTTTAATCTATATCCTGATGGCAAACAGCATCCTGCTCTGTTGGATTTGAATGTAAGAAAGGCTTTACTTATGGCCACAGATAAAAATTACCTTAACAATACTCTACACCCCGATTTAACAGTAGCCTTCAGTTTAATACCTCCAATGAGATCAACCTACTATGCTAAAGAATATTTAGATATTTATCCAAAATTTGACATAGCGGGTGCCAATAAGCTACTGGATAATGCGGGTTACAAAATGGGTTCAAAAGGTATTAGAGTCGGGCCGGATGGCAGACCTCTCAAATTCCGTCTGATAGTCGTAAAGGATTTTTCAGACGAAATAAGAGGTGCGGAAATCATAAAGAACTGGTGGAACCAGATAGGTGTAGAAATTGAAGTTACTGTTGCAGAAGGTGGAACAGCGTGGGATACGGTAGTAACCCCACCATATGACTGGGATTTAGAAACATATGCATGGTACTGTTTTGATCCGGTTTCTGTCTGGTGGCCGTTCACTTCAGACGCGATTCCTGCGAAATGGAGTAGCAGTGGCTACCATAATCCAGAGTATGATGCCCTTTATCAGAAGTTGCTCAACACGAAAACAGAAAAGGAGATGGTAGCAACTATAAAAGAACTGCAGGTACACATGGTTGAAAATGCAGTAGAGCTGACCCTCTACTTTAACGCAGATGCGAGTGCCTGGTGGGCAAACAAATGGCTGGTACATGAGGAGGCAAAGGAACTCGGCGGGATATACTTTTATGGCCTCAATCACCGACCATTCAATTACATTGAGCCAGTGAAATGAATCTTCTGCCCCAGACTTAAGAAATCAACATCTACCTTAATCTGGGGCAAGTAATAAAATAGGGTGGGATCGGGTCTACCTATTTCAAATTTCCATTGATATATTCCACTCTTTCATCAGTATTATAGCTGCAGGATTAGAGTTGCAGTCTCCTTAATCTCAATCCCAATACAAGCACTTTATTTCGATAACGAAGATGCTCTCACAAAAGCTTAATCATTCTTCTCACGTGTTCCAAGAAAATATCAAGAGATTGAACAATGGTAATCTTCTGCCTTATTCGATAAATTTGCCCATAGCTGTCAGTATAGATATATGTGATCTATTATATCAGCTACCACAATAGTGGTTAGCATTTAGTAAAACATAATTTTCATTGACTTTTTTCTTAAGATTTTTCTTGACAAAATTTGGAGTGAAGTCTATTCTAGACGTTAAACATTTAATGTTTGATGCCTTTCCGTATATAATGGCTTAACCCTGTTACAGAACAATAAGGTCTAAAGCAGATTTTTAACCAGCTAATGGACTGACTAAGAAAGCCTTTATATAAAACCATTAAATTTAAAGGGGGTAACAAGATGTTTACAAAAACAAGATTTACAAAGCAATTGCTATGGATAGTTTTCATAGCAGCAATAATTGCATTTCCGGTAATACCCACAATGGTTGTACCCGGTTATGCAACAGAAAAAGTTGAGGAAGAGGAAAATGTTTTCGTCTATGGAATAATGGCACCTGTTCAATGGAACCCGTTAACAATGTTCTCCAGCTTGTTTCCAAGGGGGATTTATTGGACCACTCTTTACAGATATGATGAAAACTATGACTACGTTCCTCATATGGCAGAGTCCGCAAAAAAAATAGACGATTACACCTGGGAAGTAAAGCTGCGACCGGACTTGAAGTGGCACGATGGCGAACAAATAACATCGGAAGACTTCAAATTCGCCTTTGATATCGCACTGAATTATAGTATTACTTCAAGTAGATGGATTTCTGCTGTTGAAAGTGTTAAAGTTATCGATGACTTAACATTTCAGGTGAAGCACAAGACCAAGGTACCGTTTGCTTCCTGGCTTGGTGGCAATGGGCTCTGCGTCCCAAAACACGACTGGGAAGCAAGAGGTGCTGTAGGCGAAGCTGCAGCAACTTTTGACAACATACCACCCATAGGTAATGGGCCGTTCAAGCTCGTAGATTGGAAAGCTGGTGAGTGGTTTGAATTCGAAGCCTTTGACGACTACTTCCTTGGAAGACCGGCGATCGATAGACTCATAATCAGGAAATTTACATCAAACGAAGCTTTGATGGCAGCCTTCAAGGCTGGAGAACTCGATGCAATCGGCGAAGGCATGCCCCCGAAAGCGGCGAGAGAATTAGCGAAAATACCAGGAGTCGAAATAAACATAAGCCCTTCCAATCTGTGGGTTGACATGTATTTTAATCTGAACAAGGGTTCTAAGGGGCATCCTGCCCTGCACGATTTGAATGTCAGAAAGGCCCTGCTCTTGGCCACAGATAAGCAATACCTCAATGATGTACTTCACCCGGACTACACTGTAGCCTTCAGCTTTATACCACCATTCAGACCGACCTACTACGCAAAAGAGCACTTAGGTATTTATCCAGAATTTAACATAGCTAAGGCCAACAAGATACTTGATGATGCGGGTTACAAAATGGGTGCTAAAGGTATTAGAGTCGGCCCGGATGGCAGACCTCTGGTATTCCGCTTAATGGTCGTAAAAGACTATGCTGATGAAATAAGGGGTGCTGAGATTATAAAGAACTGGTGGAATCAGATTGGCGTGGATATTGAAGTAACGCTTGTTGAAGCTGGAACTGGTTGGGAATTAGTTACAACCCCGCCATATGATTGGGATTTACAAACACATGCATGGTACTGCTTTGATCCGGTGTCTGTATGGTGGCCGTTCACTTCAGAGGGAATCCCTGCGAAATGGAGCAGCAGTGGGTACGCCAATCCCGAGTATGATGCGCTCTTTAAGAAGTTGCTCGATACGTCAACCGAAGCAGAGATGATCGCAGTCATAAAAGAGCTGCAGGTACACATAGTTGAGAATGCGGTAGAGCTGACCTTATACTTTGGCGCAAATGCAAGTGCCTGGTGGGCAAACAAATGGATACTGCATGATGAGGCTAAAGAGCTTGGTGGAATATTCTACTATAGCCTCAACCACCAACCATTCAATTATGTCGAACCTGTTGAATAAACCTTCTGCCCCAGGTTTAGGGATGTAACATCAACCTTAGTCTGGGGCAATGTTAGTCAAGGGAGTAAGGGCAATCGTTGTAGCAATTGGCTTGAAGAACGTGTTGGATAAGAAAGTGAGCAAGGGTAAGGCACACCTTCTTTTATTTAAATAATCACAGTATATTATGGTTATTATCATCTTTAAAACAGGTTATCGAATATTATCTGGTGGACAAAGTGAATAAACCAGCTATGAAAGTCACAACAGAAAAACGCAAATTCCTGCAGGTTAATGACCTCCGTACATACTACCATACGAGACATGCAATAATCAGGGCTCTCGATGGCATCAATTTTGAAATTGATGAGGATGACTCTTTGGCCCTGATCGGCGAATCGGGCTGTGGGAAGTCCACAATAGCCCATACAATAATGAAGCTCCT
>CP070841.1:1958250-1963391 GCA_020342115.1 Spirochaetota bacterium
CCTATAAAGATGAGATATTTGAACTGCAGGACAAAGGGGCCAGGCTTGTTGTTGTGTATGGTATAGGAAGAGCTTTTCACATTGCTTTCTGGGAGCCGCACTTTGCAGAGGAATTCGCCACGGATGAAGAGTGGAAAGCTCAAGACCATAGAATTGCCGCAAAGCTCCATCCTTTGACTATTGAACAGAATGCAATTACGAGCTTCAAGTCACGTACAACACTGGTTTCAACAAGAGCTAACACTATTGGACCGGGTCTGTTTTTGAAGGCTGACTATGCAATAGGAGGAGCTGATGGGGCTCTTGGAAGGGGAATGATGTGGCAGGGAATGAGCTTGAGTGTAACTCTCAAATATGGACCTGATATCTGGATACCTTCGAGCTTTATGCCTACGCTTCCCGGTGTACTTTTCTTTTTAAAAGAATTAGCAGGACCGCTAGAGCCTGAGCTAAATTAGAAGTGAGCCTGATATAAACCAATTCAGTGTAAATTATATTCCGCAGGAAATAGCAGGGCCATTGGAGCCGGAACTTAATTAATAGGAAGTGGTGATGGAGAAAGAGAAATTTAAGTTTAAAATTGAAAATCTTCTTATGCTGATTGCTGCCTTTTTCTGGGCTCTAGGGCATCCTCTTGGAAAAATTATAGTCAAAGAGGTTCATCCATTTCAACTTGGTACAGTTACACTTGTAATTGGATTCATTTGTATGCTTCTCTTCTGTATGAGTACCGGAAGGATGAAACAGCTTGGAAAGCTCTCCGGCAAGACTTTTCTCTTATCACTCTTGATTGGAGTTCTCGGTTTCTTTCTATATCAGATTTTCACCTTCAGTGCACTGAAACGCATTCCGGCTTCTATGAATGCCATTCTTATTTCATCAAATGTTATATTCATCACACTCCTGGCAAAACTATTCCTGAAAGAGAAGATAAGGTTCTTGCGTATAGTGGGGATATTTTTTGCAGCAGTCGGTGTTGTTTTTGTCATATTCAACCAGGGATTTACTCTCGAAAGCAGAATCAGTATAATCGGGTGTGCATTCTCGATCTGCGCAGCTATTGTCTTTTCACTTTATTCTATTTCTGCAAAGCGGATATTAGAAGAGAACGATCCAATTGTTATTGTTACTATTGCGCTTTTCTCCGGTTCATTACTGCTCGCGATCTTATCCTCTCTCACAGTCGGACTGGGCCCGCTGTTTCAGGTTGGTCCGAGGATTTGGATTATGATGATCATTCTGGGTGCCGGAATGATTGGAATAAGCTATCCCATCTGGTTTACGTGTTTGAAGAGACTTCCAGCTTCTCATATCTCGCTCTACATATATATAGTACCTGTTTTTGCCGTTATTCTTTCACTTGCAATTCTGAGAGAAAGGTTTATGTGGATGTTCTGGCTCGGAGCAGCACTTGTACTTGGAGGAATAATTACTGCTAATGTATTTGCTTCCAGAGAAAAAGGGGAGGCTAATAAATAAGATCAAAGCCTTTGTACTTGCTCTCAGTGACTTCGGCCCATTTTTCAACTACATTAGAAACATGAGCTGATGGCGGTCCAATCCTTATATCTTCGAGAAACATAGTTAGATTCTGTTTGTTCCCTTCGGCCTCTATCTCAACTCTGCCGTCATAGATGTTTTTCACCCATCCTGTAAGTCTGTAGCGGTTTGCCCTGTTTATTGTAAAAAACCTGAATCCAACCATCTGGACTCTCCCCGCAACCCACAGATGTAATGAATATAGCTGGTTCATAGAATTACCATATTATTCTTTAGTTACTAAAATAACAAGAATGACTTACTACTTCACTTTAGCATTCATCAGTGCATATCACAATCATTTTATTCATATTCATAATAACAATTTAAAGAGTCTAATAAGCAGTTATCCAAGTTTTCATTCAAATTACCCCTACTCATATAAATCAAAGAGACAACCGGAAACTCTCTTTATCCATATGGATTGGTAGTTGTGTGCAATTGAGTTTTATATTACAATGATGACTCATATAGAACCATACAGGGGGACAAGTTATGTACATGATAGGTATTGATGTTGGTACAACTGGTTTGAAGGCAATCCTTACCTCACCGGAAGGAAAAATCGTAGCAGATGCCACAGAATCATATCCTCTGTACACGCCGCAAACCAACTGGTTCGAGCAGAATCCTGAAGACTGGTGGCAAGCAGCGGTAACATCTATTAATAAAATATTAGACAATTCGGATGTCAAATCGGAAGAAATCGCGGGGGTGGGGCTTTCCGGGCAGTATCATGGTGCTGTACTCATAGATAAGAACAGCCATGTAATCAGGCCGTGTATCATGTGGAATGATCAGAGAACAGAGAAACAATCCAACGATATTGTTCAGTCTGTAGGTAAAGAAAAATTAATGAAAATTGCAAGCACATCAGGTGCTCCATATTTCACCGCATGTAAGTTACTGTGGGTGAGAGATAATGAACCTGATAACTATGAAAGGGTGTTTAAGCTTTTGCTGCCAAAGGATTACATAAGGCTCAGGCTTACCGGTGAATATGCTACCGAAGTTACTGATGCATCTGGAACGTTATTTTTAGATATCAACAAGCGTAAGTGGTCTTCTGAGATGGCTCGATTATTGGATGTAGATGCTTCAATCCTTCCCAATCTCTATGAGTCTCAAGAGGTAACGGGGAAAATTTCAAAAATAGCAGCAGAACAGACGGGTCTTAAATCAGGAACACCGGTTGCGGGAGGGGGTGGTGATCAGGCATGCGCCGCTGTGGGAAATGGAATTGTCGAGGAGGGGCTTGTGTCATACTCCATCGGTACATCTGGTGTCATATATGCGGCTACCAAACATTCAAAGACAGAACAACTGGGAAGATTAAACATTTTCTGCCACGCAGTTCCCGGGCAGTGGTGTCTCCTTGCATGCGTTAATTCAGCAGCAGGATCTCTGCAATGGTTTGTCGATAATTTTGCTGAATCTGAAAAGCTGGAGGCTGCAAATAAAAAAATGAGTGTTTTTGAAATCCTGGAGCAAAATGCTTCGAAAATACCACCCGGATCAGACAGGCTGTTTTTTCTTCCATATCTTGCAGGTGAGCGTCATCCACACACCGATCCCTATGCAAAGGGTGTGTTCTTCGGCCTTCACTCAGGACATGGCAAAACTCATGCTGTAAGAGCAATTTTGGAAGGGGTTGCGTTCAGTTTCAGGGATTGTCTGGAAGTAATTGAGGAAAAGGGGCTTGCGATACGTGAGATCCGTGCCACTGGAGGTGGTGCGAAATCAAGGTTATGGCTGCAAATTCAGGTGAATACCAGCGATCAGCCTATTGTAACCATGAGATCTGATCAGGGGGGGGCAGCGTTTGGAGCGGCAATTCTTGCCAGTGTAGGGACAGGAGTTTATGGTGATTTAAAAGAAGCATGTGAGCAGTTGGTGATGCCAGGTGAAGTACTAAAACCGGATCCTGAAATGGCTGATAAATATAATGGCTATTTTAATTTTTATCGGAGTTTGTATCCACTATTGAAAGAGCGATACAGGGCACTTGCCGAACTCTAGAAAATGATCGAATCACTGTATTAAATCTTCTCACTAAGGAAGGAGCAACAAATGTATGTGACAAATGTAAATAGTACGGAAATTAATGAAACAATGCCGGGAGTATCTCTCCGTTGGTTGCTCTCAAAAGAGATTGGTACACCCCATTTTGAGATGAGGTATATCGAGATTAAGCAAGGATATAATAGTTTTGGTGATCCGCACGAGTTTGAGCACGAGGTATACGTTCTCAAGGGAAAGGGAAGGATTGAAGGAAAAGATCAAACTGTAGAAATAAATCCCGGCGATGCTATTCTGATATTTCCTGGAGAAAAGCATAGATTTTTTAGTACTGGCAGAGAGTCGTTAGAAATGATATGCATTATTCCAAATGGTGCAGAGGACCGTATGAAAGATAAGAACTTTTTTTGCAAACCATAAGAGTTATGTGATGAATCGGCATACATGTGTTCCGTCAGACTAAAGCTTAAGTGTAAGAGATGTTCATAAAAAGCGAGTATATGTTTGGATAATTAAGGGATTGAGATACTTTATTAATAAAGATGCGGTTTATACATTAGAGAGGTAAATATTATGAAAGTATTGAATACAGTTAGGCCATACAACATACAGTTTGAAGAAAGACCCAAACCTTCGGCTGGTCCCGGCCAGGTAGTAGTGAAGACTGAAGCTGTTGCACTTTGCGGCTCTGATGTTAGTTTCTATCATGGAACACACCCGATAAAAATATATCCTATTATTCATGGCCATGAAGCAAGTGGAATCGTAGAATCTGTTGGAGATAATGTTAAATCTCTGAAGAAAGGTGACTTTGTTGCGGTGGAGCCTTTTATACCATGTGGTGGGTGTTATGCTTGTAGCATAGGAAGACGAAACTGTTGCAGTAATATGCAGACGATTGGAGCCACCATGGATGGGGCATTGGCCGATTATTTTATTGCTCCTTCTGATTGTTTACATATAGTACCTCACAGTATTGAGGATCCCGCCATTGCGGCACTTGCTGAACCCTTTTCTGTAGGCTTTCATACAGCAGACCGTGGTAGTATCAAGAAAGACGATTATGTAGTAATACTGGGTGCAGGTCCTATAGGGATCGTTATACTGATAGCTGCCAAGATTATAGGGGCATATGTAGCAATTGCAGATCTTTTCGACTATCGTTTGGGTATTGCAAAGCAGTTTGGTGCAGATCTTATTATTAATGTGAGTAAAGAAGACATTGGTGAAACAGTGCAGGAATGGACGAATAACGATGGTGCGGCAGTAGTGGTGGAGGCAGCTGGAGTACCTGCTACATTTGAGCAGTCTATAGAACTTGCATCCTTTGCAGGAAGAATTGTCATGCTTGGCGTAATGGAGGATTCATTTAAAATTCCGGGAAGAGCAATTACAGGAAAAGAGTTATCAATTTGTGGATCAAGAAATAACCTGGATAAATTTGTGGATACGCTCGATTTTCTGAGTCAAAATCAAAGTATACCGAAAAAAATGATATCACACAGATTTAAATTTGAGAATACTATTGAGGCAATTGAATTTGCTGCGCAACATCCAGAAAAAACCTGTAAAGTAGTTATTGA
>CP070841.1:1963491-1966397 GCA_020342115.1 Spirochaetota bacterium
ATTTGGCTGAAGAAGGGTTTCGATGCATACAGAGCGGGAGATTTGGTCCTCCAGAGAAACAATATGCGTATAGCTATATTGATATACCACCTCTTAAAACCATTTGGGAGCCGGTGCACTCAGGTGAGGAGATTGGTGCAGAACCTATTATTTTCCCATGAGTTTATATGTAAAGAAATGTAGTGTAGCTTGATTAAGAAAATGATTGTATATACAAGTAATCTTTATCAACACCACACTTCTTTAAAAAGGCGAAGGAAGTTTTCGCCCATGATTTTCTTTACATCACTCTCTGAGTAGCCTCGATCAAGGAGACCTCGAGTGAGATTAGGAAAATCAACTGCACTCGAGATTCCATTCGGATATTTCAGTGGCCATTTTATCTGGTAATGCGGCTCACTGTCTACATTCCTGCCTGTGAATAGCCATCGGCATTTTTCTGCAGTCCATCCCTCGGTAAAGTCACATCCTATACCAACATGTTCTGTGCCGATCAAATTCACAATGTAATCCAAAGCATCAAAGAAATCTGATAGAGTAGAGTCGTCCCCCGCAGGTAGAAATGTTGAGAGCGCTACAACACCAACCACTCCTCCTTTTTTAGCCAATGCTTTTAGTTGTTCATCGGTCTTGTTACGCGGATGATCGCAGAGCGCACGTGGTCCGGTATGGGTGAAGGCTATTGGTTTTTCTGAAGCCTCTATGGCATCCATAGTGGTCTTGTATCCCACATGGGAGCAATCTATTAGAATACCAAGACGATTGCACTCCGCAATAAAATCCCGTCCGAAGTTTGAGAGTCCATATTCCGGTGAATCAAGATAACCTGAACCAACCAGATTCGAGTTGTTGTAGGTGATCTGGATGATACGTACACCCAGTTTATGAAAGATAGTCAGGCGCCGCAAATCATCCTCAACAGGACTCGAATTCTGAAACCCAAAGATGATACCGCATTTTCCCTCTGCTTTTGCATTTGTAATATCATCTACGGTTTTAACAGGCATTATTCTATCTGCATATTTCCTGAATAATAGATAATACCATCGCGTCATTGTATCCATTGTTTCTGCGTAATTTTCCCAGACCGCAACAGTGGCGTTTATCGCAGTGAGACCACCAATGGCGAGGGTTTCAAAGGATTTCTTCTCTTGCCAGTTACTGACATTGAGGCCGTCTATAATTATTGATTCTGTATGAAGCTTGACAGCCCTATCATGATGTGTCACAGGTTTTCCCATTTTCATTCTCACTAAATATCTATCATGTAGTTCATATATACCGTACTCACATGCATTATCTCTTAATCTTTTCCAACAGAAGTCTTGAGTTCCCAGGTTATACTTGTTTCGTTTTTCACATATTTTTCAAACTCCGAACGTTTACTGAGTCTCTCTGATGAACCAAGAATCTTTTGGAGAGTATCCATACTCGTTGTCTCTATAACCAAGGTTCTTCTCGGAGTACTGGTAAGTGCATGTTTGAACAGAGAAACGCGTGTGACACATTCCTGTTCTGACCAGAATTTCAAGCCGACTTTTTCCAACCACTCGTCTCCTTCTGTAACTCTCTCTGCGATCAAGTCAAAATTAACTAACCACCAGTACATGTTCTCTCCTTTCGTATTGATTATCACATCCTTGTTATTTTTTTGCAGTACCAAGATAGAATATTTTAAAATACTATGGTCGATATATTTAAATATCACTATTTGAGAGATTTTGAACTAACCGAGCTTTCAATAACTTTTAGGTCGTTCAATAACCAATCGAGGTCAAGTTCCATTAATTTATAGCTGGAAGGGATTCCTGTATCGGGGTTCCACCCCATCATCCCATAGTATTTTCTCCTTGCCTCGAAAAACTCCTCCCTGTCCAATGCTTCCCCCTTTAGAATTCCTCCCTCAAGAGGTTCAAATAACCTCTCTGGAAGAATGTCATCGGCACTGGTAATGCCCTCGCGCAGGTTGAAAATTCGTGCCATGTTTGAAAACCTTTCTCCTACCTTAAGCATCTCCCAAAGACTTGTGTCCCACCCTGTTGTCGCCCTGGTTATATCCACTAAGTGAGTGATAGTAAAGGCGTCTGTATATGGTTGCAGCGTGAGTAAACACATCCCAATCGAGTTCACCAAATTGTAATAGTGTTGAAGGTATATAAAGAGCCTGACTTTCTTTTCACTCAAGTCCAATGAGGGGACTCGATCGAGGAGTCCCAATGGATGTACGTTTTTCATTAATTCATCTGTTTCGAAGCATGGATCATGAGGATGCTCGAGGTGATCGGCTCCGGTTGGAGAAACGGCATAGGCAAGCGCAAGTCCCTGTTTGGCTCGAGGCTCATGCATGGGAAGGGGTTGCCCCTTCACATGAAGGGCGTATCTATCGGATCCTTTCCCTATCCTCTCCGCCGCTCTCTTCACTCCCTCGGCAAGAAGATCACCAATCCCTTCTCTTTTTGCAACCATCTCTATTATTTCAAGCAAAGCTTCAGCACTCCCAAACCGAAGATCAATTCCGCCGGTGTCTTTCTTCGTCAGAATTCCATCCTCATAGCACTCCATAGCAAAGGCTAGTGTTGTACCCAGGGAGATGGTGTCCATTCCATACATCCCGCATAGCTGGTTTGCCCTTGAGATGGCCTTTAGATCACCGATCTCAAGAAGAGATCCAAGGGCAGCTATTGTCTCATATTCGGGACCCCCATATCGTGGGTCTACCTGGTATGGCTCTACGACTTTACCCTCTCGCTTGCAGCGGATGAAACAGGCGCGACAAGTTCCTTGTCCGACGAGGATAGTTTCCTTCAGTTTTTCACCACTAATCTCCTCCGCCCCCTCGAAGTACCCATAACGAAAGTTCCTGGTGGGAAGCATTCCAAGCTCATTTAAACTCAGTGTAACACCCG
>CP070841.1:1966497-1971510 GCA_020342115.1 Spirochaetota bacterium
GTATACAGCAATTTCAAGATATTCGATATGTATGCATCTCAGGATGGCACCCAGGGGGAGATCACTTTTCAAATTCCAGACACACCGGATGACTACCTCACAGTAACCTGGAACAAGGGAGATACCTACATCACCTTTACCATGACTGCAGAGGTTGACCTTGACTCTTTCACCATTACACTGAAAGAGACGATTCCTGTATATGACAGTGGGCAGGGGCTCTGGGTCAGTGAAAGTGGTAGTATAAGAATAGATGACGGAACGGAAGTTTTTGAAGCTGAATGGGGACCCTTTCCACCAACAATCTGATAGGACAAGTGAGTGGTAATTCATCCTGAATTCGTCGTATTGAGTCTTTGAATCATAGCGTGAAGTTTACAGTAGCAGTATCTGAATAGTTACTAACAAAACAAATAGAAATAATCAATAAGAAGATAGGCTCCTGCTCCTTATATATTCATCTTCAAACACTTCGCAAATACTCATAGAACGGACAGTTCTACACTCATATTCAAATAGGACGATAAATGTAAAGAGACTTCTCTTAACTCATAACAAAATTCCATAAGGTGTTTACGTTTTCATGGAAATTAGAAAAATCCTGAAAAGACGACTAAAAATTATCCTCATCGTCATAGCCCTCATATTCAGTTTTCTGGTGATCAGAATCACTCAGCTCATGTTTTTCAATAGAGAGCTCGTTCCTCCATCACCGGATCCGCCTGAGTATAGTGAAAGGGGCTTCATTCTGGACAGGAACAACGAAAAGCTCGCAATCAGTCTCGAAACCTACTCGATTTACGTGAGACCAAAAGAGGTGGAGAACAAAAAGAAAGCTGCAAGAGAGATTGCCTCTGCTATCGATGAAGATTATTCAAGTATCCTTCGCTCGATGAATCGGAAAAAACCGTTTGTATGGATACAGCGCCAGATCGACATCAGATATACAGAGCGAGTTGAAAACCTCGATACCAAGGGAGTATACCTTGAAAAGGAGTACAGGAGGCATTACCCTCATAACAACCTCGCCTCACACATATTAGGTTTTTCCGGTATAGATAATGTAGGGCTGGAAGGTATTGAGTATCAGCTCGATGATGTCTTACTCCCAAGGAGGATCGATAATAAGGGAATCGATACTTCGGGGATAAGAAGAGGTTATACTGTGGTTCTCACGATCGACAGGTACATTCAGGAAGTCGTCGAAGAGGAGCTCGAGCGGGCACTTGAAAGCAGTCAGGCAAAATTGATCACTGGAATTGTGATGAATCCCAATACAGGAGAGATCCTTGCTTTGGCAAACAAACCAGATTATGATCTTAACGATTTCCAGCGTTACTCTGATGAGCGAAAGCGTAACAGGGCCATCACTGACCCCTTTGAACCTGGATCAACATTTAAAGTCTTTATAGCATCGATACTCTTAGAAAAAGAGCTTGTAAGCGAAAATGATCAATTCAACTGCACAGGTTCCATCGATGTCGAGGGTGCTGTAATAGATGATATAAGAAAACATGGAAACATTAATTTCAGAGAGGTGCTTGAGCAATCGTGTAATGTTGGAATGGTGGAGTCTGTGAAGAGAATCGATAAGAATGCAATGTATGAGAGGCTGAGAGCTTTCGGTTTTGGAGTACCAACCGGAATCAATCTTCCGGGTGAGGGTCGGGGGATTCTGAGAAATCCGAAGAATTGGAGTGGAATCTCAAAATATGCGATTGCAATCGGTCAGGAGATAAGCGCAACACCGCTTCAGATTGCACAGGCTGCCTCAGCTATTGCCAACAGTGGCATGCTGATGCAGCCAAGGATCATCAAGAGGATCGAAAGTCCTGACGGCTCTATACTTAAAGATTATTCACCTCTAAAGATCAGAACTGTGGTAAGTGAACCTACAAGTGAACTTGTACTCGACCTTCTTACCGGTGTCATTTCCGAGAGAGGTACAGGGTATAAAGCAAAAGTAGAGGGTTATACCATTGCCGGTAAAACAGGAACTGCTCAGATTGCAGACATTGAACTGGGAGGATACCTCGAAGATCAGTTCTATGCTTCATTTTTAGGCTTTGTCCCTGTACCCAATCCAAGAATCGTAGTTCTGGTGACTCTTGACAGGCCTGTTGGCGAGGTCTATGGCGGACAGACTGCAGCTCCTGTGTTTAGAAATATCGTTGAGCGAATATCTCACTATCTCAATATTCTTCCTTCATTCAGTGAAATCTATATATTGAGAGATGGTTGATCTATGGAGCATAGCCTTCAGTATAACAAAAACATATCAGTAATAAATATTCATCATCCGTACCTCCTTCGTCAGTTAGAGAAGCCCGATGATGATGATCTTTCATACACCGTACTATCCACAAAAAGCGGGTTACCTACAATTGAAGTATTAAAAGAAGATAAAAAAATCGTACTACACTCAAAGATCGATCCATTAAAAGAGACATTGAGGTTCACAAGCTCACACTGCGAGGGAGATGAACAGGTTTTTTTTGTATTTGGCTTAGGGCTGGGTTATCAGATCGAAGAGCTTCTAAAGAAGAGTGAGGATAGTACAATTATTGTTTTCGAACCCTCGGCTACGCTTTTCAGGGCTGCTCTTAATTCAAGAGATATTACGACAATTTTGAAATCTGACAGAGTATGGCTGAATATTGAGAAAAGTGCACTCAAATTTGATACTATAGCACTGGATCCTTCCATAATGAGGATCAAGTTTCTCTCGCTTCGCCCTTACCAGGATCTATTTCCCGATATCTTCAAGGAGCTCAGAAAAGAGTATATTTCTTTTCTCAATCGGCGTCAGATCAACACAGCTACAATTAAAAGGTTTGACAGACTCTGGACAAAAAATACATTCAAAAACTCAGGGGCTTTCTTCACCCTTTCAGGGGTCGATGAGCTTAGAGACCGCTTCAAGGCTATACCGGCCCTTGTTCTCAGCGCAGGACCCTCTTTAGAAATGGATACAGAGACAATCATTGATCTTGCAGATAACAGCATTATTATCGCCTGTGATACAGCCATGAACCCTCTTATAAAAAGAGGAATAGTGCCGGACTTTGTGGTCACTGTGGATCCTCAGTATGTCAACAGCCTCATCCTTTCATCCGGGTTGCAGTTTAAAAAGCGATGGGAAGACATGCCTGTGCTGATTGCTGACCCTGCTGTGTATCCAACAACACTGAAAAATTACAGGGGAATGAAAATACTCTGTTCTTCTGTATTTTCACCCGGCAGGGTTATAGAGAGGTTTTCTGGAATAAAAGGCCCTATTGCTGCAGGAGGATCTGTAGCTGTTGCTTCCTATGATTTTGCGAGAGTCATAGGTGCCGATCCTATCATTCTCATGGGGCTTGATCTCTCTTACAGCAGCAGTCTCACACACCTGAGAGGGTCATTTCATGAACAATACCTGATATCCAGAGAAAACAGATTTCACCCAATATACACACAGATATCAAAGTACATCACAGGAGGAGAACCTTTTAAGGTTAACGACAAAGATGGGAATCCCGTGCTCACAGACAGGAGAATGATGCTCTACAAATCATGGTTTGAGAGCCAGGCACCTCTGATCATGGGAAAAACTATTAATGCCTCTAAAAAAGGTCTTCACATAGAGGGGATTGAAGACAAGACGCTTGATGAATTGAAAAAAGATATTGAAAATATAAAGGCCAACAAGAATACACTGATGTTGGATCTGAAATCGGAGCTCACAAACATTCCAATAAGTTATGATAAAGCAGGCGGTTTTATCTCTTTCCTTGAGAAGCTCGATGTGAAGATTTCTGAGCTTTGCAGTTTGAGCAAGCGGGGGGAAAAACTCGTACATGAGGTGCTTTCCAAAAGACTATTCGATAAACACCAGAGTGCAAAATTAAGCTCCGTGACTGAAGAACTTGATGCCATAGACAGAGAGATACTCTCGCACAGAGATGAAACCCAGATCCTGAACATGGTGATGCAGACACCAATAACAGAAATCCTTAAAAAAACAGCAGTTGAAGATGCGCATGAAGCATGGGAGAGGTCAAAAACTCTCTACGCATCAATAGATGATGGATGTGTGTTTCTTACTAAACTTTTAAAAATATCTCTTGAGAAACTAAAAAAATTGCATCCTGATGCCGATATAAAAAACATGAAAGATTGTAGATAAATCCCTCCGTTATCTACACTATCAAAAGCTGGGTTTTTTCGAAAACCTGGCTTTTTTTATTCTTTGAATTATGCAATTTTACTTCACTGAAATCCCTCGCAAAAACCTGCCTTGCATGTTTGATAAAATATATGATTTATTTTTTTTGCTTATTTTTAATTTTTTTTTATTGTATTTATCTATTTTATCTTGACAAAACAATATAATAAAACCAAAATAAAGCTTTAAAATCTTATATCACTATTTTTATTTATTATATTTATTATTTCTATAAGAAGTGGAAGATTATTATGAAAAAGATATTCAATTTATTGATTGGTTGCTCAATATTATTAATGACTGTTATTGGTTGTTCACGTTCTGCAACTGTTTACGGCAATAATGCTGATGCAGATGGATGGGATATGTATATCACGATTGATGGTAAAACTCAGCATGTGCCAGGGTACAGTTACAGAAGGTATGAGGTTACTTGGACAGGTTTTGAGTCTAGTTATTGGTGTACTATGTCTGCTACATATGTAAATCATGGTGGTTACACAAGTGGTGAATATAAAGTTGAGGATGGTGAAGAATATACCTGGACTGTATACTATTGTCCGGGTTACTTTTCTGCAGGAGAGCCTATAATTTTAGACAAAAAGTATGAAAAAGAAAATGAATTTATGAAAAAGTAATGAGTTTACTCTATAATTAAGGTTGCAGATTACTTAATACCATATTATATATGCTGCAATCATAACGTAATTATCGCTTCACACGGGCTGTGCCCCCTTTCATTACCCTCTCGACATCGGCCAGTGTTGCCATGGACGTATCACCTGGAGTGGTCATGGCGAGAGCAC
>CP070841.1:1971610-1974171 GCA_020342115.1 Spirochaetota bacterium
AGGCAAATCCCGTCTGTATGGGAGGCAGCCGGAATACCATCAGGTTCAATGAGACACGAGCCGATATTGCCCAGGCCCCACTCTGTTGATCCCCATACTCTCTCATCCTCCAGAATATTACCCCCAAGCTTTGCACCTGGATTGAATCCCCAGCATACATGGGCTAAGATGAACATCTGGGGATCGTTGAATCCATTGAGCCATGCTTCAAGCTCTTTTGCCTCTCTCCCCCCTTCTATCTTTGTCACTTTTCCCTTTTCAATGGTGAGAACGACAGGTTTGTCGAGCAGCCCGATGGGAGGATCCACTGATCCATCAAACACTATATTTCCATTTATAGTATCCCACTCAGGAGTCCATCCTATCTGTCCTGACATCATATGAGAGCCTGGCACATCTGCATAACCGTTATCCACACCATAGACTCTATTTGGATTGGATGAGTTTTCAAACTCAAGGTTCTCCCCTGCTGGTGTGGTAAATCGAAATTTCTTTGTATTCACAGTTATATCACAGACTTTTTCTAAAAACTTGCCCAGCAGCTCATGGTTAATTCGACCGATGCACCGCACCATCATATCGACTGTCATCCCTACAAGACACTTGTGTCTGATCTTTTGGTTCTCCTTCATTGCAATATCGTATAGAGTTGAGTAGAGGAGCCATGCATTGTTAAGCTCGATCCATACATCGGCCTCTCTCAGCATACCGGATAGCGCCTCAATCGGGAGGTATGCATCAGCAGCCTTACCAACGCCAAGCGGTGTCGGTGTCGTGACAACCATCGGTTTTGCTCCGCAGCTAAAAGCTGCACCGGCAATTGCATTGACTACCCGGGGATCGCTTTCAGTGTCTGCAGTGATAACGCAGGTCTCCCCCGCTTTCAGCTTCAAAAGTTTTTCACAGAGAACAACAGCAGCATGGCCGAGCTCATATTCGTATAAACCTGACATATTTTCTCCCCGATGTTAAAAGTCCTCAAAAGTACACGCCTGGCACCATTTCAAGACATTACTCGTTTGATTCTGATAAAACTTCCTCTGATATTAAAAACAAAGGATCTTCAATCTTCTTCAGAGATTCAGAGAGCTCTTTCTGGTAATCGGAATCAAAGAATGCATCCCTGAAGCTCTTCATATCGGGCCAGTACACCTCTGTCATATATCTATACGGCAACTCTTTGCTCTTCCAGGCTTCCTCGATTACATAAAAATCGCTCTTGATAACCCCGGGGACAGCCATATTATCCCTTTGATGCTCACTCGTTCGCCATCTTATGAACTCTTCATGATCCGCACCTGGCGGGAGGTTATACATCACAGTTAATTTGATCATTTGATATCCTTTCCCTGCAATTATAGTCCGAGATTTTTAAATCAGCAGGCTTCTTATAGTAAAATATCTATTTTCGCAAGTTTTTTGTTTCTAATTGATCGATCTGAAGCGTATTGGAATCAATCGAAACCTTATAGATATCCCTCGCATCCTCTACTGTTAAAAAATCATTCTTCACATCTCTGAGTACCTCCTCAGGGTCTCTCTCCCCGGGATGACCGACTCCCCCTCCGCATCCAGTAACGAGCCGTACCATATCCCCTTTATTGAGAGGGTATCGTGCAAGCTTCCCGCTCCAAAGAGATGGTTCTGTTTCACCGCATCGAAAGACAGAGACTCCGTTCGAAGAACCATCTTCACCTCCGTCTGCTCCCCACGGAGGGTACTTGTGTCTTCCAAAGGTAGTGGTGAGAGATGCATGATCACATAGAATTCTATAATCACGGATAAGCCCAAATCCTCCCCTTTGCCTTCCCGCCCCCTGCTTTGCTGTTCTCAATCCCGCTCCCTGTTGTGCTATTTTCAATCCCGCTCCCTTTTGTGCTATTTTCAATCCCGCTCCCTGTTTTGCCATTTTCAATCCCGTCCCTCTATTTTTTACATTGAATGAGTACTGCTCGACCTTAATAGGAAATCGACTCTCACAGATTTCAACCGGCATGATGTAAGTCTCACCGTCACCAACAACCACCAATCCGCTTTCACCATCCTTTGTAGCACCAGCACCCCACCCCCCGGCCTGTGGCTCCACCAGGATGAATGTGGTCCCGTCATCTTTTCCACTCACGATCGTTCCGCACACACTCAAAGAGTGCCCGGCTGTAAGGCGGTCAGACAGTGCCGGAAAGAGAGCTCTCCATATACGATCGCAGGCATAGGCTCCTGTCTCCCAGTAGGTAGATACAGGGGCGGGCCTCCTGGCGGTAAATACGGTTCCGGGAGGACAGCGCACACGCACTGGCCTGAACCAGCCCTCATTGGCCGGGGTTTTTGGATCGGTAATAGCCTTAAAGAGCGATCTTGCGGCAGAGTAGAACCGTGTAATAGTACAGTTAATTGGTCCAGGAACCTCAGGGGATGACCCTGTGTAGTCTACTAAAAACTCGTTTTCATCAACCGTAACAGACACGCAGACATACACGGGATCACCACTGAGTCCATCATCATCCATCCATTCTTCGGCAAAGAACTTACCCTTGGGCAATTTCTTCAATGCCATGCGGGCC
>CP070841.1:1974271-1987937 GCA_020342115.1 Spirochaetota bacterium
GCAAATCGGCTACTTCCTTGTTTTTCACCTCAAGTTCCGAGCGCAGGGCTGCATTTTCATCGATGAATTCCTTGCATGCTCGTGACTCGATGGGAGCGATGAAAAAAATTCCTGCCACAAATAGCGGAAACAAATAAAGTAATTTTGATTTCATTTTAAACCTCATTTACAATCAAAATTTTCTAAAATGATTTTAGATTCTGATTAAGTATATACTACAACTCGATTAGAGGAGTATTAGAGTAAGATTAAAAATTTTTAATGTGGAGATTTCTTTGTGTGTTTTTTTTGAAAGGTTTTTATTTATCAACAAGAGTCAGGTTGTTTAAACAAAATATTAAATGCTCATTGCTAACAGCTGTTTATTCTTCAATGTCTGTTTAGCTCAAATAGATATAATTTCTCTTGAAAAATGTTCTGTTATAGATTACCAATATATAAATAATTAAATAAAAGGTGAAATATATGAGAATTTCAATTGTCATACTTGTTATTGTTTCAATGCTTCTCGTTTTTTCTGCAGGTAAATCAAGAAGGCCCCAGGAGGAGACTATTGACAAAACTGATAAGGAAATCATAGATGCAATCAAATATGCATACAGCCTGGAGGAGGTGCTCTGGGATAATGATAGAAAAATGAAGAGTAAAGCTGATGTGTTTAATCATTTTATAAAGGGCTTCAGTGAAGAGAAGGCAAAGGATCTTGCCAATTACTTCTGGATGGAGGACAGAGATGAGAGCGGAGAAAAAGTGGGAATGCTGAGGGCAGGGGATTCTGTGCTTATAATTCCTGACTCAGTAGAGGTGTTGAGTAAAAGTGAAGAAAGGGCAGAAGCTCTATTGAAATACAAAGCAGTCGAGGAGGGTCCGGTTACCTACAAAGCACATTCAGTGAGGGTACGACTGAAGAAGGAAAACGGCATCTGGAAGATATATGAAGCAGATGCGAGAAGATATTAAGGTGTAAGATACTTAGGAGCCATAGATGACAAGATAGGAAATATAGGCTATATAGAGAGTGGCAAACACGGCTCCCTCCCATCGCTCGAGCAGGTAGAACTTCCTTCCTGTAAACATCATAATAAAAAGCAAGAGGCTCGCAAAAATAGAGACTGCAATGCTGATGTTGTCCTGCATAGGGGCGATTGGTATGGGCCTAATTATTGCGCTGACAGCAAGTATGCAAAAGACATTAAAGATATTCGAGCCAACGATATTCCCTACTGCGATGTCTGTCTTTTTCCTGTAGGCTGCAACTACCGAGGTTGCAAGTTCTGGTACCGAAGTACCGCAGGCTACGATTGTTAAACCAATGACTGACTCGCTTACACCAAATAGATGTGCGAGCTTCGCAGCCCCATCAACCACAAATTTTGAGCCTGTAAAGAGCATGATGAATCCAATAACTATTAGTATGAGTATTTTGAAAAGACCATATTCTTTCTGAATTACAAGATCCAATTTATCTTTCTGAGACTTGATAATTCCGAATATGTGGTATAGAAATACGATGAAAAATGTGAGCATAACAATGCCATCGGTTCTTGTAAATGCAGAGGTATTTCCTCTATCGATAAGCACATCATTTCCCAGTATTCCCACAAGGAGAGATGCGAGCAGACATAGAGGAATCTCCCTATAGACTGTGACAGCAGTAACAGAAAGGGGGTAGATAATCGCTGATATTCCAAGGATGATAAGGATATTAAATATATTACTTCCAATGATATTACCAACAGCTATCGAAGAATTTCCCTGTACGCTTGCAATAATATTGACAAAAAGCTCGGGTGACGATGTGCCGAAAGCAACAACGGTTAACCCGATGATCAGATCAGAGATGTTTAGCTTTTTCGCGAGCGACGATGCGCCCTTTACAAGGAAGTCTGCACCCATGATGAGAAGAGGAAAACCGATGATTAGAAGTATATATATCAACATTTTTTTCTCTGAGGTTTCTAGTAAAATAGTACATTATTTGATGTTATATAAATAAATTATTTATCAGAATATACTTATTATTAACCAATCTATAATGGATTAGGTGAGCACAGGTCTAAGTTCAAGGCCACTAACTTGACTTTGATTATTATTTAGGGAAATCATGTATACTTGGAGTTTAGCCATGGGGGAAAAAAATGAAAAGATATGCTGGTGTATGGGTTGATCATGAGAAGGCGTTTGTGGTTATACTTTATGATGGAAAAGATAAGCTTAAGTTGATCAAATCAAATATTGCAGGGCATGTTCGCCTCTCAGGGGGTTCGAGGACAAAGAGCCCTTATGGGCCTCAGAACGTTGCTTCAGAAAGAAAGGTGGAAGAAAAAAGAAGACACCATCTGCAGGATTATTATCAGGAAATTATAAAAAATATCAGCACTGCGGATAAATTTTTGATCATAGGTCCAGGGGATGCGAAGATCGAACTTAAAAAAGAGATGGAAAAGTCAAAAGAGCTAACCCGAAAGATCGTAAAAGTCGAGCCTGCTGATAAAATGACCGAAAACCAAATCAGAGCAAAGGTTAAAGATTATTTTTTGCGTTAAAGAATATTTTTATTCTTCAAGCTCTATTTTGAGTGCTATAAAATCAATCAGGTCCTTCAATGTAATAATACCCACAAGTTTTCCCTTATGAACAACCAAAAGCCTTGAGCTGCCGGTCTGTCTCATGATTCCCAGAACTCTGATTGCATCTGTTTCTGGACTCACCGTATTTTCTGGAGTGCATGCTTCGGTGATATCTCCGACTGTTCGTTTATTCCATTCTGAGCGAGGCACGCTTTTTAAAAGTTTTGTGGTAACACACCCTATGAGCTTTGCTTTTGTAACAACCGGGAACATCTTGAAATGATGCTTGTAGATATATTCATCGACGAGTTTTTCAATTGATATTTCAGGAGGCACTACTACTATATCTTTCTGCATGAATCGGCTCACCTTCTGCCCTTTGAGAGCGTTGCGCATCAGAACCTGTTGATATGACGAGCGTGCAGCGTTGCTCAGAAAGATACCGATAAGAAACCACCACATCCCTCCAATGAAGCTTCTCCTCAGGATGAATAAGAGACCCAGAAAGATGAGCACGAAGCCGAATACCGATCCAATTCTGGATGATATTCTGGTTGCTGATAGTAAATTCTGCTTTCTATTCCAGATAGCAGAGCGGAGCACTCTCCCGCCATCAAGTGGAAATGCCGGGATAATGTTGAAGATTGCGAGGGCGCCATTTATGTAAGAGAGGTATCGGAGAACAGCAGAGAAGGGTACAGGTGCATTTAAAGTCTCAAGAAGCTTGCTCAGACCAAAGAGTATGAGAGCAAGCACAATACTTGTGAGTGGCCCGACGATTGCCATCGAGAACTCGGCCTGAGGACTCGGAGGCTCATCCTCTATTTGCGCGACACCGCCAAAAATAAAAAGAGTGATTCCCCTGATAGGAATCCCATAACGACGGGCTACCAGTGAGTGGGAGACTTCGTGAATCACAATAGATGCGAACAAGAGGAGTGCACTGGATACTCCCATTATCCAGTAGACGAGTATGCTGAGCCCACTGTACTGTTGAGGGAAAAAGCCCCTTGCGAGTGACCATGAAACGAGTATAAGCAAAAAAAACCAGCTGAGGTCGAGACTTACCTTGAATCCAAAGATGCTGAATAGCGCTGCCTTTTTTGTAATCATTGCTTACACTACTTAGCTATTAGTTCGAAAAGGCACAGGCTGATATGTACTACTGAACTTTAATGGGAATTTCTTTGGGCTTTGCTTCTGCCTTTTTAGGAAGATGCACTGTAAGCACACCGTCCTTGTACTCGGCTGAAATCTTGCTGCTATCTACAGCAACAGGAACAGGGAGTATCCTTTGAAAGGAACCACATCTTCTTTCTATTCTATGGGAATGTTTTGTCTTCTCCTCTTTTTCTTCTTTTCTCTCTCCCTTTATCATGAGGTTATCTCCGGAAAGGGTTATGCTTATATCCTTCTTGTCGATTCCGGGAACATCGGCTTTCACCTGTATTTCTTCTGGGGTTTCAGTTACATCAACATCCACACACCATCTTCCTGCCCTCTCCCTGCCGAAGAACGATTCAAAAAGATTATCCATCCTGTTGCGGAACTCAGAGAGATCTCTAAACGGCTCCCAGCTAACAATATCTCTAGCCACGAAAACCACCCCCTTTTAAAGATATTTTAAGGTTTAAGAGTTTCATGGGAAGTAATGTGAGTTATCAGCCTGCGCCTTTATTAATAAGCCCTTATAATAATTATATTACTATAAAAAAAAAGTAAAGAGAAGAACCTTATTTCAATGCCATTCATCCCCAAAACATGTTCCTATTGATCTGGCGGTACTGAGAAGGTCATGATTAAGAGGTATAGTCCTTGGTCCTTTTGCAACTTTTTTCAATGGAACATGGGTCAGAGTCCCATTCTTGACACCCACCATATATCCGAATGTGTTTTGCTGTATCATGGTAACAGCCTCTGTACCGAGCATGGTTGCGAATACCCTATCGTAAGCTGTCGGTGTCCCTCCCCTGAGCAGGTGCCCCATGACAACGGTACGGGTCTCGAGCCCTGTTAGATGCTCGATCTGCTCTCCAAGCACAAAGCCAATACCTCCCAGACGCACCGGATCAAGGCTTTCCTTTACTAACCTTTTTATGACTGCCTCACCACCTTTAGGTTTTGCACCTTCGGCAACTACAATGATGCTGCACCTCTTCCCCTTTTTATTTCTCTGGATTACTACATTTGCTACAAGATCGATATCGTAAGGGATCTCAGGAATAATAATGATATCACCACCACTCGCAATACCAGAGTGAAGAGCTATCCAGCCGGCATTGTGTCCCATAACCTCCAAAATCATAATCCTATGATGTGACTGTGCTGTTGTATGAATCCTGTCGATTCCGTCTGTAGCGATTTGTACTGCTGTATCAAACCCAAAGGTGATTTCAGTTTCACTTATATCGTTATCGATTGTTTTCGGTATACCTATGACAGGAACACCGTCCTCAAAGAGCCTATTAGCGATACCGAGTGTTCCATCGCCTCCTATACAAACAAGGCAATCTAAACTTAGGTTTTTTATAGTATCTATTGCATTCTTTGACATATCTCGAAACTCAACCCGCTCGTCCTGCTTAAATGCATACCTGTATGGGTTTGCGATCTTTGATGTTCCTAAAATCGTGCCTCCAAGAGTGAGGATCCCGGACACATCATTGTAGGAGAGCTCTCTGTGCCTATTGTTTACGAGTCCATGGTAGCCATCTTCGAAGCCAATTACCTCCATTCTCGATTCGATGATCGCTTTTTTCGTTACTGCCCGTATTACGGCATTTATTCCAGGACAGTCTCCACCGCCTGTGAGAATGGCGATTTTCTTTGCGTTTCCCATTTTGCTCTCCATTTCGCTTTGATAAAATTGTAAGATAAAAAGACGGAAGTATTGCGTACATATAAAATTGAAAAGCCTAGAGGATGAGCTCCCTTCCTTCGCTCGCAGCGAAGAAGTTGAGTTTTACGTTTTTTTGTTGAAGCATTTTCTGCACATTCTGTACGATCGCATCGATCTCTTCATCCGTATGATCAGGATCGTGATGAAACAATCCAAACCGCTTAACCTTTGCCCTTACTGCAAGGTTCAATGCAGAGCTTACTGTACTGTGCCCGAACCCCTGCATATTCCTGTAGATTTTCTCCGTATACTGCGCGTCATGAAGGAGAAGGTCTGAACCTTCGCAGAATCGGATATAGTCACCCCTTAACCTTCCACCCTCATGCTGGTAATCCAGTTCGTTGTCCGTGAGAAACACAAAGGATTTTCCTCCCTCCTTGATTTTGTATCCATACCCTCCATTCGGATGGCTCAGTGGAATAGGGGTTACAGTGGCTGATCCTAACTGCTTAACTCCAGGAATACCATGGGTAAAGTCAAATTTTGCCTTCATGGCGCTGAATCTTGCCGGAAAATACGGAGGCTCCATCTGATGCTCGAGGTACTTTTTTAACGTCTCCTTTGCAATTGGTCCTCCCCGGACATGTATCTTGAATCTCTCAAAATATGCAGGCTTGAAGAATGGAAATCCGAGCAGGTGATCCCAGTGTGAGTGGGTGAACAGAAGATAGAGCTCATCTTGGTTCTCTTCTACAAGCTTTTTTCCAAGGTTTCTTATGCCGCTCCCAGCATCGATCAATATTATAGTACCATCGTTTAGTCTTACTTCAACGCAGGTGGAATTACCGCCATATTTTACTGTAAGTTTACCAGGTGTCGGGATAGAGCCTCGACATCCCCATATTATGATTTTCATTCGACACACCTCACTATAAAACTTATCTTATAAAAATACTGGCATGTTTTCATTGGAAAATCAAGTAGGTTTCCTTATTTTATCGAAGAATGGGGTACGCCTCTGCTCCACACAGGCGGCTGCATACAGGTACATCGCTGCTGACCACGTTTGCCAGTCCTGCCCCTTCGGTCGTCCATCCTGTGCCTTGTACCACTCATTGAAACCAAAATCTACTTTCGCTTCACGAGAAGATTGGATGAGATGAGTTAATGTTACCAGGTTTTGTTCTGCCAACCTGTATCGTCCTGTTGCAACAAGAGCAGCAATATAAAATCCGCACACAAAGGGCCAGATTCCTCCATTATGATACTCACCCGGTTGATTGTAGTCAGCATATCGCGGCCGCCAATCAGGGTCCTGTGGTTTAACGTATGGGAATAGATTGGGGGGTAAATCAACAGCCAGCTCTCCACTTTCACGCAATGCGTTGCACTCCTCTTCAACCCAGGAGATTAAATTGAGTGCTCTTGTCGAACTTGTAAGACCTGAAAGAATGGTCAGGCTGTTTCCAAGAAGGTCAAACCGTTCATTGTTGTAGACTTTGTAAGACCAAAGAGCGAAGTACGGCTTATAGGGCATACGAAGGCCTTCATGCACATGCCGCTGCTGTGCGCTCTTGCGTATTGTAAATTTCGTCATCAGCTCGCGTAAAGTATCTGCTCTTTGCGTATCACCAAAAAATTTGAGATAGCTGTATACTATTGTATTGATATAGAGCCCATATCCGAAAACCCATTGTTCATCTCTCCAGTCACTTGTAGGAAGCTGAGCTACGAGTATTCGATCATCCGGGCTCTGATATGTCATCCAGGTTAGCGCTCTTTGTACTGCTTCATGTAGAAAAGTATTTTCTCCTGTTGCATGACGAAACAGCGCTGTTGCCAGTAAAAAAAGAGGAGTCGTGTCGCTTGCGCCCCGGTCTTCCGGATCATGTACAAGTGAGGGGATATGGCCGTTTGGGCTCTGATTTTTGGCCAACGTTTCCAGCACTCTTCGGTGAATACCGATTAGTTTTTCGTTTTCGGATACAAGGATCCCCAATGTTGCTATCATCATATCGCGTGTATAGCATTCTGGATATCCCCACCCGGCTGTCCTGGGAAGGCCATGATAGGGACCCTTGCTGTTGTGCAGGAGCACTTCCAGAGCAGCTGGTCTGGCTTTATCTATCAGAACACTGAGGCCTGTTTCCATATCACAATACTCCGAGATGTTCATTGATTAGTGTGAGAAACCTTTTGGTGACCACACGATAATCGAACCTTGAAACGACATACTTCCTGCCCTCATGCCCCATTTTTCGGCGCAATGTGGCATCCTGCATGAGTTTGAGTAAGTATTTTGCAATGTCCTGCACGCTTGGACGATAGTCGACAATTCTCGGAGCTTGAGTTATTAGATGAGTGCGATTTTCGTCTTCACCCTTCCTGCTGACTCCGATAGCATTTCGCACAATTTCCTGTGCTACACCAGCGAGATATGAAGTTTTTTCGTGAACCAGAGTATCAAGCATAGCCATTGCTTTAATACCAATGACAGGCTTTTCGCAAGCTCCAGCCTCGACCTGAGGCATACCAAAACCCTCTAAATGGGATGGTCCTGCATAGATGTCACAGGCCCCAATCAAGTAGGGCATGAAGTTCCTGGAAACCACATTAGTCGTATACACTACCTTTTTTTCAATACCGAGCTGTGTCGCAAGCTGTAAATCGAGCAGGTTTTGTTTTAGAGTCCGAGGTTGAGGCCATACTTTACATACATATTTCCAATTCGGAGCTTTGTTGTCAATCATGGCAAGCGCCTGCATCACTTCCTGAGCGCCTTTGGATGCTGCGTCTCCCCCAACAGTGAGAATCAAGATCTGATCTGGTTCCACTCCTAGAGCTTCGCGCACTGATGTAATCTTTGGATCATTTGGGTCACGTGGCACAAAAGCATCGGTATCGCAGCCGACAGGCAGGATTTTAATATTGTCACCATTGAGTCCATCTCGTATATAGACATCTTTGACCCAGTTGGAGGTTACGAAAATAAGAGGAAGTGCATTGAGGGTTTCATGATACTTGGCGACAAAACCATCAGCCACCAGCCAGGGTACAGGCATGATCCCGTAACGCTTAGGGTGCAATACAAGATGGGGTGTATGCCCCCAGTACCCGACACCCACAGCGACATCCGGTTTGAACCACCTGTAGTACCATTCCTTCTCCTGGGCTGATTCGTAATGAACGGCATGTGCATCTACTCCATGTTCCCGAAGTCCGCGGAACAGCATATCGCCCTGTGTTGGCAGCCCCCCCGGAGGAGGGGGGTAATCGTACAGCATTAATACTTTCATATTTTAGTTCCTCCTCTATCTAACCACTGTGTGAGGTCATCTTTTGTGTTAAAGCACCAGAAAGCCTCTTCCTTCGGTGTAGTTCGTGCTTCGTAGCTTTGTGGTAAAAAACCGTAGATTTCAGTGATGATCCTGTATTTTTCTTTTAATATCTCTTGCGGAAGCAAAGTTCGCAGGTGCGCTGTTTCAATTGCCTTCGGCAGATAGCTTTTGTTTCCATCTTCATATGCAAACATCCAGAGGGACCGGGCTTTTAGTTGTCCTGCCAACCATAATGATTGTACTGCGCGGCTGGTTTCCTCGTGCCGGCGATGTCTGGTATATTCTCCCCACGGGCTATGGGTGATAACTAAATCGAATACTACCCCTGGTGGCAATAGTAACAATAAAGTTTTTTCGGTTTTCTGCCTGGACAAGGGTGCCTGATCAGGACCGTCATCAAGATCTCCCATTACCCCGGTTGCATTGAACCGTTCCAGAGCTTTGGTAAATCTGGGAGTTCTGTCAAAATCTGATTTCCTGCACAACGTGATGATCTTCCATTTGATTGCAGAATGCATTAGAATCGTGCCGCCCGCCCAGAGTGTTTCATCGTCCGGATGTGCAACGATAACAGCAGCAATCCTGATATTTGAATTTTCAAATCCAAAATTTAGTATAGGTTGATGTGACTGCCTTTTCTTATTTGTCATTTTCTGTTCTTAATAATAAGGACCAATATTGCGATTTAACAGTTTTTGAAAATAAAAAATATTTTTGTTCGATAGTGTAGCTTTTTTATATCAGGGTATAGCCGCTAACTTGGCGCGGCAATGATACATGGTAATAAGAGCCAGGAGCCAGGCGATGGTAGATTCTGCACCCTGATTCTGATTCACTCCGTTGGACTGGACACCGTCGCGGCATCCGCCGGTAGTATAGTCGTAGACCGGGGTCTGAAGGTCGTTTCGCCCTATAAACCACTCGAAACAGCGAATAGCCTCATGAGCCCATTTAGTCTCTCCGGTAGTGAAGTATGCTTCTACGCAGGCCTCACCCATTGAACCTGCATCGATGGGCTGTTGATCAAATCTCATTTTTTTACCATGTCGTTTATACCACCCTCGATTTCCGATTGGTACCAGATGTCCGGAATCATCTGTTTGAATATGTAAAAGCCAGTCAAGGCATTGCAGGCCAGAATTAACAAGACTGTCTTGACCCTGTGATCGGCCTACCGAAATCATCGCCTGGGGTATTCTCCCATTTTCGTATGCTACTATATCCTCGATCCAGGGCCATGTTTCTGTTGCGTTTGCCCTGTATAACTCCCATAAACGGGAGGCAAGCATATCTTCATAGTGCCGGGTATTTCGGTCGCCTCTAAAACGGCTGCTGTAGCTGACAATACCTAACAAGGCATAAGCGATCGCCCGAGGTGATTGAAATCCTTCGCATGCACCAAGCGCACGTTCGAACAGATCCATGGCCATTCCAACCTGACTGTCCTTGTTCGACTTTGCAATGGTGACACCGAGCCCCCACAATGCCCTTGCATGGCAGTCTTCAAAATCTGTTTTTTGGCCCAATTTACGGCTGTATGAAATATAGTTCCGAAACCTTCCAGTCTTATCGTCAAAAGCATAATCGAGAAATCCCAGGTACGTGTAGCTCAAACTCTCGAGAAGGCTTGCGTCAATCATTGTATCTTGAGCCAGCATAACGGCGGCCAGAGCCCTGGCATTATCGTCAACTGTGTATCCATGCTCTCTGCTGGGAATCATGAACTTTGCATGCTGAAGAATACCTGTGTCGTCTGTGAGAAGTAACAGGTGGTCCAGTTTAATTTCAGGGAGGTCGAAAGGAGTTCCTATCGAAGGTTTTTCAGGGTATGCTGGGTACATTTTTTTCGAGCGTTCCTCTCTGAGCTCTGAAAACACCTTAAGATAAGCCATAGCAACTTTCTTCCAGATCATTTCTCTGGTGAATTGGTACGCACGCTTTCTCATGGCGTTCAGCTCAACCGGATGGTCGAAAAGTTCGATAATCTGTTCGGTGATAGCAGAAGAATCGGCAAATGGGACCAATCTCCCCCTACCATCGGCAAGCATCTCTTCTGCGTACCAGTAGGGTGTCGAGATAATTGCTTTTCCAGCCCCCATTGCATAGGCAAGTGTGCCGGAGGTAATCTGCTCTTTGCTGAGATAGGGCGTCACGTAGATGTCGGCACAGATCAAGAACTCACAAAGCTTTTCAAGGCTTACAAAGCGATTGTGAAAGACAAGGTTATTATCGACACCAAGCTGCCTGGCCTTCTGCTGAAGTGAAATTCTATAAGATTCGCCGGATTCTTTTTTCACATGCGGATGTGTTGCTCCGAGAATCAGATATACTGTTTCCGGATAGCGACGAACGACTTCCGGCAATGCATCGATGACATATTCAACTCCTTTTCCAGGATGCAACAAGCCAAATGTGAGGATTACCTTTTTGCCTTCAACACCAAACTGATCTTTATAGTAATTGGGGTCTATGAATGGTGTATCAGGAATCCCGTGTGGTATGAATACGATTCTGTCCTCGTCAACGGCGTACTGGTTTCTTATCATATCAAGGCCTAATTTGCTCATGACAATCAATCTGTTCGAAATACGGATCAATTCTTTCATCACGTCGTTTTTGCCGACATCGGGATTGTGTAAAATAGTATGACATGTTGTAACCACGGGCATTCGCAGGTTTTGCAGTAATGCAAGAATATGGCTTCCGTCAGTACCTCCGAATATACCAAACTCATGCTGCAGGCAGACCAATTCAACGCGGTTCATGTTGATGAAATCGGCTGCAAGATGATATTCCTGCAATTTATTTTGATAGACTTCGAACCGGACCTGGCTAGGATAATCGTACCCCTTTTGAATATCATTCATTGCAATAGTCCAGTATCCTGTATCAGGAGATTCAGCAGCCAATGCTTGTAAAAGGTCTGAAGTGAAAGTTGCTATACCGCATTGCCTTGGCAAATAATTGCCAACCAGTGCAATGGTTTTGTATTTATCACCGATCCTTTGTTGCCTCGATATCCCTTCCATCCGTATCACCTGTTATATGTTTAATAATTTCTTTTCAATAAAATTTACTGTAATTGGATTCTGAAAGTAAATAAGATTGGTAAGGTATGGTAAAAAGAGTAAAACGGTTTGTTCTTCAAATAGTACAATCTTATACGAAGATTGAGGTAATGTGATACAATATAATAAAGGAAGCTGTGTACTATAAATTACAGTAATTCCTTTTTATCTGGGCATTTATTTTTTTATAAAAAGAAAGTCACTATATAATGAAGTATTATATTTTCGTAATTTCTCTATAAGTGTGTATTGTCGAGACCTGATCACTTTCCCTCTCATTCCTTTTTCCGTTCCTTTTCCTGCTCCTCTTCCTCTTCTTCTTTTTTCTTTTTCTTCTTGCGGTAGACGATACTTCGAATAACAAAACCGATACCTATGCCAACAACAAACACAATAAGGATCATAATTGCCCGCTGCATCGAAGCAGACCATGCCAGGAATTTAATATCAACAGTTTCTACATTCTGTACCATGAACACTATTACGAGGATGCCTATAATTATACCGATTATGAATTTTGCCATTGTACCCTCCTTCACTATACCATATAATAATTATAAGAATTTTTATTCCAATATCAAATAATTATTTAGGCAATTAATATGTACAAAAGAATAAAGAGATGGGTGCTTTGCACAATATCGATTAGCCTAGTTGTGCTCTTTTTTTATTTTCCCTCTTTTGCACAGGAGGAGCAGGAGATTGAAGTTGAAGTTTCTACAGTAAGGGCTAGACTTAGCCCTAACTTTGAATTCACACTGCCGAGTGGCAATGTCTATCTGCATTTATTAGAAAATTTTAACAATCTTAATATGGCTTTTAATCTAAATTACAACATACTTGACAATAATATTAACGGAAATATTACATTTGCGTATCCTATAAACAGAGTAACACCAAGCATCATGTTTTCTGAAGATCTAGATTTTGAGAACTACATCGTGCCTTCTGTAGAAGGAGGCACGGTCACGCTAGTGCCTACAGACAAATACATATCGCGAACAAGGAATATAGAGCTGAGTCTTGGATATAAGGTCACCGACCATTTTTCTATAATTCCCTCATTTCTTATCTCAGATATTTTCAAAGGGAGCCTCACCACAAGTAGAATAGTAGACGATGGGACAGATCTGATACCCAGGTTGAGCTTTGTGTATAATACGGTGAGAGCTCAAGACCCAACAAAGGGATTATATTTCAATGGATTATACTTTCGATCCGCTTTTGGAATGCGTGTCAGGCACAGTTTTGATAACCCTATCACTCTTGATCATGTAAACAATTTATTATTTTATTTTAACTTCGGCGATTTATGGATGTTGCAGCAGAAGGTGAACTTTAGCTACCCATTATATGTCTGGAACAATGAAAAGGCAGGCTTTTATTCTCTCGGTGGATTCGATACGATACGCGGAGTTGTATATGGGTCTATACAAGTCTATAGATTTCTTCTTTTATCTACAAATCTGGAGCATGAAATTTTTAAAGGAGCAGAGGTTCCCTTTACACCTTTCAATCTTGAAGCAAAAATCCATCAGTTCAGGCTCTTCATGATCTTCGATGAACTTCTTGGGCAGAAAAGCCTTGATGCTGCCTCACCAGTGCAGTCATATACGAGCATTGGAGGCGGTTTCGCGTTTGTAATCTCAGGCGAGGAAAAAGGCCACTTCGAGATCAAGATCTATGCCGCACAGCAGCTCGGAGTTGACTTTGCCCCTATCATCTATTTGAAAACATCTCTCTTCGATCTGGAGCAGCAGCTTTAATATGCTACTTCAGGTTTTCCTTCATCTTTTTTGCAAGATCGAGATCCCTGTCTATGAGGATAATCTCTATTCTTCTGTTCCTTGC
>CP070841.1:1988037-1999855 GCA_020342115.1 Spirochaetota bacterium
CCATTTTTGAAAATTTATACAATACTAATTTATCTATTTCTCTATCTGCCACTTTTTGTAGTGTTAATATTTTCTTTCAGCCCATCAAAAACCATATATGGAATGTCTGGTTTGACACTCAACTGGTATGGTAAACTGTTTTCTGATCGCGGATTGTTGCTATCTCTTTTGCACTCGCTTGAGGTAAGTATTATTGCCGTTAGTATTGCTATAGTTATAGGGACATTTGGAGCGTTCTTCCTTGTAAGAGTTAAATTTCCGGCCAAAGGGCTCTTTACTACTATTTGTCGATTGCCTCTTGTATTGCCAGGAATCATAATCGGGCTGGCTCTCCTCATATTATTTATTAACATGAATGTTCATCTATCGATGCTCACCATATTAACTGGACATGTAGCCTTTACAACACCGGTTATTATGTTTCAGGTGGCAAGTAGATTGCAGAGGATGGGCAGGTCGTATGAATATGCCGCTCTTGATCTTGGAGCTAATATTTTTAAAACCTTTTTCTATGTACTGCTCCCAATGATTAAAACAGCAATAATAGGCGGAGCGCTTCTTGCGTTTACTATTTCATTTGATGAAATCATAATAACCTATTTTTTAACAGGTACCTGGACTACATTGCCAGTATTTATTTACGGTATGCTGCGATTCGGGTTATCTCCCCAGGTGTATGCGATATCATCAGTTGTACTGGTGTTTTCAATATTCATTATATTCTTTATGGCCAGGTTTACTGGAACAAAGGGAGAGGAGATGAGTAGGTAGTATGAAAAAATATAGAAAATTTGATATATTTATGATAAGATTAATGGATAATTGTAATATTAGAATTCATAAATTTAAACTTGAGGGGAGGTGATAGCATAAGAAACTGAATTATTTTTAAAAAATTTATTTAGGAGGAATAAGATGAAAAAGTTCTGGTGTGTTCTACCGCTAATGTTGATTGTTATTTTCGTGTTAACAATCACCCTAGTCATTGCTGGAGAAGAACCCAAAGGAACGCTCAGTATAATATGTTTCCAGGGTTATGCAGAGGATGATTGGGTAAAACCGTTTGAGGAAGAAAATAATTGTGAAGTAAAGGTTACCTATATTGGAACAGTAGAAGAGTGCTTTACAAAAACAAAAACCGCGCCTGATCAATATAACATAGTGTCAATAGATTCAGGGAGAGTAAAACCCTACTATGATGCAGGGTTAATACAGGCGATTGATATCTCCAAGATAAAAAATTTCAACAAGATGGGAGAACTTTTTAAGACCCATCCGTATGCTGTTATGGAGCCAGGAAAGAGATTCCAGGTACCAATTTGCTGGGGAGCGCAAGCCTTTGCTGTTAATGTAGGGGCACTTGGTAAAAAACTTGATCCTTATGTAACCGTCAAAAAGGGAGTGAAAACATTGTCCTATAAAGTGCTGAAAGCTCCTGAGATGAGAGACCTGGTAGCAATAGTTGATGAAGTGCCCAATGTTATCAGCATGTCTGCAATTGCAGCTGGCATAACCGATAATCCTTTTGATCTTGATGAAGGTGAGTTTCAAAGGATGATCGATGAACTTACATCTTGGGCCGAGAATTGCAGAACCTTTACAGCTGGCTTTGACGGAGTACTGTCCGCTATGGCTAATGAAGATGTCTATGTCAACATGGTGTGGGGTGATCCTGCTGTGTTACAGGAGCTTGAGAACATGGGCATTGGTGATAATTATGCATCCATGCTGCCAACGGAGGGTACAATAAACTGGATTGACGGCTGGGTAATTACAAAACCAACAACAGGGACCTCTCTAGATCTTGCCCATAAATATATAGATTATATGATTAGCAAAGATGGGCAGATTCAAATGGCTAAGTTAGTAGGGTATGGTATTGTAAATGCCGAAGGGGCTGAAGGATATGGAGATATTGTATTTGAAAAGACTCCCTGGTATGCAAAATCAATTGAGGAATTTCCGGTAAAATTACATATAATGATTGCGGAAGAGGATTATCAGAGGAGAGTTGATACCTGGAATGAGATAAAAGCTGGATTGTGATATTGATCATATTGAATTAGTGTGAATCGTGTGAGCGTTTTATAAAAGGGCGCTCCTGAAGAGACTTCCATTGTGAGTGAAAAAATATCTTCAGGGGTGTCCTTTCAATAATGTTATTCAGGTATTTTACTATATTTTATTGTATGACTATACGGACTCTTGGTTGACTTTCATCTTGGTTTCCAATTTGCATGCTGTATTTCTAAAGTTTACACTTCCTGTAACAAAATACAAACAAGCAGAATATATGAAATTATTTATAAGTACTCACGATAGCCTACCAGCCGCTACGATTGTGAGGCTATTGTGAGTACTTTTCTTTATCGTAAAGATTATATTAGATTATTTTACAAAGATACGAGGATAACAGGAAGATAATGATGGTTACAGGAATATCTGTGTAAGGAAGTCATAGTATTGTGTATAAGGGGGAAGTGATGGCTCAACTCGAAAAGCCAAAGATCGGACTTTTTGCAGGAGGAATTGAACAGTATTGGACCGAATGCGGTATGGATGATTTGCCTTCCGCTATGGAAAAGGATATTTCAAGATTAAAAAAAAGACTGGAAAAAGGTTGTGATGTACTTTTCCCATTTCTCATCAAGAATGAAGCCGATGCAGTAAAGGCCGGGAAGCTCTTTCTCACGAATGAGGTTGATATGATATTGATGTATCATGCAACGTATGTGGATGATATGATGAGTGTTGCACTGATTAATGAAGTCAGAGGTATTTTTCCTGTATTGTTTCTGTCCCAGGGGCTTAATGGTATTCCAGATAAGCTGACACTGACTGAGTCCGGTACATGCTGGGGGGTGAATAGCGCTGTACAGCTGCCGAGCAGTTTAAAGAGACTCTGGATGGATTTCAACCTTGGATTGGTGTTCGGGCACATAGAAAATGATAAGGCGATTGAAGAAATAGTCAGTTACGCAAAGGCGGCAAGATGTGTAAAAAACCTGAGAGGCAAAAAGATAGGCTTTTTACCGCACAGAAGCGCTGGCGTTCCGATGTATGATACATTCCCTGATGAAGCCCGGATGATGGGTCAGACTGGAATTAAACTACTATTCATATACATAAATGAACTCCTGAATAAGATGGATGAGGTAAGTGACAGGGAATCTGAGAAGCTCGCCGACAAACTCTATAAAAGTTGTGACATTATCGAACCTCCTAGGGAGGAAGTTGTCCTCTCTGCAAAACAGGCAATTGCACTGGAAAGGTTAGTAGAAGAGAAAGAAATTGATGCTCTTGCAATAGATATGTTCCCAGGGCTGACTCCTATTTGTGGCATGATACCTTGTGTGGGAATGGCGAGATTGATAGATAAGGGGGTGGTTGTTGCCACAGAAGGGGATATTTCTGTGTCTGTTGCGGGGTTGATAATAAGGGAGCTTTGCGGTAAGTCGGTTCATTTCTGGGAACATCTGATGTTCGATGAGAAGAAAAATTGGATTTTGGGAGGGCATGAGGGGGGCTCTGCCGGTTTCAGCATGGCAAAAAAAGGCACTAAACCAAAGCTCAGGAATACGCAGTATATAAATTTTGGAAAAACAGCTGGAGCTCCTTATAATGGAGTGCTTCCAGAGTTTATTACCAATCCTGGTCCGATAAACCTACTCACATTATTTAGAGGAGAAACAGGATATGAGATGAGACTGGCACGAGGAGAGTCTGTTGATACTCACCCCAGAGAAATTCATTTTGAACATACTATCTTTAAGCCAAATATTCCCCTGAAACAGTATTTTACACAAATAGCCGAACTGGGAGTGTGCCATCATTTTGCGCTGGTTCATGAAGATATCAGTAGGGAAATTGAAAAGACAGCGCAAATATTAAATATGAAACTGAAATACCTGACAGAATAGAGTACAAAATGGAGTGAGGTTATTATGGCCTTGCAATTGATGAAAAAAATTCTTACAGATGCATTAAAAGGAGGGTATGCAGTAGGCTACTTTGAGCCGTGGGATCAGTATTCCACTGAGGCAATTGTTAGGGCGGCAGAAGATATGAATTCGCCTGTTATCATTGGGTGCGGGGCATTAATGATGAATCAGAAATGGTTTGATCACTGGGGAATGGAGGCTCTGGCAAAGATAGGCGAGGTGATTGCAAAGAGGTCAAAAGTAGATACCTGCTTAATTCTGAATGAAGCGCTATCCTTTGATCAGATTGTGCTTGGTCTTAAGTATGGGTTTAATGCTGTCATGCTCGATTCCTCTCATCTTCCCTTTGAAGAAAACATGCAAATAACAAAAAAGGTGGTCAAAGAAGCTCATGCCGCTGGAGCCGATGTTGAAGCAGAATTAGGCAGATTGCCAATGGGAACCGACAAAGAAGCCGGGATGGAGCTTACAGACCCTGATCAGGCAGCCGAATTCATTGAAAGGACAGGTGCGGATGCGCTTGCAGTATCAGTTGGGAATGTTCATGTAAGGCAGCATGGGAAATCTGAAATAGACTTTCACCGCTTACAAAGAATCTCAACGAAGGTACACGTACCACTGGTGATCCATGGAACCACAGGTCTGTCCGATGACTCAGTGAAAAAAGCAATCCCCTGCGGTGTGGCTAAATTCAATGTGGGGACTGCTCTTAAAAAGGCATTCCTTGATGGTGTGAAAGAAGCAGTGTCAGTGATAGGGGAAGATGTTAATCCTCAGACAGTTATAGGCTCCAGGAAGAAGAGCGATATTCTTTTTCATGCCTGTGACCGTATAAGTCTTGAGGTCAAGAGGTTTATTGCCATGTTTACGGATAATTAGTTTCTTTTGAATAATTCGTGTAATCGCCAAAAAAAGACTATTATAACGAATGAATATTTTTTAAGTATTTAACCAGAAACTAATTATTGAGCTGGCATTGAATAATGCAACAAATATATTGTATTATTCACCAGCGACTAATCGATAACACAAGAAACGACGGAAAATTATATGAGTATAACATTAAAGCCTCTAGAAAGGATTATAAGAACATTCAATTTCCAGGATACCGATGTAGTGGCAACCGGTGAGATAATTCAAAATTCAGCTTTGATATCTCACTTTGCAGGCAGACGGGTGAACAACGATTGGACGTTAGAAGAGCTTGCAGATACATACAGGGGGCTCGAGATTGATCTTGGAATGCTCATGGCCCCGGCAGCTGTACCAGGCGTTGAGAATAGGAACGGAATAAAATATCAGGTTACCTACTGGTCTGAATGGGTTGTTGAAAGACCATTCAAAGATGTTAAGGGGTTAAGAGAGTACTTGAAGCAAATGATACAGGCTGTAAAAAAATCTGACCCGAGAGTTATCTGGAGTTATGCAGGGCCCGGAGGTATTGTGGGGCAGGATTCCACTGATTATAAAAGTTATTTTCATAATTTAAAACGAACAGTTAGTCCAACCATTCCATGTCATATTGAGAGCCCGGTAGGATTGGATGTAATCTATAACATAGCAGGGTGGGAACTTTTTTCATATTTACTCATGGATGATCCCGGGCTTATTTCTGAAACCTTTGAAGCCCTGAATAAACATGAAGAAAACAGAATACACCTGATTGCAAAGCCTGAAATTTCTCCAGTGGTGATAGTTTATTGTGATATTGCATCCAATCATGATGTTATATTATCGCCGGTATATCTGAAAGAGGAATTTGTCCCACGTTTGAAACGACTTGTCGATGCATGGCATGAACATGATATCAAAGTTATATTTCACTCTGAAGGGAATCTAAAAAAGGTAATGGAAGATCTGGTATCTTGTGGAATTGATGGTATAAACCCTCTTGAACCAAATAATGTAAGCCTGGAATATGTGAGAAAGAACTTTCCAGATCTGGTACTATGGGGCGGAATCGATGATAAGCAGCTGCTTTGCTTCGGAACTCCCCAACAGGTGGAAGAATCGGTAAAAAATGCTATAGAGATATGTAGAGGTGGTGGATTAATACTTGGTTCTTCTGGACAGATCCACCCGGAGACCAGTGCTGAAAATGCGGTTGCTTTATTTAGAGCTGCTAAGAGATATGGGACTTTTTAGAAATACATCGTATATGCAATATGAATAAAGTGAATTACCACCTGCTTTCTGATTACTATTTTTTTTCTGCCTAAAAAAATTTCATGGTAGAACATGTCATATATACAATCCTATCTACTTGCTCTTTATACCCTTTTATTGTAAGATTGCATATCCATTTTTTATTTTATCCCACAGGAGTTTACAGATGGGGAAAAGCGATGTGAGAAGAACTCATCGTTCGGGGAAACTGAAAGAAGACCTTCTTAATCGGCTGTCCAGGATAGAAGGTCAGGTAAGGGGTATTGAGCGTATGGTAGAAAGCGACGCTTATTGTGATGACATACTTAACCAGGTAACTGCAGTGCACTCTGCGTTGAGCTCTGTAAGAAATCTACTGCTTGAGAATCATATAAAGAGCTGTGTACGGGAGGGCATAGAGAAGAAAGAGTATGAAATTATCGATGAGCTCATGGGAACCCTGAAGCGTATGTTCAGGTAGATGGCTTGTCTTTTTCATTAATCTCCACATTCCATCTGAGATGACGCATAACAGCTTGAGCAATGTTTGTGAGGTGGTCGCCTATTTTTTCAACATTATCAACGAAATCTATAAACACTATTCCTGAGAGTATGTTGCATTCACCCTCATTTACTCTTTTAATATGGTTTTCTTTTAACTTGACCTGAAGTGTATTGAGTTTTTTCTCGTATTCAAGTACCGATTGCGCTGCAGTTAAATTTCCAGCTTTCAATGCTTGCATAGTATTTTGAAACATTGGATCAGCTACAGCAATTATTTTTTCCATTTCATCTATTGCTTTCGAGGTAAAGGGGAGTTTTTGATCTGTTCTTCTCTGCGCAAGTTCGAGAATATTGATTGCGTGATCTGAAATCCTTTCCACATCATTGACCGAGTGAAGGAGAACAGGTATTTTCTCTGCTTCGTCTATATCGAGGGTTTTTCGTGAAAGCTCAACAAGATACTGTGTGATCTCTATTTGAAGGTTGTCTACCGCTTCTTCTTCTTCGTTTATTTTGTTATCAAGCCGGACATCGTTTTTTAATAGGCACTCGAGTGAGTTGTTAAATGCCCTGTGTGCAATTTTCATCATTCTCAGAATCTCATTTACGGACTGCTCAATAGCGAGAGGGGGATTATCGAGCAGGTGTTTCTCTAGATACATAGGTCTCATATCTATTGCATCAGGTTTGGTTCTTGTGAGTTTCATAGTTAATTTTTCAAGAAAGGCTGTTAAAGGTAAAAAGATTATAAAGGAGTTTATGATATTGAAGACGCTATGAGCAAGGGCGATATGTACCATGATGTTGTTCTGTGTTACCGGACCCGGGATCAACAGCTCTATCAATCTTGTATATATTCCCAAATAGACAGGGACTATCATATAGCACACTCCTATTATATTGAGGAGTGCATGTGCACGAGCAGCTCTCCTTGCTGAGATGTTTGCACCGATGGCTGAGAGCTCAGCCGTTATCGTTGTTCCGATATTATCACCGAGTATTATAGGTACTGCAGTATAAAAATTGATCAGGCCAGAAAATGCCATGATCTGTAATAGCGCAATGGTTGCAGAAGAGCTCTGAAATATAATGGTAATTCCTATGCCAAGAAATACCCCAAGAATCGGATACTGTCCAAATGTGACGAGTGCATTTTTCAGTGCAATACTTTCCTTGAGCGGGGCAAATGTATCCTTAATGATACCAAGTCCTGTGAAAAGGAGCCCAAAACCTAATATGAACTGACCCCACATCCTTGCTTTTGGAGTTTTTCCTACCAAAGTGAGTAAAAATCCGATACCAATTGCAGGAAGTGCATAGTTAGTGATCTTGAAGAGGGCAAAGAAGGAAACTAGCCATGCTGTCAATGTTGTTCCGATATTTGCACCAAGAATAATAGGTATGGCCTGTTTCAGGGTTAGGAGTCCGGCATTCACAAATCCTATAGTCATAACTGTTGTCGCGCTGGAGCTCTGAACGAGGCATGTTACACCTGTTCCAATAAAAAGGCCGATGATTGGCCTTTTAGTAAGAATGTCTAGGGTGTTTCTTAATCTGTCACCGGCTACCTTTTTGAGACTTTCGGACATTGTTTTCATGCCAAACAGAAATAATCCCAAGCCACCAATAAATCCGAAGATGATCTCTCTTTCCATGTATTGTTCCTAATGTGCTTAAACAAGCATCCTGTTTTTACACAAATAAAAGAGTAACATTATTTCAATTCAAACAAGGAAAATTAAAGGAGAAGATGTTATAATATTAAAGTTCACAACAACCATTCATTTATATATAATGATTGTGATTATGTTATCCGGTTTATTTGAATACGGCAATAAAATAATGATAATAAAGAGTAGTTTTTTAGCAATTTTTACAGAAAGAGGTTTTATTCAAAACAGGATTTGTGTATGAGAGCCATTGAAAAAAGGATCAAAGAGTTTTATAGAAAACACGACATGGATCATGAAGACCTGGACATCGAGAAGGAATGTGGGTTATTCATTGAGGATATGGAGAAAGGGCTGAGAGGTGGAGAGAGCTCCCTCCCGATGATCCCGACCTATATAGAAGTCGATGGAAATATACCAGTAAATAAGAGGGTTATTGTACTGGATGCAGGAGGAACGAACTTTCGTGTGGCGACGATTTATTTTACCGAGCAGTACCGCGCTGTAATCGAAAATTTTTCCACCTACACCATGCCTGGATCAGACAGAAGGGTAAGCAAAGAGGAATTTTTTAAGCTGATCGCAGAATACACTTCGCCTGTTATAAAAAGGAGCAGCAACATAGGTTTTTGCTTCTCATATCCCACAGAGGCATTGCCTGGTAAGAATGGAAGGTTGTTATACATGTCAAAGGAGATTCAGGCCAAGGAGATCGAGGGTGAAGTCATTGGTGAAAACATGCTTGCAGCCCTTACTGAGATGGGACATACAGATAAAAAACATGTTGTGCTTCTCAATGATACTGTCGCAACACTTTTGGCAGGGAAAGCCGGTCATGGAAGCCGAATATTCTCGAGCTATATCGGTTTCATCCTGGGGACAGGCTCAAACTGCTGCTATATAGAAAAGAATAAAAATATTAAAAAACTGAAAGATCTAAACCAGAAAAAATCACAGGTGATAAATGCTGAATCTGGCGCATTCGGAAAGGCAAAAAGAGGAGATATTGATCAGAGGTTTGACAGTATGATGGTGAATCCCGGAGTCCATACCTTTGAGAAAATGATTTCGGGCAGGTATCTAGGGCCCCTATGCGGAGTGATTGTTGGAGTTGCAATAGAGGAGGGGCTTTTTTCAAAGAAATCAAGAAAAGTATCCAAGGGCCTGGAAACAGTAACAACAGAGGATTTAAATGACTTCATGAATAATCCCATGAGTAATACGGGAAATCTTGTACGATTTGCTGGGTTGAACAGTGAAGAGGATCGTGTATCTCTTTACCATATAATCGACAGGCTGGTAGAAAGAGCTGCAAAGCTTACAGCAATTCATCTATCCTCCTTTTTAATAAAAACCGGAGAAGGCAATAATCCCTGTTTTCCTGTTTGTATTACCGCTGAAGGTACGGTCTTTTACGGCTTAAAATCTTTTAAGGAAAAAGTTGAATACTATCTCAAAGATTATCTTCAAGGTAAGAAAAAATTATATTACGAGATAGTGCATATAGAAAATGCAACACTCATAGGTGCTGCAGTTGCAGGGCTTACCAATTAGTTTTATTTTTTGGATTTTTTCAGTACCCAAATCATTCCTTCTAGCTCTTTATTCAGAATATCACATTCCTCGCGTTGAAGCTCCAGATAATTATTCAAGTCTTTCTCGAGCTCAGGATGTTGATCTGAAAGCTCTATGATTCTACTTTCGATAACATGTAAATATTCATCATTGATTTTCTTGCTCACCTCTGTTGTTGAAATTTCGCTAATTAGACAATCGCTGAAACTTGTGAGATCTTCAACGGTCTTTTCGTAATTTCGGTAATGCCCATACCCCTTTCGGTTCAAAGATTCTCTCTTCTTTAAATATCCATCATCTATAACAACATAGCCGCCGGGTTTAACCTGTGTCCGCAATGTTTTTATGGTATCTTTATTACTTCCAAATATCCCTCCCAAAGAAGCGAGAATAACTATATTGAAATCATGTTTATCTTTCACATAGGTTAGAATATCCTGTTCATAAAAGGTACACAATTCGGACACATGATATTCTGCTGCTTTTATCTGTGCTTCCTGAAGAAATTCAGGCATTGCATCTATGCCTACTACACTGTATCCGAACTCTGATGCTATCTGTACAGATACTGCACCTTTGCCGCATCCGAGGTCCAGGACATATGCTGTGTCTGAAGATAGAGGGAGAGTGACCACGATATCGAGGATTTGATTAATCGAACTCCCCAATGCCCATAAATCCTGCAGTAAATAGGGCATATACGGCAGAAGTTTATTTTCAACTTCAAGTGAATTAGCAACAGACTTCTTAGTCCTATTATTCATAATTTTTTCTCAATTTAGCGCTATACCATGAAAGAACAGAGTCCATATTAAGACCAATGCAGGTTAGAGGATGTTAGTTCTATCCGCTTACATTTCCTTATGTAGAATATTTAAAAATCGAGTTGTAGATATATAACGATCTGCAAGCAGTTTGCCATTATAGATCAGATTAAAGACACCGTAAAGAGAAGGTGCTTTCTGGGCTTGGGCAGCAGTTTTAAGTTCGATGATTTCAGGTTTTAACCTTTTTTCCTCAAGAATGGGTTTTACTTCTTTGATAAATCGAGCAACCCATGGGCACTGTTTTGAATATACGATCGAAAAATCTTGATATTTCTCCAATTTTTCATACCACTTATTTATTGAAGGGGAGAGGCCTTCTCTGAATTGCTTTGCCATTAATTGTTCTTTTCCGGATTCTGATACTATTGTATAACCGTTTTTAATAAAGATTTCTTTACTGGCCATAAATGATTTGTCGCTTGTCAATACTGAAACGCCAAGCATTTCTTTCGCATCTTTTTCAGCTTCTTTAATTAAAAGAGTGCCTAATCCCTGGTGTTGATGTTTTTTCCCATTTGTCCAGAGACAGTGGATGAACATGTATCCTTTTGCATCCACTGATCGCCAGCAATACTCCCCCGGAACATATTCGATGAATCCAATTGGTCTCTTCTCACCTGTTAAATAAAGAAGCTTGATTTTCAGTCCATTTTGAAATTGTTCTTTCAACCAATCTACTTTTTTATAATAAAGCTCATGTTTAGGATTGATGAAGCAGATTGCCTGTGGATGTTCAGTGATGTTATCAGATGTTATTTCTATGATGCTTGTTTCAAAATTGATAGGTGCCATATCGCACGCCTGAAAAACAAAGATATATAAACAATACATAAAGAGGATAAGCACTACCCAATTCTGTAAGCTTTATCCACTTTTACACTGCTACTCAGTAAGGTTTTAGTTGAGGATAGTAATAAGAGGCAGTATGATTTAATTTTGTCTCTTCCTTTCAACCCTGACTTCGTAGTGCTGTGATCGTTCATCAAAATGCGAGAGTACTGCTCTTGCCTTTTCTGGGACAACGGCTTCTTCATAATTCTCCCCTGCAAACTCACGTACAGCATCCAGCGAATTAAATAACATGATCGTAACGAATTCTACTTCTTCATCAACTTCTCGGCGAAGAAGCTGAATACTTATAAAGCCATTAATGTGC
>CP070841.1:1999955-2003705 GCA_020342115.1 Spirochaetota bacterium
TTCAGAAAGCTCCACTTTTTTATTAGCAAAACTAATACTTTCTTTATTGCCTCCATAACGAGCCAGAGGTCCGTAGAGCCATACGTCAACTACAATTTTTCCCATTTATCCTTTTCCTTCAAATTTCTTAGCCCCCGCCAATTGGGGGAAAAATTCCGATCTGATCGCCTTCAGAGAGTTCATGTTCATGTTTTTGAGATTTTCCGTTAACGAAAATGAGGTATTTACTGTTACGTTCCAAGTGCAGGCTATCCATGAGATTCGATATGGAGCTTTTATTAGGCAGGTCCAGTTCTACCACAGTACCGGCTTTTAATCCTTCGGGATACTGGCTCTTGAATACATTTGATAATTTCTTTGCCAGTACCGAGAAGATCTTGAGATATACTTTCATCTCTGCCTCCATATTTAACGCCCGCCACCGGGACATCTTACGATGTCCTGGGCATAAAGACAATCGGCACAGGAAGGATTCCACCCCCAGCATGCTTCGTTCTGCTCTCGCAAATCACATGTCTCCCGCAGATCACAATCAGGGCATGATGGAAAATTAAAGGTTTGCACCTCATTTCGAAAACGTACGTACTCTTCACTTGTCCAGATTTCCAGAAGAGAATTCTGCAAGATATGGCCGTGGGTATAACGGCTCACATGCTTCAGCCTTCCATCAACAGTATAGTAGCTGTAATTGTGGGAGAGCGCATAGCAGGGTATTACGTTGCCATCCCAACCTATGACCAAAGCTTTATCCTGAATGAATTGACAGCGCTGTTCTGCCCCCCAGTGCATCTTTGGTAAATCGGGAGTCCCCAGAAGCACCCAGGTGTCAAGCTTAACGGGCCATGATCTGACCTGGAAGGGTGGGCGAGGTTCGTAACCATACAGTATCTCGTCTTTCATCTCCTCGGTATGAGCCAGAACGTTGGTGACAAGCACCCTGGATACCGCATACTCGGATGCCAGCTCACAGAGAGCTTTTAATTCCTCTATATTTCTCTTAAGCGCAACAAATTCTATCTCCACTGCCGGAAGAAGAGAGTCCAGATTCTGTTTCGTTTCATTCAAAGCATTTATATTTTCCAGTACCTGGGATAGTAACGCTCCCCGAACACCTGAGTAGGTATCCGGTTTGACTCCATCAAGAGAGATAATAAGCTTCTTTACCCCAAGTTTGATTAATTCAGCTGATAGTGCTTTGTCAAGATGGGTTCCGTTTGTACTCACGGTGATTTCCAGGTTCCGATTCCTGGCCAGCTGGATCATTTTTAATATTTTAGGATGGATTAAAGGTTCGCCAATTCCACCGAATACTATACTCTTAAGCAGAGGGAGCTCTTCAGTTTGCTTCATAAGCTCGTTGTAGACCTCGATATCCATTGAAGCCTTTGTGTCATCCCATACATTCCGTACGCAGGTCAGGCAATTCAGATTGCAGTCTGTTGTGGGTTCAATATAGAGCTTACGTATGTCTGAAAGAAGGGGTAAGAGGATGAGTGAATTGTCCTTCTGCTCTAGCCAGCACTCTGTACCTGGAGGAAGATGTGATCGCTTTGAGGAATTGCCTGAAAGTCGGTAGAAACCTTCCTTTTCAACGATGATTTTAGGCATCCGGTGTTCCTTTAAAGAGGCTTATGGGATTTGGTTTGCGACGATCTTTTATGTTTTATTTTAGTCCACTTTTGAAGCAGAGGCAAGGAACTTAATAGTCTCTTCAGACACTACATCTGACCGTACACAGCATCCAATGTATCATTCGGTATATCGTATACAGTGTTATGAGGCGGCAGAGGCTCAAGCTTCATAAACTCTGGCAATCGATCATGAGCTTTTGTAAAACCAGCTGCTTCGTTGAATGCTCTCTCCTTTTTCAAAATTTCCATCCCGATCTTGTTAACATCGTCAGTTGTATATTCAGTATCTAAGATAGCATTCATCATATCGACTACGCCTTCCATGCCGCTTGTAATGTCCAGAATTGAGAAGGTGGTGAATAGACAGTGTCCAGATGAATCGATAAATGCTGTGGTAGCCTGGAAGTTTCTGCTCAGCTCAGCTTTACCTTTTGTGCTCAGAGGGTCTGCTTTGCCTCCAACATCCAGAATCTCTGGAGATATGGTATATCCTGCAGTGTGGTCCGCGCCCATTGTTGTGGATGCATATGTTACACCGATACCTTTAATAGCCCTTGGTTCATATGCCGGCATGCTCTGGCCTTTTACAGTTGGATTTCTGCGAACTGATAAGACTTTTGCAGTTGTATCTGTGCCGCTGCCCAGAATCCTTCCAAGCGGTGTACCTTTAGCTGTCTCTTCAATTAATTCTATAGCTTTTTTACTGTCTCCGAAATTTGCTAAACCGGCTTCCATTGCTACTGCTACGGTTGTGCCCATTTCTATTGTATCCAAACCATAGGCATTGCAGAGCCGCACCATTTCGGAAATGTCGTCGAGATTATCAATACCGCAGTTGGCACCAAGAGCCCAGATAGATTCATACTCCACACAGGAGGTGCCTTCTGAACCATCTGGTTTGTGAAATGTGTTAGAGCACTGTATAATGCATCCGGGGCTGCAGGCATGATTGTATAGCTCTTTGCCCAAACGCTTTTTGTTTTCCTCAAACAAGGTCTCACCGGCAATCTTGGCAGCACCCTCGAATTGTCCGCTCGAGAAGTTTCTGGTGGGAAGCCCTCCCGCTTCGTTAATGATATTGATCATTACAGCGGTACCATACTGATTCAAACCGCCTTTTGGTTTTGTAATATCAGCAGAACGAAGGGCTTCAGTCAACTTTTTACGCCCCTGATCAAAAAGAGCCTTATCTGTTATTTCGACACCTGGGGCTCCTTGAGAATCAATAACAATAAACTTCAAACCCTTGCTACCCATTACAGCCCCCATGCCGCCCCGTCCGGAATAACGGCTGGGCCTTCCTTTGAGATCATTGAAGCAGACCCCTGAGTTGCTGTATAAGTTCTCACCGGCAATTCCGATTCCAGCGATGTTTACCTTGCCGAAACGGTCGAATACTTTTGGAAATACTTCATGGAGGTCTCTTCCTTTATATTCACTGGCATCAAAAAACTCTACCTTGGGTTTCCCGCTTCCATCATCCCAGCTAAGATGTGCAATCCAGAACTTGCCTTTATCCTCAGGCTGGTCTTCCACGACAAGGGCTTTAATCTGCATCTTTGCGAGAGATGGCGCCCATCCTGTGCCGGCATTAGACTCTTTAATGGTGCCTGTGAGAGGGGATTTTGCACCGACAGATATTCTTGCCGATGTTGGAGCACTGGTACCTGTATTGAAGCCTGGTGCAAAGACGAGTTTATTGTTAGGGCCGAGAGGATGGCAGGTTGGAGGGACTTCATCATGGACAATTGTTGATGAGATTCCTCTGCCTCCCAGCGTACGGTAAGAATCTGGCACATCCTCAAGTGTGCTGGTACAATTCTTCATGTTAATACGTAGGATTTGCATAACATATTACCTCCTTGATTATCTATGTATATCTAATGTGTCTTCAAAAATATATATACAGATAAATGTCTCTGGTGATGTCCAACCAGGCAATAAGGACCTACTAATTGGCATCACATCAATCCTGTTTGAATATTTGAACAGAATAGACTATATAATATTTCTTGTCAATAAAAACTAGACAAAATCGGTGGAAATAAGAGTTAATGCTCAAAATAGCAAGATTTGGCTTTTGTTAGAAAAACAATCTCCTGCAGAAAATTGCAGAAAA
>CP070841.1:2003805-2008062 GCA_020342115.1 Spirochaetota bacterium
GCGAGCTTTTCGTTGTTCCTGTCCAGAATGAAGCCCCTTTCACTATACTCAGGCGGATCCGGTGATGGAGGAACGAGCTCTCTATTGAAAAACATGAGCTGGGTGATTCTGATCACCAGAAAACTGAATATGAGGGCTATGACGATGAGGATAATTTTTAGTCGTCTTTTCAGGATTTTTCTAATTTCCATGAAAACGTGAACACCTTAAGAAATTTTACTATGTGTTAAGAGAAGTCTCTTTACATTTATCGTCCTATTTGAATATGAGTGTAGAACTGTCCGTTCTATGAGTATTTGCGAAGTGTTTGAAGATGAATATATAAGGAGCAGAAACTGATCGTCTTATTGATTATAGCTGTTTGTTATATTACGTGCTATAAATACTATCTCCTACAATATTATCACTGTGGGTTCTAAGCCATCATTCAAAATCTTTATATGACAAATTAAGAATAACCTATCATTTATTGGTCCAATTATATTGATGGCGGGTATGGCCCCCAGAAGACCTCGACAGGATCTTCTCCTGATTCTTCGATTCTTACCCTCCCGCTCTCACTAACCCACTGGTCCTGAACCGGATCGAACACAGGAATCGTCTCTTTCAGAGTAATGGTGAAAGAGTCAGAGCCAACTTCTGCCGTCATGGTAAAAGTGATGTAGGTATCTCCCTTGTTCCAGGTTACTGTGAGATAATCATCCGGTGTGTCCGGAATTTTAAAAGTGATCTCCCCCTGAGTGCCATCCTGAGATGCATACATATCGAATATCTTGAAATTGCTGTATACAATTGAATCGAGTGTGCCATCAAGTGTGAGAGTGTAATGCCACATCCCTCTTCCTGCATCCCATACAATACTGAGTGTTATGGTGAAGTCATTACTTGCATCTGAGTAGGAAAAGGTGTAGGTGCCGTCTGATCCGGCCCATCCTGGCATTTCGAGATACACATTTGCGAGATATACAAAAAGGTCGATGAAGGATATTGTAAAAAAAGTCTCGAATGCTGTAGCTTCAGCCTCAGGCGGGTAGCCGACGCTTGCACCCTTGAAAACAGTTCTCGTCTCTTCCACTGTAGGCACACTGCCTGGAGCGCCGCCTGTACTGTTGCATCCCACGTAGATAAAGAGCAATACCCCGAGCAGTAGTGAGATAACTGCAATTGTGATACTCTTTCTCATATAAACCTCCTGGATGAAGAAGTATTATCTATTGAAAGGCTTAGTTACTTAAACTATATATTTATATAATATTACTTCAGATTCCTTTCAATCCTTTTTTACTATCATATCATTAAGATATATTGAATTAAATTCACATACTATTATTATTGACATAATGTTATTTATACAATAACTTAATTATGATATATATGGCCATGAATAAAAAAGTCTCCATTATTATACCGGCTTACAACGAAGAAAATTATCTCCATAGGACTCTGGAATCGGTTGCTTCCCAGACCTTCAATCATGAGCTTATCGAAGTTATAGTGGTTGATAATGCTTCTACCGACAGCACAGCATCAGTCTTTCACACTTTTTTCAAGAACTGTTCTATCCAGAATATGTTGATCGAAGAACCGGTCTTGAGTTCCGGGAGAGCTAAAAATGCGGGCGCTTCCAAGGCCCGGGGTGAGGTGCTCTTATTCATTGATGCGGATTCGAGAATAGATCCTCGATTGGTACAGGAAGTGTACAACTGGTACATGCGAGGATATCTCATGGGAATAATACGCATCAAACCCGACTCCATTGACCCGATGGCAAATCTGTATTTTGATGTAATTCACTTCGGGAAAAAACTCATACATATCGCAGCAAATATGGGTTTCTGTCAGAGAAAGCTCTTTGTAGAGCTTGCTGGATTTAATCCGGATCTGCAACACGCCGAGGATCTGGAGTTTTTCACCAGGGCAAAGAAGATGTTGAAAGAGATCGGCAAACAGTGGTGCATTATTGAAGATGCGCCAATTTCAACTTCCACAAGAAGAATGGATCGTCTTCCCTTCAAGTTAGGTTATCCTCTTACTCTGTTTGAATGGGCTTTTGGCGGATTCCTCGGTCTTCAAAGAAAAAAATATGAAGCATACCGTTAACACATGATTCCTTTTAAATGTCTTTCAGGAATACGTCTATTGCTTTTTTTGCTTCTTCCAGAGTGGTGTATTCTACATTGGTAATATCAGGACAGCCAGAAATCATTGCAGATAGGCTTTTACCTTCACCCTTGCGATACAGGCAGAGAACCTGTTTGCTCTGCTGCACTGCATTACCGATTTCATACCCGACTCCCAGGCTTGGTGTGGTGACTTCTGCTACGAGTACATCCGCTGAAGTAAGCCATTTCATATCTCTATCATGAATGTATCTGTCATTATCAGAATCACCACCTTTTTCAGATAATGAAAGATCGCCTACCTGTTCTGATAATACAGTACCATACGTCTTAAGATAATCGATGATCTCTTTGTATAGTGGTGCGTCGCCTCTTCCGCCGCGTATCGAGCCAGCAAAGTAAATTTTCATTATTTATATCTCCAGACACGAATAGATTATTTTTCCATTTCGATTATATCACTATCAGTGGATTAACTCAACAAACAAGGGCATGGTTTAGACTTGAGGATTGATCTCTGTTCTTCAATTGTGTTTAAGTAAACTGTTTGATGTTCAACCCCTGTAGCAAGTTTTTGATCAAGGGGCGAGGCATGTGTATAGCCTCGAAAAGACATTTCGCCAGCCAGTTTTTCATGACGTTTGTAAAGTGCAGCCAGTTTTCCCTTCCATCTTTTGGTCTCTGGATGATTGCGGTATCCTGATTTGGATAGTGTGATGATGTTCCAGAGAGCATGAAGCTCCCGGTGCTCTCCCAAGAGATGATTTCGGCAAAGATACTTTGGCTCAATATCCCATATTCGCATAGTAAAAAAATCAACCAGGCTTTTTATTAATTTTTTAATTGATACTTCTCTTGGTACCTCACGATCGTAGTCTTGTAGCCTCTTTCATTCAACAGCCCTTTCAGATGTTTCTGTGCCTCTGCTTCACCGTGCACTAAAAAGATCTCCTTCAACTTTTTACTGTCAAGGTGTGATATATACTCGAGTATATCGCCATAATCCGCGTGAGCACTGAATGCATCCATTGTAAGTACATTTGCCCTTAGCTTGTACATATCGCCAAAGATCTTTATCTCCGGTTGTTGTTCTACGATCCTTCTTCCAAGAGTGTTTTGAGCCATAAATCCTACTATGAGAATTGTATTATTTGGGTCCTCGACGTTATTTGCAAGGTGATGCAGAATCCTGCCTGATTCACACATCCCGGAAGCGGAGATTATGATAGCAGGTCCCTTAAGATTGTTCAGTCGTTTGCTCTCTTCAGTGCTCACCACGTACGTGAGTTCATTAAAGCCAAAGGGATTTTTGTGATGATCAAGAAATACGCGCTGTGTCTCCTCATCATAGCACTCCTGGTGTACACGAAATATAGACGTTGCGTTTGTTGCCATAGGGCTGTCTACAAAAACCGGCATTTTCGGGATACGTCCTTCATCGGAGAGCAGATGCAGGATAAACACAATCTCTTGAGTACGTTCAACAGCAAAAGAGGGGATTATAACCTTGCCTTGTTTCGCTGCTGTCTTATTGATGACATCCGCGAGCGTATGAGCAGCCTCTTCTATCGGTTCATGAAGCCGATTTCCATACGTACTCTCAATGACAAGATAATCTACTGGAGGTATCTGTTCAGGATCTCGAAGTATTGGAAGATTCTTTCTTCCAAGGTCCCCGCTAAAAGCGATTTTTAAACTGTTATTCTGCTTTTTTATGTCGAATACTGTGATGGCTGATCCGAGTATGTGACCTGCATCATAGAACTGCATACTAATTCCGTCGGTAATAGTGATGTAACGATGATATGAAAGTGTCAGGAAGCAGTTCAGCGATTCAACAACGTCGGTCTCGGTATACAGTGGTTTTTTGTTAACACTTTCGTTTCTTTTTTTCGCCTTCTTCTTCAAGAATTCGATGTCGCGGGCCTGAATATGAGCCGAGTCCATCATGATCAGACTTGCTAGATCCCGGCTTGCGGGAGTTGTGTAGATGTTACCTCGAAAGCCTTTCTTTGAGAGAACTGGCGTGGTGCCGCAGTGATCGTAGTGGGCATGGGTGAGGATGACTGCATCCACTTCAGCAGCATCGAAGTTCCACTGACTGTTCCTTTTTTCGGCTTCAGCGCGGTGTCCCTGA
>CP070841.1:2008162-2012847 GCA_020342115.1 Spirochaetota bacterium
AGCTGTAAAATAATACTTCTATTTTGGAGAGACCTATAATGAGAAAGGTCACGCTCGTTGCAGATCCATACCCTCCTTACCAATTTGAAGAAAACGGTACGTTACATGGGATTGACTATGAAGTTATATCTGAAGCATTCAGGATTCATGATATCGATATTGAGACCAGACTTTGCACTTGGGAAGAGTGTATTGGGCAAATGGAAGATCATAAGGTTGATGGGATATTTCAGATCACACGCACCCCTGATAGGGAAAATAGATTCCTCTTTACGGAAATGTTAAGGATGGCCAAGACAGTCTTTTTTAAAAGAGAAGAAGATTCCACAGAGCTTGACAGAGATATTGATGTTTTGCACCAGCTCCATGGATTAAAAGTGGGTGTGCTTTCAGGATACATCTACAATGCGGATATTGACAGATTGGCTGAAGAATATAAGCTAAAGGTTGGACAGAGTGAGCAGCTTGTTAAGGGTCTTGTTAGGGGTGAATTCGACCTTGCTCTTCTTGACGAAGGTGTAGCCTTTTACCTGATTAGAAAGCTCAAAATAAAAGGTATAATAGAAATGAGCGGTTACGAAATAAAGAGAATGCTTTATGTCGCTTTTCAAAAGGATATGATTAATCTTGTCAATTTTTTCAATTCTGGCCTTCAGCGGATAAGGCAAGACGGATTGTATATTAAAATAATGAAAAAGTATGGTTTGCTGTCTGCGGATTGAGAATATTCAAAGATTTAAAAGAGAGGTGGTTATAAATGTCATTAGCATTTGAAGCTCCTTTGTTTAAAACAATATTTACCAGAAGGACGAGAAGGTTCCCGCTTGGTGGCAGGTTGTCTTCAAGAAGGGCTGGGCTCCAGTACAACTCAAATGAAAAACCTATTCCACTTACCGAGCTTGAAACCGCTATGCTCTGTTTTTGTACTAGCGGGATTACAGGAGTTACTGTTGAGGAGATACGCCATCTTTTGGGACATCTCACCGTGCTTGGAAGAACTGCAGCAAGTCCTTGTGCATCACTTACACTTCACCTTTTTTTTACAAATGACAATGGGGTATTCTATTACAAGGCCCACTCATCAGATTTGGTTATCCCAAGGGACAAGGTGAGAATAAGAACCCTCAATGATAGAAAAAAGATCCTTGAGGACTACAAAGCAAATGTTGTTAAGTTAAAGGATGGCAGGATTGATATTCCTAGGGATGCAATCGGATCGGCTTTCGAGAGTATGGTCAATCTACCTGGTACTACTCTTTTTTTCCCAGTGGCTGACACAACGAGAGAGTACATCAACCTGCTTTTTACAGGACTTGCCCAGTTTAAATGGCAACTGTGGGATGAAGTAGCAGATCAACCTGCCGGTGTTGAAAAATGGATCGAGAACGGTTTTCTTGATGGGCCAAAAATGACTATTGCACAGTATGAGGCAATGTTGCCATGGCTTTGTAATCTCGAGGCTGGTATGGCGATGCAGAACCTCTCGCTTGCAGCAACAGCCATGGGACTAGGTGCATTTATGATGCATACGATAGACCTTATGACAGTGATGAAGGCGATGAATATGAGATTTGAAGAACCCAGAGGTGAAGCCTTTCCCAGAGCAACGCTAAATCCTGTAGGGATAGAGGGAATACTCGAAGGTTACTGTCCACCTTATAGAGATCCTGAAAGAGCTGTGGATGAAATTGCAGAGATCAAATGGGGTAAAAATGGGATATATGCAAAAAAGGGATATAATCTTCCGACACCAAAGATGTATGAGTCTATTGTAGAAGCTACAAAATCCTATTGTCGTTATATCTATGTACGTTATGGAAGAATGCCGAAGTATGAGAATGCGATGTTTATTCCCATACTTGCGCAGATCCACCATCTCGACCTTGATTTCTATGAGCAGTACTTTCCCGAGTACCTCGAAGAAGCAGACAGAGCTCATATGCTCGTATGGCACTAAACGGTACGATAAGTATGTTTCGAGTTATAATTCATTATAATTATTGTAGGACTATAAATTGAATTTAATCTGTGAGTATACCCGAAATCTGGGGTGAGATCGTGGACGGCAGCCGGAACTAATCAATCAGCTTTCGCCAAAGTGCACCCCATGGGAATAGTTGGACTCTATAATCACAAATCACAACACCGTAGGAATACTACCGGCTTGACTATGATCACTATGCAAAGAGGTACGGCAAGTACAGAATAATCCGTATAAAAGAAGCAGTAGAAAAGTTCATTGAATGTGGAAACTATTCAAATGGGATAGCAAGAATTAAATGCACCAGTCCTTAACGTGGGTATGAGTATTTTCGTCCATTTGTCGCTTCGCTCAAATAGAACTGAAAAAGCTGGTATCTGTGTCCAGGCTGCAATCAGAAGAGGCTCCAGCTCTTCGCAGAACACTTATCCGAATATGTGTTGTTTAGGCTTCCTCACAGGTGGTTTGTATTCACTCTCCTGAAGTTGATGGGGATGTATTTCAAATATGACAGAAACCCTCGGTTTTCTACTACAAAGACACCCTGAAGATGTTTCGAGAATCCTATTTTCAATTACACGGGAGTTTGCCTTTGGCAAACTCCACCACTTTTACTGTCTTGTTTTGGATGGGGGTATCGATGATAAATGCTCTTTCCACCATATCTCTATTCCCATCAGAAAAAATAAAGTTGACAAATTAATTTCATAAGATAAAGTATATATTATAGAATAATGCGTAATAGATATTGGAAAACCCATACAAGGAGGAGCGTATGAAAAAGGGTTTTATATTGCTCGCACTGATCTTCTGTGCGAGTCTGCTGTTCGCCGACGGTGGGCCTACACCAGAGACCGGTGAAGTAGAAGTCCTGCACTGGTGGACCTCCGGTGGAGAGGCTGCTTCGGTGGCGGTGCTCAAGGAACTGCTGGAAGCCGAAGGGCACACCTGGAAGGATTTCGCTGTTGCGGGTGGTGGCGGTGATCAAGCTATGACCGTGCTCAGATCCCGGGCCGTTGCCGGGAACCCGCCCACCGCTGCCCAGGTAAAGGGGCCGCAGATTCAGGATTGGGCGGCAGAAGGTTTCCTGACAAATCTTGATGATGTGGCAGAGGCTGAAAACTGGGATGGTCTGGTTCCCAAAGTCATTGCCGACATCATGAAGTACAAGGGTAACTGGGTGGCAGTACCGGTCAACGTGCACAGAATCAACTGGATGTGGGTCAATCCGGAAGTTTTCAAGAAAGCCGGAGCGAAAATCCCCAAGACCTGGGCTGAGTTCGAGATGGCTGCGAAGAAGATCCAGGCGGCAGGAATGACTCCCGTGGCCTGGGGTGGTCAACCCTGGCAGGAGATTACGGTCTTCGAGACCATCGTAGCCGGAGTCGGTGGGACCGATTTCTACAATAAGACGATGGTGCAAGCGGACCCCTCTGCCATAAACAGCCCGACCATGGTTAAGTGCCTGGAAACGCTGAAGATGATGAAGCAGTACACCGATCCCGGTGCTCCGGGGCGGGACTGGAACCTCGCCACAGCCATGGTGATCAAAGGCGAAGCGGGAATGCAGTTCATGGGTGACTGGGCCAAGGGTGAGTTCACAGCCGCTGGCAAAAAGCCGGACGTAGACTACATCGCCACCCATGCCCCGGGAACGAGCAAACAGTTCCTGTTTAACGTAGATAGCTTCATCATGTTCGAGGTGAAGGACCCAAGCGCCAAAGAGGCGCAGAAAGCGATGGCACGCCTGATTCTGGAACCCAAGTTCCAGGAAGTGTTCAACATCAACAAGGGTTCGATTCCCGTTCGAATGGGGATGTCTGAGGATCCCTTCGACATACCTGCACAGCTTTCCATGAAGGATTTTACTGCAAGCGCGAAGACCGGCGATCTGGTCCCCAGCATGGCCCATGAGATGGCTACCAGTCGGGCCATCAGAGGGGCGATCATGGACACGGTGACCGCTTTCTACAACTCCGACATGAGAGCCAAGGACGCCGCTGCTCAGATGGCAAACGCTGTCCGTTCAGCTCAATAGAAACGGCTCTTTCCAGACGTTTCAAAAGACAGATGGACACCACGATTAGTGGTGTCCATCATGATTTACTTTTTAAGCAAGAGCCCGATGGCGAAGATTGTGCTATAGTGGCTGTATGAAGGAACAACGAGAATTGAATATGGGAACAACAGTGAGACGAAGAGTCATCTTTGGGCGGGGGCAGGAGCTGATTCCGAAGCTGGTACTGGCTCCCACGCTTCTTGCCGGGCTCATCTTCATCTACGGATTCATCCTCTGGACTGTCTGGATCTCTCTCACCAACTCGAAGATCCTGCCGAACTACAAATTTGTCGGTTTAGTGCAGTACATCACCCTGTTCACCAAGGAACCCCGGTGGTGGGTGGCTATTAAGAATCTGTTTATCTTCAGCGGCCTGTTCATCTTCCTCTGCATCGTGGTGGGTTTGTTGCTGGCCATCTTTCTGGACCAGCGTATAAGGGCTGAAGGATTCTTCCGAACCGTCTACCTGTATCCGATGGCTCTTTCCTTCATTGTCACCGGGGCCATCTGGAAATGGATATTAAATCCAAATCTGGGGGTGGAGAGGCTCGTTCAGCAGTTGGGCTTCAGCGAATTTACCTTTCGATGGCTTGTGAATCCTAAGATGGCGATCTACACGATTGTCATTGCTGCAGTGTGGCAATC
>CP070841.1:2012947-2029018 GCA_020342115.1 Spirochaetota bacterium
CCAATGTCCTTTCCAACAAGATTCTTGTCAGTATCCAATGCACCGACTAATTTAAAGCTTTTTCTTACAGAAAGGGCTTCAGCAACCATTGATCCCATAACTCCACATCCGTAGATAACAACATTCAGTTTTTCCATTATGATGTCCTCATTTTTATAGATTTTATTAGCTTCTTGGAATATTGTATTTCTTCCATCTTAGAGCTATTCTCTCCACTGCATCCAGAGATGCCTGTATTTCCTCTTCAGTGTGTGCTGCGCTAATTCCTCCATATCCATGCATGATGTGAAATCCCTCTTTAAGCATCTCGAGTTTGAAGATTTCCTCTCTGAGCTCAATATCACATATTTCAGGATTCCATGCCTGGTCTGGAGAGTCTAAGCGATCTATTGTATCTTTAAGAAAATGAACACCTAGAAGAGAACTGTATTCTGTAACGCCATTTGGGTGACCTGTGCATCTGACATTGAATCCATGAGTAGTAAATATCTCTTCAATTCCCTCCCTTGCTATTTTACCCAAGCGTCCGATTTTTGGATAGATTTCCTTTGCATGCTCTTTGAGATATGTAATAAATGTATATCCGGCGAGCATGGATGCAGGGTGTGCACTGTATGTACCGCCATTGAACTGGACCAACTCATCAGGATCCCTGTCAGGGCTGCATTGTGACATCACATCTTCTCGCCCGCATACAGCACTCACTGGCATCCCGCCCCCTATCACCTTACCGAACACAGTGAGATCAGGCTTCATACCGTATAAACTCTGGAGCCCACCGGGGTGAAATCTGAACCCTGAAATTACTTCGTCTATGATTAAAAGGGCACCGTGGGAGGTGCATAACTCCCTTGCTCGTTTCAGGTACTCTTTACTTGCAAATATAAAACCTCCTACACCAATGCAGGCCTCTATTATAAAGCAGGAAATCCGATCTCCATTTTTTTTGAATTTTTCCTCAAGATCGTTTATATCATTGAACCTTATGACATGAATAATCTTATCTGTTTCCGGCAACAATCCTCTGGATTCGAGATAGTTGAACCCTTTATCATACGTAAATGTTCCCTTCAATACAAATGGCTGTGAACCGTGCCAGCCGCCTCCGACCTTGAGCACTAGGTCCTTGCCAGTAAATGCCCTGGAAAGCATAATGGCATACATAGTAGCAAGGGTTCCAGAGGTGGTAAATCTGATCCTATCCGCGCCTGTGCACTTTATAATGAACCTTGCAAGCTCTCCCTGGTGAGTACCGGGAAATCCGGTTTGAAGCCCTCCACCCTGCTGCATGTATTTTATAAGGGCACTGAGTACTGGCTCAGGGTTGTGGCCAAGAATGTTAACGTAATGACCCTGCCAGAAATCAATGTAGGTATTACCGTCGATATCTTTTACCTTTGAGCCACTACATTGGGCGTCATAAAAGGGAAATGGTGAAAAGAGCCGGGCATTGTGGCTGCCGCCTTTTATCAAGCAATCGCTGTTTTTCTGAAAAAGTTTGAAAGATTTCGGATTATTTGCCTTATAGTCGTTTATCAGATCATGCTGGAGTTCTTTTCTAGTCATAGGTTTCCCTTTATTCATCTGAATCTTTAATATCTTACGATATTATGTATCTTTCTAGCAGAGAGGCCGAGCACGGAGAGGCTCGCTGATTTGAAAACTATAACCACAAAACATACCCATGTCAATCCCAAAACAGGTAAAAGAAGGGCTCCGCCGATCATACCACCAATAAAACCACCGATTAAATCTGAAGCATAGAGTACTCCTGCTGTCTTTCCTACTGAACGAGTTTTTCCAAGAATGAGTTTATTCGCAAGCGGAAACTGAGCGCCTACAATACATCCGCCTAAAAAACAGAGCGTAAAGAAAAAGGCTTCAACTGAAGAGGAGGCCATCTCAGCAGTAGGGATAAATTTGAAAAAGAGCAGGGGGAGTGAAGCAGCAAATAGTACAAGTGCTAATTCGAGTAAAAAAAACAATCTGAGCCCTTTTTTAATCCTGTCAATTGAGATAGTAATGGCCACACCTCCGGCTCCGCTGCCTGCCATAAATGATGCTATAAGGAGCCCTATAATAGAGTAGACATATCCGTATAAAACCTGAAAGCAGAAGATAAGGACGAGATCGAAGATCATTCCTGCAAACCCGGTAGTGGCTATAGATAGCGGTACTGCAATTCTCGAAGAAAACCCGCTCCATATAAGATGTGTGAGAAAGAAGATAAAGATCAGGATGCCTGAAGCTAATCCCAGCGTTGTTATGTTCAGGTTTTCGAATTTGCTAAAAAAATCTCCTATTCGAGGTGAATACATTGAATGCCAGAGGCTAAGGCTGTAAAAGACTGCCTTTGGCTTGAAGTCCAGGTTCATCTCGACGTCTGTCCGGCTTATTGAATCATTGAACCACTGCTTCCACCGCTCGTGAAGACGGTATTCGATATAAAAGGACGTGAAAAGAGAAGTTTCAATGTGCCTTTCTTCAAACCTTCCTAATATATCCTCCTGTGATGCACTGGAAAGCATATCCTGATGTGAAGCGATAAATATATTGGTGTCTCCTGGTATGATATAAAGCGATGCATATACCGAGGTGAGGGCATTGAGAATAGATCTGTTGAGCTTTTTCATTTCCTCATTCAGGTAGGATAGAGACCCGGGAGCAGATATCACGATTATTCCTTCCTGATTTAATCTTTTTTTCGCCAGGGAGAAGAACTCACGGGTGAAGAGGCGGTTTGTCTGAAGGTCTGACGGGTTGTCCAGGCCCACGAATATTACATCGTAGGCGAGTTGTGTTTGTTTTAAAAAAAGCCTCCCATCCATATTGGTGATAGATACCCTCCTGCTGTGAAGCTCTTCAGTTGTAATTGGAGTGGGAAAACTATCCAGTGCCTCGAGTATCAGAGGGTCGAGCTCAATGTAATCGATCTTGTCGACAGGGTGTTTCAGAATTTCATTTATGATGCCACCAGCACCTCCACTCAGAACAAGCACTTTTCTTGGGTTGGGGTGAATTAGCATTGGGAAGTGAACAAAGCTCTCTACAGACTCAGTATCAGGGGTTGGAGTGGCAATTACGGGAATACCGTTGGAAAAAAAGTTGTACTGTTCCTCATGTTTTGTGACAGTGATATTTCCATACTGTGAGTTTTTACTGAAGAGAACCTTCTGGTCCTGCCACTGTAATTTTAAAGACTGTTTGTGGATTTTATCTGGTAGATTGTATACGAAGAGAAGGGTGGTACCAATGGTTATGGCTAGAGTGAGTGAAAAAAGCACCATTGTGTATAAACTCCTCCTGCTTTTATAGATCAAGAGGAGTGGAAGAATCACACAGTTCAGGAGGATTATCACAAAAGCAATATGAAAGGAGTGAAAATAGGGGAAGAGAGCAAAGGTTACGAGGGCTCCTCCGATAGTGGTGCCGAGTATTTCATAGATATAGACTTTCCCGGTTGCCTTTTCTTCCCGACCAGACCACTCTGCAAACACCTTACAGCCTGAAGTGAATAGAGCGCCATGAGTGATACTCACAGGGAGGAGAATAAGAAAAGAGAGGGATGACATCTGAAGCAGCCCTGATCCCTCTACAAAGCCAGTACCGACTAGATTGGTGATTGTTCTTGTGAGAAAGATTGAAACAGGAAGACCTAATGAGGAAATGAGGGAAAGTATGGTATATGCCTCGATCCTTCTCGTGATCAGCTCTATCCTGTGACCAAGGACCAATGCACCTGCTGCTTCCAGGACTAGCCAGTTTGCCAGTATGATACCAATTGAGAGTTCATTGCCTAAAAAGAGTATCAAAAGCTCTCTAAGTAGCACGACCTGTGCAACAATGCCGCTAAGCCCCAGAATAGTAAATGTAAATAGAAGTGGAATGGTTGATCTCTTAGAACTCATAATCGTATTAGTGTCTCAGGTTTTCCAGATTCCTGGAATGGGATGGCTGCAGAAGGAGCAGTGTCCGTCCACTATTTTATTCTCCATAACCTGAAAATGCATTCGTTTTATGATGAGTTTACCACATTCAGGACAGAAAGTGGAGTTATAGATATGGCCAGGAACATTTCCGATCGTTACAAAGTGTAACCCTTTATCCTTTGCTATGTTGTAACAGCGCTCGAGTGTCTCAATTGGAGTCGGGGGGAGCTTTGTCAACCGGTAAGCTGGAAAGAATCGCGAGAAGTGGAGGGGCACCTCATCTCCAAGATTATCCTTTATCCACTCACACATATTCAATACATCTTGCGGATCGTCATTGGCTGTGGGAATTACAAGATTCACTATTTCCAGCCATACTCCTTGATTTTTAACAATCTTCAAGGTTTGCAGGACAGCTTCCAATTCACCCTGCGAGTAGTGTTTATAAAATTTTTCAGTAAAACCCTTGAGATCAATGGTTACTGCATCTGTGTATTTTAAAAGCTCCTTGAGAGGCGTTGGATTCATTGCACCATTTGAATGCCAGAGAATGTTGAGACCCTGCGATTTGGCTATCTTTGCAATATCGTACACATATTCATAGAACGATGTCGGTTCATTATAGGTAAAGGAAAGGGTTGGTATGAGCCGCTTCTTTGCCTCGCTCACGGCAGCTGTTGGTCCGAGCGGGTAAAAGTAGCCTATAGCTTCGATCGATTGCTGTGATAGCTGCCAGTTCTGGCAGAAACGGCAGCGAAAATTACATCCAGCAGTACCAAAACAGAGTATATAGGTTCCTGGAAGCATATGTAACTGGGGTTCTTTTTCAATAGGATCGATCGCAATTGATGAGGGTCTGGACCACACAACATTATAAAGCTTGCCACCAGAGTTTTGTTTATTTTTACACTCTCCACGCTCTCCTTCATGAATTATGCACCGTCTAAAGCAGACCTCGCACTCAACTCTATCGTGTGATAGCTTTTTGTAGAACATCGCCTCTCGGATAAGGGGAGTGGCACCTGTTTTTCCCTCCGGATCATTGTTATTTTTTTTACTGTTAACAGAGAACGCTGATTCCGACGATCCGAGCCCGAGTGCAAGGAGTGTACTTGTTATCATTGATCCTTTAATAAAGGTTCTTCTTGAAATCTTTTTTTTATATGTACTTTCTTCCATTACACTGTTGAAACTTGTACGATTAAGCCGGTGAGGATTGAGTCTATACAATAACCATACACTGCTGTTTTGTTGAAGTCAAGATGGTGTGTGAGATAGTAAAATTGAAGCTGAGCCACCAAAAAAATGGTTGTATCAGAATGTGTATGTTTTATAATTATAAAATTGATTTATACATAATTATCATAATCATATTTACTTTATAAAAAGGAGGAATACATATGGCGAGTACTGATAAAAACAAAAGTGTCAACCTTGAATCGGAGATCTTCAATCCCAGCAAAGAGATTATTGAACAAGCCTACATCAAACAGTATGAATCTATTTACAAGCGCTCCATCGAAGACAGAGAGGGGTTCTGGGCAGAACAGGCCGAAAATCTCGAATGGTACAAAAAGTGGACTACAGTGCTCGATGATAGTAAGCCTCCGTTCTATAAATGGTTTATTGGCGGCAAGATGAACATAGTGCACAATGCAATCGACCGCCACCTGAATACATGGAGGAAAAACAAGCTTGCTTTTATCTGGGAAGGTGAACCAGGTGATTTTCGCTCTTTTTCTTACCATGCATTAAACAGAGAGGTATCGAAGTTTGCCAATATAATGAAGAGCATGGGTGTGAAAAAGGGAGATATTGTCACCATTTACATGCCTCAGATACCCGAGCTCGCCTTTGCCATGCTTGCATGCGCCAAGATCGGAGTAGCCCACAGCGTTGTATATGGAGGATTCAGTGTAGAAGCACTGGCAGAGCGTATCATGGATGCCGACAGCCGCGTGCTCATCACAGCTGATGGCGGTTGGAGGAGGGGGAAGATCATAGATTTAAAATCAATAGCAAATGAAGCTATGATGCGTTCTCCTACCATCGAAGTGTGTGTTGTTGTAAAGCGTACAGGAAATGAGGTGTACATGGAGACAGGGAGGGATTTCTGGTATCATGACCTCATGTCGTTACCGGTTGCAAGCCCTGTATGTGAAACCGAAGTAATGGACTCGGAAGACCTTCTTTTTATCCTATATACATCAGGAACGACAGGACGGCCAAAAGGGATGGTACATACTCATGGAGGTTATGCTGTATATACATCAACTACTCATAAGCTTGTGTTTGATATAAAGGAGGAGGATCGCTGGTGGTGTGCAGCAGATCCCGGCTGGATCACTGGCCACAGTTATATTATTTACGGCCCTCTGATTAACGGGAGCACGACATTTATGTATGAAGGGGCGCCAAATCACCCCTTTCCGAATCGCTGGTGGCAGATGATAGAAAAGTATGGTATCACGATTCTCTATACCTCGCCTACCGCGATTCGCGGGCTTATGCGTTTCGGGGATGCATGGCCGAGCCGTCATAATTTAGAGAGCCTTCGTATTCTGGGCAGTGTAGGGGAGCCGATAAATCCAGAGGCGTGGAGGTGGTACTACAAGATAATTGGAAGGGAAAAGTGCCCTATAATAGATACTTGGTGGCAAACAGAGACAGGTGGATTCATGATAACTCCGTTACCTATTACACCTCTTAAACCGGGTTCTGCTACAAGACCCTTTTTTGGAAATGAAGTCGCAATCGTGGACAACAAAGGCAAAGAGGTTGCTGTAGGCGAGGAGGGAATGCTGGTCATCAAATCTCCGTGGCCCGGACTTGCACGTACGATCTATAAAGACTCAGATCGCTATCGTGAGATCTACTGGAAGGACTTCAAGAAGCATGGATGGTACAAAACCGGGGATTCTGCACGGATTGATAAAGATGGATACATATGGATCATCGGACGAATTGACGATGTGATCAAGGTGAGCGGTTATCGGCTCGGTACGGCAGAGATTGAGAGTGCATTGGTGAGCCATCCTGCTGTTTCAGAAGCTGCGGCTATTGCTCTTCCGCATGATTTAAAGGGCCATGCCATACATTCCTATGTCATACTGAGGGCTGGCCTTGACGGGAGCAAGGAGCTCGAGGAAGATCTGAAGCGCCATGTGAGCCATGAGCTTGGACCGATTGCACGGCCTGAAACCGTTGACTTTGTGGAATCCCTGCCAAAGACGAGGAGTGGAAAAATCATGCGGAGGGTGCTGAAGGCACGTGCCCTTGGACATGATGAAGGCGATCTTACGACTCTTGAAGAGTAAAAAAATAAAAACATTTTTACTCTCGAACAGATAAATGGGGACATAATACTTTGTGACATGATAAAAATATTGTGTCCCCAGTTTTAAAGGTAAAAATAATGAGAAGGAAAATAATGTTTTTTATTTTCATGGTGGCTTGGATTTTATTTATGGCCAGAGGACTTGCCTATCCTGAAGATAAAAAGGATCACAGGCTACATAACTTAAACAATAATGATATATATTTCCAAGAAATAGAGAACGTAACTGCAGAAAACGATCTATTTCAATCACAGCAAAAGAGTGATAAGTCGCCGGGAGATAAAATAGGGTTTGAGTTGAGTACAGGTATACAGGGCATTATGTCTTTTTTTCAGTTAGGGCTTCTTTTCCCCAGGATTAATGATACCATTTTCATTGATCTAAAAGTAAAATATATGAGCAGTTTAACCTGGGCGACCTACATTGATCAGGATAACAATGCTGTATCGTTTCATCCTGCGATTATTGGAGGTGCTGTTTCCTTTGGCGGGTACAGCCCCCTACTCTATGATTGTGTGAGGATGTACGGCGGAGCCGACATTTTTCTGGGGTATTCATTTACTCCGTATGACAGTGCCATCCGCCAGACAGGCAACTTAATCGGTGACAACCTTACATATGCAATATGGGGCTATTTCGGTTTGGAATTTTTCACCTCTGAGCATATTGCTGTTATACTGGATGCAGGTGGTGGTTTTAAAAATATTATTGGTGATAAAAACAACCAATACGTCATTGCGAGCAGCTGGCTGGGCAGCGGTTTTGGAATAAAAATGGGGATAAGATACTATCTTTAATGAAATAAAAGATGGAATAAGAATCGGGACATGGTACTTTATCATGTCTCGAAGTATTGTTTCCCCATTTTACCATCCAGGGGTGGAATGGCTTATCTTTCAAAATAAAAGGTGAATCTACTCATCGCATAGCTGAAATAACTTTTAAAATAGGCAATTGGGGCATTGCCATTGTCGTAATAATAAGTTTGTAAGTAGAAAAACGGTTCATTTTCTTTTATCTTTAATACCCTTGATACTTTTTTTGAATAGCTGGAATTCGCGGGTTCCAGATACCTCTTTATCTTTGCAATATGTATATGATACTTATTTTCGATTAAACCGTAACTCCTCGTGTTCTCTATGTCTTCATCTATGAAATTAGGGCAATGTGTATCTGAGATATAGCAAATAATATAGACTAACGGTTTATTATCAGAAATTCTGACCTTCTCAATGTAATTGATAGGCTCTTTTTTCTCCGTTTGCAAAATGAAAGCTATTTCCTTAGTCGGAATGATTTTTTTTCGTGTTAAAACCTTTACTGTAAAATCCACATTGATCTTGCTAAATTCCTCGTCGTGTATCCCGAAGGTCTGCATCAATGGGGTGTCGACTCTTTTTTCTCGCAGGAAAGTTCCTCTGCCTTTTATTCTCTCAACTAAGCCTTCAATCTCGAGGTCTAGTATGGCTTGCCTAATTGTGGGTCTGCTTACTTTAAATTGCTCTGCTAATTCATGCTCGTTTGGGAGCTTATCTCCTGGTTTTAGGAACTTATTTGTTATCGAACTCAGCAAGACGTCTTTTATTTGAATGTAATAAGGTATTTTACTGTTTTTATCTACAGGAGAATAATTAAAGGTTTTCATTCATACGACCTTTATAATAATCATTTTTCTTAAAGCATAGTAACAAAAGGATTTAAAATTGTAAAGAAGATATGACAAATTTCTATTGAGTCTTTTTTACAGGAATATTTTATACTTAACTTAACGGATGTTCCCATAATCAAGCCTTTTATATATTTTGTTTTATCCGAAGTTCATGTGCTTTCATCGCCCGCTTCAGGTGGGCTCGATCCAGCATAATACCATCGAGGTTTACCACTACAGATCTTTCACTTTTTGGTATGAGGCATCCCATTACTCCTTTGCACAGTGTCGTTTTAATTACATCACTGGAACAATCGGTATCCAGCTCGTTTGTTAAAATGTATACCTCGGTTTATTCATCAATTGGTTTTACTCCTTCCATTATTACAGCCGTGTTATCTTTTGAAGACTCTTTATCCCCCTCTGGAACTCTGTCCTCAAGATCGAGTATGAATGCATCCGGTTTCGGTACTTCTATTCTGGAAGGTATCTTTTTGCTGTTGATCGGGATGAAATGCATGGATTGAAGTACATTAGTTTCGTTCATTTTGTAGACTTTCCACCTGACATGTGATGTTTTTTATCCGGGTTTTTCATTAACTTATTTTCAGTCTTACTATTTCTTGTGCCTGGGCGATTATAGTTTCGGTGGCTAATCCGAAGTATTTAAGTTGGAAGGACAGACCTGTTATCAATCCGAAGTGTTAATTTAGATCTAAACAGCAACATTTTTTGCGGACAGTGTCAGCGTTCAATCAATATCACTCTGTAAGGCAGCAGGTTTACATACTCCTGGGATTAAAAATCGTAACACATATTTAGATTTCTTTTATATAGATTCGGAATGTTGTTCCTTTTTCTGGCTCAGTGTCGATCTCCATCTTTCCATTGTGCTCCTTGACAATGCTTGCCACAGTCGGGAGACCGAGCCCTGTTCCAATATCAGCCTTCGTTGTTTTAAAAAGATCAAATGCCTCTGCCTTTGTTGTCCCATCCATTCCCCTACCGTTATCTGAGACTGATATTATAAGGGTGGATTTATCTGCCCTCTTAGTACCAATAACAACAACTCCGTCGCTAAATGGACAGGCATCAAAAGCATTGGAAATGAGATTGATGAGTAAGCGGTATATCCCTCTGGAGTTGATAGAGCAGGGGTCGACATTCCTGCTTAAATTTGTTTTCAGTGTAATAGCTCTTGCTCGGGCTTCCTCCTGATATAAATTAACCACATGGCATACAATGTCATTCAGTTTATTACCATCTTCACCCTCTGCAGCTTCGGGTTGATATGAGAGGACATCAAGGGACAGGTTAGCAAGGCTTTCAATGTGCCTGTCAAGAATCTCCCACGCTGCCTTAATATCTCTCACATTGTTCGAATCTATTGCTCTCTTTATGATATAGGAACTTCCTCTCAGGGCATGGGCTATATTCTTTATGCAGTGTGAAAGCCCGGCTACTGTCTCACCTATAGAGGCGAGTCTTAAAGCAGAAAAACTTTGTTGTAAAAATTTTTGTTTTTCCACTGCAAGGGCAACTTCTATTGCGTAGGTACGCATGAACCATTCGTCATCGGCTGAAAAGTAACCCTTCTTGGCATTTGCGGCAGTGATTACTCCAATCACCCGACGGTCGGTACTTTGTACAGGTATTGCAAGAAAAGAGTGGGTTTCACAGGTCAGCTGTCTATCGAATGTCCTGTTGAACAAACCGTCCTTTGATCCGGACTTCTCGTACAGGTTTCTCAGGTTTACCACCTGATTGTGAATAGCCGCATAGCCAACGGCGCTGGTCTCATCAAGAGGTATGGTCACCTTGTGATCTTTTCCCCTCAATATAAACTCTCCATGAAGAGCAGGAGGATCTCCTTTCATGAGAAGCACGAGGCTTCGCTGAGCACCTGTTGTGCTTTTAGCATCACTGGTTATTGCTTTCAGTGTGGTTTTTAAGTCAAAATGGGAATAAAGTCTGTCATGGATTGTGAACAGGTGCTCCATTTTTGCGATGGTACTGTGAAGGTCGCTTGTCTTTTGTACACCCTGCGCAACCTTAAAAAGCTGGAACAAATTACCCTCTTCCAGCTTCACACGCTGGAAAAATTCACACGAGAAGCAGATATCTCTTTTCTCGTCGAACTTACCCATTGGCTTTTTAAAACAAAGAGTATCTGGAAGGGTCCAGCATATTCTGCCGGCATTTTTTCCGTTGTTCACTCCCTCGCTGGTTGTATCAACAGCTGCTGAACAGGGGTTCTTGCTTGTAGGACCATAATCACAAAGTAAGTATTCCCAACAGTTCATTTTCATAAAAAAGCCTTCAATATGCATGCGATTCTATTACTAGGTTTTCAGCAATCTGGAAATTGTTTCTAACAGGACTTCAGGCTTCAGAGGTTTTTCCAAATATTCGTCAGCATCAGCTTCCATAACCCCTTTGAGCGGATACTTCGATTCGTAGATATGTTCACCGACACCCGTTAAGAGCACTATTGGCGTTTCCTTAAACTCTTTATTAGATCGTATCCATGAACAGAATGCAAAACCATCCATCTCAGGCATCATGACATCGAGGATAAAGAATTCTGGTTTTTCTTTTGCCACTTTTTCCTTTGCTTCTTTTCCATTGAGAGCAGTGATCACTTCATAACCCTCAGGTTCGAGAGTCATCTTTATTAGCTTTGCCTCGTCGATGTTATCCTCCACCACCATGATTTTTGCTTTTAAAGACATATTATCCTCCTTGTTTTATAACTGGTCTTGGTAAAAGCCCCGCTTTTTTAAGAATCTCCGGGACCTGGTGTTCCCATTCTATTGCCTGGATATGAACCCCTCTTACTCCAGGAATTTCTCTTACTTGTTGAATAAGCTCTACAGTTATCTCTATTGCTGCTTTGGTCTGATTTTCTTTTGCCTTTTTTTTATCCTCTCCTGCTGCAAGACGTGCATTCTCCATACGCTTCATGAGTGGCTCTGGAACGGTTACTCCTGCGACTGAGCTGTTCATATACTTCAGCATTCCGAGGTTTTTTGGTACAATAATCCCTGCCAGGATCGCTGTCTTTTCATGGAGACCCATGTCGACAATGATCTGCATCTGTTCTTTGAATAGTTCCACATCATAGACCCCCTGAGTCTGGATAAAGTCTGTTCCTGCATCCACTTTCTTTTTCAGGCGAAGGGGTCTGATTTCTATGGGATCGCCCAGCGGGGTCCATGCTGCACCAATGAAAAGTGGAGGACTCTTTTCAATAGGATCTCCTCCCTGCTGTACTCCATCATCTCTTAGCCCTTTGAGTGCAGCGACGAGCTGGATGGAATCGATGTCGTATACATTCTTGGCCCCTGGATGACCCTTCAGCCTTCCAGCTGCTCCAAAGGACTGATGGTCTCCGGCGATACAGAGACAGTTCTTGATCCCGAGAGCAGAAGCACCAAGGATATCAGCCTGGATGGCGAGTCGATTCCTGTCTCTAGTTGTCATCTGCATGACAGGCTCGAGTCCCTCCTGCATAATAAGTACCGAAGATGCGATACTTGATAAACGGACAACGCCTGTCTGATTGTCGGTGATGTTGAAGGCATCGGCAAGGCCCTTTAAAAGCTTTGCCTTTTCAAGTACAATAACTGCATTGCAGTCCATTGGAGGACCGATTTCAACAGTTAAGGCGAAGTGCCCCTTTGATAAAACTTTCTCTAGGTTACTCCCGCTTTTCAGAATCGGCTTTTCCATCGTTCTGTTTTTCCTCCTGATTCAAGGATAGGACCTCTTCATGAACCACCCTGCGCGGTCCTCCGCTGTGCGATGTGGACCAATCCCGGGGTGGAATAATCTCGTACAGACGTTCGATGGTCCCAATATTTTTCATTCGTTCAACAATGAGTTGCCATCCACAATCGACGTCTGGATTTATCTCGCATTTTCCATTACTGCTACCGCCACAGGGACCGTTTAATATTGACTTGGAACACCGTGCAACAGGGCATATTCCACCGGTGAGGTGAAGAATACAGTTGCCGCAGCCGGCACACATCTCTATCCAGACTCCAGGTTCTATTGCTGCTCCAAAGAACTTTGTATTTACTCCAGGATACACAGGAACAGTTTCTAGCTTCTGAGCGAGGAAGTTTACACCGACTCCACATCCCAGAGAGAGAATAGCTTCAACGCTATCATTTTTTGCACGTTCAATAATCGGGTCTACAAACTCAGGCTCGCATTGACGGGTAATGCACTCTTCTAATATTTCGATCTCCTTGTCTTCTTTGAGAAATCCTATGCGTAAGCCAGCAGCAACAACCTTTACTTCTGATTCACCTCCTGCAAGGCACACAGTAGCACAGGTGCCGCATCCTAAAACAAGCACCTTGTTGTAATCTTCTAAGAATGACTTTATCTCACCAAGAGGTTTTCGCTCGGCTACTATCATGGCTCCCACCCTCCCTAACTTATTCTATTTACCATCCCATCAAGCTTCCTTTTTGAGATCTCCCAGAATGTAGTCCAGGAGACCTCTGCTGAAGATTCGGTTTTCCAGTAGTCAATCCTTTCTCCCTCAACACCAACTTCCTCGAGGACCTCCTTAGCTTTCCGGATCCTCGAAAGAAGCCTCTCCTCTGCTGTTGGGTAAAGACATTCACCATTTTTGCATCCTAATATGGAAACCGCATCAGCGCCGAGCTCAAAGGGTGAGAGAATATCAGGAACGCTCAGACGTGCAATGCATGGAACCATGATCATGAATATTCCCGCCTTCTCAAATCCTTTCGTTTTCTCACTGATGAAGCTTCTTGAAGTTACTTCGAATATGCAGCAGAATGATATAATCAGCGGCTTTGGGACTTTTCGTGACTTGCTGAGGATCGATCTGAGCTCCTCTTCCATTCGATTTTTGCCGAACCTTTTCAGCGCAATTGCTGCAGCAGGACATTCAGCGGCACAGAGTCCGCAGGCCTGGCATTTCTCCTCAGGCATAACTGCGGTCTGTTCCACAGAGGCGACCCCAAAGGGACATATTCTGACACAGGTGAGGCAGGCTGCGCACTTCTCCTCATCTGCAAGTGCTCCTGTTGTGCATGCAAGACAACGACGTGCTTCTGTATGTGCCTCTTGCTCTGTAAAACCGCGTTCGATTTCTATAAAGTCCTTTATCCTTACCGATGGCTGAAGGAGATCAGTTTTTGTAGGATCAAGCTTTTTTATCTTTGTTGCGGTTTCATCCGGGAGCTCGCCGATGGCCGGCAATTCCATAAAGGGCTGTTTGAAGGTTTTGTTTTTCTGTAGCCAGTAGTCAATGGCCCTGGCTGCTCTATGTCCGTCACGCACAGCTTCGACTGATGAGCCGGGTCCTGTTAAGAGCTCTCCACAAGCAAACACCCCATCCATTGATGTCGTGAGAGTCTCACGGTCACAAACAAGTCTTTCATTTGGATCTACATTTAGACGGCTTCCCTTTACACACGAGATGTCTCCTCTCTGGCCTATTGCAATAATTATACAGTCTGCAAGAAGAGTAGCATTGTCGTTTGGATCAAATTGAGGATTAAAACGACCGGTGTCATCAAATACAGTTGTACAACGCTTCAATTCTAATCCTTTAATCTGGTTATTCTCAGAGAAGACTGCCTTCGGTCCCCAGCTATACATGATAGAAATTCCCTCATCAGTAGCCTCTTCTTTTTCCCAGTCCCATGCTGGCATTTCCTTTTCGGATTCGAGACACACCATGGTAACCTTATCAGCACCAACCCTCCTTGCACAGCGGGCAACATCGATTGCTACGTTTCCTCCACCGATTACAGAAACACGTTTACCAAGCTCAGGTGGTTTTCCTGTTATCACTGTGTGTAGAAAAGGAAGAGCAAGCATTACTCCGTAGCTATCAATTCCAGGAATATTAAGGGTTCTGCTTTCTGACAAACCCGTTGCAAGAAGCACAGTATCGAATCCATCTTTGAATAGTGTATTGATGGTGATGTCTTTTCCTATTTCAACTCCTGTACGAAGATCTACTCCAAGGGAGAGTATATCCTCGATATCATCTTTCAGAACTGAATATGGGAGCCGGTAGCGGGGAATAGCGCTACCGAGCAGACCTCCTGCGGTTTTCGAACGTTCAAAAACAGTTACATGGTACCCGAGCATTGCGAGATCTTGTGCTGCTGTCATGCCGGAAGGACCTGATCCCACTATCGCAACATTCTGTGATTTAGTCTCTGGGACAGGTCGCTTCTTCCTACGGGTCAGGCGATACTTTGCGGTTTCCTCCATTATGAATCGCTTCAGTTTCATCAATCCAACAGGAGCGTCAACCTTTGACCTTCTACAGTTTTGTTCACAGGGATGATGACAGATCCTGCCGCATACAGAGGAGAAAGGATTGGCCTCGAGCAAAAGCTCGAGAGCATCTTCATATTTACAGAGGGTTACCAGTTCTGCAAGTTTCTGAGTGTCGGTATGGACCGGGCATCCCACAATACAGGGAGCATACTGTTCTTGGGTCTCGGTGTGCTCAGGCATCTTGACGTTCCCCCTGATTACTGGATTCAAAAGAGTGTAAACAGGTGACTAGTTCATGATGTGCCATTCACAGTGAATTGGTGAATTTGAATAAAAAACTAGCGAACACATAAGATGACTGACTATTTGGTATTATTCCATATTTTGGTATAATATATTTTATTGTATTAAAAGGAAATTATTAGCTTAAGTATAACTATAACTCATTATTCAGATTATTACAATGAATTCTTTTCTGAAAAGAGTGTAATTAGTTCTCCAGCGACATTCCTTACCATGGCTTGACATTTGAAATAATTGGTTTTAAAGTATGCCATGTGATAAAGCTTGTTATTTTATTAATCTTCCAAATTAATAATTGGTTATGACAAATATTCAATGAAGAACATGGTTATTCAATGCATGAAGATATTTGCTTCTAAATCATATCATACAAACGATGCTTCTACGGTATGGAGGGTGCACATGCGACCAATTAATTTTGTAAGGTGGAAGATATGATCCGGCTGAAACGCACCATACCTTATATAGTGGTTTTCATTACGAGCATGGGAATCATGATCGTTGAGCTTGTGGCGAGCCGTATTGTTTCAAAGTACTTTGGAAGCTCTCTGTATACGTGGACAGGAGTAATCGG
>CP070841.1:2029118-2039963 GCA_020342115.1 Spirochaetota bacterium
ACTGCAAAGGTTGTATTTGAAATGTGAACCTGATATTTCTCAATTGCAAAACCAAAAACAGGAAATACTTTGTTAAATGATGGTATAAAATAGTAGATTCTCTTTTTATAAAACCACTGAATATATTTATGGTGAACTTTGAGTTTTTATTAAAACTAAAAAAATCTGTAAATTAACACGAATTTCTTACAAAAAAGTTCTAAGTTTGCCGGCACCACCAGACTTTTAGTTAAAATCTACATTTAGAGTTCTAATACAAAAATAGTATTTATAAAAAGCTTGTAGAACATGAAAATGTTAGTTTATAATCAGTCTGGCATTGCCAGCCGGATAACAAACTATTGCATGATATATGATTTCTTTCATGTTCTGTAATTGCTGATTATATTAGCAATAACGATTATTTTTTTAAAACTCGACATTCGCTCAATTATTCGTTCCACAGTTTATAACAATAATCCAAAACCTCTTTATCCGCATCCTGGGGTAATGTAATAATCTCTGAATAATTCATACTTCGCAGGGTGTTCAGAAAAGGATGGTAATCGTAATCATCTTCTGGTCGAGGAGAAATCCTGGTCGCATAGTCAGAAAGAGGGTTCTCCATCTGTACATGCTTGATAATTTCTTTGTAATATTCTATATTTTTTATATCAAGATTAATCTGTCCAAGCTCACGTAAGCTAATCATGGATGATAAATTATTTTTATTAATTAAAGGAAGCAAATCTTTTATTTCTTCCATTGTATTTAAAAAATTGGTTTGTTTTGGACCGAGTGGTTCAATTAAAATAGTTATTCCATAGTTTTCTACCATTTCACAGAGCATAAATAAAAACTGCATAAACTGTTCTTTTACATCCATTATTTCACCTTCTTCAGGTAAAATCCTTGCTTTGCCATTACTCCAGCACAATTTTCTACAACCCAATTCAGCTATTCTATGCAGAGCCTTTTTTAAGTATACTGTCCAAACATAGACATTAAACCCTTTTTGAGTTACAAATACCTCTGGAGGGAGTGGTTCTGTAAATACCTCGAAAAGTAAACCAGTCTGTAGTAGATACTCTTTTTTATGAGTAAACTCTTCTTCATTAAGCTTCATAATAAGATCAATTGTTAACTGTACGCAATCAAATCCTTCTGATGCTATTTTATCTATTGAATTTAAATCATTTAACATTTTACCCCATCGAAGCTTCATACTCATTCCCTCCTGCTTTTTACACCCCTGTTAAATTTATTAATGCTTCTAAAGCTAAAAGGTACCCCTTTTTTCCAAGGCCACTTATAACTCCTACACATACAGGTGCAATGACAGATCTGTGACGAAATTCCTCCCGGGCATACACATTTGAAATAAATACCTCTATGCATGGTAATAAGGTAGCCCCTATAGCACTTCTTAATGCGTAACTGTAGTGTGCTAATGCTCCAGCATTTATTATTAATCCATTGAATTCACCCGGTGCTTTTTGCAAACAATCAATAATTTTCCCCTCATTATTAAACTGTTCACACTCTACCAATACATTAAAGCCACTGGCATGAAGATGAAGTTCATTATGAATATCTTCTAAGGAATATTCTCCATAAATAGAAGTTTTTCGTGTACCTAATAAATTCAGGTTAGGGCCTGATATTACCATGTATTTCTTTTTCTTTGAAGTCATTTTCTTTGTGTCCATAATATAAATTGATCTGGAGGGCAATTTTGTTTCTATTAATCCACGAAGACCCAAAATATAACTATGAGACCCAAAACCGCAAATCTGTCCAACACAAACTGGTGCAATAACTGAGGTGTGACGAAATGATTCTCGCTGATAAACATTAGAAATATGAGCTTCTAAAGTGGGAACCTGTACTGCGCTGATCGCATCCCGAAGAGCAATAGAGTAATGAGTATAGGCACCAGCATTAAATAAAATCCCGTCAACTTTATCCCTGCACATCTGGATAAATGTGACCAGTTCCCCTTCATAGTTTGATTGGTAAAATTCCACAATTACATTTAAACTTTCTGCCTCTTCTGCAACCTCTGAATTTATTTCCTCCATGGATTCACCTCCATATATGCCCACTTCTCGTTTTCCCAGGAGGTTAAGATTGGGTCCGTGAATTACTTTAAAGTTTTTTACCATTTTGAAATTGCTCCATTATCTTTTATGATTGTAAATAAGAGATTTTTTCTCTATGACTGTCCGGTCTTCGGTCTGGTAGAAGCGATGATTGATTAGAAAGAGTGATAATTTGCGATTTAGATGTCGTTGAGCTCCTCTTCAAAAGAGTTGTCCAACTCATCTAAATGCAAATGACACTCTATAAAATATTGACTAATTCCATTTATAGAACCATCTGTACTGCGACACAACAAAGCATACAACTGTAGTATGAATCCCACCTCACAAATTACATTTCCCCTCTTCTCTGCTATATTACTTCAAAATGATATTTTGTCAAGAAAATTGGGATACTAATTTATTTCAGCAATTCATGAGCCTCTTTGAGCATATCTACTATGGGAAGACTATACGGACACTCGGGAAGGCAGAGTCCGCACTCCGTACAGTCAGATGCATGCATCTCAAGCCCGTTGTATAAACGCTTCATTAGGGCAAAAGTCTCAGGGAGTTTTCCTTTTCCATAGAATTCAAGAATCACCCCAATCCTTAAGTTCTGAGGGCACACAGGATGGCAATAGTTGCATCGTCTGCAGTAGTTATCCGTTAGCTTCGAAGCAATGGTTTCAAGTTCACGGTGCTCTTCAACAGTCAGCTCAAAACCGCCTTCTCCCGCTTTTACATTCTCAGCCACCTGCTCAACAGTAAACATGCCTGGTATGACCACCGAAACAGGATGCCCGAGTATCCACCTGAGCCCTGCCGTGGCACAGCTAATAGCCCCTCCTGAAAGAGGCTTCTGTACAATAAAGCCTATATTATTCTGATCACAGTACTGTATGAGGTCATTGACACTCTTACCCTTCTCAACATAACTGAAAGCTCCCTGAACAGCATCGAACTCCTCAGTCCTTGCAGCCGAAAGTAAAACCTCCGCGTCATGCCCTGTGATACCGACATATCTCACCACACCTTCAGCCTGCAGTCTTCTAAGAGTATCAAGCACGGAACCCTTTTTCATGATATGGGCAAGCTCATCGAGTGTATTTATATAATGAATCTGATAGAGATCAATGATATCTGTCTTCAAATAACCAATGCTTTTCTCATACTCCTGCAGTACCTCTGCCTCATCCTTCCCCCTGGTCTTGGTTGCGAGGAAGTACTCTTCTCTTCTCTCTGAAATCGACTTGCCGATGAGCTCTTCACTCTCCCTGTATCCCCGGGCGGTATCTATGAAATTTATCCCGTAATCCAGGGCAGTATTTAAAACATGCCAGGCTTCCTTCTCATTAACCGAGATTATGGGAATTCCTCCAAAGCCGATACAGCTCACCTTCTGTCCTGTTCTGCCAAGAATTCTGAATTGCATATGCTACTCCAGCTTAATAATTCCTTTTCAGTCCCCTCTCCCGCTCATGTCTTTCGAAACCGAGTTTGATAAGTTTCTCAACAAGCAGCTCCTGGCTCATGCCTGATGCCTCCCAGAGCTTCGGGTACATACTGATATTTGTGAATCCGGGAATAGTATTGAGCTCATTCACCACAATGTCTCCGCCTCTTTTTAAAAAAAAGTCTACCCTGGCCATTCCCTCGCATCCGAGAACCTTGAAACTCTTTATCGCGAGCTCCATTATACCCTCACTCTGCACCTTAGGGATTTGAGCCGGAATCTTGAGCTCGGCACCATTTGGATCTGTATACTTCGCCTCATATGAGTAAAACTCATGAGCCGGAATTATTTCGCCCGGGACCGATGCCAAGGGGTTTTCATTACCCAATACTGAACACTCGAGCTCCCTCCCTTCTATATACTCTTCGATTATAATCTTTATATCATACTGAAAGGCTTTTCTCACAGCTGCTGCAAACTCCTCTCTTTTTTTCACTTTACTGATGCCGACTGAGGAGCCAAGGTTGGCAGGCTTTACAAAGAGAGGTATCCCGAGTTTCTTTTTTACTTCATTAAAATCTATCTGAGCGATCTCATCCAGAGAAAATACAGCAAACTTTACAATTGGAATCCCTTCATCCCTGAGAAGACGTTTCATAAACTCCTTGTCCATCCCCACAGCAGAGCCAAGTACCCCTGCTCCGACAAATGGAGCTTCACAGATCTTGAAAAGGCTCTGGATCGTGCCATCTTCTCCAAATGTTCCGTGCAGTATCGGAAAAAAGATGTCGATAGAGCCTATTGATGTATTATCCCTTAGCAGTAGTATCTCTCTGTTACCTGGATAGGGGAGGAGTACTACCTCCTTGCTCTCCTCATAGATGACTATATCATGATTAAAGAGAATGTCTGGATCATCAACATGAATCCATCTCCCATCCTTGCTAATCCCGATAAGAAGAACATCGTATTTTTTACTGCTGATTGATCGATAGACATTCCTTGCAGACTGAACCGAGACCTCATGCTCTGCAGATCTCCCACCAAAGAGAAGTGCAACCCTTTTTTTATCTCCCATAGCAAGTACCTTGCGGTTTCAAATCTCAAGAGATGAAATCTCTAGAGATCATATGTCCAGAGAGCTTGAAGCTCTAACGAGCTTGAGTTCTTTAGAGCTTAAAGCTAAAGAAATATGATCTTCAGAGATCATATTTCTAAAGAACTTCTGAATATATCTTCGAGTGTCTCCCTTCTACGTATGAGTCTCGCCCTGCCTTCATGTACGAGTACTTCAGCAGGCCTCGGGCGCGAGTTGTATTGAGATGCCATGGAGTATCCGTATGCACCGGCAGTGCAGATACACACAACGTCCCCTTCATTAAAGACAGGAAGGTCTCTATCTACGATACCCTCTTCATCACGGGTAAAGGTATCACCTGATTCACAAAGGTTCCCTGCAACGGTCTGTAAGGTGCTCTCTCCATGAGCATTGCCAGCATGCAAAATCTCATGGTAACTCCCATACATTGCAGGACGTACGAGGTGATTGAAACCTGTATCGATGCCCACAAAACGGTGGTTAGACTCATTCTTTACTGCTATAACTGTTGCAAGAAGAAAACCGCTCTCAGCAACAAGGTATCTTCCGGGCTCAATAATAAGAATGACCGACTTACCATACTCCTTACAGAACTTCTCAAACTCCTCCGTGATCTTCCCTCCAAGAAGCTCGATATCTATCCTCTCTTCACTATCTCTATAGGGAACACCGATTCCCCCTCCAAAATCTATAAAATCGAGCCCATCGATATTCCTTGCAACATCGAGGAGGACTTTCATGGCCATTATAAACTTCTCAGGATCCAGAATCCCGGACCCAATATGCTGATGAACACCTCTGATGATCAGACCATACTCCTTTGCAATCCGTTTGATATCGGCTACCCTATCGTAGTTCACACCGAACTTGCTCTCAGGGCCACCGGTGATACAATGATTGTGGTGTCCTGCCCCTATATTCGGATTAATGCGGACAGTAATTTCTCCGCCTGGATATCGTTTTCCAAACTGCTCCATCTGGGACAAAGAATCAATATTTATCAGTATATCCTTGGATAGTGCATATTCTACCTCATCCCATGATACATTATTTGCTGTGAAGAGAATCTGTGATGGATCAAATCCAGCCTCCAAGCTTGCAAAAACCTCTCCTCGGGATACAGTATCAATCCCGAGACCTTCCTCTTTGATTATTTTCATTATCTCTATATTTGTATTCGCCTTACAGGAATATTTTACCTGTTTTGGCACATAATCTATTGCATTTTGTATCTCCCTCGCCCTCTCTCTGATAGTCGCTTCTTCATACACATAAAGAGGACTGGAAAATTCATCGACTAGCTTCTGTGCCTCTATTCCTCCCAAATAAAGCCGGTTGTCTCTTACCATCATTCATCTGCCTCACATAGATTTTAGAGGTGAATATATATAATAACATGTTTTGAGTCTATTATAATAGAGTTTGGCTAGGTGGACTGCTCTTGGATTTTCTTTCGCTTAGTGTAAGCTATTCTCTTTTCTTTAGTAGACAGCTTGAGCCTTTTCAGTTCACGATAGATCAGGGTTGGATCAATATCAATGCCACCGCGCTTCCTACTGGCAAGCACCTCACCTATCTTCTTTACAGTGTATTCGGGATGTTTCACAACTACAGAGAGGATCTTCTTGGATATATTAAGATCAACGACCTGGATCTCCCGCTTCTTTTCATGAAGAACTAGGGCCCCATGTCCATACTCATCTCTGAGCCTCTTTAGACGATAATAACTACTCTTAGAGATACCAACCTCATGACAAGCCTTCGCTACTGTATAACCCTCATTCTCCACTAGATCGAAGAGCATTGTTCTCTTCTGATACCAAAGCTCATCGTACTTCTCTTTATTTCTGATTACAATAAATGTAAAATCATCTGATTGTGGAATTCCACCTGTAAATTCTCTAATATCTTCTATCAGCTTGTCTGCAAATTTTGATGTGGACAACCTTTTGTATCTTTTAATCATTTTTAAAAGCCTCTGCTCTCCATACTCCTCTCTTTTAGAGTTCATGGCCTCTGTAATACCATCAGTATATACTAGAAGGAGATCCCCTTTATTAAGGCTAAGTCTCTCATTTGTAATACCCTTTTTAAAAAGTTTTAAATCACCAACATTTAAACCGATTGGAAACCCTCTCGGATTAAGTTTATAGGTCTGATCTGTTTCAGCCCTATACAGGATTAACGGTGTGTGTCCGGCACTTGCGTAATTTATCACACGTCTCTTCGAATCTAATATTATGTAAAAAAGAGTTATATACATGCCTTTCTTAAACTCACTATAAAGAATATCATTAAGACGAATTAGCACTTCACTTGCATCCTTCTGTCTTCTAGCCTCAAGTCGAAGAGCAGTTCTTGTTATGCTCATCATGAATGCTCCACCAATACCCTTTCCTGAGACATCACCAACTGTAAGTCCGATCGTATTCTCATCCACATAGAAAAAGTCGTAGTAATCACCACCAACCTCCATAGCAGCACCATATTTTGCAGAGATCTCAAATCCTTCGGTTTCTGGAACGTGTTTTGGTAAAAGTGTCTGCTGAATACTTTGTGCAAGTTGCATCTCCCTTTTCAATCGTGCTTTATCCGTGAGCTCTTCCTCGGACTTTTTCAGATCTTTCATCATCCTGTTGAATGCATTGGATATATCCGCAAACTCTCCATACCCGGAAAAGTGAAAGCCTCCCTTGAGCCCTTCTTTACCTACCCTATCTATCTCTTCAGTAATTTTCTTTACAGGTGTAATGAATATATTTCCCATGAAGCTGATGCCTACTATACCTACAAACCAGAAGAGGATCATAAACAATAATATCCGCACACGCTTTACCCTTGAAGCAATTACTGTCTCCATCCCTTCCTTCTGAATTGCTAAAAAGGCTTTCCCAATGTAGGCACCGGCAATTCTGATGGGCACAGAGTAATAGAGTGAAGCACCATATTTAGCATCCTCATACTCTTGAACGAGGTACTCCTGATCTATGAGGGGCACTATTTCACCCGGCGGACTGTACTGTTTCCCTATGTTCTGTACAACCTTGTCTGCAATGATAGAACTATTTCTATCGATCACCACAAGTCTTACAATAGTCGGTTCTTCCTCTATGAGCTCGTAGATCTGCTCTGTGATTAAAAGAGTCCTCTCACTGAGGATATACTCTGTACTTGTGGCAGCAAAGTTCTTCAGTATTGCCACATAGTTGTTGATATACTGTCTTGTGAGTGCTCTCTTCTGAGTGAGGGATGCAAGAAAGAAAGTTCCAACAGAGATAACAGTGATGATAAGTGTGGAGATGACTGCGAACCTCACCTTTATAGTCATCTTCTTGGGTTGAAAGTTCTGCTTGATATGCTCTATAACCGTTGGACGAGGTTCAACGTTATTTGTAATAGTAAGAATATTTTTATTATCAACCCTTGCGTACTTTACATCATCGTTCAATCGCCTTACAAGGTAAATACCAAATCCACCCTTCTTCCCTTCCCTCACATACCTGTCAATATCGGGATCAACCACATCCTTATAATCAAAACTCACTCCATTGTCGATTATTTTTGTAACTACCTTATTATTGGATCTTAACATCTCAATACGAATATCACCATTATCCATGCCCTTATAGGCATACCGAATAATGTTCGTGCAAATCTCATCGATAGAGAGCTTTAGCCCATTAAGCTGACGAGCATTTAAACCAAGCTTTTGACCACTCTTGATGGCAAAATCTCTTATCCTATTGAGGTTATTTGATTCAGCAATAACTGTAAGACGCTTAAATCTATTAGTATTCACCTGAAAAGACTTCTTTCACATTAGTTATTATTCTCTTATAATCAATAATTCTTTTATTATTATACACCACGTTTTAAAAAAGTAAATAAGATTGTCTTCAGGCATCGCTGAAACAAAGGATATATCTAATACATAAACCTTGTTAGAATTAGTGTACTCGTTTTCAAGGGAGATTCAGTACTTTTTGTTAGGTTTGGAAATCCTTATCTTGAGGTGACGTTTTCACTACTAGAGGGAAGGTGTCTTAAAAATAAGCTCCTTCATAGTACGATTGTGCGAGAGATCGATGAAAGCTACCAGACTATTTAATTCGATAGTTCTTTATATTCGAAGTAAGAAAATTGCCTTACTTCAGGGAAACCTCTCTTTTCCCATAATTTAGCTCAATCCATTTCCTATATATACCGCTCTTGATATCCTCGATCCACTTATTATTGTTTGTATACCAATATATTGTAGTATCAATGCCATCTTTGAAGCCAACCATTGGCTTCCATTTTAGTTCGGACTTTATTTTATCACAATTAATAGCATATCTCCGATCGTGGCCTGGTCTGTCCTTCACGAAGGTTATGTGTTTTTGATAGTATCCCTTCTTTTTATTTTTAATCACATCCATTCTTTCACAGAGAAGCTCTACCAACCTAATGTTCTGCCACTCATTATCTCCACCAATATTATAGGTTTCTCCTGATTTTCCCTTTTTTAATATAAGCCATACAGCATTACAGTGGTCCTCTACAAACAACCAATCCCTTATGTTCTTCCCATCTCCGTAAACAGGAAGTGGCTTTTCTTCCATCATATTGATGATCATAAGTGGTATCACTTTTTCTGGAAATTGATAAGGTCCGTAGTTGTTCGAGCAGTTTGAGATGGTTATGGGAATGCCGTAAGTGTGATAGTAGGCTTTTACAAGATGATCAGAAGATGCTTTTGATGCTGCATAGGGACTGTGAGGATCATAGGCGGTTTTTTCATAGAAATAACCTTTCTCCCCAAGAGAGCCGTACACCTCATCAGTACTCACATGGTGAAACAGAACATCTTCCCTTCCTACCCAGCATTCTCGGGCAGCTTCAAGGAGATTGAATGTGCCTGTTATATTTGTATCAACAAAGTCACGAGGACCAAATATCGAGCGATCCACATGAGATTCGGCCGCAAAATGGGTAACTGTATCGATTGAATAGCGTTTGAAGGTTTCTTTTATTTTTTCATAATCACATATATCTATCTTTTCGAAAAAATATCTTTTATTCCCATATTCTTCCTCAATATCGACGAGATTCAGTGGATTACCCGCATAGGTAAGCTTATCAACATTTACAATAGTTCCATCAAACTCACTTTTCTTCAGTATATACCTGATAAAATTGGAGCCAATAAAACCCGCCCCTCCTGTGACGAGTATATTCTTGGGTGTTCTCATCTCTCTTCCTTTCACATATATATTATATTTATACACATTGGCATCTAGAAATATCAATCAGAAACATTAACTTAATCTTATTTTTGAAATTGTCGAATAACGCACTCAAATCAAGTCATTTGATGAAATCCTTTAAAAAGTCACTACCCGTATCCTCATGCCTGATTTCATCAATCTCTTCTGCCCCACCCCACCCATGATAAAGACGGTCAGGGTAATTAACCACCATTCCCTGCTCATTCTCAGAGATATTCCTGTAGCCATGCACAACACCAGGAGGGATAATAATGAGCATAGGATTATCCTTGCCGACGGTTATAATTTTTTTGTTCAGATAGGTTTTACTCTCTTCACGGTTGTCGTAAAGGTAGAGCTCGAAGGTCCCAGGTCCGATAAAACTAAAGATATCTGTCTGCTCTCGATGCTCATGCGGCCCGCGAGACACCCCTAGTTTTGTATATGAAACATAGCTCATAACCGGGTGCAATCCTTCTGGTAATGAATCAAGTCGGAATGTCTGTATTAGTGTTCCTCTATCGTCTTCATGTACTGTTAATGTTTTGACCTGAACTCCATCGATATTGCCCTCTTTAAACGCCATCCATTCCTTCCATTCTCAGTATATCCATGAGATACTCCCCATAACCGGACTTCTTTAGAGGAGGTGCAAGCTTCTCAAGCTGTGTTGCATCGATGTACCCCATGCGGTATGCGATCTCCTCAACACAGGATATTTTAAGTCCCTGCCGGTCTTCTATTGTCTGCACAAACTGTGTCGCTTCGACAAGAGAGCCGTGCGTGCCTGTGTCGAGCCAGGCGTAGCCTCTCCCCACAAGCTTCACTTTAAGATTTACCCGCTTGAGGTACTCATTATCCACATCGGTGATCTCGAGCTCTCCTCTCCAAGAAGGTTTGACAGACCTTGCTATTTCTGGAGCCTCTTGGTCATAGAAGTAGAGTCCTACAACCGCATAGTTTGACTTCGGCTTTTTTGGTTTC
>CP070841.1:2040063-2042563 GCA_020342115.1 Spirochaetota bacterium
CAAACCTACTCTGCATGCATGGAGGGAGGCGTTTGTAAACACAAGGGATCGAACATTGCTTTCTTTAAGAAACAGTATCATTATCGCTACACTATCCAGCGCTGTTGTACTCATTGTTGGAGCATTTGCAGGATATTCACTTGCAAGATATGAGTTCAGGAAGTGGAAAAATAAAGATATTGCGCTCTGGGTCCTCTCAAATAGGATGTTCCCGCCTGTTGCAGTTATGATTCCTTACTTCATGATTATGCAATACTTGCGCCTTCTTGACAATGTTTTGGGAATCATAATGGTTCATGTTACGATGAATCTTCCATTATCTGTATGGCTCATGCTCGACTTTTTTGCAGACCTTCCGAAAGATCTGGAAGAAGCTGCAATGATTGATGGGTGTGGACACATAAAAGCCTTTATTTATATTGCTCTTCCTATTGCTGCGCCTGGATTGGTTGCAGTTTATGTTTTATCTTTTATATTTTCATGGAACGAATTTCTGTTCGTCATAGTTTTAGGATTTAAAAAAGCAATGACACTACCCGTTCTAATTGCAGGGTCATTAACTGTACGAGGACTCGACTTCTGGAAGGTAGCATCTCTTTCGATTCTTGCTATTATTCCACCGGTTATTTTGGCATTGATTCTATCAAGATATATTGTCAGAGGACTCACGCTAGGAGCTATAAAAGAGTAGTGTGATAATGAACCTTTTTCTTTTTGACGCAAATTCATCTCCTACATCATTAAAATCTTAATAAAAATTATGAGATTTTACTTAAAATTTATACTAAAAAGCGAGATTTTATAGACTATGTCAACTTACATTCTTTCTCACGATATTGGGACAACAGGTGATAAGGCCGCGCTATTTAGTGATGAGGGAACACTTGTTTCCTCTTCCTTCTGCTCCTATCCAACGTATTATCCAGAGGTCGGATGGGCCGAGCAGGACCCAGAAGACTATTGGAAAGCCTTTTGTCAATCTACAAAAAGGCTTTTAGCTGATACTAAGATTAAGCCTGAGGAAATTGGGGTTATATCATTTTCAGGACAGATGATGGCAGCCCTCCCTGTAGATGAAAAAGGGAGGGCGCTTCGAAACTCGATAATATGGGCAGACCTCCGCTCCACACAACAAGCCGATGCCCTTGCTAAGAGTATTGACAGAGATATGGTTTACAGTGCAACAGGTCACCGCTTAAGTGCTTCATACTCAGCTACTAAGATCATGTGGATCAGGGAAAATGAACGTGATGTCTATAATAATACCTATAAATTCATTCATGCTAAGGACTATCTTGTAACCCAACTTACAAAGAAAATCCTTACAGACTATTCCGATGCATCCGGTATGAATCTTCTGGATATCAACTCCCTTAAGTGGAGTGAGGACCTTATCGATGCAACAGGGATAGAGAAAGAAAAGCTCCCCGATCTTGTTGAATCAACAGAGGTTGTGGGCATGGTAATGAGAGATGCAGCACAACAGTGTGGAGTAGTTGAAGGCACACCTGTCGTCATAGGAGGAGGTGATGGTGCATGTGCAACCTGTGGATCAGGAGTGGTGAGTGAAGGGAGCTCATACATCTATCTTGGCACATCCACCTGGATGGCAATTGCATCTGATCGCCCTCTCATAGATCCCATTAAGCGTACCTTTACCTTCTGCCATTTCAAAAGGGGGCTCTACTTCCCTGCAGGTACCATGCAGGCAGGAGGTGGTTCCTATCAATGGTTCAAAAACACCCTTTGTGAGCCTGAATCGGCTGAAGCAGATAAAGAAGGAATCGATGTATATGACATACTCAACAAAAAGGCAGAGGCTACTCCAGCCGGATCGGGAGGCATCATCTTTTTACCATATCTGATGGGGGAACGAAGCCCACTCTGGAATCCTGATGCTCGTGGATGCTTCATCGGGCTCTCAATGATCCATGATAAAGGCTATATGATCAGGGCTGTTCTTGAGGGTGTTGCGTACAACATGAAACTCATCGCAGATGCATTCGCTGAGCAAGGGGTTGATACTGATGCAGTACGGATGATTGGCGGGGGTGCAAAAAGCAGATTGTGGAGAATGATATTTGCCGATGTAATGGAAAAACCAGTGTTGAAACTTAACTTCATAGAGGAGGCCACTTCGGTGGGTGCTGCAATTGCAGGTGGAGTGGGGGTTGGAATATTTTCTTCAATCAATGATTCTGAAAAACTCGTTCATGTAACCGAAGAGACAAAACCGCAAACCGAAAATATCGAAGTCTACAAAAGGAACCACAGGATTTTCAAAGATAGTATCGAACGGCTCAATGATATATTCGTGATGCTCTCTGATCAAAAAAATTAAGCTGATCCACCAGCTGATATAGAAGGCTGGTGGATTAAACATCGTGAGTTTAAAAGGGAAAACCTAAACACTATAACGATATGAAACAAGCCACACTTTTCGATGGTATATTATTTATCATTCAAATTTAGGTACATACTAAGATTTAATCGGGTAACG
>CP070841.1:2042663-2051659 GCA_020342115.1 Spirochaetota bacterium
GAGTCTGATGATAGCACCCAGAAACCGTTGCCCATCATACCATCTGCAGGCGGACCTTCACCCTTGAAGGGACCGGGAAGCAGTGAATATTTGATTTTACCTGCCACGTTGGTTGGCGGCAGCCATGTCGGGTAATTGGCCAGGCCGCTCGCAGCTTCTGAAAAACGTCCGATCGGTGGCCAGCTAAACTGCATGGCAACCGTGCCATCCACGAACCCGCTCCACAGTTGAGCAGTACCCCAGTTCTCCATTCCTGGAGGCCCAAATTCGAGCTCTTTTACCAGCTGTTCCATAGTCTGCTTACCTATTTTACCGTTGACTGTGGATTTCATAGTATCAGGGTCAAAAAACCTGCCACCTGCACCGCGAAAGAGCTGGTTAAACCAGAAATACGCCGGTCCAGAAGAACGGTTACCTGCACCACCATAAACCGCACCATCGGTGAAATCTGTAATAAACTGTCCGACCTGGTTGTACTGTTCCCAGTTTTTTGGTGGAGCAAGATCGTACCCATACCTGGCCTTGAATCTACTCTGAGCTGCAGGATCCTCGAAGATATCTGCACGATAGTAGAGAATAAATATGTCGCCGTCCATGAGCAGGCCCCAAATCTCGTCCTCATAAATCATACAAGCGAGCTTACGTCCTGGTTCGATATCTGCCAGGTCATCTTCGGTCATGTACTTGTCAACATAGGGTTGTATTGACTCAATGACACCCGCAGCCGCAAAGTCTGGTATCCAGCTGGGGACAATACGATAGAGATCGATTGCCCCGGTGCCGGCTTCATGCTCTATTAAAGGTCTTGACATTGTTTCTTCGTACGGGGACTCAACAACTTTAACCTTGATACCAGTGGCCTTTGTGAATTGATCTGCGAAAGCTTGAGGCGGTCCAGCAGCAATGCCCTCGGTAAGCAAAGTTTTAGTTACTCCTGAATACTTCTTACCCAATGCCTCTGCACGTTCTCTCTGAGTGCCTTCCATAGATATAGCAGGCCCTTCAACTTCTTCCGGTTTCTCAGCAGCTTCTTCTTTCCCGTTAAATGCCACAATGAATACAAAAGGGATGAGAAGCATACAAACAATGATGTATAAAACTCGATTTCTTAACATTGTAACCTCCTTATATTGTGTTTATTTTATAGTAAACCTTAAATTGAAATAATTTAAGGGAAAATAATTATACAATAATGTATAACCTTGTCAAGTTATTTTAACGTAATAAATAGTATTTATTTTATATTAAACCTTAAATTGAAATAATTTAAGGGAAAATAATTATACAATAATGTATAACCTTGTCAAGTTATTTTAACGTAATAAATCAAATTATTTGTAAATTTGGACAAGAATTCAATTTGTTATACGTTTCAACGATAATGCTTTTCCTCTCAATAGCTTGAATCAGTATTTATTAACTCCTGTACCTGGCATAGTAATCTTTTGTTTTATATTCTTCTATCATCTTTTCATCAAGTGGATACTGTCCGAATCTCCTGCATGCTTCCAGCATCGTCTTATAATTCTGCGGATTCACAGCAGGGTGTATACTGTTTGAAGAGGACAAAATATACCCCCCGCCTGGAGCAGCTTTTGCTATGGTTTCTTTGACAGCTTCCACAACCTCTTCCGGTTTTCCCCTAGATAAAAGCTCCCCGCAATCGATGTTTCCCATAAGAGCTATTCTTTTGCCATACTTCTCTTTTACCTTTCCGATATCCATGTCTGCATTAGGTTCAAGCGGATTGAGACAGTCGATACCTGTATCAATAATCATATCAATGATGGACCATATATTTCCATCAGTGTGCTTGATTATAGGAATATTATGTTTTCTGGCAACGTTTATATTTTCCTGAAGATAAGGTAATACAAACTTCTTAAAACACTCTGGAGACATGATTGGAGCGTTCTTATATGCATAATCATCTCCAGTCATAAGTACGTCAGCACCCGTTTCAATAGCTCTCTCAAATATGCGCTTTTTATTTTCTATTATTGTTCGTGACAATCTATGTACAAATTCCGGATTCAGTACATAATCCATAAGCAGGTTGTCCAGACCCCTGAGAAAAAATCCATAGAAAAAAGTTTCATTACTTAAAAACACAATTGCCTTTTCTCCTTTGAATAGCTTTACAGCCTGTCTCAGTGTATCCATGCGATAATCTGCATCCGGATCAGGTGGCTTAAAGGAATCTAAATCCTTTTCCTCTTTAATAGGATGGTCTACAACATAAGGATGTAGCCCGGGTGAACCAGCTTTCCATGTAATATTCCATTCGTCGATATAATGTTCACTATCAAACCATTTCTTCGGATGAAACTCCTCGAATACCAGCACTCCATCTATATCTTCTCTTTCAATAAAGCGTGCGAGACTTTGAAACCCTTCTTCAGAGCCTCCAGTCATATCACTCGATCCTGATTTTCTTTCTTTACCAATTGCTAAATCAGGATGGAGTGCCTCGATTACCGGTGCATTTATCAATAACTCAAAAGTAGGAATCCTATCGGGCTGTTCTCCCTTCAAGGCAGTCATAATTCTTTCATAACCGTTCATTATAATATCTCCTGTTTACTTAACTAATAATCACAGTCCATATTATCCTTCTTGCTTTTTAATGTCTAGAGAAATCTTGTCAGGATGGTAATTATTTTTCGTGTGTTATATATTTAACACCACATTATCATTCAATTATTATCAAGTGAAGTGTATGAAGTTAATGGCTGGTAAAGATAATTATTTGGACAATTTATTATTGCTTATGCTACGTAGAGGATTCGAGTTGTTTGATGATCTTTTCTATCTTGTCCTTCTGTGGGTAATCAGGCTCGATTGTTAAGAGCGAGCGGAAAATTGTGAGTGCATCCTCTTTTTTCCCCTGCTTGATAAAGAGGTTTCCAAGTGGTTCATAGGTCTGGATAAAGGTCTTGTCTGATTTAATGGCTCGAAGATACTCTGAAACAGCTTCGTTATCTCTTTTAAGTTTCACATACGCTGTACCAAGGCCGTAGTGTGCTTCCGGTGAAAGAGGATCAAGGTCAGCTGCGACCTTGAACTGTTCGATTGCCTCCTGGTAAAGCTCTGTTTTCAAGAGAGCATTGCCAAGATTTATCCTTGCTGCCAGTGAATTTGGATTGAGGTTTATTGCTTTCCTCAGTGTGGCAAGGGCCTTGTCGTAAAGGTTGCTCTTGATATATATGTCACTTATGTTGTTATAGGCTTCCATATATTTCGGATCGATCTTTATTGCACGTTCGTATGCAGTGATTGCGTCGTTATACCTGTTGAGTTGGGCGTAGTTATTCCCCAAATTGTAATAGTATCGTTTATCGCTCGGATGGAGCTGTACAGCCTTCTCGAGAGCCTGGACCGCAAGATCATATCGTTTCTCCATTTCGTAAAGAATAGAGAGATTGTAATAGGTGAGGTGACTCTGCGGATCGAGACGCAGTGCTGTTTCGTATATACTTTTGGCTTCTGCAAACTCACCTTTGGATCTGAGCGCATCGCCTAGCTTTATATGAGCATTGACGTTGTCCTTTTCGTATGAAATTGCCTCTTTATAATACCCAATGGCCTTGTCGTAGAAATCATTCTCGTAGTAGAGGAGTCCAAGATTGATCAGTGCTTTTGTGTAACCCTCTTTCAAGTCTATTGCCTTGTTATAGGCGTTGATGGCTGTGTTGGTTCTTCCGAGTGTTTGAGCAGTAAGCCCAAGGTTATAGTATACCTGCGGAAAATCACGAAGGAGCTGGGAAGCCTTTGTGAATGATGTCAAAGCATTCTGGTATTCTCGCTTGAGGTACTGGATGATTCCCAGTTTATAGTAAGCCATACCATTGTTTGGATCGAGTTCCAGTGTCTTTCTATACTCCTCTACAGCAGAATCTAATAAATCCTGCTTGTCATAGATTTGTCCAAGAGTGAAGTGAGGCTGTGAGAGTGTAGGATCGATTGATAGAGCCTTTTTGCTTGCCTCTATTGCCTTTTTTGTGTTTTCCTGTGAGGAACTGTCTTTCTCGAAATAGCTCGCTCCAAGATAGGAAAGCGCGAGTGCGCTGTCTGGTTTGATGGAAAGCGATTGCTCGAGGTTATCGATTGCATTGGAATAATCAGCATTTTCGTAGCTTTGCTTCCCCTTGACGAAATAATCATAAGCCTTTTTATTCCTCTCTGCGAGCTCTTTCTCAAGATCGACCTGCTTGGGTGGTTCCTCTTTTACCGGTTTTTCCTCCTGTTTAGGAATTGTTTCCCTCAAAGTGGTTACTACCTTGTCTAGTTTGTTATCCTCCCTCTTTTTTAGCGCTTCGGTCTCAGTCCGTTTTTTCTCAAGCACTTCCTCGAGAAGGTTTTTTGCCTGAGCGTTATTAGGTTCGAGCAGAAGAACCTGCTCAAGCTGCGCTCTTGCTAAATCAAATTCCTCCTTATCAACATAATAACGAGCGAGTTTCATCATATTTTCAACTTTACTGATTTCAGGCTCTATCCTCTCTATGAGATCCTCAGGTTTCTCAACAATCTCTTCAGGTTTTTCCCTTCTCAGTCTCTTAACCAGGAAAAACCCACCTCCCCCGAGGGCCAGTATAATAATAACGATTATAATGATAATAAATCCTCTGTTCATTCGTCCCATAGTGTTTCCTATCTCTCAATCCCTTCACTTGTGAGATCGTCTATCGGTTTTTCACTTGTTTCGAGCACATTCCTGGTTCTGTTTAAGAGACCGTTCAAATCCTTAAGAACATCCTCAAGGAGGTCTTCATCGAGGCCAGTTTCTTTGTCGGTACCTTCAAGATCTTTAATTGAGCGCTCCAGCTCTTCCCTTAAATATGCAATTGCTTTTTCGATATTTTTATATTGAGGAGTTGTAGGATTTTTTTCTAGATAGGTTTCCCATTGAATTATTGTTTTTGCATAGTCACCTGTATTGTAGTATGCGTTCCCTGCATTGAGATATGAGTCATAGATAGTTGAATCATAGAGGGCAGCCTGGGAGTACATTTCTGAAGCAAACTCGTAATTTTCCTTTAAAAAATAACAATTCCCGAGATTGAAGAAGAAGTGGCCTTTTTTATCAGTATAGTCCAACCCCTGGGTATAGTTAACGATAGCGCTGTCTAGTTCGTTGAGCTGATAGTAGGTGTTACCTAGGTAGAAGTAAATTTTTGAATTTTGTGGGTCGATCTTTTTTGCTTCTTCGAAGTGTGCTGATGCAAGCACGAATTCCTGATTCTGATAGTAACTTAAGCCCCTGTCTAATAACTCGTTATCAGCGGCATATGTGCCGAAAAATAAAGTAAGTATGAAAAAAATCGAAAGTAGTATTGTGAGCTGTAGACGTTTCATGTACACAACAATAATCCTGTTTATTATCTTAGACCATATAATCTCGTTTATAGTATCGTAAAAATGTGCCAATAGTGTAATGTAAATATGTAATTAGTTCCGAGTGAATAATTGATTATCTTAAAAAAGAAAAATAAAGGTATATAGTATAATTCATCATAAAATAATAAGCTAAGGAACTAATCAAGGAATCAGAATGAATAATGCAGTTGTTTTTGCAGTTGTATTCGGCGGTGCCGGCTTTGCGGTCTTTATATTTTTTATATTTAAAACAATGATTAATCCGAAGAAGCTCCGGTACATTGAATCCTCTATTGAAAACAATAATATCAAGGCTGCAATAAGACAGGCTAAACAGCTTCTTTTAAAGAATGAGAGAAATGCAGATGCGCATTTCTTGCTTGGAGAATGCTACAGTGCTGAGAAACGACCGGACCTGGCGGTGGTAGAATTCAGGTATATAACCAATACGGGCAATTTTACTGCACTTGCGACTCAGAAAAAGGTGCGTAAGAAACTCGCAGAAGAGTACCTGAAACTTGGCCAGATCGATGAGAGCCAGAAAGAGTATATACTGCTTTCGAAGCTCGAACCTCAAAATTATGAGAATTATTATCATATCGCAGAGCTTTTTGAGAGGCGAAATTATTCAGATTCTGCACTAGCAAATTACACTAAAGCAATAACCTACAACCCGAAGCATGCAGAGTCTCATATGAGAATGGGACGGATATTATTCAAGAAGCAGCTTCCTAACGAGGCTAAGAAGTCGTTTATGGAAGCAATAAAGTACGATCCACAGAATACACCAAGTCATTATTACCTTGGAAAAATATCGAGAGCAGGTGGAGATACTCAGACAGCACTTGCCTATTTCGATAAGGCATTACGTGATAATGAGCTGAAGCAGAGGGTTTTATTGGAGCGGGCAAACATCTTTGTCGTGAAAGGGGATCTTGGGCGGGCAGTTCCGGAACTTGAAAGGGCACTGGGGTTGGGGGAGAAAGATATACCGGCAGTGCTTGGTGTACGCTATCTGCTGGCTCGCTGTTATGAGATAAATAAAGATCTCTTAAAAGCAATTGAACAGTGGGAAAAGATTTATGCAGTGCGACCGAAGTACAGGGATGTTGCCGAAAAACTCACTCTCTACAATAGCCTTAGAGCAGATGATAAGATGAAAGATTTTCTCACTGCGTCCCAGGAAAGTTTTAAGAACACAGCAGCCTTAATTGTGAAATCTATGGGTCTTGCGGTTCAGGATGTGTTTTTAATGAATCAGGATCTGGTAGAAATATATGCTCTGGAAACGCAGAGCAGATGGAGAAATGCCAAAAAAGCAACTATAATCGTGAGGCTTTATCGATCCGCAGAACCTGTAAGCTATGATGATATAAGAGGTCTTTACGATCAGATGAGAAAAGTCGGTGCAATGAGAAGTATCTGTATTGTTGCTTCTCAATTCACAAAAAGCGCAGCGGAATTTGCACAGATTAGACCCATTGATCTAGTCGATAAGGAGAAGTTTTCAGAAATCCTTCACAGCATCAAAGAATGATTCTTAACAACTTACAATGGAATACATTCAGAGGATATTCTCACCGTCTGGAATTATCGCTATTCTGAAAGAGCAAAACCTATCCCTCAAAGAGCGTTATGGACAGAACCTTCTTATCAATAGGGATTTAGCTGCACAAATTATCCAGAGTTCTAATATAAAAAATAACGACATAGTATTGGAGATCGGTCCTGGATTAGGGTCCTTGACATTCTCTATGGCAGGCCATACAAAGTATGTAGTTGCCTGTGAGGTCGATAGGGGATTTGCCAAGTTCTTGGAGAAGAAAGCTCAACAACTCGGGGTTAAAAACCTCTGTGTAATCAACAGAGATTTCCTGAAACTTGGAGAAGATGATTTTCCAGACAACTTTCGTCCCAACAAAGCGGTCAGTAATTTCCCATATAATATAGCAATCAAGGGCATTATAAAAATCATCGAGGAGTTTCCATGGATAAAGAGGATAACCGGAACTGTTCAGGAGGAGATTGCTCAGAGAATTACGGCAAAGCCGGGATCGAAGAGCTATTCCTATGTCTCAGTCTGGATCCAATCCATGGCAAAGGTTGAATATATAATAAAAAAGATAGCGCCATCTAATTTTTTTCCAGAACCAAAAATACATAGCGCAGTTATAACCATCGCACCGTTTGAAGAACATCTTTCAATTAATCCAGGACTTTTTAAGAGGATAGTCAAGCAGGGATTTGTCAATCGGCGAAAGAGCCTTATTAATAATCTATCTTCACTTGGCATCGATAAGGGTAGATTGAGGGCTATAACGACAGAGCTTTTTCATGATGAGAGGGTAAGGGCCGAAGAGCTTTCAGTTAAGGATTTCGCAGCACTCTGCGAGACTGTATCGTTATGTCTCCAAGAGTCTTAGGATCAATCCAATTATATTATGAGGTGTAAGACAGCGGAAAGTGTTTAATTTGCGACGAAGAGTTTTTCATTGAATTTGTTTATTTGTATCAGGAACTAACGAAATTTCCATCAAACTGGTTGGATTGATTCAAGCATCTCTTCGAGGAGAGTTCTGATATTGTCCGGGGCTTGTGCTCCTATCTTTTCTATTGTTTTCGAGGCGACAAAGGATGCTATCCTGCCGCAGAGCGGTATATCATAGCCCTTTAAAATACCGTATATGAATCCTGCGGCGAAGTTATCTCCTGCCCCGGTGGTATCTTTTACATTACTCTTGAAAACCGGTATTGAAAAAACCTCTCCTTTATCGGCTATGAGTGTATCTTTCTCTCCATTCTTTATGACAGCAGTCGGGCATAGCCTGTTCAGGATTGTCACTGACTCCTCAATATCCTTACCTGTCAGTATTTGTGCTTCACAGGCATTGGCGAGCACTATATCAATCGATTCCTGGATCATCGGTATAAAATCTTCTCTGTACCTTTCCGCAGCCATCGGATCTGCAACATCGAATACTATTGGCACTTTATTGCTTTTAGCAACCTCAATGGCATACCGTGTAGCTTCCTTCTGGTTGTCGGTGTCCCACATATATCCTGTGAAGTAAAACAGGGAGGAGTTTTCAATCATTTCTGCCTGGAGATCTTCCTTGCAGAATTCCCTGCATGCTGACAGATAGGTATTCATTGTCCTTTCTTTGTCAGGGGTTATAAGAATGATACTGGTGCCTGTGTCACAATCGTACTGTTTGAGGTAGGAAATAACTCCCTTTTCAACAATCTTTTTTTGATAAATATTGCCGAGCTCATCGTTGCCAATCTTACCAGCAAGTGCTGTATTTAAACCAAGGAGGGCAAGAGCAACCATAGTGTTGGGACATGAGCCACCTGCTTGAAGCTCCTTTTTCTTGTCATCGATGAGATGCAGAAGCTTTTTACTTTCATTATCATCTATGAGGTGCATTACACCTTTCATCAGGTTGTTATTTTTAATAAAATCATCATCCACATAGACGAGTATATCCATCAGGGGGTTTCCAAGACCGGAGATATCTATGTGCATCCTTAATTAACCTCTTATGTTCATGGAGATTTGTTTTGAAGGTTTTTCCTGACCTCTTCAAAACCGGGCTTTATCACATTGTAAATGATGTCGA
>CP070841.1:2051759-2081555 GCA_020342115.1 Spirochaetota bacterium
CTATTTAAAAAAGAATTATACGCATTTAGACGGAATAGATAAACCTTATAAGAAGAGTCTTTCTCCGTCTAAATGGAGAATGTCACTATTTTAAAGAGAATCTTTCACATTTAGATGTAAATGGCTTACTTTGAAATGTATCAAACTTTATCTAAATATAATTCGACTTCAGATCTTTTGGTCTTTAGACCCTTGATTTTGAGATCGAAGATCTCAAAATCAGAAGATCTTCAGTTCTTCAGATCTTAAAACTTTAGGATTCAGACCAAAAGTAAATTAATCCTGCACTATCCTTGCAACAGCAGCTACGTTATCCGGCTCCTTGATGTTAACAAGCTTAATCCCGCTTGCCGTTTTTCCCATCACGGAAACACTCTTAACTTTCAGTCTTATAACCATACCCCTTGTTGTTATTATAACGAATGCATCACCCTTTGTCACTGATAGTATGCCAACGGATTTACCAACTTTATCATTCACCTTGATATATATTTGCCCTCGAGTCCCTCTCCCATGGACAGAAAAGTTATCAAACAGAAGCCTTTTCCCAAATCCATTCTCTGTTACCACGAGCATATCTTCATTGTTTATAACCTTTGTTACACCACATACATAATCATTCTGTTTTAACCGTATCCCTGTAACCCCTCTTGCATTTCTTCCCATATCTCTTACTGCGCTCTCTTTAAGACGAAGTGAATATCCCATAGCAGTAGCAATTATTATCTCATGTGAGCCGTCAGTAATAATCGCATCTATTATACTATCATCCTTACCTAGCGATATCGCTATGATTCCAGATTTTCTCACATTCTGAAACTCTGAAATAGATGTCTTTTTTATAAACCCGCTTCGAGTGACAAAGAGTATATACCGCTCTTTTTCATCGCCTCTGAGTGCAACAGAAACCGCTATCTGTTCATCTTCTTCAAGATTAAGCAATAGATTGATACTCTGCCCTTTGGAGTTCTTGCCCACATTAATTATTCCATGGACCTTCTGTAAATACGCTTTCCCTTTATTTGTAATAAAAAGGAGTGTGTCATGGGTTGATGCAATAAACATCTGCTCTATAAAATCATCCTCTCTCAACGATGAGGTATTTACACCGACACCACCTCGAGCCTGATGCTTGAAAGCCGTTATAGGTGTTCTTTTGATAAATCCCTTGTGAGATATAGTAACCACCACATCCTCTTCGATTATAAGATCCTTGAGATCTACCTCTTTCTCCTCCTCGATAATTTTGGTTCTCCGTTCATTAAAAAATTTCCTGGTGACATCCTGAAGTTCTTTAACAATCTGATTTCTGATATTTCGTTTACTCTTGAGGATTTCTTTCAATTCGGCGATGATCTTTTTCAGCTCGGCATGCTCATTCTTGATCTTCTCACGTTCCATGCCTGTGAGTCTCGCGAGTCTCATTTCTAGAATGGCTTCTGCCTGAATCTTGGTGAATGAAAAACGCGCTATCAATTTATCGGCAGCCTCCTTAGGCGTCTTTGAAGCCCGTATCAGGCGTATTATTTCGTCTATATGATCCAGCGCTTTTAAAAACCCAGAAAGTATATGAGCCCGTTTCTGTGCTTTTTCAAGATCAAAACGTGTTCTCCTTTCGACAACCTCTTCTCTGTGTTCTATATACTTCTCTATTATCTCCTTTATATTCATTACCTTCGGTTTGAGTTTGTCGAGTGCAAGAAGATTAATTCCGTATGTCACTTCAAGCTGTGTGATCTTGAAAAGTTGATTCATAATAACACGGGGATTTATTCCCCTTTTCAATTCTATGACAATCCTTGTGCCATCTCTATCTGATTCATCCCTGAGATCTGTAATGCCATCCACCCTTTTTTCCTTGCTGTAACGTGCAATATCCTGAATAAGCCTTGACTTATTGATCTGATAGGGGATTTCATTTACAATCAGCGCATCTTTCCCTCCCTTTATACCCTCTATACTCACCTTAGCCCTGAGCCTGATTTGCCCATTACCAGTGGTATATGCATCTTTAATTCCAGATTTCCCTATTATCAGTCCCCCTGTTGGAAAGTCTGGTCCAGGGACTATACTCATTATCTCAGGTATCGATATGGATGGCTTTTGAATTACTGCAATAACCGCTTTTACAGTTTCAGCAAGATTATGAGGCGGTATATTGGTTGCCATACCTACTGCTATCCCGCTCGAACCATTGACAAGGAGGTTTGGTATTGCAGACGGCAATACTGAGGGTTCCTTCATTGTATCATCAAAATTTGGAACAAAATCAATAGTCTCCTTTTCGATATCAGCAATCATTGCCTCTGCAATCGTAAACATTCTTACCTCTGTGTATCTCATTGCAGCAGGATCATCACCATCTATTGACCCAAAATTACCCTGCCCTTCTATAAGAGGATGCCTCATAGAAAAGTCCTGGGCCATCCGTACGAGTGAGTTATACACGGCTTGATCACCATGAGGGTGATACTTTCCAAGCACATCTCCAACAATACGTGCGCTTTTCTTAAACGGCTTGTCGTGTGTCAGTCCCAGCTCATTCATGTCGTACAAAATTCTGCGGTGGACCGGTTTCAGTCCATCTCTGGCATCTGGAAGAGCCCTGCTCACGATTACGCTCATAGCATAGGTGAGATATGAATCCTTCATCTCGTCTTCGATAAAAGTTTGAACAATTTTCTCTTTCAATTAACCAGCTCCTCTATCAAGTCTTGTATAATCTTCTCTTCCAATCAAATGATCTTTTTACTTTTTTAAATGGATTAATAATTGTAAACAGGATAGTTTATGCTTCTTGCTGTTTCTATGCATCAATATTCTTTACCGATTTTGCATATGTCTCTATAAATTTCCTTCTCGGGCCTACGGCGTCTCCCATAAGTGTGGAGAAGATCTCATCAGCTTCGACAGCATCTTCTGATGTTACCTGAACCAATGTTCTCTTTTCAGGATTCATTGTAGTATCCCAGAGCTGATCTGGATTCATTTCACCAAGTCCCTTGTATCTCGGTACAGTAATCCCATGGTTCCCTATACGGTCGAAGATCTTATCCTTCTCATCATCAGAATATGCATAGAATACATCATTCTTTTTTAGAATTTTATATAGTGGTGCACATGCAATATAGATATGACCTTTTTCTGTAAGCTCCCTCATATATCTGAAGAAGAACGTGAGAAGGAGTGTTCTTATATGAGAGCCGTCTACATCTGCATCTGCCATTATAATGATCTTGCCATATCTGAGTCTTGAGATATCAAAGTTATCACCGATACCTGTACCAAGTGCACTGATAATGGGCTTGAGCTTATCGTTACTCAAGACTTTATCGAGCCTCGTCTTCTCAACATTGAGCATCTTTCCCCAGAGCGGAAGAATCGCCTGAAAGGATCTATCCCTTCCCTGCTTTGCGCTTCCCCCGGCAGAATCACCTTCTACAATGTAAAGCTCACATTTATCAGGATCCTTTATGGAGCAGTCTGCGAGCTTTCCAGGTAGTGAATCGTTCTCAAGTGCATTCCTCCTTCGAGTGAGCTCCTTTGCCTGCCTTGCAGCTTCTCTTGCTTTTGCTGACTGAATACACTTTTCGATAATGCGTTTTGCTATTATTGGATTTCTATCAAAATTTTCTGAGAGGTGCTCGTACACCATTGACTCAACAATACCCTTTACTTCACTATTTCCAAGCTTTGCTTTTGTCTGCCCTTCGAATTGCGGATTCTGTAACTTGACACTGATAACCGCAGTGAGCCCCTCTCTTACATCATCACCAACGAGCATGATCTTATTCTTAATACTTGGAGCTCTCTTTATGAAGTCATTGATCGTTCTTGTAAGCCCAGATTTAAATCCTATGAGGTGGGTGCCTCCTTCAATGGTGTTTATATTGTTCACAAATGCAAATATGTTATCTGTGTATCCTTCATTATACTCTATGGCAACTTCTACCTCGAGTTCATCCCTCTTCTCTTCAAAGTATATTGGCTCTTTATTAAGGGCGCTCTTGGTTTGATTAAGGTACTTGACAAAAGAGACAATGCCTCCTTCAAACATAAATTTATGCTGTTTAACATTATTATCTCTTTTATCATATATTTCTATATTTATCCCTTTATTGAGAAAGGCGAGTTCTCTCAGTCTTCTTGAAAGTATATCGAAGTTGAAATCAATACTTTTAAATATCTTACTATCAGGTTTAAAGATTACCCTTGTGCCGCTGTTGTTGCATTTACCTTCCAGTGTTACCTCACACTCCGGAACACCCCTTCTATACTTCTGAGTGTAAAGCTTTCCGTCTCTGCAGACTTTTACTTCAAGCCATTCAGATAGAGCATTAACAACCGATACACCTACTCCATGAAGCCCCCCTGAGATCTTGTATGATTTGTGATCAAACTTCCCTCCTGCGTTGAGCTTGGTCATTACCACCTCAAGCGCAGAAACGCCTTCATCTTTATGAATCTCTGTAGGAATACCCCTGCCATCATCCACGATCTCAATCTTATTTCCGGTATGTATATATACTTTTATATTTTTGCAGTACCCTGCAAGTGCTTCATCTATGGAATTGTCGATCACCTCGTGTACAATATGATGGAGCCCCTCGCTTCCGGTCGATCCGACATACATACTCGGTCTTTTTCTCACATGTTCGATACCGTCAAGAACCTGAATACTCTCAGCGCTGTATTGATCCATAAAAGACTCCAAAAATAAACATCTATTGAAGGGGATATAAGTGTTTAATAGATGTGAGTGCTCCCCTCCCTGTATCTATTTCCCTATCAACTAATATAATAATTTTTAAGTAGTTCTCAAATACAATTATGTTAATATCACAGCATGTAATTCTTTGTATATAAATGAATTACCAATAAATTGATATCCTATCATTAATAAGTTTTCCTCTGCTTGCCAATTAATTAGCATCTTTAACCAATAAGTGCGCACCTGATCTCCAATAGATTAGCAGTTATATTACCCTACCCTCTCTTTCTCTTTGCTGAAGATATGAAGAGTTTGCGCAATGTTTCTCTTAGCTCCTCACCCTTCACAGTCTCTACAAGCTTATCTACACGTTTCACCGTTTCCATTGTAAGCTTCTTTTTCTTATTTATACTTGTGGAAGTTTCCTCGGTCTTGGAATCAGTATTTTTAATAAACCCGGATTTAAACACAATCTTCTTAATAAGAGGAGAAGAAAGCTCTTTATTGATCTCCTCTATAAGCTTATTCTGCTTTAGAGAGAGCTCGTTAGCAAGTGAAGGAGAATCTGTCTTTACGAGTAAAATTCCATCTTTAACATGAACTGCCTCAGAATGCGAACTTGCCCAATCCCCGCAAATCCTTCCCCATAATTGCAGAGCCTCTGCTGACTTTATCCTGTACCCAATTTGCTTGTTCTTGGACAGATAGGATTCGAGCACATCTTTTATTGAGTAGGTTTTCTTATCCCTTTGCATAGGATATTTCCCTTCTCATCTATATTAAACATCTGATCGTACAAAAAAATTTCAGGGAGCTTTACTACTTCTGTTGTCGTAATGACCTTCTGGCTTTCTGCATAAATAAGAATCAATACTTTTTCCATATTTTTTTTATCTAGCTCGAGCAGGATGTCGTCAATGAGCAGGATAGGGATTATTCCCTTTTTCTGATGATAAAACTCCGCCTGAGCGCATTTGAGGATGATTGATGAAAGCCTTGCTTCACCAATTGAACCAAAAGTGCGAACATCATGCTTTTCATCTGTAAACACAAGGTCATCCCTGTGCGGTCCAATAATACACTGCGAGACACGTATCTCTTTATCTGTATTTTTTTCAAGCTCTTCAGTGAAAGAAGACTGTATATGCTCTACTGAATCCTCGTTATTAGTCCTTGGAACATTTGTCTGATAGACAACCTTGAAAGGATATCTGAAACCAAACACCTCGCTTACTGATTTATCGATGTAGCTGTTGATAAAACGTACAAGTGAATATCTCTTATGAAGAATATATGAACCTGAATCAACAAGCTTCTCATTCCATGATTTTAGAAGATTGTAATCTATACTGCTACTGTCTCTCAGATACCTTGATTTTTGCTTAAATGCACTTAAATAGTTCTTGAGGTATTCAAAATAGAGCGGATCAATGGTTGAAAGTATAAGATCGAGAAAGCTTCTTCTCATCTTTGGGGGACCTGCAACAAGGAGAATATCATCAAAAAAGAAAATTACACAATAAGCAAATCCGAGAATGTTTGATATTCTCTCCTCAGGTGCTCCATTTATTAACAGTCTTTTTTTATCCTTAACATAGGATAGTTCAATCTCATATTCACCATTCTCCGAAGAAAATACTCCTTTCACATTATAGTTATACGTTCCCCATCTCTTGATCTTATTATCAGCCGCATTACGAAAGGACTTTGAAGTAGAGAGAATATAGATAGCTTCCAGGAGATTTGATTTTCCGGCACCATTCTTGCCGAGAATAAGATTGGTACCGTGTGAGAAGGATATATTTACATCGGTATAGTTTCTGAAGTTTTTCAGTGAAATCGATTCTAGAAACAAAAACTATATCCCTGTATTTTATTGATTGACAATGCGCTCCCCTATATTCCCCCCTTCATAGGCATGATCAGATTAGTGTACCCCTCTTCATCAACACCACAAACTGTAAGAACACGTTCTGAGTCTTCAAAGTCAATCTTCACAGTATCGGAACCGATTTCCTTCAAACAATCGATGAGATATATGTAATTCAGTGCAATCTCAATATCCTCGTCACCATATTTTATTGGTATCTCTTCGATTGCTCCACCCAGGGTGGGATTCTGAGAGGAAATTAATAATTTGTCCTTTGATATATTCAACTTTATCTGATTATAGCTCTCTTCAACTAAAATCGAAACTCTCTTTATTGCATTGTATAAAAATTTTCTATCAGCTGTAAACATTTTCTCTCGGTCAACAGGAATAATCTTTTTATAGTCAGGAAACTTTCCCTCTATAAGATTTGATACAAGATTAATATTATCATATTTAAAGAAGATCTGGTTTTTACTGAAACCCAGATATAATTTCTCTTTTTCTTCAAAGGAGAATTTGACTATCTCATTAAGAACGATCTTGGGGATAATCACTCCATCGTACGGAACATAAAAGGTGTCTTTTGGTATTTCAAGGTCCTTCTGCTTACGCGAGACAAGACTCAGCCTCTTCCCATCGGTTCCAACCATACTGATATCACCGTTGTTCTTCTCAAGAAAAATTCCTGTGAGTGAGTATTTATTTTCATCACTCGAAACCGAAAAAATCACCTTCCTGATCATTTCTTTAAATGGAGCCGGATTAAGCTGTATATATTCTTCCTCAGGCTCAGTGTTTATCTTGGGAAAATCCTCCTTGGATACTCCTGCAATAGTGAACTCAGCATTAATTGCCTTACTCTCACTTCTCACTGTCAGTCTGTTTTTATCATCTGTAGTAAGCCTGATATCATCATCAGGTAGTTCCCTCACTATGCTCAAAAGCTTTTTCCCGTTTACTGCAAGGGACCCATCTTCATCAGTTTTTACTGTATCAGATACCTTAATGCCTGTTTCAAGATTAGATGAGTAGAAGAAGATGTTTTTTTCTGAAACATCAATAAGCACATTGGATAATACTGGAACAGTGGTTTTTGAGCTTGCTATTGTATCTGTATAAGAGAGGTATTTAAGCATCTTTTGTTTTGGGATTGTAATGTTCATTTTATTAGTTCCTTATTTAAATTTAATATAGTAGTAGTAGTAGTACTGTAGATATTGTGCATTCTTCAGTTATTTCTTTATAATTACTTATTTATAAATATTAAAACCTGTTGATAAGGAAGACGTTTTCCACAATGCATTAATCCGAGTAAAACTATTAGATAGAATATTTACATGATATTCACATTTTTCTTTCTTAGAATCTAACGAGTAATAAACATCCTATCAACAGGTTAATGATTTTCTTTTATTGCACTGGTAAGTTTTTCAACTTTAATCCTGAATGTTTCATCATTCTCGTACTTCTGGTTTATTTTCGATATGGCATGAATGACCGTTGAGTGATCCTTTCCTCCAAATTCATTTCCTATTTCAGTAGTCGAGAACTCTGTCAGTCTCCTGGCTAGAAACATCGCTATCTGTCTAGGAAAAGCGATGTTCTTCGATCTCTTTTTGCTCTTCATATCCGAATAACTGATGTTATAGTAGTTCGCCACCTTTTTTTGGATGAGATCGATGGAAATATCATCAACGCTCATTACAGATATCATATCCTTGAGTGCCCTTTTGGCAAGATCAAGTGTAATCTCCTCATGAACGAGATCCTGGTAGGCAAATAGTTTATAAAGGGCCGACTCCAGCTCGCGTATGTTCCATGAAAAGCTTTCGGCTATGTAGCGTATGACGCTGTCAGGGACTTTATAGGATTCCTCTTGAACCTTTCGGCGTAATATTGATTCTCTCATTTCGAAATTTGGTGGCTGGATATCCGCTGTGAGGCCCCATTCGAATCTGCTCCTCAGCCTATCTTCCAGTTTTTTTAATTCTTTTGGTGGTCTATCACTTGTAAATACCATCTGCTTTTTAGCTGCATACACCGTATTAAAAGTATGGAAGAGCTCCTCCATCGTTCCTTCCTTACCCTGTATAGAATGAACATCATCGATAAGGAGTAGATCGGCATTCCTGTATTTCAACCTGAAACTATTCATAATACCTTTCTGGATAGAAGTGATGTAATCATTCATGAAACTCTCACCAGTGATGTACAATATCTTCTTTTCAGGGTACTTATCAATCACCGTGTGCCCTATGGCATGAAGAAGATGGGTTTTTCCAAGACCAACTCCTCCATAAACAAAGAAGGGATTCCAATATTTACCCGGGTAATCAGCGATCTTTTTAGCGGCAGCTGCGGCAAGATCATTCGAGTCTCCCACCACGAACTTTTCAAATACATATTTTAAATTGAAGATATTATGGCGGGGATCCAGTTTTGTTTCTTTTGATACAGCCTTTGCCTTCTTTGTAGATTTACGTTCAGTCTGAGGTTTCACGATGATATTGATTTTAATTTCTTTATCGTTTATCTCTGCTAATTTTTCCAAGATAATTTTAAGGTATCGCTCTGTTATGATATCCTTGACAAGTTTTGATTTAACAGAGACGGTGATACTTTTTTCATCTGAAGATTCATACTGTATTTGATTAATCCATGTATTGTACTCCTGATATGTAAGCTCTAGTGAGATAAGGTTGAGAGCTTCTTTCCAGTTTTTAATCTGCATTTAAATTTCCATTTAATTTACTGTAATACAATGAATTAATAAGTTATCCACAGTTTTTTAACAGCTTTGTACTATAGTGCAGCCTTATATATGGGATAATCATACCATGAGTCAAAGGAAATGTAACCCTTTTTACAAAATAGTCGTAAATTTAATCAATTTCATCACCATTGTACCTTAAGGACATACAAGCAGGTTTAATTTCAAATATGTTTACTTAAGAAATATACAGCCCCGAATTAGCTCTGTAACTTTTAATATTATAATGATTTATACAATATACATGTATGTTTTTCCGTTAAGAGGATCAAATTATACACCACGAAATAAATTTAAATATATAATTAATTAGGGGCTTTGCGGATTTCTTAGAAACCCCTTACACATATCGCTTTCCCTTAATTATTGAGAAATCAATCAGTTATAATGCGCTATACTTGTATTTGATAAGTTATGCACAAGATATTAACAGGCTTTATGGTTTCTTACAGCGATTATTTTACAAAATAATATGAATATAATCAATGAGATTTTTTAGAAAATTTCAAATAAAATACAGATTATTGTAGGCAAGAGGCAATTGAGAAGCTCATATTGTTACAACGAAGGTGTATCGTACTATTCCACTTAAATGCTGAAACTGGCGGATCGTCCGGGTGTTCTAGGATTTTGCTTGACTAAGAGGAAAACTATATTTATATATAATTCGTAACTTACATATAATACTGCAGAAGAAATCACATGAAGAGAACATATCAGCCAAGTAAAATTAGAAGAAACAGAAGATTTGGATTCAGAAAGAGAATGAGCACCAAGAGCGGAAGGATGATTCTTAAAAGGCGAAGACGAAAGGGGAGAACAAGGCTGACAGTGGCAGATGAATTATAAGACCAAATGAGGGAATCTGCAGTATAAAGACTGTACAGGAACCGTTGATTTTGATTTCAAGAAGGAAGGAGGAATCTAAAAGAAAAGAGAGGTTAGGAAAAAGAGAGGATTTTCAAAGACTACTACATAATGGGAAAAGATATCACAGTGATCAGTATTCGTTGATCGTCCTGAGGAATGATCTCAACTACGTAAGATATGCACTTTCAATTAAGAAAAATGTTGGTAATGCTGTTAGTAGAAATTATGAAAAGAGACTATGCAGGGAGTTCATTCGGAGGGAGATAATCGGAGAAAAAATGGGCTATGATGTACTCATAATTATCAAAGATAGATCTGAAAATTTTAGTAAAAGTTATGATTCCTTATATAAGCTTTTTCGAAGCTTTGAGACATGTGCAAAGCTTTGATATTTTTAAAAGCCCTGATCTTCTTCAACGCTTTGATGTTTTTCGAATCCTAGGTCTTTTCTACAAAAACTCCATAATAAGTTGTAACCTATGATAATACGAAAGACAATACTAGGAGAGTTTGTTAAGAATTGTTCTATTATTTGTATTAAGGTCTACCAAAAAATAGTATCTCCTCTTTTTCCCCCCTCATGTATCTACAGTCCCACATGTTCACAGTATGCCGTAGAAGCAGTAGGTAAGCACGGGATACTGAAAGGTGGGTGGATGGCTGCTCGGCGGTTTTTACGCTGCACACCATTCCATAATGGCGGCTTTGATCCTGTAAAGTAGTGCTTGATAATTCAGAAAAATAGGGTGGTAACATGGACAAGAACACCATTCTTGCTATTGTAGTAATTTTTGTTATAATTTTCCTGTTTCAGCTTCTTTATCTTCGACCGCGAATGGAACAACAACAACGGGCTGCCCAGGAAGCAATTGAAGAACCTGCGGAGGTGGTGGAGTATGAGGAAGAGGTAGAAGAAATAGAAGAGGAAAAGCCTGAGATAGTACAGGTACCGGTCCCTGCTGAAGGTGCACAAAAGAAGGTTATCTCCATAGATACTCAGAATTATACGGCGATGATCTCAACTGAAGGAGCTTCAATTATCAGCTTTCAGCTGAAAAATTATCTCGATCAAAATGATGCCCCAATTGAACTTGTACAATACACTGAAACTGATATCATGCCTTTCGAACTTCATTTTAACAGGTTGAGAGAGATATCCTCTGGCGATCGAACACTTTATTATGTTGAGCAACTCTCTGAGTACGCCTATGTATTCTACAGAGATTTTGAGGATAAGAATGGGTATCCTTTCCGTTTATCAAAGACCTATTTCTTCCAGGACAATGAATACATGTTCGACATCAAGATCAGTGTGACCTCTCTCTCTGGTGATGATCTGTATATCAATCAGGATAATATCTCCTATACACTCGCCTGGGGTCCGGTTCTTGGTCCCACGAGTGTCATACGTAACAGATACAACATCACCACTCAGGGTTACCATGAAAACAGGAAGTTTAGGAAGATAATGCGGGGTGCTGGTGGCTGCTCCATGAGGAGGAGTGAAGCGCGGTATACTGAAGTATCAAAGATAATCGACTGGCTTGGCATTAGAAATCGTTACTTCTTTATCGGAATTATTCCAGACGCAAAGAACTACATCTTTGCATTTGATCAGAGGCAGCAGGGGAAATACTTTATCGGAATTTCAAACACCTATTTCAGGGGCAAGGAGTTTGAGGATAATTTCAGGATCTATGCAGGCCCAATGGATAGGAAGCTATTGAAGAAGTACGGGAATAATTTCGAATCTGTGAAGGGTTCTCGAATTTTGAAACCGATCGTTGTATTCTTAGAATTAATGATAAAATTGTTCTACAGTTGGGTTCACAATTATGGTATTGCGATTATCCTGATGACCATTGTGATAAAGATCATTCTCTACCCGCTCACCCAGAAAAGCTTCAAGTCAATGAGGAGGATGAGCGCACTTCAGCCAAAGATAACTGAGATCAGAGAGAGGTACAAAAATAACCCGCAGCAGATGAACCGGGAAGTTCAGAACCTCTACAGGAAGGAAAAAGTAAATCCAATGGGTGGATGTTTGCCTATGGTACTGCAACTTCCCATTTTCTATGCACTCTATACCCTCTTATCCGGAATGATAGAGCTCCGCAATGAGTCGTTTCTCTGGATAAAAGACCTCTCATTACCTGATACAGTCGCAACAATACGAGCAATGGTCCCTCTTCTTGGATATAGAATTGAAGGGCAGGGTTTAACTGACATCAATATACTTCCTTTCATTATGACAGGAACAACCCTGCTTCAATCAAAACTTACCTCTGGTGACCAGACTGCTCAGCAGGGAAAGATGATGACCTATCTATTTCCCATAGTATTCTTCTTTATCTTTTGGAACATGCCATCCGGCCTTGTTCTTTATTGGACGATCCAGAATATTTTAACAATTGGACAGCAATACATCATAGATTACAACCTGAAAAAGAAAAAACTTGAGAGCCCTCCTCCACCTGCTGTAGCTAAAAAGAAGAAGAGAAGGTCGGGAATGTATAGGAGGTAGTTATATGGAAATAATGGAATATGAGGGGAAAACAGAAAGAGATGCAATAAAAAAAGCAGCTGAAGATCTCGGTATTGAGAGTGATAAGCTGAATATTGAGGTAATAAGCGAAAAGACAAAGTTTTTCAGTTTTGGTAATCTGGTGAAGATTAGGGTTTTTCTTGATGAGAAACATGATGATCCAGTGAAAAAAGCGGATAGGTTTTTAACAGGTTTATTTGAAACTATAGGAATAGATATTACAACCCAGATTGTTGAAGATGCAAACAAGATCCTTGTTGAGATTATATCTGATAGTTCCGGTCTGATAATAGGAAAAAGGGGCAAGACTCTGGAGGCACTGCAATTACTGACTAATATTATAGTGAATAAGAATGAGAAGGATTGGAAGAAGGTTGTTCTGGATATAGAGAACTACCGAGACAGACGTGAAAATACATTGAGAGAACTGGCAAACAAGGTTGCTTCCAAGGTAAAGAAGACGGGAAAACCACAACTACTGGAACCTATGAATCCATTTGAGAGAAGGGTAATTCATATGACCCTTCAAAATGATCCACAGGTAGCTACGAAGAGCGAAGGCGCGGGAAATCTGAAGAAGGTGAAGGTATTTCTTAAGAAGCGTAATAACAGGAGATAAGAGAAGCTTTTCTTCGAATAAGCTTCGTTTATACGATGTAGATATTTGATTGGGCCACTTTTAAATATAAAGATCTTTGTAATAACAAACAGTAAGGAACGATAGCTATAAGCTTTATTTCTTTCGATTACAACCTCATTTCAGTGTAAAACCTAATGGCTTGCTTTGTTAAGGGACGTGCATTATATATTAAAGAACAAGGTATAGTGTAAAGTAAAGGGGAGGAGTTCATATGAAGAGAATGAGCAGAAGAGAGTTTATCCGTACTGGATTAGCTGTATCTTTTGTATCACTCTTTGTAAAAGCTCCTTTCAGGTTGTTTTCCTCTGAGGAGGTGGAGCCATGGGTGGCACCGATAGAAGCAAGGGTGAGCTTTATTTTCGGAGAATTCTTTATAAATGGTAAAAAAGCCGAGGTTGGGGCCAATATTGTTGAAGGAGATATCATTCGAACCGGAGATCGGTCAGAGGCTGAAATCGAAGTAAAAAATTATGCTATATTTCATATGAAAGAAAACACAGTTATTGAGATAAACAATATTGTCGCCAAGGGCAGGGTGAAAGTGAAGAGCGGTTGGTTCCTGGGCGTAATAAAAAAAGGAAAGGAATTTCAGGTATCAACACCAACTGTTCTGGCAGGAGTGAGGGGAACAGTCCTATTCGTGAACGTTTTTAGTGATGATAGTGCTTATCTTTGCGATTGCAACGGAAAGGTCGATATCATAGATCCCAGGAGTATGAACCAATTGAAGACTGTAGAAAGTGAGTACCACACCGCTTTTAATATAAAGAAGGCAGGTAAAGGTGTGCAGATTACCCGCGCTGGTCAGCTATATCACCACGACAGCGATATATTAAAGATGGCAAAAAGATTTCCCCAGGAGACGAAAGTCTTCAAAGATAGAAATGGGGGAGGTCGCTACTGATCAGTTCCATTCGTTTTCCTCTTGTTGTGTGCGCAATGTGTAAAAAAATCTAATCCAGAAATTGCAGATCAATGTGTGCAGAGAGTTTTGATGTAATAGTTATAGGTGCCGGTCATGCCGGATGTGAGGCTTCACTCGCCTGTGCAAAAATGGGAGCGAAAACACTTCTGCTTACCATAAATATGGACACTGTTGCTCAGATGTCTTGTAACCCCGCTATTGGCGGTCTTGCAAAAGGACAGCTGGTGAGAGAGATCGATGCCCTTGGTGGTGAAATGGCCAAGGTGATCGACAAACACGGGATTCAGTTTCGAATGCTTAACACAAACAAAGGCCCTGCTGTTCATGCCCTTCGAGCCCAGGCTGATAAAAAAGGCTATCAATTTGAGATGAAGCACAGTGTGGAACTGCAGCCTAATCTTGATCTCAGACAGGACATTGTCGATGATATCTTAACTCAGGGTAACAAAGCAAAAGGTGTAAAGACCGGCCGCGGGAATGTGTATCATGCACAGCACATCATAGTTACGACAGGAACATTCCTCCATGGTCTGATCCATATTGGCAGATATCAGCAGAAGGCAGGAAGGATAGGGGAACTTTCTGCTGAGCGATTGAGCGACAGCTTACTAAGACTCGGTTTCCCACTTGCACGCCTTAAAACCGGAACCCCTGCCAGGGTAAATCGAAAGAGTATTAACTTCGATGTAATGAGAAGACAGGATGGAGATGAGCACCCGGTTGGGTTTTCTTTCGTAACCGAAGTAATAAAAAGGCCACAGGTCCCATGCTGGATTACATATACTAATGAGCACACACACGATATCATAAGAAAGAATCTCGATTCGTCACCGCTTTACACCGGACAGATTAAGGGAATAGGGCCACGATACTGTCCGTCAATAGAGGATAAAGTTGTCCGGTTCTCCACTAGAGCAGCGCATCAGATATTTGTCGAGCCGGAAGGTCTTGATACCGAGGAGATGTATTTGAATGGTATATCTTCAAGTTTGCCTGAAGATGTTCAGAACCAGTTTTTAAGAACAATCAATGGTCTTGAGGAACTCGAGATCATGAAACCTGGTTATGCAGTTGAGTATGACTTTGTTCCGCCTACCCAGCTAAAATCCACTCTTGAAACTAAAAAGATTCATGGTTTATACTTTGCAGGCCAGATAAACGGCACATCCGGATATGAAGAGGCAGCTGCTCAGGGTCTTGTGGCCGGGATTAATGCTGTACTGGATATTCGGGGGGAGCCCCCGCTTATCCTTGACAGGTCTGAGGCATATATTGCCGTACTTATCGATGATCTTATTACAAAAGGGACCAAAGAGCCTTATCGGCTGTTCACATCGAGTGCCGAGTACCGATTGAACCTCCGTCATGATAATGCAGATCTACGTCTTTCAGAATATGGGAACAAGGTTGGACTACTGTCAGGCAGGGACTATAAAAGAGCAAAAGAGAGAAAGAGCCAGTTTGATGAGCTCCTTGCTCTTTGTCGAGAAAAAAAGTATAAAAAGAAGACATACTTCGATTTTCTGAAGCAGAAAGATGGCTCTATCGAAAGGCTCGGGGAACTGGATAAGGATATTGTACACTACCCCAAATCAGTGAGAAATTCAGTAGAGATCGAGATAAAATACTCAGGGTATATCAAAAGACAGAATGAGAAGATCGAACAGTTCAAGCGCCTTGAGGGTATGTTAATCCCGGATGATATTGATTACGACGAAATACAGGGAATTTCCTCTGAGGCACGTGAAAAACTTACTCACATTCGTCCAGAATCGGTTGGACAGTTATCGAGAATCTCAGGTATAAAACCGGCAGATGTTACGAACCTTCTCTATTACATCAGAAAAGTGTATCAAACCAGAGAAAAGTAAAAAACTTCTATGTATATATCGCCAGCACAAAAGAATCTACTACAATATGGACTCGAGCGACTTGGAATTGAATATTCTGCCAAAACCCTGGAGCTTTTTACCATGTTTATCAAGGAGCTTTTATTGTGGAACAGGAAGACCAACCTTGTTGGTACTCAGGACGCTGATCAGATAATCAAAAGACATATCCTCGACTCAGTCTCTGTATATCATTTATTGAAATCTGAAAACGGGTCGATATTAGATATTGGTACAGGTGCGGGCTTCCCATCGGTTCCTTTGAAGATTGCAGCCGGGCATCTACATATCACAGCCTGCGAGCGACGTAGTAAACGCGCTGCTTTTCTCAGAAATGTGAGTGCATTGCTCGGATTCACCGATTACCGGATTCTGGAATGTGATGTCAGGGAGCTGCGAGATAAGTTTGATATTATTCTTGCACGCGGGGTCGGGGAGCTAAAAGCACTTGTTTCATTGACTCGTAATGTGACAAAGGAGAGATCAATGATTATTGCATTCAAGGGTAAGATAACAGAGATCGAGAAGGAGATGAAAAGGCTCAAGGAGAACAGCTCCGACCAGAATGGGATGAATCTGGATATACAGAGCGTAAAGGTTCCCTATCTGGACAAAGAGGAAAGAAATATCGTTATCATAACTACAAAGTAAATTCTCTGGAGTCCGGTAAACAATCCATCACTATACCGATGTATTTACACAGATTACTCCTTTTTCAGCAACTGCCGTAGTTTTCAACTCTTTACTCATCATCAAACAAAAATCCTCAAACCTGAAAGAATAGATCTGTTTTGAATCATGTTTTGTACAAAGAGAGCTGATCTGTTCAAATGGGCGATTGATTTTTATGTTACCATCAAAAGCTGGATATCACAGACGTTGGTGTTTGTCGGGCCGGTTTTTAATAGGCCATCGATATCATCAAAGAAATTGTAAGAGTCGTTGTTTTTCAGGTACTCATCGATACGCATAGATTTTTTCATGCTTTTGGTTACAATGTCTGTTGATGCATAAGCACCGGCAGCATCTGTCGGACCATCGTTTCCATCTGTGGCCGCTGACAGGAAGTATATTCCATCACATTTTTCTCCATTGATTTGCATCTCCTGAAGAAAAGACAGGGCAAGCTCCGTATTTCTGCCTCCCTTTCCTGAGCCATGCAAAGTGACAGTGGTTTCGCCGCCAGAGATAATGCATGCTGGAGGAGAGACAGGTATACCATGAGATTTGATGTCCATTGCAACACCGAACAGGACCTTTGCTACTTCTTTAGCCTCACCTGTGATCTGTGATGAGAGAATAAGAGTATTATATCCCAGCTGGTTCGATTGTTTTGAAGCACCGAGCAGTGCATGATAGTTTGTCCCTATGAGGATGTTATGCACCTTCTCGAATAGTTTTTCTCCTTTCTTTGCTGTTTCTTCAACCTCTCCGTTGGCTCCTGCATGAAGGAGAGATTTGACTTTCTTTGGTATGAGTTCTTCTATGTCATATTTCTTTATAATATTGAGGGCATCGCCATATGTTGTGTTGTCATAAGTCGTGAGACCGGATGCGATGGCATCGAGATTGTCTCCAATCACATCAGAGAGGATGAGATTGACCTGTAATGCGGGAGCAATGCGGCGTGCAAGCCTCCCCCCCTTTATTCCTGAGAGATGCTTTCTGATACAGTTGATTTCCTGAATCGTTGCTCCACATGAGAGAAGTATAGAAGTTGTTTTTTGTATATCCTGGAGAGTGAGGATACAATGCTTATTTTCTATGGTGCACTCTATTGGCTTTACAAGCAGCGCAGACCCTCCTCCAGAGATGAGACTGATGACTATTGATCGTTCATCTGCAGCTTCAGCGATGCGGAGTATATTCTCTGCAGCTTCTATGCTGTTACCGTCAGGTACGGGATGCCCTGCTTCGATCAGTTTGATTCTCTTCAATGGATGGGTATGACCGTACTTCACAGATATAATCCCTTTTGTGATTCTCTCACCTAAAAGTTCTTCCACTCCGGCTGCCATCTTTGCACTGGCCTTTCCAGCCCCGATTACATAGAGACTATCGAATCCGTCAAGATCAAAGATCTGCTGTTCATCTTCGAGTGAGACTTTGAGGCAGTTGTCGTCTATAGTTATGTGCTCTTTTACCATTTTGTAGGGATCTACCCTCTCTAGTGCAGAAGAAAAGATAGTGTTTAGGTCATGGTGAGCTTTATTCTGTTCCATTGTTAATACCTTATGTTTGTAGAACCCGTTGGTCTTACAAACCTAGACGGTTAGAGGATTCTTGCATTGCATCGATCATAAAACTTATGTGATCATCGAGCGGGATATCCAGCTTTTCTGCTCCCTGTACTATATCATCCCTGTTTACCTTTGCAGCGAAGGCTTTGTCCTTGAGCTTCTTCTTAACAGATTTTACCTTGACCTCACTGAGTTTTTTACTCGGATGCACAAGGGCAACGGCAACTATGAATCCGGTGAGCTCATCGCATGCAAAAAGAGTCTTTGTTATAAGATTATCACGCTTGATTCCGCTATAATCTGCATGAGATAGTATTGTTCGTATCCACTCTTCCTTGACACCTCTCTCACGTAAGATCTCAGCGCCTTTAAATGGGTGATCCTTGAGATCTGGATATTTTTCATAATCGAAATCGTGGAGAAGCCCTACAATTCCCCATTCCTCCTCATCCTCACCAAATTTCTTTGCGTAGGCCCTCATACATGCTTCGACTGCATACGCATGCTTGATGAGGCCGTCCTTAGTCGTAAATTCTTTTAATAAAGCCAATGCTTCTTCTCGGTTCATCTTTTCCTCTTCACTTTTCAAAGATTACTGTTGCCACTACCACATCTTCAAGATGGGACATGCTCACTGATATGGTCTTTACTCTGAGCTTTTTTTGAAACTCCTTTGCTCTTCCGTAGAGCTTGATGAAAGGCTTTCCAGATCTCATGTGACACACCTCTATGTCCTTAAAACAAACCCCCCTGCGATTTCCAGTACCCAGTGCTTTCATCGCCGCTTCCTTTACTGCCCAGTAGGAAGTGTACATCTGATTCGAGAGCTTTGGGCGGTGCTTGACTGTATCCATTTCGTAATCTGTGTAGGTTCTTTCGAGAAACCGCTTTCCAAATTTCTGGATTGTCCCTGTTATCCTTGCTGTGCTCATGATATCTATGCCAAGACCTACTATCATTCAATTAACTCACCTAACAGGATAGTTGTGTGGTACCAATATATTACCATAATCCTGCAGCAATGCAGGATTATGGTTTTTATATGATACAATACTTTTTACTCTCCATCAACTGCTTATCATGCTATCATATTGTCATGGATCGGATGAAAGACACCTTCTCGAGGTTTCATCCCCTGGTAACGAGATGGTTTCGTGAAAAATTCAAAACAGCCTTAGAGATACAGGAGAAGGCCTGGGCCGAGATCTCCTCAGGGAGGAACGTGCTGATCACAGCACCGACAGGGAGCGGCAAGACGCTTGCTGCATTTCTATGGTCACTTAACGCGCTGATAGCAGGCTACCTTCCTCGAGGAAAGACAAGTGTACTCTACATTTCACCGCTCAAAGCACTGAACAGCGACATCAGAAGAAACCTTCTCATTCCGCTTGATGAGTTATCCCAATTATTTCAGAGCGAGAAAGAACATTTCCCGGATATCCGGGTGTCCACCAGAAGTGGTGATACCCCCCAGACTGAACGAAGACGAATGCTTAAATATCCTCCTGAAATCCTGATTACCACTCCCGAGTCTCTCAACCTCATACTGAGTTCACCAAAAGCACGGGAGATATTAAAGGATATTGCTACTGTAATTATAGATGAGGTTCATGCAGTATCCTCAAGCAAAAGGGGAACACATCTCATCACTGCAGTTGACCGGATATGTCTCATTGCTTCTGAGTTTCAGCGTATTGCTCTTTCGGCAACCATAAAGCCTCTGGAAGTGACTGCGGCGTTTATCGGCGGGTACACTATGACGGTCAATAATCAGGAGCATATATACCAGAGAAGACCTGTAAGCATTGTGGCCACGGGTTGGTCCAAGGCAGTTGATGTAACTGTGTGTATTCCGGATAAGGACAATATCGAGGTCTGGGATGCCCTTTCGGATAAGGTCAAGAGTATTGTGAAAGCCAATCGCTCAACCCTAATTTTTACCAATACGAGAAGACTTTCTGAGAAGCTTGCAGCCCTTATAAATGAGGGAGAATCTGAGCAGCTTGCCTACTCACATCATGGTTCTCTCTCAAGGGAAATTCGAATGGTTGTAGAGGAGCGCATGAAGAGAGGGCTGCTCAGGGCTATTGTAGCCACATCTTCCCTGGAGCTTGGGATCGATATTGGAGATCTAGATGAGGTTATTCTTGTAGGAACTCCACCATCTGTTTCTTCCGGACTGCAGCGCATTGGCAGAGCAGGTCACCGTGTTAATCTGCAAACAAAAGGAAGGATCTATCCTACCCACGGGAGAGATATACTCGATGCTGCTATAATGGCACGTTGTGTTATTCAAAGGGATATTGAGGAGCATAAACCCGTTCTCTGTCCGCTTGATGTACTTGCTCAGATTTTAGTTTCCATGACAGGTGTTGAGCAGTGGAATATTGATGAGCTTTTCTGGTGGATAAAGACAAGCTACCCATTTCACGAGCTCTCAAGACGACAGTTTGATCTCGTGCTCGATATGCTTGCTGGAAGGTATCAAAAAAGCAGAATACGTGAGCTGTCTCCCCGTATCTCAATAGATCAAATTGATAACAATGTTGATGGTAAAAAGGGGATATTGTCCCTTGTGTACCATTCAGGTGGTACTATTCCTGATAGGGGATACTTTGAGCTTGGGCTCCAGGGTTCAGGAGCCAAGATAGGGGAGCTCGATGAGGAATTCGTGTGGGAGAGGAGCCTGGGCGATGTTTTTTCTCTCGGTGCACAACGCTGGAAGATTACAGATATTGATTATCAAACAGTGACAGTTGTTCCATGGGAGGGGAGAGAAAACTCCCTTGTTTTCTGGAAGGCAGAGAGGCTAAACCGCGATTTTCATTTTTGTGCAAAGGTACTTGAGTTTCTCGAGCACTGGAATGGGAAAATCAAAACACCTGACTTCAGAGAAGAGCTCAGGGAGAATTATTATCTGGAAGAAGGAGCGGTTGAGGAACTTGTTCAGTTCTTGCTCAAACAGTGTGAAGTAACTGGAAAGGAACTTCCTCACCGTCATCACATCCTTATAGAACACTGTGCAGGAGCTTTCGGCGTCCGGGATAGAATTGGTGAGGAGAAGGTAATCATTCATACACTCTGGGGGAATAGGATCAATCAGCCCTTCTCAGTTGCTCTCCAGGCTGCCTGGGATAAACATTACGGCACACACCTAGAGGTTTTTTCGGATGATGATTGTGTGATGATAATGCTACCGGGTGAGTGTAATATTTTAGACCTTCTGAAGCTGGTAACAGCTGAGAATCTGGAGCAATTACTTCGCAGGAAACTGGAAAGAACCGGGTTTTTCTCTGCCCGTTTCAGGGAGAATGCAGCCGTCTCACTTCTTTTGCCAAGAGGAAACTTTAAACGAAGGATGCCTTTGTGGCTGAACCGCCTTCGTGCGAAGCGGTTATTCGATGCTGTTTTGGTATATGAGGATTTTCCAATCCTTCTTGAGACATGGCGTACATGCCTTTTCGATGAGTTTGACCTCGAGTCATTATGTACTCTTATTGACGAGGTCCATGACGGTATAATAAGCCTTTCAGAGGTATATACGAACACACCTTCTCCATTTGCCCGGGGTATCGCATTCAGGCAGACTGAAAAGCATATGTATGCAGGTGATGAGCCGTTCTCACCAGGATCTTCTGCTTTGAGTGAGGAGGTTATGAGGGAGGTTGTCTTAAGTGCAGGCCTCAGACCGGAGATCGAAAAAAATCTTGTCGAAGTTTTTGATGACAAGCTCAAGCGTACCTTTAGCGGTTACTCTCCGAGATCATCAATCGAGCTCTTTGACTGGGTAAAAGAAAGAATACTCATACCAGCGGGTGAGTGGGAAACCCTTTTGTGTGCAGTTGAGAGGGATACCGGGCTCTCTAGAGGCGAACTTCTGGGTGGTCTTTTAAACAAGCTGATTAAGGTACTATTTCCATATACAGAGAGTTATTCCATCACTGCAGTCGAGTCACTACCAAGGCTTCTCTCTGCTCTCAATATCAGTGTTCAAGAAGTTACAGCAGCTCCTATTGAAAAAGGAGGGATCCATCAAAAGGACCTTATTACTATTTTAAACAAATTAACCTCATTGCAGAACCTGAATGGCCTTTCTGGTTTTGAGAATGCTGATGCAACATCTGTTCGAATTGATCTAATCAACATTATAGGTGAGTGGCTTAGATTCTACGGACCTGTCGATCCTGAACTAATCACCGAGACTTTTGGTATTGATGAATCACAAACAAGAGAGATCATGGGGGTTCTCTCGAAGAATGGCGAAGTGCTTATCGATGTGCTCATAAGAGGTCAGGATTCCTTAAAAGTATGTGAAACAGGCAACCTTGAACGCCTTCTGTATCTCAACAGACGAATAAGGAGACCTTCTCTTAAACCACGCCCTGTTCAGGATCTTGGGCTCTTTCTTGCCATGTATCATGGTCTCAATAATCCTGGAGAAACAAAGAGTGACCTCAAAAATGTTTTTGAGAAGCTCTTTGGATATCCTGCTCCAGCATCGATGTGGGAGAGTGAGATCCTCCCTGCGAGGTTTAGAGAGTACAAAAGCTCATCTCTGGATGCACTTCTTGCTGAAACAGAGCTTTCGTGGTTTGGGTGCGGAAGAGGAAAGGTGAGCTTTTGTTTCGCCTCTGATTTTGATCTGTTTATCAAACAACACCCTGATGATAATGAGTTGATTGAAAGGATTTTTCCGGAAGCAATTGGAAGTTATAGTTTTAGGGAGATTTATAAATATTCAGGAATGAAATCAGATGAGCTTGAGAGTAACCTGTGGAAACTAATATGGAAGGGCATACTTTCATCAAGATCGTTTGAGATATTACGGAAAGGAATCAGCCATGGTTCTGCACGAGCAGATAGAGCAAAAGGATGGGGGGTAACCCATCCATATTCTGAAAGCTTCTATCTGGTTAGATGGGAAAATACAAATATAGATGAGCTCGATGCCGAAGAGAATAGTAAAGACCAGGTCCATCAGCTCTTACTTCGATACGGTGTTGTTTTTCGCGAGCTTCTGGAACGGGAATTCCCTCACATGAGGTGGTCGAAACTCTTCAAAACACTGCGAATCATGGAGCTTGGCGGGCAGATTGTTTCCGGCTACTTCTTTGAAGGGACGGGGGGGGTGCAGTTTCTGTCTAATAGTGTTTTTAATTTTCTTAAAAATTGGGAACCAACCTCTGTCATCTACTGGATGAATGCCTGTGATCCTGTTTCTATCTGCGGGTTGAAGCTTGAAGGGCTAGAATACAGACTTCCCCGCAGGGTACCAACCACCCATCTTGTTTATAATGGGAAAAAACTTGCATTCATATCGAGAATGAGGGGAAAAAGTCTCGAGTTTCTTGTGAAACCTAATGATCCCGCAATTTTGGAATATCTTGATATTTTCAAAACACTCTCTAGGCGGGAGGTTTCACCATTAAGGACTATAAGGGTAGAAACGGTGAATGGAATCCCTGTATGGCACAGCCCCTACAGCGATCAGCTCCTTTCTTACGGGTTCAAGAGATATCCTGGAGGGTTTATCTGGCATCCAGAGTATTCTACCACAGATGATGAACCCAGGGTTTGATGTATTGCTCGTAAAGCTCCTTGACCGCCTGCATTTTCTCATCCTCAAGAGGCGCTATATCTGAAGCGCGTACATTGTTCTCAGCCTGACTGGCTCTACTTGCACCGGGAATAATACAGCTCGGCTCATTGAACATAAGTATCCATCGGAGTGCGTAAAGTGCAAGATTCTCCTGGTCAGGGAATATCTTTTTCATCTGCTCGACAGCTTCAAGGCCCGTATCGAAAGGTACCCCTGCAAAGGTTTCACCCTTGTCGAAGTACTTTCCCTCTCTATTGAAGAAACGGTGATCACCTTCCTCAAATACAGTGTCCCTTGTATATTTACCGGCAAGGAGCCCACTGGCGAGCGGCACTCTCACAATGATGCCTATATTCTTTTTCTCAGCTTCTGGAAAAAACAGGGTGGCAGGCCTCTGCCTGAAGCAGTTAAAGATGATCTGTACAGTTGCAAGGCCAGGATATTCAATTGCCTTGAGAGCCTCTTCGACCTTTTCAACACTGACACCATAGAAGAGTATTTTCCCTTCTTCTTTCAAGCGATCCAGTGTTTCAAAAACCTCAGGTCTATAGTACACTTCTGTCGGTGGGCAGTGCAGCTGAATGAGATCGATTTTATCGACACCCATATTTTTAAGGCTGTCTTCTATAAATCTTCTAATGTTTTTATCATTATATCCGTCTGAAGTATGCGGCTTAAGTTTCCTCCCGCATTTAGTGGCAACATAGATCTTTTCTTTCCTGCTTTTCACAACTTTTGCTGTAAACCGCTCGGAGAGGCCGTCGCTGTACATATCTGCAGTATCAATGAAATTCACACCAAGATCGATCGCCTTATTAAGAGTATCTATGGCCACTTTCTCATTGAAAGGCTCTCCCCATCGAGCACCGAGCTGCCACGTACCGAGTGAGGCTTCTGATATTTTAAACCCAGTTTTTCCAAGAATTCTATATTTCATAGTTAATCCTCCATGAGAGTAAAATAATCCTGATGTTTTGTGTAAAGCAAGTAGTATGAGAATAGATTTTTTATTTTACCGATTTTCTCGATGTCCTTATCTTGTAGAGGGGTGAGGTTATGAGTGAAAATTTGCAGAAGTTAAGGAGAAGAATTGACAGGATAGACAGGAGACTGGTGAAGCTTTTAGCGAGGAGATATAAAGAGGTTTGCCTCATAGGGAGGCTCAAACGAGAAGCGAATAGAGATGTTGTTGACCCCGAGAGAGAAGAAGATGTGCTCAAGAGGGTGCTTCGGTTGGTAAAAGAAGAGGAGCAGTCAGAGTATATACGTTCGATTTACCTATCAATATTCAAAGAATCCTCCAATATTCAGCGAGAGGGAGTTTAGTGGATAAGATAATCGAGGGAAAGAGGTCTGTACAAGGGGTGATCAGTGTTCCTGGCGATAAAAGCATCGCCCACCGGGCACTGATTCTTTCGAGCATAGCTTCCGGAGTGAGCAGAGTGAAAGGGCTTTCAACTGCAGCTGATGTTCAGTCAACTTTGCAGGCGTTGGGTGATATCGGTATAAGCATTAAGAAGGATAGTGAGTTTACTCTAGTGCATGGAGTCGGGATCGAGGGATTTGAGCAGAAAAGGGGAAAAGATGAGGCGGAAATAGACTGTGGGAACTCAGCAACCACGGTACGTCTGCTTATCGGTTTGCTCAGCGGAGCACAAATAAGGGCACGGCTCTTTGGAGATGCATCCCTTTCGAGCAGGCCAATGATGAGAATAGTATCTCCCCTTAAGAGTGCTGGTGCGTACATCGGTTCTATTGACGGACATCTGCCGGTAGTACTATCAGGAGGAAGGTTAAAAGCCTTTCAGTATAGGGTGCCTGTACCGAGTGCACAGGTGAAATCTTCCCTTATGCTTGCATCTCTCTTCATAGATGGAACTTCCTGTGTTGAGGAGACGGCCTCTACGAGGGATCATACAGAGAGGATGCTTGGTTTGATGGATGGCGGTATACAGGTTGAAAAGTTTGATCTCGGAAAGAGGATTTTTATCAAAGGGAGAAAGCCTCTCTCCTGTCTCGATATATCGATTCCTGGAGATATCTCCTCAGCTGTGTTTTTTATCGTTTCTGCGCTTATCTCTTCATCGTCAAAGCTCGAGATCCGGGATGTACTGCTCAATCCAACAAGAAGTCATATACTCGACATATTGAAAAGGATGGGAGGAAAAATTGAGGTTGAGGTCACCCAGAAGAAAGGAGAACCTGTCGGGAATATCTTTGTTGAAAGCTCAAAATTAAGGGCCACAGAGATCGAGGGATGGGAGGTTCCATTTATCATCGATGAAATTCCAGCGCTTGCTGTGGCTTCGCTCTTTTCTGAAGGGTCCACAAGCATAAGGGGTGCTGCTGAACTAAGGATTAAGGAGAGTGACCGAATTAAAGGTATTGTTGCTATGGTGAAAAGTTTTGGTGGAGAAATACAGGAGCTTGAAGACGGATTTATTATAAATGGCAAAGGGTATTTTCATACAACAGAGGTTGAGAGCTTACACGATCACCGGATTGCAATGGCCGCTTCTGTACTGGCACTTGCCGTGAATGGTAAAACATTGGTGAAAGATGCTGAGTGTGTGGATGTATCTTTTCCCGGGTTTTATGATCTTTTAGAAGCGTCTACTTCGATGTAAAAGAGTATGCTTATTCTCCCCCACCTGGCGCTCGTATTACAGGAGCGATTCCGCCTATGTCTGTTCCGAGTACGAACTCGCCTTTATCAACAATAGCTTGGAAGATCTCCTTGTCTTTTTCTCCGAATTCCTTTGTTACATATTGCGGGAGCTTGTAGTCGATTTCTTCTGGCATATACCATTGAACTCTATCGATCTTGCCGCCCTTTCTCCACAGGATTACGAAGTTATGACCGGCGGTATTAAGCCTGGGTTTATACACTTCGAACTTACCTCTCATTGCAGCAGGAAGATAGAGGTAGTTAAGCTCGTTCTGCTCATCGATATAGGTGAGTCTGTACCCTTCAAATCCCTCCTGGAAGCCGACAATCTGGTATATACTGACCACATATTCGCTCTTTGGAAGATCACCGAGCCTCACTATGGTCTGCGCAGAGGCCAGACCTACGCCACTAAGGAAGAAAAGAAGTGTGAAGGATAGAATAACTACTCTTTTCATAGATGCCTCCTGCACTGTTTAGCTTATTAAAGTAGTCGCCGGAAAATAATTGCCCATATCTTTTCATAATATGGCCGGCTCAGAATTGGTTATTTGTAGTAACCAATTCATAGTTCTTAAAATTCTTATATTAGAATGGATGATATGCTATCCATTTGTTGTAACTATTAAGAAAATCAATTGGTTGCCTAGAACTAATTATTCGCTGGTAACTAATTAATAATATAACTTTTATAATATGGCCAGCTCAAAATTAGTTCTTTGAATGTTCCAATACAGATAATTTAAATTATATTCTAGTGATCCTCTATAATAGTACAATTAAAACGTAATCCATCAAGAACTAATTATACTACTATCATCGGAAAAAATCATATCATTTCACATATTTTTTTCTTTTATCCCACTATTGAGATGGTGTAAGAAATTTGGTGAGAAGTTCATGATATTGTAATCGGGAACATTGTTTAAGAGGTCCTCTATCTCCTCTTTGGAGAAGAGGATTCCCCTGTTTATTCCTGGACAGAATTCCCCCAGCTTGTTCCATTCACGCAGAGAAACGATGTGCCTTCTCCAAAAAGGATAAGAGATGCACTGATACGGTCTTATCTCATAGATCATACACCCTTTTTCATAAAAAACGCAGTCGAATGGTGGTTTTTCAATCAGGGAAAGACGGTGTTGACCCAGAATACGGACAATCTTTGTATAACTATCAATAAATTGAGAGGGCTTTAACATCAGATTGTTCGCTATACGTAGTATCTCCTCTTCAGAGAGGTATACGTATCCAGGAAATCCTGAGCAACACTTCCCGCATCTCGTGCATTCAAACTTTAATCCGGTATCATAAAAAGGCTGATTTCGCTTTCTTTTCATACAGTTATCCCGTAGTATATAAGTTAATATTTTATTAGTTCATCAAGAACAGCAAAGTCATGCAGGTGGTGCGAGTAGAGGGAATCAGTCAAACCGAGAACTGTATACAGTTCCTGAAACATCACTCCTGCTGTAATCTCTACCTCTACGAAGGGATCAAACGGCAGGCTTCCCATCATTATAACTATATATTCAAAGAAAAAGGTAGTCCTGTTGGTGTTTTGCACACAAAGAGCGGGAGATCGGTTCATCTCTTTTTATCCGAAGGTAATCCTGATGCCTATTTGAAGAGGGTATTGAAATTTATTATCAGAAGGTTCAGCGGTCTTAACAGCATTTTTGGAGACAGCGTCTGCTTGCTGGAGCTTATAAAGGCGGGGTATCTCGGGTATAGCGGTGTCCGTGAATATCTCTTTCTTGAAATTAAAAAAGAGCACTTCAATTTTATAGGGCCATTTGTAGGAAGAGTTCCTCCTGTAGAAGAAGCAGGGGCGCTATACCCTCTTCAATATCAATATGAGATTGAAGAGATGGGAGCCTCCGAATCTGTGCTTGATAAGGAAAGGATTACAGCTGTTTTACAGAGGCGTATCCTGCGTGATGAGATTACATCTATCTTTGAGCAGGATAAACCTGTGGCTATTGCAGGGCTGAATGCAAGGTTTGAAGATATATGCCAGGTTGGATCGGTGTATGTTGTACCGGAATACAGGGGAAAGGGGTACGGTTATTCTGTTGTATCGTCTCACATAAGACGGCTCTTTGATAAGTACAACAGGATTGTTCTCTTTGTTGATGTGCGGAATAAAAGAGCAATTCACATCTATAATACGATAGGCTTTATTACGGCTGGAGAGCTCGTCCAGATCAGTTTGTGGTGAGTATTTTACTCACCACGAGTGTTATTCACGGGCACCTAGCTCTTTCAGCTTTTTCAGTCGATCTTCAGCCTGTTTTATGCCGTCTTTTGCGGCCTTATTGTACGGATAGTCCTCCAGTATCTTTTTCCACTCAGTTATAGCCTCTTCGTACTTCTTCTGGGCGAAAAGATCCACTCCTCTGGTGTAAATTTCGCGTACCTCTGGTGGGTATTCGCTCCAGGATTTCGTTGCAGCCTTGGTAAGCTCAATATACTCCTGGACCTCAAGGTATTCACTGTCGGTTTCAGCAACAGCTTCGAATGATTCGAGGGCTTGCTGGTAGTTGCCATCGGCCAAGGCCTGTACCCCTCTCGAATAATTTTCCGATTTGAAGGTCTCCGCGGCAACGAGCTCGTCCTTCTCCTGCCCAAACCGATTTTCTATGTTCCTGATCGCCACGTCTCTCTCCCTCTCGGCCCTTGCGATCCCCTCCTCCTTCTCCTGTTCGGCTAGGTCTATTGCCTCCTTTGCCTTTTGTTCGGCTAGGTCTATTGCTGCCTTTTTCTCCTCTTCGAGCTTTATCTTATCCGCCTCGTACTCCTCCCCCTTAGCCTTGAGCACTGCAATATCTTGGTCGTACTTTTGATTTATCTCTTCGATCGTCTCATCGAGCCGCGCGTTGATGGCATTGATCTCAGTTTCGTGCTGTCTTGACTGATTGGAGAGCTCACTCTCGTAGAATTTGGTGGTTTCTCTAACCGCCGTGGCGATATCCTCCTTTGCCTTTTCCTCCCTCTCTTGTTTCTGCTCATTAACACTCTTCCCGAACCTGTAGCTCAGGCCTAACTGCATAAGTAGATCTATGACAC
>CP070841.1:2081655-2084254 GCA_020342115.1 Spirochaetota bacterium
GAGCGTGGACTGAACCGTAAAACTTGTGAATGTTTTCCATTTTGAGGAAGGACATTTTCTTCAACCCAGTGATAGGAATTTTTATAATTCGATATTCGCCACCATACGAAAAAAAACCGTAAAAAGCCACCGATTTGCCTATGAAATATGCACGAATGCTTTTCCCAGCTAAAAACGACAGCCTTCTTGAAAATATGCTACCCCTACTAGAACATCCTGTCAAGAATAAAGAAAATGTGAAGTTTTCAGGACATTGATGAAAATATGGACGTGCATACCTCACCCTTGGTATTTCTCATTGATATATAAGCATATGAACTCAACAATCGCGCTATAAATCCTTTATTAATGATCTTATCATCATCGTCGTTCAGGATGATATTAGGGGCTGTATAGAATCTTTCTATTGAACTGCTTTTTTAATATATTAGAGGGATAGAGATCAGAAATAATACTGAAGGAGGTAATGAAGGGATGAAGGCTACACTAGCTCCAGTTTATTTTGAGAAATCAAGAGATGAAGAGTTCGATAAACAGTTGAAGAACTTAAAAAGCTTGTTCTCCGATGAGGCGGAGTTCATTAAACCTGTGGCACTCGATTCCAAACTCCCAGATGTGGATGCAGTAATCTTCCCTCAGCTTGTGGGAGATGTCTATAGACAGGTTGAGCACATAAAAGAAATTCCTGTACCACTGCTCGCAGTCACCTCTGAATTCGGAACAGTCAATATGTGGGACTGGGAGATTGTGAGCTTTTTAAAATCAGAGGGATGCAGAATATTATCCCCATATACCCTGGATCTCACAAAAAAGATCTGCAAGGCGCTTGCTCTCAAGCGGGATATGCAGAAGACAAAATTTGTTGTTTTTCAGGACAACCCGGGCATCGGGATGCAGGCTGAGATTTTTAAGCGTTTTTACTGGTGGGAGGATCGGTGTACTGATCTCATAAAGAAGAAGTTCGGTGTTACCCTCGAAAAGAGGAGTTTTAAAAAGCTTGGTGAAGATGCCAGAAGTATATCCGACAGTAAAGCAGAGGAAGTATTGAAGAACTGGAAAATTCCAATGGATGGTGTATCACACAGGGCTTTGAATAGCGCTGTAAAAATTTATATCGCTGTGAAGCGTGAGGTTGAGATGGACGAGAGAATCAAAGGGGTGGGTATAAACTGTCTCAATGAGTCCTTTTATTCGGATACCACTCCCTGTCTTGCGTGGAATATGCTCTTTGATGAGCTCGGTCTCATCTGGGCTTGTGAAGCAGATACCATGGTTCTTACTACGAAATATATTATACACAAATCGCTCGGTGTTCCAATCATGATGAGCAACATATATCCATTTCTCATGGGAAAGGCAGCCCTGAAACATGAGCGCATAGAAAAGTTCCCGGATGTTGAGGAGCCTGAAAATCATCTTCTTGTCGTACATTGTGGTTATCTCGGGGTGGTTCCGCAATCATTTGCTTCCCAGTGGATGCTAAAACCAAAGGTACTTGCAATCGTTGATGAGAATGCCACTGCAATTGACGCTCGTCTGCCTGAAGGTAATATTACACTGGCAAAGCTGGACCCTACGCTGAGTAAACTTATGGTTGTGGAAGGAAGATTGGAGGGATATTCACAGTATCCTGGATCAGATTGCCGCAATGGAGCTGTAATAAAGATTCCTAATGGTCATAAGATTATGGATAAGTTTTATTCGCATCACTATCTGCTGATAACAGGACACAGGAAAGTGGAATTGAAATATATGCTAGAGGTCATGGACGTGGAGCTTGAGGAGATTTAAAAATTCCCTGGAAAGTACTTTCAAAAAGACATTTCAAAAATAAATATCCTGAATAAGAAACTTGGATCTGGTAAAAGGCTACATCAGGACAATTCCGGGAGAAATGTCCGAATAGGATAAAAATAGAGAAGAGATAAGTTTACATGAGGACATTTCTCAAGCTGGCGGATGATTTCTCTATATTTTTAATGGATGTATCGAAGGTGCGTAACGCGAGTCCTGCATAGAGAATATCCACTATGATAATCTGTGCTATCCTTGAGACCATTGATTCTTGAAAAAATGCGGAATCCTGTGTTGAGGTAAATAGTTTGATATCGGCATATTTTGTTATAGGAGTCTGGTCAAAATTAGTGATGCAGATGGTGGTTGCACCACTCTCCTTTGCCCGTTTTAGTGCATTGACAGTGGAGATAGTGCGGCCCGAATTGCATATTCCTAAAGCGAGATCCTCAGGGGTAAGCAGTGAGGCTGATACAGCCTGCTGGTTCGGATCATTGTAAATGATGCATCGTTTTCCTATCCTGTAGAACCTTATGCGGACATTTTCAGAAGTGATATAGGAACCGCCCGCACCGTAGATGTCGATCTGCTTTGCTTTATGTATTGCAGCTATCGCCTTCTCTATCTCGTTAATGTTTATGAGCTTTTTTGTATCTTTCAAAGCCTTAACATTGATGGACACAACCTTATCTATAATACTCTTGGTGGAATCACCAGTTGTAACATCATCGTATACAAGCTCCTCTTCGATACTGGCCTCTTTGGTGATCTCGGCAATTTTTATCTTCAATTCCTGGAAGCTTCC
>CP070841.1:2084354-2088083 GCA_020342115.1 Spirochaetota bacterium
CTTTTTCGAATGGGGAGCCTCTCGATCTTCGGCTGCTATTGCCCGGATAATAAGCTCAGCACGACCAGGACTGTATGAGTCCGACATTATGAGTGCAATGACTTATAGGGGCGAGCCATTTTCGTACCATCCTATTTTGACCTCAGGACCGGATATCCCTAATGGCATACGCAGTCCTACAAATAGGATCGTTAAGCTTGGTGATGCAATCTTCGCAACAGTTGGCATGTGGGGAGGGAACTGTGGGCGTGGCGGCATCCTCGGCACGTGTGAGGACGACTGCCATCCTGAAAATGCCGGGTTTCTCAAGCAAGTTGCGATCCCTTATTGGCGAACAGTCGTAGCCTGGTGGGAGACCGTCCATGTGGGTCTAAATGGTGGTGATGTTCATGAGAGGCTTACCGAAGCGTGTCGTACACAGGGTTTCAGTCCGACACTAGGAACCGGTCACCTTATCGACTGGGAGGACTGGCCCAACACTCCTATACGTCAGGGATCAAACGATGTAATTAAAAGCGGCATGCTCTTTGCGTCTGATATCTTCTCTGATGCCAACGGACCTCAGATGATTGCCCACTGTGAGGATACTGTGGCTGTCGCCGACACTGAGCTTCGAGCTGAACTCGCCGAACGTCACCCTGAAGTTTGGGTAAGGATCAATACCCGCCGACGATTCATGCGTGAACAGCTTGGAATCAACGTTTTAGACGATTTACTGCCTTTCAGCATTGCACCAGCTTACTTTTGTCCGTTCTGGCTTGCTCCTGATATGGCACTCCGAATGAGAAAGCCATGAGAGCTTGTTTTCAATATGTGTTATAAGAAACCTTGGTAAGAAACACTCATACATATGAATGCAGAGAGAAGTAGACCTCACACGTTCTATCATTAGATGGTATCACATTGCATTGGTATTTAAATTTCTTGACAAAATATCATCCCCTAAGATACAGTGGAAGTTACAAATACAAGAACGATTCAATTGCCGATCAACATTTATGGATTGATGTATTGATCGTTATAAATTCATAGTCAATGTAGTCAACAAAGGAAAGCTAAATGGTACAAAACCAATATATCCTGACTATTGATGTTGGAACTGGCAGCGGCAGGGCAGTGCTTTTCGACAAAAAAGGAAAAGAGGTATCTTTTGGACAGCGGGAGTGGCTGCTTGAGCCTGTGCACGAGTTTCCGGGTGCAGCAAATTTTAACACAGAAAAAGCATGGCTTTTGCTCATCGAATGCATAAAAGAAGCTCTGGATAAAGCCCGCGCTGATTCGTCTGATATTGTCGGTGTAACAGCAACTAGCATGCGTGAAGGGATGGTTCTGTATGACAGTCAGAAAAAGGAGATCTGGGCATGTCCAAATGCAGATGCGAGGGCTAAAGAAGAAGCCGAAACAATGATAGAAGCGGGTCTCGCAGAAGAAATTTATAAAACAGGCGGTGATTGGCTCAGTATTATCTCGCCTGCACGATTCTGGTGGATAAAATCCCACATGCCTGATATTTACCAAAAAACTTCCTTTATGAATATGCTGAGTGACTGGGTTTTGTTCAAGCTCAGTGGAGAAATAGTCACTGATGTGACATGCGGCTCCAGCTCGGGTATTTTCGATCTCAAAAAGCGCACATGGTCGGATATACTGGTTGAAAAAGCGAACCTTCCTAAGAACATTTACCCGCCTGTATATGAACCCGCTTCCGTTGTGGGCAGGGTAACCAAGGATGCAGCGGATCAAACCGGACTTAAAGAAGGTATCCCTGTCATCACCGCCGGAGCCGACACTCAGATGGCACTTCTGGGTACAGGAGCTGTCAAGCCGGGTATGTTTACTGTAGTTGCAGGGACCTTCTGGCAGACCGCGGCTGTGACAGACTGGGCGTTAATTGATCCGGGGTTTAGATTGAGAACATTGTGTCATGCTATCCCTGGTCAATGGATGGTAGAGGGGATCAGCTTCTTCATAGGGTTTACCATGCGCTGGTTTCGAGATGCATTCTGCACCGATGAAATAAATAAAGCTAAAGATCTCAATGTAGATCCCTATTTTCTCATGGAAAAACTTGCAGAAAATATACCCGCCGGTTCGAATGGGGTACAGGCACTTTTTTCCGATGTGATGAATGCCAGAAACTGGAAGCACGGTACCCCTTCATTGATGGGGTTTGATATAATGCGTCCGGAGGATACAGGGAAAGCCGCATGTATTCGAGCAATTGAGGAGCAGGCTGCATATACGAGTCGCGCTCACTTTGAAATATTAAAAGAAATATCAAAGTATAAACCACAAGAAGTTACATTCTGCGGCGGTTCATCAAAAGGTTTTCTCTGGCCACAAATAATGGCCGATGTGCTTGGAATGCATATAAAAGTTCCAGTTGTTAAGGAGGCGACATCGCTTGGCTCTTTTCTCTGCGCAGCGACAGCACTTGGCTGGTTTATGAATGTCCAGGAAGCAGTAAAAAAGGTGGTGTTGTGGGCAGATGAATACACACCATTCGACAAAAACGTGAAAGCTTATGTCGATCATTATAATCTATGGCGTAAGGTCTATCCCTACGTACTGACTATTGCTGATAAAGGGCTTTTGCCATCGATGTGGCGTGCACCCGGGACGTGACCCGGGAACTCAAAAATACTAACCGGAGGTTTATAGATGCTTGAAGAACTACGTCAGATAGTGTGGGAAGCAAATATTGCGTTGCCAAAGAACAGGCTTGTCACCGCAACAAGCGGCAACGCAAGTGCTCGTGATAAAGATACCGAGCTGGTTGTCATAAAACCCAGCGGTTACGATTTCGATAAACTAAAACCTGAGCACCTCAACGTGGTAAATCTGAAAGGAGAGGTTGTTGAAGGTAAGCTTTCTCCTTCAGTAGATACAGCCACTCACCTTTATGTATATCGCCATGTGCAGGGTATTCATGGCATCATTCATACACATTCCCCCTATGCAACCAGTTTTGCTGCTCTGGGTCAAACCATACCGCTATGTCTGACTACCCTTGCAATGGAATTTGGTACTCACATACCTGTTTCTGATTTTGCAACAATAGGGGGCGAAGAAATAGGAAAAGAAATCGTAAAAAGAATCGGCACATGCCCCGCGATCCTCATGAGAAATCACGGAGTGTTCACAGTGGGACCGACTGTTCAGGCGGCATTAAAAGCAGCAGTTATGCTTGAAGAAGCAGCCCAGACCGTTCACTATGCAATGCTTCGAGGAACTGTAGATGAATTACCGGATAATGTAATAGAAGAAGCATTTAAGTTTTATAAGGAGAAATACGGGCAAAAAAGCGGCTCAGAATGAATGTCATCTCTGTTCATTAGAATTCAATAACTATTTTACAGGTTTTTTCTGGATGTTGCGCAGCAAATTCAATTGCCTCAATAGTATTCTCAAATTTAAATCTGTGTGATATCATTTTTTTCGGTATACTTTGATTTTGACTCAGAAAATCGAGCACATCCTTAAAATTATTTAGGTTATTTCTTGATCCAAAAATAGATAATTCCTTTCCTGTTATTGCTCGTCCAGGTATTTTAAATGTATCTTCCATTACACCAAGCATGACAATTCTTCCTGCATAGGATGCGAGATCAATAGACTGCTCAAATGTAGCAGGTACTCCAGCTGCCTCAACCACTACAGCCGCGCCCTCTTTATTAGTCCATTCCTGCACTGTTTCACCAATATCTTCTTTACTCACATTAATAATAA
>CP070841.1:2088183-2091431 GCA_020342115.1 Spirochaetota bacterium
CACCAATCCGCTTTCACCATCCTTTGTAGCACCAGCACCCCACCCCCCGGCCTGTGGCTCCACCAGGATGAATGTGGTCCCGTCATCTTTCCCACTCACAATCGTTCCGCATACACTCAAAGAGTGCCCGGCTGTAAGGCGGTCAGACAATGCCGGAAAGAGAGCCCTCCATATAAGATCACAGGCATAGGCCCCTGTCTCCCAGTAGGTGGATACAGGGGCGGGCCTCCTGGCAGTAAATACAGTCCCGGGAGGACAGCTCACATGCACTGGCCTGAACCAGCCTTCATTGGCCGGGGTTTTTGGATCGGTTATAGCCTTAAAGAGCGATCTTGCGGCAGAGTATAATCGTGTAATAGTACAGTTAATTGGTCCAGGAACCTCAGGGGATGACCCTGTGTAATCTACTAAAAACTCGTTTTCATCAACTGTAACAGTCACGCAGACATACACGGGATCACCACTGAGCCCATCATCATCCATCCATTCTTCGGCAAAGAACTTACCCTTGGGCAATTTCTTCAATGCCATACGGGCCATCTTTTCTCCGTGATCGAGAATTGCCCGTATGCTTTTTTTAAACACATCGAGACCGTAACGAAGCACTATATCCGTCACTCTTCGTTCAGCCGATCTGAGGGACGCAACGCCCGCATACAGGTCACCCATGGTCTTTTCGGGTGTTCTTACATTATTCGCTATGAGATCAATAAGAGCTTGATCGAGCTGGTAGTTTCTCCCGATATAGATTAATGGAAACTGCAGTCCTTCCTGATAAATCTCTCTGGAGTCTGTTGTCCAGCTTCCGGGCGCCATACCTCCGACTTCGGACCAGTGTGCCTTGTTCACACTGAAAGCAACGAGTTCATCTTTCCAGAAGATTGGCGCTATGAGTGCTACATCAGAGAGATGGTTTCCGCCTCCCGCATAAGGATCGTTTGTGATGATTGTATCGCCGGCCTTGAGGGAATCTGCTGGATGTTTCTCGAGCGCTGATTTTACAGCAAAGGTGAGAGTTCCTAAAAATCCAGGTACTCCGTTTGCCTGTGCAATAAGGTTTCCTTCACTATCGGTTATTGCACATGCGTAGTCCAGCACTTCATAGATGATAGGGCTCTGGCTGCTTCGACCGAGAGTTATGAAGCTCTCCTCAGCTGCTGCAATGAGCTGGTCCCGGATGATCTCAACAGTGAATGGATCGTGATCCATGGTTAAAACCCGATCCTTTCTTACTTCTTTACCTGGATAAATTTTAACGTGGGAATCCAGTCAGTCAGTGAGATAATTATAAGTTGATTCTTTTTCTTTAAACAGTCCCCACTCATCGATCTCTTTCTGCGAAGGTGGCTCGCTACCCCATTTCCTCGACGGGTACCATCCAAACTTTTCAGCCGTCTCAGCCATGAGCTCTGCCAGTTTGAAGGGTGCTATAACCGCATCGATCACAGGTACCCCGATCTTATCCTGCATTGTTTCATGAAAACCGTACTCAATAGTGCACCCCAGGATAAGCACCTCCGCACCATCCTCCTCGACCGCCTTCCTCCCTTCATCGAGGAGTCTCGCCTGGGTCTTATCTCTATCTGCCTGGAAATCGTGAACACCCAGCCCAAGTGGTCGCATGGAGCAGAGTCCCCTGCCGTACCCATAGCCGATGACATTCTCCTCCATCTTTGAAATCCATTTGCGCCTTCCCACGAGAACTGAAAAGCTATTACCTAAAAACGAAGCATATACAAGTGAGGATTGACATGGGGCTGTCACGATTGCCTTGCCTGAGACCTCTCTGGCCTCTCTGAGTCCCACATCATAGTAGCAGCCGATGACAATCGCATCATACTTCTTATTGTTCTGGTAAGTAATGTTCACTATGTCTGCGACTACCATTGCTTCATAGGAGTGTGATTCAAGATGTTTTGGACGATCCTCCGCAAGAGAGACAACATCGACTTTTGTGCCGGAACGGCTGCCTTCTTTGAGAATATCGCCAATATACTCATCAAAGGCTGCTGTTCCCACTGGATTTATCCATAGTATTTTCATGGTTAAGTCCCCCGTATTAATTTATGCTAAAAACATAGCATAAATTAAAATTTTAGTTTTTGGTAAAAACCTCTAAAAACTTGCTTTTGGATTCATGTAAAATCCGAAAAAAAGTATCATTTTCTGTCAGGTGATGCCTTCAATACCTTGAATGTCTTCTTATCAACTTCAACCCCGTACTTCTCCTTTGCGATCTTGGTGTTGATATAACCGTTTTTCAGATCATCAATGATATTGTCGACAGGCCTCTTCGTAGGATTTCCATACCCACCGCCTGTGGCAGTATGAAGGCTTGCAACATCCCCCTTCTTCATGTGATACTGCGCTGTCTTTCCAAAAACTTCCGGTTTCTTGCCACCTGCAAAGATCATCTTTGTGTAGTTATTTGAGCCCTGATTCCCTCCTTCCATTCCCCATGGGAGATACTTGTACCTCCCGAATGTACCGGTAAACCATGCCTCTTCTCCTGTTATACGATAATCCCTGATAAGGCCTCGTCCTCCACGAAACTCTCCTTCCCCACCCTCTGTAATATCAAAACCGTACTGATCTACCAGAACTCCATAGCGTGTTTCGCATACTTCAATTGGAATAATAAATGTTTCTCCATCACCAACGCACACAAGCCCACTCTCACCATCCTTGTCTGCTCCTGCCCCCCAACCACCGGCCTGTGGCTCCACAAGGATAAAGAGCTCTCCTGTATCCGGATGTATACCGGAAAGCACGACACCGCATACGCTTAAAAAATGCCCGGCTGGAAGTTTTTTCGGTATTACAGGCGCCATTGCCCTCCATATGAGGTCTGCAGCATACATCATGGTCTCCCAGTAGGTCGATACCGATGCCGGCCTCTCACAGGTAAATATCGTTCTGTCAGGACAGACGATTTCAAGGGGTCTGAAGCAGCCATCATTTGCCGGAATGGATGGGTCTGTAAGCGCAAGAAGGACCGCCCTCGCAGCTGAGTAGAGTCCTGTTCGTGCAGAATTCACCGGACCTGGCACCTGTGAATGCGTTCCTGTGAAATCACACGTTACCTTATCCTTCCCTACTATGACCTTTACCCTCACCTCGAAGGGTCCGTTCCCGACACCGTCATCATCGATATAATCTACCGCTTCATACTCTCCTTCCGGGATTTTGTTTATTTCCTGCAGTATAAGCTGTTCTGAGTGGTCCATGAGAGTATCAACACCTGCCAG
>CP070841.1:2091531-2098560 GCA_020342115.1 Spirochaetota bacterium
TGCCAAAATAGGCAAAACAAAAAATAGTTATCGCTAACATACGGATGTCAGATGATTTTATGTATTACCGTGTCATATTGCCCGATGACTCGAACAAGCTTCGGGCCGAACGCCTGAATTAAGCCGCGCCGCGCCGAGAGTGGCAAGCTTTTCGGGTGTGAACGGGTTATGGATGCGGTGAGCACTTTCGGTGATGTTGAAGATCCGTGGAATATCCAATGCAGAAAATCTCCTTACGGGTGTGAATAGATTCAGTCACTGCCTAACGATTGAGCTCACCGACAGGCCATGGAGTAAGAGAAAGCTTCTTCGTAGAATAAGTATTATGAAACCCCTGGCATTTGCGCGTGAAAGCCAGTCCGGTGCAGCGCCTTGTTATCTGTCCAAATATTTATAATAATCTTCGGAACTCATCAATAGTGATCCCTACATCTTGAACTATTCCGCCCATAGTATAAGCGTTCATATGTGGTTTATCCCAGGTAATTTTGGCACGTATTAATCCACAACTTCGACTTCACGCACTACAGCTCCACGTAAGAGTTCTTCCCGTGCCTTGAGGTACTCCTGTATTGCATCCTGGATATTTATAAGGGTTTCCTCTTCAGTAGCACCTTGAGACCAACAGCCCGGTAAACCAGGTACGGACACACTGTATCCTTCCTCTGTGTGCTTTAAGGCAATTTTATATTTCATTGCATTCTCCCTACTCTTAATATACAACCTGCTGATTATGTCGTGTTATTAATTTTACAGATAACGCAGAGTTCACTTGTACTCTCGATCATGCACCACCGAGGTAAGTGGAGGTATCTCTTAGGAATAAAACAAATCCTTATGAAAAACACGTGGTGCGGGAATTGGCGCGGTTCCAGAGAAAAGGATTAGCGACCGTCTAAGCTGGAACCTTGACAATAGACGGCTACAAGCGCAACGATTTGTTATCTTTCCGTTTTTTATATATCTATAAATGTTTAACAATTCATTATCCAATATCTCTTTTTCCGTCCGATTTTATCTTAATATTTGTTATTAAAATGAAAAAAAGATAAAACTCCAATTGGAATAAAATAAATACACCAAAATTCTAATACAGCAGTCCCAATCCAGTCTGCTCCTTGCATATCTGAACTGAATAAACCGAGCAATGGTATAAGAAAGCTGCTTATGAAAAAAACTCCATGAATGATTAATAGGACTTTTAAGACTTTATCAGCTTTTGTCTTTACTTCTATGGTTAAGCCTGCAAAAAAAGTTGCCAATGCCATAATTCCATATCCAAGTAAATCATAATTAAAAAACAGCCCAAACTGTGAATAATCTAATATTCGATTTGCCTGAATTGTTAATGCCTCTTGAGTGACTGTGGTAACCTGTGCATAATAAACTGCAAGTATAAATACCGAATAAATAGCGGAAAATACAATTGAGATATATCCTGGTAGTTTTCTTTCTGTATTGCTGTAATGACAATAAGCACTCATCATAGGAACAAAACTAAAAGCAATAAACATGCTTGCTATATAACTCCCATAAGTACTTCCTAAAAGCATACAAAGAGCAAAAGAAAGAACAGCTACTGCATTAAAAATCGAGCTGTAAACAGCTATTTTTTTATTCATACATCCTCTCTCCTCATATTAAAATTGTTTTAGAGTAACTTATCAGTAATGTTACGCTTTATTTCTTTGCTTGTAATGGCTTATTCAGCATTGTAATAAATCTTTGCAAAATTATATTTAACTATCCTATAAAGTTAAACTTAATGTCATAATATATTTAGATATTTTTTTTATCGATATATCCAGGCCTTCTATTGTAGTCCCACTAATCGTAATCTGTTTATCCCCTTTATATGCGCTAAGCATCACAGTCTCCATTACTGTCTCACCGTCACCCCATACCCATGTGAAGCTGAAGATAATAGCATCAGAACCATCACTTAACTTAACACTCTTTTTGTTAAAAATATCAAAATTAGAAGTATTTGGAATAGTTTCTTCCATAGACTTGATTATTCTTTCTGGAAGGTCTGTTAGCTTCGTGCCTAAGCTATCTCTTACAGTAGCGGTAAATACTGGAAGTTTAAATTCAGATTGCTTTGCTATTGTATAAAGCTTTCAGCTTTATACATGCTCGCAATGACTTGTAGGGGAAATAGTTGTATAGTCGATGTAGAAAATGAAAAGGAGAAAGCCCTTTCATTTTCTGCTAAAAAAGCCCCACGCCTGTTTACATGCGTGGGGCTTTTTATGCTCCAGATACGACTCGAAAAATCAGCCCTGGAGTCACTGGGACCACGGGATTTATTTTGATAAGTTTTGCTTCTCATCAAGCAGTGGGAAGAGTTCCTTAAACGCCGTTATGAATTCATCAAGCTGTAATCTGGATCTATAATAGAAGCTCTCTCGCAACGGCCCTGTTCGCTTCTCCTAGTACCTCTACGATATCTTTTTTCTGATGTACTGTGGTGATTTCGACGATGCTGATCATTGTTTCGCTCTCTCAAGTCCTGAAGTGTACGAACGTTACGCGTGTATACTGCTTCATGGTATCAACGAAGAATGTTTAGTGCAACAAGAAATCGATCATTCTATTCACAGGGCTCTGAATGATCAACCTGTCACTCTCCGAAAGTATTTGTTTGGGAGATAGATGAATCGTTGGAAACATCCTTTTCAGTTTTTGTTTACAGGTGCTGAATCTCATACTACAATATGGCATTTATCACTGGGGGCGGTGTTGGCTCACTTTCGATGTCAGACTTGCCCTGCAGCCTTTTACATTAAGGAAGTGAATATGACTGTGGACGAAAGCGAGTTCTTCCGTGAGGCAACGTTACTCATCTGCGGGGACCTCGACATTGAGAAAGCAATGGTGGAGCTTCTGAAGTATCTTCGGAAATTCATGCCTGTCGATCGAATCATTCTGGAGCGCTACGATGAGAGCTTGGGGTCCATAAGTAGTGTTGTCGAGGCAACTCCTGAGTGCGGCAGGAGGTTCGATGTACCTGCTCATCTCTCGAACGAAACAAAAACCCTCTTGAAGCAGATGTATCAACAGGGAGTTCCAGATCCGTACTATGATAACAGCCCGAACGAGAATCCGGCCGCCAGAGAGCTGCTTGCCTTCCACAATCTGGAAGCCTCGGCTTTTCTGGGGTTGCCGGTGGGCACCAGTGACAATGCGCCTGGGGGGGTGGTGCTGCTGGCGGAGAAGGGGCAATACAACGATTCTCATTTGCGACTGATCTCACTTTTAAGGGGACCTTTCCAGGTGGCCATGGCCAATGCGCTGCAGCACGCGGAAATTGTCAAGCTCAAAGACAGGCTGGCTGATGACAACAAGTTCCTTTATGAACAGCACACCCATAAGTATTTGGCTTTACGAAGAGCCGTTGGTTTGATAGGCATTCTGATGCCCTTCACACTGATGCTCGGTAATTTCTTCATCTTCGGGGGAGAGATCGTACTGCGGTCAATCAGCCACTACTACCATAGCGATATGCGCAATGTTTTCGTTGCCGCTCTCTGTTCAATTGCTTTGTTTATGTTCTTCTATAGTGGATATGGAAAAAGGGATCGGGGAGCGGGAATCCTGGCGGGAGTCCTTACCCTGGGTGTGGTTTTCTTCCCAACCACATTGGCGGGACCGATTGACTTGACAGGCAGATTGCACTACGTCTGTGCCGGTCTGCTCTTCCTGCTCCTTGCGTTAATATCCTTATTCCATTTTCCCAAGAAACGATCCGGTTCTGCAAAGCAGGTGACGGATAAAATTCAGGTGGTTTGCGGTGTCCTCATGATCGCTTGTGTCATTGCTATTGCGTTGTACTTTTCGTTCATTCGTGTTGAAGGATCGGAGACCTGCTTCGTATTCGTGGCGGAAACTGTTGCTCTCGTTTTTTTCGGTGTCTCCTGGCTCACCGAAGGGCTGGATCTGAAAAAAGAAATCTCATGACTTCGGCAGGAACCTTGGATACGATACTGGCGAGTCACCCGGCCGGGAAACCTGGGGAGAGCAAAGAACAAGGAGTACAGACTCTCACCTTAATTAAAGGTGTCCCTGTTTTGCGTGTCCCGGAGTATAGTGTTCCCCATTTTTCCGCTTCGTTAGGTGGCACTACCGATAAATGTCCCTTCGGTGTCCCACCTTTACAACAAGGACACGCTTCTCTCGATCATCCACGGAATAGATTATCCGGAACCACCCCTGGCGTACACGATAGCGGTTTTGTTGGGAGAGCTTCTCACATCCGGGTGGACGCGGGTTATTTGCCAGGTCTTGAATGCGTTGTACAACTTTCTGACGATCCTTCTTTTTTCCGATCTCCTCGATTTCCTTCACAGCGGAAGGTTTGATCAGGAGATCATAACTTGCCACTTCGTTTAAGCTCCTTCAGGACTTCTTCGAAAGCAAGACTTGGCTCTTCGGCCCGTTCCTTGAAAGCATCGAGATCTTCCATGTCTTCGGTCAGGCTCTGGCGGATCGCCTCATTTACCAGATCAGAGATGCTGTGGTCCGTCTCAGCCGCTTTTATGCGTAGCGCCCGGTGAAGCTGAGGATCTATATAAATAGTTGCTCTTTTGGCTTTACTGTTCATGTAAAAAATATGACGAAAAGACGTTTTAACGTCAAGCGTTAAAACGTTATTATTTACAACTTTCGATTATTTTTCAGAACATTCAACGCGAAGCCTAAACTTGAGTGAAACTGCCGTGGGCTTATTATCAAGGTGTCAATGTTTAACGTGTCCCAGCGTATAGTGTCCCCCGGATCTTTCGTACGACCTCCTTGCAATATTTTTATGATTATCTTTAGGAGGCTGTAAATTTATCCATTCATCGAAACTGGAAATTCTTTCTTTTAACAGCAACGATTGTTCTTCCATTCACAACAGTTTTTCGCTGTTTCTGAACCGTCTACTGGACTGCAACACTGCCAATTAAACCAAGTCCTTCCCCTCTTGTTCCTCCACTTCATCATCGATCCCATCATAATCCATCCGAATACAATCATCAGGAACCAGAACCCAGCAAATGACAACCATAAAATCCTTAGAGTCGATGCATCCGAATAATATCCCAATAAAAAAAGTGCCCCCACGAATAGCATTCCTATTACAGGGAACCATATCCAGTTATGCCCCCATCCTTTCATCATCGTTTCACACCAGGACTTTGACGTTTTTGTTTTAGTTTCTTCCATGTTTCCATCCTCTTTTACTCTTGGATTTTTATAACTTCATATGTATAGACGTATTTTATTGCTCTTAGATACACTATTTTTACAAATTTCTTGTATCTTTTTGAGCATTCGTTGCGTCTAGATTTCAAAGTCATAAACTAATCCAAAAACAAGGAGAAAAGGATGGAAAATCTGACCAAAAAAGAAAAAGAACTGGTAGCTATTGGAGCAGCTTTAGGAAGCAACTGTATCCCTTGTATTATCTACCACATTAAAGAATCAAAAAGGTTGGGAATTACCATCGAACAAATTAAAGATGCCGTCGCTATAGCGGATAAGGTGAAAAAAGTCCCTGCCGATAAAGTACTTGCTGCAGCTCATTCCCAGTTAAAAGAGAATATAGAATTATGAATGATAGGTAATCATTATTAATGTCAAGGATCGGCAGGGTCTTTGATAAGTTTGCTTTGTAAAGCTCAGCAGATAACCGTGTACTGTCTTTACCACAACCAGGGATTAAAAGGCAAAGATCAATAGATAATTTGTAACTTTTCTGCAAACCTTTGAAACCACGTCGGCACGTTTGGTTAATAGCCTGTACCGGCTCGGCTACAACCTGCAGCTCCTGTACCGATAAGATGTGCGTTCTCTTTACATTGTCCCAATTTTCTTGACAAAAGATCATCCCTAAGTAAGATAGTAGAGCATATGCGAAATGTATTATCCGCTTATCCCTATTTAATCGGGATCAATCACCACGAACTAATAAGCAAAGATGTGTAATTTTAGATTTAAAAGGAGAGAAAATGCCTGGTAAGGAATATAGCTTTGATAATATTTTTTTAAAATATAAGCCCCAGATTCATCGTTATCTTTCGCGTTTGGTCGGTTTTGACGAAGCCGAAGACCTTACTCAGGAAGTGTTTGTCAAAGTAAATAAGGCTTTACCCAATTTTCATGGAAGATCCAAACTCTCCACATGGATCTATAGGATTGCCACCAATACTGCCATCGATAAAGTGCGGAGCCCATCGTTCAAACGAACAAAAGTTTTTATCCCTGAACAAGAGCTGATTGCAGAGGATGAGAATGTTGGCAACGATAAAAAAGTACTTTCCATGGATCAACAGATAATAGAAAAAGAGATGAATGAGTGCATCAGATACTTTATCTGTCATCTTCCTGAGAATTATCGAACGGTACTTGTTTTAAGTGAGCTCGAATGCTTGAAAAATAAAGAGCTGGCAGAAATCCTTGATATCACACTGGATACAGTAAAAATCAGACTGCATCGGGCCAGAGCTCGCCTCAAGAAAGAACTCGAGTGTCACTGTGACTTCTATCATACCGATGATAATCAGCTAGCCTGTGAACCAAACAAATCCACGCCTGAATTTAAATAAACTTTCTCAAAAAAGCGTATCCATTGCAGTCCAACTTTCGTCTTAATAATACAGGTTCCACTTCACTATTAGATAAAGAAGATATAATTGCAGAGGGATAAAAGAAATCTAGCCGTACCAAATATGTACTTCTTCAGCGAAGATAGTCATTGTTCGACTGCCGTGGGAATATGCAAGGGCATTGGAGATACCAAGAGATGATAACCAGCAATGTATGTCCCGGTTCTTCAGCGGATGTTGGAAATATCCGCGGGATGTTTCAGGTGATGAAGATGATGAGAATGTTTGATAGGTCATTATGTTTAATGTCAAAGACCGGTAAGGGTCTTTTGTAATTTATGCTTTGAAAAAAGCAGATCTACTGAGGTTCAATTATGAATGATAAAAGAGATATTTGTGAATTTTGTGGCAAAAACTTAACATATGCTCTAACTCCAAA
>CP070841.1:2098660-2101285 GCA_020342115.1 Spirochaetota bacterium
TCAATCTATCTGCATATTCACGGAGAAATACTATGGACGGTTTCTTAAACTCCAGCTTCTTTGCCAAATTAATTGCCGCCTGATTTGAGGCTTCTGTTTGAACTATCAATATTTTAACACCACTATTTTTTGCATACTCTATAGCTACACTGGATAACTTAGCCGCTATTCCCCTTTGTCTGTAATCAGGATGTACATGATATCCCAAGTTGGCGATTCTAGGTTCGTTTGCTAATCTGAATACATTTGCCTGGCCTACCATCTTGCCATCGACTATTGCTACCTGAGTTGATACATGAAGTTCTCTATTCTCTTCATATGCCATTCTTTTAGCATCTTCAATTGATCGGTCCGGGTAAATCTCCTTAAAGAGTTGAATTATTTCATCGCTCATTGTTTTTTGTAAATAGTTTGTAATGAGTATATCCATATTTTAAGTTTCCTTTTCAAACCTGTGCTTCCTGCCATAGTGGTGGGTTACAAACCTTACATGGTGTATAGCTCCTCTGTACTGCTTCCTGCAGTGTTATAGGTATCTTACTGTTACACAGGTACAGATTTCTTACGTGATTATGAAACAATAACAACACATTAAATATTTTTGTGGGTAAACTTCGATACAGGAGAACTTATAACAAATTCTAAGCTCAAAGGCTTAGAATAGTATTTTTTTAATCATGCTTCTGAAAAAAGCCATTGTCTGGCTAAATCCAATGATCCAAATACTCTCGTTATTAATGGAACCCTGCTAGATTCGATAAGCGTATTGAATAAGCTAGAAAAACTATGTTCAAGGTTTTCCGGTGCTACTATTGCAGTTTTACAGCTTCCACTGCTATATCCCTGCTTTTGCCATATATCAATCAGCTGTTTAAAAGCATGTGGTGATATGTTGGTCATATGTGCAGAAGCGAGATCCCATATTATATAAGGTGTATGCGCGATACCAAAGAAGGATTGTGCAGTATCGAGAAGCTCTTCCGATGTTATTTCACCGTTGCATTCCTGAATGGTCAAATCCTGACGATTGTAAATAATTGTCTCTATCATTGATTAAATTTTAAAACATGAATCTCCGAAATGCAAATTTTTCACAGTATTTGATCACATTTTCTGTAAACAATGCAAGAAAATCTTCGATCATGACAAATCGCTTGCTGTGATGCAAACAGAGCTGAAGTAGGTGAATAAGAGGCTGGATGAGGTGCTTGATGCGATTACATAACCGTAGATTTTTCAGACAATAATACCTTAAAAAAACATCTGTCCAGGAAGGTAATATAGAAAAGTCAATAATATATTAAGTGTAGTGCAATCAGTATTAACCAGTATTTATTTGTTATGCTTCTGCTTATCTCCCCTTATATAATAAACTCAACTAAGTACTGGGTGAGAGTCCCTACTGTTCAACTAGTTGTTTTAAATCATCCGATAGATCGGGCCCGTTCCGTGACATAAGAAAGAGTTGATTGACGGTATTTCCAATTACATCAATCCTCTTCTCATGACCCATAGAACCCATGAGTACAGGGCCGACGTTTGCTTTTATTCGAACAGCGCAAGTCTCATCAAATTGTTTCCAGATACCTCTTGCAGAAGATGAGACTTCGTGCAGGGAGGCAGCTGCCAGTTTAGCCCTGCCTTCAGGAAACACGACCAGAGCGCTGTCTCCCATGAATTTGATAACAGTACCTTTGGCTTTGCCAACTACCTTTTCAACAAGATTATAGAAGTCGTTCAGCATATTGAAGATCTCAATATCCGACTTGCCTCCGCAGGCTCTGGCAAAACCATCGATGTCAATAAGGCCTACAACCATCCTGTATTATTTCGATTTGGTCATTTTCTATTTCAATTCCCAAATCATAATTGTAGATATATTCACATCTATTCGTATGCTTACACACAACAATTGGCTATTTTCTCTTAGCCCCTGTTTTTTATATAATCAGGATAATCTTTTTTCATGCAATCCGGACAAATACCATGCGTAAAATCAACTTTGGATTGCTCTGAAAAATATGATTCGACTGGAATCCACTTCTCATTTTCATCCTTATTATCATCATTTACTCTTATGCGTTTGCAACTGGCACAAATAGGTAATATATCTTCGAGTATTTGGATTCTTTTTGTCTTCTTTAAAATTTTTAAAGATATAAAACCTTGAATTATTCCAAATGCAGCCCCCAATAATGTGAAATAAAGGGCCATTAATAAATGAGATCTGGAGAATGAAAGACGAAAAATATTTAAAGAAGAAGTATACAACTGCAGATGATGATAATGTATTACCATTGAAATTGGATGTAATATCAAATAGCCAAGTAACATTCCAATGACAGAATAAAAGAGTAATTTTTTTAAATAGCCTCCTTGTTTTAATTTCATGATGTACTCCAGGAATTTCTAATGACTTATCACATCCATAGTGCAAAGTTAAGCTTCTTATCTCGAATGCACCGCAGGCGGATTACATACCTTACTTTTGGAATAAATTAAGCTGATCGTTCTTGTAAAAGCCATTGTTTGGCTTCATCCAGTGACACGAACACTTTTGCTTCCAATGGAGTCTCACCCATATCGGATATTGCCTTGAACATGTTTGAAAAGCTATGTTCAAGA
>CP070841.1:2101385-2112875 GCA_020342115.1 Spirochaetota bacterium
CCTTTCAAGGTTTAAGGAGAAGGTTGAGGAGAAAAAGGAGGTTTCGTAGGGGTATTACTGATTGTCATTGATGTTTCAGAATCATTTGTAGCGATAGCGACATTTGCTTTGTAGTAAAGGCATAACAAAAAGGATTAATAAATTATTCTTGCAGTGAATGCAACGAGGATGGAGCTTTTGAGGCTGAAAAAACGCCTTACCCTTGCACAGAGGGGACATAAGCTCTTAAAAGACAAGCAGGATGAGCTCGTAAGAAACTTCCTCGAGATCATAGAAGATACCAAGAAACTGAGAATCGAAGTGGATAGCCAAATTCAGTCCGTATTTCAGAGTTTTTCCCTTGCAGAAGGTGTGGTTGGCGGGGCTCATATAGAGAGCCTCTTTGCAATGCCAGGGGCACAGACTACACTCCGTTCACAAACAAAGGCTATAATGAATGTGAAAGTACCGAGGTTCAATGTAGAGATTTCCGGGGACCCTTACGATTACGGGGATGTGACGAGCTCTGTTCTCGTTGACCGCTGTGTGGGGAGGTTTGGCAAACTTCTCGATAACTTATTAAAGCTTGCTGAGCTTGAGAAGGCATCGATCCTGCTTGCTGAAGAGATAGAGAAGACAAGAAGAAGGGTGAATGCCCTTGAGTATATCCTCATTCCAAATATCCAGGATACCATCAAGTATATTACCATGAAGCTCTCAGAGATGGAGCGCTCCAACCTGACCCGTATCATGAAGGTGAAGGATATGATACAGGCCAAGGCCGAAGGTAGAAGGTAGAGCACTCTAGAGTTAATTCCATTCATAAAAAGAATAGATGATTAAGGATTGTTGTTATTACATTAAAGAATATTATGATAAGTATAATCAATTGAAATAACGGAGGATGTTCATGGAGTACAAACAGAAAGCAAAGGAAATGCTGCAGGAATGGAAAGGCGAGAATTACGCCTTTGGAATGGGAGTACTGGATAAGATAGGAGGATATGCACAAAAAGCCAGGAAAACAACCATGCTCGTTGTCACAGGCTGGAAGACAGAAAAATGGGTTGAGCCGCTGGTTAAGGAGATTGAAGCTGATTTGAGTGAAAAGGGCATAAAAGTAGTCGATATTATACGGGGAGCGAGGGCAAACGCTCCGCGTGAGGATGTATACAGAATCGCAAACCAGATAGGGAAGAAGAAACCTGACAGCATCATTGGTATAGGTGGGGGAAGCACCATAGACGCGGTAAAATGCGCATCTGTATTGGCCACTTTTGAGTCAGATGACGTTGAAAAATATTTTGGAATGGGGCTGGTAACTGAAACCGTTAAGAATGAAGGCAAAAAGGTCCCCACAATTATTGCTGTTCAGACTGCTTCAAGCTCTGCGGCTCATCTTACAAAGTATTCAAACATCACAGACCCCCTGACAGGACAGAAGAAGCTCATTATTGATGAGGCAGTTGTGCCACCTTATGCAGTGTTCGATTACAGTACCACAATAAATGCCCCATATGCAATAAAAGCCGATGGTGCGCTCGATGGAATTGCGCACTGTCTCGAGGTAATGAACGGGGCCACAGGAAAGCCGTTTTTTGATAGAACTATGGACATTGCAGAAGCAGGTATCGGTTTGATTGTACAGAGTTTACCAAAAGCAATAGATAGTCCTGAAGACAGTGATGCTGTTGAAGCACTTGGCCTGGGAACGGACTTGGGCGGGTATGCCATAATGGTTGGCGGGACTAACTATGGACATCTTTTCAGTTTTTCTGTTGTGAACAAGCTTACCCACGGGAGAGCTTGTGCTATAACGAATCCTTATACCCTGATATTCTTCGCTCCAGCAATTGAAGCTCAGTTAAGGCTGCTGGGCGGGATATTGAAAAAAGAAGGCTATATAAGTGAAGAAATAGATAATTACAAGGACAGGGATTTGAGTGTAGCAGTAGCAAATGGTATGCTGAAGTTTTCAGAAGCTATCAAATTTCCAACAACATTCGGTGAGGTCGGGATTGATGATGAAGATAAAAAGAGAATTCTAACAGCTGCCAAGAATCCGCAGCTCTGGAGTAAACTGGAGCAAGCACCGGTATCACTCATTGCAAAAGATAAGGCTGATAACATTGATAAGAACAAGACTGAAGGAAATATTGATAGATATATGGGAGCGCTAATAGACGGCATCATTAGCGGGGATTTCAATAAAATCGAGAATATGCCTCAGTAATAAGTTCATAGTGAATGATTCACCATGAAATAATTACCGGGGGGGTCGTGACTTTGAATAAGGCTAAATGGAAATCTTTGGAGATTGAATTTGGGGATGGTACTTGTCCGGTACGAGTCCCGCAATGGTGTGATATTCTCAAGATGAAACATCTTCCTGCACTTGAGGATCCCAGGAAACATATAGAAGATTCACTTTCAAATCCAATCGGAAGCCCTGCTCTGGAGAAACTGGTAACCTCATTAAAAAAACCTGTGGATAAAATAGAGGTTGCAATTACTGTTTCAGATAACACCAGGCCTGTTCCGTACAGCAGTAACAGGGAAGATGGCGTTCTCCTGCCTCTTCTGATAAAACTGGAAGAAGCGGGTGTGAAGCGGAAGAATATCACCATCATTGTAGGGACTGGAACACATGTTCCGACTTCCAGTACATGGAAGAAGCTTGCGTTTGGGGCCACCATTCTTGACAGATATCGTATAGTTGACCATGATTCTACTTCACCCAAGTTATACTCGATTGGTAACATCGATGGAGTGGCAGTAAAAATTAATCCACACTTTTGCAGTGCTGATTTACGTATCGCAACCAGTCTTGTTGAGCCGCACTTTATGGCCGGACTGTCAGGTGGGAGAAAGGCTGTCTGCCCAGGGCTTGTTAATATAGAAGCAACCCATCTATTTCATGGCGCTGCCTTCATGGATCACCCCAGGGCGACAAATCTTGTACTTGAGGGAAATCCCTGTCACGAATTTTCGTTGAAGGTAGCGAAGAAGGTGGGCGTACATTTCAGTATTAATGTGGTTTTAAACAATGATATGGTATCTGCTGGGGTCTATTCCGGTGATCTTGAAGCTGCACACCTGAAAGCGGTAGATAAGGTGAAAGAGTATGCAGTTATTCCTGTTGAAGAAGAATATGACATTGTCCTCACACATGGAGGGAGAGTGGCAATAAACCATTATCAAGCTGCAAAAGCTGCATGCTGCACAATCCCCATTATTAAGAAAGGCGGTACTATAATTTTAATCGCTATAAATGATGATCCTGAACCTATTGGGAAGGATGATTACAAAAGAATCATGAAAATACTAAAAATGAAGGGGATTGGAAGATTTTCAGAATACATTAAGAGCGATAAATGGGAGTTCGTGCCCGATCAGTGGGAGGTTCAGAAATGGGATCAATTCTTCAACAAACTCGGACACTTCAACGGTTTGATATACTGTACAACCGGTATTACACCTCAGGCATTAAATGAACTTCCAGGAAGGAGCGGATACGAATTTGTAAGTAATACAAAAGCCTCCATTGGAGAGATGGTACAAGCCTCTATTGATTATACTGTTAGCAGAGTGGCTCAGAATATGGACAAACCGACCATGGCCTTCATAAGAGAGGGCCCTTACGGCATACCTGTATTAAGAAGTTAATTCCAGGTTGGATTTGATGTAGTGATTACAGTTTTCCATGGGCCATCTGGCACTACTTCGAAGTCAACAAACTGCCAGCTTGTAAAATCATTGTCAATCATTCCCAGGTAGGTATAGCAGGCTGGTGAAACATCAAGGCCTACATGACCGTTAACTACATTCTTAGGTCTCATACTCCCAAATACATAATGCCAGTCGTCTGTTTCAAATGGTCCTACATCCTGCCATTGCGCGTAACAAACTCTGCCGTTATATAGTATCCTGATCCAGCGATTCTTACAAAAGGAGTAAGGGTATTCCCATCCGTATTCTATAGCCTCTTTGGCCCACGGTATTATCTCTTCGACATTCTCTTTATATCCGAACCTTGTTAAATCATTATAGGGGAGGGCAAAATAGAAGGGGTTTTCCTTTGGTAAAAATCCTTCCGGGAAATAGCCATCCCTCTTTACAGGGTTGTCTATATTGCCATAAGCTTTTACCCAGTCCCCGGTCCATGCACTGGAGCGGTTATCAAGCATTCCTGAACTTGAAAGTTCATTCTGGCCGATATAGAAGTACGTGGTTTTAATATCTCTATGTAAATAATATTCTCGTATCTTTTTTGCTGCATCGTTATTCTTTAGATCCGGTTCTCTCCTTTGATTCCTGTGTTTTACCATGCTCTTACATGATATAATACCGATCAATATAAAGGAAAAAAGGAAAATATTAATAAATGGTCTTTTCAATATAGAGCTCCTGAGCATGGTTGTCCCCTCCGCTACCGTTGTTAAAAATAAGCATGTAATATAATATCTGTTTATTGAAAATACAATGGTGGTTTGCTTTTGATTTCCTCAAAATTTTTCGAATAAGAACCATGCTGGTAAGTGCATTCTTGTCTTTCAAATAGAAAAAGATTGCAAATTCTATTGTTTCCTGATAACCTTCAAATATCCTGTGTGTTTTTGAGCTATGACTTGTTATAAAACGCGAACCTGCTCTTCGGAATCCTATGATCTTGAAGGTTTACAAATTAAACAAAAATAATCCTCTTCCTGATTATATGTCCCATCAAGCAAGCGGTATTGACCTATTTGCCTCTGTTGAAAATGATGTTTCGATAGCCCCTGGTGATTACAGGATAATTCCTACCGGGATTAGTGTTTCTCTCCCCCAGGGTTATGAAGCACAACTTCGCCCGCGAAGCGGTCTGGCTCTGAAACATGGTATAACTGTTCTGAATTCTCCGGGTACTATTGATGCCGATTACAGAGGAGAAGTCAAGGTACTTCTCATGAACCATGGTAAAAAACCTTTTGTCGTCAAGAATATGATGAGAATCGCTCAGATGGTGATATCTGAAGTTGTGAGAGCTAGGATTATTGAAGTCGATGAAGAAAAACAGATGGATAAAACGAAAAGAGATAATGGCGGATTTGGTCATACAGGGGTTTAATTATGCACAATGATGATTCAATAAGAATTATTCCACTCGGCGGTGTTGGTGAGATTGGAAAAAATATGATGGTCGTTGAATATCGGGAAACGATTATCATAGTGGATGTTGGGGTGATGTTTCCAGGAGAACACCTGAAGGGTATAGATTTCATAATACCTGATTTTTCTTATGTTATTGAAAACAAAGATAAAGTCAAGGGGATAATCCTCACACATGGGCACGAAGATCATATAGGAGCACTTCCTTATCTGCTCAGAGAGATAAGTGCCCCAATTTATGGAACCCGCCTTACCCTTGGATTTGCCAAAAACAGGCTTGAAGAGCATTCTTTGCCGCAAGATCCTGTCTTTCATGAAATTAAACCAAGAGAACGGATTGAATTTGAAGGAATCGTTGCAGAATTCTTCAGTGTTTTTCACAGTGTTGCAGATGGAGTAGGTATAGCCTTTCATACTCCATTCGGCATAATTGTCCATTCGGGAGATTTCAAGATTGATTATACTCATGTATATGACTCTCTCTTTGACTTTTATAAGCTATCAGAGTTTGGAGAAAAGGGAGTTCTGCTTTTGATGTCTGACTCTACAAATTCGGAGAATGAAGGCTATACGCAGAGTGAAGTTTCACTGAATGAGTCTCTCTACAAGGAGATATCCTCTGCCACGGGTAAGGTTCTGGTAGCTACCTTTGCATCCAGTACTCATCGCATTCAGCAGATATTTGACGTGAGCTCTCGGACTGGAAGGAAGATAGCAATTCTGGGAAGAAGCATGGAAAAGAATATTGAACTGGCTAAAAGTCTTAAATATTTAGTGTTTGATGAATCGATGGTTATTCCGGCAGATAAGGTTGAAAGTTACGATTCTAAAGAGGTGGTAATACTTACCACAGGGTCTCAGGGAGAGCCAATGTCTGCACTGGCTAATATATCTGTCGGAAAGCACCCCTTGTTCAATATCAATGAAAATGATACGGTTATCATCTCTGCTTCAGTGATTCCGGGAAATGAAAAAGCTGTCTCGGAAATCGTGAACAGTCTCTACAGAAGGGGAGCGAGTGTCATCTACGAAGGATTCAGGGAAATTCATACCTCAGGGCACGCATCTCAGGAAGAGCTTAAGCTGATGATGAGTATTACCAAGCCGAAATATTTTCTCCCCATACATGGTGAGTTCAGGCATCTGATAAACCATTCATACATCGCAAAACAGATTGGGATAAATATGAGTAACGTTCTTATAGTTAAAGATGGCGATGTTGTCAAAGCTGATGATAAAGGGGTTAGTGTGGAGGGTAACATACCGCTAAGTGACGTTGGTATCGATGGCAGGGAAGTTGAAGGAATCGAAAGCCCACACTTGAGCGAACGACAAAAACTTTCAGAAGGAGGGGTTGTTATAATTGTGATTCCAATCTCCCTTGAGGACAGCGGTATTCTGCAGCCTGAGATCTTTTCAAAGGGTTTTGTCTTTTCAGAGGATGAAGATACCCTCTTTGAGAAAGCGAAGGATATTACATTTGAAGCAATAAGAGGGTGTATAAGGGATGGAGGTCAATCGAAAAATCAACTTAAAAAGGCCGCGTGTGATAGTCTCCAGAAATTTATCCATAAAGAGACAAAGCGCACGCCAGTTATCGTACCTATTGTAATTGAGGTATGAGGTTCATTTGAACAGAGAACCATGAGTATAGGGAGCTATTATTACGAAATTCTTGGGATAAAACCTACGTCGAGCATTGAAGATGTGAAGAAGGCATACCATACCCTTGTAAGAAAAAATCATCCTGATCTATTCCCAGAGGGACATAAGAGGCTGCAGGAATTAAAGATGGTACAGATCAATGAGGCATATGCAAGGATAGTACATAACAAGCAGGATGATCATATAAAGGATGATTTTGAAGAAGTTAAAGTTCATGTAAAAACACGTTCAGAGTATGATGTTGGTTTTCACAAAGATATTGAGTATGCATATTACAAACAGGGATTCAACAATTATTCAAAAGCACTGCATGGCATAACAAAACTCGAGAGAAGAGCGGAGCTAAGAAACGACTGGTACTACATTCGCCGGTTCTCTGGTTCGCTAAGCTATCTGCGTAAGGCCGATATATATTTCTCCAGAATTCTCGAAGAGTATCCTAACAGTATGTGGGCATATGATGCTTTTATAAAGGTAAAAAGGATAGAGTACTTTTCGAGACTCTACCAGAGGATTCTGAAGAATATGGAACTACGCTTAAAGAAGCGAAAAAAGCATGGCTAATTATGGGATGGAAAACTACTCAAGGTGTTTCTTTATCTGCTTTATAAGCTGATTTTTAGGCATTGCGCCGATAATACGGTCGATCTCCTTACCTTCTTTAAAGAGAAGAAGCGTTGGAATATTCATGACATTGAACTTCGCCGGAGTTTGTTGATTCTGATCGATATTGAGCTTCACGAGCTTTACGTGCTCTAAATATTCCTCGGCAAACTCTTTGAGCACAGGTTCCATGAGCTTACAGGGACCACACCATTCTGCCCACATATCTACGATCACGAGCTTATCCGCGTCAATTATGTCTTTGTCAAAGTTTGAATCTGAAGTGTCGATGTGCGCAGCCATTTTTCCTCCGAAATTTGTCTAATTGTATTATACTGAGACTCTTTTTTTAAAGTAAAAAAGTACACATCTAAATGCGAAGAACACTCTATTAAACCTGAACTAATTACATTTAAACATTCGCATTAATATAGTAATGATGATCCTGCAGGACAATAAAAAGATGTTATTTTGAATAGATTTTCCTGTACTGAGACAGGAATATCTTTCAAACCAGGAATATTGCTTTGCCACATTAAAGTAATAGTTTTTTCTTTTTGGTCGATATTGTATGTGAATTACAGATTCTTAATGTGCACAAGCCACATGAATAATTAAGGTTCGAAAAGAGGAGACCACATGGTTAGAGGTCTTTATACAGGGGCTTCAGGAATGATAGCCCAGATGGGAAGGATTAGCGTACTCTCCAACAACCTGGCTAATGTCAACACCACCTCCTATAAAAAAGATACAGCGATCATGAAATCCTTTCCCGAGATGCTTATGCGAAGGATAAATGATGATGGAGTCAGGGAGCTTCCCATAGGGTCCTATGACCTTATGCCTGTTATAGGAAAGATGGGTACTGGAGTTGAGGTAAATGAAGTGTACACTTTTTTTACCCAGGGCAGCTTCAGACAGACAGAGAATGATTTCGATCTTGCTCTCGAGGGAGAGGGATTTTTTTCTGTGCAGACTGAAGATGGAGAGAAGTACACGAGGAATGGGAGCTTTCTGATAGACAGGGATGGGTATCTTGTCACCAAGGATGGCTTTCGTATCCTCGGAGAAAACGGCCTCATCAGGATCAAGAAAAATAATTTCATGGTTGATGAGGATGGGAACATTTTTGAGAATCGTGAGTATGCTCTTGATCCCCTCAGGCTTGTGAGTATGGAGGAAAATGAGTGGAACGATACCGTTCTTGTCGATAGATTGAAAATCGTACATTTCCCGAAAGTTAGATATGTGAAAAAGGTTGGTGAGAGTCTCTACATCGAGACAGAGCACTCTGGAAAGGCTTATATAATTGAAGAGTCTCGACCAAAGGTACACCAGGGTTTTATTGAGACTTCAAATGTAAATCCTGTGGTTGAGATGGTAAATCTCATCGAGGTTCACAGGACCTATGAAGCGAACCAGAGGATGATACAGGCCCATGATGCGGCACTTGGAAAGGTAATCAACGAAGTAGGAAAAGTCTAATTAGTTTTTGGTGCCAAGTCACCAATTTATTAAAGAACAAAATACCTGATTCGGAGGCATAAAAAATGATGAGATCGCTCTGGACAGCTGCTAGCGGAATGATAGGTCAGCAGTTCAATATTGACACAATTTCTCATAATCTTTCGAATGTCAATACTACAGGATACAAGAAGGTTCGTCCGGATTTTGAGGATCTTCTTTATCAGACTATCCGATCAGCGGGCACTCCTGCAACACGTGATACACTTGTTCCCACAGGTATACAGGTAGGGCATGGAGTCAGGCCTGCAGCCACGCAGAAGATGTACCATCAGGGAAGCCTGCAGAATACGGGAAATAAACTCGATCTGGCAATAGAGGGTGAAGGATTTTATCGTGTGCAGCTCTACGATGGAACCTTTGGATACACAAGGGATGGATCTTTTAAGATTGATTCAAATGGACAGATCGTGAACTCAAATGGGTATAAACTGAGTCCTGAAATAATCATGCCAGAAGGATTTGTTTATTCAGATATATCGATCAGCCAGGACGGCTTGGTTACGGTAAAGATCGCGGGAGATGATACACCGATTGAGGTAGGGCAGATCCAGATATATAGGTTTGTGAATCCTGCAGGGTTGAAGAGCATCGGTCAGAATCTTGTGAAGAATTCACAGGCATCGGGTCCACCTATCGCAGGAAGACCTGGATTTTCGGGTATGGGTAAGGTCCATCAGGGATTCCTGGAAATGTCGAATGTTCAAGTTGTAGAGGAGATGGTGAATATGATAGTTGCCCAGAGAGCATATGAGCTCAACTCAAAAGCGATTATTACTACAGATTCCATGCTCGCAACAGCGAATGCTTTAAAGAGGTAAGCTGAATGATAGATATTCTTTCACGTGGTGACATTCTACTCGATAGTGTTCGCAGTAATATTCCCGTGCAGAAAGCATCTGAGCAGAAAACACAGTTTGACCAGATTATCAAAGCAAAGATTGAGGAAGGGGATAAGAAGGACAAGAAGCTTCTCGATGCATGTTATGAGATGGAAACTCTTTTCATTGACAATATGCTCAAGAGCATGAGGAAGACCATCCTTGAAACAAATTTTTTTGGAAAGAGCCTTGCGAAAGATATATTTCGTGATATGTTATATAGTGAATATGCAAAAATAATGGCAAAAACCGACCAATTTGGACTTGCACACGATATCTATGAACAGTTAAGTGTACAAAAGACTCTGTAGACTCATATTCTTCACTTTCCTGCTTTTTCTATTTGCAGTAACTCCACTCACAGCAGGTACGTATTTCTTGTTGAGGGACTACTATGCCCTCATTTATGGGAAATACTATCAGTTCACCGATGGTATAACACCAGAGGTTTTACATTCAGTATCAAAAGATCAATACAGCCTGCCCAAACAATTTTTTTCTCTACTCTCATCTGAGGATATGGAAGATGTCGAGGAGGATAAAAGTCTGGAGGATATCTTCGAAGAAGTGGGTATTGACTCAGAGTTTAAATTTGAAGCTGAAATTGACCTCGATCTTCGTTATGGGGGAGATTTTTCATTACAACCCGGCCTTATTGTTGGTGCCGGATCAGAAGGAATAACAGATGGTCTGAAGTATGATCTTATTGAGAAAATACTCCTCGAAGGCCGGATAGGTGAACGATTATTCGTTGAATTCAATTACGATTCGAAGCGGTCTGAGAAAGGGATAGGAGAGGAAAAGAACATCTATTCTGTTATGTATAAGGGCAAGAAGGACGAGTTCATCAAGGAAGCAACACTCGGTAACAAGTACCTTTCTATCGAAGACTCTCGATACATACCAATCGATGAAGGAAACCAGGACTCCTTTGCCCTCAGGGCAAAGGCGGGATGGGAGCAGCTTACGTTTGAGGGGCTTTTCCGTTACAATGTGGCTGCTGACGGGAGAAAACAGTTCAAGGGTTTCAAAAAGAGCGTGGATATGAAAGCTCTGGATGTTGATTATGCCAAGGGAAGGTACTTTTTTATCCCTGATATTGATATCGATGAGAGTAGCCTCAAACTCTACCGTACCTCAGACGATGGCTATGATATTGAAGTGGACAGTAAAAAGTTTTCTCTACTGTTAAGAGGTGAGGATTTTGATTTTGACAATACCAGCGGTACCATACAACTTCAGGATGCCCTTACACTGGAAGATGAGCTCATTGTGTACTATGAGAAAACAGGCTCTGCAGTTGGTGACTCTTCTCTTGGAAAGAGTTCGATCATCGACCATGATGGTGTTGACCCTGATGGAGGACGGGTCGATTTCAACACTACCGATTTCCCCGAATATTTTGACTCGACAAATACATACCTCTACTTGAAGAAGAAAGCATTCAACAGCTACTGGGAATTGAAAAATGTGTATTATCTCGAAGAGCTCGAAGGTACAAGTTTATATAACCTGAAAGTCGAACTATTATTCACCTATGGAGGCGGAGTCAACAGTAACTATGATGAGATACTCGGTAACTATGTAATAGATGTGCAGGGGGCAACCATAAGGTTCGACTTCAGCGATACCGGGTTTAATCCGGATGGAGGTTTCTATCCTCGTCCATTTCCTGGAGTGGAGCCCTTCA
>CP070841.1:2112975-2134848 GCA_020342115.1 Spirochaetota bacterium
AGCTGTTGTTGAAGCTTATTTAGGTGAGATGCACTGATCTCCATTTCTCACAAATCCATGTTAGTGTAGAGGAATGGAGGTTTGAGCGCTTTTCTTACCAGAAACTCAACACACAGCAATAGATTATAAATTATTGTTATTTCATTATATAGATTCATAGCTACATAATTTGGGAGAACACCGCACTGATGATACTTAGCATAAGAGATTTATATGTGAACTATGGGAAGCTTGAGGTATTGAAGGGGGTATCATTAGAGGTTGAGGAAGGTAAGATATCGCTATTACTGGGAGCGAATGGGTCTGGTAAGAGCACGATGCTCAAGACGATATCGGGGTTGATATCTCCGGTTGGGGGGAGCATATGGTTTGAGGACAGGAGGATAGACAAGCTACCGACAGTGGATCGGTTGAGGGCAGGGCTTGCGCACATGCCTGAAGGGAAGAGATTATTCACAGAGATGAGTGTAAAGGAGAATCTTTTAATAGGAGCTTATTCACGTAAAGACAAGAAGGAGATAGACAAGAGTATTGAGACGATGTATGAGCTTTTTCCCATACTGAGGGAGAGGCAGAAGGAGAGGAGTGACAAGATGAGCGGCGGTGAGCAGCAGATGCTGGCGTTTGCGCGAGCATTAATGATCAAGCCGAAGCTACTGTTGATGGATGAGCCTGCGCAGGGGCTATCGCCAGTATTGGTAAGTCAGGTAGCCGATACTGTCACCAAAATTGCTAAAACTGGAACCACGATCCTCATAGTTGAACATAATCTTCGATTAGGTCTCAGCATAGCTGACACAGTATTTGTGCTTGAAAATGGGAAGATTGCCTTTCAAGCGAAATCCACCGACCTGAGCCAGATAGAATATGCCAAGAAGATATATCTAGGCGGATAAAGGTATACCTACCATATAGTATATTGTCTGAAGACCCTCTAAAAATTAAAACACTTTATCTCTGGAAAGCATAATCAGCTTAAAGAGAAGGTGATACTGGATCATTAAAGTCATGAATTCATACCCCGTTCCCACTTGCTTTGTATCATAACACTTGGCAGTTCGAAGAAAAAACTGCTTCCCTGATCCAGGCGGTTTTCAACATTGATGCTGCTTTCATGCAGTTCCATAATCTTCTGAGAGATAGCCAGGCCCAAACCCGTTCCTCTCTCAGATTTCCGTTCGCCGCTCCTGCCAATGTAAAACCGCTCAAACAGGTGGGGAATATCCTCAGAGGCAATGCCCTTCCCACTATCTAAAACTGAAAATCGTGTTTTATCATTAAAACAGTACAGCTCGATTTGAACGGTACCATGTTCTGGTGTGTTCTTAATGGCGTTGTCAAGAAGATTGGTCATAACCCTTTCGATTAGTGCGATGTCTGCTTTCACGAAGCAGAGGTTTTCAGGGATTTCGGCAGATAGCTGTATATTGCGTTTTTCAGCACCGGGCTTGAATTTCATGAATACATCCTGAGCCAGATCGGTCATGGAGAAAACCTCGAGAACCGGTTCCACCTGCTTGGTTTCAAGTTTTGAAAGTTCGAGAAGCTCTCCAACCATCATGTCAAGTGACTTGGTACTCTGCAGCACGATCTCGAGAAAACGCTTGCGCTCAGCATCTGTTATACGGTCACCCTTTATTAGCAATGTTTCGATATAGCCCTGGATAGTTGCAAGAGGACTCTTAAGATCGTGCGATACATTTGCCACCAGTTCTCGTCTGAGCTCATCGGTTTTTTTTAACTGCTCCACATGTGCGTTGATAGTGTATGCCATCTGGTTGAAAGCCTTTGCTAGCGACCCGATTTCGTCCACAGCATCGGTCTCTATACGGCGATCGAAACTGCCCTGCTTAAAATCCTGAACCGCCTTTGAGACTTCCTGGAGCCGTTTCGTCAGAAACATAAACAGGATAAGACCTATAATACCTACAAAGAGAAGGGACAAGATAATGCTCATATTGAATGTGGAAAACAGATAGTTCTCACGCAGCATACTCTCGGCACGATCATAAAGGCTGCTCCTTAGTACGATGTAGAGATAACCCTCATCTTCCTCACCTATGCTAATCGGTGCTACAGAAAAATGTTTGTCCTGCATCGGATTTCTCGGATCCGTTCCATAAAGCGGTATGGGGCTGCTCTCTTTTAAAAAAGTTTGAATAGGATCGATATCCACATAGTCCTGCTGTATCTCAATTCCCGGCTCGGCAAAAAATGCGAGGATCTTGCCTTTCGCATCGAGCAGGTATATCTCTATTTTTGGGTTCATGACCATCATATAGTGAATGACCGACCCGATTTCATTGAGATCAATATCATCCTGCACATAAGGCTCTATTTCATGAACCATGTCCTGAGCTAAATACCGGTTCACCAGCTGGTCTGTCTCGATCTGCCGTCTCTCTGTAATACGTATAGAAATTATCACCTGTACGATGCCCATGGTCAGAAGTAATGCGAGAAAGAGAAGAGACAGCTTAACGGAAAATCGTTGAAAGAACTTCATCATTTTTCTTCCCCTTGATCCATAAACCGGTATCCGTAACCCCAAAGGGTCTGCACGTATTTGGGATTGGAAGGATCGTTTTCAATCTTACTTCTCAAACGATTGATATGGGAGTTTACAGTATGATTATATCCATCGAACTGATACCCCCACACTGTATCGAGTAACTGTTGACGGTTAAAAGCCCTTCCTGGATTTCGGGCAAGAAATTCTAATAAATCGAACTCCTTATTGGTCAATGCAATCTGTCTCCCATCTACCTGCACGGTTCTATTCGTGAAATTTATGACGAGTGAACCGTACTGCAGAATTTCCGCCCTGCCCTCTTCCGCATTATCTCCGCGATCAATCTCAACACGTCGCATGAGTGCCTTGACTCTGGCTATGAATTCACGTATGCCAAAGGGTTTTGTGACATAATCATCAGCGCCGAGCTCAAGTCCAAGCACCTTATCGAGCTCCTCTGTTCTGGCTGTGAGCATGAGTAGAGGTACCTGTTTGTTCTTTTCGCGAATTCTTTTACAGATTTCAAAGCCATCGAGCTTCGGCAGCATCAGATCCAGAACGATGAGATCATACTCTTTCTCCAGTGCCTTCTGAAGACCTATGGGCCCCTCTTTTGCATGCTCGGTTTCAAACCCAAGGTCCATTAAATGCATGGATATCAGGTCATAAATACGATCATCATCCTCAATTACAAGACCTCTCTTCTGTGCCATATCTATATTATACTGTAATTCCTTGTAGAAAAAAATGGAAGGATTAATCAGGAGCTGTAATGGTATATATCGAATTTAAAGTTTATCCATATTCTGCAGTATCCGTAACCTCATTATAAATGGTTCAAAAGACTCCTGCAGGTGAAGCAATCATCTTTGAGTCTTATAAGACCCAAACATTCACAGTTTTTCATGAATAATCATTTTACCCTTATGTGATAATTTCGTGATATTTGATTCTTATATTTTATGTTAGAAAGCTTGCTGCCATGGTTGCCAAATAGCAACAGTGGAAAAGTCACTAAACGATAAGGAGGTTTGTGCTATGGCAATCTTACTTACATTCGCATTCATATCCGGGGTCATCACAATACTGTCTCCCTGCATCCTGCCTGTGCTTCCGATCGTGCTCTCAGGAAGTGTGGGGTACGGCCGGGCACGGCCTTTCGGTGTGCTGGCCGGTTTCGTGGTAACCTTTACAACATTCACACTCGCACTCACAGCGATTGTCCAAGCACTGGGGCTCCCAGCAGACACCCTGAGGTATGTAGCAGTGACCCTTCTTGTATTGCTAGGGCTCGTTATGCTGGTGCCCAAGCTGCATGTCGGCTATGAGCGGTTAACCTCAAGACTTGCTAACCTTTTTTCGATCGGTCGCAGCAAAACTGCGAGTAAAGATAGAGAACAAAGGGCAGGCTTCTGGTCTGGTGTTCCTGTGGGATTCAGTTTGGGAGTTGTGTGGACCCCCTGTGTAGGCCCAATCATGGCATCCGTAATCGGTCTTGCCCTGACACAGCATGTTGACAGCGGGGCTGTACTGATTACTCTTACCTATACACTCGGCACGTCACTCCCCATGCTGGCTGTTATGCTCGGTGGCCGCACACTTCTCAACCGTGTGCCCGGCCTGACACGAAACATGTCAAAGATACAGATGTGGTTCGGCGCAGTCATGATTGTCATGGGTGTTGCAATAGGTTTCGGCTGGGAACGACAATTCCAAAATGCAATTTTACGCGCATTTCCGGGTTATGGAACAGGACTGACTGCAGTTGAGAATACGACATCTGTCAGAAAATCACTCGACGCACGAGTTCCCACAGACAGTTCGAACGGAGATTTAATAGGTTCTTACTTGTATAAAGATCAACCTAGGGACGGCATACTGAGAGATTACGGTCAGGCACCTGCCATTGTGACCGGTGGAAGCTGGTTTAACACTCAGGGAATTGTCCCCGGTAAAGATATTGCAAGCATAGATCAAACCAAGACAACTACACCACCGTTGACCATGGAGGATCTACGCGGCAAAGTGGTGCTCCTTGACTTCTGGACATACAGCTGTGTCAACTGCGTACGAACTATTCCATACCTGAAAGATTGGTATGATACCTATCGGGATCAAGGATTTGTCATTATTGGCGTGCACACACCCGAGTTCGAGTTCGAGAAGAAACCGGCTAATGTACAGAAAGCTATCAAAGAGCTTGGTATAAATTGGCCGGTAGTTCAGGACAACCTTTATGAACAGTGGTACGCTTATAATAACCGCTACTGGCCGGCTCACTACTTCATTGATGCTGATGGCCGTGTACGCTATTTCCAATTCGGTGAGGGAGAGTATGATGTTGCCGAACAGGTGATTCGAGCTCTTCTCCAGGAAACCGGGGCGAACCTGGGGAAACCTATCTCACAAACTGATCCCAGGTTCACTTCACGGACACCGGAGATTTACCTTGGATTGAGACGTATGGAGGGGTTTATGTCAGAGGAAGAAGCGGTTTTAAATCAGCCAGTCGATTACCTTCGCGTAAATAAACCCTCCAACGGGGAGTGGGCTCTATCAGGTAAGTGGATAATAAGCCGGCAATACGTCACCCCCCTGTCAGATGGTGTGCTTGAGCTTGGATTTCATGCCAGTAATGTATTTCTGGTAGTCGAACCGGAAGAGCCTGGAGGTCGTATCGAGGTTAGGGTAGACGGTCAGGTGTCTGATGATACGGCGGATGTTAAAGATGGAGTGCTCTCCCCTAATGGGAGCAGACTCTACCAGCTCGTTGGCCTTGAAAAGCCAGGCAAGCATGTACTGAATTTGAATGTGAAGGGAAAACTTAGACTCTTTGCCTTCACCTTCGGTTAAAAACATACCCGCTATGCTCGTTGAAGTAAGGATCTGCTCACGAGTGAGCGGAAAATACAGAGGAGGAAACTCTTATGAGAAGATTAACAATCATTACTGTCGTTGTGGCGGTTGCAATTACTGCCTCATATGCATTAGCAGTGGATTCCAAAGCACCAGTACCACCACCATCCGCAATGGGTGGAACTTATAACAAGCCTTCCCAGGCTAAGCTGAAGAAGCTCCTTACACCACTTCAGTACAATGTAACCCAGCAGGACGGAACAGAGAGGGCATTCCGAAATGAGTACTGGGACAACAAGGAGGATGGTATCTACGTGGACATAGTATCCGGCGAACCACTATTCAGCTCAGTGGATAAGTACGATTCACGCACTGGATGGCCGAGCTTCACAAAACCACTCGTTCCTGGCAATATAGTAACGCACAAAGATACAAGCTATGGAATGGTCCGTACGGAAGTACGAAGCTACTATGCAGACTCTCATCTGGGTCACGTTTTCGATGACGGGCCAGCCCCCACCGGACTTCGCTATTGCATAAACTCTGCAGCCTTAAGATTCATCCCTGTGAGTGATATGGAGGAGGAAGGTTACGGGGAGTACATTAGCCTGTTCACTAAAAAATAATGAGGAGACAAGCATGAAAAAGAAAAACATGATTAAGATTTGGGCAGGAGTGCCTGCTTTGGTGCTGGTGTTTGCTGTAGTGATGCTATTGTGGAATACAGCCTACACCAGGGATAATAAATTTCCTGATCCGCCAGCCGAAGCACTTGGAGAAGCCGGCAATACTCAGACGGCTGTGCTTGCAGGTGGATGCTTCTGGGGTATGGAAGCGGTCTTCGAGCAGTTGAAAGGAGTTACAGATGTCATTTCCGGCTATTCCGGTGGAGAAGCGAAGACAGCACACTACAAGGTGGTTACCAAGGGAAATACCGGTCACGCCGAATCAATCGAGGTGACATTCGATCCGTCAACTATCAGCTATGGAAAGCTTTTAAAAGTGTATTTTTCCATAGCCCACGATCCTACACAGCTTAACTACCAGGGTCCGGACGTAGGAACCCATTACCGTTCAGTGATCTTCTATGCCGATGAGCACCAGAAAAAGATCGCCGAGGAATATATCCGTACACTTGATCAAGCCAAAGTATATAAAAAACAGATCGTGACAGAGTTAGTTCCCCTGGAGAAGTTCTACCCTGCAGAGGCTTATCACCAGGATTTCATGGAACGCAATCCAGATCACCCGTATATAGTTTATTGGGATGTGCCTAAAGTGGAACACTTGAAAAAAGATTACCCAGAGCTGATGGTGCAACCATAATTTTTTGTTATGAGCATATACTGTCAATGGGGACGGGGAATGACTTTATGACTTTACATGTCAGCAATCAAGGATTAGAAGTTGTAGTGTCAACATATAAGCCTATGCAGTAAAGCAGGTATCAATTGAAAAACAAAACCGGTTTAGACATAAGGAATACTAAATCGATAAAGTCATGAATTCATACCCCGTCCCCAGCTTCTACTCAATAACAACAGCTCTCACAGGGCAGATGAAGGCACCGCGGACTTTAAGAGGAAGAACTGCAAGCTTCACTCGAAAGCTCCGTATTTTTTCCAGATTGATACATGGAGCAAGTACAAGGATATTGGCAGGAAAGAAGTTTTGAAAGATCCCCTCAGGATTCCTGGGGTTTTCCCACTCGGCTGAGTCCGTCCCCAGAAGGAGGGGCTTCTTATCGATCAGATACTCCATCGCTTCTTTCTTAAAAAACCACGACCGTTCAAAAAAATCGCTTCTGTCCCAGTATTTACCGTACCCTGTTCCTACAAGTATTGCCGAACCGGGAGGTGTTTCTTTACTCTCTGCATCTTCAAGGTCTTCGAGAGAAATAAACTTCTTCCCATCTTTTATCCCCATATCTTCATATGGAATGTTGTAGACATATGTATCAACCATATAAAGCTTTTCGAGGGGGATATCATTGACTGTATACTGGTTATTCTTAAAGTATCTGCCAGGGGATTCGAGATATGTGCCTGTCTGGGCCTTCATGGTATCGAAAGTATCGATAGAGTAGCTTTCACCACTATGCTCAAAGGATATTCTGGAAGACCTGAAAGGTCCGAGTAGACTCCCCATAGGATCAGGGAAGTTCCACATCCCTTCGTAAATCGGCCCTGATATATCAATTACTTTCATGTCTATTCAAAGCTATGCTATGGTGACACACCCTACTCTTCCACTACTACTGCTCTTACAGGACAGACTCCCGCCCCCAGTATTTTCAAAGGGAGAACGGTGAGCTTTACCTTGAACCTGCTGATCTTTTCAAGATTTATCAATGGAGCGAGCAGGAGTATCCCTTCTTTATAAAAGCGCTCGAATGCCCCTTCAGGATTGACCTCGTTCTCCCACACAGGCGCATCCCCACCAATGAGAAACGGCTTCTTATCGATAAGATGATAGAGAGCATCTTTCTTGAAGAAGCAGGATTTCTGGACATAATCCTCTTTTTCCCAGTTTTTCCCATACCCTGTTCCAACGAGGATCGCAGCTCCCTCAGGAATTTCCTCCTTTTCTGCTCCTTTCACATCATCGAGTGATATAAACGGTTTCCCGTCCTTTATACCGAGGGAGTCATGGTCGATTTGTAATATGTATGCATCTATATGAAAAAGTTTCTCTATGGGAACAACATCATTCAATCCACCTTTTTTATCACCCTCACCAAATATAACGGGTGTTTCCATATAAGTTCCTGTCTGGGCATGCATTCCTTCAAACACGTCTACAGAATATTTTTCACCTCCAAACTCGAACTCAACTGCAGAAAGCTTGAAATCAGGGTAGTAGTCGGCATAGCTCCACATACCGGTAAATATCGGCCCTGATACATCGATAACTTTCATCTCAATCCCTCCTTTAGAACAATTAGATTTCCACAACCTTTCCTGTTTCTGCTGACCGCTCGGCCGCAAGGACAATCTCGAGCGCATCTCGTGCCCGCTGGGGATCACCAAGCCCTTCAGGCATCTTGCCGAGCATAATCCCATCGGCAAAGTACCTTATCTCATCTCCAAGTGCACCCTCAACTCTTCCAAGCTTTTCAGGCCACCAGAGTGCATCGGGGAATCTCCAGCCGTTTTTGTCGTTTACTCTCAGACCCTGATCAGAAAGGTCTATGTAGATCATCCCCTCGGTTCCGTGTATCTCCATCTGCGCATCAATAAGATAGGGAGTATTTGCAGGCAGGTACCAGTTTGCCTCGAGTGTTGCAATAGAACCGTTTTCAAAGGTGAAGATTGCCCAGCACACATCGGGCTTTTTCATTCCTCTCACATTTTTCGCCTGTGCATACACCCTCTTTACCTTCCAGCCTGTGTACCACAGCATGCACTCCATATCATGGATCATCTCATCGTAGATCGCAGAGTGGTGATCCTGTAATTTTTCACCCCACATCGAGGCAGCATTCCTGCGTGCATACATTGCCACGATATCACCAACACTTCCCTTGTCAATCTCTGCTTTTGCCATTGCATAATGGTTGTGAAAAGGCAATATATGCGCAACGGCGAATACCTTATCTGTCTTTTTGCTCTGCGCGATCATCTCATCAGCCTGTTCCAAGGTCGGTGCGATCGGTTTCTCAACCACAACATGCTTTCCCGCCTTGAGCGCAGCCATGACAGGCCCGTGATGATGCTCCTCATCGGTTACTATAGCAACTGCTTCCACCCCATCGGAATTGATCAGCTCGTTGAAATCTGTATAGTACTTAGGAATCCCAAACTCTTTCGCAGCCCGCTGTGCATTCTTCTCGGTTCTCGAAAATACCGAAACTAGCTCTACATTGGGGAGCCCATTCATGATCTGTGCGTAGATCTGTCCGAAATCGCCCGCACCGATGAGACCCCACTTTACACGACGATATTCCTCTTTGCTCATAACAAACTCCTTCTATAAAAATTTATACATACAAGAATCAATAATAGGAAGACTTTTCAAATCAGGTTCCCTATTCTGTATCCCTCTTCGATTGCCTGTCTGAGCCTGCCAGGCTGCACACAATCACCCAGAGCGTATGACTGCCCGCACGCATCTAGAAGATTTTTTACATAACCTTCTTCCGCTCTGAATCCTGCAGACAAGACAACAACATCAGCAGGTAGTTCGCTTGTTTCGTTTCTCTCTAGCTCCTTTATCTTTACACGGCCAGGCAAGACCTCTACGAGCTCCGTATTTAACAAAACCCGCACACCGCTCTCTTTAATCATTCCTTCGAGAACTACTGTATTATACTTGATATCTTCATCCTTCATCAGCTCATTGAGGATTTCAACAATAGTGACTTGATTCCCTTTCATTGCCAGCAGGAGCACTGTTTCGCATCCGACATCACCGCCCCCAATAACTACAACCTTCTTTTTGTGGTATTTGTCAGCATTGATCAAGGCATCTGCCGCAGTAACGACGTTCTTATTCTTTATTCCTGGAATCTCTGTAAGAACAGGCACTGCACCTGTAGCCACTATGAGAACATCGGGGGCATTCTTTTTTATAAACTCCGCTGTAACTTCACAATCAGTTATTACTTCAACGTCGCTGTCATGGAGTTCTCCTCCGAGATACTCGAGGTATCTTCCGTACTCGTATTTGAAATCAGGAGCACTTCCAGGGATCACCATACCGCCAACTACCTGCTTTCTCTCATAAAGGATCACTCTGTGCCCTCTTTTAGACGCAGTAACAGCAGCGGTAATACCTCCTGGGCCGCCACCAACAACCATTACCCTTTTAGGAGACTCTGCCCTCTTCAGCTCACCATTACTGAATACATCAGGATTTATAGAGCATGTCACTGTTTTATTGCGCACTTCAATTTCATGGTGGCACACATGACAGCGTAAACATGGCCTAATCCTCTGGCCTCTTTTTGCTTTATAAGCCCAGAGCTGATCTGCGATAAATGCCCTTCCAAGAGCGATGAGATCGGCTTTCCCTTCACTGATTATCCGGTCAGCCTCTTCCGGTCTTGTAATTCCGCCAACAGCAATGATCGGAACATCCTTTATACTGTTTTTTAGATGCTCTGCTATTGGTACGGTTGTATTGCGCGGCTGATAGAGATTGGGCATGGGCGGATAAGAAAAAAGCGACATCGGTTTATCCAGCCTTGCGAACGACCATTCGTGAATATACGCAGCCCCGGCTTCGACCATTCTTTTTGCTATCTTGACACCAAGCTCGAGATCGATTCCGTTGGGAAGATCATGATACGCGTTATACTTGAATCCAACAGGAAAGCTCGTACCACCTAGTTTTCCCGCTCCCCGGATGATCTCCGCAGGAAATCTCACACGGTTCTCAAAACTTCCCCCATACTCATCGGTTCGCCTGTTTGTATAGGGACAGAGAAAGTCTGCGATAAGAAAATTCTCTGCTCCGTCAAGCTCCACTCCATCAAATCCAGCTTCCCGGGCCAAAGCAATGGCATGGATATGATCCTGAACGAGCTCTTTGATCTGCTCTGTCTCAAGCTCCTTTGGCCTGACGTCACCTATCCATTCTTCACTGTAAAAAGGCACAGCTAAGGATGGAACATATGGATCTTGTATATCCCCTCCGCCAAGTGCCACAATCTGTAAAAATATCTTTGCACCGTTTCTATGTGCAGCACTCACTAGCTTTTTAAGGCTCGGGATGTGGGTATCATCGTAGCATCCCAGTAATCCTCTCTTTCCGTATTTGTTAGTAACACGCGCAGCAGTTGTTATTAACAAACCTGTTTCTCTGGAACGTGCCTCAATGAAGGAGATATACTCATCAGTAATAGTTTCATCTGGATTGTAAGAACCGATGCCCATAGGAGAGAGAACTATCCTGTTCTTTATCTCGAGGTTACCTATACTTATAGGACTGAATAAGTTTCTTAATTCCATATCATATGAACTTTTTTTATTCTATGAATAGCTTGGAATAGTTTTGTATTTATACTTTATTACTGTTTATTGCTCAATCACTACTGCACGAGTCGGACACATACATACGTTGAGTACCTTAATAGGCAGGGCTGTTAGAGTAACTTTATATTTTGATATCTTCTCCAGGTTTATGCAGCTCACAAGTACAAATACTCCTGAGTGGTAAAGCCTCTTCAAGAACCCTTCCGGTTGCACACTGTTGTCCCATACCGCGAAATCACTCGCAATGAGAAAGGGCTCCTTATCAAGCAGATAATCAAATGCATCCTTCTTAAAAAAAGGTGATTTGGCCATGTAATCCTTTTTTTTCCAATTTTGCCCGTATCCGGTACTTACAATAATTGCGGCTTTTTTAGGAATAGTATCCTTCTCAGCACCCTTTATATCTTCAAGAGAGATATACTTCCTATCATCTCTCTCCTTCAGGTTATCAAAGGGAGTTTGAAGAACATAAGCATCTGCATTAACCAGTTTTTCAACTGGAATTTTGTCTACAGAGATTGACTTCTCATATCCCAGATAGGTTGCCCCTGTCTCCAAAAATGTACCGGTACTGCCAACCATCCCATCGAGCCCTTCGTGATAGTAAGGTTCATCGTTGTACTCGTAATTGAGCTCCCTTAATTTGAACTGTCCGTTTTCAAAACCAAAATCCCACATACCCTCGTAAATCGGCCCAGTAATATCGATTATTTTCATGAAATCTGTCCTTATCAAGTGCTTTTACTACTCTTTTGGCCCCTTGGGGCTCAATGCAACTGCAATGAGGATGATAACACCCCTGAATATGACCTGCTGGTCAACACTGAATCCGAAAAGTATGAGGCCATTATTGACCATTCCTATGATGATCGATCCGACAACTGCACCAATGATGGTTCCAGTACCACCATAGATGCTGTTTCCACCGATTACAACAGCTGCAACAATGGTAAACAGATCCTGCTCACCATATGTGTATCGTGCTGCATGAAGTCTCCCAGAGTAGAGGAGCCCTGAGAGGGAAGAGATCATTCCCATAATCATGAAAAGAAGCCACTTTACCCTTGAAACATTAATACCCGATAGTCGGGCTGCTGCCTGATTTCCACCAATTGCCAGGACCTTTCTCCCAAAGAGGGTATTCACCATAGCTATATGTCCAATCACCATGACTACAAGTGTCCATATGAAGAGGGTCGGGATCGGGCCTACATTGCCGCCACCAAATGTATAGGTAAATCTATCATTTATCACCGGTACTGCCTGGAGGTGGGTTATCCAGCGTGCAAACCCGTGTATGATTCCCATCATGGCAATAGTAGCAAGAATAGACGGCATCTTTGCCTTGACTACAAAAAAGCCATTGGCAAAACCAACGGTCGCACCAACAGCAACAGCCGCAAAAATTGCGAGCGCTATACCGGCTCTCTGGAGCATCAGAGCACCTACAAGGGCAGAAAGAGCGACTGTGGAACCGATAGAAAGATCAAATTCACCACTCGCCAGCATAAAGGTAAAGCCTACAGCCATGATAGATATAATTGCGGTTTGTCTGAAGATATTCATCAGATTTACAAGTGATAAGAATCCCCTCTCTCTTAAAAAAATTGCAAATACTATGAATATCCCGAGCATTATAAAGTAAATTGCCCACTGCTTGATATCAAATTTCTTTGCTTCAGAGCGACCGTTTACAGTAAGATTGCTCATTCAAATCTCCTACACGTTATATACATTTAGATGGAAATCATCCCATCCTAAAAATATTACCCTACACATCTAAATATGAAGGATACTTCTTAAACATCATATAACCACCATTTAGATGTGTTTGGGTTCCATGAACATATATTTCACAACCTCGTCTCTGTTTGTCTTTTCCTTTTCGAGGAGTGCGGCTTTACGCCCATGGTTTAACACAAATATCTTGTCAGCAACAGTAAATACATCCTGCAGCCTATGGCTTATGAATATTATTGAGATACCGTGATTTTTAAGCGTCAGAGTCGTTTCCAAGACCTTGTCTATTTCCACCAGTGCAAGGTTCGCTGTCGGCTCATCCATTATTACTATCTTAGGATCGAAACTTACAGCCCTTCCTATTGCAACTGCCTGCTGCTGCCCTCCTGAGAGCTTGTTAACCTGAACCCGAGGATTATGTATATCTATCTTCAGTCGATGGAGTATATCAAGAGCCTGGTTTTCCATAACGCGCTTTTTTAGAAATCGAAAGCCTGTACTTGAAATAACCTCTCTTCCAAGAAACAGGTTAGCCGGGACGTCTAGGTTCTGACACAGCTCGAGGTCCTGATAGACCATCTCTATACCAAGTGCCCTCGAGATATGAGGGCTTTTGATAAAAACCTCTTTGCCCTCGACAATTATCGTCCCGCTATCGGCATTATATGCGCCGGTCAATATCTTCATAAGTGTCGACTTTCCAGCTGCATTATCACCAACCAGACCAACAATTTCACTTTTCTTGAGCTCCAGAGTGACATCCACAAGAGCCCTCAATCCCCCAAAACTTTTATGGATGTTTTTCATTTCCAGAATGTAGTCATTACTCATTAGTTTTTCCCTCTATTACAATAGACATACAAAGATTCCTATATATAAGCCTTTAGAAATTACTTGAGAAGTAAAAACTTATCTGAAGAAGTATTTTATATAATATCCTGAATGGATTTCTCCTCTCAGGATATTATAATCGGTCTTTTACAGATAGTGCATGCTAACTTGGTTCAATTTATCAATTCTTTGAAGACCTAATGCTATAATGGATTTAAAAATATCAATCCATGAGGTCTTCGAGCTCTTTTGGAAAAGGCACTACTCTAAAAGCAAGCTTCCACATCTCTCTCAGGTTGTCCCTTGTGATTGTTGCACTTGGTGAAATAACGTATTCCGGTGCCGGTTTATTCAGAACTCCATATCCAGCAGCTATACCTACATTTACTCCAATATTGTAAGTGGAGTCAGTGATAATAGCATGGATATTACCGCCTGAGAGCATATTCACCATATACGGCTTATCAAGTCCCTGTGAAATAACCTTTATATCATCTCTATTTGCAGATTCACACGCCAGTGCAGCAGGAAGTGCGCCAAATGATACATAGAAAGTATCGATCGCAGGATATCTCTGAATCAATGCTCCTGCAGCAGCCTCGATATCGGTTGCAGGATTGGCAAAACCCTGTTTTATGACCTCTACCTCGGGATATTTTTCCGAAAGCCAATCCTCTACAATGCCATCGATATAGTTTACGATCCAGAAATCAGCATCAAAGAAGATGAACCCCACCTTGTTGGTTTTCGTGGCCTCCCCTATTGCTTCAGCCATAAACTCTCCCTGATGCTGAGGCATAGAGGTTACAATGCTCACAAAATCTTTTCCATGTACATAACCATCAGGCTGATTCGATATGATCACAAACTTGATTCCGGCGTCTACAACAGGTCTGAATGTTGAAACCGAGGTCACACTGTCAGTGGGAAGACTGATCATGATATCAGGATTCAAAGCCATCATGCTTTCAACATCTGTCTTCTGTTTTGCAGGATCGAACTCTGCACTTGTCTCGGCAACGAGTTTGATGCCAAGATGTTCGAGGCCATCCTTAATTCCTCCCCCGAGCGCATCGGTGTACTCTCCCTGATATCCATGCCATGCAAGTACAGCGGTATAGTTACCCTGCCTTATCTTCTCTACCTCTGCAACGGTCAGCATGAGCTCGGTATCCCATGTCGGTGTCTGGCCCTGAGGTCCAATAAAATCAAAAGGACGCCTGTAAGGATCCAGACCTTCCCTCACCTCAAGGATCCATGGATCCGGCACATTTTTGTCAACCTTCTCCTCAACCATCGGAGCCGGTTCTTCCTCCTCTGGAGGCTTCTCAGGTCCTGCATACAGTGCAACAGGAACTATGAGGGAAATAACAAATAGCAGTAACATAATTTTCTTCATATTCGTAACTCCTTTCGTCCTTTTATTAAGGAAAGCCACATTTTTAAATTGGTAAGATAGCTTTACCTTCACGTTAGGATAGAACAATATATATTTTTTGTCAACAGGAAAATGATAAGAGCTTAGAGGCTTATGACAAGAGTTTTGAGACTGACAAAAGCAGAAGCTAGGGTTTAGAGGCTTGAGGCTTGGTATTTATCCCCAACTTCTAGTCCCCAGTCCCTTTTGTTTTACTTAAATTCACTCAGACTTACCGGTTTCCCGGTTTTTGCCGATTTGTCCGCCGCAAATATCACTCTGTGAGTTTCAAATGCTGCCTTCAGGTTGTTTACTGTTTCCTTCCCTTTATCGAGACACTCAGCAAAGTGGATATACTGGTCATTATAGGCATGATGGGCAACATCTCCTGAATCGACTCTTATTACGTCAAGAGTGCTCCAGTCCATCAATCCTTCGATTTTTTTACTGTAGACTTTTTCGTTATTTAGTGAACCGTGAGAACCAAGAATATTCATATTGAAGATATAAGGCTGCATACAGTCCGTGACCGAAGCAACCTTACCGAGCAACCCCTTCTTTTTAAACTTTAAAAGGTTCACAGATGTTGTGTCATATTCGTACGGATCGTATACTTCATGCGGGTTTCTCGTCGAGTATGAGAACACCTCCTCGACCTTCTCATCAACAAGGTAGAGCATAATGTCGAGAGAATGACAGCCTGCAGTAAGCAGAGAGCTGCCTCCCATATCCTTCTTTATATTCCACGCAAACTGGGCATACCATGGACCGATACCGTGATAGTAATCGCACTCAGCATAGTAGATATCACCGATGAGTCCTTTATCAATAATCGATTTCATCGCCTTTGTAATCGAAACAAGCCTTACCCAGAAACCTACGGAGGTCAGGACCTTGTTCTTCTCTACAGCCTCCAGCATGCGTTTTGCATCCTCAAAATTGAGGGCAATAGGCTTTTCAACAGCAATGTGTTTTCCTGCATTGGCTGCCTTGATCGTCTGTTCAGGATGATACGGATGCGGTGTGCAGATACTCACAATCTCTACATCTGGATCCTCAAGAAATTTGTCATAATCATTATATACTTTCAATTTGACTCCGTATTCCTGCTCAAGTTCTTTGGGATCGAGTTCTCTTCGTGACATAACGGCAACCGGTTCATAATTTGGCAGTGCTACAAATGTTCTGAGGTGCGCACCTGCAGCCCAACCAAGTCCAACTACACCGACCTTATAGGTTTTCATGCTAAACCTCCTTACTATGTTTTTTATTTTCTTTCACAATTTTACCGAGAACTTCCTTCAGGATGTTCTCCTTGGGGTAGGCATTCCCCAGATGCTGTCTGTATCCTTCAGCATACTCAAAACCACAATTCTCGCCATATAACCTTGCAGTAGATTTCATCATTTCAATGTATGCATCAATACCGTGCTGTTCGAGTAACCAATCTCTCTGGCTCTTATGGCAGGCTAGTAAGTCCGCCTTAAAAGATATAACATTGGATATGTTAACATGAATCGATTGCGGTACAAAGTTACCGTAAATGTCTTTTCCATCAAGAGGTGACCAATAATATAAATAGGGAATCTTATAGGTTCTGGGTGATGGCATAGTTGCATTGGTAAAATAATTTGGTATCGGTGCACCGAAACAGGCCATTTGTACCAACATGCTTGTGACCTCGTGGTCACACATATAGTCTTCATGCGGATGGGTAAACACAACTATCGGATCGACCATTCGGATTAGCTCGGTCACTTTGGCCTTTATTTGATCATCAAAGGAAATTCCAAAATCAAGCTCACCAAGAGGATAGAATTCTGCCTCCAGAAGTTTCGCAGCATTTATAGCCTCATGCCTCCTGATCCTGGTAATTTCCTCAGGAGAGTCAACCATTGACCCACAATTACCATTTGCTATAACTCCAATGTGAACATCCCAACCCTTATCTTTCATGAGTTTGAGTGTTCCTGAACACATGAACTCAACATCATCAGGATGTGCACCAACAGCCAGCACTCTTTTATTCTCTACCTTCATCAATCCCTCCATGCTTGAAGCTTAACTTAAACAAAATTATACTTATGAAAAATAATATTACAATCAATTATTTATGCTTCCATTTAAAATGTAATTAAGGTTGCAGTACACTATGTAATGAATACACAATTGAGTGTACCGCAGCCACAATTCACTCCTATATTTTACATTAGAAAACATAACAAATAATCTCACAGTCTATTATAATATAGTTAACTCAATCTCTTTGAGTAGAGAAAGCTATGACTGAGCATTCAGGTCTTTTTGAGTATATAGATCTAATGGAGCGGTGGAGGAAACGTACATTTCTGGTAGGATCTCATGGATATAGATCCAGTAAATGGACCTTTGGTGATGTAAAAGATACCATACTGGGGCTGAGTGGGGCTCTCGAGAAGAAACATATCAAGAAAGGGAATAAGGTTATACTATTAGGTCCATCCAGTCCTGAATGGGTCTGTGCATTTTTTGCAGTATTACATAGAGGAGCAATAGCAGTTCCTGCTGACCCCAATTCACCGAAAGAGTTTATTTTAAAGATATTCGAAAAGACGCACCCTTCTCTAATCTTTGGTGAGTCTGCTCAAATCGAAAAAAAGTGGAAATCAATCCTTCTTTCATCAGTTGGAGATTTTAAAGGCCATCCAGCCGGAACACCGGAAAAGCTCACCCAGGATGAACCTGCAGAGATTGTATTCACCTCAGGAACAACCGGAAAACCCAAGGGGGTGATTCTTACACACGGAAACATCCTCTCTAACCTCAAGCCCCTGGAGGAGGGAGTTGAACAGCATATTAAGCTTGTCAAACTACTGACCCCATTCAGGCTATTGTGTACAGTACCTTTCAGCCACATGTTCGGTCAGATCACCGGAATATTCCTGCCAATTCTCATAGGCAGCACCATATACTTCACTCAGGACACAGGGACTGCTTCTCTTGTAAGAGCTATCAAAAAAAACAGGATACTCACCCTGATCACAGTTCCAAGAATCATGAGGCTCTTGAAAGACCACTTTTTTTCAAACCTCGAATCTAAAGGCAGAACTGCGTCTTTTAAAAGGCGATGGGATCGATGGGTTAAACTGCCCTACCCCCTACGAGTTCCTTTTTATTTAGATATCCACAGATTCCTTGGCCTTCATTTCTGGTCATTTATTGTTGGCGGTGCGCCGCTCGATGCTGATACCCATGAGTTCTGGCGCCGTCTCGTTTTTGCAGTATTTCAGGGGTATGGGCTCACAGAAACAGCTCCGATGGTAACCCTTTTTAATCCGTTCAAGGATGATAGAAACTCTGTTGGTCGAATATTTCCCAACCAGGAAGTAAGGGTTCTATCGGACGGAGAGATAATTGTAAGAGGAAAGAATATAATGGCCGGCTACTACCAGGACCCTGAAGAGACCAGCAAGGTGCTTGATGACGGGTGGCTCAGAACCGGCGATATCGGAACAATCGACTCAAAGGGGCAGGTTTTTATCAAAGGTAGAAAGAAGGAGATGATCCTGACTTCAGACGGACACAATGTATTCCCGGAGGATGTGAATGATATCCTTAACCGTGTGGATGGAGTGAGAGAGGGTTTTGTTTTCGGAAGGCCTGCTGATGGCGGCGAAACTGTGCATGCTGTATTGCTTCTTCATAAATGGGCTGATCCCGACAAAGTAATAAGAATGGCGAATAAAAAGCTTCTCCCCTACCAGCGAATTCGAGGATACTCTGTATGGGAAGATACAGATTTTCCAAGAAGCCCAACACTCAAGATTCGTAAGGCTGAAGTTGTCGAGAGAGTTACAGAGAGAAAAAGCACTGTGACTCAGGAAAGAAATATACTTCAGGGACTTGTTGCAGGTAGTGTTCAGCAGGATGCACGGCTAGTAGAGGATCTCGGTCTGGACTCACTGGACCGTGTTGAGGCTGTGATGAGATTCGAGAAGGAGTACGGGGTAAGTCTCGATGAAACGGTTATTGGCCCCGGCACTACAATCAGGGAGCTCACCGAGCTAGCAAAAAAACCTGAAATCACAACACCTCTCAAGATGCCCAGGTGGTCAAGGTGGCTGATAGTGCGGTTTTTCAGGAGAATCATTGTGGACGGATGTATGCTCCAGTTCATGAGAATATATTCTCCAGTTAAGTACCACGGCATCCAGAATCTCGAGCAGACAGAAGGTGCAAGAATCCTCGCATGCAATCATACCTCACATTTCGATCCATTTGCCATCCTCCTTGCCCTGCCCTATAGATATCGGAAGTGGGTTACACCTGCAATGGGGCTTAACAGATTTTGGGCGCAATTCAGGGATTTTTCCACCATTGAGAAGAAAAGCTCTGGAAGACTGCGCAGTTTTTTTCACGGCCTGGCCTATAATATTGTTACCTTTCTTTTTCAGACTTACCCCTTTCCCCAGGGCGCTGCGTACAGGCCCAGCCTCGAGTACACAGGAGAGCTGCTCGATAAAGGTCACTGGATACTTATATTCCCCGAGGGAGAGGTTTCACCTGACGGCAAGATCCGGGAATTCAGAAAGGGTATCGCCATGATTGCAGAGCAAACCGATGCTCCTGTTGTACCTGTGTGTATATCCGGGATGGAGAAGGTCCTTCCGCTGGGGAAGCAATGGCCAAGAAGATCAAGAGTGACGGTATCTTTCGGTGAAGCTCAACGATATAAGGGTCAGGGATATGAAGAGTTCACCAGCGAGGTTGAAGGCGCGGTGAGAAAGCTGCATGCCATGAGCGATTGAGCTCCTCCTCTGAAGCTTCATAATTAAAGTTGCAGTATACTTAATAATCATTACATAATTGGATTACAAATTAAGTATACTGTAACCATAATTTGAGATCCGAACATCGTCTGACCGCAACTATCCGAAGAAGTTTTCAAAGAAGCAAGACGACTATACTATTATGCTCACACGAGAGAAACATTGATATCGGGTATGGCCGAAACACTACTATAATTTACTCTTCATCGCTCCCCAGTCAAATTTCCCTGCAAGCTTCTGCCCCTCGCTATCGTCCATGCCTTCATATGAGAAGACGAAGAGTGCACCAGAACTTCCATCAGGGGAAACCTCCTGCAGCAGCACGATGTACATGCCCTCTTTTTCATCACCGTTGTAGGTATGCATGATGATATATCCGTCCTGCTTTTTCACTTCCATGAGGTTGCTGCCTGCCTCCATCTTGAATCCCTCTTGGTATGTGGAGTTCCACATACCGGTCGTCTGCTGGCCGACCATGATGCCGGCCTTGAGCGACTGGTCACCCTTTGAGTAATCCCTGCTCACGACGATACCTTTCATGTCCTGTATGGCGAGCTCGACAGTCTCAGGTTCGGACCCCTCCCAGCCTGAAAGGTTGATCAGCAGGGGAACGAAGTCTTGTGCTGTCTGAGATACCGCAACTGATACTTGAAGTATCAACAGAAAAGATAAAATAACCATAACGATCCATAATTTTTTCATAGTCAATATCTCCTGAAGCTTTAATGAACAGCGCATTCCACAGAGCATATGAATGATTTTCTTCTATGATAATATCAATTACAGTTACAGTATATATTATTCTAACGGCCTGTTCAGAGCATATCGATGTTATTTCGATCTGCGATGCAAGATCCCTACATTTGAATACATTGTATTATTTTATTACCGTAGGGCGCGATCCCTGATCTCATCGTTTAATGAAAGTTCAGTTTGTTGAGTATTTAACATACCTGATTAAGAATTATGCAAATCAGCCTGAGTACAAGTACATACCTTTGAGCCCCGCGGACTGTCAGATTGGAGTCCGGTAATCCTGTATACAAGACCTTGTGGATAACTATGCATATGTAAAGAAATAAGGATTATATTACTATTCACCTTAACCTATCTCACTTAAACTTGAAACAACTGTTAATAGTTATAATTAAAATATACTAAAAAATTATCATTGATAGCTCTATTTAATATGTTATAATATTTATATTTTAACTAAAAGGACAAATATTATGAAAACCTTGAAACTAATGATTACTGCTGTGTGCGTTTCTGTACTTGCACTCTTCTTATTAGGTGCAGAGTGTGGTGTGCCTGTCGAGACCGTGCTTGGCTACTATATCATGTTCAAAGCAGATGATGTGCAAAAGTACTTTGACAAGGGATTAACGAATTACGAGAGTGAACCTTTTGGCAATCCCGTTACCAGTGCTGAGGATTATACAGTTTTTTTTGCCACTCCAGATGAAGAAACAGGAGATGAGGCGGTGGAGAACGGTATCGCTATCATGTTTGATGGCACTACGATAGGTACATATACAAATACTGAGACAATAGTACAATATACTGAAGATGGAATAGATGTATCGGGTAATGCTGATACGGTCTCTGTCACAAAATATGATGATGAGGGTGGAGTCATTGAAGGAACATTTTCTGGCACTATCGAAGGCGTAGTAATTACAGAGGGACAATTCAGGGTAAAGCGGGTAGCGAAAGATACCTTGCTCCCGTGAT
>CP070841.1:2134948-2137450 GCA_020342115.1 Spirochaetota bacterium
AAGCGAGCCAGCCTCCAAGTAAGAAGCACCTGTGTGGAACCGATGTGTTTGGCAGGGATATATTGAGCAGAATATTTTTCGGCTTCAGGTACTCTCTTATCATGGGATTTGTAGTTATTTCGATGACCGCTCCTGTGGGAGTTACTCTAGGCCTTATTGCAGGATATATGAAGAACACCTGGGTTGAAACATTGATCATGCGGGTTACCGATATATTTGTAGCAGTGCCGCCGCTGGTGCTGGCTCTTGCAGTAACCTCCATTCTGACCCCCAGTGTATTCAATGCCATGATGGCTGTTTCTCTTATGTGGTGGCCATGGTACACAAGAATGGTGTATGGAATTGCGTCTTCAATCAAGAACGAGTTCTTTGTTCAGGCAGCGGAGGTCACAGGAGCGAGTAAATTGCATATCATTTTTCGCGAGATGCTGCCCAACTGTTTCGGGCCAATTTTTACGAAAATAACCCTCGATATGGGATGGGTTATCCTCCTGGGATCGGCTTTGAGTTTTGTCGGGCTCGGAGCCCAGCCTCCAACCCCTGACCTGGGCACTATGGTGGCTGATGGCGGCAAATATATGCCTGACCAGTGGTGGATTGCGGTATTTCCTGCTTTTGCGATTATGCTGGTGGTGTTTGGGTTCAATATCCTTGGAGATGGGATCCGGGATATGCTTCAGGTGGAGGAAGTATGATGGGGACGAAGCTCCTGGAAATCAAGGACCTGAAGGTGCATTTTGATGTGTACGGCGGAACCCTGAAAGTACTTAACGGCGTGAACCTTAAAATGGATGAAGGGGAGAAGGTTGGACTTGTAGGGGAGACCGGATGCGGCAAGACGACTACGGCGAAATCAATTCTGAAGATTCTTCCTATACCACCTGGACGGATAATCGGCGGGGAGGCATTGTTCAAGGGGAATGATATACTACGAATGCGAGAATCTGATATCAGGGAAATACACGCTCATGAAATCTCCATGATTTTCCAGGATCCGACTGCTTCACTGAATCCGGTATTCACGATCGGTACTCAGCTCATAGAGGCGATTAAATATTCGAACCTCCGTGAAGGTCTTTCAAAGAAGGAGAAAAAAGCACGTGCGATACAGGCGTTAAAAGATGTTGCTCTTCCTGACCCGGAGAGGATTCTGGAAAATTATCCAATCCAGCTGAGTGGCGGTATGCGGCAGCGGATATGTATCGCTATGGCACTTGCAGCACGGTCAAAGCTTCTTATTGCAGATGAGCCAACCACTTCCCTGGATGTAACCATACAGGACCAGGTATTGAGGCTTTTGGGCGCTCTTGTAAAGGAGAAAGATACGTCTACAATATTTATCACACATTCGCTCGGTATTGTGCGGGAGTGGACCCAGAGAGTGTATGTGATGTACGCAGGAGGGATGGTTGAGACTGCCCGTACAGACGATCTCTTCGATTCACCGCTCCATCCCTACACCCAGGGATTGATGAACGCTATTCCAAAACTCACAGGTGAGGGAATTGCACTTGGTATTGAAGGCAGAATTCCGGATTATCTCAATCCGCCAACAGGGTGCAGGTTTCATACGCGCTGTCAGCATGTTATGGATGTGTGTAAGAAGAAACAGCCTCCATTCTTCCTTACTGGTAAGGATCATCAGGTTGCCTGTTATCTGTACAAGGAGTAACAATAATGGAAGAGGAGATACTCAGGGTTCAGAGTCTTAAAAAGTATTTCTTCACCAAACGAGGGGTTGTGAAAGCAGCTGACGGAGTAAATTTTGTTGTGTACCCAAAAGAAACTCTCGGTCTTGTGGGGGAATCTGGTTCTGGAAAGAGTACCATAGCATACACAGTCATGGGTATCTATAACCCAACGGCTGGTACTATTCAGTTCAAGGGAGTGGACATCTCACAGGAATCAAAGAGACGCCCGAAGAGGTTCAAGAAGGAGATACAGATTGTATTTCAGGACCCCGGCTCTTCACTCAATCCCAGGCGAAGCATCAAGCAGATACTCGAACTTCCCCTCAAGGTCCATCGTCTTACGGGTGATGGTGATATTACCGAACGTATTGCCAAGCTGCTTGAAATGGTTGAGCTTCCTGGTGACTATATGTACAAATACCCCCAGGCAATAGGAGGCGGAGAACGTCAGATCGTAGCAATCGCTAGAGCCCTTGCCACAAATCCTTCCTTTGTGGTCCTCGATGAACCGACCTCGGCTCTCGATGTATCTGTACAGGCTAAAATCATAAACCTTCTCATGCAGCTCCAGAAGGAGCTCTATCTCACCTATATGTTTATAACACATGACCTCAGTCTTATGAGGAACATGGCTTCAAGGGTTGCCATCATGTATCTGGGAAAGATTTGCGAGGTTGCTCAAACAGTAACATTCTTCTCTAAACCTCTGCACCCCTATACCAGGATGCTTCTTTCATCAATCCCTGTTGTATCAAAGGAGGAGGAGAGCCTTAAACCAAAGAAGGTTATATCAAAAGGTGAAATTCCCTCG
>CP070841.1:2137550-2152943 GCA_020342115.1 Spirochaetota bacterium
ATTTCCTCGAAACACTGTACCCCTTCTGCGAAAGAATATTTTCAGCACGATCAGGGTCATTACAAATAATATTAATCAATCCATATTCTCCCATATCTGAGATAGTAATAGCCCTGATATTTATATCCTGGTCTGCCAATACCCTCGCTATTCTTGATATCCTGCCCGGCCTGTTCTCGACAAAAACAGTTACCTGTGAAGCCATCTATTCCTCCTCCCCTATCTTTTCTCTCTTTTGTCAACAACCCGAACCGCTTTTCCTTCGCTTGGCGGAAGTGAGTTTGGCTCGACAAGATGAATTTTCGGAGATATGAGGGTCTCTGTCCTGAGGGCCTCGGTGATCCTTCGGCGAAGGTTCTCGAGCTCCTGGATGGATCCGTGAAAAATCTCAGGTCTCACTTCGATCTTGATAATCAAGGTGTCAAGGTAATCAACAGTATCGACCTCGATGAGGTAGTTATTGCCGACTTCAGAAATATCCATGAGTACCTTTTCTACCTGCATGGGATAAATATTAACACCCTTGATAATGAGCATGTCGTCGGTTCTGCCCTTTATTCTTGTGATCCTCCTGTGTGTCCTGCCGCAGGGGCATCTTTTTTTGTAGACTGCCCCAATGTCACATGACCGGTAGCGGATGATGGGCATACCTTCACGCCTGAGAGTCGTAAATACGAGCTCTCCTTCCTCCCCCTCCTCCAAGGTTCCTCCAGTCTCTGGATCAATGACCTCGAGAAAAAAATTATCCTCCCATACATGCATGCCATCCTTATGGGTGCATTCAAAGGCAACACCGGGACCGTTCATTTCAGAGAGACCGTAGCTGTTGAATACATTTATACCATAGAGATGCTCTATCTTCCGTTTCGTACCATCACTGTAAGGTTCTGCACCGAGAAATGCAATTCGAAGATTAAGGTCTCGTTTCGGATCGACACCCTCCTCTTCGAATATTGTGTGGAGATGGAGCGCATAACTCGGTGTGATGTGAATTACCGTGGTACCGAAGTCCTTCATAAGCATGATCTGGCGTTTCGAATTACCGCTCGACGCAGGAATAGTAAGTGCACCGAGCCGCTCTGATCCGTAGTGGAGACCAAGACCTCCTGTGAAGAGACCGTACCCCATCATGTTCTGAAAAACATCATACGGCCTTACTCCTGTCATATACATAGAGCGGGCAAGAAGCTCTGTCCAGTTATCGATGTCATTTCTGGTGTGGTATATAACAGTCGCCCTCCCTGTTGTTCCACTCGAAGAATGGAGCCTGATGAGCTCCTCCTGTGGAGCTGCCACCATCCCTTTTGGAAAGCTCTCACGGAGGTTGTTTTTTGTAGTAAAGGGAATCTCCTTTATTGCTTCGAGACTTTTCAGGCGCTCCGGAAGCTTTCCCTCATAAAACCTGGACCTAGATGCTCTCTTCAATGTCTCGTTCAACCTCTTGAGTTGCAGCTGATCGAGGTCAGCCCTTTGCATGGTTTCAATATCTTTGTCCCAGTAACGATCATCCATTTACCGCTCTCCTCTACTTTTTGAGCGTCACGACTGTGCATCCGAACCCGCCGTTCTCTGGAAGTGCATAATCGTATTTTTCAACATACTTATACTTCTTAAGGACCTCCCACACACCCTGACGCAAAGCGCCTGTTCCCAACCCGTGTATGATAGACACCATGTGAATGTTCTTCAACACGGCATTGTCGAGAAAGCTTATGACCTCGCTCATTGCCTCATCGTATCTCTTTCCTCTGATATCGCACTCTAGCGGTGTGTCACGCTCCTCAACCTCATAGTCCCACCTACTTTTCTTTTCTTCTTTCTCGGGCAAAGGATTCACCCTGCTCTTCTTTACAGTGAGCTTGAATATCCCCACCTGAACCGTGATATCGTCTCCGACAATATCTGCAACCGTCCCCTTGACCTGCTCACCATACTCGTGATTTACGATCACTGAATCACCAATATTGAAAACTGCCTCTTCTTGCTTTTTTTCCTCTGCCCTGTGACGTTTTTCCTTTTCCAGAAACTCCAGTTCAGCGGCCTTGAGCACCTCCTTTGCAGCTCTGATCGTTTCTCTCGAAGCCTGCTCCTCCCTGATCCTCTGTATTGAGTGCTCAATCTGTTTTCTATACTCCTCAAGCAGCCCGGAAAGCTCATGCCTGTATTCTTCCCTGATGAAGCGCTCCTCATTCTCCACTTCTTTCAATTTTTCAGAGTAGCTCTTTGTGAGCATGCCAAGTTCATCCTCGGCACGCTTCACTTCCTCGATCCTACTAGTAAGGTCAATCTCCATCTCATTAAGTTTTCTGTAGACTCCTTCATACGCTCTGTCTTCATCCGATATAAACTCTTTTGTCTTTTCGAGTATATCTCGTTTGAGGCCAAGGTGATCTGCAACCTCGAGTGCATTGCTTTTCCCCGGTATACCCATAATGAGACGGTATGTCGGAGTGCAGGTCTGTGGATCAAACTCCACAGAAGCAACCTCGACCTCTTCCGCGCTCAATGCGAATGCTTTTACACTCGAGAAGTGTGTGGTCACCACTGTAAGGATATTGTTTTTTACCAGGTAGTCGAGAATTGCAGTGCCTATCGCTCCACCCTCTATCGGGTCTGTGCCTGCACCCAGTTCATCGACAAGCACGAGAGATCTATCATCGGACTTATCAATGATCTTCTTTATATTTTTTATATGGCTCGAGAATGTGGATAATGACTGTTCTATAGACTGTTCGTCTCCTATATCTGCATAAAGAGACCCGAAGATAAAAGTTTTCAACTCGTCTGCTGGAACAGGGAATCCAGTTTGTGCCAACAGCACGAGTAGTCCAATTGTTTTCAGTGACACTGTTTTTCCCCCGGTATTGGGGCCTGTTATCACTACTCCTACTGTAGGCATCTTTAATTCAAAATCTATTGGAACAACCTCATCCTTAAGAAGGGGGTGTCTCGCTCCTTTAATGCTCACCATGCGGTCTTCAACTATCTGAGGAATCGTGCACTTAAACTCCTTTAGAAACTTATATTTTGCCAGAATACCATCCATCTCTGCCAGCGCATCCTGAACACCATCGATCTCTTCGGCATGCTTTCCGACAACACTCGTAACAGCCATGAGGATCTTTCTGATCTCCTTCTCTTTGTCCTTGAAGAAGACCTTTATCTGGTTGTTCTTCTCAGTGACGCTAAAAGGCTCTAAAAACAGAGTTTCGCCGCTTCCCGATTGTGAATGTATAACTCCCGGAATTTTGGCTTTGAAGCTTGCTTTAATCGGTATGACGTAACGGTCATCTTTCATGGTGATTGTTTTTTCCTGGATGAAGCGTTTCGTTTCAGGAGCCTGAAAGTAGCCTTCAAGAATACGCTCAATTTCAGATCTGATTCGTCTGATCATATCCACTATCTCATAGAGCCTGTTGCTTGCTTCGTCACGGATATTACCATGATCATCGATCGCTCTTTCAATAGATTCCCTAGCCGGATGGGGTATTCTGAGCTTTCCGATCAGCTTTGCGAGCAGAGGAGTTTCTTCGAACGTCGGCTGCAGATCTTTCTTGAGGTTTATAAAAGAGAGGATGTTCTCCCTGATCCTGACTAGATCATCCACTGTGAGGCAGCTGTCCTTTACCTGAGCTCGTATTGTGAGCTTTCTTGTATCGTGGATACGTGAGATGGTGGGATAAACTTTGTTATCGGCAAGGGTGATGAGCTCTTTGAGCTCCCCGAATGCTTTATTGAGCTTTTCTTCGTCAGTAGTGGGCTTCAATCTTCGTAGCTTTGATTTAGAGTAATCAGAAGTGCAGAATGAAGCTATGATGTTGAGAACTTTATTGAATTCAACAAGGTCGAGGCTGTACTTCCCGTGCCGCTTCATGATTTTAATGTAAGAATATGTAAGGCGAGGTTAAAAAGCAACATATTTTGATAAATAGGGACAGCTCCTAATTATTGAGGGATTATTTTCTGCCGCCAGGACTCCCGCCTGGCGGCAGACCTCCTTCCCTGCCACCTCCCCCTCCTTCAGGTTGAGGAGCTGACATCTCTGCGGCTGTGGATTTCTTTGAATCGGATCTCTCAGGTGGAAAAGCTTTATCGGTCTGGTTAAAAATCGACGAGTAGATCTGTTCATCAGAGAGCCCTTGAACCTTTCCTTCACGAACAATTGACGGGTATTGGCTCATCTGATGAATGGAGACCCGTTGTCTTATAGAACGCTCAATGAGTACAGTAATACTGCCATTATCAAGTCCGAGGTTTTGAAGCTCCATGCTGATCTTCAGGATATTAAAGAAGTGCAAGCTCCCGAGCTTCTCATCAGCTTCTGCCTTGCTTAAAGTCGTGATCTGCGATTTGTTGAATCCTGTGTTCATAGTGTAAAAGAGCGCAGTCAACAAAAGCTCGTGTCTGCTTTGCTTTCCCCCTCTTCTACCGGTATGCCTTTGGGCAGTCTCGTTGCAAAAAAGAAGCTTCGATCTCAGCATACCGATTGTATTCTCCATAGTTTCTTTATCAACTTCCTTTACAAAACCCTCAAGCACCGTATTGAATATGAGTTCTGAAGGAATACCGTTGGAATGGAGATCAGATGCTATCTCTATGTAGCCCGATACCTCCTTGGGGCTCCTTCCCTTGCTCGCCGATTCTCTCACAAGGGTCTCCATAAGCTCAGAAGGAATTCCCGCTTCGACTGCTTCAGATACAGCTGATTTGAGAGCTTCAGTGTCGACATCGGCTCCGTACACTTTATCTAGCGCAGCAACCAAAGAGGAAGCCTCCTCCCTGGCCGTACCCGGAATGGCTATAGCAGGCATGCTGAGTACTATAATTCCAGCAATAAGAGGGATCATGAGCTTCATGATGGACCTCCCTCCTCTTCTGTGCTTGTAAGCACAATGAAAGAGCTTTCGTTACCAAAGCCGTCTTTCACATTGAATCTAGAAAATGGGTCCGAGACAATATTTATTTCATCCACAAGAAACCCATACTTGTAGAGGCCCTCTGTAAGGCGTACCTCCGCAACCCATACATCAGAACCCTCTACCCTCTGCATTACGATCTCATCCTTTTGCCAGTTATTGAAGTCTCCCAGCAGAACAACACTCTTTGCCTCCTCGTTCTCATAGACGAACCTCACGATATAGGACTTGGGGGGTGGTTCTAATTTGGTATACTTATTTGTGAAAAAAAAGGTGAGTGGGACGGCAATCAGGAGAGTTGTAAAAACCGCGACGAGTACCTCTCTCCGTATTCTATTGAAAGGCACCTTCCTGAACTTAATTCCAGGTTCCTTTTCAAGACGTCTTGAAAGTTCGCCTACTGCCCGCTCCGACGACTTCAACCTCGAAAGAGATGAGAACGCCCTCCTCAATTCATGATCTTCGTAATCACTTATTCTTTTCATTTCTCTCTCCCAAGCCCCTTCTTCAGGATCTTTCGTGCCCTGTAAAGCGCAACTTTTATAGAAGACTCAGACCTCCCTGTAACTATTGCGATCTCACCTACCGCCATTCCTTCTATATAAAAGAGTACAACAGGGACCCTCAGAGCGGGTTTCAGTGAGACGATAATCCTCTGAAGCTCAGCTTTCTCCTCATTTCTGATAAATACTGCTTCAGGATCGTCTGCAGGATCTTTATCAGAAAGGCTGCTCACATCCACAATCCCTGTATTGAATCTAGCTTTCAGTCCCCTTCGCCAATAATCCCTGTAGACATTGAGAGCAATAGAGTACACCCACGTAGACGACTTTGCCCTCCCCTCATAACGGTCGAGTCCCCGGTATACCTTGAGGAACGCCTCCTGGAAAAGATCCTCTGTTAGGTGGTAGTTACCGGTTAGTCGGAACAGGAGGTTGAATATCCTGTCTTTGTTATTATTAAGAATTTCGTCGAATGGTTTGTAGGACTGACCCACACATTCCTCAGATCAATGCATACTATGAAGAGATGACTAACTCTCCATAGTATAATAGACCATTTTATTCTGTACTCCAAGGCCTATTTTTCAGAGCCCACTCAACGAAACCATCAACCTCGCTTTTGTTCCCTAACCTGTAGTGGTTCGCGATCTCTCGAAGGTACCTGTTGAGACCTTTCTCATCGTCTTCTTTCTCATAATTCTGCAGTTTGTAATTAAAACTGTTGTTCCACACATAGAGCTTGCCATCTTTTGTCTCATAGCAAAACACTTCTCCATTCTGCTTTTTGTTTTGCACCTTCTCCTGATTCTTATTCTGGATCGTCTCGCCAGCCACGGTTCCGGAATCAACAGTGCTCCCTCCAACACCCGGCTTCGAAGGTCCGCTCTGTGCAAAAACGAATCCTGCAGACAGCACAAACACTGCAGCAACTGTACAGATAATGATAGTCCGCTTCATTTATCCCTCCTTAGTGGATTATTCTTTTATAACCTATTAGACGCAGGTATCGGAAAAAGGTTACATGAATATAATTATTCAAAGAAAGATATGGGGACAGGCGTGTACTTTTGGGTACTTTTAAACTCAATAAGCTGCCAGCTTTCAGCTGTTTGCTGATTGCTCTTATCAACTATGTATGTTTTCACCCTGATGCACTATGATAAAACAAAAACAGGAAAATCATAATGAAATACTGTCCGTTCTGTTTTTTCCCTGTTTATATTCTTTTCATAATTCAGAATTGAAAACTCATTGAACTAAATTCAAAATATCATCATACTTACTATAGAAACTGAAACCTTTTTGCATAGTAGTCACTAAACCTAAAGCCTGTGAACTAAACAGAGGTCGAATTATGAAAAATATTGAAGGCAAATATGCTTTGGTAACTGGAGCGTCGAGTGGTATTGGATGGGATATTGCAAAAATATTAGGAGAAAAGGGATGTAATTTAATTATAGTCGCCCGACGTGAGGATAAGCTCAAAGAACTACAAAAGCTTATAACAACCAATAATAAAGTTGATATCAAAACAATATCAATGGATCTATCTGTACAAGAATCTCCAAGAGCTCTTTATGAAAAGGTAAAACAATTTGGGATTAATATAGACATACTCGTTAATAATGCAGGGTATGCAATTCACGATATGTTTTTAAACATACCATGGGAAAACGAAAAAAGTATGCTCAATTTATTGATCTTAAACCTTGTACACCTGACAAAATTATTTGCAAAGGATATGGTTAAAAGAGACTTCGGATACATACTCCAAATCAGTTCAGTTGGAGCTTTTCACCCTGTACCAAACTATACAACCTATTCTGCTGCAAAAAGTTTTGTATTAAATTTTGGAAATTCATTAAACTATGAACTGAAAAAAACCAATGTAAGCTGTAGTGTACTATGCCCGGGAGTTACAGAAACAGAATTTCAAAAAGTTGTAGGAGAACAAAAAGAAACTCTGTTTCAAAGATTAACAAAAATGCCAAGCAGAAGAGTGGCACAAATTGGAATAAAAAATATGCTTAAGGGTAGATTCTATACTGGTGCTGGAGTAGTAAACTCTTTCAATGCAAAAATTATGAGCTTGCTCCCTCGAAGAATTTCAGCAGCAATCTCCTACTGGGCAACAGGAGTTATTACATAGCTCTTCGATACTGTTCATGGTAATAAATATAATTTTTATTTTCATAGCTGATTGCAAAGCATTAATTTTAAAAAAATAGAAACATCGTCTAATTCTCAACAGGAGTGCGCAGATGACAGAAGGTAAAGCTATCGTATTATATTGGACTAAAAACGGAAACACTGAAAAAGTTGCGAGACGAATTCATGACACTCTGAAGAAGGCTGGCATGGAGGTATCAATATCACCCATTGTCAAAGATCTCGAGGTCGAATACCTCGACTATAATCTGATCTTCCTCGGAGCACCTGTCTACGAGAACTTATCGCCCAAACCGGTTCTCACTTTCTTGCGAAAAAACAGAAGACGTGATGGAGTAACCCTTATACCTTCAGCTCCCGAAGTACCCGGCGTCGCAGCCGTGCCTTTCTGCACCTACGGAGGCGGCCATACGGGATATAACGAGGCAGAGCCAATGCTGAAACACATAGGACAGTACTTCGAGCACGAGGGGATCCGCGTCATAGAGCATGTTGCAGTAGTCGGCGTTTTCCCTGAAGCCGATGAATCATACAACACGGATGGTCGATACGGAGATATTCGCAGGCGGCCGGATGAGCATGATCTAACCGAGGTTGAGGGGAGAGTTCGCGGTATTTTACGACGTATGCACCGTGTGCTACCTCTGGGGGATCTTCGATGCTAAGAAATGTAACATGCCAGGCGTTAACTTTTGAAAACTTTTAACATCATAGAGCTGTTGACTGTAAGTATTCGGTTATATGCTGGAATAAATGAAGTATACTATTTCCGTAATTTTATTTATCATTCCAGGGCCGTTTTCGGAGCGCCCATTTCACAAAATCTTCTACATTACTCCTGTCACCGAGTCTGTAGCGATTTGCGATATCATAGAGACATAGATTGAGGCTCTCCTCATTACCGTTCCCCTCATAGCTCCTGAGGCGGTGATTGTAGCTGTGATGCCATAAGTAAAGATTGCCTTCCTTGGTCTGGTAAAAGAGACTGGGGGGCTGATTCTTTCCCGGGTTATCACTACCTCCAGGGTGGCCTTTCCCGCTTACGGTAACTGAGCATGACCCACCCTCGCATGAGCCGTTTCTTACCAGTTTACTGTCAGAAAAGCCAAGGAAGGGAGAGAGTGTAAACACTATTGAGATTACCATAATGATTAACTTGGTTTGCATCCATTATCCTCTGTTCAATTTCCAATAAATTTAAATAAAAAACTTACAGAGACCATAAAAATATTTTTTTTTACATCATAAATAGCATATATCAGTATTTACTATAGTATGAGCCTCGTATAAGATATATATATTATGAATAACCCCGAAAGCCTCTCAATTGTAGAGGTGTCAGTGTAATCTCCGGAAGGTATTACAAGTAATATTCAATAAATTACAGTTGTATAATTTAATAGGATCAAGTATGCTATCTCATAACTCCGCTGAATTAAACCAGGATAATAGATGAACCTCATATTTTTAAACCCAAGAGGAGTGTAAAATGACTGAGATTGAGTATGAAAGTATTATCCGTGACTTTGTCTATGCGCTTGAGAGAAAGGACATTGACAGGGCCCTTGGTTTCTTCACAAATGATGCCACATGGATTACTGCTTCAGGTACTTTTAAAGGAACCAAGGAAATAAAAAATTACATCGTTTGGCTAGTCGAGTCCCTCTCAGATATAACCTTTACTGACGACGGAGTTGGGCTCATTGTACAGGGTACCAATGCTGTATATCAGCATATCTTTAGAAGTACTTTTGAAGGCAAGAAACTTAATGCTCCCTCTGTCTGCACATACCAGTTCAGCGGTAATAAATGTAAAAATCACTGGAGCCTCAGTGATAGGCTTTTAATGGCCAGGCAGGCAGCAGCAGGTCCTATAGCTAAAAAAGCAGTAAACACGATAGTAAATAGAATGGAAAAGGGCCTGCATCAATAACTCCATCTGGTGTTGAAATCGCTCAAAGTGATCGGTGCTTTGCTGTTTCAATCCTTATTGATTTTTTCAGAGGAAATCACAATTTTTATGGTTACGGGTGGCATCGGTGAAAACATTCTTACCTTTGGACTTTTATCCTCATTAGAAGAGCTAAGGCCAATGAAAAAGAAAGCGATTTAGCAAGAACTGATAGTTAATTTGTGCTATCTTTATAAATATAGAATTTCAATAATAAACAAAACATATAAAAACCATATATCTGAGATAGGTAGATAGTCATACCTACACCGAGGATAAAAAATGCCGGAAATACACGATGAGATTATAGGCCGGGTGTACAGGTCATACAAGGAAGCACCCCATTCGAGGGGTAAAACAGAAGCTCTATATGACGGTGTTAAGAATATACTGTATAAGCTAAATAGGTACACAACCGATCCGGAGAAATTTAAAGAAAAATCGGAGATAGCTATCACTGAATTGCAGGATATGCTTAATCGATTTTACTATCATGATACTGAATTTATTGATAAAATACTCTATGAAGCGAAGGCATACATAATCGAGATAAGCACACAGTGAAATTTCAAAAGTGTGTTGTTACACATTATCATAAGAAATAAAAAGAGGTAAAAAAGATGGGTGAGTTCAGAATTGATATTTCGTATGAGGGGAACAACAACGAAATAGTGATTATACAACCACACGGTTATATCGACGCTACTACATATACTGATGTGGAAAAAGCAATGCTGAATCAGATTGCCCAGCAATATTATAAGATTATAATTAACCTTGCCGAATGTGAATATGTGAATAGCTCTGGATGGGGGGTATTTATCAGAGAGATAAAGGAAATCAGAAAAAACAACGGTGACATTGTGCTTGTGAACATGCTGCCTGATGTATATATGGTTTACGACACTATGGAATTTTCAAAGATACTCAAATCATTTTCAAGTCTTCAGGAAGGAATTTCGAATTTCCGCAACGAGGAAGAATGAATGTTCCCTTCTTCCGCATAATTTCTCTACCAAAAGGAGGAAGACAATAGGTGAAAAGAACTTTAGCAACTACAGTCTTTTTCCTTTCATTCCTTTTCATTAACTGGACAAACATAAGCCTATCGGATGATATCACAATTATTTCTATAAATAAAGACACCGTTGAACAGATCGGTCCTTATCCATTTACAAGAGACAAGTATGCCAGTTTCATTGAATCGATATTCACTGATTACAGTCCTAAATGTGTGTACTTAAATCTCTTGATTTATCAATACCAGCAAGATTCGATGAAATCGGATACGAGTCTGTTCAAAGCAGTTAATGATAAACAAAATATATTTTTCAGTGCTATGGTGTCTGATACTGCTGTAGAGCATTCTTATTATATAAAATCTCAATTTAATGAAATTAACTATACTAAAACCTGGAAGGTTGGAGGTGCGATCTTCCCGTTAAAGGATATTGTACAAAGCGGAGCTTATACATCTATAAGTGATGTAGGGATCAATAATCGTGGAATAGTAAAAAGAATGCCAACAGTAGTACAAATTAATAATATTAACTATTTATCAACTCCTCTTTTTCTTACCGTCACATACCTGGGTGTTAAACCAGAAGATCTATTCAGCGGAAATAGTTTTGGATTAGATAATAAGAAAGTCAAAACCGATAAAAACGGATGGTTCGAAATCGATTTCAATCATACATTTGATAAATTTTCCTACCATGATATTGTAAATAAAAAGGTGAATAGAGAATTTATCGATCAAAAGGTAATACTGTTTGGTATAGAGTATCCTGAATTGGAAGATTATTTACCGATAGATAGATACAAGGTCATTTCAGGTGTAGAATTAATTGCCAATGCAACACAAACATTGATCGATCAACTCAGATAAAGAAAGACTAGTATACTGCAGCAAGTAGTTTGATAATCGGTTTATATTTTTACCCCAGTAATCTCTGATAACCGAGATGAGCTTGCTATGAGCCACACTCCCATGATTCCATTTACTATTCTGAATGTAATTCTTAAAATCAATGACGGTCTGAATCAGTGGATACATATAATTTTTATCACTCTATAGAAGTTCGCTATGCAGATATAGACGCGCAGAGACATGTAAACAACAAATGCTATTTTACTTACATGGAACAGGCCCGTGTTGAATATATCCATGTTCTAGGGCTCTGGGATGGTAAAGATTTCGACAGAATTGGTTGGGTCGTGGCTGAGCAAAGCTGCAGGTATATACTTCCGGTTAGATTTGGTCAGCATCTTCGGGTCGGTGTTCGTACCTCGAAGCTGGGAAACAAGAGTATGGAATTGATGTATTCTATTCAGGATGCTGATACTGAAGAAGAAATGGCCGCTGGACAATCGGTGCAGGTTGCCTATGATTATATCAATCAAAAGTCTATCCCTATTCCGGATATGTGGTATGAGGCTATATCTAAATTCGAAAAATTTAAAGCGCAAGATACATGAGATTACATACTTGGACAATCAATGATATTTCTACAAACACAAGGCATGTTATAAGCGTTCAATATTTTTCATTATGTTTCTGCATCAGTAAATAGCAATAAAGGAGGGGCTGCTATGTCAGGAAAAACTGTTATAGTTACAGGCGGATCACGGGGTCTGGGAAGGGCAACTGCCTGTATTCTCGCACGCATGGGAGCAAATGTAGTACTGGCTGCTCGATCAGAGAATGCATTACAAGAAGCAGCAGATGAAATAAATCGTTCAGGTGGTCAGGCATTAGCGGTGAGTGGAGATCTGCGTCAGCAAAATACCTGTCAAAAGGTTGTAGAAGAAGCTGTAACACGCTTTAAAAGTATTGATGGATTAATTAACAACGCGGGTATTCTCGGGCCCTTAGCCAGAATCGCCGATGCTGAACCGTCAGCGTGGACAGAAAATTGGGAGATCAATGTACTCAGCCCGGTAATGATCACGAAAATCGCGCTGCCTCACCTGCGTGCCAGAAAGGGACGTGTTATTCACATCTCCACAGGTATGGCAGTGAAACCTGTGGCAGGAACGTCCGCGTATAATGTTGCGAAAGCCGGGTTAAACATGTTCAGCGCTACACTGGCGATTGAAGAACCGCTTGTCACCACCATTACTCTTCGGCCAGGAGGAGTAGACACAGATGTACAGGCGACATTGCGCGCCGAAGGCGCTGGGGTAATGGACCCCGAGGTATTCAAAAAGTATTCAACCCGTGAATTGCTTCCACCCGAAATACCGGGGCGTGCAGTTGCAACGCTGGCGTTATACGCCCCTTATGACTGGAGCGGCAGATTTATCTCATATGATGATGAAGATGTACAGACGCTGGTTAAAAAATATAAGTAGAAATATTTTCAAGCTGAGTGTAAGCTCAACCAAACACACTGGTCTTCCCGGTTTTTTTATACTTCTCACATACTGCAAGATTTTTTTGCCATAGATCCGGAATATTTAGATTGTAGGGACACTTCTCAATACATTCCCCGCACTCTGTACAATCCTTAACATTTTTCATCACCGGTTCCATAAAATCGAGTGCTGATTCGTACGGCATTCGTTTGATAACGCTCTTTACAATTAATGCAAGACTGATCTGAATTGCCTGGGAACATGGCTGACAGTAACCACATCGGTGGCACCAGCTGTCTCCAAGCTCTTTTTTTATCCCTTTGATTCGGACTTTGTCTTGCTCAGATAGAGGGCTTGGTGATTGTATAATAGAGAGTATCTGCTTCATCTCATCACTTTTTTCAACACCAGGGTCCGGCACTATGTCCTTGAACTGCATTAGATATCTGAAGCATAAACCAGCATCGTCGAGAAGCCCTCCGCCGAGCGGTTTCATACAGATAAATCCAATGTTCATTTCATTTGCAAGCGGGATAATCTCTTTCTGCGCTTCATTATCAATGAAGTTAAAAGGAAACTGAATGGCTTGAAACTTCCCGGTAAGCATCATCTTTTTAGCAATGATTGGATTATGAGAACTGAATGCCGGGTGTCTTACCTTTCCATTCTTTATTGCTTGCCTCAGGCCTTCCATAGCCCCGCCCCGGCCCATCACTTTCTCCATATCTTCTTCGCTGTTTACACCATGCATCTGGTAAATATCCATGTATTCGGTTCTTAATCTTTGCAATCCAATGTCTAAATGCTGTAAAAAGGTATCCTTGTCTTTTGCCATTGATTTGGATGTGATGACGAGTTTATCTCTCGAAAAATCTTGAATCGCTGCCCCGATTTTCTCTTCGCTGTCACCATAGGCATATGCAGTATCGATAAAATTCACTCCCATCTCGATAACTTCTCTGACCACTTTTACGCCTTCTGGTTTTGAAAGTCGCATAATTGGGATACCGCCAAAAGCAACTCTGGTAACCTCTATTCCTGTACCGCCAAATGTTATTCGTTCAACCATATATCAGCCTCATTGTTTCATATTTAAGATGTATACTTCTTAGCTATTCAATTGAAATTATAAGGATTAAAAATAGGGTTTTACCAGAAAAGAGTAAATGACAATATTAAGTAATATTTTCTTCTTGTTTAAAGATTGCTTCTCAGATATCATCAGTGTAACTCTTCATGAAACATAATTGACTTCAATATGAATAAAAGTGAATGGGAAAAAAATATAAAAAAGTTTGCTGAAACTCTTAGTCATCCAGCCTGGGGCCATCATCATTCTGAAAGGGTTTTAAAGCTTTCGATACATCTTGCAAAAAAGCAGAACCATGATATAGATATCGATTCAATAATCGCTGCCAGTTATATTCATGATGTTGGTGCTTTTCCAGAGTACAGAGTTAATGATATGGATCATTCAGACAGATCCATAGATCTGGCAGAAGAAATACTTGTTAACCGCCACTTCCCTGTAGAGAAAATAAAAATAGTTAAGGATGTTATTAAAGGGCATATGTTTTACCGAAAACCATCGTCCAGGATTGAATCGATAATATTTCATGATTCAGATGTGTTAGATTTCATGGGATTTATTGGAGTAACACGTATACTCGCCATAGTTGGATTGGATGACTGGACACCCGATTTGAAAAGCGCTGTCAGGCTTATAAAGAAATTCCGAAAAGAGTTATATGGAAAATTACATACACCTTTAGCCAAGGAAATTGGTAAAGCTAGAGAAAAAGAGATGGAGCAGTTCATAACCAAGCTATCTTCAGAAACCAATGACTTGAAATATATTTAATACCCACATACATCAAATAGAAATGCTGTAATTAATTGTGTAATACGGCTTTTTGCTTTCAATGACTTTTTATTCAGGGATTCCATCTTGGCTATCGTATGTTTACGATATAGATAATTATGTCTGATCATGTTGTTACTAAAAGTATGGTGATAAAATGTTAAAACCTGAACAAGCGATCAGCAGGGTTACGCGATCGAAGGAAGAAGCCAGAGTAAACTATAACAGGATAAGCAAGTGGTATGATATAATTTCGAATCCAGCAGAGAGGAAATGCAGAAAACTTGGTTTACAGAAACTGGGTGTACGGCAGGGTGAAATAATCCTCGAGATAGGTTTCGGTACAGGTCATGGTATTGTTGCTCTGGCTCGTTCAGCAGGCGAGTCTGGCAAGGTCTATGGAATCGATATATCGGAGAAAATGCACTGCATTACACAAGAAAGAGTGAAAAAAAATGGATTGTCAGAAAGGGTTGAGCTGAAATGTGGTGATGCTGCCAGACTTCCCTATGCAGACAATTTTTTCGATGCAGTTTTTCTAAGTTTCACATTGGAGCTTTTCGATACACCTGAAATACCTGTTGTGCTGCATGAATGTCAAAGGGTTCTTCGAAGCAGCGGCCGCATCTGCGTAAC
>CP070841.1:2153043-2158963 GCA_020342115.1 Spirochaetota bacterium
CTTCTTTTGATCTCTCAACAACCTTCCTGTTTGATTTTCCCAACCTTATTCCCTTTAATGTGAGAGTTTCCTTTACAGGTGGAGAGGATGGGAAGGAATTTACACTCCTGGGAGGTCAGGCAGTAAACCTCTCGGTGTATACAAAAGTATCTATCTGATTTATATATTGCACTGAAACGGTTAAATATTATTTAATCGTCCAACCCTACCATTTATTAAACATTAACTAACTCCAATACCTTTACATTGTTTACGAATTAAGGTACGATACCAACAGATTGTGATCCGGAGACTTTTATGAGGCTGAGAAAGAGAGAGGTTACATTACAGGGACAAGACGGAAAAGTATCAATTAGAAGAAATGATAACGGAGTGCCTGAGGTACGTGCTGAGACAATGGATGATATAGCCTTCGGTCTTGGATGGGTTCATAGTAATGATCGCCAGCTTCAGGTTTTGCTCATGCGAATAGTGTTAAGAGGACAGGCAGCAGAGCATCTGAAAGCAATACCTGATTTAATAAAGCTTGATAAATATATGAGAAGGATGAACTTCCTGCCGGATGCAGAGAAAGTGATAAAGATGCTGGAGCCCCATGTCAAGAGACACATTGAAAGATATACAGAGGGTTTCAATCTTTTTCTCTCTCAGAATGGCGTTGTTCCTGAGCTTAGACTCCTGGGCTACAAACCACCGACATGGGACATAACAGACAGCCTTCTTATAGGCAAGGTTTTTGGTTTTCTCGGTCTTACAGATACACAGGGCAAGATTGAGAAGTTCATAATACAGCTCATTCAGAATAAGTTAGACGAGACCAAACTCAGAGAGCTCTTTCCGTACCTTACTGATGAAATCGATTATGAGCTTATAGGAAAGATCCTTGTAGAGCATCCACAGATTCCTCACACCATCAAGTGGTTTGCTAAAATACCTAAGTTTATTGCGAGTAATAACTGTGTAATATCCGGTAAATTTACAGAATCAGGTAAACCAATTATATGCGGTGATATCCACCTGCAGATCAATCGTCTGCCGTCAATATGGGAGGAGATAGTGATGCTCCTGCCTGATAATAAAATGGCTGGAGTGAGTATTCCGGGAACACCGGGACTCGTTGTCGGAAGGACAAAGAATATTGCTTGGGCTCCTACCTACACCTTTATAGATATGCTCGATTATCGGATAGAGCACTGTAAAGATGGTAAATACAGAAGAGATAACATGTGGAAGGATTTCAAGGTGAGGGAGGAGGTTATTAAGGTAAAAAAAGGCAAACCAATTATTTATAAGGTGTTTGAAAATGAGCACGGGGCACTTGAGGGCGAACCGTATGAAGAGGGTTACTACCTCACATTGAATTGGTCTGCGAAGGATGGATGCGGAGCAGGGGAATTCAACTCAATGGTAAATCTTGCCAATGCACAGAATGTTCGTGAGGCCATGAATCTTTTAAAGGGACTGGATGCAGCCTCATTTAACTGGGTGATCGCTGACACTCAGGGAAACATTGGATTACAGATGAGCGGCAGGTGCTTTCAAAGACCGGATGGAGTAAGCGGTTTGGTGCCTCTTCCTGCGTGGGATAGGAGATATGACCAGAAAGGGTTTGTGGATAAAGATAAGCTCCCTTCATCATATAATCCTGATGAAAACATCATTATCACTGCGAATAATGATATAAATGATCTAGGGAGCTCAAAACCAATAAATCTCCCAATGGCTTCGTACAGGGCGGAAAGGATAGCAACACTTGTTAGTGGAATAAAGAACGTGACTGTGGATGACATGAAGAAACTCCAGTATGACCTCTATTCGTTGCAGGCAGAACGATTTATGAAGCTCATAAGACCTCTTTTACCAGATACAAAGAACGGGAAAATATTGAGAGAGTGGGATTTACACTATGATCTGAAATCCAAAGGTGCTGGACTCTTTGAATCTGTATATGTAGAGACCATGAGAAAATTATTTGGCGAGCATGGCTTTGGAGCAGATGTTTTCGAGTGGCTTGTGAAAGAAACTGGATTTTTTCACAATTACTATGGAAATCTCGATAATATCATATTCAATGAGCATTCGAGCTGGTTCGATGGCATGACAAGAGAGGATATCCTGAAGAAATCGATAGAAGACGGGCTAAAAACAGGAGTAAAGCGTTACAGAAAAATGAGAAAAATTAAATTTTCTCATATTCTCTTTGGCGATAATCTGATAGGCAAACTTGGGTATAATTATGGACCAGTAAGGCTGGGAGGATCCCGCGCAACGATACCACAGGGGCAGATTTTAAAGAATTCAGGAGGAGTTTTAGTGGTTGCCCCGTCTTACAGGATGGTTGCCGATCTTTCCACAAGCAAGATTCATGCTAATGTTGCGGGTGGCGCTTCGGATAGAAGGTTTTCCAGATGGTATAGAAGTGATGTCAAGAATTGGTTAAAGGGAGTATATAAAACTCTTTAATACAGGTGAAGATAAAAAATTCTCTTAAGGAACCGCCTGCTTTGCATAATGTACAAACCACCTGTTTTACAAATGGTTTGTATTTTTTCTTCCCTTCAAATTTACTATAACAATACCAATGATGATTGAAGCTCCACCAAGGATCTGTGAGACAAGGAGCTTCTCATTCAATATAAAAACTCCTCCAACCGTTCCAATAACAGGAACAAGGTTTGTATATGTGGAAACTGCAACAGGTTCGAGCCTCGAAAGCCCATAAAGGTAGAGGAAATAGCCTATGGCTGAGCAGGCAATTCCGAGGTAGAGAAAATTGAGTATAACGAGGGGTGCCGGTACAAACCACCCACTAAATTCTCGAAGAGAGAAAGGAATGAGAAATATAGTTCCGAAGATGAACTGATAGGTAATACATGTTACTCCTGAGAGGCGTTGCCTTAAACGCTTGCTGACTACTATATATCCGACCCATGAGAGGCAGGCACCGAGCATATAGAGATTCCCTTTAATAATTCCTGGATAGAGCTGTGCTTCAATAGTTCTCGAAATAATGAGATACACACCGCCTATTGAGAGCAGAACTCCTAAAATCTTGTACCACTGGATAGCTGTCTTGAAGAATATATACTCGGCAATAATAGTGAATATGGGAATGCTTGCGATAATCAAAGCGGCATTTGAGGCTGAGGTTAGCCTGATCCCTGATGTTTCGAACAGAAAGTATATTGTGATTCCAAAGAGGCTTGTGGCAATAAGTGGCAGGATGTCTTTCTTGTGAATTGTACTGCGAGGTTCTATAGCCCTGCTTATTGGGAAAAAAATTGCTGATGCGATACAAAATCTGAAAAAAACAAGTGTGAGCGGAGGAAACCCTGTGTTTAATATATATTTTGAGCTCACGAACGAGAGCCCCCAGAAGCAAACAGTTGTTAAGAGTGCAAGGTTGGGGAGCAGTATCGATTTAATGTCTCTGGCTGATGTCATAATGGTCTGATAACAATAATAATGAACTTCAGTGTGGGTCAAGCCCGGATCTATTTTTTAGATATTTTGCTATAAGCGTACTAGAGGATATGTTTCTGTGACAAGTTCGGAGTTCTATCCATTAATTGTACTAGTGGTATTACCTGCGTGTTGTATCATAATCCAACTTAGCCGCCTTTTCCTAAAGTGTGCCGCTCAACAGAACCGGAAGGCCACAAGTCACATCTGGACAGTTCAGTAACATTCCAACTTTCATTATGCGTGTTCCTCAACTTAGTGCGAGTAAACACTATATTCTCGAAACGCTTCCCACATGGCCATCAGGTTTTCCGTGGGCACATCGCTCTGAATATTGTGCACTGGATTGAACACAAACCCGCCTCCGGGCATCAAGTCTTCAAGTCGATACCGGACTTCGGCACGCACCTCTTCAGGGGTGCCGTACGGAAGCACACGCTGGGTGTCAACGCCGCCTCCCCAAAAAACCAGGTCCTTTCCGAATTCCCGTTTGAGATCGGCGCTATCCATTCCAGCAGCACTGACCTGGACAGGGTTGAGGATGTCTACTCCGATATCGATAAGATCAGGAATCACCTCACGGATTGCCCCACACGAGTGTAAGAACAACTTGGCCTGGCTTTTGGAATGGAGAAGGTCAAAGAGTTCTTTCAGTCGTGGTTTGATAAGTTTCCGCCACATTCTGGGAGACATAAGAAGTCTATCCTGTCCGGCAAAATCATCGCCCAGCATCATCACGTCCACATAGTTGCCTACTTCCTTCAGCGCTCGCTCCCAGTAAGCCGCTTTGACCTCTTTTACTTTGTCCATCAAAATGCCGATGATTTGGTGGTTGATGGACAGGTCAACGTAAAAGTCCTCATATCCCCGTAGCCATGCTGCTATCTCCGATATCCCCGCGGTCAACTGAGTCAGTACAATCGCGCGACCCTCCTCCTCAGCCACCCGGCGAGCAGTCTCTCTCATACCCACAAACCGCCCCGGATCTTGAAGGTCAGGCACACGTAAGTTATCGATAGTCTCTTGCGTGATGTTGCCAGCTAAGGGGTGGTCGAATATATCATAGTACATGCCACCATCCTTAGGCATCCGCCAGCCGATCCCCCATTCGTCGTAAAAGTAGGTGGAATGCCCCATATCTTTGATCTCAAGACCAAAGGTGAGGGATCCGCCAGGTGTCACTGGCCTGACATCCACCTCAAGGGCCTTAACCATGTCATCGTCAACCCAGGAAAGCTGCTGCAGCATCTCAAAAATCCTGGGCTCGACTTTGGGCAGTCTCAGCGCTTCGCGCCATCGTTTGTAGGCATTCCGGTGGATGCCTGTCACGTAAGTGGCGCCTAGATCAAAGGGAACGCGATCAGGTTCTTTGTGATTCAGAGCTAGTCTTACGCGTTCTCGGGAATTCATGGGCGTTCCTCCTGTTTTCATCAAGACCATCACCCTCAAGGTGAAGGGAATGAGCTAATACACACATTTAGCAGTCACGGCGTAGTATGGCGTCTATAATGATGCACGGGTCAGATATCATACTTTGTACTCTTTGAGAAGCGCGGTGGTTTTGTCTACCACATCATCAGACGTCATCTTGTATGTGAAAAATCTGGAGTTCTATCTTTTAACTCTACTATTACATAGAACGGGATTGTAATGAAAACATCTATCAGCGAACTGCTAACAGCTGACAGCACCTTCGGTGCATTGTTAGACTGTATCACTGTATTCCCTTTAGGACAGGATTTGTACTTATTTTCTTCCTTCAATCAGGAATGACAAGTATCTTTGCATGTTTTTCCTTGAATCGAATAAGCGCATCAAAGCCTTTGGATACAATATCATCCAATTTGATCTTTCCTGTGATGAGCGGTTCTCCGTTGAACTTTTTTTCTGCCATCAGCTGAATTGCCTCATCAAAAACTCCGTAACCACCCATACTTCCCATTACTGTTTTTTCGCCATATACCAGATCGGTAAAATCAAAGACTGCCGGTTCTTCGAAAACGCCCATTACCATGATGCGCCCTGTTCTTTTTGCAATATGCCCGGCTAGAAGACCTGTTTTTTCCAAACCCGCACACTCGATCACTACGTCAACACCTTCTCCATCGGTAAGTGCGTTGATTTCATCAACAGGGTCATTTTTTAAGGGATCGACCACAGCAGTTGCACCGCATTGTCTGGCCAGCTGCTGCCTCTTGTTCGCAGGCTCAATAGCGATAGTTTGCCCGGCACCGGCTATACCTGCTGCCTGCAGTGCCATCACCCCCACCGGTCCTGTCCCGACAACTGCTACAGTTTCTTCTGGCTTCACTTCGACCCTCTTTACCGAACGTACCGTAGCGGCATTAGTCTCCATCAGTGCCCGCACCTCATAAGGCACTTCAGGGGGAAGTTGATAGCACATATACTCGTGCACATTTACATATTTCGCGAATCCTCCCCAATGACATGAAACACC
>CP070841.1:2159063-2163444 GCA_020342115.1 Spirochaetota bacterium
TCCCCTTTGCCACTGTTTGCCAGAAGGCTGGGACACCCAAGAGATTAAGACCGTTTTCGAGAACACCAACAATGAGTGCACCGATGATCATACCGGCAATGGTTCCCTCCCCACCCCCAATACTCGTTCCACCCAATACTGTTGCCACAATGACATCGAATTCAAATCCAACTCCGATTATAATTTGACCGGAGCGCATGCGGGAAGAGAGGAGTACTCCTGAGAAACCCGCCATGGTGCCAGTGACAATGTACATGAGTGCCTGGATACGGCGTCCTCGTATACCACTAAGAAAGGAAGCTTCCGGATTACTGCCAACCGCCACTGTGTACCTACCCAAGAGCGTGAAACGCTCAAGAAAGACAAATATCACCACCACTATGAACATTGCCCAGATCATATTCGAAATTCCGAAAATCATGCCATTACCTAAGTTCGGGTATGCTTCAGGTACACCGTATACAGCCACCCCCTTTGTGAGAAGCTGTGCACTGCCGCGTGCAATGTAGAGCGTACCCAGAGTTGCTATGACACTGTTGATTTTGAAAGGTATCGTCAAGGTTGCATTGAGAGAGCCGACAAGCGTCCCTGAAAAAATCCCTATCAGGAAAGCAAGCGGGAGAGGAACGTGCAAAGACATCAGCGCTGCAACACAGCCACTCAACGCAAGAACGCTCCCAACAGAGAGATCAAACATGCGTGAAACCATCAGAGGGGTAAATGCCGCACCAACAATGACTACCGGTGATACATTGCGCAGTACGTTGGTGATGTTCCTTACAGTGAAAAATCGATCTGTCATTAATGCAATCGTACCTGAGATTATGAAGAGTGCGAAAATATTGATGAGGATCTTTTGGCGATAAGGTGTGAAAAATCCAGATAAAGCCATACCCCTTTGGTCTGATGGCTCCTCTGTAGCATTCTTTTTAGACTTTTGTCTCCCCGTATCAGTAAGTGACATATACAACTCCCATCTCTACTATTGTACCATTTTCAGTTGCTTGATGTGACAGAGGGGAACGGACCCTGTTTGTTCCCCTCCAATTGACCAGTCTATCAGCTAAAATGCATGCTAATTCTATTTACGGGCATTCGAGACTAGAGTAACCAGGTACTACTGCATACTGATCCGAGAGAGTGTCGCGTATCTTCTCGCATCCATCCTTCTTCCATAGCAAGACACCTGGTGCGTTGGCAACATAATTAGAGTCAGGGCCGATATCACCTGTCAAGATCTTTTTAAAGTTGTCCAGAAATACCATAGCGTTGGTCTTGGGTGTTAAAGCTATTGTAACTGCAACTGAGATGTTCGGATCTACCAGGTAATCAAGCTCCGCAGGAGTCGCATCAATTGTGAGTACCCAGACATCTTGTGGGACACCGTTGACCGCCGTTGCAAGGCCTGCAGCCTCAAGAGCCTGCATCCCACCCACTGCACCCGTGCCTCCACACGCAAAGAACATGTTGAAGTCACGACCAGACTGGATGATGTCCTCCATAACTCTCACACAGTTTTCGATAGTGTGTTCTGTATATTCATGGTAGACAATCTCAACCATATCTTCACCCATGAGCCTGATGACTTCGTCGCGGAATGGTAGCTGGCGCCATTCATGGCATATGACTATCATAGGATAATCAAAGAGGACGAGCTTGGCCTTCTCACCCGGTTTGTTCTTTTTCAGCCAGGCCACCGCTTCTCGTGCCGCCTCCTTGACAAGCACGTCATCATTGTAAACTCCTCCTGCAGGTATAATAGCTGATGGGTCCGGTAAGCTACCGATGTACATCACCGGTATGCCGGCTTTTCGTACTTCATTGATAGCCGGTGATACTGCTACGACATCATATGGCTGAATGATGATGCCGTCGACACCCGCTGCGGCCATGTCTTCAAGCGCTTTGATCTGCACAGTCGGATCTATCTTACCGTCGATGACTGTTACCTTAGCTCCCTCTGCCTCAGCAAATCGCTTGAACCACTCGCTATGAGCGATCTGATATTCACTCACATTCCCCCAGTTTATGTATCCAATCCTCTTTCCTGCTACTGGTGATTCACCGACTGGCGCAGCAGCTTCCTCCTCTTCTCCTGCAATAAGCGCAACGCCACTGTAAAGAAAGATAGCTGCAGTGAGAAGTAGGAACACAAGCCCCTTATACAATTTTTTGGTACTTTTTCCTGTCATTTTACAAATACCTCCTTATTTTTTATTTCCGGCTCAGTACTTATTACCAAACCGGGCAACTCACATACCAAGAGAATTATTTTCAGGATAACTATGATAAATTGTATTTGTTATATATTAGATATCTTTAACTTTACACCCAATGAAAACTTTTATAAATGAAATTGCATAAAATAGACACTAAACAAATAACTTTATTGGCCATCTCAGTATTTGCTTTTTATGTATTTCACATGAAGTATTAGAAGTTCCTATTACTAAGTTACGAATTCTAAATCGTTTAGGAGTTTGTGTCAAGTAATAGATTAAGATATCTGATCTCTAACTTTATGATATGATATCTCTTAATGTAATGCACCTTTTTTTGTAACTAAAAAGCCTTCTACTTTAATAAATTATTATAGTATATTTCTGATTCATATCGAATATGTGTTTGGAAATGTTATGAAAAAGAAATTTCACTAAAACTAATTATCTATATATAATGTAAATGTTACGAATTGGTTTCTCAATGTTCCAGATGTTCTTTGTACCTCTTGGGAAATATGCAAAGTCTCCTGCACAAAGTTTATGTTTGTCACCTCCAATTTCATTTATTGTTACTTCACCCTTTAACATATATATATATTCATCATATTCATAATCCCACTTATATTCCACAGGGTCACAATCCCATATCCCTATACTCGTACATTCTTTTTTATCCTCGATAACATTCAGACCCTCTCCCCTGTATTCACCCTTTCTAATTAATTGGTCTGGTATTGGATAACGAGGCCATGGCTTCTCAGGTGTTTTTTTCACTATCATCATGTCTTTTGCTCCATTTTTATTAATTAAATGACTCCCTCTTCTTTATCGTTGGTATATAAAGAAGAGGGATTTATAAAATCGGTGCTTTACATTAAGCCGCTTTAATTGCATATAAAATTCTGATATTTGCATGCAATTATTCTCTGCTCTTCTACATTTCCAATTCAAGCACCTCGCCGGCTGGGAAATCGATTACCCTGTTATCCTTATCGCTTGTTCCTTTAGCGAATATGCAGTACATGTACATTTCTTCCTTCAAAGGCATTGCTGCATAGTGCCACACCCCTTGCTTCATGAGGATGGCTTCACCGGCCTTCACTTTGAAAGCTGCAAAACGTGAAAGATCTGGTAGACGTGCCGGTTCATCCGGGTAGTCAGGTGGACCGACAATAACTACCATATCTCCATCAACCGCAAGTAGGAACTCCGGTGTTTCCATATGGCGCTCTGAGCAGGTCTGTCGAAATGGGGATTTCTTTGCCACCGAAAAACCAGCACCATATTGTCCCTTTATGGAGTCAAAAACCATCATGTCCGGCCACCAGTCGAACTCATCACAGCTGTGCCCGGGTTTGATCTTGGGTGGTGCCACACAGACCTGACCGAATTGAGCAAAAGATTCAGCATTTAACTCCTGTACTTTAAGTTTCATTATCTCTTTTCCTCCGTATTATAATTTATTGAAATTCGCTTGGATCCCTTTGGCTTTTTATTATCATTCACTCTTCTTGCTCTTCATATCTTCACGGAAACCATCCAACTATATATCTGGCTATAATTATTTTAAATGGTCCATAGCCTGTGCGACAAGATCGATTCCCATCTTCTTACCCACAGCTTTGATCAGCTTTTCGGTTATTGGCCCCGGGATTTTTGTGCCGATCTTTACTCCATCCAGACTTGCAACCGGTAACACAGTATAGCTTGTTGTAGTAACAAATGCTTCATCTGCCGTATACACATCATAAGGTTTGAAATAATTACCTTCTATAATTTGTATACCTAGCTCAGTTGCGGTTTCCAGCACAGTTTCTCTTGTAATCCCCTCAAGAACCAATTGTACGCTAGGAGTCATAATTCTTCCCTTTTTAATGAAGAAAAAGTTCGCGCCCCATGGCTCTGCAATATTGCCTTCTATATCAAGAAGCATAGGATGTGCCTGAGAATCTTTCTCCTGGGCTTCGATAACTGCCCTCATAAAATGCTGGCGCGACCCGCTCTTGAGTCTCGGTTCCAGACACTCAGATGGCATAGCCCTCGTTGAAACTGTAATAAAACGCCTGCCCTCCTTGTACTGCTTAGCAAAATGTGTAAAGTCAATCGGAACACAGTACACCACAACTGTAGGAATGGCGCCGCTTACATAATTTAGAGGA
>CP070841.1:2163544-2166819 GCA_020342115.1 Spirochaetota bacterium
GTTTACTTTCTTCCTTACATCCAGTAATGGTTTTCCCTTTGTGAATCCCATCTGATCCATGGCAGCTTCAACCATTCCCAGGTAGCTATATACGATTTCTTCAGTATCAATCTCCTCTCTAATTAGACCCTCCTTCTTTGCTCTTTGAATAACTTCGTTCAAATAAGAGATGAGCTCAAACCTGCGCTCAGTGATTTTATTTATAAGGGGTTCATGTTCACCGAGCAGGTTTCCGCTCATGGCTGTATGTATCAATCCGAAGAATTCCGTGTTCTTCGAGAAGTATTCAAGTTCTATGTAAGCAACGTTTCGCAGAATTTCGAGAGTCGTCATCGACTCATCGAGGCCTTCAATCATCTTCGTTGCCAGGTTGTCTATAACATGGAGTATAGTGCTGGAGAAGAGGTCCTGCTTATCCTGAAAATAGAGGTAGAGCGTTCCCTTTGCTATTTGCGCCTCACGAGCAACTTCATCAAGCGCGGCAGGGCTATACCCTTTTTTCGAAAATACTTTCAGTGCAGCTGCCATTATTGCAGTTCGTTTTTGCTCTCTCTTTGTATCATCCTCTCTCTTGGACATGGTACCCACTTTCGTAAAATAGAAAAATGACTGACTGTTCAGTCATTAAATTAGTACGATATTAGTAAGCAGTCAATAAAATTTTTACTATCCAAAAAAAATAATTTATTATATACATTATCAAGTCTTCGCAATTAGAAAATAGCTATGAATGATCGCGAAGACCTCTTAATCGCGGCGAAAGCACCGTGACGAAAACGTCACGATTAAGAGGTCTTCGCGAAAGTAATTTATTAACTAAAATATTTCACAAAAAGTGAGGATATCCGTGTTAGACTTTTTCAAGATCCCGAAGCTTTACTGGAAGAGATTTGTGCTGTGGTCTTTTCAGCCATTCTACATACGATACTTCAAGCTCAGTGCTGTAGGCCTCGAAAATGTACCAAAATCGGGGTCCTATATGATCGTCGCAAACCACAGCCACCTGCTCGATCCATTTTTCATCGGCGCCCTTATAAGACGGCCAATATTTCAAATGGCATCAAATGAGTTTTTCAGAACCCCTCTTGTTCGAAGGTTTATGTGGGCAATGGGCGCATTTCCCCGGAAAAAGGGATTTACAGATTTCAAATCTATCAAATATGCCATCAATCTGGTGAGGAAAGGATACCCTTTATGTATCTACCCTGAGGGTGGGCGAAATTGGGATGGCGAAACGCTTCCTATAATAAAATCAATTGCAAAGCTCGTAAAACTCCTCAATGTACCTCTTCTAAGCGTTGTCTCAAAGGGTAACTATCTCGCATATCCCAGGTGGGCAGACAACCGCAGGAAATCACCCATAACGATCTATTATTCAAAACCTGTGCTTTTCGGGAGAAAGTCCACAGATGAAGAAATCATCGAATACATACAGAAGGGAATATACAACAATGACAATTATTCAGAAATAAAAAAAATACGCGGGAAGAATCCTGCCCAAGGGTTATGGAGACTCCTCTGGCGATGTCCGGAATGCAGAACTATAGATGCACTTTCTGACAGGGGTGAAAAAATCATATACTGTACTTCATGTAAGCGAGAATGGGAGGTTAATCTACACTGCATGATGAAGGAGAAAGGGAGTACTGAATGTAAGGCAGTTAAGGAATATTCAGATCTGATGTTCAGAACAGAGGAGGTCGTTCCTCTTCAAAATGACAGACATATAAAGCTCGAGGCTGATGAGAACATCTACATGAAATCAAAAACCCTCACGCTTCTTCATGAACCTGAATACCCAAAGCTTGAAGAGGTGGGTGATGGAATACTGTACCTGACAGACAGGAGGCTTATTTTTCACAATAAAACTGACAAAAGCCAAATCTCATACCCTTTTGAAAATATCAGAGGCAAGTCAACAGAGAGAAACAATATTTTCCAGCTGGTTCTCGAAGAAGATATTGCACGTTTTGTAATGCAAGAAGAAAGCTGCTACAAGTGGGAAGTCGTCTACAATTATATCAGGAAGCGAGGCGGGTATTTGGAGGAGGAGTAGCCTTTCCGGAACACTATATCGGGTACTTCATTCGCAAAATTTCCATTCCGTTGTAGTGGCCCGCTGGTATAAAGCACGCTTTCAAGCCCTCATGCGCAAACCCTAAAACCTGTTTTGTAAGATAGAAGTTTCCTGAATCGCCGAATTTTCTTCCGAGGTTAAAAGTGGTATTGATTGAATCTGAGACAATTGTACCGGTGTCGCCTTTTTTTCTGTAAACTGTATTACCAATGTGGATTGCAATACGAATAGAGAGCATACTGTGAAAATAAGGGTTCTCGACACTATAGATTTTCTGTGACAGCATGAGCCTAAAGCAGGTAAGAACTGCATTACATTTTTTTCCAGTAAAAGGAAAAAGAATCAATCCCTCAAAATTGTTCCATATCCATATTTTCCCTTCAGCCTGGGTAATTCTCCGATCTATATATGCTTTAAAAGAATTATCTGCAGCTACAATCTGGCTATCACCGAAGTTCTTTGTTAGTCTTGAGCTATTATCCAGATGTATATACATGAAATAAAATGTATATTCTTTACCTGTTTTAACTACACTCCACTCATTCGGTGAAATGATAATCTCAGAAGATTCTGGTACTTCACTTACCTCTTTTTCATCCGGGGGTTCAGTTTGATGAAGAGCATATGCTTTTTGCAATCGCTGAGATGATACTCCTTCGCGATAAGCATCTTTTCCAATATAATCAGAAACCCCATCATGAAACAATGCACCGATGTCCCTTATCTCCCCGGTTTTATCAATTATTCCATACTTTAGTGTCTTAAAACTTTTTAAGGATTTTAATACCTCTTCTCTCTCATCTTCCTTGAATCCTGATACATCAATATATACGAACACATCTGTCTTAAGAGCCTTCATACTCTTCACAAAATCTTTACAGTGAAGATAACTAGTAGTATAGCCAGTCGTTTTTTCCAAGTTGATGAAACAGCTCGAAATATCAGGACTATCAGAAAATACTATAACATCCATTCAACATTCCCATTTCAGCTCGTAGCAGTAGTATGGAGGATTCACTTCACCCTTGATCCGTTTGAGCTGAATCGTTATGAGGTGATCGAGATACATATACACATTACTCGAGAATGTCGCACAATTGGGTCTTGTGTTTTTAGACTCAATACTTACAATTCTCTTCAGTGTCTCACTTTCAATGTCTTCAAAATTGTGCCTGTACTTACACGGTCCAGAGTCTAA
>CP070841.1:2166919-2169763 GCA_020342115.1 Spirochaetota bacterium
AAAGAGGATGATATTGCATTTGTCCAGTGTCCTGACCCTTGAGAGCCATACACTTACGGCTGTACCGTGATCTTTCGATTGGAGAGAAGGCCCTTAAAGGATTAGCAGCTTCAATATCCCCTATGCCCTTTTTCTTAAAGCCAGCAGTCTCGTCAACACAAAAAGAACCAAAAAGCTTATCAGAAGAGAGGCCGAAGAGGCCATTATGGACAGTCTCAACCCAATGCGATCCGCAGCCATTCCAAAGAAAAGCGGACCTAACGAGGATGTTACTGAAACTACTGCCATTGCATATCCAAAGGCTTCTCCTCTTCCTATCTTTCTGCTCATTTGAGCTATAATCATATCCTGTGCTGGCCATGAGGAAGCATAGAAACCCCCAATAAAAAAGAAGTATAGAGGGAGCATCCATACCTGGTGCGATGTGCTCACAAGAAAGATCAGTGGACAAATCATTCCGGTTACTGCAAGCATTACAGAATAGGGACCCCATCGGTCAATGAGTCTACTAATTACAGGAATTAACGTTACCTCCCCTAAGAAGTAGATTCCTGTTGCAAAGCTTGCTAAACTCTTGTTCAAACCAATTTCCATTATCAGGTAGGTTGGAGTGAAGCTGATAACGGTTGCCACTCCAAGACTCCTGAAGGTTATAACAATGAGAAAGAGGATGAACAGGTGAATAGGTATTTCATTAGAGTGTGTGGTTTCATTAAAAGAATTCTTTAATAAAGCTTTAGAACTGTATTGTTTTGCATAGCAGAGATAAATAAAGCCCAAGATCAAGCCGGGAATGCTCGTTATAATAATAACAAAATGGTAATCGAGCTTCCTTAGTAATAAACCGTAAAGCAGAAACATGGCTAAACCACCAGCTGCCCCTGAAAGCTCAAAAATAGCGTACACATTCCCTTGTCTAACTTCAGTTGTTTCTGTTATTAATGCGTAGGCAGCTGGATGATATGAGCTTACTCCGATGCTGGCAATCAAGAGAAACGTGATAAAGGGTCCTATTCTCCCCATAAACCCTGCGATTATAAGCGACGCTGATGCTATGAGGAACCCTGCCCCCAGTACCCTTTGGCGAGATATATTGTCAGAGAGCTTTCCAAGCAAAAAAGAGAATATCGCTGCAGACCCAAGATATGCGGTCAATATTCCTCCTGCTGTACCATACTTGAGGTCAAACTGCTTAACAATTATAGGAAGAATAGCAGGAAGTATGTACCAGTATACATCGTTAACTCCATGGCCTGTATTAAGTAACACCCTGTTTGCTCTTTTCTGCATTACCCCTCCATGAATAGTTTCCGGAAGTTACCAATTAATGAAAATTCGGATTGAAGACTATAGGGTAGTTGATGTGAAGGAAGCTGTCAATTTACCTAAAAAATGGTGATCTTGGTTTCTTGGATGGATCAGGTTTCAATACATTTACTCTGTCTCCTACATGAATCTTCCCTGACTGCTCAACACTGCAAAAAACACCTTCCTCGGGCATGATACAGTAACCGACCTGTTTAAAAATATTGCAGGGTGAATGACACTCCTTTCCGATTTTTGTAACCTTCAAGACAGCTTCATCTCCAATCATAATTGTATCACCGAGTCTTATTCTGTTATGATCCACTCCCTTTGTTACAATGTTCTCTGCAAAATCTCCGTATAAGACCTTCAAACCATCCTTTTTCACCCGTGTAATACTTTCATCAGCAAGCAGGCTAACCTGACGTTCTCCCCCTTCTGCGTGTGCATCGTTCTCGATACCAAGGCCCTTTACCAGCTTTGCTTTATCGATGTTTCGCTTCTTTTCTCCCTTGTTGTCACTGATGGAGATCGCAACCACCTTTCCATTCTCCATTTATCCACCCACCCTGTTCATAACTAGATTTGTAGTTCTTTCATCAATAAAATATTTTTCAGGTTTGTCCATTACAAGTTTTTCAATCGCTCTGCTGATTTCTTCCTCTTTCTTATTTTCACCAAGCATTTTTTTCAGATTCGGCCCGTCTTCGCCAAAAAGACATGCCTTCAGCACTCCATTTGCCATGAGCCTCAGCCTGTTGCAGTGGCTGCAGAAGGGGTCACTCATTGCATTGATTATACCGAACTTGTAATCGGTTTCCCTTATCTCAAAGAGCCTTTCTACTGATCCTTTTTGTGAATTTTTCAATGATGTGAGTGTATACTCTTTCTCGATTTGACTAACAATTTCCTTTGAGCCAATAAAAAGGTCTTTAACCATCTCCTCACTGTAGTACTGAGGCATTACCTCTATAAACCGGAGTCCAATATTGTTCTTTTTCCCAAAATTGACAAAGTCTAAGAGCTCGCTGTCGTTTATTCCTCTCATAGCCACGACGTTCACTTTAACCTTTAGCCCTGACTTATTTGCTTTGTGTATCCCATCTATTACCCTGGGAAGAGAATCTGTTTTAGTTATTCTTTGATAGGTATTTTTGTTGAGAGAATCGAGACTCACATTGACTCTCTCAACTCCTGAGTCTTTTAACCTTTCAGCGTACTCTCCAAGCAGAATCCCGTTTGTCGTGAGCACGATCTCATCGATAGGTTTGGTTCCGAGTCTTTCTATGAGGAAAAGAATATCGTTTCTAAGAAGGGGCTCTCCTCCAGTGATCCTTATCTTCTTTATACCCTTCCCAATGAAAATATCTGCTAGAGTGAGTATTTCTTCATATCTAAGAATTTCATCGCTGGGAATAAATTTTACACCCTCTTCAGGAATGCAGTAGCTGCAGCGCATATTACATCTGTCTGTGACAGATATTCTAAGATAATCAATTACTCGACCATGACTGTCTTTTAAAGCATTAGCCCCTGCCA
>CP070841.1:2169863-2179154 GCA_020342115.1 Spirochaetota bacterium
AAATTTATATTCTATCTGAGAAAGAGCTGGATACAGATCTTATAAAGAGTTGAAACTAAATTTGATACAATCAAAGAAATGGTCAGGAATCCTCACTACATCTTTTTTTACTGCGGAAGGGTTGCACACTGTGAAAAAACCTTTGTAATCCCCTGCCATTAACGGATTGGGTTTCCAGGACCTTTTTTATCCGCATAGTTACAGGGATTTTTCCGGTAGCAAGTAATTCTGTATTCGCTTATACGGCATTCTTTGATCTCTTGTTTTGAGATGACCTTAGATGGGCAAATTTATACTGTATTTGGGGACTACAGTGAGATGTATGGTAACTATATTTCTAAATTAAAAAGTTATCATGTATTAAAATGATTGTTTAAGATGAAATGCAAATGTAATAAAAGATAGTGCCGTATTCGTAAAATCATCTATAAATATTGACAGGAGATAACTGTTCTATTAAAATAGCTGAATATTAAACATGCAGGGGAATTTGTGAAATGAATTTTCGTAAAAGTGAAGGGAGTGAACTATATTAACATGAGCATTAAAGGAGTGTGATTTTATAACACTTCGTGACTTCTCAAAACATGAGATCGTGACCATCCTCGAAACAGCTTAGCATTTTAAATGAGTCTATTTATGATCTTTTTGAATCCGTCAACACGAACACGCAACAGCTTTGTATCAGGTATTTTTCAGTTAGGGGCCACGGTAATTTTCGTCAGCCGAGTGCCACAAGGATTCCAAGTCTAGAGGGAGAGGATGTCTCTTATCAAACCGAGCGAATTACCGATGTTACCCGAACATCGAGCGGGATGGGCGATTGTATATCCATTAGAATACTGGGAGATGTTGTGAGCTGAGAATATGATAAGGGTTTACGAATAATCAAAGAGTTTGAAAAGTGGGCTGATGTACCGGTGATCAATATGGAAGATACTATATATCACCCCTGTCAGTGTATGGCTGATGTAGTGACTATGTGGGAATTATTCGGTCGTGATTTGCGTGGATTAAAACTCGGGGTTGCATGGACATACTCAGCAAGTACAAAAAAGCCTATTCCCCCTGACCATGATGTTATGTATGCTGCAGGTTTTTTCGGACCTGATATTATTTACACAAAACCGTCGGAGCTTAAAATAAACCCCGAAATAGAAACAGCTATTAAAGCAAATGTTGAGGCAAATGGTGGAACATACCGGACATCCGATAATATCGAAGATGCTTTTAAAGGTGCTGACATAGTATATGTAAAAAATCACGTTTCTCTTGATCTGCTTCCCCCTTTTGTGAAAGAACCCAAATGTGATGAAATGGCTAAGTTTTTCAATAAATACAATGATTGGATCGTGTCTGAGGATTACATGAAAACGGGTAAGGATCATGTGAAGTATATGCACTGTTTGCCGTGTGAAAGAGCAATGGAGGTAACCGATGAAGTAATGGACGGTCCTCATGCTGCAGTATTTGGAGAGGCTGAAAACCGACTTCACGCACAAAAGGCCATTATGGATCTTATTATGTAGAATAGTGTTTGATTTATAATATTAGGAATTATTGGATATATATTTATGTAATATGCAAAAAAATAAAATAAAATATATATTTTTAGTAAGTTTCACATATTTACATATTGACATATCTTTTTATTCTGATTATAGTAGGAGTGGCACAAGATCAACATTAAACACACTGGATACTTAAATATTTTTTTACTAATCATATTATATTGTTTAATAATAAGGAGGTTTAGTAATGAGCAGAGTATTGAACTTCTACCCAGGACCTGCTGCACTGCCTATAGAAGCACTGGAGGAGGCACAGAATGAGTTGCTCGACTGGCAGAAAACGGGAATGTCCGTTTTGGAGATATCGCACCGCTCAAAAGAGTTCGATGCCGTTCATAATGAGACTATTGACCTGCTGAAGAAGATCTACGGGATTCCTGATAACTATTCGGTACTTCTGCTCCAGGGAGGAGCAACACTGCAGTTCGCGATGATTCCCATGAACCTCATTGGGAACGGCCAGACTGCGAGCTATGTAGTGACCGGAAGTTTTTCGAAAAATGCTTTCAAAGCTGCAAAAACTCTGAAATCAATACATCTTGCATGTTCCACTGAGGAGGATGGGAAGCACTTTCGCATTCCAAAGCCTGAAGAGATCAATCTTGCGCCGGGATCAGTATACTGCCATCTTACCTCTAACAATACGATCTTTGGAACGCAATGGAAGAGTTTTCCGGAATATGGTGAAGTTCCTTTAGCGTGTGATATGTCGAGCGATATTCTGTCGCGTAGAGTGGATTTCAAACCTTTTGGTCTCATTTATGCGGGAGCGCAGAAAAACCTCGGACCGGCAGGAGTGACGGTGGTGATTATAAGAAATGATCTCGTGGATAGTTCCCAGGAGGGTCTTCCCGATATCCTGAGCTACAAGGTTCTTGTTTCCAAGAATTCACTGTTCAACACACCCAGCTGCTTCGGTATCTACATGATGAACAAGGTATTGAAGTGGGTCAAGAAGAAGGGTGGGCTTGCCTTTATTGAGCAGCAGAACGAAGAGAAAGCCAAGCTCCTTTACGATGTGATCGATGAGAATCCAGAATTTTATGTCTCTAAAGTTGAGAAAGACTCCCGCTCCTTCATGAACGTGACATTCAACCTTCCAAGCGAAGATCTCCTTACGAAATTTATTGAAGATGCAAAGACTGAAAACATAATCGGGGTAAAAGGACACCGTTCAGCAGGAGGTATTAGGGTATCGATATACAACAGCAACAACCTGGAAAATGTCAGGGTAGTGTCTCAGTTTATGAAGAGATTTGTAGAAAAAAATGGTTAATGATGTAGTGAGAAATCAAACACAAGTGATGTGAAGGGTAAACAAGAGGCGGTATGAAGTATAAAAGCTACTCCCAGTATGTATTCGGTAAATCTGTCGGAGAGATCGACCCTGAGGTCTCAGAACTCGTCGAATATGAACAGAACCGTCAATCAGGAAAGATAGTTCTCATACCATCAGAGAGTATATGCCCTGCTCCTGTGCTCGAGGTCCTTGGATCTGCATTCAACAATATATATGCCGAAGGGTATATCCCATCAATGATGGTAGATGATGATGAAGAGCTTATAGGCGATATCGATTACCAGCTCACAAGATACAGGCGCTATTCTGACCGGAGATTCTACAAGGGTTGCGACTTTGTGAACCTCATAGAGGCCCTTGCTCAGAGAAGAGCAGCGATGCTCTTTGCCACCAAAAAGAACCCACCGGAAAATCTTTATGTGAGTGTACAGCCTCTATCAGGAGCTGCTGCAAACAATGCTGTGTATGATGCGTTTATAAAACATGGCGATGTAGTCATGGGAATGAGCCTGATGCATGGCGGGCACCTCACCCATGGAAGTGAGTTCAACCGATCGGGTAAAAACTACAAAATCGTGTCCTACGAGGTTAATCCTAAGACAGAACGGCTTGACTATAACGAGATTTTAAATTTAGCTGAAGAACACAAACCAAGTATGATCATAGCTGGTTACACTTCCTATCCGTGGGCGCCTGACTGGAAAAAATTCAGGAGCATTGCAGACAGTGTAGGTGCATTGCTTCTTGCAGACATATCTCACCCTGCAGGACTTGTGACTGCAGGAGTATTTCCCAATCCTGTGGATTATGCGGATGTGATTACATGCACGACTCATAAAACACTCTTCGGCCCGCGAGGTGCAATCATTATTACATCAAATCCCGATTATGCAGAAACACTAGAGCAGGCTGTATTTCCGGGTGAACAGGGCGGACCTCATGTAAACAAGTTCGCTGCAATGGCAGTTGCGTTCAAGATTGCACAGAGCGATGTTTATAAAAGAACTCAGAAACAGATTATTCAGAATGCTAAGTACCTGGCTAGAGCTCTTGAGAATGAAGGGCTCTCTCTCGCTTACGGCGGTACTGATACCCACCTCATGCTCATAGATCTGAACAAGATAAAGACGAAAAGCGGATACCCTTTGAAAGGGGAGATTGCTGTTCGAATTCTCGATCTTTGCGGAATCGTGGCCAATAAAAACACAATACCTGGTGATACAGTAACGGCAGAGGCAAGCGGTATTAGAATTGGAACCCCTTGGATTACACAGAGAGGTATAACAGATAAGGGGATAGAGGAGCTCGGAAGCATAATTGCATATATACTAAAAAATATAAATCCCTTTACCTATATGGGGCTTACTGGCGATCTGCCAAGAGGAAAAATAGGACTCGATGTTTTAATGCATGCGCGTGAGAGAGTAAAACGTTTAGCAGAAAGCCTTGTTTCTGAAAAGACGTCGGTAAGGCCTCATCAATCTGTAAGGGAAGTACCGAGAATTGTAAAGGATAAATTTGTATTTTCAATTAAGGGTGAGAGAGTCATTCAGTTTCTTGATCAGATATCAACCAACGGGATACGATTACTGAATGATAATGAAGGTTGTTACACCTACCTCTTAAAGAAATCAGGCAGTCTTCTTGCTCATGTGTACATATATCGTCTATGCGGTGAAGGTTTTCTGATGGTAGCGCAGGAAGATGACATACAGGATGTGGGAGAGTGGCTCAGAGGCCTCTCTGATGGGTATATAGCTTTCGATGAAGAGGATATCTTTAGAAAAATCGAAGGACCTGTGAAGATAGAGATCGTAGATATCGATGAAATTGAAGCGAAGCCCAATCTACAGATCGATCTGCAAAAGATTACGCTCAATAGTTCGAAAAAGGATACACCATCAGCAACGCTTTACAAAGCATATCCCGGATTATTCAATATGAGCAAGCCCTACTTTATTGGACAGGGAACAATCACTGACATGGCTAGCGATCGCAAGACCAACGACCAGAAGACCGACAGTGGCAGGAATGCAGTATTCACGTATAATGAAACACAATCATCGCCTAAGAAGAGCTGTCTTTACAGTGAGCATATGAAGCTCACCAAGAGCTTTGTCGAGTTCGCAGGATGGGAGATGCCGGTACGCTATGAAGGTATAGTGGAAGAGCACCGCACAGTGAGAAGTGCAGCCGGTGTTTTCGATATTTCACACATGGGGGTTTTAGAGGTCAGTGGTGAGTATGCAACTCATTTTCTCGATACCGTAACAACAAACTATGTGCCGTGGATCAAAAACGGGGAATCGCAGTACAGCTATCTGCTCGATCCGGATGGAAATATAATCGACGACATCATGATCTACAGGCTCACTGAAGAGAGATATATCATAATTGTGAATGCCGTTAACGCAGATAAAGATCTTGCCTGGATGCAGGCTGTAAACTCGGGGGAGGTTATTATCGATAATTCGAATCCCGATAAAAGGACCTTGGGCAAAGCAGAAATAAGGGATCTGAAAGATCCCTCAAGCAAGAATGATCAGAGGGTGAATGTTGCACTCCAGGGTCCAGGCTCTCTGCAGATCTTAAAAGCTATTGCCGACTCGGGAAGAACAAGGTCCGAGCTCGAGAGATTAAGGAAGACGAATTTCATACTCTCGACGCTCAAGGATATCGATCTCATTGTATCAAGGACAGGTTATACTGGCGAGGAAATCGGGTTTGAGCTTCTGGTACATCCCAAGCAGGCACCCGCTCTATGGAAGCTTCTTCTTGAGAAAGGGGCGAAACCGATAGGGCTTGGTGCACGCGATTCTCTCAGGATAGAAGCAGGTCTTCCGCTCTACGGACACGAGCTTGGGGGCGAACACGGGATATCTCCGCATGAAGCAGGATTCGGACCATACGTAAAGTTTCACAAACCTTTTTTTATTGGAAGAGGGCCACTGCTTGAGAAGATGCACTCCACGACCATGCTTGTAATAAGATTCAGGCTAAGCAGAGCAGGAGTTCGAATTGCTAAACCGGGCGATATAATTGTTGCAAGAAGAGGACAGAAAGTAATCGGCTCGGTGACAAGCTGCGCCGTAGGGATTGATGGTATTCAGGTCGGCATGGCGTATGTTGACAAAAGATATTCAAATGAAGAGACCCCCATTGGAATCATTTCACAACCTCGAGAAAAACAAAAAGTATCAGGCAGGATAGAGATAGGCGACAAAGTACAGCTCCATGACGAGGCTGTGGTGCTGAGCAGGTTTCCAGAAGACGGGGTTACCTAAGATAGCATATTCCGGTAAAATATTACATAGGAGAATTCAGCCCAAACCGGGGTTACCTAAGATCGCGGTACCCGGGAGAGTATTACAAATATAGTTACACCCAAACCGGGGTTACCTAAGATAGTATTTATATAAGAGAGCGCTACCTAATAAGGCTCTACCAAAGAAATTCTACCTAAAAAGCTCTACACAGAGAGAGGAGATAGATGTATGGCGGTTATTCGACCTTTTCGTGCATTAAGACCAGCACCTGACAGAGACAAGGAAATTGCAAGCGTCCCCTACGATGTGGTGAGCACAGAGGAGGCTAAAACTCTTGCTGAAGGAAATCCACTAAGCTTTTTGCATGTCATACGACCTGAGATCGATCTTCCAGACGGTACAGATCTCTATACAGATGAAGTCTATGAGAAGGCAAGAGAAAACTTTAATAAGCTTATTGATGATGGTAACCTGATAACAGAGGATTCACCTGCAGTCTATGCATACAGGCTCGTCATGGGCCAGCATGAGCAAACAGGAATAGCTTGCTGCTGCTCTGTTTCAGAGTATAATAGCGATATCATCAAGAAGCATGAGTATACGAGGAAAGAGAAGGAGGATGACAGGCTCCGCCATATGCTTACCTTAAAGGCTCATGCAGGTCCTGTGCTCATGACGTACAGAGGACGAAAAGAAATTGATGAAATTATTGAAAAGGAGGTTCAGAAAAAGCCTCTATACGATTTTGAAGCAGATGATGGTATAAGACACGCGATCTGGCGAATCACTAATGATGAAGCGCTCATAAACGCATTCAAAGCCGTCCCATCACTTTATATTGCAGATGGTCACCACCGGGCTGCCGGGGCAGGCAGGGTGAAGCAGGAGATGGAAAAAAGCCTTGGGAAAGCTGGGGAAAATGAGGAGTGGTGCTTCTTTCTTGCAGTGCTCTTTCCATCCAGTGAGCTGGTAATCCTGCCTTACAATCGATGGATAAGTGATCTAGGTAAATATAATGAAGAAGGATTTCTTGAGAAGTTAAAAGAAGAGTTTGAGCTGGGCAAAGTGGGAAATCCGGTATCGAAAGAGAAGGGAATTTTCCATATGTATCTCGGAGGGAGCTGGTATGAACTTCGATCTAAAGCAAATCAGAACCTGACTGATCCTGTCGGCTCCCTCGATTTAAGTTTGTTTCAGCGCTCAATACTTGAGCCGCTTCTTGGTATAGAGGATCAGAGAAAGGACAAGAGGATAGACTTTGTTGGAGGTGAAAAGAGCACTGCGAAGCTCGAAAGGCTTGTTGATGAAAAGGGAGGGGTGGCTTTCAGTTTCTACCCCGTTGGTATAGAAGAGCTCCTGGCGGTGAGTGATGCCGGGCTTGTTATGCCTCCAAAATCAACATGGTTTGTTCCAAAGCTTCGCTCAGGGCTCCTGATCCACCAGTTTTAAAATTTCGAAAAGGGGGGAATATTAAATGAAAGTTTTAATAGCTGATAAGTATCCTGAAGATAAGATTGAAAAGATAAAGAACATTGGATACGAGGTGATATACGATCCGAGTTTAAAGGAAGAGAGCCTTATTGAAGGACTCAAGCAACATAATCCTGATGCGCTTATAGTTCGATCTACTAAAGTAAAAAAAGAGATGATCTATTCATCTGATAAGTTGAGTCTCATTATACGGGCCGGGTCAGGATACGATACAATAGACATCGAATCAGCAACAGAAAGAAACGTGTTTGTTGCAAACTGTCCCGGAAAGAACTCGATTGCTGTTGCCGAACTTGCATTTGGTTTAATACTCAGCCTTGATCGAAGGATACCGGATAATGTCCAGGACCTGAGAGAGGGCAAATGGAACAAGAACGAGTATTCCAAGGCTCGCGGTATTTACGGGAAAACCCTCGGTATAGTAGGTGTAGGAAAAATCGGGCAGGAGCTCATCTCGAGGGCAAAGGCTTTCGGTATGCAGGTCATTGCCTGGAGCAGGTCACTGACCCCTGAAAAAGCAGACGCATTAGGTATAGGGTTTATGAAAAACTCCATTGAAGTAGCATCAAATGCGGATGTTATAAGTGTGCACCTGGCTCTCACTGAAGATACAAAAAACATGATCGGGAGTGATTTTTTCAATGCAATGAAACCCGGGTCATACTTCATTAATACATCCAGATCAGAGATAGTGGATGAGAAGGCTCTTTTAAAGGCGATTGATGAAAAGGGAATACGCGCAGGGCTCGACGTGGTAAGCGCTGAACCGGCATATAAGGAAGGAGAGTTCCCAGATGATATTGGCCGACATGTCGGGCTGTACTGTACACATCACATCGGAGCATCGACAGACCAGGCACAGTCGGCAGTTGCAGATGAAGCTGTCTGTATCCTTGATGAGTACAAGAAAAGCGGCATGGTACTCAACTGTGTGAATCCTTCAGAGTAGATAACAATAAGCAAGAGACTTCCTATCCAGCAGATTGACAGAGTCAGTATATGAGCAGGTTTATTCGATAAGATCTTTACAGGTTTTATAAACATAATAAGAGGAGTATACCATGGATTTTCCAAAAGAGCTAAAGTATACAGACCAGCATGAATGGGCAAGGCTCGAGGGGGAGATCGCTACTGTCGGTATTTCAGATTATGCCCAGGAGCGTCTCGGGGATATCGTATTTGTAGAGCTTCCGGAAATCGGGACAGAGACAAAAAAGGGAGAGGCCTTTTGTGTTGTCGAATCAGTAAAAGCGGCAAGTGACATCTATGCGCCAATGAGCGGAGAAGTGACAGAGATCAATAAAAACATAGAGGATCATCCAGAGCTTGTGAATGAAGCTCCTTACGGAGATGGGTGGCTGGTCAGAATAAAAGTTTCCGATACGGCTGAGATCGATGATTTGATGGATAGTGATAAATATAAGAAGTTTGTTGAGGAGCAAGAGGGAAGCGAATAGAAATGCGATACATACCCAATACTGAAGAAAATATTCAACAGATGCTTGAGGAGATCGGAGTCAATAACATAGGAGATCTCTTCAAAGCAGTGCCTGGTAAGTATCTCCTCGATAAAGAACTCAACCTACCATCCCCTCTCTCTGAGCTTGAGCTGATGAAGCATATGAAGGAGCTGAATGAGAAGAATGCAAGTGCGGCGGATTTC
>CP070841.1:2179254-2193032 GCA_020342115.1 Spirochaetota bacterium
AGATGTCATCGAAGTTGATTGACATTCATTTATTTGGTAAAATTGCTAGAATCAATCATGAAGGCCTCTTAATCATGGTGAGAACACCGATACAATTGAGTGTTCATCGCAAATAAATATTAATATTTTTATATGATTTTTCGAGTTAAAGGATTTAACCCGCAAAGGCATCTTAATCGCGGTGAAAGCGCCGTGACGTAAGCGTCTTACGATTAATATGCCTTTGCGGGTAGTGACAAATATTCTTTAAACATTTTAAGTTAAAGAGCTTTAGACCTGTAGTCGCTTATGACAGGTAAAGGCACAACTGCAATTAAGGATCCCTCTCAATAAAAAACCTATTTACTCCAACTCGAGCTTTTTAAGCTTCGGACTAATTACGATCCTGCAGTATCCGGCATTTGGATTATTCTCATAATAATCCTGGTGATAATCTTCTGCAGGGTAAAATTTATCGAGAGGTTTGACTTCAGTTACAATCGGTCTATCAAATAAAGGTGAAGCCCTCTTCAGTGAACTTTCTGCAGCTTCCCTTTGCATATTGTTGTGATAAAGGATAATGGAGCGATACTGAGTTCCGATATCTGCACCCTGTCGGTTGAGTGTAGTAGGATCATGAGCTTTCCAGAAAAGGTCCAGAAGCTCATCATAGCTGATTTTATCAGGATCAAACTCTATTTGAATAACCTCGGCATGCCCGGTCTTTCCTGTTACAACATCCTCGTAGGATGGATTTGTTTTATTTCCGCCAGCATATCCGGAGATGACTGAAACAACTCCATCAATCTTCTCATAAACAGCTTCTGTGCACCAGAAACAACCACCACCGAATGTGGCAAGCTCTGTTTTGTTCCCCATGTTATTCCCCTCAACTGTATCATTATAAGTATCTACAGATTGTCCGTTTGCAGCAATAGAAACAAGTAGCAGTCCCGCAATTATAATAGGTAAATACAATTTCCTCATATTAAACGCTCTTTATTAGTTTTTAATAATATTATATAATACTAATATACTTAGATGATAGTTGTATATCAATACATTTTTTTGACAGAAATGAATTAACAAATAATGGTGGGTTTACAGTTTTTCATTTTACTTTGTGGAGATAAACCTCATCTTTTATCTCCCAGTAGCCTTCTCCAGGAAAAAGGGAAATCACTTCTGGTATGATGTGCCTGGCAACTGTTTCTATCTCCTGTAATACAGGTCCTGTCTTGATATTACTCGACCATGTGTAGGAACGACGGCTGCTATTAGCTTCGATCTCAAGATGATGATATAAATATGCACGCCTTCCAGGAACATTGTTTCTATAAATAGATTGACCACTGCCTTTAAGAGCCCTCAACAGCCATAACTCATCTATTTGCTTCTTCTTTTCTGTTTCGAATAACAGGGAAAAAATATACTCCGCTTCGTCCTCCGGCACTTCACTCCATCCATTAAATGAAAGGCTTTGAGTGAGAATTTTTAATAGCTCATGTTCTGTAATAGAATTTTCTTTCCTCTCGACTGCATAGGTCTTTTCGATGAATATTTTATCTGTTATTTGCCTGCCCTCTGTGGATATTGTGTAACGAAGGTGGTAAGTACAGCTGCTCACAATCAATAGTAAAAATATTATCAAAATGGTATTTTTTCTCATAGATAAAACTATAGCACAGTAGAAAAAGCCGAAAAAGCTAAATTAGTTATTGGTTATTAATTAGAATTAATTCAGAGGAAATAATATATTGTTTGTGCAGATAATTTTATCATAAGTATCTAAAGAAGCCACCAATAACTAAAAACGTTCGAAGAACGCAGGCTCCTGAGTTCCCTGTTTGCCAATAGCCTGGCAAACTGTGCCAATAGCCTGGCAAACTGTGCCAATAGCCTGGCAAACTGTGCCAATAGACTGGCAAACTGTGCCAATAGCCTGGCAAACTGTGCCAATAGACTGGCAAACTGTGCCAATAGACTGGCGAATTATATCAATCAATTAGTGAATCGGCACCAGAAACTAATTCCCTGTGTTGACTTAGACTAGTAAAAGTGATACTGTAATTCGATAGAGTAACCAATAGGGGAGGAGCAGATGTCCTATCGTAAGATTTACTATACATCTCCTGAAGCATGCACTGGATGCCGTGTATGTGAGCAAGTCTGTTCTCTCCATCATGAGAAAAGTGAGATCAATCCCAAGAGATCGAGAATTAGGATCATAGATATGCAAGAGAGAGGTGTAATGATCCCAATGGTCTGCAGGCTCTGTAGCCCTGCGCCATGTGTATCAGAATGTCCTGTGGACGCTCTCTGCCAGGATGAAAAAACAGGATTGATAATCGTTGATGAGGAAAAATGCATTGGTTGTGACAGTTGTACAGAAGCGTGTGATTTTGGTGCTATAAAAGTTCATCCTGTAAGAAAAAAAGCAATAGTGTGCGATCATTGCGAGGGTAATCCTGAGTGTGTGAAGCGCTGTATGCCTGAAGCACTTGTATTCATGAAACCGGAAGAGTATACGGTCTTTCGCGGGAGGACCACTTTAAAAAAGGACACTTCTGCTATATGGCCCGAACATGTTAAAAATGCCAATAAGAAGGAGTAAATGATGCAGTTCAATGGTTGGGTTGGCAAAGTGCTCAAAATGAATCTATCAGATGGATCAGTTACTAAAGAACCTCTTGATGAAGAATTAGCTTTGGGTTTCATTGGGGGACGGGGAGCCGGCTCAAAGATTCTGTGGGACGAAACAGGACCGGAAACCGACCCTCTTGGGCCTGATAATCCTCTTATTATTAATACAGGGCCTGTGACAGGCACTTTAGTGCCTACTTCAAGCAGGTTCACCATAACGAGCAAATCTCCCTTTACAGGTATTCTGGGGGATGCCAATGCAGGAGGATTTTTTGCACCTGAAGTAAAATATGCCGGATATGATAGCATTATCGTAAAAGGTGTTTCAGAAAAACCAGTCTATATATGGATCGATGATGAACATGTGGAGGTGAGGGATGCAAAACATCTCTGGGGTAAAACCACGCATGAGACCGAGAAGATTCTCAAAGATGAGCTCAGCGATGCAGATGTTCGTGTGCTTTCCATAGGCCAGGCCGGTGAGAATCTCGTGAAGCTAGCCGGTGTTGTGACAGGAGACAATATTGCTGCCCGTTGTGGGCTCGGTGCAGTTATGGGATCAAAGAAACTGAAAGCAATAGCTGTGAGAGGAACGAAAAGCATCGGCATAGCCAATTCTGACCACCTGAACGAGATTGTGGATACAATTTACGAAGATTATAAAAAATCTGAAGCCTATGAGTGGTACCGTTATTTCGGATGGACAACAGGTGTCCTGGGCATGTGCAAGGCAGGCTGTGCTCCTGTAAAGAACTACATGAAAAGCGGAGGAACCGATCTCGAAAAAAGGAAGGCCATCCTCGATATAGAGTCATCAAAAGAGTATAAATTCAAGGACATATCATGTTATGGCTGTCCGCTTGCCTGTAACAAATATATATATATAGATTCTCTCGGTCGCAACAAGGCCCCAGTACCAGGATCATCACATATGGCAGTGTGGGAGATATATGATTACCCATTCCATGTCGAGGTAAATCGAATCTGTGAAGAATATGGAATGGATATTTACTCAGTACAGCTTACCATATCTGCTGCAATGGAATGGTACGAAAGAGCTATTATCACAAAGAAAGATACCGACGGTATGGAGATACGTTTCGGTGATAAAGAAGTCGCGATTGCACTGCTTCACAAGATTGCAAAACGCGAGGGATTTGGTGACATACTCGCAGAAGGGGGTATACGTGCAGGTGTGATCGTTGGAGCCGATCCAGATACCACTGCAACATGTGGTTACGGAAAGGGTATGGACCACGGCCCTATTGACTGCACGTCCATGGCAGGTCTCACACTTAGCCTCAGCGTATCAACAAGAGGATCAGGGCATCTTAGAAGCGTCGCACCGATAGACTGGGGTGTACAGGAATCTCTACCTCTAAAATGGCAAGAGTTCTACAAAGAAAGAGGAGCAGAGGATCTGATTGGCAAACCGTGGGTTGCGCATCCTGTACACGCAGAGGTTGCAACTTACTTCGAGCATATCTGTACATCCTCTGATATACTCGAGATATGCAAGAACACAACAGAATTCTACTACTTCTTTGCTTACAAGGGCAGGGAGAAGAAGGACGATCTCGAGTGGCACGCCGATTATCTGCGTGCAGTCACAGGAATCGATATCGACCGTAAAGGTCTTGAGACTATTACCTCAAGAGTCCTTAATATAGAAAAGGCATATAATGTAAGAGAAGGAATGCTGAGAGAACACGATATGCCCTCCTCCCGTTTCCTGCAAAAAAGAAAGGGAGGCCCCTTAGATGGAAAAGCTCTTGATCCCGATGAGCTCAATAGACTGTTCGACCACTACTACAAGATCCATGGGTGGGACGAAGAGACATCCATTCCAAAAAGAGCTACACTGGAAAAGCTGAGTCTTGAATATGTTGCAGATGAGCTCGAGAAGCAGTACAGTATTTCAAAAAGCAAGAGCAATTAAAACACCGAGGATAGCTCTACAGTAACTCTTTCAATTGATGTAAGCTCTGCTTAGGGAATCTAATCTTCCTTCATTTTTCCCTTTGACACAGCTCACACAACGGCTTATATACTATGTATATTTGTTAGTAGCTAAAATTTCCACAAGACATTTTCCTGAACTTTGATGTTCAGGCCAGAGTGGTTAAAGGGACTTCCAGCCGAGACGCACATGAGCAGTGGAATTGTTTTTAATATCCAGCGATTTTCTATCCACGATGGGCCGGGTATCAGGACTACTGTATTCCTCAAGGGATGTCCGCTTCATTGTGCCTGGTGCCATAATCCTGAATCAATCTCCCTGGAGCCGGAAATATCCTTCAATGCTGAGCTCTGCGAGCGCTGCGGAAGATGTACAGCTGTCTGTCAGAAAGGCGCACATGTAATCGAAGGAACCGATCATTATCTTATAAGAGAGCTCTGTGTTCAATGCGGCAGGTGTATTGACGAGTGCATGCCGGAAGCTTTACAGCTCATCGGCGAGGAAATGAGCACAGAAGAGGTTATAACAGAAGTCGAACGCGATCTCCCCTTTTATGAAACTTCTGGCGGAGGGATGACGATTTCAGGTGGAGAGCCCTTATACCAGTTCGATTTCTGTCTTACACTCCTCAAGGAGGCCAAAACGAGAGATATCCATACCTGCCTAGACACATCAGGATGTGCACCTAATTCTCATTTCAAGGCCATGCTTGAATGCGTCGATCTTTTTCTCTTTGATTTTAAAGGATGGGATCCTGTCTTTCATAAAAAATATACCGGAGCAAATCCAGCCTCATTATTGAAGAATTTGGAACTTCTCATTCAAAGCGGAGCAAAAGTCATACTTAGATGCCCAATTATTCCCGGATACACAGACAGCGATAGACATTTCAAGGCGATAGCTGGGCTTGAAAAACAATACCCATCGATACTCGGTATCGATATCCTGGGATTTCATGAGCTGGGCAGAGGCAAGTACGATCGTCTCGGCAAGCAGTCATTGATACAGGGATTAAAATCTGTGAGCGAAGATCAAAAGAATATCTGGTTAGAAAAATTAAAATCCATGGGGTGCTCAAAAGCGAAGGTTGGATGAAAACAGATATGGAATAATCATAACGAACTAAGTACTACACTGTTTTATATTTTCCAGACAGGCGTAAGACCCATATTCCTCTTGACTTCAATAATAGTCTCTCCTGCAACCTTCCTGCAGTGGGCTGCATTATTATCCAATGCCTCCCTCACACGTTCCCTTTGATTGGAAAGTTCTTTATACCTTTCCTGAATTGGATCAAGTGCTTTCATTAAATTATCAAGAAAGATACGTTTACAGTCGATACATCCTATTCCCGCGGTTCTGCACCCTGTTGCAATCTCCTCCAGCCGCTTATCAGGAGTAACTAGTATATGCATGGAGTAGATATTGCACTTCTCAGGTGTTCCAGCATCACTTCTTCTCATCCTTGCAGGATCAGTCTTTGCAATAGATACTTTTCTCCAGATTTCCTCCTTTGACTCAAAGAGAGTGATGTAGTTCCCTTTGCTCTTGCTCATCTTGCTATCACCATCGAGCCCAAGGATTCTCGGTGTACTGGTAAGCAGTGCTTCACACTCGGGAAATGTGTTGCCATAACGCACGTTGAACCTGCGAGCAACATCCCGGGCAAACTCGATATGCTGTACCTGATCCTCACCGACTGGAACCACCTCTCCTTTATAGACAAGTATGTCTGCGGCCTGCAGCACAGGATAGTCGAGCAAACCGACATTGACGTTTGCCCTGTTCTGTTTCGCTTTATCTTTGAATTGCGTCATCCTTTCGAGATCCCCAAGTGGAGTCACTGTGTTGAATATCCATGTGAGCTCAGCGTGACCAGGAACCTCTGACTGAATGAAGAGTGTCGTCCTCTCAATATCGATTCCGCATGCATACAAACCAAGCGCCATCTCGAATATGTTCTTTTTCATCTCCTCTGATTCATAAAGTATGGTGATTGCATGGTAATCTACTATGCAAATGTACGAGGTGTAATCATGCTGGATATCTACCCAGTTTCGGATAGCGCCAAAGTAGTTTCCTATGTGCAGCAGACCTGTTGGCTGTATGCCAGTAAAGAGAACCTTCACCTATTCCTCCTGATGTAGCAGTGTTAAGAGTTTAGTACTTGTATTAGGGGGAAATATATTATGAAAGATTGGCTTTATCAAGAATCCTTTTACCAAAATATTTTGATCAGTGAAGGTCTCTTAATTGCAGTGATTTTACCGCTTCAATTAAGAGGTCTTCGCGGTGTGTTATTAATATTCCTTAAACACTCTGTGTTATAGAACTTAACCCTCGTGTACAGTTCATGCACGGAGAAGGCTCCATGACGAAAACGCCGTAACTAAGTGGCTTTCACGAGTAAAATTTTCAACCGAATATGTACAAAGTAAAATGTGTAAAAAATTGAGAGATTGTCTTGATTGGTTATAGGTATCTATTGTATAGCAGTTGCAGAGTGGATACACAGGCTAAGATTTTATAAACATTGCAAAAATTTATTCTACCCTCTCAATAAAAATATCAGATCCATCGGGCAGTACACTGAATCGCAGATACCCTTCTTTTGTAATATGATGATCTATCGCAATACGACGCTGGCTCACACGATATTTTTTCCATTTCTCAGGGATCTTTATCTCGATGCTAAGAGGTTGATTAAACACAGCATCATCTAGACCATCATCCAGTGAAAGAATGTAATAGCTGCTTCGCGAAGCTTTGAGGGCAAGAGTTGCACTGTCTCTTTCCCGTATATATCTGCTTACCATACCAAAAGGGGCAATCCAGAAATCTCTGTCTTCAATATGATTGAGGATGTCCCTAAACTGCGAAATAGACAGCGGTTCCCACCCAAGCCAGTCCTGGTCAATCCGCCCGTCATCAATACCGTGAAAGCAGAGCACAAACCACTTTCCATCTTCCCAGATCCTGTTGGAGTATGACTTCCACGGTTTATCAATCTCTGAGTTGCGTATACAGATAGAATCCACAGCATATAGATTTATTACCCGGCTTTTCGGATTATCGATGTTATTCTCTACGTAATTTTCTATCAAGCCTGTACCTGCCCGTGCAGATATGTAGTGCTCTGAAGCCAGATCTTGATGCTCCTCATTGTTTCTCCAGTAAGGCCATGAAAGGGTTACAGCTATAACCGAGGGAATCTCCTTTAAAATCTTCTCTGACGACCCGCCCAGCTCCCTCTTAACATTGACTCCCCTCTTTGTTAAATCCTTATGCGTTCTCGAGTGGCTGCCAATCTCGTGACCAGCAACCCAAAGCTGTCTTGCCTGATCCCAGCTGAACAGGTGCCGTTTTAGTTTATCATCCATCCAGTAGCTTCGTCTTACCAATCGCGTTATCAAAAAGAAAGTGCCCTTGATGTTTCTTTTTTCCATTTCAGGAAAAGCAACCATATATTGATCACGGGTCCCATCATCAAAGGTGAGCGAGCACGCTGCTTTCTTAAACCCATACCATGGAGCTACTTTGTAGTAAATACGTTTTGAAGGCTGGCCCGGTTCTGCCTCTTCGACAGCGATATATTTCTCTTTTATGTCTTCAGGTGATGGGAGGTAAAAATCTTTTTTTATAGGCTTTTTTGTGGCACACGCTGTGGTAAAGAGAAGCACTACGAAAAAAAATATTAGAAAATAATCTTTTCTGAACAAATCTGAAGACCTTTATTATCTATTTTAAAAACAGATTGTACTCCATCTGAATGAAGATATCATATCTTTTATGTAATAGCATTAAAATTTACCTGCTTTCAATCTGAACCATTATTCTCATTACATCATCGACACCCAGTATCTATATCTACAATTCTCTTGACATTATACTGGTGTGAGGTTTATGCTCAGGGGAACAAAACATCCTCGATTAGGAATGAATTAAATAAGGAGAATGACACTATGGATGTTACAGTAGTACAGGTTAAGGGTAAAAAACAGCTCAAACAGTTCGTTCGCTTCCCCTGGAAAATCTATAAAGATGATCCACACTGGGTGCCTCCTCTGATTGGAGATAAGCTCAAGTTTCTTGATAAAAAGAAGGGGGTTTTTTTTGAATTCGGGGAAGCCGAGTACTTTCTCGCGTACAAGAATGGAGAGCTCGCCGGAAGAATAGATGCTCATATAGACCATCAATACGAAAAGTACCACGGTAAAGAGACAGGCTTCTTTGGTTTTTTCGACTGCATAAATGACCAGGATGTGGCCAATGCTCTCTTTGAAGCAGCAGAAGGATGGCTTCTTGAAAAGGGCAAATCTAAGATATTAGGCCCTGAATGTTTTACAATATATGACGAAACTGCCATGCTCTACGAAGGCTACGATTCAACTCCTACCATTCTCCTTCCATATAATCCAAAATACTACCACGACCTTGTGAAAGGATATGGATTCAAGAAAGCTATCGACTGGTATGCCTTCCTTGCCCCATATGAAGTGGAGCCAGCACCTGCAATGTTCAGGGTTCGAGAAAGAGTAGTCAAAAAAGAGAACATTACAGTTGAACCCCTAAATATGAAAGAGTACGACATGCGCTTCGCAGAGGTAAAAACAATTTTCAGGGATGCATGGATGGAAAACTGGGGGCATACACCTCTCACAGACGGTCAGTACAAGATGATTTCTTCAGAGCTCAAGCTCATCCTCATTCCTGAACTTACCCTGCTTGCCTTTGTAGATGGTAAAATGGTGGGCTTTTCCATAACATTGCTTGACGCAAATGAGGCAATCAAGAAAGCAAATGGCCGTCTATTCCCATTCGGGATATTAAAGATCCTTCTTGGAATCAAGAAGTGCAAGCGTCTGCGAATCTTTGCGCTGGGTATTCTCAAAGAGTATCGAAATCGGGGAATCGATGTAGTCCTGTATCTTGATACAATGGACAAAGGAAGAGCACTCGGCTACAAGGAAGCGGATTGCTCACTAATTGTTGAAACAAACGAGCGTATGATTCGTGCAGTGGAAGCATTCGGAGCCAAGAGGTATAAGACTTACCGTCTCTATGAGAAACCCATAAAAAGAAGTTAAATCATATCAGGCACCAAGCTGCTAAAGCGAACTTCGAGTTATTATTTTGCATTGCAAATTGCTTCTTTTATTAGGAGATTCTGTCTTTCTACGTAGCCTTTTTGAATAAAGTTCGCTAACATAAGGTTGTTTTTTCTTGATCACAGACTTCTTGATTTAAATTATCTTAAACTAGACATTCGATCTACTATTCTTCTGGATTGTAAAATACAAGCCTATTAAGATTCTCCTCAGCAGCACCGGCCCTTTCTACGTATCGCTTTACCTGGTTTTGAAAAGAGTCAGTTATACGCCATGCTCTATAACCAGCGATCATCTGATTCAGCCATTCCTTCATTGTATCCCGGTCTGTTTCTTTGTACTTTTCAGAGAAGGTAATCTCTTCGATCGGCAGCTTAGGAGGCATGGCAAGAGGTTTACCCTTTGGAAAGCCGAAAACGATAGTGAGGATTGGAAATACGCCGTCAGGAAGGTTCAGTTTCTTTTTTAGATATTTCGCATCGTAGAATCCGCTCTTTCCTGTTTCAGAGAGCATGACTGATGCAACTCCGCAAGATTCTGCAGCAATATTCATGGCATACGCAGCAATGCTCGCATTCATCACTGCAAGAGTGTATTCAACAAGAGGATAATGGCTGATCTCATTTATCACCCCGCGGGTCCTGTGGATATCACCCATCACCATTACCGCTCTTGGAGCATCAAAAGGAATCGATCTCCCGAATGTTTTTTTCCAGGTGTCCTGATTATATATACCAAGAACCCACGATTGAAGGTTTATCGCACATGGAGCAACTCGAGCAGCTTCGAGGATGACACGAAACACGTCCTCTGGTATATCCTCTTTTTTGAATTTCCTTACCGAGCGTCGCCTGAGAAGCACCTGGAGAACGGGATTCTCTTTTTGGGATTCAGGGAGATGGACTTTACCATCGATGATGCCGTACAGTCCTTTTATGAACTCTACTGGATTCAGTGCTTTCATAGAAATGAAGACATTTATACCTTGGCAGTCTCTTCGGCTTCGACCCTCTTGTCACTTTCGGATTTAGATGAGTATACTATCGCATTCATGAGTCGGCCAAACTTTCGATATTCATCAAGTCTGCATGAGTTAACGAGATTGTCCTCCCAGACACACATATCCGGACAGCTCTCACACATGCTCGGCATACCATTCTCCATCATATCAGGAGCCTGGACAATGCCAATAGACTGAGAGTAAAGAGGCTGGAACCATTTTGCAGGGTTGAGTGATTTCTTAAAAAGGTTTTGCCGTGTTTTCTTCATACGCTTGTCACCGATCAGCCCTGTAAGAAGGATTGCAATGCGCGGTATCCTGTTCTTTTTAAAATAGGTAAAATAAGTCCCCTTCTTCCAGTGGTGCTTAGTTTGCAAATATTCCATCGTTCGTGGTCCAATCGGGCCATGTACCATGCCATTTTTCTCCATGATCGATGCATTTACCCACCACTTGTAGTGTTTGATGTGCCCTGTGCCTCCAAGATAGGCGCAAGGTTCATAGCTTTCACCGAAGTTATCTTTGAGAAGATTGTAAACGTCAACGGACATGATATCAATCTGGTCTACCTCGGTTTCGGTATACTGGAGTTCATTTTGTAGATCAGCTGATGTCTCCTTCTCCTGGTCTAACACATCGTATGTTATCCCTTCCTTAATGGGAATACCCCTGTAAGTAATGAAAACAAGTCCATGAACCTTCTTTGGGTTTTTCCGTGCCCATCTCACAATATCCGGTATGTATTTAAAGTTCTCATGATATATCGTAGAATTAAATGAGACATTCATATTGCCGCGGGTAACATCCCACATCAGATCGGCTTTCTTCTGACGGAGCTGCATCATATCTATTTCAGTCCAGCTCTCTTCTACATCAGGACGATCCTGAATCATGTCAATATGAGCAGTGATGCCGCTGAGCCCTGCGTTGTAGAGGTCTTGCAGCAGTCCTTTGGTAAGTGCATAAGTGTTTGTTATGATTACAGGCTTGATTCCCACAGATGCAATATAGTCGACGAGCTTAACAATATCAGGATATATCAGCGGTTCTCCGCCGGCAATCGAGATACCGTCCGTATTCCTCACTCGCTTGAAGAAATCCACCTCTTTTTTAAGCTCCTCAAATGGACGGTGACCAGCGAGCTGCTTTCTGTAGCAGCCTTTGCAGAAGATATTACACACATCTGTTATCTCAAGCCATGAAATGGGATTATCGTTGTTGGACCATGGAAATCTATAGTAATTTGCCTTCTCAGGCCAGTTATCGGTGTTGTAAAAACCCATGCTGCACACTCCTCGGATTTATTTTTAGGATTTAAAAAGTATAATCTTTTTCATCAGTCGTGTCAAGGTATCAAAAATTGGATGCATCCCAACCATACAGTTTTACCCGGCTGTAATTTATTGATATATTGGATACTCAAGTACACTTATCAAATTGACAGATTACTGGTACAATGGCAACAGCACTTTGTCTCTATTCAATACTCATAGTCGGTCTTGATTCACAGGTATTTCCATCAGTTCTTACTCAGATTGGGGATACTCCCTATCAGCAAGGATTGGTGCTTGCGTCTTTTTTACTTCTCTTTCCGCTCTCTTCTATTTTTGCAGGTTTGATAGCTGACCGTATTGGAAAAAGGATCGTGCTATTTTTCGGGGCTCTTTTTCTTGCAATCCCATTCGCCATCTCAGCAGCAGTAACACAGTTATGGATTCGAGTCCTTGCATTGTTGTTATTTGGTATCGGTTATGGGACAGTTGAATCCCAGGCATCTGCCCTTCTTACAGATATACACAGGGGAAAGGAACGCTCTATCGTCAATCTCTCTCAATTATTCTACAGCATCGGTGCGGCAGGCGGACCTTTTTTGATTGCATTGGCTTTTAAAATACTTCCTACGCTATCCGTGCAGAGAATATTCTGGACAGTGACTGCTGTAACCTCAACAGTGGCAATAGGATTCGCATGTATTCGAGAAACGAATACTCAGGAGGTGCCCGCAAGGTCCGGTGGTTTAAGAATGGTGATAGGTGATCCACAGGGCAGGCTACTTTTGCTAATCATGTTCTTCTATGTGGCAGCAGAGTTAGGAACCAGCGGCTGGCTCGCAAAATATGCTCAAGTTCATCTCTTACTGCCTCAGACAATTGCACCAATCGCTATCACTCTCTTCTGGAGCGGGCTTGGCCTCAGCCGTGCCATAGTTGGATTCAGTATCCACCGAGTACCAGATACTCATATTTTAACAGTGGCATTTATTATAAGTCTTATAGCACGAATCGCAGCTTTTTTAGGGAGCAGCCCCTTCTCTTCGATGATCCTTTTTTTCATCATCGGATTTGGCATGGGCACGGTCTGGCCGACTCTTGTAGCCATAATCGGCGCGCGGTTCAAGGAAACAAGTGGTTCAGCAGTAGGGCTCATCATTGCTGTAGGAGGTATTGCATCTCCCATTATTCATCAGATAATCGGGGTTGTCTCTCGCGAACAGCTGCTCGGTCTTCGTTATACTATGCTCTCACTCGGAATATTCACCCTGATCAACCTGTGTATTATACGAAAACTCAGTAAGCTCAAGGTAACTTCAGATGAGCAGACAACATGTACACCGAAACAATAAATATACAAGGGGGCTCAGGATGCTTTTTCAGCCGGAGCGAATCCCTCTCTCTCCATTGCACCCCACTCCCTCTTTGAGGTAAAGAACCTGAAGAATCCTTTCAGTTTGCACCATATGTTGATTTGACGATAGAAAAGATTTTCAATAAGCGTGATAAACATTCTTATTATGAAGTGATGGAGCGGCATCTTTTTACCAATACCATATTTCTCCATAATCAGGGCATACATGGTATGTATGATGCTGTACACCCATGTGATGACAAAGAACCTCAGGAGTGTTTCCCAAGAGAGCACCCCCATGCCAATACCCAATGCCAGGGCACAGTATCCGATGAGCTCAAAGAAGGGGGGGACGATCTCTGTGAGGATGTAGAAAGGCATTGAGAAGAGGCCTATGACACCGTACTTCGGATTGAGGATCATATCACTATTCTCGAATATACTTTCCATAAGCCCCATCTGC
>CP070841.1:2193132-2200542 GCA_020342115.1 Spirochaetota bacterium
AATATAGTGCTTTATAGCAGAGCAGGTGTGGCTAATTTTATTTAGACGTGAAAGGCTAACTTTTAAAAGAGTCTTCCTCCGTCTAAATGCAAAAGACACTCATTTATAGGTTAACTACCATCATTTAGATGGAAAAAGACTCTTTTTTAAAGAATTATCCATTCCGTCTAAATGTGTAGGTCTCTTTTTTTAAACAACAACTACCTCCATTTAGACGAAAAAAGACTATTTTTAAAAAAATTATCCATTCCGTCTAAATGAGATGGCATTTGGTGTTAACGTTATCTAATTTCATTTTCCTTGAAAATATCAGAGATCTATGGTATGAATTTAATGAGAAGGAGTTTTATATACATATGGGCAAGAAAAATCTGGAATCGGAGATTGCATTAAACGAATCCGAGATCCTCGAAACAAAGGAAGAGCAGCCTTCATATATCAGGAACTGGCTTCAGTCGAACACATTTCATCATTCAAGATACAGCGATGTAAGGACACTGGTTAAGAAAAAAAAGGAGCAGGGGCTCACTATAAGCCTGTGCTTTCCGACCCTGAATGAAGAAAGGACGGTCGGTAATGAGATAAAAATAATTCGAGAAGCGCTTATGGATAAGGACCCTCTTCTTGATGAAATTGTCGTAATTGATTCAGGATCTACTGATAATACTGAAAAGGTGTCTCGTGATGCAGGGGCGGATTTCTATCGTTCCAGTGAAATTCTTTCCAAATATATGTTTTATCGAGGAAAGGGGGAGAACCTCTGGAAAAGCCTTTATGTACTGAAAGGAGATATAATCTGCTGGTTGGATGCTGATATCGAGAACATGCACCCCAGGTTTGTGCTGGGACTTGTCGGTCCTCTGCTGGAATTCCCCCGCCTCTCCTATGTGAAAGCATTCTACAAAAGGCCCATTCGATCCAAGGGAGCGATCCACCATACCGGTGGAGGGAGGGTAACAGAGCTTGTGGTTCGGCCCTTCTTCAATCTCCTGTTCCCAGAGCTCACTGGCATAGCGCAACCACTCTCTGGTGAGTATGCAGGAAGAAGGGAGCTTCTGGAAAGACTTCCCTTCTTTACCGGCTATGGAGTTGAGGCAGGCCATCTTATCGATATAGTCAGACAATTCAGCCTTGACGTCATAGGGCAGTGCGACATTGTGGTAAGAATACACAGAAACCAGTCAATATCGGCCCTTAGGTCAATGTCCTACAGGATTCTGAAGATACTTCTGCAACGGGCGGACGATATGGGAAGAATTGAGATATTTCAGGATCTTACAGATTCTTTACAGGTAATCACAGGGGTAAAGAAGCTCTATACCATGGAGAAGAAGAAGGTATGGGGGACAGAACGCCCCCCTATAATTACTATTCCTGAGTATAGAGAAAAGCTTGGTATTACTGTTGATACATCGGAGAAAAAAGATCGTGATGCTCTCCAGCCTCTTCCTTACACGGCATCGCTTATGTTTCACAAAGACCTCGTTATTCCCAGATTGAAGGGGACTGTGAAAAGTGAGATAATAAAAGAGCTCATCCACGCCGGGAGAGAAAGAATTCTGGACCAGACCAAAGCCGAAAATGCACTCATGGAAAGTGGGGATGTGGTGAGCACACCGATAGGGAAGAACATCGCCTTTTTTCATGCATTTGGTGATTTTGTTGATGACATAGTCCCCATTATCGGATTATCGCCTGATGGGATTGATATGAAGTTTCTGGACAAGAAACCTATTCACATCACCTTTGTATTTCTTGCCCCTGAGTATCTTGGAGAGATCTATAAGCGGATAGTGGACTCTCTTACAAAGGTTTTTTCCAGAATGGAACACTTTGAATGGCTGCTTAAGTGTAAAACACCCGATGAGATCATCGCATTTTACAGCTACCTCGAGGCAAAGAACAAGATATTGAAGATGCTCTCAATTGAGGATATACAGGGCGTACTGCTTTGAGTTATTCCTCTTCACCCTGGAATTCGAGGATCATTTCGAGTTCTTCGGGTGTTATGGTACCCATGTTAACCAGGATCTCCCCCAATTTCTGCGGTGAAGATTTTTGTATCTCCAGAGCTTCATTGAGATCATCGAGGTCTATCATGCCCGATTCCATAAGCATCTGACCGATCTGCTTTGCCATCGAACCCCTCCTTTCCCTTGCGAATTTAAACAATAAGTATTCATTCAGACATTTCCATAGCCGTATATGGGCAGGCAGGTATGCACAAACCGCATCCGATACATCTGTCTTCGATGAAATCTACCACCATACTTTCTCTATCCCTTACGGCTAGAGCCTTGGTCGGACACACAACGATACAGGCGCTGCAGTGCGTGCACCGCTCGTCTATCCGTTTTATAACCTTTGAGACAGGTTTAAAGGTTATACCCAGATCATCGAGATAGGCAAGACCTGCGTCAATATTCTTCTTCAAGCCGGATATCTCAATCACAAGTGTTCCCTCTTCATCCTGATCTATACGGGCCCTTGTGATATTTACTATTATATCATATTTTTTTATGAGAGTGGAGATTATCGGTTTGTCCGCGAGCCGTTTCGGATAATGGAGCATAATGTTTCTTGTAGCAATGTTTTTGGTATCATGCTCAGTCATCAGTATCCCCTCCTTTCTCCCTTATCTCGAGAGGTTTGAAAGTCTGTCCAGATTCAGCTCCAGGAAGAGATTCAACCTTTTCACTTAAGAGCAAGCTGCCGTTCTCTATCCATGTTTTTAAGTTTTGGGCTATCTCTTTTGCCAGAGAATAGCTCGAGAGGGATGCTGTTGGGACAGATTGACCCTCAATTGTGACAGTGCCGCTACGAAGATCCCTGTAGTTCACTCGTGTCACGATATCTGGCTCTCTATTCGGGTATGCACTCGAATAGTCCACAACAGTGGCGGATATATCCTCATCCTTTACGCTCACAAACTTCATCATCTCCTCATCTATTATGGGAATAGGAATACCGAGTCCGACAGAAAGGCTCACCCCGTAGCCGATCATCGATACTGCTCTTATGTAGCGGGTACTCATCTGCTTCATATCACCAGTTACACAGATTGTTCCGGCACCTTCAACAGGGACACCGCCCTTATCCCTCTTTGCAGTGGGATTGTGCTGCGTCCCCTGCCAGCTTACATATCCAACAGCCCCACCCAGGAAAATCTTTGTTCCTATTCCTATGGTTCTATAGTAGGGGTCGTTCAATAAGGGGCTTAGCTGTCCAGCACTGCTGTAGTTTGCGTTTCCGATGTTGGGCTGGAGAATTCCAAGATAGGTGTAGATTACCCTTTCGGATTTATTTACGGCAACATTGTAGTTCTGATAGGAATTTCTAGGATTTAAAAGAAACGCCTGGTTGAGTTCTTTTATATTGATATAGGTCTCAAGCTTTTTTCTTGGATAACAATCTGTACCGTATGATGTTGCTCTGAGGAATACATCTCTGCCTGCTATGAGGTCCTCTATCACATGTCCGCCACCATAGCTGAATTTCCCCGGATGTATCTTGTTTGCAGGATCATCATCTGGTATTTCTGTTGCCCCTATATACACGTCACAGGCAGCAAGCGCACCATACGCATGAACATCATTGAGCCATGCCTTTTGGATTTTCATTCTGGGTGAGGAATGACCGAAGTTGAGAAAAGCCCCTGAAGAGCACATAGGGCCAAAGGTACCTGTAGTAACAACATCAACTTCCTGCGCAGCTCGCTTTATACCGTTCTTTTCCACATACTGAATGATCTCTTCAGCAGTGAAAACACAAGCTTTATTCTTTTTTATTTTTTCATTTATCTCTTGTATAGTTTTTGCCATTTTTTTCTCCTCATTTAGATTATGTAAGGCAAAAACTATCCATGCCCCATAGCATCTACCATTACCTCCTTGATTTAGCTCTTTGATAGTATTTGTTTTAAAGTAGCTTATATGATATTCATTTATTTTCCTTTTAAAAAGTAAATTTTTCTTTTAAAGAACTAAGTTTAAAAATAAAAGTATAAATAGTATAGAATATTACCTCTTATAGCCGAACTTCCTTAAAAGTTCTTTTCTCTCATTTGTATGTCTTTCATCTTCGACACCCTTTGGTGAGAACCCATCTACCACCCCCAGAACACCTCTGCCCTGCTCGGTTTCGCATACAATAACTTCAAGGGGATTCGCCGTTGCACAGAATATTGCTACAACTTCTCTGGTCTCTTTTATTGCAGGAAGAATGTTTATGGGAAAACCCACTTGCATATAGATGACAAAAATGTGCCCGGCCGCTATATCATGAGCAGCTTTTAGAGCAAGATCGATGAGTTTTTGATCATTACCATCCTTTCTGGTGAGACATACACCGCTTGCTTCATTAAATGCAATGCCGAATTTTATGTGTGCCGATGTGTTTACAATCGCCTCATAGAGGTCCTCAATACTCTTAATGAAGTGAGTCTGTCCTATGATGACATTCGTTCCTTCCGGAACATCTATCTTGACGTTCCTGATATCCATATAGTACTCCCTTTTCAGTTTTTTTTATTGTAGTACAAGCGCATTGATTTTACCAGCAGAATTTTATTTTTTGTTTTTTCGAATGGTATTACTTTTTAGGCGGTGGTATAAAGTTACATTTTAGTTTCTAATTTTTTTTATATGAGGGCGAATGTCGAGTTTAAGACATTTTTAACTAAAAATATATTGCGCGGGATGAAGCAACCTTATGTTATTGAGTAAAAAAGGCTGAGAGATAATGATTGCTGTTACAGGAGGTGGAACAGGGGGGCATATCTTTCCGAATATCGCGATCATCGAGGAATTAAGAAGAAGAGACGTTGATAATATTATCTGGATCGGCACAAGGGGCGGTACAGAAAAGGAGTTCGCAGGTCGACTCGGGATTCCCTTTTATGGTGTCAGGACAGGAAAGCTGAGGCGATACTTCTCTATAAAGAACCTGGTAGATATCTTCTGGGTTTTCATTGGCGTCATTCAAGCTCTTACGCTTCTTAAAAAATTAAGACCTGAGGTCCTCTTTTCCAAAGGAGGTTTCGTTTCAGTTCCTCCTGTGATTGCTGCACGAATCCTCCGAATACCTGTTGTTACTCATGAAAGTGACACGGTCCCGGGGCTTTCAACAAAAATCATCTCTCGATTCGCAAAGGTTGTATGTGTAGGGTTTGAGGATACACTCAGGTATTTCAAGGAAGGGAGGGCAGTTTATACAGGAAATCCTATCCGAGATGTTATAAGGAATAGTGATCCTCACCGAGGCCTGAAACATTTGGGATTTAAAAATTCTCTCCCAGTGGTATTTGTAGTTGGCGGAAGCCTCGGAGCGTCTAAAATAAATAATACAGTTTGGGAGCTTTGTGATTCATCTGAAGCAGGTTCTCTCAAATTCAATATCGTACATCAGTGCGGAAAGGGAAAGAGAAGGGAAGGTCTGAATACCAGCAACTACCGTCAATATGAGATATTGGAAGATGAGATGGGTGATATACTTAAAGCTTCGACTATTATTGTCTCCAGGGCTGGCGCAGGGGCGTTAAATGAGATAGGTTTCTTTGGTAAACCTTCCATACTTATTCCGCTTCCGACATCGCAATCAAGGGGTGAACAGATAAATAATGCACACTATTTTGTAGATAAAAATGCAGCGATCCTCATACCTGATGAGAAACTAAGCAGCCAGGTTCTCATGAAAGAAGTGTCAGAGCTCCTCGATAAACCTGAAAAGCTCGAGAGAATGGGAGAGAATGCCGGGAAATTGCTGAGAGATAGTGCTGAGAGAGAAATTGTAGATATTATCCAGCGATTTTATAAAAAGTAGATTTTGATTATTAAAAGAAATTTGTTATATTCATCATAAAATTGTTAATGGAAGGGGGTAGTGATGACTAATGTAGAGAAACTACTTGGAGACGAGGCAAAAGGGCTTCTTGAGCATAAATGCAGCACGGTTCCTAAAGAACAGCTGCACCTCCCGGGACCTGATTTTATTGACAGGGTTTTAATGCATACCGATAGACCGATACAGGTGTTGAGGAATTTACAGGCTTTCTTTGATCATGGAAGGCTCGGGGGTACAGGATACCTGTCAATCCTTCCCGTTGACCAGGGGATTGAGCACTCGGCAGGAAGCGCTTTTGCGCCAAATCCGATCTATTTTGATCCTGAAAACATCATTAAGCTTGCGATTGAGGGAAACTGCAACGCATGTGCATCCACACTGGGGGTAATGGGAGCTGTTGCGCGAAAGTATGCACACAAGATTCCATTTGTCGTAAAGATAAATCACAACGAGCTTCTAACCTATCCAAACAAGCATGATCAGGTCATCTTTGCGAGTGTTGATCAGGCCTTCAATCTGGGGGCTGCGGCGGTCGGTGCAACCATCTACTATGGTTCGGAAGAATCGAGCAGACAGATTCAGGAAATATCACAGGCCTTTGAGTATGCACACAGCCTCGGCATGTTTACGATCCTCTGGGCCTATCTCAGAAACAGTGCATTCAAGACAAAAGAAAATGATTACCATCTTGCAGCAGATCTTTCAGGCCAGGCAAATCACCTGGGTGTGACCATCCAGGCTGACATTATAAAACAGAAACAGGCAGAGTGTAACGGCGGCTATCGCGCATTGGCCTTTGGCAGAACACACGATAAAGTTTATTCTGAGCTCTCCAGCGATCATCCCATAGACCTCACGCGATATCAGGTTGTGAACTGCTACATGGGAAGATCAGGTATGATCAACTCTGGAGGCGGTTCAGGCAAGAACGATTTTGCACAGGCTGTGAGAACTGCGGTTATCAATAAACGTGCAGGCGGTATGGGACTCATCTCAGGGAGAAAGGCATTCCAGCGGCCTATGAAAGACGGGGTAAAGCTGCTGAACGCAATCCAGGATGTTTATCTTAACAAAGATATCACAGTTGCTTGATTTGTAAATAGAGAGGGGGAGATATCCTCTCTCTTTCTCATTTCTTTTTCGTAACCCTTACCTAATTAGTCACGGGAGCAAACTCTGTGCATTACAACTATTGTTTGTAAGGCACTGCTTAATTAACAATATCTACACTAATAGCACAACCGGCTCTAAATTGGTTGTTTTAACAACCAATTACAGTTCTTTGTTGTCTCCTATTTTAATTGATATATTATTTAGACTACAAAGAACTGATTCTTTAGTTGTTAGATAAATCTAACAACTAACTATTAGTTCTTGAACTTTTTCTATTACAATGAATCATATATTATCATTTGTTTTCCTTGTTAAAAAGCTGAATTATTCACCAAGAACTAATTAGGATAAATTAAATAAAAGAGTAAAATTACGATGGATAAGAAAAGGATACTCTTTGTATGTGTTCACAACTCAGCACGCAGCCAGATGGCAGAAGCTTTCCTTAACCATATA
>CP070841.1:2200642-2203440 GCA_020342115.1 Spirochaetota bacterium
CTCCCTTTTCACCGACGTTCGTCTCAAAACCCTCGGGGAACTCGGTAATGAAATCGTATGCATACGCCTCCTTCGCTGCCTTCTCAACCTCCTCATCAGATGCATCGAGTTTCGCGTACCTGATGTTATCGAGAACAGTGGTGTTGAAAAGAACCACATTCTGTGACACAATTCCGATCTGCGACCTCAAAGACTTCAGACTGTATTTTCTGATATCTTTATCGTCAATCAGTATGGTTCCCTTGTTAGAATCATAAAATCTGGGAATAAGGTTAATGATTGTAGTCTTTCCCGCACCTGATGGACCTACCAGTGCAACAACATCGCCCTTTTCGGCAACAAAACTAATTCCTTTCAAAACATCTTTCGAAGAATCGTATGAGAACCATATTTTCTTGAACTCTATCTTCCCCTGAAGAGGTTTTGAAATCGGGTCCGGGCACTCTGTGATCTGTGGTTGCACTTTCAGAATATTCATGACCCTCTCTACAGCTGCACTTGCAACTTTATAGTTTGATATATATTTGGGTATATTCGCAACAGGCGCAGTCATGATTCCAAGAAGGATCAGATACTCAGTAAGCTTCTTGAGCTCCCACTGCCCTCGCACGATAAAAATGGCGCCTACTCCTATAAGAATGAGAGCAAAAAGAAATAAAGTCACCTCATTCAATGGTCCGAAAATATGCATGATCCGCAAGAGCTTGACATGGGCTTTTCTGATTATTGTTGTATTCTCCTTAAACTTCTCGAGCTCACTCTTTTCCTGTGCAAATGACTTGACAACCTCAATTCCTGTAATGGTTTCATGCATATTAATCGACAAGTCTGCCAATCTCTCCCTCTGTTTTCTAGCCATATTTCTGATTATGTTTCCCAGGAGCCTTATGATAAGAAATATCAGGGGTATCACCCCAAAGCTGATAAGTGTTAACAACCAGTTCAATAAGAAAAGCTTAACAAGCACTATTATGACAATCATTACAGATGAAAGAAAATATACCAGACCCGCATAAAAATCTGTATTTATCTTTTCTATATCATTGATTCCGACTGATATTATATTTCCAGTCTTGTGGTGCTTGAAGTAATCGATGTCCAGGACCATGAGATGAGAGAAGAGCATATCCCTTATATTCTTTATAACATGACTCAGTATTACCTCCATAGAGTAATTCCTGAAAAAATCGAAAATAGCTTTCATGAACACAATTGCCACTGCTATGAAGAAGTACCTGAATAACAGCTCTATGTTCTCAGGACTGAGAAGCTCAAAGAGGAAATTTGTGCTCACAGTGGGTATCATAGCGTAGAAATAATTCTGGCCGAAAGTGAGTAAAAATATTCCCAGAACACCCAAGAAATGTGGTTTCAGAAACCCGAGTGCCCATTTGAGCTCATCGCTGAACATTTTTCTTTTCAAAGCTTCTTCCAGATTCTTTTTTTAATATCCTATCACTCTACAAGCTTTCGGTAGTTTCTTATGGTATCGGCAAGTTTTTTCTTTCCCTTCTCCAGCAGGGCAAGTTTTTCTCTATCTCCCTCTTTTTTGAACCTTCTTTTACATAGCATTAGATGAATATAAGCCATAATAAGATATACAGATGAGAAAAAAGATCCATAATTTTTTCTATAAAAATAAAAGTCTGTTGCATAAAAGTACGGTTTTATAGCCATTTCAGCCTTACTTCGTCCCTGACTCTGGTGGTGAATTGCTCTCGCTTCCGGATTGAAGATAAACTTCACTCCTTTACGTTTCATCCTCAGTGATAGATCAAGATCTTCATTGTAAAAAAAATAAAACTCATCGAAAAAACCAAATTTTCTAAAAATTTCAGTGTAGTACAGGCAGGCCGTAGTTCCAGCAAATCTTGTGAATCTGGTGACCGAACCATGGTCCTTCTGAGTTCCAATGATTCTCAGTTTCATCCACTGTGGATTTCCATCAGAGTGGACCAGAGCTGCGGGTATACCTTTTGCACGCTGAAATTGTCTCAACGTGTCGAGCAGAATTGGAACGGTATCTTCAAAGAGCTCTACATCATCGTTGAGAAGCATTGTATAATGTGAATCTATCTGGGCCTTTATCCCAATATTCAATGCTTTTGAGAGTCCAAAATTCTGGGGATTCAAGATATATTTTACAGAGGGAAAATCATCTTTTATTAACTTCTCAGTACCATCAGTCGAATTATTATCAACAACGGTGACAGTGGAGTTTAGAGATGTATTTTCAAGAGATTTAATAACCGAGCTCACACAGCGTCTAAGGAGTTCGCTGTTGTTATATGTAACGATTACTGCATTGATGGTTTCTTGCACAATTACACCCCTCAGGACTCCTCGAATTTGCTATATCTTCGTAGCGCTTTCCTTATCTTCCAGCGATTCCAGAGCATCATATAGCGGTAAGTAAGCCACCACTTTCCATCCTTCCACTTTTTTTTTAAACGATCGTCCAGCTCATTATAGGATCTGCCCTTCCTATTTCCATACATCGGGTTTGTGGTGTAACCTCCTATATGTAGTGCGCACGGAGTCTCCGACAGTGCACAGGAGTATTTAGTATCAAAACGGTTTATATAGTGAGGCTCGGTGAGATGAACATCTTCAGAGACATAGCTGTACTCCCTTCCATACTGCGGATACTCGCCAACATCCTCGTAAGCGCTTCTGGATAGAAGCGAAGGATTGTTAGTGTAGTGAGACATCTTTGATCCTAGTTTGTACTTAACCAGACCGAGCGGGAGCGCTTCTGGCTCTTTTTCGATGGGCTCTCCTCGCATATCTTTCTCAAA
>CP070841.1:2203540-2227194 GCA_020342115.1 Spirochaetota bacterium
AAGAAACAGATGAGTATCTCTATTAAGGAGGGACCTTCTCTCAAGGTGATAGATATTTTAAAGGAGGGAATCTTCAGGGTTGAATTTAACCAAACCATGGATTACACAGACCTGGAGAAGATTGGAGAAATACCGCTTCCAAAGTATATCAACAGGCTAGCTGAGAAGGAAATAGACGATATATTGTATCAAACTGTATTTTCCGATAAATACGGGGCTGTTGCATCGCCAACAGCGGGTCTTCATTTCACAGAGCAGTTAGTCGAAAAGATAAAAGCAAAGGGTGCACTCTGGATTCCCATAACACTGTATGTAGATTGGGGAACTTTCAGACCTATAAGGGTGGAAGATTACCGAAAACATGAGATACATAGGGAGATCTACGAAATATCGGAGGAGTCTGCCAGGGAAATTAATCACTGCATTACAGAAAAAAGAAGAATTCTGTGCGTCGGGACAACGAGTGTGAGGACTGTAGAGACTGCTATGGATGAATCTGGGATTATCAGAAGCGGGAGAGGAGAAACTGGTCTCTATATATACCCTGGGTACAGTTTCAAGCTTATAGACGGGATGGTGACCAATTTCCACATGCCGGATTCTACCCTCATCCTGCTTGTAATGGCTTTTGGTGGTGAAGAAGGGATCAGAAAGGCTTATGTTCATGCTGTGAAAGAAAAATACAGATTCTTCAGCTATGGAGATGCTATGCTCATCTTAAAGGACTGATGGTATGGAGCTATTTTCAGTAAAAAAGAGTGTAATACAAAAAAAACATAAAAAAAATATCAGGGCACGCGTTGGAATAATGAGGATTAGAGGAAGAGAAGTCAATACTCCCATATTTATGCCAGTGGGAACCTATGCCGCAGTGAAAACTGTTTCTCCTGATGAACTAAAGGCAGTTGGGGCGGAGATCATCCTGAGTAATGCCTATCATCTTTATCTCAGACCCGGAGAAAGACTCATAAGAGATCTCGGCGGAATACACAAATTTACAGGATGGGACAGGGGATTTCTCACTGATTCTGGTGGATTTCAAATCTTCAGCCTTTCAGAATTTCAACAAATCAGCAGTGAGGGTATTAGCTTCAGATCTCATATGGATGGGTCGGCGCATTTTCTTACTCCTGAGGATGTTATAAGGATAGAAGAGGACATAGGGGCTGATATCATCATGCCTCTTGATATCCCTACAGCAATACCAACATCCTATGAGGATGCAAAAAAGGCCTGTAGTACAACAATTGAATGGGCCAAAAGATCGATCGAAAGGTGGAATAAAGGAAAAAAAGAAGCCACGCTTTTCGGTATAATTCAGGGTAATATCTATAAAGATCTTCGTGAAAAGTGTACCAAAGCTCTTACGGATATTAATTTCCCTGGGTATGCGATAGGAGGTCTCTCGGTTGGAGAGGATAAGCCCACAATGTATGAGATTCTTGAACTGACTACCAGGCATCTTCCTGATGAAAAACCGAGGTACCTCATGGGAGTTGGGGCACCGGAGGATATTCTTGAAGCTGTATTAAGCGGGGTCGATATGTTCGATTCAGTCCTACCAACGAGAAATGCAAGAAATGCTACTGTCTTTATACCCGGTGGAAGGATCCTTTTAAGAAATGCTGATTTTAAAAATGATGAAAAAAAGATTCAGGAAGATTGCGTCTGCTATACATGCAATAACTTCTCCAGAGCATACCTCAGACATCTCTTTAAAACACGTGAAATACTCGCATACCGTCTTGCGACGATTCACAATCTATACTATATTATGAATTTTGTCTCAAAACTGAGGGAAGCTGTTTATAATGAGCAGATAGAAACATTTATTATGGATTTCAAAAAAGGGCTCATATAGCTACTCTGTAGCTCTTGTCCCGATTAACTGGTAGTGTACATCGAAGTTTACTATATTGTTCCAATGAGGGTTTTTAAGTGTCACATCCATAAATCTCGTATCTGTTGATCCTCCGACTACATTACCTTCATAAGCATACCAGTTGAAAATACAGTTTCCGGATGAGCGAAGAGCAAGCCAATACTCACCTTCTACCAAATAGGAGTCTGTTTTTTTGCCTATTGGAAAGGTCAGCCACGGATTCTCCTCCATCATGTGGCGAACAACTGCAGACCTAATGCTATAGGTACGAAAGAGTTTTTGATAGGGGCGTCCGTCATTGTCGGAATATACCTCGACCCATATCTTCCCATCATCACTGAACTTGATGAGAGGAAGTCTAATCTCATTAACAGTAACAGGGTAGTTTACCGTGAATCTCTGAGCATAGACCCTGTTTTTGGTTGCAATAATATCGAGCCTCTTTGAGAGGTCGCTATACTCTAAGAATATCCCTTTTTCACCTGGAGGAAGGGGCAATGCTTGATCTGATAATTTCAGCGCTTCTATGTCGAGATTTGGCTCTTCAGTATAACCAGCAATCTCATCAACAGGCGGGCTCACCACCAGTTTGTCAATATTCAATTCTCCATACCCATCAAACGTGATTTTTTGGGTATCCGACTTAATATCGAAAATATATTCTTTAAATACCTCTATCTCACCATCTTCTACTGTAAGGCTCTCTTTTGCATATGAAGAATCCGGCCCATGAGATAGTTTTATGACATGGGGCATCATGCCGAGCCACATGCCATGAGGATCGTAGGAAGCCCATCCAATGTCTGGGAAGAATATTTCAACCCAAAACCTTTCGTTATTTGGAAGGTCGTAAAGTATGCTCTCATCTGGAGTATCAATCTGAATCTCCTGTTGGAATGAGAGCCCGTATGCAACCTGTGCAGGTATACCTAAACCTTTTAAAATGGAACTAAGAAGATTGCACACACCTTCATCTGTACCTCTTCTCATCTTCAGTACTGTAAGTGCATCGTTAGAAGAATTATTTTCATTTGAACCTTGTAACTCAATATTGCGATCAAGCCAGATAAGAACGCTGGTTACTACATCAATCTCTCGATAGAGATCTTTTGAAAGGGTTCTTCCTATGTAGTTAATGAGAAAGTCATGAGCCGGTGATAGTTCGGTCGACTGAATAGCCTCCTGGTATACAGCTGGGAACGGGGCATTACTCAAGATAGGGTAAAAGTTGGAATATATCTTGGCATTGAATTGAAGATCGAGCTGTACTAGTTTCACATCCTTCTTCCAGACAAGTTCAACTCCTTGATTCCCGAATTCATCTGTAAACTCCCTGATATCGGTAGGTGATGGAAGAAAGTTTTTATAAAGACCTGTTATTGTCTGTGTATAGAGGCCCCTTGAGTAGGTACTGGGAAGATAGAGCTTTGCCTTTAGGTTTTTTGCACCGCTGTAGCTTGTGATACGTTTCGTAATATATGCTGTAACATCACTGGTCATCTCTCCCTGAATATTTATTACTTCACCGTGACTGTGTTTGATAGTGAATATCAATGTTAGTAGCAGTATAGTGAGGAATATTCTCACATGAAGCATTTTTTATTCCGAAAATAAACTTGAGTTAGAAATTTAAATTACTATCAATGATTTTGAAAATCAATATAAAATCAGTCTGGTTTATTTTCTCTCCCTTGCTCGCTTCAGGTGTAGCGGGTTATCTCCTATACCGTTACAGAGCACTTTCAGGGGGATTACTTGCTATTATTATCGTGATTGGACTTGTTGTGACATTCATAAATGCTATAATAGTGATCATTACACTATCAAAAAAGAACGGTTAAGAGAGCCAAGCGAATCATGTGGAAAAAAATTATACTCGTTTTGTCGATTGCTGTTTGTTCAGCAGGGCTCACTTACAGTGATATGTATATACAGGATGAAGTGGTTGGTGTTGACGAGAATGGCTCTGTGGAGAGGCTGAAGATAGAACGAAGCTATGTTGTACTATCAAAGGAAGAAATTTTTCATCATGATATATTAGAAGTTCGTATAATGAGTGAATCTGATCTGGATCCAGAAATGCTCAGGATGAGGGTGTATAAGGATGAAATCGTATGTCCACTTCTTGACCTGATAACAGATATTCCCTTCTTATCAGAGAAAAATAATCACAATATAAATGTCTATAGAGCGGTATATCTCCCCAATTGGAATGAAATGGAGGGAAGGTATCAGATAAAAATATTTTATGGGAAAAAACTGATAGTCACAAGAGAGGGTCTGGGATTTAATTTAATGAGACGTTCTCCAGAGACGATCAAGAAAGGTTTGTCGGTAGTTGATCTGGAGCTTAACAGCAGTATTAAGTCCAAATCTTACAGGGGACCGTATGGGGATAGGATGAATTATCGGGCAGTTTGTGAGTGGGCTAGGTTCATGAATGCTGATGCTCTCTGGATACTTTCCGGAGAAACAACAACCTTTAGAAGGAGAAGAGTGGATGATCCCTGGGATCCCGGACCTCTTGAGAACCTCTATCTATTAAAGGAGTTAGCAGAAGATTATGAGCTAGATATAGGGGCATATATTATGTCGTTTTATGTTCCTGGCTCCTCAGGTGTTACTATAAGATATGACGCAGGTATCGGATACAACAGTGAAAAGGATTACTTATATCGTTCAAGACATATCTCCCTTGTATGTGAGAAGCGTATCGAAGATATAATAAAGCTTGCCAGGAGTTTCCAGCAGGATCCAGAAATCGATTACATCGGATTCGACTTCATCAGAACGGGAAGGGCAGATGGGTATGAGCTTGCATCAATGGTGGTACAAGATACCAATATCAAAACTCCTCGCGAATGGACTGATATGTCTGAAAAGGACAAAATGGTATGGTTCGCTAAAAAGATTGAAGTGGAGAGAGATCCGCTGATTACAGAGAAATGGAGATGGTGGAGAGCACATAAGGTGGCTAAAATTATTGAAAGGATAATAGAGGAGGCAGGGATAACAAAACCGGTTTGGGTTTACACACTGGGCTGGGATCATGGAAGAGAGCACGGTCAGGACCCTGTTATGTTTTTTGATGCCGGCGTTTCAATAGATGCAGTTATGCTCTATGAGGCAAACAGACACCAATTTCCCAGAATGTTGGACCAATGGAAAAGGTATATGAATGAGGAACATGGAAACATCATAGTAGGCAATTGCGTTGATGAAAGATTGCTGGATTCCGTACTCTTTGGTCCGCCACAGGAATTCTATAGAAGAAATGTTCAAGGATTTAGCGGCATATTTAATCATGGGATTGCCTCGGGGATATTCTTCCATGATATAGGACGGGCCTTCTGGGGAAAAAAAGGAGGATACACTACCATGGATTATGCGATCTCTCACATATCGAGCATTTACGATATGAAAAAAGAGCTGGGAGAGGTCGATCTATTTGTGGATGTTGAAATACTAATGGAAGATGAAGAAGGTTCGATGGAAGGATACATCCTACTGAAGAATAACAGCACAAACTCTTTTCAAAATATAGAGATTGAATGCCTTTATCCATATGATGATACGATATTGTATAATAATGATTATCAAAATCCCATTATCATACCGGAGCTTTCAAGATTTGAAAGTAAAAGAATAGATTTTTCTGTAACTACTAATCAGAACCCTATAAGGAAAGGATATTTACGATTTTGGGTTGAAATAGATGGAAAGGAGAGGTATTGTATAAGCAGTTTCAATAAGAGTCAGCTTTATCAGTGAAAAGACTACACTTATCAATGAAAGTAAGAGCGGTTTTTTTATTGATTACAATCACCTTTGCCCTATCATCATGCTCTCAAGATAGAGAAGAAGAACAGCCGGAGAAAAAAGCAATCGTCGAAGAGAAGCAAGAAGAAAAACAGGTGGTGGATGTAGCTTCTGAGACAATTAGAGAAGAAGATATTGGTATAATAGAGGAGTTTTCTCCAGAAATTTATGTAAAGTTCACAATACTTTACAAGAATGAGAGCAAAAAGTGGCTCGAAGAGTCAGCCGCCCTTGATCCCCAAAAACAGAAACAACATTTTGACGATGCTAACATGGCCTTCTTCAAGCGTTTTGGCATTACAGAGGAAGAATATATAGATTATGGTAAGGAACACACAGATGAGCTGGATAAGTATATGAATGAGCATCCAGAACTACTCTCTACTCTCCAGAGCTATTAGACACAGTCTATATAGTAACTGAGAGACCTTCCTGTGCATAAAAAAGACTGCTAAATTGTTTTTTATACTTTGTTTGGTTTTTCTTCAAAGTACTGTCGGAAGAGAGCGGATCATGGTGGGTCAATGCTAATGTTTTGGCTTCTGCTTTTTTTGCTACCTCAATCGCCATTTCAGGTGTACTATGGCCAAATCCCTGCTTAGGAGTGGGTAAAGCAGTATATTGCTGAGTACTGTACTGGCTATCATGTATTAAAAGATCTGTTCCTTTTGCAAACTGGATCAGTTTTGCATCACCACAAATATAACCCTCAACGTCAGTGGCAAAAACGATTGATTTTCCAGCATACTCAATTCTGTACACGAAAACACCATTTGCCGGGTGTGAATGGTCATTCATTATCCTTATTACTATTGTTGATGGCTTTATCTCTGACTTATCGTGATATCGGTTGAGGAGCCTTGGTATAGGGACCTTTGTATCTATCAGTATGATGTTATTCTCTTTAATCGTAGTGATCTCTTTTATAGAGTTAGCATGATAGAAATCAATTGGAAAGTTAGGGGGAATCATCGACCTTTCAAGGGTGATGTTTAATTCATTTCCGAAATTTCTTGGTCCGAAGAGATGCAGAACTGTTTGTCCAAGGTAAAGAGGTGCAAAGAATGGCAACCCCTGCGTGTGATCGTGATGAAGATGTGTAAAAAGGAGTGTAAGCTCAAGAGACCCTTTCCCGCCATGATTAAAATAATCGGAGACTAACTTCTGGCCGAGATTTATTATGCCAGTACCAGCATCGATGATTATGGTAGTGCTGCCTATCAACACTTCTAGACAGGTCGTATTCCCTCCAAATTGCAGTGTATCCTTTCTAGGAGACGCATAGCTTCCTCTTACTCCCCAAAATGTTACCTTAAACTCTTCTGCCATGGCGTTCGTTCTCTGTAACTTTCACTCCTGATTCAGATATTAAATAATCGACCGGGATATCATTTTCCTTTACCGGTAAAGAATCGAGTATAAGACAGTCGTAGGTTAGGACACAACTATGCATATTGCTGTGAGAGCCTAAGAATCTGTCATAATACCCGCCTCCATATCCAAGCCTGCCTCCTCTGAGTGTAAATGCAAGTCCAGGCGCAATAATAAGATCGAGTTTACCGTAATCAGCCTCTTTACACGAATCCAGAGGTTCCAAGATACCATATGCTCCCTCGGTCAGGCAGTTTTTTGTATCGTTAATAATGTAAAAGTTCATTTTCTTTGTTCCAGTGTTTATCTTTGGAACAACCACTGTTTTTCCCATATCTATGGCCTTCTCCATTATACTATTTGTATCGATTTCGCTTCTGAAACTTATGTAACATGAAAAATATTTTGTTTTCTGGAATACAGGCCACTCAAAGAGGTTTCTCTCTATGAGACGGTCAAGGATTATCTTTTCCTCGGCCGGTATTCCTGATCTTATGAATTCGCATCTCTCTCTTAGTTCTTTCTTTGTCAACTACTCTTCTCCCTGTTGTTTTAACTTTTTTAAGAATTCCAACCTTTTTTTGAGCTCCTTCTCGTCTCCTAGACTGCCTGGTGAGTAGAATTGTACATTCTTACCGAGATATTCCTGCGGCACAAAGTGAAACTTGTAATCATGAGGATACTTATATTCTCCTCCTGGAGACGAAGAACGAAGGTGCGCAGGAACCCTGATTTGTTCATGGGTTTTAACATATTTCTGTGCCTTATCTATAGCCAAATAGCTGGAGTTACTCTTTGGCTGGAGACTGAGATATATGGAAACATGGGCAAGAGTAATACGGGCTTCAGGCATACCGATTCGTTCCACAGTATCATATGCCGCTTGTGCAATAGGAAGTGATAAGGGATCCGATAGTCCGATATCTTCACTGGCGAGAATCACAAGCCGGCGCGCTATATATAGAGGGTCTTCGCCTCCCTCGAGCATGAGAGCTAGCCAGTACAATGCCGCATCAGGGTCTGAACCTCGAATAGACTTGATAAATGCTGAAATGGCATCAAAATGAAAATCTTCATCGCGATCATATACTAAATGCTGTTCTTTTATCACTTTTTCAATGTTTTCGAGTTCAACTTCACCTTTTTTCTCTAAAAGCAGTACTGTTTCCAGGAGATTGAGCATTCTTCGTGCATCCCCGTTAGCAAATTTCAGTAGATATTCTCTCGCTTCTTTTGTAATAGATATTGATTCTTTCTGTTCCGCCCTTATTAGAATTTGCTCTAGCGCTGAGTGATCGAGTTTTTCAAATTCGAATAAGAGAACTCTGGATCTAAGAGGGGGAATAAGCGAATAGAATGGGTTATGGGTTGTTGTTCCTATAAGTGTTATGGTTCCTTCTTCAACTGCAGGTAGAAGTCCATCCTGCTGGAGCTTGTTAAACCTGTGAATCTCATCTATAAAAAGTATTGTCTTTTTACCGTTACGCAGATTCTGTTCTGCTTTAAAAAGTGCATTTCTTAGATCTTCAACTTTAGCTACAACTGCATTCAATTTTTGGATATCGCTCTTTGTTCTATGTGCAATTATCATTGCGAGTGCAGTTTTACCGCTACCTGCAGGTCCGTAAAATATTGACGAAGTTACTTTATCCTGTTCAATAAGCAGTCTTAGGACACCATTTTTTCCCATAATCTTTTTTTGACCAAAAAAATCATCGATTATTTCAGGGGTCAGTCTATTTGCCAGAGGCCTGCTGATATCATTCATTTCTTTGAATAGGTTATTCATAAAAAGTAACCTCTTAATAAAACACTATCTAGAATTGTATAAAAATTTATAACAATTTAAAAGCTTTGTTGGTATGCAGTAGTGAGAAGCTTTCCCTTGGCAATAAGCTCTTCTGTTCTTGTAATAGTTTCTGATTCTGCTACTATCCTTACCACAGGCTCGGTATTGGAAAGACGAATATGGACCCACTCCTGATTGTTATAAATTTTTATACCATCTAATGTATTTATCTCATAATTTGAAAATAGCTCTTCAGCAAGTTTTTTAATTTGTTTATATAAATCTTCTCTATTAGTCTTTTTTATGCTTACCTTATCCTTCTTCATAAAATATGCAGGTATACTGTCAACTATCTGGGATATTGATCTATCAGTTTTTGCCATAAGTTCCAGAATAAGCCCCATCGCTAAAATACTATCTCTGCATGGATTTATTGGAATTACGATTGCCCCACCATTTCCCTCTCCACCAAAGGAAAGTCCTCTATCAAGGAGCATCTGCGTGACCCATATCTCCCCAATCTTTGTCCTCATTACTTCAACACCAAAACGTTTTGCAAGATCTTCTACCATCATTGAAGTAGAGAGATTGCATACAATATTGCTTTTTTCATTACGAAGCCAGGATTCTCCAACTAGGATAAGCGTATATTCTTCGCCTATAGCTATTCCTTGTTCAGAAACAATTGAAAGTCTATCACCATCAGGGTCCTGAGCAAAACCAATATCAGCTTTATGTTCATTCACAAGTGAACATAGCTTACCGATATTCTCAGGAGTGGGTTCAGAACCTCTTGGAAAAATCTCATGTTGGGAACCGTGGATTTCTACTACAGTACATCCAAGGTTTTCAAGAAATTTCCTATCAATGACTACACTGCTTCCACCAACAGGGTCTATGGCCACTGTATAGTGCTTGCTTCTAATAAGCTCAACATCGATAAAATTCATGACTTCTTTGATATGAAGTTCTATTGCATTCTCCTTAACATTGATCCTGCCGAGTTTGTCAAATTTCACCCATTGAGGGATAAAATCTCGTTCATTGACCTGTCTCTCAATAACTTTTACTATATCCTCGCCCAGAAAAAGCCCCTTTTCATTACAAAATTTCAGTGCATTCCACTCTGCCGGGTTGTGGCTTGCAGTGATCGCAATACCTCCAATGCATCCAAGCTTTCTTGTGCAGAGAAGTATAGTTGGAGTAGGGGCAACACCAATGTTTATGACATCATAACCTAGAGATGTGACAATGCCTTCAATTATCTTTTCAATAGATTTTCCACTACCTCTTGTGTCCCTTCCTATCATAAGGGCTCCTTTGTCTTTGCCCAAGATTTTGATGAAGGAGATCACATAATTCATAATTACTTCAGGAGTTAAGCTCTCTCCTATAATGCCGCGGATACCCGAAACGCTCACCATAAGTGGCACTGACTTACTCCGTTTTATTCGTTGAGTATTAAAATTTCTACTCTCCTGTTCTTTCTTCTTCCTTCTTCTGTCTCATTGCTTGCAATTGGCCTGGATTCTCCCATACCTATATAGGTGAGCCTATCTTTGAGTATAGATAGCCTGTCTCTCAACTCATTTGCTGTAGTTTTTGCCCTTCTGAGTGAAAGCGACAGGTTATATTCATGTGGTCCGGTGCTATCTGTATGCCCTATGATTCTGATTCGCCTGTCAGGGAACTCTCGTAAAACATCAACAATGTTATCAAGGTCTTCTGAAGCCCCTTCTGTGAGCTCATCCGAGTCAAACTTAAAAAGTATCTCACCAATATTAATGATAATTCCCTCCGGTATGGCAGAAACCTGTACAGAAGGGATCTCTTTTTCCAGTTTTCTTTGTATTTTAGATGCAATTCTATTATTTTCCAGGGAAGATTCTGTCACAGTGAGTGTAGCACGCGCTTTACCTGTGTATTCGACCACCACTCCATCAGACATGATAAAAATATAATCAAAGTTCTCTTTATAAGAATGCGGGATTCCTCTCTCAAGGTTCCAGAAGTATAGTTGATTAAAATATCCAACAACACGAAAGGGAAGGGGACCGAGAATCTCACCACCGGTTTGATATTTCAGTGTATAGTTAATCACATAGTTTATAGATATTTTAGCTATTTTTTCACCATCAATGGTACTGTTTCCCAGATATTGATATGAAACAGATGCTGGGAGAATGACAGGATTTTCTATACCAAATACCTGCCTGAAGTCATGGGCTTCATATGCTTTGGATGTCCATTGATCGCCAATATCCAGAGGTGTTTCAGGAAAAGTAGGTACCCCTCGAACAACAGGCATGAAGAATGCGTTGCTAATCTCATAGTTGCCATAAATGTCTCTAAAAAACTTGGTAGGGTAGGAATTTTCATGAACAAAATCGCTTCCCCCATCGCTCTGATAATAATCAAATACACCTTCATGCAGGGCTTTATCACCTGAAATCTCTGTTACTGTGAGATCGCCAACATTCCTTATCCGTACAGCTTTTATAAAAAGATCATTTCTGTACACATCTTCGTCTATAATACCGTCTATATGAAACTTCTGGCCTATACTGTATTGGAATCGAAAGCTCTCCTGCGCATTGAGAGTAAAACCTATAGATAAGAATAGAAGTAAAAGAATTATTTTTTTCATGTTACGCACCTTCTTTAGCAACAGATTCTGAAATATTATCTTATTAACAAATTACTCATTACTCAAATGTCTATACCAACCTTACTGCATTTTGACTTAAGTATAGTAGTGACCTAATGATAGTATATATTATGTAGCAAATTTATAGTGCCGATCTTCTGGGTTTTACATTGCTTCAAATACGACGTTCACTCTAATATAGGAGTATTTTCCAGGTAAGTAACCATAAAATATCCGAAGTTACCCTTCTCTGAGACCGGTGAGGGTTATCCCCCTGATAAACTGTTTCTGCATTGCAAGAAACATTGCAAGTATGGGAATTGTTGCAATTGTAGTTCCGGCCATCAGCTGGCCCCAGTTCAGGCCTCCTTCTTCCTTAAACATTGCCAATCCGTACTGAAGTGTCCTGATCTCAATACGGTTTGTCACGATGAGGGGCCAGAGATAGTTGTTCCAGCTCCACATGAATGTAAATATTGCGAGGGTTGCTAGAATTGGTCGAGAGAGTGGAATCATTATTCTAAAGAGGAATCCAAAATGGCCGCAGCCGTCGAGGGTAGCTGCTTCCTCAAGCTCTTTGGGTATTGTTAGAAAGAACTGCCTGAGCAGAAAGGTCCCAAAAGCGCCTGATATGAAGGGCAGGATCATAGCAGCATATGTATCTATCAGTCTGAACAGGTTCAGAATAATATAAACGGGAATCATGATAACATGCTGCGGAATCATCATCGTACCCAGTAAGATATAAAACAACCCATCCCTGAAGGGAAACTTCAGCCGTGAAAAGGCATATGCAGATAGAGAGCATGTAAACAGCTGACTCACCGTTATAGTCACAGAGACAATAAGACTGTTTAGAAAGAACCGAATTATAGGGATCGAACGAACGACGTTTTTATAATTTATAAAGGTAAGATCTTTCGGGATCAGATTAAAGGGGCTGGAAAGCACTTCTCTCATATCTTTTAATGAAGTTGAAATACCCCAGATAAATGGGAAGATCATTATGATGGCACCTGCAATCAGGACGATATGGAGTATGGAATGTCTGATATAAGTGTTGAGCTTTTTCCTTTTCAATAGTGGATCCTTTTTCCCAGAGTTTTTACCTGAAAATAGGTCAATAGCAATACTATGGCAAAAAGAATATAGGCTGCAGATGATGCATACCCGACCTCCAGAAACTTGAATGCCCTCTGGTATATAAAATAAACGAGCACAAGGGAGGCGTTTAATGGCCCCCCTTGAGTAGTTACTGCAACCTGTTCAAAGACCTGAAATGAAACGATTACCGACATTATAAGCACAAAATATGTTGTAGGGCTTAAAATGGGCAGAGTAATAGAGAAAAACGATTTTATTGGTCCAGCGCCGTCCATCTCTGCAGCCTCATAAAGGGTTTTGGGAATATTCTGTAAACCTGCGAGAAAGATAATCATGTAATATCCGGTGTTTTTCCACACAGTCATAATACTAATAGCTACAAGCGTGACGCTCGGGCCTCCAAGCCATTTTGGTATCTGCTTTCCAAAAGACTCGAAAAACACAGTGAAGATGCCCTTTGGTTCATTCAGCCATGAGAGGGGCTTCAATCCTATGAAACCGAATAAATAATTCAGTATCCCGTTTTGAGATTGAAATATCCACTGCCATATGAATGCAGACGCCACAACAGAAGTCATCACCGGCATAAAATAGACTGTTCTGTAAATGGCTATTCCCTTGATCTTGGAGTTCAAGAGCATTGCGAGCAGAAGAGAGATGACTATCCCGACAGGAACAGTGATAAATGAATAATAGAAGGTATTAACAAGCGCCTTCCAGAACTCATCCGAGTGGAACAGCTTCCTGTAGTTGGAAATACCAACCCATTGCATAGAGCCGAGAAGATTCCATTTATGAAAGCTTAAATAGAAGGCAAAAAATATTGGTACAATGATGAAAACAAAAAGGATAATATAGGTCGGTAGTATAAAAAGCAGAGCCCGACGAATATCGCTTCCTCTGTATCTGGATGATGAATATCTGGCCATAATGGAGTTAGTTATTTAAAACCTCTTCTGAAAGTTCAGCATAATACCTTTACCAAAGGCAATTTCCACAACAAGTGGATCCTGAAAGAGGTTGTACCAGTGAAAACCTATCCCTCCGCCAACCAATAACTCTACTGATGTATAACCTATGATATTAGCATCGATAAATGGTACTATAATAATAGCATCATCCCAGGGTAGAGGTATATGGATCTCATTAGTCAGAGAGAGCCATTTATCGCCACTGTAGCCGTCAAAACGTGTTCCCCTCACATCGGATAAAAGTAAAAGATTAACAGGAACCTCTCCGCCCTGAAGGGCTCCTTTCACCTTCAGCTGGTAGATGATTCTTAAAAGAAGATCATGGTAATAGTTAAAGTGAGCCTCCATCCCGTAAAAGGTGGTACCTGTAAAATTATACCCCAGATATGGAGAAACTCTGAGGTAATACCAATTTTTTGCATCATTTGGAAACCTTATACGTGAACCTGCTTCTATGAATGGATAGAGAGCAAAGGAGTCAGAGTCTGCTGAATTAACAAGGAAACTTGATCCGAGGAATAAATTTCTCGTTATCTCATACGCAAGTCCAGGCATGATGCCTACAGAATCCTGCGAAGTATTGGAGATGTGCTCATACTCAATATTGAAATCATACCTCACATTCTTCAATCTTCCCTGAAGCATAAAAACTATTCCCTGATTTTCATAAAAGGGTAATTCGACATACAGGTGAGTGCTGTTACCAAAGAGATTTATATAAGAAACATATACTGAATTACGAAAATAGAAAGCATCATCCTGATAGCCGGTGTATCCGGCAGGTCCAAATAGGAAATAATTTTTTTCTTTAAGTTCGATAGTGAGGATCAGATTGTCATTCTCATCGAATTCGTCATTGAAAAATACCTCCGTAAAAAGGTAGGTCTGCTCAAGATTTTCTCTGCTATCATTGATCTCATCCATGATCTCATCGATATTGTATGTTTTTCCTTCTTTTAGAGTAACATACGATAGGATGTAGTCAGTGTCTGTAACCATATTTCCCTTTACAAGTAATGTTTTTAACAGGATTTCGTCTTCAGCTTGTGATTGGATATAAGAAAGGGTGAGAAATGCGGTACAGATGAGGAGTATTCTCCATTTCATTTTCTCTTCTCTTCTTCAAGAAGCCCATTGACCTTTATTACTGCACTGTTCAGAACCTGCTGCGGATCCTGCTTGTTTATCATGATATCTTCTATAGCAAACCGCACTACCTGATCGATCTGAGAAAGTACAGGAGTAAAATCTGGCGGCCTAGAATAGGGAAGCTGATCAACAGGTACTTTGTAGTTCGGATTATCACGATGAAAACTTCGAAGTTCAATACTCTCTAGTGCTGACTTCCTAAGCGGGAGATATCCGGTTTCCTTATGCCAGCGTATACTGTTCTCCCTGTTAGTGAGCCATTGTATGAAGTGTAGGGAAGCCTTCCTCTTATATGATTGTTTTGCAAAGATAACGAGCCCCGCACCGCCAAGAAGAACTGATTTGTTCTCTATATATGGAAGGGGTGCTATCCCGAGCTCCCAAGGGAGATTCTCTTCAGCATATTTGATCCCTGCACAGGTGATTGGACCCATTGCAATTTTGCCTCCCAGAAAAGCATTCGCACCTTCGAAGAGGGTCCAGTTTGAGGGCATTATCCCATGCGTGTACACCATATCCTGTATTAGTTTCATTACTTTTACACCGGCTTCACTGTTGAAGAGCGCCTGAGTCCTGTCATCATTTAGAAACTCCCCGCCGGTTTGACGTATGAGAGGAGTGAACCCAAAAACCCCTTCCATGGATATAAGTACACCCCATTGATCTATCTCATTATCACCATTTATATCATGCGTAAGCTTGTTACCGTACTCAATTACATCTTCCCAGGTCTTTGGTGGTTTTTCAGGATCGAGTCCTGCATTTTCAAAAGCGGATTTGTTGTAGTAAAGGACCTGTACACTTTGATTGAATGGGATTGCATAGATATTCCGATTTCGTGAAACCCCTTCCCAGAATTGACTCAAAACATCGTTTTTATCCTCTTCAGAGACAACATCATTCAGTGGTTCGATCTTTTCATCTGCTATAAATACATCCAGATACTCAATTGCAACCTGTGCAATATCAGGCGTATCGCCTGTTTTTAGTGCATTTATAAGCTTTATCTTCATCTCATCGTAAAGTCCCTGGAATATCGGGTTAACATGGACATCATCATGGGTGTTGTTGTATTCGTCAACCAGTTTCTCGAGTGCCCCTCCCTGATATATACTCATGCTGTGCCATAATGTAAGCTCAATCTCTTTAGCCCTTTTAGCTTTTACAGCAAAGAGGGGAATGTTCGAAAAAGCCAGAAAGAGTATGATGCAAATGATAGTTGTACCTTTTCTCATATCGCAATCCTGAAAGAATTGGAACTGCCTGTACATTGAAAATCGAGGTTCCGTGATCCTGTTATCTCTTGATAGTCATTCGTACAAATATATGAAGAGGGTACCATCACCCAAAAATATGTTATTCTCATAATTCAGTCAAGCTTTTAAAGGTGGACTATAAATGCTGAAAAGACTATATATTAAGACGAATGTCAGGTTTGTATCAATATGGCATATAATACTTATTATATTAAAGTATCAATTAAAGGTGAGTTTTAGGTCGAAAGATCTAAAACTCAAAACGAACCAAAGATCGCTACGATCTCTTGATCGCTACGATCTCTTGATCGTCACGATCTCTTGATCGTCACTATATTTTGATATTCAAGATCTTTGGTTCGTCGGGAAGATGAAGAATGGCAACTGTTGCGATTACAGATAAAAATGGAAGGTTTATCAAGCCATGTCCAGGTACACCAAAACACATTTGCTGCGGTTACTGGATTATAGATTTTGCCCATGGGTGTCCACTTGGATGTTCCTACTGTATTCTTAATCACTATTTTGGAAAAGGGAACATCACCCTGTACAGGAATACGGATAAGATCTATGAAGAAATTAATGATTTTTTGCAAGGAAGTGAGGAAATTACTCGATTCGGAACTGGTGAGTTCACAGACAGTCTTGTATTTGAAAATGAATATCCGCTTTATCATGAACTTGTTCCATTGATAGCAAATTCAGATACTGCAGTACTTGAGATCAAAACGAAAACAGTCAACATCGAGCAATTACTGAAGCTAAAACATCGAGATCATATTATTGTATCCTGGTCATTGAACAGTGATTATATTGCGAGGAGCCAGGAGACAAGAGCTCCAAGTATAAAAACAAGAATTTCTGCTGCAAATAGAATACAAAATGAAGGATATAAACTCGCATTTCACTTTGATCCGATTATTATTCATAAAGGCTGGGAAAATGAATACAGAAAGACCATAGATCTTTTATTCGAAAAGATAGACCGAGAGAAAATCATCTATATCAGCATGGGAACGCTAAGATACCCTCCTGACATGAGAAGGGATATATCCACCACAGAGATCGGAGCAGGGGAGTTTATCCAGGGATCGGATAAAAAGTTTCGCTATTTTCGTCCGATAAGAACAGAGGTGTACAGGAAGATTAAGGAGTTCCTACTACAGCACGTTGACGAAGATATAATCTATCTCTGCATGGAGAGTCAGGTTGTCTGGGAAGATGTCTTTAACATCAGCATGAGTTCAGAAGGATTAAAGGAACGGCTCGATAGTGCATGTGTCAACAAATTTAAACTTCTATATAACTAGATTATACATTTTCAATGCAATGTAATAAAATTGTATAGTTTTATCTACAGGCGCGTTGCTCCTGAGGGCAAAACTACAACCTTGACATTTATACAAGGATTACGTATCATTTGTTTACATTAGTAACGGGCTGTGGCGCAGTTGGCTAGCGCACATGTCTGGGGGACATGGGGTCGCCGGTTCAAGTCCGGCCAGCCCGAAAAAGTAGTGTTATCCGGAATATAAAAGAACAGGTGTAACATTATTGGGTAGTTTCAATATAACGTATTGAAACTGTAGTGCTTTGCATACCTTCTATAAGTAATCCCTTTACATATGCAGAAAAAATCTATATTTCTCGAATCTCTTGGTTGCAGCAGAAATGCTGTCGATTCTGAAACTATTTTGTCAATTCTCGAGTCTAGAGGCCACGATATAGTCCATAGACCTGAGGATGCCGATATCCTCATCATTAATACCTGCGCCTTCATAGACGATGCCAAAGAAGAAACAATTGATACAATCCTCGAAATGGCAGAGTTTAAAAAGAAAGGAAGTCGGTTGATTGTAGCAGGATGCTTTTCACAGATTTACTACAAAGAACTTTTGAGTACAATACCCGAGGTAGATGCGGTAACAGGTATTGGTGATCTCACTCTTATCATCGATGCAGTAGAAAATTCAAGCATACGTGATTACCCTGAGAGCAGAATAATTGGGAAAGAGTATAGAGAGTATTTACCAAAAAAGAAGATAGTAACACAGACAGGATTTGCCTACATCAAGATCGCAGAGGGATGCTCTAAACAATGTTCCTTTTGCCTTATTCCAAAGATTAAGGGTCCTATGCGAAGCAGAGTGCCCCAGAATATTGTTTCTGAAGCACGTCTTCTTGACGCGATAGGTGTAAAGGAGGTTGTGCTCACTTCTCAGGATACTCTATTTTATGGTCAAGATTTAGGTATGAAACGGGGACTCGTTACTCTTGTAAAAATGCTCCAAGACAAAACGGACATAGCACATATCAGACTGCTCTATCTCGCACCTTCCAAGGAGCTGCTCGAATGCCTTGAATTATTCGGTGAAGCTCGTGTTGTTCCCTATTTCGATATACCAATTCAGCATGTTTCAAAAGAAATTCTTAAATCCATGAAGAGAATCGGCGATTACTCCTATTATAAGAACATCATAGATATAATACGGGAAAGGTTTCCCGATGCTGTTCTTCGTACAACTTTGATAGTTGGATATCCAGGAGAAACGGAGGATGAATTTGAAGAACTTAAACGATTTGTCAAAGAGGCCAGGTTCAATCATCTCGGTGTATTCAAGTACTCGCCTCAGAGAGAAACCGAGGCGTACAAATTGAAGGGAAGGGTAAGGCAAGCCATCGCTGAAAAAAGAGAGGGGGAGCTCTTAGAGATCCAGAGGGAAATATCAAGGCATCACCTTGAAGATGAAATAGGGAAGCAGTTCTGGGTGCTGGTAGAAGAGAGGGTTAAGCATGAGCCGCTTTACTTAGGAAGAAGCTATCACTTTGCACCAGAAGTCGACGGTACTTTCGTAATAAGGTCTGAGAGAGAAATCGAACCAGGTACAGAAGTAATAGCGGAAGTAATCCGCGCAGATGATTATGATCTCCACGGAGTTGCCGACTAGTCTATTCCATATCTTCGGCTCTCACAAGATCCTCAAACTGTATATCGAACGCCACAATACCCACAATTTTGTCATCCTCACCAAAGATCGGTGTTGATACAGTGAGACAGAGGATCTCGGTTATATATGAGACGTAGAATTTGGACACGTGGATCTTCCCATCCTCAAGAGGTTGAATAAACCATGATCGATCGGAAAAATCCTCTGGAAACTGTGCTGTCTTGAACCTTCTCTTGAGATTCGGCTGTGTAATAAAAGGAGTGATAAGTTTTGCTTCGAGGTCTGTCACATACGACCACTGGATAAACCGATGTTCTAATACAACCTTTTCGAGCACAGGTGTGACACGCTTTGGATCCATGGATTTGAGCTCAGTTGTTTCAGATACTGCTTCGAGGATATGCTCAGCCATCTCAAGTGCACGCTTTTTTATTCTATCAAACTCGGAAATATAGAGATGGGGCATGAAGTTTCTCACTATGTGATCCATCTCCTCTGTGGAGATTGCTGTAACCCTTCCTTTATTGTACTGATCCTGCAGCAAATCGTTGATTCTAGAAATCGATGGGTCGTGTTTATTTATACGATTGTCTCCTGTTAACCTCAGGTGAGTATTGATCCACTGAGCAATACCTGCTGTACCAGATTTATCGTTTATAAGTATCCCAGGAGGTCTCTTAAGAATCTTCTCGGTATCGAATATATTATAAATCTCGGGATTCTTTATCATACCATCAGCATGGATGCCCGCTCTCGTTGCATTGAATGCAGAACCAACGAGTGGATAATTTGGAGGAATATGGTCACCAATTTCATGCTCATAGTAGTTGGCAATATCCGTAATAGCTGTTGTATCGATGCCGTTTAGTTTCCCTGTGAGGGATATATACTCGACGATTAAAGCCTCTATAGGTGTATTCCCCGTACGCTCTCCAAATCCGAGAAGAGTTCCGTTTGCAGTTACACAACCGTAAAGCCATGCCGTTGATGCATTTATCAGACCCTTGTGAAAATCATTATGTCCATGCCATTCCAGAAGCTCTCCAGGAACACCAGCATAATCTATCATTGCCCTCACAAGTTTAGGTACACTTCTGGGCAACGCTGCACCCGAATATGGGACACCATACCCCAGTGTATCGCATAACCTTAGCTTAACACTGAGCTTACTTTGTTCATGGAGCTTCATCAACTCCTGAGCAAAGGGAATCACGAATCCGCTTATATCCGCCCGTGTTATATCCTCGAGATGACAGCGTACGCTTACACCAGCATCAAGTGCATCATTCACAGTTGTGAGGTATTCCTTTAGAACCTGTGCTCGAGTCTTTTTAAGCTTGAGGAATATATGGTAGTCGCTGCAGGATGTGAGAATACCTGTTTCAGAAAGCCCTGCATCTTTTACCAGCTGAAGATCCTTTTTATTAGCCCTGATCCAGCCAGTAACTTTTGGATATTCGAAACCGAGAGTGAGCACATCTTCAAGACCTTTTTTATCTTTATCACTGTATAAAAAAAACTCTGATTGTCTGATTACTCCCTCTGGACCCCCAAGACGATGTATCAGGGTAAAGATCTCTACCATCTGTTTCGGTGTATAGGGGACTCGAGCCTGCTGTCCATCTCTGAAAGTGGTATCACTTATATATATATTTTCAGGTGGACTGATAGGAATAATACGGTTATCAAATGTTGTTTTACACACCTCTGTGTATGGGAATATCTCCCTGAAGAGCTTAGGATGCTTTACATCTTCAAGTTTGAAGCTACTTCTATCGTAATGAGAATTGATAGGTCTAGAGGAAGGCGTCTTCCTGTCCATGGTGTACTCCTTGATATACACTCGATAGGTAAAGATCAAATATAATAGATAATAATCCACGGGTAAAAAGGTTTGTAAACAATGGAAAACTTGGGAATGTATACAAGCTACCTGGCTATATTTACTACATCGTAGCTTTCAATAAACCATTTGTCACCATAGAGATGGAGATGGTAGGTGTATCGTTTCTTTTCAATGAGGTTAATATATTTGAAGGTCTCAAGAACCTTAACCTGTGCATCCCTTTTCTTAATATTGGTCTCCTCAATTTCATAGTCAGCAGGAATTGTATCGGAGTAGGGGATTGCTTCGAGTTGGTTTTTTCCCTCTAGGTACTGTTTGAACTCCTCAATGACAAGAGGTTTATCAATATCGTGTGCATCCATATATTTGTCTTTTGCATTTGCAAACTGGAGAATAAACTTATCGAAATTGATATAGAGAAAGTAGATCTCGTAATCTTTGTCCATGAGCGCCTGTAACGCCAAATCTACAACCTCATAAGGTGGAAAACTTTCAGCCTTAACCTTTTTTAACTCTTCTGCCCTTTCCTTCTCACGAACATCCTCTGTGTATGGGGGATGCAATCGAATTAAAAGCTCGTTTTCCGAGAAGATCTTACGCTCAGGATTGGTGATAAGATTGGGATAGAAAACCCCTCTAACTATATACTCGCCTGGCTCATTAAAGTCAAACCAGTCATTGATATCGATTCTTACCCCATAAATTTCATTCTCCTTTAGGGTAATCTCATCACTCAAAACAGCTTCATACTGTCTCTTATTAATTATCCAATCCTTTGAGTGATCAACTTTTCTATTCGTCTTTGTAAATATTTCAAAGTCAAAGGTATAGAGCTTCTTGTAGGACGAGATGAACAAAAAGGGATTCACGGTCTGATTCACGATTTGAAATTCAATCACAATCGGGCTGTTCATGTAGTAAATCTGTTTGTTATAGAATTTAATTGTTACATCAACCTCTGAGTTTGTTGTCTTATGCTGAGAATAGCCGATATTTATACAAATGATGAGGAAAGATATAACAAATATAGACAATTTTTTCAAAAAGGGTTTTCTCATTGCTCTATATCGTTACTATTTTACTCTATCATCGGAAAGTAGCACGGATACCTGTAGTACTAAACAAATAATATAACTGAAACCAGGATGACGATCAAACAGGCAATTATTCTTGCACTGATGCAGGGAGCAACGGAGTTCCTTCCTATCAGTAGTTCAGGGCACCTTGTTCTTACTCGCAGTTTCCTGGGTATAAGTAATATACCCATCCTTTTTGATCTCATTTTGCATCTTGGTACAGTTTCTGCGACTATAATCGTTTATTATAAAACAATTGGTGACATCTTCAAAGACATTGGCATATGGATGTTTTGCATAAAAACCGAAAAGAAGAGGAATATTCAAGAAGGAAATGTTAAGCTCTTTTTTTTCATTTTAATCTCTGCAGTAGTTACAGGGATCATCGGTTTTTTATTTAAAAGAAGGATAATTGATCTTTTTTACAATACATCAATGGTATCTATACTACTCTTTGTAACAGGGTTGATACTTATTATAACTCGTTTTATTGAGGAAGGCGGCAAGGGAATAGACGAGATCTCAATTCCAGTTCCCATGATAATCGGAGCTACTCAAGCATTTTCCATGCTTCCTGGGATTTCGCGAAGCGGATGCACTATCTCGGCAGGGCTTATCATGGGTATGAATCGTGAATTTGCTGGGCTATACTCGTTCCTGCTCTCTATTCCTTCTGTTATTGGAGCATCTGTCTTTGAGTATATTCGTTCTTCTCAGTATCTTTATGAGCAGGTTAGTGTGCCTGTTATGGTAACTGCATTTTTTCTATCTCTCATTGCGGGTTATGCAGCGCTAAATATTCTTCTGAGATTTTTAAAAAGAGGGAAACTCTATATATTTTCATTTTACTGCTTTTGTGCAGGTGCTGTTGGGCTTATCTTATAATTAAGGAAAGTGGAAGATAGATATGAAACATGGAAAAAGAACATTTTTAAAAATATTAATTATAGCTCTGGGTTTCTTTTTGCTTTTAACACTAATAGGTTTTCATCCTGAAGACACCCTGCACTTCAGTGACGTGCTTCCTCAAAAAGTTAACCATTTTCTCGGAAGGGCAGGGGCTATGATATCGGCTTTTCTCTATTACTATATAGGGAGAGCAGCTGTTTTATTATCATTAGTGCTTATATATACAGGTTATATAATTTTTAGAAACTTATCCACAGGCCGAAAAACTATAATTACCATTGTGTCAGTCTTTTTACTCATTACAACCATGGCTCTTTTCTCGCTGTTGAATCATGAGGTTCTGTACAGAGGAGGCGGTATCCTGGGTAGATCTATTGTACTTTTCATGAAGGATAAGCGAGAACTTGCCATCCCTATTACTGTTCTCATCGTCATAGGTGAAGCCTTTCTCTTATTTGTAATATCCTTTAAAGGTGTACTCAGGAAGCAAAAGGCCTCGAGTCAAGGGATTGATGAAACGAGCGGTGAAGCTTCAGGAATTCTTACATCGATAAGAAGAAACAAAAAACCGCCATTTATTAAAAAAGTACAGGTTGACGAGAATGGCAATGTCATTGTTGCAGAATCCACCACGCAATTGAGGAAAAGCTATTCAAAGAAAAGAATTCCTCGAAAAGAAGCAGAAGTTGCTCCTGAACCTTCTTCTGGGATTCAGGAACAGCATTTACCAGATGTCTCACTTTTGAAACGCTCTAAACACGTTAATGAGAGAGAAAGAGAGAAAGAAACACAGAAAAAAGCACGAGAGCTTGAAAAGACATTGAGCGATTTTGATATAGAGGCGCATGTAATCGGAATTACCCGTGGACCTGTTATAACGAGGTACG
>CP070841.1:2227294-2230167 GCA_020342115.1 Spirochaetota bacterium
ACAATTAATTAGATACCTCTAAAAGTTTATACATCCACAATAATTAAATCAGTGTACTTACCTGCTTGATGAGTTACTTCATTATTAGATTACTATGCATACAGAGGGGAGGTGATAAAATTCACCTAAAATAAAGTATCAATAAACTAAAGGAGGGTAAACCTATGAGGAAACATTATTTATTAATAACACTATTCATTGTTCTCTCTTTCTTGTTCACCGCTTCATTCATCTTCGCTGGTCCAAAACCAGCGGAAGAGGAGGAGGTCGAAGCAGTGCCTGAGGAGAAACCGCCTGAGGTAGATCTCAGTGTTCCTATCACGGTTCTGGTTACAGATCCCCATATTCAGGTAGTAGATACATGGAAACCAATATGGGAAGCTCAGACAGGCGGAAAAATCGAGGTAGTTCTTGTTCCATATGCGACACTTGAAGAAAAGATGTGGCTGGAATTTCGAACAAAAACAGGATCCTTCGATATTGCCTGTGTACCTGTAACATGGCTTGGTGAAGTATTCGGAGGTGGACACGTTGAGAACCTGGAGCCATATATGGACAAATATGGTTATCCAAACTGGGATGACGTTATGCCTGGAGTTCAGCGAATTACAAAATGGATGGGTAAGACTATGGCTCTTCCGTATGATGGTGACAACCATATGACGTATTACAGGAAGGATGCCCTTGAAGATCCAATGTACCAGGAGCAATTTAAAAAGAAGTATGGTTACAGTTATCACACACCTCCCTTAAACTGGAGTGAAGTACGAGATATCGCCGAGTTCTTCGATGAATGGGACTGGGACAACGATGGTGAAATCGAGTATGGCGTAGCCTTTATCGCGCAGCAAAATTCCCAGGCTATGTGGTCTTTCATGGATGTATGTGCACAGTACACCACAATTGCAGGAAAACCTTCTAACTACACAAGCAATATCTTCTTCGATACTGAGACAATGGAACCCCTGTGCAAGAGTCCGGGCTGGGTAGAAGCAATGACAAGGATACAGGAGCTTACTGAATTTGCTCCACCTGGACTATTAGGTTATGGATATTCAGAGTTGAGACAGGCATTTGTTTCCGGAAACTCTGCAATAGCTTTTGACTGGGGCGATATTGGAATACAGGAACAGAAACCAGTAGAGTATGGAAGCAAGGTAAAAGGTTTGCTCGGATATGGTCCATTACCAGGTGCCAAGAAGTATTTCGACAGAAAGACCAACCGATGGGTTGAGAAACAGCACACAGTAAACTTCCTCAACTTTGGCGGATGGGTATGGGTAATACCGAAGGCTGCACCCCAGAAAGATGCTGCATACCATTTTGGTATCTATATGACCAATCCTGAGCACAGTCTGCTTGATGTATGCGGTATCCACGGGTATACAGGTGCCAATCCATGGAGATGGTCGCACTTTAAAACTCCTGAAGCCTGGGTTAGAGGAGGTTGGGGTGAAGAATCTGTCAAAGCATATCTGAAAGCAATTTCCGATATCCTTCAGGATCCAAATGCGGTACCTGATTTGATGATACCCGGTACACCGGAGTACTATACCGGTGCTGGATCATCATTGGATGTTCATCTCAATGCAGTTCTCTCAGGAAAAATATCACCACAGGAGGGTTGTAAACGGATCTATAATGACTGGGTGAGAATTACAGAAGAAAAAGGATTTGATGAACAAAAAGCTTTCTACAGAAGTTCATTGGGATTGCAGTAACCTGATATTTGAAAAAAAGGGTGCCATTATGGCACCCTTTTTATGTTATAATAATAACTGGTTATATAGTTAGAAGGAGTTGAAATGGCGGGATTCACCGTTGGAAGAAGAAATATTAAATTCGCATTCCTTTTACCAGCATTAATATATCTCATGCTCATGGCAATTCTACCTTTAGTATGGACACTAACCCTCTCGCTCACAAAATGGCATGCCAATATTATGCCGAAACCCGAATGGGTCGGTCTTGATAATTTCAAATATTTCCTTTTTGAAGATCCTCGCTTCTGGCGTGATCTGGGTTTTACATCCATGTATGTGGGAATAAGTGTAACAGGTGAACTCGTATTAGGGCTTATCTTTGCAACACTCTTAAGCCAGAAATTTAAAGGGAAAAATTTTTTTCGAGTGGTTTATCTTCTACCCATGGCATGTCCTCCGATAGCTGTTGCATTCTTATGGAGGATGATGCTCCATCCTGATATCGGGATTATTAATACAATATTAACATCCATAGGTCTGAATGGAGTGAAGTGGACAACTAGTGCGACTGTGGCTCCATTTACCATAATAATGGTTGATATATGGGAATGGACTCCATTTATGTTCCTTGCCTTACTCGCAGCACTTCAATCTCTCCCTACTGAGCTCTACCAGGCTGCTGCTGTTGATGGTGCAAGTTCCTGGCAGATGTTTACACATATCACCTTACCTCTGATAGCACCCGTTATAGTCACTATATCATTAATAAGAATAATTGATGCTTTCAAACTTTTTGAGCTCGTATTTGGTATTACAGGAGCGGGTCCTGGTAGTGCAACAGAATCTTTATCTTTCTATGTTTATGTAATTGGAATGAAGGGGTTTAAACTTGGTAGGGGATCGGCAATATCCTGGTTGTTTCTCATAATTCTATTAATCTTTGCCCTTATTTTGATATCAAGATTTAAAAAACAGAGAACTTAAAAGTAACCCATACGTATTCAAATATGGTGAGAAATATAAATGATTACTGAACATGGAATCGGTAGAAGAAAACCTATAGGAGTTGCAATTATTTATATCATTCTCATTCTTTTTACTATCTGGACTCTATTTCCGGTTATATGGGCAATCATAACATCCTTTAAGGAACCTGGTGATTCATATAAG
>CP070841.1:2230267-2239110 GCA_020342115.1 Spirochaetota bacterium
AGATAACTAGTAGTATAGCCAGTCGTTTTTTCCAAGTTGATGAAACAGCTCGAAATATCAGGACTATCAGAAAATACTATAACATCCATTCAACATTCCCATTTCAGCTCGTAGTAGTAGTATGGAGGATTCATTTCACCCTCGATCTGTTTGAGCTGAATCGTTATGAGGTGATCGAGATACATATACACATTGCTCGAGAATGTCGCACAATTGGGTCTTGTGTTTTTAGACTCAATACTTACAATTCTCTTCAGTGTCTCACTTTCAATGTCTTCAAAATTGTGCCTGTACTTACACGGTCCAGAGTCTAAAGCTATACGTACCTCTAACGGCTCATTCAATTGAGAACCCAATATATTATAGATATAAAGCTCGTGTATGATTTCCATTGCACTCAGTGCAGCGTTATTATCTCTATTGGAAAGGTAAAAGGCAATGAGAACACCATCGCCTTCCCACTGCCATATTCTCCCATGCCTGTTTTCAACAATACGCTTGACAATGGATCGCAGATCTGCATATGTTTGTTTTACAACCTCTTCACTATAGTTTCTTAAAAGATTCGAACTTCCAACAATATCGAGCCTTAGAAAAGTAAGGATGTACTCTCCGTGGTCGTGAAGAACCCCCCAGTTCTTGGTTTTTCGAATTAAAGGATCCTCATAGAACAGGTTGGACTCTTTATTATAAACGAGTCCGGCATTGTTAATTTCAATCATAATATCACGAAGGTACGGTATTCTGTATTTCCGTCCCTTAAGCCCACTATCACGAGCTATTATAAGTAGCTTTATTAGGTCGAGGAACAATTCCCTGGCTTTTATATCGCTTACAATCTGTCGCGCAGCATCCTTGTTTGGTATTGAAATGTTTGTTGGAAAACCGGTACGTTTGAAGAGGTTATAATTTTGTATCAATCGACGCGCCACATGGATCATAGTATGGACATCCATGGACTCGGCAAGTGCTTTTATTGTGAGGCTTGTTAATCTCGAGTCTACACGCATAACTCATCCACGCTTTTATATTGTGTATATTTTAACTGATAAACATATTTTCGATCATCATTAGTTATTGGTGATTAATTAGAATTAGTCAGAGGAAATCCAAAAATGCTTTTGTAAATAATGTGTCATAAGTATATAAGGTAACCACCAAGAACTAATATAGTTTCTGGTGCCGAGTTATCAATTTATTGGTGACTCGACACCAGAACCGCACTAACTAACTCTGGCCTTTTACAATCTCTTCATAAATAGAAAGTATCTCCTTTTCATATTCCTCAGTAGATTCTACATGTCCCCAGCCTCTGTGAGCCTGGAAAATTCCGTTGAGTGCTGTGTCGTGATAACTCCTCATAATATGCGGGATACCGCGTTCATTCAGTACCGAGTCGAGAAGTCCGGCTTCAATGTCATTTTCGAGCACCACAATTTTTTTAAAATTTTCCATATCTATTCTTCTGGTCCCTCCACTTCCTCCACCCTGGTTTCACATATCTTCCAAACCCCATACTCTCTCCGCAGTGAAGCTACAACGGTATGCCCTTCCCATGTTACTGGCCCCTGAATTCTCTCATCATATTTCAATAGAGCCAGAGCATTCGTCTTATCTTCGGATAAAACCTCAATAGAATCGGGTAGAGTAAAAAGAGGCTCTCCAGGATTTAACATATATACTTTATTTCCGTTTCTATCAATTGCCTCTATCCAGATGTAATCAGTGATTTCTTCAGCCTTTATTTCACAAAATCCCCTTTTGAAGATTTTAACCACATCATTCCTCTCCGTAATCTGTTTGCTATTATCCCATATGAGCGCTTCTAGAGAGAGTGCATACTCAATTGCATCTACAATCTCCTTTGCGTCTTCCTCTGCAAAGACCTCCTCTTTTTCTTCAGGAGCCTTCACTTTCTTTTCCTGCTGTAAAGCAATTTCATCGGTTTCGGTTATCTTTTGAGTGTCAAACGATATGCATCCATAGAATATTAAAACTGAAAACATGATAAGTATTATTAAATATTTCATTCAGATGGCCTTAACCTTTTAATTAAAGTATAAACTAATTCATCTAAATGTGGATGACACTCTATTAAACATGAACTATCTACATTTAGATGGGGAAAGACTCTTTTTTAAGTATACACTTTTACATCTAAATGCGAATCATTCACTATTAAACATGAACTTACTTCATAATATCACGTACAGCCTCTTTCAATGTTTGAAGGGTAAATTCAATATCATCCTCATCTATTCCGTAGTGTGTAACCATACGAAACCGTTTTGGCCCTGTTGTCAGTACTTTTATTCCCATTTTTGAAAGCTTTTTGCCAAATTCATCCGCCCCCATCTTACTACTTTCAAGATCTACGTACATAATATTTGTCTTAAGGCGAGATAATTCTATTTTCAATCCTGGGATTTTTGAGATTCCCTCAGCAAGAATGCTCGCATTTATATGATCCTCCTCCAATCTATCGACCATGTGCTCAAGTGCAAAAATCCCTGCTGCTGCGAGAACACCGCACTGTCTCATTCCCCCGCCTAGCACCTTACGGATCCTGCGTGCATTTTCTACAAACGACCGCTTGCCACAAATGACAGAACCAACAGGTGCTGATAATCCTTTTGAAAAGCAGAAGCTCAGCGAATCGACTTCTTTTACGAGCTCCTTTATATCAACTCCCAGTGCTACTGCAGCATTAAAAATTCGAGCTCCATCAAGATGTACTGAAAGGCTGTATCGTTTTGCTAAAACGCACACCTGATCAGTGTATTCTACTGTGAGAGGCGCACCGCTGCATCTATTATGAGTATTTTCAAGACATATGAGACTTGTCTTTGGATAATGTACATTATTGCCCCGTATAGCAGATTCTATCTCTTCTAAAGCCATGGTCCCATCAGATCTATTGGCAACTGTGTATGGATGCACTCCGCCTAAAGCAGACATCCCTCCCCCCTCATAGAGGAAGGTGTGTGAGAGATTGCCGAGAATCACTTCCTCGCCTCTTTTGCAGTGAGTGAGCACACATATGAGATTTCCCATTGTACCAGAGGGAACAAAGAGCGCAGCTTCATGCCCCATCTTGTTGGCAGCAATCTCTTCGAGACGGTTAGTTGTGGGGTCCTCTCCAAACACATCATCACCTAATTCCGCTTTGAACATTGCCTCACGCATAGCATCTGAAGGCATGGTTAATGTATCACTCCGCAGATCGACGATTTTCATCCTTTCCCCGTGTGGTTAATGATAATCTAATACTTCGCTTTTCAATGATTATTATGGTTCTAGCAATGCCATTGTGTCAACCACAATTCAAATGATCTTTGTCTATTTTAATATTTTGGAAAAAACCAAATCTTCAGTTCGTATAGTATGTCTCTTTATTTCTGGTTTTTCATGGATGGCGGATTCTTATGTTTTTCTAATATTTAATAATATAACAGAATCTAATATCCTTGGATTCGCAGCCCCTAAGAATCGAACTCAGGAAGAAACTCAGCCAAAAGGCATCTTGTTCCACCCTTCACCAATCATCCCAGTCCCACCTGGACTGTGTAAGTCGCCCGCGGCTTCGACTTACCTTTGGCTTTTGCTGCGATTGGGTTGGTCTAAGCCTGCTCCTATGTATAAATTTTCGTGCTTTTTTAGAAGTAGTATAATAATAAATTTATTGTAATACAACGATTTGATTAATAATTCAAGATGGCTCACTTTCACACAAAAGGGATATGTTTTTACCTTTTATATACTCTTCCATCTTTAATAGCAAACTGTTTTGTTGTTGACTGTTCAATTAGATCAGGATCATGGGTGATGATGATATAGGATCGGGCACTACTTTTTATTATATCGAAGAACCTCCGGGTATGCTCTTTATCCAGTCCCGTTGTCGGCTCATCCAGAAGAAGCACCTCAGGTTCCATAGCAAGCACTGTTCCGAGGGCCACAAGTCTCTTCTCACCTTCTGAGAGCTTATAGGTTATTCTTTCATCAAAACCCTCAAGACCGAGGACTTCGAGTGTTTTTTTAACAATGTCTCTCGCTTCTTCTCTGCTCTTTCCGAGGTTAAGAGGGCCGAAAGCGATATCTTCTGCAACAGTTGGACAAAAGAGCTGATCATCTGAATCCTGAAACAGCAGACCTACCTTTTGCCGTACCTCAAAAAAATCTCTCCCTTGCTGCCTCTCTTTTCCTAATATGGTAACCTTTCCCTTCTCCGGTTTAATAAGTCCCATTATGATATGGAAGAGTGTCGACTTTCCGCTCCCGTTTGAACCAAGAAGCGCTGCTCTCTCTCCTCTATGTAATACAAGATTCGTTGCACTCAGTACTGGTCTCTCCCTGGAATATGAAAACCATACATCGTCAAGCTTTATTACATGATCTTTGTTATCCATTCCATCCACCCAATTCCCATAAGAGTAGCAGCCATTATCGAAAGAAAAACCATATCCCTCCCTGTAACAGCAAAATGCTCGAAAAGGTAGAATCTTCCATGAAAACCCCGGCACAGCATAGCATTGTAGATGCGTTCAGATCTCTCATAACTCCTGATCAAAAGCATACCGATGAGATATCCAATGCTTTTATAGGTATGAATATTCGTTTTTGGTCTGAAGCCCCTAATCCTCATTGCATCCCTCAACTTCACATACTCCATATATATCACGTGTATGTAGCGATAGCTCAGGAATGTCAGGTAGAGCAGCTTTTTTGGCATATGAAAATGGCTCATTGCATGAACAAGTGAAAACACTTTCGTTGTTCCCAAAAATGCAATAATAAAAAAAACGATTGCAGTAGATTTCAAGCTAATAGCAAGAGCTTTCAGGACACCCTGTGAGCTCGCTCGAAGAGGACCGAGCCTTATTATCTGATCTCCCGGTATACTAAAGGGTAAAACCACCCACAGCAGTAATATAAACCAGAAGAAGACTCTGATACTCTTGAGGACATTGCCTAACCTTAGTCCTGATATAATAATAAGTGACAGGGCAATCAAAACAGCAGCTGCTGCTGTGTAAAGACTGTTAGAAAGGGCAATGACAAATATATAGGGAACACACAGGCAGATCTTGATCCTGGGGTCAGTGGTATGAAGCAGGCTCTTTCCTTCTGCAAAATTTTCAATAATCACTTTTTACCTTTACTCTTGAAATACATGACAATACCCATAAGCCCGAGCAAATATCCAATGCCTGCAAATATCTCCTGAGCAGAAATCCTTCTTCTAGCTTTGAGCTCAGCAATATCTCTCTTAATGGTCCCTAGCTGTTGTGAAACTTCATCTCGTACCACCGTCCTTATATCATCAATGTCTACATTTTGATGAGCATTGCTACTATTTGCAATAATCTCATGGTAAGATTTATCATCCTCCCGGCTTTCCCCATCACCATGAAAATCCTTCAAGTCATCGGCACTAATCTCGAAGGTCGAACGGTGACCTATAGATGCATCAAGGGCCATAGTGAGAGTATCGATTTGTGGAATTCTGAATTGGTGTTTTCCATTTTCATCTGTAACTCCACTATGTACGACCTCACCCGAGCTATTTAACACCTCAATTTTTCCATTTCTAACGAAATCTCCGTTCTGAAAATAACTTTCTGTGTAGATCGTATCACCATCAACCCAGGCAAATATATTTACCTTATGGGCAAAACCGATAGACGACGAGAAAAAGAAGAGAAGGAATGAATAAAGAATAAATTTCCTAATCCTATTCATAAACAGCATGAGGAACCTCCAGTACTTCTGGCTTTACCTTCCTTAAAAGCATGATAATAGCTACATTCACCACCCCTTCAACTGCCATGAGTGGGATATGACCGACTACAACGATCTTTGCAATATTGATATACTCCTCCCCTGAAAATACGAGCGAAAATGCTGTTAAAAGAGAAGCAAGAAGCACACCAAAGACCCCTGCAAGAGCAGCGCAGATGATGGAGATTATTCTCCTATTCCCCCTTATGAACCTATTGAAGACGAGATACACAATAATTGCAGGGGTAGCCATATTGACGGTATTCACCCCAAGTACGGTGAGACCTCCGAACCCAAAGATAAGAGACTGGAGAAGAAGCCCTATGAGTATTGCTGGAAAGCATGCCCATCCCAAAAGCAATCCTACCAGCCCGTTGAGAATAAGGTGCAGATTTGTTGGCCCCAGTGGTATATGGATGAGCGAAGCAACAAAAAAGGCAGCAGTGAGGACCGCAACCCTCGGTATTTTATCCATATCCATCTTTTTTAAACCAACGGCTGTTCCTCCGGCTGCGACAACACCTCCACCGATTAAAACAGGAGCGGAAAGAATGCCATCGGCTATATGCAATTATTCATCCTCTTGGTTGATATGCAAAGAGTGTCAGTACAAGAACATCCCGGAATATAAATCTATAGTAACACAATAATATATATTCGTGCCATCAATAATGCGTTTTAAGGCATATCCCATACCCTGATCCAGAATACAGCTCCTATCTCAACAGGGTATTCCTTTCCATCAGTGTGAGTTAACTTGACTCTATCCTCACTCAAAGCCGCAAATGCCCACCACCCTGCTTTTGGAAATGCATATGTAAACACACCATTCATATCAGCCTTTATCAACTGGGTGATAAATGGAGCCGAAGGTGCTTCCAGGCTACCGCCTGCTAAATATTCAACCTCTATCTCCGCGTAGGGAACAGGTTCTTCAAATGCCTTCACTATCCCCTGAAAAGTGTTTCCAGTCCAGATTCCATAGGGTCTGGTCAGAGGAATTATCTCTGTCTTCAATCCGATTTCCTCGTCCCATCCCTCCTCAAGCCCAAAAGCGTGCACAACTGTTTTGGCATAATGTACTATGAAGCAAGCTTCAGCAGACTCGAAATAGGGGGAGGGCTCGATATAAAATATGTGGTCTCCAGGTCGTTTAACATTATAAAGAGCCGTAAAAGTGCTGAAACCTTCCACGTCTCTGTCTTTGAGAGTCTTTAACAGGTCATAGTGCCTGCCGCGTACCATAACACTAAATCCGATCGGTTCTTTCATATGCATGAGTATACCCTCAAAGGGATGTCCAAACCGAAGGTCAATCCTCAAAGACCTCTCATGGTTCTGCATAACTATATCAGTGGATGGTATGAGGTATTGAAAGTGTGCATGAGCAATGAAAGGAATAAGAGTAGTACAAAATATGGTAAGAATAAGAAGAATGCGACTGTAGGTTTTATTCATTTGAAGCCTCCCTCTGTATTCGTGTTATTTATATTATTAAAAGTAACACGATACATTATAATTGTCAAGATTTAATCAATACCATTCATCAATTTGTGTATTAAGGTGTGGTTATTTTATTATGTACATCTTTTCGAGAGGTAATGACCATTGCGAAGTAGCTTCTCTTTTTTTAAAAATTCCCTATACCGTCGGGCAGCGTGGTAGTAACTCTCAATCCCATGGTATCCACTTTCGAGATCAGCCCTGTAAAGCTCAAGCAGGTTTGGAAAGTAAGGAGATGAGAAAAGTTCATTAATTCTCTTCTCAGGAAGAATATCAATTGCATTAAGGATCATGTGGTTTTTTATTAGAAAAACAACCTCCTCTATATCCTCTTTAGGATAACAGAATCTACGCAGAACCCTTCGTGCAACAATGGTACTCGCGTGTGAGTGATCTGGGAAAGGGAGAGACGACTTTCCATTTTCTTTTGTTACCGCCTTTCCAGTATCATGGAGTAATAGTGCCGTCATGAGGTTCTTGTTAGGCTTCTTTACAAATCTGAGGCAGTGTAAGGTATGCCAAAATCCATTCCCCTCAGGATGATGGTCCTTATCCTGATCTACTTCCTTAAGGGCAGTAATCTCGGGAAGAATTGCTTCGAGAATCCCCCATTCATCAAGCATTCCCATCGCCCTTGATGCCCTTCCTGTTAACAATATTTTAATGAAATCTTGTACAACCGCTTCATTCATTTTTTCATATATTTTTCGAGAAGCCTTCTCCCTTATGAAGTTATAGAGGGCCGTATCGATCGAAAAACCTGTTTCACAATAGACCTTTGCAGTCTTAAGCGCGAGATGTGGAAAGGTTTCACCAATAATCTCTAATGGCTGGTTTGCTTTAATAATCTTACTCTTCAAAATTGAGTACGCATCAAGCGGGTCATGAAAGATTTCTTCCTCAATATCATAGAAGAATCCGTTTATGAGAAAGGGGGTATATGAAGCAGCTCTCTTTAATGCTCCTCCCCTTATCTCAGTTCTGTTAGATGCTTTTCTTGTATCTTTGGAGAGAATATCAGACACATAGAAGTGAACGCTCTGACCGTTGCTCTCAACAAAGGCATGTTCTAAATAATGTTTTCTAAACGCAACACCAGGAAATAGCCTTGCAAGCTGAGATAGATCGGCACTTGTCAGAATATTAATAATGGTCGGTCTTCTGTTGAGCAGCATATCACGTGCTGTCTCAAATGCATAGTATGTATCGAAACCGCTCTCAAGAAGAAGCCTTGCACAAGATTCGGAATAATTGAACATATTTAAATGATACCGCTCGTTTACCTTAAACTATAACAGAAATAGAAATGTAAGACCAGTTATGCTTGTTATTGAAACGTATAATTATTATCAGTGACGAAAGTGCCTCATGCCTGTGAAGTACATTGCGATGCTCTTTTTATTGCACATATCAATAACATCATCATCACTAATTGAGCCCCCAGGTTGAATAATGGCTCGTACGCCAGCCCTCGAGGCAAGTTCTACAGCATCAGTTTTAGGAAAAAATGCATCAGAAGCCATAACACTCCCCTTGCTTCTCGATCCTGCTTTATGAAC
>CP070841.1:2239210-2242285 GCA_020342115.1 Spirochaetota bacterium
AAACACATCCAACGGCACCAAAAATAATTAATAATAGTTAACTGTTTTTTTTGTATATTATCGAAAGGACATTCTGATCGGCTGCTTCCACTGTTCATCTAAAGAGCAGCAGGATACTTTTAATTGCTGGATTGCTTCCTTGATATAAAGATACACTTAACAGGATCTCTGAATCATAAGATATCCTGAAAAGCAAAGCGGGAACAAGGGCTGACATCACCAACTGCGTATCAGTTCTTAGAGTTAAACATTATTCTATTTGGAAAGAACTGATGCAAGTTCTTAAAATTATTATGTTTCAATAAATTATTCGGTACCATTTATTATTTTTTTTATAAAATTAATTATTCAACGAGAACCAAATTTGAAAGTAAAGATAATCCTTTTCATGCCTTTTAGTGAAATATTCAATGCTACAGAAAGCGAGATCGAACTTCACAGTACCAAAAACGTGCAGGAGCTTTTGGACATCCTCTGTGATTCGAGTAACCGGCGCGGAAAGATCTTCGACAGTACCGGAGAGCTCAAACCGGATGTGACAATATTGAAAAACGGCAAATCCATCAGGGCGCTTGAAGGAGTTGAGACAAAGCTCAAGGATGGCGACGAGCTCGCACTATTCCCGCCTGTAGCTGGTGGTTAAATAGTTCTGAACAGAAGGACAACTTAATGATACTTCGTGTGAACATGAAGCAGTTGATAGTTTCCAAAGAGAAGCTGCCTGAAAAATGGCAGCTTATCGGCGGTCGTGGGCTCATTGCAAAGATAATGAACTGTGAAGTTCCTCCCACAGCTGATCCTCTGGGTGCTGAGAATAAGCTGATTATTGCCACAGGACCGCTGGCCGGGACACTTGCTCCACAGCTAGGTAGAATCTCTGTCGGAGCCAAGAGCCCTCTCACACTCGGTACTAAAGAATCGAACGCCGGTGGCCCTGCAGCACAGAAGCTTGATAAGCTGGGTTTTCGATGCATCATTGTGGAGGATATTCCCGAAGCAGGCAGGTGGTATATTCTCAAGATCACTAAAAATGGAGCCGAATTACTGCCGGCGGATGAATACCGGGGTATGAAGAACTACGCGCTCGTAGACAAGCTGTTCGAGCAATACAAAGGTAAGCCTGCTGTTATATCCATTGGAATCGGCGGAGAGAGGCTTTACAAGGCGGCATCTGTCACCCTTACCGATATGTTAGGCGACCCTTCACGTAACGCAGGGCGCGGTGGTATGGGCTCAGTAATGGGATCAAAGGGTCTCAAGGCGATCATCATCGACGACAAAGACACAAAGCCTGTCGAGTTTGCAAACAAGGCGCTCTTCACACAAACAGTTAAGGACTGGATAGATACTATACAAAAGGATGTCACCTGCGGTCTTTTTGCCGCATTCGGTACTCCCTTTACAATTGCCTCCAACAGCTACCAGGGAACAATGCCTGGGAACAACTACACCACAGGGAGGCCTGAAGGATTCAGGAATGTCACAGGTGAGGTGATGAAGAAGAACATGATGGACCGCGGTGGAAGGATGCATGCCTGCATGCCTGGCTGCGTGGTGAAGTGTTCCATCATATATAACGATGAAGAAGGAAAACATTTAACTTCTGCATACGAGTATGAGGGCGTTGCACTGCTCGGGACTAATCTTGGCATCAGCAATCACGACTCGATTGCAAGGCTCAAGCATATATGCGACGACCTGGGGATTGACATCATTGAGATTGGAAGCAGTCTGGGTGTCGCAGCTGAGGCCGGCAAAATGAAGCTGGGTGACATTAGCTCAGCATTGAAAATGTTCACTGAGATAGAAAAGGGAACCGAGCTTGGTACTGTTTTAGCCAATGGTGTCGTGTCTACAGCCAATAAGTTCAACATAAAAAGGATTCCTGCATTCAAGGGCCAGTCGATACCGGCTCATGACGGGAGGGCTGTAAAGGGTATGGGAGTGACCTATGCAACAAGCCCCATGGGTGCCGACCACACAGCAGGGCTTACCTATCGAATACCTTTACAGAAAACAGGCCAGATTGCCAATTCTCTTCGCGCTCAGATACAGGCATCAACGTGTGATACCTTCGGATACTGCCTCAATTCAATGCCCGGCCGGCAGGCTTCGATCTATGCATTCGTCGCAGATCTGATGAACGCACGTTACGGATTGAGTCTCACCCGAAGCGATATTTTCGATATTGGCAAACAGACGATAAAGGATGAGTTGAAATTCAACGAAGGCGCTGAGTTCAGTAAGGTCTGGGATCGCTACCCTGATTTTATCAGAACCGAAGCACTGCCTCCGACCAATAGTGTATTCGATGTTGACGAGGAGGAACTGGATCAAATCTGGGACAGGCTCGACACCTTTACAGAGCCTGTGAAGGTGTGGGAAGTCCGCTTCCCGAAAGTCCCGGAGATACTATTCGGTGTAGGCGCTGTTCAGATAGTGGGGGAACATGCAAAAAGGCTCAAAGTACAAAAAGCCATGATTATCGCTGACCCTGTTATGAAAAAGCTGGGTCGTACCGATGAAGTCCAGGGGTTTCTTGAAGAGAGCGGTATAGACTCTGCAGTGTATGCGGAAGTTGAATCCGATCCTCCTGTAGAATCTATTGAAAAGGCTGGAAAGTTCTATCATGAGCACAAGTGTGACGGCTTGATTGCTCTTGGAGGAGGAAGCTCCATAGATACTTCTAAAGCTACTTCAGTGAGGGTGTCGCACCCTGCAGAGCTTACAGAATATGAAAACATGGTGGGCGGTAGGGCAAAAATCAAACCCCCACTTCCACCCCTTATTTGTATCCCGACTACCTCCGGAACCGGAAGCGAGACAAATCAGTACGCTATAATCACTGACAAAGAGCGGGATTTAAAATTTACCATAATGAGTGAACATATGGTGCCAAATCTGGCGATTATTGATCCCGACCTTTGCAGAACCATGCCAAAGGAAGTTACAGCGGATACCGGCATAGATGCACTGGCGCACTGTGTTGAGAGTTATGTGGGACAAAACGAAACCTATCACCCTTACTATGAAGCGCTTGCACTGTACGCAGTGAAGCTGATAGGCCGAAGCCTG
>CP070841.1:2242385-2247068 GCA_020342115.1 Spirochaetota bacterium
TCAATAAATACATGATTTTATCCAAATAAGAGAGATATTTACGGTAACGTTATCATAATTTTTATATATTACTATAAAAAAAGCATACGTCAAGTAATTTTTAATTTTTATTTTTCCAATTTATACCATTTTATTTAACATAATTCCACTTTATTATTCAGTATTATATCAATTTTATTAAAACCTAAACCTTAAACTTCATTAGATTATATGTAATCTTAAAATCTTAAGAACAAAACAAGACTATTATAATTTTTTCCTATAATAAAAACTTCTTGACATTTTATAACCATTAGATAAAATGGGAATCGTTACCAAAATATATATCTATATATCTAAACTTCTTATTATAATTATGGTATTGATACCAAAATATCCCGATACGGTAATACTATTAACACCATAAAAGTTCGTGTAGTGAACAATACCGGGGCTTAAATTAATTGAAAAGGAGGTGGTGCGCTGTATTTTATTTAATTTTTTTTAGGTAAATTGTAACTTGAAAAACTATTATTAAATATTGAGGGAGGTTTAAAGAGATCATGAGAAAATACAAGATTCTTTTAATCGTTATTTCAGTTTTGCTAGTAGCCGGTATGCTCTATGCCAAAGGTGACAAGGAAGAAAAGAGGGGCAAAAAGGCAAAAGAAGAAGCTGTAAGCTTAGAAGGAGTCCATCTAAAAATCTGCTCCATTGACTATCCGAACACGAGGGCTGAGATAGAGATAAAACATGAGTTTGAAGAGGAGACAGGAATAACGGTGGAGTACATCTACTTTCCATGGGAAGGAGCTCATGAAAAGATCAAAATGGAAATGGCAACTCAGGGAACGAGCTATGATCTTTTCCAGTATGATTCATTTCTGGCGATTCCACTTCGTATGATGGATGGTTTTGCCCCCATGGATTCTTATATAGAAGATCCAAATCTTCCTGATATCGATCCAGAAAGTTTTGTCGATAATACATGGATACACTGGGGTTTGTATAAGGATGAAGTAATTTCTGTTCCGACTCTGCACTCTGTCAGACTATGGGGCTACCGTAAAGATCTTTTCGATGATCCTGCGGAAAAGGCCAACTTTAAAAAAGAATATGGTTATGAATTGGCCCCTCCGGAAACCTGGGACCAGGTTGCCGATATTGCCAAATTCTTTACCCGGGATACTGATGGGGATGGTAAAGATGATTTCTGGGGTATATGTGATGGGTTTACAATCGGCCCGGCGTGGGATATGTTTGCTGATACATACCTGACGTTTAATCCGATTAAAGATGGAAAATACTGGGTTGATAACGACTATAATGTCATCTTCGACAACGATAAGGCAGTTAAAGCTTTGCAGTTCTGGGTAGATATGGCGGATGCAGGTGCGCTTGCTGAAGGATGGCTTAAAAGGGATTGGGGCTCTATTAGAGACGTCTTTGATGAAGGAAAGACGGCAATGGCAGGATGCTGGCATGACGAATTCCAATACTCAGAAACGAATCCGATAGTCATGGGAAAAGTTGGATATATAAAAGTCCCCAAATATGATGTTCACCATTCCCAAGTTTCATGCCAGCAGTATTCTATAAACAAATATGCGAGCGAGGAACATAAAAAAGCAGCGTATCTATATCTAAGCTTCATTAAGGATCCGGCAAATGACCTGAGAATGGCCATGTCTCAACATAAAAAGATGCCTGATCGTATGGTGAATATGACCAACCCTGAAGTTGGAGAATACCAGCCCTATACTGCCGGCGCAATTCAGGGTTTTCAGACTGGAATTCCTATTCCTCTCTTTCCAGAGTTCGAGGAGCTGTATACAGAGCTAAGCATTGCCGTGCAGAGTGCTATGGTACATGAAAAAACAGCTGAGCAGGCAATTCATGATGCAGCAGAAGCATTTACAAAGGTTATGGAGAAAGCTGGTTACTATAAGTAGGCAATTTCTCCGACTATACATATTAAAAGGGGTTTGTGAGGCCTTCACAAGCCCCTGCTATTTTAGAGTTTTGCTAGTAAAAAAAGTACTTAGTTTAATATAAAAGATACAAAAAAAGGATTTGTACAAGTGTTAAAAGATAAGAAGGCATATATTTTATTCCTACTCCCTATGCTCTTGATATTTGCATTTGTAACAATCTATCCATTATTTTATGAACTGTATTTGAGCTTTAGGCAGTATAATCCTACAAGACCCTGGTATCCTTCTGAATGGGTAGGTATGAGGAATTACCTAGAAATCATAACAGATCCGGATTTCTGGAATAGCCTGAGGATAACCCTGGTTTTCGTTGTTGTTGCTGTTACAATAGAGTTTTTCCTAGGATTAGGCATTGCATTGCTGTTTGGAAAAGATGATAAAAGTAGAAGTAAATATGCTGTCAGAACTTTAATTATGGGCTCTATGGTCTTACCACCGGTTTCAGTTGGGATGCTATGGAGATATTTATTGAACGATAGCTTTGGTGCATTGGCAGTATGGCTAAAAAATATCGGTCTTAACTTTGCATGGTACGGTAGTGTTCACACAGCACTTCCCACTATGATATTCATAGATGTTTGGCAATGGACACCTTTTGTTTTTTTAATTTTATTAGCCGGAATTGTTTCCCTGCCATCTGATGTTTACGAAGCAGCGCAGATCGACGGAGCTTCCAAGTGGCGGATGTTCATAAAGCTAACTTTACCTTTACTGAGACCTGTTATAATAATAGCGATTCTACTGAGGATGCTTGAGGCTTTCAAAATTTTTGATATGATATGGGTTTTAACTCGAGGAGGACCTGTTCGGGCTACAGAAGTAATCGGTGTCCGTGTATACTTGCAGGGCTTTAAGTTCTTCAATCAGGGATATTCAGCAGCCTTAGCAATCATGCTTCTTGCAGTCAGTATTGGGTTAACGATTGCTTTCATAAGGATAAGCAAGTTTGAGATATAAATACTGGCTCATTTGTATGAGTAATACCACTTATATATAAAACATCTAGAGGAGAATGATATGGCAGATTTAGAAAAGAATAAGGAGCTTCTTCGAAGATTTTTCAAGGCTATAAACGACAAGAACCTAGATCTATTTGATGAGCTTTGCGGTGAAGATTATATCTGGCATGGGGAATCTGGCCCTACTGAGCTCAATGAAGTGAGAGGCCGTGATAATTTTAAAAAGGCCGTAGCCGAATTTACAGATGCCATGCCTGATTTAGATATAACTCTTCATGATTTAATAGCCGAAGGTGATAAGGTTGTTGTTCGTTTTGAGGAAAACGGTACACATACAGGTGCGCCATTTGCAGGCATCCCAGCAGCTGGTAATAAAGTTAACTGGACAGGTATCGGTATTTACCGATTTGCAAATGGCAGAATTGTTGAGGAATGGTTCAGTGAAGACAGCCTCGGTATCCTGAAACAGATCGGAGCTTTGTGAGATTCAAGATTTATTATCTTACTACTATTACTTGAACTGGTAAATATAGCGCTGGATACATTTAATGGATATGCATATATAATATTTAATAACAGATGTACAGATAATTATTAAAATATATCAGAGTAAAAGATGACTAAAAGTAAGAAAATTATAAAAAGTGTATTCACATGGATTGTTATAGCTATTATTGTCGTCTTCTTCTTTTTTCCTATTTTCTGGGAATTTCTAACATCATTTAAATCATCTCAGGAAGTAATAAGCTCTAATCAAACCTTTAGATTTACACCCAGTGTCGAAAGTTGGAAAACTATTCTTGAAAAAGGATTTCTGAGGAATTTAAAAAATACTATAATAATAGCTTCTTGTAGTACTGCACTGGCTGTATTGATCGGTGCTCTAGCTGCATATGCCCTTGGAGTCAATTTTAAGAGAAGAAAAATGATAGCCTTCCAGGTCATTATGTTACGAATGTTACCTCCGGTTTCAGTGATAGTTCCTATTTTTCTTTTATGGAAAGCTGTACACCTAACAGACACTTTCCTCGGACTGATACTCATTTATATAGCATTCAATTTACCATTCAGTTGCTGGCTCTTGATGCAGTATTTCAAAGGGGTCCCGCAAGAGATTAGAGATGCTGCATTGGTCGATGGATCTTCATGGAGTAAAACCTTCTGGAGAATTGTTCTTCCTCTTGCCAAACCCGGAGTTTTTGCAGTCACAATATTCTGTTTTATTTTCAGCTGGAGTGAATTTCTTTTTGCTTTAATATTGAGCAGTGAGAAAACTTTCACCCTCCCTGTTGCTGCTGCTGGTGTTTTAAGAATGCACTTAATGGATTGGGGAGCGCTTTCATCGGCTTGTTCGATGATCATGATTATACCGCTCATTTTTGTATTCATTGTACAAAAGCATTTTGTAAGAGGTTTGACCTTTGGAGCAATGAAATAACCTTTTAATAAGTGATTACAATCCTTATAGGAAAATATCCAAACATATAGTTAAGGAGAGTTTGGTTGATCAAAATACCTGAAATAACACTAAAGAATAAAGTTGTTTTAATTACTGGAGGCAGCAGGGGGGCAGGGGCTGTCTTTGCCCTTGCGTGCGCAAAGGCAGGTGCCGATGTTGCTGTTTTTGCAAGAGGATCTCTGGAAAAGACAGCAAAAACAATTAAGAAAGAGACAGGCAAAGACGCGCTCCCTATTAACGGTGACATGAGCAATTTAGATGATCTCAAGCGTATGGTAGACGAAACTGTAAA
>CP070841.1:2247168-2269328 GCA_020342115.1 Spirochaetota bacterium
TGGAAGAGTGATGGCACTGAGGCTGTTACTGCCTTGGTAAAAGATATATATAGTTGTGGAGGTGACTTCCCAAATAGCTCATCTCCCCAGTACCTTACAGATGTAAATGGGACCCTTTATTTTAGTGCCAATGATGGAACAAGCGGACAAGAACTGTGGAAGAGTGATGGCACTGATCCTGGTACTGCCTTGGTGAAAGATATATATACTGGTGGCCTTGACTCAAATCCAAATTTTTTCACTAATTTAAATGGGACATTTTATTTTAGAGCTAACGATGAAAACGGATATGAGCTATGGAAGAGCGATGGCACTAACCCTGGTACGACCTTGGTGAAGGACATAAATATTGGTGCTGAGAGCTCATATCCTGAGTTCCTTACCAGTGTAAATGGTACTTTTTATTTTAGTGCCGATGATGGAACAAATGGACAAGAGCTGTGGAAGAGTGATGGCACTGAGGGCGGTACTGTCATGGTAAAGGACATAAATACTGGTATTGGTGTCGGCTCAGATCCTTTTTACCTCACCAATGTAAATGGCACACTGTTTTTTGCTGCTCATGATGGCACTCACGGATATGAGCCCTGGAAAAGCGATGGTACAGAAGCAGGTACTGTGATGGTCATGGATGTGCTTGAAGGAAGTGGCAATGGATTTTATATACCAGTAGAAGAGTAATTTTCTAATATAATCCTTCATAATAATTACTAAAATAGAATATACTACTTGGCAGAGGCATAGGTTATAAGTAGTGGCAAATCCCTTTTTCCATGATGACGGCCTATTCATTTGTTTGAAATGTTAAGGTTCTTGTATTACGGTAAGATTGTGTCTGCTGTAAGTGCTATATTTTTCTTTATTCACGATATAATATTTTTCAGCTTCACTCAGGACGGTTAAGATAAGCTGTGAAAATCTAAGTCGAATAAATAGACAATTTTTTAATATGTTACTACTTATGTCAAGCCACTTTGAATGTAAAAAAATAGGGACAGATACCATTTTTATTTCCTTTATTTACGAATGAATCAGGATTATAAAAATGGGATCTGTCCCTATTTATTGGGGAGGGAAGGATTCGAACCTTCGAAGGCTTAAGCCGACAGATTTACAGTCTGTTCCCTTTGACCGCTCGGGAACCTCCCCTACTATGGACAAGCCACATTTATAATTAGATTACTAATCCCCATTTCTTATAGTTAGAAATGCGGTCTAAGCTGGCGATGGGAGTCGAACCCGCAACCTGCTGATTACAAATCAGCTGCTCTACCGTTGAGCTACGCCAGCACAATTGCCCGATAAAGATATTTGTTATAATAGTCGCTGTCAAGAATTTTAAGGCAGACAATTAGTTATTGTTGATTAAAAGAAAAAAATAAATGGAAATTATATTTTCTATTATTATATAAAAATTTAAAGAACTAATAGTTAGCTGTTAGATTTATCTAACAACTGCATAATTGGTTATTATGAATAACCAATGTGGGAGCACGGCCATTCTTTAAGTGCAGCTATTGGTAAATATTTACCGGCAACTCTTTAGTAGGTATTTACCTCATCAGGATACCCATCGGCATTGGTATCCTTTTCCATCTTATAGATCCTTCCTCTGTCTATATAAAACCAGATATCCACTTTTCCGTCGAAATCACTATCGATCATGTCAAGCGTGACTTCACCATCGTTATATTCTCTCCAGTTGTCCATTGCGCCGTCATAATTAGTATCGAGCATCTCTTCCTTGACCCTTCCATCACTTGCATACATGAAAACCGAATCCACCTTACCGTCAAAGTTCATATCGAGTTCCTGGCGCTCTATATATCCTTCTCTCACATAGGACCACCCATCAGGATCACCATCTTTGTTTATATCAGAAAGAATTACCTCTGTACAGAAAAGTATAGAAGAAGGACTTAAAAGAAAAAGGATAAAAATGATGTAAATAAATTTTCGCTTCATTCCTGTTTACCGGAAGAACATCCATTTTATAGCTGTAAATTCTTCTTTCAAGTTTATTCTCGACATCTCACCCTGTATATCTTGAGCCAGGAAGTCCCTTTTATCTTCATTTTGATATCTCTCTCTTACCCTGTTTCCTTCTCGTATCTTTCATCCTCAACTTTCCAATTTTGTAGCGGGAAAGCATCTCCTCCACAGCCTGGTTTACACCCTCTGTTCTGTCATTGAAATACCCCTCTTCGACCATCTCATCGATACCTTCCATTAGCACCTTGGACACTTCTATGAATTCTTTCATAATTCACACCTTCTATTGATAAATACTAATAAAAAAAATACCAAAACAGGAAAAAAGGTCAATATTTTATCATTGACAAATTTTTCATTATTATTAGAATATCTGTTTAACTATTCTATAAAGGAGTGTACTTATGAAAAAGTTTATTGCTTTCCTCATTGTGTTCGTTGCTTTCTTAATACCTTTAAGCATCGAAGCGAAAGACCCGAAATCTTACAAAATCGGGGGTGTGTTTGCTATTACTGGACCCGCATCATGGCTTGGCGAGCCTGAGAGAAACACCATGATGATGGTGGTTGACATGATCAATGCAAAAGGCGGGATAAATGGAGTACCTATTGAAGCGGTCATTGAGGACACCGTAGGTGATGAAACGAAGACTGTTAATGCTGTAAAAAAGCTCATAAACAGTGATAAAGTGCTTGCTATCATTGGTCCTTCAAGAAGCGGAACAACAATGGCCGTCATTCCCATTGTCGAGCGTGCCCAGACATCTCTTATCTCCTGTGCTGCTGCTGAAACAATTATCAATCCAGTTAAAAAATGGGTTTTTAAGACACCTCAAAGCGATCGTGATGCCGTTGTCCGAATATATGACTACATGGTAAAACATGGTATCACCAGGGTTGCACTCATTTCCGGAACCACAGGGTTTGGAAATGCCGGAAGGGGACAACTAAAAGACATTGCACCAGAATTTGGAATTAAGATTATTGCAGATGAAACATACGGACCGCAAGATACTGATATGACTCCCCAATTGACAAAGATCAGGGGAACAAATGCGCAGGCAATTGTCAACTGGTCAATCGTTCCAGCTCAGGCTATAGTTGCAAAGAACATGGTACAGCTAGGGATAGATATCCCACTTTTCCAGAGCCATGGATTTGGGAACATCAAATACGTAGAGGCTGCAGGAAAAGCAGCTGAAGGCATCATATTCCCTGCAGGAAGGCTGCTCGCAGTTGATACGGTTCCTGCTTCGCATCCCCAGAAGAAGGTCCTGGTAGAATACAAAACGATGTATGAGAAAAAGTTCAACGACCCTGTAAGCACCTTCGGAGGACACGCCTGGGATGCAATGTGGATGGTGGCTGAGGCATTAAAGAAGGCAGGCGCCGATAAAGAAGGAATCCGAGCTTCTATCGAGACTATGAAAGGATTTGTGGGAACCGGCGGTGTATTCAATTTTTCTCCAACTGATCACTATGGTCTCACTCCCGATGCATTTGAAATGCTCACGGTAAAGAATGGGAAGTTCGTTGTATTGCAGGATTAATATGACTGGGTGATCCTCCACAAGGTGACCTTGTGGAGGATCACCTGTGATTATCTTTAACCCTCCATTTCTCATTGTTTTAAGAATACAGACACAAGAGGTGGGAGGTTTTTCTTTTTTGGAGAGAGGATGAATTTCGCTTCACAGCTCCTTCAATACACCCTATCGGGCATAACCATCGGTAGTATTTACGCGATGGTTGCTATAGGATTCAACATCATCTATAACTCGACCGGTATCATAAATTTTGCCCAGGGCGACTTTCTCATGCTTGGAGGGATGCTCGTCGTCTATTTTCACAAAACTTTACATTTTCCCCTTCTTATCGCCGGATTTATCGCAGTATTGATTGTGGGTGGTATCGGGATCGGCTTCGAGCGGCTTGCAATTCATCCTCTGAAGAATCCTTCGGTTATAACACTGATAATAATAACTATAGCGGCGTCGATACTTTTCAAAGGTGGCGCTATGTTCATATGGGGGAAAGACTCATTCTACCTTGCCTCGTTCAGCGGAGATGAGCCTATAAGACTTATGGGAGCAACAATCCTGCCGCAGACACTCTGGATCCTCGCCTTCCTGTTCCTCATAGTGATAGCCTTAATGTGTTTCTTCCGATTTACAATAATCGGTAAGGCTATGAAGGCCTGCGCATATAACAGGAAGGCAGCGAGCATTGTTGGTATAAATGTGAATAACATGGTTCTTATCTCATTTGCACTCAGCGCTTTGATTGGAGGGCTTGCTGGGGTTATAGTCACTCCCATCACACTTGTAGATTATGATAGGGGTTCGCTTCTGGGCCTTAAAGGTTTCGGTGCAGCAATCTTTGGCGGTCTTGGCAATATAGGAGGCGCAGTCGCTGCAGGTATTATTATTGGGCTATTAGAATCTTATTCTGCAGGACTGTTATCGAGTGGATACAAGGATGCAGTGGCACTGATAATACTACTAATGGTGCTCTTTTTCAGACCAGGTGGTATATTCGCCAAGAAGGAAGTACAAATATTAAAATCCTTTTAATACAAGAAAAAAGAAGCTAGATGAAAAAACTACTGAAATCATCTTTTTCAAAGTCAATCTTTACATTTGCCATTGCAGTCCTTCTCATGACGATTATTAGAAATCCTTACCATGTCGGCATACTGATATTTCTAGGAATGAATCTCATAATTACAATGGGCTTGAGCCTTCTCATGGGATATGCAGGTCAGATATCCCTTGGGCAGGCAGCGTTTTTTGGTCTCGGCGCATACACTACCGGCATACTTACCACCAAGCTTGGTCTGCCCATAATTACAGCATTTCCTCTATCAATTCTTCTCACGGTTTCCATTGCTTTTCTTGTCGGGATACCAACATTAAGACTTCGCGGGCACTATCTAGCAATGGCCACCCTTGGATTAGGCGAAATAGTGCATATCGTATTCAATGAATTGCTATCACTGACCGGTGGCCCTTCGGGTTTCGGAAACATTCCGTTGATTAAAATATTCGGGATAGAACTGGATAACGACTACAAATACTTTGTATTTGTTTGGGCAATTGTGGCCTTCATACTTTTTCTTTCACTAAATATTATCAATTCGAGGATGGGAAGGGCTTTAAAGTCGATTCACAGGGAAGAAAACACCGCGTCAACTTTAGGAGTGAACACATCGAGGTTAAAACTCACAATCTTTGTGATCAGTGCAGGCTTTGCATCCATGGCAGGCTTTCTCTATGCTCACTACGTTACTTTCCTAAGCCCAGGAACATTTTCCCTAAGATTTTCCATACTTCTTGTCACTATGGTTGCTGTAGGGGGAATGGAGAATATATGGGGAGCGATCACAGGCACTGTGGTACTCACTCTACTCCCGGAATATTTGAGATTTTTTAAAGATTTTGATATTCTTATATATGGAATCATCCTTATGTCTATAATGATTCTGAGGCCAGAAGGTCTTTACGGCATAAAAATACCTTTAAAACGATTAAGAAATAATAGCTAGGATTCTCTAATGGAGAGAATACTCAATACAGAAAATCTCACGAAACACTTCGGCGGCCTTTTAGCTATATCAAATCTTAGCTTTGATGTCATGCAAGGCAGCATTACGGCAATTATCGGACCAAACGGAGCGGGAAAAACCACCCTATTCAACCTTATCAGTGGACTCCTGAAACCGGATAGTGGGAAGATACTATACAAGGAAAAACGTTTGGATACAAAAAAACACTGGGAAATACCCCATATGGGCATTGCTCGTACTTTTCAGAATCTCAGGGTTTTCGCAAATATGACAATCACAGAGAATATTATGATGGGGAGGTATACCCACTCATCCAGTGGTATCTTTTCATGTGCCCTCAATCTGAAACGATACAGGAATGAAGAGCGAGATATCAGAGAGAGAGCACATTACTGGATGGAGTTTATGAATATCGATTCATTAAAGGGGAAGAAACTAAAGGAAATACCCTTCGAAAAACAGAGACTTGTTGAGATTACTAGAGCAGTTGCAAGCGAGCCCGAGCTCATTCTTCTGGATGAACCTGCAGCAGGACTTAACGTCACAGAGACGAAGACACTCACAGACTCCATTTATAAAATTAGGGAGCTTGGCACCACAATACTCATTGTCGAGCATGATATTGATCTAGTTATGGAAATTTCAGAAAGGATAATAGTCTTAAATTTCGGAGAAAAGATCGCAGAAGGTCCTCCAAAGATAGTTCGAAATGATGAGAAGGTTATCGCGGTGTATTTAGGGTCTGAGTTTGCTGAATGAAAGTATTAATAGGGGATTATCCCCAGGGACAATCCCTGTTATGGTTCATGTGTGTAGTATGGAATAAAATATGCTCAGTATACAATCTCTTAAATCTTATTATGAATCAATCTGTGCACTGAAATCCGTATCCCTGCATATTAAGAAGGGTGAAATAATTACCATGATAGGAGGGAATGGATCCGGAAAATCGACCCTTCTCAATTCGATTCTTGGATTAGTGCCCAGGGTGACTGGCACCATTCAGTTTGAGAATAAAGAAATTGTTGGCCTTGCACCATCGGTAATTGTAAAAATGGGTATATCAATGGTACCCGAAGGAAGACAGCTTTTCTACCCGATGACTGTACTTGATAACCTTCTGCTTGGCACCTACTCCCACTACTCTATGAAGGAGAAAAAGAATATTGCACAGAGGGTTGACTGGATATTTGATATTTTTCCAGTCCTTGGAGAGAGAAAGCGACAGCTGGCAGGAACGCTTTCAGGCGGAGAACAGCAGATGCTCTCAATAGCACGAGCCCTCATGTCTAAACCAAAACTACTTATACTCGACGAGCCATCAGTCGGATTAGCACCTAAGATCATAGAGAATATTTTCCAGACGCTGGTCAACTTAAAGGAGAAGACCGATCTCACCATATTTCTTGTTGAGCAGAATGCAAAACTCGGTCTAGATATATGCCAGCGAGGCTATGTTATAGAAACAGGTCAGATCATTCTCTCCGGTTCAAAAGATGAGCTTTTAAATAATAAGGAGGTCTTGCGGGCATATTTAGGAAAGGAGTGATATATAATAATCTAAAGAAGGTGATTTAAATGCTAGTATGGAATGAAGAATTTGAAAAAATGAACAGGAATGAGCTGGAACAGGTTCAGCTTGAACGCCTTCAGGAGACATTGACTCGTGTATACAGAAGAGTTGCCTACTACCACAACCTGTTCAATGAGATTGGTTTCGATCCTCTCGAGATCTCTAAAAAGAGTGACCTTCAAAAAATACCATTCACCACAAAGGACACACTGCGAGATGCATACCCATATGATATGTTTGCTGTACCTCTGAGAGAAGTGGTGAGAATGCAATCAACCGCTGGAACAACCGGAGAAGCACTCATCGTGGGTTACACGAAAAACGACATTGACCACTGGACCGAGCTGACCGCACGGGTTCTCACTGCAGGTGAAGTAGTAAAGGATGATATAGTTCAGATAACCTTCCCCTATGGGCTTTCCACAGGAGGACTTGGATTTCACTACGGGGCTGAAATGATAGGCGCCTCTGTAATCCCGAGCTCTGAGGCAGATATTGGGAAACAGGCAACGATCATGAGAGATTATAGAACCACTGTAATTATAAGTGCACCTACCTTCGCTGCTCAACTTGCAGAGACACTCGATGAAAAAGGTATTACTCCGGCAGAGCTCTCGTTGAGCAAAGGTCTCTTTGGTGCCGAACCATGGAGTGATGCTTTTAGAAAAGAGATCGAGCAGAAGCTTTCCATATCGGCAACAGATAATTACGGCTTGACAGAAATAATTGGACCCGGTGTTTCATACGAATGCAATGAAAAGAATGGGCTCCATGTATCTGAAGACCATTTCATACCTGAGATTATCGACCCTGATACCGGAAAAACATTACCGTCTGGCAAAAAGGGAGAGCTTGTAATAAGTACGATAACCAAGGAGGCTTTTCCTCTTATTCGATATAGAACCGGAGATATAACATATCTCATCGAAGGAGATTGCCCATGCGGAAGGACATTTGTTAGAATGGCCAGGGTATCCGAACGCTATGATGACATGATCATCCTGAACGGACAGAACATGTTTCCTTCTCAGTTCGAGCAGATTCTCACGGAGGTTATTGGCCTGACACCAACCTATCAGCTTGTGATCGATAAGGCTGATAATCTCGATGAACTCATAATCCAGGTTGAGGTTTCAAGTGATTTCTTTTCAGATGAGATAAAAAAACTCAATCAGCTTGAGTTTCATATAATAAGAGATGTGAAGGAACGGCTCGATTTTGTTCCTAAAGTGAAATTCGTCGAGCCGGGCACAATCGAAAGAAAAATGAAGAAGAAGAAGGTCATCGACAGGCGAAATAAGTAACTACACATTGTCGCCTTCGGTTACCAATAAAGCTAAAACCTTTAAATACTCCTAAGAGAAAAATCTATCTTATACACATCTCACGAGGAAAAATCAAAATGTACGCCTCTCCCCGAAGGGCATTGTGGCCGCAGGTCACAATTTGAACCGAAGGTGACAGAGGGTTTTATAAAGAATTACTTCTTTTTGAACACAATCTCTCCTGCTTTTTCATTCACAAGCACTGTATCACCATCACTGAATGAACCTTTTATGATTTCTCTTGCGAGTGGTGTCTCTACCAAATTCTGCAACACCCTCTTAAGTGGACGCGCTCCATAATTTATATCATATCCATTTTCTGATATTACTTTCACAGCACTCTCATTAAACTCGATTTTGATACCTCTCTCCTTGATCCGCCTGGCAAGATAACCAAGCTGGAGCTTCGTGATTTCGGCTATATTCTCCTTCGAGAGCGAATGAAATACAACAATCTCATCTATTCTGTTCAGAAACTCCGGTCTGAAGCTCTTTTTCAGAATATCCATTACAATTGATCTCATCCGATCATAAGAATTTTTACCCGATGTTTGGTCCTCATTCTCATAGAAACCAATTATGTTCTCAGATCCGAGATTCGATGTCATTATAACCACAGTATTTTTAAAGTTCACCGTTCTCCCATGAGAATCCGTGAGCCGTCCATCCTCGAGGATCTGAAGAAGTATATTAAATACATCAGGATGAGCCTTCTCGATTTCATCGAGCAGGATAACCGAGTACGGCTTTCTTCTGATAGCTTCTGTAAGTTGGCCACCCTCATCGTATCCAATATAACCGGGTGGGGCACCTATTAATTTTGAAACTGTATGGCGTTCCATATACTCCGACATATCGATGCGGACTATGTTCTTCTCGTCATCAAACAAAAACTCAGCCAAAGTTCGCGCAAGCTCCGTCTTTCCAACTCCGGTTGGTCCAAGAAATATAAAGCTCCCGATTGGCCTTGTTGGTTCCACTATACCCGCTCGTGCACGGAGGATTGAATCTGAGACAGCCTTGACAGCCTCGTCCTGACCAACAACCCGCTGATGGAGATGTTCTTCCAGGGCCAAGAGTCTCTCTGTCTCTCCCTGCATGAGTTTGGCTACCGGTATTCCGGTCCATCGTGCAACCACTTCCGCTATATCCTCTTCATCTATCTCCTCTTTGAGCAACCTTGTTTTGTCATTACCGTTGATCTTTTTTGTCAGCTCTTCAAGCTCTTTCTCGAGCTGAATTAATTTCCCATATTTAAGCTCTGCAGCACGATTTAGATCGTAATCACGTTCAGCCTTCTCGATTTCAAACTTCACATTTTCCATCTCACTTCTGAGATCCCTCAGCATTACAAGCTGCTGTTTCTCCTCTTCCCATCTCGACTTCAATGTATTCCCACGCTCCTTAAGGTCTGCAAGCTGTTTCTCAATTTTCTGAAGCCTTTCCTTTGATGCTTTATCTTTCTCCTTCTTCAAAGCCTCCCGCTCTATCTCAAACTGCATCGTACGCCTCATAATTTCATCTAACTCAGCAGGCATCGAGTCGATCTCGGTCCTGAGCTTTGCAGCAGCTTCATCTACCAGATCAATAGCCTTGTCAGGAAGGAATCTATCGGAAATATATCGATCGCTCAGCACAGCGGCAGAAACAAGTGCACTATCCTTTATCTTTATACCGTGATGAATCGCATACCTTTCCTTTAATCCTCTCAAAATCGATATCGTATCTTCCACAGACGGCTGATCAACCAGGGTCGGCTGAAACCTCCGCTCCAGCGCTGCATCCTTCTCGATGTGTTTTCTATACTCATTAAGAGTTGTTGCACCGATACAATGAAGCTCTCCTCTGGCGAGCATCGGCTTCAAGAGGTTTCCTGCATCTATTGCCCCTTCTGCAGATCCTGCCCCAACCACGGTGTGAAGCTCATCGATAAAGAGAATAATATTTCCATCAGATTCCTGCACCTCTTTAAGCACTGCTTTCATCCTCTCCTCGAATTCTCCCCGGAACTTTGCCCCTGCAAGGAGCGCTCCCATATCAAGTGCTACAATGTTCCTTTCCTTCAAACCTTCCGGGACATCACCCTTCACAATCCTCTGTGCTAGCCCTTCTACGATAGCAGTTTTTCCTACTCCCGGTTCCCCAATGAGCACAGGATTGTTCTTCGTACGACGAGAGAGAATCTGGATTACTCTCCTGATCTCATCATCCCTCCCGATAACTGGATCGAGCTTGCCCTGCTGTGCTCTTTGGGTCAGATCTATTGCATATCGTTCGAGTGCCTGATAGGTGGCCTCCGGATTTTGTGAGGTGACTCTCTGATTTCCCCTTATCTTCTTGAGTGCCTCCAGTACCTTTGCTCTTGTGATCCCCAGTGATTGTAGTATCTTGCCTGCTTCTGCTGTGTCTTTTACCAGGGCTATGAAGAGATGCTCTGTGCTTATATATTCGTCTTTGAGACTCCTCGCTTCATTCTCAGCATCTGAAAGCAGATTATTGAGCCGCGATGAGAGATAGATATTTCCATTACTACCAGACCCCGTAACTCTCGGCATTCTGGACAGGGCCCTTTCAACCTCATGTATTACTGCTGTTGGATCTATATTAAGCTTTGAGAGCAACTGAGGAGCAACTCCTCCCTGTTGTCTTACAAGTGCAAGAAGAAGATGCTCGCTCTCAATCTGCTGATGCCCATATTCACCAGCCAGAAGCTGAGAGCTCTGTATAGCAGCCTGTGCCATCTCTGTAAAACGATTTATATCCATGATTACTCCTTATATTTCAGCTGAGTTTTTACCTTTCACTTATAAAAATGCAATTTTAATACCATCAAGTCTAAATAAACATTATTCTAATTACTTATATTATAAATAATTAAACTTCTAGATATTCTAACATGAATTTCTTTAATTAAAGTGTGTCATTTTGATACGATTATTCCTCTTCATTTGATATAGAACGATCTTCCATTTCTATATAATAACTAAAATAGCTGCAGCGAGGCTTTTAATTTATTTTTGGATTCATTTGCAAAACGAATAAATTTGCAATAAAATTTATAGATTATATCAATCAATTGGTATAATCATTAATTTCTTTCTACCGCTTTCTATAGTAATCACCAAGTTAATATTTCAGTAATAGTAAGGAACCATTATGGAAGAACAACAAACAATACTTGTTGTAAATGATCTTGAGGCGAACAGGAAAATGATCAGTACTTTAATAACTCCCATGGGCTATACTGTTATTGAAGCAGTAGATGGTCAAGAAGCTCTTGAATGCTTTAAAGAATACAAACCCGACCTTTTAATTCTCGATCTAATTATGCCAAAGCTCGATGGCTATGAAGTGTGTAAATTATTAAAAACAGATCCGGAAACAAAAACAGTGCCCATTATTTTAATAACAGGTCTGGTTGACGATCAAAGTCACCTCAAAGCACTGGAGTTGGGTGCCGATGACTTTCTAGCGAAACCATTTAACATCCATTTCCTCAAAGCAAGGCTCAAGTCTCTTCTCTCACTAAAAAAGCTTCTCGACGATAATAGACAATTTCAAGAGAGGCTTAAGCAGGATAATATAGAACTACTGCAAAAATTGATTGGAACCCAAGATGTGACTATTTTTGCTCTTGCTAAGCTTGGCAGAGTTTCGTGATCCTGAAACCGGTGAACACCTTGAGAGGATGCGTGAATATGCAAAGACGATCGCTCATGAGCTTAAGCAAACAGATAAATATAAAGATTATATCACAGAACGGTATATAGATAACATCACCAAATCTACACCACTTCATGATATTGGTAAGGTTGGAATCCCAGATGAGATACTTTTAAAACCGGGTATACTGACTGCCGAGGAGTTTGAAATAATGAAACGTCACAGTGAAATCGGCGGAGATGCAATAAGTTCAGCAATAAAGCTTACGGGAATGAAAAGATCATTTCTCGATATGGGAAAAGAGATCGCCTACCATCATCATGAAAAATGGGACGGAAGTGGTTATCCAAAAGGATTAAAGAATGAAGAAATACCCATTACTGCTCGTATAACAGCTCTTGCTGATGTATACGACGCCCTCACCACTAAACGTGTATATAAATCAGCCTTTTCACACGAGAAATCAAGAGATATTATCGTAGAAGGAGCCGGCTCAGCATTTGATCCGGATATTGTTGAAGCTTTTTTAAGAAGAGAAAAAGAGTTTATTAAAATTAAAGAGAAATATAAGGATACAAACGGCAGCGGGTAATAAACTGTCATCTACTAATTGTTGATCGTCACAGATTGCTGATTACTGTATGATGACAGCTTAGGCTGTCATCATTTTACTGGCAGCAACTAGCTAATAGTTAAAAATCCTCGCCATAATAACTTTTAACGACTATCTTTTATCAATGCACATTGATATTTATTCCCTGCGCTTTATTATATACCCAATTGTTGGTTCACTACTTGGTTTTATCACTAACTTTATAGCTATCAAGCTTCTTTTCCGCCCAAGAAAAAAAATATTCGGAATACAGGGCCTTCTTCCAAAGCGCCAGTCTGAGATTGCCACGCGCGCCGGTAACATTGTAAATGACCACCTCGTCAACAGTGAATCCATCAGAACAAAGATAAATAGAGAAAGACTGCTTGGTGCTATTGATAGATTTCTCGATAAAAATGACCAGAAGCTATTTGGAATTCCGGTCTCGAGTATAGCTTTTATGAAAGGCACCATAAAAAAAATTATTGCCTCCTTGCTCATCGATAGGGATGGGTACCTTAAAAGAAGGGTTATCGAATCCTTTATTGATGAAGGAATGGTATCAGGAATAGTTGAGCAGAAGATCAATTCTTTTGATATTGGCATCATCGAGAAGCTTGTCAAGAAAGCTAGTGGACCAGAAATAAATTTCATCATCTTTTCAGGCGCAATCCTCGGATTTGTAATTGGTTTAGCAGAAGCATTTATTGGACTATAGTATTCGCTGAATGCTGTATGATGACAGCCTAAGCTGTTATCATTTGGCTGGCAGCAACTAGCTGATCGCTTAAGAAAAATTGTTGCTATATTTGAATAGATAGTGTAGTATTGCCAAATAATGTCAAAAGATAATCATATGAGTGAGGAAATTTTATCACTAAAAGGTGTTGTAAAATCCTTTCCCGGAGTTCTCGCAAATGATCATATCGATTTCTCATTAAAAAAAGGAGAAATCCATACTTTACTGGGTGAGAATGGTGCCGGAAAGACTACCCTGATGAATATCCTCTATGGTCTTTACACTCCTGATGAAGGTGAAATCTTTATTGACGGGCAAAAGGTCATTATACACTCTCCTGCTGATGCTCTCTCCCATGGCATCGGAATGGTTCATCAACATTTCATGCTTATTCCAAACATGTCAGTATGCGAAAATATCATTCTGGGTAATGAGTCAAAAAAACGAGGATTGATTGACGAAGAACAAGCAACCGGGAGAATAGAGACACTCTCTGAAAAATACAAATTCAGCCTGAATCCAGGCGATATGGTGAAAGACCTTCCCATTGGTATGCAGCAAAAGGTTGAGATATTGAAAGCGCTTTATCGAGAAGCAACAGTTCTAATTCTTGACGAACCGACTGCCGTTTTAACTCCTCAGGAGAGTGAAGAACTTTTCGAGATACTCCGATCTCTTAAAGACGAGGGAAAGTCGATAATATTCATCAGCCATAAACTGAAAGAGGTGCTCGAGATATCTGATATTATTACTGTGCTCAGAGACGGTAAAGCGATCGGAAGTGTGAGACCTGATCAGACAGATGAAGGGCATTTGGCCAATATGATGGTTGGAAGAGAAGTGATTCTTAAAGTCCACAAAGAAAAGATGCATAAAGGCAAACCAGTGCTGGAGGTGAATGATCTTACAGTATTTGACAGAAGAGGGGTGAGCGTTGTAAACGGAATCAACTTCAATGTTCATTCCGGTGAAATATATGGTGTCGCCGGTGTTCAGGGAAACGGTCAAACCGAGCTCGTTGAGGCTCTCACGGGTCTCCTTCCCTTCGTGAGTGGGGAGGTTATCATTGATGGAGCGAAAATAGAGGGAGATAACCCGAGGGAGGTATTTGAACGTGGAACAGCCCATATACCCGAAGACCGGCACAAATATGGGCTTGTCTTGCCCTATCCTATAAGAGACAATCTTGTTCTCTGCTCATACTATCACAAACCTTTCTCAAAACGCCTGGCTCTCAATTTCCCAGTTATTATCGAAAAATCAAGCAAACTTCTCAAAGAGTTCGACATAAAAGCTTCCAGTATACTTGACATTACTGAAACACTCTCTGGTGGAAACCAGCAAAAAACAGTAGTTGCTCGTGAGCTCGGAAGAGAAGTTAAACTTTTAATCGCCGCACAGCCAACTAGGGGACTTGATGTTGGCTCAATAGAATACATACACAAAAAAATAGTTGAAACAAGAGATGCTGGGTGCGCTGTTTTGCTTGTATCTTCAGAGCTTGACGAAATTCTATCACTTTCAGATACCATAGGAGTAATATATAAAGGCCAGATTGTTAAAACCTTATCAAGCGAAGAAGCAACAAAGGAACAGCTTGGGCTTCTCATGGCCGGGATATTGGAAAAAACATAAGTGTCCAAAAATCACTTTTTGGATTAACAATGGACGTAAAAAAAATATTTAAACTACGGGCGGGATATCAGGATTTACTGATACCTTTTCTCTCAATCATCACCTCTCTGGTAATCGGTGCAATAATCATTTATGCATCCGGCGCAAATGTATACGCTGCGTATAAAGGGCTCTGGCAGGGTTCATTTGGGAATGCGAGGACGATTGCTGAAACCTTTGTCAGCACCACACCTTATATCTTAACAGGACTTGCAGTCGCATTCGGATTCAGGTGCGGCCTTTTCAACATCGGGGCAGAAGGACAGCTCTACGCAGGCGCACTCGCAGCTGCGTACATAGGATACGCTTGGAGAGGCCTACCGCATTTTATCCATCTGCCAATAGCTATTATAGCTGGCATTATTGCAGGTGGAATCTGGGGTGCAATACCCGGATATCTGAAGGCAAAAACAGGAGCACACGAGGTAATCAACACAATAATGATGAACCATATAATGATTCGCTTAACAGACTACCTTGTTAAAAACCCCATGCTCGACCCAAAGGCAAGCGTCCCAAGAACAGCATATATATTGAAGAGCGCCTACCTTCCGAAAATTTTTCCAGGTTTTAGGCTGCATTGGGGATTTATCCTTGCGATTATTGCTATCTTCTTAATCTATTATATCCTCTTTAAAACAAAAGTTGGTTTTGAAATCCGTACAGTTGGTTTGAACCAGGATGCTGCGCGCTATGCAGGCATGAACATATCAAAAAACTTCGTGCTCGCAATGGCAATCTCCGGCGGGCTCGCAGGGCTTGCAGGGGCGGGAGAAGTGCTCGGATTGAACTATAATCTCCCGGCTGCGTTTGTATCGGGATTCGGTTTCGATGCAATAGCTATAGCTTTACTCGCAAAGAGCAATCCATTCGCCGTCTTTCCATCAGCAATGTTATGGGCAGCCCTTCGTAATGGTGCAGGACTCATGCAAGTCCGTGCAAAGATATCGATAGATCTGGTTAATATCATTCAGGCATTTGTCATCATGTTTATCGCAGCACCAAATATAGTCCGCTACCTATACAGAATAAGGGCTGAACGAGAAAAAGCCGGAGTACTCCTGACAAAAGGTTGGGGCCAGTAAAATATGGAGAAGAGTAATTATAAAACAATTGTATTCAGCGCACTCACAATAATCCTGAATCTCCTTATTATCAGATTCTCGTTTCGCTTCCTTGGCCAGGATCTCAAATCGATTATCGGTTTCGGAAAGCTTGGCTCGATTTCGGTATTTACTGGAAGGACAATATTTATCCTTGCCTGCCTTGGACTCGCAGGTTCCATCTTTCCGCTAGTGAGACGCCTCGAAAAGTTTATTAACCTCAGTTTCTTTGTAACTGCGTTTGTCGCTGTAGCAACTCTTATCCTCTGGGCTGGAATCGACTCCAAATTTGACATCGTGGGGCTTCTTGCGCTGAGCCTAAGGCTCTCTACCCCAATCGTGCTCGGTGCTTTGTCAGGAATCCTCTGTGAGAGAACAGGAGTTATAAATATTGCAATTGAAGGCATGATGCTCACAGCAGCATGTATCGGATTTACAGCAGCTCTCTATCTCGGTAATATATGGCTTGGCCTCATTTGTGCTGTAGTTTCTGGTGCAGTCATGTCACTACTTCATGCTTTCCTCTCAGTTACAATGATTACCGATCAAATCATTTCAGGTACAGTCATAAACATACTCGCCGTTGGCTTAACGGGTTTCATCAGGCGAAGTTTCCTTATAAGAGCAAGGCTCTCGAGAACGGCTATACTCCCTATTATCACGGTACCTCTGCTTGCAAAGATCCCGATCATTGGAGCAATAATATTTACAAATCAACCAATTGTTTTTATGATGATGGGCCTTGTTGCCTTAATCACTATATTGCTCTTCAAGACACGATGGGGGCTCAGGACCAGGTCGATCGGCGAGCACCCTGAAGCGGCAGATACTGTTGGTATCAACGTTTTTAAAATGAAATACCAAAATGTGATGCTAGGAGGCATGCTTGCCGGTCTTGCGGGTGCCTGGTTTTCACTTGAGACAACAGGGAGCTTTGATGACCTTATGACAAATGGCAAGGGCTTCATCGCCCTTGCAGCAATGATATTTGGTAAATGGCACCCTGTAGGAGCCTTCACAGGAGGATTGATTTTTGGTTTTTCAGATGCCCTTCAAATTATCTTTCAGATAAAAGGAATTCCCATTCCACCTCAATTCTTATGGATGCTCCCCTATCTCATAACCATGGTTGTACTTGCAGGAGTTATAGGAAAATCTACCCCTCCAGCTGCAGATGGAAAGCCTTACATTAAACGTTGATTAGAAATTAGATAATTAGTTCTTGGTTAATGATTGAGCTTTTTAACAAGAAAAATAAATGTATATCATATAATCCATTGTAACATAAAAAGGTAAAGAACTGATTCAGGAGCACGTCCTTTCTTTTAGTGTAGACATTTGTAATTATTCACCGGCGACTAATTAACAGAAAAGAAGTCTTTTAAATTTTTATTGTTATTTTCCCTAATTGGGTTATAATTTATGGTAAGTATAACAATTATTAATGTAAAATGTAATGTGATCCTTCAAATTTAGTCGTCGCAAAATAGATAGTTCTGGGTGATTTGTTCTAATAAACCAGAGGAAATTAAACAACGCAATTTGTGAGTAATTATATCATATTTATATAAGTTATTTACTGAGAACCTGGGGAACACTCATTGTACACACATTTATAGGCGAGATACTCACGTGTGTAAGTTAGGAAGAAAAAATGAGTAATATAAACAATCAAGATGAAAAAGAGATGGTAGCTCTCTTTGCAGATTTCAGAGGCTTTTCCCACATGTTCGATGTACTCCCTGCTCAGAAAGTGTACAAATTTACTAACAGATATTATCAGACTGCTTCAGATATAATTGAAAGATACAAAGGTACATTCGACAATATAGTTGGCGATGGTTTTATAGCCATTTGGGGAAAGGATACCACCCATACAAAAGCCCCATACTATGCCGTTCGGTCAGCACTTGAAATGCGAATGGCTTTGCTAAGGCAAAATATACAGTATAAATGGGAAGCTCATTTCCCTCTTGAAATAGGAGTAGGTGTTGCAATGGGAAAGGCGCTGCACTGCATAGTTGGGCCAAAACGCCATCCAATAGATACCGCTATTGGTAAACCGGTAATTCTCGCCTCCCGTCTTGGTGATATTGCAAAGAATAACCAGATATACGTAGATGAAAAGGTTGCGCATGCAGTAACCAAATGGGGTAAAATCCAGAAGCTGCCTAAAACAAACATCCGCGGATTCAAGGGAACCTTTCCCCTTTATAAAGTAGAGGGATTAATGGACTTTTACTTAAAGAATGGGGAAAGAAGAAATTCGACCTTTACCAGATTTGTCGCTCCAGAGATTGTTGCAATGGTCCTCAAGGAATCGGGCATTAGAAAACCTGCTCTCCTCAGAAACCTCAGCGCCTCTGGAGCTGGGATCGAGCTTGTTCAAAAGGATGATACACCGATTGAAAAAGATGCTGAGATCACGCTTGATCTAAGAAGATTCGATTTTCCGAGCTTCAGATCTCTTGATGGAAGGATTGTAAGGGTTAACACAATCTCAGAAGAATCAACTGAGGAAAGGATGCTTTCTCGTGTTGGAATCGAGTTCCATGACCTCGATCCTGCTAAAAGACGATACCTGGAAAAATTCAACATCGCCTAAGTTTGGTACTCAAGCTATCCAAAGAAATAACCACTGAATTTAATATTCGATAATCAATCTGCCGTGTAATATTTTGCATATTCTGCCGCTGCTATTATTGCGTTTTGTATGCTTGAAATATTTGCCACTCCTTTTCCTGCAATATCAAATGCAGTTCCATGGTCGGGTGAAGTCCGCAAAAAAGGAAGACCAAGGGTAATCGAGATTGTGTTGTGAAAATCAAGGGTCTTTGCTGCTGTGTGTCCCTGATCATGATATAGTGAAAGAACAGCACTGTACCTTCCCTGTAGTGCCAGGTAAAACACTGAATCAGCTGGCAAAGGACCTTCAACCCTGTATCCCTTTGTTTTTGCGTCATCAACTGCAGGCATAATACTATGTAACTCTTCATCTCCAAAAAGACCACCTTCTCCACTATGAGGGTTTAAGCCTGCGACAGCAAGCACAGGTTCCTGAACACCGATCTTTTTTAGTGCATTGATGCATCGATCTATATAATCAATTACTCGCTCCTTGGTAATTGATTTAATGGCTTCTACAAGGGAAACATGACGCGTTAGAAAGAATATCCTCAAGCTCTTCACCTCAAACATGGTTAGGGGGTCACTCACTCCACTGAGCTCAGCAAGTATTTCTGTGTGTCCCTGACCCTTGATATTTGCTTTCTTCAGCGCTTCTTTATTGATTGGTGCTGTTGCAATTGAATCTACCTCTTTTACAAGTGCAAGGCTTGCAGCTTTTTCAATATACTCAAATGCTGCTCTCCCACATGCTTCATAGATTTTGCCGTAACTAATGTTCTTTACATTAATATTTCCCATATCAATAAGATCAATGGTCCCATAGCGATAGATACCCTCCTGTACACAGGATATTTCATTTATCTTCAGCTTCAGGTTACATAATTTCAGTGCTTGTTCCAAAACAGAGAGTTCTCCTATTAAAAGTGGCCTCGATACTTTGTAGATTGCTCTTAATGACATCACCTTTGCAGATATTTCCGGGCCGATGCCAGCCGGATCACCAATGGTAATTGCTACTTGAGGCTTCTGTTCTCTCATGTTGTGCCCTTGAGGTCTATTAATAGTCGTTAGCGCAAAAATACCTGCTTAATAAAAGATAGAACTGATTCGATATTCAGTTCTTCAATAATTACCATATTAAAGAAATAATGACATATGCAGCCAGGGTCCATTCTATCAGGAATAAAATATAATGCTTAAATACAAAATCCTTTAATAAAAGAAACACCCAAACCTTATCGTTATCAATATACGGCATTAACGTTCCTAGAAAGCTATTTGACTTATCAACCATTACTCCTGTATAATTACAATCGCAATTTTTTCGGTTAAGGAGAAAAATCATGCAGGAAAGTTTGAGCTCCAGTGCTAAGAAAGTCCAGAAAACTCTACAATCTTTAGGTTTTGAATATGATGTTGTCGTGCTTCCAGATACTACTCGTAGTGCAAAAGATGCAGCGTCTGCAATAGGCTGCAGTGTAGATCAGATTGCAAAGTCTATTATATTTAAAGCGATGAGGAGCGAAAAACCAATACTGGTCATTGCGTGCGGATCAAACAGGGTAAATGAAAAGACTATCAGTGAATATCTATCCGAGCCTGTTGGGAAAGCTGATGCCGATTTCGTACGGGAAAACACCGGTTTTTCCATAGGCGGTGTACCACCAATAGGCCACAGTCAAAACATACATACCTTTTTAGATGAAGACCTTCTTAAATACGAGGAGATATGGGCTGCCGCAGGAACCCCTCACGCTGTTTTCCGACTTCTACCCGCTGATTTAGTCAAAATGACCAATGCCAAAGTCGTTTCGATAACATAGGTGATAAGGAAAATTGGCAATACAAAGTTACCTTGAGAATATAACAATAATACACCAACGCTATATAAAGCTTTCCTTATATTCTTATTAATATTATATTATTAGTATTATGAAACGATTACAAATATTACTCATTTTTTTATTCACGTTGGCTGCATTCTCTTCATATGCGCTGCCCCTTGATAAAATCAAACTACCACCCAATTTTCATATTGAGCTATTTGCAAAGGGAATTGAAACGGCAAGAGGTATGGCTTTCTCGGATAATGGGACACTGTTTGTCGGCTCAAAAAACGGCAAAGTATATGCCATTACAAGTCATAAGAAGCAATATATCATTGCCCAAAATCTCGAAATGCCTGTAGGGCTTGATTTCTTCAATAAAGATCTCCTTGTTTCAGCTGTTTCGAGAGTAATTAAATTCGAAGACATAGAAGATCGGCTGGAAAATCCTCCCAAGTCCATTATCCTCAATGATACATTGCCAAAAGAGAGGCATCATGGTTGGAAGTTTATTAAAGTCGGACCTGATAAAAAACTCTATGTACCTGTGGGGGCTCCCTGTAATGTATGTTTGAGAAAGGATAAGCGCTTTGCTACTATAATGAGGATGAATATAGACGGAAGCAATCCAGAGATATTCGCGGAAGGTGTCCGAAATACAGTTGGGTTCGATTGGCACCCTGAAACCCAAGAGTTGTGGTTCACAGATAATGGAAGAGACTGGATGGGAGATGATTTTCCACCGGACGAGTTAAATCGCGCTCCTGCCAGAGGGCTTCACTTTGGATTCCCCTTCCTGCACGGAAAGAATATAAAGGATCCGGACTTCTGGAGTAAAAGACAGCATTCTTCCTTTATACTTCCTGAATATGAACTTCCTGCTCATGTAGCAGCACTCGGTATGAGGTTCTATACAGGCTCGATGTTCCCTCCACAATACAGAGGAGGAATCTTCATAGCAGAACACGGCTCATGGAACAGAAGCAAAAAAACAGGATACAGGATTTCATTCGTTGAGGTAAAAGAAAACAAAGCTTTAAATTATAAAATATTCGCTTCGGGATGGGTGGAAAACGAAAAGTCCTGGGGTCGTCCTGCTGATGTGGAAATCGGTCCTGATGGCTCACTTTATGTATCTGATGATAAGGCGAATAGTATATATAGAATATTCTATGATGAATAACGGATAGGATTATGGTAAAAGCAATCTGGAACAATGAGGTTAGCGCTAAAAGCGATGGTACAAAAATAATAGAGGGAAACCATTACTTTCCCCCAGAATCTGTAAACCATGATTATCTGGTTGAGAGTAATTATCATACAACATGTTATTGGAAGGGTGTAGCTTCATACTATCATGTCGTTGTCGAAGATAAAAAGAACGAGAACGCAGCATGGTATTATCCGGACACAATGGAAGCTGCCGATCGTATAAAAAATTATATAGCATTTTGGGGAGGTGTACAAGTAATCGAGGAAA
>CP070841.1:2269428-2275907 GCA_020342115.1 Spirochaetota bacterium
AAGATATGTGACACGCTTGTAAGTATTGAAGAGGAGAGTTTTATTAATAATGTAAAGGAAGCATTAGAGATGAATATTGATCCCTCAGAGATTATCGATAAGGGGATAGTAAAAGGGCTGAGCATTATCGGAGAAAAGTTTTCATCGGGGGAGTTTTTTTTGGTTGAGCTTGTGGGAGCTGCCGAACCTGCCCAGAAGGTAGTTAAGGAGCTACTTGAGCCTGAGCTGAAGAAAAAGGCGGAGAAGACAAAGAGTAAGGGTAAGGTTGTCATAGGGACTGTGCAGGGGGACATACACAGTATAGGGAAGAACATTGTGGCAACCCTGCTATTTGCCTCTGGATTTGACGTAATTGATCTGGGAGAGGATGTTTCTGCAGAGGCATTTGTCAATAAAGCAAAGGAGGAAGGAGCCGATCTAATAGGAGCCAGTGCATTGCTGACCACAACTCTTCCTGGCCAAAAGAGAATCATTGAAGCACTCAAAGCGGAGGGAATGAGAGACAAAGTCAAGGTAATATTTGGCGGGGCACCATGCACTCCGGAATGGGTTGAAGAAATCGGAGGAGATGGCTATGCTGAAAATGCGATGAAAGGTGTGGAGTTAGCGAAGAAATTTATTAGCGGGTAGGAGGAGGGAATATGCATAACTACAGAATTGATGCTTTAAGTAAGGAAGAAGTTCATAAGATTGACCTGGCAACCATGGAGGTTCTGGAGAAAACCGGGATAATTGTAGAAAATGACAAGGTGTTGGACCTACTGGAACAGAATGGTGCAAAGATCAACAAGCAGGAAAAGAGGGTCAGGATCCCGGAAAAAGTCTTAAAAGATGGTCTCAAGAAAGTTCCAAGCAGCTTTGTTGTGTACTCTCGAAAAGGTGAAGAGGTAACGATAGGGGGAGACCAGACTGTAATATCTTCAGGGGCTGGTGCTTCATGGATTCTGGATATAGATACTGGTGAGCCTAGGCCTGCGACCAAGAAGGACTCCGGGCACTACGCCAAGGTAACTGACGCAATGGAGAATTTCAGTCTTTGCATGTCTCCGATCATTCAGGATGTCACTCCATCGCTGGTTGATGTTCATTCAGCACAGGCCATGATAAGTAATACAACGAAAACGCCATGGGTCTGTCCTGGTGACGGAATGCAGGCGCGGTACATAATAGAGATGGGAGCTGTGCTGGCGGGGGGAATGGAAGAGTTTAGGAAGAAACCTATCATACTCGGTCTGGCATCACCGAACAGTCCACTACGTCTGGCCTCTCACGATCTCGATGTTGCATTGGAGTTCGCAGGAAACAAGCTGCCCATAACGTTGATCAACTGCCCCAACAGTGGTGCAGCAGCACCGGTGAGCATAGCAGGAACCCTGGTTGTGACGCTTGCCGAGTGCCTGGCATTTGCGCTGGTAGCGCAGCTCATAAATCCAGGTAATGCAATTGCAGTAGGGCCCGCTCCGACAATAATGGATATGAAAACAGCTATTGCAGCGTTCGGGGCACCTGAGTGTGGACTGGTTAATGCAGGGACTGCTCAAATGTTACGTTATTACAATGTTCCTTCATTTGGCTGTATCACCAGTTCAGAATCAATCCTGATCGACGCTCAGACAGGGTACGAGATCGCATGGACTACCCAGTTATCGATGATGGCTGGTGTGAATATTGTGGTCGGTATAGGCTTAATCAATGCATGTGCGGGATGCAGCCTTGAAAAACTGATAATTGACGATGAAGTAATTGGTGGAATCAAACGGATATTGAAGGGAATCGAGGTAACTGATGAAACGCTCGCGGTTGATGTCATAGATGCAGTTGGTCCTGGAGGACATTATTTGGCACAGAAACATTCGAGGGAACATCTTAGAAACGAGCACTGGTTTCCCAAGATTTCCAACAGGCTTGGACTACAGGAATGGAAGAAAGAAAAGCTTGATCTCTGGCAGGTAGCCCGTAGAGAAGCAAAAAAGATAGTGGAGTCGGCTAATCCCGAACCGTTGGATAAAGATATGGAAGACGAAATTGCAGCAATTGTGGAGAGGGCTGAAAAAGAGGCTACCAGTATGCAAAGTGGGTAGAAATCAAGATTGCGTTATCTTCTTTATGAGGAGTACTGCTTCGTTACGTAAAGTAATGGTAGAAACACGGTTTTTTTGTGCAGGGGTACCTGGTTAGAGGGTTCACATTTTAATGTTCATATTGCTTATTTAAAGGTATACTAACAGATTTACTATACTTATTACATAACCTGAGTATTCCTTCCATAAGACTACGAATATTCTTGAGAGGGTTCACATGCGACCATTATTGAAAGTGTTGTCAGATGAGGAGCTGAAGGAGGTACACGAGGCGTCATTAGCTATACTCGAGAAGACCGGAATGCTTATCGATCATGAAAAGGCGAGGGATATATTAGCGGAAACTGGTGCGAAGGTTGACCACGAGACAAGGATAGTGAAGTATCCTCCAGAATTAATCGAGGAGAAGTTGAAATTGGTACCGAAGAAGTTTATTCGAAGAGGTCGTACAGAAGAGTTCGACATTGCGTCAGAGAATGACGGTGAGATATATGCGAGGGTTGCAGGAGGAGCGACTGGGTATATAGATTTGGAAACAGGGGAGCACAGAAGAGCGCGGTTAGACGATTGGAAGGAATTTGCGAAGCTGGCAGATGCGCTTCCAACTATCGGGAGTATTGCGACTTTACACTGTGGAGATATACCCGAGAAGGTGGCGGATATACACAGTCTGCATGTTTTGCTGGAACACCAGAGGAATAACGTAGTGCACAATGCGTTTACCATTGAGAACCATAAATACATAATAGAGATGTTGATTGCAGTGAGTGGAAGCAAGGACAGGTTGAAGGAAAGACCTTTTGTGCATCACATGATATCTCCTATATCACCATTGTTTCTCAATGAGGACGATACTGCACAGCTTCTGCTTGCATGTGAGTATGGAATACCAACAGACATACCTATCATGTCGATTGGAGGGACAACATCACCGATAACCGTTGCAGGAACACTGGCACAGGCAAACGCGGAGTATCTGGGCACAATGGCTCTTGCACAAACGGTAAATCCTGGTCACACGATGCCGTACTTCATTGATCCTGTTGTGGCAGACATGAGAACATGTGAAATTCTCATGGGAGCTCCTGAGGTTGGGCTCCTTGTTGCTGCAATTGCACAATTGGGATCTGATTTATACGGCTTGCCAACAGAAGGCATAGGATTAACCTGTGACGGATTCGTCACTGAACAGGCCCTATTCCAGAAAGCGCAAAATACATTGATGCTGTGTCTTGCAGGAGGCACGTTAAACCTCGGCGCTGGTATTGTAGAGGGTGTTATGGCGCTCAGCCCGGCTCAGCTGGTTATAGACGACGAGATTGTCAAGATAGCCCGCAGATTGGCACGGGGAATTGAGGTTAATGGGGACACATTGGCGGTTGAAGTAATCGAAAGGGTTGGACCACGAAATCATTTTCTGGAAGATATGCACACATTAAAACATATAAGGACAGGCGAGCTAATGGATACAGAGATATTTGATCGATGCAATCGAGAGACATGGGAATCTATGGGTAAAAAGGACCTGGTGCAAAAGGCGAGTGAGAAGGCGTTTGAAATACTAAAAAAGCATGAAGTAGAACCACTTCCGGAGGATGTTTCAAAGGAGTTGAAAGATATAGTGCGTAAAGCGGAAAAAGAGCTAGCGAAATAAAGTAATGATTTACGGGTTTCGATTATAAAATAATAACGTCGTAGAGATATTATTAGAGGTTATTTGTAACGGTGAAATATTCTAAAGCTGTCTTAGCTTGGGATTGAAAATCTCCTCCATACTCTGGCCCATTACGTTAAAGGCTATATTTACGAGCACGATACAAACACCAGGTGGAATAAAATGCCACCAGGCTCCCAATGTAAAACTTCCTCTGGTGAAAGAGAAGTATAGGATGTTTCCCCAGGTTATGGTGCCCATTTCCGCAAGTCCAAGCCATGCGAGAAATGCTTCTGAAGCAATAGCAGCAGCGACACTCATGACCATACTGGCAAAAGCTATTGGCAAGACTCTCACAAGGATATATTTTGTCAAGATTCTCCAGTGTGAACACCCAATCAGTCTGGCCCTCTTTATATAAAACCTCTCTTTTAATGAAAGAGTTTCTGATCTTATAAGCTTACTTGGACGGGGCCAGAAAGTAATACCAATCACTATAATTAGGTTCCATATACTTGGTTTTAGAATATAAGCAAGGATTATCATCAACGGAATAAAGGGAATAGAGAGAAAAAATTCTGTAAACCGCATTAGTGCAGAATCCACCCAGCCGCCGTAGTATCCGGAAAAGATGCCGATAGTTAACCCTATGAAGACTGCGATAAAAGCTGCGAAGAAACCAACAAACAGGGTGGTTCGAGTTCCATAAATAATCTGAGCCAGCATATCTCTACCTATATCGTCGGTTCCTAAAATGTACGCCCTGCTGGGAGGCTGCCAGGCCTCATCGACTATCTCATAAGGTGGACTCTTGGTGAAAAATCCGGGAAAGAGAGCAAAAGAGAAAAATATTAAAAATATTCCTAAGCCCAATACGGCTGACTTTTTCCGTCTAAACTCATTTAAAAAATTTACTAAGCCTTTTTTATATACACCCAACTTCCACCTAAATAGATCACGTTTTGATACAGGTATCGTTTCTTCCACTTTATTTAACTCCAGTTTCACTCGAGGATCTAAATATGTATAGATAATATCTATTAATAGCATGCTTACTATCATTATAAGTGCAAATAAAAGGAAGGTTCCTTGAAGGACAGGAAGATCTTTCCAGATAACTGCATCGTATACGAGCCTCCCCACACCAGGGTAAGTAAAGACTGTTTCTATCCCTATCTGTCCGAGTATAATATATCCCATGTTGAGTCCTATCAGCGTGACTAATGGAAGCATTACATTTTTCAGAGCATGCTTTCTCAGAATTTCACGATTTTTTAATCCTTTCGCCTTTGCCATCAGGATATAATCCTCTGAGAGCACCTCACTTAAAGTGTTTCTTACAACAAGCGTATATTGACCGGACCATATCACCGCATATGTAATCATCGGCAGTGCTAAATGATACAGTCTATCAAGCAAAATAGTTAAAAACCCTTTATGAGAAATACCGAATCGATGCAATCCACCTGTCGGGAAGACAGGTAATACAATGGCAAATGCATAAATCACTAACATAGCTGTCCAAAATTCAGGAGTCGACCATTGTAGTGTTGCTAAAGAAGTTAGAGAATAATCAAGTGGTTTGCCTCTTCTTTGACCAGATACCAGTCCCATAAGGATTCCCAGAGCCATTGATAGAATCGTTGCAGGAACCAACAAATATAATGTATTTACCAAACGCTCAAAGAGGATATTAATTACCGGTAATTTATAGAGATATGACATACCGAGTTCGAGTCGAAATACATTAAATAGATAAACGACAAACTGTTCATAGACAGGTCTGTCGAGACCGAACTTTTTAGCCAGAATTTCACGCATCTGGGCTGAAACCCTTGGATCGCCTGCTATAGCTGCAGCCGGATCCCCGGGTAAAATTCTAAATATGATAAAGCTGAGTAATATAACTGCCATCCAGACCCAGAAAGCTTGGATCAGTCTATAAGCCAGATATTTTGATCTCATTTGTGCGCTACCCTAATTAACTTGGTTGGATCATAAATGTTAATCCGAATATCGAATCGTTGACATAACCTACAACTGTTCAATTATTTCAGCATTTTATTTTATCCAGGAAAATGACAATAGACAAAATGGTCAGCTTCAACTTCGATAAAAGGTGGTTCCTCCAATACACAGATCTCATTTCTCTTTGGACATCTGGGTTGAAACCTGCATCCTCTTGGGATACTTATGCCGCTTTGAATCTCACCCTTTAGGATCAATTTCTCTCTCTTACTTCCGAAAATCCTTGGAGTAACGGATATAAGTGCTCTTGTATAAGGGTGTAAATACTCCTTCAGTACTTTCCTTGCATCTCCCATCTCCATTATCTTACCAAGATACATGACAGCTATTTTCGTTCCTATGAAACGTGCCAAAGCGAGGTCATGAGTTATATAGATATAAGCTAAAGAATATCTATCCCTTATCTCAAACATCAAGTCAAGAATCTCAGCTCTTACTGACATATCAAGCATTGATACAGGCTCGTCGGCGATTATGAGTCTGGGGTTTAAAATCAATGCAGAGGCTATGGCAACTCTCTGTCTCTGACCTCCGCTGAGTTGATGGGGAAACTTGGTAAGGAAGGATTCTGGGGGTATTAGCTTCACAGATTCCATAGCCTTTAGGATCATCTCTTTTCTCTTAACGGGATTCGACTCAATCTTTCCGGTAATGAAAGGCTCTGACATTATGTCATAGATGGACATGTGTGGAGGCAGGGATTCAAATGGATCCTG
>CP070841.1:2276007-2281752 GCA_020342115.1 Spirochaetota bacterium
CGATGGCTGACCGGATAGTGGTTATCAAAGGGGGAGTCATACAGCAGATTGGAGAGCCTCACGAAGTATATATGAAACCAATAAACATTTTTGTGGCTACGTTTATAGGGAGCCCACAGATGAACATATTCCACGGGACTGGGTCTGGGAAGGGAAAAGAGTCGATTTTTTCAGGACCTTTTAGTATGAGTTTTGGCAAACGTTTTGTTTTTTCAGAGACGAAACAAGAAATCTCTCTTGGGATTCGTCCTGAGGATATAGATGTGGTGAAAGATTCTGAACCCGATAGCATTGCGGGCGAGGTAATGCTGGTGGAACCGATCGGTTCAGACACGCTTATCAATGTTGAGATTGAAGAACAGGTGTCATGCAAGGTGCGCATGTCCGCTTCTTCTCTAGTTCGTGAAGGGGATAGAGTCAAGCTTAAAATCCCGCCTGATAAAATCCACCTTTTTGACAAAGATGGTACCCGCATCCCAGGTAAAGGAGAATAAGTCGGTGGAGGGTCCGATGTATTTACTCCACCTACGTTTACAGGCTAAAATTTTTTTATAAATTTTGAAAAGGATTAAAAAATGGAGATCAACAAGGAAAAACTTCTGGAAATGTATCGAGGGATGTTTGTAATAAGACATTTTGAGACAAAAACAAAAGAGCTATTTGCTGGAGGTAAAATCCCTGGATTCGTTCATTTATATTCCGGTGAAGAAGGTGTTGCTGTAGGTGTTTGTTCAGCTCTACGTAAAGATGATTACATCGGAAGTACACACAGGGGGCATGGGCATTGCATAGCAAAGGGCGGAGATGTAAAGTATATCATGGCTGAATTGTATGGAAGAGAGACCGGATGTTGCAGGGGGAAAGGCGGCTCGATGCATATAGCCGATTTTGATGTAGGTATCATGGGTGCCAGTGGAATTGTTGGAGGTTCTATTCCACTGATTACTGGAGCGGCTTTACATTTCAAGTATAAGGAAACTGACCAAGTAGCTGTTGCTTTCTTTGGAGATGGGGCTACCAATCAGGGAAGCTTTCATGAATCAATAAACCTAGCTGCTATATGGGATCTTCCAATTCTGTATGTCTGTGAGAACAACAAGTATGCAGAGTCAACCTCTATCTCGAGTGTAATGAGAGTGAAGACCGTCGCAGACAGAGCAGAAGCTTATGGTGTTCCTGGTATTACCGTAGATGGCAATGATGTTGTGGCTGTGTACGAAGCTGCATCAGATGCGGTTGAGAGGGCCAGAAAAGGAAAGGGGCCAACTCTTCTTGAGTGCGAAACGTGTCGGCATCACGGTCATTTCGAAGGTGACAGCGGCACCTATAGAACCAAAGAGATGGTAGAAGAATGCAAGAAACGATGTCCCATTAAACGGCTCGGAAAGTTTTTAGAAGATGAAGGGTTTGCTACAAAACAGGAAATAGAAGATATTGAAAAAGATGTAGAAAGAGAAATTGCTGAGGCGATTGAGTTTGCCGATAAGAGTCCATGGCCGAAGCCAGAGGACGCATTGAAAGATGTTTTTGTAACACCGTATTATTGATATTATGGCAAAAGGAAGGGAACATGAGCAAGAGGGAGATACTATTTGTAGAAGCAATTCGTGAAGCGTTGCGAGAGGAGATGCGCAGGGATGAAGCGGTTTTTCTCATGGGAGAAGACCTGCGTATCTGGGGAGCTCCTTTGGGTCAGACAAAAGGAATCTGGGATGAATTCGGTGATAAGAGAGTTTTGGATACTCCTATCTCTGAAATGGGATTTATTGGAGCAGGTGCTGGAGCTGCGGCTCTGGGCTCGAGACCCGTTGTTGAGCTGATGTTCATTGATTTCTTTGGAATCGCGGGTGAGCAGATATTCAATCAGGCTCCAAAGCTCAGGTATATGTTTGGAGGTCGGATGAAAGTGCCAATGGTTATCAGAACCCTGATCGGTGCTGGTATGTCAGCAGCAGCACATCACTCATCTTCAGCATATTCTATTATTGCACATATGCCTGGTTGGAAATGTGTAATACCCTCTAATCCTTACGACGCAAAGGGTTTATTAAAAACAGCAATAAGAGATGATGATCCTGTGATGTATTTTGAGCACAAGATGCTTTTAAATACCAAGGGGGAAGCTCCAGAAGAGGAATATACCATACCACTGGGGGAAGCAGCCATCAAGAGAGAAGGTGAAGATGCTACTGTTGTTGCTCTTGCGTGGATGGTACATAAGGCTCTTAAAGCTGCTGATACACTATCTGAGGAAGGTATTAATATTGAAGTTATTGATCCTCGAACTATAGTTCCCCTTGATAAAAAAACAATAATTAACTCAGTGAAGAAGACAGGCAGGCTGGTAGTAGTGGATGAGGATCATGAAAGATGCGGCTTGAGCGCCGAGCTTTCTGCAATAGTGGCTGAAGAAGCCTTTGATAGTTTAAAAGCACCGATTAAACGGGTTGCAACACCTACGGTTCCGATACCTTTTAGCCCGGTACTGGAAGATGCTGTAATACCGAACGAAGATAGAATAATAAAAGCAGTGAAGGAAGTGACCTCTTACAAGGCGAGCAAATGATACACCATCAATTCCGAAGCACTATGTAATCTCTGTTTTCGGGATTTTAAGTAAACTAAGGGCGTTTTTAAAAAAATCAGCATACTTATAGGTGAATAAACTTTGTAGAATAAGAGGTTTGAACACGAATGTTCGAAGTGACGATGCCAAAACTTGGCTTGACAATGAAGGAGGGAAAAGTTGTAACGTGGTATAAGAAGGAAGGAGAAAGGGTTGAAAAGGACGAACCTTTACTTGCAGTTGAGACTGAAAAGATTACCAATGATGTAGGATCTCCTGTGGCAGGTATAGTAAAAAAGATCATTGCTCAGGAAGATACAGTCGTTCCTGTTACAGAAACTGTAGCCTTGATAGAAGAAGCCGGGGTTGTAGAGTCGGCTGATGAGCCTGAAGATCGAGGAGATGAAAGAAAACCTTTGGGAAAAATGAAGCAGGTTGTTGAAACACCTTCAGTGAAAAACAGGGTATCACCCCTAGCGCTAAAAATAGCCAAAGACCATAACATTGACCTGTCAGAGATCAAAGGAACAGGGCTTGGAGGTATGATTACAAAGAATGATGTGTTAAAATTGGTTGGGTCAACGGTGCAGGTTCCGTCGGAACAAGTTCCGTCGGAAATAGAAGTTACAGAAACAGTTGAAATGAGCTTGCCTCGAAGAAAAACTGCCCAAAGGCTTGCTCAAATGCATCGAGAGACTCCACATGTAACGCTTACTACGTTCATTGATTTCACTGATATAGTTAAAATCAGAAATAGATTGAAAGAGATGATTGAGAAAAAAATCGGAAAAAAATTAACTTTTACTCACTTAATCGCTAAAGCAGTCTCTATGGCATTGAAAGAGTTTCAGGATATAAACTCGAGACTGGATGAAAATAAAATATCAAGAATCAAGGACATTAATCTAGGAATTGCTGTTGATGTTGAAGAAGGATTAGTAGTACCGGTAGTAAAAAATGCCGGAGAGATGAGTTTGAATGAACTTGTGACGCGTGTTTCCGAATTGATGGATAAAGCAAGAAATAAAAACTTAGCTCTGGATGATATTACTGGTGGCACGTTTACCATCAGTAACCTTGGAACGTTCGGTGTCGATGCGTTCACTCCTCTCATTAATCCGCCGGAATGCGCAATACTGGGTATAGGAAAAATTCTTAAGAGGGCCTGGGTTGTTAATGAACAAATCGAGATCAGACCAATAGCCACTTTCAGCCTGACATTTGACCACAGGATAGTTGATGGTGCACAGGCCGCCCGATTTCTTCAAAGAATAAAAGAAATATTAGAGAACCCTAAGGAGGATTTTAAATGACTGAAGATAGCATTGTGAAGGTGAAAGCAATCAATCAGATTGCTATTGCAGTCAAAGACCTTGAGATGGTAGCAGAGAATTACTGGAAAATACTGGGTATAGGGCCTTGGGAGATTTATGACTGGGAAGAACCTTTAGTATATGATCGTGAATATTATGGGAAACCAGCGTGGGCTAGAGAAAAGATAGCGGTTACCCGCGTTGGGAGCGTAGAGTTTGAGCTTGTCCAGCCTGTTGATGGCCCTTCCGTATATGGAGATTGGATTGAGAAACATGGTGAAGGATTGCATCATATGAACTTTTTAGTTGATAGTAGTGACGAATTCGAGAAGATTGGTGAGGCCCTGGTAAGAGAGGGTTTCCCTAGCCTGCAGAGAGGAAGGTACGGTCCCTCGAAGTTGAAGTACGGATTCCACTATATTGACATCCCTCCTCTTCGAACTATCTGGGAACCGGTATACGAAGGAGAGGACTTTGGAGTAAAACCTACTATAGTTCCTGATACAAAGGCAAAAAGCCCTGCCAAAATCCAGGTCAAGGATATCAATCAACTTGCTATTGCTGTAAAGGATGTTGAAAAGGTGGCGGCAAATTATGAAAAAATATTAGGAATTGGTCCATGGACCTTTTTCGATTGGGAACCACCTCTGGTTTATGATCGTAAATATTATGGGAAGCCGGCCTGGGGCAGGGACAGGATAGCGCTTGCTCAGGTCGGAGATGTTCAGCTCGAGTTGATGCAGGGAGTAGAAGGTCCTTCTATTTATAAAGACTGGATTGAAGAACATGGGGAGGGGCTGCACCACGTTAACTGGCTGGTTGATGATGTGGATGAAACAGAAAAGATTCTTGCAAAAGAGGGTTTTTCGAGCATACAGGGTGGCAAGTACGGACCCAGAGATCAGAAAGGGGCGTACAGCTATATTGACATCCAGCCTCTTCGAACTATCTGGGAGCCTGTGTGCGAAATAGAGGATGTTCATGGTCATGTAGTTAAGGAGTAATATAACGAAACACCCTCCTATTTCGTTGTATTTATACCGCAATGGAATCAGATAGTGTTTTGTATTGTTATTGTATTTTGACTATTATTATATGTCCTGAGTACTGATTGAAACATGCATCCCTTACATGATCCAACAATGGAGGTTACATCATGGCACAAGAGAGCCCTGCGAAGGTCAGAATTAAAAAAATAAACCAGGTTTGCATTCTTGTAAAAGATCTTGAGCTAGTGGCTGAAAATTACTGGAAGATACTTGGAATTGGCCCGTGGTCTATTTTCAAATGGGAAGCGCCTATGGTTTACGGGCGCATATACCATGGTAAACCAGTATGGGCAAAGGAGAAGATTGCTCTTGCCCAGGTTGGAGACGTGCAGGTCGAGCTTGCACAGGTAATCGACGGCCCTTCGATATATGGAGATTGGATTGAGGAGCATGGAGAGGGATTGCACCACATTAACTTTCTGCTGGATACACCTGATGAGTATAAAAATACCATAGAGAGTTTGACCAGTGATGGTTTTGAGTACCTTCAGAGCGGAAGATTCGGTCCTCCTGAGAAAGGGTACGGGTATACCTATATTGATATCCCGCCTCTTCGGACGGTATTTGAACCTGTTCATGAAAGTAAAACCGATGCTGGTCTGGTACCTATAATATTTCCCGATACAAAGGAGGAGAGCCCCGCAAAAGTAAAAGTTGAAGCAATAAACCAGATTGCAATTGCGGTGAAAAACGTTGAGTTAGTGGCAGAGAATTACTGGAAAATCCTGGGTATTGGTCCATGGTCTATCTATAACTGTGAAGCACCTCAGATTTATGATCGTAAATATAATGGTAAGCCTGTGTGGTCCAGGGAAAA
>CP070841.1:2281852-2288480 GCA_020342115.1 Spirochaetota bacterium
CTGTTGCATTGGATGCACCATTGAGTAAATTTGCTGCTGAAAGAAAAAACATCAAAAGCCCCATAGTGGAAGATACAGATATCTTTATCGCACCCAATATAGAGGCTGCAAATATCCTATACCGGTCTATCCTTTATTTCGCAAAGGGTGAATCGGGAGGAATTGTTGTAGGGGCAAAGGTTCCTCTCATTCTCCTATCACGTGCCGAAACTCCAGAAACAAAACTCAGATCCATTGCAATTGGTTTATTGGTAGTTAAAAAAGAAAAGGGCTGATCCGATTGAGATAAGCTCATTTTTTAATGTCCTTCTATTTGAACAAAAATACAGTAGACTCTAATCTCACATGAAATTTATTAAGGAGAGAATTCTATGATAATTCTTGTTGTTAATGTCGGCTCCACTTCTCTAAAATTCCGCCTGTTTTCTATGGAAGATGAAACAATTCTGGCAGAGGGCAAAATAGAACGAGTTGGAAGCAGTTCATCTCCATTCAGCTATCATTATGGAAAGAAAGAAAAGACAGTAGACATGATTGAATGTCCGGACTATCGCACCGCAATTAAACAGGCATTAGATACTATTACGGATCCAGATGTTGGAGTACTGTCTAGCCTTGACAAACTGGATGCAGTTGGATTCAAGCCTGTCCATGCCAGGAATATCGCCGATTCAGTCTTCATTACAGAAGATGTTATCAGGGCAATGGAGGACTATATACCTCTGGCCCCTGCACATAATCCGCCCTATATAAATGCTTTCAGGATTTTCCAAAAGCTTCTCCCTGGAAAACCCCTGATAGGAGTCTTTGAGCCTGCATTCCATAAAACAATTCCCGATGTAGCATATACATACTCTATTCCCTATGAATGGTCACAAAAACACTCAATACGCCGTTATGGATTTCATGGTGCATCCCATCGCTACGTTTCTGTCCGTGCACCCGAACTGGCGGGCTGTCACCAAAACAATTTGAAAATCATCTCATGTCACCTGGGAGGAAGCGCCAGTATATGCGCGATAAAAAATGGTGCCTCTGTAGAAACAAGTATGGGATTCTCCCCCCAATCCGGATTGCCACACGCTACCAGAAATGGAGACCTGGATCCCTTTATTCTTTTATATATCATGAAAAAAGAAGGACTCTCATCCGATGAGCTTTTTAATGCACTGGTTTGTAATGGAGGCCTAAAAGGAATTTCTGGAACAAGCGGGGATGTACGCGACTTAGAGAAAGAGGCAGCCGAGGGTAACGCTCGTGCCAAGCTCGCCCTGGGAGTTTTTGTTCATGAAACAAGAAAATATATAGGCGCTTATACAGCTGTTCTTGAGGGATTGGATATCCTAGCATTCACAGGCGGAATTGGTGAAAACTCAAGTATGATTCGTGAAAGAATCTGTCAGGGATTTGAATTCCTCGGCATCCAGCTTGATCGAAAAAGAAATAATGCTACTGGTCGCGAGCTACTTATTTCTGATGACAAATCTCAGGTTAAGATTGTGGTTATACCTGCAAATGAGGAGCTGATAGTCGCAAGGGAAAGCGCAAGGTTTCTGGCTTCCAGCGGACATTAGTATACTCATAGTATCATCAACATAAAGACGTTGTATGCATTATACCCCGCAGTCATTAGCTTCTGAAATAAAAACATAAACATACCTCTGATAACTTCTAATTTACAGAGGAAGTGTAACTGGCTTACCGCTTTCAGCAGATTTATCAATTGCAAGTGCAAGCTCATGAACTTTAATTGCAAAATCTATATTCACATCAGAGGCTTGTTCATTACCCTCTATATAAGAAACAAGGGAGTCAACCATTTCAGGGAATGGATGGTGAGATACATGCCCGCTATCGGGTTTGGTTCCTGCAAGCATCTGCCAATCATCCTGACCTTTGAACAGCTCCTTTGAGTAAAATTTATCATTAATGACACTGCCCTTGCTTCCATGTAAAATTATATTGAACACGTAGGGGCACTCTATCTCAAAGCTTCCGCCTGTTCTTCCGAGAGCGCCGTTTTTAAACTTCAACAAAGCTGCATATGTCGGTACATACTCGAAATCCTTTCTATGCCCCCTAACATTATATGCGGAAACTTCTTCTACATCACCGCCAAAGGCCATCAATGTTGCAAGAGAATGAACACCGCCAAGCAGGGTAGTCGAGCCTGAATATTCTGTCTTTTGACCCCACCACCACCCTCGCCACCAGGGTCCCAATTCATGCCAGTAATCAGTCTCAACAAAAAACAGATTTCCTAATCCACCCTTTTCTATCAGGCTCACTATGCTCATGATCATAGGGTTTCGCTGTAACACAAAACCGGTTATACCTTTTACCTTAGCCGATCCATATGCATCAATGACTGCTTTCAGTTCATCGTGAGTGTTGCAGATATGAATTTCTGAAAAAAAGTGCTTTCCCGCTTTGCAGCATTTTACAATCTCCTCGGCCCTGGCAATGGGACGAGAGCAGATCGAAATAATATGTATATCATCTCTTTCCAAGAGTTGATCAAAGGTATCTAACACATCGCAGTCAAGACTAAATTGAGCTTTTTTTTCTTCAGCACTTTTTCTGCTTCTTGATGCGAGCGCTTTGACCTTGCATAGTGGGTGCCCGATATATGCTTTTATATGTTCTCCAGACACCCATCCCATTCCAAAAAGACCTACCCCATACTTTTCTTTAGACATAGCAATTCCTTTCTAGAAAATAGCTCTATCGCTATAAAAATAATTTTCTCTTAAAAAGGTGCACTCCCTTCAGAGAATGCACCTTTTTTACGTCGGTATCGATAAATAACCTATTAATAACCAGCTTCTCGTAGAGCCTTATCCACATCTTCCATCAATGGAATCCTGATTCCTACGTCCCATATTTCTCTTATATTTTCACGTATAATGGGAACAGATGGACATACAGTGTATTCAGGACCCTCTTTGCCCAGCAGACCATAGGCTGCAACCAGCACTGAGTGCACTCCTACCAGATACGTCGTATCGGTGAAGAACCCTGCTATATTGCCACCTTTCGCCATGTTCAGCAGTGTTGGGGCATCGAAAGCACCTGTAATTATTTTAATATCGTCTCGGCCTGCTGCTACGCATGCCTCTGCACCAGCTATCGCAGGGGTCATGTAGGAAATATAGAATCCTTCTATTTCTGGATTTCTCATAATCATCGCAGACACTACGTTATAGGCGTCATCAGGTGTAACGAAATCCTGGCTGTCAATTATTTCAATACCATATGGTTCCTTTACCACATTTTCCGCGAACACGCTGTCATGATAATTTGTAAACCAGTATTCAAAGGCCCAGTAAACATATCCTATTTTTCCACCCTTCCCGAAAACATCCTTGGCGAGCTGAGCTGCTGTAATACCCATACCATGAGCATTTGCCGTTGAACAGCCTATATAATCTCTCCCGCGCACGTAACCGGTCGGAATAACAGAAACAAAGGAGAGCAGTATACCCGCATCAACGGCAGGCTGAAAAGTTGCGGCTCCTGTGGTTGCATCTGTAGGAGCGGCTATCAATACATCAGGTTTCAGCGGCATCATGCTCTCTACATCTGATTTCTGCTTTTCCGGATTGAACCCTGCATCAGTCTCTGCAACGATCTTGAGATTTAAATACTTACATGCATCGAGAGTGCCTCTTCTCCATGCAGAGAAATAGTCTCCCTGAAGCGATCCCCAGGGCAGACCTACTGTATAGTTTCCAGCCCTTACCTTTGCAACTTCGGAGACAGTCAATCCAAGACTATCCCTGTCCCAGGTTACTTCTTCTCCGTTTGGTCCCCTGAAACTTGGATCAAGCGGAATCCTGTACTTCTCTACAGCATCCCATAGCCCCGCTATCCATGGATCGAGCTCATCTCCCCCAACCATGGGCTCAGCTTCCTCTACCTCTTTGACCTCAGGAGCTTCTTCTTCCTCCGTTGCAGCGATAAACACAAAAGCCGCTGCAATAAACACAATACATAGTAGGTACAAAGTTTTTTTCATTGTTTTCCCTCCATAAAAGATTTTTTATAATTTAAAGGCAACAATGACCTTTGCTTGGATACAAGAGAAACTATAATAAATATTGTAATGAAGTCTTTTTAATATAACTAATACACTACTTTATAATCACTTGATTTCTCCCCATGCTTTTTGCAATGAGGATACTATTCCATTTTTATAAACAATAGTATCGAATGTGTCGGTCACTCTCACGGTACTGATATCAGACTTGATTACTTCTTACTATTAATACCCAAGTATGCTGAGTGCCTCATCCAAATAATCTGGAATCGGGGTGCGCATCCCAATCTTCCAGATTTCTCTCATATTTTCCAGAGTAAACGGGATATATGGACAAACCGCATATTCGGGACCTGTTTTCCCTAATAATCCATATGCTGCGAGCAAAACGGAGTTTACTCCTACCAGATATGTGGCATCGGTACTGATACCAGCAATATTACCGCCTTGGGCCATATTTAATAAAGTCGGTTTGTCATATGCTCCGGTAATTACTTTTAAATCTGGTCTATTGGCATCAACACAAGCAGTTGCTACCGACATAGCAGGAACCATATAGGTAATAAAAAATCCCTCAATATCCGGATACCTAAGAATCATTGAAGTGGCAACATTATAGGCATCATCAGGGGTAACAAATCCCTGCGTATCAACTACTTCAAGACCATAATCCTCAATATTCTCTACAACTAAATTATCACAATAATTGGCATACCAGTAATCAACTGACCAGACTATCAGCCCAATTTTACCACCTTCACCAAGTAGCTCTCTTGCAAGTTCGCAATTAGTTATGTATCCATCATAAACATTTGCAGTCGCATTGCCGATAAAATCTCTTCCATGCACATATCCTTGTGGTATATTTGAAACGAAGGCGAGTTTTATTCCTGCATCTACTGCAGGCTGAAAAGCTGCAGCCCCTGTAACTGGATCTACAGGTGCGGCTATTAACACATCAGGCTTTAATGGCATCATACTTTCAACACCTTCGATCTGTTTTGATGCATCAAACCCAGCATCTGTTTCAGCCACAATTTCAAGGTTCAGATATTCACATTTATCATAAGTTCCCTGTTGCCAAACTGCAAAATACTCTCCCAGAAGAGAATGCCATGGCAAACCTACCCTATAATTACCTTTTCGTACTTTTTCAACTTCAGCGACTGTTATCTTTAAACTGTCTCTGTCCCATGTAACTGTTTCACCATTTGGCCCTTTGAATTCAGGTGGAATCGGATGCCTGTACTCTTCTACTTCAGCCCAGAGTTTTGCAATCCATGGATCGAGCTCATCTCCTCCAACCATGGGTTCAGCTTCCTCAACCTCTTCAACCATTGGCGCTTCTTCCTCCTCTTTTGCTGCAATAAAAACGATCGATACTGCAATAAACACAACACATAGTAGGTATAAAAATTTCTTCATTGACTTCCTCCTTTAAAAGATTTTTGAAGATTAAAAAACAGATATGACCTTTTCATTAGCATATAACAAAATAAAGACAGGTCAAGAACGATATTTACACCCGCTGCGTATCTCAAGTATTTCTCCTGTAAATATTATCAATCTCTCCCATTGCTTTATCCGGTAATGAGTATTCATTATCACTCGAGATAATATCAGCAGCAATTTTTTTTGCTTTCTCATAGATGGTTTTTTCGCTTGTTTCTAGCCAGACACCCCTCGATCTTCTATCAAGCAAAATGCTCTCTTCATGCTCTGTCCTGAAGAACTGCAATGTCTGGTCAGTATCGAGATAGTGGCCACCAATCCCGACTTTTTTTATCAGATCGACACTCATACTTTCTTCATCAGTATGCACCCCGCGCATCACATTCTCAACATATTTTGCTAATTCATTGTCTATTACGAGCTGGGCAATATCATAGCTCAACTCTCCTTCAAATAAACCAGCTCCAGCAAGCACATCCACACCGGATAGTGCAGCAAGAATAAGGTTCATGGATTTCTCAATCGCTGCCTGCTGATCGGGTATTTTGCTGTCGGTTGCAAAACCTGGGGATGATGCAAAGAGGTTGCAGTGGTGAGCCAAACTGGCCGAAGCTGCAGCCATCTTTGCATGCTCGGCTGCTCCCCAGCTCATAGTGCCGTATCTCATATCGAATATTGTGGGTGCAGCCCCATAGTAGATTGGACAGCCTTCCAGTAACATCTGAGTAACAACAGCTCCAGCAACAATCTCTGTATGCATCAATTGCAGTGTTCCAGCTAGTTTAATCGGGCTGTTTGCACCGGACATCGGAGAGGACGAAATCATTATCGGAATATTGTACCTAGCAGCAATCTTGACTGTTTCACATGCATTCTCATCCCAAATCAATGGGCTGATTGCTGGAAAGTGAACCTGGATAAAGGGTCTTTTCTTGAACTCCTCTTCCCCACCAGAAACTGCGAAAGCCATCTCAAGAATAATTTCAAAATCCCGTTTATTGAGAGTATCAACAAGCACATGTTTGGAGCAATTCTCAAAACATGCCCGTGCTCCTGCAATAGCCCTCATTTCAATCGGGACATTACAGGGGATAACTGCGGTTGCATTAAAATGCATGAATTCTAATTTTTGTATTA
>CP070841.1:2288580-2294403 GCA_020342115.1 Spirochaetota bacterium
ACGTTATTGTAATTACTTAAATAGCCATAAAAATCACCCCAATATATAACTCCTTATATCATAAAAGTTAATGAGATTCATTTGTTTTACTACTCCTTATTATTTTCTGGCACATAATTTGCTCTATAATAGGTGGTTTTAATCTATAAGAAAAAATCTTTTAAATAATGAGGATTGGCAAATGGACTCGACGGACAAAAGATTAGAAATTCTTGATAGTATTATAAACATGGATATTAATATCGACGACCTCAGAAGGACTCTAATGATCTTTAAATACGTTAATTATCAGATAGAATACGAATGCGAGCATCACTCTAATTTTAATGAAATAGAGCTTAAAAGTTGGATTGAGTATCTTTATAATAAATCACTGAATATAGAAAAATGAATCAAATCTGCTCTTGATTAATTATTACCTGAAGTGGTATGCTACCAAACGGTCTATGGTCCTATAGTGCTTTATGAATTGGAAAAAACCAATAGAGTTGTTTACTTCAATGCGACTCTTCTTCGTTTCTCTACTGAATGTTTCAGTGGAATACTGCAAAACCGGCAATGAGCTCCTTTTGCTGAGCATTTCGGGCATACGAAATAGTACTTGTTACAGTGGATGCAGTAATGCCGTCTAATTGTTTCTCTGAATAACCTGGCACAGTTATCACATGTTGCTAGTTTCTCGATGTTGTTCTCCATTACTATACCTCCGAAAGATTTCATAATACGAAATTTAAAGAGCAAAACTCGTGCCAATTGATTGTACAGTAGAAGGCTATCCTATTTCTTTACAGGATAAATAATTATATCAGAGTTATGGGAATGAGCGGGATTAGTAATATGGAATCCTAGATACAGATATGTAAAATACATGCATACTGTTTACAGAACTGTAATTATGTGGAGGAAAAAAGGTTTAAATTTTCAAACTTCACACATTACCGGATGTGTTGAAAATCGCAAGATTGACTCCAAAAGATTATGAGCGACAACTCATAATCCACAGGAACCGGGGTATGAATTCATGACTTCTGGAAACTTCACATTTTCTTTATTCTCGACAAAAGTTCTATTACGGATAAAATACAATACATACAATGAGGATGTAGTTTTTCGGTAGGAAAAGCATTTGTGAATATTTTACGGGCAAACCGGGGGCTTTTCACGGCTTTTTTCGTTGTTCGCGAATCTAGAATTATGTGACCACTATCAATTAAGATTGAAGGAACGACATTTATAAGGGAGTTATTAAGTGGGGAAGAATATTTTTGATCGCTGCCGGGGCCATCGCTCTGCTATATTTTATTTTAGTTCTTGCTACCAAACAAACTCTTCCGGTTCCGGCAAAGGAAGCCCTTGAGGATCCTTCAGGCCCGAGCGCTCTTTTCATTTTGGCTATCATAGGGGAGGTGCTACTGATGCCAAGTGTGCTGGCTTCATATTTCTCTCTAAAAGGTGTGAAGAAGCCCCCTATGTTCATTGCAACTGCATTATGGTTGTTATGTGTGCCTATGTTCATGGCATCCCGGGGCCAGATCTTAGCTATCTCCCAAATAAGCAGTAGCTATCTGGCTGCTACTGATGAAGCAATAAAGGCATCATACCTTGAATCAGCTGAGCTTGCGATTGAAATCCAGAACCTTTATGCGATAATGGCACTGGTCTTCCTTGGTATTGCATCTATCATCATTGGCAGTGTCATGCTGAAAGGAAAGGAGGTCGTTGGAAAAGGGATTGGCTATGTTGAAATTGGTGCAGGAGTCTTTACCCTCATCGGTGCACCAACTGTCATAGTGGAGGCGGTGCCGATTATTTTTCCCATTATCGGAGCGATCCTGTCTGCTATCTGGCAATTCATCGTTGGTGCTAAACTCGTCAAACTGAGTAAAACTGATTAGTACACTCCCAACGACGATCAGCAGCTAAAGTGGGTGAAAATACTGGTGCGCAATATTCAGATTACAGATATATAAAAAGCAGTGTCATGGTAAAATCCGTGAAAATGAGGTCAACTCCCATTATTATTTCCTTTATTCACGCTTGATTTATGCTAAATAAATAGGAGCTGACCCCATTTAATCCCTTAAGAAAATGAAGGGGGATAGTGTATAACATCATGACTTCTTTGATCAGCTATGGCATATTGCCATTCAATGTCTCAATCATGTTACATTCTTCTTAACACCAGTTTATCTGATCAATTCCTGAGAAACACCATTAAACCAGTAATGAAGTAGTATAGTTGGTATTTACTTACCATGAATCTTTCAACTAGACCCATATATTCGCTTCCAGTAAAAAATCCCATCACTATAACTAGAATCAGTGTCACAGGGGCTGATACCAGTGAATATATGGCAAAACCTCTCCAGCCATCGGTTAATCGTAATCGAAAGAACATCAATACCATTGCTCCGATTATCAGTACTCCTGATACAACAATCAGAATTAAATGCATTTTCCCTTTTAAAGAGGTTATCTCGCCCCCAGCGTCCAATGGGAAAAAAATAGCAACTAGCACACCAATAAATGAACTTATAATGAAAAGAACAGGTCCCACAATAGACCCGTTTCCGTTATTTACACCCCAATGTAATCCAATAAAAAATATCAGTAATAAGCTACTGGAAATAATAATGAAAGATTGGAAAAGCGATCTTCTATAAGCATCAACGGCAATAAGTGAACTTACATCATCACGGATATGACTATAACCAGGGACTAAAACACCTCCCAGAATCCATAGTAAAGTATACAAAATTGGGCTTAGCATTCCGCATATAGCTAACATCTTTGATATATTCATAGTGTACTCCTTGTAGATATTAGAAGATTCATGTGAAACTAATAAAAAAGAGAGGTTGGGTCTATACAATTAAGATTGTAATACAATCCCCGGAATCAGCCCTTGTAGGAAAATGGGGTCAACTCCCATTTATATCTCATTTATTTACACTTAAAATAAGTCTAAAAAAATGGGAGTTGACCCCAATAGGTTCAAAAATGTATAAATTCCGAATAAATATATCTACATTTCTCCTTTCGTAACGTAGCTGACTATCTGCTCGGCATTCAGACCTGCCAGCCCAACATCCTCAAGAGTAGTTGCCCCTTCGCGGTAATCTATATCAAGCATCACCCCCATCAAATCGATTATACCATTGGTTACAGGCGTAGGAACACCGAGAGAACTCCCAAGTTCCGATAGAAGAACATAGAAATACCGAATATCCTCAATGAGTAGAGCCTTCTGAAAATCCACGTCAACAAACATTTCGGAATGGTCTGATTTCCGCAACGCCTCTGCGATATTTGCTGCTTTGTACCCATAAGCTTTAAAGAAAGCCTCAGCTTCCGATACTAATTCTGCTCCGACTTTGCGCGCCACTGCAAGCCGCTCCTTATCATAGGCTTCCAACAGCCTGCCGCCGGGAATAGTGGCTTCCCCGTAAAACCGGCATCCCCCTCTATACCTATCGAACATCAACCCCGCCATAGGCACACTCAACGTTGGATGCACGGGTGTATTCAGGCATCCCAGGCTTGTCCAGAGTACATTCTTAACCTTTTTAAATTGAGGATAGACGCCCCCAACCACATCCAGCACCGCATCTGTCTTATTCGCTGGAAACGCAGCTATTGGAACATCCTGCTTGGTCTTATATATATGTGTAGCAGTAGGCTTCAGTATATCGCTCAAATAAGGCATGATTGCGGTCTCTGCCAGAGTAATCCTGTCTAAAATCCCCATACCCTTAAGCTTACCCGCGAATCTCAAGCACGCCCAGTAAGGCGTATTTGTCAGGATGACTTGCCCTTCCTCAAGACAGGGAGAAAATGCATTAAAAAAAGCCTCCTGACCAAACGCCGGTACTGCTACCATAATCATGTCAACCCCTTTAAATGCCTCGCTTGCATCCGTAGTCACCAGATTCAATTTAGCAAACCCATTCTTACCCGATTGTGTCTCTCCTGTAATTTCTATCCCTCCGCGCTCTATTATAGGTTCAATACTTTTTCCAAATTCTTCGATTTGAAACAGGTTTACCTCACAGCCCATAAGCGCAAGGTCTCCTGCTATAGCCGTACCTGCTCTGCCTCCCCCACAAACTGTCACTTTTGGTAATGATTTCATACTACATACTCCTTTCGATTCCAGAATTGCATAATTGCATAATTGCTACAAGTTGTTACACTTTATATATAAATATCTAAAAAATCAGAAATAAAGAAGATTTAAAGAATAATCAATTGAGTTATTACGCCTTCCTGATTGCCTGTTTTTATAAGGAAATTAGATCAAAGCATAGAAAAAAACGTAGAAGAATAATAGCAATTATAATTTGTCTATTGTTTTGCTTCATACTATTTCCACGCATGCTGCATTGGCCTTTCCTGATAGCCGCAACAATCCTAATGACCAGGAAATCAAGGTACTCGGACATGATAAATAGCTAATTTCTACCCCCCTGAAGGAAAATAGGGACAGGTCTCATTTTTTTTTGATTTCATTCAAGCGTTGCTATAGTGAATAAAAATGGTAGCTGTCCCTATTTATATGACTCTTCATTAATGACCTTTGACTAAAGCCTTTACTTTTACGTTCCCTCATATAAATTACACTTATACCACTGCAGCATGAGAAAGGAGATATTAGCCTTTTATGAACGAATATAAACCGGATTGGGGAGACAAAGACAGGATCAAACAATTAATTGAACGCTTTTCTCTCGTGTACACTGAGCTTTTCTGGAAAAGCATATCAAACCACCTGCAGGAAGACACTCCTTTCGGTTTACTTGATATCGGGTGCGGTCCCGGTCTGTTCATGAAAGAAATTTCAAAAAGGTTTCCGAAGGCTTCTTTGTGTGGTGCGGATGAAAAACCGGAAATGCTGCAAGAAGCAAGAAAACGCGTTCCAGAAGCCGATCTGATCCAGGGATTGGTGGATGAGAAATTCATCAGTTCTCATAATAAAAAATATGATATCATCTATGCAGGGCTTGTTTTCCATGAGCTGGATAATCAGATCAATTTTCTGGATGGTGTCAGAAAGCAGCTCATAAACAAAGGCGGGCTGTTGATCATCTATGATTTTGTCATTGTACCTTTTGACACCTATGTGAAGGCATACGTTCCTTTCATGTCAAAAGATGACATAATTCAGCGGTATCCAAAGCCTGCGAAATTCCTTAAAAATGACATTGAATTTCTATTCAAAGAAACAGGATGGAGCTGCAAAGCAACGTATGATGTTCTTCCTGTTACCGCTCTCTTCATAGCATCAATTGGTTACAAATAGGTACAGATACCATTTTTCAATAGCACATATATCAACATGCTTGTAAGGTACTATACTTCATACTTACAGCTCACCCAATCGTTGGGTTTTGCATACTTATGGGATAGATTGAAGTGAACTAAATTGGAAACAACCTGATCAAAGCGATCGTGGAGGAAACTCATGAAGGCAGTTATATGCACACAATACGGCCCACCGGAGGATCTTCAGCTCAAAGAGGTTGAAAAACCTGCTCCCAAGGACAATGAAATACTGATAAAAGTTCATGCCGCAACAGTTAATCGAACAGACTGCGGGATACTGAGAGGAAAACCTTTTATCATTAGATTTTTCACCGGTTTATTCAAACCATATTCGATTCCTGGCACGGAATTCGCGGGCATTATTGAAGCTGCTGGGAAAAACGTATCATCCTTTAAAGTTGGTGATAAGGTTTTTGGATTTGATGACAGTGGTGTCGGGGCTCATGCAGAACACATGACAATAGGAGAAGATAAAGCTGTAACTACAATGCCAAAAAATAT
>CP070841.1:2294503-2330866 GCA_020342115.1 Spirochaetota bacterium
ATTGAGGAGGGACCGCCTGATAAGCTCTTCGAGAACCCTGATATGGAGAGGACAAAACGATTTCTCAAGCACATACTTTAATCCTGCTGTTATGCTTTCCGATAATCTCTTTTATGAATAAATTAAGAAATCGAGTTTCTGGACATATAAAATATGTACACACTCAATTGTACTTTTATTTCATAGAATAAGTGGCACTTCTTATATTGTAGATCAAATGCAAGGAGGTTTTAGAATGTCTCTTAAACGCAAGTTATCAATGCCTTACTGGTGTGTGGCAAATCCTGTTGGTGATCCTTTTGGTCCAGGTGTAATGGAGAGGATAAGTTCATTAGAAGTAACCGATATTCTTTGTGGGGCAAAGAAAGATGGACTGATCGATTTTACTGCTGCTCATGATGATGATCTTGTCGATTGGGATCCATATCACGAAAATGATGCTGAAGATGACAATAGCGAAACATATCAAACTTTACAAAAGATTAAGGATAGGCTCGCTAAAGCCAAGCTCGGTTTCAAGATGATTGCCTGTGATCTGCATAGGAACCCGGTATTCAGGAATGGGGGAATTTCAAATCCAGATCCAAGAATACGACTTCTTGCTGCAAAGAAAGTCATGCGAGCGTTGAGGATCGGGAATTTTCTCGGTGCCGAGTATTTCACCTACTGGGTTGCCCGTGATGGTTTTGAGACGCAATTTGCAGTTCCGTGGGGTAGGAACTATGAATACATAAAAGATGGCTTGAATCTTGTGACACGATATTCGAGGGATAAGAACTTAAGTATAAAACAAGGGACGATTGAAAACAAGCCCAATGAGCCCAGAGGTGAGATGTATCTACCCACTGTCGGGCATTCGCTTGCATTGATTGCGAAGCTGGAGTCTCCGGATTTCTGGGGAGTGAACCCTGAGCTGCTTCAGCATGAGCAGATGACCGGGCTGACAGGTGTTCAGGCGGCTTGTTTTGCCGCAAGCCAGAATAAGCTCTTTTTTCTCCATGTAGGAAACCAGAAGCCAAATCAGTTCGACAATGATAATCCTGTACTGATTGGAATCGATGGTTTGAAGGAGTTTATCAGTATCCTCTATGCTTTGAACAATATGGGCTGGGATGGGTATATTGAGTATGACAATCACATGCTGAGGTCTGATACAGCAGTTGGAAAGGATAATGCAGTTACCCTGAGGAGGAGATTCATAGAGCTTGACGTTGCCGCGTACAGATTGGCGGAGCAGAAAGCAAACCAGCTTGCTGCTGACAAAGAAATTTCCAGGATCCAGGATAAACTGTGGAACTTAAATACAGATTTAGCAAAAGTCCTTGCAAGCGGTGATTATAAGAAGATTGCAGCGACGAGCGTAGATTACAATACTGTAAACAGTGAAGCTCTCGGGATAGGGGACCTGGATTTACTGGTTAACAAGAAGCTTCTTGGAATATAAAAAATAATTTGAATCAGTAGGTATAGGGGCAAGCCTGCAATCTCTGCGACCAGATGTATCGCAGAGATTTAAGGCTTGCTTCGTTAATATCCACTATTTAATTACTATTCTAATCCGTGCTGGACCTTTGCCGCTTTCACAGTATTACGCATCAACATCATGTTTGTTATTGCTCCAACACCGCCGGGCACGGGAGTAATCTTACCGGCTTTTTCCTTTACAGCATCGAAATCAACATCACCAACGGTCTTTGTTTTCGGTTTTCCCTTTTCATTGAGCACAGGTTCCCCATTCTCATCGAGAACCTTAACCCTGTTTATACCCACATCGATTACAAAAGCTCCTTCCTTGACTTGAGCTGGAGTGATAAGATTGGCTTTACCTGCAGCAACAATGAGAATATCAGCACCTGTGGTGTGTTTTTCGAGGTTTTTCGCCATAGAGGTGAATATATGGGTAGTGCTTGTTGTTGCATTCCTGTTCAAACAAAGTATGGAGATAGGTTTGCCAACGATATTTGAATGACCCACAACCACGATCTCGGCTCCCTCGAAATTAACCTTTTCTCTATCCATGATCTCAATACACGCAGCAGGAGTAGCAGGTGCAAATGTGATCTCACCAAGGGTGAGCTTTCCCATGTTGTAAGGATGGAAGCAGTCTATATCTTTGTTGAGCTCGATAGTGTTAATAATTGCATAATCTGAGATATGCTCGGGGAATGGTCTGAGAGGGATTATACCGCTCACCTTGTCGTTTTCATTGAGCTCTTCAACGACCTTAACAACATCAGCTTCACTTGCATCGCTTGAGGGATTAGCATTTGTATATTCGACACCCATTTCCTGACAGAACTTTTCAATCTGGCCCCTGTACATGCGGGCTCCGAAATCATCTCCTACCAGGACTGTCGCGATCCCGACTGATATACCCTTCTTTTTCAGCCCTTCGATGTCACTCATGAGTTCCTTTTTGATCTCTTCTGCGATTGCTACGCAATCAATAACCTTTGCACTCACTTTTTCCCTCCATATTTTAGTTTTTATATTAGGATATGGTGTAAAGATAAGGATGCAAAGCGATCCCTTTAATCACAGCATATTTTGATGTGAAAAGATAGCCTCGTTTGTTATCCTCATACATTACCATTCATATAATATATTTACATAAATATCTTTTTTGTCTATGTTTTAATTCAGCTTTTCAGCCTTTCCAGTGTGTAGGAGAGTGCATCTTCTTTGATCCTGCCTACCTCGTCAAGGATATCCTCAACTCTCTGTTCGATACTTTTCACATACTCCTTGTCTTTCATCCAGCTGAAGTTAATCCGAACATTCATCATTGCACCGATGCAGGCAGCTTCTGCAAAAAGAGCAGATATCGCACCATCTGAAATCGCCATTTCATTGCCTTTTTTCAACACCTCACTCGAAAGTCTTGATACTTCAAGACTTTTTTCCATGATAGCAAGGGGCACTTCGGTCGCCTTTTTGAGTCCAGCTTCGATTGCTTCTGCCCTCTTCTTTTTCTCATCTTCAGTTTCTTTGGGGAGCTTAAATGCTTTTGACGCATCATCAAAAGCCTCTGTATCCTTTTGTAGAAGTACCAAAAGATCATCTTTGAGACTTTGAGCTTTACTTAAGAATTCCTCCATCTCGGGCTTCACGTTTTCGTACCCCTTTTTATTTACTGTGAGAGCAGCTAACATGCCGGAGAGACTCGCTGCAATAGCACCCGTGAGCGCAGAGGCGCTCCCTCCTCCGGGTTCCGGACTATTGGAACATAGCTTGTCAAGAAAATAGTGCAGTGGTTGTGATACGTACATGACTCCTCAACCTCCTGAATGTAGTAAACACAATTGTATGAGGTAAATAATGTAACAGAAGTTTCACAATTTATAAAGAATCTTTTACATATATAGCAATGAAAACTTGAATTTTTCAGAATTTCATAGATAATTTCAAAAACTATGATTGTGAGTGTATAGTTACATGAATGTTATTACAGGTGCATCAGGTCATGTGGGAGCTAATCTCACAAGGGTTATACTCGAACGAAACGAGGCGGTGCGTGTATTGGTGAGAGAGGACAGGCGAGCACTCGAAGGCCTTGATGTCGAGCTTATAAATGGAGATGTCCTCGATCTTGAGTCTCTCCTCCGTGCATTTAAAGGCGCTCGTATTATCTATCATCTTGCAGCCAAAATATCTATGTACAAACATGACGAAAAAAATATGTTCAGGGTGAATGTCGAGGGAACTCAAAATGTGATAAAGGCGTGCTTTACATGCAGGGTAGAACGCCTTGTCCATTTCAGCTCAATCCATACACTTTCTCCATTCCCGAAAGATGAGGTTCTCGATGAGGCGAGAGAATTTGTAGATGAAAGGAAATTGAGCCCATATGATAGAACAAAGGCTCTGGCAGAGAAAGAGATTGAAAAGGCTATAGATCGGGGGCTTGATGCAGTTGTGGTGTGCCCAACGGCAATAATGGGGCCGTTCGATTTTAAACCTTCATATGCAGGAAAGACTCTGCTCGATATTTATCATGGAAGGATTCCTGCTCTCATCGATGGGGGATTCGACTGGGTCGATGTGCGTGATGTGGTTAACGGTGCGCTAGCTGCTGCAAAGGATGGACGGTCAGGGGAGCGTTACATCTTTTCAGGGAAATGGTATACTGTCAGGGAGATATGCGAGATGGTGAGAGATATCACCGGTTGTAAAATCCCGCGTATGGTTGTGCCGATGTGGCTTGCACGCGGTTTTGCACCTCCAGTGACTTTAGCGGCGAGGGTATTAGGAAAATCCCCGATGTTCACCTCAGGAGCACTCTACGTTCTCCGTCATTATAAGTATATATCACACGCAAAAGCATCAAAAGAGTTCGGTTACAAGCCACGTCCTATTGCGCGGACAATTAGTGATCTCTTCAAATGGTTTAAGGATTTTGGTTATTTACACAACGATTTATAGGAGATGAAAGGCATGCAACTATTTAATATTTTTTTAGTTATATGGGCTGCTGTAGCATTCGGTAATTTCATTCTTCTATTCTTCAAGCCAGCCCCCTATGGGCGCCATATAACGGAGAAAGTGGGCCCCATAATCAACAGCTCCATGGGGTGGTTTTATATGGAGGTTAGCACGCTGATCATCATGCTGATACTCTTTTTCTTTGGGGATCGCAGGGATAATACTGTAGCAATTGTATTCCTGGGAATGTGGCTTTTTCATTACTCACACCGCACGTTTATATTTCCCCTGCGAAGAAGAGGCGGGCTTAACAGGATGCCTCTCTTTATTATGCTGTTTGCACTGTTTTTCAATCTTGTAAATGCATATCTGAATGGAAGGTACCTTTTTATGCTTGCACCGGTTTACGATATCAGCTGGCTTTTAGGTATACGATTCTTAAGTGGTGCTGCGCTTTTTGCACTGGGGTTTGTGATAAATGTATATTCAGACCAGATTCTCATAAATTTGAGAAAGAAAGATAAAGAAGGTTACAGGATTCCGCATGGTGGTCTTTATAGATTTGTATCGTGCCCGAACTACCTTGGTGAGATAATAGAGTGGATAGGGTGGGCCCTTGCTACATGGTCGCTTGCAGGGTTTGTATTTGCTTTCTGGACAGTAGCGAATCTAGCTCCCCGTTCCAGAACCCATCATAAATGGTATAATGAACAGTTCGAAGAATACCCGACCACACGAAAAGCCCTTATCCCGTTTTTATTTTGAAAATTTAATATAAACATGGGGACGGAGTATGAATTCATGAATTTGTAGCTCTCTATAGTCATAAATTCATACCCCGTCCCCATTATCTTAGAAGTATATTGCAACCATAATTTGACCTTCTGCCTCTTTCTGTTTAATTTATAAAGTTCGTATCAAGTTGAGTCTTGTAACAGAATATTCATCATGCCCGAAACACACGAAAATACAATTGACAAACCATTAATCTGGAAAGAGAAACACCAGATAAGGTCCTATGATGTTGATGCAGAAAAGAGGGCAACCCTCATGAGTCTCTGCAGGTATTTCCAGGAAAGTGCGGGGCATCATTCCCAGACCGCAAAACTCGGTTATGACCACCTCCTGGAAATGGGACAATTCTGGGTACTTTCAAGGTTCTTTATTGAGGTTGATCGTTATCCACTATGGCAGGAACAGATCAGTATCGAAACCTGGTCAAAGGGACCTGAAGGTATATTCGCATTGAGGGATTTCATCTTTTACGATACTGATGAAAAGGTAATCGCAAGGGGAACCAGCGGCTGGCTGACTCTTGATATCGAGAAGCGCCGACCCAGGCGTCTTGACTATTTTGCTGAGATAATGCCCTATGTAAGTGATAAACATGCAGTGGAGCATAGATTTTCAAAGATTCCCCCTATTGAGAAACCTGATATCAAATCCACATTCACTGTCTGCTATTACGATTTAGACATCAGCAACCATGTAACTAGCACAAAATACATAGAATGGATTCTCATAAGCTTCCCTATTGAATATTTAACTACCAAACAAGTAAGAAATTTCGAGATCAATTTCATGGCAGAATCTCTATATAACGACGAGATCTTGATTCTTTGGGATGAAACCTCTCAAAACAAGAAGGTCACATCTGTAATGGTAAAAAGAAAAACCGATAATCGGGAACTCTGCAGGGCTCGAGTTGGGTGGGACTAAAAAGGGTGATCATTCTCACTCCTATACAGATTAGTTGACATTTTATATTGACAAAGATTCAGCATTAATTTAGTATATGAATCACTCAATTAGTTTCTGGTGAACAGCTTACCAGATACTTTGTTAGTTCTTGGTTGGCTGCATTATATACTTATGACATAATTATATAAAAAACGACTTATTGGTTTTCACTTGGTAATTCTAATTAATTTCTGGTGAATAAACCAGATGTAGAAATATTCGTAGCTTTATATCCCTAACTATTGAAATATATACAGTTAATAAAACCTAATAAACGAGGAGGATAAGAAATGTCGTATGATGCCACAAAAATGGCCGATTGGCAGATTGCACAGGAAGCAGAGAAAAACATGCCTACCCCTGAAGAATGGCGGGACAAGCTGGGTCTTAAAAAAGACGAGATAATGGCTTACGGGAGAATCAGTAAACTGGACTTTCTAAAGATCATCGACCGTCTCAAAGGTAACAAAGATGGTAAATATATTGAGGTTACCGCAATTACGCCCACTCCGCTGGGTGAGGGAAAAACAACAACAGCCATGGGGCTTATGGAGGGCTTTGGAAAGCGAAAAAAGAATATAGGAGGAGCGATACGCCAGCCTTCTGGCGGCCCTACAATGAATATAAAGGGAACCGCTGCAGGCGGAGGGAACGCACTCCTGATTCCCATGACCGAATTTTCCATGGGCTTGACAGGTGACATAAATGATATAACCAATGCCCATAACCTAGCAATGGTCGCGCTCACTTCTAGAATGCAGCATGAGTTCAACTATGACGATGCTCAGCTTGCAAAGAGAAAGCTCAAGCGTCTCGATATTGATCCAAGGAGAATGGAGCTGCGGTGGGCCATTGATTTCTGTGCTCAGGCATTAAGAAACATTGTAATAGGACTCGGTGGCAAGATGGATGGGTTCATGATGAGCTCCGGATTTCAGATCACGGTGAGCTCGGAGCTTATGGCTATTCTTTCAATAGCACGCGATCTGAAGGACCTGCGTGAGAGAATCGGCAAGATAACAATTGCGTATAGCAACAGTGGAGATCCCATTTCTGCTGATGATCTCGAGGTCGGGGGAGCTATGACTGCATGGATGAGAAACGCCATCAATCCCACACTGGCATGTACTGTTGAGTACCAGCCCTGTATGGTACATGCTGGGCCATTTGCAAATATCGCAGTAGGTCAGTCGTCTATTATTGCTGATAGAGTCGGATTGAAGATGTTTGACTATCACGTTACAGAAAGCGGATTTGCTGCGGATATAGGTTTCGAAAAGTTCTGGAATGTCAAATGCCGGCTTTCAGGGCTAAAGCCGAACGTGTCAGTGCTCACTGCAACTATAAGAGCTCTTAAGATGCATGGTGGGGGGCCAAGAGTCGTACCAGGCAGACCGCTTGCAGATGAATATACTAAGGAGAATCTTGGCCTTCTCGAAAAGGGTATAGAGAACCTGTTACACAATATAAATGTTGTGAAAAAATCCGGTATTAAACCGGTAGTGTGCATAAATGCATTCCATACAGATACTAAAAACGAAATTGCACTGGTCAAAAAACATGCTGAAGCAGCCGGCGCTCGATGTGCAACTTCAGAGCACTGGCTCAAGGGAGGCGATGGCGCACTCGAGCTCACAGATGCTGTTATCGATGCCTGTGAGGAAAAGGTTGATTTCAAATTTCTTTATCCATTGGAAATGCCCTTCAGAGAGAGGGTAAGCCAAATTGCTAAAGAAGTGTATGGGGCAGATGGTGTTGTATGGACACCGGAAGCTGAGGTCAAGGCAAAAGGTTTCGAAGATGATCCTGCATTCAAAGACTATAACACTATGATGGTCAAGACACACCTGAGCCTGAGCCACGACCCGACACTCAAGGGTGTACCAAAGGGATGGAAGCTTCCGATTAGAGATATTCTCCTATTCTCAGGTGCGAAGTTCCTTTGCCCGATGGCTGGAACGATCAGTCTAATGCCCGGGACTTCATCGGATCCTGCATACAGGAAGGTTGATGTGGATGTTAGTACAGGTGCAGTAAAGGGGCTCTTCTAAACCTGACGAATGTATTTTAAAGAATGCATTCATTGTAAGAAAATAATTGTTTTTTCAGTCAAGCGTCCCGGAGGCGGGATGCTTGACTTTTTTATTAATAGGAAATGGTCATGAATAGAGAAATATGTATTCTCGTGTCATATCTCAAAGAAATTCTACCTTTCATAGATCATTTAAGTGATTTAAATACAGAAAGGAAGGGAAAATTTATTTTTTATAAAGGAACCTTAGCTGAGAAACGGGTACTAGTAATACAGACTCTTATAAAAGAGGGTAAAACAATCAGTTCCCTTATAAAAGGTGCTTCTTTAGTTATCTCAACCGGTATCTGCGGAGCCCTTGTTCCATATCTCCATACAGGCGATATTATTATTGCAGAAAAAGTTTTTTTATATAAAAAAACAGATTCTGACAAAATAGCCAACAAGTCAGAGAATCAGGCATTTCAATCTTTAAAGATACCTGCTGCCAGTCGAGTATATGAGAGGCTTAAGAAGAAATATGAAGATAAACAATTTTCGATAGATAAAGGCCTAACAGTTACATCAGATTTTGTATTACAAAATACTGATAGGAAGATTGCCGTTAACAAAAAAACCAGTGCTCTCTCTGTAGATATGGAGGATTTTCACAGGCTCAGTATTGCCAAAGAACTGGGTATACCATTTCTCAGTATAAGGGCAGTCTTCGATGAGCTTCATGAAGAAATTCTACCATGTAAGGGCGTAATACATCCTTCTTTCAAGGAAAAACTTATTGGTACTACCAAAAACCTCGCTATTGCTGTAAAGGCAATAATCTTAAGTTCTTAAATTTTTAACCTTTGAGTATTGAGAAAAAACCACTAGAAAAAAGACCTTTCATTTTTAGGCTAAATTATATATATTTTATATAATAAGTAATAATATATTATATAATTTTTATAGAGGTACCTGTATATGGCTAAAATAATGGTTTCCTGTCCGGATAGCTTTTTAGAAGAGATTGATTTACTTGCAAAAGCCGAGCACCGCTCACGAAGTGAATTAATCAGAGAAGCATTGAGAGAATACATGCATAAAAGTATGGCTAATAAGAAGCCTATCAACAATCCGCAAGTGAAAAATGCTTTTGAAATGATTCGCTCTCTGAAGTGGAAGGGAGAATTCGATTCAACAAAAATGATCAGGGAGATGAGAGATAGCAGATATTCACAATGAATCTATGTGTTGTTGACACTTCTGTAGTCTTTAAATGGTATAGACAGCCTGATGATGAGGATCACGTTCTTAAGGCGCTCAGTATCCTTGAAAAACATCTCAACGGAGAGCTTTTGATTCACGTTCCGGATCTTTTGTTCTATGAGCTGGGTAACATCTTGAGATTCAAGGAAGACAACCTGTTGGAGAATCCCATACTTATATTAAGAAACACGTTTCTGCTAGGTCTTACAATACATCCCCTTGAATCTTTACTATCAGAAGTAGCCTTTGATCTGGCAAAGAAATATGAAATAACTTTTTACGATGCTTCTTTCATGGCACTTTCCCAAATCCTGGATGTCACATTTGTAACTGCAGATAAAAAACTTTATGGAATGATAGAATCATTTCCAGGTATAGAATTATTAGCGAATTTCTGAGTGTAAATATTGGATGTAACTATTGGATTATTAGTAGTGTGACTATTATGGGTAACAAGAAAAAGGAGTTTTGATTTCTCTTGACTCGTTATACATTTCAATGTACATATAAATTAATTGAATGGCGGCGTAGCTCAGACGGTTAGAGCATGCGGCTCATATCCGCAGTGTCCGGGGTTCGATTCCCTGCGCCGCTACATATTATACAATGCAGGATTTTAACACAGCCTTTTGCTAAGGGCTGTGTTTTTTTATCCGGAGATTTTTTCCTGGTGTACTCGATAAGATACTACGTTAGGCATTCAGCAAAGCATTTGGCAAAGGCTGTTAATCTAATAACGAAGTAAGAAAAGTATCGTGAGACTCATTTTTTGGTATTTCTAAATTTCTGAACATATCCGCAAGAATCAGGGAGATAAGGTGAAAATAGAGCCCTAAATAAATTTACTTTTTTACAGGTGTGACAGACAGTGAACCGGTTATCATATACCGTACAATCATTTGTTTTCCCGTCGAGATATACACATGGATTGCTATAGTCAATCTTCAGTTTAGTGAGTGTGCGAGTCTTTTTATAACAGCAAGTCCCGCATCTACGACATATAGAGTCCCAATATTCCTTAGAATATTTAGACATAGTTAACTCTCTTCACCTCCGCTACCCTCGCAAAGAGTGTATGACGAGATCAATATCCTGTAAGTTCCACAAAAGCCTGCCCCTTAAGTAGAAAAGTCCCTACTCTGCCACTCACCAAGCCTTCAAAAAAACTCATGATGACCTGATTATCAAACGTCGATTCGACTTTGAATTCGGTATTGATACTCATTAGAGTAACTTTTCAGTTTATAGAATAACTATGGAACAGACGATGTGCAACAACTATACAGTGTAATAAACCTGGTCTATTTTATCTCAAAATTGATAAGATTTGGTGTAATTCGAGGTTCATCATTGAACAGTAAAAACCGTAAAGAGTCCGCAATACGCCCATTAAATATTTACGAATACTTTCCCCACCGAAATATAACTTTTTATACATTGACATTTTAAAAATAATCAATAATAATAGTCGCCAATACCTAAGATGATGGATGGATAATGTGGGACAATCAAACATTCTAAAGGATAGACTGGAAGAAAAAGAGTACAGGAAGATACAGGCAATAGAGAACAGCAAGGTTCATGAATTTCTTGAGAAATATATCGAGCTCTGCAACCCTGACTCCGTATTTGTTGTGACCGATGCACGAGAAGATATAGAGTGCGTAAGGCAGGCAGCCATCAGTAATAAGGAAGAAGAAGAACTCGCTATTCGGGGGCACACGGTTCACTTTGATGGTTATAATGATCAGGCGAGGGATAAAAAGCAGACGAAATTCCTTCTCCCGGAAGGGATGAGCCTTGGTGCAAACATCAATGCAATGGAGAGGGAGGAGGGGCTTTCAGAGATACACTCGATTTTTAAGGATATTATGAAGGGCAATAGACTTTTTGTCAGATTTTTCTCCCTCGGTCCTTTGAATTCGGAGTTCTCGATTTCGTGTATACAGCTCACAGATTCTGCCTACGTTGCCCATTCAGAGGACCTTCTCTACAGGCAGGGGTATGAACAGTTTAAACGAATCAGAGAGGATGATGAGTTCTTCAAGTTTGTTCATTCCGCCGGCAGACTCGAAAACAGCGTCTCAATGAATACAGAAAAACGTAGAATATACATAGATCTCAAGGGAAATACTGTGTGCAGTGCCAATACACAGTATGGAGGAAATACACTGGGATTGAAGAAGCTTGCCATGAGGCTGGCCATCCAGAAAGGTGATCGCGAGGGCTGGCTCACAGAGCATATGTTTATACTGGGAGTTAACGGACCAGGCGAGAGGGTGAGCTACTTTTCCGGAGCATTCCCATCTCTGTGCGGGAAGACATCCACTTCGATGGTCGAGGGTGAGAGAATCATAGGTGATGATATTGCGTATCTGAGAAAGAGAGATGGCAGTGTATATGGTGTCAATGTTGAAAAGGGAATATTCGGGATAATACAGGGAGTGAACGCAAAGGATGATACAATCATATGGAAGGCATTGCACTCAGAAGGGGAGGTTATCTTTTCAAATGTATTCGTTACCGAGGAGAGAGGAGTCTACTGGATAGGAAAGGATGATAATCCTCCTGAGAAAGGGATCAACCATTCTGGTGAGTGGTTTCCTGGTAAGAAGGACAGTGCCGGTGTAGAGGTGGATATTTCACATAAAAATGCTCGGTTTACTCTTGATATAAAACTTCTCGAAAATCGTGATCCGGAAATGGAAAATCCCGATGGGGTACAGATAAGCGGGATGATCTACGGGGGGAGAGACTCAGATACGTGGGTGCCTGTTGAAGAGGCATTTGACTGGGAGCATGGAATTATAACCAAGGGAGCATCTCTTGAATCAGAGACAACTGCAGCCACTCTGGGAAAGGAAGGGGTGAGGGTTTTCAACCCCATGTCAAACCTCGATTTTCTCTCAATTACAATTGGAAAGTATATCCAGAATAATCTAGATTTTGGTAAAGGTCTGTCAAGTCCACCAAGGATATACTCTGTGAACTATTTCCTCAAAGACAAAATAGGCAACTGGCTCAATGAAAGGGAGGACAAGCGCGTCTGGCTGAAATGGATGGAATTGCGAGTACATGATGAAGCTATGGCCATCGAGACTCCCACGGGATATATTCCCAAGTATGAAGATCTCAAAAGACTCTTCGATGAAGTGCTCAAAAAGGATTACTCAGAATCAAACTATATTGAGCAGTTTACCATGAGAATACCGGAGAATTTACAAAAGATAGATCGCATTCTTAAGATCTATAGGGAAGATGTACCGGATACACCAGGTATTGTCTTTGATGTTCTGGATGAACAGTGCTCCCGTCTTCTTCAGACACAGAAAGAGCATGGCGATTATGTCTCTCCTTTTGACCTTTGATTCATTCAGACTCGGAACAATCTATGGAGCAGTCGATGGATACTGAATCACTCGATTGCATAGTAAAGTTTGCTCTCAGTGAGGACCTTTCTCCAAGCTTTGGAAAGGGGTATAAGAACCTCTTACAAGGGGAGAAAGTCGGACAGGGGGATGTCACAACAGAGGCACTTTTCGAAGATCAGGAAGCAGATGCTGATGTCATTGCAAAATCAAAGGGTGTTCTTTCAGGAAGCCAACCATTTATTCATGTCTTCAAGCTCATTGATCCAGAAATTGTTGTAAACTTTCTAAAAAAAGACGGAGAGCAGTTTAATAAGGGTGACCGTATCGTACACTTGCATGGGAAGGTTCGATCGATCCTCATGGGAGAGAGGACAGCGCTAAACTTTATCGGGCATCTCTCAGGAGTAGCTACAGAGGTGAAAAAGCTTGTCTCTCTCTTGAAGGGTACAACTATTAAGGTGCTTGATACCCGAAAGACCCTTCCAGGGCTCAGAGCTCTAGAAAAGGAGGCTGTGTTACATGGTGGGGGTATGAATCACAGGATGGGGCTCTATGATATGGTGCTTTTAAAAGACAATCACATAGATGCCGCCGGATCGATTAAAGATAGTATCAAAAGGGTTCGATCCTTGTACGGTGAAAGATTCAAGATAGAGGTTGAGACCAGAAACCTTGAAGAAGTAGAGCAGGCGCTCTTTGCCGGTGCTGACAGGATTATGCTCGATAATATGACAAAAAGCATGATCAAGAAGGCTGCAAGGCTCATAGGAGAGAAGGCCGAGATCGAGGTTTCAGGCAACCTGACCCGGAAAAGCATCCGTCATCTCAAAGGAATAGGGGTGGATTTCATATCTGCCGGTTATATTACTTATGCTCCAGGACATGCCGATTTTTCCCTCAAGCTTGGGAAATAGTAATTTCAAAATAGCCATAGTATTATTATATTTTTGATAGGGGCAAAAAGTGAACATATTAAACCTTGCTGAACTCACTGATTTGGAAGTTGATAGGAATATAAAAGAGATTAAAGATAAAATTAGTACAGACCTCTTTATACCTGTACACCACTATCAGAGAAATGAAATAGTCCAGTTTGCAGATTATACCGGGGATTCATTGGAGCTCTCCCGTGTCTCTGCCCAGACCAAAGCAAAATATATAGTTTTTTGCGGTGTGTATTTCATGGCAGAGATAGCCAGGGTACTGTCTTCAGAGGAGAAGATGGTTTTTATGCCAAATCGAGATGCCGGGTGCCCGCTTGCAGAGCATGGAAATCTCAGTGACATCAGGTTTGTGTGGGATAGGCTCCAGATGATCCACCAGAACGAGTGGATTCCGGTAACCTACGCAAACTCACACGCCGATGTCAAGGCATTCTGCGGGAGATATGACGGATTGGTCTGCACCTCGAGTAATGTAAAGAAAGTATTTCAGACTATTTTAAATGATAACAAAAGAATATTCTTCATGCCTGATAAGAACCTTGGGGTAAATACCGCAGTTTCGCTAGGCATGGAGAATGATTTTGCGGTAGTTGACAGAGAATCGGCTTCTTCTATGGAGGCCGTTGAGAGAAAGAGGATTGCCATATGGAATGGATACTGTTATGTACATACTGTATTTACCGTTGAGCGCGTGAAGCTTTTCAGAGAAAGAGATCCGGAATTCAGGATCATAGTACACCCCGAGTGTAATCCTGATGTGGTGAGGGAAGCGGATGTTGTTGGTTCAACATCATTTTTAAAAAGAACTATTGAGGAATCAGAACCTGGAAGCAAATGGGTGGTTGGCACTGAAACCATCTTTGTGAATAGACTGAAAGAAGTTCACGAAGATAAAGTGATAGAACCACTGGATCGTTCTGTATGTCTGAATATGTCTATGAACAGAAGAAGAGATCTGCTGAAAATTCTTATGGCTATTCAGCAGCAGGATTTCTCTCAAGCGATTGTGGTACCTCCTGATGTGCGCGATGATGCAAAAAAGGCTATTTCACGGATGCTCGAGATAAGCTGACCATGGGAAAAGAAACTGAAATACTATACCTGGATGAGGAAAGCTTAGAGGCTGTCGTCGAGAAAACGGGTTATGCCCTTGAGAATTGGGGTATATGTATCATCCCCACAGATACGATTTATGGCATCGTTGCATTGGACCGCTTTAAAGAGTCTGTGAATGAAATCTACCAAATAAAGGAGCGCCCCCCTAGCAAGCCCTTCATCCGCCTGATTGGTAACCTTGATAATCTGAAGGCTTACACCAATCAGTCGCTTCCCGAGACTTTAAGAAAGTACTGGCCTGGGCCGCTTACAGTGATCTTTCGCGGCATACATAATGATAAGATCTCGATACGCTTTCCGGCGGATGAATTTTTACAGAGACTTTTTAAAAGGGTCAACTACGGTGTTATCGTTGCACCGTCGGCAAATCCAAGTGGAGAAGCCGATATTTTCGAAAGTGACCAGCTGATAGAAATTTTTTACGGCAGGGTTGATGTCATAGTATGTAAAAAAGAATCATTAAAAAAGAAAAAACCCTCTACAATCATCGATATTTCCGAGCATAAATGGAGAGTAATAAGGGAGGGAGCTCTGACACTCGATGATACAGTGCTTGGTAGGATTTCATAGACCACTGAGAGTATACCTGTATGCTCCTCTCTGAGTAAGCAAAAAGTTATATCCAGAAGAAAATCCTAGTACCTCATCTATATTTTTAGAATCGCAATCTCTATAGTGCATCTTTGCATATGCCCTTGAAAAACCACCTTTTTGTTTTCTTTGTATAATTCTCTTTTTCAAGAACCTCTTTTTAGAAGAGATAAATATCTTTTTATTAAAATATTTTCTAAGATCACTCCAGGGTCTGGAATCGAGCAACAGGTAATTCCCTTCAACCATGTATATTGCATTATTGTTATTGATAAACATCCCTTTCTCAACAGGATTATGAGTGCTCCGCGAGTATAACGGCCAGGAGAGATTTTCTCCTTGATATAGCTTTTTCATGAGATCAATGAGGTGTGAAACCCGGTAAGTTTCCTTTGAGCCTTTTCTCTCGTATAGTGTAATCGGACTGTCCTGATGAATGGCTTTCATTTTTTTAAGCTCGTCATTTTTAAAATGAAACCCATCCAGTGGGAGCACATAAGTGTCGATGCCCTGCTCCTCAAGCAGGAATTCGAATAGAGATGAGATTGCGCTCTTGCCACAACCGGGTGGCCCTGCCACTGCAAGGATATATGGTTTGGTTTCAGATTTCTCATACTGTTTCACTATGTTGTTTATGAGTGGAAGAAAGCTTTTCTGTACAGTTTTTTTTGTGTATTTAACAGTGGATCTCTGATCGGATTCGGTTATCTCAAAAAATAAGTAACGGCTCATTTTTATTTTTTCTTTTTCATAGTATCTTCTTTAATTATTGCATGATAATTAGTATTTTAAAATACAAACACAAAGAGAAGGGTAAAAGAAAAAGTATTCAGGGAGTGGGGGTGATGGTCTGAGCATGCAGAAGAGATCTTCTGATTTTGTGAGGAGGATTATAGAGGAGTACAGAAACTCACTAAAACCACCTGAAACCGAAGAGGTCATTAACCAGATTTTCAACAGGCCTCTTGGTTTCATTGCTGCAAAATTCTTTCAGAAGCTTGGAGCCAACCCCAATATAGTAACCTTAATATCCATGATCTTCGGCATTTCATCCGGAGTGTTTTTTTCACGGGGTAAATATCCTGAAATATTAGTCGGGGCTCTTCTTCTGGAAGGCTGGGTCATCCTCGACTGTGCAGATGGTCAGCTCGCACGGATGCTCAATAAGAGCTCCCAAATTGGAAAGACGATCGATGGTCTATGTGATATTGCTGTCCACTTTTCAGTATTCTATGGAACTGCTTATGCACTGTTCATAAGAACAGGTGCGTTCTATCATTTTTTTCTTGCCTTAGCTGTACATATTACATTCTACCTGCATATCATGCTCTTCGATCATTTTAAAAATGTTTTTATTAGCGTTGCAAAGCCGATGTACTCAGACAAGCTTGATGCTCTACATAAACTCAAAGAGGATGTTATAAAAGGAAAAAGGAGCAAAGACAGCTCAGGTTTCAAGTTATTTATCACCAAGCTCTACTACCTTTTTTACAGGCTTGAGAGCGCTGTTGTTTCCATTGGTTATAAGCCCAATATGAATAGGTTTGATGAAATAGTATCAAATCCCGAACAGATCGACTATTCGACAAGGGAGCTATTCTACAGAGAGATGCGTGGTTCTGTAAAAGTATGGTCATGGATAGGAGATACCATACACATCACAATTTTTATTGTATTCGGTATCGCAAACAGGCTTTCCTTTATTTTTCCTATGGTATTGGTAGGAACAAATATCTGGATGCTCTTTGCACTTATCTATCAGAGGTCGAAGTTCAAAAGCCTTGGAATATCAAGAGAAATGGTGATGCAGGAGAGAGTTGATTAAAAGGCTTTATTTCTCCTTAGTTTGTTTTTTAAGTTTATCAATCTCCTTAATGAGAGAATCAATCTTTTCGTTTAGTTCATCGATTCTCTCACTATTTGGGTTCACCATCTTTTTTATCTTCTCGCTTACGGTGTGGCCTGTCTCTTCTAGCTTCTCTATAAATTTCGATAAAAAGAGCTCCTTCTCCTGTTCCTGAACCTCTCCTTTCTCTTTGAGCTCATTGAATATCTTTTCCAGATGCTCTTTGGTTACGACAGTGAGACCAATTCCCGCATGGAAAAGATCTTCGAGTAGCTTCTTCATATTGAACCTCCTCCCTTCAATCTATTGGTTTAATACTCTGGGCAACAAGGTCACCAACCTCCTGAGTGGTGTATCCCATCTTGCCTGCTTCCATGCTCTTCAAGAGGCCAATGACATTTATGATTGCATTTTCAAGAGCAAGGGATGCTTCAGACTCTTCAAGGAACTCGAGCATGAGCTGGGCTGCGGATATAGCAGCTATGGGGTTAATCTGATTCTTGCCTTCGTATTTTGGAGCAGATCCCCCGATCGGTTCGAACATCGAGACACCATCCGGGTTTATGTTTCCGCCTGCAGCTACTCCCATCCCTCCCTGGATCATTGCACCGAGATCTGTGATTATATCGCCGAACATGTTCGTTGTCACAATCACATCAAACCACTCCGGATTTTTTACCATCCACATTGTGGTAGCATCAACATGGGCATAATCAGCCTCTATGTCTGTGTATTCACTGGCAACTTCCCTGAAGACTCGATCCCATAGATCATGGGCATAGGTGAGAACATTTGTCTTTGCGCAGAGAGTTACCTTTTTCTTCTTGTTACGCTTCCTGGAATATTCAAATGCATACCTGATGCAGCGCTCAACTCCTCTTCTCGTATTGATCATCTCCTGAATCGCAACCTCATCAGCAGTTCCCTTTTTAAAAAAGCCGCCAGAGCCGCAGTAGAGTCCTTCAGTGTTCTCCCTTACCACAACAAAATCGATATCATTCGGTCCCTTATTTGCAAGGGGAGTCTGTACATTAGGATAGAGTTTCACAGGTCTGAGGTTTATATACTGGTCGAGCGAAAATCGAAGCTTAAGCAGGATTCCCTTTTCAAGTATACCAGGGCGTACTTTCGGGTGTCCTACAGCCCCAAGATATATGGTGTGGAAGGATTTAAGCTCCTCTATGTCCTCATCTGTAAGGGTTTTCCCAGTCTTGAGGTACCGCTCACCACCGTAATCAAACTCCTTGAAATCGAATGTTATATTGAATACGGAACTTATCTTTTCCAGTGCCTTGAGACCTTCCTGAATGACCTCAAACCCGGTGCCATCACCCGGAATTACTGCTACTCGGTACGTCACTTTTGTTCCTCCATTTTCTTTTTTACACTATTTATTAATCCCCCGGCATTGATAATTTCCTGCATGAACGGCGGGAAGGGTTCGGCGCTGTAAGCAGTACCGGTTGAGAGATTTTCAATTGTTCCTGTAGCGAGATCAATTTTTACGAGCTCACCGGTTGCAATGTTTTTTGACGCCTCTCTGCATTCCAGGATAGCAAGACCTATGTTAATTGCATTTCTATAGAATATACGTGCAAAAGACGCTGCAATAACACAGGAAATTCCGGATGCTTTTATAGCAATAGGAGCATGCTCCCTCGACGACCCACATCCAAAATTTTCACCGGCAATTATTATATCTCCTTTGTTAACCTTTTTTGAGAAATCCTTCTCAAGATCCTCCATACAGTGAGAAGCTAGCTCAAGCTCATCGGTTGTATTCAGGTATCGAGCGGGGATGATCGCATCAGTATCGATATTGTCTCCATATCTGTGAGCACGTCCTTCAAATGAGAGTTTTTTTTCTTTGCTCATGAAATATATCCTTCCTCTGTATGTCTACGAGCTTACGATTTCCTTGGGGGAAGCAATTTTTCCCAAAACGGCAGATGCGGCTGCCACAGCAGGAGATGCGAGATATATTTCGCTCTCTTTGTGGCCCATTCTTCCAACAAAATTACGGTTTGTGGTAGCGACCGCCCTCTCTCCCTTAGCAAGAACTCCCATATGACCTCCGAGACACGGTCCACACGTAGGTGTTGAAACAACCCCTCCTGCATGGATAAAGGTCTCTATTAATCCCTCTTTTAATGCCTCAAGATAAATGGCTTGAGTTGCTGGCAATATTATAAGCCTGACACCGCTTTTTATCCTGTTACCGCGAAGTACCTCTGCAGCGAGCCTAAGGTCTGCAATACGGCCGTTTGTACAGGACCCTATTACAGACTGATCAATGAGGATGGTGCCGACTTCACTTATACCTTTTGTATTTTCAGGGAGGTGAGGAAAAGCGACCTGAGGTTCGATATCATCCAGTGTGTACTCATGTACTTTTATATATTGTGCATCAGGATCACTTTCATAGATCTTGTAACTGTCCTTTCTTCTGCCGGACTTCATACTCTGTTTCACATACGATAAAGTCTTCTCGTCAACAGGAAAAATGCCGTTCTTGGCACCGGCTTCGATAGCCATATTAGCTATGGTGAATCTCTCGTCCATTATTATATTTGACACCCCATCCCCTGAAAACTCCATTGCCATATACCGTGCTCCATCGACTCCGATATCACCTATAATCTTGAGTATAATATCCTTTCCTGTAGTCCATTTCTCTGGTTTTCCTTTAAGATCGAATCGTATTGATTCAGGAACCTTAAACCAGGCTTCTCCGGTCGCCATGGCACAGGCAAGATCAGTACTTCCCACTCCTGTAGAAAAGGCTCCGAGAGCCCCATACGTACAGGTATGGGAGTCAGCACCGATGACGAGGTCACCTGGAAGAACAAGCCCTTTTTCTGGAAGTAGTGCATGTTCTATTCCCATTTCTCCGATTTCAAAGTAGTTGACTATTCCGAAATCTCTTGCGAACTCACGCATCTGTTTCACCTGCTCTGCAGAACGGATGTCCTTGTTTGGTGTAAAATGATCTGGTACAAGAGCAATCTTTGCATTGTCCCACACCCTGTCCACACCGATTTTACGAAACTCGTTTATGGCAATTGGAGCTGTAATATCGTTTGCAAGAGTCATGTCGCAACGTGCCTGGAGAAGCTGCCCAGGTTTTACTTCATCCATTCCTGCATGGTGTGCAAGAATCTTTTCAGTAATTGTCATTCCCATTGTATATTCCGTAATCCAAAGTCAAAAAGATATTACTAAATACAGTACATCGCGGCAAGGGATTTATAACATACAAACGAATATCCAGCAATGTGCTTTTACTGGTTTTCTTACTCCTTAGCAATAATTTGATTTATAAAACGACATTTGCCTTATCTAATTTTTATTGACAATCATTTATAAAAATGTAAACTAGTATAAAAACAAGATTTAATAATATCAATGAGGGGGACACGAATGAAGAAAGGGTGGTGGGCCGTTATAATAACTTTATTTATACTCGCTGCTGCACCCATATTGACAGGTCAAGAGAAGCGGATATACAACGATGGTGTAATAGATTATGTTCCGCTATCGGCGAGTTTCGTACTTGAAGCATGGGATTCAGAGTCATTATTGGAGACGATTCAGTACAGTATCGATGGATCACCTCTAAGGGAGTATGAGGAGCCTCTCACGTTTTCGACAGAGGGAAGGCACATAATTGTATACCGTGCACTGGATAGTACTGGAAACATTTCAAACGAGCGAATCTACTCTGTAATTGTTGATGGAACTCCCCCAGACGGGCTCGTTTCTGTTGATGGTCCTGTCTATAAGAAAGGTGGGAAGTTCTATTTAACTCGTGAGAGTATCATTGTAATCTGGGCAGAGGATAATCTTTCAGGTGTTGATTCTGTGTGGGTGAAGATAGATGATCGTGATTATATGGCATATGAAAAGCCTGTAGTTATTAGTGAGGAGGGCTTTCATACAGCAAAGACATACGCGGTTGATAATGTAGGAAACCGTTCTACTGAATTCACAGTTACTGGATATGTGGATAATACTCCTCCTGAAGTAAATATTCTGAATAAAAATCCCTTTACAAAAATGGATAATGATAACTACACAAACAGGGATAATGAATATACTGTTGTCGCATCAGATGAAATCTCGGGAACCCGCAATATCTTTATATCCCTAGATGGGAGTGACTGGATGCTCTACTCCAGCTCATTTAAGGTCCAGGAGCCGGGTTTTCACTCGGTGAAAGCAAAAGCGAGTGATAATCTTGGAAATGAGTCAGAACCTACAGAGATCATGTTCAATGTGGATATTGTTCCTCCAAATACAACTCTTGGAACTTCTATAGGAGAGTAGTGTTTCATAGCCAAGCTATGGTTATCCTCTGTTATAGCGCTATACCCCTGTCGGAGGCAGGGGTGTTTTTATAATTAGTTCCTTGTTACTGGTTGATTTACTCACAAAGAAAAATAAAGTTCTATAATACAAGTCATGATAAAGTTATTACTTTATATACTATAACCGGTTCTTTGGTGATTCCTAAACAGAATAAAATATTGTGTAATGAACAAAGAACTGATTCTGAGGGTTTGTTGATATCTGTAGCTAATGTGGTACCCTTATTATGCGAACTATTCTAATTTCAAACGATGACGGAATAAAGAGCAAGGGCATATGGGAACTTAAAAGATTTTTTGAGAAAGATTATAAGGTATTTATTGTTGCACCTGATCGGGAAAGAAGTGCCGCAGGCCACTCTATATCTTTACATAACCCAATACAGTTACAGGAAATAGAAATCGAAAGTGTATATGCTATTGATGGTACACCAGTTGATGCAATACATATGGCCTTTCTCGGATTGATACCAAAACCCGTGGATCTTGTGATTACAGGAATTAACAACGGTTTAAATCTTGGATCTGACGTGTTCTACTCAGGGACAGTTTCGGCTGCATTTCAGGCCGTAGCACATGGAATACCTGCAGTAGCAGTATCCATAGATAATTCCGATGGTGATATTCATTATGAAACAGCTGTATACTATACAGGGAAGATTGTAAAAAAGCTCATAGATGGAGGTATTGCCAATAAAGTGATATTAAATATTAATGTCCCTAATATTCCTGTTGACGATGTAAAGGGTATTGAGATCACAAAACTTGGTAGCAGAGACTACAACGATGTCCTGGTAGAACGAGAGGGTCCAGATGAGAAAAAGTATTACAGTATAGAAGGGGAGCTCTCGGGAGACATACTGGAAAAGGATACCGATGTAAAGGCTGTTCATGAACAGAAAGTTTCCATTACTCCTTTACACTGGGATGTCACTGCACATCACTATATTACTGAGCTGCGAAATCGGGGCTTTCATACTCTGACATAAAGGAGGCAGTTGGAATGGAAGAAGCCGAAAAGGTAGAGCAGTTGTTAACTGAGGGGGAGAAACATCTTAAGGAGCAAAGTTTTGAGAAGGCCTTAATTAATTTCCTTACAGCTTATGAAATGGATAAGAAAAATTCAGACACACTCTATCTGCTCGGGATAACCTATACACGTATCGGTAAGTATGAGAGTGCCCTTTTTAATTTTGAGCAGATGCTTAACTTGGATATATCATACATAAACAAGATCCATACACAAATGGTAATGGGGTATATTTATACGATATTAGATGATTTAGACAGAGCACTAGAGCTTTTCAGGGAAATAGTTGATGCTGGATTTGAAAGTGCACAGGTCTTTGCTGCCATTGGATATATCATGGATCGCAGGGGTAACTTCAAGGAAGCATGTATGAATCTTTATCGGGCAATAGATATCGATCCAAAGAATGCAAATGCACGAAACTCTCTAGGTTATATCTATGCAGAGGCGGGTATAAATCTTGAAGAAGCTCTTGCAGAATGTAAGAAGGCAGTAGCGATCGATAAAGAGAATCCTGCCTATCTGGACAGCCTTGGCTGGGTATACTATAAACTCGGGAAGCTGTCCCAGGCAAAAAGTTATTTAAAAAAGGCCAGCAAGATGGCACATGAAAATGAGGAGATTCAGACCCACCTGAGGATTGTATCACAAAACTCAAAATAAGCCGAGTTACTCGATCCTTCCTTCAATAATTTTCTTTGGTTTGAAGAAGTGGAGAGATGCCGGTAAAACAAATATCACACCTATAAAGCAGCCGATCATTGTAACAGAAATGAGAAGACCAAAGTAGAGTATGGGCTTGAAGCTCGAAAAGAGCAAAACGCAAAATCCCGCTATAAGGGTGAACGAGGTAAAAAAGATAGGGATACCCGAGTTGATGAGTGCTCCCCTTATTCTCTCAGTAAGAGGAAGGCTATGCCTTGTCCTTGCGAATCGTATTAAGTAATGGATGCTGTTGTCCACACCAAGTCCAACTGCAATACTTGCGATCATTGCAGTAATGAAATCGAGAGGAATACGGAAATAGCTCATTGCCCCGAAGTTAAGAAGCAGACCGAATATGATGGGTATTAACCCAAAAAGTCCATGTACAAAAGACTTGAAAGTAATTGATATTATAATAAACACGATGAGAATACTTATTGCAATACTCATTAATTGGGATCGAACAGTATAGTCTACAAGTGAAACATAGATAAGATCAACTCCCGAAGAATTAACAGTGATCCCATTAAATGGATTATTATTGATGTATTCCTTGAACTCCCTCTTGAACTCTCTGAGCTCTACTACTGTGGGATCTTTTGCATTGACTCTCGTCTCTCTTACGACTATGCTCGCGTTTTTAAAATCCTGAGTTATCACATTACTTAAGCTTTTTGTGAGCTCTGTCATCTTGAACATGAGAAGTATCTTCAACAGTTCTGCATCATTGTCGGGCAGCTTATAATAATCAGGATTGTTGTTGTTTATGAGTTGATTTGCCCTCTTTATATATCCAACAAAAGAGGTAGTGGCTCCAAAGAGGTTACGGTCTCGTATCCACTGCTCAACCTGATCCACATACCTCAAGGTGCTGAGGCTTTTAAAGTTCAACTCAGAATCATCTAGTGTCTCAAAATTTATATTTATTGTTGAAACACCGCCGAAGTTGGAACGTATATATCTTTCATTTACGAGAATCGGTGAATTCTTCTTAAAGAACCGCTTCCAGCTTGTATCAACAACAATGTTTCTTATTCCAACTAAAGACCATATCCCAACACAGAGGGCCAGAAGGAGGATTATTCTCCATTTACCTAGTATGAAGTGGCCCAGCTTGGTAAACATTACGTTGATTTTGCTTCCCCTTCTCCATGCATGGAACTCTTTCCTTGGTTTTCTTAAGATGCTGAGAATGCTGGGGAGAAAGGTGAGGCTCAGACACATAGAAAAGAATACACCAATGAGGACAAAGATGCCTAGCTCGAACATCGGCTTAATCTTGTTTATGGTGAGGGCAGCAAATCCTGCTATAGTGGTGAGAGCCGCAAGTATTATGGTTTTCCCGATATTGTTAATTGATCTTTCTACGTCCTCCTTGCGTTGCAGATCACTTTTTACATCTTTGTAGTACTGGTTGAGAAAATGTATGCTATAGGAGGAAGATATGACCAGGATGAGTGTAGGAAGCATTACACCCACTATGGTGATCTGTTTCCCAAATATCCCCATGAGCCCCAGGGTCCAGATTATACTTCCGATCATTATTGCCAGTGGGAGTACTATTCCTCGAATAGATCGGAAGTTGATGAATAGCACAATGATTACAAGAAGGACAATGGGAACAGCGAGTCTTATTGCATCCCTGCTTACATACTCAGACACCCAGCTCTCTATTATCGGCCTGCCATGAATATAAAACTCCTCAGGACCCCTGTACGGTTCCACTATATCAAACAGTCTTTTCTTTATGTCCTGTGTGTTGTAGTCATCACTCAGGCGGATATATATGGCAAGGGATTCACCATTTTCAGAGACAACGACATTTTTAAGTATTGGTTCTGAAAGCATCTCCTGTTTGTGTTGTTCTATCTTTTCCCTGGATTCCGGAATCTCGTTTCCTGGAAAACTCTCCTTTATAACAATCATTCCAAAAAGGTATTTGAAAACAGTTGCGTTGAGCGGATCTATAACCTCATCGACTTCGGGAAGGCGCTGGATCTGTTCTGAAATATTTTTAATCTTCGTGAGGGTAGAGAGTGAATAGGCATCGTCGGATTGCACACTGATCATGACAAAAGTTGAAGACCCAAACCTTTGCAGAGTTCTTTGCAGGGCGAGAAATTCCTCATTATCTTCCGGTGCAAGATCGATGAGGTTTGATGAGATTCTCACATTCTTCGAGAAAAAGGCAAACATGAGGGTGATGGCGAGAACCAAGATTATAATGGGGATTCTCAGCCTGATAATGAGCCTTGCAAACGTTTTTAACATTAAGATAGACCGTTGTTTTTCCCAAAGTATATACAAACCTCATTGGACTGTCAATATTCTATTAAGTTGAAGACTCTTTTAATAAAACTTTTCATTCTTAGATGATTTTTATACATTATAGATGAAGAGAGTGTATGAAGAATGAATGATGAGCTTGTGGTTAAATGCAGGAGCTGTGGCGCAAAGAATCGTGTGATGCTTGATAAGCTTCGATCTCTTCCAAGATGTGGGAGATGTCAGCACCAACTTTTAATACCGGATAAAGCAATCAGTGTAAGTGAGAATGACTTCTCAAAAGAGGTGCTTGAGGAGACGATTCCAACAGCAGTTGATTTCTGGGCACCGTGGTGTGGGCCATGTAGAATGGTAGCTCCCATTCTAGAGGAGATTGCTCGTGAATATCGAGGGAAGATCAAGATCGTAAAGATAAATTCTGACGACAATCAGAAACTGTCCGCACAGTACAGTATACAGGGTATTCCAACGCTCGTCCTCTTCAGAGATGGAAGGGAGATTGACAGATTAATTGGAGTCGCTCCAAAGGAAAATATTGTACGTTTTCTTCATCTAAAGGGATAAAAAACAATAGCTGCCTGTTTATAATCCACCCGCCGGCGAAGCAGAGAAATAGTATAGGTTGAGAAGGAGAGTTTTATGCTGATGAGGTTCGGTGTTTCTATGGAAAAGGATCTTCTCGAGTCCTTTGACCATTTTATTATCAAACGAGGTTTCCATAATAGAAGTGAAGCAATACGTGATCTCATACGTGAAAAGCTCTCCAGGGAAAAAGGGTTCAAGACACATAAAGTGATGGGAACAGTAACCATTGTTTATAATCATCATATAAGGGGACTTTCTGAAAAGCTCACAGACTTGCAGCACGATTTTCAGCGGTATATTCAATTTACAAACCACGTTCATATTACACACGATTATTGCCTCGAAGTTATTGTTGTAAAGGGTACCGAGAAAATTTTGCGAGATTTCACAAACAGAATTGGCGGCCAGAAGGGTGTAATGATGGCCCTTCCCTCATTCCTAACAATAGACATCGATGAAGGTTAGCCATTCGACTGTTTACTTGACCCGTTTTTTTCATCGTATTAAATTAATGCGGTAACAAATATCTGTAAATCATTGACATAATAGCTAAGAATCATATCGATGCATGAGCTCTCGATAGCAGAGGAACTCCTCCATTTAATTGAAAGCAGGGCACATCAGGAGGGAATTAAAAAGGTTGATCAAATTAATCTTCGGATTGGGGAACTCTCTGGAGTATTTCCCGATTCTTTGGAGTTTGCCTTTGAAGTGCTTTCAAAAGGTAAGATTACCGAAGGAGCATATATTAATATAGAGATGGTAACTCCAAAATTTCAGTGTATTAATTGCGGCAACTATACAGCCAGCGTGGTTGAGAAATGTCCCACGTGCAGTTCTTCTGATATGAACTTCAGCGGAGGTGATGAGCTAGAGATCATTTCTTTCGAAGGCGATTAAATCGAGTCAGTAAACGAAAACCAGTAACACAAATAAAGAGGATATGCGAATGAAAATTAGTGTAATGTCAGACATACTCAAGGCAAACGATCTGCTTGCAGAGGACATAAAGAAACTCCTATTTGAGAAAAACATCACTGCATGGAACCTCATGGGTTCACCTGGATCGGGAAAAACCGCTATTCTTGAAAGACTTATTCCCATGCTTCCGGAAACACTACGTGCTGCTGTGATTGAGGGAGATCTAGCAACTTCAAATGATGCAGTAAGAATTGCGCGTACAGGAGTGCAGTCAACTCAGATCAACACGGGTGGTGCATGCCATCTTGATGCTGCAATGATACGCTCAGCTCTGGAAGAGATCGAGATTGATGCAATATCCATTCTATTTATCGAAAATGTCGGCAACCTCGTCTGTCCTTCTAGTTTCTCGCTTGGTGAATCCGGCAGGATCATTGTCTCTAGCATCACTGAGGGAGATGATAAACCTGAGAAATATCCTTCAATGTTTAAGACAGCCGATCTTGTTTTAGTGAACAAAATGGACCTTCTGGGAAATACGAACTTTCAAATGGAATCATTTATGAAGGGAATGCGGAAAGTAAATCGTAATGCGAGTGTACTCCCTGTTTCTGCTATAGAAGGTACTGGGTTTGATTCTACCCTCCAGTGGCTATTAAAGCATGTCAAGAAATCCCGTTAGAAAGTTTTATCAAATGAATGATGATACGGTAGTTGGCGCTACTATTCATTTTTCAGGCATTGTTCAGGGGGTCGGCTTTCGACCGACTGTATACAGAATCGCAAAGAGGTACGGCCTCAAAGGGCATGTAAAAAACACCGATATTGGTGTTTTCATAGAGGTTGAGGGAAAACGAAGCAGCATTAATAATTTTTACCACAATATAATTAATAATCCTCCCGAGCTTGCTGAGATTACAGACAGTTCAATAGACTTTCACGAACCCTTAAATTTTAAGAGCTTTGTTATAATTGATAGTGAGGATGGAACGGGATTTTCTCCGATCGCTCCTGATATAGCAACATGTAATGACTGTCTTCAAGATATATTCGATAAAAGTGATAGGAGGTATCATTATCCATTTACTAATTGTACTAATTGCGGCCCTAGATTCACTATTACCAAAGCGATACCATATGACAGAAAGAACACAACAATGAGTGGATTCATCATGTGCGAGCAGTGTCAGCGAGAATATGATAGTCCGGATGATCGTCGATACCATGCACAGCCAAACGCATGCGGACTCTGCGGGCCACATGTCAATCTGTATTCTCGAGGTGGTAGTGAGATATCTGGGGATCCTATTGCCGGATGCATCGAGCTGCTGAATAGTGGAAAAATTGTGGCGATAAAGGGTATTGGCGGATACCATCTTGCATGTGACCCGACAAACCATGAAGCTGTCCTTAAGCTGAGAAAGCGGAAGCGAAGGCCGGGGAAGCCATTTGCACTGATGGTGAAAAATCTAGAGATAGCAAAGAAGTACTGCTATGTAAACGAAATAGAGGGGGAGCTTCTTCTTTCACCTGAAAGGCCGATTGTTCTTGTGCCAAAAAGGGTCCTTCAACAATCGATCTCACCAATGGTTGCCCCTGATACCAATTTCTTAGGTCTAATGCTTCCCTATACTCCTCTTCATCATATTATTCTCGAAGAAATTACTCATCAAGAGAGAGGCGGGATTCTTGTAATGACAAGCGCAAATTTTTCTGAAGAACCACTTTTCTTCAGAGATAAAGATGCGAGTGAAGGCCTGCATAATATAGCAGATGCATTTCTGGTGCATGATCGGGAAATAGAACGACCATGTGATGATTCTGTTATAAGAGTGGTTGAGAATACGATAATTCCTGTACGTAGATCGCGCGGTTATGTACCGAGGGGTATAGCCATTGGTATCTCAAATCACAATGTCTTCTCAGCCGGAGCCTCGGAGAAAAACACTTTCTGTGTATTCAGGGACCAAAAAGCATATGTCAGTCATTATATAGGTGATCTTGTAAATGAGCCAAGTATTGATGCCTATACAAGAGGAATAGATGATTTTATAGATATTTTTCGAATTAATCCAGAGGTCGTTGCCTGCGATCTACATCCGGATTACCACAGTACTATATATGCGGAAGAACTTGCTAAAAGGTGGGGAGTAACAATCTACCGGATTCAACACCATTATGCGCACATAGCATCAGTACTCGCAGAGTATGGGATTGAAGGTCCGGTTATTGGCATCGCCTTTGACGGTACTGGTTATGGAGAAGATGGAAATATATGGGGAGGTGAGTTTCTTGTTGCTGATGGGAAAGAGTATGAGCGTGTAGGGCATTATGCTTATGTGCCTATGCCCGGTGGAGAGCGCAGCATTATCGAGATAGATAGAATGGCAATTTCATACCTTCTTATGGCATACGGGGATTCAGCTCATATACCTGATTTTCCTTTTATTGACAACAAGGAAGCCGAAAGGCTTACTATTTTTGAAAAGATTTTGGAAAAACATATTAACTCTCCACTTACCTCTTCATGCGGCAGATTGTTCGATGCAGTATCAGCTTTAATAGGGCTTTGCTCGACTCCGACATATGATGCACAGGGTGCGATATTGCTTGAAAGAGAAGCAGGAGATTTTGATTCCTCGCTCGCTCCTTACCAATACAGCATTGATAAGGATAATAGGATTCATTTTGATCAGATGATTCGAGAGATCGTTAATGATAAAATTCAAGGTATTCAAAATGGGATTATTGCAGGACGTTTTCATATGACAATCATCACTTCAGCTGTTGAGCTCTGTGAAAGAATAAGGAATAACACAGGCATCGGTGCAGTTTCTCTCTCTGGAGGTGTGTTCCAGAACAGAATTGTGTTTAAAGGACTATTTCATAAACTCATGGAGAGAGGATTCTCCACTAAGATAAACACTCTCCTGCCGCCTAATGATGGCTGTATTTCTCTTGGCCAGGGGTTGGTTGCACTAAATAGGCTGAAAGAAGGGATAAAAACAATTAACCGTTGATAACAAATGAACTATTATCTATGGATAGTACATAAGAAACAAATATTTAATCGCCGGTTACTAATATCAAATATCGATAACAATATCATGGCCGGCTCTAAATTGGTCATTTATAATGACCAATTAGGTAGTTGGTACTCATGTCACCAACTACTAATTAGTTATTCAGTTTGTTATTTCATGAAAGCTTATATGGTATCAAGTTATTTGTCTGTTTAACAAATTACACCAATAATAGGGAGGTTGTGTACAGTGTGTCTTGCAGTACCAGGGCAGTTGATTACAAAGGAAGGTGAGACAGGAGTTGTAGAACTTGGCGGAGTGCGAAGAACTGTCGGGCTCCAGTTGGTTCCGGAAACGAAACCGGGAGATTGGGTGCTGCTTCATGCAGGGTTTGCAATACAGGTGATAGATGAGCATGAGGCTAAGACAACGATCTCTCTTTTAGAGGAATTTTTTCAGGCCCAGGGGGAAGAAGGGTGAGTGATCTCAAAGGATTCAGAGACACTGAGAGGGTAAAAAACCTCATAGAAAAGATCGAGAATATATACCCTGGCGGGGAATTGAAATTTATGGAAGTGTGCGGGACACACACAATGGCGATCGCCAAGTTCGGGCTTAGAAGATTGATGCCGGCAGGGCTCATGCTCCTTTCTGGACCGGGCTGTCCTGTGTGTGTTACCCCAGCAGCAGTCATAGATGCGGCCATAAAAATCTCAAGCGAACCGAACACAGTTATAGTGACCTTCGGCGATATGATGAGTGTTCCGGGCACCGATACAAACTTCGAGCACATGAGAGCAGGGGGAGCCGATGTAAGGGTACTATATTCTGTGTACGATATGCTTGAGATGGCAGCCGGTGAGCCGAACAACAACTTTGTCTTCATTTCTGTTGGTTTCGAAACAACAACTCCCGGTATAGCACTCTCGATTCTTGAAACAAGAAAGAGAGGGCTCAAGAATGTGTACTTCATTGTGGCCAACCGTCTTGTTGTCCCTGCACTGGATGCACTCATGCGATCCGGTGAAGTGCATATAGATGGTTTCCTGTGCCCCGGTCATGTAAGCGTGATTATAGGATGGGAGGCGTACAGACCTATTGCCGAAAGGTACAATGTACCTTGTGTCGTTGCTGGATTCGAGCCAGTCGATATACTTCTTGCGATTCATGATATCATTGCACGGGTTGTCGATGGAACCGGAGGTGTTGGAAACTCCTACTCCAGAGTAGTAACCGGGGCTGGCAATCCTGAGGCTCAGAGAATCATGAACGAGGTGTTTCAGATTGTTGAAGCAGAATGGAGAGCAATTGGCGTGATCCCTGAGTCTGGACTTGAATTGCGTGATGAATATGCTGACCTGGACGCATTCAAGCGGTTTGGTATAGAGCTTTTGCAAGTACCAGATCCTCCGGGATGCAGATGTGGAGATGTTATGACGGGGTTGATCTTTCCTCCTCAATGCAAACTCTTCGGTAAACGATGCACTCCTGAATCCCCTGTCGGACCATGTATGGTGAGCTCAGAGGGTTCTTGCGCAGCATACTACAAGTATGGGGAGATGAATGAAAGAGGATAAAACACATGATGATGGATCTCGTACGAGACAATCACCCGAAAACAAGGTTCATGAGAACCCAGTTCAAAAGAACTATGTTCTTGAGGACTTCGTAAAAGAGAACAAAGTTCTCATGGCCCATGGAGGTGGTGGAAGGGCTGCAAGGAGCCTCATACAAGAGCTTATATCACCGGTATTCGATAATCCTGAGCTTTCGAGGCTGGAAGATGCTGCCCGTATCCCCGGTATCCCTGGTAATAATCCAAGGGTGGTGATGACCACCGATAGCTATGTGGTTACTCCAAGGTTCTTCCCTGGAGGTGATATTGGGAAACTTTCAGTATGCGGTACCGTGAATGATCTTGTGACAACCGGAGCACGTCCTGCAGCGCTATCTGTTGGTTTTATACTCGAGGAGGGCTTCTCTCTCAAAGAGCTCGAGAAGATTATCAAATCGATGAAACAAACGGCAGACTCCGTGCCAGTAGCCCTGATAACAGGTGATACAAAGGTTGTAGAAAGAGGAAGGGGGGATGGTATCTATATAACAACTGCCGGTGTGGGAATTTTACCTGAAGGTGTTTTTCTCTCTCCTGATAATATAGAACCCGGAGATGCTGTACTGATCAATGGTCCCATTGGGAATCATGAGGCTGCAATCATCAGTGTGAGAGACAAGTTTTCGCTTGGCGTTGAAGTGGTTTCGGATTGCACACCCCTGGCAAGGCTGATAACGAAAATCACAGAAGCCGTTCCCGAGGTACGGTGTGCAAGAGATCCTACCAGAGGCGGAGTTGCATCGATACTTATTGAACTCGTAGAATCTTCCGGATATGGGATTACCATTGATGAAGATAAATTACCCGTCGATGAGCCTGTATCCAACCTGTGTGAGGTTCTCGGAATGGATCCGCTTTATATGGCAAATGAGGGGAAAATGGTCGTTATAGTCCCTGAAAATCAGACAAAGCACTGTCTAGAGGTAATGCGATCTGTTCCAGCAGGTAAGAGAAGTACGGTAATCGGGAGTGTTACAAAGGATAAACCTCGCCTTGTGGTAAATACACCCTATGGATCCTCGAGAGTGGTTACCATGCCGAAAGGCGAGCAGCTTCCAAGGATATGTTGATAGTATCAGTCAGCGGCCACTTATTCCTATTTATCCAATAATCATCTATATTTGAAGATTCTTGCTTATAGATATGATTTCCACTATAATAGTGCATCAATAGATCATACGGCTTGAAAAGGTTCTTACGTGAGAGAGCTAAGATATCTACATGCAGTGCGTGAAGGCCTACAACAGGAGATGAGGAGAGATCCTGATATTGTTATTTTTTGTTCTCCAGAATGTTTCACATACAATGATTGAAAGTGGTACGGCTGGGAGCATTGTGAATATATCGTCCATTGCCGGGGAAGGGGGAAGACCATTTTATATTCCCTATGCTGCAACAAAAGCGGCTATTATAAATATGACTCAATCAACGGCGAAGGAATTGGCAAAACATAATATAAGGGTAAACTCTATATCACCTGGTAATATAGATACTCAGATGTTAAGAGATTTTGCTAGTAAAGTCGCTGAGTTAGAGAAAACGGATGTTGAGGGTATACTTGATTCGTGGGTAAATAAAATACCTTTAAAGCATTTTGCTAAGCCGGAAGAGATAGCAAGTGTAGTGTTATTTATAAGTTCTGATGAAGCTTCATATATCACAGGACAAATCCTGGATGTTTGCGGTGGATTGTCAATCCCTTAAAAGAAGCTATCGGTGTGTAGCAATCAGCTATCAGCTGATTGCTAACTGTTGACCGCTGTATGATGACGGCCCAGACTGTCATCATTTTGCTGCCAGCAGTAGGCTGCCAGCACTAGCTATGAGCTTTTGATACAGTAATATACATCCTTTCCTTTGAAAACCGCTGAGTCGCCGAGCTCCTCCTCTATCCTCAACAGCTGGTTATACTTTGCTATACGCTCGGAGCGGGAGGCTGAACCTGTTTTTATCTGACCGGTGTTCATGGCAACCACGAAGTCTGCAATAAAGGAATCCTCGGTTTCACCGCTCCGGTGGGATACAACAGCGGTGAAACCTGCCCGTTTAGCCATTTCAATAGCATCTATTGTCTCTGTTACTGTTCCTATCTGATTTAACTTGATGAGAATAGAATTGGCCGATTTCTCTTCAATGCCTTTTTTCAGGCGCTGAGTGTTGGTAACAAAAAGGTCATCACCAACAATCTGAATTGTGTTGCCTAGGCGCTCTGTCATAAGCTTGAATCCATCCCAATCATCCTCAGCAAGTCCATCTTCTATGGAGATAATAGGATATCTTTTTATTAGATCTTCATAGAAGGTCACCATTGCTCCTGAATCCTTGATTGGATCTTTTTCAGCTTCCATATTATACTTGCCATTTTCAAAGAAGGAAGAGGCTGCAGGGTCAAGGCAGATCAGAATCTCATCTCCGGGCTTGTATCCTGCTTTTTCGATCGCTTTCATGATGACCTGAAGCGCCTCTTCGTTTGAGGATAGGTTCGGGGCATATCCTCCTTCATCACCAACTGCTGTGTTAAGCCCCATATCTTTAAGGATCGACTTCAAAGCATGAAAAACTTCTGCCCCCATTCTGAGTGCTTCTCTGAAACAGGATGCTCCTGCAGGAGCGACCATAAACTCCTGAATGTCCACATTGTTATCGGCATGTTTTCCGCCGTTGAGAATGTTCATCATGGGTACAGGAAGCTCCTTGGCATTTACACCGCCCATATATCTATATAGTGGCAACCCTAATTCTGCTGCCGATGCCTTGGCACATGCCATAGAAACACCAAGGATTGCATTTGCACCGAGTTTTCCCTTGTTTGGAGTTCCGTCGAGCTCAAGCATGATCCCGTCAATATCGGCCTGAAGTGATGCATCGTAGCTCAAAAGCTCAGGTGCTATCTCGTCATTTATATTCTCACAAGCTTTTGTGACACCTTTTCCAAGGTAGCGTTTGCGATCACCATCCCTAAGTTCAACAGCTTCGTACTCACCTGTGGATGCTCCTGAGGGCACACAAGCTCTGCCCGTTGCTCCAGTTTCAAGCACAATATCTACTTCCACTGTTGGGTTGCCGCGTGAATCGAGTATCTCCCTTGCAGCTATACTCTCTATTGCTGACATTCACACCCTCCTCGGTTTTTTTTTATTATACATCAAAATATCAATTATTAGCAAGAGATTAATAGAATTGTCCAAATGCTTATGGTAGGGCAGGTTGTTTCCGATATATTAAGAGAATGAGACTGGGAAGTCATTAAATGCGGATAAAACCAAAAGGTGTTGCAACATATTTATTTCTTTTTCTATCTTTATGCATTCTGTTTCTAGCCGGATATGGTATAGTTCGACTCGGGTACCATGGGATAGAGAAGTTATTTCCTTCGTTACAATATGATATCAACCGGCAAAGGGTATACATTTCCAGCTACCTCTCACATCTGACAAGATCAAAGATTGCACATGATTCTCTGGTTGTCCTTGAAAAAGAAAAGAGTAGATTAGCCAGGACCCAACGGGAGCTCGATGAGCTTGAAACGAGCATGGAGTCTTTTTTGGAGTCCATGAAAGAGAAACAGGAGGTATTTGAGGCAAACGTATCATCTATCAATATCGGAGAGCTTGTTACAGATTTTCGAGCTGCGACTCATATTAATAAATACAATGAACTCTTTAACAGTGAATTGAACAAAAGGAAGCGGCTTTTTTTTAAGAGCTATACGAGTAAGAAGACGATTCTGGTCAATGAAAAGCAGTTGCATGAAAAGAGTATTTCTGAGCTCTCTCATTATATTGATGCGGTTCAACGAAAAGGTTCGGAAGAGTTAGAAGTTACAGGTAATCTACCTTATTTGAACGAAACACAAAAACTCTATGCTGAGCGAGCCGTGATTTTTATTAAACAGGGAGAGTATGAGAGAGCTGCTGCTGTTTTAAAGACTGTTATGGATGCAGGTTTTGATGATCAGGTTCTGCTTATAAAACTCCTGTCCACATTGGAAGAGCTTGAAAGAAGACAAACAGAGCTAACCATTGAAAATCCACTAGTTGATCTCAAGCTAAGTTACCTTACAGAGGATTATGAAGAGGCACTCGATCAGACAGAAAAGCTCGAGTCCGATCCCTTTTTAAGGCCATTACTAAGCACACTGAATACTGCTCTTTATCGGAATATCGAGATCACTGATGATATCGATGCAGATATAACGTTTAGAAATGATGTAAAAGGTCTTATAAATATGGCCACCAGACTCGAGCAAATCGGCGAATACGAGAAAGCGGTCAATCTTTATAGAAAACTCCTTCTGTTAGATATTCCTCCCCATGACAGAGAATATCTGACCAGCAAACTTTATTCAGCAATGAAGCTCTCCATTGTAGGTGAGTTAAAAAGAAGTGACAATACAAGGGCGATTAAACTCCTTGAAAATGCACGACGCCTTATCTGGGAGGGCAAGAAAGATGAGGCATTGAATCAATTCCTGTTGCTCATTAAGGAATGCCCCAATTCAGATTATGTTGGACAAGCGGTTGGTGA
>CP070841.1:2330966-2334594 GCA_020342115.1 Spirochaetota bacterium
CAAGTAATCCCTCTTCTTGCCATAAATCTATTCCTTGAGACTACTATATTTAATATACTTTTTTTAATATTAGACAACAAATTAATTAATCATCGGTAAATAATTACCAAGATCTACTCTTACAACTGGTATTAAACTGTTTATAATGTTATGATTTTATCTTATGAAGACATATGAAGAAGCTATAAGAGATGCAGCCCGACTTATTTCTGCGGCAAAATATTTAATAGCATTTACCGGTGCTGGTATATCTGTTGAAAGTGGCATACCGCCCTTCAGGGGTGAGCAGGGCCTGTGGAGTATATATGATCCTGAACATTTTGAGATCTCATACTTCATCTCCCATCCTGAAGAGTGCTGGGCCACATTGAAGAAGATATTTTACGAACGATTCGAAAAGGCTTCTCCCAACGAGGCTCATAATGTTCTTTCAAGGCTTGAGAAACACGGTCTCTTAAAAGCTGTAATCACACAGAACATCGACAATCTGCACAGGAGGGCGGGTAGTACAAATGTTGTAGAATACCATGGTAGCTCAAGAGAGCTTGTCTGCCTGGAGTGTAAAAAACATTATGAGGTGGATCCGATCCTTATAAATAAACCTCAAATGAGATGCTCCTGCGGCGGGCTGCTTAAACCAGACTTTGTCTTCTTTGGAGAGGAGATACCCCAAAAAGCTCTTCAAGCTGTGTGGTGTGAAACCGCTAAAACAGACCTTATGCTCATTATAGGAACAACAGGAGAGATTTTCCCTGCGTCACAGATACCCATAGAAGCAAAATGTTCAGGCGCAAAGCTTGTCGAAATCAATGTCGAGCCGTCGAACTATTCAGATGGGATTACCGACATCTATCTTGAGGGGAAGGCTTCTGAAGTTCTCAAGGATTTAGAAGATAATATTGAACTTCAGATCTAGTAATCCAGATTTTTAGAGAATTCTCTTTAACTCTTCTTATTCTTTTTAGGTTTTGCCTGTTTCTTTCCCTGTTCCTGACCAGAAGCGCTTTCTCCCCCTACAGTCCGATTCTGAGTGTAACCCTGGCCTTGCTGATTCTGCTGCTGGTTCGGGCCATATCCCTGAGGAGACTGCTGGGCAGAATCATACCCTCTGCCCTGGCCAGGTGCGCTTTCTCCCCCTGTAGGTTGATTTTGAGCATAACCCTGGCCTTGGGGTGAGTATTGTCCAGGCTGCTGGTTCGGGCCATAACCAGGGGCAGGTCCTTGATACTGCCCGAATTGTTGAGGTTGGCTGTATTGACCCTGGTCCACATATTTTATACTGTTCTCCTCGTCCTCATCAGTATCCTTAATCGATTTTTTAAACTCCTTGATCCCTTGTCCGAGTGATTTTGCAATTTTCGGAAGCCTTGCTGCACCAAAAACAAGAAGTCCGACAATAACTATGATTATAATCTCCTGAAAACCGATTCCACCTAACATCTGTTTCTCCCCTACTTATTTGTATTAAAAGACTATTCATCTTTTTTAGTAATATCAAGAAAAAAATTACACCTTAACCCATTGCTCGGTGTTAGCCACACTGTACAACCTGTTCATTACTTTCTGAATATATGCACCATCATAGAATGATGGAGAAGCTTTATCTTTTTCCCATACACACCTCATGAAATTATACTGCGATGCAATATGACCGCGGAGCCAGCCTATTCCCATTCGAGGACTGGGAAACATTCCCTTTGAATCTGTGTCTTTATTCACCGTATCGACACGCCTGAATCCCCGTACATTCTCAGGATCTCTCGAGTCGTAAACCCACAGATAGTTTGGATGCATCATGTTAAATCTTATTGCTCCAAGAGTGCCGTATAGTTCGATAAGCAGATCATCGTTGCTCGAAACAATCACCTTGGAGGCTTCGATAGTTCCAACAGCCCTGTTCTTCATGCTTGCACTGACCAATACGTGATCCTCAGTCTTAACTTTAATAGTATTTCCCTTTCCATCAGGCCTCTGGGGAAACAGTATCTTACTGTACATACTTACACTCTCATATTCACCAAGAAAATGATAGATAAGATCAAGTGCATGCGAACCCATGTCGTACAACACACCTCCGCCTGATTCATCGATATTGACCCTCCATCCCCTGGGTTTCATTGGATCAAGATTGCTTGAGTGATAATAAGCTGCTTTAAAGCTCACGAGCTCCCCTAGAAGCCCATCTTCTACAAAACGCTTCATGCATTTAATTGCAGGGTAGAAACGGCAATGAAATGCAATCTGATGAACGATCCCCCTCTCATCAGCTTTTACTGTTTCCTTGACAATATCATCAGCCTCCTTATCTGTAACGCAGAGCGGTTTGTCTGCATACACATGCTTCCCGGCTTTGAGAGCCTCAGTTATATGCTCGTGATGGGCAATGTTCGGCGTACACACATCGATGATATCAATATCCTTTCTTTCGAGAAGTGACAGATAATCACCGGAGGCAAATTCATACCCGAAATCATCCTTTAGCTGTTCAGCCTTACTCAAAGTACGATTACAGATGCCAACCAGCTTGATCTTGAAGGGAAGCTCATCGTAGAAAAGGGGCATATTTACATAGTTATAGGTATGGGTCTTGCCCATAAACCCAGCACCAATAATCCCGACACCAAATGTTTTTTTCTGCATCTATACCTCCTATTGAGAGTCCCTTAAGCATCACGCTATAGTTATTACTGTCAGATTGTACTCTATGCTGTTTTAATTAATGTAGCAACCATTCTTAAGTAATGTCATTGTTATTTTAACGAATTGACAATTTATTTACTGGCAATAATCTTCAGGATGACTGAGTCATGGCACGAAAAATCAAATGGGGAGTCCTGAGTACCGCAAAGATCGCACAGGAAAAAATAATCCCTGCAATGCTAAAGGGAAAGTTTACTGAAATTACAGCAATAGCTTCAAGAGATTTAAACAAGGCCCAAGAGACAGCGAAAAAATTCGGTATACCTAAAGCTTATGGGGCTTACGATGAACTACTACACGATGGAGATATCCAGGCAGTTTATATCCCGATTCACAATCACCTCCATATGCCCTGGATCAATTCCTGTATTGAAGACTGAATACATGTACTTTTTGAAATGCCGCTTGCACTTTCTACGAACGATGTAAAACAGCTGATTAAACTTCGCGACAAACATAACGTGAAAGTCGGCGAAGCGTTTATGGTTAGGACACATCCTCAGTGGCTAAAGAGCCTTGAAATTGTAAAAAGCGGTGAATTGGGAGAAGTCAGATCGATTCAGGGCTATTTCAGCTATTTTCTGACAGAACCAGATAATATTAGGAATATTCCAGATTTTGGCGGTGGTGCTACCCTCGATATAGGATGTTATCCAATTACCACTTCACGCTTTATCTTCGAGGAGGAGGCTATCCGTGCCATTGCCCTGATGGATATAGATCCTGAAATGAAAATAGATCGATTGTCCTCTGTCATACTCGATTTCCCTTCAGGCCAGTCTATATTCACCTGTGGAACTCAGTCCGTGAATTACCAGAGAATGATTTTCTTTGGAACAAAAAAAAGACTGGAGATTGAAATTCCCTTCAATGCCCCCAATGACAGACAATGTAGGATTTTTATAGATGATGGAGATCTTTTCGCAAG
>CP070841.1:2334694-2338129 GCA_020342115.1 Spirochaetota bacterium
CTGAATGAGTCCAGAGATTTTTTCATTCTTCCTGATAAAGTTTAGGAGATATTCTGAGGCTGTATGTGGAGGAACGCGAAGTCTCCCATATTGGTTTTCTGCTGTACGTATTTTATAATTATTTTCAAACCTTCGGCCAACGACCAAGATCTCCTCATAGCTGAAGTTATTCCCTATTATCTCTATAAGCTTATGGATAATCTCTGGTTTATCGAAATACTTTGTCATATTTGCAGCCGCTAAATATTGCATCTAAAAAGCTTATTTTCCTTGTTTTTAAAGTATGGTATGTTTTAATATAATTTTATATATTAAAAGAATTAAGGCAACCTGTATTTATGTCTATCAATTTATCTGGCTTTTTATATAAATTGATTACAGTTTTGTTTATACTTTTATTAAATAATCTTCCCCATTTTATCTTTTTTACTGGCAAATTTTATTATCGGCTTAGGGATTAAACAATATGAGGTATTTGAGAAGAGAGCTGATTATTAATTGCAATTCAATATAATAATTTTCGTAATATAATTCGAGTTTGATCTGCTGGTATACTTGATATGCAGGGATAAAAGTTAAGTAATTGATGTCTTAAATACCCCTCAATGGTGAGAAGAATAGTTAAATGTATTAAAAGAAAAAATGCACTGTCATTCGATAAAGTTGAAATAAAGGCCTCCTGATGCAGTTTCTACTACAGATGTCAATTTTGCGCTTTCTCTAGAAGGTGGAATACGATTATCCTTATTTTCAGAGACACCCTGGAAACTTCACATTTTCTTTATTCTTGACAGAATGCCCTGTTACGGGTAATGCATTTACTAGAATGTTGTCGTTTTTCGGTGTGAAAAGCAGTCATAAATATTTCACGGGCAAATTGGGAGCTTTCTGCAGTTCTTAGCACGTATATTAGTGAATCTCGAGTTATAAAAAATAATTCTTACAGCCCCCACCTCGCAATGGCAGCTGATGAAGCGGTCTTCCCATCCAAAAGGACCTGCATCACTTGGCGCCACCATTGCGAGCACCGAAGGAGGCCAATATATGGATGTTTTATAAATAACCTGCAATGCAGGATATTCTCATTCGTAATTAAAGCGAAACAGTATACTCTATTTCATTGGAATAATCACTCTCGAGCGCCGACGTATTATATGCAGTTGCAGCAAAATAGTAGGTTATGCCAGGTATAAGGCCTGTTACTGTACAGGTTTCAGTGATTCCTACGTCGATCACATTGTCGTAACTTTGACTTGCAATTCCATAATAGACCATGTAACCTGCTAAATCGGTCTCACTGTTCGGATCCCACATCAATGTCACCTGGCCAGCTTCAACTACAGTGAATATATGCTGAGTTGAACCTGCCCTCATTGTATCTTCCGAAAAGACTGTTACATCAAGCCGGTATACACCCAAGGGCAGGTTACTGCCGAAGGTGAAGCTTTCACCAGTTGATTTTAATTCACCATTCAGATACCAGTTGTAGGTAGCATTACCCAACCCGTCTGGGACTATGGCTGTAACTGTCATAGATCCCCCCTCAGCGATCGATGCTTCCTGACCGCTTAAAGTTATCTGGATTGGGTCATTCATCTCAGGTGTGATATTTATTTCAACATCACCGCTGGCATGATTGATGGCATAGAATTCAAACAATCCTGAGGTGGTTTGATCAGCTACGATACGCACTACCTCAACTGCACCCATTACAGGCACCCCGTTGTCGAGCAACATTATTGAAAGTGAATGATAACCTATAGGTATTGAGCTAGTGATGTTCTCTGCTCTTCCCGGCTCAATTATGGTAAAGCTTAGCTCTATAGGAGCACCGCTAGCCATTACGAGCTGCCCTGTAACAGAAGGAGTTACCACATCCGCTACATTCCAGAGAACGATAATGTTCATCGTACCGTGTCCATATACAGGAACGACTGGTATGTTTATGGTTGATGTATTACCTGCCTGTACAGTTGCTGCTGACTGACCCTGCCCGATAATGATACTGTCTGTGTTCATGGCGTTTACCATCACTGACCATTCACCGGCTTCAAGGCTGTGTATGAACACAGGAGGATCGTCTACATCTACATCGAAGAAATTGCCATTCGGTCCAGAACCGTGGAATGAATATTGTGTCGGCATCATGTCGATGTCTGGAAGCAAGGTTAAGGGTTGAACAGAGCGAACGATATCAACTGTGAGTGATCCTGTTTCAGGCGCTCCAGAGGAACAGGACATCAATAGGAAAGTCAGGCAGATGACTGCTGCATAGAAAGTAAGTATCAGTGCTAATAGCAGTGTCTGTTTTAGTGTTAGGCGCTTTCTTGTGACCTTGGAATAAATACTACTTGAATTAAGCAATCCTTGTGTTTTCTTTGGATACAGCATGGTTGCACCTCCTCGAGTTTATTAGATTCGTAACATTTGGTGCAGCACTCGGGGAGATGCTGCGAACCAACATGGTTCACAGGTATATCAGCAATTATTGTGCCATTAATCAGTATATAAGAGGATCTGTTCTAAAAATAAAAATAACTAGACTTACAGGAGTATCAGACTAGAAGAATTACACTGAAAGGTAAAAAACTTATTGCATAATTGTAATAAGAATTACAATGATGGAAGGAAGATAAAGGGGGCAAGTAGTGGATCTGGAGATTAGTTTTTAAGCCATGGCATGTCTAGTAGACTGGTCTTTCATAAAGTTGCTTGTTGGAAAAATAGAGAATTTTCGTTAAAGGAAGTTGATTGAAACTAAAATTTAGAGCTTTGGATCTTTTTTTTCGGCATTCATGGCTTCTTTTACTAGCCCGCGAACGGCATCTGTAAGCTCATACTTATTGAGTTCATCTATACGTACCCACCTCGCATCCGATGCATCGGATGAGTGCTTGAGTGTTCCGCTTTTATACAGTGCTTTGAAATCAAAAACTACGTAATGGTATTTGACTTTTTTTCTAACATCCCTCTCTATATATTCGAAAAGCTTTAAGAAATCCACAACCTCAATGTCTATCCCGCACTCCTCCTTTACCTCACGTATTACTGCATCCCTAAGGTGCTCACCTTCATGGCACCTTCCACCTGGCAAAGACCATGTACCTTCAAGCGGAGGATTTCCGCGTATCACCAGAAGGACTGAATCTTCCTTGAAGACAAGCGCCCCTACACCCACAAGGGGTTGATCTGGATAGGTTCTCTTCTTCATAATATTATTTTCTTTCTTGAAATTTGAAATATAATGAATTTATACTATTTAAGGTATTAAGTTGTTATATAAATGGAGTTGAGTATTGTTTAAATGAGAGTAATTCGCATTTAGATGTGTTGGATAACACTTTTAAGAAGAAGTCTAACGACATCTAAATGGAGTTGAGTATTGTTTAAATGAGAGTAATTCGCATTTAGATGTGTTGGATAACACTTTTAAGA
>CP070841.1:2338229-2342300 GCA_020342115.1 Spirochaetota bacterium
ACCAGTATTACTATTTTTTTGGATTCCATCTCTTACACTCCTTATTGGGGAATGTTATTTCATTATTACGACAGATAGTTCAAAGATAATGTACAATCTGGTATTTTAACAAATAATTGCTCATAAGTTTATGGTGAATGATTCATTCATGAAAAGAGGATGCTGAAGAAATTATTCGAAATCAGGCCCTTCTTCCTCATGTATGGTGAGCTCTGGGTAGAGCTTTTTCATGCAGGCAGGGCAGAGGCTGTGGCTGAACTCTGCATCTGAATGATCCGAGAGATAATCTTCTACCTTTTGCCAGTAGCCTTCGTCGTTACGGATATTTTTACAGTGCGCACATATCGGAAGCAAACCGCTCAATCTTCTCACCTCTGAGATAGCCCTTGAGAGTTTCTCCGATGTTCCTTTATATTTCAATGTCAGATCTCTCAGGTATCCGATTATCACCCCAAAGACAATTGACACAGACCATCCCATGATAATATCTGTTAATGCTGTCATTGGAGTACGCTGAAAGAGAATAAAAAGCAGCCTTGATAGTGGGCCAGAGAGAACTGCAAGTGCCAATCCTCCTGGTAATCCATAGAGAAATGCAAATACTGTTACTGGTATAAGAACAAGTGCACTCAGCCAGATTGGCCCCAGGTATTCGAAAAAATAAAACAGGAGGATATATAGTATAAACGAGCCGATTGAGATCGAAATCTTAATAAGAATATTTTTTTTGTTCATAGTAAAATACTTTTAAGAAATTAATTCAATCGTATGTTGTCGAATAGAATTTGAAATACCAATTACTATTTTAAATCAATTTCAGAAATAAAACAATTTAATTATCGGGCTTTCTGCATTACAGCGAGAAAAACACCACTTTAGTTTATGACAAATGATACAGTAATACATCGATGTTATGCACGAAGTGAACTTAAGGCTTATTTAGCTCATACAATAGTGCCTTGGCAAACCTCCCTTCCATAATCTTTGTTACAGGCCCTGTCATATGAATGTTATCTTCATTGTCAATGCTCACCTCCAGTTTTCCTCCAGGCATATGGACCCTCACACTTTTTTTCACCAGTCCAAGCCGATAGGCTGCGGCAAAAGCTGCACAGCTCGAGCTTCCGGAAGCCAGTGTGTATCCAGCACCCCTCTCCCATATCTCAATTTTGACATTTTCCATATCCAGTATTTCAAGAAACTGTACATTTATCCGCTCAGGAAACATAGTATGATTTTCTATTTTTGGACCGATCTCTCTTGTCACTTTCTCTGAAACACTTTTTTGAATAATCACGCAATGAGGGTTGCCGATTGATAGACACGTTATCTTGAATGTTTTATCATCGATCACCAGCGGTTCCTCAACCACTTCACGATTATCTCCAAGTACAGGGATTTCACTGCTCTCAAAGGTGACCTTCCCCATGTTGACCTCTATTAAAAAATCACGATGATCGATTAGACGAACATCCACTCTTCCACCCTTTGTCCAGAGTGAAAACATATCATCTGATACATATCGAGCCTCTAACAGGTAGCGCGAGAATATCCGTATGCCATTACCGCTCTTCTCGGCTTCAGTTCCATCAGGATTGTATATACGGAGACCGATCTTTTGATTTTCAAAAAATGGACCTGAAAGAATGCCATCCGACCCTACTCCAAAATGACGATCGCATATCAGTTTTATGTTTTCTGTACTCATCAGTATATCGACATGAGCCGGATCTATGACTATGTAATCATTTCCCAGCGCATGATATTTGTAGAAATCCATCTACATATTCTCCTTTGAAACTGTTCAGCTAACATATTTGTTTTGACACAACATCCATTTTATCATCTATCAAAAAGCCTGTAAATATATCAACAAATCATCTCGATTTCTCGATATTTGGCATAATTTTAAAGAAAAGTAGCGTAAATTATTTTACAAGATTTTATCCGATCATCGATTGAAAAATGTCGATATTTGAGTTATACTATACTGCTATATAGTTAAATAGAGAGTACTTCATGCGAAAAGTCTATTACTTACTTCTCTGTGCTCTTTTACTGACCTCATGCGGTCTGTCAAGAACAGACCTCTTTCACATTGCTTCATCAGATCTCCAGGTATACAACTTCGATCCGGAAAACAGTGGACTTCCCATTCCTGTCAATGCAATCATCACAGTTGCATTCAACGCAGTCATGGATAAACGCTCTGTGGAGGAAGCTTTTTCCCTCGAATTCGGTGGAGAGGTATATACTTCGGATGATGGGTGGTTTCAGTGGTTTGCCTGGGACAGTGCATTCGCTTTCCACTTCGACCCTTATCATTTAGGAGGCGATTTTTATTATCCGCCGGCTGAGGCAATCACTGTAAGGATCAGCGGAAGTGCACGTAATGAGGATGGATACTATCTTATAGGCGGTCACGAGTGGACCTTCATAACCTCCACGGATCCCGCACCTGATTCCACACCACCTGATGTACTATCCTGGAGTTTTATCTATTCCGAGGAAATATCAGTTAACGGGTATGTGGAAATTCAATTTTCAGAGCCCATGATGAAGAGCACTGCCACTCACGGCTTCATACTCGCAACTCCAGATTTTACCACAGATGTAAGGTCAATCGAGCACGGCTACACCATGTGGTTCGATAACAACAAAACGATGAGGTACTATCCCTTCAAGCCGCTCCAGATCGGAAGGGATTACGGGGTATTTTACAATATCTTGGGGATTATCCCGAGAGATCTTGCAGGAAACGAGCTTGCCCCTGCAGATCATATCCACCCCTACCCTTCGTTATGGGATAACAGTATAAGATTAACCGTCGATTCAGCCAAGGTACAGGCTGATGTAACGGACTTCCCGGTATATGTTGACCTGAGCGCGATGACTGTCACTGCCCCGACATTCTTTGCAGATTGCGACCCTACAGGAAGCGATATAATAATTATAGACGAGAAAAGAACCTCGAAGCTCCCCAGAGAGCTCGTGTATTTTGAAGCCGGTCCCCAGCAAGGCGAGCTATGGTTCAAAGCGTCAAAACTCAGCAGCACCGAAGATACTGTATTTTATCTTTTGTACAATTCACCAGCGTCGGAAACAAACGACCCTGCTGTGTGGAGCAACGGTTACCTCGGTGTGTATCATCTGCATGGGGGCATTACCGATTCCTCCCCGAATGCGTATGATGGTGTATCATTTCCTGGAGTAACTGATGAGCTTCTTGGAAAGATTGGCGAAGCTCAAAATTTTGATGGTATGGGATCTTATTTCGAGATTCCAGTTCCCGAGCTTATAGGAGATTCAGGCACTGTCTCGATGTGGATAAAGCCTTGGTCATGGATCAATCAGCACAAGATCTTCGACGTGACGTTACTGCCACGAGAGTTCTTTCTTGATATACTTTCATTAAATCCCCCTGAGCTACTCAGGTTCAGGATAACAGATGACATGGACAATGTGTATGAAGTGAGCAAGGACGTGACCGGATTTCCACCTGATACCTGGCACCATGTTGCGGGAGTGTGGCAGTTTAAACCTGTAGGAGAGCCCACACCTGCAGGGGCTGCAGCAAGGCTTTATTTTGACGGTTTCTTCGAGGAAGAGAGCTCAAGTGTAACAGCTGAACGACCACCATTTCAAACACCCTTTATAGGTACTATTAGAGACCCAGGGGAACCACTCAGCAATTTCTGGGGAGATATCGATGAGGTTCATATCTCCAGTAAACGAAGAAGCCCTGGGTGGATAATGACAGAGTACAACAACCAGAATGCCCCCTGGCAGGGCGGATTCTACAAAGAGATTTTCCTTGAACCTTAGCAATTAACGTTACATCAGCAACTTGGTACCACAGCATCCTGCATGATCCAAATTGAATCGGCTTTATCCAGGTTTTATACATCAAAAGCTGTTTCACATATGCTCCGATCCTATGCATAGAGCCCATACTATTCTTGACCCTCTCTTAATGTCACAGTTAAATTTACATCAAAGCACACCTGAAGGAGCAGTATGTTCAGATTAAAGAACATATACCATCATCTTTTCTGGGTTTTCAGAGGAGTC
>CP070841.1:2342400-2364176 GCA_020342115.1 Spirochaetota bacterium
CAAATTGAACCATATCTAAACCTCGGACAGCACAGATCCGGTCAATATCATCTATAGCTGGTTTTTTCTCTATCATTACTGCAACAACCACATCTTCCATGGCTTTCACGTATGTTTCTGAACCGCCTTCTAAAATCCAGCCGGAATCTCGGCGATAAGCACACCCCAAAATGCCCTTTGTACTGGGGGTTTCAGCCCTTACTGTACGGACGCAGTTTTTCACATCATCAACAGATCGTACATCTACGAACAAGACATTTTGAAATCCTGCGCCAAGTGCCTTCTGGGCAACATACACCTGGTTCGCCTGATCAACCTTTATCATGGAAGACATATCAAACAACTCTATTGCTCTTGCCACATTCTCCAGATCATGTTGAGTATATGGAGCGTACTCCGCTAAAAACTCTATATAGTCCATTGTACCTGCATGCCCTATTACTTCATAAAAACCTGGCCAGACTGTATGAACATGTGTGCCGATGCTCGGTTTTCCCGCTTTCAATAATTCTCGCAATTTGGTCTTTCTCATATCCATTTCCCTTCTATGGTTGTTTCAAGACTATCGAGTGCATAAATAGAGGTATATAAATCTATCATAATTTATTTGGGTATTTTTTTTCCACATGAAATTAAGAGAAAACAACGGATTGGTGAATAATGTATATTGTGTGATTTTTGATAATTATGTTATAATTGGATAAAATTAATCTTAATCAGGGGGGTAATGAGTTAATGGGACATGGATCGGTAAAGGTACAGGGCAAAAAGTTTAAGGTACAAGATTTTTATTCTTCGCAAATAGGCACGCAGTTGAGTCTCACAATCGAAGATGTGAAGATCAAGGATATTTCCGAGATTAAGGGGTTGGAGGGTCTGACTGAAATCACTTCATTGGGTCTTTCAAATAATGAAATCACCGAGATTAAGGGGCTTGATTCTTTAACCAACCTTCAGCAGCTTTTTCTTAACAATAATCAGCTCACATCAATATCGGGCCTGGATAAGCTGACAAAGCTTGACCGTATATTCCTTAATGGAAACCAGATCACAGAAATCGGGGGGCTTGACGCACTGAGCAATCTCCAGTGGCTCGAACTGAAGGAGAATAAGATAACGGAGATCAAAGGACTTGAAAAGGTGACCAGCCTCATACAGTTGGAGCTTGAAAAAAATCAGATCATCGAGATAAAAGGACTCGACACACTGGTCAACCTCCAGGTACTGGGCCTGGCTCGAAACCAAATCACAGAGATCAAGAATCTGGAAAAACTGCTCAATTTGACAAGAATAAAACTTGATCATAATCAGATTGAAGAGATCAAGGGGCTTGATAAGCTTATCAACCTTGACAGTGTGGACCTGTCGAGCAATAAGATCGCCGAGATAAAGGGGCTTGAAACTTTGACCAAGCTAGAAAACCTGAGTCTCGATACCAATCAAATCAAGGAGCTGAAAGGTCTGGACACACTGGAAAAATTGTCGTTTATGACCCTGGGATTTAATCCCTTCCCTGAAGAAGCCAAGCAGTTTGCCCAGATGACTGTTATGGGCGAGGACAATATTAAGGCCCTGCTCAAATCGTATAATGAATGGAAACAGGGCAGGTCCGGGTGAAAATTACAGTTACGGTAGCCTCAATTAAGCTGATTTTATTGAAACCAGAGATTGTAGGGTAGAGGTTAGGAATGATGTTTTAAAACTGATATTCTTCATAGTTATAATTCTCTCACTTGGTCAGGTGAAATCGAGGATTTATTTATGGGGAAATTTTTAAACCTTTGGTTTCTCGCAATGATACATCCTCGCGAAGCCTATAAATCACTGTCTGAAGTACCGGCTCCGAAATGGGGGTTCTATTCAACACTCGTCCGTTTCATCGGTACTGCCGTAACCTCTATTCTTGCACTCTATCTTCTCAACAAGACCCCATTTATTCAATCCTATGTGACCTTTCTAGATGAGACAAACTATTACACAGCGGAGATCTTTTTCTTGCCGTTTTTTGGGATTGTGGCGTGGCTTCTATCCAGCGGATTAATACATTTGATTCTTAGACTTTTTCGGATTGACAGCAGCATCGATTGGATTATGAATGTTATCGGTTTTTCTCTTCTTGTAGTGATGCCGGTAGTTTGGCTGGTGGATTGGGCTACAATTGCAATTGACGTGTATGGTGCAACCTTCACAATTCCAATTCACACTGCGGTATCGGTTTGGGAAGTTACGCTTATGGCGGTGGGATTTAGAAGGATTGAACGTGTATCCTGGTTTTCTGCAGCTCTACTGGGGCTCATTGTCAAGGGTGGTGTCTATATCCCCCTGGCTGCAATTTTCGTGAGGTAAGAGGATTTGATTTTGCTATAATCCGTGTTTTTAGGGAACCTTATATACGGCATGAGGTTTTATTACGGATATGCAGGGATTCCAAGAGGTGAGGTGAAATCCTACACTTCAGCTCGAAACCACCTGGTGTCATCTGCATAAATCAACGATCATGGGAGGCACAATGGGCTTTCTTGGAACCTGGCTGAGCGGGTATTCCAGTCCAGTCAAACTAATTGAAAAACTTAGATCAAAGCCTGCACCTCAATGGGGTATCTTTGCCCAGCTATTACGTGGTATACTAGACTCGCTTCTTATATATCTGCCAGTCTCCCTCATGGATCGGGTGCCACCCACACCATCCTTCCTCCCATTCGTACCTACAGAGAGGTACTATTTTGCCCTAATCGTGCTGGCTCCCATTGTTTTAATCGTCATATTGCTGATGCAGTCTGTGGTTATCCATGTCATTCTCCGCCTTACGGGTCGGCACAGCGATATCGACCAGATCATCAATATCAGTGGAATGACTGCCCTCGTTGTTGGAGCGGTATTAATACCATGGGATTGGGCTATGTTTGCACTTGGCATGACTGACCAATACTTCCTGGGGATCAGTCACATCATCATCAGTCTATGGGCGATTGTCATCATAGTGGTTGGGCTCAGGAGGATTCTTTCGGTGCCTCTCTGGTTGAGCATTATATTGAGTGTTACCATTTTTCCAGTAGCGCTTCCTTTTGCCATGATGTTCATGAGGTCACCATTCTGAGGGGTAAGGAATCAGGACAGCATCGGTTGAACATGATGTCAGTCAACATTACCTTCATAACGCGATTGCCAATATATCTTGATTTTCAGCGAGCAAAAGCCTAACGTTTCACTTGAACACAATAGAGGCTGCATTTTAGGTAATTAAAGGGAGGTTTACGAAGTGGCTGAAAACAGAGATAAAAAAGACAAGCATTTTCCACTATTTGCTCATGATAATCCCCTCAGGAGACTGTTTATCAGTCCGCGAAAATACTGCTCCCTTGTGAAAAAGGACCAGACAGTTGCAGACCTCGGCTGCGGCCCGGGATATTTTTCTATTGCTCTGGCTGAATGTGTTGGAGTCAAAGGCAGGGTTTATGCCGTTGATTCGGACGAAAAGTCCATTCGGGCGGTCGAAAGGAAGGCTGCTAAACTTAAATACCACAATATAGATGCACATGCTTCATCTGCGGCAAACCTCAGTTTTATTGAAGACGGATCGGTTGACTTCGTTCTTGCCGACGGACTACTGTGCTGCATGGCACCACAGACTCACCAGAAAGCTGTCAGCGAAATAAAGCGAATCCTGAAACCAAAAGGAAAGGCATTCCTTGGGGTTGCAAAGGGCTCTATGAGCTATGTGGATAAGGCAGAATGGGAGGAAATACTTTCAGGATTTAAAGTAAAGCAGAGGAATAAAGAGTCTTTATTGAAGGGCAGACAGGCACTTGTATTGAAAAATTAAGGGAATCTGCTCCAAGTAATTAGGCTCAATAAAACATACAACTCTCAGCGCTAAGCAATCAGCTGACTGCGGTTGGCTAACGAAACTCAGAAAAAATATTTCCAGATATGATTGTGAAGTAACTATACAAAGTATTACAGGATCTTAGGTAATAATCATTATCTAAGTGTCCTGGATACTTCGGTTTCTTTCCGAATAACCCGGTGCAGCCAGAAATAGGTACCGAGGCCTCCGACAAGATTGCCTAAGGCTAAACCGCCGAACACGCCAGGGGCTCCCCAGAAGTACCTGCCAACCCAGGCAGCAATAGCAGTAACGATAAGTCCGTAGATGATTGTGATAACAGTTGCATCAACTGCATGGTGCAGCGAGTTCAGGGCGGCCGAACCGGCTAGGTAGACAGCACGGAAGCCGAAGGTAATGCCTGCTACCATGAAATACATATATGTTGCTTTTATGACATCGGTGTCATTATTGAAAGATCGGGCTATCAGTTTACCAAAGCTGATAAGCAGAATGAATGCAGCCAGGCCGTTCAGAAATGCAAAGACCTCACTGAAACGAACACCGCGTCTGACTCGATCCCATTGATTGGCCCCGACATTCTGCCCGATAAATATGCCGATTACTGACTGCAGTGCAAATATAAAAGTCAGGGTAAAAGACTCGACTCTTATCGCGACTCCGTATCCAGCCAAAATCGGGGCACTAAGGCCTGCAAGCAGGCGTGTCAGTATACCTCGCTGAAGCGGAGTAATGAGGTTGTTCAGCCCGATAGGCAGGGCATTCTTCAGCAGGTTCCTCCAGGTGTTGAGCACAACACCAATTCCGGCGAATGGAGAGATTAGCATGCGTTTGCGGACGCGAAGCAACCAGAATACTGTAATGCATGTAACACCGCGGGCAAACAGGGTTGCCCAGGCGGCTCCTGCAATGCCCAAACGAGGAAAGGGTCCTGGACCAAAAATGAGCAGGGGATCAAGAATGATGTTGATCACCACGCTCAGGATTATCAGGATACTGGGTGTAACAGTATCACCGGTTGCACGGATCGCCATGTTACCTATCATGGTTAGAAACAGGAATGGAACGCCGAATAGCCAGATAACCAGATAGGAACGAGCAAGGTCATGGGTGGGCAGGTCGCCTTCGATAACATGTAGCAAAGGATTTAACAGGAAGAAGACAGCCAGGGCAAAGACAATCGAGATGAGTATTCCGAGTGAGACGGAATCCGTGGTCAGGCGTTTCACATCTTCTGACCGATTCCCGCCGTATGCACGAGAAACGGCTATGGACGTACTCACGCTGATGCCGAGTGAGATACTGTTGACAACCATCACGATAGGGAAGGTCAGGGTCATGGCTGCGAGCGGCAGGGTTCCGAGACGGGCGACAAAGAAGGTGTCGGTCATATTGAATCCCATCATAGCCAGGATTCCGACCATCATGGGAAGTGCCAGGCGTAGCAGGTGGCGGCCTTCGGCACCCTCAAGCAGCGAAGCCCGTTTTTTCTCGTGCTGATCCATGCACCTTATACTACTAAAAAATTAAGGGGACATCTACTTTTTATATAAAACTTGTGAGGAAAGCCGAAATACCGAAAGGTATTTTGGTGTTCTGCTAAATGATGACAATCTAGACTGTCATCATCCCGATTTCAGTACCCGGTGCTCGTTATCATACCGCCGTCTACCCTCAAGTTGACACCGGTGATCCACCGAGAAGCAGGGGAGGCAAGGAATAAACAGGTATCGGCAACATCATCGGGATATCCAAGCCTTTTCAAGGGAACTGTTTTTAGATACCGTCTAACGCCATCCGGCCATGCCTTTTCCAGGCCCTCTTTCCAGATTAAGCCCGGTGAAACAGCATTCACTCGTATGTTGTACTTCCCGAGCTCCTGCGCAGAGGCCCGGGTATACATCAATACACCGCCTTTTGCAGCGTTGTAGTGGCTGTGTTGTGGGGCGGGATTTTCCCCTTCAATCGAAGCAATATTGATAATTGCTCCTTCATGTTTCTGATTAATCATCTGTCTGGCCACAGCCTGTGTGCAAAGATGTACGCTTCGGAGATTGGTGTTTATTACCAGGTTCCACTCATCCTCAGACATTTCAAGAAGTGCAGAAAGAGGGTATGTACCTGCATTATTGATAAGAATATCTATTCTTCCGAATGTTTTTACAGCATCTTTTACAAGGCTCTCCACATCATTGTGCCTGCTTACATCGGCGCGGATTAGAATTGCTTTTTTCCCCATGGTTTTGATCTTTTCAGCAACTTCATTGGCGCTGGCTTCATTTGTCCGGTAGTTTACTACAATGTGTGCTCCCGCTTCGGCAAAACGGATAGCAATCCCTGCTCCAATACCCCTGCCGGCTCCTGTAACAATCACAGCTTTATTGCTGAAATCAAACATATCCTCCACTGAAGGAATTTCTTTTCTCTTTACTTTACCCATAATGTAATCCGGAATAACAGTGATATATTAGTCAAATCATTACTCTATGACTCAAACACAAACCTCAGATTACATTTTAGATTATTAAAAAAAGAGGGTCAAATCTTAAATTTTTTTAGATCTGGAAGTTAAGGAGAAACAATAAGTTGACAGCCTGGAGTCGGAAGTATACAGTAGTTAGCAACCGGTGGTTGCTGAATGTGAAAAACAAGATAGCACAGCATATTCTTACAATCCTGTTTTTTACAGCAGTGCTCTATGCATTATCAGGGTACCTTTACTTGTATGCAACAGATCGACATAAAAGTGCTGTTGATTGGAACGATGATCATGCTGACACAGGCTATATCATTCAATGGAAGGGTATGAAGTTCAACACAAAGTATCATGCGTATGATCCATTCATACTGCAGGAGCATGCGTTGGATGTTTTGGAGTACAAGGAATCTCCTCCAGATGATACCGAGAATTACTGGTTTCCTCAAAATGTTCAGATAGATACCAAGAAAAATGAGCTTCAGCTTGTAATGAGACGTTATGGACCCAAATGGGAGGGTCAGCCGGTTTGGAGCTGTGCAGAAGCAGTACTGGAAGAAAATTTATACTATGGTAAATATAGTGTTACGGTTATATCATACGGATCTCAGGCATCAGATGGTCAGCCTGAAGACCCGGATCCATGGGGATCATTATTCGACGACCAAAATACCGTCCTCGGTATATTCACATACGACAAAAATCCAGATTGGGATGGAGAGAATACATTCAGAGAGATAGATATTATAGAAATTTTCGGAAAAGTCCATTCTGCTTCGGAACAAATTGGTAATGCTCAGTTCGTTGTTCAGCCGTACTATGGGACACCTGAGAACTATTCCCGCATAACATTACCCAAACCCGAAAGAAATCTTTTGACCTTTGAAATGGACTGGAAAAAAGACAGTATTGACTACTATGTTCGTGATGGCAACAAGGTTGTTGCCCGGTATAGCTACACAAATACCGACTACATACCTGAACCAAGTAAAACTATGAGGTTACATATTAATGTGTGGGTTTTTGGCGGTCCTTGGGATGCTAAACCGAAACGTGTGGGTATTACTGACATAAAGATAGAAAGATATTAGGAACAGCTACCATGTTTCACAGGAATGGTTGCTTGGCATTAGAATTCACTCTTATATTTAAATTCTAACTACAAGTGGATGTATCCAACCGGGTTATTTTTAGATTGAAAGGAAAGTAAAATGAAAAAGAGCTTCAGATATGTACTATATGCACTTTTTGTGGTGTTTTTCTTATCAAGCTGCGCAACGTATCGTATACGCCTTGGCACCACAAGAGAGTGGATTGAAGGCAAACCCTTCACTGTCGAAGTCTCATTCACAGAAACGCAAAAAATATCAAATGTAGTTTTACACTATTCATTTAACGGCATGAGCACAATCAGCGTTACAATGAATCAGGCTGGGAACTATTTTACCTACACCATACCAGGAGAAGAAGTGGTTCCCGGTATACTACGCTACAATATAACTTATACATTCAATAACAAGGCCAAATCTACTGAGTCTATATCCGTCAAAATTCTTAGTTTAGCTGAAGCCAGACAAAAATTTACGAAAGAATTAAATTCCAGAATCTCTTTTTCTCCGCCTGCACAGGTACCAGTAAACAGGGACACGAGGTTAACAGTAAGGGTTAGATCACACAAGTCAAGCACGAGGGTGATGTTTTTCTACAAAACTCCGGTACAAGCCTCTTTTCAGGAAACTGAACTCCAAAATATCAACGGCACATTTACTGCAGTCATAAGTGAAAGCGAAATACAGGCCGGATACAATACATACTATTTTATCGTAACGGAAGACAACGTCGATGTGGGCGAATTAAAGGTTTTTGTCCATGGACGAAACAGCAATAATCCATTTCAATTCGCCATTCTCTCCCTTGCTGAGCTGCAGGAAGTCATTACTGGAGAGCTGTATTCAAGCATTTCCCATGAAATACCCCGGGATGTATATGCGACCCGGGATTTAGAGCTGCTTTTATCTGTTCAATATGGGTCGAATACGTTTATTCATGAATTCTCTAAAAACTCTGTCACCGTTGAAATTATGTATAAGAGTCCGGCTTCCGGTTTTAAACGGGGTATTATGGCCGGCTTTAACAATCAATTTACCTACACCATATCATCCTCGGAATTGAAATCAGGCTACAATACATACTATTTCAAGATCACGGATGACATTGAAGATATAGGTCCTGTGACAGTCCGTTATCCTGCATCGGGCGACCTGTTTTCCTACAATATTCTCACTGTTGAAGAAATCCGGAGACTAAAGGCCAGATCCCTGTATGAGAGGACTTCACATACACCTGTTAGAGAGGTCGACGGTGTTACCGATCTATTATTAATGCTCAGAGTCGAAAATGCCGCAGCCCATACTTCGGCTGTTTTGTTTTACAAAAGACCCGCCATGAAAAGATATAAAAGCATAAACATGACAAGAAAAAGAAACATCTTTACAGGTTCAATATCCATGGATGAACAGCAAAAAGGCTTCACACAGTACTATTTTGAAGTAACAGAAGCAGACAGTGAAGTGGGAATGATATCAGCGGAATTTCCAAAGAATGGCCAACAAAATCCTATTCAATACACTGTCCTGGATAAAGAGCTTGTCAAATCCAGACTGGAATCCGATTTAAAGGCCAGAATCTCACACAGGCCTGTAACTTTTGCAGCAGAAGGTGAAGATCTCACGCTTACGATCAATGTAGCAAACATAAAAAACGCTACCCAGGTGTACTTCTACCATAGAAAACCTGGTGAGAGCTCTTACCGACAGACCAGATTACCCGGGAGCGGTCCGCAATTTACCATGGTTATACCAAAGCAGGATATTCGTGCCGGGTACAGCCAGTATTATTTTGAGGTTAAGGAACCGCATGCCTATTTCGGGTATATTGTTGCAACCATAGCTACTCCTGCTTCACCATATGAGTTTGAAATAGGCAAACTAAAAGATGCCATATTAAACGGTATAGACTTCACCCCCCTGACTGATGCTGAATATGGAGTTCCTGTTGAGGCTAGAATCACACTGAACAATAATCCTGCAGGAACAAGGGTTTATTTGAAATACCGGCTGGCCGATGACACCCTCGATTATATGACTGTAGAAATGAAACAGGATGGAAAAGAGTACACCGCTGTTTTGTCTCCTGCACAGTTGAAGGAGAGCAAGCGGGTTGATTACTATATTTCTATTACTGTTGATCAATATTCCTTCACGTACCCGGATGAGAGCATCATACCTCTTTATTTTTACATCAAGCAGCGGGTCATAGATGACAGAGGATATGATACGATATTCGGCAGTACTGTTCGATTAGAAGCCAGCATGCTGGAAGGAAGAATTTATCAATTGAAACCGGGCACAAAAAAGCTGCCGCAGAATATGCAAAAAGACCATGAACCCTTGATCGTGCTTTATACGAAAAAACTCGATATCCCGCCGAGAGATTTTACGAAAGGTGTACCCGGCCTGGAAGATATTTTCAAGTGGTTTGGTGTACAGTACAGAGGAGTTATAACCATCAGGGAAGCCGGTCAGTACAAATTCAGGCTTTTCTCTGATGATGGTTCAAAGCTGTACATAGATGATGTTCTGGTAATCGATAATGACGGAGTCCATGATGCGAAATCTGAAACCGGAGAAGTCAGTCTTTCAGCCGGCACACACTCGATACGGGTGGATTATTTTCAGGGACCGAAAAAGCGGATAGCCCTTCAATTATTTGTCACACCGCCTGGTGAAGCAGAAAAACTGTTTGACCAGGGCGATTTTTAATATAGTGACCATAGGGCTTTGCGAGATCGATGGTAAAGCTCTGGTTTTAATTAGCTATCATAAATGAGGATCAGTAATAGCCGACAGTTTCCATCAAAGGATTGATCACTCTGCCTGCGAACAGGATATTTCCTGTTGACTTATCCAGAATCAGGAATAAAAATGGGTGATCTGCTCGAAACAATACAGGTTCCGGAGAAGCAGCACCCTTGTTGTGAACCAGGATACCATTCTGATGTACTGCATAGCTGTGGCAACCATCCATAGCGAGGTTATACACTACTGTCGTTTCATGCCTTGTCGATTTACCGGTGATGATCATCCCCTTTTCGCTTTTGTTCTTCAGCACATCCCCTATTTTGAGATCACGGGCTTCAACCCACCGGCCACTGCCTGTGTTTACCTGCTCCTCTTCTGGGACGTCTCGGGGTTGAGGCCGAGCTGCAAGTCGTTTGCCTTTCAGAATATAGAAAGGATGGTTCCCGGTTGCCCGGATTGTAGTATGGCCTGTGTTAATGGTAATCATGTCTCCTTCATATTGATGGGTGTGCCGTGTGAGAACCTTTGCGAGAATCCATTCTCCTGTGGAAAGATCGTTTGCGTATACTCTTGTTCCGATGTCAATTGCATCGATTACACGCGGTCCATGTGAGGTGAGCACTTCCATTCCGGAAGGAAAGCACCCAACTTCGACCTTCGTTGCAGCAGCGGCTTCAGTGCCTTCTTCATTAACATCAATAAAAGCCTTATGAATAGCTTCCTGGATATATAACCAGTTGGATTTACCATCCATCCCCGAGAAGTTCGCTTTACCCCTGGCAAACGCATCTTTCATGCCCATTGCATGCAGCATTTTCTTCAGATCAAATTGAGATTCAATTTGAAACCTCGGAAGGTAGACATCAACAAGGTCTGTAGATAACTGCCCGGGCCACATCTCAAAACTGTCTATCGTCAACATCTCTTCTATGTTCTTGAGGCCCTCGGTTTCTTTGGGTAACACGATTACCATTGATATATCATTGCCGGTGTACGGTATTTCAAGAACCTGTACAATTACATCCTCGCCATAGATAAAGTCACCAGTTTGATACATCATTGGGACCTCGATTGATTCATATGAATTGAAATAAAAAGGCATTTCTTTTGTAGCGGAAATTTGAAATTGTCTGGCCCATTTACCCTTAAAATAAATAGCATTTATGAGAATCAGGCGTGTCAGATTGCCCGGGGGTTTAGAGATGATATCTTTGATTTTAGAATCAGTTTTGCTTTCAACCCATGCATTTATAATTCTTTGGGCTTCTTTTGGATTTGTTTTATAATCAACTTGAGTGATTTCTGTTTGATAATATTTTCCAGCTAGTTCCAGGTATTCCTTTAAAAAAGGATATGCATCCATAGGCCAGAGAGAGTTTGCACTGCTGATCTGCATATTCTCTTTTTGCTGTATCGTATTCAGTTTGTTTTGCAGCTCTGCAAACGCAGAATGAAGCTCTTCGTCTGGTAACAAAAAGTGAAGAACATCGGACATCTGTTTCGCGGTTTCTCCACGTGCGCCTCCATAGGTAAGAGCTAATGCAGCAGAGATGCTGAAGGGAGAAAAGAATATGTTGCCTTCTTCAGTTTTGATATGTTTGTAGAGATCAATTGCAAACTTAGTATTGCTCTGCACAACTTGTTCAATATTTGGATGAGTTTGTGAGAAAATGTGTTGGGCAACCAGGAAAGTTAATAGTAATAAACATACTGAAAATGATGCAATATAGCGTTTCATACTCCGCTCCTTTTTTAAAGGGCAATGCATAACATTGCAAAGTGCAGGTTATTCAGTGTATGCTTTTATTAAATTCTCCTGATGAATTATAATTTTTCTTATACTGATTTTTTACCATCAGCTATATGTTCATTTCAGCTGTGAATTGTAAAACATGCTAACTAATTTATAATTCCCAGCCAACAACACCACATCTGCGGTATTAGCATTATGTTTTGCCTGTATTACGCTCGAGTACATGGATGATATTTACCACTGTCTGATTGACCGGTGTGGGGATATTGTGTGCTTTCCCAAGGCTCACGACCTCACCCCCGAACGCCTCCACCTCTGTCTTGCGTCCTGCCTCTATATCCTGAAGCATAGATGTTTTTCCATTAGGCGCGAGTTTGTCAAGCACAGGGTACCAGCTTGTGATATCCTTTTCAACGAGATTTATATCAACTGCTTCTGCCAGATTCGTTACCTCCCTCATGAGCGACTCCATAAACCCCCGTGCTTCGGGATCTGTTTGAAAGACGCTGTACGGTGCATGCATCACCGCTGAGGCCTGGTTAATGCCCACGTTGATCATAAACTTCCACCAGAGCATTCTGACCATGTCAGGCGGTGTTTTATAATATATTCCCGCACGTTCGAAAGCTTCCTGCACCTTTTTGACATTTTGGCTGATTTTTGTATTCGATTTTTCGCCGAAGTAGTGTAAGCCGGGATTTATATATGTGATTCTGTTTTCTTCACGGATTGCAACTATACCGACTGAAATGGCATACAGTACTTTATCCATGCCGTAGATCGAACCTATATAGTCCTCACTATCGAGCCCGTTCATCACCGATATAAAGGTAGTATGATTGCTGACAAGCTTTTCAAGATTATTGACTGCGTCCGCGAGGTGATGGTTTTTTACTGCGACGATGATGAGGTCAGAGGGTGAGTCTGCTTCGTCAGGATCCACCACCGGTACATTATATTTTTTTCCATTAACAACAAGACCTTCTGTTTCAAGCCGTTTTCTACGCTGTCCCCGGGCTGCTACTGCTGTTGCGAAACCGTCTGTCTCGAGAAACCGGGATACAAAGTAACCGCCTATGGCTCCAGCGCCGATGACGATTACTCGTTTGATATTCCCCATGGACGATCTCTTTTGCTAACAGGATAGCAGTATTTGGGCTGTACAGCCTTATTGTATCTGTTTTCGCAATATACATACGGGCTTTTGGCGGGTCAAACATAAACTAACCACTAAATGTTGCAGGTCTAGTGCTGACACCCGCAGCATTGTACTTTCTCACACCTCTGATTCTGAATGATGTAAGATGACAGTCTAGACTGTCATCTTTTTGCTGCCAGCATTAGGCTGGCAGCAACTAGCTTAAAGATGAAAGCTAGTCTTGTCCCATGTCAAGGGCTGACCCCTTAAACTAATCAAATTATTGTAAAATATCGTTTATATAGTATAATATCGATATTAACCTTTTTTTAAGGAGGTCAAAATGTACCGGAAAACGTTAGTTAAGGTGCTTGCTCCTCTTTTAATAATTTTTCTTTCAGTAATGTTTTTTAGTGGCAGCTGTGAAAGCATCCCTGAAGAAGTCATATGGCACGGGATCAAGGTTATAGTTGAAATTATGGACGGAAATCCGAATGATGCTTCTATTGCCTTATGCGGGAGCAATGTGTATATAAGTTACTGTGACTTCTATAAACTCAATGTTGCTCAAAGCAGGGACGGCGGAGCTACATTTACTATAATACCAGTTGACACTACCATGGGCGCTGCGTATACAAATGCAATTACCGCTCTGGGGAGCAATATATACGTGAGTCATCAGAGCTCCGAAGATGGCAAACTCAAGTTCGCAAAAAGTCTAGATGGGGGCGAAACATGGTCTGTGTATACTGGTGAAATAGATCCAGATTACATTACGAACGTAAGAGGAACTTCGGTTGCAGCAGAAGACAGCAGTGTATTTATCGGGTACTACCGATCTAACACTGATCTCTATCGTTGCATACTTGCATACAGTGCAGATAATGGCGAAACCTGGGATATTTCGGAGATCGAAGTTACTGAATATAGCAATGGGTATCCTTCAATTGCAGTTGAAAACGGGACTGTGTATGTTGCCTACCAGCAGGAATCAGGAGGGACCTATTCCCTGAAGCTCGCTAAAGGTACCAAAGGGGCTGAGGATTATACATGGGAGATCACTGAAGTAGACTCCAGTGCTACGAATGATTTTCAGTATCTTGCGCTTGCAGTTAAGGATGGGGTTGTGTTTATTGCATACAATGGAATGGATAACAACATGCATGTTGCAAAAGGAACAGATCCCGGTGGCGGATATTCATTCGAAATTTCGGGACCTCTGGATACTGCTCCATTCAATTACATATGGAAGGATATTGCGATATCGGGTAATAATGTTTATATAAGCTATTTCACAAATGACATGAAGCTCATAAAGAGCACAGATGGTGGTGACACGTGGCCTTCTGAAAACATTACATTTGTAGATACTGATGGGGATACAGGCGACAATAATGCCATAGCTGTGCAAGGGGATGTGGTCTGTCTGGCCTATTTCAATAGAGATACATATGATCTGTGGTTTGCAAAGAGCATCGATAACGGTGAGACGTGGTAGTACTTTTGATCTTCTCTTGACATATCATGAGTTTTCAGAGAGAATCTGACAAGAGATATATATTTAAGACTAATAAATTAACCTAAATATGCTGGTCCAGGTGTTCTAATGCCCCGGTACAGGTTTAATCTGGAATTTGAAAAAACAGGTTTAAGTCCAGAACAAAAGGATAGATTAAACAAAATCTTCGAAAACTTTTTTATATTTATTAAGACTGATGTGATTATTAAAAAATATTTAAAAAAATACAAACCGGATTTTACATGTTCTGTGGGAGAATATTTTATAAAATGCGAAACTGATAATTATAAAACGATAAGAAGAATTGCAGTCAAGGCAGAGCAGGTTTTCAAAGAAATGTCACTCAAAGATGAGAGCTGGATCAATGAGAATATCATTGTTGAACAGCAGCCGCAGTGTGCTCAATGTAATAATTTCGTCATATTTGCAGAAGGTACCTGTTCCAACTGCGGGGGAACTGAATTTGTTAGAAAGATTTATAGCTTGGATGAATTGCGAGTGCTATAAGTTACATACCACAAGCATTCAGCTTTTCTGTTTCATTCCTTAAACGAAGTTCCGAATATAAACATTCACATACTGTATAAGGCAAAAAAGGTAGCCGTAATTATGTATAATATTATACATTATGGTGACCGACGTTTATTTTATAAGATAAACAATTTTTCACATATATATGTAATTTGCTATGAAAAGAAGATATTCATCACTCTGGATAATAACAGGCTTTTTGGCCCTTGAACTGTTAATCTTTTTTGGCATTCACTATTTTTTAGATTTTTCAATTGTATACAATCTTGTAATAAGTTTGGCCGTTGATCATATAGCACTATTGCTTGGATGGAAGCGTCTTTCACGATGGTTGTCTCAAAAAGAGACCGTACCGCAACGCAGAGTAACTGACAAGATTGAGACCGACAGAATAGATGATGAAGTAAAAACCACACCCAAAAAGCTGCAAAAGCAGATCTATGACCTGCATAACCTTTTTGAGATATCAATAAATCTTACATCTATTCTTGATCCTGTAAAATTAATCCAATCTTCCATGCTTTTAATCATAGGTCAATTACGAATAGATCAAGTAATTATATTCCTTCCCTCAAGGAAAGCCGGAAATCCCAATGTTTTTTATCCTGTTTATTCAAAGGGGTTTTCGAAAGATTTATGGAAAGGGTTTTATCTATCTTTAAAAGACCCTGTGCTTGATATGTTTGGCGAGAAGGTCCTTGCTCTTGATCTGTCAAGTATTGAACAAAAACTCTTCAATGAACGATGGCATAAACTGATTAATAACGGAATAAAAATGATAGCACCCATTATTCCCAGAAAGATGGTGAAAGGAGTCATTGCCGTTGGTCAAAAAATAAATAAAGAGCCCTTTTCACAGTCAGAACAGGAATTGTTCAGTCTGCTGGCTCATTTCATATCTGTTGCGGTTGCCAATTCTATCTTGTACCAGAAGATGGAACGGATCTCCATAACTGATGGAATGACCGAACTTTATAATTACAGGTATTTTAAAAGAAGGCTCGATTATGAGGTGGTAAGGGCTTCGAGATATAACCATTGTCTCTCTTTAGTATTGTTTGATGTTGATTATTTCAAGAACTATAATGACACTTTAGGTCATCCGGCAGGCGATGCAGCATTAAAAAAGGTTGCAATGATATTGAGATCAATGATAAGAAAGTCAGATATCCCTGTTCGTTATGGCGGAGAAGAATTTTGTGTGATTTTACCTGAAGGAACAACAGAGACCGGATTGGTTTTTGCAGAACGTTTGAGAAAGCAGATTGAAGCGTATCGCTTTGAAAGAGAGGAAGTTCAGCCAGGCGGAACACTCACCGTGAGCCTGGGCGTTGCTTCTTTCCCGAAACATGCAGATTCAGCACAGCAGTTAGTGAAGGAGGCCGATGCTGCATTGTACAGGGCGAAAGGTTTGGGAAGAAATCGAACGTGTCTTGCTTCAGAAAAAGACAAGTAATTATTTTCTAGTATTGATTGCTACACACTCGGTCCTCGTCCTATCGTGCCCCCGTCTATGGTAATAGTCTGGCCTGTGATATAATCAGAAGCCTCAGAAGCCAGAAAAAGTGCCAGTAATGCCACTTCGCGCGGTTCTCCCACTCGTCCCAGGGGAGTGGCATCGAGAATATCCTTCATTATCGAGGGATCAGCAATAAGAGGCGCTACCATCTCGGTATTGATTACTCCGGGAGAAATGGCATTTACATTAATGTTGTAAGGTCCCCATTCTGAAGCAAGACATCTTACAAATGTGCACAAGGCTGCTTTGCTGCTATTATATGCGGTCTGGAGACTCTGTCCCTGTTCGGCACCGTTTGAACTCATAATTATAACTTTGCCTTTTTTTTGTTGTAACATATAGGGGCCAACTGCCTGTGTGAGGAGAAATGCACTGGTAAGATTAACGTCTATAATTTGTTGCCACTCAGCAAGTGTTTGAGCTTTGACATCATCTTCTGCTGCTTCCATTCCCGGGAATTTGGCGCCCGGAATAACTGCCACCGGCTTGAACATTAAAATACCAGCATTATGGGAGAGAATATCAATTTTACCAAATTCAGAAACAGTTTGTTTCACCGCACTTTGTACCTGTTCTTCCTTACTCACATCCATTGGTATTGACAAGGCTCTGCGCCCCAGCTTACGGATCTCCTTTGCAGTTTTTTCTAACTGCGCTTCAGTACGCGCAATCACTGTAATATCCGAGCCTGCTTCAGCAAGAGTTAAGGCGATTGCTTTGCCAATACCGCGGCTCGCTCCAGTAACAATTGCCACCTTGCCATCGACTCTATGCTCTTCATTGCTCATCTTTAATTTCCTCCTGATAATTATTCTTGACACCTGATAGTAGACTATACAGTAGTTAATACTATGTCAATATATTTGGCCGGGTGATTAAGGCTGTTAGCAGTCGGCTTTGAACGTTCAAGGGTTAGCGAATTGCGGGTTATAGACTTAAATAACAGGGAGAGGGTTCTAGAGGCTAGAGGCTCGGGAATAGATGAAATAAAAGAAGATCTATCACTAGACTCAAGACTCCAGTATCAGGATTCTGATTTGTATTCATAGCCATGCTATTTAGCCTCTATTTCACAGCTTGTTTTGTTCTTAGCAGAAAAAAAAGACTGGTCTGTATAACAACACCAAACATTACAACAGCAGCACATAAAGTATACACAACTGTCATTGAAAAATGCTGGTAGAGCAATCCCCCTAATAAAGAACCGCATATAATCCCTGAAGCGAGGAGGGCTTCATGTATGGCCATACGTCTAGTGCGATTTATGCTTCCGGACACTCCATGAAAGAAGCTGTTCGAATAACTGATTGCCCGTAATGCACCTAGCAGAGAGATAAACAGGACAAGCAATAAGGGGGAAGAGATAAACATCATGAAAAAGATAGCACAGGCAAGGCAGATCTGCCCCACAATCATCTGTGAGACCCTGAAATGCCAGAATGTAGTGTGCCCGAGGATAACAAATACAAATGTTCCGATGAATGTGCGAGATTGCATCAAGATACCGATTATTTCTTTCTTTAGTAAAAGTTCATCTCTTGCGAACACCGGAAATATATTGACAATGACGCCGATGACAACGAATGTGGAAAACATTCCAACCCAACCGGGGAATCTGAATAGAGTACTTGTATCAGTTTTCGGTGTTTCTCCACTTTGAGCTGTATCCAAGCTTTTATCAGATCGGATTTTTGGCAATGTTATACTAGCAATCGTAATAAGTATTGCTGCCAGCAGACACAGGAGGCCACCTGCCCAGAGGGGAACTTCAGGTGATATAGCACTCAAGATACCGGCTAAAAACGGGCCGATAATTAAACCTACATTCCACGATAGACTGAAATAGGACATGCTCTTTCCCAGCTGTGAACCTTCAATATCCTGTGAGAGCCATCCCATGATTGGTGGCCAGAAAAAGGACATTGCCATCCCGTAGAGACTGAAATACATATAAGCATATATAAAAGTTTTTGTATTGAGGACGAGCAGAATAAACAGAAACATGAAGAAGGTTGATCCTATTAACAAATAACGGGGAAGCACTTTCTTAAAAATAGGCCTTATAAATACACAGCCGATTATATAGCAGAAGAACCAGAGTGCGGTGAAATAACCCACCTGGCTAGGTGTCGCGCCGAATATGTCCTTGATATAGAAAATTATTCCAAGCTCGATGATGCTTATGCCTGTTGAAACTAAAAATGTGGAAGGATAAATAACCGATGATTTTCCGATTCCCGAGTGAAGAGAACTGAGAAACTGTCGTATCTGACTGACGTTCCGTAAAGCCATCTGAGAAAGTGTACCGCCCAGTTGATGATGAATTATAGAACAGTAAATGTAATTAGTTAATGTTCAAAAACAAGAGTCATCGCATTTAGATGTGTAAGTTTATTCTTTAAAAAAGGGGCCAACCCCATCTAAATGTAATTTTATATCAGTATAAAAATCAAATCTTTTTATTATGAAGCAATCAACGTACAGTGAAACTCAGTGAGCTCCAAGCTGTCAGCTTCATACTGATTGCTGGCAGCTGATGGCTCAATGTGTTCCCAAAACATACCATTCACTTCGATGCAAATTTCCTCCTGATGATTTTCACAATCTCATTGAATAATAGAGGAAGGATTGAAAGAATAACAACGAATAACCAATCTCTTGCATTGAGGGGGGAAACCTTAAAGATTGAGGCAAATAAAGGAATACTGATTACACCTGCCTGCAGGGCAATGCCGAATAAAACTGCCCAAATAAGCCAGAGGTTTCCAAGAGGACCGAGACCGAACAGTGATCTCAACGGATGTCTCATATTGAAAGCATGAAATAGCTGCGAAAGACTTAACACCGCAAACGCAAATGTACGTGCGTGCATGAGCGACTGCGGATAGAGGCTTGATCCCAGACGGAATGCAAAGATGGTGAGGAGACCGATCAACAGGCCATTCCCGATTACGGTTGCAGTTCCGCCTTTAGCAAAGAGGCTTTCATTCGGGCTTCTAGGTTTTTCTGTGAGCACATCAGGATCACCGGGGTCCATTCCCAGAGAGAGTGCCGGCATGGTATCGGTGATAAGATTAACCCAGAGAATGTGAATCGGGATGAGTGGTGTTGGCCATCCGAAGAGGAGTGAGCAGAATATGGCTATGATCTCGCCTGAATTACATGAGAGCAGGAACTGAACAGATTTCTTTATGTTGTTATAGATGTTTCGCCCTTCTTCAATGGCAGAAACGATAGTGGTATAGTTGTCATCAGTGAGAACCATGTCTGATGCACTTTTAGCAACATCGGTGCCGGTTATACCCATAGCGACACCGATGTTGGCTGCCTTCAGAGAAGGAGCGTCATTGACTCCGTCACCGGTCATGGAGACTATATTACCCTGTGCTTTCAATGCTCTTACAATACGCATCTTGTGCTCCGGTGATACTCGTGCATACACACAAAATATGTGCGCCTTACTCCTGAGCTCTTCATCTGAAAGCTCATCGAGCTCAAAACCGGAGATTGCCTGTGAAGGATCTTTGGCAATGTCGAGAGCCTTTGCTATTACGAAAGCGGTGTTCTTGTGATCTCCTGTAATCATCACGGTTTTTATGCCTGATTTCTTGCAGCGTGCAATCGAGTCTTTGACTTCGAGCCGGGGAGGATCCATCATTCCAACAAATCCCACAAGAATGAGATTCTCTTCGAGGCTTTCGATATCAGGCTGGGTATCAGATATCTTGTGAGCGCAGGCGAGAATGCGAAGCGCATCCTGGGCCATAGTATCAGCATTCTCCAGCAGATGTGCCTTTTGCTCTTCAGTGAGAGGAATTGCTCCCTGTTTTGTTAAAATCTTGCTGCATTTATCCATAAGATGATCCAGCGCACCCTTGGTCATCACTACATACTGTCCCTTAAAATCGTGTACCGTGCTCATGAGCTTGCGCCCGGAATCAAACGGTTTCTCTGTAATCCTTGGATAAAGGCGTTCGAGTGCCTCTTTAGTTTTTCCATGCTTGTACCCCGCTTCGAGCAGGGCTATCTCCGTAGGGTCTCCTGTCTGTGAAGCAGGTGTGTAGGTGGCATCGTTACAGAGAACGAGGCTCTCCATGAGCATGCTGTGGACATCTCCACTGCAATCGAGTGTGGAAATATCCTCCAGCACATTGTCTGCAAAGAAACGGTTAACAGTCATTTTATTAAGGGTGAGGGTTCCCGTTTTGTCTGAGCAGATGATGTTGACTGACCCAAGCGTCTCTACAGCAGGAAGAGATCGGATGATTGCATTTTTTCTCACCATCCTCTGAACTCCGAGGGCAAGCACAATGGTAACGATGGCCGGGAGACCTTCGGGTATTGCTGCAACGGCAAGGCTGATTGCGGTTAGCAAGAGCTCGATAAGGTGTGATTTTTCTATCCCGCCGGCAGAGAGTAGCGGCCGCAGCAGCGAGATCATAAACAGGAATGCGCAGAGAGCAAGAATGATACTCCCGAGACGCCTTCCAAGCAATTCGAGCTTCTGCTGCAATGGCGTCATCTCCTTCTTTCCCTCATCGAGCATCATGGCTATTTTGCCGATCTCTGTGCTCATTCCTGTGGCTACGGCAACACCGACACCCCGTCCATAGGTGGCGATCGTTGACATGAACGCCATATTCTTACGGTCACCAAGCGGTATATCCGATGCTCCGGCCATCGCTGCAGCGTCCTTTTCCACTGGCACCGATTCCCCTGTAAGTGCTGATTCCTCGACCTTGAGATTAACCGCTTCGATTAGCCTGATATCACAGGGCATGATACGCCCTGCATCTATAATGATCACATCACCGGGGACGACCTCTTCGGAAGCAATCTCCTGCTGTTTTTCGCCTCTCAAAACGAGCGCTTTTGGTGTTGCGAGCTTCTTCAATGCTTCGAGCTCTTTCTCAGCCTTTGCCTCCTGTATGACCCCTATGAGAGCGTTGAGCAGTATTACACATCCGATGATGATGGTATCGGTTGTTTCGCCGAGCATGGCGGAAATCGCCGCTGCAGCAATCAGAATGAAGATGAGCATACTGTTCAGCTGTTCGAAAAAAAGCCTTAGAAGCGATTTCTTTTTCTTCTCAACCAGCCTGTTCAACCCGTATTGCTGTATCCTTTTTCGAG
>CP070841.1:2364276-2380013 GCA_020342115.1 Spirochaetota bacterium
CTACAATGTCTTTGTACAGCTTTATGGTTTTTTTTCCAATATCGAAGATGATTGCATCAATAGGTAAATTCTCTATAAGTATCTCTTCTCTTTTGTCATTCTTTTTAAAAGCAATGTCTTTCGGGTAGATGATCTTCTCTCTATAGTTTTTGAGATATTCTTCTGCATCCCCGATAAACTTTTCATATCCTTTATTTTTAATAAGGGATTCTGAGGGGTTACCAAGCTCAAGACCGTCGGCGAGCATAAATATTTGTCCCACCAGTCCTCCGGTAAGGATATAATCTGCAGAATTATCTTTTAGCACTTTATTGATCATACCAAAGGCATCGCCTGCCCTCGAGCCGCCGAGTAAGTATATGCATGGGGGCTTTGGATTTTCGGTTATTGCGGAGAGAGCCTCAAGCTCTTCTATGAGAAGTCTCCCCCCGTAAGAGGGCAAAACCTCCTGGAATGAAACCATCGATGGAGCGTTTCGGTGAGCTGCAGAAAACGCATCATTCACATAGCAGTCAAAGAGTGGAGCGAGCTTCTTCACATAATAGACATCGGTCATTTGCTCTGGTGTGAGCTTCACGCTATCCTCAAAGGTAGAAACCTCCTCTGTGAAGAAACGGAGATTTTCTAATAGCAGCACATCGCCATTCTTTAACCCTTTTATTCTCTCAAGAGCGGCGGGCCCTCCAAGGTCTTCGATAAAATCAACCTTGCCCCCTAAAAATTGAGAAAGTTTTTCAGCATGCTCCTTCAAGCTTATAAGGGAACTGTAGTCTGTAGTGTCACCCTGATGTGCAACAATCACGACTTTGGCTCCCATTTGGGAGAGGTCTTTTATGGTGGGGATACTTTTTGAAATCCGATTGTCGTTGATAATTTTCTTTGTATGCTTGTCAATAGGGGAGTTTATATCAACCCTAAGAAGAACACGCTTCCCATGAAAGTCATCATCATCGATAGATTTAATCCTGAGGTTATTTGACATAGAAGCTCTCCTGTTATTCCATGCCGAGATAACGGTTTGTTAATCCGACAGCTTCAAGGCGGGCTTTCTGCATTGGTATGGCTGCCCTGATTGCATCCATAGTCTCAGGGATTACCACAGACTCCTGCGGAATGTTGATCGAGAAGATCACATCCTTACCTGAAAGCGCAACTGCCTCCTCCCAAACCCCGATCTCATACATGTCACCACGGGGGTTGCCCAGATCTCTGGCATATCTGAAAAGTGATGCATTTGAGTCGAAGCCGTCAGCGATTTTTATCACCATCATACGCGGGTGCTTCTTGAAAAGATCGATCACTGCAGTAACTGATATACTCTTTTTCGGAGTTGCAACGATACTGATGATATGACCATGTGTGACTGGTGTGTGTACCAGAACCCCAGTACATGGAACATGAGGCATGATGGTCATAAGGTCAACTGCCTGATGGCTTGGAACAGGATCTATTTTCAATACATTGGTAAGGCCCCTGTGGGTGTCCCCTGGGTCAGCCACTCTTCTGATAATTGTTATAGCAACCTTTTCCATTCCCACTTCCCGATCGAGACAATCGACAGCACGGATGAGACCTGTTGTGTTGCACGAGGTGAGCTTTAGAAAATCTTTACCAACTCCTTTTTCATAGTTTGCATACCCGTGAAAAAACACATCCACAATCTCGTTTTTTTCACCACCCTGAAAGACTGCTTTCTTTTTCTTTTTATTGTAAAGCTCTTTGTTCTTTGCACCGATTCCAGCGCTTGTTGCATCGAGCACGATGTCGACCTTGTCGATGAGGTCTTCCAGTGTACCGCTCACAGGTATTCCTGCGTCTAGAAGCCCATTTTCACGTCCTGGAGCAGCGCAATAGAGAGCGTAGGGCATGCCCTTGTCTTTAAGTGCCCGCACAGAAATCGTTGGAGTCACATCCGCAACACCAACGAGCTCCATATCCTTCTGCAGAGCAACGCCGTCAGCGAGCCTCTGGCCAATAACACCGTATCCCACAACAGCTACACGTACCATTCTGCTCCCCCCATATGTATTTTTTAGTTATTTTTGTTGAGCTTTTAATGCATTTTCCAAAATATCAAAGCCCATACGCAACTCATCTTCTTTTATTACAAGTGGAAACATGAAACGAATAATATTATGATATGCACCACAAGACATAATAATTAATCCATGTTCGTGACATTCTTTCAATATAATGGATGTCATTTGAGCATCCGGCTCTTTTGTCTTATGGTCTTTCACAACTTCAAGACCGATTGCACATCCAATACCCCTCACATCACCTATAACGGGATATTTTCCCTTCATCTTTTCCAATCTGTCCATTGCCATCTTGCCAAATTTCGCTGCCTTCTGTAAAAGGTTTTCCTTTTCATAATATTCAAGTACCTTCAATGCAGCTGCACAGGAGACAGGATTTCCGTTGAAAGTTCCACCAAGTCCACTCAACGGAACTGCATCCATATACTCTTTTTTCGCAACCGTTGCTGCTATGGGGATCCCGCCGCCAAGGCTCTTTGCTATAACCATGATATCAGGAGTTACATTGTAGTTTTCTATGCTCCACATCTTTCCGGTTCGGCCCATGCCAACCTGAATCTCATCATCGATAAGAAGGATGCCGTTTTTATCGCATATCCTCCTTAACCCCTGAATGAAATTTTTTGGAGGAACCATGTAGCCGCCCTCACCCGGAATAGGCTCGAGAATAATTGCGGCGACCTCATCAGAGGCGATGTAGCTTTTAAAGCTTTCTTCGATCTTTGCAACGCAATACTCTCCGTATTCGTCAGCGCTCAGTCCGAATGGGGCCCTGTAAGCATAAGCAAAGGGAAATCTGTATATGCCTGGATCGAAAGGACCGAAACCGTACTTGTAGTTTCGAACCTGACTGGTAAGTCCCATGGTCATCGCTGTTCTTCCGTGAAATGCTCCCTCAAAGCAAATCAGGCCGTGTCTTCCAGTGTAGCGCCTTGCAATCTTGACTGCGTTCTCGATTCCCTCTGCCCCGCTGTTGGAGAAAAGAACCTGTTTTTGATAGTTTCCAGGTGTTATCTTCGTAAGTTTTTCTGCAAGTCGCATGTATACCTCATACATGGTTACATTGTGGTCTGCATGGAGATGTTTATCCAGCTGCTCTTTTATTGCAGAAATCACAAACTCGTTGCTTTGTCCAGCATTGAGCACGCAAATGCCTCCAACGAAATCTATATACTCATTCCCATCCACATCCTCAATTATAGCCCCTTTGCCCCTGTCGATAAATACAGGCGCCACCTGAAATACAGCTTTTGGTACGTATTTGTTTCTCAGTTTTAAAAGCTCAGCAGATCTCTTTCCAGGGAGCTTCCTTTTTTCACCAGGTTTTTTTCCTCCATTCATTTTTAACTCCTTAATTTTTTATTGATATATGTGAATTATTATAAATGGGAAACAATTGCATCACCAACCTCTGAAGTCTTTGAATTACCGCCCATATCCCGAGTTTTTACCTTTTCCTCTGATAGTATAGATTGAATCGCTTTCTGAACTCTTTGGGCTGATTCTTGTAACCCAATATGGTCAAGCAACATTCTCATTGCTTCTATTGAAGCGAAGGGATTTATTACGTTCTTACCCGCATATTTAGGTGCTGAACCATGAATCGGCTCGAACATCGATGGGTACACCTTATCGGGGTTGATATTACCGCCAGCAGCGAACCCCATCCCTCCCTGAAGCATTGCCCCTAGATCGGTAATGATATCTCCAAAGAGATTAGATGCCACCACTACATCGAAATACTCAGGGTTTTTAACAAACCACATTGTAAGAGCATCCACAAGGGCAAAGTCCTTCTTAATATCTGAATAGTCTTCTGCTACTCTGTTAAACACTTCATCCCAGAACACCATGGAGTAGTTCAGTGCGTTCGACTTGGAGCAATTTGTTACCATTCCAGTATAATCATTCTTTCCGCTGAGTTTCTTTCTCTTTCTTGCGAGCTCGAATGCATAGCGGATCACCCTTTCTGTGCCCTTTCTTGTGAAGACTGCCGTTTGCACTGCCACCTCATCATCTGTTCCCTTTTTGAATCGACCCCCAACCTGTGCGTACTCGCCCTCCACGTTCTCTCGCACTACCACGAGGTCGATATCACCTGGGCGGGCGTCTTTCAATGGAGTGCTCACCCCCTCATAGAGATATATGGGTCTAAGGTTAACATACTGGTCGAATCCCTTACGGATAGTGAGCAGGAGTTTCAAAGAAATATGGTCGGGCACCTTTGAGGCGTCACCGATGCATCCAAGGAAAATAGCATCAAAGTCTTTGAGAATAACGAGTACATCATCAGGCATCATCTTACCATGCTTCAAATAATAGTCACATCCCCAGTCGAACCAGTCGAATTTAAGACTTACGCTTTCAATCTTCGCAGCAGCTATTCCCGCCTTGACAGCCTCTGAAGCAACCTCGGTTCCAACACCATCGCCCGGGATTACCGCGATTTTGAATTGAGTTTTATCGACCATTTTGTCCCTTCCATTTCAACCTTATTCAAAGCAGCATTATCTCATTTTAGGTCACTACAATAACTTGCATAATTTCTGCCATAGTTTCCAGAAATCTCAAAGTATATAAAATTCACTCAAAAGAAACTTGAATCACTCAGGATTAAACCATTTATTTAGACCTTGTCGCACTAGCTCCATTGCCTTTTTTTATACATACGGCAATCGTATCATCCGATTGTTTTAAAAAAGTTTTTTGTCTATGTATGGAGATTCTTCTTATCGTATGAGCTTGATATATAATTATTGTTTCTTTTCTAATAATTCCTTCTCCGCTTGCCTCACAATTGAACTCAAACCGGAAAGGACTTCTGCTGGTAACGGCTCCGGTTTATGGTTTTTAAGAATTGAAAGAGCCTTCTCACGAGCCCTTTGTTCGTAGTCCTTTTCCCCCGCAGACGCCCATGTTTCCCTTTTTCTTCGGTCGATTAGCTGGGGCTTGGATTGTTCCCTCATATGTTTAAAAGTATGTTCTATCTCTACGAAGTTACCATGAGACCCTGCCCGTTTGATAGCTTCAGTAGCCATACTCTCATCATTGAGGGCAATACCTTTTACCACTTCTTTTACCATGTAGGCTATTTCATTGTCCATGACAAGCTGAGAAAGACTGAAAGTAACTCCTGACTCAAGCATCCCCAAACCATAAATGAGGTCAGCTCCAGCCATTGCAGGTAAGAGAGCGGTAAGAGTTTTCTCATGCCCCGCCTGAGCATCAGGCACTTTGCTGTCTGCCTACCCGCCAGCAACTACTGCGGGTAGAAGATAGTAATCGGCGAGCTTTGCCACGCCGGTACTGATCATACCAAGCTCTGGAGCTCCCACAGGAGTAGTGGCTGTTTTTAAGTCAAAGATAGTGGTCGAGCTTCCGTAGATTACAGGAGTACCTCTTGATGTCAGCTGACTCAGCACAATTCCACTCAATACCTCGGCATTGTGGTCAATGAGAGTTCCTGCTAGGGTAACGGGTGATGTAGCCCCCGCCAGAGTCATGGAGAGAACTATACACGGGACTCCAGCTCTTGCAGATTCCATAATTACATCACAGCAGTTTTTCCCCAAGGTCAACGGGCTGCTCGGACAGACCACAGAACTGAACACAGGCCGCTCCTTTAATTCCTTCACTCCCCCTGCTACAAGCGCACCCATCTGAATATCCTTTTTCATCAGCTCGCCACTGCCAGGGCCATGGACAATATGTTTTGAGGTATTGGCGAAAATTGATTCCATTTCATGAGCGGAGCTTGCGTGCGGAGGAGTATCTTTGGCATCGCAGGGCCTCCACACAATATCCACTTCGCTGAGGGCGTCACAGACAAGCGTGATATCAGCTACATCCTGTTTTGTAGAGTCTCTGTATTCCCCTGTTTCCGGATCTAACACCATCAGGGCTTCCCCGAAATTGGTGAAATGGGTTTTTCCGCTTTTTATCGATATGTCGTGCGCTTGGTTTCTGCCGGCAAGTAAAATGGAGCTTGGAGCGGCATGAATGGCATCTTCGACTAAACAGGGAGATATTTTTACCTGTTTAGTCTCCCGGTTAACAGAAGCTCCGCTTTCCTCAAATATCTCCATGGCTTCGTCACTTTCCACTCTCACACCTGTTTGTTGGAGTATTTCGAGTGTGGCTAAATGAATATCTTCGAGGTCATTATTTGAAAAGCAGCTCAGGCTGAATGCGACTGTTTCTGTGGATTTTCTGAATCTTCCCATTGAAATCACCTCCTCTCTGAATGGATTTATGTATAAATCTGTAGCTGAAAGTAAGTATCACCCCCTTTTCATTATTTTCAACCCGAATCATTCTTGTATTGATATTCGATCCCTTCACCCATAATTATCTGAAAGGTGTAATTAGTGTATCTGAATGGAAAAAATTCATTCAGCATGAAAACATTTTTGTTTGTAATCTCCAGCTCGATGACCTTTGACTTTAATTAACAGCTAGAGTAATATCTGGCATCACGTCCTTTATCTGCTTCAAAATACTATCAGAGAGAGAAGAGGTTGAATGAGATGCAACTATCTGTTTGACCCTTTCTTTTGCCTTAGTAAGGGCGGTGGGTTTTCCACTACTAGCCCACTTATTCCAATTAGAAAGTTCACTTACCCTGGGAATAAAGAATTCTTTTCTCATATACTCGACTGTGTGTTCCTCAGCAAGAAAATTTCCTCCTGGGCCAATGGATGAAATCAATTCATACGCATAGTGATCTGGACCAGTATCTATCCCCTTCATGACTCTTTTAACCATTCCAACAATTTCATCATCAATGACAATCTTCTCCAGCGAAATGCAAAAGGATGATTCTAAAAGACCACTGACAGCGCTCACATAAGTTGGCCTGCAAAGGGATATTAGCAATACTCCAAAGCTACTCTCATAACCAGTCTGTATATCAAGGATTTTTGAGTCAGTCCTGCAGACTGTGGTCCAATTGGGCAGATTATAGAACTCTGCAAGCTGGTTAGCAGCGATATTTAAGAGAAACGCTTCTGGAGAAGCGACAAGAGTATTGCCTGTCATGAAGTTTGTTACCTCGGGGAATGGGCCGTAAAGAAAAGCTATTTCGGGATTTGCACACTGGGACATAACCAAAAGTGCCAGAACCTCGGCGTTCATCATAGAGAGCGTTCCTGCAAGAGATGCAGGGGCGCTCATTCCGGCTTGAGGTGCGCTCACCGGGCACACAGGAATATCCGCTCTGGCTGTCTTGATAAGGTGATTTGTGTGAACCTTATCTAATCTTAGAGGGCTTATCATCGGAGATATTCGGAATATTATAAAAGGATTTCCTGAAAATACATTTGTTTTAAGAATATTGGTCATTTCAATAATATGGTCAAAATCTTCTTCATTTGTAAATGTAATATGAAGAAGAAGGGGTTTTCGAGTGTTATTGGCCAGATGAAAAAGAGCGGTGATATCTCTATCTTTTCCCGCTACATCGACAAAGGTGCAGGAGTCTGTAACGAGATCAACATTAGACAGTCCGTCAAAAAGTCTGGTGACAGATATAAAATCTTTAAGTTTTGCATCTCGTCTTGTTCCATCTTCAGGATCATGGATGAGTGACGGGACGCCGCTTCCTCCGAATATAGCTTCAGAGCCTCTTTTGAAATCCAGCCTTATTTCTTTTTTTCTGCCATAAATGGCAAAAGATGAAGGCGCCTTTTTTAAGGCATCTTCGACCAGCGAAGCGGGAATGTATACTCTTTTCTCCTCAGGGGAAATCCGTGCCCCGGCGTTTTTAAGGATTGTCCGCGCTTCTTTGCTCTCGACCTCAATTCCCACATCATTTAATATCTTCAAGCTCAGAGAATGGATCTTTTCCACATTTGCTTTTTTTAATGGCGCAAACATCTGTTGTTTCTTTTTCCTTTACTGTTTCAATCCTGGAAAAAAAGGAGTTTTAATCCTGTAAAATGTTGCTATTTTCCTTATCCCATTGGACGAGCACAACCTTGCCTATAGAAAATTGAGACTTCTGAGATAATTTTGTGTTCAGATGGACGATGATTGACCTGCTGTTCTCAACATTTAGAAGAAGAATCTTTGTTTCGACAAAATCACCCTGATAAACCATTTCCACAATTTTTCCCTTAAAACTATTATCAGCTCTTGATTTAGAATCTCCAGCTAAAACATGTATCCTCTCTGGATGCACCGAGATGCCGGTAATCTTTTCAACAGGTATATTTTTATGATTGAATGCAAAAATAACCAATCCTTCATCACTTTCTAGCCGAACTTCTCTGTCGCCCTTGAGAGCAGCCCTGCCGGAGAAGATGTTGGTTGCTCCCATAAAATCGGCAATAAATTTTGTCCTAGGAGTATCGTAAATCTCATCAGGGGGTGCAATCTGCTCAAGCCTTCCTGCACGCATTACCGCTATTGTATCAGATATGGCAAGTGCCACCCTCTGGTCATGGGTAACATAGAAAAAGGTTATCCCCAATTCTTTTTGTATTCTCCGAAGTTCAACCTGCAGTTCCTTTCTTATTTTTCTGTCCAGCGATGCAAGGGGTTCATCCAGAAGTAAAATCTTTGGCTCTAAAACAAGGGATCTTGCAAGAGCGATCCTCTGCTTCTGCCCTCCACTGATTTGAGCAGGATACCGCTTCTCCATACCAGCAAGGTGCATGAGGTCAAGCATCTTGCCTATTTTTTCTTTTATTTCGGTCTTAGGAGTTTTCCTTCGTTCCAACCCGTATGCTATATTTTCCTCCACTGTCATGTGGGGAAAAAGAGCAAGATTCTGAAACACTAGGTTGCAGTTTCTCCTGTAAGGTGGTATTTTATTTACAACCTGCCCATCTATTAGAACCTCTCCCTCATCTGCGGTCTCCAGTCCGGCAATTATCCTCAGTGTTGTGGTTTTGCCACACCCACTCGGCCCAAGAAGAGAAAACACCTCTCCCTGTTTGACCTTTAAACTGACGTTTTCAACTGCAACAGTTTCAGGGAATCTTTTGACCAATTTTTTTAGCTCCACACAGGGAATATGTTCGTTGTTTTCCATATTATCACCTTGTCTTTTTTGTTTCTCTTTGCAGAGATGATACTACAAGTATGCCAATAGTAGGAAGAAGGATGAAAATCAAACTTATCCCATTGATGAGCACAGGTTTTAGGGAATACTGGAGCATGGAAAATAGATAAAGGGGCAGAGTCGATGTTCCAACGCCTGCAACAAAGTATGTTATGGTGAAATCATTGAAAGACCATGGGAAAATCAATACAGCCGATGAGAAAATCGCGGGTAAAAGAAGGGGTATGGTGATCAATCTCCACGTAGTCAGTCTGTTTGCACCAAGATCTGTTGATGCCTCTTCAAGGCTCCAGTCAATCCTCTGCATCCTTCCCAGGGTAATAAATACGGCAAGAGGAGCACTGAAACTGATATGTGCTATGATGATGGCTGGATAACCGAGGGGAATATGAATTACACGGGTAAAATAAACAAGGAGAGCTCCTGCCATGACTATATAAGGAACTGTGATGGGTAAAAGAATTGATGTTCTTAATATTCGCCTGCCCAAGAATTTATATTTATATAAACCATATCCAGCTAAGGTTCCTATTGCTGTTGCTGCCACAACAGTAACAGAGGCAATTATCAAACTTCTCACAACGGCGTCCATGAGGGCAGAGGTTTGAAAGAGCTCGCCATACCATTTTGTGGTAAAAGAAAGCCACCTTGTACCATAAGAGTCGCTGCTGAAAGAGAAAAAGCCGAGGACAATGATCGGTCCCCACAGAAAGAGATAACCTACTACAATGATAATGAAGAGTATTTTGCCTTTTTTAGGGGATCTCATAATATTCTCTCTATTGCTTGTTCTCCTCCGAGTTTAATGCATATGTAGATCATAAGGACGATGGCTGTAGTTAAAAATACGGTCATGCTTGAACCCAGGGGGAGATCTCCCATTACGATGAAATAATGCGCAATGTAGGTCCCGGCCATCCAGACCTTGTTTCCGCCCAGTAATAGTGGAACGATCCAGTCGCCAAATGCGGGGATAAAGGTTAAAATTGTCCCTCCAAATATACCCCCCTTACTGAGGGGGAGGGTTATTGTTAAAAATCGTTCTGCAGGAGTAGCGCCAAGGTCTACTGACGCTTCGAGCAGGGAAGGATCGATACCTTCGAGAGAGGCGTATATAGGAAGAACCATGAATGGGAGCCATATGTAAATTAAACCAAGAATAACCGCATGCGGAGTGTATAAAATTTCTATTGGTGATGAGACTAAACCAATGTTCAAAAGGAAGTTGTTGATTATGCCAGGATATCCAATAAGCTGCTTCAAGGCATATATTCTCACAACATAGCAGCTCCATGAGGGGACAATGACGAGGAGAAGAAGAAATGGCTTAATTTTTCCCCCATATTTTACAATCCAGTAGGCCATGGGATAACCAATGATAAGGCAAGCTGCATTTGTGGCAAACGCAAAGAGTATAGATCGGAGAATCGACTTTGCGTATTCACTTCCCTCGCTGAAAAGGAGTCTGTAATTATCAAGGCTGAAGCTGGGTACAATTGAGCCTTTGATATCTCTACCCAGAAAGCTGATAATGAAGATGACAGCCAGCGGCATCAAAACAAACAGAAGAATCCAGATTGAAATAGGTCCCACCACCGGAAAGGCAGACAGATTCAATTTTTTGGTTAGAAATTTTCTCACCCGTCCATTTGCCATTAATTACATCCTCACTATAACCCGCCTGCAGTGATATGAGGTATTTATTCTAAAACCTTACAATGCCGGATACATGATGTGGGGGGGTGTTATAGAACACACTCCCCCACAGCAGATGCTACTTCTTCAGCTCTTGCCATATATCGGCCCTCAGCTTTTCCCCTTTTCCTGTAAAGGAGTCGGTGTTTAAAACCTCACATTTTTTCCTGTATCCTTCAGGAGGGGTCATCCACTTCTCTACATCTTCGGTGATAAGATCATCGATAGCGGTGTGACCGTGTCCATAGGCCGTTGTGTTGATCAATTTGGCAAAATTCTCAGGGCGGTAGAGATAGTTTATAAAACAATGGGTTGCCGCCGGGTTGCCTCCTCCCTTGGGAATGGTGATAAGCATGGGCGACAGTAGACATCCTTCAGGCGGATAAGCTGCAAAGAAAGGATTTCCTTCCGGTATCAACCCACCGAGGTATAAATAATCATGAACAATCCCTTCCACCACCCAGACCTCCTGTGCCAGCACTGCCCTCTTCGGCCAGGAGTCAAATGCCATTATGTAAGGCTTCAGACGGAGGAGAACTTTTTTTGCCTCGGCCAGTTCTTTCTCGCTAGTGGAATTAAGCGAATACCCAAGATATTTCAAGGCATTTCCGATAACACGGTTCATTTCATTACGCATCACAAGTTTGCCCTGATAAGCTTCCCCTCCTTCAAAGAGAAACTCCCAGGAGGGAATGCGGGAATCGTTTTTATCGATGAAGTTTGTGTTGATAACATAGGCATCGAATCCGAGTGTGGTCAATACGGTATACCTGTAGCCAGGGTCCCAGCTTGCATTCTTGATATCCTCTGCCATATATCGGTTGGCATTGGGTATCCAGTCGTGGTTTACTTCGTGAAGAATTTCATCTTCTTTGAGATACCATAAAGACTTGGGATTCGCAAGGAAATAATCATACGGTGTTTTAGGATTCAGCCTGAATTTTGCCAGCGCTGTATCGAGATCAGGATAGTTGTCCCTGACAATCTCTATCCCGAACGTTTTAGAAAATCCCTCATACAGCTCCTCTGGCCACCATGCTGCCCAGTCGTACATGGCAAATGTTTTTCCCGCCACAGCCTGCTCGAAACACTCACGCGGCACAGGCTTACAGCCTTGAGGCACAGAAGCAACATACTTTTCGTAGATTCCTTCTTCTTCTGGAGGGCCTTCTGCGATAATTGTCAATGCAGGAAACAGAATCAATATACCCACTATTAGGGTACATATCGCCCATTTGCCCTTTAAGAAATGTTTTTCTTGTCGAATGAACATCTTGTCCTCCTTTCTTGCTTTAAATTTGATTCAAATCTTATGTCTTGAAATGAATTCGCTATCCCACCTCCTTTACACTGGATTTTCAATTTTGATATTAAAAGAAATAACAAGCTGATTTCAGGAAACTTTAGTGATCAATTAAAATACTTTTATTTATTTTACATTATCTTATGAGTTGACGCAATCTTTTTATTCTATTTTTATTATTTTATTGATTCGATTTGCGGAGCAATGATTATTGAATTGAATGCAGAACTATGTATTCCCTATGTACTTAATCAGCGGGTGTCTATTTTTTGAAATGAAATAATACATTATCATGCTTTGTAATTGTTGGAAAATAATTCTAACAATAATTTGTTAAAGTTATCTTTTAGTTCTTTCTTTAAATTTGTTTACAGAGTTTATCTCTATCTCCAGTACTTTTGCTATATTAAACTTTGCCTCCATTCCTTTTGCGTAACCTGGCAGTGGTGTGGTAAGCCCTATATTAAGATCCTGCCTTATCTCTGTCATTACCACCGGGTCAACCAGATCAATGACAGAGACCCCCAGCTTGCTGGCTACATACTCTTTTGCTTCTTTTATCCTCATGCCCCTGGACATCTGCATGCGCGCCACCAGATCTCCAGCAGTACGCATTCCGCCCATGCCGGAGGCAGTGCTGTGAGCAATAGCCATGCCGGGAGGATCGCCAACGCCCACCTACAACCCATCAAGGCGTGTTATCTCGACCATGGCCTTTGATGCTCTTGAAACTACATCTGTAGGTGGATGATCGACCATTGGAAGTCCGCCAACCCCCATTCCCATATTTGCATGAATTGGGATCTTGGAGTTTTTAACACATTCTTTGATATAGGTTACAGCCCGTGCTGAATTCCAGGGTATAGATCTGTCTGTCTTTGTATTACAGACTGGTCCGAATATTGATACTCCGGCCTTCTGCGCTAGTTCAATCTGTTTATGTGGGTATAGCCCTGCTAATCTTACATCATCGTAGCTCAACCCTCCATGCATACCAAGAATGAACTCCCCTGCCATTCCAACTTCAATACACATATCGGGAAACTTCTTGCGAAGGATCTCTACCGCTTTCAAAGTAGCTAGAAAATCAGTATCACCTGCAGCGCCTGTGGTATCAAAGTTGATTCCATCAGCACCGCTCTCATACATTTCACTGCCAACCTGTACCATATCACTGACCGCATACTCAACAGCCTTTTCTTGTGAATCTTGCGCTTCGCTTATTTTCCCTGCCGCATATAGCTCGCCTGGATTAGGACATGGTCCATCTGGCTGATTGTATAACCCCAGATTTGGCTGGGCACCGTAGTAAAGAGGCAGGGTAGTGACTAAAAGTGCCTGTTCGAGCTCTGGTTGTTCGAAAGTTATAATAGGCTTTACAGGTTTAATGCTGTAGTCAACATGATCAAATTCCAGCATATCGGCTCCAAGTAGCTTTTCGTACACCTGTAAGGACTGTATTCTGTGTGTCGAAACACCGACTCGTCTCACTTTTAGTGTGGCTGCGTCATAGGAGAGGATAACCTCATTACCCATCTCCACGCTGATGAACTTTGAAGGATAAGTGAACAGTTCAAACAAGTATTGAAGCTCTTCCTTAGAAAGAGGAGAAATTTTACCGCGATCAGCTGCATCACTTGTACCCTGCTCGAGCTCTGCTTTTAGTTCGTTTTCATTTAGTTCAATAAACGAACCATCTCCCTTTCGAGTACGGTACTTTTTCATATTGAGCCCCCATATCTTTTTAATACTAAAATATATCAGACATTTTGAATTAACTATGTCTTTATTTAGACCCCTTTTCGCCTCTGAAAATAGTTATGCAAGTACTTACTGAGCTACCATTTGGATATTCTGCTATCTGCAGAGGATCATGGATCAAACTATCCCCAAGGATGGAACGAGCCTCCGGGATCACTTCGAATGAAACGCTTCAGCTTTTTCCCAGCAGTTCAAACGCTCTCCTCACCGCATCTGTGGCATCTTCTCCATACGCATCTGCGCCTATCCGATCTGCCCATCTCTGCGTGACAGGAGCACCACCTACCATTGTCTTGAACCTGTCCCTGAGGTCCCTCCTCTTGAGCTCCCCCTCAAGGTCCTTCTGATATTTCATGGTGGTTGTAAGAAGCGCGCTGGACCCTATTATATCCACATTTAGTTCCTGCGCCTTCTCAATGAAAGTTTCCACACTGACATCATGACCTACATCATGCACCTCAAATCCGTTCGCCTTGAGAAGCGAGGCCACCAGTATCTTCCCAATATCGTGTATATCTCCCTGAACCGTTCCAATCAGAACGACCCCGCTTTTTTCCCTTGATTCTTCAGGCAGCGCCGAAATGATGAGCTCACTGACCGATTTCATGACTTCCGCTGACCGTATCAGTTCAGGCAGAAACATCTCCCCCCGTTCAAAAAGATCCCCTATCCTGGTGATACCCACTCGAAATCCCCTGCTCATGAGTTCCATGGGATCGATTCCTTCACCTATCGCCTTTTTCGCGATTTCCTCAGCCTTTTTTAAATCCGATGAAATGATAGCATCCATTGCCTGCTTGAATAATTCCTCTTTGCCCATTGAAGCCCCCTGTGTGCTCATAGCTCGCTTCTAAATATTCAATCGTATACCGTCAATATAAGGAAGCGATCGTTATTTCCGATAATAAGATGAGCAATCGATATACAAGTTTTGAAATAACAAGTGAATATGAGTTTTTTTTCAGGATTAAACCTTTTTTATAACATGATTTTACCATGAAAGCTGAGATTTATTAAGAAAATCTTTAAATTTTCTGACTCAGTTACCTGCATTGTGGTATTGTATTTAGTCACTATGAAAATACGAGATAATTGTTTTTAGGTCGGACAAAGAATAGTGGTAAACCACTGGAAAAAGGTGGAAACAAGCTGATGGTGGCCCGTCTTTTAGGGTGTGACTTGGCCTTGAATGCTTGCCATTGATAAGAATAATTTTGGGAGAGTTTATTGTTATATGTAATTGACACAGAACATATTAGATAGAGGATTTATTTTATCTATTCCTGATACTGTTGTGAGAATTGCGACATCAGGTTTATTATTTTTCACACTGTTTTGATGGGATTTTGAAACGGGAATATTGATAAAAGAAACCGAGCTCAGTTCTCCGAGATCTTTTCCTGCTTTTAAAGGATTACTTTCCACAGCCCTTACAATTTTGAGGTTTTGCTTTCTATTATAATTTCTTGTTATCCTCTATTCAAGTGTCCCAATGCCGATTTGATTGATTTTAAGTGCTTCCATAAGCATCCCCCCGTTTTATTCTTTATGACAGGCTTCAAATATTTTTTACTTGAGACGTTCATTTATAATATCTGCATTAAAAGGCTCTCCGTGGCCCGGATATATAACCTTAGCGCCATTATCCATGAGAAATCTTGCACTCTTTTTAACCGTATCGATGTCGTCTGCAAAAATTGGAATGCCTGGTCCTTTTCTCATAGGGAAGCCGTTCATAAAAAGGTCACCCACAAATGCATCACCACTCTCGAGTATTAGGCTCATTGATCCAGAAGAATGCCCGGGAGTCGGTATGATTTTTCCCTTTATACCATAAGGAGTAAGCGAAAAGGGGGAATCCTCCAGTACAATATCA
>CP070841.1:2380113-2384529 GCA_020342115.1 Spirochaetota bacterium
CTGTTGGGCTCACTTTTGGCGCCATAGGGTTCCTATGGGCCTGCTTTGTAGGTGTCCCTTTCCTCAACTGGGGAATCAAGAAGGGTTATTTGAAGGGTATAGAAAAGAGGATGCTAGAAAACAGGGGGTTTTTAGGCCTCGGAGCAGAGAAACCTCACACTGGAAGGGGCACTACACATCAGGATGTGATTGCGTCGGGAACCTTTCACCTTGCATTCATAGGTTTCATCTATTTGATTGATTTCTTTTTTATAAAATTTTTAGTATGGATTCTTGGAAATGTCGGCGGTGAGTTTGCTACTCAATTCGGAAATATACTATGGGCATATCATGCTTTCTTTGCAACCCTCTTTGCACTGCTTGCAGGTAAGCTCCTCGATCGGTTTAACTGCCACCATATCCTTGATAACAACACACTTACAAGCATTGGTGCGTCGTCTGTTGATTTTCTTGTTGCAGCAGCAATCATGGCAATTGAGCTTGCATTTATAGTTCAGTATATTGCCCCGATTCTCATAATTTGTGTGATCGGCGGTGTTCTTGTCATGGTAATGGTGATCTTTCTGGCAAGAAGAAGCTTTCACGATTATTTCTTCGAGAGAGTGATTTCAATATTCGGGCTTTTGACAGGAACTGTGAGCACGGGGCTGGCACTCCTCAGAGTGATCGATCCGGAATACAAAACCCCTGCAGCAAGCGACCTTGTGCTTGGAAGCGGTTTTTCACTCTTCATAGGATTTCCCCTTCTTTTCCTCATTAATATTCCAGCCCTGAACAGAACGGCAAAGGTACTCCTGTTGACAGATGTCGGTATAGTGGGGTATATGATTATCCTCGTTGTCCTGATGGTTGCGCTGAAGCTTTTAAGGAAAAAAAGCAATTAGCAAAAAGATGACAGCTAGACAATCATCACACAGCTGTAAGAATGCTGTATCTCAAAAAAGTACCAAAAAACTACAGTGTTCGTCTCTTTGAATATTTATATCAAATACTTAGCTTTTTCTTAGAAAAAAGGTGACATGTATTTTATAATAAGTTATAATGAACTTAGTTAATAACATTAATTAAATAAGTTAGAAAGCTATTGACATGGTAGTCTGAGTATTTATATTAAAGCCTATCTTGATTATAGGTTACTTCCTATAGGTTGCAGTTAATAATATTTAAGGAGGGAAATTTATTATGGCTGAAAAAGAGAAGAAGCCTAAAGAAACAAAAAGGGTGTCTAGAAGAGAGTTCCTCGGTACTTCATTGAAAGCTGGAGCCGGGATTGCGGCTGCTTCTGTTGCATCTAAGTTTCTGAGAAGCGATAAGTACAGCCCACACTCGATCTTTGCAAGTGGAGAGAAGAAGATCGAATACACACCAAAAGCGGGGCTTGCACCCGGTATGATTGGAGGCCCTACCGGGTTCGAGGGTGCTGAGCGCTACCAGTACAGTGCCGATGAAGCACCAGGTCGTGCTGTTGATGCTCTTAGAAAGCTCAAGGCAGAGGGAAAGGCTCCAGATAAGCTTGTTATAATGCTGCCTCCAGGAGCAGTGGGTCACTGGGAGAAACCTTATCCTGAGGATGCACCTCTTGCAAAAGATGTGTTCTTTGAAGAAACAGGCATTGAGGTTGTTCTAGCTGATGTGGTAGAAACAGAGCAAACCACTAAGCTCATCCAGGATTATCAGACTGGAGCCCGTGCCTACGACACCTACTCCTACTGGTCGGATGAAACACAAGATCTTGCTGCTGCCGGTGCTCTTTTAAATCTAGATGAGTTCGTCGACAAGTACAAACCAGATTGGCTCGACCCAGTATGGGGCAACGTGGGTGGTGATGTTGCTACAACTTCAACATCAAAGTACCTTGGCAGTGTGTACAATGTTGTTATGGATGGTGATTATCAGCTCTGGGTCTACAGAAAGGACCTCTTCGAAGATCCAAAAGAAAAACGTGAATTCAAATCACGCTACGGCTGGGACCTGCAGTGGCCAGAGACATGGGAACAGCTAGACCAGATCTCACGATTCTTCCATAGACCGGATAAAGGACTCCTCGGATGCACCGACATCCGAAACCAGTACTGGGGGTTTAGTAACTGGTTCCAGCGCTACACTTCTTTCGATAATCCCAATCAGTACTACTGGGATGACGACATGAACCCGCTCATCAATTCAGATGCGGGAATTCAGGCCACAGAGGAGCATGTAAAGTCACTTGAGTGGCATCACAAAGATGCAATCTCCTGGGGCTGGCCAGAACAGTATGCGAACATGACTGCTGGTGGTGCAGCAATTACCTGTGCATATCCGAACATGCCTAAATTCCTGGACAATCCGGCCAATCCAGATAGTAAAGTTGTTGGAAAGCTCAGATCTGGCGTATCGCCTGGGCGTGTAATCGATGGCGTTCTGGTGAGAAGGAGCGTCTGGTGGCCAAGCATCGGGCATGGAGTTGCAGCGAATGGGAAGTATCCAGAAGCTGCATACCTGCTTCTCCAATGGGCCTCCAGCGGAAAGGTCAGCACCTGGCTCACTGCGAATCCGGCTGGATACTACGATCCGTGGAAAATCCCACACTTCAAGGATCCGATCGTGATCGGGTCGTACAAGGATTGGCACATCAATACTTATGTTGAATCGATAAAGCGCGGCTCTCCTCCGATCATAATTCCTGGAGTGACCGAGTATAGAAACGTTCTCGATACAAATCTGCAGCAGGCGCTCTCAGGACAGAAGACATCGAGGCAGGCGATGAAGGACTGTGCGGACGAGTGGAACCAAATTACAGACAGGAGAGGTAGAGACAAGCAGATCAAGGCGATCAGGGCGACAAGACCTGCATGGCCCACTGTTGTTGATAGACCAACAATATAGGCTTAAGTTTTTATAAAAAAAAGTGGATTAAGAGAGAAGAGGGGGTCTTGTTCATCTAAAAGTCGGAAAGACCCCTTCTTAATTCAATTGACATGATTAATCTATTGCATCTTTAGCTATCATGAAATCCTGAGACGTTAACCTTTCTGCTCTTCTATTGGAAATACAGATCGATTTGTTATTGAAATGATAGGTATAATAAAGTAGAGTCATAACAATTCAATAGAATATTTGTAAAAAACGGAGGTTTGTAACTTGCTGAAGAAGGAAATAAAATTGGGGGAAAGTGGTGCTAAAGAATCGGTAAGATTCGGTTTTTTTTTGGTTCTTCCAGCCCTTGTTATGCTGCTCTTTATCGTCATCTTTCCCCTACTAGCTTCTATTTACCTCAGTTTATCGGAATGGTCTCCTATGACTGGTGGTGGGACCAGGTGGTATCAAGCCTACCAGTTCTGGGGATGGCTTTCCAACTACTGGAACATCCTGAAGGATACGGAATTCCTCATAGCTCTGCTAAGGACTTTTATTATTGTTACAGTAGTCGTTCCAGTGGAATTCTTCATAGGGCTGGGACTTGCCTTTCTATTCAGGGATAACTTTCCAGGGAAGAAGATATTCCACTCAATCATCCTCATGCCAATGATGATAGTGCCAGCTGTAGCAGGATTTATATTTTACATGCTCTTCCAGGGGCAGGGACCTGTGAATGCAGTACTTTCAGGTATATTTTTCAAGGAAGTTTCTATTCTGTGGTTACAGCACAAGGTAACCGCTATTATTGCAATTATGATTGCTGATATCTGGCAGTGGTCACCCTTCATGTTTCTAATCCTCCTATCAGGCTTGATGTCACTTCCAGAAGACCAGATAAATGCTGCAATCATACTCGGTGCAACACGATGGCAACGGTTCAGAATGGTTCTATTCCCTTTGATGAAACCGGTTATTGTCATTGCTCTGATATTCAGAGGCATGGAGGCTGTAAAGATATTCGATGCTATATGGCTTATGACAACAGGTGGCCCTGGGACAGCTACCGAATCGATTTCTGTATATATGTACAAGCATGGATTCAAGTATCTAAAATGGTCCTGGGTTGCAGCAGGAGGAGTACTAATTCTCATCCTCATGACTCTGATCTCGATGCAGGCGCTAAAGCCGATCAAGGAGCAGGAGGAGAAAGAAGCATGATTGGAGAATACAGTAGTACTATAAGATGGAGGAATGTATATATATGGAACAGAAGCTATATGTAAGAGCACTTAAGTTCATACTAATTATTATTGTCACCATACTCTTTTTTTTCCCGATATACTGGGTTTTTACCATGGCATTTAAGCCTTTCCCGGAGTGGACAGCTGCAGGAGGAAAGATCTACTGGTTTCCCAACAATCCTACCCTGGACAATTTTCGGACAATATTCACGCGTCAGCTCCAGATGAATCCATTAGCAGGCACTGCAATACGTCCAGTTATTAACAGTCTGATTGTCTCTATCATCGGAACCGGTATTGCCATGGTTATTGGAATATTTGCAGCATACGGTATTTC
>CP070841.1:2384629-2387295 GCA_020342115.1 Spirochaetota bacterium
CACTATGTACAGGAGGCCCTCGGCCTTAAGCCTGACGCCACATTTATATCAACACCAGATATGACCATCAGCAGAAATGCTTCCAGATGGAAGAGTGGATTCGGATATGGGGGAAAAGTAAGCTGGGGAGATGGAGAAACCGAGCTTGTAATCCTTAATGCAAAACCCAATACATGCGGGATGCTGGTAGGCGGACTGGATAGATTCCCTGACAGTTCGGAGCTTGTTCATAAGATCGATAAACTCAGAAGCAGAAAGGCAAACATTGATGGAATCGAAGTCCAGTGGGATTTTCACCTCTCCAATCACTTCATCGATCTATTCTGGGTCAAACCTCTCAGTGATGTCCATCTGCAGGAATTTGCCTTCATCATTCATTCATCAGCACGGGAACTGACCAGGGACAACCCAAAAGGATTCGGTCTTTATTATAACCGAAGCCAGCTTTTAAAAGAGATGGCAGAGGAGATCAAAACTCCCTTTGGCTCTTTTCATGTGCTGACCGGCACAAAAGCTAAGGAGTATTATGATTTTTACCGCTATGCTGAAGAATTTTCGAAAAAGAAACGTATGTTAGCTGCCGAGACGCTTTTTGGAGAATTCCAGCCAATAGCCAATGAAGTGCACCAGGGACTTGCAAACATGAACGAGATCCTTCTTGGCTGTCATCTGCTGAATACACACGAACCAGACGGCGTGCTGCCTCTTGTGTTGAGGTCAGATATTCCATCTTATCTTGTAAAGGGAAAACCAAACCTGGGAAAAAATGAAATCGAGACCCTCGGTTTTACCCAGAGATCAAAAAAACTCGGAGTATACAATAGATTGAAACATGCCAATATCATTCCACACGGCGCAGGATATACGTTTCCCGATCTGCTGAATGTCCGCCAGGTCCTGGAATACGATTACAATAGATATTACGAGGTAGATCAGACCACCGATCGGGGTAAAAAGGTGATCTCCGATGTCCACGAGATCCCTTACACCTATCGCGGCAGGGAAGTGGTTCTCAAAACACTGGAGCTCAACATGTGTGAGCTGGTAGCAAAACTGTTACCACGCTACGTGCTCAAGATATAAGTTAGGGAGGTTTTCAAATGTTCACCAGGAAATTAACCAAAAACGAAGTGGCTATTATTCACGAGATAGAAAAATATGTCCGGGATAAACATGATACTTTGCAGGGTCATGACTATTCCCATGTACTGGCCGTTGCTAACTATGCAATAGAGATAGCGCATAAAATAAAAGAACCTGTAGACCCATTCATTATGATCTGCGGGGCTCTCTTTCACGATATCGGGCGTGTAGGAACCCAAACTGGAAGGCTGCACGGATTGCGAGGGGCTGCCATAGCCGGCGAGTATCTAAGAGCTATAGATATAGATGAGGAGACCAGGGAACAGATAGTTCGGATTGTGGTTCGTCACACCGAAACTTCGATGCTACCACCAGAGACTGTTGCCGAGAAAGTAGTCTTTGATGCAGATGACCTGGACCGGCTCGGCTTAATGGGGATGCTTAGAGGTATGATGGTGGGTGCTGCAAGCCGATCCATGGAGGATATAATCGAAAACCGGCTGCAAAAGAGGAAAAAAGACTATGATAGATTGCATTTTCAGGCCAGCCGTGATCTGGGAAAAAAGTTATATGATGAGACTCTTCAGCTTATCGATTTCATTAAAAACTCTCTGAAGCAGAGAAACGTAAAGATAACCAAACTGAACCTGCCAATATAAACCGCCCGATAAAGGCTGATTGTTAAAAGCTACTCTCTGATACCATGCTGATAACCGCACATTATCCTGCACTAAGCATTTAAGGCCCAGATTCCCGGGATAGGTTTCCCGCAATACTTACACTTGTCCCCATTCATATCTATTTCAACAACCATATACCCGGCACGCTGAATTATCATCCTCCCGCATTTTGAACAGAATGTGTTTGCTCCCACATGTCCTGGAATGTTTCCTATATAGACATATTCAAGCCCTGTATCAAGGGCCACAGCCCTTGCATTCTCAAGGGTGGAAACGGGTGTAGGAGGGAGGTTCTTGAGTTTATACAGCGGATAAAAACGCAAGAAATGGACCGGAGTGTCAGCGCCCAGTTCATTTCTAACCCAGAAACACATTTCCTTAATCATAGACATATTATCATTTTTTGTAGGGATTACAAGGTTCGTAATCTCGAGATGAATTTTTTTCTTTTTGAGGGTTTTTAGTGTGTCTAGAACAGGTACAAGATCCCCATTACACAACTCCCGATAGAACTCCCCTGTAAATCCCTTCAGATCAATATTAGCTGCATCAAGAACCCTGCACAGCTCCTCTAGCGGAACGCGATTAATGAAACCGTTCGAGTGGATCACGTTCAGGAGTCCTGAATTCTTTACTAGAAGCGCCGTATCCAGCATATACTCAAAAAAAATTGCCGGTTCAACATAGCCGAATGCAACAGAGCTGGCCTCCATCTCTCTGGCTTTTTTAACCACCATCTCAGGTGAAACATCGTAGCTGTAAACATCCTCAGGCGAAGCCTGAGAAATTTCCCATGTCTGGCAAAACTTGCATTGAAAATTGCAACCAACGGTTGCTACTGAAAGAGAGTTTGTGGCTGGAAGCACATGAAAAAAGGGATTTTTCTCCATTGGATCCAAATGA
>CP070841.1:2387395-2392211 GCA_020342115.1 Spirochaetota bacterium
ATAACAGCAGACCAGTAGTTCACTATAGACAGGTCCCTCCACCTACTGGAAGAGATATCCAAGTGTAGTAAGAAGACTCTCGCCTGATGCAAAAAAGTGCAGCATACCCTACGTCAGTATCACTACCTAATCGTGAAAGGAGGATATCCCTTACGATGCTATCTCTTATTCTTCTCCACCACCTCCCTTTAAAATTCCGTCCGTCACGGGTGTTACATCGGTCAAAGTAGGACATAATACACTAGTCCTACAGTTATTTATAGCTCCTTCCTTCATAAAACACTCAGAAAAAGCTTTCCTGATTCCAGAAGACCCGCCAGTTATTAAAGCACCCTGTCCTTTCAATTATCCTTAGCATTACCCGTTTTTTTTTGTTTTTTTGAATGGGTGGGCAACCAATATTCGTGGTATAATTTTTCGCAGTCTGGATTACAGAACTCTCTCTCCTCGCCATCTATTCTGACTATCCATACTTTACGAGGAATCATTCTCCCGCAAAGTGAACAATTCAATATTTTTGTTTCATACCAGGGTAATTTGATATCTCGCCAGTTCCCCATTACCAACTCCTTTTATTGTTTTCTTGCACAGATTATCCGCTACGAGAACGCCGTCCGATCAGCTGTTCTCTCACAACATTTATAGATTCCCCCTCTTTCGGCCACCAGTCATACAGGGGTATAGGTTCAGGACGTGCTGCACGTAAACGCTCACGTTCAGCTCTGGTAGCTTCCTGATTAATCTGGTACATTTTATTCGTCTTTACAATCACAACGCCATAATCTCGTTTCGCTGACTCCAATGATACGTACCCCTCCTTCACATCCTCTAAAACTAACTCCGGATTACGATCTAATGGGTCTCCAAATCCCCCTCCCCCAGGAGTAACAATATGAATGAGATCGCCCTTAGTAACAACTGCGTTAGTGAACTTACTCGCCGACGGACGTCCATACACCTCAGCAAATGTTCGCCAGCGATTATCACCCTTCTTTTTGATAGTTAAGCTTGAGTTCGTCCCCTCTTTTCCGCCAAAAAGCCCCCACGGTTTTATTTTAAATCGATCAAAAAGAGCACTAATCGTAACTTCTGGTGCAGTAACTTCATATATGCGGCTGATCCCAAGCCCTCCACGGTTTCTACCCGGCCCACCTGAGTCATTAACCAGTTTATATTCCAAAGTTAGCAGCGAATAACGCCCTTCAAAAACCTCGATCGGTGAATTCCGACAGTTCCCATGACGGGGTATCTCTGCATCATTGCCATCTTTAAATGCTGTTCCCCCTGTTCCCTGCCCGTCAAAGCTGTAATTACTATAGTATTGTCCTGTATCAGGATGAACTCCTCCAATTAAAAAGTTACTGCTTGATCCTCCAGACCCTGCTGTTATCTTTCGAGGAATAGCTTGACTTAACGCTGACAGGATTAAATCAATCAATTTAATCTGACTATCGGTGTTACCTGCCACACAGGGGCCTGGATGCTGTACGTTAACAACAGTCCCTGGTGGGGCAATAATTTTAATAGGTCTGAATGCTCCTGAATTTCTCGGTATATAAGGGTCGGTCAGACTGAGGATAGCGATGTACACAACAGAAGCGGAAACCACCCATGTACAATTAATGGGCCCCTTAACCTGGGGTGATGAGCCTGTAAAATCAACAATTACCTCGTCACCGCGCACTGTAACAGTAACCTCAATTTGAATCATCTCAGCCGAAACACCATCATCTTCCAACCAGTTTATGGCATGGTATGTACCATCCGGAATTTCTTCAATTTCCGCACGAAGACGACGCGCCGAATAGTCCATGAGAAGACGAGAGCCTTCTTCGATATATTCACGCCCATACCTTTCTACCAACCCTGCCAATCTTTTTTCTGCCACCTGTAAGGACCCTATCATAGCATGAAAATCACCCCACGTATTATATGGAGTACGGTGATTCGTCATAATCATTTTCCATACATCTTTGACATATTCTCCCTTTTCCATCAGTTTGATTGGTGGCAAACGAAGACCTTCTTGATAAATATCTGTAGCATCTGCTGCAAAACTCCCGGGAGCTTTACCTCCAATTTCAGCTACGTGTCCCATATTACCTACAAAACCAAATAGCTCACCGTCTAAAAAAACGGGTTTCATGATCATATGTTCCGGCAGATGGCACCCTCCCCTATAAGAATCATTGTGAATTATAACATCCCCAGGAGCAATGTTATCCATACCCATCTCTTCTATGGTCCATTTGGCAGTATGGGTGATCGCCCCTATCATTGAGGGTGTATATTCTGTCTCTGCAATAATCTCAGCATCCTTGTTTAAAATGACACAGCAAAAATCAAGCCCTTCACTGAAAATTGTGGAATATGCTGTTTTCATCATTACAAGCGCCATTTCTTCACAAATATTAACCAATCGATTATGAAGTGTGAGTAGTGCAACGGTATCGAATTTAGACATTATTTCTTTCCTCTCGCATATTAAGATTCTGGTGACTTGACACCAGAATCTTTTTTAGTTCTTGGTGGCTACATTATATACTTATAATACAAATAATTGCAAAACGCGTTGTTGCTATATCTCCTACTAATTTGAATTAATCATCAAGAACTAATAATAAGTATTCCGTTCTCGTCTACATTAAATGTATATCCCTTTGGCACAACTGTGGTAGAAGCCACTTCTTCTATAACTGCTGGTCCATGAAGAGGTGAGTTGCTCGGTAAATCAATGCGCCGATAAATCGGTACATCAATATATCCTCCCTGAGATAAGAATACAGATCTTTTTTCAACAGGTTCAGGACTATATCCCTTTTTTACTTTTTTGAGCTTCGGCTTGTCAGAATCACCTATTGCAGTGACTCGAAGATTAACCAGTTCGATGACTGCATTTGGGTGTGAAAATCCGGAAAAGGCTTCATATAGTTCTGCAAACTTATCAAAGGCTGTTTCTATCTCATTTTCATCGATTGCATTGTTACTGACTATTACCTCATGCTCATAATTCTGACCCTGGTATCGCATGTCAATACTTCGTAAAACAGCAGGCTCTCCTGAAAAACCCTCCTGTGACAGCTCTTCTATAGCCTCCGCTGTAAGTCGCATAAATTCCTTATTAAGTAACTTCACATCAAGCATATCCGAACGGTAAAGTCTTGTAAGCACCCTATCTACCCGCCAGTCAGAAATGAGTGCTCCAAATGCAGAGCAGTGACCTGGATGTAGCGGTATGATTATCCGGGGAATTCCCAATACTTCAGCAATAGCAACAGCGTGTAATGGTCCAGCACCACCGAATGCAACCAGGGCAAAATCTTTTGGATCTATGCCACGTTTTACCGCAACCAGACGTAATGCATTCGACATATTCTCATTAACAACTCTTCTCATTCCCTCAGCCGCTTCAAGGGTTGAAACACCCAATTTTTTAGCAAGAGGCTCCATAACTTCGTAGGCTTTTTCCTTAAAAAGGAGCATACTGCCACCTAGAAAGTATGATGGATTTAGATATCCTAAAATGAGATTCGCATCCGTTACAGTCGGCTCGTTTCCTCCCTGGCCGTAGGAAGCCGGTCCTGGAGATGCACCTGCACTGAAGGGGCCTACTCTTAAGAACCCGCCTTTATCTATCCAGCCAATCGATCCGCCTCCAGCACCAATAGTGGAGATCTCAACACAGGGCACTGAAATGGGTAAGCCGAATCCGAGCTGAAATTCACTGGCATAAGACTGCTGGCCATTTTCTACAATACCAACATCGCAACTTGTTCCACCCATATCGAGCGTAAACAGGTTCTTATCACCCGCAAGCTTACCAAAATACCGCCCTCCTATTACTCCACCAGCCAGCCCTGAAAGAAGTGTTTGTACAGGTTCCTTTGCTGCAACTTCAGGAAACATGCTACCTCCATTTGATTTCATCACACACCAGGGTGCCTCAATTTTCATATTAGAAAACTCTTCTTTCAGGCTCTTGACATATTCAATGGTTACAGGTTTGACAAAAGCATCAGCTATAGTAGTGCTAGATCTTTCAAATTCACGCCACATTGGACATACTGCATGTGATGTTGAAATGCTCAAACTTGGATAATTCTTCTCTAAGTATTTCTGAAGCTTTTGTTCATGTGTATTGTTCAGATAAGAAAAGAGAAGACAAATCGCAACCGAATCCAGATTATCTTCTTTAAAGTGTTTGTCAATTATTCGTTTAAATTTTTCTAAGGCAATCTGATCCAGTGATTTAATAATCTGTCCTTTATATCCGATCCTTTCATCCACTCCGAAACAGTTGGCTCTTTTAATCAAGGGCTTGGGTTTCTGCCATTGCAGGTTATAGACTTCTTCTTTATCAAGCCTTTGGATAAAGGGTATATCTTCAAACCCCTTTGTAGTGATATAAGCCACATTAGCTCCGCGCCGCTGGATCAATGCATTGGTCGCTATAGTTGTACCAAGAATCACGAAATAGATTTCCGGAATGTGCTTATTCATTTTCTGTAACACTTTTCCAACAGCATCAGAGGGTCTTTCAGGTGTGGATCGTTCCTTAGCCACTAAGAGCTGGCCTGTATCCCTGTTTATTGCAACCAAATCAGTGAAAGTGCCTCCAGTATCTATTCCAACACGATATTTCATAATTGCAGACTCCTTACACTACATTTAAACATCAAAACTGGACTATGTTTATATCTTCATTTCTTGCTTTTTGAATAACTACGAATCTGTTCCTATACCAAAATTGCAATTCTAGTATATCATTTCTCCTCTTGTGTACTGTCCTTATTTCAACTGTCTCGCAACTAAATAT
>CP070841.1:2392311-2401395 GCA_020342115.1 Spirochaetota bacterium
CAAAAGTTATAAAATCACCGTTAAGATATATCACTGTAAAACTTGAAGGGGGTTTATCATAAAACAGGAGATCCACCCCTTCCACCACTCTGTCACTGATATCATCCTCTTGTGCAACTGTAGAGAGATTTATTCTTCCGGTATCATCATCCACATCTATGAGGATATCTTTGCTAGAAAGGGTAACCGCATGAATGGGTGCAATATGAATGAATCCATAAAAGAAAAATAAAAGTGCTATTATAGGGAAAATCTTATTCATATTCCTTGCCCTCTATTTTATCCTTGATGCTCATTACCTTCTCATAGACTTCATTGATCTCATTCTCCTTTAGTTGTAATGCCTGTTCCTTAGCATCGAGTGCACTCTCCCAGGTAAGGAGTTCACCTATCTTTTTCTGCTGTTCATCAGCTGTTACTGTACTAAGCTCCTTAAGATTATCTATCTCTGTCCTCAGGTTGTCCACCTGATTGTTCAGTTTCTCAATCTCGCCTTTATATTCATCTTCCTTCTCCTTCATTTGCTTTATTTCTTCGATATAGGAAGCTAATTTGTCACCCTCCTCCTTCATTTCTGAGGGCTGCTCTTTTTGCTTCTCTTCTTGCATTGCTATTTGCTCCTCAAGCTCCAACAGCCTGAGCTTGAATCTCGCTGCATCTGCTTTGTTCCCATATGGATAACGTTTTAACTGTTCCTTGAATACAGTTTTCGCCTGTTCCCTTTTATTCAAACTCAGGAGAGCTTCTGCCTTCCAGTAGAGGCTGTTATCGGCATAATCGCGTGACGGATAGCGTCTCACATAGGTATCAAAGAGTCGTATGGATTCTGTAAATTTACCAAGGAGTAACTCGCATCGCCCCAGCAGATAGAGAGATTGACTACCATATTCACTCGTCTTATACCTATCAACAACAGTCTCAAAATGTCGCTTTGCACTCTTATAGTTATTAGAATAATAATAAGAGTTACCAATATAGTAGTAACAGGCAGCCTTATACTTTTGTGTCTTCATAGTGTTTAGAAGTCTCTCAAACTCCGTAATTGCATCTCTGTACCGTTGCGTTTTGAAAAGCTCAACCGCAAGGGCGTACTGTGCATCCTCAACTGATGTGTTTCTCGGGAAGATAAAAATTGGGATAGAAGTCATACAAATAAAAATTACAATGAATATCAGGACCCTTTTCTTCATGGGATTCCTCCCTAATACGTTCGTTAACCCTCATTTTCTATAGTCGACAGGAATTTCTCACTTGTTAACCTCTTTGAGTATATAAAAAGACAAACAACCAAGTAGGTATTTTTGAAAAGTAATGCAACTTTTCTTAATAAATTTTTATTGGTTATAGGTTTGTAACAACTGCTTTCATAAATGCAGGCAGATCGGCTGGGGTACGGCTTGTAATCAATTTTCCATCTACAACTACCTCCTTATCCACCCACTTTGCTCCCGCATGGATCAGATCATCCTTAATTGCATGAAATGACGTCACTGTACGATCTTCAACTACTTCGGCAGATGCAAGCATCCAACCCGCATGACAAATAGCAGCAACTACTTTACCATTGTTATAAATATCCTTCACCAGCTTAACCATAACAGGGTAACGTCGCATATAATCTGGTGCGTACCCTCCAGGGATAATGATACCATCAAAATCTTCTGATACAATTTGATCTGCGCTCATATCCACTTTACATGGCAGGCCATACTTGGACGTATACTCTTTGGCGCTTCCTGTTCCTACAACAACTACATCGACTCCAGCCTCTTTCAGCCTATAATAGGGATACCAGAGCTCGAACTCGTTGTATAGCTGCTCTGCAAGGATGATAACCCTTTTACCTTTCAGGTTCATGCTCCCTCCTTATATTGGTTATAATCTTCCCTTAATAAATTTAATAGGTAATCATGCTTGAGAATCATTATATTTATATTTATAGCTGTGCGTAATCATCGAATTGGATCCGAACATTTAAAACATTTGACAGTTGATTTAGAAACGTGTTATTATTTTGTTAATGTTTGAAAATGCTGCGTGTGCTCCTTCCTTGTATAGCAATAATTTTGAGTCTGGTCAACAACTACTGTGGAATAGCTAATAATGGAAGAAGACAGACAATTAACCTTTGAAGATGATCCTTTGTTCGTAAAACAGAGCAGAGTGTACAGGCACCTCGAAGAGGGAAACTTTGAAGACGCGATTGCGCTTTTTAACAATATACTGAAGGAAAACCCGAATTATCCTGGTGCTCATGACGGAATCAAGATTGCGAGATTCTGGCTGGCCAAACGAAATCGTCTAAGTCGATATGAAAATGCTTACGACAGGGGAAAACTCTTACTCAAAGAATGGCATGATTTTGAGAGACATATGTCAAAAAACAGTATTAAACATGGAAGATCCACTGTGGCTGTACAGAAGTTTATATTCAGCGATATCATAGAATCTTTTACAAAGACCTATAAAGAGGAAGAAATTCCCGATACCGGAGTACTTACACAGATTGGAGACTGCTTTAAGAAGCTCGGCAATTATGAAAAGGCGATAAACATCTATGAGTATGCACGAAGCTTCCACAGTAAAGACCCTTCTCTTATGTCAAAGCTCGCGGACTGTTACTTCAGTGTAGATGAAACATCAAAAGCAAAAGTCTTATTCCGCGAGGCTTTTTTCCTCGACCCCGGCCAAATCGATCTCGAAGGTATAGAATCCCCGTTTATTCACATGCTCCATGAGAAAACCAAGGAGCAGATAGACAATCCCGAAGTATCATTGTTCTGGCTTCCGGTAATTGCAGAAATCAGCAGCGCATTTAATGTGAAACGAGAGCCGAAAAAGGAAGAGTCTGAACAGTTACGAGAGAGAATACAGAGGCTTGAGAATGAATATATTACTAACAGGAAGAAACGTCTGTATATCGAACCGCAGCTTTTGAACCACTATTTCTGGTTAATAGACACTCTTAAGATGACAGGGGGGAGTAAGAAGGAAATAGAATCCTCGCTACAGAGGATAAATGAAATAAATCCAAAGATCTTCGCTCAATATGTCGCATAAGAGATCAAGTTTGAATCAAAACCGTATTCTCTTGTATAACAGGGCGATATCTTTGTAAAAATGTCCTCCAAAGAATCACCATCCATCGATGTCTTGTCTTTTATAGTCTATTTTGTTACTATTATTAGTAGAGGACTAAGTACTGAAGGGCTTCTGATTTTTTTGAAGATAGAAAAAGATTAGTGGTATAATGATCAAGAATGTGGCTTGCCACATTTATGGAGATAATGATGCAAACAGACGTTGTTCAAAAACTGTCTGAGTTGCTTAATGAAGAGAAATGGACAAGAGCGACTCTCTCAAGTTATGCAATAAAGAACTTCACAGACCTCGATACGATAATCAAAGATTCCAAGTCTAATGGAACACTCACCGATATCCACGACCTGTGCTCCGAACATCTCAAACACACTCCCAATAGTATCATTGCGTTGTACGTCATGGGAAAGATAAACTTTGAGGAAGAAGCACTGGATGAGGGACATATCCAAAAACTTATTCATCTGTTTGTTGACAACAAGCGGTTCAATATAGTAGAGTTTCTCGCAAACGAGACATTGAGATATGGTGAGAACAAATTTTCTCTGGTGGCTCTTGCAAAATGTATGCAAAATGATGGACGGGAGTCAGAACTTGTATCAGTATGGGAACGGCTTGTAAAGATAGACTATGAAGAAGCAGATATAACTCGAAAAATCGCCTCAATAAAAGAGAAAGAGGAAAAGATAGATGAGAGTGTTGACTATTATAAAAAGGCTCTTCTTCGCTATCTGAAAAAAGGAATATTCAATCCAGTAGAGGAGATCTGGCTTAAACTTATAGATCTTATACCTCAGGACCTCGGTTTCTTTCTAAACTCAGAAAAACGAATCTCAGAACTTATTGGTACGGATAAATCCGCATTCCTTCTATCCTTTACAGTGCCTTATTATAAAGATAAAGGAGAGTACGACGTTGCCATTGAAATTTTGAAAAAGATACTAAACTATGTCCCAAAAGATAAAGAATCTCGCGAGGAACTAATCCTGTGTTATACACAGAAATATAAGAACCATTCTCATCTGGAGGAGTATCTAGAGAGGAGTGGCCTTCAGCAGCAAAATATCGACATTGATATAGCAATAGAGGCTTTTGAAAACCATATCATCTTTGATGTTGGCAATTATGTATTCCATCGATCATGGGGCATAGGGCTTTGTAAAGAAATAAAAGAAGACACCTTGATCATCGACTTCAAAGAAAAGCCAAACCACAAGATGACTCTGGAAATGGCACTCAGTTGTCTTACTATACTGCCTATGGACCACATATGGCTTCTAAAGATCAAAGATCTAAAGAATCTCAGAAAAACTATACTGGATGATGTAGGTGAGGGATTACGAATCATCATCAGGAGCAAGAATAACGCCGCAACCGTAAAGGATTTCAAAGACGAGCTTTTAAATGGTATTTTAACGAAAAAGGAGTGGACAAGGTGGTGGAATAAGGCGAAGACACTGTTAAAGAAGAATCCCTACTTTGGAACATCACCTGAGAAGGGTGACATATACTTTATAAGAAAAAATCCAATCTCCTATGATGAGGATATATTCAATAGATTCAACTCTGAAAAAGCGTTTGATAAAAGGTTTGAGCTCTTCCATGAATTCATCACACATGGTAATATAGATTCTGAATACTTTGAAGATATGCTAAAGTATTTTCTTGGATTTATGGCCTCTGGTGTAAGTATAAACGAAAATACACTTAATAGTTATCTCCTATTAAGTAATCTAAAAAAAACCTATAAATATCTACCTTTTGATTTTTCTATTGATTTTCAAGAACTGTTAAACAGCCTTAAAGACATTCATTCTTATCTCCCCATGATACCCGACAATGAACTCAAGAAAAATTTCTTAATTAACATAAAGAAGTCAAGCGAGTCATGGCCGGATATATTTCTGAAAAGCTTCTATGAGTACCCTATGAAGTTCATCCTTGATGAGCTCATAGCATCAGGTAACAAAGCCCTGGTAAACGATGCACTCAGTAATATCATATCGCATTACAGAGAATACACAGACCATTTCATCTGGATAGGTAAAAATCTTCTTGGAAAGCACGCAGAGGAAAAGTATAAAATCAATTTTGATCAGGCAATCATGGGCTTTACACACATTCTTGAAATAGCAAGCAGGGAGCTTGTAAATGAGAAGAATGTAGTATATAACCGTAAACTCTTCAACACTATTGTGGATATACTTTTCAAGGACAACCTCTTAATCGAATATATCGAAAAATCTGATGAAACCAAGGTCAGAAGGCTGATGCCAACCATACTTAACATTGAAGAGCTTAAGGATGAATATATCATCAAGACAAGATTTGCAATCAAGAGTTCTCATCCTCAAATCGTTTTTGAGGATGAAATTGAGAGTATAGACTCCAGCAACCTGTTGGTTGTGACTCAAAGATCGTATGAGCTGAAACAGAATGAGCTTAAATACCTCATGGAGGTTGAAATCCCGAAGAACAGCAAGGAGATTGGTGCAGCAATGGAAAAGGGGGACCTCAGTGAGAACGCTGAATACCAGTTTGCCCTCGAAAAGCAGGGTTTTTTAAAGCAACAGATAAAGATTCTCACTGAAAACCTTAACCGGGCACAGATTCTCAAGCCTGAGGACATAAAGACCAATGTCATCTCCATAGGGACTATGATCACCATGAATAGTATTGATGACAACAAAACCGAGAAATTTACCATACTCGGGCCATGGGAGTCTGAACCTTCGAAGAAAATCATTTCCTATACCTCTCCAATAGGAGAGACTCTATTGAACAAATCAGTAGGAAATATCATAGATGTTGGCTCTAAGAAGAAAATGAAACAGTATAAAATTCTGAAAATTGAAAAAGCAATTTTTTAGTCGACAATTCCACATGCCAGTACTCCATAAGTTGTATTGTTCTCAACACGTGTGATTCTAATCGGAAATATTTCTCGGTCTAGACTCTGTTCTGTAAGGCCCTCCAATCTTACCTTGATATAATTATCCGTTACACCCTGCCACCCCCTATTATATCGCTCGAATATTGCAGGAAGCTTTTTGCCCAGAAAATGACTCCTGTATTGGTAATTTAACATTTCACCGAGCTTAATTAGCTGGTTACTCCTCTGTACCTTAGTCTGATAGGTAATATCATCGCCTATCTTTGCCACCCCTGTGCCCTTTCTTTTAGAATATTTGAATACATGAAGAGAGGCAAATCCGATTTCTTCTATAACTTCTACTGTATTTCTGAAATCCTCTTCATTCTCTGTAGGGAAGCCTACTATCACATCTGTAGCTATATGACTTTTTGGTCTTGCTTTTTTCAGCTTCGAAATAATCCTCTTATATTCATCGATAGTATATGGTCTTTTCATCAGTCGCAATATCCTGTCTGAACCACTCTGTAAAGGTATATGAAAGTGAGGTGCGATCCTCTTATCTCCAATAATACTGAAAAGTTCCTTTTCAAAAAAGGGAGGCTCAATAGAAGACAACCTGATTCGAAGATTTTTAGTGCACTTTAGGAGTTGAAACAGGAGATCAGATAAAGTCATATCCTGCCACTTGTAATCTCCAAGATTTATACCAGTAAGCACAACTTCCCTGTATCCTTTTTCTGATAACCTCATAACATACGATTTTATATCATTATAATCTCTACTCTTTGAACGACCTCTCGCGATTGGTACCTTGCAGAAAGAACAGCTACCGCTACAACCATCCTGTATCTTTACAAAAGCTCTCGATCTCTTTGGGTATCTGGGATCAGGATAATAAAATGGTGAGATGGATTTTGATTTTACTATTTTGTTCCCATTAATATAGGTTTGTATGGTATCGAGGATATTTGGCTTTTCAGTGTTGCCGATAACGAGATCGACACCCTCAATTGCTTTAAGGGTATCTCGGTCCGTCTGAGCATAACAACCTGTAACAACCAGGAGGCCCCCCTTTGGTTTTATTCGACTTGCCCTCAAAATTGTATTTCTCGATTTACGGTCACTCTTTTCTGTAACAGTGCATGTATTTACAATGATTATATCGGGCACAGTCCCTTTGTATTGATCGACGATCCTGAAACCTGCCTCACTGAAGCTCTCTTCTATAGCTTCACCCTCATATTGATTCAGCTTGCATCCATGACTGATGATAGCCACTGTTTTCAATCTGGTTACCCTGTATAACAAATTGATTTATGATGACTGGTTTTTTTGGATTGTTTCTTACTGAGATGAAAACTCAATTTCCTGTTCGGTTTGCTTACTTATAACACGGATAAGTGCTTCCTTCAGTTTTGGATCGTTTGGTTTTAGAGTGAGCGCCTTCTTGTAATCATCTTCGCTTGACCTGTAGTTTGCCATCTTCTCATATACTTCCCCTCTGAATCTATAGAAGATGTATCTGTCGTCCTGGAGGTTTATCGATGCAGAAAACGCAGTTTCTGCGAGGATATACTTGCCCTGATCGAGATATACCCTTCCCAGATAATAATAGTTATATGCATAGCTCGGATTTAAAGCAATTGACCGTTCAAAGTATGGTATCGCCTCGTTATAGCGTTTGAACTCAAAGAAAGACCTGCCAATAGTTGTGAGAAATCGGGTATCATTTGGATTTATTTTTAACCCCTCTTCACAGATCTCTATCGCAGTAGAATATCGTCCCGTATAGTAGTAACACCAACCCAATACAGCATAGACATCAAGATTGTTTGGTGAGAGCTCTTTTTCCCGTAATAATAACTTCTCCGCATCGTAGTATTTTCCCTTCTTATAAAGTTCATATGCCTGCTGAAAACTGGCATAAGACACTGACGGAATGATGAGGAGTATTATGATCACAGACACCCATTTCATAGATAGTTCCTCAATGAATGGTTTGATACTACAGCTGTTTTTTTTCCTGTGTTTCTGTTTCTTCTGTCACTCTCTGTGAACCTTTGGACTCATAACCCTGTGAGCCCATTGCGCACTTTCCGTTGAGGATACAACCGCTCTCAATTATGAGGTCCGGGGTCTTTACGTCACCGTTTAACTCTGCACCCTTCAATAATTCCACCTTTTTGATAGCTTCAACATTTCCTATGATCTTGCCGTAATTAGTGAGGACGCCAGTCTTAATGGTAGCCTTTATTACTGCATTGGGACCAAGAATCAAATGTCCTTCAGCATCTATCTGGCCATCAAATTTGCCTTTTATCATAAGGGATTTCTTAAACTTCATAGTGCCAGAGAAATCGATATCCTCAGCAAGCACAGTATCGACATCCTTCTCTTCAATCATCCTAGTCTCATTGTTTTTAACCATTTACTCGCTCCTTTCCCCCCAATCCTTTAGTTATTTACCGGTAAGTAACTTTTTATTCATATCGGCTTATTTATCAGTATTTACTATTATCTATTAATAATACTCAACGGTACTATTATAATAACAGAATATTAATTATGAGAATTAAAGTTTTTTCACTTTTTCAGGTTTCCAGCGGTGCCAATCTGCAACAATAGCCGATGCTACAAACATAGAAGAATATGTACCTACAAGAACACCAACGATGAGAGCAAAAGCAAAGTTTCTGATCTGCGCACCACCAAATGCATAAAGAGCTATCAGTACAAGCAGTGTGGTAACAGATGTTATTACTGTCCTGGATAGAGACTGATTAATGCTTTTGTTTATAGTGTCCTCATAGTCCTCGTATGCTTTTTGTGATTTTAAATTTTCCCTCGCCCTGTCGAAGACAACGATCGTATCGTTGAGTGAATATCCTATGATAGTTAGTATTGCAGCAAATATATAGGTATCCATCTCCTTGCCAAAGAACGATATGAAGCTCACTACTACAAGAACATCGTGAATAAGCGCTGCTATCGCTGCAATTCCAAATCGAAAGCGAAACCTGAATGTAGTATAAAACAATATCAGAACAATTGCAACCAGTCCGACTATATATGAATTCCTCAGAAGGTAGGCGGATATTCTGGGACCAACG
>CP070841.1:2401495-2415349 GCA_020342115.1 Spirochaetota bacterium
AACTGAACAATCAGGTGGACAACCTGAGGACAGAGATAGATAATCTTAAGGAGCTTAGTACAGTAACAGCTGATGAACAGCAGAAAAAGATAGGTGAACTCCTTACCTGGGAGAGTGCACTCGATGCTAAGGAACAGGTTTTACAACTAAAGGAGAATGAGATCAATGAAGTCTATGAGAAGGTCATGAGCATCAAGGATAAAATAGAGGGGAAGGAAGATGAATAACATTTTCCCTATAATAGCACTTTTATTTTTCTTTTATGGATACATTCATATTGCACCCATTCATGCGGTTACCCTTTCTAGCAAAGATATCCTCATAGATGTGGATGATGATACCGGAAGAATAAACCTCTCTACAGTTGCACAAGAGGATGATATCAGTGACAGAGTGGTGGAAGGGGTGGATCTCCTGTTTTATGATAAACCCCCTTCAAGTTTTACAGTGATATATCTTAACGGTGATTTTATAACTTTTGGTGGAGATCGAGGCAAGTTTACGAAACGTCCCGTTATTGAGCAGAATACAATCGAGTCTGTATGGGAGGTCGATACTATAAGCGTGATTCAGCTAGTTCAGCTTATTGAAAGAAAGGAGACTGGCGAACAGGACGGGATTTTAATATCCTATCTCCTCGAAAACAGGAGCATAAAAGCTGTTAAGGTCGGCCTACGTATTTTACTTGATACTTATCTCGGAGAACGAGATATATACCATTTTGAACTTCCAGGGGCTCAGCAGGTGCGGTATGAAACTGAGTTTAAAGATGATAGCCTGCCACAATACTGGGTGTCAAAAGGAATGGGTAAAATACAAGTTTGCCTGAGGGGAGTATTGAAAGGGGAACTTGCAACAACACCGGATAAGGTTATTTTTGCTAATTACAGGGTATTAAAAGAGGAGCCTTTTGATTATAAGGTTAAAAGAAAAAAGAAATTCGATTTGCTTCCATATTCAAAAAATGATAGTGCAGTAGCTATCCTTTATAATCCAGTTTCACTACAACCCGGGACCTCTAAAGAGTATAGCACAATCATCGGTCTCTGCAGAAGCGGAGAGTATGGTCTTCTTGACAAGCTCTCGCCGCCAGAGATAGAAGAAAAGAGTGTTGAGGTAGCAAAAGTGGTTAAAGAAGAAGAGGCTCTTCCCCAGCTCAATATGGAGTCTATTATTCGCGAACTTGAGTCTTTTGGGTGGGAGAGGGGGGCTTTAGATCGTATCAATGAATTGATAAAGAAGCTTAATAGTGTAATTGAAGATCAGGGTAAGACTCTGGGTGAAGATGATTTTCTACGTATGAAGGATGACCTCAATACGCTGCTTAAAGAAAGATAGAAGATTTATGTTATTTCATTTTCCCTGTAAGATCCGAGAGTTTAAAATCCCTCTTCAGATCTCTCATTTCATCCCTCATTTTGATATCCTCCCTCTTGTTGTATAGTCTTTTTCCCCTCACCAGGCCGAGTTCAAGTTTTATCTTACCTTTCTTGACGTATACACGAATAGGGATCAGAGTAAGCCCTTTCTCCTTAATCTTTGAGTCAAGCTTGGAGATCTCATGCTTGTGCAGAAGGAGCTTTCTCTCTCTCATTGGCTCATGGTTTAAACGGTTCCCAAAGGAGTAGTGACTTATATGTACATTTTTCAAGAACAATTCACCATCCCTTATGTTACAAAATCCATCCTTCAAAACGATATTTCCTTCTTTTATGGACTTCACCTCTGTTCCTTTTAGTGAAATCCCAGCCTCGATTCGCTCGACCACGTGGAAATCATGAAGTGCTTTGCGGTTCGTAGTTATATTTTTTTCTTCGCTCTTCATATGTTAGTATTATAACAGTTTGAATGTCGAGTTTAAAGCAAATTTGTAAAAGGTCTATTTGTCATAATCATTCAACTTATTGCTAAATGGAGCTAGTTTCTCTCTGAAAGAGTGTTTTTCGCATTTAGATGCCTAAGTGTATACTTGAAAGATAGGTCTTTAAGCATCTAAATGGGGGAAGTAAACCATCCATAGTATTGAGCTGTCTATGTTTTAGTTGACATTGTGGTTTTTAATCGTTATCTTTTCACCGGCTGCTGAGAAATGGTTTTCCCTGTAAACGATAGGGTTAAAAGATATCGAGGGTCAGAAAATTACTAAGTATGGATAATATAGATAATACAGAATACAAGGAAGAAAGTACACAGAAAGAGGAATTAAACAGAGAAGAACCTGAAGCAGGATTAACAGAAGAAACCCCTAAGGGAAAAAAGACAAAAGAAAAACCCACCAAGAAAGATGAGCTGAAACCAATGCCGCCAGGGAAGGCCAAGGTTTCTGAGAAGAAGGGGAAGAACCTCAAGGAGCAGCTCATCGATGCCCTCGATGAAGAAGAAATTAATGATCTCTTATCAGCCAAACAAGAATTAAAAGCTACGAGTCAAAAATTGGAAGAGAAAAGCACACTCCTTCTCGAGTATGAAGACCTGTTGAAGAGAAAACAGGCTGAATTCGAGAACTATCAGAAAAGGGTGAAACGGGAGTTTGAAGATGTAAAGAAGTATGCTACAGCAGAGCTCGTACTTGATATTCTCAATACTATCGATAATTTTGAGAGGGCTATTGAATCTACAAAATCATCGAAAGATTTTGACGCCCTGCGCGACGGTATTGTGATTATAGAGAATCAAATGAAAAGCGTACTCGAAAAAAATTATGGAGTCATCGTGATAGATGATGTTGGAAAGGAGTTCGATCCAAATATCCATGATGCTATTATGATGGAAGAATCTGGCGAGTACGAAGAAGACACAATTATTGAAAATCTTCAAAAGGGTTATAGAATGCACGATAGAATATTAAGACCTGCAAAGGTGAAAGTTGCGAAGGCTGTATCTCCTTTTAATGATACAGACGATAAAACGCATGATGATGAGGGGCAACCCTCTGAGAAAGGAGAATAGAAATGGGAAAGATAATAGGGATCGATTTAGGGACAACAAACTCATGTGTAGCTGTGATGGAGGGGAACGAATCGAAGGTAATTACAAACTCAGAAGGGCAAAGAACGACACCATCTGTTGTCGCTTTCACGAAAAAGAATGAGATTCTAGTTGGACAGCCAGCGAAAAATCAGATCATCACGAATTCAGAGAACACTGTATATTCAATCAAACGGTTCATGGGAAGACGGTACAGTGAAGTGAGTAAAGAGATAGATATGGTTCCGTACAAGGTGATTAAGGGAAAGAGTGCAGATGCAAGGGTTCAGACAAGTGCTGGTGAGTTTTCACCTCCAGAGATCTCTGCACGTGTTCTGCAAAAGATGAAGCAGACTGCTGAGGATTATCTCGGCGAGAAGATTACTGAAGCTGTAATTACGGTTCCTGCATACTTCAACGACTCTCAACGTCAGGCTACGAAAGATGCTGGCAAGATTGCCGGGCTTGATGTGAAGCGTATAATAAACGAGCCGACAGCAGCTTCCCTGGCGTATGGGCTTGATAAAAAGAAGGATGAAAAGATAGCAGTATTCGATCTTGGCGGTGGGACCTTTGATATATCAATATTAGAGCTGGGGGATGGTGTATTTGAGGTAAAATCGACTAATGGAAATACCCATCTAGGCGGGGACGATTTTGATCAAAGGATAATGGATTGGCTTGTAGATGAGTTCAAAAAAGAACAGGGCATAAATCTTTCGAAGGATAAAATGGCATTGCAGAGGTTGAAGGAAGCCTCTGAGAAGGCAAAGGTCGAGCTTTCCAGTGCTATGTCGACAGATATAAACCTGCCATTCATTACTGCAGATGCAAATGGTCCGAAACATCTCAATATAAGCTTAACGAGAGCCAAGCTTGAACAGCTTATTGGTGACCTTATAGAATCAACAGTTGGTCCCTGTGAAGCTGCTCTAAAAGATGCGGGCCTTAATCCTGCAGATATTGATGAAGTAATACTGGTAGGGGGTTCAACGAGAATTCCTGCTGTTGTTGAATTGGTGAAGAAGACCTTTAAGAAAGAGCCAAACAAAGGGGTGAACCCCGACGAAGCTGTAGCGCTTGGAGCAGCAATTCAGGCTGGAATTCTTGCAGGAGAAGTGAAGGACGTTCTGCTTCTTGATGTCACACCACTATCGCTCGGAATTGAAACGCTTGGCGGTGTCATGACGAGGCTGATAGAGAGGAATACTACAATACCAACACGAAAGAGTCAGATATTCTCTACAGCTGCAGATAGCCAGACAGCCGTAAGCATTCATGTTCTTCAGGGTGAGCGGGAGATGGCTGGGCAGAACAGAACATTAGGGAGGTTTGATCTTATCGGAATACCACCTGCACCGAGAGGTGTGCCACAGATCGAGGTAACATTTGATATCGATGCTAATGGTATTGTCCATGTATCTGCAAAAGACCTTGCAACAGGAAAAGAGCAAAAGATCAGGATTGAATCATCGAGCGGTTTGACAGAAGACGAGATTAATAAAATGGTGAAGGATGCTGAGCAGCATGCTGAAGAGGATAAGAAGACAAAGGAAAAGGTTGAAGTGATAAATCAGGCCGATAGTCAGATCTATCTAACAGAGAAAAATCTCAAAGAGTACGGCGACAAGATATCACCTGAAGATCGAGCGAATATAGAGAGTAAAATAGAGAATATGAAAAAGGTAATGACTGGAGACGATGTCGAACAAATTAAACAGGCACTAGAATCTCTCACCCAAGCATCCTACAAGATATCAGAATCAATGTATAGAGAGGCAGCTTCACAGCAAACTTCAGGACAGGGTGCAGGATCTGAGGGGGCCGAAGGTACTCAAGCAGATCAGGATACATCTGAATCTGAAGATGCCGGTACGAAGGAAAGTGATGAAGATGTAGTCGATGCGGAGTATGAGGTTGTTGACGAGGACAATAAGAAAACAAATTAAAGTAATAAGAGACAGAAAGTTCTACTGTTCTGGAAATAGCGTATAATGGGTACAGTATTTTTTTTAAGCGCTTTATAGTGTTTATAAGAAGGCCCTATAAGCAAGCTTATAGGGCCTTCTATAGTATACTTCAGTGAGTGATAAGTTTCATGGCGAACAAAAGAGATTACTATGATGTGCTTGGTGTTGATCGAGGTGCAACTAAAGAAGAAATAAAAAAGGCGTATAGAAGAAACGCTGTTAAATATCATCCAGACAAAAATCCAAATAACAAGGAAGCAGAAGAGAAGTTTAAGGAAGCAACTGAAGCATACGAGATACTTGGAGATGACCAGAGAAGAAAGCTTTACGATCAATATGGTCACGAAGGAGTTGGTGTCGGGACCGGGGGTTTTCAGGGATTCAGAAATACTGCGGATTTTGAAGATCTATTCAGTGGCTTTTCTGATATATTTGGTTCTGATATTTTTGAATCGTTTTTTGGATTTGGTGACATATTCGGTAGAACAAGAACATCTAGAAGAGAGAGGGTCAAGAGGGGGTCCGATATAAGATATGATACCGAACTCACTCTCGAAGAAGCTGCGTTTGGTAAAAAGGTCGAGATCCATGTTACAAGAAATGAGCACTGTAAGGACTGCGGAGGAACGGGAGCAAAGAAAGGGAGTGGATCGGTGACATGCCCCCAGTGTGGCGGCTCAGGACAGGTGAGGAGAACCCAGGGCTTCTTTACCATTGCTTCAACCTGTCCCAAATGTAGAGGAACAGGGGATGTGATAAAGGATTCCTGCACCGCATGCAGAGGGAACGGGATCATTTCGAGGAAGAGGAAGATTGTAATTGATATAGAGCCTGGTGTCGAGGAAAGAACAGTTTTAAGGCTGGCAGGTGAGGGGCACGCTGGGCCACAGGGTGGACCCAATGGAGATCTCATTGTTGTGATTCATACCAAGCCTCACCCGTACTTTCTAAGAAAAAGCAACGATGTGCTCTGTCAGGTTAAGATCTCTCTGTTCCAAGCACTCCTTGGAGGCGATATTAAAATTCCAACACTAGATGGTAAGAAGGTAAAGATTACTATACCGCCGGGAACCCAGAGCGGCAGAGTCTTGCGTTTGAGGAAAGAAGGCATACCCTATCTGAAGCGTAGGGGAAGAGGAGATCAGTTGATTAAGGTAATTGTAGAAATCCCAAAAGATCTATCCTCACATGAGAGGAAAGTAATGTCAGAGCTCGCATTGGCCAGAAAAGAGACAGATTCCCCACCTTTACTATCTGTGAGCAATTTCGAATAGTTTTCCAACACATCCAAATTCTCCATATATTAAAATTTTTAATCAGGAAAATAGTGGTATACTATGAGTATAAATAGAATTTGCAGTTTTAAGCGTTTACTGATTATAATTAGTTCGTGGTGAGTAACTGATCTTTTAAGTAAGAAGAATATATGTATATAATATAATTCATCATAATATCAAAAGGTCCAGAACTAATTTGGAGCCGGCCATTTTTTAGCGTGGATATTGGTAATTATTCACCGGCGACTAATTAGTTCGTGGTGAGTAATTGATCTTTTAAGTAAGAAGAATATATGTGTATAATATAATTCATCATAATATCAAAAGTTCCAGAACTATAGATTTAGCTCTCTAATTTTATTAAAGAACTAAATCAGAGAGCATAGTTATTCTATATATTAGAATATCAGCAATTAAGCTATACCATACGCCTGGTTGATGTATAGTATGGAGGATGTACTAGCGTATAATAAAAAAAAGATAATATAGAATCTACGGGAGATGCAAAGTTCGATGGAAAAAAGAAATCAAAAGGTCAAGATTGGTATAATTGGTGTGGGAAGAATGGGAACCTATCATGCTAATGTTTTAACAACACTGAATAATGATATTGATTTTGTCGGGATCTACGATATCGATGAGGAGCGAGCGCGCTTTATTGCAGAAAAGTACAATACCAGAGCATATGAATCCAGGGAACATCTTTTGGATAATGCGGAAGGGATTTGCATAGCGGTTCCCACGCATCTACACTACGAAATTGCCAAATCAGCGCTTCAGATGGGAGTACATACACTGGTCGAAAAGCCAGTTGCGTGTAAGGTTGAGGAGGCACAGGAGCTTGTCAGGACTGCAAAAAAGAGTGGACTTATATTTCAGGTTGGACATGTTGAGAGGTTTAAAGGTGCGGTACTGGAATTGAGAAATATTGTTCAAAATCCTTATCTCGTTGAAGCGAGAAGACTCAGCCCTTGGGAAAATAAAGATTGGGATACGGGAGTTGTTCTTGATTTAATGATTCATGATATCGATATTGTGCTCAGTCTAATCAAGAGCGAAGTCGAAAATATCGATGCAGTTGGTAAGAGTATAAAGTCAAGATATGAAGATATTGCATCTGCTGTGCTGCTTTTCAAGAACGGGGCTATAGCAAACATTACTTCAAGTAGACTCAGTGAGACCAGGATGAGGACGATGTCTATATCACAGGAAAATGCTTTTGTAAATCTTAATTTCGAGACGCAGGATATTAATATTTATAGAGGATCCTCTGCCAAGTTTTTTGTTGTTTCACAGAAAGAAATCGATTACAAGCAGGAGTTTTTTGTTGAGAGGGTGTTGGTTCAGAAGGAAAATGCGCTTAAGGAGGAACTTCAGCATTTTGCAGACTGTATTCTGGGAAAGGTTGAACCGATCGTTCAGGGAGAAGATGATATTAACACGCTCAAGATCACTCTCGAGATAGTTGACAAGATATATATGAAGCTCGGCTCGCCCCAAAAATCTGTACAGGAGTAAACAATGGATAGAAAGAGAAAACGATTCATAATCGAGGGCAATTTTCAAGCGAGGTTAATATTGCGCTTTGTTGTTATAGTGGTTGGTGTAACACTCTTATCAACGGGCGCTATTCTTGGTCTCTTTTATTTTAAATACGAATTTGGCGGAATTGATCTGGGCAGTATGGTAATTAGGGCAACTGCTGGGGATACTTCAGATGTTTCGAACATCTTTCAGGTGGTATTTGTCCCTCTTCTTGCTGCTAACCTTCTTGTGTTAATCATAAGTGTACCCTTTAGTCTTCTCTACTCACATAAGATCGCCGGTCCGATCTACAGGTTTGAGCAGAGTTTTGATCTTTTACTGAGTGGAGAAAATGACTTTATGATCGTTTTAAGAAAACGGGATGAATTTAAATACCTTGCTGATAAAATAAATGCACTAATAGATTATATGAGAAGAAATATTGAAGAGGTTCGGATAAGTCATAAATTAATAAAGAAAAGGATTTCGGAGATATTACGACTTGCTCAGGACGATGTTGTTAATATCGAGGCCATAAAAGGTGAGGTATTGGAACTCGACCGTTTTTTTAAAGAGAGAAAAGAGCCATTCAGTTATTGATTTGATTCACCAGTCTATCTTCTTTATAGCTTCCATTGCAGATAGCTTGATGCTTCTTTTATATTTTCCCCTAATGATCTCCACGAGTGGCATGAAACTAGCACTATCCCCTATTTCTCCCAGTGCTTCAATACTTGCAAGAACCATTTGATCATCAGGCCCCTTGGTGGTTGATGTTAGTATAATGTGAGTCAAATATGGAACAGACTCTTTCTGTCCTATCTTTCCAATGGCATATACAACAGAGGTTTTAACAAAGGGATCATGGTCATATCGTAAGGCGATGTAGAGGTCACGAAGAGGTTTGGGGCTTCCAATCTCTCCAAGGGCTTTTGCACTTGCTGCCCTGACATCCCAGTAATCATTTGTAACTTTTCCGTATTGTCGAATAACGTGGAATGTGCCCTGTCCGAGACCATAAACAAGTGCGTCGATTACCTCATCTTCGCTGGACTTGAGTTCACCGAGTTTTACTGCGGCAAAGAGCTTAGTCTCATGCGACCCCTCGTACATGAGCTTAATATAGTCTTCCGGTCCTGCATCTTTGAGGCTCATTAAAAACTTATCAACACTTTCCTGCCCGTAGAGAGAACTCGCGCACAAAAGAGAAAATAGTATTAATACGATAATACTTTTCTTCATCTTCAAATACCTCCTCTTACCCTTATATATTAGTCGCCGGTGAATAATTACCAATATCCACACTAAAAAATCGCCGTGCTCCCGCATTGGTTATTTGTAATAACCAATTCTTTAGTTGTTAGATAAATCTAACAACTAATTATCAGTTCTTTAACTTTTTATAAGACAATGAATTATATGATATACATTTATTTTTCTTTTTATAAAGGTCAATTATTCACCTAGTACTAATTATAACCTACTTACCTAATTTATCAATCTATTTTTCAGTGAGGTTTTTATACTCTATTGCAGCGCCGGCATCCACATCATCTGTAAGGATACTGTTAATAATTTCATCGATCTGCTCTGCCCCAACAGCAATATTTGGTCTGAGAAAGTCAATCTTATCGACTGTGAGCCTTTCCCCTTTTTTGAGTTTTACCTTTGAATAGATACTTCGTCGAGCAAATATTCTCTCATTATTCTCTCTCTCTGAGATATACCGCTGTGACGTACCAAGCATTTTTTCGGCCTCTCTTACATTATCTATAAAATCGCTAAACTCATCGGGCTCCAGTGAAATGTGGTGATCAGCCCCTGTTTCCCTTTTATCAAGAGTAAAATGTTTTTCTATGGCCTTTACCCCTTTCCCGACTGCAATAAGGGAGGCATCAATGCCTAGAGAATGATCTGAAAAACCAACAGGAAGACTGTATCGATCTTTAAGGGTCTCGATGAAGTTGAGGTTTAAGTGTTCAGCAGGGGCGGGATAGAGCATTATGCAGTGCATCACACATATAAAGGGCAGGTTAAACCCTTGTAATATTCTCAGGGCATCGTCGATTTCAGAGATGTAACTTGCACCAGTAGAGATGAATACCCCCTTACCCTTCTGTCCGATTCGTTCAAGAAGTGGTTTAAATGTGATATCACCGGAGGAGATTTTATAAAAAGGAACAAAATCCTCCAGCATATCGACTGCTTCAAGTGAATAGGGGGTTGAGAAGTAGTTAATACTGTGCCTATCTGCCTCTTCTGCCAGGACTGTATGCCATTTAGGATTAAAGCTGAGTGTATTGACATTTTTTTGCCAATTATCATCCTTAAGTCTAAGTACCTTTTTATAGTGAGGGGGAGAGAACAAAGAAGACAGTGTATAGTCTTGGAATTTAATGGCATCAGCCCCTGCTTCTTTTGCCTTTTTTAAAAGCTCTACGGCTGTTTCAAGCTTGCCATTATGATTCGATCCAGCCTCTGCGATAATAAAAACCTTTTCAAACATAGCTTTGTACCATCCCTACTGTTTTGTTGAATCTTTTTTATTTGGCTATTATACTATATTAATGGCATAGATATAACTTTTTTTAGCCATAATGCTACTATGATCAATATCGTAGCTTGCCTATAGGTAGATTACTGAAATCAGGATTATAATCATTATGATTAGAAAGACAATATACCCTGGAAGTTTTGATCCTCCAACCAATGGTCATTGTGATATCATAAGTAGATCTGCAAAGATATTTGATCGGCTTATAGTTGCTGTTGGAGCAAATCCTGAAAAGAAGTATTTCTTTTCACTTGAAGAGAGAATAGAAATGCTCCGAGAGATTGTGAGTGAGTATGATAACATAGAGGTGGCTCATTTTGATGGACTCCTGGTTGAGTATGCTGCAAAGGTAAACGCGGTAACAATTATAAGGGGTCTCAGGGCTCTCTCAGATTTCGAGTATGAGCTGGAGCTTGCGTTAATGAATCGTCATCTGAACAGTGATGTTGATACAATATTCATGATGACTGATGAGAGGTATTCCTTTATCAGAAGCTCTCTCGTGAGAGAAGTTGCAAAGCTAGGTGGGGATATTTCTGATAAGGTTCCTAAAGTTGTAGAAAATTATCTGAAAAAAAAGTTTAGCTGAATAGTTCTTTGTTATTAATTCGAATTAGTCAGAAATATATAAACAACGCAATTTGTAATTAATTGTATTATATGCATATATTGTAGCCACTAGGAACTAAATAACTGATACAGGACTACTCTAAGAATCTTCTATAATATTGTTGTCTCTGCTAATAAGTCGCTGGTGAATAATTTACAATTATAAAATAATTTATTAACGACCAGCTCCACGAATAATTTGTCACTAGTAACTAATTGGGAATTTTATTTTCAAAGCTGTTTTTTCAATGTATATTACTCATCTGCCCTCATATTTATTGATAACTAATTCGACTTTTAATTAATCGAATGTTTCATTGAAGAGGAGGGAAGCATTTATTGCTTTTATTGTAAAAGAATAGGATTCTTTTCACAAAGAACGAATATATAACCTCTTGGGGTGTGGAGCTATGGCTGTACCAAAGCGAAGGAAATCAAAATCAAAAACTAGGATGAGGAGGTCACATAATATGCGGGTATCACCGCCTGGTGTTGTTGAGTGTCCCCAGTGTGGCGAATACACGCTTCCGCATCGGGTGTGTCCAAACTGTGGATATTATAAGGATAGGGAAGTTATTTCACCAGAGGAAGAATGATCTAAATGATAGCTGTCGATGTCATGAGTGGAGAAAAGCCTCCTGAGGTGATAATCAGAGGAGCACTCAAGGCAGTCCACGAGCTTGGGGTGAGTGTATTACTGGTAGGCGATAAAAGTGTCATCGAGAACTACCTCAGAAAGTTGAGATTTATAAATAGACTAAAAGTGAAAATCGAGCATGCCAAAGAGGTAATTGGCATGCATGAAATACCTACCATTGCATGTAAAAAAAAGCGTGATGCCTCTATTATAATATGTGCCAAGCTCGCAGGTGAGGGCAAAGTTCATGGTGTATTTTCACCGGGGAATACCGGAGCTAGCCTTGTAGCTTCACTCATGCATATCGGAAGGCTTGAGGGAGTGCTAAGGCCTGGGCTTGCAACCTTTGTACCTAACCTTAGAGGTGCTAGCATAGTGATAGATGCAGGTGCCAACCTGGAATGCACACCAGATTATCTTGCACAGTTTGCAATTATGGGAGAGGTATTTGCCTCAAAGGTGCAAGGGAAAAAGAACCCTTCTGTAGGTATCTTGAGTGTGGGAGAAGAAAAGTCAAAAGGGAATGAGCTTTCGATGAAAACCTACGATCTATTGAAAGATCTGGATTTCAACTTTGTAGGAAATATCGAAGGTTACGATATATATGATGGTAATGTCGATGTTGTGGTATGTGACGGATTTGTTGGAAATGTTGTTCTCAAAGTAACGGAGAGAGTTTTTAAGCTTACGTTTGAGTTTGTCTGGCAGGAGATCGGATATCATCTGCTTCAAAGAATAGGTTTTGCATTGGGATATCCAGCAATACGTAAGTTGAATAAGAAGATAGATCCTAGAGAATATGGTGGAGCTCCGTTACTTGGGCTCAATGGAATCATGATTATAGGTCATGGCTCTTCTGATGAGATAGCTACTTATAATGGTATCAGAATTGCTGACATAGTATATAAAAACAAAGTTAATAGATTGATAACACAGAGACTCGAACAGTTTGGTTTTAAAAAGAAACCACCACCCTTGGAGAAGGAGAAGATCTAGCTTTTCTACTTGATAGTTAATTGAAGTTGTGTAATATTATTCTGTTGACTTTTACAATAGCTGGTAAAAGGGGATCAGATGTCAGTAGCTCATATAGAAATAAAAAGCACAGGGGTGTATGTACCTGAAAAGGTTTTAACAAACATTGAGCTCGAAAAGATGGTGGATACATCTGATGAATGGATCACATCCCGCACAGGGATATCAACAAGAAGAATTGCTGTTGATGGGGAAGCGACTTCAGATCTTGCATATAAGGCTGGATTGGTTGCTCTTGAAAAAGCAGGAATGACTCCTGATGAGCTTGAACTCATCATTGTTGCAACAATAACGCCCGATATGTTCTTTCCAAGTACAGGGTGTATTGTTCAGGATAAGCTTGGAGCAAAGAATGCTGTAGCTATGGATATAAATGCTGCATGCTCCGGATATATATTCTCACTAGCCATTGGAAGCAGGTTTCTTGAAACTGGAACTTATAAAAATGCTCTCATCATAGGTGCTGAGAAGCTCTCCTGTATAACAGATTGGAAGGATCGAAACACCTGTGTTCTCTTTGGTGACGGTGCAGGGGCGGCCATCATTACTCCATCTAATGGTGAGGGAAAACTGCTTGCATTCGATCTTGGGAGTGACGGCTCTTACGGGGATTTACTTTATCTGCCTGGGGGGGGATCAAGGAATCCAGCTTCTAAAGAAACAGTGGAGAATAGACTGCACTATATTAAAATGGATGGAAACCCTGTTTTCAAGATAGCTGTAAACAAAATGATGGCAACCTTTAAAAAATCTCTGAAAGCAGCTGGTTTGAAGCCTGATGATATTTCTGTTCTCATCACTCATCAAGCAAATTTAAGGATCATAGAGGCACTTCGGAGTTTTTTAAAGCTTCCCAAAGAAAAGGTATTTGTAAATATTGAGAAGTACGGTAATACTTCAGCAGCTAGCATAGGTATTGCACTGCATGAGGCCTGTGAAAAGAAGATAATAAAGAGAGGAGACATCATAGGGCTGGCGGCCTTTGGTGGGGGCCTTACATGGGGTTCCGCAATTATTCAATATTAATCGAGGATATTCTGATAAGAAGGTAGAGAAGGGATGCCGGTTGTATAGGTGTGACTCTCTTTTTTGAAAAACGTAATTTTAAATTTGTTTTATCAAGAAAATCTGTTATATTACGTAATTCCAAATGGTGAAAGATACTATTTAACAGAGAGTTATTCACATTTAGATGTGGAGGTTCATAGTTTCAAAAAGAGTCTATCTTCATCTAAATGGTGAAAGATACTATTAAATAGAGTGTCATTCACATGTAAATTG
>CP070841.1:2415449-2419222 GCA_020342115.1 Spirochaetota bacterium
GAACAAGCTTCTCATCAAACTCGAATCCCGGAATTGATATCGGTCTTGATCCTGTGGCAATGATAAGATTAGTACCTGATATTGTTTTGCCGTCGCTCAATACAACCTCATTGGGACCTTTTATGGATGCAGTCTCCTGTATAAGATCAACCTTGTTCTTCTTTAAAAGATAGTTCACGCCCTTTGAAAGTACATCAGCTGCTTTCCTCGACTTCTGAAAGACCTTGCTGTAATCAAACTTCGATGTATCGACTGTAACCCCCATTTGATCCAACTCTTCTATAGAGCGATAGATCTCACTCTGGTGTATGAGTGCCTTGGAAGGGATACAACCGATGTTGAGACATACCCCTCCGGGTTTATCCTTCTCTATAACAGCAGCACGCAGGCCAAGCTGTGATGCACGAATTGCAGCCACATAACCGCCTGGTCCAGCACCAATAATCACAATATCATAATCAGCCATCTGCTCCTCCATTTGGTTGAATTCTCAATAATATAATCCTGACATAAGAGAGAGTACATAAATTTGCTATTTAACGAATGATTGGGCCCGCATAGATTGCGATCAGTACAATGCCTTGATAGGGCTCTCCATGAACTCTTTCAGGTCTTTCAGGAATCTCGCACCAATCGCCCCATCAACAACACGGTGGTCGCAGGAGAGCGTGATGTGCATATTCGATTTGAACACCACTGTGTCATCCTCATCTGCGACAGGCTCACGTTTTATCTCTCCGACAGCGAGAATCGCAGAGTTCGGCGGGTTGACGATAGCGGTAAACTCATGAATGCCAAAGGAACCGAGGTTTGATATGGTAAAGGTTGAATCACTATACTCGACAGGTTTCAATTTGTTTGAAAGGGCTTTTTCAATCAAACTTTTAAGCTCTTCATCGATATCGATTATACCCCTGTTCCAGCAGTCTCTCACCACAGGAGTAATGAGCCCGTCAGGCTGTGCAACAGCAAGCGCTATGTCAGCCCTGCCGAATTTAATTATTGTGTCTCCCCTGAAGCTCGAGTTCACCATGGGATTTCTTCGCAAGGCCTCTGCAGTGAGCTTTATTAAAAATGCATTCAAGGATATTTTATCTTCACGTTTTTTGTTGAGCTGTTTTCTCGCCATAACCAGATCATCAACAGCCACAACTGTAGTGAGATAGTAATGAGGAGCAGTGAACTTCGACTCCGAAAGCCGCTGTGCAATTACTCTCCGTTTCTGAGAAACAGGGATTTCTTCATCTTCCGTTTTTTGTGCCTGAACCCTGACAATCCCTGCAGATACTGTGGCAGTCCCTACAGACACTGCCTTGGTAGTCCCCTCAGGTACTGTGACAAAACCTTCCGGTTTTGCCCTGGCAGTTTCAATGTCCTTCCTGATAATCCTCCCGCCCGGACCGGACCCTGTAACGGCCTTTAAATCAACACTCTTCTCAAGGGCGAGCTTTCGTGCTAAAGGTGACGCTTTTACACCTTTCGGGAGTTTCTCTCCGACAGAAACCGTCTCTTCTTTCTTTTCCTCCGAGATTTCCTCCTTTACTTCTGCTACTTCTACTGGCTCCTCTGCAGACAGGTCTGCAGGCTGCTCTGCAGATTTGTCGGCAAAGGCAGAAATATCTTCACCCTCTTCACCTGCAATCGCAATTGTCTGCCCTACACTGGCCTCCTCACCCTCTTTAACCATTATTTTTAAAAGAGTCCCCTCGTTCACTGATTCGTACTCCATCGTTGCCTTGTCTGTCTCAACCTCGCAGAGGATCTGACCGGTTTCAATACTGTCACCCTCCTTCTTGTGCCACTTCACGATTGTACCGGATTCCATTGTGGGTGAAAGCGCGAGCATCACTACCTCTTCAGCCATTTATCAGCTCCTGTTAGTTTCTTTATATATATAACACCTTCTTAACCGCAGCCTGTATCTTTTCAACAGAAGGCTGAGTTGCAAGCTCCAGAGTATGATTGTATGGCATAGGTATATCCTCCATGGAGACGAGCTCAGTCGGAGCATCGAGCCAATCAAAACAGTCTTTCGAGACCTTCCATGAAAGCCAGCTGCCGACACTTGCCACAGGCCACGACTCATCAACCACCACAAGGCGGTTTGTCTTCTTCACAGAGCTGTACACCGCCTCTTCATCAAGAGGGCGCAAGGTCCTGAGATCTATCAGATCAACCTCGATTCCCTGCGTAGATAATCCCTCAACTGCTTCCTCAACCACCCTCATTGTCTGTGAAAAGCCCACAACAGTGACATCCTTTCCCTCAGTGCGTTTTGCTGCCTGACCAAAGGGAATGAGATACTCCTCATCCGGCACCTCCCCTTTGTGCGAGTACATGAGCTCTGCCTCCAGAAAAATAACCGGATTATCATCCCTGATAGCAGTCTTCAGCAATCCTTTGGCATCGTAAGGGGTCGAAGGAGCGCACACTTTCAGTCCGGGCACGTGAGTATATATCGACTGCAGGGCCTGTGAATGCTGCGCTGCAAGATACTCAGCTGGGCCGTTAGGCCCCCTGAACACAACAGGGATCGAAAACTGTCCTCCTGACATATATTTCATCTTGGCTGCATTGTTAATGACCTGGTCCATTGCCTGAATCGAGAAATTACAGGTCATCCATTCTATAATGGGTCTCAAACCAACCATAGATGCGCCTATTCCGATACCGGTAAATCCTTCCTCCGAAATCGGTGTGTCGATCACCCTTTCGGGTCCATATTTCTCAAGTAGCCCCTGGCTTACCTTGTACGCGCCGTTGTACTGAGCCACTTCCTCACCCATAAGAATAACGCTGGGGTCGCGCTCCATCTCCTCATCCATTGCCTTACGAAGTGCCTCACGGACATTGATTAATGGCATCGAAACTCCTCCTTATGCTTACACATCGTTGGATGTGTATACATCTTTGGCAAGCTCCTCTATGCCGGGCTCAGGGCTCTTATCAGAAAACTTCACGGCCTCATCGCATATACTCTTACATTCTGAATCCATCTTCTTATACTCGTCCTCTGTTAAATTCTTTTTTTCCACCAGCTTTTCTTTCAGGATAAGGATCGGATCCTGCTTTTTATATGTTTCCAGCTCTTGCTTTGTTCTGTACTTTGCAGGGTCACTCATCGAGTGTCCCTTGTATCGGTATGTGGTGATTTCAAAAAAAACAGGATTGTTTTTCTTTCTTACGGCTTCAACAGCTTTTGATAGCTCGCTGTAGACCTCTGTGACATCCATGCCGTTTATTCTCTTTACAGTGATGCCGTAGGAAGCACCCATCACCGAAAAATCTGTAACCGACGATACCCTCTTGAAATCTGTCCCCATACCGTACTGATTGTTCTCGCATATATAGATAACAGGAAGGCTCCATATCTTTGCCATGTTCAGGCTTTCATGAAAAGATCCCTGGTGAATTGCTCCATCCCCGAAGAAGCAGAGCACCACGCCATCCTCTTTTTTATATCGAATTTTCAGCGCAACACCTGTTGCTATGGGTATATGTGCACCAACAATTCCATTCCCTCCAAGCATATGACGCTCAGCATCGAAGAGGTGCATAGATCCTCCCTTGCCCTTGGAGCAGCCTGTGGCTTTTCCGAAAAGCTCAGCCATAACAGCCTTTGGGTTCATGCCGCATGCGAGCGCATGGCCATGATCGCGGTATGCTGTGACAATGTAGTCCCGTTTAAGGTCGCACGCTGCTATTGCTCCTACTGCTACAGCTTCCTGACCTATGTAAAGGTGGCAAAATCCCCCGATTTTTCTGAGCCCGTA
>CP070841.1:2419322-2422567 GCA_020342115.1 Spirochaetota bacterium
GCAGAACACACGATAAAGTTTATTCTGAGCTCTCCAGCGATCATCCCATAGACCTCACGCGATATCAGGTTGTGAAATGCTACATGGGAAGATCAGGTATGATCAACTCTGGAGGTGGTTCAGGCAAGAACGATTTTGCACAGGCTGTGAGAACTGCGGTTATCAATAAACGTGCAGGCGGTATGGGACTCATCTCAGGGAGAAAGGCATTCCAGCGGCCTATGAAAGACGGGGTAAAGCTACTGAACGCAATCCAGGATGTTTATCTTAACAAAGATATCACAGTTGCTTGATTTGTAAATAGAGAGGGGGGGATATCCCCTCTCTTTCTCTTTTTTATGTAGCGCTTACCTATTATTTCAATTAAATAAAAGAGTACAATGACTATGGATAAGAAAAGAATACTCTTTGTATGTGTTCACAACTCAGCACGCAGCCAGATGGCAGAAGCTTTCCTTAACCATATAGCTGGAGATATGGTTACAGCAGAAAGCGCAGGCTTAGACCCCGGAAGGCTGAATCCTGTGGTTGTTGAGGTCATGAAAGAAGTTGGGATAGATATATCTAAAAACCGAACTGACAGTGTTCATGATTTTTATAAAGAAGGAAAGCATTACGACTATGTGATTACAGTGTGCGATGAAGCGAGCGCACAGTCCTGCCCCTGTTTTCCTGGAAAAGCCGAGAGGTTACACTGGAGCTTGCCGGATCCGTCCGGGCTTACAGGAAGCCATGAAGAGATTAAACAGGGCACAAAAGACATAAGGGACCAGATTCGTGCGAGGGTAGAAAAGTTTGTTGAGGGGCTGGGCTTCTGAGATGGTGATTTAGTTTCTGATGACAAACCACCAATAAATTGGTGAATTTACACCGGAACCGACCAAGTTCTTGAACTTGGCAAGTTCATTGGTGGTTACTTAGAATTGATCACCGGCATCATAAATTATATTTTGATAAACACTGTGTTATTAGTATATAGTATAACCACTAAAAACTATTTATGTTTCTATCAAAGAGGCCAACTCCATTCCCATTACAATTGCGTTTTCTTTATCCTGAGGGTAGTAGTTCTCGATAATTCCTATGACACTGAAGCCATAGTTTCTATAGAAACGAAAGGCTTTGGTATTTGAAGGACGCACCTCGAGGTAGCAATATTCTGCATTTCGGGTTTTTGCATTGTTCATCAGGAGGCTGAGAAGGCCTGTCCCGAAACCATGCTTCTGAAAAGGAACACGGATAGCAATGTTTATAAGGTGTATGAATCTTGTGTAGATCTTCTTTGTGTAGAGAAAGTTGGTCTTGTTCTTTAAGAGATGGTATCCTCCGTACCCAATTATATTTTTTCCCTGTTTGAGTGTTAAAATATAGTTGCTGGCATCCTGAATGATGAGTCTGAAGAAATCCCTGGTCCAGGGATGCGGAAACACTTCTTTTTCAATGGATAGCACCTCGTTGAGGTCTTGCTCTGCCATGAGAGAATATGAAAGGCTTGAGAGCATTTTGCGGTAGCTTTCTTTGTTCTAATATGATGTGTGGGCGAGCGCTATTTTTTAAAGTATCCGTCAAGCTTGTCGAGATCGTCGCTTTTTAAAATTTCAAGAACATTGCCGTCCTGTGAGACGAATCCCGAGGAGATTAACCTTTTGATCTGTACTTCCACCTCCTCCTGGGATGCATTCACCTGCATGGAAATGTTTTTAATGGTCTCTGGATAGTTCAGAGAATCACTTGCGCCTACTTCACCGGGAGATTTAGTTGCGCGTCGAAGGTCATTCAATGCGCTTATCACAAGGGATTTTATATCCCTCTTTGCAAGGTCTCTAATCTGATTGTCCGCTTTTTCGAGTCTTAGACAGAGCTTTTCGATTATGTTCATTGCGATAGAAGAGTTTTTAGCAATCATACTCACAAAACCGTTTCTGTTAAAGGTAAGCAGCTCACACGTATCGATTGCGGTCGCCGTTGCTGTTCTCGGTGTCTGACGTATTATGGACATTTCGCCGAAGAAGTCACCTTTGCTGAGCACCATAAGGATCTTATCCACATTGTTCACACGTTTTGTTATCTTTATCCTTCCTTTCTGAATTATGTACATTGTGTCGCCTTGATCACCCTCTTTGAACAATACCCTGCCTGCCTCGAGTGTTTGCCCGTACTTCTGAAAGAGATTACCTTGATCCATTGCTTTTCCTCACTCACACTTTTTCAAAATATTATACAATAATTATACGTTATTTCAAAATAATTTGTTGATTTTTTATGAAGCTTTGAACAGGAGATTCTGTGGTAATTAGGGACCCTGTCCTTATTTTCTTATTTTCAACTAATATTTAAAAGTACGCAAAAGTACACGCCTGTCCCCTTAATGTATTAAATCTATCCCTGTTTCTCCTTATTCACATTCATAAGGTTTAGGATGCTGGGAACCATAAATAGTGTGAACAGAGTGGAAATAACAAGTCCTCCTGATACAGCAATGCCAAGTGGCTGTACAATGTTGGAGCCTTCTCCGAATCCGATTGCGAGAGGAAGCATACCGAATACTGTTGTCAGCATGGTGATGACAATCGGAGTGAAGCGGATACCTGCGGTTTCGACAAGGGCATCGATATTATTCCCATAGTTCGGACCTATCTTCAGATAGAAGTCAATCATGATAATCGCATTATTTACCACGATTCCTGCTAAAAGGATAGTGCCGAGCATGGAATTTAGATTTAGCGAGGAGTTGAATAAAAACAGACTGAAGACAACTCCGATAAATCCCAATGGAACAGTGACAAGAATCACCAGTGGTATGGAGAGAGAATTGAATTGAAAGGCAAGTACTACGTACACAAGCATCACCGAGGCAGCAAGAGCGATGAAAAGGGATCGAATGGACTTTTCCATCTCTTCCTGCGGATTGTCGAATACAACTGAGTAGCCTGCAGGAATTGCAAGGTTTGTTTCAATCTCTTCCCGGATATGCTGTTCGTACTCTGTTCTGCGAGCTGAAGGGGTTCCCGGCGCCATCCTGGCGTAAACCCTGAAGATTGTTTCACCGTTCTCCGACGCGATTCCGGAGATACCGGTAACCTCCCTGAAGTTGAAGAAGTGTTTTAAAGGTATGGCGCTCTGCTTGTAAGGAATGAGAAAGTTCTCCAGCATATGGCGGCCTTCTATCTCCGACTCTGGATATACGGCAGTCACCTCCACGGTGGTCTGATCCTGTTCAAACTCGATGGGTGCTGTACCGCTGA
>CP070841.1:2422667-2426268 GCA_020342115.1 Spirochaetota bacterium
AATCTCTTGTAACTTGTTTCCTTTAATGCCATTGCCCAGGCAAGTGCTACTTTTTCTCTCAAGTCCTCAGTCTCTATCTCGTTGATTTCTGGAAGTGCTTCTTTTATCGCTCGTTTTTCTTCCTCTGTAACATTTTCTAATTCACCAGTCATAGAAAAACATCCTAATATTTTTAAAATCAAGAGACAATGTATATGTGTCAATACTGTTAATCATGCTCGCGCCACCATATCTCTTCCATTGCTTTCAGCTGCTCTATAATTTTGTCTTCTAATTGTACTGGGCTATGTTTTTCAATGATCTGCTGTAAATTTTGATGGATTCTATCAGACAGATGTTTTGGATTTTCTAACCATTTTCCAATATCCATCCTTTGAAAGAGTTTCGGGCTCCATATCTTCCTGCAATGTTTCACGGTATGATCTTGAGTGATAAAGTTTCCACCCGGCCCGACAGTATTTATCACGTCAAGTGCGAATAAATCTTTATCTGTATCTATAGCTTGCAGAGATCTACTACACATCTCAATAATTTCATTTGCCAGTACCATTACTTCAATAGATACTTCTTTACCTCCAGCCGTCAATCCTACATTATGAACTAAATTAGCCCCACTTAACAATGCAAGTATACAATTCAGGGTAATCTCAGAAGCTGCCTGGCAGTCTACTTCCACCGCTTCAGTAACTCCTGCTGTGCCAAACATCGGCAGATTATAATAGTGCGCCATTTCCGTAAGAGCTGCACAAAGGAGCATTGATTCCGGTGCAGCATATGGAAATATGGCAGTATGCATGTCCATTGGTCCAGGAATACCTCCGTAGATGCTAGGAAGACCTTCTCGAATCGTTTGAGCAATTACTATCCCGCTTAATGCCTCAGCATTACAGATGGCGAGATTGCCGGCTAATGTCACCGGCGCGGTCTCACCACCTATTGACATTGGTGTATATATAACTGGCAGACGATATTCTCCGGCGAGAAAAAGGCAATCTAATGCCTCTTTTATATGCACCAGAGGAGAAATAGGTTCACAATAAATGATAAGAAATGGTTTGTCACAAAGATTTTTTCTGTTTCCAGCAACAGTCTCACAGAGAGAAATACCCTGTTTTAGCTCTTTTAAAGAACGAGGCTCCCATATTAATGGCTTTGTTGTACCTATCAATGCGTCTTTTAATGAGATAAGATTTGCTATCTCAGGAGGCACTTCCTGCACACATCCTGATGGATTAACAAACTCTATGTTTTCCAGGGCATCTATCACCTTTAATATTGATGGGAGATGTGCTCTGGTACACTTTACCGGTTTTTCGGTTTGCTGATCAATGATGTAAAAAATATCTGAAACAGCTCCGAAGTAAACTCTGCGTCCTTCCAATCTTAGTTTTATTTTACCAGATCGATCATAGATGGTTACCTTGCGTGGTGCCATTCGCAGAGCACTCTCAACAATCGCAGGCGGTATTTTAACAATGTTTGTTTCTTCGCAAACTGAAGCACCTCTGTCACATAACAGCGTGCGTACCTTGGGATGATCAATCCTTACTCCAGTGCGTTCCAATATTTCAAGGGATGCAAGATGAATATCTTCTATCTGTGAATGTGAAAGAAGTGAAAAATGCGGACTCATGAACCTTATATCACCTGCACGAAAATCAAGCCCCATTCGTTCTCCTTATTTTAATCGAATTAAATCATGGCTGTCCATCCCCCATCATATACAATCAAACTCCCGGTTATGTAATCAGAAGCTCTGCTCGCAAGAAAAATAATGGTCCCCACAAGCTCATCTGGCATTGCTGACCTGTGCATTGGAATACTATTTAATACTCTTGCCATATATTCATGATCAGGATGCTGTTCTTTCGTCACTTCTGTTGCCACATCTCCCGGAGCAACGGCATTTACATTGATGTTATATTTTGCCCAATCTACTGCAAGCCCTTTTGTCAGTCCAATGATACCGGCTTTGCTTGCAGCATATACAGCTGTATTGGGCATGGCACCTAACCCTGCAATCGAAGTAATATTAATGATTTTCCCTGATTTTTGCTTTATCATCTCTCTACCCACAGTACGGGCACACAAAAAGTAACCTTTCAAATTGGTATCGATAATCAGGTCCCACTCCTCTTCACTAAAATCCTTAACATCTTTATTTATATAAACACCTGCATTATTCACTAATATATCTATTCTTCCAAAGCTATCTATCGATTGTTTGACCAACTGATAAACGTCTGATTCTTTGGACACATCGGCTTTCACTCCTAATATCTCTACCCCTATTTTTTTCACAATATGAACCGTATCATCGAGACGAGAGGTATGACTGCACACTATTAAATTTGCGCCTGCTTTCGCTAAACCAATTGCGACAGCCTTGCCAATTCCACGACTCGCCCCAGTTACCAATGCAACTTTACTTTTTATATTAAATAGATCTGTATTGATCATGCCATACCTCCGTGAGGTAAATCGAGATAAATATCTTGTTTGTGTTATCTATTGTAATTCTTCTTCGCAATTCTCAAGGCATCTTCACAGATTTGTAGAGTCTTATGAATATCCTCTCTGGTGTGCGTATAATACACATACCAGAAAATCCTAAAGCCTATGTAAAGCCCCCTTCTTAAACATTCCTTGAAAAAAATCTCTTCTAACCTTTTTTCCGTCTCGTTTTTATCTATTTCAAAAAAGAACCTGAACATTGGCGGGAGTCCAGAGCATTTTGCATTAATACCGTGATCTCTTGCCAGATTATCCAATCCTTCCATAAGCTCTCTTCCCCGATCAAAAATGTACCCAATCACATCTTTTGTCTTTTCCTCATTTATCAGTGCTAATGCAGCTGCCATCCCTATTGCCTCTTCACCAATTGTGGTTTTCATAAAATCGTGATCCGCACTTTCCATTATTTCTTTGCTTCCCAAGACGGCCGCCATTGGAAATCCATTTCCCATACTTTTTCCATAAGACGATATGTCGGGAATAACTCCAAAATATTCCCGTGCACCTCCTAATGCTAATCTAAAACAGAGCTTTACTTCATCGAATATTAAAACAACCTTATATTTCTTGGTCAGCTCTCTTACTCCTTTCAAGTATCCCTCCCGGGGTAATGCTGAATAGCCTTTCGGGGATTTTATTTCTCCTATTATTGGTTTATAAGGCTCCAGAATAAAACACGCTATTTCATCGCTTCTTTCCTTGAATAATTGCTCCAAGGAGTCTAAATTGTTGAATTCTGTAACATGGGTATATTCTCTCAGTTTACGGGGAACCCCTTTTTCTCCCACTCTGCACCAATCATGCCAGCCGTAGTAGTGTTGATCACATACCACGACTTTTTCCTTTCCTGTGTAACTTCTTGCGATCTTCACTGCAGCGGTAGAAGCATCTGAACCTGTCTTACAAAAATATACCTTTTCTGCTCCTGGTACGACCTCGGTTAATTTTTTTGCGAGTTCAATCATCAGGGGACTTTGCATATGAAATGCTCCACTTTTCAAGACACGCTCTACTCTTTCCATAACAGCAGGATAATTATAGCCTAGGATAATGAGCCCAGCACAATTGTAATCGATGAACTCTTCGT
>CP070841.1:2426368-2431804 GCA_020342115.1 Spirochaetota bacterium
ACATCGACGGGGAGGTTTGGCACCTCGATGTCGGCTCATCGCATCCTGGGGCTGAAGCAGGTCCCAAGGGTTTGGCTGTTCGCCAATTAAAGCGGTACGCGAGCTGGGTTCAGAACGTCGTGAGACAGTTCGGTCCCTATCTGCCATAGGCGTTGGATATTTGAGAGGAGCTGCTCCTAGTACGAGAGGACCGGAGTGGACATACCTCTAGTGCACCAGTTGTTCCGCCAGGGGCATTGCTGGGTAGCTATGTATGGAAGGGATAACCGCTGAAAGCATCTAAGCGGGAAGCCCACCTCAAGATTAGATATCCCTTGCTCTTCGAGAGCACTAAAGGCACCTTGAAGACTACGAGGTTGATAGGCTGGAGGTGTAAGTGCAGTAATGCATTCAGCCGACCAGTACTAATATGCCGTGTGGCTTGACCATATTATTTATTTGAATTATTACCTATATATGATAAAATACCTGGTGACCATAGCGGGGAGGCAACACCTGTTCCCATACCGAACACAGAAGTTAAGCTCCCTTGCGCTGATGGTACTGCACGGGCGACCGTGTGGGAGAGTAAGTCGTCGCCAGGTTTTTTTTATTCTAATTTATTATCATATAAGAATATACTGATAAATCACAAGCTTATTTACAGAATTGATCATTACTGAAGAGGGACGATATGGGTTTGAAAGGTAAAATTGCAATAGTCACGGGATCGGCAACAGGAATCGGTAAGGCCACGGCAATACTGTTTGCAAAGAATGGTGCGGTTCCGGTGATCGCTGATATTGATATTAGCGGTGCTGAACAAGTGAAAAAAGAAATAGAAAAGATAGGTATTTCAACAGCTGCAATAGAAGTTGACGTATCAGATGTAGATGCAATAAAAGATATGGTTAATTCTGTTGTAGATCGATTTGGAACAGTTGATATTCTTGTGAATAACGCAGCCGTTGTGCATGATACGGCTATCGAGGATATTGATGAAAACGAATGGGACAGGATAATGGCGATAAACCTAAAAAGTGTATTTTTTTGTACACAACAGGTGTTGCCGTATATGATAAAGAAGAGATGGGGACGAATAATCAACCTTTCTTCTATTGCAGGCAGAATGGGAGGGTATGCCGGCGGACTTGGGTATACTGCATCAAAAGCAGGAATTATTGGATTAACAATGGGATTTGCCAGGAGAGTAGCTGAACATAACATTACTGTCAATGTGATTGCCCCTGGTCCAACCAAAACAGAAATATTGAAGAATATACCAGAAGAAAGAATGGCTAAGGTAATAGACCTCATTCCACTGAAAAGACTTGGAAGACCTGAGAATATAGGAGAAACCGTGGTATTTCTGGCCACTGAAGGGGCTGATTTCATTACAGGTGCGGTTATCGATGTCAATGGTGGTATTTTTATGGGTTAAAAAGAATCAGCAAACCAATTAACACATTATCCCAACCATATATAAAATCTTACTGTTGTACTCGCTGTCTTTTACAATCAACATCAGTCTATTTTCTTGACATAGTAGCTTCACTCGATATAAAGTGATAGCAAATTTCTCTCAGGAGTGAGTATGAGAGAAGAGCTTATACAAAGAATCTGTGATGAAATAGATAAGAGAAAGAAAGAAATCATAGATTTTACGTTGTCACTCGTAAAAGAGCCAAGTGAGAATCCACCCGGAGATGAGTGCAAAGTTGTAGAGCTCATAATCAAGAAATGTAAATCATGGGGTTTGCCTCAGCCAGAAATATGGTGCCTTGAAGCTCATCGACCTAATCTCATAGTCAGGATAAAAGGAGATGGCAGAGGACGCTCTCTGATTCTAAATGCACATACCGATACAAAACCAGTCGGGGATGTGACTGAATGGTCTGTAGATCCCGGTAAACCGAGAATATTGAACGGCAAATTGTATGGAAGAGGTTCCGCAGACATGAAAGGTAGTGTGGCAGGTATACTGGCTGCAGCAATGGCAATTATAAAAGGAGCCATTCCATTCAACGGTGAGCTTATAATAGCGTTAACGGCAGATGAAGAAGCTGGAAGCCGGTTCGGAGTAAAAGTGCTTATCGATAGAGGTCTCATAGCAGATGCAATGCTCATTACAGAGCCGTCTGGCATGAAAAAAAGTTTTGATTCCCTTGGTCTGGCGTGCAGAGGGGCTGTACTAGGTAAAGTAGTTGTTCATGGAACTCAGATGCATAGCAGTTTATCCGATCAGGGCGGGTGTATCAATGCCAGTGTAAAGATGGCAGAAGTGTTGATGGAGTTTGCGGTACATTTAAAAGAACACTTAACATATGAGTCGCACTCCCTCTACCCAGGAGGACCTACGGTTAATCCGGGTGTTATTCTGGAGGGCGGAGTGTTTTATGGTGTCATACCTGGTAAAGCCAGTTTTGGATTCGATCTAAGAATTATACCAGGGATGACGCTTGAAAGTGTAAAAAAAGATATTGAAAATTTCTTATATAACTTACAAAAAAGCGACAATGATCTAAAAGCTGAGCTTATTATTGAAGCTCCTCCTATTGACTGGTTTCCTTCTGTTGAGATTGAGAGATCCCATCCGCTGGTATACTCATGTGTGGAAGCAGCTGAAAAAGTATTAGGTATAAGCCCGAATCTCATGGGAGTGCCCTTTAGTACGGATGGGATACATTATGCAAAGGCGGGAATCGATATGCCTATTGTATCCTCATTTGGACCGGGTCTCATAAAACTGGCACATGCGCCTGATGAGTATATAGAGGTTCAGTCTGTAGTTGATTCGGCAAAAATATTTGCGATCACCGCAATTAATTATCTAATGTCATCGTGAATGAGAGAATAATCGATGTAAATTGATAACACTACCAAATTTACAGTGTGGTTGTTCTGTTTAGTCATTATGAAATAAACAAGGAGTAAAACCATGGGTGATTGGCGGGATACTAAATGGGCATTTATGGATGGAAAAATAGTTCCAATAGAGGATGCCAATCTTAACATTAGATGCACATTGCTACAGTATGGGACTGGCATCTTTAAGGGAATAAGGGCTTATTGGAACGATGAGAAGTGGTTGAGAGAGGTTTCTTAATGATATCAATATTCAGAACTTTTTATCACGTTTGGATTACCTGTATACAGATGTATTCGCATGGGCGGAAATATTCGAGGGAGAATTAAGCCATGATATAGCGCAGCTTGTAATAGACAATGAGTTTGTTGTACATGTTGAGACTGTTATGCGAGGAGTAAATAAAATATGAGTGTCAACGTGATAAAAAGAGTAGGAATTCGGGGCCACTATCTGGATACTGGCCAGACATTACAGTTTTTCAATGTCGAGCATGAAGAGAGCGCTTTACTTGATAGAAGATCGAGAGGCGTCTGGCTAAAAACAGGTGAAAAAAGCGTCTAGGTCAAGGCTAAAAAAATTGCCTTTGAAATCATTGCACGCGAGAACGAATATGCATTGAAGGATAATGTAAGGGAAGAAATCGAAAGGGCTTACAGACGAAGTATATAAGCCATCATTACGCAACAGAGTTTCTGAGAACTCCAATATTCTCTATTTCGACCTCAACATTATCGCCGGCTCGTAAAAAGACTGGCGGTTTTCTCTTGAAACCCACACCCGACGGAGTGCCTGTGAGGATCAATGTTCCAGGAAAAAGTGTCATGCAGTGGGAGACGTAGCTTACAAGCTTGCTGCATGAGAAGATCAAATCAGAGGTATTGGAGTCCTGCATGGTTTTTCCATTCAGCCGCAACGTAATCCGTGCATTATCAGGGTCCATCTCGGTCTGGATACAGGGCCCAATGGGACAGAATGTATCGAAGGATTTTCCTCTCGCCCACTGTACATCATACCTAACCTGACAATCCCTGGCGGATATATCTTGAGAACAGGTGTAGCCGAGCACATAATCTATTGCATGTTCGTCGGAGATCTCCTTCGCACGTTTTCCGATTACAACAGCCAGTTCAGCTTCATAATCAACTTCGCCGGGCGCCATTCTTGGAAGAACGATCTTATCCTCAGGCCCTGCAAGCGTATTGGTTGTCTTGACGAAAATGACCGGTGCTTTGGGAAAGTCCATTTTTAACTCTTTCGCATGAGATTTGTAGTTCAGTCCAATACCTATAATATTTGGAGGCTCGACAGGTGCGAGTAACCTCACATCTTTAAGGGCAATTACATGGTCAGTTACTACGTATCCAGAGAAAATATCCCCGTCTATTAGATTGATTGTCTCTCCCACGACAACGCCGTAGTATATATCATCGCTTTTTTTGAACCTGACGATCTTCATCGGATGCAACCTTTTACTTGTAATATATAATTGTTACCACATTTATCTTGCGATCTATATCTGTTAATAGTTTTATCCTTCTGATAGAACATACAAAATAAGTCGAAAAAAGAAGGTACATTTCCTCTACTATTTCATAAACTCTCTTACCTCTGGAGGAAGATCTCTCCTCGTTGTTAGCCACCACACGTCTTCCATGTTATCCGCAGTTATCGGGCTGGATGGCACAATCGTGTACTCAGGAGCTAGTTTGTCAATAACGCCGTACGCTGCAAGCATGGCCAGGTTGAACCCAAGATGATAAGGATTATCCGATACGGTAGCTATAAAATTTTCTCCTTTTATTATTTTAATGAGCGTAGGCCTGTCAACTCCAAAACAGGTGATTTTGATATCATCTCTACCGGCCTGTACACATGCATCTGCAGCGCCGGTTGCTGCCAGGTTCCAATCACCATAGATACCCTCGATGTTTGGATGCTGTAAAATCATCGCGGATGCAACATCAAACGCTTTATAAGGGTCGGTGTAACCCGCCTTTGCAACCAATTTGAGGTTCGGATAATCATTTACGATTGTTTCCTCTACAATACTATCAATTAAATTAACTATCCAGAACGTTATATCAAAAAACATCATACCAATTTCAGCATTTTCACTAATTTTATCTGCAAGAACCTTTACAGGATATTCCCCTAAACCCTGTGCGTTTGCAGTTACAACACCCACATAATCTACGCCATGCTCGAAACCTTGAGGCACGTTTGACCAGATAACCAGTTTAGTTCCTGAATCAACTACAGTTCTGTATGTTCCTGCAGACGATACAGGGTCTATTGGTCCGGTTATGATCACATCCGGTTTGAGGGCCAGGAGTGTTTCTATGTCGGATATCTGTTTAGTAGGGTCGTTTTGAGAATCTGTTGTCGCAACGAGCTCCATATTTAAATGACCAAAAACATCCTTTAGAGCATCTACCATTACATCCGTATGGTCTGGCTGCCATCCGTTTGGATTGAAAGCAACAGTGTAATTACCCGTCTTGATTCTGTTTACTTCCCTCATAGTAAGTACCAGCTCATTATCCCAGTTAGGAGTCTGCCCCAACTCACCCTTAAAAGTCAATTCTCCC
>CP070841.1:2431904-2462622 GCA_020342115.1 Spirochaetota bacterium
ACTTCAAAGTAATTCACGGACCCAATCTTAACCTCCTGGGAAAACGAGAAGTGGGCATATATGGAGGTAAATCCATGGAGGAAATAAATTCAGAGGTTGCAGAAGAGGCAGAATGTTTAAATGTAATTGTGGAATTTTACCAATCAAACTATGAAGGGGAACTGGTCACATTTATCCAGACGTGCAGGGATAAAGTTGACGGGATTTTATTTAATGCTGGTGCCTATACTCATTACTCGATTGCTCTTCGGGATGCGATCAGCGCAGCACAGGTTCCCACTTTAGAAGTTCATATTTCTAATGTTTATCAGCGAGAACCATTTCGTCACACCTCAGTTATTGCACCAGTTTGTGTTGGACAGATATGCGGTTTTGGGTCTCACAGTTATATTTTGGGTCTTCGTGGATTAATAGAAACAAAATTGCCAGCAAGTTCGGTTATTATTCACACAAAGAAAATGACTTCAAAGAAAAAGAAATACATGGTTATATCAGGCCCTAACCTGAATTTATTAGGTACTCGAAAAACTTCTATATATGGAGAATATTCCTTGGAAGAAATTCACAATGAACTTCAAGATCATGCCATTGGATTTAATGCATCGATAGAGTGTGAACAATTCAATAGTGAGGGTGCAATTATTGATTGTTTACAGAGAGCTCCTGGTGAATTCAATGGATTAATAATAAATGCTGGGGCATTGGCACACTACAGCTATGCATTACGGAGTGCTATTGGAGCTACATTACTGCCATGCATTGAGGTATTTATTTCAAATGTTCATGCACGTGAAGAATTTCGCCACAGGTCTGTAATTGCTCCAGTTTGTGTTGGATTAATAAGCGGACTTGGTAAAAGGGGTTATCTTTTAGCTCTGGAAGCTTTAATAAATTTAACAAGTGTTTAAAAGGCATGGAGGCACTATTATGAAGCTAAGATGGGGTAAAATAGTAAATGATTTACATGAAATAGATAAAGCAGTAAAAGAAGGTTTTGATTGTGCACAGTTAACAATTGAACTTATCATGAATCTTAGTGAAGAAGATTTTGCACGTAAAAAGGATTTTCTTTTAAAAACTGGTTTACTTTTTGAAATATTTTCAGAACCCCTTCCAAAAGATGTATTAGTTACTCAAAAAGGTTTTAACACTTATGTGTGGACAGTTTATTTAAAAAAAGCTCTGCAGAGAATATCTGAATTGGGCTGCAGGAAATTATGCTGGAGTAATGGAAAAGCAAGGATTCTGCCGGAAGAGGGTGAAATAATGGATACAAAAGAACAGTTCATGCAGTTTTTGTTTATGCTCTGTGAAATGGCAGATAACTATGGTGTAAATATTTTACTTGAACCGCTAGGGCAAAAACAAACCAATTTTTTAAATACAATGAAGGAAATTAAAGATTTTATCCCATTGATAAATCAAAATAATTTATTCTCAATGATCAGTTTGTATGAGTTAGAATATATTAATCTTGAAATCAAAAGTATAACAAATTACAAAGAAATTATTAAACATGTTCGGGTTGAGAATCCTCTTGCTTCTTACCTTAACAGAACTTCTCCCCGACCGGATGATGGTTATAATTACCAACCTTTTTTTCAGGTTTTACGTGATATGGAATATTCAGAGGTTGTTACATTACCAGAAGATGCTGATAGAGAGGCATTGGATTATTGTTTCAGGCTATTAAATGAATGAGATCATTCATTCTTAAACTTCAGGTTTACATCTCAAACGTTATTTTTACAGAATCACCTTTATAGTATGTGTCAAGAGCCTTTTTTGCCTGCTCCAATGAAAATCTATGAGTGATTATTGCTTCACCATGGACTTTACCAGTCTCAAGCCATTTGATTGCGCGTAAAAAATGTCTTGTTAAAAAAGCTACGTCCCCATAAAGCGTTGCACCTTTTCGTATTAGTGAAAGCGGTCTGAAATTAGACTTATCATGTAAGCCAAAGCAGGAAATACGACCCTTTGCTGCTACAAGATCAAGAAGAAAATCCCAGACAACAGGAGAGCTGGCTGTTTCAATTACAATATCAGTTCCCATCCCTTTTGTTATCTCCATAACTTTTTCAACCGGATCTTCCTGACTGCTATTAATAGTATAATCTGCCCCCAATGATTTTGCCATTTCCAGCTTTTTTTCATCCTTATCTATTCCAATTAAAACAATTTTAGAAACACCGGCTGACTTTAAAGCCAGCAAGTGTAACAATCCAATGGAACCCGGTCCAATAATTACAGCAGAATCCCCCACTTCAGGTTTAACGTGTTCAAGGGATCTAACAACCAGACTCAATGGTTCTAAAAGAGCAGCACTGCTAAATGTGACTTCATCAGGTAATGGATGTACGAGCTCCTCAGGTAGTGCTATGTACTCAGCAAATGTACCATCCCGGGTAATTCCAATATGAGACCAATCATTACACATATTTTTATGCCCAGCCTTGCAGAAATAACACTGACCACAACCATTTAATGCTTCAAAACCCACACGCTGGCCCACTTTGAAGGATCTTTTTATTTTTTTAACATCAGCAATTTCCCCTGTACCTTCATGCCCCATAATAACAGGTATTGGAACAGGTTTTTTCCCTTTGTACCTATTTTCTAAAATAGAAACATCAGTATGGCATATACCGGTAACTCTTACTTTTATAAGAACTTCACCACTTTTTATCTCTGGAACAGGGTTATCAACAACCTCATATGAGCCTGGCTTTTCATATTTTACTATGGCTTTCATTTTAAAATCCTCAACATTCTTTATCTGCTTCAATAATAAATTTCGCTGTTATCTATAGATATCCGAAAAGCCTTGGTAAAAACATGGTGATTGGTTTAATATAGGTAACCAGCATCAAAACAAGTATTTCAACTGCTAAAAACGGCAAAATAGCCTTTGTTATTCTCTCTATTGACAATTTACATATACCAGAAGCCACATAGAGGCATAACCCAACAGGTGGAGTAATAAGTCCGATCATAAGATTAAGAACAACTATTGCACCAAGCATAACCGGATCAACACCAAAACAATGAGCAATAGGTAAAAGAACAGGTACTGTGATAATCATTGCAGCTGTACCTTCCATAAAGGTTCCAATGAACAGTAACATTACATTTATAAAAAATAGAAATAAAACTGGATTCTGGAAATTTTCTGCAAGAAACATGGTCATTCTTTGTGGAACCTGAGCGCAGGTGAGCATCCAGTTGTAAGTACTGGCACAGGCTATGACTAAAAAGACTACACCTGTTGTTTTAGCGGTGGATATGAAAACCCTCTTTATTTCTTTGAAATTAAGAGTTCTGTACAGGAGAATATCTATAAGCAATGCGTAAATAACTGCAACTGCTGAAGCTTCAGTTGCAGTAAAAACACCTCCTAGAATACCCCCAAGTATTATACAGGGCATTAATAGAGGCACAATGGCATTAGCAAGAGCATTCAAAATTTCTTTTAAACCTGCCTGCTTCTCCCTTCTTGGATATTTCCTTTTACGTGAAATAATATAGTTAATAAACATCAATCCAAAACCAAGTAGAACACCAGGGAAAAAACCGGCTAAAAATAATGCAGCGACCGATTGGCTGCTGATAATAGCATAAATTACCATAGGTATACTTGGGGGAATAATTGGTCCAATTACAGATGAAGATGCAGTTACAGCTGCGCTGAAATCAGTATCAAAACCCTGCTCCTCCATAGCAGGGATTAGCATTGAGCCAATCGCGGAAGTATCAGCAACTGCAGAACCTGTAATTCCGGCAAAGAACATACTGGCTACTATATTTACATGTCCTAATCCTCCCCTTAAACGTCCCACAAGAACATCAGAAAAGTTTACCAGCTTTTTTGTAATTCCAACACTGTTCATTAATTCTCCGGCCAGTATAAAAAAGGGAATGGCCATAAAAGGAAAAACATCTAACCCGGTAAACAGTCTCTGGGCAAGGATAGATAATGGAATATTTTGATGTACATAAAGATATGTTAAAGAAGCAGCTCCTAAACTGAAGGCTATTGGTACTCCAATAATAATACACAGTATAAAAATTAAAACACTGATAAGCATTTCATACCCCTGATCATCAGGGTTAGGTAGAAGTTTTTAAACTGATGAATAATTTTAATGTTTTGATTATTAGTTTACGAACACATTGAAATATTATGATTGATACTCCCACTGTCACTGATAAATAAGGTATAGACATCGGTAACTGCATGACAGGGGAAACCTGCCCACGCAATGTTGACAGGTGATTAAAAGAATGGATCAGAACGATTATTAATAAATACATTACAATAAAATAAACGATATAATTAATTATTATTTTTCCATAATTCTTTTTAATCATATTGATAAAGACCGTTATATTAACATGTTCATCTTCCTTCAAGGCTAAAGCCATACCAAAGAAACCAAACCATATCATTAAATACCGTGCTAACTCTTCTGACCATGAGATGGAATTATTAAGAACATACCGTGCAAATACACTACTGCCTATGTTAATAACCATACATGATAAAGAGCCCACTATTAATATGTTTGTAATTTTATCCACCACTACACCAACACTTTCAATCTTTCTAACAGTATTTTTTAATCTCTCTTCCATATGGCTTCTTCGATTCATATAATATTCATTCAGGATGAAGAAGAAGGATAATTACCTTCTCTTCATCCTGATACTGTACTTTACCATTTAAACTCTTGTTTTTGTGAAGCCACTACTCTATCTACTTCTCTCAATATTTCATCAATAAGAGAAGCATCGATCTTGGTCTTAAGCCAATCAATGACAGGTTGTTGGGCGGCTTTTTTAAACATCGCCATTTCTTGTTCTGTGGGTACATATATTTTCATACCTTGTTTTTCAAGTCCAGAGATACCGGTTGCTTCAAGTGCATTCTGCACACCCCTGCCCACACCATTGGCCATCCTTGCTGAATCCAGAACAATGTACTGTAAATCAGGAGTGAGGCTTTGAAAAAATTTCTCATTGATTAAAAACCAGTCTACTCCATAAACATGCTTATCCAGTGTAAGGTATTTTTGAACTTCATATAATTTGTGAGCAAGAATAACCGGAACCGGATTTTCCTGTCCATCCACAACACCTGTCTGTAAAGCACTGTAAACTTCAGGCCATGCAATTGGAGTTGGGCTTGCTCCCAATGATTTAACTAATGTTACAAATAAAGGTGTTTCCATAACCCTGAACTTCAAACCTTTCATATCATCAGGAGTACGTATTGGTCTTGTATTGTTGGTAAAGTTCCTGAAACCTACTTCTGCAAAACCAAGGCACCGTATCCCTGTCTGGGCAAGAAACATTTTCCTCAGCTTATCACCAAATGGTCCATCCATAACCGTCCATGCTACATACGAAGAGGGAAATAGATACGGTATATCCGTGATCATAGCCTGGGGGAAAAAGCTTCCCAGTACTCCAGAAGCTATACCAGCTTCTATTGTACCAGCTTTAATGCCCTCCACATATTCTCTTTCTCCTCCCAGAGCCCCAGCTCCGTAAACTTGGGCTACCAGCTTTCCTCCACTCCTGGCATTTACAAAATTTGCAAATGCAACAGCCTGGGCATGTTTTCTTGATGAATAAATATCTACCGAATCAGCATGCGCCAGTTTGAGAATGATAGCGCCTTCAGCAGGTTTGGGTGGAGTAACTTCTACGGCTTCTTCTTTCGGGGGCGCCTCTCCTGCCATTACTAATGTTGCACTCATAAGTAAGAGAAACAACGCTGCAAATAGCTTTTTCATTTTGCTTACCTCCTTTTAAAATAAATTAATTTATCATTGAAGCAACGCTTCAATTTTCAACAGGGCCAGGCAATTGTATAGATATGTTTTTCACCTTTTAAAAGTTTTTCAATTTCCTTCTCATCCCTCTGAGTCATATATTCAGTTTCTGGCAAAACACCGGGTGGGAATCTTTCCTTTATGTCGTTATGTAACTGTACAACATAATCTAAAAAAGTCTCAATCGCCCTGAATGCCTTTTCTGCTTTCGCTAATGATGGCTTGCCAAGTACTCCCTCTGGATAAACAACACATTCTATACCACTCCCACCAATGTGACTCTGTCCCGGTATAGGATAACTGTATATATCACCGCCTTTATCTATATGTCCCTCAGGTAAAAACCCCCAGGTTTTAGTATCCACTACATTTTCCATGCGGACAAATTCAGGAAAAAGAGCAAGACAGATGGAGTTCTCAGCTTCATCTCCATGTCGAAAGGGAGTTTCAAACTCCCCTCCATGGGCTTTATCCTTTAAACCGTCCCCCATAATTTTAGGTACATCCAGAAAAATTATCACAGCCGGCACCTGATATCTCTTTCCCCACTCCTGAATTGCTGAAGGAATTATGTATTCCTGTCCATGTGAAGCGAGAAATATCTGCTTCCGAAAGCCCGCATTCCAGTAGCCGGAAATTATGGCTCTTATGTATGCTGAATTAACATCATCGGGTATTGGCACTGTAAACTTTTGCCCTAAGTGTGTAAAGGGATGGGATGCATACCAAACCGGTTCAGTAACTGTACACCCTGTTTTCATAGCAATAAGTTCAGCCATTCTGGTCACTATAAATGTATCTTCACCCAGAGGCTGTGCATCTCCATGATTTTCAGTTGAACCTAATGGTATTAAAAGGATATCATTTTTTGTTAATCTTTCTTCAACATCCTTTTTGGTCATGGTTTGATAATATATTTTATCATTTTTTTCCATGTGTCCTTCTGCAGGAGGAAGTTTCCATTTGCCCATATCCTATCTCCTTGTGGCTTTTATTGTACTTTTTTATGAATTTTCAATTGTGGTGAATATATCCATACAAACTTTAATTTACTTTTACCTGTATTTAGTATTTTGTGCATTTTTCCAGGAGGATTGTATATAGCTATCCCCGGTTTTATATCAATCTCTTTCCCTTCGGTTACAAATTTCCCTGTTCCCTCCAGAAAAAACATAACCTCTTCTTCACTTTCATGAGCATGTTCCGGAACCATGGAACCGGGATCAGTTTCATTTACCCCCATGGCAATATTTTTAGAGCCAACTGTCTTTTCAGAAACAAGTATCCATGATGTTCTGGGAGGGTCCCGTCGTTCGCCTTCAACTTTACTTATATCCACATCCTTAACCACTAACATATTCTAACCCCCTGATTTATAAGTTTCTCTATTAACAAATGTAAATACCTCCATTTATATCCAAAGAAAAACCTGTAATCCAATCTGATTTTTCAGAAGCCAGAAATACAACTGCATCAGAAATATCCTCTGGAAATCCATCTCTCTGAATAGCTCTTCCTGCATTCCATGATTCAAAAACTTCTCTTGGGTATTGTTTGGTCTGTTCTGTAAGAATTGGCCCGGGGCAAATTGCATTTACGTATATTCCATACCCGCCCAATTCCCTGGCCAGGGTTTGGGTTAGACTTATAACTCCAGCTTTTGAAGCTGCATAATTCACCCCCACCCCAGGCCGCCCTGTTCTTCCTCCCAGAGATGATATGTTGATAATTTTACCCCTTTTATGCTTCTTCATCTCTAAAACCACATATTTGCAGCAGATAAATGTTCCTGTAAGATTAACCCATATCACCTGCATGAAATCATCAACTGACATTTCAGATATAGTCTTATGTCGTGAAATACCTGCATTATTCACTAAAATGTCAATCTTACCCCATGATTTAACTGTCTGCTCCACAGCACTTTTAATTTCATCTTCCTCTGTAACATCTGCTTTTATTGACAAAATATTTTTTCCTGAAGAATCCAGTTTTTTTGAAAGATCTTTCACAAGGTTAAAATCAATATCCCACAAAGAAACCAGAGCTCCTTCTCTAAAAAGCCTTTCAGCTATTGCCTTGCCTATTCCTTTACCTGCCCCTGTAACTGCTGCCACCTTGTCTTTTAATTCCATATTTAAACTCCCCGGAACACTAAAATATTTCCTGTTTTATGTCCCAGACACTCTTCATCTTTTCCAGAGAAATATCAAACCTGGAGTTTGTAGGGGGAAGAGGTTCATCCATCATAAATTCTGGCATGGAATAAGAATCTTCAGAGACTCCTGCCAGAGAATTGAACTTTCTCTCTGTTTTTAAAACCTCCATACCAATATCCAGTACATTCTGAATTTTTAAATCCCACCCATACCTCCCTTTCAAAACCTGAAATAGAAATTCGGGATTCCTTACAAAAGCAGGCCTTACAAAAATGCATAATCCAAAGCTATCCAGTATAGCTGCTCTCACCTGAAGTCTCCTGGAGTTTTCAACCTGTTGTTCAATACCCAGTGGATCAGTTGTCTTTAAAGTCTCGAAAGCATTACCTGCGGTGTGATCTGGCCCCATTGGAGAAGTAAAATAAGTTACTCCATTTCCCTTTAATGCTCTTGGATCATAAGCCGGAACACCCTGTTTTTTAATCACCGGAACCCTTTGAACCCCAAGTACTTTACCAGTTATATAAGCCCCGTTTCCAATTACTCTTCCTAATACCGTTCCTTTCCCTATTTGGGTAATCATATCTTTTGCATTTTTTGCATCTCCAAACTTCATCAAACCAGCTTCCATAGCCACACCAAGAGCTGCTCCTGTCTCAATAGCATCAACTCCTACCTCATTGCAAAGATTATCCATTTCGGCAATATCATCGAGATTACCTATCCCACAATTTGGACCAAGCATAATGATATTTTCATACTGAAGGGATGCAACTATCTTTTTCCCTTTTTTATCCGGAAAAACATTACTGCATTTAATAAAACATCCGGGCACACATGGGGTACCAGACCTTCCCTCTTTTCCCCTCTCAGCAATTACCTTCCTTATTGTTTCACCAGATATTTCTTCAGCATATTCAAATTGTCCCACACTAAAGTTTTTTGTTGGAAGTAACCCTGATTTGTTTGCAAGAGAAATTATAGCGGGTGTACCATAGAGGTGTCTGTTCTCAGTTTTTGGATCATCCTTTAAATCATCTATAATTTCTCTACTTATTCTGGTGAGCAGCTCTCTATCGAAATATTCTGGTTTATACTTTGAGTTTGAATCATCAACAACAATTGCTTTGATACCTTTTGAACCCATTAAAGCTCCCAATCCACCACGAGCTGCATATCTAATCTGAATATCATTATTATCTGGTGAAGCTATTCCCGCACCAGACATTAACATTTCACCAGCAGGTCCAATACAAAAGATGCCAATATCATTTCCAAAATGTGTTCTTAAATATTTTATGGTATCAGAGACCAATTTGAAACGTAACTCAGGGACGGGGACTAATTCAATACCTTTCGAATTAATAATAAGCATATCTGTACCTGGTTTACGTGGCAAACCCTCAATAATAACTGCTCTTATTCCAAGATTTGCCAGTCTTTTACCAGCAAATCCCCCCACATTACTTTCCTTTATTCCACCGGTTAAGGGACTTTTTCCTCCTATAGATATTTTACCTGATGTAGTAACAGGGGTATCTCCAAGTAATCCAGAAGCTATAATAAGTTTATTGTACCTTCCTAATGGTTCACAGGTTGGTGGTACTTCATTGGTAAGTATTTTCGCAATAAACAGCCTCCCGCCCCATCTCTCCATTTCATCTTTTATTTTTGTTTTAGAGGCTTTTCTCTCACTCACATCCACACGCGCAAACCATTTCATAAACACCACCTAATAATTCAATTACAGCCTTGTTTTACTCCCCACTTCCTCTAATATCTTATTTAAATCCGAGACAATTTCCTGGGGGAGTGAAATGCCTTCCTCAATACTTTTAACCTCGTTATTCCATTCAATTTCGCCTGGTAATAATATTTCAGAAATACCTTCCTTTTTTTCAAGATTTTTTATCGAAGTTACATACCCCTCCAATAAAGAATAGAATGTGTCAATATCCATAAACTTTTTTATATCAAAGCTCATACAACAGACCCCTATACCTGTTGGTCCCATTAATTTATGGAATGTCTCTGTTTTATTTCCATAACTTGATCCAGATATGATTCCTGTAATAATATCTATTATGATTGATAACCCCGATCCCTTGTAGTCTCCTAAAGGGATTATAGTTCCTTCCAGAGCTTCTTCAGGATCAGTTGTTTTTTCTCCATGTTTATTAAGAGCCCACCCATAAGGTATTTTTTCTCCTCTCCTTGCTGCAGCACGTATCTTACCCCTGGAGACTATACTGCAGGACATATCGATACAGATTGGTTTAAAATCTCTTGATGGAAAAGCAATAGAAATTGGGTTGGTTCCAATAAAAGGTTCTGAACTACCCCAGGGAGCCATAGAGGGTGCAGCATTGGACATCATTATACCAGCTACTCCCTGCTGTGCTGCAAAAGTGGTATAATACCCGAGTACTCCCACATTATTGGTATTCCTTATTAAAACCATTCCTGCTCCGAACTGTTTTGCCTTTTTTATACTTATTCTCATACCATGAATTGCTGCTACCTGACCCAGACCATTATTGCTATTTATAATTGAAGTGGCAGACTCATCATTAATCGCTTCGATCTCAGTCGGTATCTGGAGCATCTTTTCTTTCAACCGTTGATATATTAAAACCAACAGGCGTGTTCCATGAGTATCGATACCTCTCATATCAGCTGCAACCATAGCTTTGGCAGCCTCAATCGCATTCTCCTCTTTTTCCCCTAATCTTTTCAGGATGTCTGCAGTTACCTCAGTTAGTTGCAGCACCTGGATTTTTGGCATAATTATTGTTCCTTGTAACCCAGATTTTTAAAAACATCTTCCATCTTATTCAGTTCAACACTTGAGACACCCATTGAAAGCTTCTTTTTTTTCTCTTCTTCGACTGAAACTCTTTCTAAAGCTTTATTTAATACAGACTTACAATCTTCATACCTTACCACAACCAGCCCATCATTATCTCCCAGAATTAAGTCACCGGGATTAGTTATTGTCTGGGAAAATACTAAAGAATAATTGATCAATCCTAATGATGCTTTTGTAGTTCCCCGAATGGAAAACCCCAGACAAAAAACCGGAAAATTCATTTCTATAATTTCTAAAGAATCACGAATACATCCATTGATCACCAGTCCTCCAATCCCTCTGGAAATGGCAGATTCTACCATTAAAGCACCCCAATATCCATATTCATGAGCATCTCCAGCATCCACAACAAGTATATCACCAGCGTTTGCTATCTGTAGTGCTTTGTGAAGCATTAAATTATCTCTGGGGGCACACTGTACTGTAAACGCAGGTCCGCAAACCTTCATTTCCTTATCAATGGGTTTAATAGCACTGTTTATATAGCCCTGTTTTCCTGATGCTTCATACACAGTTGCTGAACTTAATTTGCTAAATTGTTCAATTAAATCTTTTTCTGGTCTTCTAATTTCTTTTATGGTATGAATTATCAATTAATTACCTTTATCGAGTTAAATGAGTTTTATGATATATTCCTTGGCATTCCTTAAATGATTTCTTATTATCTCTTCTGCCATCCTAGGATCACCTTTGATCATAGCATTTAAAATTTCCAGATGCTCTGAGTTAGCCTTTATTAGCCGTTCTCTCTCAAATTTATCCAAAAAATACATTCTGATCTTTATCACATGTTCTAACTCGGATTTATAAATATTTATCAATCGACTATTTCCTGTTTCCTCTATTACTAAATTGTGGATTTTATCGCCTGTCAGTAAAATGGTCTTTGCACTTTTCTCATTCTCTTTTTCAATTGATTGAAATTTATTTTTCAATTTAATAAAATTATCTTTGTCTCTTTTAACTGCTGAAATTCTTGCTGCGGCACACTCAAGAATTTCTCTTATCTCAAATACTTCTTTAATGTGTTCTAAATAGATACCTGCAACAAACCACCCTTTATTGGGTATTCTTCCTACAAAATTGTTTAATTCTAATTGCTGTAACGCCTCTCTGACAGGGGTTTTACTGATGTTGTATTCTTGAGCCAGAGTACGCTCATGTAAAATTTCCATTGGTTTTAAGATGTTATTAATAATCTTCTTTTTCAGATGTTCATAAACAGCAAACCTGGTACTATTGGATTCAAGAGTTTTATTTGTAATTGTCATTTTAACCTCTATATATTATTGATATATCAATGATATATCAGTTATATATCTATAATATATTTTTATCAAGTAAATTTTTAAAAATATTTTTTAAACAATAACTTCCTTTACCTGAGCTTTAAATTTTACTAAAGTAAGAGATTATCCCAAATCTTTACAATAGAGAGGATAATTTTATGCCAGTTATTCAACTATTTGGTCCTTTTAGGGAAGTTGTGGGAAAAAAAGAAATTACAATCCCTGCACAAAATATCAATGAGTTAATTGAGATATTTATTGAACAATATAAAGGACTTGCTGATCTTCTTTTAAAAAAGAAAGCGCCCCGCAAGCTCAAGGAAGACGTCATCATTTTTCTTAATAACACTAATATATATTTTATTAATGGACTTAATACAAAACTCAATAAAAATGATACTGTGGCAATTTTCCCTTTTATGGGTGGTGGCTGAATTTTATTTAATCTTTCTTGCGACAACTATGTTCCTGGTAATCATATATTCCATCACAAGATTATTACTCATTCCAATTTCAGTTAAAATTCATTAGGTACACTTTTAGTATATGTACAATCCGAGGTATTAATAGTAATGGTAAAGATATTTGTTTCTTTTTTAATATTTTCATATGGTTCAATTGTTATAGGATACCTGACAAAAAGAATATTACCAGATATGGAAAATCTCAGCAAACCCATAGCAAATGCTGTGCTTTCTTTTCTCATACCAATAATTATACTGAACTCGTTCTGGTCACTCGACTTAGGAGAAGAAAAATTATTTCTGCTGCCATTATAATCTCAAAGGGACTTAAGCTTACTCACAGAGAGACAGGGAGTTTTGTTTCTATATCTACCCCCATATCGGAGGGGAAGTATTTTTGAAAGATGTGTGCATGGTGCAGATAAAGGGGCTTAGCCTTGATGGTTATCTGAAGGTACTCGATGCGGTACTCACAGGCTCATCCTCTGCGTAGGATATGGTCGATTGCCCGGGCAACCATTTTTCTATCGACATCGGTTTCTGTAACTGCGTTCCCGATCTCTCTTAAGAGCACATAGTGCACTCTCCCCCCTCTTTTCTTTTTATCCCTTTCGATCCGGCTACAAATGTGCTTCGCATCTATTCTTTCAACCCTTGGGATTGGAAGCCTGCAGAGAAGCTTTTCTATTCTGGCTCGCTCTGATTCAGGGAGCATCCCTAAAGAAGATGAGAGCTCGACGGCAATACGCATCCCGAGAATCACCGCTTCTCCATGGAGAAGATTCCTGTAATGAAGGAAGTTTTCGATAGCATGGCCAAAGGTGTGGCCAAAATTGAGAATCATCCGAAGACCGCTCTCTTTTTCGTCCTTTTCCACTATGTCCCGCTTTATCTTTATGGAATTGGTAATTATTTTGGAGAGAAGCTCCCTGTCTTTTAGAAGTGTTGTTTTCAGCTCTTCTGGAGAGACGGTTTTTTCGGTTTCAAAATGTTTATTGAAGAAATTTTCGATCTTCTCAAAGAGATGCTCATCGAAAATCAATCCAGCCTTGATTATTTCGGCAAGCCCTAATACGATCTGTCTGGCGCCGAGTGTATGCAGGGTGGAAGGGTCTATCAGCACAAAAAGCGGGCTCTTGAGGCTCCCCACGAGGTTTTTACCCTCTTTTAAATTAATACCCACCTTCCCGCCAATGGAGGAGTCGACCTGAGCAAGAAGAGTTGTCGGGATCTGGATGAAGCCTATTCCTCTCATATACACAGATGCAGCAAAACCTGAGAAATCGCCGATTACCCCTCCGCCTAACCCGATCACGACAGAATCTCTTGCAAGTCCAAATCCGACCATCTTGTGCAGGAGTTTATCGAGGTTTTGGGAGCTTTTCAAGCTCTCCCCAGGATTGAAAACAGCATACCGTACCCTGAAACCTGAATCCTTAAGGATACTGACGAATGGTTTAAGATAGTGACGTGCAACGTTTTTATCGGTTACCACAAGAAACGATGGGTCTGTTTCAGCTGTGGGTTTCAGAATTCGAGGAGCCTCGTTAAGCACCCCTTCTCCAAAATAGACATTGTACGGCTGTTCAGCCTTTACTTCAATGATTTCCATGATTTACTCACTAACCTGGTCTTGTATCCTTTTTACAATATCGTCAGCATCATCCCCCTTAGTGTTGGTGACAGTAATATCTGCCTGCATGTAGTAGTACTCCCGCTTCTTCAGCAGGGCCTCAAGACCCTCTTTCATATCTCCTGTTTTTTCGAGTCGATGGATGATCGGTCTTGCTTCACTCTCTTTTACCCTTTTTATAATATCATCGATGTTTGATTTGATGTAGATTACCTTTCCGTTTTGCTTCATGTAGTTTAGATTTTCGTGATTACAGGGCATACCTCCACCAGTCGACATTACGAATCCTTTACTATTGTATTCTTCTGTGAGGTTCTTCAGCAGCCTCTTTTCCATCTCCCGGAACGAAGCTTCCCCTTTGGTCCTGAATATCTCATTGATAGTCATGCCTTCCGATTCCTCGATGATGCTGTCTGTATCGATAAAGATGTATTTCAGCTTCTCTGCGAGAAGGCTGCCGATACTGGATTTTCCTGTACCCATGAACCCGATGAGGTAAAGACATTTTTCTTTACCCATGCTCTCTATCTCCCTTGAAGTATCTCTTTGTATACTCGAGCACAGGATTACTGAGTGAAATAATTTTATCTTTTTTTTGAGGAAACCAGAGCGAGAGAGAATATATACCCTGGAGTATAAGCATTGGAAGACCGTTAATTACATCGGCCCCGTCATTGCGTGCTCTCTGTAGTAGCATGGTTGTTTCCGGATTGTAAACCAGATCGTAAACGACCTGTCCTTTATGTAATCTGAATTCTTCAGGAAGGGGGCAGTCGTCAGAAGCAGGATACATACCGACAGGTGTTGTGTTTATTACAAGTCTACATTCAGGTGTAGCTTTATTCTGTATTGATCTTAGGTTACCGATATACGCTATGTCAAGGTCTTGAAGTGATTTGTTACACCAGGTTATGAATTTTTGAGCGTTTTCCCGGGTTCGGTTTATAAGGTGGATTATTCTTACACCCTCATTCCAGAGGGCATAGACCACACCTCTCGCTGCTCCACCGCAGCCAATAAGAAGTACCTCGATAGCATTCAGTTCATAACCCCTCTCTTTCAGAGGATGGATGAAGCCACTGTGATCTGTATTTGTACCTATGAGATGTTCCCCTTTTCTGTATATACAGTTTACTGCCCCTATCTTTCGAGCATCGGAGTCGAGATCATCTACATACTTAGGTGCTTCATTTTTATGAGGTATGGTAATGTTGATGCCTTTAAGGCCCAGTGTTCTCATGCTGGCAATGGTGTCTCCCAGGCAGTCGGGCTTTGTATCAAAGGCGAGGTACCTGCAGTTGAGTTCCAGCCTCTGCATGGCGTAGTTCATGAATAATGGAGAGAGTGAATGTTCCACAGGATGCCCTATAAGAACAGCAAGTCCTGTTTTTGCATCAATTGCAGTACTCATAAACTCAATATTATTGTGGTGCCTCATTTTGTCAATCTCTCTCTTGCCTGTAAAAATTTTATTATATAGACGACGAGTGAAGAGAGAAACAGCACACAGGCCAGCACCAATCCCAGGGCACCGAGCATTGTGAGCATGGTTACGATGATTCCTGCAGCAATAACTCCAAGGGAGATGAATATAAATGATTTTACAGTCTTCAATCCCATGATGACTGCGATGAGAGACCCTGTCCATGCACCTGTGATAGGTAAGGGTACTGCGACAAAGAGAAGAAGCCCCAGCTCCTCATATCGTTCAACGAGCCTTTTGTTGCGCTCTACTTTTTTTGTAAGGAAATTGAATATTCTTTTAAAAAATGGCAGTTTCTCGAGTGCTTGTTTAATCGGATTGAGGAACAAGAGCAGGGGAAATACAGGAATGAGGTTAAAGATCACTGCTACAGGATATACTAAAAATGGGTTCTGCTGCAGGATAGCTATCCCTACAGGAATTCCTCCCCGAAGCTCGAATATCGGGAGCATCGATATGAGTCCTGTGATAATCAGAGGAGAGATTCCTCTTTCTGTCATTGAGCGTGCATAATCGTCTGCTCTATCACTCGAGCAAGCTATGCCTGATGAAAATAAGAGCAGCATAAGTATAAATGCTCCCAGGATGTACTTTTTCATTCTCACACTATTCCCCGACCATGTGGACTATAACTTCTCGTACTCTCGGGCGATTATCAAAATCTATAAGAATTATCTGCTGCCATGTACCCAGTTGTAGGCTCTTATCATGAAACGGAATAGTGGTGCTCTGACCAGTGATCGTAGCTCGGATATGAGCGTAGCCGTTTCCATCCCCCCATCTTTGATTATGGATATAATCAGCATGTCTTGGCGCAATGACTTCATATGCGGTTTTTAAGTCCTCGATGAGACCATCCTCATATTCGATAGTGCTGATTCCTGCTGTCGATCCTGTGAGAGCTATGTTGACTATGCCTGAGGTAAGAGTACTCTGCTTTACGATCTTTTTTATCCTCGAGGTAATATCGATGATGTGGGTTTCGCCCCTGGTCTCCACCTGAAATGTGTCTCTATAAGATTCCATGTGTGCTCCTTTTTGGATTTTGAAAAATATACTGTATTTCTTGATTGTGATAAATAGATATATGCATAGTTGGCATTTATCAAAGCGCTGGATTACTTGAACTGCTTGAGATCGAGGTATTGCAGAAGCTGTTCGTAGGTGAGATATTTGTTATCTATGAGAATTTTTGAAAATGTAATGTCTTCACCCTTACTCTGTCTTTCACTGTATTCTTTGCGAGCAGCACCGAGCTGCTCTGCCGTGATATACCCGTAGGTAAGAAGCTCGTCCTCGAATGGCGTGACTGCTTCAGCTTTCAGACCCTTGAGTCTGCGAAGCTCGTCTCTATACTCGATTATTTCTTTTTCGAGTCGGGTTGCGTATTTTGTTGTATTTTTTAACCGGTCTGAGAGTATTTTAAGAAGCGCAATCCCGATATCTGGTTTTTCAAAAACGAGTTTGTAAAGTTTTTCACCAGGAATGACGACGACTTCAGAATCTTCAACGGCTTCGATGGTTGCGGTTCGGCTGACGCCCAAGAAAAATGACATCTCACCGAATACAGTATTCGGGGTGTTAATGAGCCTCATGATCTGGCCATCAACGGAGACAGTGACTGCTCCCCTCTTTAATATAAATATATCGGTTCTCTTATCACCCTGGTTCACAATCTTAGTGCCAGCTCTGTAAAAGCTGTATTTGTATAATTTTTCATCTGGGATATTGATTTCTGAAGACATGTTTCACTGCTCTTTTTTTCTCATACTGTTAAAATACTCGACCATTACCTCCGCTGTGTTGTACTTTATATTGAAGTATAGTACACTAGGAAGTTTTTTTCCATCAATATTTCCGTAATGTGGTCAAGCCACATTCTTGATTTATATGTTTTCTTGCCATTTTGGTAAGAGAAGTAGACTGAAAGTACTTAACACCTGTTCTGATTTATTAAGTATTTTAAGGGTACCGGGGATTTAGGCAAGAAAATCGATAGTAAGGTTCGCGAAAAAAGAGGCAATAATGCATTCCATCTCTGATGAGATCTATGAGTCGCTACTGGGTGAGAATCGGGAATTTTCGAGCATAGAGATACTTAAGAGGTTTTTTAAGATTGAAACAGACAATTCTTTAATGGCAGTGAAGATAGTTGAGCCGATTATGACAAAAGATCTTCGATTCAGGAGAACCCGAGAGGATCATTGGATCGCTGTAAAGGTGAGGACTGTTGAGGAGCTGCCCCTCATGGAAGCACCGTTTGTACTCTTTCAGATCGATGATGTGGCGAAGCTTAAAAAGGATGTACTCTCCGGGGAAAGAGGACAAAAAGAGGGGTATGTCTTTTTACTTTGGAAGGGAGGTGGTATCACGGATGATATACAGCCCAGGGAATATTTAACAAAGACAGAGAAGTATATCTTTGTTCCATATGATTCAAAGAGTCTTGGGTATCTTAAGAGGGTATACACAACAGTTTCACCACTTTCTGTTGCTCTCAGAACGGTTTCAATCAGAACTCTCATAGCTTCTCTCTTTCCGGATAAAAAGGTAAAAACCTGGGATGATATTGTGCGTGTATTTGATATTGTTAATCTCTACTCTTCCGGTTCCCTTTCGAAGGCCCAGACCCTCAGGCATCTAGTTGAGTATCTCCTGAATGCAGCTTTGGAGAGAGGAGTGAGGCTTGCCGGTGAGCTTCTCGATATTTCAAGAGAGTTTAAAAAAGAAGTAGATTTTTCTCGATACGGATTCGATCGTGGGTGGCTTCGTGATATACCCCAGGAGCCCGGTATCTACATTTTTTACAATCGAAAAAAAGAGGTTATTTACGTAGGGAAAACTGTTAATCTCAGAGTCCGGATCGGCTCTTATTTCTGGAATATTGATGAGAGTGATACCAAGCGTGAAGGTATCCTGAATGATCTTTATACCATAGAGTTTCAAAAGCTCGGTTCTGACCTTGAGGCGCTTATCGAGGAATACAAATTAATAGAGAGGTTTAATCCCCCGTTCAATACTAAACTGAGTATCCCTGAAAGGGTTCTTGAGGTTCCTGATAGGATACTGATACCCAGGACATGGCAAAAAGGAAAGATGAAACTCTATTTTCTTTCTAACAAAATACCTCTTATAGAAATAGAATACGAGGGGCAGAAATCTGAATCTGTGCTGGTTGAAGTCCTCGACAGGATGGCTTTAAAGGAGGGATATGTTTTTGACCCTCTCAAGATCATAGCTATATCCTATATGAAGCGGTACGAGCAGAATCTTAATTTTGTCGATATCGATAGATATGCCGGAAGTGAGGATATTAAGAGGGTAATCTATCAATATTATCAGGCTGAGGAAGCTGGAGTGTGGGAAAAGAGCATCTATATCTGATCCGGGGATAGTAATGGAGACTGAAAAGCTGAGAAATATCATCCTTCGAGATCCCGGTAAACTCCTGCGAGAGTTGAAGTGTGGGGATGCCACAGACAAGATGGTCAGACATCTCTGGGAGCTTGCATCTTCTAGCAAGGAGTCGAAGGAGATGAGAAAGGCAGCAAAAAAAGCCCTGTATACTCTCAGATCAAGCGGAATAGATGTTGATATTCAAAAACCACAGAAGCAGGTTCAGAAAGAGGTGGATGTATCGGAAGAGATCGAACAGGCTTTGCTCTCACTGCCGGATTCAAAAGATAATTCTCTGCTAATCGTATCTACGCCAAACATGAGGACAATGGCACTCGATATCCATCAGATCCTTCTTGACAGCCGGAAGGGTGTTCTTGACTACAGGGTCGAGGGTATGAGCAGACGTTCCTATGAGAAGATAAGGACCGGAAGCGAGGATTTCTTTCCGATTCCAATACCGTATGCACTGAGCAGGCTGCACAGGGCCATAAAGCTCTCCTCTGAGCATATACTGAAGAGGATACCACAGAACTTGAAAGAAAAAAAGCAAGAGGCTCCTCATCCTGTGCTGGGGCTTGCTGGCACACAGATATCCAGAATGCAAAGTCTGTCCGATGAGAAGAGGGTCTTTGCAGAGAGAGAGCTTGGGAGAATCACTCTCTCAGACGATGTCGTTAAAACCTTCAGGGATCAGATCGAGGAAGCCAAGGCGAGCAGGCTCATTATAGGGAACATGAGTCCTGAACAGAGGGTGGATGGTATTATTGATAGATTCTGTCAGACTTACTTCACTGAGGAACGAAGGAATATGTATTCTGAGTTCCTTTTTGATATCGCTCTTTACTACCATTATAATGAAAAAGAACACTATGTAAATACACTTGTCGAATATGGGAAACAGCTCGTTAATTCGAGTACTGATATAAAGGCTCATCCCTTTGTCCAGTTTCTCATCTACAAGGACATTCTGCAGAGAGGTTGACGGTGGGTTTTCTAGAGACAGGAAAGCTAGATCAGTATTTTCTCGAACGAATACTTGGTAAGATAGAAATTAAAGATAAAAGGGTTATTGTTGGACCTGGGATTGGAGAAGATGCGGCAGTCATAGATGTTGGCGGACATTACCTTATTGTTAAATGCGATCCTATTACTTTTACCACCGACCGCATAGGCTGGTATGTGGTAAATGTCAATGCAAATGATATCGCTGCAATGGGCGGTGATCCGCGCTGGTTTCTTGTGACCATGCTGCTTCCCGAAGGGCAGACATCTGTACAGCTCATTGAGAACATCATGAAGGATTTAGAAAAAGCATGTGATGAATTGGGGGTTTCACTCATTGGAGGGCATACAGAGGTTACACACGGGCTTGAGTACCCAATACTCTCTGGAACCATGCTAGGAGAGGCAAAGAAGGATGAATTAATAAAAAACGGAAGTATTGGTGAGGGAGATCTCCTTTACATGACAAAGGGTGTAGCAATAGAGGCAACCTCTATTATTGCACGTGAAAAGGCTACCGAAGTCCGAGAGAGCTTTGGTGATGAGTTTTATAGACGTTGCATAAACTTTCTTCAGGACCCTGGAATTAGTGTTATTAAGGATGCCAAGAGGGTCAGGACCGAGACAGAGGTAACCGGCATGCATGATCCGACAGAGGGAGGAATTCTAACCGGGGCCTATGAGATGGCAAGAGGTTCGGGGATAGGTGTGAGGATCTGGGTAAAGAAAATACCGGTATTCGAAGAGACAAGGAAACTGTGTGATCACTATGGTATTTCTCCATTCTACTGTATTGCCTCAGGTAGTCTCCTCATCTCAGTACCCAGTAATGATAGAGACAGACTCGAACGTGCCTTTACTCAAAGAGGGGAAAAAGAGCCACGTCTGACTCTTATTGGAGAGTTTACTAACAAGGGCGGGCCAGTCTGTGTTGTTGAGAATGGAAAGGAAAGAGAGATTCATCCATCAGGGAGGGATGAGCTCACGAAACTTATGTAACAGTGTGTACAATATTGCAGATCTGTCCTATTTGTTCGAGCTCATCTTTTGCTCTGAACATTCTCTCCTCTTCGATGAATATTCCAAATACAGAGAGACCCGATCCGGTGAGAATACTGTTTAGCGCACCATTAGAAAGCATGCTATGCTTCACGGTATCTATGATGGGGTAGTAACTCTTAACAGGCTTTTCGAAGTCGTTGTGCAGGCCTGATGCGATTTTTTTGATATCCTGATTTTTAATCCCTTCCACCAGTGAGTCGAGTTTTCCGAGATCATTACCTATTTCTTTTTCATCAACTACAGAGTAAGCCCACTCAGTTGAAGGTTTTCTCGTTCTGGGGGTCGAGATAAGTATGTTTAGCTGTGGCAGCCTTAGAGGAAGCTTTTTCACAACATGTCCAATCCCTTCAACAATGCACAGTCCCCCAATTACGCAGTAGCAGACATCCATTCCCAGTTTTTTTGCAAGTGAGAGTTTCTCAGGATCGCTGATATCGAGTCCGAAAAGACTGACAATACCATTGATCACTGCCCCTGCATCACAGGAGCCTCCTCCGAGACCAGATTTCAGAGGGATATGCTTTTTTATGGAAATAGATATTCCTTCTGAAAGATCAAAGTGGTGGATCATGAGCTTTGCAGCTCTGTAGGCTATGTTTTCATTATCATCTATCCGGGGCTCATTTATGAGTATAGATTTGTCAGGAGTTTTCGATATTAGTACTGTATCTGAAAGTGAAACCTGTGTATTGAGAAACCTGACCTTATAGTATCCTTCCTTCCCGCGCTGGGGAAGGAGGTTGAGGCTCAAATTAATCTTGGCATACGCGTCTAAAAGTATATTTTTCATAGTAATTATTATTGATAATTTAAATAGTAGTGATATATTATATAAGTCTTACCCTTTCCTAAAGGAAGTATGGATAAGACAGCAACTTAGTTCTTGGGGTCCTAGTATTTAATTCTAAGTAATCAGAGGCAATCAGACAATACATTTTATAATTTAGTGTGTTATTAGTACACTTTGTAGCCACCAAGAGCTTGTCAGTTTAAAAGCTTGATTTTTAAGAGACAACCGATTAAAAGGATATTAATATGAACATCGCTATCGTATGTGCTGGTGGAAATGGTGAAAGGATGAAAACCAAGGAGAATAAGGTCTTTTTACAGATTGGCGATAAACCTCTCATCTATTATGCGCTGAAGACATTCTCAGATTACGACAGAGTAGATGCTATAGTAGCAACCGTTGGAAAGGAAAATATAGAGAAGTTAGAAGATCTCATTGCAATGTATGAAATTCAGAAGATTATAGCTATTGAAGAAGCTTATCCCACAAGACAGGAATCAACCTATCACGTAGTTGAGAAGCTAAAAAGATTGGGGTTACCTCATCCATCCTATTTGCTTATCCACAATGCTGTTAATCCCTTTGTAAGACACTCTGAGCTGGACGAGTGTCTTAAGGCAGCTCAAGAGCATGGAGCGAGTTTGCTGGGTTTTGAAGCTACTGATACTGTGAAGATTGTAAATCAGGAAGACAATTTCATAGATCACACACCTAACAGGAACACAATGTGGATTGCTCAAACTCCTCAGATTATACGATTCGATATTGCAGTAAGAGCGTTTGAGTTTGCCTGTATAAACAGGATTAATGCCACGGATGATTCAACTCTTGTCGAGGCCATCCACGAGAAGGTGAAATTTGTACCCTGTTCAAGGGAGAATTTCAAAATCACTTATCCTCAGGATTTAGACTTTGCACGCCAGATACTGTCGTCGAGAGTGAAGGAAAAGAGCTATTGGTACGCGTAGGATTCGGGACCGACAGTCATCGCTTCGAAAATGACAATAGAAAGCCTCTCATTCTTGGTACTGTGAAGCTAAACGAGACAATCAGCCTCAAGGCCAAATCTGATGGAGATGTGATCCTCCACGCTCTTTTCAACGCCCTCTCTCAGGCATGTGGCGGTGAGTCACTTGGGTACTATGCAGATCCCCTCTGCACCAAAGGGGTTACCGATAGCAGGGAGTACATTAAAATAGCACTCCGTATGGTTTCTGATATCGGTTACAGGATTAGCAATATCGGGATTATGGTGGAGGCTAAAAGGCCTTATGTGTCGATGCAGGATATCAAAAAGATGAAGATCGGGATTGCCGGGCTCGCTGGTGTTACAGAAGATGATGTAGGGATTACATTTACTTCCGGTGAGGAACTCACATCTTTTGGGAGAGGTGAGGGAATTCTGGTCCAGGCTATAGTAGCACTTGTGGATTTGAGGGAGAAGGATGGGACTTCTGAAGAAAATAAAGATAGGTGAAGTCCTTACAGATAATAATGTCTTTCTTGCCCCCCTTGCCGGTGTTGGGGATAGAAGCTTCAGACTTCTCCACAAGAGGTTCGGTGCAGGATTAACCTTTACTGAGATGGTGAGTGCCCATGGAATTGTGAATGGGAATCAAAAGACACAGGATCTCTTAAAACTTTCCCGAAAAGAAAGGCCTGACGGAATTCAAATATTTGGATCAAATCCCGAAATCATGGCTGGTGCAGCATCTGCAATTGGAGAGTATCCCGCAGATATTTTGGATATTAACGGAGGATGCTCTGTCAAGAAGGTGATGAAGACTGGAGCAGGGGCTAGTCTGCTCGGTAACCCGAATGAATTTTATGAGGTGGTAAAGGCCTGTGTCAATGTTTCTCCATATCCTGTAAGTGTAAAGATTCGGCTCGGGTTGACTGAAGACAGGATCAATGTGATTGAAAATGCGCTCGCTGCACAGGAGGCTGGTGCCAGACTTATAACTCTTCATCCCAGGACGGCACAAAGCAAGTACTCAGGGACTGCGAGGTGGGAATATATAGGATTGGTTAAACAGAAGCTCAAGATACCTGTGTGCGGAAATGGTGATATAAGAACAGAGGATGATGCGGTACGAATGATTCTTGAGACAGGTTGTGATGCGGTAATGATAGGAAGGGCTGCCATCGGAAATCCATGGATTATTCGAAATACTGTCAGGACATTTTCAGACTATCCGGAAAAGGTAGTATGTGCACGACCGACGAAGCATGAGAGGGTAAATCTTGCACTCGAGCACCTCGAGCTTATCTGTTCCTTAAAAGGGGAAACAAAAGGGGTTCGCGACATAAAGAAGCACATTTACCGTTACCTGAGAGAAATACCACACATTGCAGAAATTCGTTCAAGCCTTTTTAAAATTGATTCAAAAGGTGAGGCTCAGCAAAAACTCGAAAGCCTACTTGAAATATTCCGGTAAAAATTTATTGTTACAGTAAAATGTCCGGGCTATATTTAGGTCTTATTGTTTTTTGAGATTATTATGCGAAAAAAAGTCTCTTTCTTGAGCATTCCTTTGGTTATTTTTATACTTGCTTTCTCCACTGTAGTTGCGGACAAGACGCTGATGATACTAGATATAACTGTTTCAGAAGCACATACGCTTATTGATGATAGAAAGGATGCCCCAGACTTTATCATACTCGATGTCCGTACCGAGGCAGAGTATCTCGAGAGACATATCGAAAGTGCACTCAACATCGACTACAGAGGTGAGGATTTTTACGGGAGGCTCGAGGAGCTTGACAGGGATGACACCTACCTCCTCTACTGCAGGTCAGGCAGGAGAAGCAGAAGAGCGCTCGAGATCATGAAAGAGCTTGGATTCAGAAGTATATATCATCTTTCTAAAGGATTCATGAGCTGGCAGGAAGAGGATTTGCCTTTTAGTAAATGAGATGGGGAGGGTGGATGAAACATGACGCTCTCAATCCTCTATCCCTTCCCCCCTATCTTCTGTTAACTAGGTTTATTTTTTATAAGGGTCATTCTTAACTTTAACCCTTGTAAAAGTATCGATTTTTGTTTTTTATTTGGCGTCACTCTCACAGTAACATAGTATTATCTTGATGATTGTAGAAAAGGTATTCGAATCGATGAGAGGTGTTTACATGAAAATCGTGAGAACTGTGTTTGTAACTCTTTTTTTGCTTTTCGTGTTCCTCCAGGCAACTGAAACTCGAGGCGAGCAAAAGGGGGGCGGTACTGCGTTCACTGAAGTGAGTCTGGACGAGGCAAAGGCCCTTTTAGAGCAGGGGGCTGTTTTCATAGATACCCGTTCGGAAGAGGAGTACAAGAAGGGTCACATAGAGGGTGCGATGCTGATCTTGAAGGAGGAGCTCGATGAGGATATCCTGAAGATAATCTTCAAAAACATGAATCTCTGGGAGGGGTGTAGCTGCGAGGGTACATTGAGACGAAAGGATGTCACCGAGATAGATTGCATTGTATATGGATCTGAATCGGATGGTGATATAAAATTGAAAACTGCTAAACGCCTGATGGAAGAGCGTTTCAGAAATGTGTACATTATGCAACAAGGATTCGAGGAATGGCTGCAAGCAGGATACTCTACAGAAAAGTACTATACTTTGTAGCAAAAGATAGGGCAGTGATAAGAGTAAAAGATAGAGCAAGAAAAAACTCCAAAGTGGTATATGAGAAAATTCTTCCTCATAAATCTCCTGTATTCTATAATTAATCTGTAAAAAAAATAGATCTGATAAGAGAGGATTTTGCATTGAAGAAGAGAGGATTTTACAGTTGGTACTATATACTTTTCATATCCATTTGGTTAAACTTTCTGTTGCTTAACAGTCAAGAGGTTGTATTTGGAGACCAGGTAAGCAAAAAGGAGAATTTTGAATATGTAAGCCTAGAAGAGGCAAAACGCCTCTTCGAAGAAGGTGCTTTATTTATCGATACACGCGATCCTCTGCTGTATCATGAGGTTCACATTGAGGGAGCAATAATAATATCAAAAGAAGAGCTTGATCAGAATGCTCTTAAACTTAGCTACACCAACCGTAGGTTGTGGGAGTATTGTGACGACTGTGCCGGGAAATCCAAACCCAAAGATATTACCAGGATAGATTGTGTGGTATACGGTGATAGTTCAAAAGATAATAATGTTCATGTTGTTGCAAAGAAATTAAAAGAGTACAAATTCAGAAGCTTATTTATCTTGAAGGATGGTTTTGATGCCTGGCAAAAGGCAGGATACAACATAGAACAGCGCGCCGACCCTTTATTTGATAGCAGTAATATCGTTTTCTTTTACATACCTGGATGCCAGAGCTGTATTTGGGCTAAAAAATATCTAGAGAAGCTTCTCAGGGGCACAGACTTACCTGTTTCAGAGAAGAGTATGATATTGAAAGATAACAAGAAGCTAAGGGAGATATATGATGATGTCTATAATGTGCCAGCGGACAAAAGAGGGATTGTGCCAGCTATTTTTAGAGGCTCTGTAGCGCTTATTGGTAAAGATGATATAAAGAAAAATTTGCGTAGGGCGCTTTATGAAGTGGATGAAGAACCATCTTCTATTCATTTGCGTGACACAGAGGACAGCGATCATATAAACAGTAATGTCATAAAGAGGTTTGAAGCGTTCAGCCCTATATCTGTGGTTGTTGCGGGGCTTCTTGATGGCGTTAACCCATGTGCATTTGCGGTCCTTGTCTTTTTTATCTCATACCTTGCATTTACCGGAAGGGAGGGACGAAGGCTTCTCTGGGTAGGAATTATATTCATAGCCGCTATATTCATAACCTACTTCTTACTTGGAATCGGTATCTTTAAATTTCTGCATGTGCTGAAAAGATTTCAGATTATAATAAATCTCATCTACATTGCAACAGCATTGGTGGCACTCACCTTTGCCTTCTATAACATAACGGACTCCATTAAGGCGAGGAGGGGAGATACCAAAGGGCTCGCGCTCCAGCTTTCTGACAGGGTAAAACGGCTCACTCATTCAGTAATAAGAAAGCATGCAGGTTCAAAGTATATATTCATTATTGCTGGATTTACAGGTTTTCTTATTTCTCTGTTTGAGTTTGGTTGTACTGGCCAGATTTACCTTCCTACCATTGTATACATTCTGAATATGCCGGATATCAGGTATAAGGCGCTTTCTTTTTTAGGGCTGTATAATGTTATGTTTATAGTTCCCCTATTATTTATTCTTTTTACGGTGACATTTTTTGAGGTCAACACGACTAGAATAGGCCAGATATTTAAAAAAAGGATATATTTAGTGAAGATCTGTACAGGAGGATTCTTCCTTTTTCTAGCAGGTTATATGATATACATCAGTTTTCGAAATTTTGGTTTACTGGGATAAAGAGGGACATGATTGATAATGCTATGCCTCATTCCTCTTCTTGTCTTATGGACAGTTGATAAAACCCTGCGCCCAGAGACAGCCTCCACATGTTGGAAGAATGTTTCCGAAACAATCCTCTTCATTGCTGTCAGCCAGTTCACAGCTGTTGCACATAGTGCATGGAGAAAAGTCGAACTCCTGTAACTTTTGGCGTGTTTCAACATATTCCGGGCTTTCCCATATCTCTAAAAGATCATTATCAAGTATCGAGCCAACTGAATGTGAATGGTTTACCCTGGCTCGATCATCGAGGTAGCTCTCATGCGTATGCAAAAGGGGGAGGCATGGACTTACCTTTCCATCCCATCTGATGCTGACACTCCCACGAGTTATAAATGGACAATTATCTACAGGCCAAAGCAGCTTCAAGCCTGATATCTGGGTCCCATAATATCCGCGCATCAGTTTTCCTAAAACATCTATCGTGTCTTCGTTAACATCAAACCTTGGCAATTGAACACCAATCCATTCGCTGAAAGAGTCATACATGGACTTAGGATATAAAATCTCATCTTTATACTCTGAAGTGTATGGAAGGACATTGCTTATTGAAAACTTCTTTGCACCGAACTGATATCCCATCTTTATAATTTCTGGAAGCTCCGCGATATTACGTTTCATCACAACAACCGATATCCCAACTTCAGGTTTTTTTAATCTTTTGTCAAACTTAATTAATCTGAGACTCTTCAGGTTTTTTCTAATATCAGGCAGTTCATTGCCGAGCCGAATATCTGCATAGCTCTCTGGAGTGGCCCCATCAATTGACACCCAGAGCATATCCAGACCTGCCTCCACCAATTGCAGTGTCATATCTTCTACAAGCATTGTCCCATTTGTAATGAGCTCGACCGAAGCTCCAAGCTCTTTTGCACCTCTAGTCATTTCCACTATTTCTGGATGGAATAGTGGTTCTCCAATTCCTCCAAAGAATAACGTGGGACGAGGCTCTACCTTTTCTATACCCCTGAGTATGCGATAATAGGTCTCAATTTCCATTTTACCACCTGGTTCCTCCCAGACATTGCGCATGCACGTGCTGCATTGAAGATTGCACATATTTGTTGGTTCTATATACACTTTTACAAGATGATTAACAGGTCGATGTATAATGATCCGATCTCTCGCCTCTTCAATTTTTACATGTGAACCGGGTTCTATACCTAACTTATTTCTAATTTCCTCGGGCAAAACAATATGCCCCTTATTGTTGATGTAGCCAGATAATGACATTAAAATATACCCTCTTTATTGGCAGCCAAAAAAGATTGAACCTTTTAGCTGAATCATTACTGAAACGCAGCATATCAGGAATAGAATAATAGCATACGATTAACATGATAATATATCCACATGCTCATAGATGGGTCTTTCCCTCCACATTCATTCTGCTCTTGTTCTTTTTCTCTACCTGGGAAAGAATCTTCTTCCGTAAGAATTCGAAAGCTTGCTTATGATCTCTATCTATCGCTATGCCTTTAAGCTCTATTACATCTTCTTCATTTAACTGTATGATATATTTTGACATTATAGCCCTCACATAGTTTTTTGTAACGATTCAAACGTTAATAGAAGTGTAAACGAGCCATCCTCCTGCAAGAAATAGGAGCGAAGCGCACACCGATTTTACTATTTTTACAGATTTTGAATCGGAAATCCAGTTAAGGTATTTCTTCATACGTCCATAGAAGGTTCCTGCTGCGACTATAAACAGACAGTGTCCTACTGCATAAGATGAAAGCAGCGCAATACTGTAAAATGTATTCACAGAAGAAACTCTGAACACAACCCCCAGAACCGGCGCAAGATAAGCGAATGTGCAGGGTCCAAGCGCAAAACCGAATAAGAATCCCATCACCAATGCACCTGTATAACCTCTCTTTTTTACTCTATCAGGCATTAAACCAGACCAGGGAAGCCGTATGACCTCAAGAAGATAGAAGGCTATGATGAAGAATATCCCACCAAGGGCGTAATTCCCCCATTTCCCGATATCACCTAGCATCCTGCCAAGTGCTGCTGTTACACCCCCTATTATCCCTATCGTAATTAGAATGCCTATTGAGAATATAAGTGTAATTGTAAACGCCCTGCGAATTGAAGTCACACCTCTATCTGTAAGAAAGCCTATGATAAGAGGAATGCTTGCAAGGTGACAGGGGCTTAAGAGTATGCTCAGACACCCCCAGATAAAAGATGCTGAGAGTGCTGTCAGGGGAGAGGATTCAACTGCTGAAGAAAGCACACCGAACATACGAGCGAGCATCTCAATTGTCCCCTATTTCGTCGAGCTTTTTGACAATCTCTTCTTTTGACAGGAAGCCCTCATGACGATAGACTTCTTTGCCATTATTGTCGAAAAATATCTGCGTCGGAATTGCCCTGATCCTATACTCGGAAGCAATCTTCCTGTGTTTATATATGTCTATTACTAAAACATTCGCTTTTCCCCTGTATTCATCCTTGAGCTCATCAAGTATCGGTTTCATCATCTTGCAGGGGATACAGTTATTAGAACCCAGGTCAACAATCGACGGCATGCCACTGCCCAAAGCTTTTTTGATGAGCCCCCCAGGCCCTGATTCTTCCTGTTTTGCAATCCACTTTTGGTTTTTGACTATATCTGCCCTTTTCTGCAATTCTTGGATATATGTATTAATCTCCTGGTCCTGCTTCTGGGATAAGAGATACTCATGGATATTTTCTTTTACCTTTTCAAAAGGGATATCTCCCATTTTTTCCTTATTTGTTGAATAGAAATCAATAAGCTCCTCCTCTTTAACAACGACTTTAGTTGCAATAGTTGATAGAAGCATATTGATCAGTTTAGCATTCTTCTGTTTTTTATCTGTATCCTGCAATTTGCTTTCAAACCCGAGCTTTCTCGCCTCATCTATGAGAAGCATCTCAATGATAAGCTGATCTAATAAACCTGATTTATCATTTTCGTACTCTTCTCTGAATCTTTCAGGCATCGACTCAAACCGTTCTTTCAAATACTTGAGCTTGATCTCTTTGCCATTAACGATTGCGAGTGTATCACCACTCGCATGTGATTTTCTTGTCTTTGCGTGGGTGGGTTCCTTGGGCATGCTCCACAGGGCAAAGATGAACAGAAGGATGGCGAATGTTTTAAAAGAAAGCATTCTGCTCCAATTTTTATGTCTCATTGTATTATACTTAAAAAAAACTTTTTGTTTCTATCCCGTTTTTTCAGCTTCTCGACCATCTCGTGCATTTTTTTTACAGCTTCCCGCTCCTTTTCGTCCTCAGGCTCGGCCCACGGCTTTGTCACCCTCTGGGTGATCTTTCCGCTTAAAGGC
>CP070841.1:2462722-2480078 GCA_020342115.1 Spirochaetota bacterium
CAGTGCTCGATCCCGTAACAGGTAAAGAGCTGGAGATTTCACTGGAGAAGATTAAAAAGCAAGGCTCATATGAAATCGGAGGTCTTCACTACAAAAGAGTTCCAAAAGGCTGCGATCCGGCTCATCCTCGAGCCGAGCTTCTGCGTTACAACGGCCTGTGGGCGGGAATGAGCAGTGCCATACCGCCTGAACTATTTACAGAGAAGATCGTAGACTTATGCGTAAAGAGATTTGTAGATATGCTCCCTCTTCATCAATGGTTGGTCACACTAATAACAAACCTCTGATTTAGAAAATGGGGTCAGGTCTTTACATTACGCTTCAATAATAGATAAATGCTATTTCGCAGAATCGTAGTTCTATGCAAGGGCTTCCATCATAGCATGAATATTATCCAGTGGTATATCCGGTGGCATATCATGAGAGGGAGAGATGATATATCCGCCGAATTTTCTGGCAAGCTCAAGCCGATGAGAAACCTCGCTGCGTACATCTTCCCTGGTTCCAAAAGGGAGGGTTTTCTGGATACTCAAGCCGCCATAAAATGCCAATCTTCCTGAATATTTCTCTATGACAGAGGAGATGTCCATAACCTCAGGCTGAAATGGATTGAATACATTCACACCAATCTCTACGAGGTCATCGAGTATGGCGGAAATATCACCGCAGCTATGGATAAAAACATCATACCCCTGACGATGAGCCTGCTTATATGTCTTCTCGAGATAGGGTCTGATGAACTTCCTCCATGTATCGGGATGCATCATAAGACCTCTTTGCCATCCCCAGTCATCGCCAAAGATAATGCCATCAACCGGATATTTTTTAAAATTCTTAACGAGTGCCAGGTTAAAATCATTTATTTTCGTAAATAGCTCATGGACAAATCGTGGATTTTTAATAAAATCCATGAAAAGGTTTTCCATTCCCCTGAGCGACCATGCTCTCTCAAAAAGCGTATAGCTGAACTTCACGAGTGTGTACCTGTTCTGATTAGCTTTGATGAGAGGTAGAAAATGTGCAAATCTTTCCTCATCATGCGGGTTGGGAATTTTTAACATATCCAGATCCATATCCTCAAGGATACAGTTCACCGGAGTCCCTATATCCTTGTCAATGCTTCTGTCCCACAAAACTCCCCATTCATCACGCCATATATCAGGGCGCACTTCCTGCATACTGTTTACTGCACGATTCCTGACAAGAGTCAGGTGATTCCCAAAAAAGTCATCCAGTTTTTTGTACTTCAGTACATTTTCTCCAAGGACGGTATATTCCTCTTCATCGATATCCATTGCCTTCATCACCATTTTAGCAAGCTCACTTGTATATCCGATATGCCATGGTGTTCTGTCAATTTCTTCAAAATGAATACATCGCTTTATTCTTTCCTTTTCTGTCATAATACTCTCCTCATTTCTTGGAAAGCTTTGCGCTGCAGAACTCTCGAGTAATACTGGCAATTTTACTCCTGTCCCTCATAAACCTCTCATCATCAATGAGCTCTTTTTCCAGGAATCCCATCACTCTTTTAACTAAATCGTTTTCTGAATTCATAGAGTAGATAACCCATCTACCTTCTTTGTGGTCTGTTATATAACCGCTACTCTTCATCAGCTTCAAGTGCTGAGAGATTGTCGAAAGTGCAATATCGAGCACTTCGTTGATCTCACATACGCATAACGGCCTGACGTTCAGCATAAGGAGGATTCTCAGCCTGTTTTCATCACCAAGAATTTTGAAAAGGTTTTCAATGGCTTTCATAAAAACACCTCTGTTTTCATATATCAATATAATAAAACTAATGTAGACTTTAAGACAATATTAACCAAAAATATGGTGCATTGGATAAAATAACCTTGTGTCGCGCGGATATTCGTCTAATAAGTTCTTTACTATTATTAAAGAATGTATTATTGAGCCTGGCATTCTATAAAATGAAATATTACCGTTTATTAATCGGCGACTATTGAACCCATGAAACGCTACGTTCAGATTAATAATAAGCACATTATCACCAAAAAATACAAACTCGAAGTTCGCTATAATCATAAAAGGCATTGCCGCATGTAAAATATTTCGTTATTTTACAAAATATAGAAATATCCAAGGGACAAAAATGGACGAGAATAGAAAGCTCAATTTCTTTGAAAAATACCTCACGGTCTGGGTAATCCTCTGTATCGGAGGCGGCATACTCATAGGAAGAATCACACCAGGTATGGCGATGAAACTGGATTCGCTTTCCATATATCAGGTTTCAATACCTATCGCCATATGCCTCTTTTTCATGATGTACCCTATCATGGTAAAGATCGATTTCTCAGAAGTGCTAAAAGCTGCAAAGACACCGAAACCTGTCCTTATGACTTTAGGCATCAACTGGCTGATAAAACCGTTCACCATGTATCTTATTGCCACAATTTTTATAGGATTCCTTTTCAGAGGTTTTTTACCGGGAACTGAAATCATAAAAACAGGCCAGGAAGTAGAGCTCTGGCGAAGCTATATCTCCGGGACCATACTGCTGGGCATAGCTCCGTGCACAGCTATGGTACTTATGTGGAGCTACCTTGCAAGAGGTAATGATGGACTCACCCTTGTTATGGTCGCCATAAACTCCCTTACCATGCTCTTCCTCTATGCCCCTCTTGGAGGATTTCTACTCGGGGTAAATGCTATGCCGATACCCTGGAGGACGATTCTGCTCTCGGTTACCATTTATGTTGGTCTTCCACTCATTGCAGGGTATTTTTCACGAAAACTGATTATTAAAAGAAAAGGGATTACGTGGTTCAACGATAAATTTCTCCATGTACTCACACCCATAAGTATTGGCGCCCTACTGGTAACGCTCGTACTCCTCTTCTCATTCAAAGGTGAGATAATTATCAAAAATCCACTCACAATAATCTGGATCGCCATTCCCCTCTTCATACAAACGATATTCATCTTTAGCCTGGGCTACTTTCTGTTATCAAGAGCACTGAAGCTCTCCTATCATGACGCCGCTCCAGCAGCCATGATTGGAGCATCGAATCACTTTGAAGTAGCCATTGCTACTGCCACAACACTCTATGGCCTATCATCAGGTGCGGCACTTGCAACTGTCGTGGGGGTTCTTATTGAGGTTCCTGTGATGCTCATGCTTGTGGCAATATGCAAAAAGACCTGCTATCTTTTCAAAGAGTGCAACCTGGACCTCCCTCAGTGTAAAAAAGGAAAAATTGATGTAGAGGGTGAAACAGCCTGATGAAAAAACCTGAATGCTGTGACAAATCTGCGAAATGGGTTGAAGGTTCGATTGAAACCGAAGCGGGAAGGATCGATCTGGTCACAACATCTCTGATCACTGCCGACAGGTGGGGTCGTTTCAAGTCAAGAGTGAGCAGATTTAGAATGAAGTATAATGTCGATCCGGGATTATACGCTGTGGGTAATCCGGATGATAGTTCTCCCATCCTGGTATCTGCCAACTACAAGTTGAGTTTCGACATCCTCAGAAGCAGCATTGCCGGCTTGAGCGCATATATACTTGTGCTTGATACAAAAGGAATAAATGTCTGGTGTGCTGCAGGAAAGGGAACCTTCGGAACAGAAGAGCTAATAAGACTCATCAAAGAAACCGGTCTCATCAAACTGGTTCGTCATAGAAAGATCATCCTGCCTCAGCTGGGCGCACCGGGAATCCGGGCACATGTAGTTCAGAAAGAAACTGGCTTCAGAGTCTACTATGGACCTGTATATGCAAAGGATATACCTGATTATTTAAAAAACGGATATAAAGCCACAGAAGATATGCGAACAGTCCATTTTAATTTCAAAGACAGGCTTATCCTCACACCAATGGAAATCACCCAGGTGTGGAAAAGTCTTCTGATTTACATAGCAATAATATTCGTGCTTTTCGGATTACAACCGCAAGGGATTATTTTTAAGGAAGCTGTACATGGTGGTTTTCACTTTTTCCTTCTCGGTCTGCTTGCGATCTTTACAGGCAGCTTTTTAACCCCTCTTTTTCTTCCTGCAATCCCTTTCAGGGCTTTTTCATTGAAGGGATTTCTAGTCGGCATTGTAACAACCTTTATATATTTCTACTTTCTCAGGGTATATACCGATGTTTTTCTAACAATCATAATTTTCCTCTTCTTTCCTGTAGTAAGCTCATTCCTTGCTTTAGAATTTACAGGAGCAACAGCCTACACAAACATATCGGGGGTTAAAAAGGAAGTTAAAATTGCAATTCCTTTTTATATTGTCATAACCGCGATTTCCTTTATACTTTTTGTGATATACAAACTCAATCAATGGGGCTTTGTATGAAGTATCTTAAAAATGTCGTTACACTGGAGCTGGATCTAGCCAAGTGCACTGGCTGCGGAAGGTGTATGGAGGTATGTCCCAGGGAAGTATTATTTTTAAAAGACAGGAAAGCTTCTATAGCAGATAGAGACCTGTGCATCGAGTGCGGTGCTTGTGCCAATAACTGTGAATATGGGGCAATCACTGTTGATGCAGGGGTCGGGTGCGCTGATGCAATCATTACTAGCATGATAACTGGCGGTGAGCCAGTGTGCGAATGCTCTGGTTCCTCGGATTCTTAAGGATCAAAAGATCCTAAGAATCCGAGGAACCTTTAAGATTCAGGGATTTTGAGAATCCTTGAATCTTAATAGTATTATTCCTTATAGACTGCTCTGTATAATGCTTCGGAAAGAGATAGTATCTCATCCCTCTTTGCAATCCTTCCAACCCATCTCTCTGGGATATCCTCAAATCCGTAGTATATTCCCGCTATACCTCCTGTAACCGCAGCTGTTGTGTCGGTATCACCTCCAAGGTTGACAGCCATCAGTACTGTATCTTCGTAAGCTTTGCCCTTTAAAAAGCAATAAAGGCTTGCCTCCAGTGTATCAACCACATAACCGCTCGAATTGATCTCTTCTTCATCATAATATGCAATATCACCATCCAGAATCCTGGAAAAATGATTGAGCTCACCTCTGTGATAATCAGATCCATAAAAGTGCTGTACTGATTTTTTCGTTCCTTCATAGGCCGACTGTTTGTCGCCACCCTGCAGCAGCTGAATCGCAAACTCTATGTATATACCGCATGCAATCTGAGATCTCGGGTGAGCATGGGTAATGCAGGACACACCATGGGTACTGGAAAATCTCTCTTCTACAGGGGAATTCTCAAGATAGAATGCGAGTGGAAGAATTCGCATGAGTGAGCCATTGCCGTTTGAGTATTCATCACTACCCCCTGCCTTCTCAGGATCTTCTCCTTTTCTTATTCTTTCAAGGGAATTTAAAGTGGTGAGCCCTATACCAAAAGCCTCCCCTGCCGGAGTCCAGTAACCCTCATAGAGCCACTTCAGAAACCTGTTTGCAATGTCCTTAATATCAAAACCATGACACAGAGATTCTGCTAAGCAGAAAGTGAGCGAACTGTCGTCAGACCACCATCCAGGAGGCACTCCACGCCTGGCAATGGAATGACCAATATCCTTTACAGGAGACTTTTTAAGAAAAGCTCTCGGTATTCCCTCAACCGGAACACCCAGTGCATCACCGATAACCAGCCCGAAGAGGCCGCCCAGGACTCTGCTCTTTTTATTCATACTTGTATTATTTGAACCTTATTAACACTATAATACCAGTGCAGTGATGAAATTTGTGATTATGATAATCCATTTAATGTTACTTGCATATATAAGAAAGTTCACAAGAATCACCATGTACTTTAAAATTAATCTTAATATACGGTACTCTCGAGTAATAGAAGGGTGTTTCTGGCCTTTGGAAGCACATTGCGGAGATACGCGAGCACCATTTTCGAAGTCGGAAGGGATCTTCTTTGGGTTGTAATTTTATTTGCAACAAGGAAATCTGCTATTTTTCTCTGGAGATATGTTGCACGCTGTCCTGTAATCCGTCCTCCTATTGCGACAATCTCTCCAGAAACCGTGACATCTTGATTCTTTTTCACCTCTTCATCGGTTAAAACGACAATGGTATCTGTTTCATCGTATACTGCCAGAAGATTTAATCTTGAATTCGGAACCAGATGAACTTTTGTAACAGTACCGCTTATAGTAACCGTCCTGTTGGCATATTGCACAGGGTTTTGCTTTATTGTGCTTATATTTGTCGCACATGCGCCTGCAAGAACGAGAATCGAAAAAACCATAAGCAGTGGCACTATACGTTTCATGTATTCCCCCTAATCAGCAGTTCTCTACAAGCCGGACATGGCCTATTTTATAGAAGAAGCTGTAATAAAGCAACCTGCATTTCTTACTAAAATAGATTGTGAGGAATAATTGATCTTGATTCTTTTGCAGACTTCTGAAAAATTTAATGGTAAGAGTAAAAAGGAGAAGCCTATGAGTTTCTGGGATAGGATGAAAGAGGCACTTGAGAAGGGAGTCAGCACTTCAAAAGAGGTATTTGACAAAACAAAAAAGAAGGCAAAAGACCTGGGTGATATGGGGGCCCTGAAACTGGCAATATCCAAACTTGAGCGTCAGGCTGAAGAGCGATTCTCCCTTATCGGAACAAGAGTATACGATCTTCTTATAAAGAAGGAACGAAAAAGTGTTTCAAAAAGTACACCTGAGATCAGAGACCTGCTTTCAGAGATTATTGATATCAAGAAAAATATAAACAAAAAGGAAAAAGAGCTTAAGAAATACAAAACCTGAAATACAACGAAAATACTGTGAATATCCTTAAAAAAATCACAATCCTTCTTTTGATATCATCTATTTTTTTTGTTGGATGCAGGAGTCTTGAAAAGGAAACCGATTCACTGATCCCTCACAGAACCAAAGTTCCTTTATTAAGACCGAATGAATACAGCATTGGAATGGAAAACGGAAATTCTATCCTGTTTAAAGAACTTCCCAACGGTCTGAAGGTAATAGTTATAGAGATGCCGTTCTCTACTATAGCCTATGGAATGATTTCCTTCAAGGTGGGCGGGCGGTATGAACCTGAAAGCCATGCAGGTATATCTCATTTCCTTGAACACATGCTGTTCAAGGAAAAAGAGGGTTCTGAACCTGTCAGTGAAATAAGAAGAATGGGAGGCAATGTAAATGCACTGACGGATTACGAACTTACTACCTATTATTTCACCGTTCTCCCCGAACACTTTGAAGAATCGATGACTGCGCTCTCAAATATAGTGCTCGAACCGAAGTTTGACAGCAAGGACCTGGCAAATGAAAGAGAGGTGGTACTGGAAGAGCTTGCAAGAGGCAAAAACGATCCAAGAACCCTCGTACTCTCATCACTCGTAAAAGAAGTTTTCCCATCTTCTCCCCTTACTAACCTCGTTATCGGTAACGAGCAGTCAATCAGACGTATCACTCTTGCAGATCTGTATGCTTTTCACAAAGCTTACTACATACCGGGAAACATGATTGTAGTGTGCGCTGGTGCAATCGATGCCAAACCTGCTATACGATTGGTTGAATCACTCTTTGGGAATCTTATGCCACTACCAATTCCGGATATATCTTTTGAAGACCCTGAGATTGCTGTATCAAACCTCACCAAGGAGATACCTGTCAATCAGGCCTTTCATATTACAGGAATTCTGGTCCCTGGTAAGGCGGAAGAGGATTACTATGAAATGATGCTACTCGATGTTCTTCTCGGTTCAGGAATAAACTCACGTTTACATAAGAGAATTGTAATAGACGAAGGATTGACAGAGGAGATCTATCCATACCATTACAGCCTCTCGGATACAGGGATATGGGCCATCATGCTCAGTGTGGAACCTGAAGATACAGAGAGAGCAAGAAAAATAATAGATGAAGAGATCAAAGGTATAAAAGATGGACTTTTCAGCGATTATGATCTAAGTATTGCCAAACAGGCGCTCAAATCCAGGCTGCTCATTACCCTTGACCGTCCTATGGAGCTTGCACACTTTGAGCTCGAAAGCCTCGCCTTCAGAAGAGACATACTTACACTTCAGGAACACACTGAAAAACTAGAAGCAATATCCAGGCATGACATTATACTTGCAGCTCGCAGGCATTTAACAGCTGATAACACTATCACTATTTCACTGAAACCCGCTCCTGTACCAAACAGGTGGTTTCTCATCCTCAAGCTGCTGTTAACAGGGGAGCTATGATAAAAAAACTTTTAATCATTATTATTACCATCTTCACTTTTTCTCAGGCAGGAGCAGAGCCAGTTATAAAAGTATTAAAAAATGGCATAAGGGTTGTTCTGTATGAAACCAGAACAACGAACCTCGTTGGTGTGAGTATCCTCTTTTCGGGCGGTACACGCTTTGAAAAAAAGGAAGAAAAAGGAGTCTTTCGTCTTCTGGAACTAATGCTCCCGAGAGGAACAGAAACACGAACCGAAGAAATGATCACTGAGCAGATCTCTCTTCTCGGTGATTCCTTCAGTATCTCTACAACAGGAGAGTTCTGGTCTCTTGAAGCAACAGTCGTGAATGATAATCTGAAAGACCTTCTTGATCTCTCTAAAGATATTCTATTCGACCCAGCCTTCTCTGAGGTCAATCTTTCAAAGGTTAAAAAAATGGCCATTCAAACTATAAAGGCATCAGAGGATTCACCTTGGAGCCACATGTCCGAACTCTATAGAGCTGTTTTTTACCCGCAGTTCTATGCAGAAAAAGATACCAGAATTACTAATATCAGGAATACAAAAAAATCTACAATCATGAGAATACACAGCGAGTACTTCACTCCTGAAAATATGATTATTGCTATCGCAGGCGACATAGATCAGCAGGGTACAATTGATCTTATAGATCAAATCTTCGGCACCCTACATCATGGGGTCTCTTCAAGGCAAACAGAACCAAAGCAGCAGGATACACCCCTCCCTCTCTACAGGGCTCAGGGCGGCGGTATTACTCAAGCCGGCATACTGATAGGCACCAGGCTAAAGGGCTTTAACAGAAGAGACGAACACCTGCTCATGCTGCTCGGAGCAGTTCTCGACAACTCACTTGGTGGAAGGCTCTATGAAGAAATGAGAGAAGAGAAGGGGCTCGTCTACTCGATCTCTACACATTACTCACTGAGCGTGAAACCTTATACATGGTTCATCTTTTCAACATCGAGGAAAAAGAATATAAAATCTGTCATAGATACAACTGAAGATGTTATAAAAGAACTCAAAAGAAAACCGGCAACAGATGCTGAGCTTGAACTCGCCAAGGAATACCTTAAAACAAGCTTAGCAATCTCATATCTTACCCCGCTTACAGTAGCGAACTATAATGGTGTACAGCTATTAAGAGATGAAGTGCCTGAAAGCCTACTTGAGAGAACCATTGAGATTGACAGTGTTTCACCCCAGGAGCTTGATCTATTCATTAACAAATACTTTCCAAAACAGTGGACAAAGCTAGTAATCAGGTAAATTTAAACTGCCAGAGCTGTCCCAGCTAGAGCTCTTCCTGCTAGAGCTCTCCCAGCACGATCTCAACTTCTCGTATCTGCCGGTTTCTTAGAATAGTTATCGATACCGAGGATCGAGGTGGGAACTTTGATAGAGTGTGGTGGATATCATCCGGAGTGGATACTTCCTCACTGTTTATCGAAAGCACAAAGTCCCCCACCCTTAGTCCTGATTGTGCAGCAGGTCCCTCAGGGTCAACCGATACGATTTGCACTACAGTTGTCAAGCTCTTCTGCAGGCTTAGCTGCTGGCGGCGGTTGATGGGGATAGCCTGTGCTGCGATCCCGATAAAGGCTCTTCGTACTTTGCCGTGACTCACCAGCTCACTGACAACCCATCGAACCGTATTCACCGGAATAGCAAAACTGATTCCCTGTGCCATATAGATCATCGCGGTATTGATTCCGACAACCCTTCCTCTTGAGTCAACGAGAGGACCTCCCGAGTTACCGGGGTTGAGCGCTACATCAGTTTGGATTACATTTTCGATGAGTCTTCCAGATCTGCTCCTAAGTGTACGTCCCAGGGCCGATATCACACCTGCAGATACGGTATGCTGGAATCCGTATGGATTTCCTATCGCAATTGCAATCTGCCCGACCTTAAGACTATCTGAATCACCGAGCTCACTATGAGGGAGCCCGTTTGAAGACACTCTGACAATAGCGAGGTCTGTAAACGGGTCAGCTCCAACGATCCGTGCACGCAGGAGCTGTCCATCGGTAGTAGTAACCTCAACCTCTTTAGTGTTTTCAATCACATGATGATTGGTGAGAACAAAGCCGTCAGGTGCAATGATCAGTCCGGATCCAGCTCCCTCCTCTCCAATGCTCTTCTTCTTGTCACTCCTTTTAACACCTATGGCAACTACGGAAGGACCTATTTTCTCAACCACACGGACTACTGCACGGGAGTACGCATCAAGAAGCTCTTCATCAGCCTGCTTTTGCTCTTGAGTAATGGGAGGTCCATCCAGATATTCAGGCTCACCTGATATAAGAGTTATAAGCCCCTTTTTAGATATATGTTTATGGCTCATTTTCTTACATCCTGCTAAACACGAAAGAAGTACGTGGATGATGAACCCAGCCGTTTTAGCTCTGCATCATCAACCGGTATATCGAATGCCTTAAGCATTTTTTTATAAACAAGTAGGTTTGGCATATAGAAACCTTTCGTAAAAATTTCATTCTCATCCATTCCATACTGTTTTAATAATGCAGACGCAACACCTGCACTTCTCGAGATCCCGGCTTCACACTGGCATATGATAACTTTCACGTAATTGTATTCTTCCACAAAATCCTTGATTTTAGCGGCATGATCATCGGAGAAATGTACATAACCGTGTGCAGGGTGCTCGATATCATGAAACTTGAGCCGCAGAACCCCCCTGCAGTTTACATTCTCCGGTATAGAAGCCCAATCTTCTTCCGGTGACGTAATGGAGATGAGCACAAAATCATCATTAATCGCTTGAATGAAATTCCCGATCTCCCTCTCACCTTTTATATGAATTTTTTTCACTGTTTTGCCCTGATCTTCAAGAACCTATCACCTATTGTTAGAATAAAGAAAGGAGAGTTCTTCGAAAGTACATCAGTGGATATATTTACCTACAGCTCCTCCCGTATTATGCCCGAGCCTGTCTTTGTACTTGTTAAATAACAGCACTGCTAAAAGGGAGAAAAAGCTCACTATCAGAGTCCATATAACTTTTGCCCGTTTGGATATATTAGGGTGAAGCCAGACTAATACAATTCCTGCTGGAGGCAAAAATATGCAAAAGAGAATAATTACCCATGTCCGGTTGTACCATTTCATTTTCTTTCATCCTCTCAATTCTGTATTCTTGATAAGAAAGATAATTTAAAATTGAAGAATGGTAAAGTATGACTGGTTCTTCTGTCACTGCCTGAAGATATCTTTTCTCAGAATGCTGTAATTATCGAATGAGGTTTTCATACTGAGCAGAAGAGTGAGAACCGTTGTCATCGTAATAGCGGTAAATATCGCTATCATGACACCGATCTGATATTTAATCGCCACGATAGGAGATGAGCCGCCGAGAATCTGTCCTGTCATCATGCCTGGAAGAGACACAATCCCAAGCGTGGCTATTGTTGAGAGCATTGGTGCAAGTGCGGGTTTAACTGCATCTCTTAAATAAGGAAGAATCGCTTCTCTCAAGGATGCTCCCATAAGCAGATAGGTCAAAAACTCCTTTTCATTCTTCCGGATTGATGAGTAGAATCGCTCGAGAGCGATTACATTTGCCCTCATGCAGTTGCCCACAATCATGCCTGTAATAGGAATGAGGTATCTTGCGTCGTAAAATGGTTCCGGTCTGATTGAAAGAAATATGAAGAGAGCGATCACTATAAGAGTGCTTATTGTTATTCCCAGCATCAATGTAAAGAATACTCGCGCTGTTCTTAAACCTGCATTCTTATTGACAGTAAAATTTGCAACAGCGATCATGAGCAATACGTATCCCGAATTGATCCAGACATTGTTGAAACGGAATATATAATCAAGGTATAGCCCCATTGCACCGAGCTGCAGGGTCATTCTGAGTACAGATATTAAAATCGTTTTAACCGTACCAAGCTTGAGAACAATACTGATAATGATTGGAATTAAGAGAACTCCATAGAGCATGGCCATTGTGGAATAACGGATGTTAATTGCTTCCATCTGTATCAATCTCCCTGTGTGTTAAAAACGCACTATCGTCGGGGCTATCGGAAATACGCGATATTTTACCATTTTCCACCTTTATAAAAATCGAGCAGGTTTTAAACCAGTCAGGGTCGTGGGAAACAGAGATTATCGTGTAGCCATCTTTTCCGAAGAGCTCGATTACAGCTTGCTTACTCTCCGGATCAAGCGCTGAGGTTACTTCATCCAGAAGGAATATTCTTTTTTCAAGAAGGAGGGCGCGTGCAATAGCAATTCGCTGTTTTTCGCCGCCTGATACAACCGATGCATCCTTTTGCAGAACATCCTCTTTTAGATGAAGTTCTTTAAGGATCTTAGAAATCTTATCTTCCGGCGGAGCCTTTCGGCTGTTGACCTTATAGGAAAAGGGAAGAAGAAGAGAGTCCCTGATCTTTTCTGCTCCGAGAACAGGCTCCTGTCCTATAAATGCAACGGCTCGCCTTATTTGCAGGATGTTATCAGCACTGACAGGTGCACTGTTGAAATAAACCTTTCCTCCAGATGGAATATGCGCACCTACGGCCGTGGTAAGTATTGTCGATTTTCCTGAACCGGATTTCCCGTAGATAACGGCTTTCTCATTCTCGCGTATATGAAAGGACACATCCTTTAGTATGGCCTTTCCATCATATTCAACCGTTACCTTATCAAACTTAACCATATATTCAATTCGTTTCTAATTTGTCGTAATCGCTATGCAAAAATCAGTTCAATACCCATTATTCATGAATTTCGAATTAGATGTTATTGTACTATTCTAGGTGATAATAGACAAATGGTTTAGATATAAAGACAACCCGGGAGGCTTTTACATAATTAGTGATTTACAGCATTTTGATCATTCTATTAAGAATAATGTTCCAACCTGCTAAAATTATCTTGACCTTTTTATAAATCATACTAAATTAGTATTGTATAACCAATAAATATAAATAAGAGGCTCAAAAATGAAAATAAAGAAAATATATTTTATGTTTCTCATGCTATTGTTATTGGGACAAACTGCTTATGCACACCGTCCTGTTATTGTAAAAAACAATAGTTCAAAGCAAAATCCTGTCCTCGTAGAAAGACCCGAAATTTCATGGGCATACTACGGTGAGCTGGATGATAAATCTCACTACTACAGGATCGTTTCAGAGGTTCCATTTAATCTATACGTAAATATACTTGTACCGGATACTGATCCTGAGGGAAGATTGATCGAAACCCATGATATGTCTTTCCAGATCTTTAAAAATGATACTATGATTTATACTGCGGAGGGTAAGCGCTCTCAATGGAAACGGTTCTACGAGGAATACGGAAAGGACCATTACTATATGGGAGCGGAGTACGACCAGAATGCAGAAGCAGGAGAGTATATCGTGAGAGTCTATAATAGTGCGAATAGGGGCAAATACTCCCTCGCAATCGGCAAGATTGAAAAGTTCACCCTTGTGAGTCTTATCGATGCGATTGCAAAGGCACAGTCTCTCGATGAGTGGTTCTTTAAGTAAAAAATATATATTTTTAGAAATCAAAGGTCATATTCTAATACCTGCAATGTGTCTATAGTGCATCTGTCAAAAGATACTGATTGGGATGTGTATCGGGTGCCATTCAGGAATATGGTCTCAGGGTTACATTAAACATACCCCGAACATGATCAAGCACTGTTGAAGATTGGCTGTTTTCCTGTGGATAAAACGGAAAATTATAATTAAAAGTTTTTAGCCGAAACTTTCTTCACATACTGTGCGATATCGAACTTCCTTTCAAGACCCCTGTTGTTCATGTACCGAACTTTCCCGAAGATCTCACGTTCCTTCCACGCACGATCATGCTTGCCAAAACACCATGCAACACCGGTATAGCTCGCAGGGTCTCTTCCGTCCAGCGAGTACTTGTTGTTTAGCATGCATGCGGTTCGATACGCTTCCCTCGGATCAGCGCTCCATTCGAGTATCTTTTTTCCCCAGTACATACGCATATACCCATGCATCTTACCACGTAGTACCATCTCCTTTTGCGCTGCGTTCCAGTATTCATCATGTGTGTTTGCATTTTCGAGCTCTTCGGGTGAATATAGGTACTCACGGTGGTCTTGCATATGCCCAAGCAACGTCTTCTTGGCCCACATTGGGAGAGAATCGAACGAGTCATAACTCTGATTGTAATGAATGAAGTTCATACAGAGCTCTCTTCTGACAATGAGCTCTTCAAGAAAAGCTTCTTTACCCGAAGAATCACAGGCGCCAACTATCAATGCAATATAGAGCGAAGACACCTGACCGAAATGAAGATAAGGGCTCAAGTGTGATACGAGGTCTTTTGAGGGATCGTTTCTTAGATCATCAAAATAGCCCAGCTTTTGTTCTATAAAAACATCAAGTCTCCTCTTTGCTTCAGAAGTTCCTCCTTTAATCCAGTTCACAGGCGATACGCTTTTGTCAATGTCGAGCTTGTCAGTCAAAAGTTCAAATGATCCAAACTGCAGATTGAGTGAGTCCTTCTTTGGAAAGCGCTCCTTTAGAGGTTTAAGGTAGTGCGATAATTGCTTATTTATTTTTGGACGAAACGTACCTGCAGTGAACTCCTCCTTGGGAGAGGCAGCCTCAACAGGAACAATAAGATCTGATTCCACCTGCACCACTGGACATTCAACTTTCTGGGCAACAATATCACGCCACAATACCTGGTGTTTAAGATACCCTCTATCTGCAACAATAAGGGATGCATTTCTTGCCATCCCTGGCACACCCTCTTCCGGCGAACAGTGCTGGACCACGAGTTGTATCCCTCGTTCTGAAAGAGCATCTTTTATCTCTCGCAAACCCTCAAGCATAAATTCGTAGTGCCGTTCGTTCGCATCAGGGTAGCTGTCTGTAAGCCCGAAATACACAACAACTGGAACAGAAAGTTCATTCGCATTATCTATCGCATATTCCAACGCGTGGTTGTATTCTGACCTCTGCGACTGCTGCATCCAATAGAGAACATACCTGCCTTTATTCAATTTTCTGCTATTCAGGACCTGTATGCGTTCAGGCTGAATCATTACAGAGCTCTTCCTTTTCCAGAATCTGTAATTTCGATGAGCTCTTCAGGATAGGGTGAGAAGAAACTTTGCTGATCAAGATACTGTTCATTGAATCTCATGATCCATGATCTCAGTAGTTCTGTACAAACACTGAGGGGAACCTTTTTATTTCTGTAACGATTCAGAGTCTGGAGAAAGTAAGACTTCTCTTTTGAACTCAGGCTTTGCTTAAAATATCCAAGTGCATGCATAAGCACATTTATATTAGAAGCGTATCGAGAAACCTTAGCAAATGCCATGCTGAGAAGCTTCCGGTATTCCTCTATCTGCTCTTCGGGCGCTTTCCTTTCCGGGTTTGCAACAATCCTGCCCATGAGTCTCATTACTGACTGGTTATAGGACATCAAGAGAAACTTATTCTCCGTGTGAAACTGTACGAGAGAGCTCATTTTCCCGCTTTTAGTAACACTGTTGAAACGAGAAAGTGTGAATAACTTGGTGAGGAAGTGTTCGCGTATAACAAAATTATTAAGCCTTCCCTCGTTTTCAATGGCAAGATGTGCAAATCTAGCAACCACTTCTCTTCCAAAAATGCCGCTTCCCTTTGTGGTGAAAGGAGCGACTTTCCCCATCTTCGGGTAAATCTTGACATCCTTATTACCGCAGGAAGGAGATCGGTCTTTGAGAATAAACCCATCGACATGTTCAAGGGAATCCAGAAAGGATGATGAGAAACTCTCCATCTCTTTTGTTACATCTTTCATTGTTTCTAATTGTATCATGCGCACAGAGTTTTCATTCCCAACGAGCCTTACGGGATCTCTTGGAACGCCCAGGCCTATCTCCATTTCAGGGCAGACCAGTAAGAAATCAACATGTTCCTTGAGATTTTCAACAAAAGGGCTTCGTATCATAAGCCCATTCCATCTGCAGCTGTCAAACTCAATGCACTTTGATATCACCACTCGAGGCCGATCATGTTCTCCCATCAGAATATTCCTTTACACCACACCATACATGATAGTGCAATAATACATACTTATTGAGGTCCTTTTATTCAATTTTGATTAATATTTCATTCCGTCTTAGGAGCGGATTGGAAAATGGTGCATTATAACGTGCAATCTCAGGCTCGGAAAAAGCGGTGAAACCGTCCCTTTTGAGTGCTTCTCTTAACTGTTTTGTCTTTTTTTCAACTCGATCTGCTTTTGCAAGCATGGAAAAGCGAAGTGCAGCAACTTTTTTCTCTGACACCCTATGCAGTTTTACTGCAGGATCGTTTGGTTTGGGCAGGTTATCCAATGTATATTTTGAAGGCATCATAAAGGACATTATATATTTTTCATTTTGCTCTGCACCTTTTGGCTGCATGATAACAGGCACGGTCATGGATATTTTCTCCCCTGTCTGTTTTTTCTCCATGGCTACCGGTGCTGTCATGGCTACCTTCTCCTTTCTTGTATTATTGCCGAAGATGTAGCCTGCAAGTATCCCGAACCCTTTATTTGATGCACTCTCATAGCCACCAGTCACCTCGGTTTCAGCAATAATATATGGATCATACATGCGTACCTCATAGCCATTATGTTTTTCTATTACTTCATATGACGGTCGCTCCAGATGTTTTTCATACAGAAATATTCCCACCGACCACACAACAATGAGCAATACAATAATAATAAATATTATAAATAAAGCCATATTTTAACTCAAACCAACCTCTCTTACTAATTTTTGAATAAAACCCATAATATTGTGTATCCTACAATTATAATTACTAAATCACAATTAGAGTATGGTATTTGTGATTTAGCATATAAAAGAAGATGTAACATAACCAACATTCTCTCTTATAGTTCGTTTCTTCTTGATAAATCACCACCGTGCTGTAGTATTAGGGATTAGATGCATAGTCAATATATATTAGTCAACACTGTTATCTGCTCCTTTGTTTAACAATTTGAGTAGGATAGCATCCGTATGCATGAAAGATTTCAACAGTGCCATGAGATAAAACAGTGTGGTTTCAGGGCCTTTATTGGATCGTTTAAAACTCCCGCTGCTTCGTCGTTAATAGATGAGCTCGAGCAGTGTGAATCAATCTTCGAGGCTTACTCCTTTGTCAGCAAAAGGATTCCAGATTGGA
>CP070841.1:2480178-2495048 GCA_020342115.1 Spirochaetota bacterium
AATAATTTTGTCGACGAGTACGATTTCATTACAGATACGGCGGTGTCACTCGATGGAGATGGAATGGACAATGATGCCTCAGACCCCGGTGACGACCCGAACGGTCAGTTTTCAAGCTTTCATGGTACCCATGTAATTGGAACAATAGCAGCGATTACAGATAACAGTATTGGAGTTTCAGGTGTTGCTTCAAGAGCTAACCAGTTAAACAGTGTGAAAATCATGCCGCTTCGCGCTCTGGGAGCAGGAGGAGGCACTACATACGATATTGCTCAGGCTGTCCTCTATGCAGCAGGTCTCTCGAATGGCTCCGGGACACTCCCTGCTCCAAGAGCAGATATTCTCAACATGAGCCTGGGAGCACCTTCCGACTCAACTACGCTGAGAAATGCAATAAACAGTGCATTTAGTGCCGGAGTTCTCATTATTGCATCTGCAGGAAACGCAGGTACAAGCACAGCCTACTATCCGGCTGCATATGAGAATGTAATCTCTGTTTCAGCAGTGGGTCCTGGAGGCGAGCTCGCTCCCTATTCGAGCTTTGGAGGAACTGTAGATATCTCAGCTCCAGGTGGTGAAATAAGTATTGATATCACCTTCGACGGATATGCTGATGGTGTCCTGAGCACCCTCTTCGACCAGAACGGCTCTATATACACACCGAAGTACTCCTTCTACCAGGGAACGAGTATGGCTGCTCCGCATGTCGCAGGAGTAGCCGCGCTCCTCAAGGCAGCTGATGGCAGCCTAAATAATACCGAGCTGAGAACTACTCTGTTGAATAAAGCAATTGACATTGGACCGGGTGGGTACGACATCTTCTACGGATACGGGCTTGTAAATGCTTACAATGCTGTAATAGAAGCAAAAGGATTCACTGATTCTGCGTTTCACTCACCGGTGCTGTATCCATTCCCAAGAGCTCTGAAATTCAGCGAAACGGATCCTTCTCCGAAATCTTTTACCCTGAAGAACATTGGAGGAACCGGGAGTATCATTATTGACAGTATCTCAGAGGCAAATGATACTAAGAATTTAGTAACTAATATAGACCCAACATTAGGACAGTTAAGTGAATCAGAAGATCTTGTTGTAGAAATAACATTGAACACCTCCGGGCTCGAGGACGGAAGAACTCACTACGCGAGACTTAAGATAGAATACGACGATTTTACAAAAACAGAGTACGTTTATATTATATACAACAGGGATGGTTTTACAGGAGTATTCGAAAACGAGGATATTGGAACCGTGTTTGTGGTCGCGTATGATCCTGCAACCTTCACACCTGTTGCACAGGCTATAACAACCTTCAATCAGAGCTATATGTACACCATCCAGGGACTCCAGGCAGGAAACTATATCGTCATTGCGGGCACAGACAGGGACAACGATCTGCTTATATGCGATGACGGCGAGGCATGCGGGTACTACCCTGTGGTCGGATATCCTGTTACAATTGAGGTCGGAGAGGGAAGCAATGTTGCAGGCATAGATTTCCAGGTAAGTGATGGAGCTGTAACCGAACCGGATTGTCTTGGAGTGACAAGAAAATATGTTTTACAGGAATAAGTATGTAAGGTTATAAAAATGAAAAAGTGGATTATATTATTACTACCCCTACTATTTCTTTCAGCTTTTTATGGAAAAGCACCCGAGAAACAAACCGTTTCATACAATATACTCGAGTCAGATGATGTTGCAGCACTTGATTATAGAAAACCGAAGGTAGATATCATCTCAGACATCAAGAGTTTCCAATCCTACTACATGAGGTTACACAGTAACCAGGTGCCAAAACCCAAAGCCCCTTCTGTGATATTCCCCAAAAACAGAGTTTTGTTTGTCTCTTTTGGTAAGCAAAACAGTGCAGGATATTCGATAGAATTGTTGAATGTATATATCAGAAATGATGTATTGATTGCAGAAGCACAGCTTTTATCACCATTTAAGGATGATTTTCAGGCTCAGGTCATCACGCATCCCTACCTCCTCATAACAGTTCCAAAAGAGGGATACAAAAGGGTGGAGCTTCGAAACTCCAAAGGGGAGACTCTAACCAGCGCAGTCCCCTAAGCCACTACCTTTCCGGCTGCTTCGTCGAGGATGCCTATATCTGCTGCTAGATCAAGTATCGTGTACCTGCTGCGTATGAAGCGGGCATTGATAATTGCATCATATGCATCGTCCATGGTATAGCCGAGATCAAGGTAAGTGCTAGCAGCACCGCATCGCTTGAGCGCATGTTCAACCGGCTTCTTCGGCCTCATATAGGGCGAAAGCTCGTTCCAGATCTCATCCCAGCAATCGATAATATATTCAATCTCCTTTTTCTTCTCATGCCATGGGAGATATTTTTGTATATAACTTTCTATCACCCCATCCGCATACCTTCCAAACTTCTTCTTCATAAAACGCTTTATCTCCGGTTCATCCTGATGCAAACTCTTCAATTTATCAATGCGTACATTTTTTACAGAATAATTTCTTATATATTCATAGAGATTGAGTATAAGCAGTGTAGCTACGCCAACCTGAACACCATGAAACTGCTTTTTCATTCCCTTAATTAGTGCCATGAGATCCAGATAGTGGGATAAGAGATGCTCGGCACCAGAAGATGGAGTCGAGGTGCCTATAATAGTCATGGACAAACCTGACCGCATTATACCATCCGTGAGCACACTTATACCTCTCTCAGTTTTCCTGCCTATCTCCTCTGCAGCGTCAAGGTAGAGAGGCTCTGATATGTCTGTAATATGAAACGGAAGTGAGCAGAAATAAGTTTTTCTCACTATATTGGAGAGTTTCCAATCTGCATTACAGATCGATTTAGATACTATATCTCCAAGCCCGGAGCGAACCATTTCAATAGGTGATTTTTTCAGGATGTCGGTGTCGGCAAATATGGCATGTGCAGACTCGACCATGAGCGTGCTCTTGATTCCTCTGTCAGTGAGTGCTGCCATAGAGGATGTGTATCCATTCATAGAAGGTGCTGTAGGGATGAGAACATAAGGAAGCTTTAGAAGATGTGCTGCGAACTTTGTGAGATCACTTATCACTCCAGATCCAAGCGATACAAGATAATCAGGCTTCCCTTTAATATCATCTGCCATTTTCTGAGCAAGCTCAACCTCCGCAGGAATTAATTTGATTCCATCCCCCATTACATGTGGTGTGAGATTTAGACCTTGATTTTTTAAAACAGGTAAAACAGATGATGCCACTGATCCTTCTATTTTTTTGTCGTATACTATCACTCCCTTTCCTTTGACACCAAGCTCATCGAACCTGTGCCCTATTTCGCTTAATGCCCCGTTCCTGATTGAAAGATATCGAATTGGTACTCGATGGGTTTCCCCGCACTTGCAGGGGTAAGAGAGATTCATGAGCCTATCTGTATCTGAGTTGATGATCCAATCATACATCTCCTGTGGTTGTTTTTCGTTCAATGGTCTTCTCCCGGTTGGTGTAAAATAATACCGATCTCTACGAACTTCAAAGCCAAAATGCTTTTCAGCTGCAATATAAATGGATATAATGGTTATTCACAACGCGATTGGGAATCGTGCCCTACAAATTATATATACACGAAATAAAAAATAGTAGTTAGCGGACAGTGCGATTCGAAGAATAGGAGGACTCAAGCCCTACCTTTATTACAAATATATATTATATTGTAGGGAACGGTCCCCGACCGATCCGTTAAAATACATTTAAATTACAATACATCACCATGGAATATTTCGAAGTGTATGATGAAAGAAGAAATCCGACAGGAAGAATCGGAGAGCGGAGCAAGGTACATTCCGAGGGGCTCTGGCACAGGACCGTACACATCTGGATATACAAAGATAATAGTCTATTACTCCAGATGAGATCCAAGCATAAGGAGTCATTCCCTGGACTGTGGGATGTCTCTGCAGCAGGCCATGTAGAGACAGGAGAAGAACCCCTTACCACAGCAATAAGAGAGATCAAAGAAGAGCTTGGGTTTGAGGTACATACAAATTTAATCAGGTTTGTTGATGTAAAGCAGTTCTCACTCACCAGTCAAAATGGAAAGTTCATCAACAACGAAATAACCCATATCTTTACACATGAATTTAGAGGGAGTTTAAATGATATTGTACCAAATCCTTTTGAGGTTGAACAGCTAAAATTTTTCGATATCGATCATCTGGAGAATCTTCTGGGTAACAGTAAAACCAGAAAAGAATTTGTACCTTATGACAACTCTTATTACAAATGGATACTGAGACAAATTAAAATCTAAGACTCTTCTCTAATGCTGTACAATGCAAAACATAAATAATTAAAAACAATAATAAACACATTGATCCAAAAGTACTCAAAAGTACACGCCTGTCCCCTGTGGATAACTTTTCTTTGATTATTAAAGATGTTTTACACTATGCAATTGAAATGTAGAAGAATGAGAATAGAAAATAGCATGTGAAACGCTGTTAATTTTTTGGCGGGAATCATTCTTCGAGGCGCTTCAGGAACTCTTCTTCGTAAACAATATTTGTACCAAACTGACGGGCTTTTGCTTCCTTGGATCCTGGATTCTTGCCAACGAGAAGATGTGTTGTCTTTGAAGTAACCGAAGAGGTAACCCTTCCTCCACACCTTTTAACCTCATCCATTGCACGCTCTCTGGGCTTAAAATGCTCAAAGGTGCCGGTAACACACCATATCTCTCCAGAAAATGTTTGTGCCAATTCAATCTCTTTCTTAGAGACTTCTTCGGAGAAATTGAGCCCTGCCTCCTTCAACCTGTGTATCAGTTCGCGATTATCCCGATCATTGAGCTGATCAATGATCCGCCTGGCAATCTTAGGGCCAATACCCTGGATTCTGGTAAACACTTCTGAATCCTTTTTTGACGCAGCTTCCAGAAGCATATCTATCGATGTATACCCTTCATCTATGAGTATTTCCACAACCCTGGGACCGATCTCATCAAAACCCAGCGAGGAGAGCACAGATGAGTAGGGCCTTTTTTTACTTTGCTCGATCCCTTCTTTTATTAATGCGACTTTTTTCTCTGCAAATCCCTCATGTCCGAGCAAATTATCCGGATTAAAATAGTATATATCCGGAATATCTTTTACATACCCAAGATCGATGAGCTGCCTGATGGTTTCGCCACCCAGATTCTCGATATCCATCTGACCCCTCGCAACAAAGAAAGAGAGCCTCCCGTATATCCTTGCAGGGCAGTCACGATTTGTACAGAAATGATGCGCACCTTCCTGCACCAGCGTGCTCTTACACACTGGACAGATATCCGGAAGTAAAAAGGCCTTGTTGCCAAGGCTATTTTTCTCCAGTACTTCTTCAACCGCTGGTATTACATCGCCTCTTCTGGAAACCGCGACTTTGTCCCCAACCGCAACATCGAGAGATGTGATGTAATCCTGGTTGTGAAGTGTAACATTGCTTACTGTTGTTCCCGAGATCCTTACAGGTTTGATCCTCGCAACAGGAGTAATCCTTCCTGTTCTTCCCACCTGAACTTCAATATTCAAAATATCTGAAATCGCCTGAGGAGCCTCAAACTTGTATGCCATGGCCCACCTCGGATGGTGAGACGTATATCCTAAACGATCACGTTCGGCATATTCACCGACTTTAACCACAAGACCGTCGATTTCGTAATCAAGCTTCTCTCTTTCGGAAAGTTTTTTATGAATATAATCCCCGATATCATTGAAGCTTCCCTTAACCCATTCAGAATGTGCTTGGAAGATCGATTCATACCTGTTATCAGTGGATGAAGAAAAAAAACCGATGTCATTCCCTACATGGAAACCGAGCTGTGAAAGGCGGTGAAGCACAACGAGGTGCTCGATCATCGTCTCATCACCAAAGAAGCCCTCGTAAACGAAAGATCTCAGCGGTATCTTTGAAACCTCACTAGACTTCTTTCTTCTTAAACTACCTGCAGCAAAGTTTCTTGGATTGGCATAAATATTGTCTACCTCTTTATTAAGAGCTTCGAAATCGGACAGGTTTAAATAGATCTCTCCTCTAAAAACGGAAGTAACAGGCTCTGCAAGCCGCAGGGGAATATCCCTGATAGTTCTGACATTTTCCGTAATATCATTACCAACAAGCCCGTTTCCCCGAGTAACAGCTCTTTTCAATATGCCATCCTCATAATGCAGGACAATGGTAGAACCATCCACTTTCTCTTCGATCACAAAAGAGAGATCATTAAAAAGACCTTTTCCGACCTTGTCTATCCACTCCATGAGCTGATCATCACGATACACTTTGTCGAGACTCAGCATGGGAACCTCATGCGGCACCTCAGGAAACTCGTTGTCGAGATCAGACCCTACCCTCCTTGTAGGGCTATCAGAGGAAGCGAGCTCAGGGTATTTCTTTTCAAGCTCCAGAAGCTCATCAAAGAGTGCATCATACTCACTATCGGATATCTCGGGTTGTGTTTTTTTATAGTAGAGATCCTGATGCCGGCGTATCTCCTTGACGAGAAAGAAGATCCTCTTTTTTATATCTTCAGTCATACAATTCTTTACCCGTATGTACAAAATAGGATATATCTTGCACTTCGAATTTAATATAGTCTAAGAGCTACGACATTTTATTTTTTATTTGGTCAATATAATAGTTTGTACACAGGATTTGATTTGTCTGCTTAAAAAAATAAAACGGCTTAATGTCATTGTAATACTGGCTGAAGGAGACTACCAAAGTACTCACCCTTACATCCCAAAATAAATATAAAAATACAATTGATTGTAATAAATTGATCGAATATATATACCAACCATACATGATGATATAAAAATATAATCCATAATCAAATAATATATATGTTTGAACAGCTCAAAGAAGACATCAATACCGTATTTGAACGAGAGCCGGTTGCCAAGAGCACAGCCGAAGTGCTGTTTTGCTATCTCAGTCTTCGCGCAATACGAATGCACCGATTTACCCATCGTCTATGGATCAGAAACCACAAGCTCTTCGCACGATGGCTTTCACAGATTTCAAGATTGTTTACCGGTATAGAGATCCATCCCGGAGCGCTTATCGGCAACCGTTTCTTTATTGATCATGGTGCAGGAGTTGTCATTGGCGAAACGGCTGAGATAGGCGATGACGTTACTATATACCAAGGGGTAGTTCTTGGCGGAGTTTTATCTGAAAAGAAAAAGCGCCACCCAACAGTGGAGAATGAAGTTGTGATCGGTGCCGGGGGAATTGTGCTTGGACCGATTATAATAGGAGAAGGAACAAAGATCGGAGCAAACTCTGTCGTGCTCAGTGATGTGAAACCTTATATGACTGTAGCAGGAGTACCTGCTCGTGAGGCCGGGAAACATGTAATAAAGGACCACCATGTTGACCTCGACCATGCAAAAATCATTGACCCCATCAAACGGATAATCAACGAGTTAAACAAACGAATTAAGCAGCTTGAGGAAGAGATCGATAATTTAAAAAAGGGCAGATAGTGTAACCCAAGGGCTGATTATCTACTCCCACTTGATTATCAGCACAACACATATATTTAAAAAATGCAGAAAAACAATTCATACCTTCCCAAAATAAGTCAAAGTGCAATATACAAATTATGGGCAGCCTCAGAGTATGAAGAAAATGGTACTAGTATACATGCCACTCGTATGAGTTATTTCTCCAGGCTTATTGGTCTCGCGTACGGAATGACAGACGAGGAGGCAAATTTACTATTACTGGCATCCTCAATGCATGATGTCGGTAAAATAGGTATTCCCGATAGTGTACTTCTCAAACCTATGGAGCTCGACAACAATGAATGGACAGCCATGAAGGCTCACACAACAATCGGCGCTGAGATCATCGGCAATCATAATTCAGTTGCTTTCAGAATGGCAAAGATCATTGCCCTTACCCATCACGAGAGGTGGGATGGTACTGGCTACCCCAACGGATTACGAGGAGAGAAAATTCCCTTTTTTGGAAGAATCGTGGCCATTTCTGACGTTTTTGATGCCCTTACAACAGTTCGTCCATACAAGAAAGCGTGGAGTGAAGAAGAAGCTGTTGAAGCAATTAAAATGGGAAGTGGATCTCAATTTGATCCATCACTGGTCCCTTTATTTCTAGATGTAGTTCCTGTTATTAAAAATATGAAGAAAAATTTCAACAATGCATAAATGTGTAGACCTGGAGGTAAAAAACAGCGGACCTTTTTATTCTGGTCCGCTGAGGTTTTATTAGCTTATCCTTCTGTCTTTGGAAGATCCTTAAGAGCTTCTTCAATCTTCTCTTTTGGATATTCGTAATCCTGAAGTTTCCCTGCAAGATATGCATCATATGCTGCCATATCAAAATGACCGTGCCCACTGTTATTGAAAAGAATTACCTTCTTTTCTCCTGTCTCCTTACACTTGAGCGCCTCATCTATCGTGACTCTAACAGCATGGTCTGTCTCAGGAGCACAGATGATACCCTCACTGCGTGCAAACTGTACTCCAGCTTCAAAAGTCGCAAGCTGATGTACCGCACGAGCTTCAACTAGTTTGAGTTTTAAAAGATGACAGATGATGGGAGCCATCCCATGGTATCTCAGACCTCCAGCATGAACCGGAGGCGGAATAAACCCGTGACCCAGTGTAAACATCTTTGCAATCGGTGCAAGGCCAGCCACATCGCCGTAATCGTACGCATAAGGGCCTTTTGTCAGTGTTGGACAGCTGAAAGGTTCTACATTGATGATTCTGAGGTCCGGTTTCTTACCATCGATCTTATCCTTAAGAAAAGGCAGAAATATTCCTGCAAAGTTAGATCCTCCTCCAACACAGCCGATTACGATATCAGGATAATCACCTATATCCTCCAGTACCTGCTTAGCCTCAAGTCCCACTATTGTCTGATGCATCAGCACATGATTCAGAACGCTTCCAAGTGAATACTTGGTGTCCTCACGTGACATTGCCTCCTCAACCGCCTCGCTGATGGCAAGGCCGAGAGATCCCGGGCAGTCAGGATCTTTTGCAAGCATGTCACGCCCTGATTTTGTTTCCTCAGAGGGACTAGGTATGCAGTTTGCCCCCCATGTCTGCATCATAATACGCCTATAAGGTTTCTGAAAATAGCTCACCTTCACCATAAACACCTTGATCTCTACACCAAAGCACATTCCTGCAAATGCAAGTGCACTTCCCCATTGTCCGGCGCCTGTCTCAGTAGTAATACGCTTTATGCCTTCCTGCTTGTTGTAATATACCTGTGCAACAGCAGTGTTCGGCTTGTGAGATCCCGGAGGTGAAGTTCCCTCGTATTTGTAATATATCTTAGCTGGTGTATCGAGAGCTTTTTCAAGCCTGTGAGCTCGATACAGTGTCGTAGGTCTCCACATCCTGTACACATCCAGAACCTCATCAGGTATATCGATATATCTATCCTGGGAAACCTCCTGCTTGATGAGCTCCATAGGAAAGAGCGGTGCAAGGTCCTGCGGTCCAAGCGGTTCTTTTGTCATGGGATGCAGATATGGCGGCAGAGGCTCCGGAAGGTCCGCCTGGATATTGTACCACTGTTTAGGCATCTTCTTTTCATCGAGCGTGTATTTTGTGGTATCCATTGTAATCTCCTTGTTAATTTTTTCTTAATTTTTTAGAAAAATGACTTTAATCTTGAGTAACATTTATGCCCCCAAAGGGGGCCACCGTTTACATTTCAATAGCATGGCTTTCTCCCGGTTCATTAAATAAAAGACCGTGAGATTCCTCCCACGGTCTTTTTTACATAAAAAAACCGTGGATTTTCCCCTAAGGGTAATCCACGGTGGAGCTTCACATTACGGGTGGACTACCCCATAGAGAGGTTGTTCCACCACCACCAAGCTGAAGGATTGAGCTGAATGTTTGATCGTTTACAAATCATATTGCTGAACTTATATCAAATATATACTTTTTTGTCAATTAAAATTTATAAAAAATTCTCATATTTCTAGAACCGCGATTAAGAGATTTGAAAAGAATCGGTTATAGTTAAACAGGATAGGTTCTTTCTGGCGTACGTATTTTACCGTTATTACCAATTTCATACAATATTCCAAGTTCCGATTCGGTATCGAGATAATAGAACTCATCCTCATCGTATTTTCCTGATTGTATTACGTCAATACCCTTCTTGCGGTACTCTTCAATAGTCGCTGCACAATCGTCCACCCACTCCTTAATATGATGGATCCCTTCACCTTTCTTAGCAAGGAATCTTGTATATACATTTTCTCCGCTGAGAGGCTGCATAAGCTCCAACTGCGTGTCACCTACCCAGGCCAGTGCCAGCACCCAGGTTGCATCAGAAGGATTCCCCATGAAAGTGCATTCCCTGAGTACCGGAGGAGCAAACGTATATACCTCCCACGGTCCTATATTCAGAATCTCATAGTACTTCTTCATCGTCCTGTCGATATCTTCCACTACCTGGGCAATCTGTATTATCTTTCTTACACCCGTCTTCTTGGTTACCATTGTTTTCTCCTGTAAAGTAGTGTGTACCTGCGGTACATGATGTACCTGCGGTACATTTGATATAATTATAAACTTATCTATCCACCTTACACCTTATTGTAAAAAATTGCATTAGACATTTTCTTATAGCCAGATAAAATTATAGCACAATATTTAACTACAGAAGTATATCTGGCACATATACTTAAAATCTATCAGTTCTCATTTTTTATTCGATGAGTCCTAAAAATCTCTGGTAAGCATCCTTCCATATGCTCACATCTTGCGGTTCAAATGAAGACATATCGGATGAAATTAGCGCAGCCTCCCTGCCCTCATCAATAGAAGCCAGTTCGCCTATTCCTATGAGCTGCATAATCAGGTTGCCAATTGCTGTTGTTTCAGTTGGCCCCGCCTTAACCGGTATTCCCATTACATCTGCGGTCCACTGACAGAGAATCTTATTTTTCGTACCTCCTCCAACAAGGTAAAGAATGTCGATCTTCTTTTTAGTAAAGGATTCCAATTTTTTCAACTTATAACAAAACTTCATTGCCAGGCTCTCATATACACAACGTGCAACCTCTCCTATGGTTTCTGGTGTCCTCTGGTCCTTTTTTGTACAATAATTTTGAACAACTTTCGGCATATCTGACTGTGCCTGTACAAAAACGGGTTCATCAACATCAATAAATGAAACAAGCGGCCGCGCATCTGAAGCCATCGAAACAATCTGCTCCCACGATAAATCCTTCCCTTTTTCCATGATCCATCTCTGTCTGCATTGCTGGATTACCCACAAACCGTTTATGTTATTTGCAAGAAATGTTTTGCCGCCGGCACTTCCCTCGTTTCCATATCCAGCATTTAAAACTGCTTCAGTTATAACAGGCTCAGGAGTTTCAATGCCGACTATACACCATGTTCCCATGGATATGAATGCCCAATTAATGTTACTCCTTTTAACCGGTATACCTGCTACTGCAGAAGCTGTGTCATGCGTAGCAGGTACAACCACAGGTACGGAATGGATGTCAAGCTCACTACAAACACTTTTACTGATAGTACCGATTTGCGTTCCAGGCATCATCACATCGCCGAAAATTTGTTTCTTTACACCCAGCCTTTCTAAAATCTTCTGTTCCCACCTCTTTTCTTTTGTGTTGTATAAAAGCGTCGTAGTGGCATTTGTGTATTCGTTATATACCTCTCCAGTAAGAAAAAAATTGAAAATGTCTGCTGTCATCAAAAATTTATGAGCATTGGAGAGCTCAAATGCAGAATCTTTTTTGAGTGCATAGAGATGAAAAACGCTAACAATTGAAAGTAAAAACATCCCGGTAAGATTAAAAAGCTCTTCTTTTTGGATAATATCATAGACTTCATCACAAATGCTGTTTCTTCTTTCATCACGATAATGAACAGGATTTGAAAGCAGTTTACCATTCTTATCGATAAATCCGAAATCCACACCCCAGGTATCGATTCCTAAAGATGCGATCTCTTTAAACTGCTTCATGGAAGCAACAAGTCCATTCTGCAATTCTGAATAAAGCCTCAATGTATCCCAGTAAAGTGTTTCGCCAACATACACGGGATGATTATCAAAACGATGTGTCTCGTGCATTGTAAAGCGTTTTCCATTAAACTGCCCTACCAGTACCCTGCCGTTGCTTGCACCTATGTCAAACACGAGGCAGTTTTTCGTTGCCATGTCCTCTCCAATGTCTGGAAAGTAGTGATCTCTATTTTGTATTGAAGAATGAAAATTTGAACCTAGCTATCCAGTAGTTTATAATGGAAATATAAAAATCTTATTAAAGTTACCCCATACCCTGATTGTACGGTTTTAATACTCTTCAATCAGTCTTTTAATTGTATCAGCAATACGCTCAGGCTGCGGCACATACAATTTCTCCAGAGTTGGAGAAAATGGAGCAGGCGTATTGGGAGCCGCTACCCTTGTGACAGGTGCAAGCAGATAATCGGGTATATTTTCTGCTATTTGCATGCCAATCTCTGCTCCCACCCCTCCCTGTTTGGGCGACTCTTCAACTATTACCACCCTTCCCGTTTTTTTGACAGAGCCCAGAATCAGCTCGAGATCGAGTGGCCAAAGAGTTCTTGGATCTATCACTTCGCAGGATATCCCAACTCCCTCCAGCATCTGCGAAGCCTGCAGGCTGAAATGCATCATCAGAAGACTCCCGATAACAGTAATATCTTGCCCCTCTCTTCGAATTATACCCCTGCCTATCGGTACCGTATAGTCATCTTCAGGGATATCCGAGGATGCATCGATTGAACCCGATTCGGCCCTGATACCTTTTGATCCGTACAAAAGCTTGTGCTCGAACATTAATACCGGATCATCATCCCTGACTGCTGATTTTAACAGCCCCGCTGCATCATAAGCTGTTGCAGGTGCAACGATCTTAATCCCAGGACAGCTCATGAAATAGGACTCCAGATTCTGAGAATGCTGGGCGCCTCTGCCTGTGACCCCCACAGGAGCTCTCATTACCACAGGAACCTTCAGCTTTCCGCCTGACATATATCGTAGCTTTGCTATCTGGTCAACAACCTGATCCATGGCACAGAAAAGAAAATCTCCGTATTGAACATCTGCTATCGGCCTCATTCCCATAATTGCAGCCCCACATGCAGCCCCAAATATACCTGCTTCAGATATGGGAGTATCGATTATCCTCTCTCTAAAATCCTTCTCAAGTCCTAGCGTGACTGTGAATGCTCCCCCATACCCCCCAGGAATACCTATATCCTCACCTATACAGAAAACACTCTTGTCACGCTCCATTTCGTCATGTATTGCCTTTCTCAGTGCCTCCGCTATTCCCATCCTCATTCCGGCACCTCCATGGTGACATAAAGCCCTTTCCTGATATCTGCTGGATCTGGCTCGGGACTTCCTTTTCCAAATTCAATCGCCTTCTCAACACTCCTCTCAACACTCTGTTTTATATCAGCTATCTCTTCTCCTGTAAATATTTCGTTGTTTTTAAGAATATTCTCAAAGTACGGAAGAGGATCTTTGTTCTTCCACTCTTCCTTCTCCTCATCTGACATATAGTTGTTCGGATCTCGCCTGCTGTGACCGCACAACCTGAAGGTCTTCAACTCAAGGAGAGTCGGCCCCTCTGCAGACCTTGCCCTGTCAACTGCTTCTTTTGCATGCTCGTACACATCGAGTACATTCATACCGTCAGCTATATCGCCTCGTATCCCATACGACAAAGCCCTGTCAGCTATGTTTTCAATCTTGAGTGCCCTTTTGATGCTGGTTGATGCGCCGTAGAGATTATTCTCACAGACAAATACAGCAGGTGCCTTGGTCACAGCAGCCATATTCAATCCTTCATGAAAAGCGCCTTCGTTCGATGCTCCGTCTCCAAAAAAGCTGACAGCGACTCGCCTTTCATTCCTGAGCTTGAACGCAAGAGCCATTCCTGTTACCACAGGTATATTGCCTCCAACAATGGCAATCGCCGGAAGCATCCCCTTGCTCAAATCTCCCATATGCATGGATCCCCCCTTGCCCATGCAGCAACCGGTAGCTCTGCCATAAAGCTCGCCCATCATGGCATCCATGGATAATCCTCTCGCTATCGCATGCCCATGAGGTCTGTGTGTGGATGCAATAACATCACCTTTCTCAAGCACCGAACACACACCAACCGCACACGCTTCCATCCCGATATACTGATGAATTGTTCCAGGCATCTCCCCCTCAAGAAAGAGAAACCTGATCTTCTCCTCAAACCCCCTTATTTCAAGCATTCTCCTGAGCATCTCTGTTAATTTCTCTTTGCCTATTCTAGTAATGATCCCCTCATATGCCATCTCTATGCTATTCCCCCCTCTACCATATTCTTACCTCTTTCGGGAAACACCGCCCCCTTTGCTCGTCTGAATATATTTTTCAAGATCCTGTTTCGTGATGAGTCCCCCCCTCCCTGTTCCCTGGATATTTGCAAGGTCCACTTTCATCTTCCTGGCTATATTTCTTACTAATGGCGTCGCTATTATCCCATCATCTGTCTTCACTCCCAATGTCAGAACAGTCTCTCCCTTCTTCTGAACTACCGGAATGTCATTCCCACATACTTCTGCAGCAATTCCACCCCTATCCTTATCCAACGTTTTTACTGACAGTTCTTCTGTAGGTGCCCCAACCTCTTCACCAGGATCCCCCAATACAGCAATAACTGTACTAGCTTCTATGACTGAATCTGGTGTTGCAAGGAGCTTAACTACCATCCCGCTCGCAAAACTCTCAACCTCCATCGTGACCTTATCTGTCTCGACCTCACATATCGGGTCACCCTTTTTAACGCTATCACCCTCCTCTACAATCCACCTTATGAATCG
>CP070841.1:2495148-2503173 GCA_020342115.1 Spirochaetota bacterium
GCCCATTTAACGAAATCAGGTTGAGCTTCGAATGTGGCGGTATCCCACCCATAAGCATTCGTCTGGCTATATTTCGGCCATCCAAAGGCAGAGTTGTTTAATACCACCCAGGTGCATCCGGCCTTATACTGGGTAGCTGTTGGAAGCTCCTTCATATACATCTGGAAAGCGCCATCTCCGGTGATGCAGACCACCTTCTTTTCAGGCTTGGTCAATTTAGCTGCAATGGCACCGACCACTCCCATCCCCATACAGGTCTGCTCAGCAACTGGTACCCACTGCGAATTGTCATGCAGTTTGAAATAGGGTGAGCAGTATGCCCAGGTGTCCTGCCCGCCGTTTTCGCTTACTACAATGGTGTTATCTCCAAATACTTTGCTGGTCTCATGGACAATACGTTTTGCAGGGATAGGGGTCTCTTTAGTTTGACATTCTGCTGCTACTTCTTTCTCAAACGCTTCCTTTGCTTTTATAATCTCCATGGCACGCGATACTTCTTTATAATTCTTTTTCCCGGCTCCTCTGTCCTTGATAGCATCAACCAGTTGCTGCAAAATGATTTTAGCATCACCAACAATACCCACATCAGGTATCCAGTTTCTGCCAATTTCAAAGGATGAAATATCGATCTGTATGAACTTTGCCCCTTTTGGGAAGTCTGCCCATTCATGGGTCTGAAAGCTCTCATTTCTGGTACCGATTGTTATAAGCAAATCGGAGTCAGTATATACCTCCTTGCCAACCTTTGTACGGTAAAACCCACACAATCCCAGTGAAAGAGGATGCTGCTCAGAGAGAATCCCCCTACCGCCGGGAGTTGTCAGAAACGGGATTCCCAAAAGCTCAATGAGCTCTTGAAACTGCTTACCAGCACCCGAAAGCAGTGATCCATTGCCTGCAACCGCTATCGGGCGTTTTGCCTTGAGGAGCATCTCTACCGCGCTGTTGATCTGTTCAGGGTCTCCTGCGGAACAAAGCTTCCTCGCGGTAATATAATCGGGGAAGGTAACATCAGCTGTATCGTATTTGCTCACACCGGTGACATCGAATGGAAGCTCGAGGAATACAGAACCGGGCTGGCCGTTCTTTGCTACAGAGAATGCTCTTCGAACAAACCAGGGTATTCTGTCAGTATGAGGAATACGAACACTCCATTTGGTGATAGGTCTCATCATCGACACCTGGTCGTTTTCCTGAAAATCTGCCATGCCTTCGAATTTTTGAGAAGGTGCGTGTGCAAATATTATCACTGGCGAACAGCCGGAGTATGCTTCGAGTGCTCCTGGAACAAGATTGGCAACACCGGGTCCCGGGCTTGCGGTACATACCCCGGGTTTTCCGCTCACCCTGGCATATGCCATAGCCATAAATGGAGCAGAACCTTCGTAACGGAGATTTATAGGCCTTAATCCGGGGACCTTCTCTGCGTGTGTCGATAAACCGGCATCGCCTATTCCAAAGATAAATTCGACTCCTTCGGACTTTACCATAGTAGCAATCGCTTTCCATACGTTCATTTTTTTCATTGCTTGAGTACTCCTTTGTATAATTTTAATAGTACTATGAAATAGTTCTTTGATAGAAAAAATAGTATTTAGCAATCATCTTGATGCTGTAAGCCCAGAGATAACAACATACAGTTAGCGGTTTTTGCTGAAATCTAGTTGTTAATAGCTGACCGCTTTTCAATGTTCATCTGGATGAAGCATAATCCCGAGTACTTCTTTGATCGATTTCTCATCAAAGACTTTTTTCCAGTCTTTTTTTATTATCTTTTCTGTTCCATAATCAATTGCTTTGAATGCCGCCTGTGAAATTGTATCGTCGTCATTAAAGATACCCCACATTGCCTCGTTTATATGCCCCAGCATAAACGATCGCACTACTGCCTCGGGCACTCCCCTGTTTATTGCTTCTTCCATTGCTTCCTTCATTAAAAAGATAGCAGGATGAGCGACAACCTCCACCATTGCCGGCTCCAGTATAACCATTTGCTCAACAGTGACTCTGTGGGCTTTATCAACCGGTGAAAACATCTGCCTTGATAGCTGTTCGGCTATTTTGAAATTTTTTTCTGTACCATGAATCAATCCAATTACCAAGTCCTGTCTGGCAGCAACACCACCCCACTTGTCGGACAGCTCTTCTTTGGTTGTATACTCTGAAAAGAGCGATGGATGGCATGGATGTATGACCACAAAGGTACAGTCATCCCGAAGTGCAATCTCCTTTGCATAGGCAGCAGCCGGATCCAGCAGAATAAAGGTTGAATCACTTTTCATTCTGGGGACAACATCATGAGATATTTTTCCGAGCAGTCTATCAGGAACCGCCATGATAATGAAGTCACTTTCAGGCACGGCCTCTTCCATGGCTGTAATTGAGAGCCTCTTCTGTACAATTTTTTCAATTGCTTTTGGTGAGATTTCACAGATCAGAAGATTGTGATCTGTTTTAACTAAATTGTTTAAAATAACAGAGCCTGCAAAACCTCCTGCCCCCATTAATGTAATTGTTAGTTTTTTTTGATTGCGATTCATATCCATATCCTCTCGATTGTTACAGTTCCAAAGAGCCGTCGTTTCTACTTCACTAATCCTCAGGAGGGTAATACCAGACGTCCCCCGCTTCCAGAATAACCGGTGTGACTACAGGCCCTTCATCTGAATGAAGGTTGTTTAAAAGCGTAACGAACTTTTCCACATCTTTGTTGTCTTTTGCATATGAATAATGATTGCCCAAAGCATATTCGACTCCCATCCACAAGCACGCTAATGCCGCTTCGTGAGGGCTCATCTCACCGCAAAACTCCTCGGGTATGCCATGCTTCTGTAATTGTCCGCTTTGAGGCATGGAACAGGAGACAAGTGCGATATTAGGCTGGTAAAGCTCGCCGAACATTTTGAGATCACTGAAGATTGCAGTGTCACCGGAATGCCACACCCGAACTCCAGGATCTGGATAGAATATGAACCCCATAGGCGGACCTGAAATGAAGGTTCCATCCGGGTATTCCAGAAACGACCAGTGCATTGAAGTAACAGAGCGGACTCGAATTCCAGCTTCAACCACCTGCAGGCCCCAGCACATGCCCCGTATGGTATTCTGGTCCACTCCATGTTTTATTAAGTGATGTCGAACCTCTCCACCACAGCAGATCGGACATTTGAATTTCAGTGCAATTTCAACTGTATCGCCCAGATGGTCCCATGCAGCATGGGTGACAAGGATCAGGTCTACCTGATCCAGATCTTTTACTCTGACTGGAGACACGTCGCTTTCATTCAAGAATGGATCGATGAGAATAACCTTGCCTTTGGTATTAGTTATACGATAGGCTGCATTTCCAAAATACTCGAATTTCGTTTTTTTGCTCATTCTAAGCTCCTCATGTATAGTAGTTTAATTCTTTCTTCCATACTAATTAGTCGCCGTTTAATAACTACTAATATTTTAAATTATAGAATGATCGGCTCCCGTATCAGTTCTTTGTTGTATTCTATTTCAATTGATATATTGTTTAACATACAAAGAACTGATTCTTTAGTTGTTAGATAAATCAAACAACTAACTATTAGTTCTTTGATTTCTTATATCATCATGAATTAGATGATATCAGTTTATCTTGACTTTTATTTAGCCACTTATTCTCAAAGAACTAATTATCAGGTTCTGAAATGTATCGCCGATAAGTTTCAATATAATTTTCAATACCATCGCGAATAATTGCATATTGAGGTTTGAATCCAAGCTGGTCCTGAGCGTTATTAATGCTCAGGACACCCCGATAACGCATCTCTATGCGCTCCTTTTCAGAAAGACCGGACCTGATTTCAATATCTGCATCCGGAATTAGCTCTTTCACGATATCAGCAACCTCCCCGGCAGTAACAAGAGGTTGTCCGGTTGCGATATAAAAAACACGATCCTGAACTTGTTCGAAAGAGATCTCCACTGCTTTTACTGCCATTTGAGCTACATCATCGACGTGTGTATAGTCCCTGGGAAACTCTTTCCCTGTTTTAAAGCGAGTTGGTAATCCATTAACTGAGTTTTCTACCATAGGTTTTATATATATGGGAAAAACCTGTCCCAATCCGTAAACTGCAGAAGGGCGGAGAATTATAAAATCGAGACCGTACTCCCCTCTGTAGGCCCAGCAGTAAGCTTCTGATGCTACTTTGCTTGCTCCGTAAAAACGCTCACCTGGGCCGTCTTGCGCTAATAAAACCGGATGATTCACATCCACAGGTTCATACTGTAAGCCTGGAAGCACTGCTATGCTAGAAAAATATACTACACGACGAATATTATATATGCGTGCAGCTTCAAGAATATTCAGAGTCCCGATAAGATTAACCTTTATCGCAAGATTATGTTTCCCTTCAAGTATAACAGGACCTACAACTGAAGCTGTGTGAATGATAGTATCAGGTTTTTGATTCTTAACAACGGAAAAAACATCTGCGATTTCATCGACTTCACCCTGAATATATGTAATTTTGTCTGTAACAGGCTGGAGCCACCATTTGGCCTCTGCAGCGGGCTCTTTGACATCAAGGTTGATAACTTCATGTCCGTGTTCAACAAGGCTTCGTGATACATGGCTCCCAATGAAACCAGATCCCCCTGTTATCATTACCCTTAGGCCCAAAACTGCTTCTCCCCGATATTTGTTAGACTAGAGCTTCATTTACTTTATTAACAAGCAGCATTAGCATCTTTCTAATACAGCTTTCGCTTAGAACAGGATTAATAAGAATAACCTTGATCTCGGTACTAGATAACTTCTGACATACTAACGTGAAGTTTCTGAAATGTAACGCCGATAGGTTTCAATGTAGTTTGCAATACCATCGTGAATATTTGCATATTTCGGTTTGAATCCAAGATGCTCCTGAGCATTCTTGATGCTAAGCACACCGCGATAGCGTATCTCTATGAGATCCTGTTCTGAGAGGCCACTGCCGATCTCAATATCTGCATCCGGTATAAGCTCTTTCACGGTATCAGCGACCTCCCCGGCAGTTACAAGAGGCTGCCCTGTGGCACCGTAAAAAACACGATCCTTAACTTTATCAGGAGAGAGCTCCACTGCTTTCACAGCAAGTTGGGTTATGTCGTCGACATGGGTATAGTCTCTAGGAAACTCCTTCCCAGTTTCAAAGCGAGTTGGCAGCCCATTAACTGAATTTTCTACCATAGGTTTTATGAATATTGGAAAACCCTGTCCCACGCCATAGACGGCTGACGGCCTGATAATAATAAGATCAAGTCCAAACTCCTCCTTATAGGCCCAGCAGAGAGCCTCGGACGCAACTTTTCCTGCTCCATAGAATCCCTCACCAGGTCCTTCAGTAGCGAGAAAAACAGGATGATTTACATCTATTGGTTCATATTGTAAGCTGGGAAGAACCGCTATGCTTGAAAAATAAATCAATCGCTTTACAGAAAATATTCGTGCGGCTTCAAGAATATTAAGAGTCCCTATAAGATTGACTTTAATGGCAATATCATGTCTTCCTGCTAATTCAGAGAGATCGCACACCGCTGCAGTATGAATTATGGCGTCTGGTTGATACGCTTTAACTGCAGCAATAACATTTATTAGTTCATCAACGCCACCTTTCACAAATTTGATTTGGTCAGCTACAGGTTGAAGCCACCATTTTGCCTCTGCAGCGGGCTCTTTGACATCAAGGTTGATAACTTTATGTCCATGTTCAACCAGGCTTCTTGATACATGGCTTCCGATGAAACCAGATCCACCTGTTAGCATTATATTTTGGCCCACAACTGCTTCTCCTCGATATTATTAGACTAAGGTATCATTTGCTTTCTTGACTATTGCTCTCAGCTCTTTTAGAACATTATCAGGTAATGGATCCACCTTGTGGTTCTTCAGTATATCCATTGCCTTTTCCCTGGCTCTCTGTTCCAGTCCCTTTGCTCCTCTTGTTATCCATTTGTCTCTCTTGTTCCAATCAAATATATGCGGGTTAAAGAGATCTCCTTCTCTGAGGTGTAACACTGTATGCGCTTGAGCCAGAAAGCTCCCTCTTGGGCCTACTTTATCTATAATATCAAGAGCTAATGTGTCATCATTCACCTCAATTCCACGCGAGATCCTGTGTAGCATTCCGATTATCTCGTCATCGATCACCAACTGAATCGGGCTGATTGCCAGAACCGAATCTATAGCGCCGGCGGCAATGAGGAGGCTCCCTCCCCCCAAACACTGCATTACACCATTGCATGCTTTTTGAAACAGAGTTTGCTCACATATTGCTCCATCAGACATGAGTCCAATTCCATTGGGGGGAAAACCGTAAAACTCAATGCCCAATTGGGCAATGGCTGCGCATAGCATAGCACTTTCAGGGGTTCCCATCAGGCTATCACCTGATTTCATTTCAGTAACGGTTGGCTCGAAAAAATATGGTATGGGATGCCCCGGATTCGCAACCTGTGCCAGTGTTATAGAGCCAAGCAGTTCGGCATTTCCCTGAGCCAAAGTCCCGGCAAGAGTAATAGGTGATGCTGAGCCTACACTTGGCATGATGACGACACCTGTCGGTATGCCGTATTTACCTGCTAAGATCAGTTGATCAATATCGTCTTCCGGCATATATAAAGGTGACAGAACTGCGATTATGGTGTGAACAAGGGGCCTCTCTTTCAGCTTTTCTTTCGTGCCTCTCACTGCAAGCATCATTTCTATCATGTACTCTAAATTTTTTACGGTGAATGCATTGTGAACAATATTCTTCCGCTGTTTTTCAAGAAGAGTCTGCAGGCAGTGTATGTCTGCAGTTTGCTCTGGAATGTCTCCACAGTGAAGTGTGCCTACTGCGTTAACATTGGGTAAAGCATCAACCAGTGTGGCAAACTCCTCTAAATCACTGATTTTTGCCCTCCTGTAATCACCTGTTTTTAGATCTATGTATGATGTTGCACCGCCTGCAGTTCGTGTACAAAAATCCTCACCAATCTTCAGCACCGCATCATACTCAGGATCACGACCTGCGTGAAGTATTGTCCTGTCCATATTCTTTAAGGTTTCTTCCACAAGCTCTGGAGGAAACTTTACTATCTTCTTCTCATGATCAACATTAGCGCCTGCTTCCTGCAGCATGTTTCTTGCTTCCTGGTGATCGATAAGCATACCGGTGTTTTCGAGTATGCTAAGCGAAGCTTCATGTATCTTTTTAAGATCATCGCCTGATAATAATCTCAGGTACGGTTTTATCATTCTAATCTCCTCTCGAAAAATATAAATCGTTTGGGCATAAGGCATTTAAAAGCAAGCTCATTTTATAAGCTCCTTTACCCTATCAACTGCAATAACAGCATCTTCGGCAAATCCGTCGGCCCCTATCCGGGATGCATAGTCCTGGGTTACAGGCGCACCTCCAACCATTATCTTTACCTGGTTCTGTAGGTTTTCTTTCTTTACGGCATCTATAACGGTTTTCATCTCATGCATGCTGCTGGTGAGCAGGCAGGAGAGTCCCAAAATTTTTGGCTTTTCCTTTTTAATTGAATCAATAAAGCTATCAGTCGAGATATCTACTCCCAGGTCTATGACCTCAAACTGAGCCCCCTGCAGCATCATGCTTACCAAATTTTTTCCAATATCATGAAGATCTCCTTTTACTGTTCCTATAACAACCTTGCTCGTTGGCTTCAATCCGCTCTCAACTATAAGTGGTTTTAATAGCTCCATCCCAACACCAAGTGCTTCTGCAGAGATGAGCACTTCAGGAATAAAGATCTCATCGTTTTTAAATCTTTTCCCAACCACATCCATTCCAGCCAATAGACCTTTATTTATGATATCTTCAACATCCATTCCCTCTTTAATGGCTCTCTCGGTGAGTTCTTTAACGCCCGGTGCTCCCGCCATATCTTTGACTAGTGGGGATTGTTTATCGCTCCTGCCCTGAATTACATTTTCAGCGATTGCTTTTAATAAATCTGACATTACTTGTTACTCCTCCTTAACATGTATTAGGTATATAAAAC
>CP070841.1:2503273-2552431 GCA_020342115.1 Spirochaetota bacterium
GGGTAGACTCCATAAATGCTTGCCGGATTATTGTTATAAACACGGCTGACGATACAGTTGCAGGTACTGTTGATGTGGGAGAATTTGAACCGATTTCTATTGCATATAAGAAACCGTAAAATATATACTGATAACTTATGAAGAGGCAAAGCGTAAAGCTTTGCCTTTTTTATAGTATGATTTTATATATTCCTTAGTGAAAATATCTATCATTCTTCCAGTATACAACGAGGCATCTGCATTAAAGGAACTTTACAGCCTCATTAAAACCACGGTCGATAAATGTAAAAACACACATGAAGTTCTGTTTATTGATGATGGAAGTACTGATGGTTCTCTTGCCGTATTACGGGAATTAAAAGTAAATGATAGTTCTATCAAGATCATCTCTTTCGATCGTAAATATGGGCAGGCGAGTGCGCTTCAGGCTGGTTTTGACAGCGCAGAAGGTGACATAATTATTACACTCGATGCCGACATGGAGAATGACCCCGAGGATATACCACTTCTTTTAAAAAAACTCGAAGAGGGGTACGATGTCGTGTGCGGGAGGAGGGTAGGCAGGCCATTAACTGTAAAAAAATTCTTTTCTTTCTTTGGCAATTTTATTTTCAGAAAAATTTTTAAAACACCTGTAAAAGACATGGCATGTACATTTAGAGCGTATAGAAGGAAGGTTCTTGAAGATATAGTTATCCGAGGAAGCCTCCACCGCTATCTTCCTGTGCTTTTGCATCTAAAAGGAGCAAAGATCGGGGAAATAGATGTCCGATGGGTAGAGAGAAGTCATGGTGAATCTAAGTATGGTGTTATGGATCGTCTCTTTCCAACAATAAAAGAACTCCTTATTCTTGTTTTTAAAAAGAAGATGGTTTTGATGAACAGGGATAGGGAGTATAGAATACAAGAGGTATGTTAAAAACATGATGGATGTTCTTAAAAAACGAAAAGAACTCATTATAATAATATCCTTGCTTTCCCTTGGTGCCGTGGTGCGCATCCTCTTCTTTAACAAAGAGGGCTTGTGGTATGATGAAACACTCACTGCCCTTTCTCTAAGAATGTCCTACTTCGATATGATAAGTGAGAGGCTTGCTGCTGGACATTCACCGCTCTACTTTACCATCATATATCCTTTAGCAAAGGTTTTTGGGACAGGGGAAATCGTGGTTAGGCTTCCATCCTACCTGGTTTCTATTCTCTCCATTTATATCTTCTATCTCATTGCAAAGTGCTTATTGAGTGATATCAAGTTTTCCATTATTGCAACCATTTTTTTCATTTTAAGTGCTTTGAACGTCTATTTTGCACAGGAAGCAAGAATGTACAGTTTCTGTGTCCTTTTTGTGCTTCTTTCTTTCTATTTTCTGATACGAGTCATGGGTGAGAACAGCTTAAAGCTGTGGATCTTTTATACGATCTCAACGGCAGTTGCATGCAATTTGAATGCATCTACTATCCCGTTGATATTTGCCCAGCTTGCCTATGTACTTATTAAAAGAGAGAAGCTATTACAGTTTATTCTTTCGTTAATGGCTGTTGTTATTCTGTATCTTCCAATGGGATTTTTTTACCTCAAGAGAGAAGGGCTCGATTTTATCGAATGGCTATCACCTGTAACACTTAGAACATTCCTCGAGATTTTTTACGGATTTGGATACAGACCTTTACCCAGTATAACAGAGACATGGATGCCTCAGACAGTTATTACTGCTCTGGAATATCTTAGCTTATACTTTTCCGGGGCGCTTATTGTCTGGGCTGCTGTGAGATACTTTTTTAAGTTTAGTAATAAAACGGAACACATGTATAAGGAGAAGGATGCCGCTGTTCTTCTCACATTGTGGTTTTTTCTTCCTCTCGTCATCGAGTATATCTATTCTGTAATTAAGCAGCCCTTGCTGGGTCCAAAGCGCTATATTATAACTCTCTCTCCTGCATACTACTTGCTCCTTGGTCTGGGATTAAAAAGTTTACATTGGAAGATGCTGAAGAATGCTTTGGTTATAGCCACCATAGTACTTTTTACATTTGCACTTTTTAGCTTTTACATATCTCCCAAAAGGGAGGATTGGCGAAGCTCTATTGCCTTTATTGATGATAAGCTTAAGCCGGGAGAGGTGATGTTCGGGAGCATCTCAACTCAGACTATGTACAAATACTACGGAGCAAACGAGGATTTGGTCATACTTGATATAAAGTATCTCAATGCCAGAGGTTTTGCAAAGGGCTGGATTCTTCTTCGCAATATAGATTATCAAAATTATTCAGAATTAATCGAGGATCTGAGGGAAGTTCGATCCCTTTTGTTTATAGACGATTATCAGGGAATCAAGCTTTACCATTTTGAAAGGTAACATATCTCTAAACAAAATATTTGAGAATTGTATACTAATTCGATTAAAAATTTAGAAATTAGCATTCCGTTACAACTATTTTCTATTGACGTGTAAAAATTAGAATAATAATTTGTTTATAAGGAATTATACTAAAAACAAAGTTGAACCAGAAACAGGGAAGGTTACATGGAAACTATTGAAAAGATCGCTGCCACGGGGAAAGCTGTATCAATGTTGAAGGAATTCATCGAATCTGGAGATATATCTGAAGGCGAGAGGCTCCCTGAAGACAAAGAGCTAGCTAAAAAGATCAACGTGGGTGTGTCGATCGTGCGAGAAGCGCTTTTCATTCTTCAAGCCCTGGGCTATGTGGAAATAAAACGCGGCCAGGGAATATTTTTAGCAAAAATGGATAAAGATGTTTCCGAGTATGCAGCAGAATGGTTTTCCGGACACTTTGTGCAGATGAGTGACTACATGGAAGCGAGGCGAGCAATTGAAACGGCAGCTGTTAAGCTGGCCGTGAATAGAGCGAGGCAGTCCGAGATCGAGCAATTGGAACAGATCCACAAGATCTTTGAAAGGGCGGTCGAGGATAATGATATTGTTGCCCTGGTGGAATCAGATAAAGCTTTTCACCAAACTATAGTTAAGGCTGCACACAATAAAGTTTTTAACCTGTTGAACTATACATTGGAGAGGGGTTTCGAGAAATATCGAATCGAAGCTTTTTCTATACAAAAAAATCATCTCTACAGCCTTGTACCTCACAGAAATATCATCAACGCTATAAAAAACAGGGATGCAGATAAAGCACAGAAGGCGATGATAGATCATCTTGATATAACTCACTCTCACCTTTCGAGCTCACAGAGCGAGGTATAAGACTCCAGTAATAATTAATCATCATGTTTTATATTTAATATCTTTCCTGCCTTTTCTACATCCTTGCTGAATACCAGTAGCCGGACGCCGCGAATAAAAGTTTGCCCTCCTGCAATGCCGCCGCAATCATCTGAATGAATCACCGATTTAATCCCGTTTGATGCAAGCAGCTCTTTTGCCATTTCTGCTTCAGAGTGATTGATATATTCCGCAATGATGTGGAAATCATCCATTATAATTTCCTTATAAGTATCTAAATAGTTGACTCAAACTTGATCTTACTGTGTATAATATATATTACCATCAGGGACGGTTGTTGAAAAGATAACGATACCCTCCCAAATAGCATGAAAGTTAACCTCTATCTACCACTGTAAATTTGTCTTTGAAAAAGCAAATATTATTTATACTGTGAAGTATAAGACTGATTTATTGAACTATACTTACTGATTCCACTAACATAACGTAAATTCAATTAATAGAAACGGAGCCTTCTTATGTATAATATGGTAAATATCCTTTCCGTCTCAATATTTACAATTATATTTATTATTAATTTGTAATAAAAACGTAATTGAAACGATTTTTCATAATGAGATAGATTGAAACAATGAAAAGACCGTTTTTATTGATAGTAATCACGATTTTTGTCGGTTTTTGGGGGTTACGATCCCGAACCGAAGCACAGGAGGGAGAGATGAAATCAAACAGACTCCTACATGAAAAGAGTCCGTATCTCCTGCAGCATGCACATAATCCTGTTGACTGGTATCCGTGGGGGAATGAGGCGTTTGAAATGGCGAAGAAGCTGGATAAGCCGATCTTCCTATCCATAGGATATTCTACTTGCCACTGGTGTCATGTCATGGAGCATGAGTCCTTTGAAGACGAGGATGTAGCTACACTATTGAATGATGTTTTTATATCCATAAAGGTAGACCGTGAAGAAAGGCCAGATATTGACAATGTGTATATGACAGTTGCTCAGATGATTACAGGGCGAGGAGGGTGGCCGCTCACTATAATCATGACGCCTGATAAAAAACCTTTCTATGCTTCGACATACATACCAAAGGAATCAAGGTTCGGGATAGTGGGAATGATGGATCTGATCCCGAGAATCAAGTCTCTTTGGGAAACAAGAAGAGATGAATTGCTGGAATCTGCAGATAAGGTTACAAAAGCATTGGAAAGTGCCGGGACCCATCCGGGTGGTGGAATGCTTGATGAATCAATTCTAACGAGCGCTTTTGAAGAGCTCAAGGAGAGCTTTGATGAGGAACACGGAGGCTTTGCGACGGCTCCGAAGTTTCCGACTCCGCATTATATCGTCTTTCTGCTGCGTTACTGGAAGAGAACAGGAGATACTCATGCACTGCACATGGTTGAAAAAACACTCTTAGCCATGAGCAATGGGGGGATTAATGATCATATTGGTGGCGGTTTTCACAGGTATTCGACTGATAGAGAATGGATGGTGCCTCACTTTGAGAAGATGCTCTACGATCAAGCGCTGATTTCCATGGCATACACTGAAGCTTATCAGGCTACGAAAAACAAGGTCTATGAACTGAATGCACGGCGGATTCTTGATTATGTAATCCGTGATATGAAGGCAAACGATGGAGGTTTTTTTTCTGCTGAAGATGCTGATAGCGAGGGAGAAGAGGGTAAATTCTATCTCTGGACAGAAAGTCAGATTAAAAGTCTACTCGATGAAAAACAGGCAGAGGTGGTTGTAGAGATCTTTGGCATTGAGGGTGAGGGAAATTTTGAAGATGAAGCAACCAGTAGAAAGACGGGTAAAAATATCTTTCATAGAGAAGAGTCTTTAAAGGAAATTGCATCTCGTCTCGAGCTCTCTGAGGAGCAGGTCGATCTATTATTAAATGAAGCGATCGAAATACTGTTTGCCAACAGGGAAGAACGTGTACATCCTCACAGGGATGACAAGATCCTCACAGATTGGAACGGCCTGATGATTGCTTCTCTGGCAAAAGCCTCAAAGGTGTTTCATGATGAAAACTACCTTGAAGCTGCAGTTGATGCTGCCCGTTTTATTCTCCAAAAGATGAAGACAGAGGATGGAAGACTCTTACATCGCTACAGAGATGGAGAGACACTGATTCAGGCGAATATTGATGATTATGCTTTTATGGTATGGGGTTTGATAGAACTCTATGAAGCGACTTTTGATCCATACTACCTTACAGAAGCACTTGAGCTGAATGACATCATCATTTTGCATTTCTGGGATAAGGATGGAGGTGGATTCTATTTTACAGCTGATGATGGTGAAGTGCTTTTGGTTCGCACAAAAGAGTTCTATGACAGTGCTATCCCTTCAGGAAATAGCATTGCAATGATGAATCTTCTACGTCTTGCACGAATGACAGGCAATACAGAACTGGAAAACAGGGCAATGTTAATTGGCAAAACCGTGTCCGGGAGCATAAAGCGTGTCCCAAAAGCATTCACCGTTTTACTTTCAGCACTTGATTTCGGATTAGGCCCTGCCTATGAGGTGGTGCTTGTGGGCAATAAAGATGGGAGAGATTCAGAGCATATGATCAGTTCTCTATACAGGGAATTTCTTCCAAATAAGGTTGTGATTTTTAAGGACACCTCCAGGGATGTCTCCTCCCTGGATACTATTTCTCCATTTACAAAGGGGCTCAAAAGCATTGATGGCAATCTTACGGCTTATGTTTGTGAGAGCTATGCCTGCAAGCTTCCAACTACAGATATTGAGAAGATGCTTGAACTTCTCGGTGTGCATTGACCTCAGTGTATGGAAATACCGAAGAGGTCCAGAGTGGTTAAGAGGCTCTCTTTGTTCTGGAATAGGTAACTATTGATTCCCAGCGCTCTAGCAGCATCTACATTTTCTTCGGTATCGTCAAAAAAAATAATTTTCTTTGGATCAGAGTTAGCTTTTTTTAATGCTATTCTGAAGATCTCATGCTGCGGTTTCTTATAGCCTGTCTGGAATGAATATACAATACTCGAGGGGATACTTTCAAGGTCATGCATCAATGTTTCAGCATTAATCTCATTGGTGTTTGAAAGAATATGTATATTGATATGATTTTTTAGTTTTTTTAAAAGATCGAACATCTGATCGCGCTTAATGAGAAAGGAATTGAATATCCTTTTGAACTCATCGAAACTTAAAGAACATTCGAAATCGGGGGTAACTGCTTTATAATACTCAATCGACGAAATTCTTCCTTTCTCGAAATCGATGAGGATGTTTTCTTTATACAGGATATCCTTTATCTTCTCAATGGGTTTTCCACACAAATCAGAGAAGTTTTTAAACATTCGATCATAGTCCAGTGTATAGAGCACACCGCCAACATCAAAAATTGCATCGGTTAGTTTTGAGGTTTTCACCATAATCTTTACATGATAACAATTGAATTGATTACTTTTCAGACATCAAGCTTCTCATGAGGTTTATAGATTCCATGCTTGCCCATTGGCGGGGACCAACAGCCCATCCGACTACCATTCCCTCAGGGTTTATGATATAGGTGGTCGGGATGAAAGTCACTCCATATTGCGATGTAACATTGCCTGTTTTATCAAGATAGACTGGAAAATCGACATCGTACTTTGACATGAATGATGTTACACTTTTTTTCGATTCCTGCATATCCACTGCCATTACTGTAAAATCTTCATCTTTAAGTGTTTCATACAGTTTATCGATATCTTTTACCTCCGCTCGGCATGGGCCGCACCACGTTGCCCAGAAATTGAGGAAGACCACCTTCCCTTTGAAATCACTGAGGCTGGTGTCATTTTCATCGAGTGATTTTAAAGTAAAATCAGGAGCTTCTAATGGATCGATTCTTATGACTCCGACAGCAGAGAAGTAGTCAGTATCATCTGCATAGGAAAGAAAGGGCAGTAAGATGATAATAACCAGAAGAAGCAAAGCGGTTCTTTTCATACACGAGTCCCATTGAAATATTCTTATATGCTAATATAATATAATTTCTCTCGAGTACCAATAAAAAACTAATTCTGTGTTACCATGGTTTCCTGGATATCGTTCATATGTTCCAGTAGCTGATCTAGTTTATTGAATCCCGTTTGATTGATGTAATCCACAACAAGACTGTAACCCAGGAAAGGTCCTGTATTATAAATGTTATGTTCGTTATCTTCATAATAGAGAGCATCATGTGGAGGTTTAATTACTGTTTTTTGCATTATTTCATCTGAATGTGTTTTGAGATAATTGTATGCCTCTTCTTTCAAAAAAAGATAGTCGCATTCTTTATACCCCGGATATGCAAGCTTTGAAAAGTAGACCGATATCCCATCCCTGATCAGTTTTTCTGATGTTTTCCCGTTGAACATACTGTTTCTTATGCTCAAGACATAGTTGCAGAACCAGTAGGATAGGAGGACAGGATAAGAGTGAAAAGACTTAAACTTTTCGAGTCCCACACAGATTACGTATTTCTTTTTGTATTTAAGGATAAATGCTTCTGGCGAGGAGAATCCTATAAACAGGTAGATGCTGCAGAGATCTTGATGATGGAGGAGGTCTTTACATCGGAGGATAATCTCCTTTGTATTGTCCTCAATATCGTATACTTTCAGCAAATTTTCAACGGCTTCATAGTCAGCCTTTTCAATAAGAAGAGCAAGCTTTTTGATCTCTTTCATGGTATATCCCTGATAGTGCAGCCACACCTCAGAGAGAAGTTCGCTGTGCTTGTCGTAGTAGAGTGCTCTGTAAGCTTTCCACTTGTCTTTTTCGAGGTTCATCATTTTTAAAAAGAGAAAAAAATCCCTGTACAGGCAATGAATCTTCAAGTTTCTTCCTTATCTATAAAGTTTCCCTTGATAACTTTGCCTCTCTTTAAAGCAGGTAACTATTCGATGTATAGCCCTTGGTTTATTTAAGCTCCATCTTGGCTCTATGAGAGAGGTTTTTTTTGATTCGGCTACCAGCCTCGCCACGGCTACTTCAGGTGCTGTCCTTTCGAGAAATTCAACAACCAGATTAGCATAATCATCAAGTGAAAGGGGGGCAACCTTTCCACTCCTGTACCATTCAGCCATTTTTGTATTCTCAACAATATTGAGATTGTGAATTTTTACAAGATCTACTGGAAGATCGGCTAAGAAGTCTGCAGTGTAATGTACATCGGTCTCTGTTTCATCAGGCAGACCAATGATCACATGAGTGCCTACTCCAATACCGTATCCATGGGTGAGCAGCACCGCATCTTGAAAAACTTTTGTGCCATGCCCTCGTTCTATGAGCTTTAAAGTGCGCTCCCTTGCAGATTGAAGTCCATATTCAATCCATACCTTCAACCCCTTTTCAGTATATGTAGAGATGAGATCTAGTTTTTCACGATCGATACAGTCCGGCCGAGTTCCTATTATGATTCCGACAAAATCATCATCTCCCTGCACTACAGAATCGTATATGGCTTTCAGCTTTTTAACAGGGGCATAAGTGTTTGTATAGGCCTGGAAGTAGGCAAGGAACTTGTGAGCCTTGTATCGCCTCCTGATAAGCTCCTTCTGTTGCGCAACCTGTTCATCAATTGAGAGTCTGCCAAGCCCATCATTCCAGGAGCCACGAGGAGAGCAGTAGGCGCACCCAAAAGCCTCAATTGTACCATTACGATTTGGACAGGTAAATCCCGCATCAATCGAAATCCGGTAGACACTTTGCCCGAACAGCTCTTTGAGATAGCTCGAAAATGATCTATAATATGATTTTTGGTCTGTCATCAAAATGTAGGTGAATTTTTCCCTCTGCTACTATATACTATAATAGAGTACGTAAATAGATTAAAACAATTTAAACTTAAAAATTAACGATCAAAATACAAGTTTTCATATGCACGTTCCATGTGTGTATTATCCCATGAAACACTAGGTTTTTATTTGGTATTCAAAAATTTGTTTATCAAAATTTTTGATTGTAAAAGGCATCAGATTGTTTGAAAAGGTCATTATACTCGATTTTGGTTCTCAATACACCCAGCTTATTGCTCGCAAGGTACGCGAGCTTGGCGTATACTCGGAGATAGTTCCCTACAGCATATCTCGAGAGAGAATAGAGGAGAAGGCACCAAAAGGTTTAATTCTCTCTGGTGGACCTCAGTCTGTATTTTTAAAAGATGCTCCACTTCCTTTCTCTGAAATATTCGAACAGAAAATTCCAATTCTCGGAATATGCTATGGCCTTCAGCTTATTGCGCATATCCTGGGGGGAAGAGTTGTTCCATCAAGCGAGAGGGAGTATGGCAAGGCAGTCATGGAGGTGGTAGAAACCAAAGCGCTTTTCAGAGGTTTTAAAAGGGGAGAGGAAACAGTTGTATGGATGAGTCATGGAGACAGGGTTGAAGTTCTTCCGAGAGGATTCAAAGCCGTTGCGAGAACAGCGTCCAGCCCATTTGCGGTAATCATGGATGAGTCGGAAGCAATCTTCGGGGTCCAATTTCATCCGGAGGTAACCCATACCGAAAGAGGTCAGGATATACTTAGAAACTTTCTGGTTGAGGTCTGTAAGTGTAAGAGAGACTGGAGCATTGGTTCTTTTATCGACGGAGAGATAGCTCGTATCAGAGATATTACGAAAGGACGTAAGGTTATATGTGCGCTTTCTGGTGGTGTCGATTCGAGCGTTGTTGCTACGCTAATGGGAAGGGCCATAGGAAGGAACACTAAGGCTGTCTTTATAAATAATGGGTTGCTGCGAAAAAACGAGGATAAAGAGGTCTTGCGAGCCTTTGAAAACGGTTTCGGCTTCGACCTTATATATGTCGATGCGGCAAGTAAGTTTTTAAAACGACTCAAAGGTGTAAAGGATCCAGAGCAAAAGAGAAAGGTAATTGGAAGAGAGTTTATCAGAGTATTCGAAGAAGAGGCCTTAAGGTTCGGTGATATCGAGTATCTCGCTCAGGGGACACTCTATCCGGATGTTATTGAATCTATACCCCACAAGGGTCCTTCGGCAACGATCAAGAGTCACCATAATGTTGGTGGGCTCCCGAAGAGTATGCGTCTCAAGCTAATAGAGCCGCTCCGTGAATTGTTCAAGGATGAGGTTAGGGAACTTGGGAAGTTACTGGGAATACCAAACGAGATACTCACAAGACATCCTTTCCCCGGTCCAGGTCTTGCTATAAGAATAATAGATGAGGTAACACCTGAGAGACTCGAGATACTTAAAGAAGCGGATGCTATTGTCACTCAGGAGATAAAAGAGAACAACTTCTATAATGAAATATGGCAGGCATTCGCCGTTCTTCTCCCGGTAAGGAGTGTAGGGGTGATGGGTGATGAGAGAACATATGAGAATGTGTGCGTGCTGAGAGCAGTCCAGTCAATAGATGGAATGACTGCAGACTGGGTTAAATTTCCTCCCGATCTTTTAGAGAAGATATCTTCAAGGGTAATTGGAGAGGTTAAGGGGATAAATAGAGTTGTTTATGATATTTCATCAAAACCACCATCTACAATAGAGTGGGAGTAGTGAAGATACATGAAGAACTATTACGAAATATTAAATTTGGAAGAAGGAGCGCCTAAAGAAGAGATAAGAAGGGCTTTCTACAGACTTGCTAAAAAATTTCACCCAGATATCTCCAATGATCACAAACAGTTTCTACAGATATTGAGAGCATATAAAACACTCATAGAGGATCAAAATACAAAGAGTGATGACAGGAGGATTGGGAAAAAGAGAAATATACGAACAGTGATACCAAAGAGGAGGGTCACTTATGCCGTCTCTCTACAAGACATTGCAAAGATCCGAACTTATTATCCTGGAAAAGGGAAGCGCAGGAGAGCTGAAGGGAGTCTGAAGGGATACGACGTCTGCGTGCATCTGACACCCGATGAGATAAAATCTGCTGTTTCTGTAGAGCTTGATGTTCCCGCTCATGTTATCTGTCCGCTTTGTAGAGGAGACAGGACTCCATGCTCGCTCTGCTCAGGCAGGGGGTATATAATGAAGGCGGTTCCAGTCATGGTTGATATACCTGTAAACCTGAAACACGGTGACATCTTCGGTGTTCCACTGAGAGGAAGAAAACATAAAGAATATACATTCTTTGTTATAAAGGAGCTTTGGGTGAAGATTGAGTTAAATAATTAGTTCTTGGTGGCAAGATTATTTACTAATAATACAATGAATTACAAGCATTATCTGATTAGCTATGATTCATTTGAATAATACACCAAGAACTAATTCGAGATGTCGAATTTGTGTGATTTTTTTCAAAATGTGGCATAAAATATAATGGGAAAACTTATGTTATAAAAGAATATGTATTTTAGACATCGGGTACTATACAGGATTGTTATTTCATGAAAGCATCCAAAAAGAAAAAGATTGAGGGCAAAGGGCTATTTAGCAGGCTGTTTGGGAAAGAAGGGGCTCAGGAAAAGAGGTGCCTCAGAATTCTTAAAAAAGAGCTTAGTGCACAGAGAATCGATATATATAAAATAAAGCACGATACGATTTCACCACCAATTGCAAAGCTCATCTATGAAATTTACCGTCTTTCTTATCCACTGAAAAAGTACCTGCAGCTTGATGACTCACAGAAGAGGTTTATGCCATCTTTTAATGAAAAGTTTATAGTTTCATTTCATACCGATAAGGCACTCGAGCTTCAAGAGAAACTTTCACAGGATTATATTAAAACGCTTGCAGTTAAACATGGTATGAAAAAGGCCACATCTTTGATTGAAAAAATGTCGGATGATTATTTTGAACAGTTCGATAGAGAGAAGATAGTCAAAATTAATTCGATCTATACAAATTTAGTGGGCTTCGCTCGCTTTGTGCATTTTGATTTCTATCCTTTTTTGCGTGAATTTGATACAAGGCTCGAGGAAGCAAATTTTATAAAAAAGCCCTCCTTCTCCTCAGCTGAGGGTTCACTCTTAAAAGATGACCTCATAAAGGTACACAGGGCTCTTTTCAGGTTTGATGTAGATGAAAACCTCGACCTTGGCATGGATATAGTCAATAAAATCCATGGTGTTGAGACGATTAGCAAGTCAGGATTCTCAAAGCTTAAAAACTTAATATTAAGAGTTCAGACTAACGATTACATCTCTCTCATTATCAGAGCAATAAATAAGAGTTTATCCCCAGTTGCAACAGAACGACGGACACAGATAGACATCTATCAGGGTTATTCTCAAAAAAGGAAGGCAGAAGTAACCAAACTGTTATCAACTATTAAGGGTAAGTACAGAGAGGAAGAGGTTGGTTCTATTGTAGAAAAACTCTTTACGGGAGAAATCACCAGCACTATAAAGAACTACCAGGAGGTAAATAATGAATCCTTCCGTAGTCTCAACCTTCCCCTTTACAAATGGGTTGAGCCTCTCAATTTCCTGAGGGTTTTCATCAAAGAGAAGCATAAGCCATCAATCGAAAATGTCATTAATGAACTTATAGTAGGCGGAATCTTTATCAACAAAAGTACACTGAATGATCTCTCAAATACCTACTACGCCCTGCGCAGCAGTTTAGACGTGATAGAAGCATTTAATAGTGATCTAGATATCGGGGAAAACAGGGGGAGGAGGATCAAGAGGCTCCTGGACAATATAGAGAAGGAAAAAGGAGCCCGAGAAATGCTGGGTAGTATAATTAATGAAACGAATAAGAGGGCAAAACTCATTATAGATGAGCAGATTGTAAGCTTTAGAGAAATGGCCTACTGTCTACGGAATATACTCGAAGATTATAAGAAGAAGACACCTGTTATCATCGCTAATCTTAAGAAGATCAGAGCAGGGAGTAACCGTCAGTTTGTTGAAGAGCTTTTACAATCATATAAAGATATCTACCTCTTTTTAAAACTTTTAAGTCACTATGTTTCTATCAATGTATCAAGGGAAGAGGTGAAAGAGAAAAAGGGCATGACAATAGAAAAGACTTTATAAAGCTGGAGGAATTTTTATGAAAAGAAAGACAAAACAGCAGATTCTCGGAATCGTTCTTCTCATCGTTAGTATTGCTATATTATACTTCAATCTAAAAAAGGTCGAGGGAAGCTTTGGCAAGCTTTGGCCCTCTTTGGTTCTTCTGGTTGGTGTATTTTTTTACTTTTTCTATTTTTCAACCAAGCGAAAGCACGAACGATTATCGCTCCTTTTTTTAGCCACCTTTCTTGCAATCAGCAGTATACCTCTTTACATTCTCACATTTACCTCATTTGAACACATAGATGTTGTCTGGCCAGGTTTTTTATTCGCAATCGGTATGGGTTTTCTTTCAGTCTACTTTTACGGAAAAGGAAGAAAGAGCGCCCTTTTTCTTTCTACAATCATGATAGGGATAGCTCTTTTTATATGGGGTTTTTATTCGGTGAGATATCAGTTTGGTTTAGTGGTGGGAGTCATCTTTCTGGTCGTTGGAGCGGCATTTCTCACAAGAGGGCTTATAAAACAGAATATTGTAGAGGAAGATGAACAACCAGAAGAGGGGAAAGTAACCACACTTGGAGACGTTGGTCCATCCCGGGATGAGGGAGCGTAAAAGAAGTTTTTCCCGAATTCACAATTCTCACGGATATTATAGCACCACCTTCCTCACTGAAAAATGGATACTTACAGAATAAGATTTTTATAAAAGTCATAGTGTCTTGAGGTGGCATTTTCTTTTTTTATCCACTGTAGATCCGAGAATGAAAAGAAAGTTGTTTTCATCGAGAGATGAGATATAATTCTGATGAAAGGAGTTAGTATGTGTGGAATAGTTGGTTATATCGGAAAGGGTTGTGCAGTTCCAATTTTAGTCGATGGATTGAAGCGTCTTGAGTATAGGGGATATGACTCTGCTGGAATTGCACTGGTTGAGAATGGCAGTATCGTTATTGAGAAGACAAGGGGTAAGGTCGTAGAGCTGGAAAAATTAATAGCTAATAAAGAGTATGCTGGAACGTTAGGAGTTGCACATACACGATGGGCAACACATGGTGTGCCTAATAATACAAATGCACATCCGCACACTGACTGTAAAAATGAGATTGCAATTGTTCATAACGGAATCATCGAAAATTATAAGACTCTTAAAGCATATCTGGAAGGCAAGGGACATTGTTTTACGAGTGATACAGATACCGAGGTCATTGTACACCTATTTGAGGAGAATCATAATGGGAGTCTTTTTGACTCAATCTGTATGACTCTTTCAGAAATCGAAGGAACCTACGGGCTTGTCATAATCTCGAAGAATGAACCTGATAGAATGTATGCGGCACGAAAAGGCAGCCCACTGCTCATTGGGAAGGGAGATGGGGAGTTTATCATAGCCTCCGATGTAGCCGCTGTGGTGAAACATACAAAGGATATCATATACCTAGATGATGGTGAGATTGCAGAGGTCAGAAGAGATGGATTTTTAGTAAAAATGGCGAATAAGGAGAAAGTATCAAAAAAAATACAGCAAATTACCTGGGATATTGAAATGATTGAAAAGGGTGGACACCCTCATTTCATGCTCAAGGAGATCCATGAACAAAGAAGTTCTCTTCAGAATGCCATAAGGGGCCGTCTCAACCCGAATCAGGGGACAGCTCGACTAGATGGTCTTCTTGGATATATGAACAAATTAAAGAATACATCCCGAATCATACTTACATCATGTGGAACATCATGGCACGCAGCGCTTATCGGAGAGTATCTTATTGAGGAGCTTGCCGGCATTCCCTGCGAAGTGGAGTATGCTTCTGAATTTCGTTATCGAAATCCGGTTGTTCGAAAAGATGACATTGTCTTTGTCATCAGCCAATCAGGAGAAACTGCAGATACGCTTGGAGCCCTTAGAGAAGCAAAGCAAAAAGGAGGAACTGTCCTCGGGATATGCAATGTTGTTGGGAGCACAATTGCCAGAGAGTGTGATGCCGGGGTATATATTCATGCAGGACCTGAGATTGGTGTAGCATCTACAAAAGCCTTCACTTCTCAAGTCTTGGTCCTGCTCATGGTCGCACTTATGCTTGGGCGGATGAGAAGCCTATCAAAAGAGGAGGGCAGAGCCATCGTGAAAGAAATAGAGAGTATTCCATCTGTCATAGAAAAAGTACTCAAGAATGATGATAAGATAAAGGAGATTGGACTCAGACTCGCTGCACACAACAATGCCCTCTATCTTGGCAGGGGGTATAACTTCCCTGTCGCGTTAGAAGGTGCTCTTAAGCTCAAGGAGATATCATATATACATGCTGAGGGATATCCAGCTGCAGAGATGAAGCATGGTCCAATCGCGCTTATCGATGAAAACATGCCGGTGATTGCTATTGCTACAAAGGACATTACCTATGAGAAAATCATGAGCAACATCTCAGAGATTAAAGCCAGGCGTGGATGGGTTCTCTCAATTGTCAACAGCGGAGATGTCAAGATAAAAGAGGTTTCTGATGAAATAATCGAAGTTCCGGAATCCAAGCCTTATGTTACTCCAATCATCAATGTCATTCCTCTACAGCTGCTTGCATACCACGTTGCTGTTGCCAGAGGATGCAATGTGGACCAACCAAGAAATCTTGCCAAGAGTGTAACAGTTGAGTAGAAAAAAGCAGCAGAAAAATGGACCACGGAATGTACGATCTACTGTTGCTCTTATCCTTAGTGGAGGTGCTGCTCGAGGTCTTGCACATGTTGGGGTAATCTCTGTGCTCGAGGAGCATAAAATCCCGGTGGATATTGTAGTTGGTGCAAGCTTCGGGAGTATTGTTGCGGGGTATTATGGTTATGGGTATTCGATAGATCAAATGCTTGAGTTTGCACAAAAGTTTAAATTATGGTCATTAAGAGATTTTAGACTGCCATGGAGGAGTTTTTTAAATGGTGATAAGGAAGAGGGCATTTTTGACCAGGATCTTGGAAAAATTAAAATAGAGGATCTCAAACTTCCTGTTGTAATCCTTGCGGCAGATTTAATGAAAAAGAGAGAAGTTATATTTGACCGTGGTAGCTTGTCAGCTGCCATGAGAGCATCCTCTGCCTTTCCCGGGCTTTTTGATCCCTATTCCATTGGTGAGCAGCTTCTCATAGATGGCGGGATCATGGATGATGTACCGGTGAAAGTAGCGAGAGAGAGGGGAGCAGATATAGTCATCTCCTCAGATGTCTCTATTCTTTCGAGGATTTATAAAAAGAAAGTAGCCAATTTTCTGTTTAAGATTCTACTGAATAGAGTTTCAAAGAGAGGGCCATTAGTCCCCAGAGCAACCCTCACCTCTATAATACGAAATACACTCTCCATCATTGCTAAATATCATGAAGATAAATCCGAAGCCCCTGATTTTCTAATAGAACCTCTGGAGGGGGAGATAAAACCTCTTCACTTCAGAAAAGTAGAGGAGGGATTCCATTTGGGCAGAATAGCTGCACTCGGGATTATTGAAGATATCGTTCGAAGAGTGTACGGTTAAGTGGTAAAGTTCGAGGTCGACATAGGTGGACCTTTTGCCTATTTTATTGCAGCATTGATTTCCTTTTCGGCATGTGCAAGCTCCTCTGCAGGGTCTGTATGCTGAAGTATAATCTTCTGAAGCATATCTGTGAGCATCTTATTTATCTTGAAGTACTCTTTGTGATGAGGCAGGGGTCTCGAATATCTCAACTCGTCAACCGGGATTTTGAAATTTGGATTCTTCTTATGAAACGACCGTAAATCAAGAGAATTTAATGCTGACTTTCTTACAGGAATGTAGCCGACCTCCTTGTGCATCTTGATTGTATTCTGGCGGTTAGCCAGCCAGAAGATGAAGTCGTTTGCCGCCGTCCTCTTTTTATTGCTTTTAGAAAAATTCACAAGCACAGATCCGGTGAGAACAGTATAATGTTTTCCATTTATAGTGGGCATTGGTGCAACACCGAGAGACCAGGGTAAATTCTGTTCACTATAGGATATGCCAGCGCTAGAGAAAGGACCCATCACCAGATTTCCAGACAGGAATGCCTGCCCCGATTCCCAATCTGTCCAGTTTCTGGGCATAATTTTATACCTGAACACAAGATCGGTGAGCATTGTTATTGTTTTGACCATCTCTCTGGAGGTGAGATTTAGCTTGCCATTATCTGTGAAAATCCTTCCATCGTTAGCCCACAGTATAGGTGCCCATCCATATAGACCATTCTGCCAGACACTAATGGCGTATCGATCCGGAGTACCATCACCGTCCAGGTCTTGAGTAAGATGTTGCCCGATTCTGATCATCTCCTCCCAGGTTTCAGGACACCTGTCTGGATCAAGCCCCTCCTTTTTAAATACATCTTTATTATAGAAGAGCACCGTTGTGCTCATGCAGAATGGAACGGCATAAATTTTCTCATTGCGCTTTACAGCATCCATCATCACCTGAAAGATGTCACTGCTGTCCTCTTCCTTTACATAGGAATCGATCGGTTCAATCAAACCTTCTTCAATATAGAGATCAATATACTCAAGCTGCTCAAGAGCAACTTCTGGAAGCTGACGGGTAACTGCAGCTGCGAGTAGTTTCACTTCCATATCCTGATAAAGCCCCTGAAAAACAGCATTAACCTGTACGTCAGGATGCAGGCTATTGTATTCTGATACCATATCTTCGATTATCTGTTTTACGTGGAATCCCTGACCATGCCAGAAATTAATCTCAATTTTTTTCGCTAGCAAAGATGAAGATATCAGAGTAAATATCAGGAGCATTAAAATCTTTTTCATCAATGGTCATTTCTCTCTGGTATTAGTAACGAAATTGTAATTTAAGTTCTTACTAAGGTGATGTCAAGCATCTCTGGATATTCTATCCTGGATATTCTATCCTGGATATTCGAGTCTTGACATTTTATTATACGGTTCCTATTTTTTGAAGGGGAGTAAAATATACATGAAGGTGTATCTGGGCCTCGATATCGGATCTGTTTCCATAAACACGGTTGTCATGAATGAGAATAAGAACGTTATTGATAACCGTTACGACTACTGCCATGGAAAACCCTTCTCTCTCCTTCGGGATATCCTCCAATCTGTTATCAAACGATACGGTGGCGAAAGTCTATCCTTCATTGTAACTACAGGTACCGGCGGACCACTTGCCTCAGAACTCATTGGAGCGTACTATGTAAATGAAATTGTAGCACAGTCAACCGCTGTAGCGCATCTCTATCCTCATATAAAAACGATCATCGAAATGGGAGGAGAAGATTCAAAGCTTTTATTTATGGAGAGCGAAAACGGCAGCTCACATCTGGTTGACTTTGCCATGAACAGTATCTGTGCAGCAGGGACGGGTTCCTTTCTGGATCAGCAGGCAAGAAGGATTGGAGTATCTATTGAGGATGAGTTTGGGCAGCTGGCTATTAAATCGAAAAGCCCTCCAAGAATTGCAGGCCGCTGTAGTGTTTTTGCAAAAAGCGACATGATCCACCTGCAGCAGATAGCAACTCCAGTGCATGATATAGTTGCCGGTCTTTGTTTTGCTGTTGCAAGAAACTTTAAAAGTCAGCTTGCACGGGGAAAACAGCTTCCCAGGCCTGTGATATTCCAGGGTGGCGTTGCTGCAAACACCGGAATGGTAAGGGCTTTCAAAGAAGTCTTAGGTCTCGAAGAGGAGGAGCTGGTCATACCGGAGTACCATGCATCGATGGGTGCTATTGGGGCTCTTTACCATATATTCGATAATCATCCCGAGCCAGATCATACATTTAAAGGACTTGCTCCAATAGATGATTACCTCAATCATATGAGTGTTGATTGCGAGCAGCTCAATCCTCTCGGGGCAACAACACAAAAAATGAATACGAGTGATATTCGTTCAGTAGATCATGATACAATACTGGATGTCTGGCTTGGCCTTGATGTAGGATCTTTGAGCACCAATGTTGTGCTCATTGACAGAATGAATCGGGTCATTGCAAGAAGGTACCTGCCAACAAGTGGAAAGCCTCTGGAAGCTATAAAAAAGGGTTTAAAAGAAATATATGATGAGGTTGGCGAAAGTGTAAGTGTATGTGGAGTCGGAACAACTGGTTCTGGGAGGTATCTCACAGGTGACTTCGTTAGTGCTGACACCATTCAGAACGAGATAACTGCACAGGCAACAGCAGCAATTGATATAGATCCAGATGTTGATACCATATTTGAAATAGGTGGACAGGATTCGAAATTTATTAGCATTGATAATGGGGTAATTGTAGATTTTGAGATGAACAAAGTCTGTGCAGCAGGGACCGGTTCGTTTCTCGAAGAACAGGCTGAGAAGCTAGGTGTGAATATCATAGATGAATTTGGTAACCTGGCGTGTAATGCACCTTCTCCCTCAAAGCTAGGTGATAGATGTACAGTGTTCATGGAGTCTGATCTGAATGCCCATCAGCAGAAGGGTGCAAAAAAGGAGAATCTCGTTGCAGGGTTGGCCTATTCGATCGTTTATAATTACATTCAAAAAGTTGTAGGAAACAAACGTATTGCAGACCGCATATTCTTTCAGGGAGGAGTGGCAAGCAACCGTTCAGTTGTTGCGGCATTCGAAAAAGTTACAGGCAGACCAATAGTAGTTCCGGATCATCATGATGTTACCGGTGCGATAGGTGCTGCTATGCTTTCTCGAGATGTAGTGGGTAGAGATAAAACAAGATTCAAAGGGTTCAGTATCGCAGAGAAGGGATACGCTGTTGATAAGTTTGGATGCACATCCTGTTCGAACCGTTGTGAGATAAGGAGAGTAAGAATAGAGGGTGAATCAATACCGCTATATTATGGCGGCAGGTGTGAGAAATACGAAGTCCCGGATAGAAAAGGAAGAGGTAAGGATATCCCTGACTTGTTTCAGGAGAGAACGAAGCTTCTTATGGGTGGTTACAAGGAGACTCCAGCCGACCACAGACCAAGTATTGGGATTCCTCGTGGATTGATGCTCTTCTATCAGCAGTTTCCTTTCTGGCGTACATTCTTTGAAGAATTGGGCTTCAGAGTCGTACTATCACCCCCATCCTCTCATTCGTTGATCACAAAGTCTCTTGAGCTCATCGAAGCTGAGACCTGTTTTCCTGTTGAAGTTATGCACGGTCATGTATATGAACTCTTTGACATGGATGTAGACTATATATGGCTGCCTTCGGTGGTAAACTCCAAGGCAGAGGCTGATAATCCGACAATTTACTACAATTGCCCCTGGGTCCAGACAATTCCATATATGATAAAAGCGGGGATAAGGGGATCTGAAGATGAGAAAAGACTATTAACACCTGCTCTTCACTTCCGTTATTTTGGAAAAGTATTGAACCGCGAGATATCAGCTTATATGAAAAAAAAGTTCGATCTTGGGAGGCATGAGGTTATAGAAGCTACAGCCAAAGCAGATGCTGCACAGGATGATTTTGATATAAAGGTACGCAATCTTGGGAAAGAGGTGCTTGCTAATCTTCCACCTGACAAAGAAGCTGTTGTAGTCGTGGGCAGGCCCTATAATACCAGCGATCCTGAATTAAACCTTTACCTGGTGCAAAAACTCATCAATCTTGATGTTCTACCTATCCCAATGGATTTTCTCCCCTGGGAGAAGGAGAATATATACGATAGCTACAGAATGATGTACTGGCCAAACGGGAGGAAGATTCTCGCTGCGAGCAGGATTATAGCAAGGGATCAGAGATTAAACGCAGTTTTTCTCGGTAATTTCAGGTGCGGTCCTGATTCATTTCTACTCCACTTCATTAGAGAGGAGTTCAAAGCAAAACCCTATCTTCAGCTCGAAGTTGATGAGCACAGTGCGGATGCAGGAATGATCACACGCTGTGAAGCTTTCCTGGACAGTTTACGCAACCGGAAGAAGAGGAGAAGGATAACGCAGGATACAAAGGTACCAAAGGAACTGGATATCTCTTTCCATGCTCCTGTAAAAGAGAGGGTGCTCTATGTGCCATACATGAGTGATCATGCATATATGCTGGCAGCTGGTTCGAGACATTGTGGTGTGAGCGCAGAGGTACTGCCGCCTCAAGACAGAGAAGCGCTTGAGCTTGGAAGGAAATACACATCCTCTCGTGAGTGCTTTCCAATGATATGTACTACGGGTTCTTTTTTGAAAAAGGCCATGGAGCCTGGATTTGATCCTAAAAGATCAAGCTTTTTCATGCCGGATCACAATGGACCTTGCAGATTCGGTCAGTACAACAGGCTTCAGCGGATTATTCTGGATCGTATCGGCCTCACGGATGTAAAAATTATCTCTCCTGGCAACGACAATGTCTACACTGACCTCTCTGGAGGTAAAGGAATAAGCTTTTGGGTGCCAACCTGGATGGGAACCGTTGCTGTTGACATTCTCAGAAAGCTCGTACAGGAAAAAAGACCTTATGAGGTAAACCAAGGAGAGTCTAACGAGTGTTACAGGAAGTATCTGACAAAGATAACAAGAAGCGTCGAGGGGGGAGCAAAGGATCTTGAAGATATTCTTTTAACGGCAGCGAAGGCATTTGCTGATATCGAGGTGATAGGAGAAGAAAGAAAGCCTGTGATTTCTGTCACAGGTGAAATATTCATGAGAGACAATCCATTCTGCAGCGGTTACGTGGTGCAAAAGCTTGAGCGGTTGGGTGCAGAGACAATGATTGCTCCAATTTGTGAGTGGTTTAACTATTCTACCTATCGATACTTCAGGGACAGTGTGTGGAAGAGGGACATAAAGGGAATTGTAATGTCCAGAATTCTTTTAATGTTCCAGCGCTTCCTTGAACACAGAACTGTGAGGAAAATTACCGGTTTTGTGGATCTGTACAGGGATATCCATATCAATGACGTATTACGTTTATGCAACGCTTATGTGGATAAGAGCTATGATGGTGAACCTGCATTGGTAATGGGCACCAGTGCCGGCCAGGTATCAACTGGTATAGCCGGGATAGTGAATATACTGCCTTTCACATGTATGCCGGGTACACTCATTACCTCGATTTCAAATTCATTAAGAAAGGATTATGATAATATTCCTTGGGTAAATATTGCGTATGATGGTCAGGAAGATACAGGTATTGATACGAGGCTGCAAGCTTTTATGCATCAGGCTAAGGAATATGCGCAGAAACGGGTATTACATCAGTCGAGGTAGTGGAAGAGATCATAGGAAAGAGGTAAAGCGCCCACCTATATGGAGTCCTTTTTTAATCTGACAGATGTCATCCCGCCTATGAGCAGGGAAGAATCCCTGATCTATTTTGCAAAACTGTTCGGAAATAAGAACCCTATTGTTGTTGAGCTTGGATCTGGAAATGGGCATTTTCTCGCTGAGTATGCAGTCCTGAATCCTGATATGAATTTTATAGGAACAGAGATACTGCTTGGAAGAGCAAGAAAATTTTATAGTAAGGTAGAGAAAAGAAGCATAAAAAACTTGGTGGTTTTCCGGGGAGATATGAGGAGATTTGTATGGGATTTTCTATACAGGGAAATGGTCCGTGAGTTTATTATCCTTTTTCCTGATCCATGGCCAAAGAAGAAACATCATAAGCATCGTCTGCTCACAAGGAAATTTATACAAATGCTTTTCATATGCCTTGTCCATGGAGGGAAGGTGTCTTTGGCAACTGATTATGAGGAGTATCGAGATTTTATTATAGAAGAGTTCACGTATGTAAAGGGTTTTAAATCATCTTCGAATGGAAAGTATTCCGAATACGCTGAAAATTATCCTGTAAGCCTCTATGAAAATAAATTGAGAAATGAAGGGAAACGGCTTTTTTTCATGCAGTATATGAAAACGTAGTTACTGCATTTTTTTCAGCTTGTCTCTTATTTTTGCAGCTTTCTCATATTCCTCATTCTCGAGGGCAGTCTTAAGCTCTTCGACAAGCTTTTGTTTTTTTGTGGGAGTGTAGCTTTTTACTATCTCATCAGCCCAGTTTTTAAGAAAATTGATCTCTGAGCCATGTTCAGATTTTGTTCCCTTCTGGCCATATGCGTTTTCTATTTTGTGAATTCCATGATTTATCTCATCAACTGCGCGAGTGGCATCCTTCGCTTTAAGTGCGCCAAGAACCTTGGCCCGTGTATTCATCATGATTACGTAAGGCCTATACTGCTCAAAGTCGTCGATATACTTTTCATCTGCTGCATACTTTTTTACGAAATCAAACAACCTCAGGTTTCTTGATGTGTCCCTCTCTGCTTTTTTGAAATCTGCGAGCTGGAAAAAACATAGGTACCGGTAGTAGTACTGGATGCCCTCCTGTTGAAGAGCATAGCAATCGTCCTTATCAAGAGAAAAATCTGATGTTACCCCATACTTTTTCTTCATCCATGAAGCTATGCCCTCATAGTAGTTGAGTAATGACTCCTTCCCATGGGGTCTCTTCCCATCAGGTCTCCCTTTCTCTTCCATCTGGAGTATTCCAAGGTCAAGACGCATCTGTATCTTCGGCATTCCGTCTTTCCCTATAATACGCCTTACCATCATTTCCTGCCGAAGATCGTAATCCCATTTCTTCAGTACATCTGTAATGTCATACCTTCGGCCATTTTTCCATAACATTTCTAATTCCTGGAATGAATGTATAAGACCTACTATAATATGGTTAAAAAAATAGTAAAATAATTTCTAGCCTGTTTCTATTTTAACGAGCCTATCAAGTTTCACAATTTTGAAGATTTGCATGATAGTACTATTTACACCGATGATTTTTACCGTTCCGTTCTTCTTTTGAAGTTCCTTGTAGAGGAGGACAATCTTTCCTATTCCTGAGCTCGTGATTGATTGCAGCTCTTTGAGATCTAGAATCACTTCTTTGGGATTTTTTTTGATTATGTCGTTAAATGTAACCAGAAGCTCATTAGCCTGATCAATATAAATATCGCCCTTAACTTTTACAGTGAGTTTTCCATCGGATTCTGAAACTTTTATGTTCATTAATCCCCCCCTGTTATCTATTTTTAGAATAATAGAAAAAAGATTTTAATGCAATATTTTTTTACTACCAGTTGCATTTTATTATCAGATAGTGAATACTGCAGTAAGTGAAATAGCAGAGGAGACTGTATGCACAAGATAGTTCTCGAGGAAATCACAGTAAGGTTAAATGTCGGGGTTACGGAAACAGAGAAGAAACATCGACAGAAGATAAGTATCAGTATCGAACTCTATCCAACGATTGAACCAAACAGAATCAACGATAACATTGCTAGTACGGTGAATTACTCGAGTGTGAGACAAGATGTAAAAACACTTTTAAGAAACAGTACTCACAATTTGATTGAAACTGTTGCGCGTCAAATTGCTGAGCATATTAAAGAGCAATATCAGGTCAAAATCGTACGGGTTACTGTAAAGAAGTATCCTTATAGAGACATCAAGGCTGTATCCTATACCATTGAACTGTGATTTTCGGGAGGAGTTATGCGAGTCATCATCCTTGGTACGTCTGCAGCATTCTCTGCAAAGGATGAGTGTTGTTCATCCTATCTTATAAGAGCTGGTGGTAAGAATTATGTCATCGATACCGGCTCAGGATCATTCAGTGTACTGCAGAAACATATCCATTATAAGGATATCCATTGCATCTTATTGAGCCATCTGCATGCTGATCATTGCTCGGATATATATACCTTGCGATATGCAATATATGTGACTCAGAGAGATGGTTTGAGGGAAAATCCACTGCCCATTTATATGCCTAGGAGCCCAAAGCAAACTTACTCGTTTATAAGAGGGGCTATCAAAAACGAGTTCCTCATAGAGGAGATTAAAGATGGACTTACAGTAAATCTGAATGAACTTAAGGTGAGTTTCCTTCGTACAGAGCATCCTGTCCAGTGTTATGCAATGAGGTTCGAATATAACGGGAGTAGTGTTGTATATACAGCTGATACAAAGTATTTTGATAAGCTGGTTTCATTCTCTCGGCGATCTGATCTCTTAATTGCTGAAGCTACTCTTCAGAATATAGACAGGTCTATGGAGGAAATGGGCCATATGACAGCTCAGACTGCTGCAAAGCTTGCACAAGGTGCAGATATAAAGAAGCTCGTTCTCTCTCATATTTGGCCTGAGTATGACAGGAGTGTAACTTTCCATGAAGCAAAATCCTGCTACGATGGGGACCTGTTGATTGGAAAGCAAGGATTATCCTTCGTTTTGTAAATGCCACCCAAACTTATACATCTTCAGTGACATGCTGTTGACCATGCTTTTCTGGGTGTGTATTTTATATCAAAATCATTACAGGGAGCAGGAGATGGACAAACAGATTCAGGAGGTGCAGGAACGCATTAACAGGGAGAGCAAGATACTAATGAAATTAAAAGAAGAGGTGGGAAAGGTAATAGTAGGACAGGATGACATGATAGAGAAGATAATGATAGGTCTCATATCAAACGGGCATCTGCTTATAGAGGGTGTTCCTGGTCTCGCTAAAACCCTCACAGTGAGTACATTTGCACATGCATTGAACATTGGGTTTAAAAGAATACAGTTCACTCCCGACATGCTTCCGGCAGACCTTATAGGGACAATGGTGTACAATCAAAGGACTCATGATTTTCAGGTAAAAAAGGGCCCGATTTTTTCATCTTTTATACTTGCTGATGAGATCAATAGAGCTCCGGCCAAAACACAGAGTGCATTGCTCGAAGCGATGCAGGAGCGTCAAGTGACCATTGGAGAGGAGACCTTCAAACTTGACAGTACGTTTCTTGTGATAGCAACACAGAATCCTATCGAGCAGTATGGAACATACCCGCTTCCGGAAGCCCAGGTTGATCGATTCATGATGAAACTCAAGCTGGATTATCCATCAAAGGACGAAGAGTTAAGCATTCTTAATATTCATGGATCGGGAAAAGTGCCCGAGGCTTCTGCAGTTATAAAGAAGTCCGATATTGAGAGGTTGAGGAGTGTTGTACATCTTATATATATGGATGAGAAGATAGAGCAATACATTGTGGATATTGTAACTTCATCGAGGAAACCTGATGAGTATGAGCTTATCGATATCAAGGATCTCATTGCATATGGTGCGAGCCCTCGTGCATCACTCTATCTGAAGCTTGGATCAAAGGCAAATGCCTTCTTGAATGGCAGGGGCTATGTTATACCCGATGACATTCGGGATATAGGGTACGATATATTGAGACATAGACTAATCCTTACCTATGAGGCTCAGGCAGAGGATATAACAACTGAGGATGTGATTGAGAAGATTTTCTCTGGGGTTGAGGTCCCTTAAATGTTGCGGAGCAACATTTAAGGAGAAGCCACAAGGGTGGCTTCTCCACATTCTTGATTGAAGTAATTTCCTGTATAAGACACAGGAAACTCAGCATTCAGTATCTAATGTGGAATAGCCATATAAGTGGCTTCGAAACATTTGTAGCAAAGACGAATTCTTGGTAAAGCCATAAAGGTGGCTTTGCTTCATTATTGAGGTTCTAATGATCCCAAAAGAACTGATTAAGAAAATAAAGCGGCTTGATATTAAAACAAAGCTACTCGTTGATGAGATGTTCTCAGGGGAGTATCATTCTATTTTCAAGGGAAGAGGGATTGAGTTTAGTGAAGTGAGGGAATATGCCTATGGTGATGACGTAAGGATAATTGACTGGAATGTGACTGCACGATTCGGGAAGCCGTTTGTTAAGGTATATGAGGAAGAACGTGAGCTGACAGTACTGATCCTCTTTGATATAAGCTCATCCACTCTTTTTGGTTCTCAAATGCCAACAAAACGTGACTGCATGATAGAGATTGCAGCCCTCTTTGCATTTTCAGCGGTTGAAAACAATGACCAGGTGGGAGCAGTGCTCTTTTCCGATAGCATAGAAAACTATATTCCTCCAAAAAAGGACAGAACGCATGCCCTGCGGGTTTTACGAGAACTTGTGTATTATAAGTCTTCAAGTTTAAAGACAAATCTCAAGACAGCATTTGATTTTGCAAACACGGTACCGAAACGCAAGAGCATCGTTATCGTACTTTCCGATTTCTTTGATAGTGACTACGAAAAATCGTTCAGACTCATGACCAAACGGCATGATGTCATTCCTATCATGTTTACCGATCCTTTCGAGCTGAATATTGCCGAAACAGGAGGAATAATCTCAATGCATGATATAGAGGGAGGGGGACATTACCACATCGATCTCTCAGATAGTAAAACAAGGGAGGAGTACAAAAGAAGGATTCTTGCTGGAAGACTGCGAGCTAAGAAACTCTTCATATCCCAGGGAATCGACTATATTGAGGTTTCGATAGATAAGCCTTATATAAATCCCCTCTTTGAGTTCTTCCAGCGTCGGGCACGTAGATTATAGTATGGGGTAATCCATGAAATATTTTCATTGTGTTTTAACAGTAATGCTTTTTCTGCTTCTGTTTGTTGGATGCAGTGAAAGAGAAGCTGTTGAATTCGAAGTACCATCTGTTTCTGTATCTATTCTCAATGAAGGCCCGATTACCATTGGAGACCCTATAGATGTTGCTCTCACAATAATTTCCAAGAGAAACAATACACTTGTTTTCCCGGAAGATAGAAAACTTTTCTCACCATTCATCCTCCGGGACTATACGACAAAGAGTACCAAGATCAAAAGGGGTATCAATAAGACATTGGTGATTTACCGCATGGCAATATATAACACCGGGATGTTTATCTTTCAGCCTCTTTCTGTAAAAATCGGGGATATGGTATATGAAACTCAGCCGCTCAAAGTTCAGATTCTCTCAATTCTCCCTAAAGATACAGATGAGTTGAAACCCAAGGATATTATTCCTCCTTATCGTCCAAGAGTGAGGCCGTTTTTCATCATTATCGTAGTCAGCACAATCCTTCTAATAGCAAGTCTCTCATATTTTGTATACAGATTGTTGAGGAAGAGGCTTCGTAAAGTGTCTGTGACTATGCGTCCTGTAGTGGAGGAAGGTATAGACCCTTACAGATACTCGATAGAAGAACTTGAAAAAGTGAAACAGCAATTTGTAAAGAATGCGATGAATGCAAAGCAGGTATACACAGAAATTTCCGGCATTCTTCGGTATTTTATTGGAAAGCTTTTTTCTATAAACGCTCCGCAAATGACAACACGTGAGATCAAGAGGGTATTGAAGAAGAAGCTGTTGAAATTTATTCCCTCTCAGCATTTCACGAGCCGTTGTACTGCTCTGCTCGGCAGAAGCGATTTAGTAAAGTTTGCAAAGGAAACCCCTGAAAGGGATAATGTAGAGCAGGATATAAATGAGTCCATCGGGATCGTTCATGGAGTGAATACCAGGGTAAATGAAAAGGAAGGAGGTTAAGGGTAGCAGGATATGGAGTTCAGAAATCCTCATATACTCTGGGGGCTCGTCCTGATCCCTCTGATTTATTACTATTTGCGATCGAGAGAACGGTCAGGCAGTTTCGGGACGGCAATCTTTAGCTATTTTCCCAGGAGAAGAACCTTTCGCATATGGCTTTTGCTTTTTTCAAAAGTAATACTGTTGCTCTCATTTGGATGTTTCATACTTTCACTTGCGAGACCACAGAGGGGATATATAGAGGAGAAATTGATCACAGAGGGGATCGATATAGTTCTTGCTGTAGATATATCATCGAGCATGAAAGCGGAGGACTTCAAACCTAACAGACTCGGTGCTGCAAAAAGTGTAGCCAAAGAGTTCATCAGAGGAAGGAAAAATGATAAAATCGGACTCGTGGTATTCTCGAGAAAAGCGATTACGCACAGCCCTCTGACAATCGATTATACGATGCTGTACAACTTCATAGACACTATCGAAACCGGTATGATTCAGGATGGCACTGCGATCGGGAACGCTATAATTGAAGGATCTAAAAGGCTGTCCGAAGGTAAGGAAAAAAGCAAGGTACTCATTCTCCTGACGGATGGGATAAATAATGCAGGCGAGGTTGATCCAGTGACAGCAGCGTATGCGACAAAAGCCCTGGGTATTAAGGTGTATACCATAGGTGTTGGGAGCTCAAAGAATGCTCCCTTCCCAATTGATGATCCAGTTTTGGGGAAACGATATGTTACTGTACCAGTCCAGATTGATGAGGAGGGGCTGCAGAGTATTGCTAGGATTACTAAAGGGAGGTATTTTAGGGCAACTGATACCAAGAAGCTTGAAGAGATCTACAGAGAGATTGATACACTCGAGAGGAGCAAGATAGAGATCCAGCAGTTCAGACGGGTCAGGGAGTGGTTTGTCTTTCCATTGAGTATTGGGATTTTTCTGCTCTGTATCCATCTTGTGCTTCAAAGGCTTTTTCTGAGGATTATTCCCTAGGAATAAATAGCTAGCGTTATTCATTCCTAGGGCATTGTATAAATTAATTTTGAGAATGGAAAATGCGTTTTTATGAACCACAGAATTTATACTATCTGGTGATTGTTCCTGTTATTTATATCATTTTTTTAGTCAGTCACATGAGAAGAATGAAAACACTGAATCGTTACGGTGATACAGCTGTGTTGGAACGATTCTCGCGCAAAGGATTGAGGGGGAATCTTAAGGCTCAAGGTATCATTGCGAGTGCTGCAGTGCTTCTTTTTCTCTTAACGCTTGCAAGACCGCAGGCTGGTACGAGACTTGAGCAAGTAAGCATTACAGGATCAGATATGTATATTGCAATAGACCTCTCTCAAAGCATGACAACAGAAGATATAGAGCCGAATCGTTTAGAGAGAGCAAAGCTAGATGCGCTGGAAATTGTAAGTTCACTTGAAGGCGACCGGGTTGGTCTCATCCTATTTGCCGGAGATGCCTATGTTCAATGCCCGCTCACACATGACTATGATGCTGCAAGCACATTCATCAAGTCGCTTAATTCAGAGGTTGTGGGAACAAGCGGTACTTCTTTGAGCGCACCGCTTGAAACATCTCTCCAAACGTTAAAAAGCGAAGAGGATAAGTATGCACTTCTTGTGCTCCTCACAGATGGCGAGAACACAACGGGTGATCCAGGAAAGGTGATAAAAGAACTCAAGAGAAGAGGTATTAAGGTTTTCAGTGTAGGCATTGGTACAAAAGAGGGAGCCCCAATACCTCTGTATGATGAAACCGGGAACAGGGTTGGGTATAAAAAGGATAAAACGGGAAAGGTTGTTATTTCGAGACTTAGGGATGATATTTTACAGAGAATCTCACAGCAAACCGGCGGGCGCTACTATGAAGCCGGAGCAAGGGTAATTGAGACGAAAAAGATTCTTGTAGAAGTAGCGAATATGAAAAAACGAGATCTCGAGGTAAAGAGATTTACCGTATGGGAGGATAGATTCCAGATCCCCCTCGGTATTGGCATTCTGTTTCTACTTTTTTACATATATACATCTGTCAGGGGCACGAAACTAGAACCATGAAAATAGTTAAAAGAATTATTGTATGCTTATGGATCGCAGCTTCATTTTTCATGGGTATGGCTGCATTTGCAGACCCATATTCGCGACTCATAAATAAAGGAAATCGCTACTACAGAAATGAACTCTATAGTGAAGCATTGAAACATTATATCGAGGGAAAAGCAAAGAATCAAAAAGCACTTGAGCCTGTATTCAATATTGGTAGTGCTTATTATAAAAAAGAAGAATACAACTCATCGGTCGATTCTTTCGAAGCAGCGCTTGAACTTACTAAGAAAAAGAACAAGCAGGCAGATATCTATTACAATCTCGGAACCAGCTACTTACAGTCAGGCGACTATGAAAAGGCAATAGAAAGTTATATAAAGGGGCTTGAGCTATTTCCGGCAGATCTCAATATGAAATACAATTTGGAGCTTGCATTGAAAAGGCTCAAGGAGCAACAAAAGATAGAAGATGAGAAAAAAAGCGGAGCGAGTGGCGATGGGGCGTCTGAGAAAGGGGTTCGGACATCGGACAAAAAAAGTGAAGAAGGGAGTGGAGAGCCCAAGGAGGATTTGAAAACCGAAGAGAGTGCTGGTAGAGGAGAAGAAGAACAAACAGAATTGAGTAGAGAGGAAGCCGAGAGGCTTTTGAGATCAGTTAATAAAGAGCAGATAGAAATTTTAAATAATATCATTGAGAAAAGGACGAGCGGTGTTCAGACTGATAAAGACTGGTAGAACAATACTAATACCTATATTTATTGGCATGGTATTTTATTTCATGTGTGTGGGAGCACTGTACTCTGAAGAAAGAATAGTAAATCTTGAGGCGAATGTGGATCATTCAGAGATAGGACTGCTGGATATGCTTACCCTCACCGTCACGGTAAACACCGAAAACGTGAAATCCATATCAAAACCTACACTACCCAAGCTCGACGCCTTCAGTGTGGTAAATGAGTCTTCGAGTACAAGGACAAGTGTATCGATTCTGAATGGAAAAACAACACGCAGCAGAGAGCTGAGAATTAAGTATATTTTGAAGCCATTAAAAAAGGGAACCTTTGTAATAGATCCAATTATTATTCAATATAAAGGAGAAACCTATAGCACAGAGCCTGTTACTGTGAAAGTAGTTGATGGGCATGTTGCAGATGAAGCTGACGTGTACATGCTTGATGATGGCACACCGCTGGATATCGAGCAGCTGAAGACAGACATCTTCATCCTGGTAGAACCGGCAGAATCTGAGATCTATGAGGGACAGCAGATACTTCTAACCTATATACTATATTCAAGACTGGATATTGATACGATTGCTCTCAAACAAGCTCCTGAGTTTTCAGGTTTCTATAAAGAGGATATATACAATGCTACGAAGCTCGAAAACCGGCGGGATACCTACAATGGGCAGGAATACAATACCACTCTTTTAAAAAAAGTTGCACTCTTTCCTCTTCGTCCCGGAATCTATGACCTGAAACCTCTTGTTCTTGATACTACTGTAATTTTGAAAAGTGATGATCCCTACGGTTTTTTTGGAAGGCCTTACAGTTTTCAGGTAAGGAGTAATGATGTAATAATTAAAGCAAACCCATTACCTGAGAAGGAAAAAGATTTTACAGGAGTGGTTGGAGAGCTTTCTTTTAATCTTACCGGACGAGACAGAAGCCTTGAGGTTGGGGAGGCAACAGCCTGTTACCTCGTACTAAAAAGTACAGGAAACATCGGTGCAATAAGAACCCCCGAAATATATCTTTCAAAGAGAGGTCGCGCCTATCTCTCTGATACAAAGACGGATATGGTAGAGGAGGAGGATAAGCTTTACTTAATCAAGAAGTTTGAATACACAATTATTCCTGAGGAGAACGGGACATTGTTTGTGGATACCAATGATATTTTGTACTTCGATACAGTTTCGAAACGTTATATCTATGTATCTCCTGATCCCTATCGAATGTCGATAACTGGGAAAAGCATTGCAGAAGAACCAATAATTAAAAAACAGCAGAGAAGTACAGGTAGGGGGAGTTTCAGTTTTATAAAGGGCGATATTAAGAGATTGATGAGCAGGAGTCAGTCCTTCCTAAAAGAGCCATTATACTATCTATATCACGTTCTTCTCCTGGGATGGATCGGATTTTTCTTTATTCTTAAATCGAAGAGAGAGAATTTGAAGAGGGATGCAGTGGCTTATAAAAAGGTTAAGGCTAGAAATACTGCTATGCAGATTTTAAATGAAGCCAAAAGCCGGATTGAAGAGAACGAATTCAGTAATGCGATTGATCATATTTATACGGGTATTACCACCTATATTGCCCATAAATGTGGAAAAACCCCTCAAGATATCACCATAAAGAACATTCGTACCATTCTTGCAGAAATTTTTTCTGAAGAAAAATTTTCTGCAAAAGGTTCTGATAAAGAACAGATTGCGAGTATCATTGAACGGTGCATACAGTATAAGTTTTCATCGACTGGTATCGACGATGAACATATCATCCGGGAATTGTATGAGCAATCCATATCGGTAATCGATAGTATGGAGAGAAAATGAGAAGACTATTTCTTATTGGAATTATAATTTTTTTAGTATTAACAGTAGTTACTGCCGCTGGAATCTGTGCGGGAACAGATCACGTTAAACTTTACAGCGAAGCTAACAGCCAGTATGCAGCCGGAGAGTATGCTCAGGCTCTCAGTCTCTATCTTCAGCTGATTGAAAGAGATATAAATAACCACTCTCTCTATTACAATACAGCCAATGCATATTTCAAACTGGGGGAAACCGGATATGCTCGTCTCTACTATGAGAGGGCTCTTTTGCTCAATCCGTTTGACCGAGATGTGAGAAATAACCTGAGATTCCTACAAAACAATATGAAAGAAAAAATCGTTCCTCTTTATAATGAGGGTCTTTTTAAGGCATTATCCTCGCTCTCTTCCTTTATTACACAGAGGATTCTGGGTATTTTGGAAATCATATTTTTTACTGCATTCATTATTGTGATCCACCTATACCTTATCTTTCCTTCATTGAGGGAGAACTTAAGAGGGTCAGTATATGGCAGCCTTGCTTTATTCATGATATTCCTCGTTCTTTTATTTGCACTAAACTCATATGAGAAGAACCATCCAAAAGGAGTTGTCGTAGATGAGACTATAGAAGTATTGAGCGCTCCAGTAATAGAGAGCGAGGTCTTATTCAGCGTTTATGAGGGAGCAAAGATGAAACTTAAAGAGGAGCGGGGAGATTGGATAAGAATTTCTATATCTGATGGGCGAGAAGGGTGGATACAGAAAGGTATCATTGAGTTTATTTGAATAAAACGAAGTCTTTGAGATCGAGTATTTCTCCCTGAAAGACTTTTGTGATGATCTGGTCAGGCATATCAATTACAGACACAACTTTATCGATGATTTCTGTATCGGAAGTTACAGCTGCTGAATCTGTTGCGCTCTCCTGTTTTATTTCATTGTCAACTGATTCTACCACACGAACCACAACCGATTGCTGGCTCTCTTTTGTCTTATCCACAATATAAGATTGAAAAGTCCTGATATCCATACCTTCAAATACTGGTTTGTCGAGGTATATACATACATACTCAATTTCTCCTAAATTATTTATAAAATCTGCAACCAGCTCGATAACCCGTCTGGTTTCGCGCTCTATCTTAAATCGTCCAAACACTTCGGATACATCTCTCACATAACCATCCAGAGCTCTGAAGACAGGCAACCCTTTAAGATAGCTTGAGATGGTGATAATAACATTGTTGCCATCTATGAGAAGTTTCTGGGGTGGTGCTTTATGAGGGTCTATGAGCTTCTTTTTTCTGTCTGATGAGCTTTCGGTTTCGAATACACCTCTGTAGAGTATCATTCTTTCCTGGTGGTTCAGTTTGTATTTGTTCCCCACAATCGCGACTGCAGGCTTTTTTGGATAGCCTCTATCAAGAAACCAGATTAGATCATTTATCGAGTCTCTAAAATTTGTATTCATATTGTCTACTATTAATTATATAATATATGTAAATATGAAAAGTTGCATGTAAAGATTTATCAATGATTAAAATGAGCTTTCGAGTGTTTTTAAAAAAGAGAACCATAATTCTTTTATTTATCTACTGTTTCTTACTGATACCGATTAGTATATACTCCAGGGGAAGTAGTGAGGAATCAAAAAAGGAAGAGATTGTATTTTGGCACTCAATCGGAACCTACAATAAGGATATACTCAATCGTCTGATAGATGAATATAATACAAAACACCCCAAACCTTCTATAAGGGGTGTTTTCCAGGGTAATGAAGAAGATCTCTATTTCAACCTCCTCTCTCAGGAAAATCTACCGGACATTGTGCATATACCTGTGCAGTTTCTTCATCCTCTTCTAGAAAAAAAATTAATCATCAATCTAGAACCATTCATCTCCCAGAAGCTAAAGAATGATATCTCCAGCAAGTTCTGGGAGTCTGTGATTGTACAGGACGACATCTACGGAATGCCTTTTTTTTACAATGTGAATATTTTTTATGTGAATCAGCGTATCCTGCGTATTGCCGGTGTAAGCAGAGAAGGTGAACCAAGGAGCTGGGAGGAGATGCTTTCTGTTATCAGCAGAATCAAGCGGAATGCTGCTGATCGTCATTCCTTCTTCATACCCTTAGAATCACTGGCACAATTCATTTCTTTTATAGAGAGTTATACAGGTACATCGGTTATTGAAGATGGCCGAATTGTCGTGAACAAGGAAGAGGTGGTCTCTGCAATGAGGTTTCTACAGGAGGCTGTCTATACACATGAATATATGCCATCCAAGATCACGACTGATGAGGGCATCCAGATGTTTTTAAGTGGAAACCTCGGCCTGTTACTCGGTTCCAGCTCGATGCTCGTCTACACAGAATCAAATCTTCCCTACGATCTAAATGTGTGGCATCTCCCGGTATGGGAAAAGGCTGGCCCTACTGTTTTTGGAACATGTCTGGCGATCGTTCGTTCAAACGCTAGGCAGGAGAGGGAGGCATTCAAGTTTATCGATTATATTGTGGATTATGAGCAGGCAATCAAGTGGCATACGCATACTGGCAATCCCGCAATACGTTCGAGTGTTAAAAAATCACTCGACCTTCTGATCTTCTATGAAGAGAATCCAAACTACATGGCATCGGTTATTGAACTAGAGTCCGGCAGAGTGTTTTCTCCTTCCTTCGATTACTTCAGTGTAAGTGACATAATAAAGAATGCACTCGAAGAAATCATGGTTAACAGAGAAGACCCCGAAGCTGTACTTAACAGGGCTCAAAAGAACATTGATCAGCAATAAGAGTTCTGCGGGTCATCAAAGGCTTTCTCATGGAAAAGGTTAGTAACAAAGATATTGCGTCAGTGCTCAAAGATATCGCCCTTTACAAAGAGCTCAAAGGCGAAAATCCTTTTAAGGTGCGTGCCTTTGAGCAGGCTGCCCATACTGTAGAAATACACCCTTCCTCTATTGCAAAGCTTGCAGAAGCTGGGAGCCTTCAGGAAATAAAGGGGGTTGGAAAGGGTGTTGCTGATGTTATATCTGAGTTTGTAGAAAGAAAAAAATCTTCCATGCTTGAAGAGCTTAAATCCTCCTTTCCTCCAACGATAAGCGATCTTTTCCGAATTCCTGGCATGGGACCAAAGAAGATCAAGGCTGTTTGGGAGAAGCTCGGCTGTTCAACGATTGGAGAGCTTGAATATGCATGCCTGGAAAACCGCCTGGTCACTTTAGATGGATTTGGGCAGCGTTCTCAAGAGAAGATACTTAAAGCAATCGAGTTCATAAAACGCCACAGGGACAGACATCTCATAAGCGAAGCATTTATGGTAGCAAAAGAGGTGATAGAGAATCTTTCTGACAATAAGCTTTGTAAGATTGCTACAATAGCGGGCAGTCTTAGAAGGGGAAAGAGCACTTTCAAGGATATCGACATCCTTATTGTTTCAGATACAGATGCAGATGATCAAAGGTTCAAGGAAACATTACTGAAGCTTGCTGATGAGGATGGGGTGATAAGTGCCGGTTCCACAAAGGTCTCTATCCGCAGACAGGGGATTCAGATCGATTTCAGGATCGTGGCTGAACAATGCTTCCCCTCAGCACTCCAGCACTTCACAGGTTCTAAGGAGCACAACACTATACTCCGGTCCAGAGCTAAAACACTTGGAATGAAGATGAATGAGTATGGACTGTTCAAAGGAGAGGATTCTCTTCAAGTAGCAGATGAGCAGGAACTGTACAGGAGTATCGGGCTTGAGTACATTCCACCAGAGATCAGGGAGGGTGAGGATGAGGTAGGGGCTTCACTTGAGGGCAAACTACCCGAACTCATTGAACAACAAAATCTTCATGGGATGGTACACGTTCATTCAACTTACTCAGATGGGATGAACACCATAGAGCAGCTTGCAGAGGAGTGTCACAGGCAGGGTTACTCATATTTGTGCATTTCGGACCATTCGAAATCTGCCTTTTATGCTAATGGGCTTTCAATTCAGGCATTGCATGCCCAGATTAATGAGGTAAGGGAACTCAATAAAAAACTCTCTCCTTTCAGGATATTCTGCGGGATAGAATCAGATATTCTTTCCGATGGGGGTCTCGATTATCCTGAAGATGCTCTATCAAAGCTTGACTTTGTTATTGGTTCCATCCACTCAAAACTCACCATGGATTCTAATGAAGCAACCTCTAGGCTTGTTGCTGCATTACAAAATCCTCACCTCACAATTCTTGGTCATCCGAGCGGGCGGCTCCTCCTTTCGAGAGAGGGTTACCAGTATAATGAAGAAATGATATTGGATGCTCTTATGGATAATGGTGTGGCGATAGAGCACAACTGTAATCCTCACCGTCTCGATCCGGAATGGAGATTTCTGAAAAGTGCAAGGGAGAGAGGGATACTGGTTTCCATAAATCCTGATGCTCACTCGATAGAAGGATTTGGAGATATGGGGTTTGGTCTGGTTATGGCGAGAAAGGCATGGCTAGAAAAACAGGATGTTTTAAACTGTATGAATTCCGAGGAGATAGATGGATTTTTCAGAGGCAGAAAACAAAAGAAGGGTATCTGAGATACTCGCACTTTTGAAAAAGCGTTATCCCGATGCCAGGGTTCTCCTGGACTACAATAGCCCGTTCGAGCTTCTCATAGCAACCATACTCGCAGCTCAGTGCACAGATGAGAGGGTAAATCAGGTTACACCGTCTCTTTTCTCGAAATTCGGTGATCCGGCAAAGATGTCAGAGGCATCTGCACAGGAGATCGAGGAAATCATAAGACCCACAGGATTTTTCAAGGCAAAGACAAAGTCGCTTCTCGGGACATCAGAAGCGCTTACAGCAAAGTTTAAAGGCCAGGTTCCTGAAACCATGGAAGAGCTTATAACATTGCCAGGAGTCGGAAGAAAGACGGCGAACGTCGTGCTCGGGAACTGCTTCAATAAACCTGCAATAATGGTGGATACCCATGTAAAACGTGTTTCTACGAGACTTGGCTTTACCGATAAAAAAGATCCGGATAAGATAGAATTCGATTTGAAAGAGATTATTCCTGAGAAAGATCACACTCTTTACTCCAGAATAGTGACGTTTCACGGAAGGTACACCTGTATAGCCAGAAAACCGAAATGCTCAGAATGTGTTGTGGAAAGTCTATGTCCATTCCCGGAGAAGAATCTGTAAAATAGGGACAGATACTATTTTTTTGAAGGCTAATCGACCTTATATACCCATCCGAAGCGGTCTTCCCTGTCGCCAAGCTGGATACCCTTAAGCTCGTCGTATATTTCTTTTGTGGTTTTACCTGGCTTGCCATCGCCGATTTTGTATTTCTTATCCTTATATCCGACGGTGAGTATTGGTGTAAGAACAGTTGCAGTGCCTGTGCAGAAGAGTTCATAGGCTGAAAATAGCTCATCATACCGTATGTCTCTCTCCTGGATTTGTAAACCGAAAACCTTACTGGCAATCGTAAGCACCGAATCTCTTGTGACTCCGGGAAGGATCGAGCCCCCGAGTTTAGGGGTGGAAAGCACACCCTCCTTTAGCATGAAAAAGTTTGCAGCCCCCACCTCCTCAACGTAAAGGGAATTCCTAGCATCGAGATACAGTACCTCGTCATACCCTCTATCTTTTGAGAGTGACCTGGGGTATAGAGAGGTTGCATAGTTTCCGACTGCTTTTACGTTTCCGGTTCCATATAGAGGAGCTCTATGAAAATCATCCCTTATTTCTATCTTGACTCCGCTGAACCCTGCTTTGAAGTAGGGACCAACAGGCGACATGAAGATAACAAAAGTATACTCATTGGCAGGCTGTACCCCGAGCATCTGCCCGGATCCAAAGAGAACCGGACGTATATAGAGATCTCCTTTACCATAGGGCGGGACATACTCTTTGTTCTCGAGGATAAGGTTTGTTATAGATTCAACAAAAAAGCGCTCATCAAGCGGAGGCATGTGTAATCTTTTGCAGCCGCTGTTAAGCCTCTTAGCATTGTCAAAGGGCCTGAACATTGCAATAGAGCTGTCTTTTCTTCTGTAAGCCTTCATGCCTTCAAAGATGCCCTGGCCATAGTTAAGGACAACTGCAGACGGGTACACCGGGACGGTTCCGTAGCTTACGATGCTGCCTTTGTCCCATTTCCCATCCCTGTTGTGTGATATAAACATCTTCTCAGCAGGGGTGATATCGAATGTCAGGGTATCCCAGTCGATCTTTTTCATACGGTGTTCCTTCTATCTAAATTTGGTATATAATACATCAAGAAGACGATTTTTTCAAAAAAAATGAATTTTTTTCTTGACATTCGGTTAATATTCGGTTATAGTTTGATAGACTTTCGGTTAACTTTCGTTGGAGGAGGAATGTATCTTACTGAGAAGCAAAAACGTGTCTACCAGTTCATCAAGGAGTACATCGAGACCTACGATATAGCGCCGAGCTATGAAGAGATCAGAAACCGCTTCAGGTTTCGCTCTTTGAGCACTGTTTTCGATCATGTTCGCACCCTTGAGCGAAAGGGTGCGATCACAAAGGGACGAAGCAACGAGAAGCGCTCCATCAGGCTCTCTGACATCGGAAGGAGGAGTGTTGCAATCCCTCTTCTGGGAACGGTTGTTGCAGGGAGACCTCTGGAGATGTACGAGATTTTGGATACCGTTGACGTTCCGGAGGAGATGCTCTCTCATGGAGAGAACGTTGCTTTGAGAGTAAGGGGTGACTCGATGGTAGAGAGCGGTATCCATAACGGCGATGTGGTGATCGTGAAGCGGCAGAACAGTGCAGAAAATGGACAGATCGTCATTGCTTTGGTGGATGGTGAAGTGACAATCAAGCGTGTCTACTTTCATCCTGATATGATAGAGCTCAGGGCAAGCAACCCCGCGATGGAGTCAATCTATGTGAAAGAGGGGCAGGACTTGAAGATTTACGGTATTCTCGTTGGCCTGTATCGTAGATACAACGTGTAGCTGTCGTACGGTTTCATGTGGTTGCTGCAGGGTCGGGTTTGACAAATAGTAGAAGTTCAAAGAATTGAGACTGTAAGGACCCTGGCTGACAGTACCTGATGGTACTGTCAGCTGGTACATGTACCCTGTTGAAAGGGTGCTTTTTTTAGCCCCTGAGTCAGGGGAGCTTTGGTGAAACGGAGGAGAGCCATGAGGAGGCTGCCAAAGAGGATTGCATTCTTGTATCTCCCTCACTTCCTTGCAGAGAGTGAGGAGAGAAGAAAGGGGAATCCCGTCGTTGTTGTTTCAGGGCCTTCGCCAAAAGCCGTTGTGCTCGATTGTTCAGGGGTTCTCGAAACTGCTGGCATTGAGAGAGGAACCTTTGTGAGAGATATCGAGCGCTTGAACGAGGGGGTGAGGGTCGAAGTGGTGGATTATGATTATCTCGAGAAGGTTCATGGGGAGGTCATTGATTGCCTTGAGCATTACTCTCCTTCTGTGGAGGCTCAGGACCCGGGAGAGTACCTGCTGGACCTTACAGGGACAAGAAGAATCTTTGGCAGAGAGCTGGATACCTGCGGCAAGATCATAACCGAGCTGAGACATGCCTTCGGTTTTACCGCACAGGCTGGAATAGGAAGCAACGTGCTCATCCCCCGTCTCGCGTCGATGGTTGCAGAGGATGGAGGGGTATACGATGTAAGCACACCTTCTGAGAGAGAGTTTCTTTTTCCCCTCAGCATAGGGCTCTTCGGGGGAATCTCGCCTTCGGTGATGGATGAGCTCATCTCACACTACAACATCAGAACCGTGGAGGATCTTTCTGTTTTCTCCAGAGAGGAGCTTATCTGTATGTTTGGCTCTGAGGGGGCTCGCCTCTATACCTATGCACAGGGTGGTGTGCGACAGAACCTCATACAGAAGGTATCAGGGAAGGTTTTAAAGCAGGAGCTTACCGTAAGTTCAGAGAGCAATGATGATATAAGCGTGCGAAGACAGCTCTTCGCCATGATTCTTGACCTGTGTGCACAGATGAGAGAGGAGAGGGTGGTTGCCTGTAGGTTTGAGCTTGCGGTATGCTATCAGGACAACTACCGGTACATCCACAAGGGAGGGGTCAGGGATCCGTCTTTCTTCGAAAAGAGTTTGTATGATCAGCTCCTCATCTATCTTAACAGGGCCCTGAAACGCAGAGTCTGCATAAAGAAGATCGTACTTTCATTTTCGCACTTTGTAAGCTCATCGCTTCAGCTAGCACTCTTTCATGACAGCTCTCAAGCTGACAGCTCTCGAATGAGCAGACTTTCAGGGGCATTTGATCTCATCGCAAAGAGGTTTGGAAAGAGCCTTATCAGGTATGGGGCGTAGAAGCATGAAGAGGTTCGTTTTCCTGGAAAACCACTCTGTCTACTCTCTCTGTGAAGGTACGATTTTCATAAGTGAGCTCGCGTCTTTTGCGCGCTCCAGAGGTTACCGGTACTTATCTCTCTGTGATACCAATGGATTCTACGGTATCATGCACTTCATCCATGCCTGTGAGCGAGAGGGATTATGTCCGATTATCTCCTCACGGCTGAAAAACCATTCGTTCAGCGCTATTATGGTAGCCAGGAACATGAGAGGGTATGCAAAGATCTGCTCTTTGATCACGGGGTTACTTGGAGAGCGTTCTTTTGATGTGAAACGTGAGATTTTAAAAGGAAATACCGGAGATTACTAAGTGATCACACAGGATAGAGAACTCCTCTCAACAAGAAGAGACGGTATTTTCGCTGAAATAAATGTCCTGAAAGAGGACTATGTCCAGCACTACCGGTATGCAAAGCAGAGGAGGATAGAGCCCGTTCTCATCTATCCTGTCTACTTTTTGAAAGAAGAAGATTACCGCATTCATTCACTCCTGCGTGCCATCCATCATAACAAGAAGCTCGGTTCTCTGCTCCCGGATGAAGTTCAGAGCAGTCTCTCCTATCCAAAAGAGGAACGGGAAATTGCAGGTAAGTACTCCTTTATGGAGGATGCGATAACAAACACCAGGCGAATAGCAAAAACTAGCACCTTCGATTTTAACGTGGGGAATCCCATATTACCACGATTTGGGCCAGAAGTCGGCCCGCGATTCGATTCGAAACACCCTGAAAGCGGTTTCAAACTCCTCAAGGAGATCTGCTTCAATAACTTGAAAAAGAGGTATTCAAAGATAACCCCACGTATCATGGAAAGGCTCTCAAGGGAGCTTGAGATAATCCATGATAAGGGGTTTGCAGATTACTTTTTGATAGTGCACGATGCAGTGAAACGCTCCCCCTTTACCTGCGGCCGCGGTTCGGCAGCAGCATCTCTGGTTTCATATCTTCTATACATTACCCATGTGGATCCCATCAGCCACAACCTCTTTTTCGAGAGGTTTATGAACGAGGCACGATCCGATCCTCCAGATATAGATGTTGATTTCCCCTGGGATTCACGAGACAGCATCCTTGACTACATCTTTAAAAAGTACACAAAGAAGCACAGCGCAATGGTATCGAATCACATAACCTTTTCTGTCCGCTCGTCCGTGCGCGAGATTGCCAAGGTGTACGGTGTGCCTGAACATGAGATCAGCAGGGTGACGAAGCGCATAGGGTACTACTATAACAGAGACAGGGATGAGTACCGAAATTACAACGATAACAGCAACACGCATAACTCTCCTAACATGGAGAGAATCTATCATGATGCTGTGAGAATCTTCAACATGCCGCGCTACCTCTCGGTACACTGCGGGGGGGTTGTCATTACTCCAAAACCGATATACTACTACATACCTGTACAGCGGGCGACCAAGGGAGTGGATATCATTCAGCTGGAGAAGGATCAGGCTGAGGATTTTGGCTTTGTCAAGATCGACATACTGGGGAACAGAAGTCTTGCAGTGGTGAGAGACACCCTCAGGCTTGTCGAGGAGCACTATGAAAAGCATATCGAGTATGCCCGGCTCAATCCGCTTGATGATAGGGAGACCTTAGATATGCTTGCAAGAGGAGATACCATGGGGGTTTTTTATGTAGAATCCCCTGCGATGAGGCAGCTTCAGCGAAAAACCGGGCGGGGTGATTATGAGCACCTTGTGATACATTCATCGATCATTCGTCCTGCTGCAAACAGATATATAAGGGAGTATATAGAAAGACTAAAGGGAAAGCCTTTCAAACCTCTTCTGCCTGTGATGGGAGAGATCCTGGGGGAAACCTACGGCATTATGTGCTACCAGGAAGACATCATGAAGATTGCCATGAGGGTTGTGGGTTTTTCCATTGCTGAGGCAACAGAGCTTCGCAAAGTCGTTTCCAACAGGAATAGGAACACAAGGAAGCTCGAGCTGAAGGAGCAATTCTATAAAAACATCAGAAAGAGGGGTGTTGCTGAGCAGATCATTGACCAGATCTGGGATATGATCGAATCCTTCTCAGGCTACAGCTTCTGCAAGCCCCACTCGGCATCCTATGCGCTTCTCTCCTTCAAGGCATGCTTTCTCAAGGCTCACTACCCGGCTGAATTCATGGGTGCTGTTCTGAAGAATCAAGGGGGGTACTATTCACCGCTTGCGTACATTTCAGAGGCAAGAAGGCTGGGTTTAAAGGTTGAGCTCCCTGATATAAACAAAAGCAGATGGGAGTATTTTGGAATAGATGATACTGTGCATATCGGATTCATGCAGATAAAGAACATTTCAGAGCAGATCGCAAAGACGCTGAAGAATGAAAGAGAGGGCAGGGGCCCCTTTGTAAGCCTCCTCGATTTCATGAGTAGAACCCGCGCATCACTTTCCGACACAACTCTTTTAATAAAGGCGTGCTGTTTCAGGAATGTAGAACGATACAACCTCCCGCAGCTTATGTTTATGGCAAATACCTACTGCTGCACAAAGAGCCGATTCGAAAGCGAACCTCTTTACGACGGCTTCTCCATTGATAGGAGTATTACACCTCCCCCGATGAGGGATATCTCTCATGAGCAGAGGATTAAGGGCGAGCTCGAGACCTTCGGATTCATTGTATCCATCCACCCTATGGAGTACTACAGGAGGAGGATCAATAAACGAGATGTGATATATGCAAAGGATCTTACCGGATTTATCGGTAAATGGGTGAAGGTAGCCGGTATAATGATAACAGCAAAGACAGTGCTCACCAAGAATGAACAGCTCATGCAGTTCATCAGCTTTGAGGATGAGACCGCTATATATGAAACTGTATTTTTCCCGGAGGTGTACAAGAAGTTTTCGCGCCTCCTTGCATCTCAGCGCCCGTATATCCTGTCCGGGAAAGTCGACGAGGAGTTCGGGGTGATAAGCCTCAATGTGAACGGGGTTGATTGTGTGTAGAAGTTCGGAATTGTTTGCAGCATATTCAGGATATGATAAAATACTATAAGAGAGGTAAAAGATGTGCGGGAGATTTACACAGAAATCTGAGAGAAAAGTCATACAGGAAGAATTTTTTATTCAGGAGTTTACGGATGAAATAGTGGTGAGCTATAATGTGGCACCCGGGCAGAACGCAGGCATTATCATAAACGATGGAGCGAATAGATACTGTCAATTTAAATGGGGCCTTGTTCCCTCATGGGCAAAAGATCCAAAGATAGGGTACAAAATGATCAATGCACGTGTGGAGACAGTAACAGAGAAACCAAGCTTTAGAAAGGCTTTCGATAATAGACGATGTATAATTCCTGCCGATGGGTTCTACGAATGGAAGAAGTCTCAGCAGTACAAATTTCCATTCTATATATACAGAGACTCAAAAAAGCCCCTTGGGCTGGCTGGTTTGTGGGAACAATGGAAGACCGATGCTGGACCTCCGCTTTTTACATTCACCATAATTACTACCGAGGCAAATGACAGACTTAAAGAGATCCATGGCAGGATGCCCGTTATTCTGCCGGAGGAGAAAAGAGAAGCCTGGCTCACAGAGGGAGTAGATGTTCGTGAGCTTATCGATCCTTATAGCAGAGAAGACATTGTGTTCCATGAAGTGTCTCGTTACGTTAACTCACCGCAGAACAACTCTCCGGAATGTATCGAACCCGTTGCTTAAAGCCATTGAGCTGCTGTAAGACGTTACAATGCGGACCTTAACTATGAACCGAAATTCAAAAACAGTGTAATCCGTCGCCAGAATTTATATTTGTATCAGCTTGTGAATAATGATATATTTTTGTGGTTAACGAATTTATGACTACGACTTATCAGAAAGAAGTGGAAAGGATGTGATTTAATGTTGCTAAAAGTAGGGCTCTTAGGCTACGGTAGGACTGGTAAGGTTGTAGCTGAATATCTGAAGAATAAAAAAGATGTATCCTTGAAATTTATTATAAAAAATAAGCCGTTCAAGGATCCTTCAAATCTAATATTTACCCACTTTGACCTAGGACGATGTATTGAAACCTATAGACCCGATATACTCATAGATTTCACCTCAAAGGATGCAACCATCGCAAACCTTGCAGTGCTTTCCGAAGTAGGTTTCAAGAAAGGTATTGTTATAGCAACTACAGGTTTCACCGATGATGAACTCGATATTATAAAGAGCTACAGCCAAAAGTTTTCAATAATCTGGGCTCCCAATATATCGTCCGGCATAAATCTCCTTATCAGGGCTGCGAAAATGATAAGGGATGTATGGCAGGATGCAGATGTCCACATAATAGAAGAGCACTTTCAACAGAAGAAGGATGTATCAGGAACGGCACTGAGAATAAAGGACTCCCTGGATAAGGGAGAGATCATATCCATCAGGTCTGGAGGGACCGTTGGTATTCACAAGGTGATTTTCGGAAGAGAGAACCAAAAGATTGAGCTCACACATCAGAGTCATTCACGGTTTGTATTTGCAGCTGGGGCACTGAGACTTGCTAGATGGCTCCAGCATACTAAGCGCGGTTTCTACAGAATGGAGGACTATATAAACAGTATGATCGAGTCACAACAGGAAGTTATGGATGAAGATTAATCTGTTTATTATTATATTGACATATAGTTGTAACAACTCATATTTCTTATTGTAGCAACACCAATTTTTAATACACCTTCCTTGTTGGTACATGTATTTTAAAAAAAAATCTACCTTTACACGAGAATTTCTATAGTCTACACTATTTTATTGTAAAGATCTATAACAAGTACTTTTACAGGGGGAGTACGATGGCCATATTTATTCACAGAAAGGAAAGGCATATAGTTGAGGACATTAAACGGCATGTTGATCTTGTGGTTGACACCGTAAAGGAATATATTCATGCCCTCAATCTTTATCTTGACGGTCATAAGGATGAGTCGAAGGAGTATACAAAGAAAGTGCACAAGGTTGAGGAAGAAGCCGATTCGTATAAAAGAAAAATATCGAAAGAGATGTTTGAAGGAGCATTTATGCCTTCATTGAGAGAATCTCTTTATGTTGCAATCGATTTTATTGATCGTGTGGCTAATGAAGCGGAGACCAGCGGGGACATTTTAACTTTGGTCGAACCTAAAATACCAAAAGAGATTATTGAAAACGTAAAACGAATGTCGGAGCTCACGGTTCAGTGTGCAGAGAAACTAAGGGATGGTGTGTATAATCTTTTTGAGAATATTGATCTGGTATTTGAAGATATGAAAGGGGTTGAGCAGCTGGAGGGAGAAGTTGATAAATATGTGTGGAAAACATTGGAGATGGTATTCAAGGAACTTAAGATAGAAAAATTTTCTGTAAGAATGCTGATCAGGGAATTTATCCTTCGTATAAACTCCATCACAAACAAGATGGAGGATGCCTCGGATAAGATCGATCTCATAGCTCTTAGAATAAAAACATAATCTCAAGATGGGGAAGCGACATTGTATCGGTTGTTATCTGGAGCATATCTGGGCTGGGGTCTTGGAGCAAATGATGCTGCAAATATCTTCGGTACAGGTGTTGCATCTGGAGTTGTTAAATACAGAACCGCAATCATCTTAACTGCAGTATTTGTAATCATTGGTGCATATGTTGAGGGAGCGCGAGGTATTGAGACCTATGGTAAGTTATCCGGAATGGATATCAATAGTGCATTTATAGCGACGCTTGCCGCAGCGGTCACAATAAATATATTAACTGTATTATCTCTTCCAGTTTCTACTTCACAGGCTATAGTTGGATCAATCATAGCTATTGGATTGGTAAGCGGAAGTCTAAACGTGCTGATATTGAGGAAGATCTTTCTAAGCTGGGTTCTGAGCCCTCTTGGCGCTGCAGTTATTTCTTACATTCTCTACAGATCACTGGGCAGGATAATCGAGAACAGGATAAGGAATGTGAGGGTATGGTCTTTAATAATGAAAATAGGATTCTACACTGCCGGGATATACGGGTCTTACACGCTTGGTGCGAATAATGTTGCTAATACAACAGGAGTTTTTGTAAAAGCCGGCATGGTCTCTCTTCCTGCAGCACTCTTGATTGGCGGTGGATCCATCGGCCTGGGTGTGCTGACATATAGCAAGGGAGTGATGAATACTGTAGGGAGCGGGATTACACATTTGAGTGAATTCGGTGCACTGACTGCTATACTTTCGATGGATTTAACAGTTCATATCTTTACATGGGTTGGGGTACCTGTGTCCACGTCGCAGGCGATTGTGGGATCCGTGGTTGGGGTAGGATTGGTAAAATCTTCTAAAGCGATTAATAAAAGGATTATAGGCAGGATAGGATTAGGATGGCTGAGTACTCCAATCATTTCCCTTGGTTTAGCTTATATGATCTATACGCTCTACAGTCTCTTTTTTTGATGAAGAATGATTAACGGTACATCAGGGGTTCCCAGGATCTGTCATCATATATATTCTTTTCAAGATCTACATTGTAAAAATCTTCAATTGGTTTGAGAATTTCAGGTGAGGCTTCAAAAACCTGCTTGAGGGCATCCCGAACTACATCTATTCCTTTCTGGGTCATCTTTCCTATCGGCGGTCTTCCTGGTCCGGCAGGCATGCCGAGGGCATTCATCATGGTCTTTATTGCGAGAGGGTTTCTGAATTTGTCCTCAACAACTATCTTTCTTCCATCGGAGAGTATTCTCTCTGACTTTGCCTTCACTGTCACTATGGAAAAAAAAGGCTTCAATTTTTTTGCGAGTTGTTCTCCTTTCTGGCTGTTTCCCTTCAAGAGTTCGTCGACCATCTGTGTAATAGCTCTGGGGGCAATATTTGTCATAACAGAGATCACTCCCTGTGCTTTTATGGAATTACCTGCCATCATTTCGTAGGTTTTATCGTCATCACCGGACATGATACTCATCTCAGGCATTAACGAGCGCTCCTCTGCCATCCTGCCGAGATCGCCGGTTGCCTCCTTAATGGCAATCACCCTGTCATACTCTTCCGAGAGCACTGCAATATCTGTTGTAGATATTGCAGTTCCTGTTCTCCCGGGAATGACATAGATAACTACCTCTATGTCGGTTAACTCGTCGAGAATTCTTTTATAATATTCATCTCGAAGCTCAAGGCTCGAGGGCCCATTGTAGTAGCAGTCAACGAGAAGTACTTTTTGAATACCTGCATCAAGAGTGTGTCTGCAGTGTTCGATCGCCTCTTGAGTCGAGTTTGAACCAGCACCTGCAAGCACACCACACCTTCCCTTTGCAAACTCCCCGGCTTTTACAATTACTTCAAGATGCTCTTTTGTGTTCAGTGTTGGCGATTCACCTGTGGTACCCACAGCGAGGATTCCGGTGATCCCCTGGTCTGTCTGAAATTCGATATTTTTCTCGAGTCCTTCGAAATCGACTGATCCATTGTCCTTAAAAGGAGTGATCAGTGCTGTCCAGGAACCTTTAAATTCACTACGAGGCATTGTAACTATCCTCCTTGTTTAAAAAAAGTCTACAGTGAAATGCACTATTTTGCAATAAAAAACTGTTAAAAGAAGGGTTAGAAAGGCTTGTCAAAATTAAGTGGAGCAGATCGAGAGATCTGCTCCACTTAATTAATTTTCATTCGAAAGTTTGCTCTTCAAGCTGAGTAAGAACAGCCTGAAGCTGCCTCAGTGCATCGCCGTAACCTGCAAAATCACCCTGACGCAATTTAGTCTGTGCATCATTGAAATATTCAT
>CP070841.1:2552531-2566996 GCA_020342115.1 Spirochaetota bacterium
TAATCCATATTCTAGTTGTTTCATTAATGTATAAAATATAATATTTCTATATAGTATACTTTTTCATGCTATTTATTCTTTTCTGAATGTAGATCTCAATTAATGTACAAGGTTCAATTAATATTGTATGTTCGAAGAACATAATTTTCTTTGTGAGAAATCACCATAAAATAATGATCAATATATTATTAGCACAAAGATTCATTAAGCGTGATATTCGTTTTATTATTGATTGTGGGGTACTATAGTATAAAAAAAAATCAGGTTATCATTTTAAAGTTGTTACGCCCGAGAAGAGTAGAATCAACTAATTATATGATTTGAGTATATAGATAATTCATTAATTATGACAGAATATTTACACAAATTTAGGAGTATATCTAAAAAAGGAAAAGGGCGGAACTATATAAGCAGAAGTAGACATAATATATCTTATAGGAAATAACTTATCGGTTAAAAAAGGGTTATTTTTCTGACTTCAATGCGGTGCTATCTTTGTTGATTTTTTCTTTTTTTTCAGGCTCTTTTTTAGCTGTAGAGGGAGATGAGGGAGATTTTGTAGATTTTCCTGAAGGTTTTTTACTATCGGTTACATAAAACCCACTTCCCTTGAATATCACACCAATACCACCACTGATCAATCTTTTGAGTTCACCACCGCATACAGGACACTCCTGTAATGGAGGGTCTGTAATTTTTTGAAAACGCTCAAATATCTCTTCACATTTATTACACTTATAATCATAAGTAGGCATTAACAATACCCTCAGCTTAACTGTTTTTCCAGAAGCAAAAATTTACTAATTTTTATAATATTCGTCAAGATGATATATATCATCTTTTTTTTATACAACGTCTATAAGTTCATAGATCTTTACAGGTTTTTTCTTTCCCTTTACCCGAATATTATCGAGTTCTCTCAATAAATACTTATCCTTTATCTTTTCATATGTATACTCGCTGACTATGATATTCGTACCGTACACTTTATTGGTACCCTCCAGCCTAGCTCCAAGATTTACATTATCTCCCATAAGTGTATAGTCCATTCTACTCTTGGATCCCATATTTCCTACTGTCATAATCCCTGTATTCAACCCAATCCCAATGTTGAGTTTCTTTGCCTCACGCGAGGTACTATTGAGTTCATGCAGTTTTTTCATCTGATCTAAAGCAGTTGTGCACGCAAGCTCAGCATGATTTTCCTGTTCAATAGGTGCATTCCAGAATGCCATTATCTCATCACCTACATATTTATCAAGAGTACCTTCATACTGAAATATGATGTCAGTCATGGCAGAGAGGTATTCGTTGAGGTGTGCTACGAGCTGTTGTGGAGTCAGTCTTTCCGATAATGTGGTAAATCCCCTTATATCTGAAAATAGCACGGTTATCTCTTTATCCTCCCCGCCTAGCTCGAGCTTTTCAGGATGCTTTAAAAGCTCATCTACAACACTCTTGCTTACATAGTTTGAAAACATTCCCTGGATCACCTTCTTTTCTCTTTCCTCAGTCAATATCCTATAGGCAATCATGCTGAAGAGCGTGATCACAGCTGTTACCAGAGGGGCACTGAGGTTAAGAATATATCGTGATCTGTCAAACAAAAAGATCACGACAAAGAAATAGATAAAAGCAAGGATAAATGTCGCAACATAGCTCACAAGAATAGATCTTCTACCTACGATGTAACTGATCAAGAGCCCAAAAGCAATGATGAGCAGAATCGTGATCCAGTCATTTGAGAAAAAGAGAAACTCTCTATTGAGAAGCTGTGTAACTATATTCGACATCATTTCAATACCAAACATAGAACCAAAGGGTGTGTTATGGATATCCTGAAGGCCTTCTGCGTATACACCCACCATAATAAGCTTATCTTTAAAATATCGATTACTAACCCTTCCCTCAACGACATCAGAAAAAGATCTCACCTGAAAGGTACCAGGTCTTCCATAGAAGTTGATCAACAAAGAACCCTGTGAATCAATAGGTATATATAGATCCTGGCGTTTTCCAGTTTCAGGGGTGGTAGCGTCCTTTAGCACAATGCTTTCACCCATATTCACCACAAGATTCTCCTGACTGACTTTATAGTGAAGCATCGCCATTCTGAGGACTGCCGAGGGATAGTACTTATCATCTATTTTTACCACCATTGAAAATCTTCTGGCAGTTTTATCCGCCCCTTCCTTTGCTGCAAGCCTGGGGTTTGTTCCATATCGCGTGGTGACAGGTCCAATCATTACTCCACTCTCAATGATACCCTTTATTGGCGGTGTAATTATATTAACGAGTTGTTCTGTTTCATCTTCTGATATAATACCAAGATGATCGATCATATCAACTCGTTCTTTTATTTCCTGGCTCACACTCGGTATCTGACTGCTATAGTCAGCAAACATATCGATTATTGTGTTATTTTTGTACCGAGTCAGTGCATTGATAAGGATACTGTCTTCTCTCATATCTGAGTCTTCAGTGAATAGCACATCTATAAGTACTCCTATTGGGCTGTATTGCTCATCTTTATTAACGTTGTCAAGGAACTCAGCATACACACTCCTCTTCCATGGATATCTGCCAAGCTCAACAAGACTTTTTTCATCAAAACCAAAGATTACCACATCATTTCTTATCCCTTTTCCCTTGCTTATTTTGTATACCCCCTCGCTGATTTCTTCAGGTCGGTGGAAGACATCTGTCATAAAGAAGCTAATGTTTAACGACTTCGATTCGATTGCATCAAATATGATTGTATACTTCATTAGCACCACGATTATAGCTATTATAACGACTCCAATTAAAAGGCTCATATTTTTTGAGCTTAGAATTTTACTTTTTCTCTTTTTTGAACTTTTCATATCTGACAACCTCCTCCTTTTCACTGATGTTTTGAAGCCATCTGCCTGTAGATGGTCTTTAACTATCAGAAGATAATAAGGGCTTGTAATAACGAAGAATTCGATTGATTTTATATGAAGTTTTTAATAAGCAAAAGTCTCTTTTCAGCAAGATCTTTCCAGCTACTCCACTCATAATCCGTTACGATTTGTGAATATTCCCTATTAGCCATCTCAAAATTATCCTGTTTTTCATAGAGCTGTCCGAGATTGTACTTTATTAAAGGAATGATGAAACTTTCATCGAAATGATCGATTATCTCCCTGTAGAGTTTTTCGGCTTTTTCATAATCCTCCAGCTGTTCGTAACAGCTTGCCTCCCCCTGCAGACTGAGTAATGCAATATATGATTTTGAAAGAGACTTCAGTTTTAGAAACCTTAGTTCCCGGGATTCCGATCGTCGAGATTTTAATTCATTGTTATATCCCTTTTTATAATACTCTATTGCTTCATTGTAACGTTTAACCCTATAGAAGGTGTTACCGATAAAAAACGAACTCTTTGATGCTGCAGAGGATTTTGGATATTCATCCATTACTGCCTTGAATTCATCGTTCAAACCCAGCAATTTTTCGTTTAACTCCTCTTCTTCAATATCTTCATTATTATTTATATCTTCATATACGAGGTACACTTTACCGAAAGCGCTGTTTGCCTTTGCTTCCTGATTCTTGAAAATATAGTCCAGGGAAAAGTAGGTCGCAAGACCAACAATAATAACAGTGACAGAAATGATTATTACTCTTAGATACTTAGAAATAAATTTTTCCATTTTTTTCGTTATTTTTGTCAAGACATCTTCTACTTCATGATGCTTTGCTGCCATATCGTTCTCCGAATATATCGTATTAGAAATTAAAATATTTCAGATTTTACTTATCTTCAGCTCATTGATAAGCCTCGATAAATATGTTCTCTGGATCCTTAATATATCAGAAGCCTTTGTCTGTTTCCATCCGTTTTTTTCTAAAACCTTTGTAATATAGTTTCTTTTAAAATCATTGACAGCTTCTTTCAGGGAGAGAACCGGTTCGACATCCATACTTTTAATGGATATTCTTTCATTTTCTATATAGAGATCTTTCTGGTGAATTATATTACTTTTACAAAGAACGACGGATCTTTCTATGACATTTTGAAGCTCTCTCACATTTCCTGGCCAGTAATATTCTTTTAATAGATCAATAGCATCCTGTGATATTTCCTTTATATTCTTTTTAAGCTCATTGTTGAAGAGTTGTAAAAAATAATTAGCCAATAACGGTATATCCTCTTTCCGCTCTCTTAAAGGAGATACATATATAGGAAAGACATTTAAGCGAAAGAATAGGTCTTCTCTGAACCTGTTATGGCTGACTTCCTCATACAGATTTTTATTTGTTGCTGCTATTAGTCTAATGTCTACTGTTTTTGATGTAGTTCCCCCTACCCTGTCAAATGTATGATCCTGCAGCACTCTCAAGAGTTTGGATTGAACAGGATATGAGAGTTCAGCTATTTCATCAAGAAATATCGTTCCTTTGTTAGCAAGTTCAAATTTTCCCATCTTATCGGTAACAGCATTGGTAAAAGCCCCTTTCACATGGCCAAATAATTCAGTCTCGATAAGGTTTTCGGGTATTGCAGCACAGTTTACTTTAATAAGCGGATTTTTCCTTCTTTCACTCATAAAGTGTATATGTTCTGCAAAGAGCTCCTTACCAGTACCACTCTCTCCAAGAAGTAGTACCGTTGTATCTGTCGAAGCGACTTGATTTGCCATCTCGAGCTTCTCTTTTATTATGCTTGATTCACCGATAAACCTGGGAGGAAGCTTGCCGTGGGTAAGTTCCTTTTTCAAATTTATGTTCTCAAATTTAATGTCCTGATAAAGCCTAGCATTCTGTATTGAAATAGCAGCAAGATTGGAGAATGTTTCCAGAAGGCTCTGATCCTCAAGAGTAAAAATACCTCCTCCGATCTTATTCAGTACTTCAAGAACACCAATGGTCTTATCCTTCAGTTTGAGAGGAACACAGAGTATAGATTTTGTCTGATAGTCTACCTTTTTACTTATATCCTTGAACCAGCGTGTGTCTTTCTGTACATCCGGAACAAGAAGAGGTTTCGAATTCTTGGCAACCCATCCGGCAATCCCCTCACCCATCTTTACCGTAAACTTCTTTACCTCTTCACCTTTATCACCAAGCGCAACGTGGAAATAGAGATTGTTTTCTGTTTCGTCAATAAGAAGAATTGAGGAAGCCTCAGCCTTTACTACTTTGTTGGCTGAATCCATGATTCTGTTTAATAGCTCATTAATCTCAAAAGTAGAGTTTATGAGCATGCTTATTTTTAATATCTCTTCGAGATCCTTACTATTTGCAGCCTGTTCCATTTATGTACCTATACCGGAGAGATCGATTAAATCTCCCAGCGCTACTGAAGCTGTATTTGTATCTTCCAGATATTTTGTGATCTCTTTCTCCTCAAGATGATTGAGGTATTCTTTAATGCTTAGTGTAACCTTTTTCTTCTCCTCATCTATTTCTAGAATAATAGCTTTTACCTCATCACCAACCTTGTAGAGAGAACAAGGATCTTCAATTCTCTCATTAGAAATCTGAGAAAGATGTATCAATCCCTCGATTTCTTCATCAACCTTCACAAATATCCCAAAATCTGTGATATTTGTTACATTGCCTGTAATAACACTTCCTTTTGGATGTCTTGCTTTAAGATCATCCCAAGGATTTTTCTTAAGCTGTTTTAATCCGAGCTGTATTTTCTTGTTCTCTTTATCTATTGATAACACTTCGACCTCAACTGAATCCCCCTTCTTGAACTTCATGGATGGGTCCTTGACAGTCTTAGTCCATGACAAATCATTAGTATGTAAAAGGCCTACAATGCCCTCTTCGAGCTCAAGAAATACTCCAAACTTAGTGACCTTTGTTGCTTTAGTTTTGATCCTTGAACCTACAGGATAGTGAACATCGACGAAATCCCATGGATTTGGCAGGACCTGCTTTAATCCAAGGGAGACTGTTTTTTTCCCTGCATCATAGTCGAGAATCATTATCTCGACAATATCTCCTACTTTCAGTATTTCATTCGGATGCTTTATTCTCTTGGTCCAAGATAGATCGGATACATGTAATAAACCCTCTATACCCTCCTCTAGCTCTATGAATGCTCCAAAGTTTGTAAGATTGGTTACAGTTCCTCTGTACTTCTCTCCTTTTTTATACCTTTTTTTAAAAGAAAGCCATGGATCAGGGATCATCTGTTTCAAGCCAAGTGCAACTTTACGATTCTCTGCATCCATTGTAAGTATCTTACAATTTATTTTTTCACCCCTTTTTACATACTTCTTAGGATCGGTTAGCTTTGCCCAGCTCAGATCGTTGTTGTGCAGGAATCCATCTATTCCACCTAAATCAACAAAGACACCATAACTCATAATATCTTTTATAATCCCTTCTACCAAGTCCCCTTCATATTTTGACTTGAAGAACTCTTCCATTTTCTTTTCCTTGAGTTCCTTCAGATATTTTTTATGCGAAAGAATTATATTTGACTTTCCATTGAGTCTATCAATCTTGAATAGAAGCATTTTTCCAAGATAGTCTTCTGTACTGGCACCCTTTTTCATTGAAAGCTGAGATGCCGGCAAAAAACCTTTAAGCCCTTCAATATCAACAGTAAATCCACCTTTTATAGCTTCTGTAATTTTTCCCTCTATTGGAAGGCCTTCCCTGTAGGCCTCCTGGATGCTGTCCCATTTGACTATCTCATCAGCTTTCTGTTTAGAAAGTACAGGTTTTCCTTCCTTGTTCTCTCTTCTTATTATCATTACTCTTGTTATCTCTCCGCAAGTCGGAGTCTGTTTAAACTCATTCTTTGATACTTCACCCTCGGATTTGTATCCAATATCGATAAAAACCGAATCCTGAGTGACAGCAACAACCGTGCCTTCTACGATTTGCCCTTCAACAAAAGTTGAAAGATCCTTTATAAACTCCTCTTTAAACATCTCATTGGGAAGGTCGTCTCCCTTGAGCCCTGTATCCTCTTTATTCTCCTGATTACTCAGCACATCCTCTTTCTTCATGTCCAACTGCTCCTAGCTGTTTTCTCATGTATTGAATTTATAATAAACGTGCATACCTCTTCGACCGTTTTATCGGTTGAATCGATATAGACGGCATCATCCGCCTTCTTTAGAGGTGAGATAGTCCTGCTGCTGTCGTATATATCTCTATTTTTAATAGTTTGCTTTATTTGTAATATATTCTTTACATTCTTTTGTATCTTCTCGTCATTAAGACGTCTCTTGGCCCTTTCTTCAATATCAGCATCAAGATAGAATTTATAGGGTGTGTCAGGGAACACAACGGTTCCAATATCTCTCCCTTCCACAACTATAGCTTTATTTTTACCCATTTCCCTCTGAAGTTCAACCATTTTTTTCCTTACAAAACCGAGACTAGAGATATAGCTTACATTTGCTGTTACATCAGCCTCCCTTATAGCCGTAGTAACGTCGTCTCCATTAACGCTGACCTTATCTTCAGTTATAGAAAGCTCAAAATTATCCAATGTATGCTTTATCATAGTAAGATTATCTAGTGAAACCTCGTTTTTCAGCACATAAAGGGTAAATGCTCTGTACATTGCGCCTGTATCGAGATATAAGGCCCCTATCTTCTCTGCTACCTTTTTTGCAACCGTACTCTTTCCAGCACCAGCTGGACCATCAATCGCTACAACCATCCGCTTTTAACTTTTTCTCACCAATTAATAGCTTTATTTCATCATTTGTTAGATGTCGAATCTTCCCAACAGGAGTATCATCGAGCTCTAATGGTCCTATAGCAACTCTTTTGAGCTTTACCACCTTTAAGTGTATATGCTCAAATAAGCGCCTTATTTCTCTGTTTTTGCCTTCATTGAGTGTGATTGATACCTGTTTCGAATCCAACTTTATAAAATCTACAATCCTGTATTTTTCCCCTTTAATATATATGCCATCTCTCCACATAGCAATTAAATTATATGGAATCTTCCTGTTGGTGCATACTTCATACCTTTTAGGTATATTATTAGATGGGTGTGTTATTTTATTGGCAAAGCTCCCGTCATTTGTAAGTAGAATAAGCCCCTCGGACATATAATCCAGTCTACCTACTGAAAAAACACCATACTTATTATACTTTTCATCCAGGAGATCATATATCAGCTTCCTTTTTTTTAATGGATCACGCTTAGAGCATAAATAACCTTCAGGTTTATTAAGTAGAAGGTAGATAAAAGGGACTTCTCTATTTATAATACAGCCATCAATTTCAATAAGTGCATTCTTAGGCACTTTTAATCCTAACTCTTTAATCTTGTGGCCATTTACATGAACCCTTCCCTCCCGTATGAGATCTTCGGATTTTCTTCTCGAAGTATAGCCGTAATGGGAGATTAGTTTCTGTATTCTTACCGTATCAGGGGTCTTCACAATCTTTCAAACTCGCTGATGGGTGGTAGATCCTTAATGCTCAATAATCCAAAATAGTTTAGAAACTTATCGGTTGTTCCATATAAAAGAGGTCTTCCAGGAGTATCCTTTTTACCAATGATTTTGATAATCCCATGCTCCAATAGGACTTTGAGGATATACCCTACCTGTACGCCTCTTATCCTTTCTATCTCACTCTTGGTTATAGGTTGTTTATAAGCAATAATTGCAAGAGTTTCGAGTGCCTGAGATGATAGGCGTACCTTTGTCTGTACATTATAAAATTCCGCAAGATGATCATAGAGATGCGGAGATATGGTGAGGTGAAAATCTCCCCTTTCGTTCTCTACGATTACAAGTGAAGAGCCCGATTCATGGAGCCTGGTTTTAATATCTGTTATACTTTGTTGTACTACCTCTTTCTTTATTTTAGTAACTTTAGCAATATATTTAATATTAACAGGTCTGTTTTCTAAAAAAAGTAGTGCTTCAATAAGATTAGTGTGCAGTTTTCTGTCTTCTGTATCCAATATTAAGTTTTTTCCCTCTTTGTTATCTTTATATTTCCAAATAGTTTATGCTGTAATATATATATTTTTCCCATCTTTACCAATTCTAATAATGCGAGAAAGGTAATTATAAGCTCGTATCTTGTTACGTCGGATCGAAAGAGTGTATGAAACCAAAGCTCAGCATTGTTGATGAAATAGTTGAGGATTTCGTCAATCTTATCATCAATAGATATGTTCTCCATCTCCAGAGATTGGAATGTTGAGGTATCTACATCTTTAGCAACTCTAGAAAATGCGACAATGAGATCTACCAATGATACTTCTTGCCAATTCTCTCTGTCCTTGAAATCGATAAACAGCTGAGTTTCTCGTCTCACCAGAACTCTTTTCTGGTCTATAGTCTCCTTCAGCCTGAGGGCCGCACTTTTATATTTCTGATACTCCAGAAGATTCTCAACATATTTCCTCCTCTCATCAATTTCTTCATCTTCAACTGCGAGTGACTGTGGTATCAGTATCCTTGATTTCAAGTATAGCAGTAAGGATACTTTCAATATGTAATTAGAACAGGATTCGAGGTCAAGTTTGCCAGTTTCGTTGAAATACTCAATGAGTCCTCTCGTAATCTCCGCAAGAGATACATCATGAAGATTTATTTTTGAACCTTTTACTAGGTATAAAAGAAGATCAAAGGGTCCCTCAAAGCTATCTGTTTTTATATTGTATGTATCTTCAACTCTGGACATTATACGATATCTCTTCTTTTTGTTTATGGAGGCTAACCTGATCGGTTTGATCTGCGTGTATCATCTCTTTAATAAGAAGTTTCTTATTATCAATTAAAAGAAATTCTGTGAGTTCAGAGAGAGGAATGAGAACAAAGTTTCTATTCCAGAGTTCACGGTGCGGGACAGTGAGTTCATCAGTATCAATATGCAAACCCTCTATGTAAAGAATATCGATGTCGATGATTCGAGGACCCCAGTGAAATGTCTGCTTCCTTCCCATTTTTTGCTCAATGGTTTTTACCAGAGATAAAAGCTCATAAGGTGTTACTAATTCGGTATCTGCTTCAACAACCATGTTTAGAAAATTATCTTGATTAAGATAACCGATTGGGGCCGAATCGTATAATGAGGAGTAGTCGATAATACTGAGTTTCTTACTTAAATGATGAAGAGCATGCACTATATTATTCTCTCTGTCCCCGACATTTGAGCCCAAACCTAAAAAAGTCTTCTTCATAGTAATTGTATTACAGTGATTGAATCACCAGTGATTGAATCACCAGTGATTGAATCACCAGTGATTGAATCACAGTGATCTAATACCAAGTACATCCTCCATCCCGAATAAACCATTATCCTTGACTGCAAGGAATTTCACAGCTTTAAGAGCCCCGGAAGCATAGGTCCTTCTGCTGATATTTCTATGTGTGAATTCGATTCTCTCTCCCGGCCCTCCAAATATAACAGTATGATCTCCTGGTGCATCCGCTAATCTTAAAGCCATGATTCCTATCTCCCCCATTTTCCTCTTTCCTATACGCCCCTTTCTGGAGAACACTCCAACATCTTCTAATGTTTTTCCTCTTGTCTCAGCAATGAGCCTGCCAAACCTGAGGGCTGTACCCGATGGAGCATCCTGCTTTTGATTATGGTGTATTTCGAATAGCTCCACGTCGTACTCATCACCTAAGAGCTCTGCCGCTTTTTTCACGAGATAGAAAAGGATGTTTACTCCTTGACTCATATTTGGTGATAACAGAACTGCTATCTCTTTCGAATACTCCTTGATAGTATTTCGCTGTTCCTCTGAAAACCCGGTTGTTCCTATAACAACAGCTTTTTTATATTTTACTGAATGCTCAAGAGTTTGAAGTGTTGCTTCAGGGTTGGTGAAATCAACGATAACATCGGCTTTTTCGATAACAGCATCAAGTTCTGAGCCTACCACAACGCCTATTTTTTTTAAACCAGCTGCATTACCAGCATCCATACCAATATATTCTGAACCGGGCCTTTCGACAGCCCCGACAACCTTTATTTCACTGTCTTCACTGAAAACATCGATATTAGCCTTACCCATTCTGCCACATACTCCCATTATCACAACATTGATCATCAATATCCTCCAAAGGAAAATGCATATTCTATTCAAATACTATTTTATGTACATAAAAATACACCATGTTTTGATAAATGCATTGTGTAAAGAAAGACACATTATGTATAGTTAAAAGCTTTATGTTTAGAAAATATATTGGAATACGCGATGACTCAGATGAGATTCTTTGATTTAATCCTCGGGTTTCTCTTTACTAAAGAACTTCGCTCTAATTTCTTCTTCAATAGTATCTTTAGTAGAAGGATTGTCATTGAGAAACTTTTTTGCGATATCTCTCCCCTGTCCTATTCTTTCTTCTCCATACGAGTACCAGGTACCACTTTTTTGTATGATGCCCAGATTAGTACCTAAATCAATAAGTTCACCCTCTTTTGAGATACCATTATTAAACATAAGCTCGAACTCAGCTATCTTAAACGGTGGAGCTGCTTTATTCTTTGCAACTTTGACTTTTACTCTATTCCCTATGGCATCTGTTCCCTTCTTAATGGTCTCTGTTCTTCTTATATCCAGTCTCACGGTTGAATAGAACTTCAGTGCTCTTCCGCCTGATGTTGTTTCAGGATTTCCAAACATTACACCTATTTTCATTCTAATCTGGTTGATGAACACCACTGCTGTGTTTGATTTGTTAATGACGCCAGTGAGTTTTCTCAAGGCTTGAGACATAAGTCTAGCCTGTAGACCCATATGTGAATCACCCATGTCTCCTTCAATCTCTGCCCTGGGTACCAGAGCAGCGACAGAATCAATGATAATTACATCTAGCGCTCCGCTTCGTACGAGAGATTCGGTTATTTCAAGTGCCTGCTCACCATTATCAGGTTGAGAAACAAGAAGGTTTTCTATATCCACTCCCAGATTGCTCGCATATTCAGGGTCTAGTGCATGTTCAGCATCTATAAATGCTGCTATACCTCCAGCCTTCTGTGCCTCAGCTATTATATGCAGAGATAGCGATGTTTTCCCTGATGATTCAGGGCCATATATTTCCACAATTCTACCTCTCGGTATTCCCCCGATGCCGAGAGCGATATCGAGACTCAGCGAGCCAGTAGGTATTACTTTCATTTTCAGGTCGGTTCTTCTTTCACCGAGTTTCATTATCGAACCTTTACCGAACTGCTTTTCTATACCCAGAAGCGCAGTTTCTAAAGCCCTATTTTTATCCGTATCTTCCATGGCCTTGCCCCTGTGGTTAGGTTTGAAGATAAAAGTAAACTAAACTAAAAAATAAATCAAGAACTCTTTAGGAAAGATATATTCCAGACTTCTATACTTAACACTAAAATGCAGAATTTTGTTGCAGATAAACAATCTGGAAGGAAAGAATTACCCAAGATACTTCAAACTTCTCTCTGTCATTGCTTTCCATTCACGTGCAGTGTTCAGCATCTCGCTGTATGGATATGTCTTTATGAAATCTTTGAATACTTTAAGGGCCTTTAAGAATTCCCTTTTATCATAATATATATATCCCTTTAGCAGGAATGATTCTTCATCCTTTGTGTTTATAGCATTACTTAGAATCTGATCAATGTATATTAGTGATTTTCTATTGTTGTGAGTATTGTAATAATATTTTGCTAAATAGTAGAGTGACTGCTCAGCATATTTTGTATTAGGCGCATCGCGTGCCACTATAGTAAAAAGATCAATAGCTTCGTTGTATTGTTTTTCCTCATACATGGCTTCGGCATAATTAAATAATTCGTTAATGTAATACTGCTGGATCTTTCCTGTAGTATCATAGGTTATAAGCTCTTTCAGTGTTTCTAAACCTTTTCTATAGTTTTGCATAGCAAAATACACTTTAGCTAGACCAAATTTGCTCAAGGGAGAATCCAGCTCCTTGAATAGCATTAATGCTTTTGAACAATCGTTCGTCTCCAAGTAGAGAAATCCAAGTTCTGTTTTCAGTTCTTCAAGTATTTTTTCATCAGTCACTTCTTCTACATTGATATTATAATTGATTGCTAAGATTTGATTGAAAGCATGTTTAACCATATCGGTAAACGTCCATCTGGACTCTTTTTTTGTCTCTTCTATTATTTTTATCTCTCCATTAATAGCATTAATTAAATTGATGAGGGTTACTTTTTGCGATAATGAACTCTTGACAAAACCCTTTCTGTATAATTTTGAGAGAGAGATTAACGATTGTGTATACCAATTATGTACATCCTGCAGTTGATTATCAGATATAAGAATCTTATATGCATCCTCTGCTGAAGAGTATTTCTCAAGCCTTTCATATACAACAGCTAGCAAGTACAGTGCTGGAGCTTTTACGATCCTGTAATCGTACATTGCTACAACATCTTTCAAGCCCTGAGCCGCCGCTATATAATCTCCTTCATGGATACTCAAGATTGCTTCATTTATTTGTGTTTCTGCTTTCTGCAGCTGATAGAAATAGTAAGATCCATAAAGGCCCCCACCGACGAGTACAACTGCCAGTATAATGAGCAAAGCTTTTTTCATCAATATTTCCTCTTACGCTATAACTTTCTTTTCCCTCCTGGAGCAGCAACACTGTAGATGAAGATCAGAATACAGCTGAGAAATAGTGCTGCAAGTACATTTACATAATAAATATCGGACAATTGCTCGAAGATTTTATCCAAATAACGGTCACCAAGCACTGCGCCAATTATACCCATTATTAATGCAAGCCAGAATTTCCCAAGTACCCTGCGTTTGAGGATGAAATAGATAAAGACAGCACTTAAAAATCCTATGCCAATATATAGACCGTATGAAATTAGTCTTTTAAGCCATTCCTCCATCTATAACTCTCCATTGATCATTTCACTAATAAATTTGTGAGTTAACACCAAGAACTAATTAGGCCATATTTCAAACTCAGCCTTTCCACTCTCCGCAACTCCGGTGCCATATGCGGATACTGCAAAATAGAACTTCGTGTTATACTCGTCATATATATTTAAAAAGCTTCCTCCGGCTAGATCTTGAGGATACAGATCACCAACATCCACTGAATACTCAAATGTACTTGCTCCGTTTTTATCGATAGTAGGTACTCTGAAATCACCATCACTATCACCATCAAAATCTATATCACATCTCTTGTATAAATCCAGTGTATCAACTTTATACCATATATTGTAACCTAATAGACCTACTTCATCATCTCCCGTAAAATATAGTTTAAGTGTATCCTGATGAACATTGTACGGAGCCTTCAATGCCTTATCTATTGTGTATATTCCACAGCTCAAAAAGAATGCCATTATGAAACCTGCAGATGTTACGGCATATATTATTTTTTTAATCTTAAATGAGATGAGATTTCCGGGTTTCACCTATATTGATCCTGATCAGGTTAAGAAGTGTTATGCTTTGCCTGGAGTTCAAGTAAGTATGATTGTGCCCTACTATTTGCTAATTTTTCATAACAAATAAATAAATAA
>CP070841.1:2567096-2573076 GCA_020342115.1 Spirochaetota bacterium
AGAGGAGTAATCAAACGCATTTTCCATGACTCCTTTACGAAGTTTTTCAAAATCATCATCTCCCCAAAATTTTTCTGAGTCTCTATAGCTTCTTAACCGAAATATCTTTTTTGGCCAATATTTTGCTTCACAGCGATGATACAGTGTATCAGCTTTTATATAAAGATTAACTGCATCACTTTCAGAAAAATCGAGTAGCATTTTTGATATCTGCTGCATGAACTGCGGTAATGAAACACCGCTATTTGCAAAACGAAGTATTCTACCTGAAAGTGCGCAGAATTCTACTAACAACCTTTTCGGAGGCATGATATTTATAAATTCCTTTATATTTTCAATTTAATACTAAATTCGAATCCTGCCAATTATATCAATATTATTTGTTTACAGCTGAGTAAAAATTTCATTCTAATAGCGTCTGTTTTGGAGATAAAAACCTGGTTTCGTCATCTCTCGCACTAGCAACAGTGAATGCAATGCTGACAGACCGGGAATTGCCAACTGAAGCTAAGTTCGGGAACATTCTGGAAAACCTGGACATTCGGAAGGGAGATCAGGTGTGCATGGTAGGCTGCTTTCTGCCTGTTATTTCAGCCTTGAAAAAAAGGCGGGTAAATGTGGTTTCAGTTGATGATGTGCCCAAGCCCGGTGCCAAACCTCCTGAAGAAGTTGAGAACCTTCTGCCTAAAAGCCAAATCGCAATCATTACCGCTACAACCATCATTAACAATACCATAGATCACCTTTTAGAGCTGACAGCCTCCTGTCGGGAAGTAGCTGTGCTGGGGCCTTCTACTCCGATATTGGCAGAGGCTTTCTCGCACACCACAGTCAGCTGTCTCTCTGGGATTAGAATAGTAGAGCCTGAGAAGGTGCTTCAGATAATCGGTGAAGGTGGAGGCTTTCGGGATTTCAAATATTACACCCGTAAGGTAAATCTGAGACTCAGGAAGAATTGATTCACTACTATGGGAATGCCGCATTATATGGACAGGCCACATTTGTGATTGTCCGAGATTTTAATACCAATACGGCGAGAAGATCAATTATGGAAAAATTCCACGTTCTTTATATACTCTTTCTAAATAGGATAGTGCAACAATATATGCTGCAGTACGCCAATCAGTCGCATACTCTTCTGCTTTATCAAGAACCAGATTGTACGCAGCAATGATTTTTCTCTGTAGCTTGGAATCAACTTCGTTGAGCTCCCAGATTTCACTTCGCTTATTCTGCAGCCATTCGAAATAGCTTACAATTACTCCACCTGCATTGCAAAGTATATCGGGAATTATTTTAATGCCCCTGTCCGCAAGAATACGGTCACCGTCCGGGTCGGTAGGCCCGTTTGCGCCTTCGGCAACAAGCTTCACATTTAATAGAGGAGCTGTCTCAGCCGTAATCTGGTTTTCCATTGCTGCAGGTATAAAAATATCCGCTGTTATGCTTAAAAAATTTTCATGGTCAACCGGCTTCGCCTGTGGATAACCAGATACTCCCCCATTTTGCTCAACATAGTATGCAAGATCATCAGGATCAATACCGTCACGATTATAAATAGCACCTGTAACGTCTTCCACTGCAACGAGCCTGGTTCCATATTGCTTCAAAAGACGCGCTGCCCATGATCCGACCTTACCATACCCCTGCACCATAAATGTAGCATTATCAAGTGATAGTTTATGATCCTTAGCCCATTCGTTTATCACAAAAACTATGCCCTGCCCGGTAGCCTTATTACGACCCTCACTTCCTCCACATGCAACCGGTTTTCCCGTCACTACGTGTATACATCGATGGCATTCGCTTGCAGGCATCATTGTTACGTACGTATCCAATATCCAGGCCATTATTTGTGCATTAGTTCCAATATCTGGGGCAGGGATATCATAATCAGGACCGATATTGTTACCAATAGCAAAAGTAAATCTGCGCGTGATTCTTTCCAGCTCGCTTACTGAATAGAGCGAGGGGTCCATTTGTATACCTCCCTTTGCGCCACCAAACGGCAGTCCCGCGATAGCACATTTCCATGTCATCCATGCAGCGAGAGCCCTGACCTCATTAATTTCAACAGAGGTGTTGAAGCGAAGGCCTCCTTTATAAGGACCCAACACATTATTGTGCTGTACTCTATAGCCGGTAAACATCGTTATATGCCCATCATCCATTTTTACTGGGAAATGGACCATGATCTCGTTATTAGTTTTAGAAAGAATCTTCCTGATATCGGTATCGAGCTTCATCAGATTTGCCGCTTTATTAAATTGTTTAAATACATTGGTATAAAGATTTTTTTGAGATGACTTCCTGGATATTCTATCCTCTTTCTCGATTCCTTTTAAGGTTTCTATTGACATGGCATTCTCCTATTCATACTCCTCACATGACCACACCCCACCCTCTGGCTTTGGATAAATGCATATTTTTCTGTGCTCACAATTTACACATAACCCTCTGTATTCCGTATCATCTGTGTTATCTGCATATCCATTCTTTTTAACAGATGTGCTTTTTACCGAGCATATGCTCTTTTCGGGTAGAATAGCCTTGAACTCTGCACAATTGAGAATGGGGTTCTCTAAATCTCTCTTATATATGCATGTGGGAGCATCCTCACATATTTCGCATATACCTGTGTCTCTTTTTTTACTCGGAATAATCTTTTTAGGAATTTTCCTCTCGCTAACACCTGCGGATTTTAAATAGTTAGAAGTCCTTTTCTGAGAAACTGTTTTTAGTGACTTCATTGTTTTCTCCTCGATTTTTCATTCAAAAACCCAATCATTATTATGCAATGAGCATGCCATTTCAGATAGGCAACTTCAGTCACTATTGTCCATGCATCAAAAGATGCTCAATTTTTATTTACTATATATCAATGATTTACGATAACAAAGAAATCGATACATTACTTTTCTATTTCACTCTTGGCTGTACATAGTGAGTAGTAATGGAGAAAATTGTACCAGTGGGGAAAATATACCCAGAGACTACCAAGCTTTCTTATTCAATTCACGAACATGCAAAACTATTGCTGATGTGTTTATATAGAGGAGTATATGTATCAGCAGGTGAATAAAGGTATTATTTTGGGATGTTATATTAATCCGATTGCATTTTTTGAAGCTTCAATCTCAAAGTTTTTCTATCAATACCCAGAATCTCTGCTGCTTTTGATTTGTTTCCACCAACGTTTTCAAGAACATTGAGAATATACTCTGTTTCTATCTCAGCGAGCGTTCGGTTCAATCCTTTTCCCTTAAGGGCTGAGAACCTCATGAGTGAAGGCAGGTCTGGAACATCGATTATATCGCCATCGGTCATAACAATAAGCCGTTGAACAACATTCTCCAACTCTCTCACATTTCCAGGCCAATAATAATTTTTAAGAATCCCCAGTGCCTTGACAGAGAAATTCGGAGGGGGTTTCCCTGCTTCCTGTGAAAGCTTCTCTGCAAAATGGTTAAGCAATAAAAGTATATCGTTCCCCCTTTCCCTTAATGGTGGCATTTCAATAGGGATTACATTAAGCCGGTAAAACAGATCCTCCCTGAAGATTCCTTTCGTGACAAGAGAATGCAGATCTTTGTTTGTAGCTGCTACAATTCTTATATTCACCCTTACAGGACGTCTCGACCCCACCATGAAGATTTCTCCATCCTGCAGCACTCTGAGAAACTTGACCTGTGTTGATATGGAAGTTTCACTGATCTCATCGAGAAATATCGTTCCACCATCAGCAGTTTGGAAAAATCCTGCTTGAGAATGATCTGCACCAGTAAAGGCTCCCTTAATATACCCGAAAAGCTCACTTTCCAAAAGCTCTTCTGGAATGGCTCCACAGTTGACAGGAATAAAGGGTGCTGAAGCTCTTTTACTATTATAGTGAATAGCCCTTGCGACTAACTCTTTTCCAGTACCGCTCTCTCCACTGATAAGCACCGTTGCAGTAGTAGCTGCTGCCCTTTTGATTGCGTTTAGTACCTTGAGCATAGGCTCAGAGTCACCTATAATGCCCTGGTATGTAACCGGTTTTTTTTCAATAACTTTATATGAAGTCCTTTGCAGAGATAACTTTTCGAATGATCGCTTCACAGCTGTAAATAGCTCTTCGTCTGTAAAAGGTTTTACTAAATACTCATCAGCTCCCATTTTTACAGCCTTGACGGCTCCTTCAATTGATGGATAACCGGTAATCATCATTACTTCAGTATCTTTATAATTATCACGAACATGTTGAATAAGGTCAAAACCATCGACCTTGGGCATCTTCAGATCCGTAATGACGAGGTCAACGTGAGTTGATTCAAGAATGGATATTGCTTCAGGAGCGCTTGTGGCGGTCAACACTGAGTAGTCTTTGGATTTAAGGTTTCTCTGAATGACTTCCAATGTATCTTTAGCATCATCTACCACAAGAATTTGAGCTTTCTCTATCTTAGCATTCATTGAAGCGCTCCATCTATTATAGAGCATTTTTGAATGGAAGCGTTACCTCAAAGTGCGTGCCCCGTCCAATTTTGCTCTTGACATCGATAGTACCTCTGTGATTTGCAACAATTCCATGAACAACTGCAAGCCCCAATCCCGTACCTTGCCCGATTTCCTTTGTGGTAAAAAAAGGCATAAAAATTTGCTCCATAACCTCCTTGCTCATCCCGATGCCTGTATCCTGAACGATTATTGAGATTTGATTTTCATGCTTTTCTGTTTTTACCGTTATTACTCCACCTTTGGGTGTTGCATGAATTGCATTAACGACAAGATTAACAATAACCTGCTGTATTTGAGAAGAATCCAGAATTATATCGGGAATGCGGTGAGACAGGACGCTTTTTAGCTCGATCCCTTCTTTCTGGCAATGAACTTCGAGGAAATAGAGACACTCGGTTACAACGGTGTTAAGATTGACTCTTCTCTTTTTCGCAGGAAGTTGGCGAGCAAAAATTAGCAGCTTTTTCACCACTTCCCTGGCATGCAGTGTTGCCTTAATAATCTTTTCTAGATCGTTTGATGTTTGTTCTGTTATTTTTAGGTCTTTACTGGCAAGCTGGGCAAAACCAAGAATATTGCCTAGCGGTTCATTAATTTCATGAGCCACTCCCGCAGAAAGCTCCCCAATTGTAGCCAGTCGATCGGCATGCATGAGCTGATCTTGAAGTTCCTGCTTCTCTTTCTCAGCCCGTTTTCTTTCCATAATAAGAGAAATTTTACTAGCGACCTCTTTGATGAGATGATATTCCTCCACAAGGAAAACAGCCCCCTCGTAATCTGCAATCTTCTCGATATATCTTACTTCAACAAATCCAGCCAATTGGTCAGTTATATAGATATCTCCTTTTAAAACGTGTTTTTCAGCATGCTGAAATTTGGGTTTTGCAAAGCGTTTTGATTTATAAGAATTTTGTTCTACAACGATTTGAGCAACAGCTTTATCCGGGTATTGCATGGCAGGAGGAAGAAGCTCAACAATGGATTTGAGAATCTCATCAAGAGAAACTTCTGTGTCCTGTATTACTTGAGATATGCCATATAAGCAGGTTATTTCCTTTACACGCTCACGCAGGGCTTCTTGAGCCTTGCGGTCAATAAGAGCGCTTCCGAGAGTTTGCGCAACCCCCTCATAGAACTCCACTTCTTTTTTAAGGAAATAGCCGGGATTTCTGCTTTTAAGCTCAAGAATCCCTGATCTTTTTCCCTCAGCAGCAAAGGGAATCTGCAAGAGCGAGCGATATCCATTCTTAGTATCTATATGATACTTTACGTTTTTCCCATTTTCTTTTTCAATCAAATAAAAAGGTTGTTCGATATCAGCTGTCATAAAACTTCCGTTTTTTGAAAAATAGGGAGAGGAGTAATCAAACGCATTTTCCATGACTCCTTTACGAAGTTTTTCAAAATCATCATCTCCCCAAAATTTTTCTGAGTCTCTATAGCTTCTTAACCGAAATATCTTTTTTGGCCAATATTTTGCTTC
>CP070841.1:2573176-2614453 GCA_020342115.1 Spirochaetota bacterium
TTCATTTAGACGACGTAGGACTCTTCTTAAAAAAATTGTCCATTCCGTCTAAATGCATAAGACACACTTAAAAAGGTTAATTAATTTCATTTAAGCATTGTTTTACTTGCTGGAAAAAGATATAAGCAGGGACAAATTTTTTAAGGACCGATTTATTGGCATAAAAACCTATGGATAAAAATTTAGTCATCAGTGATGATTATCCTCATGCAGAGGAGCTTGAAAAGATACTTATAAAGCTTCGTTCCTTGCTAGCTCTTAAGGAGAAGGATAAACAGCTAAAACGTAAAGATGAACTTGAGAACTTGATCAAGGATGTCTCAGAAAAGAAAGAGCAGCTACAGGGTGAGGTTGAGTTTGCTAAACAGCTTAATCATTTCCTCGATGCCGATTCAAAGAAACAATTTATCACCGAACAGCTTCCGCGTTTTCTTGGTATAAGGCTCATGACGATATTTACCATTGATGACACAAAGAAGGAATTTACACTCTTTGTCTCCAACCATGAGGATCTGAAACCGGGACTTAAGATTCCCTTTGACAAAAAGAGTGTCATGTACGATGTTCTGATTACTCGGAAACCGAAATGTTTCAGGAACTTCGCAAAGTCAAAGTATATAAAATCAAAGAGGCCCAAGTATATATCCGGAACCTCCTGTACAGTGCCTTTAGTATCCGCCGAGCATATAATTGGAGTCATGAATGTGAATGATCCGGTTTTGTCATTAGATGATTATCAAAGCGGTAACCTCAAGGGGCGGTTAGCCAGGCTCTCACCTCATCTAGCTGTATCGATTCATAATACGATCCTCTTTGAAAAGGTTCGGGACCTTTCGATTCGTGACTCAATGACGGATCTCTACAATTTCAGGCACTTTCATGAGACACTGAGGATAGAGGTTGAGCATGCCAAGCGATATGATGAACCTCTCTCCTGTATCATGATCGATATTGATGACTTCAAACTGATAAATGATACCTATGGACATCATGTAGGAGATCTTGTTCTGAAAGCACTCGCAAGGAGTATAAGCATTGCAGTTCGCTCTTCTGATATCCCTGTCCGATACGGTGGAGACGAATTTGTCATTCTTCTCCCGCAAACAGATAAAAAATATGCAGGACGGATGGCTCAGAGGCTCATGGATCTGTTTTCCGGAAAAAAGATACGCATACCTGATAACGGGAGGAGTATAAAAGTAACGCTCAGCATGGGAATTGCAGGACTGCCTGATGATACACTTGACATGGAGGAGCTCATAAAGCTTGCAGATGCTTCTCTCTACAAGGCAAAGCGAGAAGGTAAGAATAAAATATCAATCACATAGTTGTTTTAGAAACCGAAAGGTTCAAAATAGCTTAGTTCTTGGTATATACTGAATACTACTGATACAAATATTTGCACACATACTTTCTATTGCTTCTAATTAACTAGGAACTAATGGTTTCGGCATCTTACATATGGTGATATAATCCAGAAAATACCTCCCTTGCCGGTCCGGTGAGATAAACCCTGTTATCTTTTTCATTCCACTCTATTCTTAGGACACCTCCTCTGAGCCTTACGTCCACCGTTCGAGAGGTAAGATTGTTCAAAACGGAAGCCACGACACTGGCGCAAGCACCCGTTCCGCATGCCAGGGTCTCTCCGCTACCCCTCTCCCACACTCTCATATCGATGAGGTCTCTTGTGACAATTTTAACAAATTCTACATTCGTTCGATTCGGAAAGAGAGGATCCTGTTCAATATCGGGACCATGCTGCAGTACCTGCGTATCTGTAATCTCATCTGTAAATATCACGAAGTGAGGATTTCCCATGCTTACTGCTGTACCTCTGTAGTTCATTACAGTGAGACCAACAACCGGCTCCTTATCCTCTTTCACAGGGATGGACTTTCCACTGAGTACAGGCTCGCCCATGTCGACTCTTACACCTGATATTTTGTGGTGGTCTTTTTCGTCTTTGATGATTGATAGATTTTTTAGTCCTGCGAGTGTTTCTATCTGAAGCTTTTTTCTTTTATGATAACCGTGATCGTAGACATACCTGGCAACGCACCTTATGGCATTGCCGCACATCTCTGCTTCACTGCCATCAGCATTAAACATTCGCATTTTGCATGCTGCCTTGCTGCTTGGGAGAATCAGGACAAGGCCGTCGCTCCCGACGCCGAAATGCCTTTGTGAGATTTTCTGAGCCAGGTCTTTATAATCAAGATTTTTAAAATCCAGTTCATTGGAATTCTTGATCAGATCGATATATACATAATCGTTACCTGCTCCTTCCATTTTGATGAACGGTATCTTCATATAGATGTCGTTAACCCCTTTATAACAATATTGATTTTCACATCTAAATGCTGATGATTATCTGTAAAATGTTATCTAATTTCATTTAGACGGAATGGATAATATTTTTAAAAATAGTCTTCTTCCGTCTAAATGCCTAAATTATTCTTTTAGATGTTATCTAATTTCATTTTTCTCCTTTAACCGAAGAACTGGTTTATCTGGAATATGGGAAGTATGATTGCAAGCACAGCAAATCCGATAAAAATTCCCAGTATAACAATGACTATAGGCTCAATCAGAGAGGTGAGCACCCTTAGTTTCTCCTCGAGCTGGCTCTCCATATTGCTCCCTATCCGTTCCAGTACATCGGGAACCCTGTCTCCGACTTCACCGGCGTGGATCATGCCGAGGATTGAGCTAGAAAAAAGCTTGCCGGATGCCAACGCTCTGGAGAGCGTTTCACCTTTTTTTACCATCTCAATTGTATTGCTTATCGTTTTGCGAAAGATGGTATTTTTAAAAGACTCCTCTGTCTGTGTGAGAGCATCGATGATTCCAACCCCGTTTGCGAGCATGAGACCCATAGTGTATGAGAATCGAATATGGAAGGTATCAAGGAGTAATTTCTTAACACCTGGGAGTTTGAGCACGAGAGAGTCAAACTGATGTTTCCACCGACCCTGCATGTACATCCTTCTGCTAATTAGAAAGAGTACGCAGAGAACAATGAGAACGATCCACCATGCTGATGAGACAAAGTTAGAGATTCCTATGAGAATCCTTGTGGGAAGGGGAAGGACCTGTCCGAAATCACTGAAGAGCTGTGAAAAAGTAGGAACTATGAAGGATATGAGAAACACGATTATGATTATACCAAACAGCAGCATTAGTGATGGGTAGGTAAGTGATGAGCGGATTCTGCTGATAAACTGCTGGTTTTTCTCGTACATACCGGACAGCCGATCGAATACCCCCTCGAGTTGCCCGGAAACTTCCCCTGCATGCAGTGTGCTTACATACATCTGATTAAAATAATCGGGATATTCACTGAACGCTTTTGATACACTCTTACCCTCCTTCACCTTGTCCCTTATATTGATCATCATACTTTTTGTTGTACCGTCATCGAGCTGCCCGATTACCCCTTCTAAAGCATTCACCACTGGAACGCCTGCACTGAGTAAAAAGGCGAGCTGTCTTGTGATGAGAGTTGTTTCTTTTCGTTTGCTCGTGAAGGAGATTGAAAGACCTGATCTTTTCCTTGCGGGGCCGTGCATCTCGCGGATTGTTTCAAGATAGATGCCCTTCAGCTTCAGCTTTTTCCGTGCGGCTTCGGTGTCGGGTGCATCAACAATTCCTTTGGTAGCTTTTCCGCTTACACTTAATCCTCGGTACTCGTATACTGACATTACTCTCTTATAACCCTCAATACTTCGTCGAGTGAGGTGAGTCCTTTCAATACCTTTTCAAGACCATCTTCGATGAGTGTTTTCATACCCATCTCATTACACCTCCCTCTAATATAGGTGGCGTCTCGCTTCTCAACAATGAGCTTCCGCACATCATCATTGACCTTTATTATTTCGTAGATTCCCACCCTTTCAAAGAACCCGGTGTTGTTGCATTTTGGGCATCCAGGAGCACTGTATATGCTCTTTCGTTTTAATAGTGTAGAGTAAGTGCCCTCTCTGGGTAAAATACCCTCATCTTGAAATATTGAAGGGTCAAAAACGTAAGGCTTTTTACAGGACGGACAGAGGATTCTCACGAGTCTCTGAGAGAGAAATCCGGTGACTGTTGAAGCAATCAGGTAGGGTTCTATTCCCATATCCAGCAAACGAACCACAGCGCTCGCAGCGTCATTGGTATGCACTGTGGAAAATACAAGGTGTCCTGTCATTGCTGCCTGAATCGCAATCTCCGCGGTCTCTCTGTCTCGTATCTCACCGACCATTATTACCTCTGGATCCTGCCGTAAAATGGACCTGAGACCCTGTGCAAAGGTGAGATTGATCTTGGGATTTACCTGGATCTGGCTTATACCTTTTATCCTGTACTCAACAGGGTCTTCTATGGTGATGATATTCTTCTCAGGAGTATTGATTTCCTTGATTGCAGCGTACAGAGTTGTCGTCTTTCCGCATCCTGTAGGGCCCGAAACGATTATTATCCCATGAGGGATTTTTAACATAGCTCTGAAGTTTTTTAAGAATTCTTCAGCCATACCAAGCTTCAGCAGGTCAAACCTTCTCTCATCCTTTACGAGCAGTCTCATAACAACCCGCTCTCCAACAACAGATGGAACAGTAGACACTCTTATATCAACATCATTAGATCCGTATTTTACCTTGATCCTTCCATCCTGCGGAAGACGGTTCTCGGCAATATTCATATTTGCCATGATCTTCACTCTTGATATGATCGCCAGTTGATACCGTTTTGGCGGAGAGAGGGTATTATAGAGCATACCGTCTATGCGGTATCGAACCGTGACACCCTCCTCGGATGGTTCTATATGTATATCGCTGGCACGCTCTTTCAGCGCCTCTGTGATCATAAGGTTTACAAGTTTTATGATCGGTGCTTCATTTGCGAGATCGAGTACATCTTCCTCTCGCTCCTGAGTTTCACCCAGGATCTTGATATTTTCACCCTCGCCTTTCATATCTTCGATAATCTTATCAGCACTCTCTGATTCCTCACCCGCGAGTATGTCTGCGATTCTAAGAATGTCGAGCTTCTTGGCAAGAACCAGTTTGACATTCTTGCCGGTCATTGTTTTTATATTTTCTATTGCTTCGAGCTGGGAGGTATCGTTGAGAGCAACTTCGACACTATCATCAGTTTCTCTCAATATGACGATGTTGTGCTTTCTTATGAAGCCGTACGGTATCTTTGTGGAGAGGACGACACTGTAATTTTTCAGAAGATCCCGTTTGTATTCAATGCCAAGCTGGAGTGAGAGAGCATGCAGCAGATCGTCCTCTGTTATAACATTCCTCTGAAGCAAAAACTCCCCAAGTCTGCTGGTTGTGTTCTTCTGCGCTATGAGCATACTATCGAGCTCTTCAGGCTTGACTTTATCGAGAGAAACAAGAATTTCACCTAATTTGAGCCCCAGTAGACTTTTTTCTTTTGTTTTATCCCTTGGCAATACTTACTCCTCTTTCTCGAACTTCTCCTGTTCGGCCCTCTTCTTTTGAGTGATTCTCTTGATATCGTCGTCCTGTGTGATGATATGGGGAGTTATGAATATCATCAGGTTTGTTCGGATCCTCTGCTCTATCTCTTTTCTAAAGAGAAGCCCCAGCAGGGGAATGTCTCCAAGAAGCGGCACCTTCTGCTCTATTTTTACGGCGTCGTCGCGGATGAGTCCTCCTATAACGATTGTTCTCTCATTTTTAACGGTAATCTTAGAGGTAATCTCACGGTTGTATACTGAAGGGTTTTCAAGAAGAGCTGTTCCCTCAACGATTTTTTTAACCTGCTGATTGATATCCATGGTAATATAACCGTTCTTGTTAATGTGAGGTGTGAGTTTGAGGACGATACCAATATCTTTATAGTCATAGGTTGAGATGACATTGTTATTCTCATCGACCCTGGCGCTGGTAAGAAAAGGTATCTGTTCGCCTATGGATATTGTAGCCTCCTGATTGTTGATCGTTACGATCTCCGGTGTAGAGAGTATCTTGAAATCCGTTTCTTCTTTGGATGCATTGAGGAGTGCCCATACGCTGGGGATTGTTCCGTTCAGCAGTCCAACGGTGAGACCGGAAAGCCCTCCTGTCTGCAGGCTTTCTGCCATCATGCCTGTATTTGAAGAGACAACTCCGGTCATTCCGATACCGGTATCGATGAGCACGTTCCAGTCAAAACCGAGTGTCTGGTCATCATCGAGCGTGATTTCCACAATGAGCGCCTCGACAAGAACCTGCTCCCTCTTTTGATCGAGGTCCTCGATAATTTCCCTTATTTTTTCATAATCCTGCGGGGCGCTTATGATAATAATGGAGTTTGTTTCTTTGTTGGCAACCACCTTGAACCGTTCGGTGAAAGCGCCACCCTCTTCCGGCTGACCTGGTGTATCTTTCTTCACCGGAACGGTGCTGGCAAGGTTGGAGAGTGTCTGTGCCATGGATTCTGCATTTGAGTTCTCGAGTTTGTATATGTGAATGTCGGAGACCTCGGTAGGAATGGGAGTATCGAGGAGATTGATCATGGCGATTAAAAGGTTAATTGTAGAAACAGCACCATTAGCAATAATGACATTCGTTCTCTGGTAAGCAGTGAGAATGAGTTCAGTGGGAAAGAGTGGTTTTACCACATTTGCAACATTATGGGCTACTGCATTTCTCAGAGGTACAATCTGGGTAATAATAGGGTCCCCTGTCAGATCGAGGGGCTCAGTGCCGTAGTAAATACTGCCGCTGAGCTTCAGAGCCTCCTGTGCAGGAAAGATTTGAACGATATTATCGTTCTGCGGTACAGCAAGGAAACCGCGCGACTTCAGTATGGAGAGCACTATGCTGTATACCGCGCTGACAGGCACCTCTTCTGAGGAGACGAAGCTAATACTTCCCTTTACCTTCTCACTGAGCACGAAACTCTTTCCAGTAATCTCACTCATTGTTTGAAGGAAAACCGGTATTTCCACATTATCGAAATTGAGAGTTACTGTCTCATCCTGCGCAACGATGTTTCCCAATGGGCTAAGTAAAAGCAGCAGTGCGAGAATTATTGCAAAATGTTTTCTCATCCGCCATTCTCCTAGAAATCCGTCTATGTATTAATATAGTATAACATTTCAAAATGAAAGAGTGGTAAATATTTAGTATCTGGTACACATACATCAATTAATTGATGTATTCGTACCATTACACCTGCGTTCTTCGAACGTACCAAGTTCTTGTACCTGGCAAGGTCATTGACGGCTACATTATATTACTATAAAAAATTGATTTACCAAATGCATTATCTGATTACGCCCGATTAATTCCAGTTAAATACAAAGAACTAATTTCTGTTTCCATTTCTTGGAGAATGGCATATTATAGAAAAATTATAGGAGAAGCGATTTCATGATCTCTCTGGATGCATTGCGCGAGCTTGAAAGCATGGATGGGAGTTTAAAGGTTGGGCTCATTGGTGCGGGATTCATGGGCAAAGGGATTGTTGAGGTTGTTGAAAGCGCTCCGGCAATGGAGGTCGTGGCAGTGGCTGATGTTGAGATTGAAAAAGCCTGCGAATGTTTCGAGGGAATTAATTTTACAAACTATAAAGAGATAAATCGCTTGGATGATGCCAGGAACATCGTGTTTCCGAAAGAAAGGATTGTGGCCTCTGACTACAGAGTGGTAACCGGGCTTGAAGGACTCGACTTTATAATTGAAGCAACAGGTGTTCCGGAGATTGGAGCTGAGGTTGCTCTTTTTTGCATTATGAGTGGAAAACGAATTGGTATGCTCAATGTAGAGACAGACTGTACTGCAGGGTACTGGTTTTCTGAGTTTGCGAAAAGAGCTGGAGTGGTATATACAGTGTGCACCGGGGATGAACCGGCGGCAATAAAGGAGCTCTGTGATTTCTCCAGAACCCTCGGGTTTAGTGTTGTTGCATGCGGCAAGGGAAAAAACAACCCTCTTGATGTTTCTGCTAATCCAGACTCTGTGTCTAAACGAGCAGCTGAGAAGGGTTTGAATCCCAGGATTTTAACAGAGTTTGTTGATGGAACAAAGACCATGGTTGAACTAGCCTGTGTTGCCAATGCATGCGGTCTTACAGTTGATTGCAGAAATATGCATGGACCACAGGCAGAAGTTGATGAACTCGTTCATACCTTCTGTCTCAAAGAGGAGGGCGGTGTCCTTGAGAGAGAGGGAGTCGTTGATTATGTGCTCGGGAACGTAGCTCCCGGGGTATTCGCAGTTGTCAAACACCCGGGGAATATGGTAAATGCAACACTGAGGTACTTAAAATTGGGCGAAGGGCCTTGTTATCTTCTCTACAGACCCTACCATCTCACCAATATCGAGGTGCCTATTTCTATTGCAGCAGCGTGTCTATATAATCGGGCCTGCCTGCAGACCTCAACACCTCCCACTACAGAGGTGATCACAATAGCAAAGCATGACCTCCAAAGAGGAGATAATATTGATTGCATAGGCGGGTTCACAGTATATGGAGGAATAGAGAGAAGTGATATTTCAAGAAGGCAAAATCTGCTCCCTCTTGGTATTGCTGAAGGGGCAAAACTTACAAGAGATGTACCGAAGGGAGAACCGTTGACATTTGGCGATGTGGAATTAGCAGATTCGCTATTATTACACATAAGAAGGATGCAGGAGAAGCATGTATGATTAAGGTTAAACCGGCACTGAATAGTCGAGTAAAGGGAGTTTTTTTTGGCTACAGTAGTGTTATAGAGTGGCTCATCTGCAGTGAGGAGACCTTTAGTAAAGGTGTTTCATTGATAAGGGAACTACTTCTTACCAAAGGCATAGATGTTAAAATTGATGAGCTTCATACCATGCTTATTTCTGGGCAGGAGAACTACTGCAATTGGTGCATGAAGAATAACTACAGAGAGCTCAAATCGGAGGAGATCTGGGCTTCCTTCCTATTAGAGATAATATGCCGGCAAAAGAAGGACAAGGATGCCGTACAAACAGTAAGCGAAAAACTCAGCAGTATCTATGATTACTACCGGTATAAAAGAAGACCTGTAAAAGGTATAGTAGAGATACTGAGTACACTCAGCTATGCTGGATATATAACCGCCCTTGTTTGCAATACCATCTCCAGATCACTCATCCCTGATAGATTGCGAAAGTTCAATATAGAGAGGCATTTTTCAGCTACTGTTCTTTCGGTAGATGTCGGAAGTAAAAAACCTGCATCCGAGATCTTTGAGAGAGCATTGAGGGAGACAGGGCTTGATGCATCTGAATGCATGCATGTGGGAGATTCTATGCTGGAGGATGTTTCAGGGAGCAAGGGGGCAATGTTTTACCGCTCTGTATTTATACGGTCAGAGTTATCCGAGCAGAAGGATATGAACTACAGGGGAGATGTACATCCCGACTGTACTATTGAGTCTCTGGGAGAAATCTTTCAGATTATGGAATGAATTGAATTGGATATTAAAATTGAAAGGCGAAAGACAAAAGAGATAAAAGTAAAAAACCTCACCATTGGAGGGGGAAATCCGGTTGTCATTCAGGAGATGACCTGGGTGCCTGCATCGGATGTCGAAGGAACAGTAAAGCAAATCCGAAAAATGGAGAGTGTGGGTCTCCGCCTGGTGAGAGTTGCTGTTCCAGATCAAGAGTCTGCGCTGTCAATAAGAAAAATAAAAAGTAAAATTAAAATTCCCGTTGTTGCAGACATACAGTTTGACTCCAGACTTGCAATGCTTGCTATTGAAGCAGGTGTGGACAAGCTCAGAATAAACCCGGGCAATATCGGGAATAGAAAAAAACTTTCTGCTGTGGTTTCTGCTGCAAAGGAGAGAGCGGTTCCCATTAGAATAGGTGTAAACTCAGGTTCACTTGACAAATCAGTCATCAAACAGTTCGGTGGAAAAACTATCCAGGCTATGGTCGAGAGCGCTCTTGGAGAAGCGGCTCTTCTTGAGAGGCTTGGTTTTTACGATATAGTTATCTCTCTCAAATCAACCGAAATCGACCTGGTCGTTGGTGCAAACATAGAGATAGCAGAGAGGGTTTCATATCCACTGCACCTGGGAGTGACAGAGGCCGGGTTTGGGCAAGATGGCATGCTGCTATCTTTGAGTGGGCTCTCTCCACTCTTAATGGATGGTATCGGTGATACAATACGTATTTCGCTCACGAACAGGGACCGCCTGGAAAACATCATCCTCTGTCAGAAAATTTTAGGGGCGCTTCATATTCCATGGGTATAACTGTCACTGGTATAGATACAGGAGAGGGTGATGAAAAGGTTTAACCTTTTAGTGAGAAAATACCTGCTCATCTGGGCCCTATGTGCCATGGTAATAGGGTATCTGGCAGGGAGGTATAACAATGAACGAGTTCTTTCTCTCCAGTTTCTAGTTACTCCGCTTTTGTTCCTGATGGTTTTCATCATGGTTTTTTCCTCCAGTCTTTCCTCTTTTGCAAAGTTAAAGCTTTATCTGTATCCCATGGGAGGTAGTTTTATCCTCTTTCTTATCTGTCCGTTTCTTTCATATCTAATCATACAAATTATACCCGATTCATTTCAATATTTAGGGACTGGAATACTCATTTCATCCACTGTCCCCCCTGACGCTATGCTGTCTGCATGGACTGGCTTTCTGGAGGGCGATATCCTTCTCACTCTTATCATACAATCCTTTACCTTTATCATATGGATTTTTCTGGTACCCTTCGGATTTTCCCTCTTCTTTGGTTCGAGCGCCCATTTTTCCCTTTTACTCCTGATTAGGAACCTCTTCTTTATGATCGTTATTCCCTATTTACTGGCAGGTATTCTTAAGATGATTTTGAAAAGGGTGGTGTTTATAACTGAAGACCTAATGGAGAGGCTGAAACCCACACTTTCAACAGCTTCCGGTATTATTGAACTTTTCATAATTTTAATTTCAGTTGCGCTGGGAGCTGAGATCATTACTGCCAATCCTGTTATCATAGGTTGGGGTGTCCTTACAGCTGCTTTCTACTATTCAGCTGCATTTATTGTTTCCATCTACTTCACACGGCTCTTAAGGCTGTCATATGAGAAAGCAATTCCGCTCATCTATGAAAACGGTTCACGGAATCTCTCAATTGCAATGGTTGTGGCCATAACATCCTTCAAGGATCAGGCTATCCTGGGTGTTGCTGCATCCATTCTTGCACAGTTTCCTATTTCAGCACTCTTTTATGCAATATTGAGAAGGCATTCAATAAGCCATATAGACTAACTGCTGTAAGCCTTATAGCCTGTCTCGTTAATCCATTTGACATATGCTACATCATAAATTATGTTTTTCGATATTTACTAGCGTTTATGAGAAAGGCAATGGAGCTTGAGAAAAGATACAATCCTGAGCATGTGGAGAGCAAGTGGTATAGGTTCTGGGAAAAGGAGGGATTCTTCCATTCAGAGATTGATAATACCAGAGCGCCGTATACGATTGTTATTCCGCCACCCAATGTGACAGGTGCGCTCCATATGGGGCATGGCCTGAACAACACCATACAGGACATCCTCATTCGGTGGAGAAGAATGCAGGGAATTAATACACTATGGGTGCCTGGTACAGACCATGCTGGTATTGCAACTCAGAACGTAGTAGAACGACAGATTGCCACTCAGGGAAGGACCAGACAGGAGGTTGGTAGACAGAAGTTTATAGAGCTTGTGTGGAAGTGGCGCGAGCAATATGGAGGCAGGATAATCGATCAGCTCAAGCGTCTTGGAGCGAGCTGCGATTGGGAACGGGAGAGGTTTACCATGGATGAGGGGCTCTCCCGAGCAGTAAGAGAAGTTTTTGTAAGGCTTTATAATGAAGGGCTCATATATAGGGGAAAGTATATAATAAACTGGTGTCCACGATGCCAGACCGCACTCTCGGACGAAGAGGTTGAGCATAAAGCGCAGCAGGGCTTTCTTTATTATGTCAAGTACCCTCTCAAGAATAAAGATGGGAATCTCGTGGTTGCAACCACGAGACCTGAAACCATGCTTGGCGATACTGCAGTTGCAGTGAATCCTGATGACAAGAGGTATAATAAGTTTATAGGAAAAACAGCTATTCTTCCTCTCGTAGGCCGAGAACTCCCGGTGATTGCCGATCGATATGTAGACATGGAATTTGGAACCGGAGCGTTGAAGATTACCCCTGCGCATGACCCGAACGATTTCGAGATAGGTATCAGACACAACCTCCCGTGTGTGAATATCTTGCATGAAGATGCAACGATAAATGAGAACGGTATCGCTGACTGTATTGGCATGGACCGCTATGAGGCAAGAGAGGTTGTGGTAGAGGAGCTTAAGAAGAAGGGTAATTATGTGAAGCAGGAGCCCTACACTCATGAGATTGGTCACTGCTACAGATGTCATACGGTAATAGAGCCCTACCTCTCTGAACAGTGGTTTGTAAAGATGAAGCCGCTTGCAGAGCAGGCAATACGTGTGGTGAAGGAAGGGGAGATTCGCTTTTATCCCAAACGGTGGGAAAAGGTGTATATGAACTGGATGGAAAACATCAAAGACTGGTGCATATCACGTCAGATATGGTGGGGGCACCGTATTCCGGTGTATTATTGCAGGGAATGCAGCGAGATGTTTGCCTCTGTGGATGAGCCGAGTGGCTGCCGGTCCTGTAGTAGTAGCAAGATATATCAGGATGAGGATGTGCTCGATACATGGTTCTCCTCGCAGCTTTGGCCCTTTTCGACTCTTGGTTGGCCAGAGCTTACAGATGAGCTTGGTTACTATTATCCAACAGCAGTACTTATAACAGATCCCGGTATCCTCTTCTTCTGGGTCGCACGTATGATTATGAGCGGATTGAAATTTATGGAAGATATTCCGTTCAGGGATGTGTACATACACGGCGTTGTGATGGATGCAGAAGGGAGGAAGATGAGCAAATCTCTTGGAAACGGTATAGACCCTCTCGAAGTTGTTGAGCAGTATGGAGCCGATGCTATGAGATACACCATCGTCAACATCACTCCCTTCGGGCAGAATCTGCTGCTCTCGATGGACAAGTTCAATACAGGGGCACGCTTTGCAAACAAGATATGGAATGCATCACGCTACATATTGATGAATATTGAAGGGATTGAACTCTGTGATGTGAAGGAGCAGGATCTCGACACAACGGATAGATGGATTTTAACCCTCTTTGAGTGGGTCGTGAGGGATGTGAACAGATACCTCGATGAGTATAAGCTCAACGATGCCTCTTCTCTCATCTATGAATTTTTCTGGCATGAGTTCTGTGATTGGTATATCGAGATGTCGAAGCTCAAGCTATACAGTGATGATAAGCGCAAGCAGTCGCACGCTGCATCAATGCTTATCAGGATTCTCGATGGATGTATGAGATTGCTGCACCCGATCATGCCCTTTATAACAGAGGAGATATGGCAGCGATTGCCCCTTAAAAGAGAGAACAAAAGCATAATGATTGCTTCTTATCCGGTATGCCAAGAGGATCATGTATATGCCAAGAGCATCAAGCCTGTTGAAATCCTCAAGGAGATTACCTACAATGTTAGGAATATACGGGGGGAGCTTCATGTGCCTCCGGAGCTAATGGCAGATGTTCTTGTAAAAACAGCAGATAATATGGTGGGCAGGGTAATAGAGGAGCATGGAGAGGTTATTCGCTTTCTGGCACGGCTTAAAAAAATTGATGTTGGAAGAGACCTCGAAAAGCCGCCAGGGAGCGCATCTTCGGTTGGAAACGGATATGAAGTGTACCTTCCACTTGTCGGGTTAATCGATATTGATAGAGAGAGATTAAGACTCCAAAAGGAGCTTGAGAAACTCACCGTGGAAATTGAGAGGTCTGAGCGCAAGCTCAATAAAGCTGAATTTATAAAGAAAGCTCCTCAATCTGTTGTTGAGAGAGAGAAGGAGAGGCTCGAATCTCATAAAGAAGCCCACGAGCGAGTTAACGGAATACTGGAATCATTGAATTAGTTAATTCACCTTAAGAGGATCATGAAAATCTTGCCTTTTAGTAAAATAATCTTATCATCCATTCTTCTATCTGTTCTCTTTCTTTTTTCAGAAAGCATGGGAGATGGGGACACAAGCCTGTACTATAGAGACTACGACTCCCTCTATGACTTCAAGAATAAAATGCTGCAGCTCGATATTGAGTGTCATAGCGGAACCCCCCTCATACTGGAGTTTGTAATCACCAAAGGCAAGGATATAGGTATCAAACGAATTGACTTCGATTTTGAGAGCGATGGTGTGATAGATCTCACTCTCGAAAAAATTCATGGGGAGGTAATCTTTCGTGGTGTTCCATACTCGAAGAAAGGCACCTACAAAGCATCTCTGTATTTTGAGACGGTTTATGGGACTTTCATGAGAGAGTATATCATATCCTATACAGATTTTATCTGGGGAAGGGATAACTTTAGCTTTGCCAACGATGGGAAGTTTGAGAATATCATAGAGTTCGTTTCTGATACTGTAGTCGAGTGGGCAGAGGATCGTTTCGGAGCACTCAATCAGGAACAGAAAATTATGGTTCTCTATCTGATGTACGGTATATATAAGGGGAGTATTGGGAGATGTTATGGGTTCTCTAGTGGGGAGTCCTACTATCTATCCAAACCTGAACGTTTACCTGCCCCGTATGCCACTACCTATGAAATCGATGAAATGGATCGAAGAATAATACAGGGGATGGACTGGCGACAGAATGACATCGTGTTCTCAACGGTTATTTCTGGGGCCATAGACCTCTATGGGGAGCAGGATTCTTCGAGTTTGAGAGAGGTATTAGAGAGGATAAAGAGCACCATAGCCTCCGGGAACAGCATCATTATACCCTACATCTCACAAAAGATGCACCATTCTATGGCTGCCTACGGCCATTTCGAGAATCTGTTCAGAGACAGCGTTACTCTTCTTGTCGCGAATAACTGGGAGAGGGAGCAGAACAGCAATGTATACAGTGAAGATGCTGAAAATATCGTTATACAATTTTCGAGGAATTCTCACAGGATTACATGGTATGATTTAACAAAGCGCAGGCATCGATACCCGGAGAAGATCTTTGCTCTTACCTATGATGAGAACTACAGGCTCGCGCCGGATGATTTCTTATACCTGATAGAGAAGACAAAGAGGGATATAGTCGAAAATGACAGATTCATCCTCATAATAGAGCAGGTTGAGCACGCCTATATGGTAAATGATGAGGGGAAGAAAAAGGGATACAGCAAACCCAAACGCCTAAATGAATTTGAGGAAGTTTCATATAGAAAGATTGATTACAATTATATATTTGAAATTCCAAAAGAAGGAAATTACAGCCTTGTGCTGAAAAAGAAGCGGTTCAACAAAGAGAGAAAGGTTTACTACAGGGTTAACATCTTCGGCCTCTTCCCTCGAGATGGGAAGTTAGAATCCTTTGTCATGAGAGATGTCGATCTCCAAGGAGAAGTCGAGAAAGTTTTTACTGTAGATGGACAAGCCGGCAACATTGTTGAGGCCGAGGAACAGTCGAATACTCAGTGAGTATTCACAGGATTATTCATGAAGCAGGAAGTTCCAAAACCCATCTCCGGTGGTTTGATACTTTCATACCGATGCTCGTGTGAGTGTCTGCACTGCATGTATGCGTGTTCACCAAGGTGGGAAGCAGATTGGATTTCAGAGAATGATCTGGAAATGGTGTTGAGCAAGCTTTCAGGCAGGATTGCTGCGTCTCCTTATGGCCCGAATAATGTATCCCTCAATAGCGGGCTGCACTTCACAGGGGGGGAGCCTTTTCTCAACTTCGAGCTTCTGTTAAACGCAGTGATTATTACTGAAGAATACGCTATACCTTCCACCTTTGTAGAGACAAACTGTTTCTGGTGTACGAGTGACAGAGACACCAGGGAAAAACTAAGCACTCTAAAAAGTAAAGGGTTGAAGGGGATTCTCGTTTCTGTAAATCCCTTCTACCTCGAGTGGGTTCCCTTTGAAAGAACGAAGAGGGCTGTTCAGATAGGGTATGAGCTCTTTGGAAATAATATGTTTGTATACCAGCTCGATTATTTCAGGCGGTTTGTCAGTATGGGTATAGAGGGGAGAGTTTCCTTCTACAGGTATTTAGAGCAGAATAACGGTGACTTTTTACACGATGTTGAATTTTTTTTCATGGGAAGGGCGGCATACGATCTGGGTGAAAGGCTTGCTAAGGTTGTTCAGCATTATGAGCCACAGTCGCTATTTGGAAGACAGTGTGTAGGTGGATTTTTGAGACCGTGGCACAATCATTTCGATAACTACTGCAACTATGTACCCGGGTATTGCGGGGGGATATCTTTTGGAGACTGCCGCGATCTCGATAATTTGCTTACCGAAGGGTTAGATCTAGACGATTATCCGGTTTTAGCATACCTGGTGTCTGAAGACATAAAGGGTCTTTTTGAGTTTGCACAAGATCTCGGATACATGGAGAGTGGTAAGGGGTATCTTTCAAAATGTCATCTCTGTGTCGATATCAGGAGGTTTCTAGTCACCGCAGGTGAGTTCAGAGAACTGCGTCCCAAAGAGTTTTACCAGCAGCTAAAATAGGACCGTGTAGTTCACGCCAAGATTTAACTTAATGAGATTAAGAATTGAGTTAATACCGCTTGCAATTCCTTGAACAAACAGGGCTCCAACCAGTTCTGAAGGACTGGACACATCGGATGATGGTATTGGTGTAGCCGAAGGGTAGATGTCAATGCCGAAGTTGAAACCGAGTTTCCCGGCCCCGAGAGGAATAGGCTTAAAGACAGCTCCACCGGTGAGCGCGATATTTACATCAAACTGAGGCGTGGCAAAGTAATATTCTCCGGTTGGATCGTGGGCATCTGTGAGTTTTCCTGCAAACCCCAATCCGCTGTAGAAAGGGCCGAACTCAATCAATCCGAATCCAAGAATATAGGAATCGTTGTAGTTCAAATTATGAGAATATTTTATCTCGGCCCCGGCACCAAAGGTGTCTATATTGTACATGGCCCGTATACTTGGGGTTATGAAAAATCCGGAAGGGATTGAGACTGAGCCATCTACTTTAAAATCAAGATGGAAATTACTATCTGTGATTGCGGAACGTGCTCCCAGGAGAAATAAAAGAACTGTTATTAAAATGATCGTTCGTTTCATGCTATCCCTCCGGATTATGAAAGAATATTTGATCTTTTAACGTTTCTCATTCTGCTGAGTGACGCTGCGCGAAACTCAAAGCAGCGCATCAAACATATCCCTGTAGTGAAGTTTTAAACCTTATATAAGTTCATTTAGATGAAGTAAGATCTTTCTTTAGAGTAAAAATTTACACATCTAAATGCGAAAGACATTCTTTTAAATATTGACCTGCACCATTTAGATGAAGTAAGATCTTTCTTTAGAGTAAAAATTTACACATCTAAATGCGAAAGACATTCTTTTCAACACTACCCTGTTTCATTGAGATTATTCCTGACAACAGGAAAAACGATAACCACATAAAAGGAAAATGTCAAGAGAGCCAGTCTGGAGGACTGGTCTAGAGGACCGACCAAAAGAGCACTTGACCTCAGCTGTGAGCTACATATATTCTTAGTAAAAAATAGGAGAGGTTTCGATGGCAGAGATTACACTGGAAGGGGAAAAGATTCATACATCCGGGAAGCTCCCAAAAGTTGGGAAAAAGGCACCCGATTTTTTACTCGTAAAGGGAGATCTGAGCGATGTTACACTGAAGGATTTTTCGGGGAAGAAAAAAATTCTCAATATTGTACCGAGTCTCGATACCGGGGTGTGTGCAGCTTCTGCAAAAAGGTTCAACGAAGTTGCAAAGGAGCTTAAGGATACAGTTATCATCACCATCTCAAACGATCTTCCCTTCGCTCAAGAGAGGTTCTGTGGAGCAGAAGGAATAGACAATGTGGTTACGCTTTCACAGCTCAGAAACAGGACATTTGGTAAGAAGTACGGGATTGAGATAGTGGATGGGCCGATGGCAGGACTATTAGGCAGGGCTATTGTGGTGCTGGACAGCCAAGATACGGTGATATATACAGAGCTTGTCCCTGAGATTACTCAGGAGCCTGACTACGAAGCCGCAGTTGAGGCTGTGAAAAGCTAGGTTATAGGGTTTCTATTGAACCCTTCATAGAAGAAATATCGAGTGTAAAAATCAACGCACCCGAATGGGTGTCCAGATCACCCATAATATCCTCTATTCCCTCAATAAGGGGTTGAACATCGTTTTCCGGGACAATGGTCATTATTGTTTTACTCATATCTTTATGTTCTCCAAGGAAATTTAAAAAATCACCAAAGAGAGGGACCTTTGAAAGAACATCACTGATTCCTACTGAGTCCATTACAGATGCCCCCCTAATTCCTCTTTCGAGAAAGAGCTGAACGATATCATCGAGAAATCGTCTTTCATAGAGAACAATGAATAAGAGTTTGTTTTTTTCTTTCTCTTTCTTTTTTGGAAGTTCTCCGGTTATGTGTCTGAGAAAAACTTCCCTCAGTACTGTCGGATTTCCGGCTTCAAGCATCTCCTTTACTGCATTTTTGTTTTTTGCTACACGTGAGACCTGAGCAAGCAGTTTAAGATATTCCTGAGAGCGCTCTTCAGGTCCTACTATGATGAAGAAGAGGCGGGATTTTTTGCCATCAAGGGCTTTGAAATCCACCCCCCGCTTTGAGACTGCAATACCAAGCACAAAAGAGCTTAATCCCTTAATTCTTGTATGAGGAATTGCAATTCCTTTCTCCAATCCTGTTGACCCCTGCTGTTCTCGAAATTCGAGTGCCTGCAGAAGTTCCTCATAGCTTTTTTCCTTTACAGTCACCGAGATCAGTCTTGCAATCTTGGAAAGGCATTCCTGTTTGTTTTTTGCGGTGAGGGTTACGGAGCATGCCTCCTCTTTCAAGGCTTCGAATATATCCATCCTGTATTATCCTCCATCACAAGTCAGCCCCATGCTTTAATCCAAACTTTGAGATAATAGGACCGACAAGTTCATTTATAAATACACTGAGTAGCACAATATTCACGATAATAGACAACTCGGGCAATGATGAAGAGGCAATTTGATATGTTTGGATAAACAGTGCGAGTCCAATAGCCACACCTGCCTGAGGGAAGAGACAGAATCCAAGGAAGTTTCTGATTTTTTTGGGTACTTTTGTAATGGTTCCTGCGAGTGTGATGCCAGAGAATTTTCCCATGAATCGACTGGCTATGTATATAATTCCTAGCATTACCACTGTTCCGTTAGCAAAGATGGAGATGTCGAGCTGTGTTCCTGCAAGTATGAAGAAGAGTGCAAAGATTGGTGGTGTCAGTGGTTCAATTATGGTGAAAATTCTACGGTTTTTTGGAGAAAGATTAATAATTGTTGCCCCCATAGCCATATTAGCGATAAGTAGAGAGAGATGAAATATCATACTCAATGAAGAAACGAGAAAAAGGATTGAAAGCGATATAAGCATAATCTCATTGATTCTATATTTTTTAATAGTAAGCATGTGAATGAGAAATCCTCCGGTAATCCCGATTACAAGGGAAAGTGCAAGCTCTAGAATTGAAGAGAAGATCTCTCCTTTTACAGCAACACCTGTGAGAGCAGGCGAGACTAAGGCAAATGTTATACTGAAGAGGATGACGCACATCGCATCATCAAAGGCAACTACACCGTAGAGATAATCGATAAATTTGCCCCTTGCCCTGAGTTCTTTGATGATGACAACCGTTGCAGCTGGTGCAGTAGCAGCAGAAATAGCACCGAGTAGAAAGGCAATTGGAGTGTTTACTCCGAAGAGGATGAGAAAAGATGTAACGAATATATAGGCAAAAATTGCCTCGAAGAGAGTGAGCACTAATATATTCAGGCCTGTCTGTTTTATCTTGGTAATGCTAAACTCTCCACCTATGGTCAGGGCGATGAGCCCCAGTGCGATTTCAGTAATGCTGGACAGGCTTGTTCCCATCTGGGCATCTATGATTCCTGTGACTGAATTACCGAGAACGAGTCCTGCAAGTATATACCCTGTGATGGCTGGAAGCCTTATTGTTTCAAAGAGCTTGCCCAGAAAGTATCCAACAAGAAGAAGAATACCCACGCTGAGAATGGCATGCTGGTGAAAAATTTCCAGAGCAGGTCCTAGAAGCTGAATAAGGGACTGCATATACTATTCCTGGCTGTATTATTAAACAAGTTAAAGAAATATTTAAAGCAAGTGCTTAGTCAAGTAATACTTTGACTGTCGCTTAGTATATAATACAATTTCTTTTTTGAAGAAAACAACTTAACCACCAAGAACTAATTTGATTTTTTCCATTATGTTTTTTACTTTATATTTTGAAAACAGGGAGAGATGTCCGAGAGGCCGAAGGAGCACGCTTGGAAAGCGTGTGTACCTCAAAAGGGTACCGTGGGTTCGAATCCCACTCTCTCCGATACCAGTCTATAGTACAGAGCCGTATTGGCAGTGCCTGATTGATATTGTCTGAGAAGCCGCGGTTGCATCTTAAAAAACCTGTGTTACAGTGCCTGATTGATATTGTCTGAGAAGCCGCGGTTGTATCTTAAAAAGCCTGTGTTACAGTGCCTGATTGATATTGTCTGAGAAGCCGCGGTTGCATCTAAAAAAGCCTGTGTTACAGTGCCTGCTGTGATAGTCGGGTACAGTTCAAGGGGCAGACACCCAACCCCGCCAGGACCGGAAGGTAGCAACGGTAAGTGATCTGTTTCTGTGGGCTAGAATACTCGATTGGAGCAGGCACTGTGAGACAGGCTTTTTAATAATAAACTAAGGCGCAACATAAAGCATCAATCAGGCACTGTAACACAGGCTTTTTATACGTCTTGCAATAGCGTGCAAATTGGGTTATTTTAATAAAGTGATTTGTTAGCCCTATCAGAAGGTCTCAGTGTCAATGTCTTATATTGTATCGGCGAGAAAGTACAGGCCACAGGTCTTTGAGGAGCTTATTGGCCAGGAGCATATTGCAAGCACCATCAAGAATGCAATAGTAAAAGGAAGGATCGGTCATGCCTACCTGTTCAGCGGTCCCAGAGGGGTGGGTAAAACATCTGCAGCGAGGATCTTTGCTAAAGCACTCAACTGTGAAAGTGGACCTACACAAAAGCCGTGTAACAAATGTGTATTCTGTACGGAAATAACAGAGGGTAGAGCGCTGGATCTTGTTGAGATAGATGGTGCATCGAACCGCAGGATCGATGAAGTAAGACAGATTAGAGAGAATGTTCGCTTTTCACCATCGTCAGCACGATACAAGGTCTATATTATTGATGAAGTTCATATGCTTACTCCCGAAGCATTCAATGCCCTTTTAAAGACCCTGGAAGAACCTCCATCACATGTGGTTTTTATTTTTGCAACAACTCAGCTCAACAAGGTTCCTCAGACCATAAGATCACGATGTCAGCAGTTTGTGTTCAAGAGGGTGCCGATCCCTCTTATAATAGATGTTCTGAAAAGGATCATAAAAGATTTTTCAGTAAAGGCTGATGATAAAGCGTTGTTCTGGATTGCAAAAAATGCTTCGGGTTCTGTAAGGGATGCGGAATCGATCCTTGATCAGATGATCTCATACTCAGAGGAGAAGATAAAGGAGGAGGATGTCTTTTATGTGTTGGGATTGCCAGGGTATGATATATTCCACAGTTTTTTAGAGGCGATCTCAAAGCAGGATTCGAAACAGTGCATTGCACTTCTTGAGCGCATTATAGCCGATGGATATGAGGTAAATGCCATAATCTCCGGAATGATAGAATATTTCAGAAACCTCCATATCCTTTCTGTTGACCAGGATACCCATGATCTTATCGATCTTCCAGATAGTGAGATCGACAGGATGAAGGAATTTTTAGAAAGCTATACTACAAAAGATATCAACAACATACTTATCCTGCTTTCAAAGGTATACCTTGATGTGAGAAACTCGGGGCTTGCTCGAGAACTTTTTGAGATTACACTTATGAAACTCGTGCACTATAAAGAGATCATTCATCCTCCGACTCTCATACGCAAGCTCGAAGCACTCCAGAAGGTTGTGGGAAATGGTGAAGACAGGGAAACAGGAGATGCGGAGCCACTTTTTAACAGAACAGAAGAAGAGAGTCATGTTGATCTGGAAGGTGGGAACGGGGATGATATTGCAAAGAGAGTCGTCGGCCATTTTACGAAAAAACGCAGGGCGATTGCAGAGTTTCTGGGCAGGGCAAAAGACTATAGTCTTCAAAATAACATCTTAACCATACATTACGGGCGGGAACAGAAACTGAGCTATGAGCATGTGAGTGAAGATTCAACGAGACGTTACATAGAGAATGAGATTCGAGATTTTCTCGGGAAAGATATGAGGGTGAGTATTACTATCGATACGGAGAAACGGAAAAAGAAAGGAGAAGAGATTTCCCCCGGAGTGTCAAAGGTTTTAAAAGTATTCAAGGGAGAAATTGTATCTAAAAATAATTCTGGAGGATAATGATGGGATTAAATATGAACTTTTTGCGCCAGGCACAGGAGCTGCAGGAGCGGATAAAGAAGCTGCAAGATGAGCTGGTTAATAAGTATGCAACAGGAAGCTCAGGAGGAGACATGGTGAAGGCTACGGTTAATGGGAAACATGAGGTTATCGAAATTAAGATATCTAAAGAGATCATTGATCCGAAGGATATGGAGATGCTGGAAGACCTCGTCGTTGCGGCAGTAAACGATGGCATGCATAAGATTGATGAAACCATAAAGACGGAAATGGCTAAGGTGACTGGGGGTTTGAATATTCCTGGTCTTGAGGTGCCCTTTTAATTGAACGAGCAGAGTACAATCCAAAGACTTATAAACGAGTTGTCCAAACTTCCCGGTATTGGGCGGAAAACAGCCGAGAGATTGGCCTTTTACCTGCTTAAAGAGAGTGATAATGTGGGCAGAGGCCTTGCAGAGGCAATTCTCGAGGTCAAACAAAAAGTGAAGTTCTGTTCGGTGTGTGGAAATCTTACCGAAGGTGACCCCTGCGGGATCTGCTGTGATCCTCGCCGGAACAGGAAAATCGTCTGTGTTGTCGAAGAGCCCAAGGACATTTGGGCATTTGAGAAACTCAGAACCTACAATGGTGTGTACCACGTTCTGATGGGCGTCATCTCCCCTCTCGACGGGGTCGGTCCGGAGAAACTTCGTATTAAGGAGCTTCTGAAGAGAATCGAAGCCTCGGAGACTGAGGAGATAATAATTGCTACAGATCCAAATGTAGAGGGTGATGCAACTGCGCTCTATCTATCGAAGCTCATCAAGCCTCTCGATATATCGGTTACAAGGATCGCAAGCGGACTACCTGTTGGAGGAGACCTCGAATATGCCGATTCTGTAACACTCTCAAAAGCCCTTTCTGGAAGAAGGCCCCTGTAAATTTCAGCGCTATGAGCTAACACTCATAGCGCTGAAATTTACCCTGAGTTTGAGCTCTGAGTTATAGTTCATTTGAACCATAACTCATGGGTTGAATCTCAGAGCTGTAGCTCAGAGATTCAAATCAGTGCTCAAACTCAATGTTCTTGCCCACCTTTATTGAAGGAGAACGGTTTTATGAAGGGTATAGTTGATGGTGATGCAGGTATATGCGGATTTAGTGCTCACATAGAAACAGAAGCTCCGGATGTTTTTGGACCATGCACTGTCACTTTAGCGACAGAGTGTAAAAATCTGCAAGAGCTTGGGAATCAATTTGAAATAGACATAATGGATACCTTGAAAAGGGGCTACAATTCCACTTTTTTCAAGAGAGTGTTTGAACTCACACCTCCTATTCATGGTGAATGTGCAGGGTATTTCTGAGTTCCAAAGGAACTCAGAAATACTAGTGATCTCTGGGATCACCGGAAGAAGGTTTCAGGTGGTGTTGCACTGCCCAAGGATATCAGTATTAGAATAAGAAAGGAATAACTACATACATGGATACGCTGCTTGCTGTATACGGAAGTCCAAGGAAAGGAGGAAACAGCGATACTCTCATGGGGTACTTTCTCGAAGGTGTGGAGAGGTCACAGTATAAAACCGAACGGGTATTTCTCAGAGATCTCAATATACTCCCGTGCACAGGTTGCAAAGGCTGTGAAAAAACAGGTAAGTGCGTGCTCGAGGATAACATGGGCGGGCTTTACGATAAACTGCTTACCTATAATCGTATTGTCATGGCCTTCCCGGTATTTTTCCTGGGACCCCCAGCAATAGTGAAAACATTTATCGACAGAGTGCAGGCCTTATGGACCAGGAGGCATGTGCTGGGTTCTGTCGGTGATAATAAAGCCAAGAGGGAGGGCTTTTTACTTTCGGTAGGTGGTTATAAAAAAAGTGAGAGGATATTTAGCTGCAGCGTCACCATTGTGAAGGCCTTTTACTCTGCCTGTGGTTTTAGATACAACGGGGCGCTCCTCTATCCAGGTGTTGATAATCTTCATGATGTGAAGAGGAGAGAAGATATAAAAAAAGATGCGCTGCGGGCTGGCAGTGAGTTTGTAGGGAGGAGCTATTCGAACGTATAGTAACCCACATCTTTCAGTTCATCCGGCAGGCATATCTCATGCTCTTTATAGTTATCCAGAATATCCTGATTGAAAACCTTGTAGAAATCACCATTTGTGAGGTTCAGGATGTCCTCATAGGTGATATTCTTGAAGTAAAAACCCTTGCGGTTTCCATACGGGATAACCTCAGGTTTGTCGGTGATTAGATAACAATGACCTTCCGTTGTTTCATAGAGCTTGAGTGATCTGCTTGAGCCGATGAGAACGTTTTTTGTTTTAAGCGCTATTTTCAGGATGAGGTTGTTAGAATAGAGTATTGAATCGCTTATTACCATTGTGATAGACTCTGGGCCATACTCTGTTATGTAAGCACTGAAGAGCTTATTAAGCTTGAGGCCGAAATTCGGTTTCTCACCTGAGAATGAATGTTTGTTATAGTTCATGGCACCGTTGTATTCTAGTTTAGTATATTCTTTCTTCAAAGGCAAGCTTCTTGTTTGCGTTTGAGGATTTTTTATACTTTCCAGTTTTTTTCTGATCTCAAGTAGTTTGTTTGAAAAGCTTCTGATCGTCTTGTTGAAGTCAGTATAGAGAAGCTTCAGCTTAAGTGCTAATTCCTCTGTTTGTTTCTGAGTGACGATCGTTTCCTCTAGAATGTTGTACACACTCGCCATCTCCTCCTGATTGAGGTTTTCAACAATGGGGAAAAGTGGGAGGATCTTTTCCTGCAGCTCGTCATTGAGTCGATATTTTCTCAATAACTCAATAACTTTCTTCTGGACTTCGTTCTTTGTCATCATCAGCTACCCGGTTAAAGGCTTGATATATCTTTGCATTATTTGTTTATTTTTTCAATAACTTTTTTGCATAATCTGCGCGAAGTTTCATTCAGATTGTAAAAGGTACTTTTCAGATTTTATAAAAAGTTGTATCATTAGTTTCTGGTGAGAAATACACCAGAACCTGCGTTCTTCGAACGTATTTAGTTCTTGGTGACTACTTTATATACTTATAATACAATTATTTACAAAATGAATTATTTTATTTTCTCTGATTAAATAGAGTTAATCACCAAGAACTCATTAGGTACTTATTGTAGCGAACTCAAACAGGAGGAATGATCATGGCAGACAGTGATCTCAGAGAACCTGAATACACAGAAGAGGATGCATCTCCAATCCGTAAGGTCATTGCAAAGAGACTACTTGAGAGCAAAGTTACAGCTCCTCACTTCTATATCACAGTCGACGTGGATATGAGTAATTGTATAGCTTTGAGAACAGAGCTCAACAGCAAGGGGGACCGCAAGATCAGCTTTAACGATATCATTATAAAAGCAGTTGCCCTGGGATTAAAGAAATATCCCAAGTGCAATGTTTCATGGGTTGATGAAAAGATCAGGTACTTCAAGAGTATACACATCAGTCTTGCCGTTGCTGTGGAGGGGGGCCTGCTTACGCCGACAGTAAGAGATTGTGATAAAAAGAGTATCTTCGAGATCAATGAAGATACAACCGCTCTTATAGAGAAGACACGAAGCAGGAAGCTCAGACCGAGTGAGTGGATGGGAGGGGTTTTTACTGTTTCAAACCTGGGTATGTTCGGAATCGAGGAGTTTATTGCTATTATCAACCCTCCGCAGGCTATGATACTTGCAGTAGGAGCGATCAGGGATGTCCCTGTTGTGAAAGATGGAGAGGTAAAGCCTGGTAAACGGATGAAGCTCACGATCTCAGGCGACCACAGGGCTTTGGACGGTGCTATTGCAGCTGAGTTTCTCGCAGAGCTCAAAACTATGATAGAAGATCCGAAAAACAGGCTTCTTTAGGGCTGAAAAGAACTCTTGACTAAAGATATCTACTTTCCTTTTGATTATGGTTTGATTTGATGTAATGATCAAACTATTAAATCACCTTTATCTAACCATAGCGATAACTGATATTACAAAATAACGTTTATTCTGCTGCCTCTGGTTTCAGGGAGGCAATGGAAGCAACTCCCCTTACCTATTATTAACTTGTAGTAGATTAAACTTGATCTGACATTCAACGATAGAAGAATTAAAAACTAATAGAGAAGAGTGTCAGATCGAATCTTGACTAATATCGCTAATCCTAATTCAATTGAAGAATGTGGTTAACTGGAATAGATTGATAGAGAAAAATCAAAACTAGATATGCTAAAGGTGGTATATTATAGATGAGTGCTTTTGGCTATTGCATTACAGATGTTTCTGAAAACTTCTTTAATAATATCATTATATGATTCAAACATTGAACAAATATACTATCTCACAGTTTAAAAAATTGCTTACTAAATATGGTATTACCATAGATGGTGAAATAGAAAGGATATTTGATGTTTACTACTACCATATACAATATGAGGACAATTCTGATCTTTACATAACAAAATTCGGAGTTCCATTTTATGAGAACCTGAGTCCTGATAACTTTCTCACGGATGAAAACTGGTTCAAAAACAATGCCATTAGATTGTCAGGGACGAGTGCTACCTATAAGATTAGGACGAAGGAAGTATACGGACGGTATAAGGAGGTTGTTATTAAATATAATCGAATGGGACAGGATATTCCTGGATCTGATGGATCGGAAGATTTAATGAGCGCAGAATTCAACAGCCCCTTTGAGGAGTTTTCACTTGTAATGGAGTTGAAAGGCTTAAAACTCGAATCGCCCTGCGGAGTCATAACCCAAAAACCTCTTGCTATATATGTTCCTGGTGAGAGATTCGATCCTTGGCGCATGGGAAGGAAAGAGTATAAAATGAAGAAAAAACTCGAGACGCATCATGAGGTTGAGCTTGATATGTTTCGCTCATATGTGGTCGTTTACGAATGGATAAATGGGATAGATGCAGCATTTGCATGTCGAGAGGGAATATTGGAAGAAGAGCAAATGGTTGCCTTAACACTAAAGGCAGAGAAGGAGATGAAGGACAAGGGATTCGTCGTCAAGGATAGGAAACCTCATCATATAATTATCAGACCTGACTGGCATGGGAAACTTGCCTACAATGAAAATGAGAAAGTCCGGTGTGGGATAGTCGATTATGAATTGCTTGCCCGAACACCTGAAAGAGAAGAGACAATGAAGAAGATCAAGCGTTTAAGTTATCTGGCCAAGCAAAAAGACAGATTTACAAAAAAAAGTGGAACCCGTTTCTTACCCCATTTGAAACAGGTTAATATTTTGGGGGTAGATTATGTGTATGGTCATGCGGAGAGTACCCATGGCGCTCTCTGGGTGGTAGGGAGAGATGCGGATCTGTTCGATTATTTCCTTCCAGAGCGATGGGAGCATACGCCAAGAACAAAACTGTCGGCACACCATGAAATCCATCACACCTTAACAAAAGATAACATTCACCTTGTCTGGAAGGTGTCAAAGGTTGGAATGCTGCCCGACGTGGATCCGTTTGTAGAGGAGGAGAGAAAGATACTGGAGCATGGGTTCAACAGTCCTTTTGAGGAAATTAGTTTCGCTATAGAACTGAGCAAAAAGGGTATAAGAACCGTTTATCCGAGAGCGATTTACATGTTCGGGAAAAAAACGGCTATTTCTGACTCCGTTTTGGATAATAGCAGATATATGAGTCATCGACAGTATAGTATGCCGGACGGTGACCCTATCTTGAAAAAGGACCATAACTATATAATTATCTGGGGATACTGGAATGGTCCTGATGAAAAGCTCGCAGAGAAGGATGGAGATTATTTGGAGGGAATAAGTGCGCTTCGAGCGTATGGGAAGGGGATCATCACACGAGAAGAATACATTGCTCTTCTGAGAAGAAAAGAAGAGAGATTGGCAAACATTGGTATCGAGGACCTTCATTTAAGGGGCACTCATGTCCTGCTGTCTCTGGATAGTGCCGGAATGCTCATATGTGATGCTGAGGGTGTGCCTGATATGAGAATCTGTAATTTTGAGCTCTTGAAAAGAAAACAATGACCTATCGTATTTAAAAGTATAATCATTTAATAATATTAGAAATATTTTTTATTTGTAAGAAAAAAATGATGATTAAACATGTCAAGGCTATCGGTTACAAAGAGGAGCATTTTATAGGTTGGTGAGGTTTGTAGACAGGGAATAGAGAGTAAAAATAGTGTGAAGATGTTTTTATGGCGATTGTTCTATGCAGGTTCGTAGTCGTGTTTGCACTCATCCAATGCTTTTATCCCTACCCGGATTGACAGAACCCCCATTATGATATAATTTAGAATGATATAATTTAGATTATAAGAAAACAGTAAACGACTGGTAAATTCGGGATAAACTGTAATTCTATCAAAATAACTATTACTCACTTATATAGAAGAAAAAACTGGTGGTTTTATTTTTTACATTGGATTGCTCCTCTTAACCGTGGAAACATCAGATGCTATCAGTTAGATTTAGTAGTTCGAGTTTTTGAAAAATTCTATATTTTTCCAGAAAAATATGAAAATCTCACTAAGGACAAAAATGATTGTAAGTTTTTTAGCTGTTATTATTATTTGCGGATTAGTTGCCACCATTGTTGGAATTCGCTTAATCGCTACCGGCATAATCATGCAGGCTCAGGCTAAAGTGGAGATTGACATGAACTCTGCAAGGCACATATATCAGGACAAAGTAAAAAACATTAAAGAGATAGTGCGTTTCACTGCTGTGAGGTTTTTCATAAAAGATGCTATTTTAAAAAATGATGTCGAAACACTTGCAAGGGAACTGGAAGATATAAGAAAGATGGAATCGTTAGATATATTAACCCTTACGGATAAATCTGGGCGTGTTATAGTCAGGGCCCGCAATCCATCAATCTATGGTGACAGTCAAATTCATGATGATCTAGTAGGATGGGTATTATCGAAGAAGGAAATAATAGCAGCAACAGTGATAGTTCCAAGAGAAGAACTCATAAAGGAAGGTGATGTTCTAGCTGACCGGGCCTATTTGAAATTTATCCATACACCGAAGGCAAAACCAAGGCTTGAAACTGAAGAGACATCGGGGATGATGATTAAGGCTGCTGCACCTGTTTTCCATGATGGAAACCTGATTGGAGTATTATATGGAGGGGATTTACTTAATCGAGACTATGAGATCGTTGATAGCGTGAAAGAAACAGTCTATCGAGGACTAAAATATAAGGGAAAGGATATTGGATCATCAACGATCTTTCAATGGGACCTGCGCATCTCAACAAACGTTGAGAGAGAGAATGGAAGCCGGGCAATTGGAACCCGAGTATCTCAGGAAGTATACGAGCAGGTATTGGTTAAGGGGTTATCATGGATAGATAGAGCATTTGTGGTGAATCACTGGTACATAGCAGCATATGAGCCAATAAGGGATATTAATAATGAAATAGTCGGTATTCTCTATGTTGGAATTTTAGAAGATAAGTACACAGATATGAGAAAAAGGGCTTTCGCTCTTTTTATAGGGATAACACTTGCTGGGATAATTACAGCTACCATAGTATCATATTTTCTAGCTAATGGGGTATTAAAACCAGTTGAACAATTAGTATTTGCCTCTCAACAGTGGGCAGCTGGTGAACTGGACTATCGAGTTAAAATCACACCGAAAGACGAGATAGGAGAACTTGGAAAGACGTTTAACCTTATGGCCTCATTATTGAAAGAAAGGGATGAGAAGTTAAAGGATTACACTGAACAGCAGATAATAAAATCTGAAAGGCTGGCTACTCTGGGACATCTGGCTGCTGGAGTGGCACATGAGATAAATAACCCGCTTGGCGCTGTCTTGATGTACGTTCATTTAGCTTTGGAGGATTTGGAATCACAAGACATCCTTCGTGAAAATCTAAATAAAGCAGTAAAAGAAGTCACGCGATGTAGGGACATTGTTAAGGGGTTACTCGACTTTGCCCGCCAAACCGAACCCAGATTTGAGGAGAGGGATCTGAATGAAATTTTAGAACGGACTCTTTCATTAGTTGAAAACCAGTCATTATTTCAGAATGTTAAGATAACCAAGACCATTTCTCCTTCTCTGCCAAAGGTAATGATGGATGCAAGCCAGATTCAACAGGTGTTCACAAACATAATTATAAATGCTGCTGAGTCAATGGAGGGAAAGGGTGAGCTGAATATTGCTACAAGAGTGAACTCTGAAAAAGAGTCTGTCGAAATTGAATACAAAGACACAGGCTGTGGGATACCCCGGGAGAATCTCAAGAGGTTATTCGATCCATTCTTCACTACCAAAGAGATAGGTAGCGGTACCGGACTTGGTTTATCTGTCAGTTATGGAATCATCACCAGGCATAAGGGCGCTATAGAAGTAAAAAGTGAGCCTGGAAATGGAGCCACCTTTATTATCAGATTACCTCTTAAGCGGAAGGAGTGATAGATGTACGGCCAGGCAAATATTCTGGTCATCGATGATGATGAAGCCATGCGAGATTCATGCAAGCAGGCGCTCTCAAGGGATGGAAATAGGGTTGAAGTTGCCAAGGATGGTTTAATAGGGCTTGACATGCTGAAGAAAGAGGCCTTCGACCTTGTCATACTTGATCTGAAGATGCCAGGTTTAGATGGTATGGACGTTTTAAACGCTATTAAGAAAGATGACCCTGAGTCTATTGTGATCGTCATTACCGGATATGCAACCATCGAGTCAGCTGTAGAGGCCATGAAAAGAGGTGCCTATGATTTTGTTCCTAAACCTTTCGAACCGGATAGCCTCCGCATGATAGTCAAAAGGGCACTTGAAAAGAGAAAACTCGCACTTGAGAATGTACTTCTGAAGGATGAGTTAATGGAACATCTAGGTTCTAAAGCTATTATTGGTCAGAGCAAATCGATGAAGAAAGTTGAGGATCTTGTGCTCAAGGTAAGTCCTACGGATAGCACTGTTCTCATATTGGGAGAGAGCGGCACAGGCAAGGAACTTATCGCAAGGGCGATACATTACCATAGTAGTAGAAAGGATAAGCCGTTTGTGGTAGTAGACTGTGGTAGTTTGGTAGAAAATCTCTTTGAAAGTGAACTCTTCGGGCATATCAAAGGTTCTTTTACCGGTGCAACTGAAACTAAATATGGTCGGTTCGAGTTGGCAAACGGGGGAACACTCTTCTTCGATGAAATAGGAAATATCGGTATGAATATTCAAACAAAATTACTGAGAGTCCTCCAGGAAAGAGAGATAATGAAGGTAGGGAGTTCACAGGTTATAAAAGTGGATGTGAGGTTGATTGCTGCCACCAACAAAGACCTTCAGAAAGAAGTAAAGGATGGGATATTCCGTGAGGATCTATTTTATCGACTGAGTGTTGTACCCATTGCTTTGCCCCCTTTACGGGAAAGAAGAGAGGACATTCCCCTTTTAGCCAACGAGTTTTTAAAAATATATAACAATAAAAGAAAAAAGAATATTAGGGCCATTACTAACCGAGCTATGAATGCATTAGTTGAATATGATTGGCCGGGTAATGTGAGAGAGTTGGAGAATGCTATTGAGAGAGCGGTCGTACTAAGCGAGGGCGACCTGATAGAACCAGAAGATCTATTTTACTATGGACTGGCTGTTGATAGTACTTCAAAAACAAAAACTGGTGAAACTCTGCTCCTCATAGATGTGGAAAGAGAGCACATTATTAAAACGTTTAAAAGGTTTAATGGTCAAATAAGCAGGGCAGCAGAAGCCCTGGGAATTGACCGTAAAACCCTCAGGTTTAAACTAAAGAAATATGGAATAAGTCAGGATAGCATGGGGTAAAACTCCCCATTGATGGGGAGAAAGTGCCATATACATGAAATGATGTGTAATAATGAATAAGGCATTACGATCATCATAAATCAATAAGAAAAAATGTAAGTCCTTGTTATATAGCCACTTAGAGAAATTCCTAAGTGGCTTTTTTATTTATAGGAAATGTTTGGTATATAAATTGCTCTAACAACTTTAGAGGTAGTTTGAAGAGTGGATATAAGTAGACGGGTCTTGATTGTGGAACCTGATAATAAGTATGCTCTGGAACTGGTGGCACTCCTTGTGAATGAAGGCTACGACTTAGAAATAAGCAGGAGCTTTACTGATGCGGTACAAATGGTTAATGATGTGAACTTTGATTGTGTCATTATGGATGTTGATCTCCCGGATATCAGAGGCTATGAGGCGGTCCCGATCATGAAAGCAATAGACCCAAAAATTCAAATTATTATGACTGCACATAAGAATACCAAGGAATTAGAGGCTAAAGTGCGCAGTCAGGATGTCTATTACTATTATATAAAATCTTTCGACCGTCACGAATTGAAATTAGCAGTTTATGGTATTTATAAAAAACTGGGAAAAATTAAGGAGGTGAGAAAAGAGGATGGGTCTCCGTATACCACGGGAACAGATTGACATTTAATTATGGTATTTTTTATCAAAATTAAGATTGGTTACGTCTAAATATATGAAATGCAGCAAAGTATGTAATGTGATTTGATCATGCATTTTTGATATATTGAGCAATCTAATTATGGGAAATTTTATATGGATGAGAGCAAGCGAGGATTATTTTATTCGACCAGGTCAAGACTAATTGTGAGTTTTTTAAGTATCTCTCTTCTCGTCGGTCTAATTTCCCTTATAGTTGGAATAAAGCTCCTTTATAAAACAGTATTAAATGAAGCAACTACACGTATAACCCTCGATCTAAATGCCGCCAGGGAGATTTATCATTCAAATATAAACACAATACACAATGTTCTCCTCACAGCCTCATTAGATGGAGAATTACAGTTACTCATTGAGACAAAGCAAATAGACAAAATTGCTCAGAAGCTAGAAAATATTTCAGATCAAATCGGACTAGACTTTGCAGGCATAGCTTTAAATAGTGAAAAGCCTTTATTTCATATTGGTAAACTTTCAACTGATGAAAATGATAATAAATTACAGAATCCAATAATTACTTCTGTGTTTAAAAACGGCTCATCCGTCTCCGGTACAGTAATATTCACAAAGGAATTTTTAATGGCGGAGAACCCCGAGTTAGTAGAGCGTGCAAGAATTGAAATCATTTCCACACCGATGGCTGCTCCCAGAATGGAAAAAGTAGAAACTTCAGGAATGACAATAGCTTCCGGGATTCCACTCTATAATAATGGTGAGATCGAAGGAGTATTATATGGTGGAATTCTTCTCAATAAAAACAATGCTATAGTTGACAGGGTACGAGAAACAGTGTTTCAGGAGGAGACCTATAAAGGAAAGAGTATTGGTACAGCAACAATTTTTTTTAAGGACTTAAGGATTTCTACAAACGTAATTAACTCTGAAGGAGAGCGTGCTATTGGGACGAGAGTTTCAAAAGAGGTGAGAGACCGTGTTCTCATTGAAGGTAAACGGTGGACTGACAGGGCATTTGTCGTCAATGACTGGTATATTACTGCCTATGAGCCGATTATCGATATCTTTGGTGAAAGAGTTGGAGCTCTTTACGTAGGTGTATTGGAAGAAAAATATATCGACCTAAGGCGAAATATCATATCTGTTTTTATTTTTATCACAATTACTGGAATAATTGTTGCGATAGGGCTTGGTTACCTTATGGCAAATAAAATTACCCAGCCAGTACGTCAGCTCATCCGGGTCAGTAACGAAGTTTCCAACGGAAATCTCGAACCAGAGTTTGGACCAATATTGAAAAGCGAAACCGGGGTTTTACAGAAAACATTTGCTGAAATGCTCTCATCTCTCCGGGAACGTGATAATCTCCAGAGAGCGGAAAGTGAAAGAAAGCTAATTCTCTCAGAAAAACAATCGAGTATTGGCAGACTTGCAGCAGGTGTTGCGCATGAGATCAATAATCCCCTCACAGGTGTACTCACATTTACTCATCTTCTTCTTCGTCGTAAAGATATAAGCAACGAAGTGCGGTCTGACCTGGAAACTATTGCTCATCAGACGGATAGGGTTAGGAAAATTGTGAAGGGGCTTCTGGATTTTTCCCGACAAACAAAACTTGATTCAGAACCAACAGATATCAATCGACTTGTTGAATCTACAATTACTCTTGTAAAGAACGAGGCGCTTATAAAAGGAATCAACCTCGAGTTTAAACCCACTGAAGGAATTCCAGTGCACATTGTGGATCGAAATCAATTACAGAGTGTTATTCTGAATATCATAATAAATGCATTTGATGCTACAAAACCAGGAGGAAAAGTTATTGTCACAACTGGCATGGGAATTTCAACAAATAAAGCGGAATTAAAAAGTATCGAAATAGTCATATCTGATAATGGATGTGGTATTCCCACTGATAACCTCGATAAACTTTTTGATCCATTTTTCACGACTAAGGAGACTGGAAATGGAACAGGGCTTGGACTAGCTGTGTCATTTGGTATTATTGAAAGACATGGTGGGAACATCCGAGTTCAGAGTGAAGTTGGAAAGGGGAGTACCTTTACCATCTGTTTGCCAATGGAGCATTTTGATGAAAAGACGAAAAATACTCGTCGTAGATGATGACAGAACCGTGCTCGACAGCTGTAAGCGTGTTCTTGAGGCAGAAGGTTTTAAAGTCGTTCTCGCTTCAAGTGTAAAAAAAGCAATAGATATTCTGGAAGCTGAATATTTTGATCTTATGATCCTTGACGTGAAGATGCCAAAACATGATGGAATGTATCTTCTCGAAAAAATTAAAGAGAAGTGGCCATTGGATAGGTGGCCTGAATTACCTGTTGTTGTGATGAGTGGTTATCCAACTAACGATACTATTTCAGAAAGTTTGGTCAGGGGAGCTGCAGATTTCCTTTCAAAACCATTTACACCAGATGAGCTCATTACTTCGACGAATATTATTTTACAAAGGAGTAAAAACCATGGAAAACAATAAAGTTCTTGTGATCGATGACGAACAGATTGTTCTTGACAGTGTAAAGAAGATTCTATCCAAAGATCATTATGAGGTTGATACTGCGTTAGAAAGTAGAATTGGCCTTAAAATGGCATTACAAAATGATTACGACATTGTGCTTACTGATATCAGGATGCCGGAAATAGGGGGAATGCGAATACTCAGAGATATTAAACGTAATAAGCCGCTAGTCCCTGTGATCATTATAACCGGATACGCAACTGTTCAATCGGGAGTACAGGCAATGAGACTAGGGGCAACAAATTATATTGAAAAACCTTTTACTCCTGAGGAATTAATAGAAGCAGTTCTAATAGCCAAAGATACTGCTGTAGAAGAAATTGATATGGAACAGAAAATCATTCATGAGGAAGAAGTGATTAAGGTTCTTGAACGGGGAATTAAAGATGCTAATTTTACTGAAAGTATATACCAGAATGGAGTAGATGCTCTTGAGAACTATAATTTAACAGGACCAGAAAAACTTGCGATTCTGACGGGTGATATTGCTTGGATTGAACATCATGTAGGTAGATTACCAGATGAACAAAAACAATGGCTCTTTGATCGCCTCAGTGGTGAAATATGGTAAAAACATCCGTTTGAGTAATAAATTTAACTTTGAAAAATGGAGGTCTAAACTGTATGTCAGAAAAGATGCTTGTGATTGATGATGAAGATGTTGTACTTGAATCGTGCCGTAAAATATTCACAGCCGAAGGTTTTGATATTGTCACGACGAATAGTGCAGAAGAAGGTCTCAAACTTATAACAGATTCATCTTTTGATGTGGTTCTATGTGACTGGAAGATGCCCGGTTTTGACGGAATGGATGTGGTTGAGGAAGTAGACAGGCGTTCTCCTGATTCGACAATTGTTATGATTAGCGGATACCCTTCAGTGGGGAGGGCAACTGAAGCAATGAAACGGGGAGCCATGGATTATGTTTCTAAACCCTTCAGTCCTGAAGAAATAATCCAGGTAGTAAAAAAGGCTGTAAGTCGTAAAATAACAGAAGAGAAAAAGGCGTTAGGAAGATTTGAAAAAATTGTTAAAAATCTTCAATTTCCTGTACCAAGTGTTGAGGATAATGCACCTCAAACTATAGCAGAAACTGTAGCTCAATCCGTGGGGGTTAAAAAAGTCACCTCTCCTTGGCTTTCAGTTGTCGTGCTTGGTATCCTGGCTGGTGCATATATAGGATTCGGTGGTCTTCTTTCAACTACAGTCACCTTTGACATGGCAGAAAATTTTGGTATTGGGTTCACTAAATTTTTAGGTGGGGCTGTTTTTAGTGTGGGTCTTATGCTTGTTGTAATAGCAGGAGCTGAACTTTTTACGGGTAATAACTTGATGATAACAAGCATACTTGCAAGAGAGATAAGCTTTGGTAACATGATTAACCGGTGGATTGTTGTCTACATCACAAACTTTGTCGGATCTATCATTCTTGCTTTTATATTCTTCTACTCCGGATTGTGGAAGACTGCCGGAGGGGAACTTGGAGCTACAGCAGTGAAAATTGCATATAGCAAGGTAAGTCTTGGATTTGGCGAGGCACTGGTCCGGGCTATTGGATGTAATTGGCTTGTGTGTCTGGCAGTATGGATGGCACTGGCTTCCCGTCAGATTATTGGAAAGATATTTGCAATTTTTTTCCCCATCATGGCTTTTGTTGCGATAGGATTTGAGCACTGTGTTGCCAATATGTACTTTGTTCCAGCAGGTATTTTTCTTCATACATGGGCTGGGATCCCTACTCCAGAAAAAGTAAATCCACATATTCTTAGCTGGGGGAGTTTTGCTGTGCGAAACCTTATTCCTGTTACTATTGGCAATGTGATAGGCGGGGGCTTATTTGTTGGTATGAGTTACTGGGGGGCATATCTGAAACCTAATAAAACATAAATACATAAATAGACAGACTCTGCTTGTTTAAATGAAAAAAATATTATTGATAAGCCTAGATACATATATCGATTGTGGAAGGTGGAAAAGTTATGATGGAACGCATTATTGTTTTTGTTAATCCACCGCAATATGGTCAACTAATACCTGAATTGTATGATATACAGATTTTTAACGCATCTGAAAATAAGATTGAGATAATTGTTGATGTGCTTGAAAATTTAGGTTTTACCTCCGTAAGACAAGTAGGACAATCAGAAAAAGGAAGTTCCTATAGAAAACCTGATATCCTAGCAGAGTATTTTGTTGGAGGAGAGAAAGTGGAATATGATTGTTTCTGGGATAAAAAAGAAAAAGTCGAATTGGTACTAGAGGGATAGAGAAAAGAGCTGCAATATTCTAATTTGCTGAAAATAGGGCTGGGTAAGATTAGTTATTATGAGCCCAATTATTCAGCAATTTCTGGTGATTCAGTTATTAGAAAAGGAGGATGTAAAATGTTTAAAGAAAACAAATTAATAGCTTATGGACCAGTTCCTTCTCGAAGACTGGGTCAGAGCTTGGGAATCAATAATATACCCCCAAAGGTATGTACATATTCTTGTGTCTATTGTCAGATTGGTAGAACATCTCAATTACAGATTTCCAGGGAGGATTTTTACAGTCCTAAAAAGATATTCAACCTAGTAGAGAAAAAGGTCAAAGATACCAAATTAAAGGAAGAGTACATAGACTATTTGACATTCGCTTCGGATGGCGAGCCAACATTGGATAGAAACATTGGAGAGGAGATTGAACTTTTAAAATCACTTGGTATCAGAATTGCTGTGCTTACCAATGCTTCCTTATTATGGAAAAAGGAGGTTAGAAGTGACCTGAAAAGTGCAGACTTGGTATCGGTGAAAATCGATACTGTGAATGAAGAAATTTGGCAAGAGATAAATAGACCTCATGGCTCATTACATTTGAAAAAAATACTCGATGGTATTATTAAATTTTCAAAAGAGTACAGGGGTGAGCTCATAACAGAATCTATGATAATTAAAAGTATGATTTTCAGACCTGAAGAGATAGAAAGAACCGCAAACTTCATAGTTAGAATAAATCCAGAGATATGTTATCTCACCGTTCCGATAAGGCCCCCTGCTGAGGACTGGGTACGATCTCCCACTGAATTTGAACTTTTTAACGCTTATCTTCTCTTCTTGCAAAAAGGTATCAATGTAGAGTATCTCTCTGGGTATGAAGGAAATGCCTTTATTTGTACGGGAAATGTAGAAGAAGATTTGCTAGGTATCACTGCAGTACATCCCATGAGGGAAGATGAAGTAAAGGAATATTTAAAGAATGCACACAAAAGCTGGAAAGTGATTGAAACACTGGTACATGATGGAAAATTAAAAGAGACAATATATGGATCGAGTAAATTCTATGTAGGAGATTTATTACATAAGTATAAAAATTAAATCAAAGATCACGATACTGTATTATTTTTAATAATAAAGGTTACTATATGGAAAGGAAAATCTATATCACATCCACGGAACGTCGTAGTGGTAAGAGCCTTGTGACCATTGGGTTGATGAATGCCTTCCAAGGGATAATCCCCAGGGTGGGCTATATGAAGCCTGTCGGTCAAAGATATCAGAAAGACAGCACCATTGATGCGGATGCATTTCTTGTACGCGATATATTCGGACTGAGAGATAAGCTTTCAGATATTAATCCTACAACTATGGACGAAGCAAGGAAGGACAAAGACAGGCTGTTTGCAAGAATATTCGATGCCTATAAGAAACTCTCTGATGGAAAAGACATAATCATTTTTGAGGGCACAGATTATACTAGTACTATTTCAGCTCTGGAGTTTAACATAAACGCCGAGCTTGCCCATAACCTAGCGGCACCGGTGCTACTTGTGGCCAGCGGAGTACAGAAGAAATTCCCACAACTCGTTGATAATATTATGGAGGTTACGAAATCGTTTAGAGAGATGAACTGCAACCTGATAGGGGTGATAGTAAACTGCTTCGAGACAGACCGCTTTACACATGACACTGAGAAGCTCCGGACGATTTTAGAAGATCAGGGAATTTCACTTTTTGGTACCCTTCCTCCCAATCTCGTCCTCTTCAAGCCGAGATTGAAAGAAGTGGCAGAAAGACTGGGGGCCACGATTGTACATCAGGGTGATGACATGTCTAAGGTTGCCACTGATGTAAAGGTTTTGGCCATGACCCCTGAAAATGTTCTTGGTAACATCGCGGATAATGATGGGTGCCTATTGATTACTCCTGGAGACCGGGCCGACAATATTCTCGCGGTTATGAGTGCCCAGCGATCACCATACTATCCTTGTTTTTCCGGCATTATTCTTACTGGAGGAATGCTTCCGGGACCAAATGTCCGCAAACTGTTTAAAGGCCAGAGAGACATTGGGCTCACAATACTCTCGGTTGCAGACGATACTTACAAAACTGCCATGAAAGTCAACGGGATCAAGGGAGAGTTGACCAAGGATGACCAGGAAAAGATTGGGCTTGTGAATCGACTCATAAATTTACATGTGGATATCGAACGGATATACAAAAAGCTCGGTGCAGTAATTACGGATATTGTTACTCCGAGGATGTTCCAGTACAGAATCTTAGAGATGGCTAAAGCGAAGAAACAGCGAATCGTATTACCTGAGGGCACAGACTCTCGGATCCTTCGGGCCACTTCAGAGATCTTAGACCGTGACATCTGCAATATCACTCTACTTGGGGATGAGGAAAATATCCAGAATCTTTCCCGCCGTAGCGGTATAAATCTGGATGGGGCTACTATCATAGACCCTAGAAAGGCCATTAAGAATATACTGGAAGATTACGCTCAGACTCTTTATCAGCTTCGCAAACATAAAGGTGTAACTCTGGAGATGGCTCGAGACCTCATGCTGGACCCTGTCTACTATGCCACCATGATGGTATACAAAGGGGATGCAGATGGTTTTGTATCAGGAGCGACCCACTCCACCGCCGATACTCTGGGACCTGCTTTAAGGGTTATCAAAACAAAACATGGTGGTTCTCTAGCTTCGAGTATATTTTTCATGTGTCTGCCTGATAAAGTACTTGTTTACGGAGACTGTGCAATTATAGAAAACCCGACTGCAGAGCAGATGGCTGATATTGCTATCGCAAGTGCAGACACTGCCAGGACTTTTGGTATAGAGCCTGCTGTGGCCATGCTCTCTTACTCGACAGGGGTATCCGGAAAAGGAAAGGATGTGGATAAGGTACGTAAGGCCACTAAGATTGCACAGGAAAAAAGGCCAGACCTCCCGATCGATGGGCCGATTCAGTATGATACAGCAACCTCAGAAGATGTAGCCCGAATCAAGGCACAAGATTCCAGTGTGGCTGGTAGGGCGACAGTATACATATTTCCTGATCTGGATGCAGGAAATACAGCGTACAAAGCTGTTCAAAGGGCAGCTAATGTTCCAGCTATCGGACCTATTATACAGGGGCTAAAAAGACCTGCCAATGATTTGAGCCGGGGGGCTACGGTATCCGATATCATTTATACCATAGCCATTACTGCAATTCAGGCTCAAAGCACCTGAATTTTCACCGATGCGCTATGACACTGTCAATTTATTGCTCTCGATGCTTGCGAAAGGAAAATTTAAGAATTTATTGTAGGTTCCTGTTGCTGTAGTTACTTTATTTGGCCCAGTTTCTTACGATTAGAAGCCTCATCGACGGAGTTGGTAATCTCATCTGGGGTGAAGGGCTTGGCGATGTAATCCACGACCCCTTATTTAAACGCCTTAATAGGTCGCTCAAAGGCTGGGAAGTCGGTGATCATAGCGATTGCTGAGTCTCAGATTTACCTTACGGGTGTAATATTTGAAATCCCGAAAGCCTCCACCTTCACCGATTATCTGAAGCACCTTCTCAGGCTC
>CP070841.1:2614553-2619004 GCA_020342115.1 Spirochaetota bacterium
AAGTATGTTGAAAAAGGACAAAAAACTGGAAATGTAGTAATAATTGTTAATGCATAAATTATTAACATAAATAGGAGGGATTTATGGCAGAGGCAGAATCTCTTAAAGACCTTATGCGCATACGTGCGTATAACCGGCAGTTCCTTGATTCCATCAACGGAACTCTCGGTACTGCCCTTGGATTTAAGAAAAAAACCGGTGAAGATATCAGTACCCAGCCGGCTATAATCGTTTTCGTACCCATGAAAATCAATCCAAAGTGGATCCCAGGATCACAGTTGATACCAAAGAAATTAGACGGACCGGACGGTCTGTGGTGTGCACTGGATGTTGTAGAAGGGGGACGAGCCGAGATCGAGGAACCTGTGCCGGAATCGCCCAGTGAATTGGCTGAAAGGTTACGTGGTTGGGATGATAAAGTTTGGTCTGGATCACAGGTTTCTCACTGGGTGGATCAGACTGAAGGAAGGTATATCATTGGAACATTGGGTGCCTTTGCCAAAGAGCGTGATAACGGCTCTCAGGGATTTTTAACCAACATGCATGTGGGTATCGAACAAGGCCAAAAGCTTTTTCACCCTGTCCCCTGGGGAACACATCTAGGCACCACTCAGAAGGTCATTGAGTATGTGGAAGACCAGGAATATTATGGCCCATTTGTAGATGAACCTTCTACTTTTGTTAGAGTAGATTGTGCTTTTGTGGAATTAGCACCAGATTTTGATAAAGCAAACATTAATCCTCATATGATGGGCGTTGGGGAAATGGGTTCGGTCAAGAATATCTCCCTTGATGACATGGCTATTATCGGACAGAGGGTATTACGCGTGGGACGCACTACAGGCTTGCGTCACGGTACGATAGAGGCATTTGGTTATGAATTTATCGATCAGCCAAATGTCACAGCTTATACAGACTTACTTATAGTAGGTGACAATGACATTCCTTTTTCAACCCATGGTGATAGCGGCAGCCTGATAGTAACGGATGACTCTGAGCATAATCCAATTGGGCTGCTATGGGGCGGATGGCAGGAGAAGTTGCGTACTGGCTATGCTCAAGAAAAGTGGACCTATGGTATTGCACTATCACGAGTTTTAGATGCTTTGAAGATCAATCTGATATTGTAAAAAGTAAAAGGGGACATAATAATTCAAAACACAATGGGTGTAGAAAGTCTAAATACTAAAAAGTCTTAAAAACCTAAAGGGTTTACAGCTTTCTGCAAGGTGCCATGCGTTTTGTAGCATGGAAAAAAATAGGGACAACGCCCGAAAATGGGGTCAGATCCCATTTTAATCTTTTATAATTACGTTTATATACAACTAAAGAGATAGGAAATGACCCTTTTTTTTAAAAAAGGGCGCTGTCACCATTAAATTCAGGGGGAAAGTGTATGGCAACATCTAATCCTGAACCACAAGTTCTTGAGTTGCGAGTGGCACTTACAACTGAAGACTATGATCGGTTGGTGAGCTTCTATTGCAAAGGACTCGGGCTCGAGCCTGCCCAGGTTTGGCCTGAAGACCAAGGCCGGGCACTAATCCTTGATATGGGCAGGGCTACACTCGAGGTGTTTGACGAAAAGCAGGCCCAAACCATTGATCAGATAGAGGTAGGCCGGCGTGTTAGCGGCAAGATCAGGTTCGCATTGCAGGTACTTGACTTGAAAGCAGCAATGGAGCGTCTAACCGCACATGGAGCAACCATGGTCCACCCCCCTATTGTCACTCCGTGGGGCGATCAGAATGTACGCTTCCAGGACCCTGACGGCATGCAGATTACTCTCTACCAGACGCCTGAACAGTAATAAAAGTCTTTGAACCAGACCTTGGCATGGGATACTATTTACTATTAACTGTAAGCTAAAAAATGGGAGTTGACCCCATTAAATTTATAATTTAGTCATTTTCCCTGGAATTGCTTTTCCCCATTCAATATGATATAATTAGTTTCTGGTGAATAATTCGAGTAATAGCTAAAAAAAGAATATTGAAGCCAAGGAATGTTCTGTAAATAAGTTTCCAGAAACTAATTATTGAGCTGGTGTTGAAAAAATTATCTCTAAATATTTAATTATTCGCCAGCGACTAATCAGAAAAATCATTAAATAGTGAGGGCCTGTTAATGACAGCAGTTGAAGTAAAAAACCTATTCAAATCCTACGGCAGAAAGACTGCGGTGAAGGATTTATCCTTTAGCATTGATACTGGAGAGATTCTGGGCCTTATCGGACCCAATGGCGCAGGTAAAAGCAGTACCATCAAAATCATTTTAGATTTCATGAAACCCGATTCCGGTGAGGTGAAAGTCTTCGGACAAGATATGAATGAAGCCATTAAAAATCAAATTGGTTACTTACCTGAAGAGAAGGGATTGTATAAAAATTTAACTGCCATTGACCTTATCATTTACCTTGCCTCCTTAAAAGGAATGGATAACACGCTGGCTGAAAAAAAAGCTGATGTATTACTCAAGCAAACCGGAATGCTCGAAAGCAAAAAGATGAAAATCAAGCACATGAGCAAGGGCATGGGACAGATTATCCAGTTTATCGTTACCATCATCCACAACCCAAAGCTGATTATCCTGGATGAACCCTTCTCGGGCCTCGATCCAGTTAATACAGAAATTATGAAGAACATGATAGGCAGCTTGAGGGATGAAGGGAATGCTGTTATTCTGAGCACACACGAGATGAATCAGGTGGAGGAGCTTTGTGACCGGGTGCTGATGATAAACTACGGCAGCGAAGTCCTTTACGGTGATTTGAAGGAAATTAAATCGAGATTCAAAAAACACTCGGTCCAGGTAGATGTTGAGGGAGAAATCGGCGACATACCCGGGGTGATTGATAAAAAGGATAACAAAGGTTCTGTTGAGTTAATACTGGAGCCGGATACGACACCGCAGATCATCCTTGACAGACTGCGTGATCGAGGAATGCCTATCAACCTCTTTGAAGTTACAACACCATCCCTGAATGAAATATTCCTGGATATTGCAGGGGGAAAGCATGAATAAAACCTTTTTGATATTCAAACATGAATTTCTATACAAGATCAAGAGTGTCAGCTTTATCATTGTAACCCTTGTGATACCGGTGCTGGCCCTTTTGAGCATTGGAATTTTTAAACTGGTATCGACCCTCGTCGAATCTCCTGCTGAAGAAATAAAAACCATCGGATATGTGGACGAAATCGGAACGTTTACTGATCATACCGATCAGGGATCAACCAAACTGGTTGCTTTTGCATCGAGAGAGGGCGCCAACCGGGCTTTGCTTAAAAGTGATATTACGGAATATATCATCATCCCTCAAGATTACACATCCACCGGGACGATTCAGCGGTACACCCTGGAGGAAGAGTTCATTACCCCTCCGGTCACAACAGCAATAATCAAAAACTTCCTTACCGGGAATCTCCTGAAAGACGAGGTCCCGCCGGACACCGTCACCCTGATTGTTTCTCCTTTGAACCTGGAAGTTACCCGTGTCACTGAACAGGGAGATATCGCACTTGAACAGAGTAATATCAACAATATCATCATCCCCGGCGTTTTTTCCCTGCTTCTGTGTCTGTCCTTCATGTTCGGTACCACTTCCCTGATCAACGGGCTGGGAGAGGAAAAGGAAAGCCGCCTCATCGAAGTGTTGTTTTCCTCTGTTTCTATTCGCCAATTACTGGTCAGCAAAGTTCTGGCTTTGGGTACAGCCGGATTGCTGCAGGTACTGGTATGGTTGATCTCAGCACCGCTTTTATTAAACCTGGCCTCGACCACATTAGGCGGATTTATGAGTAGAATTCAGATACCCGACAACTTCCTTGTCCTGGGAATTATTTATTTTATTCTGGGCTATCTGCTATTCGCTGTCCTCTCTATAGGTGTCGGTGCCATCAGCTCCAATGCCATGGAGGGAGGCCAGTTGTCTATGTTATACACTCTTGCATGTTATATACCGCTCTGGCTTGTAGGAATATTTATTAATTTCCCTAACAGCCCCTTATGGATTGTGTTGTCTATATTTCCTATCACCGCACCCATTCAGACTATGCTGAGGCTGGGTGTGTCAGACATTCCGCCATGGCAATTAACAGCCAGTATGGGCCTGCTGGTGATTTCCATTGTTGTAGGATTATTCCTCGCAATTAAAATCTTCAGGGTGTACATGTTGATGTATGGTAAAAGACCGGGTTTAAAGGAAATCATTAATAGCCTGAAAAAAGCATAAAAAATAGGGACAGATACCATTTTTTCAGAATTAATTTAAGCGAAAACAAAGGAAATAAAAATAGTATCTGTCCTTATTAAAATATTACCGATTGACTGCTCCCTTCTGTTGTGTTACTATGTATTTTTGATTGAAAAAATGGAAAATATCATGAGTACAGGTGAACGCAGGCGAACGATTATCAAAGTGCTGATATTTACCGTGGCGGTGAACGCTG
>CP070841.1:2619104-2622402 GCA_020342115.1 Spirochaetota bacterium
CGTCTTTGCACCCTTGAACTTATATTGACTTAATCCGTAGGCGGTAAAAAGCCCGCCGATCATGACAATAATGGTAGTTCCGAATGCGATGATCAGCGAATTTAATAAGTATCTTAATATTGGGCTTCTGAAAAGCACCTCACGGTACGCTTCAAGCGTGGGCTTTTTAGGAAAGTAGGTTGGAGGCCAGCTGAATGTTTCCTCCCGTGTTTTAAATGAGGTAGAGAGCGTGAAAATTATGGGAGCCAGCATGAGCGAAAGAATTATCACAAGGAGCACGTATGATGTAACAGTCTTTTCCAGGATTCTCGCTATTCCTTTTCTCAGTATCATTTTCAATCCTTCTTAAGAATGAGATATACATAAAAACTGGCAAAACTCGATATAAGGAACAGCATTATAACACCTGCTGCTGATCCTGTACCGTAGTCGACTCTCAACCAGAGTTGCTCTATGATGTAGAGGCTCATGACATATGTGGATCTGGCAGGTCCTCCTCCAGTCATTGCAAATATGACGTCGATGGTCCTGAAACTGATCATACTCGTAATGAGAAGCCCTATGAGTACCATATGTCTGATAAGTGGCAAGGTAATATGCCTGAAGGAGGCAATACAGTCAGCCCCATCTACTTTGGCAGCATCGTACAGCTCCAGTGGGATACTTTCTATACCTGCGAGCGCAAAAATGGTCATGAACGGTATTCTTACCCAGGAATCGGCAACCACACATGCAAGCATGGCAAGGTTCGGATTGGAAAAAATTGGAAGCGGTTCTGATACCAACCTCAGCTTCATGAGAAGATCGCTGAAAACACCAACGTTGGGGTTGAATATCCATCTCCATATAAAACCCGAAATAACAAGAGGTACGGCCCAGGAGAACATGGTCAATGATCTGAAGATACCTGAACCTTTGGTAATCCTGGATAAAAGCAGCGCAATAATCAAACCACCGCAGAATGTCAAACCAGTTGCTCCCCCGGCATATATCACCGTTTTCTTTAAGCTCAACCAGAAAAGGCGATCGCCGAAAATGTAACGGTAATTTCTAAATCCGGTAAATGTGATCGGGTATATGGCGGTGTATCTCAGGAAGCTCGCCATGAATAGGGTTGCAAGCGGGAATATAACTAAGGCGAGGATTATTACAAATCCGGGGATACTCAGTAAAAGCCCATATTTGTTATTTGAAATTCTCATCCTTGCTCCTCACGCTGGATAAAAGCTCATGCTCAATGCCCACAAGATCGCACAACGAAAAACAGGACAGCTGCTTCGATTCATTTTTAGAAGATAAGCGTGGCGGGTAATACCCCTTCCCTCATCACTTCTGAACCGCGTTGCAATGGCATTTTATTACGATATGCAAAAGGCGAAAAAAAACACGAACCACGCAAAGGTACAGGTTAGCAAATCCAGCATGTGCTGAGACTGAGGGTTCAAGTGTCCACACGTCAGCTGATAAAAAATAAAACTGAATACTTCACCCTTTTACTTGAACCCTGAGCCTCAATAACTTTTCATTCCCTCTCAAACAGGACAGCCTGTATGCCGGAATACAAATGAAATGTGCTTTTCTCACAGAAGATTATTGCATCTGACTGATGTCCTTCTGAAGATCCCTCAGAGCCGCAAACTGGTCCATTTGTCCCATCACTACCTTGTGGAGATATTCTTTTACCATCTCCAATGCCTCTTCGGTTTGAGGAGGAAACGATTCTCCCATATGCTGTGCAACCGCCGCAGCTCTCACCTCAGGATACTCCACTTCCTTCTTTATGACAGGATGATCATACACAGGTATCATGCAGGACTCATTTCCCTCCACATACAGTTCATTGAACTGGGCCTGGTAGCTCCTCAGGAAGTCGATCCAGAGCATGGCAGCCGCTTTTTTCTCAGGAGAAATGAAATTGTTGATCGCCCATGTGTCAGGCTCTCCCAAACTCCGGCCGTGAATGCCCACACCTTTCCAGGCAGGAGAGGCAACTACCTTCCAATCACCCTGTATCGCCCCTGCATACTCCGGATTACCGAAATTCTTCATAAAAACGCTGCCCGCAATTATAAATCCTGCTTTCCCCTTGGCAAATACTTCAGGTGCATCCGGCCACATGTACTCGATTGATTCCTTGGCTGCACCACCTTTTACCCAGAAGTCTGTCATGAGGTTCCATACCTCAGGATCAACCACGACTTTATTGTTTTTTACAATTCTATCGTCTTTCGCATACACAATCATAGCCCAGAGTCTGTACACTGAGTCGGGATCCCCTATTGAACACACCATACCGGCATAGCCGGAACCCATATTTGCCCTTGCCCACCGGTCAACCTTTTCACTTGCAGCCACCAGGTCCTGCAAAGTATCCGGAACCCTCACACCTGCTCTCGACAGCCAGGAGGGCCTGTAAAAGAGATACTCACCCCAGAGGGTAAGTGGTGCTGCATAGAAGTGTCCATCCATTGCCTTCATACTCATCAACACTCCATCAGGGTAAAGCTTGTGCACATCATGGGGAAATAACTCATCAACAGGATAAATCCATATCGAAACTGCTAATATTGATGTATCAATCATCGCACGGTCAATATAGAACAGATCGACATCGGTTGATTTCGCCATTGCAGCGGAAAGAGTCTTCGGCCATATCAACTCATCTTTCATTTCTATCAGCTCTAGATGGACCCCGGTCATTTTTTCGAATATCTTTGCATTGAGCGCAGTTGCAGGGTCGTGTACTAAACTGCCCGAGTTGGTAAGCACCAGTTTCCTGACACTCCCAATGGCCTTTTTCCATCCATTCGGAAGCTGGTAACCGGTAAGCATTCCCTTCTTTCCTGCTAGCTTCACCCCATAATCCTCGAGCTCCGGAGGTATTACCTCCACAGGACCCTGGCCCATTATTCTCTGCAGAACAGGTGCTGGCCTGTTCCAATTGATATCGCTGGGGTCTGCTCCCGCTACCGTCAGGGTAAGTACAGTAAAGCAGCAGATGAGTACAACCCACAGAAGTAAAAGTTTCATTTTCTTTTTCATTCTCTTCCTCCTTTAAAGTATATATTGACCCACTTTCCTCGGAAATTTACGCAGAAATATGCACATCCTCCCGTTCTCTTCAAGGGTCTTCACACATGCGCTGAAACGGCCTGCATTCCCTCTCACCCTCCTTTCCGGCCTTTTTTCAGCTACTATTATTCTGTGATTTTGTGAAAATACCTTACCTATACGTCATTTTATCCGGAACATGCTATTTTGTCAAGAAACCGAAATAGCTCATGAATAACACGTTTTA
>CP070841.1:2622502-2631694 GCA_020342115.1 Spirochaetota bacterium
GCGGTGCCACATACACTCAAGCAGTGTTGGTCCTTTGCCCTCTTGAGCCCTCTGGATTGCCTTACCTGCTTCCCTGTAGACATCCAGCACGTGGCATCCATCAACCGTCACCCCTGGCATTCCATATCCTTGCGCTCTGGATGACAGGTTCCGCATTCCCGTAGCCTTCTCAACCGAAACAGAAATCGCATACTTATTATTCTGGAGCACAAAGATAACCGGCAACTTGAACGCTGATGCCATATTCAACGCCTCATGAAAGTCACCCCTGTTTGCAGCGCCATCGCCAAAGAATGCAAGCACAACTCCGGATTCTTTCTTTATTTTGATGCCAAGAGCAGCCCCAACCGCAACTGGAATAAGTGATCCGATTATGCCAGTTCCAGGAATAACATGCTTCGACATATCACCATACATATGAGAGCCTGTCGGCACCCTTCCTCCACCGAGCCCTTCTTTTCTGTTGTAGTATCCGGCCATGAGGTCTTTAAGTTCAATTCCCATCATCAGCTCAGGGAGCTTCCCCCTATGTGATGGTACTATGTAATTGTCCTTTCCAAGCCCGTAGCATGTACCCACATGAACACCCTCGATTCCTACACCTGGATGATGGTGACCGCGCAACCTGCCCTCCTTGAAGAGTAGTGTGATCTTCTCCTCGATCCTTCTTCCAAGCACCATCCAGTAGAGCATATCTTTCAAATCATTTTCAGATAGCTTCAATGGAAATTCCTCCATTTTATTTTTATATATGAATAACTGTGCCTTCTAATTAGCACAATTAGATGGAATTAGCCCCTTCTTAAAAGTGTTGTCTTTCTCATCTAAATGAGGATGACATTCTATAAACGATACACTAACTGCATTTAGATGGAATTAGCCCCTTCTTAAAAGTGTTGTCTTTGCCATCTAAATGAGGATGACATTTTTTTTAACAACAACTAACTACATTGAACAAAAAACAAATTAGGATCTTCGATACAGGACCTTACCTCCATGAGAAACTTACCGCAAAGGGCCCCGTCAATAACCCTGTGGTCATAGGTCACTCCGATGTTCATACGTTTCCTTATCGCCACATTACCATTCCATACAGCGGGTATCTCTCTTGCAGCCATCAACAGTACTATGGCAGCCTGCGGCTGGAAGATAAGTGCTGTACCTGAGTGGATCTGAAATGGACCCACATTAGTGATCGTTATTGTACCTCCATCGATATCGTTTCTTTCGAGTCTGTTATTATGGGCCTTTTCTACAAGATCCTCGATCTCTCGTGCAAGGTCAATAATACGCTTTTCTTTCACAGCCTTCACAACAGGAATTAACAGCTTACCCTCAACGTTCACAACTATCCCAACATTAACATCACTCAGTAAGGTAAATCCTTTATCATCACAGAAAGCATTAAGTTCAGGAAATAGCTCTATTCCTCTGGCAATGGCTTTCATAATGAAAGGGAGATAGGTAATGTGTACGGATTCCTTTTCTCTTATAGAAGAAATTATTCTTGAGAGTTCGGTAACATCCACTTCAATAGCTACGGTGCATTGTGGGACTTCCCTGCTGCTTTTTGTAACACGATCGGCAATTACCTTTCTCCACTCCTTGTATTCAACCCTGCGCGCAATTTTACCAGCTATCATTGAAGGGACCTCTTCTGAGCTTTGCGTCTCAATTAATTTGAGAACATCTTCCCTTACAATCCTCCCGCCAGGACCTGTTCCAGAAGAAATCCGTGAGAGGTCCACGCCTTCTTTCCTTGCTACAGCCTTTGCAGCCGGGCTTATTTTTTTGTCAGGAAACGCAATTTTGTCAGACACCGAGACCACAGGTTGGGGTAACTCTTTTTCTTCCCCCACAGGAGTCTGGAACTTCTCTTCTATTTTCTTTTGAATAGCAGCAGTTGAATCGCTTTCTTCTGTTATTACACCCAGGACAGCTCCGACAGGAACCACATCTCCTTCTTTGCATCGTATTTCAAATAAAACTCCAGCTTTTTCTGCCGGAATATCCACTGTGATCTTATCTGTCTCGACTGATACAACATTTTCCCCCTCTTCTACTTTATCTTTACTATTCTTATACCACTGAACAATCTTCCCTTCTGTGATATTAAATCCTGCTTCCGGCATTCGTATCTCAACCATCGTAGAGTCTCCTAGTAGCGAATGACTTCTTCTACAGCACTAAGTATCTTCTCGACACTGGGAAGGTAGTACTGCTCCATTTCTATCCAGTTTGGAATGGGAGTAAACAGTGAGCCGACTCGCTTCACAGGACCGTCAAGGAAGTCAATGCCTTTATCAGCGAGAAGCGCTGCAATCTCTCCTCCCGTTCCTCCAAAAACTGGAGCTTCATGAACAATAATCGCCCTTCCGGTCTTTTTTACAGAGCTCAGGATGATCTCTTCATCCAAAGGCTGTATTGATCTGGGATCTATGACTTCTGCCGAGATTCCTCTCTCATGAAGGCTTTCGCCTGCCTCTAGAGCGAGTCTCACCATGGCGCCTGTAGCAATGATTGTAACATCCTTTCCCGGTCTTTTTACAACCCCCTTACCCAGAGGTACGGTATAGTCGCCTTCTGGAACTGGACCTTTTGATCTTTTATAGAGAAGCTTGTGTTCCATGAATATCACAGGGTCGTTGTCCCTAATGGCCGCTTTCAGAAGACCCTTTGCATCAGCTGGATCGGAAGGTAAAACCACCTTCAGTCCAGGAATGTGAGCGACCATTGCTTCAAGGCTCTGCGAATGGTTAAATCCTGCTCCTACGCCGGCACCATATGCCATCCTGTATACAATTGGCACATCCCACTCTCCATTAAGGGACCAGCGCATCTTTGCTGCATTGTTGACGAGCTGGTCCATTATGATACCAAGAAAGTCAGCGAACATGATCTCTGCCACTGGCCGGAGGCCGACCAGTGCTGCTCCAACTGCGGCTCCTGTGATTGCAACCTCGGAAAGAGGTGTATCGATAACTCGATCCGGACCGAACTTTTCAAAGAGTCCTTTTGTTACTCCAAACACTCCTCCGCCACCGTACCCAACGGCAACATCTTCTCCAAAGACAAATACACTCTCATCCCGCTCCATCTCCTCGAAGAGTGCTTGATTGATAGCTTCAAGATAGGTTATCTCTTTCATTTTATACTCTCTTTCCCATAACTGGGAATGAATATTGTAATCCTATTATCTTATTATCCTATAATTACAAGTATATTTTGTATGCATAACCAGTCAAGAAAAAAGTAATAATTCCTTTCGGACAGGGTAAGATACGATATCAATGATGTATTACTCTGTTACTCTTTTAATCAATGCCGCCACTCTCTTCCCAAATCGCCTGCATCCATTGGTTTCCTCTTCATCGGGTTTCAGAAGCGAAGTGGCACCATAGTGATACCCCTGTGGATCTCCCTGGATTACCATACCATGTATGAGGAGAGCTTCAAGAATGCTTATTACCGTTGTTTCGTGTCCGGTCACATGAGCAGAGGAGAATGCAGCGCCAACTTTCCCATCGAGTTTTCCATGATGCTTAATACTCTCATCCAAGAACTTCTTTATCTCAGCAGCCATTGTACCGTAATAGGTGGGTGAGCCAACAACAACTCCATCTGCGTCGAGAAGCTCATCTACGCTTGTATCCTGTACTTTTTTACACTCCACATCGACGTTTTCATTATCCATAGCTTCAGCTATAATTTTGGCCATGGCTTCTGTGTTTCCTGAGCGTGAATAGTATACAACGAGTACTTTCGACATAGTTATCACCTCACAATTTTTTTAAAAACTGCATGACATTCTTAGATCGGAAAAAGGTCATTTATAATAACACATCAATACCCCACATTTCAATAATCCATTGTAGCGTTATATGCTTTGTTTGTAAACAAGGTATGTTAATTAACCACGAGAAGATCTGAGAGTAATAATACAAGGATTATATCTTTGTGGGTGAAGCGGTCGAACCGGAATATGCTTTTACACCAGGTATTGTTACGCAAATTCTATAATCGTTTTCAAACCTTTGCCACTCAGAGCATAATCGAAAGCTTCTTTTATTTCATCTATTGTAAAACGTTTACTTATCAGAGATTTTGTATCGATCTTTTTATCATGTATCAGATCAAGTGCTTTCTCATATTGAGATACTGTAGAGCCAGTGGTTCCGGTAAGGACTATACTATTATAATGGATAATGTTTGTGTTGATCTCGACCATGTCCTGACCCTTGGGCAGACCTCCAAAGAGACATATCCTACCCTTCTTTGCTGCCATAAGAACTGCCTTTCTTTGAATGTCAACAACAGGACACGCAGTGATTACCACATCGGCACCTTTGCCTTCAGTATGTTTCATTACTGCTTCAACCAAATCTTCCCTATTAGAGTTTATAATAACATCCGGTTCGAACCTCTCAACAAAGCTCAGCCTTTCATCAGATATATCAGCAACCATCACCTTGCTTGCTCCCGCAAGCCTGCTGAGCTGTTGGTGGAGGATGCCTATGGGCCCTGCCCCCACAACTATCGCATAATCTCCGGGTCCGGTTCTAACAGACTCGAATCCATTATAGCAGCATGCAAGAGGCTCGGCGAGCGCAGCCGCATCAAAATCAGTATTCTCATCAAAGGGAATCATGTTTCCCTGCATCATTGCCATTTCGTTAATCTTGACATACTCTGCGAATGCTCCATCAATAGTGATACCTAAGCATACGTACTCAGGACATATAGATATCAGCCCCTTCCTGCAGGAGCTGCATCTTCCACAACCAATATTGGGCTCTACACCGACTCTCATTCCAACTTCATACCCTTTTACATTTTTTCCAAGTTCAACAATTTCACCGGAGAACTCATGCCCCAGAATCCTTTCATCTCCCTCCTTGATCGCAAAATGACCCTTTGTGTATATCTTCATGTCTGTTCCGCATATCGCTGCAGCTCTTACTTTCACTAATGCTTCATTTTCATTTATGGTCGGAGCCTTTACTTCTTTGCATTCCAACCTGCCAATTCCCCTGTACACTCCTGCTAACATCAATCCCCCGAAATATATCAATATTTCTCTTTGCTGCTTCCGCCAGATACTATCTTCACACTCGAGGATGTTCCAAGACGCGTTGCACCTGACTCTATCATCAGCTTTGCATCTTCAAAGCTCCTTATGCCTCCTGCTGCCTTGATTCCCATATCAGGGCCGACTGCTCTCCTCATCAATGCAACGTCATGTGCAGTTGCACCTTCCTTGCCAAATCCTGTGGAAGTCTTCACATAGTGCGCTCCAGCTTTTTTTGCGATCTGGCATGCAAGCACTTTCTCATCATCTGTGAGCAGGCATGTCTCAATGATCACCTTGAGTACCGTGGTAATCCTGCACGCTCTAGAGACTGCGCGTATATCTTCCTCTACAAGATCTAAATCACCTGATTTGAGTGCACCAACGTTTATAACCATATCTATCTCATCAGCCCCATCTTCGATCGCACGTCTCGTTTCAAATGCCTTTGCCCTCGAGTCCATTGCCCCGAGAGGAAAACCGATAACACACGCAATCTTGACGCCAGATCCCCTCAATAGCTTCGCACAATAACCTACCCAGGTGGTGTTCACACATATGCCATAAAAACCGTATTCTTTTGCTTCCTTGCAGAGTGTCTCGATCTGCTCCTTGGTTGCTTCCGGTTTAAGCTGTGTGTGATCTATATATTTTACAAGGTTTGCAGGAGAAATGACAGCATTGCCTGCATCAGGAATTTCCTCCCGCTCCTTCACTCCCACTGCCTGTATTCTCTTCATTACCTCTTCTGTAATTCTTTCGATGAGCTGTTTTTGTTCCATTGTCTTTCCTCATTTTCTAGCTCTTCTCGAGAGCCATGATCTTGTTTACCCTTGGCCAATGACGCCCTCCTTCAAACCTCGTTTCAAGCCATACCTTTACCATCTCACATATCTCGTCATTTGTATGAAGTGGTCCGCCAAGGGTAAGTATGTTTGCATTGTTATGCTCACGTGAATTTTTTATTGTTTTTAAATCATAGCATAGCGCTGCTCTAATACCCTTTACCTTATTACATGTCATTGATGAACCGATACCTGCACCATCTATCATAACTCCTCTCTCGCATTCGCCGCTGGCTACCTTTCTTGCCACCTTCACAGCATAATCTGGATAATCAACAGATTCCTTGCTGTCAGTGCCTACATCTGTTACCCTGTAACCAAGACTTTTAAGATAACTTTTCAGCACCTCTTTCATCTCGAATCCACCATGATCAGATCCGACTGCAACTCGTATCACCTTATCCCTGGTATTGATGTGGTTATCTTTTTTGTCTTTTGGTACAGTACTCGAATAGAGCCCACTTACCACATTTTCTATAATCTTTGATATCTCCTGCTTATCCAAGACGCTCCTCCTCAATCCGTCACTTCTTTCAGAACATGATCCACAATACCTGCCACTACACACCGAACAGGGGCCATTGTATCATTTATAATAACACGTGCCGAATTACCCTCATCGATGACCAGGACAGTGTCACCAACACCAGCCTGGACAGTATCAATAGCAAGAACTGCTTTACCAAGGGGTCCACCATCCGGATCAACAGGCTGTACTATAAGAATTTTATACCCCTCGTATATTTCCAGTTTTATTGTAGATACAATGTTTCCTATTACCTTTCCCAGTATCATATTATGCCTCAATAGTAACGCTATCAACTATTCCCATAATAGTGGCATCAGAAGGATTAAACCAGTTCTTCAACCCAAGTGCCGCTTCTCTCCCTCCTTCATAAAAGACAATATCATCAGGCCCAGCCTGTACCGTGTCGCACGCAATGAGAGGCTGCCCATCTTCCTCCTTCCTCTCATTCAGAGGCTGAACCAAGAGCAGCTTGATTCCTTCCCAGGAATCTACCTTCTGTGAGCATACTACGTTTCCAATAACCCTTCCTAGCTTCATGAAACTCTCCCTTACACTATTCTGAAATGACCGATGAGTGCACATCGGCGCTCTCTCGTAAAGTTTCTCGTACGGGTTAAACCCTCTCCTGTAGGACTGGCAATTGTAAACGATGTATAACCAGCCCCTCCAAATCCGAGCCCGCTATAATTAGGTCCGTTTTTCACAAATATCGAACAGTTCATTACTTTAGCCATTTTTGAAAGCTTATCTATATTCTTCGAATGAATACTCGCAGTGTGTTTGAAGCCATGCTCGCACATCACTGCTAAATCTATTGCTTCGTCTGCATTGGTCATCCTCACAATGGGTATCACAGGCATAAGCTGCTCAGTCCATACCAGTGGGTGTTCCTTTTCCACATCACAAATAAGAATCTTCGTATCCTGTGAAATAGTAAGCCCTATTGCATCAGCGATCACCGAAGCATCCTTTCCCACAAACTCTTTATTTGGTGCCCCCTCATGCCCCGGTCGACCTGGATCTGCAATAACGAGCCTTGTAACCTCCTCAATCTGGCTCTTGTTGAGCTCAAAGGCTCCATTAACCCTCATCTCCTCTTTGAGGCTGTCTGCGATACTATTAACAGCTAGAACTTCCTTCTCACATGTACATATAATGTTATTGTCAAGCCCCGACCCATTTACAATGTCCTTTGCTGCTTTTAAAATATCCGCTGTCTCATCAACAACGCAGGGAGGGTTTCCGGGACCCGCAGCAATTACCTTTTTCCCGCTGTTCATCGCAACCTTGACAACAGCAGGACCGCCCGTTACAACGAGAAGCCTGATTCTTTCATGCTTCATCAGGGCCTGCGCTGATTCTATCGTGGGTTCTGCTATTGTACACAGCAGGTTCGCAGGACCACCCGCCTCAATTATCGCACTGTTCATGAGTGCTATTGTATAATGCGATGTCCTCTTCGCAGCCGGATGAGGATTGAACACAACCGAGTTGCCTCCTGCTATCATGCCTATACCATTACAAATCAGTGTTTCAGTCGGATTTGTGCTCGGTGTTATCGATCCGATCACACCGTATGGCGCTCTCTCGATCAATGTCAATCCGTAGTCATCTGTATATGTATATGGTTCAAGGTCCTCGACTCCTGGAGTCTTTCTTGCAACAAGTTCATTCTTTTTAACCTTGTCCTTCCACTTTCCAATAGCAGTCTCTTGCTCTGCAACCTTTGACAGGTTTTCGAGTTTTCCCAACACTGCTCTTCTTATATTTTCAATAATCTCGTTCCTTTTCTCCAGTGTCATACACGTAAGCTCGTAGTGGGCTTTTTCAGCAGCCTCAATAGCCTTTTCCATGTCTGAAAAAACTCCCATCTGGCCTGTGTCCTCAGGAGGAGAATCCGGGACTTTTTTTGTTTCTCTTCCCATGGAACCAACAACCTGTTCCACGATGGTTTGTATCTCACTCTTTGTAATACTCATCGCTCTTTCCTGATGTTGCAAGCAACATTCTTGATTTATATATTTACCGCAAGTAACTCAATGTTACAGAACTAACAATCAATGAATCTTCAATGTTTTTCAATCGAAGCTGCCTCATGTAGAATGTCACAAAAATGTTCTGCGTCCAGGCTCGCACCTCCAACGAGTGCTCCATCTATTTCTTTACGCTCAAGGAGATCTCTTGCATTCTTCCGGGTCACACTGCCTCCATAGAGCACCCTCAAGGTACCGATCGATTCTTTACCAGCAAATTTACTTACAACCTCACCAATATAGCGGTGTGCCTCGGCAGCCTGCTCACCAGTAGCACTCATCCCAGTTCCAATTGCCCACACAGGTTCATATGCCATAACGATATTCTGAACAGCACCATCATCTATCCCTTCGAGCCCGTACACGATCTGCTGATTTAGCACTCTTAAGGTGCTTCCCTCCTTTCTCTGATGCAGTGTCTCCCCGACACAGAAGATCGGCACAAGACCATACGCAAGGCTCGCTTTTATCTTTCTGTTAATCATTGAATCTGTTTCTCCAAAATAGGTCCTCCTCTCAGAATGACCCACTATAACGTATTTTACCCCGAGGTCTGACAGCATTGGTGCAGATACCTCTCCTGTATAGGCACCACGCTCCTCATAAAAGAGGTTCTGGGCTCCGACCTCCATGTTCCTGCTCCTGGTCATAGCTACTATCGCTTCTATAAAAGGGTATGGAGGGCACACAACTACATCCACATTATCAAGGTTCTCC
>CP070841.1:2631794-2636434 GCA_020342115.1 Spirochaetota bacterium
CATTAGAGTATGCATCAAATGGGGGATATACAGAGATTGTCAAGTTGCTTAAAGAGGCAGGTGCAAAAGAATAATGATTCCATTATCTATTACCGTCAGTAGAATGTCTTGATATAACCCGCATCAGCTCTGCATCTGGTTTGTGCGTCCTTGATAAAACTAATATTGAGGAGGCGAGGAAATGAAGACGAGTAGATTTATATTAATCATTGTGGTACTCCTTGCGTGTTCTATATTTCTTATAGGTTCTAGTCGTAAACTAAAAGAAGCGCCAGAAAAGCCACCTCCAGTAGAAGAGGTGAAAACAATCGATGATACTTGGGCTAATCCAGATTACAATGTAATCGAAGACAAGTATGCAAAGATCAAACTCAGGGATAATAACACATGGAGTACATATAGTAAAACTTCTTATTCTCAACCTTTAAAAAGAGGTACGTATACAATAGTTGAAAGCTGGCGAGGTAATGAATATAAAAATACATATTATGATGACAAGACATATTGTAATGTTGTTCGTACTACAGATGATGGAATAAAGAAATACGAACTCTATAGATTCAGTGAATTATATGAATATAGCAACTATGGTAGAGTTTTGGAGATAGTATCTTCAACAGAAGATTTTCCTACAGAGATAAATACAGAAGACAGTACATATTCAATTCTTTATCTACGGCAGGGCAAAAGAATTATAAGCGAAATTGTACACACAATGGCAGACACAATGGCATACATCCCTTGGGTGGTAGCACTATTTTTTATGATCGCAAGTTGGTAGCCTCCTGTTTGACAAATTATTAAATACATAGATGGTTTGGCTTCTCTGTTTATCAAGAACGCTTATAAGAATGTAAATACAGCTAGATACAGAATCTATTACCGCCAGTAGAATGTCTTAATAGTTTCAAATGTGATTAACATTCTGTATACCTCAAATCCTGACAAAACACCTCACAGAGAACAAACTTTATCAAAAAGATTACAAATATGCCAATTGCCACACTTACTCCACCCCTAAAGGAAAGTAAAGTAAAGGAAAGTAATATATCGGCTGTGGCCGATTGGGATAGCAGTCCTAGTCCTATATGCAAAGCAACGCCGAGCTTATGTCTCATTCCCTTTACGTAATTTTTAAGAACCTTAGTGGTAACCGGTATCCCTGCGCCTACTGCCCCTGGCGGTGCATGCGGCACTGGAGGTATGAAGAAGCTCACATACGCCTATATCTCGGATACATAGCAGCCCACTACCACACTGCGGTTCACCCCTGGATAGAGTAGTGCTATACGTCACATAAAATGACCCACATCGTCACCTGAACTGACCCGCCCCTCAGTCACATGAAGTGACCCGGGAGCCGTCACACGAAATGACCCACCTTTCCGTCATCTGAACTGACCCACCCGGTATATTATTATCAAAAAATATACCGAAGGAACATGCCAAGGAGAAGAAGGATGGTGGAGAAGGTGGATGTCATTCGTCGACTTCGATTGAAGCAGTCAATTCGTTCAATTCACAGAGAGACCGGGGTTCACCGCACAATCATCAGAGAGCTCAGAAATATAGCACTCACAAAAGGATGGCTTCAAAACAATACCCCCTTGCCCTCAGAATGTGAGCTTCATGAAGCACTGGCTCAGCTACACACTCCCTCTGTTCAGCATTCACATCCCCTCGATACATGGAAAGAGGAGATCAATCGGTGGGTGGAGGCACGGTACAGCTATGTGGTCATCCACCAGCTCGTACTCCAGCACTATCAATGCTCAGAAGCAACGGTAAGACGATATATTCAAAGACACTTCCCATCTGATCCTCAGGGGGTGATGGTACGCTCGACGATTCCCGGAGAGGCCATGGAAGTGGATTTCGGCTTCCTCGGTATAACTTATGATCCTTCAGAACGACGAAACCGGAAGACCTATTTGTTTTCAGGGCGACTCCGGCACTCACGCATTGCCTACAGGGAACGAGTGTTTGACCAAACGCAGCAGACATTCTTTGAAGCACACATTCATGCCTTTGAGTATTTCGGTGGTGTTGCACACAAAGTGGTACCTGATAATCTCAAAGCCGCAGTAGTGAAAGCATCTTTCGAGGACCCAGTGGTCAATCGAGCATACCAGGACCTGGCCTGCTATTATGGGTTTTTGATCAGTCCCTGTCTTCCGTATTCCCCTCGACATAAAGGGGGTGTAGAAAACGACATCAAGTACGTGAAAAACAATTTCTGGCCACTGTTCAAAGAACAGCAGCGGCAGAAGGGCAGAGAAATACCTGATGCCGAAGACTTGAACACCGCACTTGAGCAATGGACCCGTACTGTCTCTGAATCTCGTATCATCAAGGGTGTTGGACGAAGTCCTCGAGAGATATTTCAGCGTGAAGAGCAGCAGGCGCTTCATCCCCTTCCGCCTTCCAGGTGGGATCCTGTGATCTGGGCCCAGGCAAAAGTGCAGGAGAACTGGAGGATCCAGTTTCAGAAGGCATTCTACTCTGTGCCCTACCGGTATATCGGAAAATCAGTCCTGGTTATGGCCAATACGAAGTCAGTGCATATCTTCTTTGACTTCAAACAAATAACCACTCACAGAAGAGCAACACGACCATGGGAATATGTACGAAAGCCAGAGCATGCTCCCCCAAAACCAGAGGAATACATGAGTGCCACCCGCGAAAGTCTTCTTATCTGGGCCGCTGCACTCGAACCCTCTGTGGCATTGGTAGCACGGGCAATATTTAGCAAAAAAGGGGTGGATGCACTTCGTCCTGTTCGTGCTCTGTTAGCCTTTGAGAAACGTTATGGCAGATCACGGCTCAACCGTGTCTGCGAACGCGCTCTGCTCTACGATACACCAGAGTACCAAACCGTAAAATCCATACTCAAAAACTCTCTTGATACTCTTTCACCCCATACACCCATTGAATATAGCGGGCAACGGCAGTTTCGGTTTGCCCGTGAAACCAGATACTTTGATCCGGATATATCCCACACCAAGGAGTTGTCACATGGATGAACTGACCCTCTTAAAACCAAACCTCATTCGGCTGAAACTATCAGGGATTCTGGAGTCCCTTGAAGGCCGAATCGAACAGGCGCTGAGCGAGAAATGGGAGTACACGCATTTTCTCCTCACCCTGCTCAGTGATGAAGTGGAACGTCGAGACAATAAGCAACTGATCAGGCGCATCTCCCGTAGCGGCCTTGACCCAGAAAAAACCTTCGCAACCTTTGATTTCAGCTTCAACCCCAAGATTCATGAGCCAACGTTCAAAGAGCTTGCGACCTGCTCATTCATTGAGAAAAAGCAAAACATCTTCCTGGTTGGCCCCTCTGGAGTCGGGAAAAGTCATCTTGCACAGGCCCTGGCCCATGAAGCCTGCCTCAGAGGATATGACGTTGTGTATCGAAACACCTATGCACTCTTCAAATGGCTCTATGCAGGCAGAGCAGATGATAGTCATGACCGGAGAATGGCTCAAGTCAGAAGCATCCCTCTGCTCCTCATCGATGATTTTGGGCTCAGAGATCTCAATGACTATCAACAGACAGTCTTGTATGAGCTCATCTCTGTTCGCTACGAAAAATACCCAATGATCATTACCAGCAACAGAGACTTCAATGAGTGGCCCCAGGTGTTCTCCAATCCATTGATGGGCAGTGCTGCAATGGATCGTTTGGTCCACAGGGCAATAAAGTTAGTCATCGAAGGGAAAAGCTATCGTTTGAACACATTTATTCAAACAGCGATAGACTTGACAAAGATTTCAAAAGGGAGTACCTAAATATCAGCAAATAAAGGTGGGTCAGTTTAATTGACGACCCTGGGTCAGTTCAGGTGACAGATAACATGGCATACAACATTTACATTCACGAACAGTACAATTGTCTACGAGGTTACCATAGAGGGGGCCGGAACCCCGCTAGGGGGTAAAGCTATTACCGAGGATCTGACTTCCCGATCCCTGAGCCTTGAGGACCTGAATCAAAGAGAAGATGATCACCAGACCTGCATTGCAGTAAAAGGAACACCGTAACAATCTCAAGCCCCCGGTTATCCGTGGGTAATCCAGGGGTGCTTTAATTATTATTCCCCCGTATCCAGTAACGAATAAACTGGACAACACATAAAGCATGTGTTATATAATTTAAATCATAGGGGGTATTAATAATGGGCAAACGTATTGGCGAAGTAATTCGTGAAAAACGAGGTGAACTTCACCTTAAGCAAGAAGAGCTCGCTGAGAGAGCCGGACTTGGAGGAGTAAATAGTAAAATCTCTATCATAGAGCTTTCTCGTATGCCAAAGTTTGACGTAGCCTGCAGGATTGCCTATGCACTTCAGATGACACCGAATGAGCTTGCCAAGGCAATTGGGATAAAGGTATACGGGGAAACTTAACTGGGAGGAAAAAATGACAGAACCCTGGTCTTTGTATTTTAGAAAATAAACTCTTGATATAATACAACTCGCAAATGCTACACCCGGGAAGATGAGATGACATAAAAAGGGTGAAAGATGATGGACGATCTTTTGGAATCTGACGAAAAAATCAGAAAGTATATTTTTAGAAAAATAAAAGAAAGTCCAGATGTATATTTCAGTTTAGATGAAATATCTTCTGAACTCGGA
>CP070841.1:2636534-2640310 GCA_020342115.1 Spirochaetota bacterium
GTTACAAAAATTAATTGAAGGATTGGAAGAAACGTGGGGATTATTAGTTGGATTCCTGATAAAAGGAGTATTGAAAGAATATGGCAAGAAAGCCCGTGAACCCTTAAAACAAGCCATGATAGACTTTGGACGTTTTACAGGAAATAAATATATTGAAGAAAATAAAATTACAGAAAAGGGAATTGTGTCGTTTTCAAAATATTTTTTTAATATATCTGATGTCGATGTGTTTGACATTGATGTTTTAGAAAGCAATGAAAAGAGGTTTGTAATTAAAACGTGTCACTGTCCATATTTAAAATACTGGAAAGAGGTAGATATTGATAAAGAAGTGCCTTTCTTTTGTGAATTCACTACAAGTGCCGATTTAGGCATAGCGCTCGCATTCGATCCAGGAGTTAAATTGAAATTATTGAAGAATATGCTAAAGGGTGATGACTGCTGTATTTATTCCTTCGAAGTATAATAATCTTGATGAACATACCTGTGTAACGCAAATTTCTTATTGACAAATACGCTTTCCTGTTCTATTCTAAGCTAACAAATTAGGTAAAGATATCTTACCAATTCTATGCTATGTATAAAAATAAAGCATTGATGTTAAAACAAGTCAATTTCTAAAAAAAGGAATAAGCAATGGAAAAGATCGACCTTTCACCTTTAAGGAAGCAGTTTCCTGCTCTTAACAAGACAGTAGATGGAAAAAAGAGGATATTCTTAGACGGGGCAGCCGGAACCCAGGTTCCGCAGATAGTCTTTGACGCGATGTTTGATTATATGGTTGTCAGTAATGCAAATTACGGCGGATATTTCAGAACTTCTGTGGAAACAGACGAGATGCTGGTCGGTGTAAGAGAGGATGTTGCAGATTTCATCAATGCACCATCGTGGGAAGGTGTAGTTCTCGGGCCAAATATGACCACTCTCACGTACACTTTAATGTGGACACTCTTACGTCAGATGAAGAAGAGGGATGAAGTTGTCATTACAAGGCTTGATCACGGTGCAAATATAGATTCTTGGAAAGCTTTAGAGGATTTCGGGGTTGTTGCAAAGTATATCGAGATAAACAAAGAAGATTGTACGCTTGATTATGAGATGGCGTCCAGGCTCATTGATAAAAAAACAAAGCTCGTTGCAGTCGGTCTTGCATCAAATGCCGTGGGTACGGTGAATGATATTAAAAGGCTCACGCAGATGGCTCACGATGCCGGTGCTCTCATGTTCGTTGACGCGGTTCACTATGCTCCTCACTTTCCTATTGATGTGGCTGACCTGGGATGTGATTTTCTCGCATATTCTGCATATAAATGCTTTGGCCCCCACGTTGGTTTTTTATGGGGCAAAAAGGAGCTTCTAGAAGAGCTCAACCCCTACAGACCATGGCCTTCCCATGATGAGGTTCCTTACAAATATAATATTGGTACTCCAAATATGGAGGGATTTGCAGGTGCTCGAGCATCTGTACAATATATTGAGAACCTAGGAAAAAAGTTCGGTAAAAAATTCCTGTCACAATACTCGGGCTATAATGAAAGGAGACAGATTCTCAAAGCGGCCATGGCAGCAATTGCAGAGTACGAGCTCGGTCTCTCAAAGAAACTGAATGAAGGGTTGAGTCAGATAAAGAATCTGAAGGTGTACGGTATTACCGATCCTGAAAGGTTGAATCAGAGGTGCCCTACGTACTCATTTGTTCTAGAAGGCAAGACCTCAGAAGAGATATGCAAAAGAATGAGTGATGAGTGGATATATGTATGGAATGCTGAGGATGGCGCAGGCGCACTGGAGCTTGTTGAGTGGCTTGATGTAGTGAAGAAAGGAGGGTTACTGAGGGTGAGCCTTGAGCACTACAACACAGAGGGTGAAATTGACCGTTTCTTGGAAGTGCTGCGATCCATTGCAAAGTAGATAAAAAGGGAGGATTGTTACAATAGATTTTGATATCAAACCTATAGAGACAAAAAAGAGGTATGTTCTGGTCATCGATCAGTTACTTGACCTTATAAAGGGCGGAGTATTCAAAGCCGGCGAGAAACTGCCGCCTGAGAGGACCATGGCAGCCAAGCTCGGTGTGAGCAGACCTTCAGTCAGGGAAGCCTACTGTGTTTTGGAGATAGTAGGTATACTCGAAAGCAAAGTAGGCTCAGGAACTTATGTAAAATCCAACAATATCGATCAGATCTCTATAAGTCAAATAAGGGATATCTCAACTCAGGAGGAGAGCCCTTATGAAATATTGGAGGTGCGAAAGCTCATAGAACCTGAGATTGTGTCTCTTGCAGTAAAAAATGCAACTGAAAACGATATTCGTGAGATTGAGGAGATACTTGAGAAACTGAAAGCCGAAACAGAGGAGAACGGGATCTACAGCTCTGAAACGGATACCATGTTTCATTTAAAGATTGCAGAATCTACTGGTAACTCGGTATTATTCAACATGATGAAATACATTATGAACTTAATACATGAGAGGCTGTGGAACAGCATAATTGACGAACCTGGGGCTGTCAAGGAAGACCTCATGAATGATATTAATTTCCATCAGGGTTTATTTAATTGTATCAAGAGCGGTGATTCAGATCAGGTTCGTCCTATTATGCTCAAGCGGTTTAACGAGATGCAAAAAAGAATAGAATAATAAAGAGAATACCTAGCAGTTAATTACTCGAGTTAAAAAGTTGTGGGGGCGCTTGTAGCCAGCAATTATATATTACATTAAGGAGTTACTATATGGACCTGATGCTTCAGGATAAAATCGCAATTGTAACTGGTAGTAGAGGAATATGCAAGGAAACCGCGCTTACTCTTGCCGAGGAAGGTGCAAACCTAGCCATTACGTATGTAAGCGAAGACGGTAAGATATCAGCAGAAGATAGTGTTAAAAAAATAAATAAGATGGGAAAAAAAGCTATAGCATTACGTATGAACAATATACACTTGAAAGAAATTGAGACTATGGTTGACAGTGTTATAGAGGAGTATGGAAAAATAGACATACTTGTTAATTGTGCAGGTGTTTGTACTCCAGTGCTGGCACAGGATACTACTGAGGAGCAGTTTGATTTTGACATTGGAACAGATTTGAAGGGTTTGTTTTTCTGCAGTAAAGAAGTTTTCAACAAAAGCATGAAGAAACAGAATAGCGGCAACATAATTAATATTTCTTCTGTCATTGGTGTTGCCCCTATTAAAACTAATCCGGTATATGGGGCTGCCAAAGCTGGAGTGCTTAATATTACACGTTATCTGGCAATTGAATGGGGACCATACGGTGTGAGAGTAAACGCTGTTTCCCCAGGATGGATTGCAACAGAGCTTTTATTACGATATCAGAGAGAGGGTAAATCGGCTGATCCAAATTCGGTGACAAGATGCGTTCCTCTGGGGAGATTTGGCGAGCCCAGGGAGATTGCCGATACAGTCGCTTTTCTTGCATCCGAAAAAAGCAGTTTTACCACCGGTGCAAATGTTGTTGTAGACGGCGGCATAATTGCAGGCATTAGATTGTCATCCTTTATAGATGGAAAGATAGAGGTGCTTTGAAAACTTAAGGTCCGGGAATGACCATAGTCAATAGCAATGACAATCATATATAAGAAATGAGAGGAAGAGAGTTATGGCTGGTGTAGATGAATTAAAAGAAAAAATGAAGTCAGTTGTCGATGAAGTTCATCCCAAGGCTGTTGAAATTGCAGATCATCTTTTCGATAATCCTGAGCTCAGCCTGAAGGAGCATGAGTCAAAGCGATACCTCGCTGATATTCTCAGGGAAA
>CP070841.1:2640410-2653949 GCA_020342115.1 Spirochaetota bacterium
ATTGCATTTAACTACCACCATAGCTTTGAAAGATTTACCGGCCATCATTTGTGGCATGGAGAAAATGGATATTTAAATGCAATAACACTCGCACCCCAGGCCAAGATCAATAACTTGAAAAGAGATCTTAAAAAGGGATGGAGAGCGTCCAAGAGAATCTTCTATCCCCTTTTCAGGGAGTGGAGGAGGATTATCCCTAAAAGAGCAGAAAGGGAGAGCGTGCTGCTCTCCCCCGATGATGTTGCCAGTATAAAACCTCCGGCAAATCTAAAAAAGTGCATAGAGCGATGGCTCGTGCTTGCATCAGGATATGTAAAGGGCTATATTTCAGAGTATGTAGTTTCCTGCCTAGAGGATCATTGTCCATGAAAGCTGTCCCCTTGGATTTCAGCCTGGATCCGTCAAAGTTTGCTGTATCCTACCTTCAAGAGCATGGTCTCGATATTTCTAAGACACTGATCATCACACCGACAGAACGTTTTAAGGTCTACATGGCGCAGGCCTATCTCGACACATTAGAGAAGCAGGCTGCAGTCTCGCCTGTAATGATTAAGATCGGCGACTTGGTCGAAGATCTCACCGCATTCACGAATCTGCCGAGCGCAAATGAGATAGAACGGCTCAACTTCTTGTACAGGGCATGCATCCAGACAAAAGGCTTTGACGATCTGTTCGGAGCTGAAATTCTAACAAGTTTCTCCTCGTTTCAGCGCCTGGCGTCCAGCCTGCTCGGCTCGTTTGATGAGATTAACCGCATGGAGATAGATCTCGAAGAAGGCTCACGGGGTGACTACTACCGTCTGTTCAAAAAGCACTTTGATATCTTCCGAGATATCTATGAAAACTACAGAGCGATACAGCAGGAGCATGGGATCTACGATACAAGCTTCCTGCTTGAAAGGGTGGAGGATCGGAACATAGAAGAATTTTTTTCCCGGTACGAGAACGTGCTCTTCATAGCACCTCTTCTTCTCACACATTTCGAGCGGAGGGTGTTTGAAACTATATCCGACAAACTTTGTGTTATATATCAGGACACGGATGAGTATGACTTTTCACGCCTTATAACTTTTGGAGGTTCGAGGGGGGCGGGCAAGCTGATTAAGCGTACAGCGAGAAAGGGCAGCTGTTATCTTTATGAGACGTCTACAAGGATAGAGACTGTCATGCTCGTGATGTCTTTGATTACAAGGGAGCTCGACAGGGGGGTCGAGCCTCACAGGATAGCGGTGATCAACATAGATCCTCTAACGTGCGAAATGATAAAACGGTCGTGTGACTCAATCGGTGTCGCGGCGAACTACACAAGGGGGATACAGGTTACTAAGTCGCCGATCTTCGTTTTTCTACGGCTCATTTCAGACTTCTTCGATTCCAGAATGGATACAGATATACTCCTACAAATCGCCAGGTCCGAGTTCTTCTGTGAGCTCTCGGGACAGCGTGATCACGAGGAGCTAAGAAAGAATATCGTGAGAAAACGTGTCTTTGCTCTCGAATCACTTCAGAGCAGTCTCCTGGATATCAAAAGCAGGAGGGCACTCGAGTTCCTGCAGGAGCTGTACAGATCGAAGACTTTCGATGCGCTATATAATAACCTTGTAGCTCTTTTCCAGGCACTCGGCGGGAGGAGGCCGTTCGAGTTCTACACGGTTCGTGATATACTCCTCGAGGCTGCCATTGAGTTAACAGTGTTGAACGCAATTGATAAGTCATTGAAGTTCACGGAATTCGAAGAAATTTCATATGACATTTTTCTTCAATACTCAGGTGGGAAACGATACCCTGTAAAGGGTAGTATGAGACAGGGGGTCCAGATCATTGGCCTGCTTGAGACACGGGGGGTGAATTTCAGAACCACCATCGTTCCTACCTTCAATGAGGGATATTTTCCCACCAGTCCAGGACAAGATCTGGTCTTCTCATCCGAGCTGAAGAAGGCACTCGGACTCTCAACCATCACCGACAGGGAGAAGCTGGAGTTTTATTACCTGAAACGACTATTGAGCTCATCGGAACGTTCTTTCATCATCCCGATAAGGGAGTCCGTGGGTGATTTCGATGTGCCGAGCAGGTATACCCAGATCATGCCCACCCTGGAAGGGGAGAGCATACCCTATACTCTGCCGGTTTCGGATATAGAAGGCAGGTTGCGTCCGGAGATGGACTTAACCCCGGTGCTCAAGTCCAGATCTGAATCTGAAAGAATATACAGCAGGTTTGACATACACCGCCTGAAGCGATGTGAGGTGCAATACTACATCGCTCACATTTTAAAGATAGAAGGAGAGCGTGTCCTGTCGAGGAAGATCGAGATGGATATCGTGGGGCTGAAAGTGCACGGTCTAATGCGCGACATATACAGGGAGATGGATTTCGACAACCTCCCGTCTCCAGCCGATTTTGAGAAAAAGGCACGAGAGATGTTTATGGCATACTTTCATAATGGACTCTTTGGCACGAGCGAGGAGGTCTTTATGAGGCGGATACTGAGCGAAAACATCACAGAGTCTCTACGATGTGACTATGAACGCTTCAGAAGCGGTACCGTCGTATGCAAAGAATGGCTCGAGAAGGAGTTCGCTGTCGAAACAGGTGGCTACCGCCTCACAGGGAGGATAGACAGGATCGACCGTTCTGGGGAGGGAAAGTATACGATTCTCGACTACAAGACGGGTAAACTCCCTGAAATGAAGGATCACCTCCCGGAAGGGGATTACATGGAGGTGCAGCTCGGGTTTTACGGGTTACTCTTTAAGAGGAGTTTTCCCGAATATCGCATAAACTGTCTCGGCTACTTTGACCTCTCACGCAATAAGGACATTGTAACTGTTGTAGATGGAGAAGAAGCGGAGCAGTATATAGATGATTTCGAGCGCCATCTCTTAGACTTTCTCGATGATTTCGAGCAAACCGATGAGCTCTCCCTTGCAGCAGACGTTGGGAACTGTACATACTGTCCCTACTATACCATATGCAGGATATACGACACATGAGCGATCTGTATGATCCCGATACATCTTTTGCGCTTTCAGCATCTGCCGGGTCTGGAAAGACCTTTGCCCTTACCACGAGGCTCTTGGGCATGCTCCTTACCGGTGTGTCCCCGCGTGAGATCATTGCGATCACCTTCACGAACCTCGCGGCAAATGAGATCCGTAGTGGCCTTTTCAAACGCCTCTCGGCGCTGGAGCAAGGCAGTGCGGAGGAGACGGGTATCTATGCAGAGCTTCTGAAAACAGACAGGAGTTCTCTTTCACAACGGGCACACAGGTTGCGGATTGAGCTTATCGAGCAGTTTAGCCTTCTGAGAGTTTCCACTATTCACAGCTTTCTGGGGAGAATGCTCTTTTCATTTCCGAAAGAGACCGGCTATATACTCGACATCTCAATCCTCGATGAGAATGAGAGAGAGCGAATGCTGGCCGATGCGCTCGAAGAGTTCTACAGGCTTCTTGCCGTAGATTCTGTGCTCTTCGAGCGTATTCTCGACTTTATCCGAGTGTACAGGGAGGGCAGGGCTAAAACCGAAAAAATCATACGTGATATCTATGAAAAGGTCGAAGCAAAGTCCTTTGTGCTCAGGGATACAGTCAATGAGGAGGAAAAAAGAAGCCTCAGCATCAATTCCGCGTACAGTGAGAGCAGGAAGCGACTGTGGTCCATTGAGACACTGCAACGGGTACAGCTTTTAGCAGATATCTGCTCCTCTTACATGGAGGAGTATGGGGAGAACAGAAACGTCCGCTCTTTCCACAAAGGCCTTACAGGCTTCATCGAGAGTAAAAATCCCAGAATACTCTACGGAATCCCAGCATTCAAGAAGAGTGAGCAGGACCGAATGGTGCGCTACCTCAACACACTCCTCGATAGAGTCAGTGAGCAGCAGTCAGCTCAATTTAGAAATGCCTTTGGTGGGGTTCGGGAAGAGATTAGCCGTTACCTAGCTTGTGAAATGGATTACTACATAGATATCTGGTTCGATATCTTCAGGCGTGTACAGCAATTCTATGTAAAGAAAAAAAGGGTGAGGCATGTTTTGGACTTCGATGATATCGGGCTGTTTTCGCTCGCTCTCCTAGAAGGGTTCTCTGACTTCGTGTACCTGGACTACAGGCTTGATTCTAGCATCAGGTACGTACTCATCGATGAGTTCCAGGATACGTCGGAGTCGCAATGGGAGGTCCTGAGCTACTTGGTGAAACGTGCGCTCGAAAAGGGCGGCAACTTTTTCTATGTGGGTGATGTGAAGCAGTCCATATATCGTTTCAGAGGAGGGGAGCCATGGCTCTTTAAAGCGGTAAAAGAAAGCTTGCGATTACCAGAGAGAAAGCTCGAGTACAACTTCCGTCAGAATGAGCTGCTTCTCGGCTTTACCAATCGCGTTTTTATCCATATCACAGAAAAGGTGTTTACCGGGTATGGATACCAGAGTCAGCGTATATCACCGAAACGAAGCGGAGAGAAAGGCGGTTTTCTCTTTATAGAAAAGTATGAAAAAAGAGAAACGCTCCACGAGGGACTTATAGACACTGTGAGGACACTCAAAAAAGCTGGAGTGGTACTCAGTGACATCGCCGTCCTCTGCAGGAGGAGGACTGAGATTGAAGAGGTCGAGGCGCTTCTTCTCTCGAACCACATCCCTTACAAGACATCGGGGAGAAGCCCGATCATGGCAGACCCTGCTGTTTCAGATATCGTGAACCTCCTGAAGCTCTTCGTCCGCCCTCATGAGCCTGTGCTTTTAGCCGGTTTCTTGAGGTCACGCCTGGCAGGCTATCGTTATGAGGAGCTTGAAGAGCTCAATCCTATATGCTTTGAGCGCCTGGAAGCGTATGCGCCCTCTCTTTCCGAGACGCTTCGTGCACTTATCAAAGCCGCGCGTTACTCGCTACCGTCGGAAATACTTTGGCGCACTTACGAGGAATTCGGCACATTCCAGCAGTACCCGCAAAACAGAGAGGCCCTGGTTGACCTTCTGGAGCTTGCCAAAAGCTTCGAAGAGGGTACGGAGATATCGACGATCGAGCGTTTTCTTCAATGGCTTGAAGAGAACATGGCAGATCTCCCGATTAAATCCGGGGTGGGTCGGGGGATCACTGTCCAGACTATACACGCGGCAAAGGGGCTTGAGTATCACACCGTCATACTGCCGTTCCTTTCCAAGCGGTTCAGGCTCAGGCTCGATAACTCACTACTTTTCACGCGAGACGAGGGAGGGGAGGTTGATTCGATCGCGATTGCAGGTTCGGCCTATGCGACGTACCTTTCAGAATCTCGAGGTGTAGGACGGATTATCGAAGAAAACGATACAGAGTACAAAATCGATGAGCTCAACATAATGTACGTTGCAATCACCAGGGCGCGCGAGAATTTGGTGATCCTCCCCCTCGCGGGGAGAGGGGAGACCATGGGCGACGTGCTCATGTCTGCAGTCGATTCAGGCTATGGAAGGGAGAGCGGTGTATTCAGGTTGGTTCAGGGTGAGATCATACCGAGTACTGAAAAAACAGAACGCATCGAGCGAAACTATGTGCATGCGAGAGAGAAAAAACTGTTTTCCGATGAATACAAACCGGCTCAGGAGATATATCAGCAGGAGGAACCAGTTTCTACGTCGATCGATGTCAGAAAGAGAAGAGCGGGGAGACTCAAGGGACTGTTGTTCCACAAGGCGCTTGAACTGTCGGCTAAGCTCCCTACGTGTGATGAAATCGATGAATTATTGGACAGAGCGATAGCACAGGTGAGTTCGGGGTATACAGCAGAGGAAAGAAGCATGGCTAGAGAGAGAGCCAGACGCACACTTCTAAGCACCATTGCCGATTCACGGCTCGAGATGTACTTCACGCAGGAAGCCATGTCCGAGGTTGAGACACTTTCCGTGCAATACCCGAATTTGATAGGAAGAGCCGACAGAGTGGTGGTGGGAGATACTGTTTCGGTTGTCGATTTCAAGACGGACGAGCCTGGCAACGGACATGGTCTTGACCTCAACAAGCTCATACGCGGGTATGCCCCGCAGGTGGAAAAATATTGCGGATCATTTGCCAGTCTATTTCCAGATCGACGTATCGAAGGGTGGCTCTACTTTACTGAAGCACAGCATGAAGATAGATTGGTAAAGGTTTATGATAAGGAGGAGTCATGATAGTTTCAGCAGTCCAGTATTCGACAGAGGGTGTAAAAGATATAAGAGAAAAAGCACTTACACTCATAAAGCAGGCAATGAAGGAGAAACCCGATTTTATTCTGCTTCAGGAGCTCTTCAATACAATCTACTTTCCCCAATATGAGGATAAGCGCTACTTCGAACTCGCAGAAACCATTCCCGGGCCGACAACTTTGGCTATTCAGAAGCTGATAGAGGGGACCAGTGTCACTGTTGTGGCACCTATATTTGAAAAGGATGGAGGCAGTTACTACTGCGCTGCCTGCGTAATAGATGCAAAGGAAGGGCATCTCGGTACCTACAGAAAACTGCATATACCAACTGTTCCTGCCATTCATGAGACATACTATTTCCAGCCGGGGGACCTCGGGCACAGGGTGTTCGAAACCAGGAGTGCAAATATCGGTATAATGCTCTGCTACGACCGCCACTTTCCTGAAAGCGCAAGGCTCTATGGAAAGAGCCTCGTTGACATACTCTTTGTTGCCTCTGCAACACCGAAGAGTTCCGCAGGGCCATGGTTTTTTGAACAGCAGGCTCATGCTTTTTCAAACTGCTTCGCTCTTGTCTGTTCGAATCGATCTGGTGTTGAGGATAAGATCCAATTCCTTGGAAGCAGCTTCATGTGTGACCATAAGGGAAAGATGCTGGAAACAGCAGAAGAGAAAGAAGATCAGATTATTTCGTGCGAGATAGATATTGGTGTTATACGCAAGGCAAAGAAGGAGCTCGCATTCTACCGCGACAGGCGTCCCGACCTCTACCGAGCACTCGTAAAAGGGAATTAATCCTTTTATTGACAAATCTGGAAACAAAATTATATATTATATATGAACATATGTTCATATGTGAGGATTATAGATGGCAAGAGATGAAAAACAGAATGAAATTTGCAAAACACATTTCATACACAAAAAGACAGTACAGGCTGTCGAGAAAGCGATGCCTGAAGATGAAGTGCTCTATGAGCTTGCAGATTTTTTTCAAGATTGTAGGAGACACCACGCGAATCAAAATACTTCAGGCCCTCTTTGTTTCTGAAATGTGTGTGTGCGATATTTCGAGTCTTCTTAACATCAGCCAATCGGCCATCTCTCATCAGTTGAAAACACTGAGGCATGCACAGATTGTTAAATACAGAAAAGAGGGCAAGGTTGTGTTTTATTCACTCAAAGATGAACATATAAAGCAGATCATTGATCTGGGGCTCATACATACAACCGAGGGGTTTGTTTAGATTGGAATGCTTTATATGAAAAACTACACTCTTAAAAACCTGGATTGTGCAGAATGTGCATCGAGAATTGAAAAAAGCCTTGCCAGGTTGCCATCGGTTAAGTCTGTTTCCATAAACTTCACTACAGAGACCATGAATATAGATACTGAAAACATGGATGAGGTTATTAAAACCGTAAAAAGCATTGACCCGGAGGTAAAGATTGAAGAGTCAGATGGGAAGCCGGATATAGTTGAAGATGAATACAAGAACTATAAAGCACTCTGGACAATTGGAATTTCAGTAGTGATCTTTGTCATTGGAATGTTTTTTAGGAGCCGACTTCACGAAACGCCTTATTCCTTTGCCGAATATGCCGTATTTTTATCAGCCTATCTTCTCAGCGGCTGGAGGGTCCTTTCTACTGCTGGAAAAAATATTTTAAGAGGGAAAGTCTTTGATGAACATTTTTTAATGACCATTGCAACAATAGGCGCCATTGTGATTCACGCAATTCCAGAGGCAGTTGGTGTTATGTTGTTCTTCAAGGTTGGTGAATTTTTTGAAAATCTCTCCCTCGCCCGGTCGAGAAGATCAATCAAATCACTTTTAGAGATTAGACCGGAATATGCAAACCTCAAGAAGAACAATATCTATAAGAAAGTAGCACCTGAAGAGGTAAAGGTCGGGGATATAATACTGGTAAAACCTGGGGAGCGTGTACCGCTTGATGGAGAGGTGATTAACGGAAACTCGATGGTTGATACATCGGCACTGACCGGTGAATCTATTCCTCGATCAGTAAAGGAGAGCGATTCAATTCTCTCTGGAATGATTGTCAACAGTGGCTCTCTTATCGTGAGAGTGACGAAATCCTATAAGGATTCCTCGATTTCAAGAATACTCGATCTGGTCGAAAATGCTGTAACTAAAAAGGCCCAAACAGAAAAGTTCATCACTACATTTGCTCGCTATTATACACCGTTAGTTGTTTTCTTTGCCATGATGATAGCGGTTATTCCCCCGCTTATTATAAACGGTGCTGTTTTTCAGGAGTGGATTTATCGGGCACTTGTAGTACTGGTGATATCATGTCCCTGTGCGCTCGTCATAAGTGTACCGCTTGGTTATTTTGGAGGTATCGGACATGCGTCTAGGAGGGGTATTCTCATCAAGGGGTCTAATTATATAGACGCTTTGAACAAGGTTAAAACAGTTGTTTTTGACAAAACAGGAACATTGACACATGGTATATTCAAAGTAATTGATGTAACTACAAGAAACGGCTTCACTCCGTCAGAAATATTGAAGTATGCGGCATTCGCTGAATCACACTCCAACCATCCGATCGCTGATTCCATAAGAGAAGCCTACGGACAGAAAGTAGATCCCTCGATAGGTAAAGACCACAGAGAGATTTCCGGACACGGGATAGAAACTGTTGTTTTAGGCAAAAAGGTAATGGTCGGGAATGATCGATTGCTTCATCGTGAGGAGATCGATCACGATATCTGCAATTTCAGTAATACAGTGGTCCATGTGGTAATCGACAGTCAATATGCGGGATACATCGTTATTGGTGATGCGGAGAAGAAAGATGCCAGATTTACGGTTGATGAATTAAAAAAAACAGGAGTCAAAGCTACTGTCATGCTAACCGGTGATAACGTACAGGTTGCAAAATATGTTTCTAATCGACTGGGCATTGATGAATACCATGCTGAGCTTCTGCCTGAAGACAAAGTGAAGATGTTGGATGATATTCTTAAAAGAAAAAAAAGAAAAGAAAAGGTAGCCTTTGTTGGAGACGGCATCAATGATGCCCCTGTGCTGGCTCGGGCAGATGTTGGAATCGCCATGGGTAAAACGGGCTCGGATGCTGCCATCGATACGGCTGATGTTGTTTTAATGACAGATGCTCTCTCAAAAATCCCTGAGGCGTTAAGGGTAAGTAAAAAGACAATCAGTATTGTGTATCAAAACATTATCCTTGCTCTGGTGGTAAAGCTTATTGTAGTAGGGCTTGGTATTACCGGGATGGCAGGAATGTGGGAGGCCGTGTTTGCCGATATGGGGGTTACGCTTCTTGCAATTTTCAATACACTTAGAGTTCTTTACCCCAAGGGCCTTCGTTAACATATGACAATGATTTATCCCATTGATATTTCGGGGGTATCTATATAAAATAATTTTAAATTTGGAGCTCACAAACGGAGGTGTATATGGAAGAATTTGCCATTTTTATTCAAAAGATAGCAGGTAACAATGTGATTATACAGGGGCTTATTGGAGGTGTAATAATTGCCCTGCTCAATACTATTGGGGCACTTCTTATTCTACCCATAAAAAATGTATCACAGAGGTTTTTAGACGTATCACTTGGATTTGCAGCAGGAGTTATGTTAACAGCCAGTTTCACAAGCTTGATCATCCCCGGAATAGAATATGGGGGAGTGATACCTGTTATTATTGGTATTGTAATTGGTACTGTTGTAATGGACCTGAGTGACCATGTTATCCCGCACAAGCATTTTGTGCGTGGTAAGGAGGGTGTAAATCCTGACCGATTAAAGGCAACGATGCTTTTCATTATTGCCATTACCATTCACAATGCACCTGAAGGGTTGGCTGTGGGAGTGGGTTTTGGCTCTGGAAATATTGGTGGCGCCGTTGTTTTAATGATGGCGATAGGTATACAGAATATCCCTGAGGGACTTGCGGTTTCAATCTCTGCAAAGAATGCCGGTCTTGGATCGAGGTTCTATGCAGCGTTTGCAGGGATACGAGCGGGTCTCGTTGAGATTCCACTTGCTGTGTTAGGTGCCTGGGCTGTTATAGTTATGAAGCCAGTTTTACCCTATGCAATGGGATTTGCTGCAGGTGCAATGCTCTACGTCATAAGTGATGAAATTGTTCCAGAAACACACAGAACTGGTCACGAGCGGCTTGCTACTATAGGTACGATAGCTGGAGCTCTTGTTATGCTTTATTTAGATGTAACATTGGGATGATTATTTTAAAAACAGGATTTATCAGTTTTATAGGAGAAGTTTCTTTACCGTTTGAGCAATCTGCTCAGCGCCAAGGCCATAGAGGCTTAAAAGCTCCTCGTAGGGTCCTGATTTTACGTATTGATCATCTATGCCTATCATTTTAATTTTAGCACACACCCCCTCTCTTGCGAGAAGCTCGGCAACTTCACTTCCGAGACCACCAGCGAGGTAGTGCTCCTCAACTGTCACGATATAATTTGTCTCAGAAGCAGCCTTCAGGATTATATCCACATCTATTGGCTTTAGTGTGTGAATGTCTATTAGCCTTACGTCTATTTCATCCTTTTCGAGAATCTGTGTAGCAAGATGTGCCTTTGAAAGGACAGTTCCTGTTCCTATGATTGTTACGTCCTTTCCGTCTCTCATGACAACCCCTTTTCCCGCTTCGAAAGGGTAACCTGCTTGATGGAGCACAGGCATTTTGTTCTTTCCTATCTTGATGTATACTGGTCCGTTAATTTCGCATGCAGCATGAACCACATTTTTTATTTCGGCAGGGTCACCTGGATTGAATAGTGTGACACCAGGAATGGTTCTTAGAATGGCTATATCCTCGAGCGACTGGTGAGTAGCACCGAGATCGGAGTAGGAGATCCCGGCGCACCTTCCCACGACTTTGACATTCTGTTTCATATAGCCAAGATCGTTTCTGAACATCTCGAATGGCCTAGATGTTACAAAAGGAGCGATTGCAACTACAAAAGGGATTTTTCCTGTTGTCGCGAGCCCTGATGCAAAACCAATAGCTCCCTGCTCCATAATCCCGAACTCTAAATGTCGCTCGGGGAATTTCTCTTTAAAGGGTGTCATTCCAGAGCCTGCTGAGCTGTCGGTTGATATTGCAAGCACATTCTCATACAGCTCTCCTACCTCGACCAAAGCCTCACCAAAAGTTTTTCTGGGGTCCTTGAGCTCACTCATCCTTTGAGCCTCCTCTCGATTTCCAGCAGGTCCTGCTCTGCGCGTAGTATTTCCTCATCTGTTGCCTTCCAGTAATGAAAATCTGCGCGGTCTTCAGCAAACGAGATTCCTTTGGATTTCACAGTATTGGCAATAATAACAGATGGCTTATGCTCTTCAAAAGGAAAAGCTTCGGCCACCTCGACGATCTGGCGTATATTGTGACCATCTATCTCTCTTACGCTCCACCCGAATGCCCTCCACCGTTCATCAAGAGGCTCATAGCTCATCACATCGACTGTTCTTCCGGCAATCTGAAGGTGGTTTCGGTCCACAAAGACAAGGATATTCGAAAGCTTATGATGACTGCAGGCTGCGGCAGCTTCCCAGTTCGACCCTTCCGCAAGCTCTCCATCTCCCATGATTACATATACCTTTGATTGTAATCCATCCATTCGAAGGCCCATTGCCATACCGCCTGCAATGGACAGCCCATGCCCGAGTGCGCCGGTGTTGGTTTCAATGCCCGGAATCTCGAACATGTTTGGATGTCCCGGGAGCTTTGAGCCAAGAGAGCCATAGGTATCCAGTATATTTTCTTCGAAAAACCCCTTCTCCGCGAGTACTGCATAGAGCGCCAGGCATTTATGCCCTGCAGAGAGGACGAATCTATCCCGCATTGGCCAATCAGGATTCTCTGGATCTACCCTCATGATTTTAAAATAGAGGGCTGTGATGATCTCAGCAATGGACATTGCGCCACCGATGTGACCCATCCTTCCGGCCTTTATCTGGCGCAGGATCTTCTTCCTGATGTTGAGGGTTATATTTTTAAGCTGCAATTCATCTTTAACCGTTAGCATATTTGCACTCCTGCTCCACGCTACTTCTGATGGTCTTTTGCATATTCATATATACGCTGTATCTTTGGCTCGGATCTACCGCCAGGCGTATATTCTGATTCCATCCATATTGTTACGAGGGTTTTTGCGAGCTCAGCACCAACGGTGAATGCTCCCATGGTCATGATGTTAGCATTGTTGCTCTTTCGTGATCGCTCCGTTGAATAAGCATCTGCGCACAGGGCTGCATATGCACCTGGAACCTTGTTAGCTGATATTGACATCCCGATACCGGTTCCGCAGAGAAGAATACCGCGGTCATGTTTTCCGGCGGCGACCGCTTCTGCCACATTAAAAGCCACATTGGCGTATATCGGATCATCGCTTCCGTAATCTTCCACATCATATCCGAGATCGTTCAAATGTTTCTTGATTATCTCTTTTAATGGAGATGCGTTAGGATCACAACCTATCGCTACCTTTTTCATGTTAACATCCTCCTTGTAACGGTATGGAAACTGTTTTAAAGTAACAACTGCAGGGTGAGAAAAAAAGGAAAACTTGAGTCAAGAGGTTTAATATAATAGTTGCTTCTAAATTAAACGACTAACTCTTAAGGGCAAGAGCCCTTTGCTTGTAATGGCTGAAAAGCTTACCCTTCTTCAGAAATACATGTATTAAAGAGTTAACTCTTAAGTGTTAGGGCTCGCAGTTTTTTATAATAGAAAAGTTCATCCCTTTTTAAAAGACCCTTATTAAATAACTAGATCTTAAGTGCTAGAGCCCGCTGCTTTTCATAGCCGAAGAGCTCATCCCTTTTTAGAGGACCCTCTTCTATTTGCACCCCAAAGTGTTGTTCGAATATACTGACAATGGTGTTTTTGAACTGTTCCTTATCGGGTCTTTGCCCTGTCTCTTCCTCAACCGACGTCATGGGTTCGAGCACCTTGTCCTTCACCTCAGGAGGTACCCAGATCACCTTGAAAAATTCGTCTGTTACGAGTTTGCCCAGGAAACAGAGGACATTTACTACCTCCAGGTTTTCTATCTCTGAGATGATGAAGGTTGCTATCTTTTTTCCCTTTGCCCTCACGCTTCCCCTGTGCTTGTACCATGCATCCTTCACACCGAACTTCTGAAGCGTTTCGGTGACAATTTCACCGATTTTTTTATACGCCTCCTCGGAGTCCTTAAAGAAACCTTTCTCATGGACCATCTGAAGCGAGATCGTGCTTTCAGGGTGAAGGAGGATGAGGGTTCTCTCTCCTGTGAGAATTACATGTTCGAGGGAGGGAATATCAGGTTTAATCTCGTTTATGAGGGGAGCGAAATTGGTAAGCGCAATGATTGCCTTTG
>CP070841.1:2654049-2700428 GCA_020342115.1 Spirochaetota bacterium
AGAAACTATACTTGCAACAGAAACCGGAAAGTTTGTTGGAGACGGTACCAACACGATAGTAATAAAGCGAACTGTTAGTTTAACTCCAGGAAGTTATTATATTAACATCGACAATACCGTCTTTGAAGATACATCTGAATGGGCCAATCCTTTTGAAGGGATAGTTGCTCCAGACACCACAACGTGGAATTTTACAACTGCAGCCGGAGCCGATACAACGGCACCATTGATCAGCTCACGAATTCCTCTACCCTTAGCAACAGATGTCCCGCTCAACACAAATCTGAAGATTACATTCGACGAGGTGGTTTTTGTAGATACCGGTAACATAGATATCTATGAAACAGGATTCGGTGTCAGAGAACAAATAGACGTGACCTCTTCACAGGTAACAGGATCGTGGACCGATACAATAACTGTAGATCCTGCGGATTTTCCAGCTGTAAATACAGATTATTGGGTGCAGATCGATACAACTGCTTTCTATGACATATCGGGTAACTACTTTGCAGGGATAGGAGATGCATCATGGAGCTTCCAGACAGGGAGCAGTGCGGATACCACAGCGCCTACTGCGACTCTTTCACCTCTGGATGACGCAACAGATGTTTTGCTTGTTTCAGACCTTACCCTCAACTTTAATGAGCCTGTTTATGCTGACAGCGGGAACATAAGCATCTATAAATCGGACGACACACTCGTCGAGCAGATAGACCTGGGCTCTGCCCAGGTGACAGGCCTCGGGACAGCCAATATCACGATTACACCTTCGAGCGACTTTGACGGCTCAACAGATTACTACATACAGGTCGACTCGACTGCCTTCAAGGATATAGCCAACAACTACTTTGCAGGGATATCGGATGAAACAACCTGGACATTCACTACAGAGCCAGGTGTACTACTCACCGATCCTTTTAATTACACCGATGCGAGTGGAGATTTAGATACAAGGCTGGGTTCTGCATGGACTTATTTTGGCCCCCCCATCTCAACCACAAAGGTTCAGTACGACAATGCAACGGGATTGAGTGCAACAGGCTATGCAACCAATTCAGGTGGAAGCGCGACTGCGCAGGACGATTCAGCCGGCGGCGGGATGACGCAGGGTTTCACAGTAGGTGCGGTTACTGACGAGGGGTTGATGTACTTCGGGTTTATTGTTCAACGCATCGACACCACTGATAACCCTGACGAGGGACCGGGCGTTCTGTTCTACAACGGCACCACCGCTCTTGGCGGCGTAAATTTCATTGCTAAAAATACCCCATCAGCGAGGCACGATATAATACTTGATGACGGAACTTCTCCAGCGATTATAAAGAACAATGCTAAAAATGCTGATACACATTTGATAATCATCCGGTATGACTTTACAAACGACACCCTCGACGCCTGGTATAATCCTGATGTCACCGCTGCTGAACCGGCACCGACTGTAACCATCGACCTATAAGGTTAACCATGGACGAACATAGACAACGTGGCAATTGACCAGACCTGGAGTGCGGATGCAAATGCTTTAAACACTTATAGAATTGACGAGTTCAAGGTCACAAAGTCGTGGGGATTGCTGGCTGAGGCTGAATAAACGACAACAAGCTCATTATAAATAAAAACCGGCCAATTAATAATTGGCCGGTTTTTTTATTACTCTTTAGCTCCCTTTATTGAAGCTTTGGCCTCTTTTACAACACGATCAGCAGTAAACCCAAACTTCTCACGCAAATCCTTGTATGGTGCTGAAGCACCAAAGGAATCCTGGGAGACAATCCTTCCCTTTTCTCCTGCATATCTGCACCAACCCTGAGAAACTCCGGCTTCTATGGCCACACGAGCTTTTATAGAAGGAGGCAACACTTTTTTCTTATACTCTTCTGACTGGGCCTCGAAAAGCTCCCAGCTTGGCATGGACACAACCCTGCATTTTATCCCATCTTTTTCAAGTAGCTTCTCTGTCTCAAGCGCAAGGGATACTTCTGAACCTGTTGCTATGAAGATTACATCAGGCTTCCCGTCATCCGGGTCTGAGAGAATGTATCCTCCTTTCAAGAACCCGTCCTCAGAAGCAAACTTCTTCCTGTTGAGCACAGGAAGTCCCTGTCTGCTCAGCACAAGGGCAACCGGCCCATCTGACTTGAGCGCACACTTCCAGGCCTCAACAGTCTCATTCGCATCGCATGGGCGTATTACAGTGAGGTTAGGTATAGCCCTGAGTGCAGCGAGGTGCTCGACAGGCTGGTGTGTGGGTCCGTCCTCCCCGAGCCAGACGCTGTCATGGGTAAACACCCAGATGGTGTGAAGGCTTGCAAGCGCAGATACACGAATGGCTCCGCGCATATAATCAGAGAATGTGAGAAATGTCCCTCCATAGGGGATGACTCCGCCATGGTATGCCATGCCGTTCACCATTGATCCCATGGCATGCTCGCGTACACCGAATCTCACGTTCCTGCCGCCGGGCTTGTCAGCCTGCTGTTCGTCAATATCCTTCATATATGTATTGGTGGATGGAGCGAGGTCTGCGGACCCGCCTATGAGATTCTTGATAACCGGAGCCACTGCATTTATTGCAGTACCCGAGGCTTTCCTTGTTGCTATGCTGCCGTCTTCAGGAGAGTAAGAAGGAAGTACATCCTCCCACTTTGCCGGAAGCTTAGCATTCCAGATGCTTTCCCATTCTTTACCAAGCTCAGGATATTCATTATTGTATTTCTCCATTAAATCACGCCACGATCCTTCCTGTTTCTCCCCCTCCTTCAATGCTTCACGAAAGTGTTTAAGTACATCATCAGGAACATGGAATTCCGGCTCCAGAGGCCATCCCATGTTTTCCTTGGTTGCCTTCACCTCATCTTCTCCAAGTGGGGAACCGTGTGCATCGGGTGTATTGGCTTTCGCAGGGCTCCCGAATCCTATGGTCGTACGAATCATTATAAGGGAAGGATGCTCCGAATCTGATTTCGCATCCTGGATAGCCTTACCTATTGCATCGATATCGGTGTTGCCGTCATCAACTTCCAGAACCTGCCACCCGTAGCTTTTGTACCTCCCTGCGACATCCTCACTGAAGCACACAGAGGTTGGTGCTGCAAGCGATATCTTGTTGTCATCGTACAGCACGATGAGCTTACCGAGCTTCAGGTGACCTGCGAGAGAGCAGGCTTCCTGGGATACTCCCTCCATCAGATCGCCGTCCGATGCTATGACATAGGTATAGTGATCAACTATTTTATATCCGTTACGATTGAAGGCTTCGGCAAGAAAACGCTCTGCTACTGCCATACCGACACTGTTTGATATACCCTGGCCCAATGGCCCGGTTGTTGCCTCGACTCCGGGAGTGAGGTGACTCTCAGGATGGCCGGGTGTGAGGCTTCCGAGCTGACGGAAGTTTTTTATCTGATCAATGGTCATGTCAGGATAGCCCGTGAGGTGCAGGAGAGAGTAAATGAGCATGGAGCCGTGGCCCCCGGAAAGTACAAATCTGTCTCTGTCAGGCCAGCTTGGGTTTTTCGGGTTGTGCTTCAAAAACTTCTTCCACAACACATAGCCCATGGGTGCAGCCCCCATGGGCAGTCCCGGATGGCCTGAATTTGCTTTCTGAATGGCATCGATTGCCAGAAAACGAATTGTATTTATAGAGCGTTCCTGTAACTCCTGCATGAATTCTCTCCTATATTTTTGTGTTAAGTAAAAGGGATAGAAAATAGAGACTAAAATAAAATATAAAGATTTCAGGAGTAGTCAAAGGTTTTTCATTGTGAACATAAAAATGAAGGTTTCCTTCATAGAAGTTTAGTAGTAAGTTTACGGCACTTCGTTTATATTAAGCAGAGGTTTGCTGAATGTCATTCTCTTTTTCAACTTCATGGACAGATAACAGTATCGAGCGTCTACACTCAGTCCTTCCATTTATAGATGCTATTGAGGCCTCAAGCAGGGGTGACAGCTCATATTTCATGCAGATACAGGAAATGGCCCTCGATGGCAGGCTCAGGGCGAGCTCTGTCCATGCAGTTGCTGGCCCTCATAAAACTGAAACCGATGTCTCCTACACCCGTCACTTTGCAAGTTTTGATACACCTCTGCAGGAAAAAGATATAGAGGATGTGCTTCTCACTGCTGAATGGTCTTTGACATTAGGATCAAAAGCAGTGGTAATCCACGCAGGCAGGATTGCTGATGAGAAGCTAAGGAATTTATACCTTCTTTACAAAAATAAAGTCATTCACCATGGCCTTACCCCGGAGCTTGAAGACATGCGGTCAGAGCTCATTACAATGAGGGCCCGGTATAGAGATCATATCGATCCAGTCACACACGCTCTGGAACGTCTGCTCAAAGCATTTCCAGATGTTTTATTCTGCTTCGAGACCAGACTTCACTACTATGAGATACCTCTCCCTGATGAAGCAGATGAGCTTTTCAAGAGGCTCCCCTACCCCAACCTTGGATACTGGCACGATATTGGCCACACCTATACGCTCGACCGGCTTGGTCTTGTTCCCATGACAGAATGGCAGCAGAGGTTCAAAGAGCGCTGTATCGGCGTTCACATACATGATATAGACCATTTACTGAATGACCACTACCCTCCCGGCTTTGGATCACTTGATCTGAAACCTGTACTTAGACAGTTTCATTCTGATACACTCTTCACCCTTGAGATAAATCGCAGGCACACTGAAGATGAAGTAATACAAGGCATAGAAAGCCTCAAATCGGACCTTGTGTTGATATGAAATTCTAAAAATGTGTGGTATGCAAACAGAAAAGCCTTGCTAATCTGGATCAGGATAGCGGTTATAGATGGCCTTTATAAGCTTACTGCAGCTAAAGAACACATCCACGATCTCAGGATCGAACTTCTGGCCGGACATCTTTCTCAGCTCTGCATACACCTCATCTGTATCCCAGGCCTCCTTGTAAACCCTCTTTGACATGAGTGCATCATAGACGTCTGCAATGGCAACAACCCTGCCGTAAATCGGGATATCTTCACCCTTTAATACTGCCGGCTTCCTCCACCGTCCCTTCAGTACAGGCTCACCCGTAGCAATTTCCACGACACCGGGATACCCTGTACCATCCCAGTTCTCGTGGTGGGTGAGTGCTGCGATAGATGCTATCTCATCGAACTCAGATTGCGGATTTACAAACAGGCGTGCACCAATGTATGTATGCGCCTTCATTATCTCACGTTCCTCATCCGTGAACCTACCCGGTTTCTTCAATATCACGTCGGATATTCCAACCTTGCCCACATCATGAAGCATTGCTGCTGAACGCAAAACATCACGGTTTTTGTTTATCACTTCGCTCGGAATCGATCTTCGGCTTGCCCACCTTTCATATATCTCTGTTGCAAATGCAGCGACCCGATTGACATGAGGCCCAGTCTCTTTAGGATCTCTGAGCTCAGCCATCTGTATCATCCTGAGAATGAGAGCTCTTGTAAGCTGGGCTCTCTGAAGCGCCATGGTTGCAGTGCTTGCAAAGTGCTGGACAACGACTTCATCTTCAGAATCAAAGGGTATAACTTTCTCATCTGAGTCCTGCTTGTTAATTATCTGTAATACACCGACAATCTCACCCATGTTTGTCTTCAGCGGAGCCGTGAGCGTTGAAGTGGTCTTATACTGCGAGACCTTATCATAGCTCGAATCGAACTGGTAGGGAGAGTCTTTTGGGATCTTGTACATATCAGGTATGTTGAGCGCTTTCCCTTTAGCTGCAACATAACCTGAAATAGATTTTGTATTTATCTTAACGGTAAATGTTGAGTAAATGAGCTTCTGTCCGGGTGGAAGCTTTTTTTGCTGTGTCGCATTCTGTGCGTAGCTGAATACGAGATTATCTCCACGTTTGATATATATTGTTCCTGCATCGGAATTTGTGATCTTTCTTGCTTCAGTCAGAATACGTTCCAGGAGGATATCAAGGTCCTGTACAGTAGAAAGCTCCGTGTCAAGACGGATTATCTCTTTCAATCTAGAAGCTTCGGTTTCCATAGGTTTATCTTACTCTCGCGAGTGTGTCCTCTTCGAGATAGTAAACACCATTCAAAGATTAAATACTTCTCCGCGGTAAATCAAATTTACTTATTATAGAAAGGCATACTGGTACTGCAGCAGCTACCTTCACGTGCTTTATTTGTATATATCGACACCACATACTATAAATCTAAAGAGACTAATGGAATTTCATTTACGAGCCCAAGACAAACCTTAAGACGCACTATCTTCCTCACAGATTCCATCACTTGTCGGTTAAGCACGCTGTTCTGCTCAATTTCTTTCAGTAGATTCTCAATAAGTTCAAGCTCATCATTCGGCATAAGAACCATATCGCACCCTGCACGGATTGCCTCGAGAGAGGGCATGTCATACATCATCACAGATTCCATATTCATTGCATCTGTAACAACAATACCTTTAAATCCAAGCTTCTCTTTCAGAATATTTGTAACGACCTTTCTGGAAAGTGTTGCCGGTCTGCCTTCTGTATCTATTTTCCCGAATTCCTCAGATTCTCCCTTTATTCCAACATGCCCGACCATCACCGAGATCACACCGGCATCGATTGATCTTTTAAATACGGATAACTCAGGCGGGAGTTGTTCTATAAGAATTGGGTTCAAATGGGTATCCCCCTGGACACTCCCCTGCCCTGGAAAGTGCTTGACAGTAGACACTATACCGTTTTCCTGCATTGTCTCGATGAAGGTTCGTGCAAGAGCCCATATTCTTCTTTCATCATTCCCGAAGGACCTGGACCCTATCACCTGTCTGTTAATCGCAACATCACATACAGGAGCATAGTTAATATGAATATTTAATTCCTTCAAGAGCTGGGAGATATCCCGAGCTACTTGTCTACACTCCTTCTCGTTTTTTATACTTCCTGCAGGAGGGAAAGGCTCAGCACCAACGACCCGTGTGTGTATAAGGGAGGGCTCTCCATCAATAATGAAGAATGGAAGAAGATGGTACCTATCCTCTGCAAGCTGCATGAACTTCCATCCAAGATTCTTTATATCCTCCTTTGGATTCTCCAAAAACAGCACTCCACCCAGACCTGTTTGAAAAAAAAGCGTCTCAATCTGTTGTGGAGTTCTTCCTCTGTTCCCCACTGAGCTTATTACGAGCTGCGAAACCTTCTCCCTATCTGTGAGCCTCGAAAATATCTCATCTACAAGAGTGTCCAGCCTCGCATTATCGGAGTAGAAATCATTGATCTGGAACCTGTACTGTAAATCATTCTGTTCAAGCATCTGCTTAAAGATCGACTGGCTGTAAGAGCGCCGGGCAGAAAGCATTGAAAAGAGTAACGTCACTACAGCAGTTGTATAAACAATCCTGTATAGTTTTATATTCATTGTATTGCTTTCTCTTGCATCTGAATATACTTAATTTTCTTTTACATCGAGCCTGTCTATCCATCCGGAGTTCGCATCATTTTTACAGTCCAATGAGCCTATATATGGTTTTATATCGATCAGTGGAGTACCATCAAAGACATCGATTCCTGAAATATATATGGTGTTCTTTACTATTTTCTTTACTCCCACCACACTATACCCTATCGGGTTTGGCCTTGCAGGCGAACGAGATGCAAACACCCCTACCTGAACGTCAGTCCTGCCCCTCGGGAACACCCGGGTAGGAACTTCCATTTGAGAACGGTGCAAATGGAAAAATACACATATATACTTGAACTCATCAAGCCTGTAAAGAGCATCTGCCCACCGATCATCAACGATAATCCTGAAATCACCTTCAGCATCAGGCTGCGGCTGTCGAGGTGCTTGATCCTTATAAGGAGTAAGGATTATACCTACAGGATGAAACTCAATGTGCTGGTGCGGCACTTTTTCTGTTATTGTTTCAGCAGATCTTCCCTTCTCCTCCTTAGTGTAGTTCGTATCACGATCCAAATGATCTCGAGCATGCTTGATATGATGGTTGACTTCTTTTGAAAGATTCACCACCGCCTCCAGCTCATTTGCAACATTATTGAGCTTTACGTCTCGCACCTTTTGCAGCCATCTCTCATTTTCATCGATATGCTCAATGTTGTGCCGGAGCCAGTAATCGAAGAGCACCCTTAGCTTCTCAACGTCAGAAAGTTCATGGTTCATCTGTTATTCCTCCTCTGTATCAAGCACAACAGAATTTTTCATAAGATCGACCTCTTTTATACTGTATCCCTTAAGAATTTTTTGCTCTCCGAAAAGTGTATACACCTCAACAGCAACCCCATTGTCAATAATACGCGCTGCTTCACCCACGACTATGGATTCATCAACCTTCTCTTTTATATATACCTTGGAAAGACACATAAACAAAACCCCCAAAGAGTTTTCAGAATACGAATTGAACCTATTAGGTCATTCTCATATCTACTACAATAGCTCATGTAGCGAAAATTTCCAAATATAAAGAAAATATAATGTAAAGGAGAAGAGGCGCAAAATCTAATACATCAGGCGGAAAATAATTTTACAGTTTTAATACGATTTTTTTCTCAATGCATGTTTCGTGCAAGACTTAACCCGAAATTGTAAAGGAGCTTCTTAGTAATAATCCCATCCGGACGTACTATGAGTATGAGTGCAAGAATCACACCAAAAACAATATTCGTGTACTGTGCCATTGCGCTTGGAAGGAACTGTATGAGAGCCAAAGAATTGGTGCGGAGATAACTACACGCCACACCGTTTGATGACCGCCTGCAAAAAGCACCGCCCATATGAAATAACTATCTGTTCGGTGTTTTTTTACAGCTGAGCCTTTTTTAGCTCTTTTGTGAAATCTATGACAATCTCATCCAGAAAATCTATGAATGCATCTCTGTCTGTAATGGCTATGAGCTTTTTTTCTGCAATCTTTGCCTTTTCCTTCTCCATAAACTCATCAGCCATGCCGAGATTCTCGAGTATAACTATTATCTTTTCAAGACTGTCAACCAGACGAAAGGGGCCGTAGAGCGCCGGTTCCCCCACCAGGCCTCTGGCACTCGAGGACATGAAGCAGAACAGCTCAAGCCAGCTTGATCGAATCTCTTCTTTACTACTCATCATTCTTCTCCTTTATCCACGAGAGTATTGTCTCTTTAACAGTTCTCTTCTTGGTAGAAACCTGTTGTCCTTTGCTGTATCCCAGAGATATTAAGTAGTCAGCAGTATAAGGTTCGGGTAGATCGATGAGCTCTGCTACTGCGTCCGGATTGAAGGACATTATTAAGCAGGATCCTATACCAAGCTCAGTGGCCTCAAGGCAGATGTTCTGGGCTGCATGGGCAATGTCCATGAAACAGAACAGCTCCCGGCCTTTGGAGCCAACACGGGCTTGTGCTTTCTCCCTATCATTACAAAGTATTATGAGTGCGGTTGGATTTCCGAGCATTCCTGGAGAAACAGCCTGTATCTTTCGTAGTAGTTGCTTTTGCTGTACGATGACTATATTCCATGGATATGAATTCCCGGCACTGGGTGCCCAGGCAGCGGCTTCAACGAGTCTCTCCATATCCTGTTTTTTGATAGGCTGACTGGAATGAGACCTTATGCTTCTCCTTTTTTTCATAATATCAAGTATAGTAGCCATCGATTTCTCCTCCCTAATTAATTCTTGGTAAATTAATGAACTTTTTAACAAGAAAATAAAATGTATGTCATATAATGCATTATAATATAAAATATTATAGAACTAATAGTTAGTTGTTAGATTATTCTAACAATTAAAGAATCAGCTTTTAGTATTTTAAACAATATATCAATTGAAATAGTAGATATCAAAGAACTGATACAGAGCCGGTTATTCTATTAGGATAGATATTTATAATTATTTGCCTGCGACCAATTGCCAGTTGCATTGAATAAAAGAGTACCAGCACCTCTCAGGCCAGAGGAGAAGTGCTGGTATCTTATGTGCTTACATCAAAACTATTGTATCGATATCTGCTATATACGATTACATCTTCGTCTTACGTGTGGTTATCACCCCGGGTATGTTGCCTTTACCAGAGTACAAACTACATGCGATAGCCTATTACAGCTAAAAACCTATGTCAAGTAAGAACTTCTCCATATCTGTATAGATTCTGGATTCATACCGGTACCCTTACTTAGCCTCTGTAGACTTCATTAATTATCTGTAAAAGGATCTTCCAGGAGGTTTCGACACTCTTGATATTCACACGCTCGTCAGGTGAGTGAACTCCCTCTACTGTTGGTCCAACAGAGATTGCATCCATATCTTTATACCTGGTTTTTATAACTCCGCACTCGATCCCGGCATGAACAGCTTTTACTATCGGGTCTTTTCCCATCACTTTTTTCACAGCACTCTTTACATACTGCAAAAGCTTTGAGTTTGGATCAGGATTCCAGCCGGGATACCCTTCATCCTGCTCAATATGCGCATCACTCAGCTGAGATATAGCGACATGCATGTCACTTACCCATTCCAGTGCGCTATCTTTGGAGCTTCTCTGGCTTGTTCCTATCCTGCATTTTTTCTCCTCTGTTCTCACTGACGCAACATTTGTCGATGTTTCAACGAGACCATCCATAACACCGCTCATGGCAAGGACACCATGCGGAAGTGCCATCAACAGGTTAACAATCTTCTCTGTTGATATAGAATCATACACCACATCTGGAACAGATATGTGCTCTACACAAAAATTAATTTCAGGGTCGATGCTCTGAAACTCATCTCTCAACAAAGATGTATAGCCGTTAACGATACCTTTTACCTGTGACATCATACCGTCTTCTACCACTACAGTACATGACGCTTCTCTCGGGATTGCATTCATCTTGTCTCCACCGATAAGCATTGCAATTCGATAAGGCACCTCTTTCTTTGCAATGATCTTCAATATCCTTGCAAGCAGCTTGATGGCATTTGCTCTTCCTTCATGGATATTCACTCCAGAGTGCCCTCCTCTACATCCTCCAACCTTGATCTTCAGACCAGCTATGCTGCCCTCAGGCTTCTCCGAAACGAGCGGGAGTGTGATGTGGCTGTCTCTCCCTCCTGCACACCCGATATACACCGTGCCTGTTTCTTCCGCATCGAGGTTAATGAGATACCTCCCTTCGAGAAGATCTTCTTTCATTTTCATTGCGCCAATAAGCCCGATTTCTTCCTCTGCTGTAAAAAGGGCTTCGAGTTTTCCACTCCGTATCGAACGATCCTCAAGTACTGCAAGAATAGCTGCAACGCCAATTCCGTTATCTGCACCAAGAGTTGTACCTTTTGCTCTCATCCATTCACCGTCTATCACGAGCTTGATAGGATCTTTTGAAAAATCGTGCTTCACCCCCTCATTTTTTTCACAGACCATATCCATATGTGCCTGGAGTACAAGAGTAGGGTTATCTTCAAAACCTTTCGATGGAGCCTTTACCACGAGCACATTGCCAGCATCATCACTCATACAAACCAGATCATTTTCTTTAGCAAATTGAATAATAAACTCTCGCACCTTTCTTTCATTCCTCGATGCCCTCGGAAGCTTCGATATCTCCTCAAAGTAATACCACAGCCTTTCCGGTTCGAGGTCTTTCGTTACTCTTTCCATCTCTTCCTCCGACTCTCTTTTATTATCAAAGCGGCATAAACTGCAATTTAAAAAGATGATGATATATTCCTCTTTTTTTTATGAGCTCCCCATGCCTCCCCTCCTCCACTATCTTTCCCCTATCAAGCACAACGATCCTGTCAGCATTCCTTATTGTAGACAGACGATGAGCGATGATTATCGAGGTTCTTCCCTTGATGAGGTGAGAGATCGCATCCTGAACCAAGAGCTCGGTTTCTGTATCGATTGCCGATGTTGCTTCATCAAGGACAAGTACAGGAGGATTATAGTAAAGTGCACGTGCAAAGGATAAAAGCTGTCTCTGGCCAAGTGAAAAGGTGACGCCCCTCTCCATTACAGGCTCATTATCCTTTTCTGGAAGGCTTGCTATAAACTGATCTATATGTGTCGCTTCTGTAATCCTTTTAAACCACTCAGCCTCGTAGGCTTTGCCTAAAGTAATATTTTCTCTCACAGTGCTCGAAAAGAGAAATACATCCTGCATCACGCTTACCACATTCTCTCTGAGAATACGGTGTGGTATCTCAGAAATATCGATCCCATCAATGAGAACCTTCCCCTTCTGGATCTCATAAAACCTCGAGAGGATGTTTATGATAGTTGATTTGCCGGCTCCCGTCTCTCCAACAATTGCCAGCGTTTGTTTCGGCTCAACACTAAAAGACACACCCTTCAACACCCAAGCACCAGGTTCATAGGCAAACCACACATCATCGAATACTATATGTCCGACAAATCTCTCAGGAATCACCTTACTCTTTTTTACAGCCCGGATTGTCTTCGATACTTTTTCTTCGGCTTCTATATTGAACAGGGAGATTATCTTCTCACCTGCTGCTGTGGCGCTCTGCATGATGTCAAACTTTTGAGAGAGATCCTGAACAGGTGCAAAGAATCTCTCAACATAGGCAATGAACATAACCAGAAGTCCATACGAGAGTGTGTCGAGTCCAATCCCTCGAGCGCCAAAGTATATCACACAGGCTATACTGATCCATCTGAGAAAGCTTATAAGCGGCCTGAATACAGCATATACATAGAGTTGCCCTCGCTGTGCGATGTACACGGCATCATTCTTTTTAACGAATGATTTCAAATTCTTGATCTCTCTCGTGAATATCTGGATTATTCGAATGCCTGTTATAGACTCATTGAGGAAACTGTTGAGCTCTGTGAGCTTTGTCCTTATGACCCTGTATGCTTTTCTTACCTTGATCCGAAAGATAATTGTAACCAGAAGGATCAGCGGGAATGTACAGGCCACAATGCCGGCAAGCCTTAAATCTGTAAAAAACATCACACCAGCAATGCCAACCATCATCAAGAGATCCTGAAAAAGAGTCAGGAGAACAGATGAGAATAACTCGTTCAGAGTTTCGATATCGTTTGTTACCCGATTCACGAGCTTACCTACAGGATTTCTATCAAAATAGGATGTATCAAGATGAAGGAGATGATCAAAGAGATCCTTCCTCAAATCCCTCATTGCGAGTTGTGAGAGCCGCATCAGATATAGTATCTGGACATAGGAAGCACCAAATTGCACAAGGAGAATCGCCACGATTATGAGTGTATACAAAATGATCTGTCGAAAGTCAGATGTCCTGAGAGCAAATACTTCTGCTACTGTGAAGTTTACAAGGGTTTCGGTGTTCATCAGATATACTGGTGAGGCATCCCTGCTGAAATTCAGGACACCACCGCTCTGGGTATAGAACTGAAGCTTCTTTTCCAACTCTGGCATGGGTGAGAGTGTCTCTATGAGTATATAGACTTCCTCCGAGAGTATACCCTCATTAATAAAGGTTTGCTTTTCTTCTTTTGAGAGGTGTTTGAGCTCGGATTGAAAGAGAAAGTACTTTCTATTATCAAGGTAAAGAGGGCGCCTAACCCTCGCTGTGTAACGATCAAGCTCCACCACCCGCCCCTGTTTGAATATATATCTGTCAATGATGATTCGTAATATCCATGGAACCGACACGCTGGCTCCTGTTATAAATCCTATAAGCAGGACTGCGATAAACATGTAATTCCTGTATTTAAATACATACTTGAATAAAAGCCTCAAAACTTCTCTGCTGAACAGTTTCTGATTCTCTTTCTCCTCTTCTGAGTAATAATCCATCTCTTCAGACTATCTCCTCCTCAAGCCTTTGTAGATTGAAAAGTCTGCTGTAGAAGCCATCCTTTTGCATGAGCTTTTGGTGATTCCCGCTTTCAATAACCCTTCCCTCATCCAGCACCACAATGTTGTCACAGCTTCTTACTGTAGAGACCCTGTGTGAAGCCAGAATAATGGTTGTATCATGTGCTTCAGAAAATATGCTACGGAGAATTTCTTTTTCCTTCGATGCATCCACCTGAGAGAGTGCGTCATCGAGAACGATTATTTTAGGCTTCAGCAAGAGAGCCCTTGCAATTGAAAGACGCTGAATCTGACCGCCAGAGAGCGTTACACCCCTTTCACCGACAACGGTGTCAAACCCCCGGCTGAAACCGATTATCTCTTCATAGATCCTCGTAAGTTTCGATACTCTTTCTACTTCATGCTGATCCACCTCATCTTCACCGAGCCCGAAGGTGATGTTATTAAATATGGTGTCTGAGAAGAGGAAAGGATCCTGAGGCACATAACCAATTGAGCCTCTTAGGACCCTTAGAGGGACCTGGTGAATCTCGTATCCATCTATGCTTATCTCTCCTTCATTAAGAGGAAAAAGACGAAAGAGGAGTGAAATAAGGGTCGATTTTCCTGATCCTGGACGTCCCATAATTCCTAGAGATGAGGAGGATTCAATAGAGAGATTAACTCCATCCAGTACCGGAGTGTTGTTTTCAGGGTAGCTAAATTTAAGATTTCTTATAGTAATACTTCCCCTGATCTCCTTGATCTCTCCATTCACTCTCTCAGATTCGATCACATCAGGTTCGGTCTCCACAAGTTCAAGAATTCTAGTAGCGGATGCAACACCCCTCTGTAAGAGATTGAACACCCACCCTATTGCGATTACCGGCCACACTAGCAGGTTTATATACATGGTGAGAGAAATAAATTCCCCAAAACTTAATGACCTCACTATCACCGATCGGCCACCCAGAAGATATAATATTGCCAGTGAAAGACTTGCAAGCAGTGTAACAGAGGGGAAGAAAAAACCCCATATTTTGATGAGTTTTATATTTTTTTCTACATAATCTTCACACCTGCTGTCGAATTGAGAATGTGCATCCTTCTCCTGGGCGTATCCCTTAATTACCCTTATCCCGGAAACGGATTCCTGTGTATGTGAGGATATTGCTGCAAACGATTCCTGAACCGCCTTGAAACGAGCCTGTATCATAGGACCGAATCGCGACATCATGAGAATGATAATCGGCAGGGGAAGTATGCTGAAAAGGGAAATTCTAAGATCTATGGAAAACATAAACACAAGCGAAAGAGAGCCCATAAAAATAGCATCGGTGAGTGCTATGAATGATGGCCCTGTGGCCATCCTGATTGCATTCACATCATTCACCATCAATGCCATCAACCCGCCAGTCTTCGTCCGGTTGAAATAAGAAAAGGAGAGTGTCTGAAGATGTGCGAACATGTCGTGTCGAACCTCTTTCTCAATCTTTCTCGAAGTACCGACTATGAGCACCCTCCAGAAAAACCTGATGATAACCATCCCGAATGCAAGAAGGATTATGTATATCATATTTTGTGTGATAATCGTATATGAGAAATTCGCCTCACCGAGCAGATCTATGGTATGCTGAACGATCCTTGGTATGAACAGTTGAATGAGATCAACTGCCATGAGCAAAATTATACCTGAGATTACTTCAGTGAGGTGCCGCTTGACATAGGAGAGAATGAACCGTAAAGCCTTCTTCTTCTCTACTTTCTGTTGATCATTATGCCCATCATCCATTGCGATATGACTGTAAATGTAATACGCTCATCTTCAATTCTCAATGGCTTTATTCTTGGATTTCTTCTTCATTATAATTATTTTAATAACTTCCATCTCATTCTGGTAGAATGCACATGCAAAAAAAGAAATTAATCCTCATCGGTGCCATGCACTTTGCTTTAGATGCTTACATGGGCTTCTTTGCCATTTATCTTGTCATAGCACGTCTTGATCCTTTTAAAGCGGCTCTGATATCAACAGCAACCTTTTTTATAGGAAACATGCTTCAACCCTTCATGGGATATACAGCTGACCGTCTTCGGGGAAAGGTTCCCCTTTTTATGGGACTGATACTTGCCTCTGTTTTTAATTCTCTCATAGGAATTACCATAAACTACACACTGCTCTTTCTCTTCATGTTTCTCGGAATAGTTGGATCATCGTTTTTTCATCCTGCAGGTGCCAATGTAGCAGGTGCTGCGTTCGAGAGGAAGAAAGATACCAGTGTTGCAATCTTTACAACCCTGGGAACCATCGGTTTTGCACTCTCTCAACCCATATTCTCTCTTTTCGCAGGAAGGTACGGAACCCAAGCATCGGTTCTTCTATGTATACCAGCTGTAATCATCGCAGGCTCCTACCTTGTTTTCAGCAAAGTCGAGATCCACGGGCAGGAGGAGAAAGTCAAGCTCAAGGAGCTTAAAACCATACTGGTGCAAAGGTTTGTGCCCATTATTATGCTCTTCCTGATTATGGTGTTCCGTTCAACGTTTATCTTCTCCATGAATCTCTTTCTTGCAAAAACTCTGGAGCAATGGGGCTTTCAGCGTCATCTCTACGCGATGGCAAATACTGTCTTTATGCTTTCCGGGGCTATCGGAATACTGTGTGTGGGTTATCTGGCCTCTTTTATCAGACCGAGCAAGCTTCTTTTTCTATCACAGGTAGGGTTTTTACCTTTCTTTCTTATATTTGTTTATTACGGCAGAGCGGGTAATGTCCTTTATACCTTTATTTTCCTTGCACTCACAGGATTTATCATTAACAGCGGTCATGCTGCAAACATCGTCATGGGGCACAGGATAACACCGGAACTGACCTCAACCATCAGTGGAGTCTTAATTGGATTTGCGTGGGGAGTATCAAGCTTCGGACCGACTCTATGCGCTCTCCTGCAAAGCTCGATATCAATTCTTCCAGGGATGGCTTCAGGTTTGGTAATACTATCGCTATTTCCGATCACGGCAGCAGTTCTCACCCTCTTTCTTACGCGGGAGGTAGACGGTCAGTAACCGCGGTTAACGGCTATGGCTCCAAGGGGGCAGAGCTTTGCACAATCACCGCATCCGACACACATGGTCTTTGAAAGGAGAATTGGAGCTTCGAAAATATCTTCCTGCTCAAGGAGTTTGTGCGAGCATCCAGACATAGCCTTACACCTGCCATCAACACCATTGCATTTGAACGGATCGCATACATTGAAATCAACCTCAACCCATTTGCTCACTTCGATCTCCTCGACACAACATTAATATATAAAGAAAGTTGCATATTATCAACTATAACAGGCAGAAGATGGAGCTTTGATAGTAACCATATAATCTCTATTGCATACTTCCTTATTGAATTATATAATTTTTTCTTAAGTGAAAATAGCAGTGCAAAGTGACACCATACACAATCAACAATTCTTTTAAGGGGTAATAATAGGATGAATACGATCATCGAACCTTTCAAGATCAAATCTGTCGAGCCTATCTCCATGACCACAAGAGAACAACGAGATGAGATACTTAGGAAAGCCGGGTACAATCCCTTCAACATCCCGGCGCGTGATATCATCATCGATCTGCTTACAGACTCAGGAACTTCCGCTATGAGCGCAGCTCAATGGGCAGGTATATTGAAGGGGGACGAATCGTACGCAGGTTCAGAGAGCTTTTATAGACTTGAAGAAGTTGTCAGAGACCTTACAGGTTTCTCCTATTTTATCCCCACCCATCAGGGTAGGGCGGCTGAGAGAATTCTCTTCAGTATCTGTGCTAGCCAAAATTCCATTATTCCCAATAATTCCCACTTCGATACAACCCGAGCAAATATCGAACACTCAGGGGCAAGGGCAGTAGATCTCGTAATTGATGAAGGGAAAATCCCCTCTCTTATCCACCCCTTTAAAGGGAATATGAATATCAACAAGCTTGAGAAACTGATAGACGAGGTCGGTCCAGAGAGGATTCCTCTCTGTATGCTCACGGTAACCAACAATGCAGGTGGTGGCCAGCCAGTTTCAATGAAAAATGTTAAAGATGTATCAGAAATATGCCATTCCCATAAAATACCCCTATTTCTGGATGCATGCAGGTTTGCTGAGAATGCATATTTCATAAAGCTTAGAGAAAAAGGATACAAAGAAAGATCTCTCAAGAGTATTGCTAAGGAAATTTTTTCATATGCAGATGGTTGTACCATGAGCGCAAAAAAAGATGGTCTCGTTAATATAGGAGGGTTCCTGGGAATGAACAATAGTGAGTGGGCCGAACGCTCACGTAACCTCTTAATCCTCACCGAGGGATTTCCAACATATGGAGGCCTTGCAGGTCGCGATCTCGAAGCAATTGCACAGGGCCTGTGTGAGGTGCTTGATGAGGACTATCTCAAATACCGCATTCGATCAGTTGAATATCTGGGAGAACACCTAGTCAATGCTGGTGTTCCTATTATACAGCCGCCGGGCGGGCATGCAATCTATATTGATGCAAAAGTCTCACTCCCCCATATTCCACAGCATCAGTTTCCGGCATGGGCTCTTGTATGCCAGCTATATCTCCATGCAGGAATCAGAGGTGTGGAGATAGGGAGTGTGATGTTCGGGAAAAAAGACCCTGATAGTGGAGAGGAAATCCCAGCCGATATGGAGCTCGTGCGGCTTGCTATACCCAGGAGGGTATATACACAGAGCCATATTGACTACGTGATCGAAGCGATAGGAGAAGTTTTTGCGCTGAGAGAAAAGATCAGGGGTCTCAGGATTGTCAAAGAGCCACCCTATCTCAGACACTTCACTGCCCGCTTCGAGATTGTTTGAGTGTACTACTATCCTCACGTATCCTTTTAGGAAACCAAGAGTTTTCGACACAGACAGCTCTGTGGATTATATCCTTTGTCCAACTTATTAAATACTGTCCTGTATAAAAGCGAGCTACTTTGTCAGGTTTCCCACTGCTTTAACCCTGAAGCGGACTGCATTTGAAGGCAAATAGGCAAGAGGAATCTCCTCCAGATCAACAATTTCAATACTATTTACATCTGCGCCGGCTTTTAGTGCCTCCTTCCTCGCAGCTTCTTTTACCTCTTCAATCACGCTCTCTCGCCCCTTGGTGGCAACATCGTATACTCCATCTATACTTCCTGATACCTGTGAAATAGCTGCTCCGATTGCATTCGCAACATCGAAGTCCCTTGGTCTTGATACACGACTCGCACCTTTCAGTTTTTCTGGAAGCAAAATACTTCCACCACCAACAATAACCACAGGCACGTCCTCCGAAGTTGTTTTCATCTTGTCAATTACTTCCTCAACCATTTCTCTGATTCGTTGGGAAGCCCTCTCTACAAGTTTTCGATCAATCTTTGATACTAATACTTCATCTCCGAGTGATGTTAATCCACTTGCCACAGCAATATCGGTTGCAGTGAGCGTCTTTCCACCGAATATCAACGCTTCTTGAGTGATCCTGTAACCAACAGACTCGGGTCCAACCGTTAATGATTCTTGCTCTTTTTTTACGAGAGAACCGCCTCCGAGCCCTATTGCAATAAGGTCTGGCATTCTGAAGTTTGTACGCACCCCTCCAACCTGCATCGCCTGGGTTGATTCTCTCGGAAATCCGTTCTTCAATATACCGACATCTGTTGTGGTTCCGCCAACATCAACCACGACAGCGTCTTTGATACCTGAAAGGAATGCTGCGCCGCGCAGGGAATTCGTCGGACCCGACGCAATGGTGAACACAGGGTACATCCTTGCATAATCCACAGACATCAATGTTCCATCATTCTGTGTGATAAATAAATCCGCCTTAACTCCATGCTCCTTCAACACATCCTGGAACGAGCCATAGGCGGAATCTGCAATCTTCAGAATAGCTGCATTGAGTATAGTTGCATTTTCTCTTTCCAAGATTCCAATGGTGCCTATCTCATGTGAGAGGGATACCGGGAAATCGCGTTCCAATACCTCCACGGCAATCTCTTTTACGAGCAACTCCTGCTCATTATTGACAGGAGCAAAAACAGATGAAACGGCAAGTGCTTCTATCTTATTTTTTCTCAATGATTCTATGGCTCTCCTTATCTCGTCCTTTTCAGGCTGAGAAAGCAGCTTACCGTTGAATTCATATCCTCCCCTTACCATTTCATAGTGATTTCCCAAATAAGGAACGATATCGACAGGCCAATCCAGATAGGGTGGAACCGACACTCCAGCAGGAACACAGAGTCTGATAACTCCGATCCTTGAGAGCCCCTTTCTCTCCACAATCGCATTTGTTGCATGAGTCGTTCCGAGCATTGCATGGACTATCTGAGAGGATTCGACACCCGCCTCTTTTAGCACCGAATCAACCGCCTCTCTTATGCCACCTGATACATCCTCCGTGGTCGGCCGCTTGCATTTTGCCATCACCCTGTCTTCTTTGTCCAGTATTACCGCATCCGTGTTTGTACCGCCAACATCAATACCTAGCTTGTAACTCATAGACGCTTCCTCTTTACAAGTTCTTCAATGGGCATATAATCAACATCGTATTTGAAATAACGGGGTCCAACCTGTGCCAATCCCTCTTTAGTCCTCCAGATCGAGGCACATGGCATTCCTATTATGACAACTCTCTGACCATACTTCAGGTGTTCTGTGGTGATTGGATTTCCATTCTCTCTATCAAGAACAGTAATAAGATCGGGGACCATAGCCACAGGTCTATCGTCCAGCAATCCGATGAGGTTCTCATTCTGAAACTCCAAAATGAATGAGGAGCCCTTGTGAGAATCTATCCCCTCAAACTTTGCCTTGCCCCTCACGAATCCTGTAGTGAGGTCCCGCTGGACATCCGTGACCTTTCCCTCGAATAGACGAAAGCCTTTTGTAAGTTCCAATATTGCATCAACAGGATTGAGCTTCTTTCTGTTCGATTCGATAATACGCTTTCCAATCTCTATTTCCAATGATATCGTACCCCCAATGGCAAGTCTTTTGACTGTTTTTCCGTCCATTACATAGAGACTGATCATTGAACTCAGGCCCATCGCAACTGTAACAGTCCTCGACAAGGTCTCCACCCATGCGTTATCGATTGTCTCAAGAATAACCATATTTCCCTTCTCGTCACAGCATATCATGGGCGATGCCCTGACCCCCCCGATACTGAATGTTACCATAGGAATCTCAGGAAACGCTCTTCCCATACCATCTGCGTCCACAATAGGCAACCCAAGCCGTGCTGCTGTGTACACAGGAATGGTAGAATTTAATCCTCCAGCCTCCACTGATATTGTAGCAAACGCTTTCTTTCCGGTATAAGATTCTATTGCCCGAAGTGCAGTCTCAGGCTCCTTCCCGTTAGGAAGTTTCTCAAGCATGACTGCGGGGGCGCCCATCATTGCGGATGGTATAACCAGTTTGTCATCAGGCAGCTCGTTAAGATCGAGCAGTTTTACATCTCCATTCTCCTTGATTGCCTGTTTTGCCATGAGCTTTCCGAGATAAGGGTCGCCTCCCCCACCTGTTCCAAGCACTGCTGCTCCCACTGCGAGGTATTCCATATCATTGACTGTCAGATATCTCAAATTCTGCCCTCCATAGAGAGGTTTTTTGACCAGTGTATCAAACAATCTGCAATAAAACAAGTTCACTTCATGTAAGTATCTTGTTCATAACCCGTTACATAAGAGAAGAGCTGGCGGGAGTTTTGAGAACATATTTTACAGAGAGAGCCCCTTCGAAGCTCTCTCTGCTATAACCTGTTACACGATCATCCTGGCCTTTGCTTTTTTTACAGCTGTGAAAATATTGAAGCCAGACAAGAGCACAGATATAACACAAAGGATAAACGCAATATACGGGATTGCCATGGCTTCAAGTCTGAAAAACGGTGCCATGAAAAGTGCCATCCCTGCAATCCCTATGGAAAGCACCAGCCAGTTCGCCTGGACTGAACGGTTGCCGACTTCTTTCATATCCTCAAGCTTTGCAATCCTCGGAAAAAGCAGCACCCCACCGAGAAACTGAATCACACCGACTATGAGATAGATCAACCCTGTATACGGATTCTCAGACCACTTCACAGCCCCAAGTGCGATAATCACAATAGAAATGACAACCACTATAATCATAGTTATCTGAATATATTTTTTAAAATTCATGCCTATCACACTCCTTTCTCATTAATGGTGTGTTCGCCAACCGCTATCTTCACACCTGCAGCATCAAATACAATAGCCAGCACTACGTAGATAACGAATGCGAGAATCAGACCGTTCAATGCTGCAATTCCCCACTTCATGACCCATCCGCCGATCCAGGTTCCAAGTCCAACAGAGAGCCATCCAACCCAGTTTACAATTGCTATTTTCATACCAGGCTGAGGCTTATATCTCTTTTTAAACGGAATCTTCTTGTACCAGCGAAAGATGTAAAAATCTGCTATCAGTACACCGCCGATTGCAGGAAGGATTTTACCGAGAAGTGTCAAAAACTTCATAAACGGATCCATACTTGCTCCGGCAGCAAACCCTACCCATGCAGCTATTCCAACCCCGATCAATCCTTCACCAAGAGTAATGTGCCACTTCTTTGTGTGTATCCAGGTATTGAAAGATAGAGCACCGTTGTACAGGTTGTTATCGTTTGTTGTCCACTGTCCAAGGATCGCCATGAGGAATGCACCAATACCCGCACCGCCAATGAGAAGGGCCCCTGCAACATCACTCGCCCCGGTTGCGAGCATGAGCATGGCAGATCCGGTGAGCATATACACCTGAAAGACGATGATCTGTATGATCCATCCTAATGCACCGCCTATAGCCCTTCTTGCATAGCGGGATATGTCAGAAGTAATGATACCTCCTGCGATGTACATGCCAACGACCTGCGTAATGCCGACACTCAGCGGAGCAGGTTGCTTTGGCATAATACTCATAAGGCCTGCAAAACCACCGGCATTTGCTATACCGATCATTGCACCGACACCAGCAATGAGCATGAAGAATGGTACTGCAAGGTAGCTCAGCCAGGCAAGACCTCTAAACCCTATGATAGCCGTTACAATCATAAGCAGCCCACCCCATGTTGCTGCAACCCCAACATTTGCCCAGGCAGCATTGGGAAAGAGTGTGTGCACTATGATACCAAATAACCAAGCCTGAACAGCAAACCATCCAATGCCACAGGCAATTCCGGCAACAATCGTGCCGAAAACCTGGGATCCAACAGCCCCAAAGGGAAAACGCATATTAACATAGGTGGATGTTCCTGCAATACCCCCCATTGGAGCAGTAAGGCCACCGATGACAGCGAGGATAGCAGAGCCTATGACAGCTACTAAAATGGCATCCTTCAAACCGAACTGCAGCCCAATGGTCCCACCGCCCCACAGCACAGCAATACATGCCAGCACCCCCATGTACACATAGAAGATACTGGTAAAGGATCGCTTCTCATGTTTGGGAACAGGAACCATTGAGTAGTCGCCATACGCATCCTGCCATGGCCACTCCTCTTTTTTTACTGTGTCTCCCATACAATTTACCTCCCTTTTTTAAATAATTTGATGCTTGACGTATGATGTGAACTCTTACTAACCGTTGAGTGCAAAAGTAGGGTGCATAGATATGAAAAAATGTTTAAGCATTATTTAACTGATATTATATTAAAAAACAAAAAATGGCAATAATTTTTCTCATAATTGGGCAATAAGGAGAGAACATTGAACTGGTCAAGGCTCTTTATGGAAGAAGGGGCATAAGAAGTTTTGATGAGAAGGTGGTCGATAGTAACATTTTAAAAAAACTACTCAATGCAGGTATATGGGCCCCAACTGCCGGTAACATACAGCCCTGGATATTCGTTTGTGTAACCGGTGAAGATATGATCCATAAAATAGGAAGCATATGTATATAGATGACCGAATGCTCAAAAAGGTTAAGGACCACAATTCATACCATTTTCTAGTGTATGAATCTAGTAAAACAGAGGTAATACTCGGAAGGTCATGCAAGGAAGCAGATGATGTAAATGTTGAAAATTGTCAAGAAGACAATATCACCGTCCTGAGAAGAGCAGGCGGGGGAGGCACTGTCGTGCTCTCTCAGGGAATCATTGTAATCTCAGTTGCAGGCATAAGCAGGGTCAAATACTTTTTAAAGGAGCACATGATAACGATAAACGAGCGTATAATTTCCGCACTCAGGTATTTTGGAGTGGAGGGGCTCTCGATAAAGGGAATTTCAGATATTGCAATTGGTGACAGGAAAATTCTTGGCTCTTCATTGTACAGAAGAAAAGATATTGTCCTTTACCAGGGTGCCCTCCTGGTTAACCCTGACATGAGTATCTTTGAAAGATACCTGAAACATCCGAAAAGGGAGCCGGATTACAGGATGGGAAGACCTCACCGAGATTTCATCACCTCTCTTTATAAAGAACGATATGAAATACCTAAATCCAAGATAGCAGAATCCTTGGAGATAAGACTTGGGCAGGGTCCTCCCTGGATATCTCTAATGAAGAACCAATAAAGCACTTCTTGTTTGATTTTTAAGGGAATCTATAATAGATTACTTTCATGGCAGACGACCAGAGGCAACAGTTCCTAACCATCGCCGCATCACTTGTTATTCTCATTGCTGTTGTTTTCATTCTCAGGACCCTTAAGGGAATATTCATACCACTCGTAATATCCATATTCATTACTTACCTCTTTGCACCAGTCGTGGAATTCCTTGCAAAGTACAAGATTCCAAGAATCATCAGCCTCTTTATCATGCTTATTATAGTGGGTTTCATAGGTGTTTTCTTTACCAGAATCATCATAGGTAATATAAGAGATTTTATCGATTACTGGCCATCTCTGGAAAAAGAGATCTTCATAAGGATAGGAAATTTTCTTAGCCAGTATGCTGGACTTGATACAGCCAACCTGTCCAATCTGATAAAAAGTGCGAGGATTCAAGAATTTCTTTCAAATATCTTCAACATCTCCTTCTCTATCATCGGTCAATTCTTACTCACCATGCTCCTTCTTGTATTTATTTACCTATCCTATCACAAGTATCCAAAGCTGATAAGGAAAGCTTTTGATGAGAAACGTGCAGACCGGGTTTTCAATGTAGTCAACAATATAAACGTGCAGATTATAAGATATATCTTTACTAAAACGCTTATAAGTGCAGGAACAGGAATCTTTACAGGAGTCGCATGCAGTCTGCTGGGGATCAAGTTTGCAGTACTGTGGGGTTTGCTTGCCTTCCTTTTAAACTATATTCCTTATATCGGGTCACTCATTGCAGTAATCCTTCCAATAGTACTCTCGTTTTTACAGTTCCCAAACACCTTCATTCCCTATCTCACTATTGGTGTACTCCTCGCCATTCAGATGGTTATTGGGAGCTTTTTAGATCCCGAGATAATGGGAAACAGGTTCAACCTGTCACCGATCGTTATCCTAATCTCCCTTTTCTTCTGGGGATATGTGTGGGGGATGGTTGGAACATTCCTTGCGGTTCCCATTACCGCAATTATCAAGATAGTAATACAAAATATTCCATCTCTTAGCCCTATTGCTGTACTAATGAGCAAAAAGGCAGACTAGCAACTTTCAAGACCACAAGACTTGGAGGTTGTAAAGTTACATCATTCTTTAAGTTTCAGCATTGTCCCGTATTGATACGCTTCTTTTTCAGTTCTTAGTGCGAGCTGATCTATTACAACACACCCCTGCTTTTCCATTTCCTTCATCACTGCAAAAAGTGCCTTTCTCCCTTTCGACCCGGTATCCGGGGTAAAGGCTATTGATCTTTTACCAGCGAGTCCTCCAGTTCGATCCAATATACTCGTCAAACGCGATGGAGTTTTTACTTTGAAAAGTGTAGGAGCATAGGTTCCAACTAATATCAGGTTGCATGCCGGGAGCCCGCTCACTTTATCAGAGGTATCCGGATAAAGCCTCACCTCTTTTCCCTGTTCTTCTATCCCTCTTTTAATCCCTTCTACGAGTTTCTCGATGACATTTTTCTCCGTAGAGTATATTATACCTACTAACACGACATCCTCCAGCTTTTTTAGTAATTTAAATGATATGATCAAAAAACTCAAGTCATATCATCAGAATTGAATATCAGGAATTTACCAGGATGATGATCGAAGCTTTAAAAGAAAAACTGAAACACAGGATTATAACCGTAACGCTTTGCCCTAATTTTGACAGGACATTATGGGTAAAAAATTTCGAGGCTGGTGCTACCTTTCTCGCCACTTCCTCAGACACAATGGCTGCAGGAAAGGGAGTAAATGTTTCAAGGGCTTTAATAAACTTTAACATAGATTCAATTGCAACTGGTTTGCTCCCCAGGGGTGGAGCATCTGATTATATCAGGCTCCTTGAGAAGGAGGGTATAAATCACAATTTCCAATTAACATCAGGCAAGGTACGGATTAACACGACGATAATAAGCGGGATGACCATTGAAACACACATCCGCGAGAGAGGTTCACGCCTTGCTGTTTCAGCTCTCACAGCATTCAAAAAAAAGATGTTAAAGCTCATTAATAAAAACACAATTGTTGTCTTCTCCGGCAGATTGCCAGAGGGGTTTCCTGATACTACCTATTTTGACCTCGTCACAGAGGTCAAAAAGCAGGACTGCCTGGCATTTCTGGATGTTTCAGGGGCATCTCTGCAGAAGGCTCTTGCAGCAAAACCGTTTTATATAAAACCAAATTTATATGAAGTACAGGATGCTCTCGGCTATTTTCCAGCCAAAGATGCTGATCTAATAAGAGCAGTGGGAGAATTCCATAACATAGGCATACAACATATAGTAATCTCTCGAGGAAAAGATGGTATTCTCTACTCAGATGGTGAAGAGATGCTGGCTGCAAAGATGCAAATATCCAGATCGATAAATACCGTTGGATCAGGAGATGCCACTGTTGCCGGATCAGTTGTTGGCATTCTCAGCGGTCTTGATAACCGAAAAAAAACTGCACTAGCATGTGCCTGTGGGGCGGCAAACACATTACTATCTGGGGCCGGACGTTTTCAGCCTTCCGATGTGACTAGATTATTTAAAAGGGTAGAGGTATCACCTGTTTCGTAACGAAATACGATTAATAAGTATCTTTTTAAGCTCAACAATATCCCTGTTCTTTAAAATTATATTCATGACGAAGTAGATCATTATTCCGGCAAGGAGCAGCAGGAGTGTCAGAAAAACATTGTACAGCCTGCCCCTTGCCATCATCTCCCCCAGCAGATCTGTAAAAAAATAGAGAACCGCTGTCATACAGATCGAGGCGGCAAAAGATTTCAATAATGCGTACCCTGTTCTCTTATCTACAATATGCCCTACCCGTCCTGTGAGGATAATGAATAGAAGAATAAAATTACAGAAAGCAGAGACAGATCCTGCGAGAGCTATACCGCCAAGCTGTAATCGCCTCGACAACAGCACACAGAGCCCAATATTAATTACCATAGTGATTCCGGCAATAATAACAGGAGTCTTCGTATCTTTGAGGGAGTAGAACATTTGAGCAAGAACCCGCATGCCTCCAACAGCACAGAGCCCTATTGCCTGAAACAGGAGGGCATACGCTACCATCTGAGTAGAATTTTCTGTAAATCTTCCATAGCGGAACAGCATTCTTACTATAGGATAACGGAGAATAATCAATCCGAATGTTGAGGGTAAAGTTATTAAAAATGACAATCGTAATGCGAAGTTAACTGTCTCCTTCATACCCTCTATATCACCCTTGCTTGATTTCTCCGATAAGGCGGGCAGGATTACTGTGGAAAGAGATATAATAAATACTCCAAGCACAACTTCTACGAGAGTATGAGAGAATCGTAAAGCTGCTACAGATCCTTCCTCAAGAGTTGCTGCAATAAATTGAGACACAAGTGCATTAATCTGATAAACCCCTCCTCCAATCGCCGCCGGTATCATAAGAAGAAAGACGCGTCTGACCCCCGGATTCTTAAATCGAAACGAAAGCTTATACATAATTCCCTTTCGCCTTAAGAAAGGAATCTGGAATAGCAGTTGACATCCTCCCCCTATAAGAACACCTATACCAAGGGCAACAGAGGGATCTGTCATTCTCGTTCCTAAAAGAAACCCGACTACAATAATGCATATATTTAAAAATATTGGGGTAAGTGCTGAAGGCACGAATACTTTATAAGTATTGAGTATTGCCTGAGTGAGGGCTGCAAGACTGATGAAGAGAATGTAGGGAAACATTAATCTGGTGAGAAAGATGGTAAGTTCTATTTTACCAGAAATTTCGGTATACCTCGGAAGAAAGTAGCGTAAAACAGGAGCAGCAAAAACCACTATACCAACGCTTATGATGAGGAAGCAAAGCAGTAAGGTGAAAAAGCTGTGTACAAACCTCTCCATCTCATCATGTTGCTCCTTTTCAAGGTAGTCGGAAAAAATTGGGATAAAGGCAACAACCAGCGCACCTTCCCCAACCAGCCTCCTCATCAAGTTAGGAAACATAAAAGCAAGGGAGAACGCATCAGAGCTTCCGGTTGTACCGAGAAGGTAACCACGAAGCCACTCCCTTACCAAACCTAAAAGCCTTGATATGAAGGTGACAATACCAATGTTAAAAGCAGATTTTGCTATTCTCCTGTTATCCATTTTCCTGTCTGTAAGCTTTCGCTCTGAATTTAATAATCCGATATAAAAGGACCTACTTCACAAAGTGGCATGCAACAAAGTGGTCCTTTTCCTGCTCGATGAGCAGCGGTTGGCTCTCGCTGCATATGAGCGGAAAACCTCTCTTCTGATAGAGGTAGCAGCTTGGCTTATATATGCATCCGCCTTCAGGCAGTCTGTCCGACACCCCAAGCTCCATCGGGTTCCAAAGATATCTCGTATAGGGATGTAAGGACCGTTCCCTGATAACAGATATGCGCCCATATTCAACAAACCTTCCCGAGTACATCACACACACCCAGTGACTCAGCATCTCGACAATGCGCAGATCGTGTGAGATAAAGAGCAGCGAAATGCTCTTCTCCTGCTGTATATCCAGCAACAGGTTGGCAATTTGAGATTGTATTGACATATCGAGCAGCGCGAGTGGTTCATCTGCTATAACGAAGGCTGGCTCAATCGAAAGGGTTCTCGCTATATCGAGTCGCTTCACCTCACCGCCCGAGAGATTCCCGACGAAGTTATCGAGTACACCTCTTGACAAATTGACACGGGATATGAGCAGATTGATATACTCTTTTATCTCTTTTGGCCTCAGCTGTGTATATAACTTTATGGACTCTTTAAGTGAGTCATATACTTTCATTCTTGGATTAAAAGCTGAACTCGACTCCTGGAAGATCATCTGAAAGTGCTTCCTGAAGGGTCTTATCTCTCTTTGCTTCAATAAAGTCAAATCAATACCCTGAAAGAGAACTGTGCCAGAATCTGGTTCAATAAGTCTTAAGAGGAGTCTTCCTACTGTTGTTTTCCCACACCCTGATTCTCCGACAAGACCCAGGGTCTTTCCACGCTTGATTGACAGATTAACATCCTCACAGGCTTTGATTGGTTGTTTCTGGTTTTTACCAGAGAAATATTTATACAACCCTTCCGCTCTGATTGTTTCGTCTGATACAGTCATTTCACATTTCCAATCGCCGGCTCATGTTCCGTGCCGTATAACCATCAGTCTTAAGGTACGGATTAATTACCAAGATCTACAAACATTGAATAACCGGCTCTGAATTGGTTATTCATAATAACCAATTACTAATTGGCATACAGCCAGCAACGTATGGAATGCCCGGGAGTCACTTCAAAAGCTTCGGGACATCTTTCCCTGCACTTTCTTCTTATCTTCCCTACTGCATAAGGACAGCGGGGAAGAAAAGGACATCCGACAACCTCCATTTTGTTGTTGGGCACTATGCCCTGAATCACCTTGAGTTTCTTTCCCTTCTTGATATCAGCATCAGTGGGGACTGATGAAACTAATGCCTCTGTGTAGGGGTGTTTGGGGCCGCGCTTTGCAATAATAATCTGTTGCTTACTCCCAAACTCTACAATAATACCCGCGTACATCACCGCAATATCATCAGCTATTGAACCAACAATGCCTATGTTATGCGATATGAACAATAGTGACATATCATGCTTCTCCATTGCTTGCTGAAGCAGTTCGATAATACGATATTTATTCGTAGTATCGAGCCCTGTTGTAGGCTCATCTGCAATTAGAAGCTTTGGCCTGCTTACCAGGGCAATTGCAATGACTACTCTTTGAGCCATTCCTAAAGAAAGTGCATCAGGATACATGTTCATCACGACCTTTGGATTAAATATCCTTACCTCCCTCAAGAGTTCTGCCACCTCAGATTCCAATTGACCTTTCTTTTCATTCTTGGACAACCACTTTATAGTCTTTTCAATCTGTATACCTACAGGAACAAAGGGATTGAGTGATCGACTGGGATCCTGAAAGATCATGGAAATATTCTTTCCTCTCACATGCTCCATAATTCTGTTGTTTTTCCTCAACCACCTCTCAGAATCTTTTATAATGGTATAAGGATACTGATCGTATTCCACACATCGTTTTAATCCATTGAAAAGATCAAAGAGCTCACCCCTCCTAAAATCCCTGTCTTTTCTTGATCCCCTCATAACGGCGAGCATCACAGATCTTCGATCCTTCTGTTTTGGCTTGAAGAAAAACCTTCCTTCAATAACTCCAGGCTCGCCATCAATGAGACCCATCATAGAGAGAGCAGCAACAGTCTTTCCGCAGCCGGACTCACCAACTACCCCGAGCACGGTACCCTCTTTAATGGAGAATTTGATATCTTCACATGCCCTGATAAATCTCTTATCTCCCTGATCGTAAAAGTAAACTTTCAACCCTTCAAGCTCTGCTAGCATCGGCATTATCTCGATACCTTCTCATTGTAAAGAGAGTTCAACCCATCCCCAAGTAGATAGAGTCCCATAATCGTCATCAATATCATTACTGCAGGAATAGTCGACAACCATATTTTTCCCTGGAAAAAGAAATCCTTGCCCATTGCAACCATATTTCCCCATGAAGGAACAGGCTCCTGAACCCCGATTCCAAGGTAGGATAGAGAGGTCTCAATGAGCACCGATTCTCCCATCCGTAAAGTTGCCTGAATAATCAGCACTGATTTTGAATAAAGCCATATTACATGCTTGAAAATTATGTGTCTTTTGGACAGTCCAAGCGCCCTGCATGCCTCAATAAAACGCTGTTCCTTCAACAGCTCTACTTTTGTCTTGATATAGGATGCAGTTTTCGGGATACTCGTAATTCCAACAAAAGCCATTATTACATAGATTGATGGATTAAATAGAATGATTACGATAAGTATCAGGATCACCCTTGGAAACGAATCTATTATGTCAAGAAAGTAGAAGATACCTCTAGAGAAATAGCGTGGATAAAACCCTGAGACGATGCCAAATCCGAGGCCGAATGCTGTTGAGACAGTAATTGCGATAACACCGGGAAGAAAGAATGCCTCTGTTGCTTTGACAATTCGAGAAAAAATATCCCTGCCTAAAAAATCTGTACCAAACAGGTGTTCAAAAGAGGGAGTAAGAAACATATTTTTGATATCCACCTGCATAGGATCCTTGATGAAAGTGTTTGTGATGGCAATGACATAAAAACAGATGAGATAGGTAACGACGAAAAGGCCATATCCTATTGAGATGACATCCACTGCACTCGCACGCTTATAAAGCGGTACATAGAACGCTTCTTTTTGTGCCATCTCCTTTTCATAATAGAACCGCTTCATAGCGTTACCGCTCACTTGTTTGATAGTAGTAAAGAATCATGCTCTTGATAAGTGCTGCTGCTCGTACAAATAAAACAGAAAGAAAGGCAATAACAACGAGAACCGGGAGATCTCTGTCAAGAGTCGCCTGAAAAGCAAGCCTTCCAGCACCAGGCCAGTTGAATACATGCTCTACAATAACTGCACCACCTATCAGAAATGGAATCTTTGAGAAGATAATCGATATGATAGGTATTATGATCCCCTCATGTATAGAGCTTTGAAGCACCCTTTCACCTCTCGCTTTTGATGCAACAACATAGTCTTCAGACATTACTCTCTCGAGTTCTCCCCCAACAAGGCGAACTATCTCACTTATCGAATCGTTTCCGATTCCGAGTACAATTATGGGAAGAACGTATGATAGAATCGGTTTCCCTCGCTGTGCTTCATAGAGGTAGTAGATCGGTAATACAGCTGTGTATCGTGAAATAAGATATATAACGAGATAGCCGAGGAAAAATACAGGAATCGATGAAATTATGTAGGAAAATATTGAGAGTGTCCATGAATAGCTCTTGAATCTCCTGTATGAAGAAAAGATTCCAATTGGTACAGATATCAGAAGAGAAACAATAATAGAACCGATAGTAAGTATGAGTGTATTTCTGAAAGCAGGAAAAACAAGATTTCCTATGTCTCTTCCGGAAACAGGAGATATACCGAACTTGAATGTAAAGAGCCTTCTAATAATATCGATATACCCGACGAACCCCTGTCCCTTTCCGATAAAACTTCCCGGCATGATGTTGAATATCAGATAGAGAAGAGTTGTCACGCCAATAATGAGGAGTACAGCATTCAATATCTCTCTCATGAATACCTTCAAGAAACGAACCATTATTACTGTTCCTCACTCGGTATGTACCAGTCCTTTACGTAAGTGAAGAATCTCGTTGGGTGAATCTCAATCCTTCGCAATTTTTTATTGAATGCTGCATAGTTGGTAAGCGTCCAAAGATAGGTATAGGGTGCCTCATCAGCAAGTATCTCATGAAGTTTTCTATATATAGTCCGCTTCATTTCTACATCCATAGTAGTTCTCGCCTCTTCAAGGAGAGAATCTACCTCCGGGTTTCTGTAAGCACCGAAATTGTTTCTACCAGGACCAATCTCCTTTGAATGAAAGAGAGAAGAGATGTCAAAAGAGTCATCAAATAACCAGTCGGCATATATAATATCAAATTTGTGTTTCATGAAAACTGCCTCTGTCCAGCTTTTCCACTCCAGCCACTCAATTTCAATTTTAATGCCCACATCCTCGAGATAGTTCTGAAAGGAGAGTATTACTCTCTTTGTTGTCTCGTTTTCTTTAGAGATAGGTACCATCATCGAGAACTCAAGAGTGTAGCTCCCCCTTTTTCGAATTCCGTCCTTTGTTCTCTCGGTAAACCCAGCCTCATCAAGGAGCCGATTTGCATCTTCCGGGGAGAATGGAATGGGATTGATATCCAGGTTATATGCCCAGCTCCCTGGAGCAAATGGTCCCGATATAAGCTGGCCTTTTCCTTCGAAGAAGGAGTTAAGCATCTCCTGGCGGTTTATTGCATACCCTATCGCTTTTCTAACCTCTTTTATCGCTAGTACTGGATTTCTCAGATTGTAGCCGAAGAAGGAATAGGAAAGAGTACTGTAGGGATAGAGCTCATATCTCACATCACCCTGAATTTCAGCAATATCTCTCGGAGGAATCCTGATCTGAAGATCTATCCCGCCATATAGGAGAGTCTGTGTAATAATATTCTGATCTGCAAAGGGTCTCATTATCACCTTTTCTATATTCGGTTTTCCAAGATGGTAGTCATCGTATGCTATAAGCACCACTTCAGAAGATGAACCTTCCTGAGAGACAAACCTGTATGGCCCTGTTCCAACTGGATGTTTATATAACAAGAGGTCTTCATCGCCCCGTAAAAAGCTCACATCTTCGAGCAAAGCAGATGGTAAGATCTTGAAACTAAATCTTCCAAGCACATTAAGAAGGGGTTTCTTTAGCAGAAAAACAACGGTATAGTCATCGATCTTTTTAACTGAGCTTATAAAACTATATCTCGATTGCAGAGGTGTAACTGTTTTAGGATTCATCATCAAAGAAAAGGTTTTCACAACATCATCGGCAGAAAAACGAATTCTCTCTTCCCTGCCAGGAACAGGGTGCCACTTGACATCTTCCCTGAGATGGAAAGTAACCTTTTTAAGATCCTTTGATATTTCCCATGATTCGGCAAGATCATTCTTTATCTCTCCATCTGTACCATAGTAAACGAGTGATCCGTAGATTAGCTCGATTAGACGGATTGATATAGAGTCATTGGCCAGTATAGGGATCAGTCTGATAGGCGCTCCATACTCACCATACACAAGCGTCCCTCCCCTTTCCTGGGCAAATCCAGAAGTAGCAGTAAAACCCATGCAAAGTGTAAACAAAATTAACAATATTCTTTTATACCACATTTTTTAACCTCGATACAAAAGAGTTTAATCTATAATTGCTTCTCCACTCCCCTTCTGTTTATAGGAATACACAGACTGTACTGCATCCTGGAGTGGTCTTATACCTGTAAATCTTTTTGCAAGCGAAAAAAGTATCTCAAGACTCTCAGGATAATATTCCCTCGAGTAGTAAACATAAGAGAGTTTTAACAAAAAGGTAGGATCGTTTGTCTCTATCTTATTTTTATTGCCTTTATCGCGAGCCCTTTCCAGGTAATACAATGACCTCACATATCGGCCTGTAAAGAACGAGAGCTCTCCCAAAATGGCCGTATCTCTCCTCGTTCTTTCCCAACCTGTGTCATCCAGAGATTCCTCCACCCTGCTCACAAGATTTTTCACCTTTGAATAATCAACATTTGATGAGATTACTACCTTCATCATTTCAAGCAGTGATGATGGCTTACCATGTATCCTTGTAATCTCATCGTCAAGCAGTTTATTACCACGCTTTTCTTTATCTGTGAGTAAGTGTATGGATGCTTCACAAGCAATTGCCCTGATCATCGTAAGTGATGAAATAACTGCCAGCTTTTTTGCTTTAAGGGTAAATTTGAGTGCCTGCTGGTAATCCTTGAGATAAAGATACATCTGAGCCACATAGTAGCATGCAAAACTGGCTAGCTCCCCACTCGATGCCGTAACGATAGGCTCAAGATTTTTTATCGATTCACCGAAGATGATTTTGCTATAATTCTCAAGTATAGCAAGGTCATAGAATCGAATCTCCGTCTTCTGGTCTGGCTTGTGTACATAGATTGGATTATTCAAGTTTATATCTTCTACAGCAGTATAGGCTTCATCAAACCTTCCGAGAGCGAGCAGGCTATATGCATGGTTCATCTTAAGTGAATCCGCGTATAATATACGCTTCCCTTTTGCCTCATCAAGGAGGGACCTGGTTATCTCCTCGCTCCTAGTGAGGTCAATCATAAGATAGGAGTAGATATAACCGAGAGATGAATAGGCTAGCATGTTTTCTTTGCCCACCTTTTGCCAAAGTGCTTCTGCTTTTTTATGTTCCCCTATTTGATAGTAGGACGCCCCAAGGTATACCAGTGAAAGAGCCAAAAGCTCACTATCCACTGCTCTTGTGTTTACAACTTTACTCAATACTGATGTAGCATCCTGATACTGATTGTTAAAGAAATATCCAATACCCAGGAACAGCGAAGTTGCGTCGGCAGGATCTCCCTCACCTTCTCTTAATTGATGCATATACCCAATATGGGTTAGTACATTGAGTTTTGCCATCTCTCGATAAAGCTCACCTTTGCGGTACAGTATCCTTCCAATTGTGTAAGCGGAAGTGATATCAGGTTTTATGCGCTCTTCCTGCAGTGCTTTATTCACCTCCTCGAGAGCTTCATCGAAATGATTTATACGATTTAACTTCAGAGCCTTTTCTATCTCCTTGGGAATAGCATAGAGGGGGGTTGTGCCTAGCAGGAAAGCAATTACAATGAGGATGAGCTTTTTTAGATTTCTGAAGTTCATAATATTCCTACTCATACTTATTGGGAGTTCTAATCTTCGGCGTAGTTCTGAATGTTAAGCTTTATATATTCCTGAAAATAGGTCGTTGAGGCAATAAAAATTCTATCCCAGCCTAAAACCTGAGCTCGAAATGATACGAGTCCATGAGGAGATACTGTAATATCGTGATTTATGTCTGTTCCAGTTTCAACGATTCTCTCTTCCCTTGTTTCAACATTATAAATATAAATTGGATTGTAATCTGTTTCAATATTTTTAGCAAAAATTATATGTTTGCTGTCAGGAAACCATGCAGTTGCCTGGGAATTATCCTTCACAACATCATCAACTCGATAGTAGTCTATGAGCTCGTTTCCAGCTTTCGGTGCTGATCCATCAGAAGGTATGATCAAGATTCCCCACCTCTTGGTATTAAAAGGATCACGCTCTTTATTGTAGGTGGTATAAAAAGATATCTTTGTACCATCCGGTGAGAATTTTGGCATAACATCATCAAAGAACCATTTAACGAGAACCTCATGACTCTGAGAAGCTTCCCCAGCATTCCTAATAATATGTATATCATGAGAGTGCTTACCCCCGGTTGTATACACTATATCCCTGCCATCAGGAGACCACTGTGGGAATAGATCAGTCTCCTCGTCGAAGGTGAGCCTCTTGAGAGTACCTGTATCAAGATAAAGTATATAGAGATCTCCACTCCCGGTTCTCCCCGAAGTAAATACTATTTTTTTTCCATCAGGCGAAACCTTAGCCTGTCCATCTTTATGAACCTCTTCTGTCATCATATAATAAGAGCCATATTGTTTAGGGTGTAATCTTTTGACAATGGTCTTGAGAAAGGCATCCTCCCCATCGATGGCCCCAATGAATAGATTATAATCCCCCATTCCTGCATTAGAAGTGAATATAAAAGAGCTTGATTGCGGGAACCATGAAAACTCGTAGTTAAAACTTTCCTGTAAACCGCTCTCAAATAAGTCTTCTGTAAAAGTGTCTCCTATGCTTTCCTCCAGAGATACCTCCATGATTTTATTTATAGTGAGACCCTTACCAGCAAGTATATCCATAAGCCCTAATCCATATATGGAGATCTTTTTAAAGGTTTCGAGATTTGCTTCAAAGGCTATATATCTCTCATTAAAGGAAAATTTCGGGTTATAAGAATTGTAGGCTCCATACGTCTCTTCGAGCTGCTGTATATCGACGATTTCGAGTTCAAGTCCACTATACTCAGGCATAGTTTCAGGAATCTCAACTATAGGCTGCTCCATATCCACTTCTTCGGTCTGCACCGGTTCAGGTTCCTGGATTTTTGTGGGGGTTTCTTCGAGTTTCACACTTTTTGTGCACCCAAAGAATAATAGCAGAGCTGCTATGATGACTATATAGTATATATTACCTCTCACCTTGTAGTCTCTGCACCTCCTCATTATAGGTAACCGCAATATCATACTGTTTTTTGAAATGGTTTTCTGTCAATAGCGCCTCATCAAAGAAATCGAAATAACTCTGCCATGCGTAGTATGCCTGGGTAAGATATTCGCCCTTACCTGTTAAATAGTAAATCTTCTGGTATGAGACAGCAAGATAAAAAAGGGTATTCAGGTTAACATTTTTTCTATCCTGAGAAAAAATTCTCGATCTTCTCTGATGAACAATCTGAAAATATCTTACAGCATTAAGATAATTAAAACGAGCTGAATCTCCGTCGGTATAAAATAGCTTCTCAGCCTCATTATAATAGCTTTGGGCAAGGTTATAGTATGTAAATACATACTCAATTAGAGGAGCAGATTCATCAATAAGGGAGAGTGCTTTAGTATAGTTCGCTATGGCGCTTTTAAAATCCATAATTTCATAAAGATATATAAAACCTAAAAAATCTAGGGCTTTTATGTAATCAGGATGCTCGGCCCCAACTGCTTTTAATGTTGTAATTGATTCCATAATTTTTTTATCCTGGTAATACGCTTCAGCTCTGCTCATTAAATCGCTGAACAGTAAAATCTTTGTATCACCGGTGAATGAAAGCTTCGTATCATTAAAATTAATATACTCTCTGTATTTTTTATAACCTTCAAGTTCAATTTCAAGGAGATGAAAACCATAAGGCACGACAAGCCCTTGCTTTAGAATTGGCGTAGTTCCCATATATTCTCCATCTACAAAAACCTGAGCACCTTCAGGATAGGTCTCTATATACAGCTGCGTCTTGCCCTGCTGCAGTTCAACATCGATAGCTTCGCTTCCCTTATCAACTTTCACAACAAAATTTCCCGGCTGAAACCCTTCTTTGTAAACGAGGATATTTACCTGAGCATTCTCCAGAACAGAGAGCCCCAGCTCACCTTTCTCATCCGTTTGTCCAACCCAATATTCATCAATATATACATTAGCATCCGGAACTATCCTTTTATTGGACTTCACCACGAGCTTTACGGATATCAGCTCTTCCTCAGTCTCAGGATCCCTGTACCGCTTCACCTTCATACCCTTTTCCAGAAGGAAACCTTCTGTTATGCTTTCAAGCTCTGATGCAGAAGAATTTTCATCAATATCAACGATTCGTAATCTGGCGATATTCCTTTTTGAATAGTCCTTTCTTTTCTCATCAAAATAGTTATAGAAACAATAAAACTTATTATTATCCTTGAGCCCAAACCTGCTCCCGAGATTGATATACACAAGCCTGTTTATTGAGGTAACATTCCCCTCAAAAGGAAAGTAGCGTTTTAGATCATATGAGAATTCCTCAGCCACTGAATGAAATTTACGCAGGGGGATGATTTTGTGTGTCTCGAAAATTTTCTCCCCGGTATAGCTTTTCGCCGTGAGGACTATATCGTAAACATTGTAGCTGCCGCCAATCTCACCGTATATAATTGCATCAACTTCATCCTTTATAAGTGCTATATCTTTCCACCCGCTTTCCCCTCTGAAGTCTATGTCGAATTCCCTGAAAAGATCGCGGGCATCCTTAGAAGAAACAAGAGTAAATATATCACTCAGTGAAAGATAATCTTCGATATTCGTTTTAAGATCTTCAGCCATCTTGACCAATTGATAGTCCGATCTATCCTCAACTACAAACGGGAAGACCGCTATATCCGGAGACACAGGATCCAAGCTGTAAGCAAAATCCACCACTGAAAGTTTTGGCATGTCACTCTTGATCGAAAAGGAACGCGTTACTCTTTCAGGAACAATACCCTCTGGATACTGGATAATCAATTCAAGCTCTCCATCCACTCCCTGTTCATTCTCATATTTGAAAGTGCACAAACCATCTGCATTGGTCCGTCCCATAAATTTCCCTTTAAGAAAGACATTTGCGTTTGCAATGCCTTTGATAGAATCGTAGTTCTCGGTATATGAAAATAGATCGACAAGTAGCATATTATTCAACTCAATAGTTATACTTGCATCCGGATAAATGTTCACGTCGTTCATCCAGATATGTTCTCCCTCCTTAAGTATTTTAATCTTTTCTAGCCTCTGATCTTCACCTGTGTAGTGTATTTCAAATACCCCCCTGTAGCTGGTTTTTCCCTCCTCCTTTCCATTTACAAAAACAGTGGCATTTCTTGCGGGATTTTTCTGCTTTCCGACAACTTCAATTGTATAGTACATGGAGCCTTCAAGGATAGCTAGAAAATGGTATTTTTCCAAGATGCTCGCTTTCCCGAGCTGAGCCCTTTCCAGCTCAGTCAGTATGTCGAATTCACCCTCTAAAGCAGGCATAGGCTCCTCTTCAGTATCTCTTTCCTTAGGTCTTTTTCTTTTATCCTCTTCAACCTTGAATCTCGTTTCCCATGGACCATACTCATACCCATCGTTGTCTTTCTCGACCCTCAGAGTATAAGATTCACCCACAATCAATGGAATATTCTTTTGAAAAAAGCCATTCTCATCGGATCGTCCTAGAAATCTCTGATTGAGATAGATATCCGCATTTGGAAGGCGAAAACGATCTACTCTGTACACTTCGATTTGAAATGGAGCTACAATAGTATCGGGTTCAGGCCCTATCCTCTCTCTAATGTAGATGTATACCACCAAAAAGGTAAGAAAGAGGGAGATAAAGATGAGAATAAACCTGTTTATTCTGTTCAATGTAATACTTTACTTTCAATCCTAAAGCACCTGTACTTAATATCAGGAATGATACTGAGTACCGATATCCTGTGCGGATATCTGGTGCTTGTAATATGAACCAGTATTGTAAAAAACACAGGTTTCTAAATTGAGGGGGGTTCTATATTCACATCCCCCTCATTAATAATCACTTCTTCAGTATGCCCTTCCTTTAAAGGAGCAGCAATTTCAGTTTCAATCTTTTCTATATTTATGACACCTAGATCAAGAATCTCATTTTCATTCACTGTGATCTCGAAGTTTTTTACATAAAATCCATCAAGAAAAATCTCAACAGCATAGTTTCCATCATCGAGCTTGGAGGCAAAGCTGCCATCAGGACGTGGATTAAAGGTTAAGGTATTATCAAAGAACCTTTCTCCATCTTCAATAGGGGTGAGATTGACAAGTATCTTTTCCTTCTCTTGAAATACAATTTCGTTACCATAAGCGTCTACAGGTACAAGTATACCTGTAATGCCTTCGGATACTACTTCGCCTTCCTCTGTCTTGAGTGTAGCACAGGAAGTTCCAATAAGTGTCAATAAAAGTATGAAAATTATCGTAGTATACTTCATTTTTTCGTCCTCATTCTATCCTGAATTTTAAAATAAAAAAATCCTGCATCAAGTCATATACATAAAGATGAGAATCTTCAGCTATAAAATATATCAGGTTCTCATTGGTATAGAGTGGAGGTAAAACTGGGTATTCATTTACCGTAAAGTAGATATCGCGAAGAATTTCCATCCTTTGCTCATCAGAGAGAGGAGTTTCTCCCTCAATCATGTTCTCAAAGAGCATCTCCTTATATAGATTAAACGTACGTTCCCTGTAGTTGAAGAGCAGAGTTCCATCAGCTGGACTGAGAGCAACAAACTCAGGGATGAAGAGGTAGTATTTATCAATTCCTGCAAAGTAATTATAGGAGAAGTCGACATCCTTCATGTACTTCACCCATTTTATTGTACCATCCTCCCGCAGGAGTGAGATTATCTCTCCACCTGAAAAGAAGAGTATGATCTCGTCTTTAAATACCAGAAAGTCTCTTGTCACACTCTTACCTACATAACTGACCCAGCGAGCTTCTCCTGACTTTATGTCGAGTGCGTAAAGTGAATTGTTCCACCCTCCGAAGAACAGGACATCAATATCAATTACAGGAGGTACAGTTACTATATCCCCTGCTGAGAATGTCCACTCCAGTTTTCCTTTCTCGATATTGAATGCTACGATCTCACCGTTTTTAAAGGGAACGATAACAAGGTTATCGTACAATGCCAATCCAGCATAAATCTCCCCACTACCCGAATAAGTGTTGGTTATATCCCCATTTTCAGCATTAATAGCATATACCAGTCCCTTTGATGTAGGCACAATAAGGTAGCTGCCGTAGATAAGCGGCTTACTTCTGATTTCATTTTCAATAGCCAACTGCCACAGTATTGTGCCAGACTTGATTTCTACAGCATACATCCTGTTATATATGTCGTAGAAATATATATGTTCATCTCTGATTACCCACGGGCTTATAATATCTCCGCCAATGAATAGTCTCCAGATTGGAAGCTTATGTTTCAGTGAGAAGGTATAGATATAGCCATTATAAACAAGAGGAAAAACGAGGTCTTCATCGTCAATTAATTCATTTAGCAGTTCGATCTCATACACAGGAAAATGATCCTGCTGAAATTCTTCCTGTGCCCTCACTTCGAGGAATGAGACAAAGGTGAAAATCAAGGCAAGTATATATTGTTTCCAGGAGGCCTTCATGCTCTAGTTAATATACTATACAATATAAAAAAGTGTGCAGTCTAAAACAATGTCAAACACCCCCTCTTTTGATCAGCCTTTTCTTCGAGCCTTTCTCTGTCACCAGCCATTATATACTTCTCTTCGATCCATCTGTATATCTCTTTGATTTCTGCGAATACATCTACTATCTCTTTCGAAGGCTCCTCAATACCTGTATATATTCTTTCTGCCATATCATACAGACCGATAGATGAGAGAGCTAAAAACCGAATGTTTACTAATGCGTGAATTGCCCTTTTACTCTTGTTTCCGGCTTTAATTGAATATTCGGTAGCTTCTTCCTCTTTTCCAGCGTCATATAATTCATCTCTCTTTGCTATGAGTGCTTCTTTCTCTTCGAGAGCATTCTCTCTGATGGTCTCATTATCCCTTATCTCAGCTTGAAGCTCAACGAATCGCTCAAGCATCTTTTCAAGAAGGTTCAGCTCATTTCCCTCGATTGCCTCCTCTGAATATGCAAACCACTCGTCCCAGTCTATCACCCTTTCCATGACTTTAAACTTCTCACGCGGTTCCTCGCCAAAGAGCACCTCGGTTCCTTCCCCTTCATCGAGAACGAGCTCCTCGGTCTTTCCCTGTACAGCAACACTCCCATCTGACAGCAGCACTATTGTCGATCCATCGTAACCCGATCCTACTTCAAAATCTGTGCCTCGTATGGCTAAATTCACAGTCTGTGTTCTTATCTCTGGTTCCTTTCCTGTTGATTTGCCTATCTTGAACTTCATGCGTCCTAAAAAAAGCATCAGTGTAGAACGCTTTTGCTCCTCTTCATATCTCTCAGATACAGTAAACTCAGAATTTTCGAGAATATGAATCTCACCTCCATCTTCCAGAAGTACAGCTTCACTTTGCATACCTGTTTTAATGATGTCCCCAGCATTAAGATCCATTCCTATATCCACATCCTTCCACTCGCCTCTGTAATGGCTATAGCTCACTTCCCCTGATACCCAATCAACAACAGCACCTTGTAGAGGTATTGGCAGCACTATAAAAGAAAAAAACAAAACCAACGACATCAATCGTAATCCCACACCCAACCTCAAACCCAATCCAGCTCCTATTCTTATCTTCATATTGACCTCCCGCCAAGTTTTACAGTTTGGTGGAAACCGCTGCTTTGAATTAAAATAACTGAACCCTCATACATATGCAATAAAATTGGAGTACAAATAGATGGAAAAGGGTCACTACTCCTTATCTTTCATTCTTTCCAGCTCTTTTTCGGTGAGTTTCTCTTCCAGTCTCTTGAGCTTCCCACCCTTGAACCCCCACGCTCCTATGAAGTGGAAAAATACTCCAATGCCCCATCCAATTGCAGGCCATTTCCACCATTGATAACCAGAATATGTCACATTATTGATGATAATTAGAAAAACAATCACTGCAACATAGATGATTAAATGCCGTATGAAATCAACTTTTTCTTTTGCTGCCTTTTTCGCACTGGCAAGTTTTTCATCCTGCTTTCCCATATATCCTCTCCTTGTATATAATATCAGTCTCTAGCTGTAAGGGATGCTGCCATACTCAAATGTTCTATGATAACTCTGGGGTCTCCCTTATACTTCACATCACCAGCACCGCTGATATCAACGGTGAGCTCCCCGGTCACATGAATCTTGCAATCCCCTGCTCCGCTGATATCTAGGATTGCACTCTCTGTGATTAGATCATAGGCATCAAGCTCTCCGGCTCCACTTATCTCTATTTCATGATGTCGAACCTTTCCATCGAGTTTCAGATCGCCCGCACCTGAAATCTTCGAATTCAAGACCTCAGCTTCAACAGAAATTGAAATATCACCAATGCCACTGAGCCTTAGACCAAGCTCTTCAACTCGCAATGTATCAATAGATTTTACCTTTCCCATTCCTGATACTGATATCTCCCTGATATCTGTTACTACGATATCATACTCAACATCGGATTCGTTCATTACCCACTTATCAGCTGAGATCGTTAACACACCATGTCTCACATCTGTTTTCAGCTCATCAATGATATTATCATCAGCAGTTATGGTAACCGATTGCACGGATCCCTGGCTCAAATTTATTTTCCCATTTCCCCTGAACTTAATACTGTCAAACTCAGCTAATTCTCTTGTTTCAGTTATTTTTTTCCCTGAGCCTGCAACTCCCGAGAAACCAAAATTGAGTGCTATCTCACCAGTAAACCCACTCAAGGCTGCATCACTCAAACCTGTCACATGTGTTATGCCGCTTACCAGTCGATAGGAAGCACCAGCATTTAACCTGAAGAACTTTGTTATATTTAGCTCAAGACCAACTCTCGGCTCAAGAGCAAAAAATGCCTCCTGTCCCACACTCATGAGCTCAACTCCCCCTCCCCCTATCAAAGAACCAACGGTGAAATGCACAAGAGCGTCAGGGTTTATTATGTACCCTACTTCCAAACCTCCATATCCCATGTTGAGTTTGTTTCCTGAGAAATAGACATCACTTACCAGGAAGTATCCACCCCCCCCAACCGAGAAACTGCGATTCATCACCCATGCACCACGATAACCCAAAAAGGCTGAAATATAATTATTAATGCTGCCAAGCTTCAGAACCGGTCCCCCATACCAACCACTCTCCTCAATTACTCCCTGAAGCAGAGTCTGCTGTTCAGCATGAACAGATACAGAAATGATAAAGAAAAGAATCAAACATAGAAATATCCACTTTCTCATCTCATTCCCCTCAATTAGTTTCTGGTGGCTACATTATATACTTCTGACTCAATTATTTGCATAAGCATTATTCGATTGCCTCTGATTAATTCTAATTAATAAAGTAAGGTTAATTCTCATGGTTTCCCAGATGTTATTCTAAATTTACATAACATCTATAACGTCTAAAAAGTCCCAAACTTGAATACAAGCTGTCCAGTAAGGCCGCTCAATGCTGCATCGCTCAATCCAGAAGCAGTCACACCGGTCACCATTCTGTAGCTTGCACCAGCACCGATCCGGAAGAACCTGGTCACATTCAATACTACAGTTGCTTCCGGTTCAATTACGAAAAACTCATCCGCACTGGCAGGTTCTGTTTCCAGGGATACCCCCCCAAAACCGAAAAGGGAATGAACGGTAAAATGTACGAGAGAATCTGAGAAAAAAACATACCCGAGTTCTAATCCTCCATACCCCATTGCGAGTTTTTTACCATTGACCAGAATATCGGTAGCAAGCCCGTATCCACCTCCTCCGACCACGAATGCATGGTTGATAATCCAGCCACCGCGACCGCCCAATAAAACACAGAACTCGTTATTAATACTGCTTAACCTTACTACAGGCCCTCCATATCCTCCGCTCTCTATCTCTCCTGTTATCAACGTTCTCTCTTCAGCATTACTATACAGGGGTATTACCATGAATAATATTATTACTAAGGGCAAATACTTTTTCGTCAATTTACTCCACCCAGGTTTAGTTTCACATCTATATGAATATCTTACCTTGTATGAGATTAAAGTCAATAATATTAAGAAATGGTCTTTTCGATTTATTAGCACCTGCTATAAAACGATTAACTAACAGTAAATACAACTCACTAATAGAAGAAAATACCTGAAAGAGGTGTTTATTTATTAGTAGTAAGTTTTCTTCCTCATTATTTGAGAGAGTAAGACGACAATTGTAGTAGTGCTTATTTAAGGAGGGAAAAGTGGCAATTACTTTTGCACTCTATTGCAAGGAATGTTACCACAAGCTAAAGAAAGATGAGCTCGATTCTCCCACCAAAGCAAGATCTCATAACAGCTATTTCATTTGTACGAGCTGCGGTTTTGAAACTGACAGAGGATATGCCTTGCTGGTTCCCTCATCAGTAGAGCCATTAAAAAAGGCCCAGGCTCTAAATATTTAAACATACTGTTATACATTCAGTGCAACATTCATCGCTTCTCTAAAAGATTCAATCGATCTCCTGTCGGAATGGGCCAATCTCAGAATTCTCTCATTGAAGTCATTGAGCACATCGGAAAAAGGGATTTCTTCTTTGAACTTCTTATCCTTCCAGATCTCGAATAGTATAAGAGATACAAAATCCATCATTGCACATACAAGCTTCTCAAATCCTTCAATATCGGTTATGGGCAAGTCAGTTCCTGATATCTCCCTTAACACACCCATAAATGCACTCATTAATCCATCTTTATGCTCGCAACTCATGGAACCTCTCCCCCCTCATTATTTGAATATATCTGAATCAACATGTCAGATGGAGTGCTGCAACTGTTTTTTTCTCACCAGCTATACTATTGTATCTTTCAACAGCTTCTTTAGTATCTGCAGTTACGAGTTCAATTCCATGCTTTTTAACGGCATTCTGAACCTCATCCGGTACTTTCATCATACCTGACTTTCCTTTCCCGATAATAAGGACCTCGGGTTTGTATTCCAGAATTTCCTTTATATCATCCATGCAGAGATTGTGCCCCCTTGCCCTCCACCACGAACCGTCTACCCTGTCTGGATATATGATGACATCTGAACGGTAGTGCCTTCCATTTATGATAATTCGTCCGAAACTGTACGATTCGATCACTACACCCTCCACACCTTTATTATACCATAAAAAACTCCTTATGCAATGGCAAAACTCAGATCCTGTGGTATAATGAAATCATCTGAATGCTATTCCAGCAGGGAGTGTAATCAATGCAAAAGAAAAAATTTGGGGCCCAGACATTTCTATACCCGATGCCGACCGTTATTGTAGGAGCCGTTGTGAATGGTAAGCCGAACTTCAATACTATCGCATATGTAGGCATTGTTCAGAGCAAA
>CP070841.1:2700528-2704151 GCA_020342115.1 Spirochaetota bacterium
GTAATGATAGGAAGAATGGTTAATGAAAAATTAAAAACCACAGATCCTTCATCCCCATGGGGAAATGTATTACCAATTTTACAAAAAAACAATCTTAATATTATTAATTATTATAACATTTAATATGATTACTCAGCATATTTTCACTTATAATGGAAAACTATCTAATAATAAACTCTTATATGCTGATAATTCTACTGAGGTAGTAGGATTCGGTATATTGAGCAGGTTACCTGGCTTATGGAATGGGCCTGTTTATTCATCAACACCAGCAGGGAGTTTCGATAAGTGGTATGTGGATTTTAGGCCTGTATCACCTGGACAGGTATCTCAGTACTCTACAATCGATGCTGATACGGTGAATTATCTAAGTTTTTTCATTGTTAAGCATGATAATCAATTAAAAGTTGCTATGAGAACCGAGGGTGTTTTTCAGAATAAAGGATGTGTAACCTATGAAGTAATTGACAGAGTAAGAGAATCGGAAGGATATTACAGGTTTTTCGATTTCCAGGCAGGTGATAAGCGTGCATACACTGAGTTTACCTTTAAAGATGATGAATTTATAATGGAGGTATATACCAATAAATTCAATACAGTATCTCCCTTACAGCAGCATTCAAGATGGGTAGCAAAACTCGGGAATCGTAATGCTGCACTTGATGCTGTATCACATTTTAATTTTCCCCAGTCCGTTATGGTCAAGGATTTTTCGAATGTATTTAATCATATGTCTGAAAGTATTTATTTTACATTTGAAAATGACCCTTACAGTTCATTATCGCAGCCTTACGTGGGTAATGTCACAGTCAATATTTTAGTTGATAAAGGCTTGAAAGTCGAAAACGACCATGAGTTCTTTTTACTATTAGCTACTGAATCTCTTTTTAAAGGGCTTAAATACGATATAGAAAATTTGAAATACATTTCCAAGTATGTATTTCTTCCTGTAAATATAAAAAGCTACACTTTTAATAATGTTCATCCTGGCAAATATTATCTGTATTCCTATAATGATATAAACAATGATAAAAGACATCTAGATGGAGAAAAATCTGTTTTAAAATATTACCATTCTCATCTAAATGCGGACGATACTCTTTAAAGCATGAACTTACTTCATTTAAGTGGTGACTATATGAGTTCTAACCTGAATAATGTCTTTACTTTGCATGAAAAAGGACAGGTGAACATAGATACTGAAATAGATTTTATAATACCGTAATTATTAGGAGCAGTCATGATAGATGAACGTGACATTGAAAAAATTAAGAAAATTATAGCGGATCGAAAGGATGCTCATAGTAACCTGCTATCAAAGGGATCAAATGTATACAAATCGTTTCTTGATTTGGAAAAGAATGCGTACGGCGAGGGTACTCTGAGTAAAATGAATAAGGAGCTGATAGCTTTGGGGATATCGGTGGTCATAAACTGTGAATCATGTATGGAGTGGCATCTTAAAGAGGCTTTGGATGCTGGTGCTGCGGAGAACCAGGTTCTCGAAGCAATTGAGGTTGGAATAGAAATGGGAGGAGGACCTGCAACAGTGTCATCTCGATTTGCGTTAAAAGTGTTGGAATATTATACAAAGGCAAAGGAATAGTAATAGTATACTCATCCTTTTTTCACAAATGTTCAAAAACAGAAAAATACCTTGACAAAACAGTGATGAAACTTTACTCTATCTGTACTTTTTTTTACCTTGCTCTCTGGGAAAAAAATGAAAAATCTCGATCGCATCATAAACAACTTCAAGACGAATAAGGGTTCGCTGATAGGTCTGCTCCAGGATATATCAGACCTGTACGGATACCTTCCAGAAAAAGTACTGGAAGAGGTGTCGAGCAAACTTAACGTGGCGCTGAGCCATTTCTACAGTCTAGCGACCTTTTATACCTCCTTCAGGCTCGAGCCGATGGGTAAACACCACTGTTCTATCTGTGTGGGAACAGCCTGTCATGTTCGAGGTGCAACAATGGTAGTCGAGTCTATAGAGCGTGAGCTCAATGTCAAGGCCGGTGAAACGACTGAAGATGGAAATTTCACGGTTGAAACAGTGAACTGTCTCGGCGCATGCGCACTCGGGCCGCTCGTTGTGATCGATGATGATTACCACGGCAATCTTGACGGCCGAAAGGCAATAAAATTATTAAAAAAGTATGAGGATTAATACCTGGTTTGGGCACGTCTTTAAAGTTTGAAAAGCTGCTGGAGATCCTTGAAGCCGAAGTTATCTTGAACGACAACTGGCTGCGCGGGGAGATAAGCAGAGTGCACGGCTCAGACCTCATGAGCGACATCCTGTCATACAGCAAGCCGAATTCTCTTCTGCTTACCGGACTGATCAACCCGCAGACAATACGAACTGCAGAAATGGTTGAAATCGCAGCAGTATGCTTTTTACATGGGAAAACGCCCCATGCAGAAACTATTGATCTTGCACGGGTGAACGAGATGCCGCTTCTTGGTACAAGATTTTCCATGTTTGAGGCATGTGGAAAACTTTACGCTGCCGGCCTGGTGGACTGTGACGACCTTCCATGAAACGCCTGAAACATATTCATAAGGTAAAGGAACTCGTTTACGAGCTGCGGGTCAAAGATGCTGCGGTAACGGATGTGCTGACCGTGTCTCCAGATGTGATGATGAGCGAGGTACGCTCCATCCTCAGAAGAAGAAGGATAACTGCAGCACCGGTTATAAAGAATGGAGAGCTCCTCGGGATCGTAAGTGTCGAAGATTATATAAACTGGTTGATAGAGCGTACGGACGATCTCCCTGTCCGTGAACGCATGTCACGGGACCTTATCACCATCTATGACGATGAGCCCATGATCGATGCCATCAAGTACTTTGAAAAGTACCGACACTATGAGTTTCCCGTGATTGAAAGGGAGACAGGTAAACTGCTCGGCATCATTACCAAGTTCGATGTCATAGTGGCGCTGCTCAGGTCACTCGACATCGATTACTACAAAAAAGAGATAAGCGAATACAAAAAAACCCATTTCTTCCATGATATGCTCGCAGATGAAACCCTGCTTTCATTTATCTACCACGTTCCAGGAGGCGACATTAAAAGGGGTGGAGAGGCCTCTAGCATGTTGAAGCGCAACCTGGGTTACCTCGGCATTCACCCTGATACCGTTCGGCGGGTAGCTATTGCCACGTATGAAGCGGAGATGAACCTCATCATCTACGGACAGGGCGGTGACATAAAAGCAGCACTGGACAATACGACAATCTTTATCGAGGTGACAGATAAGGGTCCAGGTATTCCTGATGTGGATCAGGCGCTCAAACCGGGCTACTCCACAGCCTCGGACTGGGTAAGGGAGCTTGGTTTCGGTGCAGGAATGGGCTTTCCGAATATCCAGAACTGCGCTGACAAGTTTGAAATATCATCCAAAGTTGGACAGGGAACTGTTTTAAAAATATCGATTCCCCTGGAGCAAAATGAAATTAAATAACGTTTAAATGAGAGTCATTCACATTTAGACGGAATGGATCATTCTTTAAAAAAGAGTCTTTCTCCGTCTAAATGAGAGTACTTTTTGTTTGATAGAGTATCATCTACATTTAGATGTGCAAATCAATATTTTATAAAGGGATTAAGGTCA
>CP070841.1:2704251-2717703 GCA_020342115.1 Spirochaetota bacterium
CCTGTTATTTATTTTTATATCTCACAAATGCCCCTAGCCCAATACGGCAAGCAATTCTCCTGTTATTTATTTTTATATCTCACAAATGCCCCTAGCCCAATACGGCAAGCAATTCTCCTGTTATTTATTTTTATATCTTAAAAATGCCACTAACCAAAACCCAGAATGGTATTACTTCTGCCTTTCCTGTTTATCAGAATCCGTTTTTTCTTCCTACTCTTTTTCTTTTTCCTGTTTCGGAGCTTTTTCTTCCTGGGTCTCCACTTTTTCACCTTCATCTGAAAAAACTGTTTCAGCAAAGTTTGCCTGAAGGTCAGCTATAACACCATCTAAAAGCTTTTGCTCATCAGAATCAAGATTTCCTGCAGTCTTTTCTCTGAGCATCAGTAAAGTATCTATACCGAATTTTGCAGTCTTTAAATCCTTCTTCGCCTCTTCTGACACTGGATCAGCGATTTTCCCTAAACCTATCCAGGCTGATGAGCTCAGGGTCATAATCAGGGCAGAGAAACTAGTATCAATTCTATATGAATCATTATCAGCCAATACACATCCTCCATTCTGAAGCCTTGAATAAAGTTTTAATATACCTAAAACTATCTATAAGTGCAACTACATTAAAGATACCTCGAAAGCTTTCTATCCTGTGACATGAGCTTCAGAGCTTCTTTGATATTTTGATCACTCGACTTATTGCAGATAAGTAATTTATTATCTTGTTTTACAATTACAAGATCGTGCACTCCAATAATCGAGATCACCTCTTCTCTGTCACCCAGAACGATATTGTTCTTTGAATCAATTACAACAACATTACCCTCAGTTATATTTCCCTCTTTCTCCTGTTTCCGATGTCTGGCAATTGAGCTCCAGGACCCAATATCATCCCAATAAAAATTTGTTTTAATACAAGCTATATTGCTAACCCTTTCCATAATTCCATAATCGATAGATATATTTTCAATGCTCTCAAACTGGTTTCGTTTTACCTTATCTTCATCCTTTCTGCCGATACTCTCTCCTATTGCTTTTAGAGATGAATAGAGCGCCGGCATATGCTGCTCCATAGCATTCAGCATGTCCTGCACTCGAAAAGCAAACATCCCTGAGTTCCACAAGTAATATCCTGATTGTACAAAGCTCCTCGCAGTTTTTTCATCAGGCTTCTCAGTGAACTTTTTCACAATGAATACCCCAAGACCATGACTCTTTTCCAGCTTTTTACCAAGCTCGATATAACCATACTCTGTTGCTGCTCTTTCTGGAATAATGCCGAAAGTAACGATGTGTCCTTTACGCGCAATATCGCTCGCAGCTTCGAGAACCGCAAGAAAGGCAGCCTTGGGTTTTATAACATGATCTGCAGTGAGGACAATCATGACTGCTTCAGGATCTTCCTTTTTTATATGTACTGCAGCAAGGCCGATAGCTGCAGCAGTGTTCCTACCAATTGGTTCTACAATTATACTGCGTCTTTCAAGAATCGGCAGCTGCTCCTGAAGGCATGGAACCAGGGATTCACCCAGAACCACAGAAATATGCTCTTTATCATACTCAGGATAAACACGATTGAATGTCTCCTGAATCATCGTCCGGTCCGATACAATCCTTTGAAACTGCTTTGGTAATGCTTTTGTACTCCTCGGCCAGAACCTTTCCCCTTTCCCCCCGGCCATTATTACAATATGGTCCACGCTGACCTCCTGTTTGAAGATATTCAATGCATACAGAATTTCTCTACCTGCCCTCTTATCTCATTGTGTTCATCAGGATGATACCATGTTACCCCCTGTTCCTTTCCGAACCAGGTGAGCTGTCTTTTAGCATATCGTTTCGTATCCCTTGTAAATAGCCGCAATGTCTCATCATGGGAAAGGCAGCCTTTATAGTACTGTGTAAAATGGCTGTATCCAAGCCCTTGCATCGATGGTAGCTTCTCTGTAAGCCCATCTTCAAGAAGCCTGGATACCTCCCAAGCGAGACCATGCCTCACCATTTTCATACATCGAACTTCAAGTTTTCTATAGAGCTTCTCTCTCGCTATGTTAATGCCAACCTTTAATATACTGTACCGATGTTCGCTGCTTCTGTTTAAAATATCTGAAAACCTTACCCCGGATAAATGGTAGATCTCAAGTGCACGTATGATCCTGACAAGATCATTAGGATGAAGGCGCCGGGCAGTTGATGGATCGATATCCATAAGTTTTTTAAACAGTGCGCCCTTTTGCCTTTCCTCTTCTTTATATAGTTGTTCTCTGAGATTAATATCTGCTTTTGGTGCTGCATCCATATTATACTCTAGTGCTCTGAAATAGAGACCAGTTCCCCCAACGAGGATCGGTATGAACCCCCTTTTTGATATATCTACAATCGCTTCCTGAGCCAACCTCTTAAAATCTCCTGCACTGAAACGGTAAGTCGGCGGTACGATGCTTACAAGATGATGTTTTACAACTACAAGATGTTTCTTATCCGGTTTTGCGGTTCCACAATCAAGCCCTTCATATACCTGCATAGAATCAACAGATATGATCTCACCCAAACCATGTGCAATCTTAACTGCAAGCTCACTTTTGCCTACACCTGTTGGGCCAAAGATAAAAACTAGCTTTTCTGTTTTCATATGTATGAATCTTGAGTACCGATTACCTCTGTTAAATAATTAGTAACTGGTGCATCCTCGTCTTAATAGCAAATATCTTAATTAACAGAATACCATCTCTGTATTGGTTATTAGTTATAACCAATTATTCACCAGGAACTAATTATAAGAGAATAATACTAAATATAAAAGGAAAGTATGTTTGTAGAAATCCATCCTCTTTTAGTTAAATAGCGGATGTATTAAAATCGGGGTGTTTACACCTATTCTTTTATTTCTTCCTCCTTAAGAAGATAATAGTTCAACTCTTTATCCAGCATCTGCTTCAAAGACAGCGATACAATTTTTCCACTGAATTTTTCGAGCTCATCGTCACCTATGAAATTGATCTGTCTCGCTCTCTTCATAATTGCCTTAGAAAGGATGTAACGATTATCGGTGTAGTCGATGATCTGATAAATTGGCAGCACAGGCTATCTCCTTAACTCTTTTTCACGTGCAATAATATTCTCGACATCTTTTAACGTGTCTTCAACTATATCGTTCACCACAATATACTTAAAATGACTCTTGTATTCAAGCTCATTCTGAGCATTCATCAATCTTATCTTCATCTCCTCTTCACTCTCTGTACCTCTTTTCCTTAATCTCTTCTCTAGTTCTTCTAGGCTTGGAGGTTCAATGAATATCGTAACCGCATCCGGGTATTCCTTCATTACCCTTATGGCCCCCTGTACATCAATACTCAGAATACATATCTTATTTCTTTTAAGACAATCAACGATTTGTTTATTCTCTGTTCCATAAAGCTCTCCATGAACTATCGCCCACTCTATGAATTCCCCTCTTTCAATCATCCTCTCAAATTCTTTTCTGTTTATGTAAAAGTAATCCACACCCTCAATTTCATCTTTTCTTTGCCTTCTTGTAGTGTATGAAACCGAATATTCAAAATCCGTATATTTTTCCAGAATGTGCCGGTATATTGTTGTCTTTCCGCTGCCGGAAGGAGCAGTTATCACGATAAGAAAACCACTGTTACTCAATATTTCTCGCCTGTTCTTTAATTTTTTCCAACGAAGTCTTTGTGAGTACTACTTCTTCTGATACTGTAAAATCAGGAACCTTGGAGCCGATTGTATTTACTTCACGGTTGAGCTCCTGAATGATAAAGTCCAGTTCTCTCCCGCACGATTCATTCGAGTTGATCAGGTCAAACATTTTACTAATATGGCCGTTTATTCTCGAGATTTCCTCACTAATATCGACCTTGCTCGCTAATATCCCTACCTCCATCATGAGTCTTGATTCATCGACCTTATTATCTAAAAGCTCATTTATTTTCTCCTTGAGCTGTTTTTTATATCTCTGTGTTACTTTGGGACACTTCTTATCTATCTTCTTCAGAGAATTATTGATATCCTTTATATATTTAATCAGATCCTTTTTTGTATTATTACCTTCGATTTGACGTGAATACTGAAACGCACCAAGGGTTTGAGTAAAAACATCAATTATCTTTTGATCAGGAATTTGTATAAAGGAGTAATCATCACGTTGACCTAGGAGGTTTCGAAGTGAAAGCAGCTCCGAAATGGATACCTGCACTTTTAGATCTGTCTCCCTTTCGATTACCTTGACAATATTATAGTACCGCTTGAGAAGGGACTTAATGAAATCAAACTCGAGGTTTTCCTTAACATCAACCCTGATAAAAACCTCCACCTTACCTCTTTTTATAGAAGACTTCAGCATCTGTCTCAATTTATTTTCAATACCAAACAGGAACGGCGGCAGTTTGAACTTCAGCTCCAGGAACTTGTTGTTAAGAGACTTTATCTCACAGAACAATGTATAATTTTCAGACTCCACACTTTTTTGTGCATAACCCGTCATGCTGTACACATCATCACCCCATATACATCTGGAAAAAGATTTTTATTTGCAGCAACTAATTGACATAATTTTAGAGCTCTTTGCAATAAAAATCTATATAATCTTTAAGTTAAAGATTTATAATCTAGCCTGAGTCTAATGAAAGGAAAAAAATCTTGACCTCCATAATCCAGCTTGCTATATTCAATCGCGTTAAGGGCCGCTAGCTCAGTTGGTAGAGCAACGCCCTTTTAAGGCGTGGGTCGAAGGTTCGATTCCTTCGCGGCTCACTTGTCTCCTTCGTCTAGTGGTTAGGACACCGGGTTTTCATCCCGGCAACAGGGGTTCGACTCCCCTAGGAGATACCATTTAACCCCCTCGTTTTCCTCCTTTTCGGGGGGGTTCTTTATTCATCATTACACTCAAATCACAGGCAGTCTCTACCGAAAAGTAATATAAGAGAATTAAGCAACATATTCTATACAATTATCTAAATAAAGACACAAATTCAGGAATCTTTTATATATTGAAAAACAATATACAGTTGTGTGGGCATATATTATGTGCTATATTTTGGTTAGAATCTTTTAAGGAGAAAAACGATGAAAGCAAAAAAGCTTCTTTTTTTGCTTATAGTTGCAATGATAGTCTTCTATATCGTGGGATGTAAACCGATTAATCTTTTCAGCCCTTTTGTGGATCCCTCACTTATGGGAAATGATGCAAAGATGGATGCTGGGTACGTTGCAATTGCAAATGGTGACTATCAAACTGCCATAAACTACTTTAGTGATGTAATTAATAGCTCGAGCGGCGATCAGCTTACAGAAGCATACCTGGGAAGGGCATCAGCATATATGAATGAGGCATCACCGAATATCGATGATGTGGTTGCGGATGTACTCAATGGTGAAATAGAAGCTGATGATACAGGAGCGGTCATGTCTCAGGTTGTCACAGATGGGCAGTACGATGACTTCTTTGAGAATATCGAGAACTCTGCGGATGACTATAATTCTGCAACAGATAATACAACAGGAGATGTCGACCCAGGCATTCTCTTTGAAGCCTACCAGGCAAATATGATGGCAGCATCAGGCGTCGCAGCAAAGAAAATTGCAGCAACATACAATGTCAACCCCTGGGATGGCGTTACCGAAGCTGAATTAAATCTCGAATATGCAGCAATACTTGATGAGGATATGGACCACCCAGACGATATCGGTACATGGGATACTCCAGTAACCGGCGGATTGGCTGAGTTTGTGGATGATGAAGCAGAAGATGCAATCATGATGGAATATCTCACTAATGCCTACGATGCTTTAAAGCAACTGAAATCCAATCCCCCCTCGGCCATGAGCGAATCGGACATTACCAATATGCAGTCCGGAATCAACTCGTGGGTGACAAATGGTCTTAGCAATACAGCACTCTCATAGCTATAAGCTGATGAAAGAATTGTGAAAACGTACCGATATATACAGTAAAAGCTCAAGGAGTGGCAATTGAGACGAATCGTAATAAAAGTAATTGTTCCATTATTCATACTTTTATTTTCGTTTAACATCTGTCTGGCCCTTGATGATACAGAACCTCAGGCAATGCCTGTTCCTCCCATGGTAAGGGCTATGGGCGGGGCCTTTACTGCAGTAGCAAATGATGAGCAGTCTGTATTCTTCAACCCTGCAGGATATGGAACAATCGAAGACGATATAATATCAGTATTTTCGCTTGGCATACGGGCAAATGTATTCGACGATGCAGCATTGAATTTAATTAGTGCATTAGTCAGTGGGGTAAGCCTTTCAGATCCCAATAATATGAACACCTACCTGTCAAACGTTACACTTGCAGTAGGGGCTGCAGGCCCGATTTACTTTGGAAGAGTTGGAAATAACTTCGGATTTGCATTCTACGACAACCTATCCTTTCAATTCAAGTCAAGGCCCGGAGGCCTGATGCCTTATGCTACTCTCAATATGTACAGTGACGTGGGATTCGCCGGCGGATATGGAATGGAAATTCCTTTCATAGAAAATCTCTATGCAGGATTCAATTTCAAAGTACTGATGAGGGTGAAAGCTCAGACCGAAGGCACGGCCCTTGCAGTGATGGACTCATTTGCCGACACCTCACAGCTTCCTATAGCAAAAGCAGTGGGATTCGGAGCAGATATCGGACTCCTCTATAAGCCGATCTCGCAGCTATCATTTGGGCTCTGTGCAAAAGACTTCTTTGGCACCTATTTTTCTTCCTGGCAGAAATTGAGCCCATCAACAGAGGTTTTCGATGACAGCTATATAAAACCAACAATTGCTTTCGGAGTTGCCTTCTATCCTCTGGGGTCATCAAGTGATCCTGGAAATGTGCAGGACTTTGTTATTGCACTCGATTACTCAGACCTTCTTGACTACTCTAATGTGCTTTCCAACATAAAGTTTGGCATTAGCTTTCAAACTCTCAAGATAATCAACATTCGGGGTGGATTAGACGGTGGATATCTCACCGCGGGTATAGGATTCGACCTCAGCATTTTCCACACTAACATCGTGTACTATGTTGATGAGCTCGGTGCATATCCCGGAGCAAACCCTGTACAGAACCTCATGTTTAACATTGCTTTTAAGTGGTAGATCTTAGCACAACTCCAAGCAATGTATACCACAAAGCAAACAATAAATAAAGAAGCCATTTTTTTGTACGATCTTTGGGTCGACGGTAATTACTCGTAATCCGGGAAGAAGTAGTTTGGCGGCTCTTTCGTAATCTGTACATCGTGAACATGGCTCTCTTTTGTAGAGGAGAAGCTTATCTTTATAAAACGAGCTTTCTTTCTGAGCTCGTCTATGCTCTGCGCTCCGACATATCCCATTCCAGCCTTTATACCGCCCACAAGCTGATACACAATATCCCTGACGCTTCCCTTATAAGGAACAAGCCCTTCCACTCCTTCAGGCACGAACTTGTCTCTTCCCTCCTGCTCGTATCGGTAAGATGACCCGCTTCGCATGGCTCCCTCCGAGCCCATACCTCTATATTCTTTGAAGGAACGGCCCTGATAAATAACCTTTTCACCCGGGCTCTCGTCCGTACCTGCGAATATACTCCCTATCATTACAGCATCTGCACCTGCAGCGAGCGCCTTCACAATATCACCCGAATATCGTACACCACCATCTGCAATAAGCGCCACTTCGTTCTTTTTCGTAACCTCATAGCAATCCATTATTGCGGTAAGCTGCGGAACTCCCACTCCTGAAATAATCCTCGTAGTACAGATCGATCCTGGGCCAACCCCTACCTTTATTATGTCAGCACCTGCATCAATGAGACTCTGTGCTCCTTCCTTAGTCGCGACATTACCTGCTATGATACAAAGCTTCTTGTATCTCTCCCTTAATTGACGGACAGCATCTGCAACCTTTTTTGTGTGGCCATGTGCAGTGTCAACTACTATTGCGTCAAGGTTAACCGCCAGAAGCGCATCTACCCTGTCAAAGAGATCTGATGTTGGCCCAACAGCTGCAGCCACAACAAGCCGCTTTTTCTCATCTAGTGCCGAGGTCGGAAACTCTATTGCTTTCTGGATATCCTTAATGGTAATCAGTCCTATTAATCGATTGTTGTTATCAACAATTGGAAGTTTCTCTATCTTATATTTCTGCAGTATCTTTTTTGCCTCATCTAAAGTTGTTCCTTCAGGAGCAGTGATCAGGTTCTTCTTTGTCATCAACTTCTCCACTGGCTGATCAAAATCTTCAATGAACCTGAGATCTCTGTTTGTGAGTATTCCAACCAGTTTTTCGTTTTCCGTAATGGGGATCCCGGAGACCCGAAAGTTTCGCATAATCTCCATCGCTTTTTTTACAGGAGCACCCAGGCCAAGTGTTACTGGATCCATTATCATTCCACTCTGTGAGCGCTTTACCTTTTCCACTTCTGCTGCCTGTTCATCTATTGTAAGGTTTCGGTGTATTACTGAGAGGCCGCCCTCTCTTGATAGCGCAATTGCCATTCTGTACTCAGAGACGGTGTCCATGGCAGCAGATATAATCGGAATATTGAGCTTGATGTTTTTCAACCTGGAGACGAGGTCAACTTCTGCCGGTAGTATTGATGAGTATCGAGGTTCTAACAATACATCATCGAAGGTCATCCCATACCCTGAATACTCTGTCATCGAACATACCTCATATGAGTTTTTGGTACAATCTCCGGGCCGTAAGGTCAGGTTTAACCCTTATAAACCAGAGTAAATATTATAATACATATTGTAAATAATTGTATCATAAGTATAATAAGGTAGCCACCAATGAACTTGCCAAGTTTAAAGAACTTGTCAAAAATTCTGGTAAATTATTTACCGGAATCTCATTGATTTTTCAAATAATACCATTCAGTTATTGGCGTGTCAATTCAAGAAATGTCTTACAAATGACGAATTATTAATAGGAAACGATGATTCATAAAAAAAACATAACATTGAAGTCGATTATCGCCTTTCTCATCTTTATTATTTTAATTTCCACACCTCTCTCAATTCAGGCGAGAAGACTCTACTATGCAGAGGAGTTCTACCTCTATGTAATGAACCTCTACCAGGTTAATGCATCTCTGGAAAGAAATATCAGGTTCATGCAATGGGCACTCAAAGCTCCATTCGATAACCCAGTAAGAAGCCTCGCTAAAATTGAGACAGAGAACGATTTTAAGAGGTACAAGGCGCTTTTCAAACTCCATGTTAATTTACTGATAATAGACAGCTATCTTCAGCTTGCCAGAAGATTCGATAAGGAGCATATCTATTTCTTCAATCTCTGGTATGCAAAAGAACTCAAAGAAAGTTTTATTATAGCCCGGTATTATTATGAGACCGCTCTGGTTTACTGGGATGAAGTCAAGAGGTTTGTTGAAATTGCATCTGAAATACCCGGAAGCATCAGCATAGATCAGTGGGAGGATGATCTCTGGCTCATCCAGGAAGGGGAGCTTGACTATAATGCTATTATAAACGAACACCTCAATAGATTAGATACAAAGCAGCAGGTTATTGAAAACTACCTATCAACAGAACAAAAAACTTGATCTTCATATAAAATATTTATAACGCTACTTTCTTTTTAACTGCATTCAAATCCGAATATACCTGTTTTAGTTTTGAGATCACAGCCCAGTTTTTCAACTGTGATGCATAATCCAGAGCAGGATAGCCCAGCAGTTTGCTGCCTTTTTTCACAACTTTTTCCATTACTCCAGATTTCGCACCAATAAACACATCATCCTCTATCTTTATATGATCTGCCAGCCCCACCATACCAGCAAGCACCACATTGTTCCCAATTTTTACACTGCCCGATATCCCGCAGAGAGCACAAATTATAGAGTTTTTCCCGATCTCCACGTTGTGTGCGATTTGCACAATGTTGTCAATCTTTGTGTTCTCCCCTATTTTTGTATACCCCAGTGTAGCCCTGTCTATGGTGGAGTTTGCTCCGATTTCAACATCATTCTCTATGAGAACTCCCCCTATTTGCGGGATCTTTTTGTTTTTTCCACCTATATTTGCATAACTGTAACCATCCGCACCAATAATAACCCCAGAATGGATTATTACCCTGTCCCCAATTATGGTATCTGCATAGATCGTTACATTGGGATAGATGATACAATCTTTTCCTATTTTGCATCGCGGGCCGACGGCACAGTGTGCACCAATCGAGGTTCTATCTCCAATTACTGTTTTAGATTCCACTTTGACAAAATCGTCGATGGCTACATCCTTTCCAATTTCTGCACCTTCTGCAATAGATGCCTTACCCGAGATTCCCTGATACAGTAATTCCTTCTCCTCAAAGAGGGAGAGAAGCTTTATAAATACCTGATCTTTTTGTTCAGACTTTACCACTATATAATCGAAACCTGTTTTCGCAACAGGCTCAAAATCAACGACAACACATAGAGACTTGATTCCTTGCTCTACGGAATCATACATGCGTTTATCCTTTATAAATACAATTGAATCTTTTTTTATGTTTTCAGGTGAGCATATTTCGCTTATCTCCTTTTTTTCATTTCCAACAACCCTTCCACTGATTTTTTCTGCAATATAGCCTACAGTATACATGGTAGTTCTCCCTCTCTTTTATGTACTTAGTATTTGATACCTACAGCCTCAAAATCTATTTTATTCATCAGAAACAACTTCATTAAATGGACTACTTAAAATGTCCGGAAGTAAATCTTCATTCTGAGTAAGGATATCCCCGAACGAATTGCTCGAGCTCAGATTCCGAATCGTATCCATGAAATATTATATTGAACAAGGCTTTTAAAAGAGGTAACTTTTCGATAAACCTCTCATCTTTCTCCTGAATCCATTGCATTCCCAGTTTCAACGTGTCGTACCCTTCAACTATCAGGTCATCTTCTAACATCATATTGTATGCCTCTAGCGGGACTGTTCCCTCTCCCACCAGCTCGCCATATTTACTGTTCCTCCCTGATCTGGCTGTTACATAAAGGTCGCCAACACCTGCAAGATGCCAGACAGCCATTTCATCACCGCCCGACCATTCCACTATAAGAGAGATCTCTTTAAGACTCTGACTGAAAAGGATTGCACACAGGTTGTGGTATTCTTTCCGGTTTTTCGTTTTATATATACCATCACACATACCGAGCCCAATTGCATAAACATTCTTGAATGCCGATGAAAGTTCAACACCTGCAACATCATTAAAGGTTGCTATACGATAATAATCTGTTTCGAATGACTTAACAGAGTCTAGTAAGTTACTATGCTTTGCTCCATAGATGGTTGCAGATGGTATCAGATTAGAAAGCTCGACCGCCTTAACAGGTCCACCTACTGAAACCCATTTCAGCTCCCTGTCTGGTGAGTGATTTCTAAACAAATCCATGGCAGCTTTACTGATCCTCTTTACCTTTCCCCTATCATCTATAAATCCTTTTGTAAGAGTGAGTACTGGGCACTCCTGTTCAAGGTGATCTAGGGCCTTATCAAAAACCGGTAAAAATCCCTCGCTTGAAACTGCAATAAACAGGTATTGAGCACCATCGAGAGCTTCTTCGAGTTTGCTGGAGTTGAATAGTTTTACAGGTTCGGGCAATAGCTTCTTTAATTTTGGATGCGGACCATTTTTACATCTATCAATCAACTCATCATCAAGCCATGTACCCCATAGGTTTACTGTGATTCCATTATCTGAAAGGGGAAATGTGATTGCACTTCCCATATAGCCTGCGCCAAGTACTGCAACCTTATCAATTTTCATGTCCTTTACAGTATAAACTTCCCTATTTCAAAAGCAATACAATTAGTAACCCTATTTTTTAGAAAGTAACATTGAAATATTTTGGGCACATCTTCTTATTGTCTCTACACCCTCCTCATCATCCATTACCTCTCCAGGATTTTTTCCGAATGCAATATTCCAGTAGGTCGAACCTGCTACAGTCATATCATTCATTGTAAGAAAGAGGACGAGCTGAGCATAGGTGAAATTGTGTCCTGCGCGTCTCGCAACAACAATGGGGGCACCGACCTTCCCGCTGAGAAGCCTGCCGTTTCCCCGAGAAACATAACCAGTTCGGTGAAGAAGACATGTGGTCTGTGAGGTTGCACTCCCAAAGTAAACAGGAGATCCTATAACCAATGCATCAGCCTCCAATATTTTGTTGAAAACCGTGTGAAAATCATCGTCTTTAATTGAACACATTCTGTCCTTTGTTTCTCTACAGCGGTTACATGCAATACAGGGTTTTATATCTTTACCATGAAGCAGGATGAGCTCTGTATCGATATTATTTTCTTGCAATACTTCTTCTGCTAACTCTAAAAGTTTTTGTGTGTTTCCATTCAACCTAGGACTCCCGCACACGAGCACAGCTTTCATTTGAGTATACCTCCATCGTTTATGTGAAATTAAAGTAATGAAATATACTAAAAAAATTAAACCTTTTCTCCCTTGCTATGAGGACATTGTACAAAAGCTTTCCATTTAATATGTAAAAAGTGTGTCATAATGATATACTCAATGGGTTGTTATGACTAACCATGTCAAATTGATACTAAATAATTTTATCCTGTTATATTCAACCAATATAATTTCTTATATTACAAGGAATTAAGTAATTAACAAATTTGGCATGGTATATGCATAATAATGGTTGAAACGGAAACCTTTAAGGAGGTGAAAAAAATGAACTTGATAAGATACAGACCAAGAACTTTGGATTTGTTTGACTGGGACAGGGCATTCGAGAGGTTTCTACACGAGCCATTCAATGGTATAAGGACTCCGGCTGTGGATATCCGTGAAGACGATAACGGATACAAAATAGAAGTTGAGCTCCCTGGACTCACAGAGAAAGACATTGAAGTAAAGGTTGAGAACAACGTACTGAGCATCTCTTCCAAGAAAGAGGAAGTTAAGGAAGACAAGGATAAGGATTACGTACACAAAGAGCGGAGAAGCTACAGTTTCTCGAGAAGCTTTACCCTTCCTGAGAACGTGAAGACTGATAAGATAGATGCAAACTTCAAGAATGGGCTTTTGAACATCTCAATTCCAAAAGCTCCAGAGTCAAAGCCAAAGCTTATCGAAGTAAAGGTGAAATAAGTTAGAGAGAGAACACATTGGCCACGGGTTCTATATGAACCCGTGGTCATTTTTTTTACCTTCATACTTTCATTTTAATATCTGGATATTTCATACAGGGATACATATATAGACGGCCCGTTATAGCACAAATATTCAAGATGCATATCGGGGGAGAGGTTTATGGTAGCTGAGGGCGTAATTTTCTTTTTGTTACTTCAGGGAGTATCTTGGGCAAAGCGTCGGTCCTGAATCCTTTGAGTGTAAGTACCCCGTCTTTTACTACACCTTCTTTCCTGAGCTTCCTTGTAAAGTGGCGGATATATTTCATATACTGCTTGTTTAAAA
>CP070841.1:2717803-2734122 GCA_020342115.1 Spirochaetota bacterium
AAAAGAAGCCCAGCATGGATAATGACAGAGTACAACAACCAGAACGCCCCCTGGCAGGGGGGATTCTACAAAGAGATTTTCCTTGAACCTTAGCCATGAACATTACATCAGCAACCTGGCACCACAGCATCCTGCATGATCCAGATTGAATCGGCTTCATCCAGGTTTTATACATCAAAAGCCGTTTCACAGGTACTCCGGTCTTATGTATAGAGTCCACACTATTCTTGACCCTCTCTCAATGTCACAGTTAAATTTACATCAAAGCACACCTGAAGGAGCAGTATGTTCAGATTAAAGAGCATATACCATCATCTTGTCTGGGTTTTCAGAGGAGTCCATGTTTTTGCGCTCGTTGGCAAGAGCGGTACAGGAAAGAGTTTCAGGGCCCAGCTTGTTTCGAAGAAATATGGTATTGACCTTATTATTGATGATGGGCTCCTCATCAAGGATCAAAGCATTATCGCAGGAAAGTCTGCAAAAAAGGAGAAGGCTAGATTAACGGCAATAAAAAGAGCACTCTTTCTGGATCCTGCACATGCTGAAGATGTCAAGGCTGCACTCAGGATGGAACGCTTTAAACGGATCCTTATCATTGGGACCTCTGAAAAGATGGTGCGTAAGATCGCACAGCGAATGGACCTTCCAAATCCTCACCGTATTATCAACATAAATGATGTAGCAACACAGCAGGAGATCGAGATTGCTCAGAGATCCAGAACCCATGAGGGAAAACATATAATACCTGTCCCATCTGTCGAGGTGAAGAGAAATTACCCGCACATTTTCTTTGACTCTGTGAAGATATTCATCAGAAAGAATCTAAGATTGAAGAAGTCCGAACAATTCATTGAAAAGTCGGTGGTAACACCGGAGTTCAGTGATAGAGGAAGGATATCTATATCAGAAAGTTCACTGAGTCAGATGGTCATACACTGTGTCAACGAGTTTGACCCAAGCCTCAGGATTCTGAAGATCATAATCAGACAGGACCGCCACAATTTCGGCATCAATGTTATACTCGATATACCGTACGGCACTCAAATAACAGGAAAAATTCACAATCTCCAAAAATATATATTAGAAAATATCGAGAAATTCACCGGTATAATACTTCTGGATGTGAATATCACAATCGGCAAGGTTTCTGAAGCTGAGGAGGGTATACAGATACTAAAGGCTGATCGATAGCTTATAATCCTCTACTCACCTGTATCCGAGATATCAACTCCTATATCCTCTGTATAGGTTGCTTCACCAGGTTCCTCTTCCGGCAATTCCTCGATTGTCTCTTTTACATCGAGCATCTCCCGGGTTTGAATCTTGGACTGCCTGGAATTAAGGTAACCAAGCACAAGACTCACCATGAGGAAAAGAGCGGCAAGGAGTGTAGTGAACTTTGTTAAAACATTTCCGGTTTTTGTTCCAAAGGCAGACTGACTACCGCCTCCGAAAAACCCCAACCCACCCTGCGAACCTGGCTGTATTAAAACAATGACAATAAGCAGTACTGCGATGAGAAAGAATATAGAAGTTAGTGCAATTACCATAAAACCCACCTTCTAATAAAAAATATATAGAAAAAAAACTCAGTTTTCAAATTTAATTAGTCGCCGGAAAATATTTAACAGTATTTTAATAAAGATAATAACCGGCTCCAAATTAGTTTTGAAATTTTATAGAAAAATAATCTATATTACAAACATCTACCCTTCTTTTAAAGATACTAAATTATTCACCAAAACTAATTATACGCAGAAATGAGTCAGCTTCCAGTGATGCCCCCCCTACGAGAACCCCATCTACATTATCCTTTGCCATTAGACCGTCAATATTTGCCGGCTTTACAGATCCGCCATAGAGGATCCGCACATTGCGAGCCGTATCCTCACTATAACTATTTGACAATATCCCGCGTATAAAGGATTGAACGTTATCGGCATCCTCAGGTGTTGCTGTTTTTCCAGTACCTATTGCCCAGACAGGTTCGTAGGCAATTATAGTATCCTTCATCCCATCAGCCTGCACATCTTGGAGCCCTTTAACAAGCTGTTCCCTTACCACATCCTCTGTTTTTCCAGATTCCCTCTCTTCTATCAACTCACCAACACAAAGTATCACCTTTAAACCTTGCTTCAGAGCCGACCGAACCTTTCTGTTGACTAAATCGTTTGATTCTTTAAAAATATGCCGTCTTTCACTATGTCCGATAATCACCCAGGAACATGGAATAGAGAGCAGCATCGAAGCCGAAATTTCACCGGTAAAAGCACCTTGCTCCTCATAGTGCAGGTTCTGAGCTCCAAGCTGGATCTTGCTTCCCTCAATAGCCCTCGCAACATCACTCAGCAGCGGGAAGGAGGGACAGATTAATATTTCCCTGTCAAGAATATCTTCCGTACCCTTAACAAGCTCTTCAGCAAGCCCCACTCCCTTTTCTTTATCCAGAAACATCTTCCAGTTACCGGCTATGAATGGTGTTCTCATCTACCTTTCCCCGTTTCATTAATAAATCTTACAATACAGCTATCTCATCTACATTATGAGTTCCTGGTGTTTAATCAGAGTACATCAAATAATTGTGTCATAAGTTCACAATGAACTTGCCGAGTTCAAGAACTTGAAACGTTCGAAGAACGCAAGTTTACTGTGTGCCTTATTCGCCGGTAAATTGGCGAATTACGACACTATATTAAAGAATTACACCAATATATTAGTTAATCATTCACCAGTAATTAATTAGTCGCCGGTGAATAATTAACAATATCTACACTAATGGCATAACCGGCTCAAAATTAGTTCTTGAACTTTTTCTATTACAATGAATTATATAATATCATTTGTTTCCTTGTTAAAAAGCTGAATTATTCACCAAGAACTAATTACCTATCAATAAGGGCCGTCACACCGGGGAGCTCTTTTCCTTCCAGAAACTCCAATGATGCTCCACCTCCAGTTGATACATGGGTGATTCGATCGGCAACTCCTATCTGGTTAATAGCAGAAACAGAATCCCCGCCGCCAACCACCGTTGTACCCCTTGATGATGCAAGAGCCTTTGCTATCTGCATTGTTCCCTTGGCAAACCGTTCAATTTCAAAAACCCCCATAGGGCCGTTCCACAGGATGGTCTTTCCCTCCTTAATCTCTTTCTTAAATGCCCTTATTGTTTTTGGCCCTATGTCCACTCCGATCATCTGACTCGGAATGGCTTTTGTATCACATAAACGGCCACGAGCATCATCCTCAATTTTATCAGTTATAATATGATCAACAGGAAGAAGCATCTTGATCTTCTTCTCGTCTGCCTTCTTGATGAGCTCGAATGCAAAATTAACCTTGTCGGTTTCAACAAGAGAATTTCCAACTTCGAATCCCTTTGCTTTCAGAAAGGTATAGCACATGCCTCCGCCTATAATCAGAACACTCACCCTTTCTATGAGTTTCTCCAGAACACCGATCTTTGTTGAGACTTTTGCGCCGCCTATAATTGCAATATAGGGTTGTACAGGCTGATAGAGAAGCTTTCCTAAAAAGTTTATCTCCTTTTCCATGAGAAATCCGGCGTACGCAGGCAGGAATTGCGCTATACCCTGAGTCGATGCATGTGCACGGTGGGCAGTACCAAAAGCATCGTTTACATATATATCAGCATACCCTGCGAGCTGCTTTGCAAATTCAGGATCGTTTGTCTCCTCTTCCTTGTGGAACCTGAGGTTCTCCAGAATAGAAACATCCCCGATTTGCATCCCTGAAATGATCTTAGAAGTCTCCTCACCGATCGCATCCTTACAAACAATAACTTCCTTTCCAAGCAGCTCGGTAAGTTTATATCCCACAGGCGATAACCTGAGTTCAGGCTTTATCTGTCCATTGGGTCTCCCAAGATGACTCATAAGAATAAGCTTTGTTTCTTGCTCTATGAGATACTCGATTGTGGGAAGTGCAGCCCGGATACGTGTATCATCTGTAATATTCTTTTCACCATCAAGCGGAACATTGAAATCAACCCTCATGATAACCCTCTTACCATGCAGGTCAACATCCCTCACCGTTTTCTTGTCTATCATGCAACCGTCTCCAGGTTTCAGAAAAGTTTCTCAATAAGATCCACGACTCTGTTTGAATAACCCCATTCATTATCATACCACGATATGGCTTTCACTATTCGGTTGTCAATAACCATAGTCAGCAATGAATCGAATATCGATGAGTGCGGATTTCCCACTATATCAGCAGAGACTATAGGGTCCGTGCAGAACTGAAGAATTCCTTTCATCGAAGATTCTGCGGCCGATTGCATAGCCTCATTCACCATCTCCCTGGTCACATCCTTGTCAACTTCAACAACGAGATCAACAATAGAACCAACAGGAATAGGGATACGCATGGCCATACCGTCAAGCTTACCATTGAGCTCCGGAATAACTTTACCGATCGCTTTCGCAGCACCGGTGGTAGTAGGAATTATATTAGACGCAGCCGCCCTCGCACGTCTGAGGTCACTGTGTGCAAGATCGAGAATACGCTGGTCATTTGTGTATGCGTGCACTGTTGTCATCAATCCCCTGCGTATATTGAACATGTCGTGCAATACCTTTGCAATTGGCGCAAGACAGTTTGTTGTGCATGAAGCATTCGATACTATCTTATCCTCCGGCTTGAGCATTTCGTCATTTACACCGAGAACAATAGTTCTATCTATCTCATCCTTTGCAGGCACTGTAAGGATTGCCTTCTTCGCTCCAGCATCCAGGTGCATGGCAACCTGTTCTCTTTTCCTGAAGACCCCAGTTGATTCAATGGCACAATCAATACCCAGATCGCTCCATGGAAGCTTAGAAGGATCCTTCTCACTTAAAACCGTGACACGCTTCCCGTTAACATTGAATCCGTCTTTAGTGAGATCGATTTTTCCATCAAACTGTCCATATATCGAATCGTACTTGAGGAGGTGCGCCAGCTGATCTGATGGGAACATATCGTTTATCGCAACGATTTCGATACCTTTACGCTTCTGTGATGCCCTGAAGACGTTTCTACCGATCCTCCCAAACCCATTAATTGCTATCTTTACTGACATTCTCCATCCTCCAATTTTATAATATTGTCGCTACTTGTTGGCTTACATGCTATTTTTGGTGTATCGTATAAGGATAATAGTATTTTATTCAATCATCAAGAATTTCTATCTCAACCCGATGAAACATCACAGTATTCTTTCCTTCTAGAGAAGAGGACACAGGTTGGGCTTTTGTATCTGTTATTAAAATAGGAGTATACTTGAGAATGATCTATTTACTTTGTGTAATAGCTGCCTGTGCTGCTGCAAGCCTTGCAATTGGTACTCTAAAAGGAGAGCAGCTCACATAATTCATACCAAGCCGGTGACAGAACTCAACACTTGACGGCTCCCCTCCATGTTCACCGCAGATACCGATCTTAAGATCTTTTTTTGTCTTCCTTCCCCTCTGAATGCTTATATCAATGAGCTGTCCGACTCCCTCCTGGTCCAAGACCTGGAAAGGATCCTTTTCGAGAATACCCTTTTTCAAGTACTCGGGAAGAAACACACCGGCATCATCGCGGGAGTAGCCGAAGGTCATCTGGGTAAGATCGTTGGTGCCGTATGAGAAGAATTCAGCGAACTCTGCAATCTTGTCAGCAATAAGCGCTGCTCGTGGTATTTCTATCATCGTACCAATGAGGTATGGCACTTTCCCTTTCTGCTTTTTCATTACGTCCTCAGCAGTACGCCGAGTAAGCTCATGGAGTAATGCCATCTCCTTAAAGGTGCCCGTGAGGGGAATCATCACCTCAGGCAGAACTTTAACTCCTGTTTTTTTGACACTGCAGGCTGCCAGAAATATTGCTTCAACCTGCATCTCATAGATCTCCGGATAGGTTATACCGAGTCTGCATCCTCGATGGCCAAGCATGGGATTGAACTCTCTGAGAGACTCTACCTTCTTTGTTAATCTCTTTGTTGAAACACCTATGCTCTCTGCAAGCTCTTCAATCTCATCCACATCTTGAGGTAAAAACTCATGAAGAGGAGGATCAAGGAGCCTTATAGTAACCGGAAGGCCATCCATCGCCTTAAATATGCCTTCGAAATCCTCCTGCTGCATGGGAAGAAGCTTGTGTAAAGCTTTTCTCCTTCCTTCCTCATCCTCTGCAAGTATCATTTCCCTCACAGAATCTATGCGGTTTCCTTCGAAGAACATATGCTCCGTTCTGCACAGTCCTATCCCTTCTGCTCCAAGCTTTCTCGCATTCTCGGCATCCGCAGGTGTGTCTGCATTAGTTCTTACCTTAAGCCTTCTCGCCTCATCGGCCCACTCCATAAGCTTTGCAAAATCTCCTGTCGGCTCCGGCTCAATAAGCTTCACTTGACCTTTGATGACCTCTCCACTTGTCCCGTTAAGGGTTATATAATCACCTGTACTGAAATGAATGCCTCCAATCTCACATTCAGATTCATTCAGTATGTGTACGTCAGAACAGCCTGCAACACAGCACTTACCCATCCCTCTCGCAACAACAGCTGCATGCGAGGTCATTCCTCCTCGAGCAGTTAATATACCTTCTGCAGCATTCATACCCCCAATATCATCAGGCGACGTTTCGATTCTGACGAGAATCACCTCTTTCCCCTTTGCAGCTTCCTCCTCCGCCTTGTCAGCAGTGAAAACAATCTCCCCAACTGCTGCACCCGGAGAGGCGGGAAGCCCGCTTGCAATCACTTCGACATCTTCATCCGGATCAATCATCGGATGTAAGAGCTGGTTGAGCTGATTTGGTTCAACCCTCATAACTGCTGTCTTGTGGTCGATTAAACCCTCCTTCTCCATATCAACAGCAATCTTTACCGCAGCATGGGCTGTCCGCTTGCCTGTCCTCGTCTGAAGAATATATAGTGTGTCACGCTCAATGGTGAACTCCATATCCTGCATATCCCGGTAGTGACGCTCTAATTTATCTCTTATTTTGTTAAGCTGCTCGTACTTATCAGGCATTTCCTGTTTCATGTCCTCGAGAGATTCGGGAGTTCTGATACCGGCCACAACATCCTCTCCCTGAGCATTTATGAGGTATTCTCCATAGAACCTGTTATCACCGGTTGACGGATCACGCGTGAAGCACACCCCTGTCCCGGAGTCGTTCCCTACATTGCCAAAAACCATGGTCTGCACATTTACCGCTGTTCCTAAAAGGCCCTTTATATCATTAATCTCCCTGTACTTTATGGCTCTTTCGTTGTTCCAGGAGCCAAAAACGGCATTAATAGACTTCCAGAGTTGCTTCTTAGGGTCTTGGGGAAAGTCTTCACCGGTGTGCGTTTTATAAAGTTTCTTGTAGTCTGCAACTATCTGCTTGAGATCATCTATATCAAGCTCTGTATCGAGTTTAATCCCGCGTTTGTTCTTTTGTGATGAGAGAATTTTTTCGAATTCGTCATGCTCAACCCCCATCACTACATCACCGAACATCTGGATAAAACGCCTGTATGCATCCCACGCAAACCACTCGTTCCCTGTCATCACTTCAAGACCTTTCACCGAGCTGTCATTTGTTCCAAGGTTCAGCACAGTATCCATCATTCCTGGCATCGAAACAGCTGCTCCTGAACGTACTGAGACAAGTAAAGGTGCTTTCGGATCACCGAGTTGTTTTCCCATCAGTTCTTCTAGCTTCTTCAAGTTATCTGCTACCTGTTTTTCGAGCTCTTCAGGGTACTTACGGTTTTGCTTATAATATATATCACAGACCTCTGTACTTATCGTAAAGCCTGGAGGAACGGGTATTCCGAGATTCGTCATCTCGGCAAGGTTTGCACCTTTCCCGCCAAGCAGTTCTTTCATAACCGCACTTCCTTCGGCCTTTCCACCACCAAAGAAGTACACATACTTCTTTGCTTCCATATGTAACTACCTCCACCAAAGGATAAAAAAGTCGGGGTAAATATATAATGGTTAGTTTAGCTGGTCAAGATTTACTCACTCTTTGAGACGATTTTCGAGAAATCGATGATTCCAGAGAACACCGTAATTATTGTTTTGAGGAGCCCTATTCTATTTGCACGAAGGGCGAGATCATCATCCATCACAAGTATCTTATCGAAGAAATTGTCCACAAAAGGCTTGAATGTGGAGAGAATACGGTACACCTCTTCGTAATTTTTTTTCTCGATGTGATTGAGAATATCCCATCTCTTTTGTGTGAAGTAACTGTAGAGCTCCTTCTCCTCACTCTCCTTGAGACCCTTTTCATTAAAGGTGAATTCGCTTTCATCTTTTACGATGTTGCTCATACGTTTGAATGAGATAAGCAGATCCTCAAAGCCCTCGGACTTCCTCAACTCATGGAGTGCACGAACTCTTTTGTATCCCTCGAATATATCCTCCATCACTCCTTCGAGTGAAGCATCAATCTCATCGTAGGAAAAACCCATGTCTGCAAATATAGTTTTTATCCTGGCCTTGAAAAATTCTTCAATATCATCAATAAAAGAAGGCGCTTTGTCTTCTTCTACATAAGATGTAGAGAGCCGTTTGATCAAAAGTTTCATAGAAAAATTGAGATTAAATGATATAATGATTCGGATTATAGCAAGGACTTTTCTGCGAAGGGCAAACGGATCTTTTGATCCTTTGGGTTTTAAACCTATAGAAAAAATACCAAAAATTGTATCGAGTCGATCAGCAATACCAACAAAAGCACCTTCAGTTTCTGTCGGGAGCTCATCCTGAGCAAACCGCGGGAGGTAATGTTCCTTGATACCTATAGCAATTTCCGAAGGATACCCGGAAGCAAGGGAGTAGTAGTACCCCATGATCCCCTGGAGGTTTGGAAACTCGTTAACCATAAGCGTCACAAGGTCGTTTTTGCATAAACGGCAGACCTCTGTAATGTTTTTTGATGTTTTGCTGTCGACTGCAAGGAGCTCAGCGAGTAATGTTCCGATCTTTTTAGTACGCTCAACTTTATCCCGCATGGAGCCGAGCTTTTCATGAAAAGTTACAGTGTTAAGCGCTTCCAGGTAGGATTCAAATTCGCGTTTCTTGTCCTCCTCGAAAAAGAACCTGCCGTCGTCGAGCCTTGCCAACAGTACCCGTTCATATCCTGAAACTGTTTTTGAGTTATTTTTAATATTCGAAACAACAATGAAGTAGTTGGAGATAGATTGATCCTGTTTCTTCACCAGAGGAAAATAATGCTGATGTTCGATCATCTCTGATTCAAGTACCTCGGGTGGTAGATTGAGAAATGATTCGTCAAATGCACACAATACCGCAATTGGAAACTCGGTGAGATCCGTGTTCTCTTCAAAGAGACTATATGCGATGCAAGGAACCTCAAGCCCATGCGGTTGTGCAATTTTCTCAATCTGGTTTTCGATGATACTTTTTCTTTTCTCTCTGTCAGCGATGACAGCGGCAGATTTGAGTATCTTTTCATAATCGGATGGATTATTAAGAATAATCTTATCTTTTGAATAAATCCGATGTCCTAAGGTATAGTTGTCGCTTTCAACGTCTGCTATAGCAAAGGGTATCGTTTCAGTTCCGAAGAGAAATAAAATCCAGCGTATCGGCCTCGTAAAAGAAAAGCCCGAATCCTCCCATCTCATGGCCTTTGGAAAGCTCATCGCCTTGAGAGTGCTATCAAGAATCCCCGGTAACAGCTCAATGCTCCTTTTTCCACCTATCTCTCTAATACAGTAGACGTACTCTGAAGCACCAGACTCTTTTATCACTATGTCATCTAGTTTTATGTCGTTTCCCTTCAGGAAACCGAGTAACGCTTTTGTGGGTTTTTTATTTTTATCAAACGCCTTTTCAACAGAAGGTCCGCGCAGTTCTTCAGTGAATGTCACCTGCCACTCTGCCACCTCACGTATGAGCAGTGCAAGACGTCGGGGAGTCGAGAACTCTCTTACCTTAGTGTACCTGATTTTTTCCTCATCCAGTTTGCTGAGAAAAAGTTCCCTGAATCCTATGATTGCATCTTTAACGATTGCATGGGGAAGCTCTTCAACACCGATTTCAACAAGAAGGTCTCGTGTATCTGCCATCAGCGTGCCGCCTTCTTAAGCAGGGGAAATCCCTGTTCTTCTCTCGATTTGACATACGCTTCTGCAACGTTCCTTGCGAGTTTTCTGACTCTTGCGATATAGCCTGTACGTTCCGTCACACTGATCGCGCCACGCGCTTCGAGCATATTGAAGGTGTGTGAGCATTTGATCACCATATCATACGCCGGGAGAACAAGGTTGTGGTCAAGGAGCATCCCTGCCTCACGCTCGAACTCATTGAAATGGTCAATGTACATATCAATAGATGCACACTCGAAATTATAAGTACTGAACTCGAACTCCTCCCGCTTCCTCAAATCACCATACATGAGATCGTCATTCCAGACAATATCAAATACATCGTCCTTCCCCTGGATAAACATCGCGATCCGTTCAAGCCCGTACGTAAGCTCAACTGATATAGGATCGAGCTCAAGCCCGCCAACCTGCTGGAAGTAGGTGAACTGAGTAATCTCCATCCCGTCAATCCAAACCTCCCATCCAAGTCCGGTCGCTCCGAGTGTAGGCGACTCCCAATCATCGTGTACGAATCTTACGTCATGTTTGGAGAAATCTATTCCCATTGAGCGTATGCTCTCGAGGTATTGGTCCTGAATATCCCTAGGGGAAGGTTTTATTAGCACTTGATACTGGTAAAAGAGCTGCATACGGTTTGGATTTTCTCCGTAGCGTCCATCGGTAGGTCGTCTCGAGGGCTCAACATATGCAGCGTTCCACGGTTCGGGACCAAGTGCTCGAAGCGTGGTAGCCGGGTTGAATGTTCCTGCTCCTGTCTCCAGATCATACGGCTGAACAACAACCGATCCCCTGCTCGCCCAGTACTCGTTCAGGTGAAAGATGATCTCCTGAAAATTCATGCTTATCTTCTGATTGGAATAAATTTTGAACTATAATACTGGAAAACAGGGGATTAGTCAAAATGTTTGAGGATGAAAAGCTATCGGCTGTATACTGTCAGCTCGAATCTTACAGTATACAGTGGTCGGCTATCAGCTTCTAACTATTGGACAATAAAATCGATTTATTACAATGTGTCTTATATAAGGATTGTTCTTTGTATTCAACATACATGCATTAATTATTCTCTCAAGTGTAAAGATTTCACTCTACACTATCCGATGTAGATGCTTCTAATAACTACCCTGTAATTCAATTAAATCTTTACAGGCGCACACAGGTTTACTGGATCTTTTGCAGTTCTTCCGCATCCTGAGCAAAAGTATTTTGATTTCTTCACCAAATTTTTGAATTCTCCAGGATTATCTTTCAGTATTCCTTTCTCTACCATGTAACACATGTGCTTTTCATGTCCTTCATGCGGCATTTCTTCTGCCATATGCTGCCTCCGACTTATTTTAATTTTTTGATACATCCTCAACAATAAACGATTGTTGTCATCATGACAACATTTATTTAGAATAAATAGGAAATAAATGGAGACAGAGACGGAAAACCTCACACTGCACCGTGGTCAATGGGAGCTTATGAGTATGATTGAATTGCATGTCTTTGCTCTACCCTATCATAAACCATTAAAACAGTTTTATAGATTCAATTATTGTTAATACAGTATAAAAAGAGCCTTTAGCTCTTATAATTACACATAATGTCAAACAGGATTAATCGACTATTTTTTATAATTATTACTTGTGATTTTAATATGTGAGGACGAAAATATATTTATAGGTAAAAAGTCAATTATAATTAGTTTCTTGTAAATAAATTGACTTTCTCAAGAAGAAAAATAAGGTATATAATACAGATTATAATAAAAACAAATGTTAAGAAACCATGAATTGGTTATTTCAAATATCCAATTCAACGCTGGTTATTTTATGAATTAAGATACTTACTATTAAGCCGTACTCTACGTCTGTTTAACGTATGGAGGATGCACCAGTAACTAATTCTATAATGATGTGATAAACCATGAAAATTAAATATTATGGTGTCAGAGGGTCTATACCGACTTCTCCCCTGCCAGAAGAAGTACAAAAAAAATCCGTAAGCTTTTTTATACACATTCTCAAGAACCAAGACTACAAAGGGTTAAAACTTAAAGATATTCTTAAAAAGATGCCCTTTCATTTGAAATCATCCTACGGCGGGAATACACCCTGCCTTTACATTAAAATAAAAGACGAGCACCTCATCTTTGACGCCGGGTCAGGTATTCGTCAACTCGGCTTCGAATTAATGAAAGAAGAGTTCGGACAGGGGAAAGGAAAAGCCAGGGTTTTTTTCAGTCATACCCACTGGGATCATATTCAGGGATTCCCTTTCTTCATCCCCTTCTTTATACCTGGAAATCAGTTTGAGTTTTATTCGTGCTATCCTGACATTGAAGAACGATTACGAAAACAGCTCAACCCCCAGCATTTCCCGATCAGTATGGAGTATATGCAATCAAAGAAAAAATTTTTTACCCTGAAGCTCGAGAAACCGAAAAAATTCGGCTCTTTTACGATTAATGCAATGAAACAAAACCATCCAGGGGATTCCTTTGCTTATAGAGTGGAAGAAGATGGTAAAACTTTTGTGTACAGCACAGATGTCGAATACAACGAGAAGAACTACGACCAGCTTTACAAAGCTATAGATTTCTTCAAAGGTGCAGATGTCATCACCTTTGACGCACAGTACACCCTTATGGAAGCCCTGGATAAAATGGACTGGGGCCACAGCTCAGCCCAGATGGGTATAGATATTGCCCATAATAGTAATATCAGGAAGGTCGTCCTTTTTCACTATGATCCTACTAATTCAGACGAAAAAATAGCAGAGATGGTAAAGGTCGGTATTTCATATAAAAACAAACTCTATCCTGACAGTGATATGGAGATTATTCCCGCCTACGAAGGAATGGTAATAGAATTATAGACCTTCTATTAAAAATATTTCTTACTATAGAAGAGATAAGCACTATAAACCTTCTTTTGATTATTGCTGGTGCTGTTCTCTGTCTTGTAAGTTACCTGCTGCGGATGTCAGCCCACATAACTATCTACAAAAGAGGAACTGACACCCTTTCCTTTCGGGTTATCCTGATTTTTACCTTTCTAGGCTATTTCGGGTGGGGGTATTGGAGCGGTAATGACCCTGTTAAAATGAATATCTCATCCTCCATTACTATACCAGTTGGCGCGGCTTTGGCAGGTGCTGGACTTGCCCTGTTTCTTTACTCAGAAATGAAAAAACATGGGGTAGGACAAAAAGCAAAGCTCGTGACAACAGGGATCTACTCAAAAATAAGGCATCCGATGTATATCGGACTGGTGCTGCTTCATATTGGTCTTCCCTTTATTTTTAAAAGTTTTATCGCCTGTCTTTCTACAATTCTCTGGGCAAGCTTAATCGCTATCTGGACTCGTTTTGAAGAAAAAAACCTGGAACAACGATTCGGTAAGGAGTATATCGAGTATAAACAACAAACCTGGTTTTAACATCACTGATCATAGATATTGAAGCTAATGCCAATCGGGGTATAATAAAATAATCGGATCCCGAAGTTTCATAGCCCTGTTTTCTAGAGTATCAGTATGAACCAACAGGCGTATTAAAAAAGAAGACAGATAATAAGGGGACAGACAATAAAAGAGATGCAACAAATTTTCTTTTACATAATCATGTTGATCTGTGGGCTGATGCTGTACAGCTGCGATCATAAGAATGGTGACTACAATAACGAATCTCAGCGTCTCGGATCTCTTCCTGATAGTTCAGCAATACTGTTCACCTCAAACCGGGATACAGGAAACCGTTCGAGAGAGATCTATGCCATGAACGCAGACGGAGGAAATATCACTCGAATCACCTACACCAATGAATTCCATTTTATCGTGGGTATTGATCCATCTCGAAGATATATAGTGGCCACCCGTGCGGTGGAGGATACGGCCGAACCGGAAGGGCTTGGGAACGAGGATATACGGTCACTATGGATCCTCGATCTGAAAATAAAAGAAGAAAAAAGGCTTGCTGATGCTTCATATCTCACAGAGGGCGACAGTTTTTCCCCTGATGGTGAGTGGATAGTGTATCTGAAGCGCCTGGAAAACGGCACACTGGACCTCTACAAAATACGGCGGGACGGCACCGAGATGACACAACTGACCGATACACCTGATGCAACTGAGGGTGATCCTGCCTGGTCTCATGACGGAGAGAAAATAGCATTTGATTATAGTGATGCGGAACTTATGCGGAATGTGCTTAAAACAATGGATAGTAACGGGAGCAATATTCAGACCATATATGACTCCGGTCCTGAACCGGTAATACCTGAGGCCTTCTGGCTTCCCGGTGCCTTCGATCCTTCATGGAGCCCTGATGACCAATGGATAGTTTTTGAACGAAGAGTGAAGTTTACTATAGAATCACCTGAAAATTTCGGCAGCGGCGACTGGCACATATTCAAAGTCAAAAGCGATGGAAGCGGAGAGGTGGTCGACCTGAGTGAAGCAGGAGGCCATGGGGACCGGGCGGAATATCTTCCTTCATATTCTCCTGACGGACATCACATAGTATTCGGCTCTATCCATCAAGCCCCTATCCTTGAGGACAGTTTTATAGATATTTTTAAAATGGACGCTGACAGCGGCCTAATGACCAGACTGACAAATGACTCATGGGAAAACATGGGCCCGGTCTGGATGCCTTAAATAAAAACTATACTGGGTCGGCGTATGACAACATGACGGTATTAAGAAATGATGTCATATTGCCTAATTTGCAGAACACTCAATTATTATACTCATAGATATGAAAAATATACTATTAGCCCTGATACTATTTTTGCCCGGGTATTTGCTATACGCTTCTGATAAAAACGAACACACACCTCCGGCAGACTCAGAGATCGTGCATGCTATATTTATCAATCATGATATCCCTCTGGCTTCAATTGAATCATGTGCAAGCGCACCAATTGATCCAGGAGCTTCAACAATAGGAGAATATGTCAGCCAGTTAATTGCTGCGACACAAAAAAAGGAGTTTGAAGGTTTAAAGGTTAGAATATCGAAGGAATTAGTTAAAGGTGAATCTGGTGAATCATTTTGGGAATGCAGTTTATTTTTCTATATTGAAGACGATTATTCACCGTGGGAATACGGCGTATCCTTTCTTATGCGAATTTCCGATCACTCTGTAATTCGATCATCCTTCGAATGCCCGGGAGTGCCGTAAGCAAGGTGTCCGAATACCGTGCTGAAAACCGCACGGTATTTTGCAGAAAGCCAAAATTCCATTTGGTCTTTCGGCTTTCTGCACCTATCGTGTCTCAAAGTGTTGTGTCCCCATTAATCTTCACCCGTGTCACTCCAGCTCAGATCGCCCCGGTTCTATAGCTTGTCGAGATAGCTCTTACGTACCTTGCAGATGTAGCTATACTTGGGATCTACCAGTTGAGTGCATCGCGCCTCGGCAATCTGCCCCAACAGCATGACCGCATTGGGCTGGCTTAAGCCGTAGTCTTCTCCAAGCCAGTAGATCATCTCTTCCACAGAGATGCGGAACGCATCCTCCAGGGGCCTCGCACAGCCCACTGTCGCTATGTGTGTCGGTGTCTCTATCCGGGGCCAAGTCATTGAGGTAGGTTTTGGTGCAACTTCGACCGAAACTGTCAGCGTCGAACGAGCCTCGATTCCTCCGCCACAGCACAACTCGCCATCTCCCTGAATCGCATGTACATCACCCATGTGAAGCAATGCGCCCTCCACGAAGACAGGCAAGAACAGGGTATTGCCTTCCGCGACCTCCTGAATGTCCATATTGCCACCGTGTAGGCCGTTATCCGCATTTGTGATGGCCCCTATCTCTGGGGCAGTTCCGATAGTCCCAATCATCGGAGTAACCGGCAGCTTCAACGTTTCGCTCCAATGGACAACGCCATCGCTTATGCGCACTACCTTGAACTGGTTCCCCCACTCCTCTTTTCTAACCCAGTTGATAAAGGGGTTGTGGCCCTGAATAATTTGAGTGTAGCCAAGGTCTTCAACCTCAATCTTCTCGACGAGTACAACCAGCATGTCACCCGGTTTCGTTCCCTCGATGAATACGGGTCCTGTGGTTGGGTTCACGTATGGGAACGTGGAGGCAGTTCCCTCCGGGTCGCTGTCTATGGTCTGTAGCCATGCGCCTGTAGCCAATTCGGTCTCTACTTGAAACCTTTCGCCAGGTCTGACCGTCATCCTTGGTTCGTGTGCTGCACTGTGAGTGT
>CP070841.1:2734222-2751176 GCA_020342115.1 Spirochaetota bacterium
GTATCGTTTTTATCATCTATAAAAATGGTCTGGTTTTTCTTCTTTGTTTTAATCTTTCCGTCTTTTGCGTGTTCCTCATAATCAATAACTAGATAATCGCCTGCCTTCGAAGGTTCTCCTGTAGGAACGAGAGTTGCGAATCGTTCACGGAGCCCTTCAATCTCCTTTTGAACTGCATCATCTTTGACTTCATAGATATATCTCTCTGAGGCAATTCCCTTGTACTCTCCAAGCTCCACCTCAGGCATGACATCGAATTCTGCTTTAAAAGAGAAATCATCTTTATCGTTGAGCTCGTCCATCTCTACAATGGATGGATGTGAGATAGGCTGATATTCTTCCTCTTTTACGATCTGGTTGATAGAGTCCCGCATAACTGTGCCTGCAGTTTCATCGTATATATTCTTGGAAAACCGCACCTCGAGGATATCCCTCGGGACCTTTCCTTTCCTGAACCCAGGAAGCTTGGCATTGGTTTCAAAATCTTTAAGTACCTCTTCCCTGATTTTTTGCACATCTTTCTTATCGACTGTTACCTCGATGCTGATCTTTGAGTTGGGTTCCTTGTTGACCTTTTTTGTGAGCTGCATGAACTAACCTTTTCAGGATTTTTTACAGGACAAATATAACGAAAATAGCCTTAAAAATAAACTGTTTTAGTGGAGATGGTGATAGAGTGACCTAATTATATGTTTGCAATTTAAAGAAATTTAAAATGTATCAGGTAATACTTATTCTGGTTTGTCCTTTCTCTCGATCCTGAAATCCTTTAAAAGATAGACTAAGTCCGTTTTATACACATGATCACCGACGAGTTTCAGGGCCCTGCTGTAATAGGTTATTTCATATTCCGAGCCGGACTGATTTCTATAGCTTCCCCTGACTCTGGGTCTCACAGGATCGGTGATATCAATAACGAGGAGGTACGAATAGTAAGCCGCTGATTCTCCTGTCGCCACGTACGCATAATCACCGGCAATATCGACATCAAAAACGAGCCCGTACGCGTTCAGCGGCATGCTGTAAACGAGCACAGGCGATAATGGGTCCGATACGTCGAGTATCTGCAGTTCGCTTGGCCCTCCTTTCCATCCGCAGCATACATATGCATAGTCACCGCTTGTGTCGACATCCCAGGAGGAGCCGAGAGTCAAGCAGCTTGAAAGATGAATCGGGTTCAAAGGATCGGATATATCGATGATCTCGAGATCCATGGAGTTACCGGCTAAATAGGCTAAGTTTCCTTCAAGATGCACGTGTCTTGAATAACAAGAAGTGCGTACTTCCGCTTTCAGGACAGGATCGTTCGGATTAGAGACATCGATTATTTCAAGGCCTGCATCCCAGTTCGCGACAAATGCGTAATCACCATAAACCTCGACGTCCCATGCCTGTCCCGGTGTTTCAGCAGACCCGATAATCGTGAGATAGGTCTCAGTATGGTCGGGGTTTACATCGATGACCTGAAGGCCCTCCACCCGATCGGCAAAGAAGGCGTAGTCGCCAACAACATCGACACCGAAACCATAATTTGATAGTGTTGACCAATAGTTAAAGTCGGATAACTTACCGGGTGTTTCACAAAAACCAATAACAGAAAGGTACTCTACATGGTCTTCATTGATATCTATTATCTGAAGGCCTGTTCGTCCGTCTGCAACATATGCATAGTCTCCAGCTACATCCACGTCTAGCGCCATCAGAGTTTCGCTTTCATGGGAACCCAGATATGCGGGCTTTATGAAACTTTCGGAGTCATCTATGATATGAAAACCCCGGTCAGAGTCTGCGACATAGATGTAGTCTCCATCGAAAACAACGTCCAACGCACTTCCCGGAGTGCTGTATGTGTAGAAGATTGTTGGATCAGTAGGATCGGAGACATCAACTGTGGCAACGCCGCCGAAACAATCAGCGATATAAGCATACGGATATACGAGACATACGTCTCTTGCAACATTCTGAGTCTTACAGCTGCCGACAATTGTGAGATAGGTGCCTGTATGAGCGGGATTGATATCGATTACCTGAAGGCCCTCACTATAATCCGCAACATATGCATAACTGCCACCGACATCGACTGCATGAGCATTTCCCGGGGTATCGCACGAATCTATCAAGGAAGCATCCGTTACACCGGCAGGAACCGATATATCGATTATCTTAATACCAGCATCGTCACAGGCAAGGTAGGCAAAATCTCCCTCCACATCCAATCCCCATACTGAATGATCGTCTATGTAGCATGTAATTTCCTGATACTCTCCAGTACCTGTTGGAGTCTCTGAATGAACCAAATACTGATCCATCCCGTCCGCCATCACCTCATCGAGGTCGACGACCTGCAGCCATCCGCACCCGTGCCACGGCAGAGGCTCTGTATCGGTTCCTCTCGCGGCCAAATATACATAGTTACCCTGTATCCGGCAGTCGTTTGTCGGGTAATATATAATATTAACCTGTTTTTCCAGAACAGGCGAAGCAGGGTTTGAAATATCGACGATCTGGAGACCGCAATACCTGTCGGTTACGAACGCATAATCTTTACTATTGTACTCTGCAACCACGACATCTGTAGGTAAAATCACGTCATACCCAGGCGAAGCAGGGTAGTTCGGGAAAACGATATCGCTTTCCAACATAGGGGTGGCAGGATTTGAGATATTCAGTATCGTCATGCTTTTTCCATAATAGTCGGCTATGTATGCGTACGTGTTATCAGCCTCAACCTTTATGTCAACACCCGATGTTGACGTGAGGCCTGTATCGTATGTGCCTGTAACTTTATCGATTGTAGGGCTCGTCTGACCGGGAACGGAAAAGCTATCCACACTGCTGCAGGAGGAAGGCTTTACCCTGTAGTAGAAGTTTTTTCCATCTTCGGCTGTTTTGTCTGTATAGCTGTTTTCAGAAATCGTACCGGTAAGATTAAAAAAAACCTCCTCATCCTGCAGTTTGGATCTCCACACCTCATATTCGTTAATCGCTATTTCCTTCCACCAGAGACTTACCTGGCCGCATTTGTTCGTGCTCACAACCGGTGCAAGGGATAACCTTGAAAGTGGTACTACCTTTACAAAACCTGACCATGCATCCTCGTATCCGTCAGGGAGATTCGCCATGAGCTGGAGAATATGCATCGACCCATTCTGTATCGGGTTCCCATCCTCATCCGCTGTGAGCATCTCTCCGGGCAGAACGTTGTTTCTCACAAACCCATTTGTGCCTCCCTGGCCAATGTTCGGATACGAGTTGTTCGTTGTGTAGTAGAGGGTATAGCTTTCCGCAAGTGGTACAGGGTCCCAGTTGAGGGTAATTTTATGGTTTTCTGCAGTTGCAGTGAAGGAGGGGATGTCACTATCAGTGTCTATCAGTGTGATCGATGCGCTGCCTGAATTCTCGTTCCAGTCAATTGCATTGATCTTTACCACGAGAGAGCCACTCAGGCCGGAGGTGGAGAAATCGAAGCAGAAAAAGCCATCGCCACTGCAGAATATCTCACCCTTTATCGTCGTAGCGAGGACCTCGTAATATACCGATTTGATTCCGCCCATATCGCCGTTTTCGGATGCTCTGTCTGTTGCCGTTCCCGAAACCTCAACGACCGTTGAGTAGGGGCTTCCGTCTTGAGGAGATGTTATGGTTATCACAGGCCCTGTTTCGTCCTTTGCCTGAAGAAGGATATCCTCGGATATCTGGCTAGGGCACGATACTAATAAAAGAGAAAGAAATAGCATGATTGGAACTGAAAGTATATATAGTAAAATCTTTCTTTTCATAAGCTCACTCCTCCTCGCCTGCAAAAATTATCTCCCGGGAGATATCACCTGCAGCTGCGGAACGGCCCTCTCCTTCCCCAAGGCTGAGATACGAGTACTGCTCCGCCTTATCCGGATCTATCTCTTTTGCCATTGCGAAGTATTTCTTCGCTTCATCGTAATCCTCCATCTGGTAGCATGTCCTCGATGCATTCATGAGCGTAAGCATCGCCTGTGAAGATTCTTCCTTTCCCTCCATCTCCAGTCGTCGCAGGACATCGAGGTACATGTTCAGCGCCCTGCTGTATTCTCCTTTCAAAAAGTAGACATTGCCGAGATTGACCCGGGCGCTGAGGTAGCGGTCGTCGATATATAGAGCCCTGTTGAATGCTTTCTCAGCCGGAGAATACTGGGTGAACTTAGCATACCGTATTCCGAGCCTGTTGTAATCTTCCTTCTTACCGCTCTTCTTTGCCTTCTCGGAATAATCCATCACTATGATGTTGATCAGCTTACTCATATCGTCTTTAAAGGACTGTGCGATCGCATCCTGACTCCCGTACTGGAGCCCGAGATCTGTCTCCTTCAAGCCGACAGGTCTGTAAAGCTCCTGAGAGGTTCTGGTGATATAAAATCCTCTCATCTTGGGACTCTCTTCATATGCTATCCACTCCTCCATTCCTTTCCTGCATGCATCGAGAAAATTGGCCTTTCCAACCATGGTGATCTCAACAGGCAGCCAGAGCTCCCCATCAACATTGATTGTCATATCCCGGTCAGGAAAGATCGACTTGTACTCTCTTCCAGGAACTTTAGTATTGAAGCATGGGTAGATGTGTCCCGGAACAGTAATAAATCCTGTTTCTATTCCTACGGTCTCGAGCAAACTGCAGTAGAGCACTGTGAGATCGTCGCAATCGCCTGTACTTCGTTTAAGCGTATTTCGGGGAAGGCTTACAGAGTCAATGACCATTGGGTCTTCCTGCACAGAGGCAAAAGGAGAGGTTGGATCGACCTGGTAGATGCAGCCGATCTCTCCGAGAGCATGGAATACCTGCATTGCAATCTGCAGCTTGTCACAGTAAGCAGGAATCACCTCATCCTTGCATGATTGGCGAATGAAGCTTGTGTAGTTCCTGAGGGCGCTGTCAGCAGGGGTGATAAAAGCAGCCACTTTTTTATCGTCATCCCATGTGAGAGATGTCTTGTCGTAAAGATCGTATGATACCGACTGCTTTTGCTCAGCAGGTTTTCGGTTCGAAGTATAGGTTACAATAATCTCTCCTGTCAATGGAGTGGTTCCCTCTGTTTTGAATACCTCTTCGTTAAATGATGCGAGAATATCAACCTCTTTTGAATCACCGGCTCCAAGTTCCGGAATAGATGCTGAAGGAGTGGGTGAATCCATGTATCCTGCCTGATAAAAGGAAACTTTAACATCGGAAATTGGATGATTTTCTATATTAGTGATGCTTATCTTGCCCACAGGGTGCTTGGCATAGTAGCTCTGCATTGCTGCAAAGAGTGGCGGGAATGATGTCTCCCCGAACCTAATGCTTCGTATAATGGCAGCAGGAGAATCAGGGTCTTCACCAAAACGGTACTGCCCTGTAAAACCTATACCGAAGATAAGCCCGTCAAAATCCTTGAGCGGGCTCAGTGAAGCGAGATATTTGATGTTGGGATTGATATCTATGCTGAAATTGTACGAAGGGTTGAGGCATATTCTTCCGCCGATCTCAAAAAGGAGGTTTGCTGATCCCTGTGGCCCCTTCTCTGGAACCAGGTCTGGGAAAACAGCCTGTGAAAATCCCAAGAGAGCCTCTGCCCCGATCTCGAAGTTCTTGGAGAATCTGTTCGAGTACAGGACCCCTGCACTGAGGTAGTAGTGATTGTGATCCCACTTCTTGGGGTCATTGATATCCTGGTTGTCGAATACCATCATCCCGATATGAGCGGTTGGTTGAAACACAGGTATTGTGGGAATCGGGTATCTCACCTGTGCAGAGATGTCGAAGATGTTGAAGGTGCCTCCATAGCTGCCGAAGGGATTGAGCATCTGGTATTCGATACCGCATGAGATTGGGAACTGGTAATAGGTGTTGTAATCAACACCATGTTCCTGACCGTAGCCCTGGATCGTGGCAAATGTAAAGATAAAAAGTATGAGGAAAGATATTTTTTGAACACGACCCAGGAGTTTTTTAACGTTCATGGAAGGGCTTCCTGAATCGTATATATACTGCTACATAATTAATAATATCACGGATTCTATCGATTACAATAAATATTATTTATAATAATTAACAGCATAAAGACATTGATAGGTACAACTGGTAGTTTTGGGAAGTTGAGCAGAATTTAAAAAGAGCGGGAAACGGGACTTGAACCCGCGACATCCACCTTGGCAAGGTGGCGCTCTACCACTGAGCTATTCCCGCCTTCTATATTTATAGTGAATTGAATTATAATATAATAGGAAGATAAAGTAAAATAAAAACAGAAGATCTATTTTACAGGACTTGAAAGTAGAAATTGTACTCCCTGTATAGATTTTATTTTAAATAAAGAGAAACTTATTGTTCAAGTTTTTCGTAATTTTCGAGGAAATTTCTGTAGCTTTCAAGTCCTTCGATTTTCTGGTACCAGAAATCTAAATCCCTCTGGGTGAGATAGTGAGTGTTATCTGTTGTTGATACTACTTTTATTAAATCCTTAATGAGCTCATCATACCTAGGAATTCCATGCTCTTGATGAAAGACTGAAAGACTATCCCAGAGCTCTTTAGCGCTCAGCTTCACTTTCCTTTCAGCATTCTCTGGACAGGGTGATTTTGCTTTATATGTTTTTTCTGCATACCCGAGGTTGGAATCTTTAGGTAAAGAATTGACAGGAGGCTGCTTGTTTATATTGTTTTTTTCGTACATGCATATTTGACTCTTCACATCATAATAACGGCAGTTCTCCTGAAGGCAGAAGCACTCTTCTGATTGCGAAAAAATAGGGCAGGCCATTTTCGTAACCTCTTATAACAATAACGTTACAGATATTATCGGAGGGTGACTCACTACTTTTTGACACATTTTGTTTAAAACTTTTTTAATAATTTTAAATGAATCGATTTTTATTCCAAAATTATTTTTCATAAGGTAAAATTATAAATCAGAAAGCGGTAAAAGGAGGAGAAATGACTAAACAGGAACGTAGCTGGGTATTTTACGACTGGGCAAACTCTGCCTATTCCATTGCAATAACATCGGCCATCTTTCCGATTTTCTACAAGAGTGTGATATCAAAGGGTGTCGAAGGCTATCAATCGACAGCATGGCTTGGTTACGGGAACAGCATTGCTACCCTTTTGATCGCAGTCCTTGCACCTATTCTTGGTACCATTGCTGATTATAAGAACTACAAGAAGAGATTTTTTCTGACTTTTTTCCTGCTTGGAGTGATAGCAACGGGATTACTTGCACTTACCAGGGAAGGGTGGTGGGTCGGTGCAATTGTTATCTATATATTCACTGCCTTAGGGTTTTCTGGAGCACTCATTTTTTACGATTCGTTCCTTGTTGATGTGACTCAACGCGAGCGGATGGACTGGGTGTCCACATCCGGCTATGCATGGGGATATATAGGGAGCACGATCCCATTTATAATTGGAATTGCACTCATTATGCAGTACAAGCTTGTAGGATTTTCGAGCTCAGTACCGGCAGTAAAGGTAGCGTTTCTCATTACCGCTCTCTGGTGGTTTGTGTTTACCATACCCTTATTAAGAAATGTTAAACAGAACTATTATATCGAACCTTCAACAACACCAGTCAGAGACAGCTTCAGGCGTATTGCCGACACATTCAGAAAGATCAAGCAGTACAAGAATGTGTTTATCTTTCTCATTGCCTACTTTCTCTATATCGATGGTGTCGATACCATCATCAAGATGGCGACTGCATTCGGAACAGACATAGGAATAAGCGCCAACATGCTCATGATCATCCTTCTTGCTGTGCAGTTTGTGGCGTTTCCGTTTGCACTACTCTACGGGAAGCTCGCAAAGATTTTTTCGGCAAAGAAGATGCTTTTCGTCGGGATCGTCGTGTATATCATCATCACAATTACGGCTTTTTTCATCCCTTATTTTAAGGATGTAAGTACAAAAGTGATGGTGTTCTGGATCCTGTCCATGCTGGTAGCAACTTCCCAGGGCGGTATTCAGGCACTGAGCAGGAGCTTCTATGGAAAGCTCATTCCAAAAGAGGAATCTGCGGAATTCTTCGGCTTCTATAATATCTTCGGTAAGTTTGCAACCATTATTGGCCCGTTCCTTATGGGATTCGTGACCTACATAACAAGGAGCTCTGGCATAGGTGTTTTAAGCCTTCTGGTCCTTTTCATTGCCGGAGGGATTGTGCTCACAAAAACCAAGGAGCAATAATGGGGACGGGGTATGAATTTATGACTTTATAAATGGTAATGGTGTATGTGAGAAAAGAAATGGATTGGTTGGTTCCTCTTGTTTTGTAATCTTGTCAAAAAAGTATTACAGTTCCTGATAACTATCTCTATTAGTTTAACCACCCCCCATTGGTAGATGAAGGAACAGATCGTCATCCTGCTGAAGCATATATGAAAGTTCTTTCTGTTTGCCATTTACTATAGGAACAATAAACCTCTGATGACTTTCTCGTACCTTGCACCTATTTAAGAGATCTGAAACTGTACTCGCTTCGTCAATTTCAACAATACTTTTATTCTTAATTCCTTCCAGCTTCAGAAAACCGACGTAAGTAACTTTAATTTTCATGAATTACTCTCTTCATACAATATATATAATGATAATCAAGTAGAGTGAAGATATTTAATTTCATAAGCCTCTGTTTATAGCGCAAAATACTTTCTAATACATGCTGATTTTTGACAATAATTTATAAAAAGAATTTGACAATAGGTTACCAAAGTATTAGAATACCTACTAATCTGATCAGATTAATTAAATTTATACTGTAATTTTTAGGTGTAACATTTCTAAGGAGTTAATCGCATGGTTCGTCTTTCAACCAAAGGGAGATATGGGGCGAGGCTTATGTTGGAGCTGGCTCTTCAATATGGCAAAGGACCAGTTTTATTGAAAGAGATAGCCAAGAATCAGGATATTTCTGAGGGATATCTGGAGCACATTCTCCCGCCCATTAAAGCAGCAGGTCTTGTTGTTTCCAGTCGGGGGGCACATGGAGGATATACTCTTGCCAGGTCTCCAGCAGAGATAACATTAGGAGAGGTGGTTCGAGTTGTTGAAGGAAACCTTGCATTTGTAGAATGTGTGATTGCACCAAATATCTGTACCAGATCCGATTTCTGTGTTACTCGTGATGTATGGGGAAAGATCAGTGAAAAAATAAGCGAGATACTTGACTCCACAACACTGGAGAATATGGTTGAACAGCAAAGAAAGAAGATCAAGCCAGTGATGTACGAAATTTAATAATTATCGCTTAATGTGTTACAGAATCACCATAATTAATTAAGGAACTGATATGCAAAGAATCGCCAGTGATGCATCTGAGCTCATAGGGAACACACCTCTTGTGAGGTTGAACAGGATCACCGATGAGTTGTATGCAACTGTTGTAGCAAAACTCGAGTATTTCAATCCGCTTTCAAGCGTCAAGGATAGAATCGGAGTCAATATGATCAGGACTGCAGAAAAGGCTGGATTAATTAATAAAGATACCATCATTCTTGAACCTACAAGTGGTAATACAGGAATAGCCCTTGCATTTGTATGTGCCGCAAAGGGGTATCGACTTGTCCTCACAATGCCGGATACCATGAGCATGGAACGCAGAACCCTTTTGAAGGCTCTGGGTGCTGAATTACTATTAACCGAGGGGAGCAAAGGAATGAAAGGGGCTATTGAAAAGGCTGAAGAACTCGCTACAAATGATAGCCGATACTTCGTGCCACAGCAGTTCAAGAACCCGGCAAATCCTGAGATTCATCGTGAAACAACTGCTGAAGAGATCTGGAGAGACACAGATGGTGAGGTAGATATCCTTGTTGCCGGAGTCGGCACAGGAGGAACGATCACCGGAGTATCAGAGGTGCTGAAAAAAAGAAAAGAATCATTTCGTGCAGTAGCTGTTGAACCCAAGGCTTCTCCTGTTCTCTCAGGTGGTGAGCCTGGAGCACACAAGATTCAGGGGATAGGTGCAGGGTTTGTACCTGATGTATTGAGAATGGATCTTGTGGATGAAGTGATTCAGGTTGGTAATGAAGAGGCTCAGGAAACTGCGAGGAGGCTGGCAAGGGAGGAAGGTTTATTTGCTGGTATATCTTCGGGTGCTGCAGCATGGGCTGCACTACAGGTAAGTAAGAGAAAAGAAAATAAGGGCAAACTTATAGTGGTAGTATTGCCAGATACCGGAGAGAGGTATCTCTCCACGAATCTCTTTTCAAGAGACTGAAACCTCTGGTTTTATATCCTCGTGTTTTTAGAAAGGCAGGTGGTGACCATGATATGGATCATGGATATGCCCCTTTCGGGGTATCAAACAAATATTAGATTTAAAAACATAGAGGAGAAAATAGATGAAAAAGACAATTCAAGAGATCAATGAAAAGATCAGGAAGGGCAAAGCAGTAGTAGTAAATGCCCGGGAGATCATAGATATAGTTGAACAGAATGGGATTGAAAAGGCCGCAAGAGACGTTGATGTGGTCACCACCGGTACCTTCGGACCGATGTGTTCATCGGGTGCCTATTTCAATATTGGTCACTCAAAACCGAAAATCAAGATTGGTGGAGGAAAGGCATACCTCGACGATGTACCTGTATATACCGGTTTTGCAGCCGTTGACATATACCTTGGTGCAACCGCAATGCCTGATGATGATCCGAGAAACAAGGTCTATCCGGGTGAATTCGCCCACGGTGGAGCGCATGTAATCGAAGACCTGGTAAAGGGGAAAGATATAAAATTTGAGGCAACCGCTTATGGTACAGATTGCTATCCTAGAAAGAAGCTGGAGACTCACATCAATATTAATGATCTCAACGAGGCAGTATTGTTTAATCCGAGAAATGCCTACCAGAACTATAACGTAGCGGTGAACCTGTCAGACAAGACAATCTACACGTACATGGGGATACTGAAACCCAATCTTGGAAATGCAAACTTCTGCAGTGCCGGACAGCTCTCGCCTCTTCTGAACGATCCATATTATAAAACGATCGGGATCGGTACCAAGATCCTTCTCGGAGGGGGCGTTGGGTATGTAGCATGGCAGGGAACACAGCACAATCCCGATGTTCCTCGAAAGGATAACGGCGTTCCTCAGGCACCTGCTGGAACCCTTGCAGTTATAGGGGATCTCAAACAGATGAAACCTGGGTGGCTTGTAGGAACGACTATGTGTGGCTATGGAGTGACACTGACAGTCGGGATTGGAGTGCCAATTCCCATTATCGATGAGGAAATTTGTAAGTATACAGCAGTGAAAGATGAAGATATATGGACGCAGATAGTAGACTATAGCGAAGCTTATCCTCAGGGCAAGAAGGAAAGTCTCGGTGAGGTAAACTATGCACAACTCACAAGTGGAGCGATCACCGTTCAAGGTAAGGAAGTTCCTACAGGGAACCTTTCGAGCTACTCGAAGGCGATCGAGATAGCTAACACTTTGAAAGATTGGATCATTAAAGGGGAATTTCTCCTCAGTGAGTCTGTGGCAGAACTGCCTGGACCCGGGAGTGGATATACCTTCAAACCGTTAAAGGAAAGAGAGTTGGTAAGTTAGTAAATAAAGGAAGGGTGTGGATTCATATCGCACCCTTCCAAAATTTAATTCAGTAGAGGAAAATTAATGACTTCTCAGAAGATCGTGCTCCACTTCCCTCGTAAAATAGTTAATCAGCCCGTGATATGGACACTGATCAAGGAGTATGATCTGGAATGCAGCATATTAAAAGCCAACATCACACCAAGCGAAGAGGGGCTCATGGTGCTGGAGCTCAAGGGGAATAATGATAACTACAAGCTTGGTATCGACTTTTTAACCGAATTAGGCCTGAAGATACAACCTCTCTCACAGGACATCATTAGGAACAAAGAGAGGTGTATCGATTGCGGTGTGTGCATCCCTGTATGTCCCGCAGGGGCTTTGGAAGCCGACCCTGAAACAAGAAAGGTCAGTTTCAATGATAGTAAATGTGTTGTCTGTGAATTCTGTGTTCAGGTGTGTCCATTCAAGGCAATGGAAGTGAGGTTTGAATAGATAAGATGTTTAAGAAACTGAAGGAAGATATTAATACAATACGCCGAAAAGACCCATCAGCAAGAAATGCAGCTGACATCCTCTTCAGCTATCCCGGGCTTCATGCGATCTGGACTTATCGATTTGCTCACTTCCTGTGGATAAGACGGTTTAAAGTGATGGCGAGATTCATCTCCCATATAGGCCGCTGGCTGACCGGGGTTGAGATTCATCCGGGAGCACAGATCGGCAGGCGCCTCTTTATTGACCATGGAATGGGTGTGGTAATCGGGGAGACTGCTGTCATTGGAGACGATGTTCTGCTGTACCAGGGTGCTGTATTGGGAGGTACAACCCTGAAAAAGGAGAAACGTCATCCTACACTTGAGAATAATGTTGTGGTAGGTGCAGGAGCCACAATACTTGGAGCAATCAATGTTGGAGAGGGTGCTCGGATCGGGGCCGGGAGTGTGGTGATTAGCGATGTTCCTTCAGGCGCTACAGTGGTCGGAGTGCCCGGTAGGATTGCAATGGGATTTTCTGCAAGAGAAATCGAAACCCTTGAACATGCCAGTCTGCCGGATCCGGTGGCAGATGCTGTGCGTTTTATTGCTAGAAACCAGGAAGAAATGGAAAAAAGGATTAAGTATCTCGAGTCGTTGGAGGGTATTGTTGCTGATTCAAATGAGGAAGAAATGGCGAATGAAAGTGTAACGGTATCCGCTGATATGTTGAGAGGGTCAGGGATATAAACACCTGTCCACTTTATTGATAGAGAGCATTCGCATCAAGGAGCGCTGTTCTCGATAAATACCAGTATCATGAAGGTTTTGTCCTCATTTTGATATAGATATGTGTCTTCCCTAAACTGGAAATGCATCCGCCTCCAATCTCAGTTTATCCACAATGAGTTCTTTTATGAATAATGCTTCGTTGTCTATTTTGGCCTTGGGAGGAATCTGGATGATGCTTACACCTGTTTTCATTATTGTCACTGTAATTCCATTTTTATCTGTAAGGGTTGCGCCGAGCTGACCCCTTGCATCAATCCTATATCCTGAGCCATTTAACAGATCAACTGCCTTTGCTATATCAACAGGAAGATGTTTCTTCGGGGTTATTACCAGGCTTCTTTCGCCTTTACGCGAGCACTGTTCTTCAATAAGATTTTCATTAATCTGAGTTACTACACTACTGGCACCACTGCCGCAAATAGAACAAGTATCATTCCTGGTCAACGAAATCTTATGAAAATTGCCATCTGAAGCGTCTACATAAAAGAGCTTTCCTGCAAAGCTTGGCTCTTTGCCGGTGAGAAGCTTCACCGCCTCAGAAACCTCGATACTTGCAACAATGCCTATAACAGGTGTATAAACACCTACAACTGCACATTTTGGAAGATCAGTATCCTTTATGCCTGTAACAATACACTCAAGGCATGGTGTTTTGCCTGGTATGATGGTAGATACATTTCCCAGGGCTGTAATAGCTCCGCAGTATATATATGGAACATTTTTTTTCACGCATGCGCTGTTTATCAGGTATCTTGCCTCCATACTGTCGAGCCCATCCACGACCACATCGACGCCCTCTATGAGTTCTTCTACGTTCCAGCTTTTTATTGAGATCGGTATTGGTTCGATTTTGATCCGTGGATTCAGAGCCTCAAGCCTGGATGATGCTGCTTCGACTTTTGGGAGTCCAATATCATTAACATCGTAGAGGTACTGGCGATGAAGATCTGAGGTAGAAACAATATCCCGGTCAACTATTTTTAAATAACCTATACCCATTGCGGCCAGCTGAAGCGCCACAGGTGTTCCTAATCCTCCGGCGCCGGCCAATAAAACTTTACCCGCCTTTAGTTTTACCTGTCCTTCATAGCCTATCTCATTCAGGACAATCTGTCTTGAATATACACACAACTCTTCATCTGTCAGCGCATCTTTTGTACTCATTGCTACCCCCTAAAGATGTTCTTTCACAAGAAACAGGATTTTTTGATATTTATAATATGATAATTTTTAATGAAGAAAAGTATGCGTGTTTTACTGTGTTTTATCAAATTACACGTAAACGATATTATAAATGTAAGTGTCGATCATTGATAGGGAAAAAACAGGGTATGAGAGCTAAAATAGGGCGCTGTCCCTATTTAATTTCAGCATTACCCTGGAAACTTTACATTTTCTTTATCCTTGACGGAATGTTCTACAATGTCTACCTTTTTCGCTTTGTAATAAGGCTATAATCTTTCGGTATTAAAAGTATTCGTAAATATATCGCGGACAAACCGGAAGGCTTTTCAAAGTTTTATATGTTGGCAAATCTAGAATTGTAAGCCCCCTATCAATTATATTGGGCTCATCACAAGGGAAAAAGGAAAAAACAATGAGAATGCATGCTATAATGCTGACAGTATTAGGAGGTCTTCTTATGCTGAACAGCTATGCTTCCGGCAGGAATGCTGGAGAACCTGACAAGCTTTACAAGAGTGCGGAAGCCAAGGCTATCGCCTTTGAAAGCTATGACAAGTCTATGGAGCTGTGGACCTGCAGCTATGAAGAAGAATGGGTGGACACCGAATATGGCCGGACCCATACGATTATCTCCGGGACTGAGGACGCCCAGCCGGTCTTCCTCTTCCCCGGTCTCTTCGCCGACGCAACCATGTGGTACGCCAATGCGTGCGCCCTGGCCGAGAACTACCGGGTCATCGCCCTGGACCAGATTGTCTACGGCGGGAAAAGCGAGCCTTCAGAAAAGCCTGTGAACGACATCACCGACTACAAGGCATGGTTCACCGCTATTATGGATCACTTCGGCTATGAAAGGACTGCGGTTGCCGGTCTTTCATATGGAAGCTGGCTCGCTCTGGCCATGGCCCGGGAGATTCCCGAATCCATCGCGGTAGTGATTATGCTCGACCCTTCACAGACTTTTAGCAAGATGAGGGCCAGCATGGTCTGGAAAGGGTTCCGGTACTTCATGTTCTTTCCCAACAGGAACAAGTACAGGAAGTTCTTCGACTGGATTGGTGGGGGCTATACTGATCCGGATCAAGAAATATGGTTCGAGCATATGCTGGATGTGATTGAGTACGGCTCCGTGGGCATGAGGGATGTGCCCCAGCACAGGATTTACACAGCCGAGGAGCTGACCATGATGACCATGCCCCTGCTGGTTCTGGCCGGAGGCAAGCCCATTATCTACAAGGACCCGAAAGAGCTGGCCGCTGCCGCTGCCCAGGCTGTTCCCCATGCTGAGATTGAGATAGTCCCCGATACAGGGCACAGCCTCAACATGGAAAAAGCCGATGCCATCAATGAAAGGATGATGCGGTTCCTGGCCGAGCATTACCGCTAGTCTGTCTGAATAACCTTCCGGCCCAGAATCCGGGCCGGAAGCCGTCTCTTGCCTTATTGGGAGAATCAAGTGAAAACCCTGATTGTCTGTTATTCATACACGGCAAATAATGCCGCCATGACCGAGAGAGTGACCCTGGATACAGGAATCGACGCTTTCCGTCTGACCTAAAGCAAACCACGCACCACAAAGAGTATCATCGAGGATATGCTGTTATATCGGAAGCCTGCCCTGGAGGCTTTCTCAGAGTATATAAACTAGTATGACCTGGTGGTCTTTATGGGGCCGGTATGGATGTTTCATATGCCGGTCCTCCTATACAAGTTATACAACATGTTCCTTATTTCATCCAGGAGGTGTACAACAGGAACGTCTTCACTCATCTATTGGTTATGTACCTCCTGAGGAGTTTGAGTTAGTTAGTATTGTCAAAGAAGAGAATCAAAATTCCAAGTGCTTGTAGACTATCACTAAATAAGTGTCCAGTTACTGGAATTCACTCCAAATATTGTCATACCATTTTAATAAGATTATATAAGCAAAATTGTGAGCAAATTTTCATCAAAATGTAGGAGAAACAACAAGCATATAGAATTATCTTTATAACATTGGCTACATAAGTGACTACAATCAGGAAAGTTAATAAAGACGTGAAGAACTATTTATAGTTAATTCTTTTTACATTAAAAATTGCGAGAGGTGGGACTCGAACCCACATACCCTGAGGCACTAGATCCTAAATCTAGATCAGTATTTTCTCTGCTTTTACCCCTGCTAACTTTTAGTAGTATAACTTTATAATATATAAGAAATTGTGTCAAGTCTTAATTGCATATGATCGCTTCTGCTAACCCTTATTTATCCTTAAAATTGTTTACAATTTTGTTTACAGAATCTTAGTAAAAAGATATGGTGTTTTTTGATAGGAATTAGATAAAAACTCTAGCGTCTTACTTGAGAATTATGCTGGTGACTGCTCAATGTGATTTAATTTTTCGTACGTTACATCATAAATTAAGACATACCGCCTTAAGGTATGCTCTCATTTATATTTTTCATTTTAAATCTATGTTAGAATGCCGAGGTGAACGCTATCTTGCCACCATAATACATTTGGGCATCTTTTTTGAAAAAGCACATCATCCAGGGTTCAAGTGCGATTGATAAACCCTTTCCAAGGAGTGCCTGAAAGCCAACCCTCCCATCTATCACATATGTGCTCTTTGGTGTTACCCATCCGAAGTCGCCGTCAGACACCTCTGCTATCGGTATATGAGAGCCTATTTTTAAGTAGAAGCCAATGTGGCGCTCGGTCCCGAAGCGGTGTTCATAAGCGATGCCGGACTTGAGGAAAATAGCAACTAAGCTGTATTCATTTAAAAAAGGGATGAAAATGTTATACATATGGAAGATTGTTGGATTAATATAGAGGCTTAAAAAATCGCTATCATGTTCGGTCTTGAGTATGTTAAACATCGAATGAATCTCTACCGCATTTATCATTAATAACGTGGAGGCGGAAAGTCCCAACTGCACACGGTTGCCGAGCCCGATATCGTATCGAATAGCATATATCA
>CP070841.1:2751276-2755396 GCA_020342115.1 Spirochaetota bacterium
ATCACATCTGGGTATTCCCAGTAAGCTGGGGAAGATAATGCTTGTCAACAATTCACCGCAGGCTAGGGAGTATCATTTGAACGAGGGAGATGAGGTGAAGATCCTTTCCTTTATCGGGGGCGGTTAAGAATTTAATAGACAAGTAACTTTATACACAGCAATATATCTATCATATTTGATAGCAATAATCGAGAAACCGCATGAGTTTACCTCCTGAACAGTTAGAAAGGTACAACCGCAACATAGCAATTGGAGAGGTGGGTGAGAAGGGGCAGGAGAGGCTTCTCAAATCAAAGGTATTGATTGTAGGAGCTGGAGGCCTTGGCTCATCCTGTTCACTATATCTTGCAGCAGCCGGTATAGGGACATTAACGATAATCGACAGTGACAAGGTTGATCTCTCCAACCTGCAGAGGCAGATTCTCTACTTCACCCAAGATATTGACAGCAGAAAGGTGGATTCAGCAAGACAAAAGATCAATATGTTAAACCCTGATATAAAGGTGATTACGCATCATGAACGAGTTGGCGCTCACAACATCAGGGATTTCATAGAGGAAAATGATTTTGTGATAGATGCGTCAGATAATTTCTCTGCAAAGTTTTTAATCAATGATGCGTGTGTGCTCATGGAAAAGCCCTATTCACATGCCGGAGTGATTCAGTTTGGCGGGCAGACATTGACCTATACTCCCGGCTGTACCTGCTATCGCTGTATATTTGAATCTCCTCCCCCTGAAGGTACGTACCTCAGCCCTGCAGAGGCTGGAATCCTTGGTTCTGTTGCAGGATTAGTTGGTACTATTCAGGCAACAGAGGCGATAAAGTTTTTGCTTGGTATCGGGGATCTTCTCACCAATAAGCTGCTTATTTATGATGGGTATACCATGTCCTTCAATTCTGTTGATATAGAGAAAAATGATAACTGTCCCATATGCGGCAGGAATCCTACCATTACTGAATTAATAAATTGTTGATAAGAGAGTAGTCTAAATGCATGAATTTCCCTTACAAAATCCAAAGCCTGATTATGAGGAATTCCTCCAGGTACTTGCAGGTAGAAAGGAGCCTGATATGGTTCCAATCTGTGAAATGCTCATAGATGAAGAGATAAAGTGCGACATAATCGAAAACTTATTTAATGAAGTAAACTATCCTCCAACTGTAACATTTGGCGGAAGCTCAGAGCGTAGTAGTGAAGTAAAGGAAGCTTCTGAGGAAACAAAAGAGGCATCCAAACGTTATTATCGTCAGCTAATTGATTTCTACTATCGAATGGGGTACAGTGTTGTAGCAGATTATGAGTTTCTTGTGAACTTTCAGGCCTTCAATACAGTTGCGAGAATAGGGAAGGATCCTGATACATCTACATTTGCACGATCAGAGAGGCATTGGGCTCAGGAGGGAAAGGGAGTAATCAAGTCGTGGAAGGATTTCGAGCAGTTTCCATGGAACGAAGTGAGAGAGCTTGTGCAGCGGTATGCAGATCATCTGAGATTCTTGGAGGGAATCCTCTACGACGGGATGACAATAGCAGTAGTAGGTTCTGTTCTCGAGCAGGTCATGGAGTGGCTTCTTGGATATGAGGGTGTTTTATATAATGTGTATGATGACCCTGAGTTTGTTGGGGCAGCCTTCAATGAGGTGGGAAAGCTGGTCTATGAACTTTACAAGATTGCGGCCACTATGAAGGGGGTCGGAGTTATTTGGCATGGAGATGATATAGGATTTCAGACGGCAACCATGCTTTCCCCTGAGCATCTGAGAAAATGGGTCTTCCCATGGTTCAGGAAATATGCCGAAATTGCTCACAGTTCCGGAAAGCCGATCTGGTATCATGCATGCGGCAATAAGAACCAGGTTATGGAAGATTTCATCGATGATATCGGTTTTGATGCCATCCATTCCTTTGAGGATTCCAGCAATCCTGTGACAGAGTATAAAAAGAGATATGGGGGAAAGATAGCACTCATGGGTGGTGTGGATATCGATAAGATGGTGAGAATGGAAGAAGCGGAGCTAAGGTCGTATGTGAGGGGTATCCTGGATATATGCATGCCGGGCGGGAGGTATGCCCTTGGAAGCGGAAACTCTGTATGCAATTTCATACCTGTTAATAACTTTCTTATAATGTTGGACGAGGGGCTACGCTATAGGTAAAGGAGGATTAGTATGAAAGTAATCGATATTACTGGAACAATCTATAACGGAATGTGGTACTTTGGTGAACCCTGGCCGAAGTTTAACTTCAAGACAAGATACCATGAGCTAGAATCGGTTGGGATCACTGCGCTTATCGAAGATTTTGAAGGTTTCGGTGGGCACACGGGCCTGCATATAGAAACTTCTGCTACAGGAATTGGATATGACAAGTCATATCCTCTTATTGATGTTCCGATTGAGAAGCTTGTATGGGTTGATGCCTATGTGCTTCAAATACCGTATGATGATATGCCGATAAAAGATGGCAAACCATACATCTCTCTGGATGCAGTAAAGGAAGCGGAGAAGGAACCTATTCCTGAAGGGTCTGTAATATTGATCGGTACAGGATACGGGAGATTCTGGAACAGTGAGAACTACCTTTCAAAATCTTGGTTTATAAAACAGGATGCGATGTACTATATCATAGATAAGAAGCCATTTCTGCTTGGTGTCGATGCCACAGACTTTGAAAACTGGGTAAATCCGGAGAAGTTCTTCGAGAGATTCTTCAATTCGAACATTCTCCTGATGGCGCCTTGTATAAATCTTGAAAAAGTATCAAAGTTCAGGGTGAAGTTCATCGCCTTGCCATTAAAGATAAAGGGTGCCGCCATATGCCCGACAAGGGCAGTTGTTGTTGAAGACTAAATCAAAATTGAAAGGATTGGAAAGAATGAAGCTTGTCACACGCCCAAAATATCCGAATCCACTGGAAGTTTTTTCACAGGACGAGTTGCTGGCTATTCATAATGCGACACTGGAAATACTCCAGACAATAGGGGTCAGGTTCTACAGTGAACGTGTATTGGAATTATTTAAAAAACATGGTGCTGTGGTAGATTTTGACAGCAGTACAGTGAAAATGGGAAATGATTTTGTTGAACAGTGCCTGGCACATGCACCTCATTCTTTCAGTTATTACACACAGGGTTTCGAGGAATTGAGAATAGGGGGAGGAGACTTTTACTGCCTATCAACGGTTGATAATTCATACATAGTAGATCCAGATACCAGAAAGGCAAGAGAGGGTACTTTGAATGATGTGATAGAAGCAGCACGCCTGATGAATGAATTGCCTTTCCATCATTTTTGCGGCAATGCAGTAATTGCACATGATGTGGAACCGGAAATGGGAGTACTGCTCTCTGCAGTTGAAATGTTAAAAAACAACAGGAAGAACTGTGTTGTCGTAGTTACCAATGGTGTTGAGGCACGCTACTTCATAGAGCTTGGACAGGCCGTTATTGGACCCGATATACCCCTCGAAGAAAAACCCATAATCTCTGTAACAGTGGCACCATCCAGTCCATTGCAGCTTCCGGAGGAATCCTGTGATGTCATATGGGAAATTGCCACTCATAAGCTTCCTCTAATCTTTGTGCAGGCGCCCATGCCCGGTGCAAGCTCGCCTGTTACTATAGCCGGGACCATGGCTCAGGCAAATGCAGAGAATCTCGCTGCTATCGTCCTGACACAGCTTATCAATAAAGGTAATCCTGTTGGCTATGGCGGTGCAGCAGTTCATTTTGACATGCGCTTCAGTGTTCCTTCATACGGCGCTATTGAATATGGTCTCCTGAATACAGCCACTGCTCAGCTGGGCAGGTATTACAAACTTCCGACATATGGAGCGGGTGGCGCAACAAATGCGAATATCAGTGATGTACAGTGCGGATATGAGAAGATGAGCTCTACCATGCTTGCCTTCATGGCCGGACATGACATGATATGCGATGCTGGTCTCAATGCAAATGCGCGTACTTCATTAGAGAGTATTCTTATACAGGATGAACTGCTGAATAAAGTGACCAACCTTTCAAAAAAAATTGAAGTAAATGAAGAGACATTAGGTATGGATGTAATAAGGGAAGTTGCTGAAAGCGGGGATTTTATATCGCATCCCCATACGCTTAAA
>CP070841.1:2755496-2799506 GCA_020342115.1 Spirochaetota bacterium
AACAGTCTAAACTACACCTCCTTATAATAGCTAATTCAACGAAAATTGTTCTGGAAGTTATGACTGCAAAACAGTCATAACTTCAGGGCAACCTCTTAGAGAAAAATAAATTAATTCCTATCAGTTCGAACTGTTCTCGCGGTTTAGACTAAAAAACATTCTACACTGCACTGAAGAATGATTGTTATACAATCATTCTTCCCCTTTATACATTTTCTGGAAAAGCAAACAATCAAGAATCGTGATTGCTACCATTGCTTCTATTACAGGGACAACTCTCGGCACGATACATGGATCATGACGCCCTTTGACCTCGATTTTGGATTCTTGCCCCTTACTATCAACAGTATCCTGTGATACCAAAATGGATGCCGGAGGACGAATAGCTACCCGCATAATTATATCCTCGCCTGTCGAAATTCCTCCTAGAATTCCCCCACAGTTATTGGTTCTCGTTCTTATACGTTCGCCATCTTTGTAAAAAGGATCATTGTACATCGAGCCACGCATCTTTGTGCATGAAAAACCGCACCCAAATTCAATCCCTTTCACCCCCCCAATGGACATCAATGCATGTGAGAGAAGTGCATCAAGCTTATCGAAAACAGGATCACCGAGCCCCGGTGGACATCCTCTGACAACAGCCTGAACAGCTCCGCCAACTGAATCCCCACTCTGTCTGGCCTTGTCTATCGCCCTTACCATTAGTTCAGCTTTTTCAGTATCGGGAGTTCTGACATCGTTTTTCTCTATATTCGTATAATCCATCTTTTCGGCTTTTATACCAGCTATTTCGATGCTGAAGCCTGTGATTGTAATTTTTTCGATCAGAAGAATCTTCTTTGCAACAGCACCCGCAGCGACTCTGGCAACTGTTTCACGACCCGATGCCCTCCCGCCTCCTCGCCAGTCTCTGATGCCATACTTCTTCTCATAGGTATAGTCAGCATGGCCGGGACGGTATAGGTGCTTGAATGATTCATAATCCTGGCTCCTTATATCACTGTTCCTGACTAGTAAAGCGATAGGAGATCCAGTTGTGATATTTTGAAAAACACCTGAAAGGATCTCCACCTTGTCAGATTCCTTTCGCTGAGTAGTAATCTTACTCTGCCCAGGCCTCCTCCGATCAAGCTCTTTTTGTATATCCAATGCATGAAGTGTAATGCCTGGAGGAACTCCATCAAGGACAACGCCCATAGCATTTCCGTGACTCTCTCCAAAGCTCGTTACTGTAAACACCCTTCCAAAAGAGTTTGCTGACATTTGCTCCTCCTCCTTTAAAGTCACTTTCCCGAAGGGTGCCCGACCGGGAGTAAATACAGCGGCACCTCTTTTTCCAGACCAAGTATATTCTTTACCTTTTCATCAATAAACGCTCCCACTGCAACTGTTCCAAGACCAAGTGAAGCTGACATGAGGCAGACGTTTTGAGCAGCATGCCCTGCATCCATGTGTATATATCGTACAGTTCCACGCTCACCATATACCATGCCAGTGCGGTTATATAACGCTGTAATGATGATACAGACCGGTGCAATTCTTATAAATGATTGTCCGAGTCCTGCCTGTGCCAGGCTCTTTCTATAATCTCCCTCCTTCAGCAGAGTTATCGTATGATCCTTGCTTTCATATTTGTATATTCCATCCTTAATGTCTTCGACACCTCCTGTAACGAGGTATACATTGAGGGGATGGAGACCTCCTGCAGAAGGATAGGTTCTGCTCGCTGCTGTGGTTCCATCAAAGGTTTTACCAGAGGATGCCCACAAAAGCTCCGAAACTTCTCTCAAAACGAGTTTTTTTGAGCTAAAGCTCCTAACGCTTCTTCTTATATTCAGAGCCTCTCCCACAGTCAATCCTTTGTCATACTGCGGTTCGGGCAACTGTACAATCTCTTTATCCTTCCCTTCAGCTGCAATTGAAAAAGTGTGAAGAAAAAATATAATTACCAATAACTTTTTTATCATACAACCACCCTACCTTTATCTTATCATCTCAAACAGGTACAATCAATGCTTCATTAGAACCGAGCCTAGTTAACACAGAACATTATAAAGTTATTATAATAATTTAAAGATCAAAAGCGAATTTTCCTATGCCATCAACAGAGTCCATACTATCCAAAGGAAGCTATATACTTATTATGCAAAACAAACAAAGTATGGAACTCGACATAGGAAAACTTGGGAGAGTAACTTTTAATCAGGGTTACTATGTATATGTAGGTTCAGGAATGGGTGGTGTTTATGAAAGAGTCAAAATACATTCAAGAAAAGACAAAAAAAAACACTGGCACATTGATTACCTCACCCCGGAATACATGCCCATTAAAAGGATCTATATTATATGCAGGGCCCAGAGAATCGAGGAGCTTCTTGCTCAGAGAATAGAAAAAATATCATGCAAGGGAGTGAAAGGATTCGGAGCGTCTGACAGCTCGCTGTCATCCCATCTTTTCTTTTTTTCTTCTCCACCTCACCATATGAAGGTTTTCATGGACATAGTGCACGACTTTAATGCAGAAAAAGTGGATTTCCATTGAAAGAATCAAACTCTATGTATTAGATTTCCATATGTGGAGTTTATATGATAAAGCATTTCGATGTCTATAGAAAGAAAATAGAACAGTATCTTAATAGATTTCTCCTATCAAAAGGGAAAGAGCTTGGCCAGGCGAACCAGTGGGGAATCGATGTTACAAAGAGGCTCTTTGCTTTTTCAACAAAGGGGAAGCTCCTCAGAGGAAGCCTCCTTTTGTTTTCTGGCCTCATGTTTGATAAAGAGACTGAAAAGCCCGCACTCGAGATTGCCTCAGCTTATGAGCTCATTCACTCCTCCCTTCTCATACACGATGATATCATGGACAGAGATACTCAGAGACGTGGTATGCCGAGTGTTTTCTACCAGTACAAGAATCGAATAGAGGATGAAAACGGGATAGATCCCTACCACACTGGAGTAAGTCTCGGCATTTGCGCGGGAGATCTTGCTATCTTTCTATCTTTTGAGATTCTTTCACAGGCAAAGCTTGATCCATTGATCAAGCAAAGGATTCTCCATCTATGGTCAAGGGAGCTTTCACTGGTAGGTATTGCACAGATGCAGGATGTATCTTTCGGCGCTTCGTACAGTGAACCCGAAGAGGAGGAGATACTGTCACTGTACCGCTATAAAACAGCCCGATACACTTTCTCTATTCCCCTGATTAGCGGAGCAATACTTGCCAGACAGGATCAAAGCACCATCAACATTCTTGAAAAAATCGGAGAGTGGTGCGGTATGATATTTCAGCTCAAGGATGATGAGCTTGGCCTATTCGGGGATGAAGTGAAGCTGGGAAAACCTGTCGGTACCGATGTTGAAGAGCATAAAAAGACTCTTATAATGCACTACCTCCATAGTATGCTAAAAGGCGAGGATAAACGCCGCCTCGATACTATACAGAAAAAAGGGCATGTGACAGCATCTGATCTCGAGTTTATTCGAACAGCTGCTGAGAAAACGCAAGTAAATAAGCGAGTCCAGAGAAAGATGCTTGACATGAAGAAAAAAACCGAAGGTCTGATATCGAAACTCGATGTTAAAGATGAATATAAACACACTCTTTTCGATCTGCTCGGCTACAGCTTGAGCAGAGAATGGTAGAGATTATGGAGCTTATAGTAGCGAAATCGATTGGCTTTTGTTCTGGTGTGAAGCGGGCCGTTCAGGGAGTTCGGCAGATGCTTTTTTGCCCAAAATTATCTACTGACAAAGAAGCAGTCTACTGTCTCGGTGAGATAATACATAATCCACAGGTTGTCGAGGAATTAAGGGAACAGGGCATGATTATCGTTAATGACATAGAAGAGGTTCCGGAAAAAAGCCGATTCATTATTCGATCCCACGGATTATCCCGAGAAGTAATAGAGATGGCTCATGAGCGGAAACTGATTATTCATGACTTTACCTGCCCGAAGGTCAAAAAAATCCACACTCTTGTAAAAGACCTGACTGCAGATGGCTACCCGATATTTATAGCAGGCAATTCGAAACATCCAGAGGTTAAAGCCATCAAATCATTGGCATCAAAAAATTCAAAGATTATAGAGGATGAAGAGAATGTTCCTGAAGATGTCTGTGGTGAAAAGAATGCGATTGTGGTACAGACAACTTTCAATCCTGATAGATTTTTATCAATCGTGCAAAGAATAGTCAGCCGTTCAAAAAAGACGCTCATATATAACACACTTTGTGAAGAAACTATAAAGCGCCAGAGTGAGGCTCGGGACCTTAGCCAAAAGGTCGATCTTGTCATAATCGTGGGAGGTAAAAAGAGCAGCAATACTAAAACTTTATATGAAATAGTAAGTGCACATACCTATGCTTTTCATATCGAAAGTGAAGCAGAGCTAAAGAGAGAATGGTTCTCTGGTGTACATACAGTCGGTCTTGTAAGCGGTGCATCCACACCTGAGGAAATGGTGAGGGTTGTTACTGAAAAAATCAGAGCTTTCTAATCTCTTTCTTTTTGGTATAAATTAACATAATCTATGCTTTGGTTCTATTAATAACATACAATCATGCAGAGAGGTTACAGTATGCCCATTCCAACTATCCAGTGGGAGAAAAACCTGGTTAAAATTATAGATCAGACCGAACTCCCTATTAAAAAGACATTTATAAAGGTCACCACAGCCAGTGAGATGTGGAATGCTATAAAGCAACTCAAGATCAGAGGTGCTCCTGCAATAGGAATTGCTGCAGCATTCGGTATCTATCTTGGAGTAAGGAAGTTCCAAAGCAAGGATAAAAAAAAGTTCCTTGGGAAACTCGATGATGTGTGTTCTTATATTGGGAGCTCTCGTCCAACTGCGGTAAACCTCTTCTGGGCAATAGACCGGATAAAGCGCCGGGTTCATGTCAATTCCGAAGCCTCAGTACATGAGCTCAAAGAGCTCGTACTGAGAGAAGCATGTCTCATGATTGATGAAGACAACCAGGTATGCAGAGCTATTGGAGAGCATGGTCTAAAGCTCATAAGGGATGGCCACTCTCTCCTCACACACTGCAATGCCGGAGGGCTCGCCACAGCAATGCATGGCACTGCGCTTTCTCCAATGTTCAGGGCAAAGGAGCTTGGATACAAAATACATGTATGGGTCGATGAGACCAGACCTCTTCTTCAGGGATCGCGTATCACAGCATGGGAGCTTGGAGAAGCAGAAATTCCTGCTACAATCATCACAGACAACATGGCGGCAACAGTAATGTCGCAGAAAAAGGTCGATCTTGTCATTGTCGGAGCAGACCGAATTGCAGCAAATGGAGACACTGCAAACAAGATCGGAACTCTCGGCGTTGCTGTGCTCGCACGCGAGTTCGGTATTCCTTTTTATATAGCCGCCCCAGTCTCAACAATCGACAGAGAGATAAAGAACGGAGACGAAATCCCAATAGAGGAGCGAGACCCACGCGAGGTTACTCACGGCTTTGGAAGGCAGACTGCACCTGACGGCATTGGTGTGTACAATCCTGCTTTTGATATGACTCCGGCAAAGTATATAAAGGGAATTATCACAGAGAAAGGAATTCTGAACCCGCCCTACAAGAAGAGCATTGGGAAAATATTCAATACATCGTAGATTTCAGCCCCTTAGAATCGCACTGATCGCTGTAATGACGACATCCTAAGCTGACAGCTACACCCTTTTCCACCGCGTGCCATCTTTTGTGTCTTCGAGAATAATACCTTCATTGGTAAGCCTGTCTCTGATCTCATCAGCCTTACTGAAATCTCTCTCTGCTCTAGCCTGATTCCTCTCGACAATGAGTCGCTCTATGTCCTCAGAAAGCATCTCTCTTTCGAAGGTGAATACACCCAAGACAGTATCTACATCCTGCATGAATGACATAACCTCTTCAGCACCCTCCCTTGAGAGTTCGCCCTTTTCAAGAAGTATATTACTATCTTTTACCAGCTCTGAGATCGCAGCAAGCGCCCTCGATATATTAAGATCATCGTCAAGCCCCTCAGTGAATTGCTGCCTTGCCTTTTCAACACGACTTTTTATCGTCGATATTTTTTTGTTCGTTTCCTTCTTGCTGTTTATGACTTCCTGCACCCTCTGGATGAAATCGTTATAACGCTCCAGTGCTGCCTCTGCCTGATGCAGAGTGTCCGCACTGAAATTCAAAGGTGCGCGGTAGTGTGCTGACAGTAAAAAAAATCTCACAGCGAGTGGTGCAAATCGCTCAAATGCCTTCCGTAGTGTGAAAAAGTTACCGAGGGATTTACTCATCTTCTCGTTATCTATGTTCAGAAAACCGTTGTGCATCCAGTAACGAGCAAACCTATAACCTGCTCCCTGTGACTGGGCAATCTCATCCTCATGATGAGGAAATATGAGATCCTGACCTCCGCAGTGGATATCAAAGCTCTCACCAAGGAAGTGAGAACTCATTACAGAACACTCTATGTGCCATCCCGGACGTCCTTTCCCCCAGGGACTCGGCCAGGAAGGCTCGCCAGGCTTCTCGAATTTCCAAAGTGCAAAATCGCCCGGGTTTTTCTTCTTATCCGATACTTCAACCCTTACCCCTTTTTTGAGGTCATCGAGACGCTGGCCGCTCAGCCTCCCGTAATCCTTAAAGCTTGCAATATCGAAGTACACCCCATCATCAAGAGTATAAGCATGCTCCTTATCGAAAAGCCGTTGTATAAAACTCACAATCTCTTCCATATGCTCGGTTGGTTTTGGACTGAAATCCGGCTCGAGGATGCCAAGCTTTTTGAAATCATCCTTATATATATTAATAAACCGGGTTGCGAGCTCATCCACCGGTATACCCTCTTTGTTCGCCCTGTCTATTGTCTTGTCATCAATGTCGGTCCAGTTGCAAACAAAGGTGACCTTGTACCCTCTGAACATCAGGTAACGCCGGAGAAGATCAAACACTACTGCCGATCGCCCATGCCCGAGGTGCCCATAATCATATACTGTGGGTCCGCAGAGATAGATCCCTATCTTTTTATCCTGCGCAGGAATGAGTTCCGCCTTTTTTTTGCTCAGGGTATCGTATATCTTCATCGCTTTAAAAGATGTAGGAATTTCGACTAATTTACAGTAAGTTTATCCTACATGCAATAGAAAAGAGAGGAACACCGGTTTGAGAAAGATAATCCTACAGTATGCAAAGGATATGACTGCAGGAAGACTTGCCCGCGGCTTTGACCACTGCAACCGTGTCTACCATCTTGCCAAACAGCTCGAGGATAGATATGACGATGAGGTTCTCTACGCAGCCAGTTTCTTGCACGATATCATACCTTCAGAACCGCACCAGCTCCAGTCAGCTGAGCGAGCAGAAGCGGTGCTTCATGAGGTCGGTTTCAAACCTGAGAAGATAGCCATGGTAAAGGAAGCCATACTCAATCATATACCTGAGGGGAATCCTGTGCTAAAAGAAGCAAAGATGCTTCACGATGCTGACCTGCTCGATTCCCTCGGTATTTCAGGTATAACCAGGCTCGCTATAGGTGCATTCTTTTGGAAGGGAGCGAAGAGTCTGATAGAAGTGTTAAACCTGATACGGGAATATAAACTTCGTGCCCAGCAGCATCTTATCCTGCCCAAGAGCAGGAAGATTGCGGCGCCAAGGCTTCAGTTCATGGAGAAAGCGCTCAACCAGCTTGAAAAAGAGATATCTATTGTAGAGATGAGCACTGAGGACAGCTAGCTAATTTTATTGTCAATCAGACAAGAATATTTCTTTATTGAATGGTGCAGTTCTTTCACACTTGTAGCAGAACTTCTGAGTTTACAATCCATTTCAGTGCAGTTTTGCTCAGTCAGGGTATAGTCCGGGGCAGGATCTCTCCAAAATATTTACCGACCTCAGAAAGCGCATTGCGTCTCGCAAGCTTTTTTGAACTCCCTGTTCCGGATCTCAGAATCTGCCATGACCTAAGAACTCTTCCTGTTGCAACGTCTAAGAGTTTTGCATTAGCCTCTGCCTTACAGGTATGGTACCCCGAAATGGTATCATAGCTCAGAATCCTTACCAGTCCAAACAATAGCCGCTCGGTGCTTTTAGTGGTATCTCCTGAGAGCAGCTCCAGTATCTCCTCCTCAGTGCTTACTATTAGCTCTGATTCCGGTGCAATCTCGGTTATATCCTTCACTGAGAATTTCTTTCGCTGAAGCTCTTGGGAGAGAACAGGAGCTGTGATGGGTCCGCTGATTGGCTGACCATCTATATCAAGCTGAACAAAGTAGATGCCGGTCAGCAACCGTCTTGCCCTTGTATCTGACCTGTAGGTAAAGCTCACGCTCTTTGTTTCAAGTATCGCTCTCAATCCATTGATTCTGTCCTGATACTCAGCAGGCACTGAATCCAGTCTTGCCTTGATGAAAGGCTCGAGATCGATCTGAGCCCTGATAACGTTTCTATCAGCTATCTCATAGATGGTCTCTATTGTAAGCTTTGCTAAGCCTGAGGAATCAGTGGTCAATCTGTCAACACGGAGCTTGTTGCCGCTGGTCTTTGTCTTGGGGACTCTATAGCTAAACTTCACTGGAACATTGGGAAGGGGTATTTCTTTATCATCTTTGAGAAAATGTACATTTATAATAAGCGGTTCGGGAAGAGCCTCTCCAATCCACCCAGTCTGGTTATCTCCGAACTTCTCTAATTCTATCATCATAAGGAGGTCAGATGCCTTCTGGACGTTGCGATCGAAAAACACCTCCCCGTCCTCGATAGTAAGCGATGCAAGTGCAGCACCTATATGGGAGAGAGATGCATCGAGGAGGTTTCCTTTGTTAAAAAAAGTTTCGGCTTCTCTCTCAAGACGCCTAACCTCTCCATATTTCAGGGCGAGTATAGATTCTAGCCTCTGTTGTTCACCCTTTATCTCGTCTATACTGTACTTCACTAGTACCCACACTCGAAAAAAACTACTCCCATCAATCCTCTCATACTGTTCGTGGTATATCTCCTCAATTTCGGCATCCTGTAGTTTTGCCCTTCCCTTTGTGTTGAGCTCTCTTGATACGATCTGTGTATATTCCTCCATAAAAAACTGCTCTTCAAATGTGAGTGCAGAGCTCATGGTGATCCCTATTGCTGCGACGACCTGAGAGAGGGCATCAGAGATTGCCTCTTTTTTCCCTGCATCAAAGCTTTCGAGATCGGCACTCGTGCCCACGAAGTACTGATACTGTCTCTCCTTGGGAATAATCGATATCCAGGAAGGTTTGCTATCATGAGACTTGTATATCAGGTTATACGATGGCTCTGATTTTAAGCCCTCTGTGGTCGCACAACCCATGATCGAAAGCGCAGTCAGAACAGCAATTGCTGCAAGCATCTCAAAACAGTACTTCTTCATCCCATTTCTACCTCTTTCCCGAGAAAACACCGCTTTTGCTCCTCACTTCCATAAACTCCACTGCTATTCCTCGATCCCGAAAACAACTGCATTTCCGCGAGAAACAATGACATTCATGGACTCGAGACCCTCCTCACTCGCAAGGTTGTTAAGGATCTCGTCTATGAGTTCACCCTTTCTCCCCATATAGTAGACATAATATCTTGCCTGCCCTGCGGATACAGCAACCTCCTTGAGTGACCTGAAGTCTTGTGTATTCCTGATCGCATCCGCAAAGGCTATTGTCAGCGTATAATCCGGTATTCCCTGGGCTACCACCTCATAGCGAATTCCATCTTCAAATGCCTTGTACATATAGTTTCGTGCAAGCTATATAACAGGTTCGACTGCTTTCTCAACAGCAACCTCAACCCCTTTTCTCTTTGCAGCATCCAATCCGCTTGCAAGGCCGAGTCGCCCGGAGTAACCAGTCTCTGTACCAAGTCCTCTGCCAGTTGCACTCTCGAATGCCTTCAGGTCTATTGACGCCGAAGCAAAGTATATATCCCCTTTCTTTCCTTCGCCTTCGACTATTCCATCAACAACTATATACACGTCAGCGTTCAAAGCCTGTGCTATGAGCTGTACTACACTCACCGACCCCTGAGTCTCTTCATGAAGCCTGAAATATTCTTCCTTGACCTCATTTATCCGTTCGAGATCAACATATTCATACTCTTTATTTGCAAGATAGTTGTTCACACGGTTTACGCATAACCTTGCATACTCATCACGTATCCTTTTCTTCTCCGGTTCAAAGTAGACGAGGTATGTCAGATTATCTAACGCTTCACCGATAAGAGGTTCGTATGGAGATCCTGAATAATCTTTTACCACCTTCTTTTCAGGAATCTCTATATCAAGGGTGCGTATGCTCTCTTCAACCTTATCCTTATTAAAAACGACCGTAGCATAGACGATTGTATCTCTTCCGGATTTCACCTTATCGGTAACCTCATAATTCAGGATATAGGTCTCACTGATGTCATACATGTATGTTTTAATTTTCTCTGTATTCCTCTTTTCTCTCTCTGTTCCAATTATATCTGCAACGACCTTTCTCATAGCATCCATAAAAGCAATGTTAAGAGCATCATCGAACTTTCTTGCCTTACCAACACCATTCTCAGAAACCCTCGTTACCTCTCCCACTTCTTCCCTTACCGGATGCGTTGCACATCCCGTGAAAAAGAAACCAGCAAGTAAAGCTCCAAGGATGAATAAAGAAAAAAAGAGCCAAAGAACCCTTCGTTTCATGGGTACTCCTCCTCATATTCTTAATTTGACAATCACTTATATTTAAAATAACAGACCTTGTATATAGTTAAAAGGAAATTCATACTATATTAGTCTTTATGAACCAAAATTCATGTACTCTTTGTTTCTACATTAATCGAAAAATAGCACATTTTTATAGAAATTCCAGTGGCTGTGGAGGTTTAAAATGCGGACCTCGGTCTGCGAAATATTAAGATTGTCCTTCTTTTAACACATTCTGAAGTGTGGCTGTAAGGTCTTCGACCCTGTACGGCTTCACTATTACTCCTCGAAATCCGTAGCTTTCATAGTTTGCCATGACAGGATCGTTTGAATAACCGCTTGATACGATTGCTCTGACATGCGGATCTATATTTAAAAGCTCTCTTATCGTTTCCTTCCCGCCCATACCACCTGGTATTGTAAGATCCATGATTACAAGATCGTACTGCCCCTTTTTGTACTTTTCGATTACCTCTTCACCATTCTTTGCATAGTCTACTTGAAAACCAAAACTGGCGAGCATATCGCCGCACACCATTCTTACTGCATCTTCGTCATCCATTACCAAAATCTTTCCTTCTCTATGGAACTCCTCTACTCCCTCCTCCTTTTCCTCTAAAGTCTCCAATTCAATTGCCGGGAGATATATGAAGAAGCTTGTTCCTTTTCCAAGTTCCGACTCAACGGTAACATGTCCGCCATGATTCTTGAGTATCGAATAGGTAGTGGAGAGACCAAGCCCTAATCCTTTTGACTTTGTACTGAAATAGGGATCAAATATCTTTTCCAGATGCTCCTTCTGGATTCCTATGCCAGTATCTTTTATACTTACCTTGACGTATTTTCCAGTTCTCAGGGGGAGAATAGTTTTCTCATCAAGAGTAACATTCTTGGCCCTCAGTTCAACGGTTCCTCCCTCCGGCATTGCATGATCTGCATTGATGATAATGTTGTTGATGACCTGATTTATTTGTCCCTCATCGATTTCTACTGTCCAGATATCTTCAGGTAACGCAAACCGCGGTCTCACATTGGAACCAGACAGCGCAAACTGCGCTGCATCCCTCAGGAGTGGTCCAAGTTTGCTCGGCTGCTTGACAGGAGACCCGCCTTTTGAAAAAGTTAGAAGCTGCTGAGTGAGATCCCTTGCACGAAGAGAGGCCTTCTCGGCCTCTGCCACTTTATCGTATATCGGATCAGTTTTTTCCAGGTGTGACATCAGAAGCGAAATGTTTCCAAGGATTGCAGTGAGAAGGTTATTGAAATCATGCGCAATACCCCCTGCAAGTGTCCCGATAGAATCAAGCTTGCTGGCCCTGAGGAGCTCAGCCTCTGCACGCTTTCGCTCTGTAATATCACGTACCATCAAGAGTAACGCCGGCTTTCCGGAATACTCTATCCTTCGCGCCCTAATTTCAACAGGAACTTCCTTCGCATCTTTGGTCAGACTGTAGCTCTCGAGGTGATCATACTCACCTTTAACAAGCTTGGAAAACTCGTCGTGGGCCTTCTCTCTTCTCTCCGGTGGAATGAGCTTATACACATCCTCTCCTATAAGCTCTTCACGCGCCTGTCCATGAAGCCGGCATGCAGCAGGATTGACATCGAGGACCTTACCGTTAAGATCCTCAACAAAGATCGCATCAGGTGAATATTCGAATAGATCACGGAACCTTTGCTCGCTCTCTCTTAAGCCCTCTTCAGCTTTTCTTCTCTTTTCAGCACTTTCAAGCAGCTCATTCATCTGATCCTTAATTTCACCGTACAGCCTTGCATTCTCTATGGCAAGTGCAACCTGGTAGGCGAATATACCGAGCAGAACTGCATCCTGTTCTGTAAAAAAGCTCCCATCTGCCTTGTTAATGACCTCGAGTACCCCGATGAGCCTTGTCTTTGCTTTAAGAGGAACACATAAAATCGACTTTGTTTCGAATCCGATAATCTTATCAATTTCAGGATAGAATCTTTCATCCTTCTTAACATCAGGAACAAGAGCATATTTTTCATGCTCTGCAACCCATCCTGCAATCCCCTTTCCAGACGGAAGGCGTACATCTGTGAGCTTATCAGCCTTGGGTCCTGTAGGAACGCTGAATATCAGCTCGCCTGTCTTGTGGTCTAATAGCATCAGAGTACTCGCAACAGAATTAGTAACTCTGTTGACATATCTCATTATAAATGCCAGAACTTCAGCGATATTGAGTGTGGAGTTAACTACATAGCCCGTCTCTATAGCAGCTCCAAGCTTCCCAGTATCCAATGAGCTGTAGATCTCGACAAGCTTACTCTGCTCCTTAAGAGCCTGTGAAAGCTGCTCTTCGGTAATAAGCTTCATATCTATCAGAACTTTTCCAAAGAGGGGAATCGTATCAGCATATCTCACAACTCGAGCTTCTGATATGATCTTGTCTCTCTCAATACGTTCGGGCAGAGCCTTCTCATCAAAGAGTTCCTTTTGTTTTAAAACTGCATTTTCGAGCTGTGCTGAGCTGATATGTCCTAAATCGACGAGTATTTGCCCTAATAACCGCTTAAATATCATAATCTGCTCCAGAAAGGTGTGCCCCGGTGCCCGTTGCAGTATATATAAATTATCATCTCATGAAACGAAAAATGCAAGGTTTTTCCTCTTTTCAATAATAGTTATTATTGTATTATTTCTAAATTTTGTTGTATTCACCGTCCGCTGTTAAAAATGCTTTGAAAGATTATAATGTTTCTGTATAATGAAGGGAAGGGAGGTAGTGATAAAATGGAGGCTGGTACCGATAAAAGGTGGTACGATACCAACCCTATCCTAAGAGAGCTTCTTGAAACACTGAAAAGTACCAATAATCCTAAACAGGAGAAGATCATCTCAGGAATAAAAGATCTGATCATGAGCTATGACAGTGAACTGATGGACAGGTGGGTAATGGAATTCCCATTGACCACAAAGAGACGCTGGTATGATAAGAACCCATACTCATGGTTAGTAATTAACTCACTGAAATATTCAGAGAAAAAGCTAATGAAAAGAGTAATATCATATTTGAAAAAAGAATTAAAATCTAAGATTGAATGAGAGGTTTATCTCGAAACCTGATATATCAACCTGCTTCATCCCCTCGCTTTCAGCAGACTCAACGACGTTCGGGCTTTCACTATCTATTGTAACCGAGTGCATGCTTCCTGCTGTTTCCTCAATGAGGATACTCCAATTCCTTATAGGTGTGTAGAGCCTGTAGTTGATCCCTGCCCTGAGTGACATGTCCGGATTAATCAGATAGGTGACCCCGACTCCTCCCTTAATCCCAACAGCAAGACCATAGATAGACATTACCGGAGAGTTAATATTGTAGATCGGAGTGCCTTCAATGATTATATAGTCAAATGGAGATGTCCAATTATAAATACTCTTTTGAAAGGTCGTCATATACAGGAAGCCACCCTGCGCCAGCAGCTCAAAAGAAAACCTCCGAAGGTGAAGTGCGGCTCCCGCCCCGAGTTCCCCTAAAAGGCCGATAAGAGGCAGATTCAGTATAGCGGTTGCATCAAGAACACCTTTGAAATTATAGCCGAGACTTTTGGTCACCCTGAGCCCCGCATCGATCGCGTAGTCCGTCTTATTCTGATTAAGACTCATCGAAAATTTCTCTGTCCCATCATCTTCCTGAATTATTATATCGTAGTACATATCAGGGATGCTGACCTGCATGAATCCCACCCAGAGCGAACCTTCGATCCCGAGCCTTGCAATCTCGAAGAGCTGATCCCCCTCTGTGATCATCTCCTCCTCAAATACAATCTGAGCTTCAGATAAATCCGGGTAGACCTTTTTAACCCTCACCAGGCCTGTTGGAAGCTCTGCAATCCTTCCTGTTTTTCCGACCTTCTTACGCGTCATAACTTCATACTCATCACCAAGCTCCACACCAATATCACCACCCAGCTCAAAATAAACCGTATCCCCTCTGACCTGTATGACACCGGACTTGATCTTGAAGGCATCAAGCTGTCTTATTTCGTGGGATAGCATGGACACCGCACTCTCAATGGCTCTTGTACCCGCACTATCAGGATTCGTGTCTGTGCTTGTGCCTGTTATCCGTATTGATTCCTCCCTTGTTCCCTCCTTCACATTTATAAAATTTATGTCAATGGCCGCTGTCACCTCGTAGTTTTCTATCTGATAAGTGAAAAACCCTACCTGTACATCTTCACGAAACACCCTCACATCGTACCTAGAGAGAGAGGGGATGACCACGATAAATGAGTTGACTATTCGATCGAAATCCTCTCCCTTTATCACAATCGTTCCAAACTTCTCATCATAGACCCCTGCCTCTTTCGCCTTTTCAGAGCGAATCTCCTTTATTCTCTCGATGAACCTGTTGATGTCCTTCGACTCAAGCCTGTAGTCACCATAACCGATTACAGTAAAACGCTTTAAATTGATAAATATATGATTAATCGAGGAATCGGTGTAGCCAAGCACACCTTGTGGAATATCGTGGTCATAGTGGGTAAGCCCAAAGATCGCAATGTCTTGTTTTTCTGAAACCTCAGCAGAAAAGAGAGGATTGAACAGGAGAGCAAGAAAGATGCAGATGAATACAAACTTCACACGATTCATTGGGTGTTATACCAGGCTTATCTGTTTAAAATCTTCACCAATGTGTCAGCCTTGAAAACTCAATCAGTCTTGAATACCTTGACTAGTATTGAAAACATGAACAGTTTCGAATACCTTGACAGTATTCGGTAAATTTAATAGCTTTTTTTAATTTTGAAAGATTTTTTTAAAATGAGAAAGCTTCTATACATTTCACTTCTTTTCACTCTCCTCATCTTCGGATGCAGGGATAAAAAAATCCCCCAGGTCCCAAAATCCAGAGAGATACTGAGAGGTGTGCTCGATACATCGGGAGAAAGATTGAAAACAGGAAAACAGGGGGGCACATTGATTAGAGCAGAAATCCCGGAGCTCGATACCTTCAATGTCGTCACCACAAGATCAAGACCGGTTTATGCCATGCTCAAGCTCATATTCGAACCTCTTCTCTCCATCCATCCTATTACTGGAGAGATTCAGGGAGGAATCGCAAAGGAGTACAGAATTGAAAGAGATGGATATTCCATCACGCTTCTTCTCAATGAAAACATCAGGTTTTCAGATGGAAACCAATGTACCTCTGAAGATGTAATATTCAGCTTTGAAGAGGTTTATATGAATCCTGATGTGGATTCAAAAAAAACAGATTTTCTCAGAATAAGAAACAGGGCTGTCTCCATAAAAGCCCTCGATGAGCTCACAGTTCAATTCGACCTCCCGGTCCCATACAGGCCTTTTCTTTATACCCTCACACAGCTCGAAATACTTCCTGAGCACATTCTATCCCCTCTTATGAAACAGGAAGGTGTGGAAGCATTCAACCGAAAATGGGGAAATCCTGATAATGATATCAGCCTTCTTCTTGGAACAGGGCCCTACATGTTAAAAGAATATAGGAAAGCTGATAGAGTTGTGCTTACCAGAAACCCATACTACAACGAAAGAGAGGGAGGGTTGTGGCTTGAGGGGATGCCCTATTTCGATAAGATAGTGGAGCTCATTGGTGTTGATCATGAAACCAAGCTTTTAAAGTTTCAAATCGGAGAGATAGATTTCTACAATATCAGACCAACTGATATTGTTAGCGGGGACATAGGTTCTCTGATAAGGAACAAAAAAGAAGGCAATTATGAGCTTTACCATGCGGGTCACACCCCATTAAGCAACCATTTCCTGGTGCTAAATCAAAACCCGGCTACTGTACAATCTGAAAAACTAAAATTATTTCGAAACAGCAGATTCAGGGAGGCGGTTTCATATCTTATTAACAAGGAGTTAATACGAGACGAGGTTTTCAGTGGCTATGCATTCCTGGATGCTTCCCCCCTTAGAGACAGCTCCCCTTACTATAAACATGTGACTCCTCTTCAGTACGATCCGGCGAGAGCAAAGCAGATCCTTCGTGAGCTTGGTATCAAGGATATAGATAACGATGGTCTTCTAAACCTTCCTTCAGGAGAGAATCTGGAACTCACACTTTATACCAATCAGGATAATCCTATCAGGATTAGAATGGGAGATATCATTTCTGAGAGCTTCAAGCAGATTGGAATAGGAGTCGATTTTCAACCAATCGATTATGACCTTGTTGTTACGAAACTGCTGGATACATTCGACTGGGAGGCGGTGATTATAGGTATCGAGGGTAATACAGAACCTAACGATTCATCCTGGGTGTGGGAATCGAAGGGTCCGCTTCATATGTGGGCGCCATATCAGGAAAAGCCTTTGACCGAGTGGGAAGAGAAAATTGATGAACTCTTTGCTCTTGGAAGAATAACATGGGACATTGAGAGTGCAAGAGGTTTGTATCATGAGTTTCAGGATATTGCTGGAACCGAGCGCCCTGTGATCAACATCGTAGTTCCTGCCGAAGTATATGGATTCAGGAATGGATTGGGGAATTTAATTCCCAGAGCGGTTTCGTACAATGCTACTGCACTTCTCCCGTACATCTACTGGGAAAAGAAACATTAATTTTTATAGATCATGACTTTATCAAATCCTTCACTCTGCTCAGGAAGCTCAGTCTTTGAATAAAGATCAACAATGACACGATCAGGAACAGGAAACTCTCTCATCCTGTTCTGTTTCATCACAACAGAGATATCCGGGTTGATAAACACGCAGGCAACACTTTTGTGAAACTTCTGTGCACAATCGATATACCTTTTTCTACTCTTCTTGGTAACACTTGTGTTGTCTATTAATATTTTCTGATTTCTCTCGAGGTAGTAGTAGATGATATCATTCTCTATATGCTTTATGAGTCCCTCTATGTCTTCGTTCCAATCATCGGATACCCATCTCTCTCCATATTCGGTCATCTCTTTGAGATAGCGCCTTATTTCATATCTGTTTATCCTTTTTCTGTCTGGAAAATGTTTTTTTGCGAGAGATGATTTTCCAGAACCATAGTTGCCTACGATAAGAATAATGTCGAATTTATCAAGTTCCTCTTTCATAATCTACCTATCGTCATCTTTTTTATATCACTTGACGATTGAACCTTATCAACGTACATTGCCTTTGGTTTTGAAACGGTACTGATTATGAAAGAGCGCACACTCATTGAAAATGTTCCTCCCCTTATTGGTAAAAGGATAAAAATCTGCGGATGGGTCCACAGTATTAGAGACCAGGGCAACCTTGCATTCATACTCGTGAGAGACCGTACAGGGATTGTTCAGGTGGTGACATCTGGAAGCGTGATAACAGAACATGACATAAAAAACGAAACCGTTGTTTCCATCAAAGGTACTGTAATAGAGGATAAAAGAGCAAAATCAGGAGTTGAGATAAAGCTTGAAGAAATCGATGTTATTTCAAAAACGGTTCGAACCCTGCCTATAATAGTCAATGAGAAGGCCAAACACCAGCGCCTGGAGCTTGAAACGATACTTAACAACAGAGTGCTAGCCTTGAGAAATCCACGAAGGAATTTAATATTTAAACTACAGGGAGAGGTAATAGACAGCTTCAGAACGTTTTTCAGGGAACACGGGATCACAGAGGTAACGACACCTAAGATCATAGTGTCCGGTACAGAGGGAGGAACACAGCTTTTTTCGGTTGATTATTTCGATAAACTCACCTATCTGGCCCAATCCCCGCAGTTCTACAAACAGATGCTGGTAGGAGCAGGCTACGAGAGGGTCTTTGAGATTGGTCATGTATACAGAGCTGAAATCCACAACACATCCCGCCACCTGAATGAGTATGTAAGTCTTGATTACGAGATGGGATTCATACAAAATGAGCATGATGTAATGGATGTAGAAGAGGAGTTCATTCTTTCTCTCATTGAAAATATAAATCGTTCATGCTCCCACATACTGAAAGAGTATAAAAAGCCTCTTAAGAGTCCGAAAAAGATCCCGAGGATTCCTATCAAAGAGGCATGTACCATCCTCGAAAAAGAGTATGGCAAACGATCAAAAACTCTCGATTTAGACCCTAATGGCGAAAAACTCATCTGTGACTGGGCTAAAGCCGAGTATTCCAGTGAGTTCATCTTTATCGACGAATATCCACGATCAAAACGCCCTGTATACACAATGCCAAAAGAGGATGATCCCGAACTCACAAGAAGCTTTGACCTTCTATTCAGAGGCCTTGAAATTACAACAGGCGGGCAGAGAATTCATGATTACGATATGCTTGTGCAATCCTTTAAGGACAGAAAACTCAATCCCTCGGACTTCGACTACTACCTCGACACCTTTGCCTACGGAATGCCGCCTCACGGAGGTCTTGCCATCGGCCTAGAGAGAATCACCTGTCAGATCTTAGGCCTGGCAAATGTAAGAGAAGCTTCGATCTTTCCAAGGGATAGAAACAGGATTATACCCTAGCATCTGGGCAAAAAATCACCATATACCTAACCACGTTCTTGAGCTTAACAAGCTCATTGTGGCTACAGTTATGGTTGCAGTATACCTAATTTACAATACAAAACTGCTTATATAATAATGTATACTGCAACTTTAATTATACCCGTCATCTTCTTGCTGAAAAAATCTTTTGCCCGAGCACATCGATTGCTGATAGTTTTCCGTAGTAATAAAGTCCTGTGTCAATGCAGATAAGCCTGTCCCGTATCAACACATCGTGTAGCGGTGTGTGCCCGCAGACCACTGTCTTTTCCCATGCGTAATTCTCGGCATAGATATGGTCTCTCATCCATAGAAGATCGAAAGCATTGTGTCTTCCCTGCTCAATCGAAACATCCGGATCAATCCCACCATGACAGAAGAAATAATTTTCAGTCTCTATATATAGCTTGAGATCGAGCAAGAAATCAATGTGGCTCTCAGGAATATGGCTGTTGATAACCCTCCGTTGCTTCTCACTTCTCCATCCATTTCCTAGCTCTCTCATATTATCTGGTCCCATACCATAACTTTTGAGGGTCCATCCCCCTCCATTGTACATCCAGGTATTCAGGTCGTTCACACTGGCAGGGTGTCCAAGCGAGCCGAGCATCATGTCCTCATGGTTCCCCTTTAAAAAGAGAAGGTTTTGCCACTTTGAACAAAGCTCAAGAAGGGTGTCTATCACTTTGCTAGATTCAGGACCTCTGTCCACATAATCACCCATGAAAATCAAGAGGTCCTCTTTTGAGAGATCTATCTTTTCAAGAAGCCTCTTCATAGGCGCACAGTAGCCATGAAGATCTCCTATAGCAATGATCCTTCTGTAATCACTCTCTTTTATTATTTCCATGATTGTCTCATAATTTTAATGCATTTTAGATGTTTCTAGTATAAAAAATGGTTAAAATATTTACACTTTTTCTTTTCACTTTCGTAATAATATGTTACCTTGACCTGGTTTTGTGCAGTTAATATATTTATTAGTAAGAATATAGTAACAAAGATGAACTCTGAAATTATAGTTGGATTCCTGAGCAACGATAAGGATCCCGCGCAGTTAAACCACTTTGAACAGAGCAAGTTACACTCTCTGTGCAGGCACATTAATAGAGACCTTCCAATTCTCATTACAAAGGTTCAGGGAGCAAGAAAAACAGTCGATGTTGGGCTTGTGATTGCCTCTGGCGAGGACCTTGATCCTTACAAACCGTACCTGAGTGCAGGATTCATACTTTTTCATTCCCACGGAAAAACAGAGACTGAGCGAATCAAAGAAGGTTTTCAGGAGGCTTTTGACAAAGGCTACCATGCAGTTGTACTTCTATCACATAGTGTCCCCAATCTTCCACGCAACTACATAGAGACAGCGCTCAATAATCTGAGAAACGGGAGTAGCATGGTTGTCGGCCCTCTCATCAACGGCGGTTTCTATATCATCGGGCTTACAAAGGAAACCTTCAACAAACTCGGAACGACTCATGTAATGAGAAATCTCTGCTTTTGCGATAAGCAGGAGAGAGAAAAGATCATCTCTGAGATCAAAACCCTTGGTATTAACTGTTTCTTACTTCCAGAGTGGTATATAGTAAAAACTCCCGAAGACCTTAAAAAGGTCTGTCAAGACTGTGCAGACGGCACAAGCTGGAACGCACGCTGGACAAGACGTTTCACCCACGAAATTCTATAACACCTAAAATACTTTTCAGCTCTTGGCGATTATGGTATAATTTCATACGAAAAATTTAAGGGAGCCGTCTATGTACGATATGATAATTGTCGGTGCCGGAGCAGCCGGACTCACAGCTGCACTATATGGTGTCAGGGCAGGGATGAAGGTGGTAGTGTTTGAGAAAATGGGTGTGGGTGGCCAGATTATACTCACAGACATAGTCGAAAACTACCCTGGATTTCCCTCTATTAGTGGGCCTGACCTCATGGATAAATTTGAAAACCATGTGAAAAAGTTCGGTGTCGATATTCGATACGAAGAGGTCACAGGTGTGAAAAAGAGTAAAGCAGGATTTGAAATTATCACTGACGAGGAAAAGTATGAGACAATAGCACTTGTGATCGCAACCGGTTCACAGCCGAGAAAATTACATGTAGATGGTGAAGCGGAGTTCATCGGTAAAGGAGTTTCATACTGTGCGGTCTGCGATGGCCCTTTCTTCAAGGATAAGGAGGTTGCAGTTATAGGTGGTGGTGATGCTGCAGTTAAGGAAGCGCTCTACCTTACACAGATTGTGAAGAAGGTAACAGTTATTCACAGAAGAGATAAACTGCGAGCCGAAAAAATACTTCAAGACCAGGCATTTTCTAATGACAAGGTCGATTTTATCTGGAATAGTATAGTAGATCATATCGATGGGAAGGATAAATTTGAAGGAATAACCATAAAAGAGGTAAACAATCCCGATCAAAAGAAAAAGCTCGAGGTCGGCGGTGTGTTTGTCTATATAGGCCACATTCCCAACACCAAGTTTATAGATTTAGTAAAGAAAAAAGAGGGGGGATTCATCATTACAGATGACTGTCTCCTGACATCTGAGAAGGGAATTTTTGCTGCAGGAGATTGCAGGGATACCTGTCTCAGACAGATAGCTACATGTGTGGGTGATGGGGCACTCGCTGCGTATCATGCAGGCGAGTGGGTCGAACGCGTGAAAAGCGGTCATGCTTAAATAGTTACTGGTGAATTGTTTATAATAAACCCGGTTAGTTCTTGTTAAGCTCCAGAATGAGTTCCACCTCGCCCCTTGACATCTTTGTTACCTTACAAATCTCAGGTATTGTCCACTTCTGCTCAAACAGTGTAAGCACTGTTTTTACCTTGCTCTGCGATTCGCGTGAGAGTGTGGCTGGTTTACCTTCTTTTTGTGCACCGGGGATACCCGCACCTTCTGTAAGGTTTTGAAGGTCCTTTACAAGCCCCTCGGCATTCTTAGCAAGGTTTGTAAGGCGAGATTCTGTCCTTGCAAGCCACTCACGGGTACTCTGGAGCTGATTCGTCCTTGCCTCAATATCGGCAACCAGCGAATCCATCTCTTTAAAACGAGAAAGTACCTCCTCGATACGGCGTTCGTTCCCGATGAGACTCTGAGATTTTTCATCAATAGTGGATATCCGTTTTCTGATATCCTCTTCAATAGATTTTATCTCATTAAAGCTCTCCTTGAGAAGCCCCGTTCGATCCTCAATATTACTCAAGAAATCCTTCGTCTTTGCAATTGTTTCTATAGATATCTCGAGATCGCTCTCCTTTTTACCGAGTGCATCCGCCTTTCCTTCAAGGCTGCCAAATCTCTGGTCGATATTCTCTATTGCCTCTTCGATCTTATCAAGTGCCTCCTTTTGTGTACCTATAAGCTGGATCTTCTCCTCAACAACAGAGATCAAACTTATTGCCTGTTCTGCATTCCTTGCAATATCCTGAACTGCTCGCTTCTCAGATTTTAACTGTCTTACCCTTGCCGATATATCACCCTCGTCTCGCTTAAGTGTCTGTATTATCTTCCTTAGAGAGAGTATATCCTTTTTATCCTCCTTTACCTGCGCTATGAGGTCAAGAAGCTTCTCGATATCCTCCTCCATCTTCTCCTTGAACCTTAAAGCCCTCTTCATGGTTGAGGATTCCTTCTCAAAACTCATAATTCTCTTCTCGATCTCCGAAGTTCGTTTTTCAACCCTCTCCTGTACCAGTCCTACTTCTTTTTCAAATCCTTTAAGAACATCCTCTGATTCCTTATGAGCTTCCTCGATCTGGGAGCGTGTGTCCTCGGCAATGGATTCCATAAATCCAACGATTTCAGACTGCTTTGCGTTAAAAATGTTCTTATGTTCTATGAAGCTTCGGTCAATCTCCTCTCTAAAATCCTTCAGAGAGGCCGTAACTTCGTCTAGAATTCCCTCCTTGAGACTCTGGACCGAATCCTTGATCTGGGCAATCTCCTGGGTGACCTCACCGAGCTTTCCTTTTGCTTCTTTCGTAATCTCTTGCTCTGTCTTCAGGTAGTTTTTCTCAATCTCCTTTACGTTACCCTCTACTGCCTGGATAGATTCTTCTATCTTTTTATCAATTGCAAGGCTAATACCCTCTGTTTTTTGGTTCAACTCTTCTATCTGTTCGTGCATAACACCCAGGCTCTTCTTATAAGCCTCCAGTGTTCTTTCGCTTTCCTCCTTGAAAATCGTCTTCAAATTTTCAAGCTCTCTTACAAGCTCATCCCTGGCATCGAGTCTCACACTGTTTATACTCTCCATCATAGAATCTTCCTGACTCTTCAGACTCTCGCTGGAGCTTTGTACACTGCCCTCAACCTTCTTAAGAAGCTCGTTGATTTCCTGCTCCCTTCTTTCGAGCTGCTCCTCCGAATCTCGTATGATTCCCTCTAAACTCTGGAATATGGTTTGTTTCTTCTCCGATATAAGCTCTTCTGTTTCTTCCCGGAGACTTGAAATCTTCTCCTCTATCTCAGGTCTGTAATCTGAAAAAACTTTCTCTATCCTCTCTTCGATCATATGCTGCCCGGTACGTGCAATATCTCTCAAATTACCCACACTTCCCTCTAATGCTTCCACCCTTCCCTCATAATCCTTCAGTTTATCGACAAATCCCTCTTTAACATCCTGAGTTGCATTGTTCACATTCTCCATCAAATGATCACCGATTGTGGTTAGTTTGCCGCTCATCTCTTTGAGTCTGTCATCAAGCTCCTGAATAAGGCCGTCTTTGTGTACCTGGATATCTCTGTTAAAGGCTTCTATTTCTCCTTCAATAATCCCTTTCTTCGAAGTCAGCTCATCGGTTACTTTCTCCAGAATTGATGAAAACTCCTTCTTATATGAGATGAACTTTTCATTCATCTCAGAAACAATCGGTTTTATAAGAAGCAGGTTCTTATTCGCTTCCTCATTGATCTCAGCTACGATTCTGTTTTTCAAAACATCAGTCTCACTCTCATGTGCTTTTGCTTTAAGCTCTAATACTTCCCCATACTTATCTGTCTCGTCTTTGATATTTTGCAGAAGACTCTGTACCCTCCCCTCTAATCGGGCTATATAGGATGAAAGATCCTTTGAGCTTTCTTCTATCTCTTTGAAGATAGTCCCCTTTATCTCAGCACCATATTCATCAATTAACTGGACATAGTTCTTGTACCCATCTTCTGCTTGTTTGATAAATTTCTCGGCTGTTTCACTCTCCAGAGATTCGATCTTGGCTGCAGTACTATTGAGAAGCTCTGAAAGACCGCTCATTCTTTCCTCAATCGGCTGAATGTGATCTTTTTCAACCTTCTGGATTCTCTCATTGCATTCCTCAATGAACTTCATGAGATCATCAACCTTACCCCCAGCCTCCTTTACCATGTCTTTCGTGTCTTTTTTAAACTGTCCGAGTTCCCGCTCGTGGCTTTCCCGTAAGAGATCAAGGCTTTCACGATACTCCTGGATGACAGGTGAAAACAGACCCTTTGCCTCCTCTACAACAGTACCGGTCAGGTTTTCGATTGCTTTATCTGTCCTTTCCTGAATTCGCTGCTCAAAAGATGGTATAAGAGACGATACATTTTTCAGCGTTTTTTCATGTTCTGCTGTTTCGATTTCGATACTCTGTATACGTTTTGCTAGTTTCTTCAGCGATGGGAGAGAGTCCTCGAGCCCTTTTATCTCTCCAGAGAGCTCTTCCTTCAAGTCTTTGATACGCTCCAGATCGCCTTTTATGATTTGCACCTGGTCACGCTCATTCTGGAGGTTAGAATGACTTTCTTTGAGATCCTGCTGAGCTGTTTCTATTCTTGTTAAAATTTCAGTAGCTCTTCTCAGGGCACCATCAACTTCATCAAGGCTCTTTTCGAGCTCCCCCCTCCTTTGCTTGAGAAACCCTTCAAAGTCTGCCATTAGCTTATCTGAATATTTTTTGAACTTGTGGAAGTTGATCAGTCTTTTATCGAGTCTTCGGAAGAAGAGAATAAGGATGAGGGATATTACTACAGTTACAATTGGCCAGTAACTCATGTTCCCCTCCCACTTAGTTCTTGGTGGTTATATTATATAATTTGATACAACTATCTACAAAATGCTTTATTTAATCTCCCTTGGATAATTCATATTAGTCACCAAGTACTAACGAGATCCCTTTGATAAGAGTATCAAAATCGAGGTACAAAACCGATTGAACTTACTCTATAGCAGTAATGGGTAAATGTCAATTTGTTTTTAAAATGCGAAGTTTACATGGATTATTAAAAATTATAATTGACTTACTTAGCACCTTTTTTAACTTCTTACCTGTTGTTACAAAACAATAGTAAGCAGAAAGCCGGGTTCCATCAACAATTATTTTAGAAGGAGAAACTCCTCTAATGAAAAAATCCTACATTTTCTTCATCCATTTATTCCTCCTGTCCAGAAACTGGGGCACTTTTAATAATATGTAGACCTACATAGAGATGTTGATAGTTTGAGATGATATGCACGTGAAAAAGAAGTTGATAACGTTATATCTGTCAAAGCCTCTTTAGACGCTGCAGGAAATTTTATCTTTGAAATGCCAGTATAGGACAGATATAAACATAGTGTGACCCTTATTATAAGGGAAACATCGACCAGCATTTTTGATGTTTTCGATACTGCAGACAGACTCGCTGTATCCCCTGCCGAATCATTACGTGGTGTCAATCTCGGATATAGAATTAATCTATCAATGTTCGGTCAATTAAAAGACTCTTGGAGCTGGTGGAGTGGTATAAGAGACTATTAGTAAACTAAAGGCTTTGAGTCACCAATCACCGATTAACAAAAGACTGAGAGTTGAACGCTGAAAGCTATTTTTACACTTCCATCTGGGCAAGGTTCTTGTACATTTTATATCGCCGCTTTGCGTCCTCCCTCGCCTGCTCGAGGAAGGTCTTGGCCCTCTCAGGGAAAGAATTCTTTAATGCTCTGAAGCGGTTCTCGTTGTACATGTATTCAGCAATATCGATAGAGGGCTCTTTAGAATCAATAGTCAATGGATTCTTTCCCTCCTTTACAAGATCCGGATTGTATCTGAACAGGACCAATGCGCCGGAGTCCACCGCAAGCTTCTGCTGTTGATTACCGTTTGACATATCAATCCCCTGTGCAATGCAGTGGGAGTAAGCAATGATCAGAGATGTACCGTTGTAGGCATCGGCTTCATTGAACGCTTTCACACACTGATTCATGTTAGCACCCAGAGCAACCTTGGCAACGTATACACTGCCGTAAGTGATTGCCATCATGCCAAGATCTTTTTTGCCCTGAGGTTTCCCAGCCTCAGCAAATTTTGCGATTGCCCCAACAGGGGTTGACTTGGACATCTGTCCACCTGTGTTCGAGTAAACTTCTGTGTCGAGCACAAGCGCATTGACATTCTTGCCAGATGCAAGAATATGATCCAGGCCGCCGTATCCAATATCGTAAGCCCATCCGTCCCCACCGAACAACCAGACAGATTTCTGTATGAGGTAATCTGCAAGGCTCAATAACAGGCGGTAGTCTTCTTTATTTTTTCCCTTCAGGGCTTTTTTGAGCTTTGCAACACTCTTCCTTTGAGCTTCGACCCCCTCGGGAGTGGATTGATCTACATTTTTGATTGTTTTCAGTAAATTTTTGTCGAGATCGAGCTCCTTTTGTTTAAGCAGTTTATCGATTATTTCAAGCGCATGTTCCTTTAGCTTGTCCGAGGTGAGTCGCATTCCGAATCCAAACTCAGCAGTATCCTCAAATAGAGAGTTCGACCACACCGGTCCTCTCCCGTCCTTTCGTGTTGTGTAAGGGGTTGTCGGCAGGTTGCCCCCATATATAGAAGAACATCCTGTCGCATTTCCAATGATTGCCCTATCACCAAAAAGCTGGCTCACAAGCTTGACATATGGTGTCTCTCCGCATCCCGCACATGCGCCTGAAAACTCAAACAGAGACGGCAGAAGCTGAGACCCTATGATTGTGGTCCTTGACATGAGAGATGTATCAGTGTCAGGGATCGCAAGAAAATAATCCCAGTTTTCAGCTTCCTTCTCTCTCAAGGGGATCTGCGGCTCCATCATCAACGCCTTGTCATTGGTCTTTTGCCCATCAACCCGCTTTACACCAGGACATATATTCGCACACACACCGCACCCGGTGCAGTCCTCTGGTGCAACCTGAACAGTAAACTTCATGCCTTGAAGTTTCTTTGCCCGGGCATCAACAGACTTGAAGGAGGGCGGAGCATTCTTTAAATGCTTGGGATCGTAGAACTTCACCCTTATTGTTGCATGCGGGCAGGCAAACGAGCACTGCGCGCACTGGATACATAGCTTGGGATTCCAGACAGGGATAAAATCTGCAATATTCCGTTTCTCATATTTTGTTGTTCCGGTTGGGTAGGTACCGTCATCAGGTAGCTTTGAAACCGGGAGATCCCTCCCCCGATTTGCAATTATTTCGCCTGTTACCTCTTTTACAAATTTGGGCGCCTCGTCAGGAACAGGCGGCAGCATATGGATAGTGCTCGTTGCCTTTTTCGGATAGCTCACTTCTTCAACACTCTTAATAGCCTCATCGACTGCCTTCATGTTCATATCTATAATATTCTTTCCCTTCCTGCCATAAGTCTTCACAATGGACTCTTTAATGAGTGATACTGCTTCTTGCTTTGGTAGGATTCCAGAAATTATGAAAAATGCAGCTTGCATAATTGTATTTATCCTCGCCCCGAGACCAAGGTCAGTTGCAATCTGTATTGCGTTGATAATATAAAAGCGTACCTTCTTATCTATAATCTGCTTCTGAACCTCCTGGGGTATGTGTTTCCAGATCTGTTCTGCACTGTAAGGGGAGTTGAGTAAAAATACACCCCCTGTTTCAAGCTTTGAGAGCATATCGTACTTTTCAAGAAACGAAAATTTGTGGCAGGCCAGAAAGCTTGCCTTGCCCAAAAGATAGGTGCTCTGTATTCGATCCTTCCCAAACCGAAGGTGAGAAACTGTCATGGCCCCCGCCTTCTTTGAATCGTAGACAAAATACCCCTGAGCATAATTATCTGTAGCTTCACCGATGATTTTTATGGAGTTCTTATTTGCGCTTACCGTACCATCAGCTCCAAGACCGTAAAAGAGAGCTTTGTGCATCCCCTTTGGCTCTGCAGAGAAGTTCTCATCCCATGGAAGGTTGGTAGAGGTAACATCATCATGAATACCAACAGTGAAATGGTTTTTAGGATCCTTCTGTTTCAGGTTATCGAGCACCGATTTGGCCATACCGGCATTGAACTCTGCAGACCCAAGACCGAACCTTCCGCCAACGATTTTGGGATAATCATTGAAAGGGGCATAGCCTTCACCCATTGCCTCTCCAACAGCAGTTCTTACATCTTCGTAAAGAGGTTCTCCAATTGCACCAGGTTCCTTTGTGCGGTCCAGCACCGCTATTGCCTTTACTGATTTCGGAAGTGCCTTTATAAAATCTTTTGGGCTGAAAGGTCTGAAGAGCCGCACCTTAACCACACCGACCTTTTCTCCTTTTTGGGCAAGGTAGCTAACCACCTCCTCCATGGCCTCAGCACCTGATCCCATGAGCACAACAACTCTTTCCGCGTCATCCGCCCCTATAAAGTCAAACAGATGATACTGCCTCCCTGTCATGGCAGCGAATTTGTCCATATATTCCTGCACAATTCCTGGAGCATTGTTGTAATAACGGTTTACAGTTTCCCGTGCAGTGAAATAAACATCAGGATTTTGTGAAGTTCCTCGAATGCGCGGGTTCTCAGGATTCAGTCCCCTCATACGATGTGCTATTACGTATTCGCTGTCTATCATATTGTGCATATCATCGTAAGAAAGTCGCTCTATTTTCTGGATCTCATGCGAGAGCCGAAAGCCGTCAAAGAAGTGAACGAACGGAACCCTCGCTTTCAGGGTTGCTGCCTGGGCGATAAGAGCAAAATCCATGATCTCCTGTATAGATGCTGAAGGCATAAGCCCAAATCCAGTCGTACGTGCTGTCATAACATCAGAATGATCACCAAAGATGGATAGTGCCTGACAGGCAAGAGAACGCGCAGTCACATGGAAGACTGTAGGGCAGAGCTCTCCTGCTATCTTAAACATATTTGGGAGCATTAAAAGTAGTCCCTGTGAGGCAGTGAATGTAGTGGTGAGTGCTCCTGTGGTGAGAGCCCCATGTACTGCACCAGAAGCACCCCCCTCGGACTGCAGCTCTGTAACAAGAGGAACTGTCCCCCATATATTTTTCCTTCCCTTTGCACTCCATTCATCAGATAACTCTCCCATTGGAGAAGAAGGCGTAATCGGGTAGATTGCAATTACCTCATTTGTGGCGTGGGCAACCCATGCAGCTGCAGTATTCCCATCCATTGGTACCATTTCTCTTTTCATTTCCTTACCTCTTTAAAGCTTGATTTCATATGCAATAACAGAACAGTGTACTACATTTTTAAATGAACATCAAGACAATTACAGATGTGAGGATTTGTATGAAGAAGGAACCTGTCACTACGCTCCAAATGAAGTTACGCTTCATCGCCTCATTATAGGACAAATGAGACCTACGGTCTCAATGTGGACGATAGCGACGGGTGTGTAGTCTTTTACTATTTCTCTCCGAGATACTTTACAATGGTAAGCCTGTTAATCTTATTATTTATGTACTCATAATGGATTTCATCCATCATTTCTCTCATGATATATATACCAAGACCCCTCTCCTTAGATTCAGAAAAGTGATCATTCACATCGATAACCTCCTGCTCTATCGGATTAAACCTAGGCCCTTCATTCTCATAGATGATAACGAACTTTCCCTCAGGACTCTTACATTCTATGGAAAAGCTTCTTTTGATCTTGCTCCCCAGGCCATGCTCTATGATATTTGCACTCCACTCGTCACATGAGATCTCTATTTTCGTAATCTCCTGCGAAGTCGCCCCTGCCCCACGAGCTGCTTCAGCAATAAACTCACGCGCCTTTGAGAGATTCGCAAGATCAGATTCGAGTTTTATTCTCTTCGACTCCATCTATCAGACTCCCTCTAATTCTCCTTTTTTAACACATCTACACATGTAATAATTACCCACTTCCTTTAAGGAGAATCAATGCTTCATCAAGGGTCGATGCAATTTTAAAGAATTTTGTAAATCCCAATAGTTGAAACACTTCCATCACCTTCTCCTGAATTCCGATCAAAACCATACTTCCCTTCTTCTGTTTCAGGATCTTCACAAAAGAGGTGAAAGCACCGATCCCCGTAGAGCTTATGTAGTTTAATCCACTGAGGTTAAAGAGGATAAACTTCACCCCGGAATTGATCAACTCGTTAATATGAGATTGGAATTCGGGAGAATTATAGGTATCAAGATATCCGTTCAGCGTGAGCTGAATCGTCTCCCCATCTCCACCAACTTGCATAGGAGTGATCTTCAAAGAATCCTTTATCGTAATCTCTTCCATCTATCGCCCTCACTTGGAGATTAATAGTATAAGTATACTTCAATTCTTGAGTAAAATACAAGTCATTTTACTTTCATTACCATGAGGGTCATATCATCATACTGTTCTGCATCACCAACAAACTCCAAAACATCGTTAATGATAAGGTTTGCCATCTCCTTTGAATCTTTATCAGCAAAAGATGGAATAAGCTCTGAAAGACGATCGATTCCGTACTCATTCTCTTTTGTGTCTCTAGCCTCATGGATGCCGTCAGTGAATAGAAACACAGAATCACCCCGCCCCAGCTTGATCGGTTTCTCCTCAATATAATCAACATCATCCATCACACCTATCGGGAATGAGCCCTCCGGCGGATTTACCAGAATGCATTGCTTCTGCTTGGCTTTGTAAATCATGAGAGGACCGTAACCCGCATTTGTATAGCGCATTGTTTTGTTCTTCATGTTGAAGACAGCAAAGAAGAGTGTAGCAAAACGATCGCTCGATATGTCAGAAGCAAGAGTATTGTTCATGAGTGTTGTCACTCGTGATGGATCACTTACTCCCGAATGGATGAGTGATTTAAACACACTTCGAATCATAATCATCATAAGAGAAGCGGGAACCCCCTTGCCGGCAACATCACTCATGATCAAACCATAACTCCCCTGTCCTATTTCGATGAAATCGTAATAATCGCCTCCAACACCACTGGCAGCTTTATAATAGCCATCGATGCTTATGCGATCATTATCGATACCGACACTCGGGATAAGGTCTTGCTGAATGCCGCGGGCAATGTCAAGCTGCTCGTCGAGCTTTGCCTTCATCTCCATCTGTTGCTGGTATTCCAGAAGTCTCTCAGTCATACGGTTGAATTCATCAGCTAAAATCCCAATCTCGTCTCGAGCCTTGACGTGTATCTTGTGATCTAGCTTTCCACTCCCTATGATATCAACTCCCTTTGCCAGTATCTTGATAGGCTTTATCGTAAGTGTTGCCAGAAGAACGGCACCGACTATCCCCAAAACGATAGTACCAAGGGTAATGAGTATCGAGTTATAGAGGCTCTTCCTCCTTAACTCATCTATTGTTAAAAATATACTATCTGTTGAATAACCTATCCTCACTGTCCCGATTCTTCTCCCTGAAAAAACTACCGGTGAGGCAAGCTCGTAGAGAGGTCCGAGCTCCTCAGCCGAGAATTCGGGGCTTATGAGTATCGTTTCCGAGCTCTGTGCTTCTTTAGTAAAGGGATCCTCAAGCATCTCTCCCATCCTGTTGAAATCCGAATGGGCAACAACCTCGTTCCTGTTGTTGAGAATTACACTGTGCTTGATATCCTTGTTCTCCATGGTCTTGGACACCACTGAGAGAAGTAAAAGCTCATCATTGTTGAGGATACCCTCGCGTGCAACATTTGTCATGTTCTCAAGTGAGAGTATCGCCTTGTCATACATTTGATGAGCAAGTGCACGCTTCTCCTGTTCGATACTTACCACGCTGAGGATGGTACTGATTCCAATAGTCAACAGGAGCACGAGAGCTCCTATGAGGATGCTGAACTTGAATCTCAGTCCAAGCCTCTTTTTTCTTACTTCCGCTTCCATAGCTTTTTCCTCTCTTAAAGAGAAATATCTCACTACAACATCAAGGGAGATAAAAAGTGTTATACAGAACAGTCCCCCGAGAAGGATATAGAGGGATATGTTTAGAAAGGGATTGCCTTCGAAGCTTCTCCTGCTCAACATCCAGAGGAAAACCTCCTCAGGTTTCTCCACTTCAATGTCTTTTAAAATCTGCCTGAGCCGAATTTCTACATGTGCTGTCGGACCTACATTGCCGGCATGATCAACTGAAGCAACGTTAAAGTACCAGGTGCCTCCTTCAAGATTGTCAAAGCTCGCCTTCGTCCTTTTTGTCCGCAGTCTTGGAGTGTCTAAAGTTAGCTTCTTTCTGGATAGCACATAGTTGTATCCCGCAATATCATCATCCTCAGCACTCCACTGAATGAAGGGGGAATTATTTTTATAAAAGCCGTCCCGATCATATTCCGGGGTTGCAATCGATGGCATTGCAGGAGGGGTAAAATCAACCTCAAAAGGAATGGTTAGAGTATCAGAAAGGTTGCCTGCTCTATCTCGAGCTCTCAGGTGTAGGAAGTAGCCTCCCTCGTTCTCTGGCGTGAGGTTAAGGGTTCTGATATGAGGTGAGAGGTTTACGATCTCTGGCTCATCGAACTCATTCTGGTTGAAAAGATAGCAATACCCTTCGATCCCAGAGGAGTCCTCAAGCTCTGCCCAGCTCACAATAGTACCTCTTGATCCTATTCGGGAAGCAAGAGGTTGATCAAGAGTAAGCCTCTGGACCTTCCTGTCAGGACCTATGTAAGCAAGTCCCTCGCTATCCTCAACAATAATGTAAAGAATATCACCAACCTGTACAGGCTCGTAATTTATGATCTGGGAGGAAATGGGGCCAGACTCCACCCACTCTCCATCCTCCTCTCCTGCAACATACAGACGGTTCTGCCCATCACGTTCATCTATATAAAAAACAAGCTTATTGGTCTTTGTTTGCAGGAACTTTGCCTCTATTGCATTAACAAGCGAACGGTTGATCTTTAACGGTTCACCGAGAGGTTTTCCTTCGAGGTCATATTCCCTGTAATATATACCCCACGCACCATCGCGATCCCCCTCCCATAAAAGTGAGAATTTATCTTCTTCAAAAAAGATAAAGGGGCGAGTACTCTCACCCAATACATCCTCAGTGAGATTCAATGGAGGGCTCCAGGTCCCTCCTCTGTCTTCTGATATGGCGAGATATATATCAAATATGGAGGTCTCCTGCTCGGAGAATGGTCGAGATTGCCATACTATATACATATCATCCTGTTTAACAGCAGGCGCGCCAGAATCTCCCACCAAACCCTCAGCTTCATCAAAGCTTCCAACTTCACGGGAGATTAAGTAAGGAAAAAAGCTTCCGGCAAACCCCCTGGCGATTTGAATCGATTGTGTAACAGTCCCCCCTGAATCCATACCCTTTATATAGAAAAAGTCTATCCTCCTTCCTTCACTCCCTGTATGGTAGAATAGGTACAGTTCATCGCCTATTACATACAACCGGGGATCAAAGCTAAAAGCCTCCTCAATCTCAAGTATCCTCTCACGCGTCCATGTACGTCCTCCATCTGAGCTTTCAATAAACTTTAAATCGCCAAGAAGGGTGTTCCATACTAGATAGATGCGTTCGTGATAAAGAAGTACATCGTAGTGTGGAAAAAACCCCTCACTTTTTTCAATTCTCCCAACAACTCTAAATGGACCCTCAACAAGGTCGAAATCCCCTGTCGTGAAAAACTCTATGCTGTATGATCCCCTTCTAGAAGAGAGGGTAAAGATCATTACTCTGCCGTGGGCATAAATGGAATTCACATCAGAATAGGTCTCCCTGTCTGTGCTCTTGACAATGTTTACAGGGTAGTCCCAGTAATATGCACCATACAAAGGAAAACAAACCATCAGAAGAAATAAGATCACCAGAGCCTTTTTCATAAGCTGTCTTATTATATCATAACTTTTTATTAAGATATGTTTCAAAGGCTTGCTCCCTCCATTTCAAGCCTTTGTTGGGCTCGTTTTATATTGAGTCTGGCGCTCTCGTTTTGAGGATCAATCTCTAAAAGCTCTTCCCATTCCGTAATTGCTTCCCTATAGAGTCCGCTCATGAATAAGTTGATTCCATCGAGGTAGTGCTTTTTTATTTTTATCCGGAGCTCATCATCATAGCCGGAAGCCTCTTTATACTCCTCCGATTCATATTTCTCCAGATTCCTAAGCTGTGTCTCAGCTCGCGCAAGATAGACCCTTGCATCAACAAAATCAGGATCGAGCTCAACAGCATCCTTCCACACCTTTACAGCTTCTCGTAAGTTTTCACTTCTGTAAAGACCAATTCCATACATATGGAGCTCACGTGCCTTTTCTCTTTCAGCCTCTGTAACCACCCTCTTCTCTGGCTGCTGTTCTCTTTCGAGCTTCTCGAGAGATGCTCTAGCCTTCGAAAATTCTGGGTCTACATCGAGGATTAGCTTAAGTTTTAACGTCGCCTCTCTTTTCTTGCCCCCCTCTAAAAGGCTCAAAGCTTCGTTGTACATGATTCCCAGGATGTCCTGAACGAGTCTGGGGTCTGTTTTGCTTAGAGCCCTTGTTAGATTGATGCGAGCTTTCTCATTGAAGGGGAATATAAGAAGTATCTCTTCATAGTATTTGACAGCATCTTGATATTCCTCGTTTCTATATGAATCGTTTCCCAGCCTGCTGAGATTCTCAACTAACTTGTAGAATGGTGATCCGGGAGGAACCTCCTTTTCTTCCTCTCTTTTCAGTGCGATGATATCACGAACAATATACTCTTTTATTTGCGAGTTTTCAGGATCCAGCGTTAATCCTTCATTAAGCACCGAAAGGGAACGTTTGAATTGATTCAGATTATAGTATTTTATCCCATCTCTGAGTAACAATGCAACCTTCTCTATTCTTTTCTCATCCTCCTTACGTTGCCTCTCTAACAGTATATCATTTATCTCGTCAAGATAATCCTCTGCTTCCTGGACACGGAAATCCATTGCAATCGCATTCTCAAACTGATCAACTGCTTCTTCATATCTCTTCTCTTTGAAGAGCCTCTCCCCACTCTGAAAGTAGCTCTCTGCGAGCGCAAGGAGCTTCTCGCTCTCCCTGAGCTTGAAGTCTATCTTCGAGATATAAATCAATGCCTGCTCATCACCAGGAGCAAGCTGTAAAAGATCATTCCACCTCCTTCTTGAAATTTCATACTCCCCATTATCAAAGAGACTACGTGCTTCTTCTCTTCGTCTTTTAACTTCAAGAAGTATAGACTCGATCTCTTCTATGTATATTTTGGCCCTATCACTTAGATAATTCATGGCAATCGTATTCTCAAACTGCTCTATTGCCTCGTTGTACTTCTTCTGACGGTAAAACCGCTCCCCATTCCTGAAGTACCCTTCTGCAATCTCAAGCTCGGAATCGATCTTTGAGATAAAAGTAAGTGCCTCTTCGTCTTCTGGAAGAAGTGCTAAAAGAGCTTCCCAACTTGTTCTTGACTCCACATACTCTTTCTTGTCATAAAGACTTCGTGCCTCAAGTCTGATTCCCTGTACTTTTTCAGCAAACTCTTCCTTTTTAACCTTATCTTCAAGAAGTGCAATCCTCTTTAACTGCTCTTCATCAACATACTCCCTACCACTCTCCTCAATCCTCTTTCGGTACTCATCTCTTTGAAGCTCTGTAACCTGATTAAACCCTTCTTCCAGAATCTCAAAAAACTGCTTATCATCCGGACTTATACTCTCCTTCACAGACTGAAATATCTCATAAGCTTCATCGGACTTAGATTCATCCAGCAGCCGAAATCCATCGTAGATCTCATTATCAAGCTGTTCGATCTTTTTTAATGTAGTTTCAATCAATTTGTTAATTTCATTGTTATATGGATCAATACTGTGAGCTTGTGTAAACGATTCGATTGCCCCTGAATAATCCCGATCCGAAAGAAGCCTCTTTCCTTCCTCTACATATTTATTAAATCTCGCAATATCCTCGGTATCAGCAGAGCCTGCAATGAGAGGAACACTCACAAAGCATAGTATTATAGTGATGAGAGAAATTCTCAGCATGAGACGCAAAATAAAGCTCCCACCTATAAAGATTAAAAAACCTTATTGTTTATATATAAATTATAGTATCTTATTCGGGAATCTAAAGTCAATTTCTAAAAATATTTATCAATATTGAGTGATCAAATAGATGAAGTACAAACTTTTTGCATGTGATCTCGACGGAACACTGCTCGACGACAAAAAAAAGATCAGCAAAAAGAATCTGCAATATATAAAAAAAGCAAATCAAGCAGGAGTACGAGTGGTTATCACCACAGGTAGGAGCTACAACAAAACAATGGAGTTTATCAAAACAGTAGATGTTCCAGATCCTGCTGTTACCTTTACCGGTGCAGTAATCTATCAGAATGGCAAGGTTCTTCGCGAAACAACTCTAAAGCCAGATCTAGTCTACGACATTCTGATACATCTTAAAAACATTGGATATAATCCTATTGTGTATCCTGCAGACAATAACAAATACTATGAGAGCCTTGGGGGAAAAGGCACAGAATATTACCGCTTTTCCAGGGGATTTGACGGCAGTCTCATCCATGTTAAAAATCTCACCGAAAAGCAATGGGAGAGGGTGATCCGTGTGTCTGTTATTGGGAATGTCCAGGACATGCTAATTCTTCATCGAAAGGTTAGGGAGAGATTTGGAGATAAGGTAACAACAGTTGACACCTATTTTAAAGAATGGAACGTCTGTATATTTGAGGTTTTAGATCACAGATGTTCAAAATCCAAAGCACTCGAGTTTTTATGTAATATATATGAAATTGGCCGTGAAGAAGTAATCGCCTGTGGAGATAATAACAACGACATCGATATGATTCGATGGGCAGGATTTGGCGTTTCCATGAAGAATGGAATGAAAGATCTCTTGAATGAAGCGGATTATGTCACCGAACGCGACAACAACAACAATGGAATCGCTGAAATAATAGAAAAATTTATGCTGAATTCCTAGTCTTTTATAAAATGCCCTGAATAGAGGCTCATCAATATATCTCAATCCCTTATAAACGCTCTATATAAAAATTCAAGTACACCAAGCCTGCTCTGGGCGTATTCGATGAGTGAAGATTCGGGATATGCCTTCAAAAAATACTCAAATCCATCGAGAGATTTTTTAAAGAGCTCTATGATCTGCTCTCTGTCAGTATTCTCGTGCGTGAAATAATTTCCAATAAACTTATCTGAGCCGTATAAAGCCTTCTCAAAACTGCGAAGTGCCTGTGCCCTTCTCTCAATGATGGGAGAGTATATTCTCTTTGTATCATCGATGAAGGTCTTCAGGAATCCGAGTACAAGATTGCTTTTTTTTCTATAACGCTCGGACTTGCTTAACCTTGCGAGTTGCCTGCCTTTGTCAAGCATACGGTTAAAACGAACCTCGTACTCTGAATAGAGCCTGCTCCCATAGGGGCGCTCCCTGTAAGCAAAGTTGTGAAGGTTTTTTCCATAATAGAAGGAGAGAAAAGCTCTGGCATACCTTACAATGGAATCGAAATACTTCTTGTCTCCGAGCTCATACTTTCTTTCAAGTGTAACCCTCTCCCAGAACCTCTGAAACGCCTCCTGTTCTCTCTGTCTTCTCTCTTCTGACCTTCTTTTTGCTTCCCTTTCCTGAGCTCTTTCCCGCTCCCACCTTTTGAGCATCTCATCATAGGGTGAGTAGACTCTTTCTTCGACCCATATTCCTCTCTTTTGATGCCATTTTATAATTTCATAGGCATCGTTTATTTTCATCATCATTGCATGAGAGTGTTCTGGTTCATGAGGATTGGAATCGGGGTGATACTTCTTTGCAAGCTTCCGGTAAGCTTCTCTCACCACACGTATAGAGGAGTTTATTGGAACACCCAATATTTTGTAAGCATCTCGCAGACTTTCCATTACTATACCTACAGGGTGCCCTTCACATACTTGAGAAGATCTCCAAATGAGTAGAATAACTGCCCGCTTAATCGATCGCCAGGACCCTTCTTCAAGAAATCATTCAGCACATTTCCTTTTTCGCCCTTATGAGCATTCGGCCTTCTCAGGTTCATTCTGAGCTCTGTTACTCCACTGGAACTGTAGTGCAGTATGAGTATGGTTCCATCTTCCTCCACAAGTGCGACAATTCCGACGTGAGAGACGCGATCTCTTCTTTTATCAGTTGTTCCCTTGAAAAAGACAAGGTCCGCTTTTTGTGGTCTTCTGTTTCTGTAAATGAGTCTTCTTTTAAAAAGAGTCCAGAAGAGCGATTGTGCAACAGAGGAATCACCCGGTTTTGATTCAACACTAAATTTATACCCTAGACTTTTAAAGACACCTGTGACGTATCCCGAGCAATCGCTCCTGAACTCGAGACCGACATGCTCGAGATCCTTTTTACCAAGAAGACTCTTTGCATTTTCAACAATACGCATTCTTTCTTCATCATCTATCAAGGCTGGAGCCTGCCGTTCGGGTATAGTAGCGCACGAGCTCACTATAAAAACAAGCAGGATAATTGAACCAGTAATGAAACTTGCTGTCTTTCGTCTAATCATACAAAAGAATATATCCCATAAAGCCATAAATACAAAGAGGGTTATTCACTAACTACTACTTCATATCCACTGGTGGTGAGAATGTCTGCAGCATTCTCTGCTTCATTCTTCTGCGAGAAACCCAGGCGTAATATACCTCCCTCGCCCTCCCTCACCGTTACAATCTCAATGTCTTTGACGTTTATACCGCGATAGTAGATAAGATTTGTGATCTTGGCAAGCTCTCCCGGTTTGTCCTCAACTGTAACTCTTACATCATTCAGGGGCTTTAAAAACCCTTTACTATACCTTGGTATCGTCCTTCGCTCCCGGTTTGCCCTTTCAAAAAGCTGCTCAAGATAACTCTCATCATCAATTCTTTGTAAAAGAGTGTCGAGTCCATCCTTATAATCCCCAAGGACATCCCTGATCCCGTCGATATTGGTCAGAAGTATATCCCGCCAGATTCCGTAGCTTGAGGATGCTATTCGTGTCATATCTCTGAATCCTCCTGCTGCGAGGTTCCGAAAAAGGTCTGAGTTTTTATCTGCAAGCTCGTTGGTGAGAAGCACTGCGAGTAGCTGCGGGAGATGGCTGACACTCGCCGCGATTTTGTCATGCAGGTCTGGGGAAATAAGCATAATTTTTGCGCCAAGCTGCGCTAAAAAATCTGATAGTGATTTCACCGCTTTCTTTGGTGTCCCCTTCAGCGGTGTCAATACCCAAACAGCATCATAGAATAGAAATGGGTTCGCATTTTCTATACCACTTTTTTCGCTTCCCGCCATGGGATGACCACCAATAAAATGAATCCCTTTTTTCATATGTTTCTCAGCCACCCTGCATATCAAATCTTTTGTACTCCCCACATCACTTATCACCGTGCCTTTTTGGGCATATTCAACTACATGGGGTATCCTCTTTTCTATATCAAGGAGAGGCGTGCATATGAAAATGAAACCGCTGTGTTTGAGGGCTTCTTCCATGTCTGTATAGTCGAACCCAACATCGATGATGCCCATCCCACGAGCCTTTTCCAAAGTTTCTCCGCTGCTGACGCCTATTACCCTGATGCCTTTCTTTTTCAGTACATAGGCGAGAGACCCTCCTATCAATCCAAGGCCAATAACCGTTACAGTTTTCATAGAAAACCCCTTTTTTTAATAATCCGACGGCTGCACCATTAGCTGCCTATCCTGCGCTTCACCGCTTTGGCAATGATCCTGAGCTCTGCCATCATTTTAGCAAACTGGTCAGGGTAGAGGGATTGAGCTCCATCCGACATAGCGTGATCTGGATCGTGATGAACCTCAACTAAAATCCCATCTGCACCAGCTGCAACAGATGCACGGGCCATTGGAATCACTTTGCTTCTTATCCCAGTACCATGAGATGGGTCTGTGAATATCGGGAGGTGACTGAGCTTTTTGATCACAGGTACGGCTGAGATGTCAAGAGTATTTCGCGTATAGTCCTCAAATGTTCGTATCCCTCTTTCACACAGGATAACCTCACGATTACCGCCCGATAGTATGTATTCACTCGCAGTGAGCCACTCTCTGATAGTCGAAGACATTCCTCTCTTGAAAAAAATTGGATTTCTGATCTTTCCAAGCTCTTTCAAAAGCATGAAATTCTGCATATTGCGTGCGCCCACCTGGAGAATATCAGCATACTTTTTCACAAGCGGGATCTGTCCTACATCTGTGACCTCTGTGATAACCAGCAGCTCGTACTTGTCTGCAGCTTCACGAAGGAACATCAGTCCTTCCTCTCCGAGCCCCTGGAAGCTATACGGGGAAGATCTTGGTTTAAATGCACCGCCTCTCAGGATCTTGGCTCCGGAGTTCTTCACAGCCTCTGCAATGATCATCAGCTGCTCTTTCGATTCGACTGCACAAGGTCCGGCTGCAACAATGACCTCATCTCCGCCTATTTCAATTCCACGGATAGTGATAACCGTGTTCTCATGTTTGAACATCCTTGAGGCGAGCTTGTAAGGCTCTGATATTCTCACCACCTCGTGTACCCCATCCAGAACTTCAAGCTGGCGCATATCCAAACCAGTCTTGTCACCTACTGCACCTAAGATTGTATGGTTTACACCGTCTGAACGGTGAACATCAAAACCCATCTCCTTGAGGTGTGTAATTACGTTCTGTATTTTCTCTTCCTTTGCATTGTGCTCCATGACAACAACCATGATCTCCTCCTAAATAAATAAAAAAGGCTGCAGAACCTGCAGCCTCTCTAAATATAAATCTTCTGAAGGTCAGTCAGGAAATTTGAGATAATAATAAACATAATAAATACCGGATGAACGTAAGATTATCATATTATTGCTCGTTGTAGAAAGCCAGTGTACGTCTAGTATCGTACATAACTCAGTATATGTCAAGCAACATCGAGTTTGCTATATCGGGAAGACACTTCCTTAAGTGCCGTATTTATCAGACCAAAACCCACAGATAAACCTGGAAATAGAAAGAAAGTAAAAAAGGATCCTAGCAAAAGCAGGATAAGCCATCCAAGCGCCTCCATGGTATACATAAAATTGTCGAAGCTCACAAAAAGAGACTTCTTCATTACTTTCCATATGGATTCCTCCCTGCTCAGAACGAGAAGTGGGTAAACCCAAAACAGTACAAGGAGAAAGAACAGAAACATCCATAAATTTATTGCTGCAATGAAAACAGAAATATCGCTAGATATAATGAATATATAGAAGTATACGTTTGCAGCAATTGCTCCGATCACAATTGAAAAAAATAGTGAAACCGAGAGAGATCGTAAGAAATGCCTTTTAATCGCACGAAAGAGATATCGAAGGTTCTTAGGCTCATGAAAGACAATCCGCTGGGTGTAATCGTTTATCCCTCCAAGGGCGCCAGCAAGTGCAATAAAACTTAAAACCATCAGGACAGCGTGGATTACAATAGATTGCCTGCTAAGTCCGGTCCTGTCATTATGGAATATGACCTCTACAGCTCCCTCCTTAACACTATCTATCCTGAGTGTTGCAACCTCTTCGCCATTTTTATCCTTAACCTTAAGAGGTTCGTTAGAAAAAGGGATAGTGCTCAAGCCAAGCGCTTCTATTTCAAGAACAGCATGGTCACCAAGAAAGACACTCTTTCTCACCTTATTGAAAGCATCTCTCTCAAAAATATATACAAGGTCACCTCTTTTACCACGATCTAACCGGCCAGGAGAAATAACAACAACAGCAAGCCTTCGATACTCTGGATTCGCATCTAACACCGAGATGTTCATAGTATCGATATAATGAATTCCTACAGGCACCATCCTCACAAGTGTGTACAGAAGAAGGAGAGTTGGAGCAAGAAGTATCAGATTTATCAGGATAAAATTTCTCATGTTGTTGAAGGTTAAAAATTGAAACTTGACGCGTGTAGATCTGATCATGATAAATAATATATTCCAAGTTACAAGAGAGGATAATTATTTTTTTAGATTGTATTATAAAGACCTCGTTTGCTATATTAGAGCGAATGCATGGATTAAGACAATTTAAACCAATAAGAAAGAGATTAAAAAAAAGTAATCTTATGTTAGTGGGCTTCGACTAATAATCTATCTATTAAATTTTAACATCTCGAAGCCCCCCATATTATATAATCTGCATATGAAAGAAAAAGAGATGATAACAATTGATGTAGAGGGCCATGGTAAAGTAGAGACCGCCCGTGGAATTAGTCTCCTCGAGATAATAGAGAAGATTAGTATGGTCGAAAAACCGCACGTACCTGTGGTTGGGGCTCTATACAACAACCGCATAATGGGGCTCGAATACCAGCTGAAAAGGAACTGCAAGATAAAATTTCTCTCCACAGATAGTGAAGAGGGGTTGTCTATCTATAGCCAGAGCCTATCTGTCCTCCTACATGCAGCTTTCATAGATATAATGGGGAGCAGAGCAAGGCTCAAAATAGAACACTCACTTAACAAAGGATACTTTTACTCGCATATAAACAATGACACATTAACCGACAAATCAGTAAAAAAGATTGAAGAACAGATGAAAAATTTGGTTGATGAGGACATACCCTTTGAAAAGTATGAATATGAGGTAGAAGATGCACTTGATATCTTTCGGAGCATTGGTGCATGGGACCGATACTACCTCCTCAAATATTCAGATAAATTAAAAATAATCATCTATAGGCTAAAAGAATGTATCTATCTTGCTCAGGGGCCTGTTGTGCCGAGCACGGGATATCTCAAGCTTTTTGCGCTTCAGTACTACCCGCCAGGACTTATACTCAAATTTCCCCAGGCTCATGATCCAGAGCATCTTCCGGAGTCTATTGAACAACGAAAGCTTTTTCAGATATACTCTGAGCAGAGAGAATGGAGCAAGATCCTCGATGTCGATTCAGCTGGTAAGCTCAACCGTTTAATTATCAAGGGAAAGATAGATAACCTGATCTGGGTAACAGAAGGCTTGCATGAGAAGAAGATTGCACAGTTTGCAGATACCATAACTAAAAATGTGACCAAACGGAGAATTATTCTTCTTGCAGGCCCTACTTCTTCAGGAAAAACAACATTTGCTAAACGCCTTACTGTACAACTCCTTGCTAATGGCATAAATCCTCAGGTGCTTTCATTGGATAATTATTATCTGCCAAGGGAAAACATGCCGCGTGATGATAGTGGAAATCCAGACTATGAGAGCCTTTATGCGCTTGATGTCGAGCTGATCAACCGACATCTTAAGCTACTTATTGAGGGGAAAGAGATCGATGTACCCAGATATGAGTTCAAAACGGGAAGGAGAACGGATGTTGTACAGCCCCTCAAGCTCATAAAAAATCAGGTTGTAATCATCGAAGGAATACATGCACTTAATGAGCAGCTTACACCTCATATATCGAGGGCAGATAAGTATAAAATCTACATCAGTGTACTCACCCAGCTCAATATAGATGTGATCTCGAGAATTCCAACAGCTATGGTCAGGCTCATAAGAAGGATAGTGAGAGACAACCGGTATCGGGGTTACTCTGCCAGGGAAACAATAGGGTGGTGGCCGTTGGTGAGAAAAGGAGAAGATCTGCACATATTTCCCTTTGGTGAGGAAGCGGATATGATGTTTAACTCCTCACTGGTTTATGAGATGCCTGTTCTGAGAGGATATGCAGAGCCTCTATTGAAAGATATCGATGAGGAAGATGA
>CP070841.1:2799606-2811725 GCA_020342115.1 Spirochaetota bacterium
AGGTTATAGACTTCTTCTTTATCAAGCCTTTGGATAAAGGGTATATCTTCAAACCCCTTTGTGGTGATATAAGCCACATTAGCTCCGCGTCGCTGGATCAATGCATTGGTCGCTATAGTTGTACCAAGAATCACAAAATAGATTTCCGGAATGTGCTTATTCATTTTCTGTAACACTTTTCCAACAGCATCAGAGGGTCTTTCAGGAGTGGATCGTTCCTTTGCCACTAAGAGCTGGCCTGTATCCCTGTTTATTGCAACCAAATCAGTGAAAGTTCCTCCAGTATCTATTCCAACACGAAATTTCATAATATCATACTCCTTACATTACTTTGAAAAATGGTACATCGATATCCGATCAGGCTCCTGATGGTGTATAGATTATATTACTCTTTCTCTGGATATCATGAATAATATTCTGCATTCATAATTATATAAAATTATTATGTCAAATATGAGTCATCATACTACATACATCTTATAATGTCAATCAAAAATTATGTTATATCTATATATTCTCATTATTAGTTCTTGGTACATAATCTAATCTCCTAACAGAAGAATAAATGTACATATCATAATTCGTCATAGTATAAATTGTTACAGAATTAAAGAAGCAGTTTTAATTTGTTGCTTCCTATTTTATATATCTCTGAGAGACATCAAATTTGTTGAATATTTACGATTATTTTTACCTGGAGGATGAGATATACTGATTCATATACTATATCTATTCTGGTATATGTATTGGTTCAACTGGATCGATACTTGTATACGAAAAACATTGTTCTCATATCACATATAAAGGATTTGCTAACATTCTAAAGCTTTTAAGATATCTATTAAATACTAACAGAATATCACCCCATTTAGAAACACTGGCAGGTGGTTTCAATTTATACTATTATGATTTGTTAATTTCCTCAGGTCTTATATTCTCAACCTGTCCATAGAAGAAAATGAGATCTATATAGCCATCTGCATCGTATTCAAAGACATGCCATTCAAGTTCCGGAACGTGGAGAGTCATCCCCTTTTCCAAAGAGGCTCTTTCTGTGAGATTGTCTTTACTGGGTCCATACCTGACATATGCTTTGACAGCATCAACGATATAACATATTTCTTCTGCATGCTGATGCGGCTCCATCTTCCCAATATCTGCACCATAATGTCCAAATCCCATGGTCATTTTTGTACTTTTACTACATGCATCTTTCCCAACAATTTTTTGAATGACTCTTCCGGGAAGAGTTACTTCGGCTATGCTGTTCCTTTGAATGATCTGCAAATTTTCCTCCTCATGGATATTGTAGTATACTACTTTCCTCTCATTTCTATTATAAGATCCAACGAATTCTTCCACGATTTTATAAACAGATTTTTAAAATGCATAAAAGGCCCAAACGCTTTCTATTCCTCAACAGTAAATCAATTTTCAAGATATCCATACTTGAACTCTCCTGCATTCTTTAAAACATATTTATCACATGAACTGAAACAGGATAAATTAACGTAATACAATAGGCTGGTCTATTTCAATAACCGGTCGTAATGATCATATATTAATGTAATTCGTATTTTGAATATGTCTATTTAACAAGGCATCAGGCCAGTCGTCAAGTAAATTGTAAATTATCATTTTTTTTACTGATTATGCGGTCGATCATGTTCGTTTCGGTTATATTGAGAGGCTCTATACAGAGTATGATCCCATACCGTTCGCAATGGTCGGCCGTGAGGTTGAGGATGTTGTTTAACTGATCCATCGTCTGATCTCGTGACCAGTTATCAGGTCTTAATCTTGCTGCACCACTGATAAATATGATTCTCTCTTCTCCTGCTTTTTCCACTCGTTCAACTGTCCTATACACATGACTCTCGATCCTTTCCCAACTAACTTCAGGATCCACAACCTTTATCCATGGAGGTATGAATGAGTTGAAAACCTCAGGACAAAGCGAAGCACCTTCCAGCTTGTCAAGGAAATGCTCATATTCTGCCTGAGATTTCTCCTAAACTATCATCCCGACGCCAAACTCAACATAATCAATACCGGCATTCTCTAGTACATGCAACAAGCCCGGGATCTTAGCACACTGCTCTTCATGAGCCATACTGAGCGAATCTTGCTGTCCGTCTAGAGTCGGAGGAACAGATGTTATAAATCCTGCACAACACCGAAACGCATTGTTAACTCTTTTTTATATTATAACCTTTTACAGCTCGATCCCATATCAAAGTAAGTTAATCCATCTGAGAAGCAACAGACTTCCTAACCTTTTAAATCAATAAGATAACCTGTAGGATCTCACAGAATGATCTTCATAAACCAGGCTATGAGAATACTTTAATCTCAGTTATTATATGTAACCAAGTCTGGAAATAATAATCTTTTTATCTAGATGGATTCTGACATAGATTCCATTGAAGGTATTATCCAGTCTAAACAAAGTTATCATTAGTTCTCTTATTAGAAATCTATTTAAAGCTGTCTATTAGACTGTTCCCTTATGATATAAGAAATTGCATTGACCCAAATACTCATGAATACTAATATTAGAAAAACAAATTTACCGATGATTGAATGCCGTAAATAAATAATAGTACATACAATTAAAAGGAGTACACCATGCGATACTCTCAAGCTGAACTTGGAAGAGTCTTTATACTGAAACTTGAAAGCGGAGAGATTATTCACGAGACCATCGAAAATTTTGCAGAGCAGCATCATATAAAAGCAGGTGTAGTGCTGATTGTTGGCGGAGGTGGTGGAGAGGATAGCACACTTGTGGTAGGCCCTGAGGACAGTAAAGCACGACCTATCACTGTTATGGAGCGCAGCCTGGATGATGCGCACGAAATTACAGGTTTTGGCACACTATTTATGAGTGATGAAGAAAAATCGGTGCTGCATATGCACATCTCGGCAGGTCGTGCCGGAGCTTCCACAACAGGATGTATTCGAAGAGGTGTAAAGGTCTGGGGGATGCTCGAAGTGATAATACTAGAGATCACAAATACAAAGGCATCAAAGCAATATGTAAAAGATATGAACAATTTCGTACTATTCACAAATTAGATTTCAATTGTTCCGGATTATGACAAATGAAATCAGGATATTCTCAACTGTGTTTCAGACAAATCAAACAGGTGTAATAATGCTATTCACACAAAACCAATCAATTGGAGAAAAATACAATGAAGTCTATAGCTTTGCTCGGTGCTGGGGGGAAAATAGGGTGCAGAATCACTGATAACCTCAAGAACTCTGATTACAATGTTCGCTATGTCGAGATAAGCAGTCAGGGAATCGCCAATCTTAAAGAGCGCGGAATTACTGTAACTCCTTTAAAGGAAGCCATAAAAGACACTGATGTTGTTATACTCGCTCTTCCTGACAAGCTGCTCGGGGATATCGCACATGAAATTGTACCTCAGCTCAAACCTGGAAACCTGGTGATTACTCTGGATCCAGCTGCTGCATATGGCGGAGAACTGCCTGAGAGAAAAGACATTGCATACTTTGTGACTCATCCATGCCATCCACCGGTCATTAATGACGAAACTGACCTTGAAGCAAAAAAAGATTTCTATGGCGGTAAGAGGGCCAAACAAAACATTGTCTGTGCTCTCATTCAGGGTTCTGAGGAGGATTATAAACTCGGGGAAAATATATCTCGTTTCATTTTTTCTCCTGTGATGAACGCTCACAGAATCACCCTTGAGCAGATGGCAATTCTGGAGCCGGCAATGGCAGAAACAGTTGTCCTCACACTTATGTTTACAATGAAAGAGGCCATGGATGAAGCTGTGAGTGCGGGTGTTCCTGAAGCAGCAGCAAAAGATTTCCTTTTCGGACACATAAATATCAATCTCGGAATCCTGTTCAATATATTTCCTGCTCGTTTCTCTGATGGGGCGCTGAAAGCTGTGGAGAGGGCAAAGGGTAAGCTTTTACAGCCGGATTGGAAAAAGGTTTTTAAAAAAGAAAATATCAAGAAGGAAGTCAAGGCAATAACAGGAGGGAGATAATTCCATAATCTTACAACTATGATCGAAAAATATAAGAAAAATCCAATAATCAGACCATCAGATGTAAAACCTTCGAGAGAGGGTTATAAAGTGGTGGGGGCTCTTAATCCGGGAGCAATTCTGTATCGTGATGAGGTCATCCTTCTGATAAGAGTCGCAGAGAGGTGTGAGCAGATAAACGGGTACGTAAGAACACCTTTGTATAGATTTGAAAACGGAAAATCTTATCCTGACATTATGGAGTTCAGCAGAGATGACCCTGAAGTACATTTGAAGGATACAAGGGGTGTGATTTATAAAGGAAAGGGCTACCTGACCAGCATAAGTCACATACGCCTGGCAAGAAGCAAAGATGGGATCTCTTTTAAGGTTGAGGAAAATCCTTTCATATATCCGGTAAGCGAATCTGAAAAATACGGATGCGAAGATGCAAGAGCTTCTCTTATTGATGGAAGATATTACATCAACTTCACAGTTATTTCAGAAGACTCATGGGCAACTGCTCTTGCTGTAACCGATGATTTTCAACATTTAGAAAGAAAAGGCATTATCTTCCACCCGGAGAACAAGGATGTGGCAATATTTCCTGAAAAGGTAGGAGGAAAATACATTGCCCTGCACCGTCCGAACAACTCAGGATTCGGCAGGGCTTCCATATGGTACAGTGAATCACCTGATCTTCTACACTGGGGAAACCATAAGTGCCTGATAAGGCCAAGGGATACAAAGTGGGAATCGATGAAAATCGGAGGGGGTGCTCCTCCTATCAAGACTCCTGAAGGCTGGCTCATCATTTATCATGGCAAAGGAGATAATTCAGTCTATTCGCTGTTCTGTCTTCTTCTCGACCTTAAAGAACCATACAGGGTAATAAGACGAGCGAAAGAGCCATTGATTATCCCCACCGAACCGTTCGAAACTGAAGGGTTTTTTCCCAATGTTGTATTTTCAAACGGTGTTGTTGAGCTGAACAACAGGGTGTATATCTATTACGGTGCAGCCGATGAATCTATTGGGCTTGCAATTACAGACATCGATACTCTTTTGATGAGTTTCTAACGAAAAAAGATATGTGCTCATCAAGAGTGAGAAGATAATTGAATTAGAGATTATTTTCATGGTTGGAATCGTAAAGCTCAAAAACAAAATTCAGGAATATACATGGGGGTCAAAAACAGCTATTGCCGAGCTTATGGGTAACCCAGCACCCTCTCCAAAACCTCAGGCAGAATTATGGATGGGAGCTCATCCCAAAGCTCCTTCAGAGGTGCTCTTAGAAAATGAGTACATAACTTTGATTGAGCTTATCAAGAAAAACCCTTCGGCAATTCTCGGTAACGCAACAGCCAGGAAGTTTTCTGAATCATTACCCTTTCTTTTCAAGGTTTTGGCTGCTGGTGAACCCTTGTCTATACAGGCTCATCCCACTGCTCGGCAGGCCAAAGATGGTTTTCAAAGAGAGAACAGAGAAAATATACCTTTAGATGCCTATAAAAGAAGCTACAAAGATCAGAACCACAAACCGGAAATTATTTCTGCACTAACTCCGTTCTGGGCAATGAGCGGTTTCAGGCCAATCGGCAAGATGCTCAATATTCTCAATCTGGTTGATCTTCAAAGTATGAGTCAGGAGATAGATGCATTTCACAAAAGACCTGATACACATGGGCTGAAAGATTTCTTTGAATCCTTAATGAATCTCCCAGCAAACAAGAAAGAAAAGTTAGTCGGTGAAGCTGTCAGATGGGCAGAAAAAGCAGGTAAAAAGAGCACAACTGAAATTGAGATTGTTTCGAGATGGATACTTAGACTGAACGAGAAATATCCTGGAGACATAGGGGTTCTTTCCCCAATTATACTGAACCTGGAATGCCTCAATCCGGGAGATGCTATGTTTACCAGGGCGGGTGTTCTGCATGCATACCTTGAAGGAGTGGGAATAGAGCTCATGGCCAACTCCGACAACGTACTAAGAGGAGGACTCACAGAAAAGAATGTAGATGTACCAGAACTTCTAAGGATACTCGATTACTCCTCAACGACATTCAAGAAAATTCCTGAGATAACTATGCCGAATGGAGAAATGATATATGATTCTCCTGCTCAGGAGTTCAGGCTCTCGAGAATACACGTAAATAAGAATAATGATTATTCGAGTGATGAAACAAGAAGTGCTGAAATCATCATATGTATTGAAGGAAATTGTATAATAAATGATATCAGAGAAAACACTAAACATGAGGTTTCAAAAGGGGATTCAATTCTCATACCGGCTTCGGTAACTCAGTATACCATCACAGGAGCCGCACAGCTTTTTAAAGCTTCTGTGCCGCTCTGAGCTCCAGATATCTCAGCTATATAGTAATCGGATATTTACCATACCTATGTACAGCTTCTATCATACTGGAATAATTTTTCGGATTTACCCCTGAGTGTATGCTATTGCTCGAAGAAATAATGAGGCCTCCTCCTTTAGCCCCTTTTTTAATGCAATCTTTTACTGCAATCTTCATTTCTCTTTCAGTACCTTCACAAAGTAAATAGGTGCAATCAATATTACCCATTATACAAATTTGATTGCCATATTTTTGCTTGACATCACCTATGTCCATACCTCCAAGTGGATCAATTGGATTAATACCATCAATCCCTGCTTCAACAAGCTGATCCAGTATTGGCCAGATATTTCCATCGGTATGCTTTATACACACCCCACCTTCTTCATGAATCGCTGAAACAGCTCTTTTCAAATGTGGGAAAATGAATTCTCTAAACATCTCAGGGCTCATAAAGGGGCCTCTATTACCACAATAGTCATCTCCTATGGTTATAGTATCTGCACCAGCCCTAACCGCTCTTCTTATTATTCTGATGTTTATGTCAGCTACCTTTTTTAGTACCTGATGAACAAATTCAGGTTTTAGAAGCATATACATAAGTAAGTTCTCTATACCCATAAGAAAAGCTGACCACATAAATGTAACTCTGCTATGAAAATTTATTGCAAGTTTACCATTTGATTTTTTAATTAAATACTCTAAACCTCCGAGCCTATGTGGAGCATCTGGATCCGGAAGTTCAATTCTTTCTAGGTCTGCTATGCTGTTAATAGCTCCACGGATTGGATGGTCTGTAAAGTCTTGACTCGATTGATATGTACATCCCCATTCATCAATATAACTACCATCTGGAAATTCTTTCACTACATCAAATTTAGCGACTGTGCCAACCATATCCAATCCTTCACCAAAAGCAAAATCCACAACATCTTTATATCCTTTACCAAAGCCATCAATAACTTTTTGGTCTATTATCATTTCACCAATTGGAACACGGTCTGGTTCTTCCCTATTTAAAGCTAACTTCAGTCTTTCTTTTTGATTTAATGCATTAGCCATAATTCATCTCTTGTTATACGCTCAATTTCTTTAACGCTGTATACAGCGCTAATCTCCAGCTATCTCACGATAAAGGGCCAGATACTCCTCTGAGGTTTTATCCCAGGTGAACTTTTTTGAATGCTCATAGCCAGTTTCAATTAATTTCTGCCTGAGATCATTCGTATGTAATAGCTCTAACATTTTGGAAGCCATATCGCTGCAATCTTCGGGGTCAACCAAAAGAGCCGATCCTCCAGAGACTTCAGGTAGTGCAGTGATATTCGAGGTAATGACTGGTAAATGAACCTTCATAGCTTCTACTACAGGTATACCAAATCCTTCATAGAGAGAAGGATATATCAAAAGATCGGCCATTCGGAAAAGCTCGTCGATTTCCTTCTCAGGTATATAGTCTGTGAATACGACCCTACCATCTATCCCTGTTTCAGATATCGCTCTGTCACATCGTTTCCTCATCTTCTCCTGATATGTTCCGCCAGATGCTTTCCCAGTGATAACCAGTTTACCAGAATATTTTGTCTTATCTATCAACATTGCATATGCATGAATCAGGCGAACTATGTTTTTCCTTTCATGAATTCCCCCCACATTAAGGATGAACCTGTCTTCTAGAGCATATCTTTCTCTAAGACTCATCTCAACTTTCCTATTAGAAGGATTCGGTTCTCTGAGCCCGTTATAAATAACCCGAATCTTTTGTAGAGGAACACCGACCTTCTCAGCGATGTCCTGTCTTGAGAATTCGGATACAGTAACAATTATGTCATTCATCTGGCATGCATTTCGGATTCCTTTTTTATACTTGAAAATATTAAATAGCAAACTTTGTGCCTCACGATATGTGAAAGGGATTACATCATGAACAGTGAGCACAGTTGGCACTGCCTTTTTGGCAGGAAAGCTCCAGTTGTAGGGAAAATGTATTACATCTGCATCTTCTTTTTTTGCTATTTCCTGCAATGTCGATGAATCGATCATCCTGTTTGTTTTATTAATGACATGCGTATCAACATCGAGTGGTTTGAATTCAATGTTCTCACTTTTTGAGAAAAGCCCTTTTACGTCATCAAATCTTTTCTCCTTACACATTAATAAAACCGTATGGCCATTTATTGCGAGGTACCTGGTAATCTGGATTATTCCCTGCTCTACACCGCCAACAACTCCATCATATTTTCTGAAATCCATTATTATTGTCATAAAAGCATTCTCTTGCTTTAAATAATGTACACAATATATACCAATCCTGTATTTTTAGCAATTCAGATGACCCTATATCATGATATTATTGTATCTCTTTTCAATAATCCATAACAGAGGACCAAAGAAAATAGCTTGACACATTCCTGCTCACTGATATAAGGTCAGAGAGAACTTCATTGAAAGGCTTTAAAATAAAAAAATCAAACAAACTACAGTCTCATCAAGAAGGAGCTTTATGCAGGAGGTTCTTGGAATTCAGCTTCCAGAGGAGGTTCTTCCACTATCAAATATTCCAGCAATAGTACCTCCATTTTTCCTTGATCCTAATTCAATCTTTGCAATTGAACATTGAGCGTATAAAATACTTTTTCGCAGTAATGCTTGATTGAGTTGCTTTTTATCATGCACTGTTTTATTTTTTATTATTACTACATAATATGAAGTATTCTCAGGAAATAATCTAATGGGCAGTGACACCCTGGTTATCTCGCCAGTTTACAATGAAAGGCATACTCTGAAGGTGTTCTCCGAAAAATTAAATGAGAGCTGCCCCTGGGATATACTATTTATCAACGATGGCTCTACCGATGGTAGTGAAAGAATTTTAAAGAAATTATGCCGCAATATGATCGCATGCAATGTAAGTATAATCTCTCATACATCAAGAATGGGCTATGGCGCTGCACTTAATTCTGGGTTTAGTTACGCTATAAACCATGATTATGAAAAAGTTGTGACGCTAGATGCTGACCTGCAGCATCGACCCGAAGATATATCAAGATTTGTAGATGCGTTAGATAGATACGAAGTAGTACTCGGTACTAGATACAGAAAAATAAACTACCCTTTATCTACTCCAATTATAAGGTATATAATTAATCGTTATATATCCGGACTATTGAGGCGTTATTTTCAGGTAGACTTTTCCGACCCTTTCTGCGGTTTTAGGGGGTATAGAACAAGTTTTTTAACAAATGTACGATTAAACGAGCAAAGCTATGGAAGCTGTCTTGAAATACTTGTTGAATTGGTGCAACACGAAGCTTGCTTTTGTGAATTACCGGTAGATTTGATTTACATTGATAGATCTCGAACCTTTCATGATGGATTAAATGATCCATCAAAGCGGTATGATTACTATAAAAATATCCTCAAAAATAAACTCATGGAGTTTGAAAAAGAGCAGAAAGAGAAAAGTACAGTACACTCCTATTGATGATTCTTAATAGACTTACAACAAGCGTAGTAATGAATTGTCATTCAAAGGTTTGCAGAATTAGAGTCTTTCTAATCTGAATATCAATATGCAAATAAATTCTTCAGGTATAAAACGTTTTCTTATTGTAAGCCCTCATCCTGATGATGCCGAGCTTGGTATGGGAGGAACAATACTCACTCTGAAGGAGAAGAAACACTATGTAGCGATCATCGATATGACTTCAGGCGAACCAACCCCTTACGGGAGCAAAGATAAAAGAAAAAAAGAAACCCGAGAGGCAACAAAAATCCTTGGAGTAGATGAAAGGTTAAACCTAGACCTTCCCAACAGATATCTGTTTGATTCAAAAGAAGCTCGTCTTCTTCTTGCCGGTAAAATACGGCTGATAAAACCGGATATCATATTCTGCCCCTATCCAGAAGATGCACATCCAGATCATAAATCAGCAGCGTCAATATCTGAGGGAGCTCGTTTTTATACGAAGTATACAAAGATTTCTCTGGAAGGCGAACCGTGGTATTCGGAATATCTTTTTTACTATTCCTGCTCTCATCTCAGAAAAATCCCATCGATGAGCTTCCTTATAGATATCTCAGCTCACTACAGAAATAAAACAATGACCATGCAATGCTATAGGTCGCAATTTATCGATAATCCTAAAAACCGGTCAGTATTCGAATGGGTTGAAGCGAGGGATAGATATTACGGTGCTTTAATTAAAAAACAGTATGCTGAGCCATTTTTCTGTAATGAGGCGCTCAGTGTATCAGATCCAGCAATGTTTTTATCGTAAAGACAATATATAAAAGCAAAGCAGGTTACATACTTCATCACCTATACCCTACAACTTACATAGAATATGAAAAAAAAGCTCCTCAAAACCCCATCTGAAAATGGAGACATCCTGTTCCTGCCTCAGCTATCTGAGTTTCAAAAATCCCTTCTTAAAGGTAAAACAGTATGCACATGCCATCAGTTATCATTTTTTCATCCAGGAATCAGTATCCGCTTTCTCTTCATTGACCTACTTAAGTGTAAAGAAAAGAGCTTGATTTTCATGGATACAGATCGTACCAATCTTCAGTTGAGGGTACCGAGCAATCAGGCAGAAACAGTCGTATTTGATATCATCAGTAGCGGTAACACCCTTTGTAATATGAAACCGCTTTTAAAAGAAAATTTTGACTTGTTATTCCAGAAAGTCGAAAACCAGATCAGGGTGGGTATTGGTAAAAATTATGAAGAGGTACTTCAGAATCTTAAAAGATATAGAGAAATATTAGGGAGCGTTGAAAAAATTAAAAGTCTCAGAGAGCAGCTTGCAGAGAGTTTTATCAGCTACAACAATATCCAGAGCAACTATACTTATCTTTCTGATCTTATAAAAGAAGAATCATTCCGTGAGTTCTTTCTAGGCATCTACCATGACGATAAGAGATTCCGCTCGATTTATAATGAAAGTCTAGATCAATTCCGACAGGAGTATCGCTTCCGTTATAGGAATTACCCATTCCCGAAATTGTACGATGACGAACTTCCTTTCTGGATTGTTAACAATGGGAAGAGATCGCAGTTAAAAAAGCGTGATGTCATTCCTTCTGATCTCAGTAAATACACTATTTTCCCAAAAGCATCTCCCCTCACTCTTTTCCTTCGCTTGCACAAATCTGAAATCTTTCTCCATGGGGTGGGAGGAGCCAATTATGAGTGGGTTAATGATCGTATTCTGGAGCGGTTTTACCAGCAAGACCCTCCGCTGTATCTCGTTTTAAGTGCTACTTTCTTTATAAATTCCATTCCTGAACGTGATTATCCCTTTTTTTTCATAAATCCTGAACTACTGAGAAAAAAACTTACCAACTATATGCATAAACATTCTTTATTAAAATTAATGGATTTTTAAGTAGTTATCTTATCTTTCCTCAATAGCTGCACAGTTAAAATTAGCATCAGCGCATGCTTTCATTATTTTTCGGTATCTCTTACTATCCCCAAAATTTTCCATTTCATAGAGTAAACTTTTAAGATCTGCAGGTGACAACGATGAATTGCGCAGTATATTTTTAATCCACTGAAGATCGCATTCAGGAGATTTGATCAGATAGTATCCAAGATTGATTTTAAAAAATTCTATGTCAATTTTTTCCTGATTCATTATCTTTTGTATAAGAATAATTGTTATTAATCTTGTTATATTTTTACATTAAAAATTTAAACTAGTTTAAATATAACACTTTTTCATATCTTTTCCATTGATCAGCCTAT
>CP070841.1:2811825-2831176 GCA_020342115.1 Spirochaetota bacterium
AGGTCTTCATGAGCCAGACCGAGAAGGGTAGCGTAACTACTCCGTATATGATAACCAGCCCGTACCATGTATCGATCATACGTAAGAAAGCCCACATGATCATTATTGGGATGATAATCGCAATGGGTGGAAACATTCTTAGCTGCAGCAGCATGAATGGAAGATTTCCTCCTGCCTTATAGCGTGAAATACCGTACGCCGCAAATATGCCTACAACCATGGCAATACCGGTTCCGATAATGCTAACAGTCAGGCTGTTAACAATCGGCCTCACTGCAGTTCCCGCAATAGGGCTCATTTCGAGTTTCTTTGCGAACAAGGCTCTGAAGTTGTTTATAGTCGGATTATTTGGAAACCAGTATATCTTTCCTGCAGCGGCAGTCCATTCCGGAAACGGCTTGAAAGCCATAGTAAATATCCAGTAAATCGGGAAAAAGAAGAGTATGGTTACCACAACGATCAATAAAAACTTCAGTACCCTTACATATAATTTCTGTTCCATAGTAACAATATCCTCCAGCTTTAAGGAATAGTGCAGTTTACAATCATGCTTCCTTTTCTTCTTGCTCTCTGATCGGTTTCAGTGCCTGCATCGATATAAGTGTGATAATGATAAGAATAATAATACCTCCTGCAGCAACCCACGACCATCTCAGGTGCTTGAACCCGTGCTTATACATGTAAACCGATATAGACTCAGTTGCCGTACCAGGTCCACCGGTTGTCATGAGCCATATAGCATCGAATATCTTTACAGCCTCCATACCGCGAAATATGAGTGCGATAACAATTACCGGTTTCATGAGAGGAAAAAGAACCATTCTGAATCGCTGCCATTTCGATGCACCAAGTATGACTGCAGCATTTATCTGATCCTCCGGAAGTGACATCAATCCTGAAAGGAGGATAAGAAACATGAAGGGTGACCACTGCCATATGTCGGCAATCATAATCGCAATCATAGCCGTAACATTATTCTGCAACCATAGAATAGAAACTTCCCTGAATGCTATTCCTGAAAGCACCGAATTCACAGGACCCTGAGCTTGAAACAGCATATAAAAGACAAATCCTGCGACAGCAGGAACAATCATCATTGGCATGAGAATTATACTGTGAAAAACCTTCTTCCCAAAAAAATTTTCTCTGAAGAGAAAGGCCAGTCCAAGGCCGATGAAGAACTCAATCGGCACCACAACAATAACTATTATAAAGGTTCTCAGTATAGCCATGAGAAAGTCAGCATCCCTCAATATGTTCCAGTAATTCGCTAACCATCCCCAGAACTTATATGCTTCATACCAGAATGTTCCGCCTCCAGTCAGTGGTGACCATTCTGACAGGCTCAAATAGATCGAGGCTAAAAGTGGAAATATGACTATGAAGAGCAGCATGATAAGAGCTGGAAGAACAAGAATAAAGCCAAATCTCACCGATTCTTTTACCCCACTTTCCCCCAGTTTTATTTCCTTCTTTAGCAAGTTTTTATCCTCCATTTCTTCGAAAGAAATACTAATACAATGAATCTACTTTAATATAGGTATTAATTCTATGACCAATCGATCTGTACTTACCCTATAAGAAGGGTAAAATTAACATCTAAAGACCTTCAGAAAAAGAAAGATTGATGAAGTAAATCAAATAAACTGAATGAAGAAGGGGTCTTTCCATTTTTTATAAGAACAAGGCCCCTTCTGCTCATTCAAACTGCCTTTTTTATAAAAGCTCAAGCCTATATTGTTGGTCTGTCGACAACTGTCGACCAAGCAGACCTCGTTGCCCTTACTGCTTCAATCTGCTTGTCCCTGCCTTTGCGGTCAGTGATTTTGTTCCACTCATCCGCACAGTCCTTCATCGCCTGCCTTGGCGTCTTCTGACCAGCAAGTGCCTGCTGTAAAACAGTGTCAATTGCTGTTCTATATTCTATAACCCCAGGAAGAATTATCGGCGGAGAGGAACGCTTAATTGATTCCTCGTAGGTCTTGATGTGCCAGTCTTTGTATGATCCTATAACAAAGGGATCCTTGAAGTGAGGAACTTTCCAGGGATCGTAGTACCCGGCAGGATTTGCAACGAGCCATGTGCTGACCTTTCCTGATGAAGCCCACTGAAGTAGCAGATATGCGGCTTCTGTATACCTTCCATTAGATGCAACTCCATGTCCGATGCTCGGCCACCACACGGTTCTTCTCACAAGCACACCATTATGGACACGTCCGGGTGACACACCAGACCTGAGTTTTTGATATACCTTGCTCTCCACACCCAGCCAGTCAGGAGATGTTGGGGCATCCAGGAACTTGGGCATGTTCGGGTATGCGCAGGTAATGGCAGCAGCAGCTTCGGCCATGTTCGCATATTGCTGCGGCCAACCCCAGGATATGGCATCCTTGTGGTGCCAGGCCAGTGAATCCACATGCTCCTTGGTTGCCTGAATACCCGCGTCTGAGTTAATAAGCGGGTTCATGTCGTCATCCCAGTAGAACTGGTTGGGATTATCGAAAGAAGTGTAGCGCTGGAACCAGTTGGAGAAGCCCCAGTACTGATTTCTGAGGTCTGTGCATCCTATCAGTCCCTGGTCCGGTCTATGGAAGAACTTTGATATCTGGTCAAGCTGCTCCCATGTTTCAGGCCACTGCAGTTCCCATCCATATTGATCCTTGAATGCTCTCTGTTCCTTGGGATCCTCAAACAAATCTTTTCTGTAGACCCAGAGCTGATAGTCCCCGTCCATAACTACACTGTACACACTACCGAGGAACTTTGATGTTGCAGTTGTGGTAACATCTCCACCAACATTTCCCCATTGGGGATCGTTCCAGTCTGGCTTATATTTGTCTGCAAACTCATCCAGATTCAAAAGAGCGCCTGCAGCAGCTAAATCCTGTGTTTCATCCGACCAGTATGAGTAGACATCATATGCACGTGCTCCGGTCTGATAATCCTGAATGAGCTTGGTGGTCTGCTCTGTTTCCACTGTATCGACCACCTCAATCTCTATGCCGGTTTCTTCGGCAAATACCTGTTTAGCCTGCGGAGCACCTTCAGGAAACGGGCTTTCCCAGTGTCCGACAGCCCCTGGCGGGACCATTACCACGAACTTATCAGGGGCATCACCCTCTGCCTTGAGTTTTCGAAGACCTTCCACGGCCCTTCCTGCTGCCTCATCACCGCTGTACTGATACCGTTCAGCACCTTCAAAACCTGCGGGCCCTCCAATCATCCCGGGAGCAAGCCCGGCTTTGGGTGTATATTCGAGTTTTTTCTCTCCGCTTGCGAATATTGAATGCGGGCTGTACTTATCGCTTCTCAGAAACTTCGATGCAACAGAAGCAGCCGCAATTCCGGCGCCAGCTTTCAACGAAGTACCGAGAAACTCTCTTCTAGATACCTTTTTTGTTTCTTCAGGCTTCTTCTTTTTTTCAGGCATAATAATTTCCCTCCTTAAATATTAAATATTAGCACTAAAACCTAGAGGATAAAACACAAAATCAAGATAGGCTTTAATATAAAAACCTAAACTTCCATGTCAATACCTTTTTATTATATTTAATCAAGTTTATTGACTTTATATCAGTATATAGTACCCTGAAATTGCTATTAGCTATCGGTTTTCAACAACAATAATGGGCACGTCATTAATCCTGCAACTATGAGCTGGATGCTGTGTGCTGGTCGCTGCAATATGACAGCCTTTACTGTCATCTTTTTACTCCCAGCTAATAGCTCTTCTTCCTCAAAAGCTTCAGCAAAACCATCAGGACAACGAGAATAATCATATATCCTACGATACCAACATCTGTCAGCAGGAGGACCTTTGCCGTCCTGTTCAGGGCTGGAATATTAATGAGGAATAGAAGGGGAAACCCTATGAAGAGTGAAAAACCGCTACCCAGCACAAGGTCGCTTGCTGCAGGGGTTTTGTATTCCGGATCGATCACGCGGAGGAGTGCCAGTCCAGTGCTCACAGTTCCTGTCAATAGCCCGAAGATTGAAATCACCCTCTCGAAGAAATAATCGTGAAAGCTCCTTCTGGCCAGAAAAATCACCATGACCATGACAAGCACTCCGCCGATCACACAAATAATGAGAATCGGGGCTATATATTGAACTATAAATGCGAGCTCGATTGCCATGATTGCTGCTGCAACAAGAAAATCAACAGATGACGCACCAATGCTTGTAAGTGTGTTGTTATCGAGAATATGGTGGCAGTTAAAACGATCGAGGAGCTTTCCTGCAAGCAGGGCAAAGAGGGTTGCAAAAAAAGCATGGTAGGCCCAGAGTATGTTACCGAATTGAGTGGCAAATTCTCCGCCGATATTCCCCAGAATCCACACTAGGAATTTTATAAAAAAGAAGTCAATCAGATAAATAAATCCTATAAATGCAAGGTGAAAGGTACCCGAAGCAATCACATCCTGGTGTGTAGTGCCTTTTCCTGTATGAGGTTTTTCTGCTCCTCGGCCTAAAAAACCCCTGTTTTCGAGCATCCTCTTTTCTACTCCCTTTAAATAACCCTTCTTGATCCCCCAGTTGAGGAATGGGACGCCAACAAAGCATGCCCATAGGAACCCTATGGCGCCAAAAGTGAGCCCAACAGTGCTCCCGTTTACAAATCCCAGAGCCTCCCACTGCAACCCCAGTGCATAAGCCTGGCCCGAAGACTGGCCGAAACCAATGGCAAAGAGCATACCAAAGGTGGGGAATAGGTTGGGTAACAGAGTAAACATCAGTATCAGTGTGATGGAGTAGCCTATAAAACCTTCTAGGGCATACCCCATTGTGAGATGGAAAGCTGTTGCGAGTGAATTTTTTGATATGTAGCGCTCCCTTTTTTTGAAAGCAATTGAGATAAAGGTTATTGCAAGAAGGTGGTTATCGATGTTCACGAGAATCTCTCTGCTAGGCATTATTTCCGGAAACACTTTTTCGAGGAGATATATCAGCCCAAGACCTATGAAGCCTGCAGTGATTGCATTCGGAACGAGAAAACGCTGCAGAAACCTTATGTTTGCCCTGAGAAGGGTTGCTATGAGAAGTGAGACGCTCAGTATTGCAAACTCAATGACGATCTGCCATGCCATCCTGCAGCCTTTTATAAGATTTTATTCATTCCCCGTCTTTTCCCAGATCTCGTGCAGATTGTCCGGTGACATCTCTCTCTTATGCTTCTCTATCTCCTTTACCATTCTTACGATTTCTCTGTTGACAGGCGTTTCAACTCCGACCTTCGCACCTATGCTCACCACAGCACCGTTCAGCCAGTCGACCTCAGTCTTTCTGCCCCTTTGCAGATCGATCTGGATATTTGATACTATTTTCCCACGTTTTATACCAGTTATCATTAACTTGAGCCATCGGATAAAAAGAGGGTTGCTTCCTTCAGCATCTGCAAATTTGTCAGGATGAAATCTGCCGAATGGTTCTAGCTGCACTTTTAATCTTTCAGCAACCTCCCTACCCTCTGCCACTATCTTATAGAAAAGTTTTCTGGCTGTTCTGCTGCGCAGAAGCTTTCCAGTGCGAAGAGCTGAAATCCCTCCGAGTCCGGTCACACCGCACACTATGAGAAGCTTGGACCACAATACCCCAATAATATTCTCAGTTATGGAGATCTTGATCTTTTTCCCAAATAAACTCTTTACCTCTTGAAGTCCCTTATCTCCGACTCCCTGCAGGCTCCCGATTACTATCCCTCCATTTGCGGTAACATGGTATTTTCCATATTCTTTCATTATTGAATTGTATTCTACTGCTCCTCCTGCTACCTTCACTGAGGGGAATTCCTTTGCTATATTAATTATTTCCAGTCCGTTTGAAAGTGTCAGAATGAATCCGTTTTCAGAAAGGTAATCCTTTGCCTGTGAGAATACAGAACGAAGTGCACCGCTCTTTACTGCAATCGCTATAACATCGAATTTTCCCAGACCAGGAGAAAATCCTGCATTGGCTGTTATCTTTTCGTTATATTTTCCCTTTTTCCCTTTTAGCTTCAGACCATTTCGATTAATCTTTTCTGAAGCCTCCTCATTAGCTTCGATGCATACAACATCTGCTTTCCTCGAAGCCAGAACAGCACAAACAACCCCTCCTATTCCACCACACCCTACAACCGCAATTTTCATGGCAATAAATTCCTGACACAAAAGATATCACGTTGTTGACTTGTGAACCCGTCATTTTCAAGCATAGCAGTACAGTGTAATTTGTCAAGCCATTATCTCATCTGAACCACTCAATAGAGCCCGATTGTCTGATTCCATATTTTTCTTGACAACATCGAGAATGACCGATTAATATAGGAGCGCACCTACAGAATCAAGGGGAGGACCATGGATATATTTGAAAAGTGCTACAAGGAAGGTGGTTACCTCGGTATTTTCCGAACGGTTAATGATAAATACTGGACAAGGCCCCTTCTCTCTACAAAGCCAGGAACTGAAATGGTCTTCAACGGCAAGAAGATGATAATGTGGTCCATAAACAATTATCTCGGACTTGCAGGGAATGAAGAGATCAAGAAAGTTTCTCTCGAAGCATGCAAAGAGTACAGTGCTTCAGCTCCCATGGGCTCACGAATGCTCACCGGTAACACTGTAGAGCATGAAGCACTTGAGGAAAGACTTGCTAAATATCAAAACAAAAAAGCTTCCATTCTTTTCAACTACGGGTATCTTGGAGTACTCGGCACCCTTTCAGCACTCGTTCACAGAAGCGATACCATTGTGGTCGATAAACTCTCACATGCTTCAATGATAGATGGAACCTTCCTCGCAAGCGGCAAGTTTCGATTCTACAAGCACAATGATATGGAGGACCTGGACAAGCAGGTTCATGCAGCAATGGAAAAGAATGCAGGTGGCGTTTTGATAGTCACAGAGGGCGTTTTCGGTATGCGAGGCGACCTCGCAAACCTCCCGGATATCTGCGACATCAAGGAAAAGCATGGTGCCCGCCTCTTTCTGGATGATGCGCATGGATGCGGCGTTATGGGACCAAATGGAAAGGGAACATCCGAGCATTTTGACGTTATGGACAGGGTTGATGTGTATTTCAGCACCTTTGCAAAATCGTTCGCTGCAATCGGAGGTTTTACTGCTGGTGATGAAGATGTTATCCGATACATTATTTACAATGCCAGAACCCATATATTTGCCAAAAGCCTTCCCATGCTGTACGTAAAAATTATAAACAAAACACTCGATGTCATAGAACAGAATCCTGGAATCAGAAAACGTCTCTGGGAAGTTGCCACAAAGCTCCAGAAAGGGTTGCGAGAGCTTGGCTTCTCGCTCGGCAACACCCAATCCCCTGTCACCCCTGTGTATGTTCCCGCCGAACCACAGGTTGCAAAAAAGATTGTCGCCTATATGAGGGACGAGCAGCGGGTTTTTGTTTCAGGTGTCATGTATCCGGTTGTTCCTAAAACGGTGATCCTGCTCAGACTCATACCCACGGCAGCGCATACAGATGAACAGATCGAGAAGACACTCGCAGGATTCAAAAACCTGAGAGATGCCTTCAAACTCCAACTCGATAAAGTCAAAATCTGAACACACTTAGCATTTCCAGTTGTCTACCCCATGAATATGTACTACATTACACACTTTATTGTGAACATCCAACGGAGAGTACTATGAAAAACTGTGAGATCTCTATTATTGGTGGCGGTAATATGGGAAGCGCCATCATCGATGGTTTGATGAAAAAGGGGAAGGATATGCAAAATATCCTTCTCATAGAGACCGATGAATCGAAAAGAAAACAGCTTGAGGAACAGTACAATATCATGGTGAAGGGAAACATAGACAGCACTATCGAGGCCTGTGGTACGATAATTGTTGCAGTGAAACCGCAAAACATACGGCAGGTATTCACAGGTATCAATCCATTTATAAATGGGAAACATCTTATTATTTCTGTTGCAGCAGGTATCACACTAAAAGTAATGGAGCGCTATATAACTAAAACCAGCCAAATAGTCCGTACGATGCCGAACATAGCAGCACGAGTGGGAAAATCCGTCTGTGCTATGTGTTATAGCAATGCTCTTTCAGAAGCAAAACGACGATTAGCAATAGAGATAATGGAGAGCATAGGGTGGGTTATCGAGCTCGAAGAGGAGCATCTCGATACTATCACAGGCTTTTCAGGCAGTGGCCCTGCATTTGTTTTCCTCATGATTGAAGCACTCACAGACAGCGGTGTGCTTATGGGAATATCAAGAGAAAAATCATACAGGATCGCTCTCGAAACCGTATTCGGCTCTGCATACTTTTTAAAAGAATACAACCTTCATCCTGCAGTGGCAAAGGAGATGGTAACGAGTCCAGGCGGAACAGCAATAGAAGGACTGCTCAAGCTTGAAGAGAGCGGTTTTAAGGCCTTAATCATGAATGCAGTAAGGGCTGCAACCGAAAAAGCTTCACAGATTGGTAAAAAGAACGCTAATTAGTTTTTATTGAATAATTTAAGCATTAATCGAGATATTTCTTGATAAAACTATAAATCATTTGGGGTAGAAGTAATTAAAAACTAATTAGTAGTTGGTGAAGAAAACACCAACTACAGAATTGGTTCTTTCTTCTCATGCTTATATGTAAAATGATTAAATATATTTGTATTTATAATAAAATCTGATTTTTATACGTTACCAATTCGTGAGCTGGTATTTATTGGGGTATCCTCAAATATTACAAGAGACACCAGCGACCAACTAGTTACCGGTGTATTTTTTACTCGAATGTCCAGACTGCATAATTTCATCAATATCTCTTTCTTCTTTTGTTAATTCAGAGTAGTATCTTTTCACATTATCTACCACATCTTTGTCTTTAATATTACAGACATGACTTAAAACATGATCAACCCCTCTTGAGACTTCTTTCTTATGAAACATCAGGTCCTGTTCGAACATATTGCCGTTTTCGTCAACAGCCTTGAAAAAAAGTGCACATGCAATCCCAAGGCAAATATTATCCACAGAAACCAAGTGTTTAAGGCAGAGTTTAATAGCACCTATGAGTCGATCATCCGATCCGAGTTTCCTGTACAGATCCTTTCCAGCCCTGTAGAGCGTATCACCCAACACCCTGTTTCCGAACCTTAGAAGCAGATCATCAATATCTTTCTCTATGTCACTGCTCCTGAACTCATCAGGATACTCAGCAAGCAGTGCACGGCCTGCCTCCCACATGGCCTCTTTTGTGATTCTATGAAGTTTAGAGTCTGAGACAGCCTCCCATACATATTTATAATGAGGAAAAAAGACAAAAGAGGTATAGGATAAAACCGCATGCCCCAGATTGTGAATGTAAAGCTTTTTATCAACCCATGCTTTCATGTTCTGTTTTGCTTCAATTCCTGGAATGCGAGGGAAATTTCCCTTAAATCCTCGCTCATCCACTATGAGTGTGTTGTATGCTTCAGCATAGACAAGGAGCGGGTCTTTTTTTCGCTCCCTGCTGCTCATGATCGGGACCATCTTACTTATTGATGTCTCCACCAAACCAATAAATTCATCTATGGGAAAATTCTCAGGGAGATATGAGGCAAGAGATTTCCTGAAAAAAGACGCTGCGTTTATCATATTTTCACATATGATGATATCGATTGGTTTCAAGGGATTCAGCTCTCTTCTTTTTATTATTCCTTCAGCAATTGTCTTAACAATGGAAGGAACTGCTGTCTTTCCGACTGCGGTTGACAGGAGGTCTGCCTCAGTAATCTCGTCTCTTACCTTTTTTGAATCCTGAGCCTGGACTCCCCTCACATTCTTGACAACTATCGACTCTTTCTTTTTATCCCTTATCTTTACTGTATACCTCCCCCTTCTGTTGAGCTCATTAACAATGTTTTTGTCTATGTCTACGAAGACAATCTCCCAGCCTGCTCTTGAAAACAGCTGACCTATAAAGGACCTGCCAATCCCTCCTGCTCCAAAATGTACCAGTTTCATCCAAAATTCCTCTTTAATAGACTACTACGGAGTTGTGCTCATAGAGCAAGAATATCTCTAATACTCTTTACGATTTTTGCTGCATTCGGGAGATTCTCAAGCTCGAGTGTCTGGGCCATTGGGGGTGGAACTTCATGTGCAGATATCAACTTGAGAGGGCCTTTAAGGCGATCAAATGCCTGTTCCTGAACAACACGTATAATATGCTCTCCAAAACTTCCCTTTCCAGGGGCCTGAACAACAACAATCCCTCTCCCTGTCTTACTGACAGAATCAACGATCAACTGTGTGTCGAGGGGAACAAGTGTCCGAGGATCAACTATCTCGACCTTCACTCCATCCTCTTTCTCAAGAATATCGGCTGCCTCAATACATGCTTTTAGCTGATGGGAGTAAGAGATGACCGAAACATCTTTCCCCTCTCTTCGAATAATTCCTTTACCCAGAGGTATGGTATAATCTTCTTCCGGCACTACATCTTTTTCGATATAAAGATGCTGGTGCTCTATAAAAAATACCGGATTATCATCCCTGATAGAGGCTTTTAATAACCCCTTCACATCGTATGCCGAGTAGGGGGCCACTACCTTCAAGCCGGGGAATTGTGCTGGAAATGCCTCAAGGCTCTGGGAGTGCTGGCCGGCATACCCCTTTCCTCCACCGATTGTTGTTCTAATTACAAGAGGAATCTTCGCCTTACCACCAAACATGTATTTCGTCTTTGCCACCTGATTTCCCAGCTGGTCGCCAGCCATGAGGATAAAATCTATATACATTATCTCTACAACAGGTCTCAATCCTGTCATGGCTGCTCCAAGACCTGTTCCAATAATTGCTGCTTCAGATATTGGTGTATTGAACACCCTTCTTCTTCCAAAAATATCGTAAAGCCCAACCGTTGCCTGAAACGCTCCCCCATATTCTGCAACATCTTCTCCATATAGAACAACACGGTTATCCCGGCTCATTTCTTCAGTCAGTGCTTCTATCACTGCATGACGGTATAGAATCTTGCCTGCCGAATCACGCTTAAACTGTTTAGGTTGTTTGTTGAATTTTACTGTTTTGTATTTATCACCGATATCTTCGCTCTTTGTATCTGAAAAGAGTCCGTAATAAATATCCCCGACCTTCGGATCGGTTGCTTTTGCAGCCTTAAGGGTAATCTCTTCGATCTTCTGCTCTGTATTCTTTGTGAGGCTCTCTATGTCTGACGTGGTCATTAATTTATTATTCACAATTTCCTTGCTAAAGAGGAGAATCGGATCTTTCTGCAGCCATTCCTTCTCCTCCTCCGGCACCCTATAGGTAACTCTCTTATCGCTCAGAGAATGGCCATAGTAACGGTAGGTTTTAAATTCCAGCAGCACCGGGCCTTTGCCTTTCCGGCAAATATCACAAGCCTCGCTCACTGCACTCAATACAGAGAGTATATGCATCCCACTCTCAGTTCTGGCATGCATATTATTCTCATTGAATCCAGCACCTCTTCTTGAAAGATGAGGAATACCGGTAACCTCACCCTGCTGCTGACCGGTCATCCCGTACTGGTTATTTTCGATTATAAAGATCGCAGGGAACCCTTCCCCAAACTGCGGTACTGATGCAAAATTCATAGATTCTATGCAGATACCGTTATTTGTAGCGCCATCCCCTACCATACAGGCAACGACCTTTTTCTGCCCCTGCAGAAGAGAACTCAACGCAGCACCTGTTGCTATAGCCATGGAGCCCCCAACAATAGCATTTGCTCCAAGATGGCCGGAGTGGAAGTCTGCAATATGCATACTCCCGCCTCTTCCTCTGCAATAGCCCTCCTCTTTTCCAAGAAGCTCAGCCATAGTTTTGAACAGATGGAGACCAATGGCTTCTTCGAGCAACTCTTCCGTTGTTTTCTTACTATCCTTTTCACCTATAAAACCCAGGAGCCCTTCCCTTTTCATCGAGTAAAGCTTAAAGAGAACCTTACATATAGAATGGCCGTGCCCGCGGTGAGTCGATGTAATATAATCATCGGCATTGAGTGCTGCCATGGTGCCTGCTGCAACAGCTTCCTGTCCTATTGAAAGGTGTGTCGCACCAATAAATTTGAATCCATCATATGGAAGATATTTTCCACTTTTTAACCTTATGATCATCTCCTCAAACTTACGTGTGTAAAGCATCGCTTCAAGTAATCTGATTGCAAAGGTTTTGGAGAGACCTTCCATAAGTTCGGTTTTCAGTGTGGTGTTATAGTGGAATAGTGGGATATCCTTAAACTTTATCTTTCCTTTAGTGAATTTCGGAAGCACATAGATCTCTTTCACTATTTCTCCTTATTTTACAAGGTACACATCTTGTATAAGCTATTACAAAAACTTTTAAGAGTCAATCTGCTCATACAAGATTCAAATAACCTGTCTGCTACTTTTTAGTTTACTTTTCATTTTTATTTTATTAATTTTGTATGCGTAAATTCTTATAAACCTTACGGGAACAATGTGGAAACACATAAGGCAGCACCCAGAATTGTTGTATTCTCAACGCCACACTGCTCATGGTGCACAAAGGTGAAAAGATATCTAAAGGAAAAAAAATATCGCTTCAGAGATATTGATATCTCGAAAGATGACAAGGCTGCAAATGATGTTGTTCGCAGAACGGGTCAGATGGGGGTGCCTGTTATTCTCATAAACAACAGGCCAATTATCGGATTCAATAAAAAAGAGATAGATAAAGTTTTAAACATAAAATAAACAGTCAAAAAATTAAAAATAAAATATAAAGAGCAGGAGGAATTTTATGAAACTAAAGGTAATCGATGACAAAGTGCTCGTTGAACGAGAAGAGGTCGAAGACCAGAAAACACCCGGAGGGATCATCATTCCCGATACTGCAAAAGAGAAACCTCAAATCGGCACAGTAGTTGCAGTTGGTACAGATGAAGAAATGAAGGATCTTGTAAAAAAAGGTGATAAAATTGTTTTTGGAAAATATACGGGTGACGAGATAGAGTTTGAAAAGAAGAAGTACCTCGTTGTTCAAAGAAGCGATATTTTAGCTATAATTACATGAGGAAACAGGTAGTATTCGGTACTTAGGTACCGAATACTACATATATTTACTTCATTAAGGAAGAAAGGTGATAAATGAAAACAAGATAGCAAATTTTTTTAAGGCTATTGCCCATCCCACAAGGATAAACATTCTAAAAACGATTAAAGAACATGATTTCTGTGTGAACGATATCAGCGATCTTCTCAAGCTCAATCAGCCAAACACCTCACAGCATCTCGCCATTCTAAAGAACAAGAATATCCTCACAAAGACGAAGAAAGGTAATGAGGTGTGCTACAAGATTAACGATCCCGCCATCATGAACCTTATTGAAAACGCAGAGAAGATCATAGAGAGGCTCAAAGAAGAGTAGCTATTTCGTCTTCAGGGTGAACACGCCGTCCCAGTCCTCAGCAGGAGGATTCTTTTTGAAGTGTCTGCATCGTTTGATGTACATATTACACACTTCATCCTCCTTTATCTTACATCCTTTACTGAACTCCTCGATTGCCCGTTCCCACTCCATTTTCTTATAGCTCGCAAGTCCAGCAGAAAAGTGCCCGAGGAATTCCTCCGGGTATACCACAACATCCTTTTCACCGACGAGCTCGAATATCGCCACGGGCTTCTTCTTACCTTTTACTCTCACAGAATCGAGCTCCCGGGTAACGATCTTGTCGCTTAGTTCATCTTTGGTGAACTCACTAATGATAATATTGTTTGCTGTCTGATACACCTTGTTGATTCCCTCGAGTCGAGCTCCAAGGTTCACTGCATCTCCAATAACGGTGTAGTCAAATATCTGTGTTGACCCCAGGTTTCCAACAATCATATCACCTGTATTCACACCTATACCAATATTGAATCCTTCACGACCCTGCTCTTGCCATTTTTCTTTCAGCTCATCCAGCTTTCTTATCATCTCGAGAGCCGTGAAACACGCCTTTTCTGCATGATCATCCATGTAGTATGGAGCACCGAACACAGCCATGATTTCGTCACCGACAAATTTGTCGAGCATTCCTTCATGCTTCTGTATTACGTCGACCATCTCCGTCAAATACTCCCCAAGAATCGCAACAACTTCCTCTGGCAAGTACTTCTCTGAATAGGTGGTAAATGAACGAATGTCACTGAAGAGAACCGTAAGGTGTTTTTTCTCACCACCGAACCGAAGCGTATCAGTATCCTCCAATACCGAATCAACCACATTTTCGGCAAGGTAGTGTTTGAATACAGACCTTACTCTCATCTTCTCTCTCTCTTCTGAGAAGTACTGGTATGCAATACACCCAATAACGGTGAGCCCTATACCTGACATCGGTGTTATGAAGTTCATCAGGATCTGCCATCGAGCAAAAAGAAGAACGTTCACAATAGAATACACAGCTGCCATACCTATTGCGCTCGTTATACCGATTACAGGCTTCGTGCGCTTGATGATGAATGCAAGAGCAATAGTGAAAATCAAGGTGATTAAATACACATAATAGTCAGGAACAGTTGCGATAAAGTTCTGATCGAGCACTGATTGGATAAAGTTTGAGTGTATCTCAACACCTGGTGTGAGGATCCTGCCGCCTGATACAAAGAACGGTGTCGGAAAGTTATCGTGTAGCTCTGAGATCGATGCACCAATAGTAACGATTTTATCCTTGAATACATCCTTCTCTAAAAGAAGCTGGAAGCCCTCATCATCCACAACCTGCTCATATGATATATATTTGAAAGAGTAGGCTGGTCCGTAGTAATTGATAAAGGATGAGGGAAGGCTGTCGTATACATTTATAAAGTATTGCCCCCCTAGCAAATAATCACCTGTCCCTAGCTCAACGAAATAATCAGTGTGATCGCCCTCAAGCCCCAAATAGTTAATGATTGCAGCAAGTCCTATGGAAAAATACCTCTCTCCCTCGTAATCCCTGTAGAGTATGTATCTCCTTATATGATTGTCTGCATCGGCATATGTATCAACAATACCATATGGGGCAACCTCTTGCAACTTCTCAATTGGGGGCAGAAGACTCTGCAAGTAAAAACCCTCCCGCTCCTGAACGATCATCTTTCCGGAAAGGACAACATTTTTAGCATTGGCTATTGAATTAGCAAAGATATCATCCTGTTGGGGGTCCTCAGTTTTCTCTTCCGTAAACTCGATATCGAAGAGAACCGTCTTTGCCCCTGCTTTGTATAGATTATCCACCAGTTTTGCATGAACTGTTCTGGGCCAGGGAAATAATCCCAGTGCCGAGTAGGATTGGTCATCAATGGCGACAATAACAACATCTGAGCTCTCAAGCCCCTCATAATTAACATCACGTATAGAGAACCTGAAATCTATCATGCGGTTCTCCATGATTTCGAAAAAGGTAAGGCCCATAGACATAAAGACCATGAGGACTGCGCAGAAAAACCCGATGCTCAATATTATTATTAATCGCTTTGTCTCTTTACTCATTTAGAACTCCTTGGTCGCGGAAGCAGAAATACGCAGATTATTGTAACCCGGATATGTTATGTATTCGACCTTGGCATCAATCTCTACGTCCCACGGTATGTAGGCTGTTGCGCCAGCCTCTGTTTCGAGGAGCTGGTCACCAGTTGCATACGCTGCCTGTGCATAGGTGTAAAGGGTCTCTTCAGGAAAAAACCAGTACCCGGCCTTCCCCTCTACATAAAAGGAGTCAGGTGAATCGCCGAAGTCATACCCTACTACGGCCTTTGTATCCAGTGGAATCGCATCGAAATAGCTGATGAGACCCACTCTTGTACTGTAATCGCTCAGATCATTTGCTGGTGTGACTTTATCACCGGTGAAAGAAGCTGTGCCGTTGAAGTACGCTGTTGAGCTGGTTTCAAGGAGTTCCAGATCATATGAGACTCCAGCATCTACCGTCGTGTTCGTGCTATCAACATTGGCTTTACTCTCGTCAAATGATGTGAGGAGGTTTACACCTGCATTGAATGTGAGATAATCGGTTGCATATATGTAGGCGTATCCCGAACCTCCCAGTGTATTGGTGGTGTAACTAAGAGTGTTAAACAGGTTGTTCCAGTAGTACTGGAATGCCAGGGAGAGATAGAGATCCCGGCCAAAAAGCCATGCGGTATCCCATGCCTTGATACCAGCTCTGTCCTGCGTTATTGCTGTGTTCGCAAGGGAGTTGTATGCCGGTCCCACAAAGCTGAACTCTGCATTGAGCGTGTTTTCAAAGAATGGCCCGAGTTTCATACCAGCTTTACCTGCGAAGTTTGAAAATCCTGGTATAATTGGCACCATTTTTTCGGGGTTGATCATAAATATCCAGGAAAGTTCATTTAATACGGTTGCGCCTGCAGATATATCGGTGTTCAAAAGACTTTCATTTGCCTCTAATGATACCAGCAGTTTTTCTTCAAAAAGTGCGAATCGGGCATCGGCTCCAAGGACGATGTTGTCCTGAGCGGTTGCATTGATAGCCGGGTCGTCCGTGTCCAACACCTTGAGAAAGTTTATTCCCAATTGAAACGTCTCTGTGTTAACTGGTTTCAGTTTAAAACCGTAAACAGTCTGCGCTTGGGTCGCAGGGTTGGATACTGGCTCGAGGCTCTGGCCGAACAACAGCTCCATGCCAAAAAACCCAAACTGCGGGAGCAGGTGAACTCCGAATACCCTCGATCCATCAATTGTATAGTCGCTAAATGATGGAGTTGTGTCTCCAAGCACAGCATTACCGATTGGAGTATAGAGATCGAGCCTGTACGTCGAAACCCTCTGCCCATCGGTCGACGGAGCATTGGTGAGCTCTACATCAGCAGCATAATCCATCCAGTTGAATGCCCTTCCATAGAGGTACACTTCTGCTGTTCCTACGTGATTTACAGATGATTGATCATCAAAGTCGTAGCCAAGCTTCACCGTTCCATTTACTGTGAATGCCCTGTCTTTGGGAACTTCTCCACCGACAGTGAAAAAGCTTGTAATCTCCTCTGGATTTCCCTCTTTATCCTTGACAGACATGGTGAATCTGTGTCTTCCAGGGGTTTTAATCTCTTCAATTACATAGGTAATGAGTAAAGCAGAAATATTTGCCTGTCTGGTGACATCCTTGTTGTCCACCTTGATTTCTATGCTCTGGATGTCAGTGTCGCCTTCTGGATCGTAGATCGATACGGCAATGACAACACTCTCTCCAAAATCAACCTCTTCTCCCCTTGTGGGAGTTATTACTTCCAGGGTAGGTGCAACGCCTGCAAAGAGCAGACCCGGAAGAAATACCGTAACAAGAACAATACCAGCGATAAATACTTTTTTCATGGGGGACCCCCTTAGGTTTTCTAAAGAAATAACGCCTTATGATATCCTATTTGGAGAATAAATACAAGCTTAATATTTAATAGGATTATCCAATAATAAGGCGCTATTTTTCGAAATTCAACAGAATCTATTTCAAAGATCTATGCTGCTGCTATTACTCGTGTTTCTGTCAGCCTGATAATTACTCTCTATCGAACTCAATAATCAGGTCCTTCACATTGCCTGCTTCATCCTCAAACTGAAATCTCAATTTGTGTTCGCCACTTTCAACCAGCTCACACCCGGCATCTCCAATATTGGTTACATTCATTGTCTCCGGTGTTGCCACTGCCTGCTGACCTGCCGTGACTATAATTGTCTGTATTCCGTTTGTGAACTCAACCACATCACTCAGCACCCACAGGTGAGTCTCAGGCCATGTCTTTTCCTCTATTCCGAAGTCCGTCCCCTTGACAGATGCTACAGAAGTAGGAGTGGTGACTTGAAAATCTGTTCCCCTCTTCTTAGATACTTTTGCATACATTTTGCCGGCACCCAGACGCATCTTCTTGCTCAGCTTCTTCTTCGAGCGAGTGGCTTCGAGGGTGAGAGAAGTGTTGGGATCGAGCTTCAGCCTGCTTCCATCATCCTGGAATACTATACTCGTGTAGCTCTTATCACCCGTTTTTACTGCATCCCCGGAATATAAAAACATCCCGGCCTTAGCTGTTTCAGTTTCTCCAGGATTAGCCCTTGTTACTGTCACATCTCCCTTCACCTTCCCGAAAAAGGCTATAACATCCTCTTTGGCGAAAATAGATGTCGGGATAATTAGTAGCAGGCCCAGTAAAAGTACCAGAAACAGGATATTTTTACGCTTTATATAATCCATTCTTTACCTCCAGTGTGTTTAGTGAAGTTATTCATGAGAATTACTCCCATCGGACGTCAAAATCATCTTCTGATGCAATGCATGTCAGAATACTTGTGATATTATCGGTGACAAAAAGAACGCTGTCATCATATACCACCCACTTCAAATCGAGTGGTCCTATGCCGGTAACACCAAGCTCTTCAAGGGCGGCTTTGACCGCTGCTTGATCAAGCAGACCGCCAGCCGTTGGGACCGCCCCCTCATAGAAAAAGAACGGATTCCTCGATCCTGACACCCTTACGCGGCCGTGAGTGGTTACCTTATTTGCTGTTATCTGCCAGAAATAGATCTTTCCCTTAACAAGCGGAGCATCGGCAACGAGCGAAGGCCATTTGTAGTTCGACCCTATTACATTTGTACTGGCAATCGGGCTTCCGCCGGTTGCCCTGTCGTATATGTTGAGTTTTAAATCTGCAAGATTTGTCTGCCACTTGAAGTGGAGCTTCTGCTTGTTCACCAGCTCTCCCTCGGCAGGACTTATGCTTATCAGGAAGTATGGCCCAACTATTACCGTCATGGTTCTCTCAGCTCCAACAGGAGTACCGTTGTCCAGTTTCAACTGGAATCGTATGACGAAATTTCCCTGAGGAACAGACCCTGTATTCAGGATAGCGTCCTGTATTCTCGATGGAATTGCACTCTTTATCTCAAATTTACCTCCAAGCTGGTCTACTATGTTGTAATTGAAGTAGGTTTTATCGGAGAACTCTGTATTGTATGCATGAGAACCCGATTCCCCTGTGAGAAGGACATCTCCTTCTGCTGTTTCAATCTGAATGAATAGTTTGTGTAGAGCAGGTGTTGCGTCAGATGTAAAGCTTACACTGAACAACTGATGATCTCTCCCGCCTACGCCAGTGAGGCCAAGATCACCCACGAGAAACTCGTGTATATTGAGTGTTCCGGGTGACACGCTCGCAATATTCGCTGCATAACTAACTGCAAAGGTAGAAAATAGCAGAAATATGCCTGCGAGTAGCACTATACGTAGCTTTCTTATTTTCATAAGACACCTCCATCTTATTCTATTTTTGTTGCTTAATATTGATATTTTTGCCTAAACCCCCCTTTTTAATAGGTGGCAGGGCAAAAAATATTTTAATCATAAATGTTTATTTTCTTGCTGTAGTTGCAAGAAAAT
>CP070841.1:2831276-2838569 GCA_020342115.1 Spirochaetota bacterium
CCTCTCTTGTGTCGATATACGCATAGATTAGTCCATTAATTGAACCCTGCTGCATTACATCCTGATGTTTTTTACTATGGAATTTTATCACCTCCTCAAATGGATAATTATACTCGAATTGTATGTGATTTAGCCCTTCACCATGCTCACTCATCCAATCTGAATAAATGTTTTTACCGCTTTCCGGTTCCATTAATTCATACTGCATATCTCCCAGCATAGCAACTGCAACTGAATACTTTAGATTGTTTTCTTCCTTGCCATAATAATACATGTCCTTTTGTTTCGGGTAATAATACTTGAGTATTACCCAGGGACCAATTCCATACTTATCATAATAATTCTTTACAATACTGTTCATATCTTTCACTGCAATTGCTACCTGTGTAGGCTTTTTAAAGAATGGTTTATCTAATAACCTTTTATCAGTTGGTACTGAATAAACAGAAACAGGCTCAGGATATGAGAAGTTTTTCCCTATGGAATAAATCTCTGCATTGTGTTTCAAGTCAGAAACTGTATCAGGAAAAGCGAAATCGTATCCGGCCCAATTCCCACTCTGTTTAATAGATATACCTTTTTTTTGTAAGGATTTAACTGCCTTCTTTACATCACTCACTTCGTACCCTAAATGATGAGGCCCTTCACCATGTGTTTTTAAAAATTCCGCGAAAATAGAGTTTTCATCGAGTGGCTCAATGAGTTCCCAGCTATAAGGCCCCATAGTAGTCCGAGCAATACGCACAGCATAGTTTTCTCTCTTGTTATTAACCATCATTTCATCTACTGTTTTGTTGTTCAGCTCCCATATCTTCCATGGACCAACAGCATATTCCACTGCATAAGTCTTCACAGTTGCATCAACACTTCTCACTACGACTCCCACCTTATTCATTGTCTGAAAAATCGATTTCATTGAAACCTCCTTACGCAATAATTTAACAATTTTAACCCTATCAAATAAACTTGATAGGGTTATCCGGGTGTTGTTCTACGCATGAGTTGCAATCCGTTTCTTCGGTATTGTCACTAGATATCCTGAAATGAATATTAATGCTTCCCCAATTCCTAAAGAGATGTTGAGTGGTTCTTTGAGAAACAAATTGGACAGAAATAATGTAATGGGCAATTGAAACAGAGATACAATACTCCCTGCTGTCGCCGTGCAATAGGTGTAGCCTGCTGTTACCAAGAGTTGCGCAAAAGTTGATAATATAGCAATTAGAGTCAATCCATACCATCCCTGGAAGGATATTGTCAATTCTTTGAAACCTGGTGGTACAAGTGGTAGAATCGTTGTAAAAATCATAAAATAGAATAGAATAGATACCACTGAATCAGTCTTTCTTAAATAACGCAATAGGTTAACTACCCACGCTGCAAGGAATGCACTAGTCAGGCCAAATAATTCGCCGATTCCAATAGTAGAAATATTTGGTCTTACTACAAACCAGACTCCAATAAGAGCAAAGATCAATGCAAAAAGATAAGCATACCTCCATCTTTCTTTGAAAAAAAGAACTCCAATAAAAGGGGTAAATATAGGAAATGTATTAAAAAGCCCAGCTGAATTTGCTAATGTTGTGTGTTTAATCGCTGAGAAATACAGAATGAGTGTTATCGCTCCAATAAAACCACGTAATAGAAGAGCCTTTATGTTAACTCCTAAGAGTTGCTTCATATGAAGTCTGGCAAGTAAAGGTATGATCACAAGACCAATCCATCCACGCCAGAACACAATCGTAAAAGAAGAGTATCTTCCTGAAATATATTTAACCATAACATTGCTGAGAGAAAAAAATAACGTTGATGTAAAGATTAGAAAAAGTCCGATAAGAGTTTTTTTATCATCAGACAATGATTCTATCTTAGCAGATACTTTTTGAAACATTATTGAACAGTACCTCTTATCTGGCATTCTGGACTGTTTGGCCTCTTTAGAAGATTAAGTCACAGATTATCCTTCGATCTCCTCCTTCACAGTCCCCACCCAAAAAGACCAATCCCCGGGATTAATTTTCGGAAGAGTCCTCATTCCCATAATCAATCCATCACTGGAAGACTTTATCTCCTCCAATACATTCCCATGAAGGTCTATTATGACACCTAGGATTGTTTCCTGTTTTATCCAGTCACCGAGCTTGACCTGAGGGCGCAGAAAACCTCCGGCAGCGGCATGCTGATAAAAACCTTCTATGATTCTGTACCGAGACGGTAAACCTTCAGGAGTTCCCTCTATCAACCCTAAAACCTTCATCACGTTCTTGATTCCCTGCATTTCAAACTGAACCCACTCTTCCCTGCACCTGCCTTCACCGCCTACCTCAACAATGATGCTTGGGATGCCCTTCTCTGTAGCCGCACCTGTGAAGGTCCCCTTGATACCCGAGGTAGCCATCCTCCATAAAGACTCAATTCCAAAGGCTTTGGCCATATCCAGTGATGAAAACCTGTCTGACTCCTCAAAGCCACATACATTCAGCTGCATATCATTCAAGGTAGCTCCGTGAAGGTCAATGATATAGTCCACATGAGGAAGTACTGTCTCTATTAAAAGGTTAGCGATCTGTTCAGTTAAAAAACCGGTTTTCTTTCCAGGAAAGACCCTGTTGAGATTGAGACTATCGAAAGGTCCCTCTCGTGAGATAGCCTCGAATGCTGGAATATTAATCATAGGAATAGCAATAATCTTACCATATAAAACAGAGACATCGAACTCATGTATAAACCTCAGCATTGCATCCATCCCTACATATTCTGTTCCATGAATCCCAGTTCCAAGGAAAAGTACCTTACCAGGATTTGCCCCATTCACAACAATGAGAGGAATTTTCAGCTCTCCATAGTACGTATCTGACAATTTGATCCATCCAAAACCCTTCTGTCCCGGATTCGTGATCAGCTTTCCAATCTGAAATTTTTCTGCCATTGTATTCACTCCTTCCAGGTAAAAATCTGATACTGCTTCAATTCAGGTTTTATATTCCCTCATAATCTGGATCAAGTTCTATCGACTTTACCCCGGAAGCCAGAGTCTCAATAGGCAAAGGCCTTACCGGAGGGCGGTACTTTGTTGGTTTGATCTCCTCGGGTTTCTTCCCTACATTCTGGCAGTAAATCTGCATAACCAAACGTCGACAGACCCTCCCTTGGCAGAGCCCCATACCTGCCCGTGTAAGGCGCTTAACCTCGTTAAGCGTTTCTGCCCCTTTCTCCATCACCTCGAGAATCTCCCCCTTGGTTACCTCTTCGCAACGGCAGATTACCAGCTCTTCATCATCGATCATACGCCTTTACCTCTTTTCTCTCGATACCTCTAACATCCCATCCGAATTCCTTGGGTACTGCTATTGTTATTACAACTGTACGGTCCTGATTAGTGAGGTTCTTAACATCAACCACCTTACCTTTAGTGATCACCTTCCCAGAACGGTTAACAGCATTGACAACCTCCCCTGCTTTGTATGTGGGGAGAAACTCATAGGGAAAAGATACCGTTGCTTCCTTCTTCGAATAATTAAGATTCATTACAAAGATTGCAAACCCAGGACACTGGGCTATACACTTCCCACACCCAGTACAGGAGTCCTCGTCTAAACATGGCAGATTGATAATGGGTTGACCAACAATGATAGCCCCATAGGCACAGCTATACTCGCAGGGGTCACAGGGAAATTCCTCAGCACATTCAATCACAGCTACAGGTCCTTTGGCTGCCCTCTCTACCGAGGGAGCTCCAGGAAGACGGTGAAGTTCTGCATCAGTCAGCACACCGGTTAATTTAAATCCTCTCTGCATATTTTTGCCTCTCTCTCCATATAAATTGCTTCCCTTGATCCCGCAACTTCCCGAAAGGACCAATCCGAAAGCTCCTCAACCTTTCATAAGCTTCAGCTCTTAAAGCATACGCTCGCTGTTGGGTCATTAAACCCAACGACTCCACTGCAGAGATAGCGGCAATACTTCCCTCCTCCATGGCTGTAGACGCCTCCTCAATACCCGCTGCATCACCCGCAACATAGATCCCTTTCACCGTTGTTTCCATCTTATCATCATAAAGGGGTACATAACCTCCTAAAGAAGCTACCCATGTGAACCTACAATTAGCAAGCCAGGCAAGCTCCACTAATGGAGTAAGACCTACTGCGATGCAGATGGTATCCACCTTCATATCTTGCTCTGATTTGGGGATAGGCTTGCACTGATTGTCAACCTTAACCACCATTACACCCTCGACTGATATCTCACCATAGGCTTTCTTTACAGTATGTGAAGTCAATATGGGAATCCCGGCCCTGGCTATCTTAGCTGAATGGACACAATATCCGCTGATATAGGGAAGGGCGTCTACTACAGCTACTACTTCGGATCCTGCTTGAAGGAGTTGAAAGGCTACAATGAGGCCTACGTTGCCAGCTCCTACCATAAGCACCCTATTCCCTGGCAATATTCTCTGGAGGTTGATAAGAGTCTGGGCTGCTCCTGCTCCCATTACCCCTGGCAATGTCCAGCCTGGGAATGCGAAGGCGTTCTCCGAAGCCCCCGTAGCGAGGATGATCTTATTCGCCCTAAGCATCTCACTCTTACCATTGTGAGCAATGGCCAGGATATTGGAATGGAAAATAGACCATACCAGGGTTCCCATCCGTTTTTCTACCTTGAGCTCATCAATTGATCCTAAAAGTTTAGCTGAAATATCGATTCCCCTGACCCCGGCAGCATGTTCCTTGGAACCGAAGAATTTATGGATCTGTTTAGTCAATTGTCCCCCGGGCTCAACGTATTCGTTAATGATTGTTGTTTTAGCCCCAGCTTTTGCTGCCTCAATAGCCGCATAAAGGCCTGCAGGGCCTGCACCTACAACGGCAACGTCTGTAGTCAACATGCTCATACTTCCCATTTTCCATGTCCATATTGAGTCTTGATCTTCATGCCCTTGCTCACTGGTGTAATACATGTACGTACACTGGGAATATTGTCTACAGTCATCATGCAATCCGTACACTGACCGATACCACAAAAATATCCCCTCGGTTCACCTTTTTTATGTGTGGTACGAAATACCTTAATTCCAGCCGCAATCAATGCTGATGAGATCATCTCCCCAGGAATGGCCGAAATTCTTCTTCCATCCACTTCAATCTCAATGGTGGCCTTTCCCTTTAACGGACCTAAAACTGGATGTACTTTAATTCTCATGACTTAACCTCACTTCTGAAATCGACTGTACTCAAAAGCCTTAAGGGAAAGAGAAGGTCTTCCATCTATAATCATCTCCGAAACCAATTTACCAGAAATTGGCCCAATGCAAAATCCATGGCCTGAATACCCTGCATCAACAATAAACCCTTTTATCTCTTTCACAAAACTGATGATAGGAATCCCATCAGGTGTCCATTCAGTCAATCCCGAGTAACACCGGATTATAGCAACTTTTTTAAAGGAAGGTAAAAACTGTAGTGTTTTTTGAGTTTGGAAGGAAATGGCCTCAAAGGTAACCCCTATATCGTACTGTTCCACAGGACGACTGGTGTGGCCAAGAAGAACATTTCCGTGAAGAGTTTGAGTCCAGTAGCCATAATCCCCTGGAGTCACAATAAATGGAGCACAAGCATTCTGGGGAAGCTGCTGGGTTATCATCATCTGAGCTCTCTTCGGCTGAATAGGTATGTGCAATCCAACCATTTTACCAATGACTGAAGCCCAAGGACCAGTTGCATTGACTACAACTTCACCCCCCATCTTTCCCTTAGTTGTATTCACAAACTTTATTTCGTTCCCAGAGAGCTCAATTCCAACAACTTCAGTATGAGTATATAACTTCGCACCCAACGCTTTGGCTGCTTGTGCAAATGCAAAAGTAATACGGATAGGATTAGCTACACCATCTGTTGGACAGTAAGTGCCCCCATAAATCTTTTCTTTTACCAGGCTTGGCATTAACCTGCAGGCTTCAGCAGGAGTGACCATTCTCACATCCAGACCTGCCTCACGTTCATGTTCCACACGTTTTTTAAAATCTTCTAATTGTTTCTTATTCCTCGCCACATATAAATTCCCCACCCTTCTGTAATCTATATCATATCCCAATTCCTTGGAAAGGCTGGGCCACATTTTAACGCTTTCCATCGCCAGAGGAAGTTCTGCAGGATTGCGCCCTTGTTGTCTCACTCCTCCAGCATTTCGTCCCGATGCTTCAGCCCCTACATGGCTTTTTTCAACGAGAATAACCCTAATCTTTTTTCTGGCGAGATAATATGCCAGAGAACACCCCATAATGCCGCCACCAATGATTAAAACATCACATTTTTCTACCAATTTCTTGTTTTCCCTTAGTTTTCATATCAACAGAGGTGGAGTGAAGATAAAGAGCAGTTCCGTCTTATTCTCCCATGCGTTCTTCCATCGATGGCTAATGCCGCGTTTAATGTGGAGGCTGTCCATAGACTCCAGAATAACCCGCTCTTTCCCAATGATAAACTGAGCTTTCCCCTTTAGACAGATAGCAATCTCCTCATTGTCATGAAGAAGGTTCTCTCTTCCACTGTTTCCACCCTTTTCAATGGTGCAATGCAGGACTTCCAAACGGGTACCGGCGAGCTTGGAGGAAACAGCACGAAACAATGATCTCTGTCTTTGAATACGAGTAATAGTACCTTCATTATGGCGAATCAAATTGTACTCTCTCATTGAATCAGTATCAGACACGAAAAAATGTAGATCCCTATCAAGACCATGTGCAATCTTAAGCAAGGTCATCACCGTAGGAACCATACTGTAGTTTTCAATCTTATGAATGGTACTGGCACTCACCCCACTCTTATTGGCAAGATCACTAAGGGAATAATTCAACTGAAGTCTCTCAGATTTGATCCTGTTCCCTATCCTCTGCCTGGTCGACATCTCCAAAGAATCCAAATCCATGTTATTGCTCCTTTTTTTCATATACGCAATAAACAATATACCATCGGAAAATAATTAAATGTGTAGAGACAGTCAATACTTAATGAAAGAGAGAGAAAAGGCTTAAATCTTTTTGCAACGGAAGAGAGAACCTATTTTTCTTGTAAGTAAATCGTGAAGGTTTAGCTAGTAATCGTATGCTTAGGCTATGAGGATCAAATGCATTCACTTCTTGAATCATATATTTTTACACCTGTTTATCATTTATTCGCATCAATCTCATTGACATCATACTTTTAATTACTGAAACAAGAATACTTGTTTTTTTATCTTTAACTCAATCAAGAGACAATGTAATAGTCCAAAACGTATTTGTATTCTGAATGCCTA
>CP070841.1:2838669-2841667 GCA_020342115.1 Spirochaetota bacterium
GCTACCCTTCTCGGTCTGGCTCATGAAGACCTTCTTCGATGATATTCCGCGTGAGCTTGATGAAGCTGCTATTGTCGATGGATGTTCGAACTTAGGAGCCTTTTTCAAGGTAGTAATTCCTCTTGCAAAGGGAGGGATCGCTTCTTCTGCTCTTTTCGTTTTTATCCTTAACTGGAGTGATTTTCTTATTGCGCTCATCCTGACAGATCGTCGCTGGACAACAATACCCGTGCACATCAGCAAACTGCAGTCAGCAATGGTAGGAGCACTTTATGGACCGAAAGCAGCTCTGGGAATGATTGCGGCTGTTCCGCCGATCATTTTTGGCATTATTATCCAGAAATATCTTGTACGTGGCCTGACATTTGGAGCGATAAAAAAGTAATAAGGACCCTTTTATGGCAAATATAGTACTCGAAAAACTTGTAAAGAGTTTTGGAAAGCAGATAGCGGTGCAGGATCTCTCACTCGAAATAAAAGATAAAGAATTTATAGCGTTGCTTGGTCCTTCAGGATGCGGAAAAACAACCACTATGAATATGGTCTCAGGACTTCTGAAACCAGATTCTGGAAAAATTTACTTTGACGGGAAGCTGATGAACCCTGTTCCGCCAGGCAAGAGAGGGGTCGGGTTCATGTTTCAGAATTATGCTGTTTTTACATTTTTAAATGTGTATGACAATATCTCTTTTGGATTAAAGATAGGCAATATGTCAAAGGAACAGATTGATAAAGAGGTGAATGAGGTTGCACGCCTTCTACAGATTCGGCACCTTCTGAGAATGAGCGCATCGGGCTTATCCATAAATGATATGCAGAGAGTTGCACTTGCGAGAAGTATGATCACAAAGCCCCAGATATTCTTACTTGATGAGCCACTCTCAAACCTCGATGCAGCGCTGAGAGCTGTCATGAGGGCTGAGCTAAAAAAGATACAGCAGGAGCTTGGGCAAACAACTATCTACGTGACTCATGATCAGGTAGAAGCAATGAGCCTCGCTGACCGCATTGCAGTGATGAACTTTGCTATCTTGCAGCAGTACGATACTCCCCATAATATATACAACCGTCCAAAGAATCTTTTTGTAGCAAACTTCATTGGCAGTCCAACCATTAACTTTTTTGAAGGAACATATAAATCAGGAGCGTTTAACCTTAACGATTTTCAGAAAGGTAATATTGCCGTTTCCTCAAAGTACAATGGGCAAATCGATGATATGCTGAAGCAGCAAGAGGTGGTTGTCGGTATACGACCTGAACATGTCAAACTGAGTGACTCGAAGAGTGGCATATCTGAGCTCAGAGTGAAGATTGCGAGCTATGAGCCTCTAGGATCAAAGACCGTCGTATACTGCCATCCGGATGCAAATCCGGAGATAATCGTTAAGTCAATCATGGCGAGCGGGTACAAACCAAAGCTTGGAGAGAGCAAGTGGCTTGAGATAAAAGAGAAAGATCTATACCTTTTTGATAAGGTATCTACCGATCTCGTGCTGAGGTTTTGATAAAATCGGTATGGAGGGTGTATGGCTTCCATAAAATTGGAAAAAATAACCAAGAAATTTAAAAACACAATTGCGGTAAATGATATCGATCTGCAGATAGAAGATGGAGAATTTTTTTGTATCCTTGGACCGCCTGGTGCAGGTAAAACGACCCTTCTGAGACTGATCATGGGACTCGAAAAACCTGATGGAGGAAATATTGTTATCGACAATGAATCGGTTATCGGTGTGCACCCAAGCAAACGTGATATCGCCATGATATTCCAGAATTTGGCGCTCTATCCCGATAAAACGGTGTTTGATAATATTGCGTTTCCTTTGAAGCAGCAGAAGGTCGAGGGGGGAGAAATACGGGAAAGGGTTGATAAAGTTGCAAAGGACCTGCATATAGACTGGCTTCTGGATAAGATTCCATCACAGCTCTCAGGTGGTGAGCGTCAGAGGGTTGCCATAGGCAGGGCAATTGTGCGCCAGCCTAAAGCATACCTGATGGATGAGCCCCTGTCGAACCTTGATGCACTGTTAAGGCTCGAGATGAGAGTGAGCCTCAAGGAGCTCCAGGACTCTTTAAAAGAGACATTTGTCTATGTGACTCACGACCAGGTAGAGGCGCTGTCGATGGGTGACAGGATAGCGGTTATGCATCAGGGAATCTTGCAGCAGATCGGTGATCCTGATACAATCTACCAGCAGCCGAATAATATGTTTGTTGCAACTATACTGGGAAGTCCGCCTATGAATTTTCTCAAATGTTCAATGCAACACGTAGATGGAAGTATGAGAATTGTACATAAGTCATTTTCCATTGAAACCAAAAATAAGGATTGTATTGACGCTCTAAAGTCTGCAAGCAAAGGCGAGGCAATAGTTATCGGGCTTAGACCTGAAGATATTGAAATTCAGAAAACGAAAGGAAAAGAGCAGTCTGTCCCCGCAGAGATATATGTAACCGAGCCTCTCGGGAACGAAACGATCGTTGATGTTGCACTTGGTGAGAATGTGATCAAGGTCCTCGCAGAACCGGATTTTGAAGGACAGTCCGGACAGAAGATCTGGATATCAATAAACAGCGCAAAGCTGCACATGTTTCATGACGAAACACATGAGTGCGTCTATCACGCATCTGCTAAAGATAAAATTACCATTGTATAAGCATGAGAAGCTTTCAGCTAGTTGCTGCCAGCCTAATGCTGGCAGCAATAAGATGACAGTCTAGACTGTCATCATACAGCTATTATCAGGAGGGTATATATGGCACAAGATATGGAGAAGCTCTATAAAGAACGCTTTGATCGCTACTGGAAAGCAAATCATAAAGAGAAGCCGGACAAGGTGCCATTCAGGCCTTTTGCCGCCGAATGCGCCGGCGCCTTTTACGGTTTGAATGCTCAGCAAGTAACCCACGATGTTGATCAGGCTATGGATGCCGTTGTAAGGATGTGCAAGGAGTTTGATATAGATGCAACTGTATTGAATATGGTATATGTTTGGAC
>CP070841.1:2841767-2846126 GCA_020342115.1 Spirochaetota bacterium
GGACCGAAGGGATCTCCAACAGGATTTGCGACGCACCAGTAAGGCATTGATAACTTTCGTTTTAGAGACATCCTCCTCCTCCTTGCATTTGAACTATAGTCTAAACAGAACTATTGATACGGAAAAATTAATAAATATTCCCCAGCTATCAAATTTTTCAAATGTCTGTGAACTCGATACCCTAGTGTGGACAAGCCACATTACATGGCAAGCCATATTTATGATTGCAGAATTAAGGTGCTAATTCACTAATAGAATATTTTTTTCCAGGATGACAACAGGATCAGAGTATATGTTTTAGGAAGCGTTTTGTCCTCTCCATATCAGGGTTCTAGAAAAGCTTATCAGGCGGTCCCTCCTCAATAATCTCTCCCTCATCCATGAAGATGACCCTGTTCGCAGCAGCACGCGCAAATCCCATCTCATGCGATACAACAAGCATGGTCATTCCTTCCTTTGCGAGTAAAAGCATAACATCGAGAACTTCTTTTATCATCTCCGGGTCAAGAGCTGATGTCGGCTCATCAAACATCATGATATGAGGATTCATGGCAAGTGCGCGCGCAATGGCAACCCTCTGCTGCTGCCCCCCGGAGAGCTGGGAAGGGTATGAATCTTCCTTATCTGCCAGCCCTACTCTTTTCAAAAGCTCCCTTGCCCTGTGATGTGCCTCATCTCTTGGCATACCCTTGACAACAATGGGCGCGAGAGCCACATTAGCCAGTGCATTGAGATGGAAAAAGAGGTTGAAGGATTGAAAGACCATCCCTGCTTCTTCTCTTACCCTCCTGATATCAACAGATGGGTCTGTGACACAGATATCATCGATCCAGATACTCCCTGAGGTAAGGTCTTCGAGACGGTTGATGCAGCGTATAAGGGTGGATTTGCCGCTTCCCGATGGTCCTATGATGAGTACAACTTCCTGAGGGCTTACAGTGAGGTTTAGCTTGTTTAGAGCAACTACTTTCATCTTCCTTACTTTCATCCTTCTCTTTCTTTTATCCTGAGGGTTATCCCTTCCAAGAACGGTAAATATCTTTGTAGCGTCCTCTATTCTTATTTTATAATTATCTGACATCTCTACTCAGCCGAGCCTCCATTAAACCGACAAGCCATGAGAAAAAAAGTGTAAGAATTAGATAAACAAGCGCAACAACTGTATAGGTCTCAAAATACTCGAATGTATGGGCCGCATACTCTCTCCCCCTCCTGAGCAGATCTGAAACCGCAAGTATAGAAACGAGGGAGGAATCCTTTAGAAGTGCAATGAACTCGTTTCCAATGGGAGGTAGAACAATTCTCAATGTTTGCGGCAGTATAATGTGTCTCATTGCCCTGCTTCTCGATAATCCCAGTGCAAGCGCTGCTTCCATCTGACCCTTTGGAACAGCCTGTATTCCTGCTCTTATGATCTCGCCAAGATAGGCACCGTAGCAGACTGCCATGGCGATAACTGCAGAGGTAATATCAGGGATCTTGACAATTCTACCAAGTGCATAGTAGATGTAGAAGATCTGCACCAGAAGCGGGATTCCCCTGATGACCTCGATATACACTGTTGCAATGCGGTTTATAAACCTCACCCGTGATATTCTTCCAAGTCCGGCCATAAGTCCTATAACCAGCGCGAGCAAAATTGAAAGGACGGTTACCTGGAATGTCTTCAGAATTCCATCTGGAAGAAAGAGAATGATATTTTTATACGGATCTGGAGAGTAGATAACGAGAAAGATCAATATTCCGATTGCACCAAAAAAGGAGATCTTCCATGCGGAGAATATCTCCCTCTCCCCTTTCCGGGGGATGAGGGTCGCATCTGAAATAGGTATCCTGTCTCTTGCCATTTTATGTACCGTTTTTAAAAGTTTTAAAAAACTTATTGTAGCAATAACATTTCAGCCCAGATGAATCATCATCTGGGCTGATTAAATCAACTATTCAGTGGAAGTTATCTCAACCACTTTTTCTCAACTCTCTCGTATGCAGAGCTTCCGACCACCATTTCTATGCCGAAGTTGAGCGCCTGAAGAACCTCAGAATTACCCTTCTGTACAGCAATGCCGTAAAACTCATTAGTGAACGCCTCTCCGACAATCTTGAGCTTACCCTTGTAAGCCCCGCTCTGGAGGGCATAATCAGCTGCTACAGGGGTGTCTGCGCACACTGCATCGATCCTCCCATTTACTAGATCCTCAAAGGCAAGCCCTATCTCGTCATAGGTCTTGAGCTCTACACCTTCTATCTTCTCTACCTCGAAAGAACCAGTTGTCCCTATCTGTGCTCCAACGGTCTTCCCTACAAGATCATCGAGTGTTGTAACCCCTTTTATTTCCTTTTGAATTACCAGGATCTGGCCAGCATTGATGTACGGATTCGAGAAATCCATTGACTTCTTTCTCTCTTCTGTGATAGTCACAGATGACATAACCGCATCGTACTTACCAGCAGCAAGACCTGCGAAGATACCATCCCACGCGGTGTTTTTGAACTCATAGCTAAAACCTCCAGCCTTGGCAATCTCCGCCATCAAATCGATATCAAAGCCAACTATTTCCTTTGTTTTCTCATCTACATACTCCATAGGCGGCCACGTTGCATCTGTTGCGATCACAATATGAAGAGCTCCCTCCTCTACCTTAGCCTTTCCTCCTCTTGCGAATAGGCCTCCTCCAAAGGCTAGACTGCTTGCCACAAGACACAGCACAACACAAATCAACAATAATTTCTTAGCCATCTCAACCCCCTTAAATTAAAAATTATAATGATTAAGTCGCATACACCTAAGATAACAATAAATTAGCTTATCTATATTTATGGCACGTGTCTAGATTTAAAATTTTCATAAATTTATGATTTTGGCCCGGTAATCCCCCCTCTATCCATTGCTACACTACTATGGCATTCTATAGGTCTATCAGTCTATACTAAGATTACAACAAAAGGGGGAATTTTTAAAATGCTGAAAAGGATATAAAAAAGCCCCCGGAGAAAGGAGGAAAACCGGGGGCAAATAAGAGTTGTAGAAAGATTAAAGAATCTTCTATTTAACTTTATGTTGGAATATAATAGAACAATTAAGTAATGGCAAGAAATTAATTTTTAATACAATACCATTTTTGAAATTAATTTATATTAGAAACATTTACAAATTAATATCTCACATAAAAACCTTTTTTAGATACCTGATGCTCCTTTTAGCCCATTCATCCTCTTTTATAATCGTCTCTCCTATCGAACCTGTATATGGTGTCCAAAGCTCAAGTATTGCATTGGGTTCTCTTCCATATTTTTTTAGATAATTGATTATTTTCACAATGTCCAAACGCCCTTCTCCTGCGGGTTTTCCCACGATCGAAAACCCAAGCATGTGATCGGCACGCTCGATATCGAAATCCTTTATGTGTATATTAATCGTATACGGCGCGAGATTCTTAACTACATCTTCAGGTGATTCCAAAGCAGCAAATGAGTTCACTGTATCCAAACATACACCGACATAAGCACTGCCGACACTCTCAATAAAGGCCACAAGTTCATCGGTACTGTGTTCATCATGATTTTCCACTGCTATAGAAACACCTGCTTCTTGATATAAGGGTAATACCTCTCTGATCCACGACACTGCCTCACGGTCAAGCCTGTGTGTAATTGTACGGACGATTATTGAACCCAGTTGCTTTGCAATAGACAAGTATTGTAATAACTTTTCAGGTTCCATACCTTTGGTCCCAAGCTCAATTTCTATTCCATGATTTTGAGCTGCATCTGAGATTTTTTTTAGCTCTTTCTTATTCATTTTATGCAGGCTTATATTATCCGCGAGCTGAAGTACTTTTATTTTATTTTGCTTTGTTTTTTCAAGTAAACCAAAAGTATCCATCGGTTGCTCCGGCTCGTAGCCCCTTCTCCCTACGGCCCATGCCCATGTATAGCTGCTTACTCCAACCTTCATTTCACACTCCCGTCATAGTAGCTAGAAAAGAATCCTGAAACGTTCTTATTCGTGTTAAGAGTAATAAATGAGCACAGATTTGCAAAGCTGAAAACAATTGTAAAGGGGACAGGTGTATACTTTTGAGTACTTTTGTATAACCATGGGACCGCACTATGACATTATTACAAGTGAGTTGGATACTGTCATATATTCATCCCTAATCGTTTATGCTATAGCAAATTTACTATGGAATTAATCACTGGAATAATTATAATTAGTTCTATGTGAATAATTGTACTTTTTAACAAAAAGAATAAATGTTTATCATATAATTTATTGTAAGATAAAAAGTTTAAGAACTATAATCAGTTCTTTAATATTTATTAAAGAACTGATATGCAGTTGGTAATAATATTACCAAC
>CP070841.1:2846226-2854357 GCA_020342115.1 Spirochaetota bacterium
ATCTACCTCTCCTATGCAGCGAATCAGTTGATCTGTTGATAGACCACCAAGCATGAGATTTCGAGTTCTCCCGTTGGTAACAGCCTTCTCCCATGCAGTACCATAAAGTAACCATTGATTGTTAAGCTCAATCCAAGCATCCGCCATTGGGCATGCTGCAATTAGTGGTGCTGGAAGATAGGGATCTGTTGCTTTTCCATATCCTTTTGGGGTTGTATGCCAGGCGACCATGACTTTTGCTCCAAGGGCCTCGCCCGCCTTCGCCATTTCTTCAGCAACCCTGAAATCGCTTATGGAATCGATAGTAATGAGGAGGTTTTCCCCCCTTTGTACCCTGATGATCTCCTTAACTGTTTTATAAGCTGCTTTAAACAGCTCAAGATCCTGACTTGTTGGCATATGTTCTCCTTATTCTTTATTCTTTCGTATCCTTCTAAATAATTTTTGAACATTCGGTGCTAATCCCTCTGGGAGTAGTACAATGACGAGTATAAAAATCAGTCCAAAGAAGATACGAAAGTACCTCTCCACTGGTACCAGGAGCTCTGGAATGAGTATGACAAACAATGCACCCAATATGGGACCGAAGAAGAGACTGCTCCCACCTATCAGGGGGATAAAGAAAATGTATAGTGTTGTGAAAACCTCGATATCTATGGATGAGATGAATCCTGTATAATTCACATACAGGGCTCCACCGAGGCCGGATATGAATCCGGCTATGGTATAAGCAAGCAGCTTGTACCGGAATGTGTTGATACCAACCGCCTGGGTAAGTCGGTCATTCTCGGATATCAATGTTAGTATCTTTCCTGTTTTCGTTCCCATGAGCCATAAAAAAATGATCGCAACCACCACGGTCCACACTATCACGATGATATAAAGGGTCTTGTATCCTACAAACTCGGTTATTCCGCTAAAGTACAGTCCACTCCTCCCCCCGGTAATGTCCTGTAGTGCATTGATTAGTCTTGGGAAGAGGATTGCAAGGAGAAAGGATGTCATGCTTACGTAAAAACCTTTTGCCCTTATTGTAGCGAGGTAAAGAATCACACCCACTACGGGCGCAAAAGCAGCTGAGATAAACATTGCCCCGAGTACAGGCCACCCGAACATCACATTCAAGACTATCGTGCCATAGGCTCCGATTGCCATTGTAACAGAGTATCCAAAGAAAGGCTGACCACTCTTGAAGAATAAAAACCACGCAACGTACCCCTGAATTAGAAAGAGATACACATATCCCGTAACTTCCTGTAGGTATCCTCCCCTGAGAACAAAGAGAAGGGGTAATAATAGTATCCCAACAGTGCTTATCTTTTCATAATGATCTTTCACTACCAAGTATCCCCTTTGGCGCAATAATCAATACGAGAATAACTATACAATACAGAATAACACTCTGCCACTCACCACCGAGCAGATATCCACTAAAACTCATCACCATACCCATTATAAGTGCACTGATTAGCCCACCCCAGATATTACCTATTCCTCCCACTACAGCAACTATGAATCCTAAGAATCCCAGATCCCATCCACTCGAAAGCTGCAAATTATACAGCGATCCCCAGAATATCGCGCCAATACAGGCAAGTGCGCAACCAATTCCTGATGCAATGCTGAACACCTGTGTTGTCTTTATTCCTATGAGCTTTGCGAGCTTCAGGTTCTGAGATGTAGCTTGCCACGATTTTCCCACTTCAGTATGCTCTTCCATGAGTCTTATTATTATTAGTGTTCCTATAGCAAAGAGAAGAGCAATGATTTTAAAGCCCTCAACTGAATATCCGGCAAAACTTATAGTCCCAATACGGGGAAGTTCGAGAGAAATATTTGGGCGGGGAAAAATTGCTCTAAGCATTCCTTCAAACACAAAACCAACAGCAATGGTGATAATGAAGAACAGGGTAGCGTCTCCTCCCATCTCGCTGATAGGGGTGAGAAGCACCCTCTGGACGATCCACCCTATAATAAAGCAGACCCCGACTCCAATTGCTATAGCCAATCCCATACTATAGGAGAGGAAATACCACGTGACAAATCCACCAAAGACTCCGATTACACCAATCGCAAAGTTCGGTATTCCAGTGATACCATAGATTACCGCAACACCGAGAACAGGAAGGGACAGTATCCCTCCCATAATCAAACCTGTAATCAATCCATTTAATAACATACGGTTTACCGCACCTGCATTAGCTGATCGAACCTAAATAAAGATCCTTTACCGCATCTCTTGAGAGATTTTCCTTGCGCTCATCGAACCTTATCTCTCCTGCCTCCAGTCCGAAGAGTCTGTCTGCAATATTCAAAACCTTTATATTTTGTTCGGAGAGAACGATAGTCTTCTTAGTGTCGTCCCTTATCTTTTTAAGAGTCTCAAAAAACTTTGTCACCAGTTTGGGTGCAAGCCCTATTGACGGCTCATCGATGAGCATTACTCGAGCATTCGATGCTATCCCAATTCCCACAGCGAGCATCCTCTGTTGCCCGCCACTCAGAGTACTTGCTATTTGTTTGCGCCGCTCATAGAGTATTGGAAAAAGCTCATACGCGTAAGAAATGAGCTCTTCGCGCTTATCACGATCACTGAGAATCACACTTACCTCGAGATTCTTCTTTACAGACATCATGGGGAAGATATTTGCTTCCTGAGGTATGAGCATCAAACCAAGCTGGCGGCGTTTGAGGACCGACCAGTGCTCGATTCGGTGGCCCAAGAACTCGATAATCCCCTCTAGGGGTTGTACCGACCCAGCGATAGACTCGAGGAGAGTAGTTTTTCCAGCACCATTTGGACCAACTATCCCCACTATCTCTCTATCAAGTGCATAGAAGCTTATTGATTTGATTGCACTGATACTCCCATAACATGTAGTAAGGTCCGTAACCTTTAGAACCTGTTCACTCAATGACGATCTCCTTTTTACTCCAGATACACGTCGAGGACATTCCTGTTGCTCTTTATATCATCAGGCACCCCTTCTGCTATCTTGCTCCCCTCATCGAGAACAAAAACCCAGTCAGAGATTTTCATGATAGGTCCTATTTCGTGACCTATCTGGAATATTGTGTATCCCTCGTTGCGCAATGTCTCAATGATTCCGCAGATCTTCTCAGTCTCCACAGGTATCAACCCCCCTATGAGCTCATCAAGCAGGATGAGCTTTGGCGAGGTCGCAAGCGCCCTTCCCAGCTCCACAAGTTTTGCATAAAGAGGCGAAAGACTTGAAACAATCTCATTCTTCTCCCTAGTCAGCCCCAAGAACTCCATAATCTCTGAAACAATTTTATCCCTCTCGGCTTCATTGATCTTATCTTTTAGAAGCCCTGCACCTATGTTATCATAGACACTTAAGTTGGGATAAAGGTTCTTCTGCTGATATGTCCTAGCAATCCCTTTCCTGCAGATCTCAAAGGGTTTCATATTTGTTATATCATCACCATGAAATTCTATTCGCCCTGAATCTGCAGGAAGCGTTCCTGTTATGAGGTTAAAGAGGGTGGTTTTTCCAGCGCCATTCGGACCAATCATAGCCCATATCTTTCCTTTTTCAAGGTTTATGCTTACATCCTCAAGTGCATGGATTCCGCCAAACTGTTTATAAACGTTTGATACCTTCAGCATCTGTTGCACTCGACCACCCTTTTTTAATACCAGTTTCCGGCGTATGACTCAGTAAATCACTAAAACATACTTTTAATGAATGTGTTTTTAACTAATTAGTTCTTGGTGCAATCTCCGTGCCGTACAATCATCGGTTGTACGGCACGGTTTAACTAGAAGCTATCAGAGGCAATCAGAAAATGCATTTTGTAAATCGTTGTATTATAAGAATGTAACGTAGCCACCAATAAACTTGCCAAGTTCAAGAACCTGATATGTTCAGAGAACGCAATTTTTTTCGTGCCTTATTCACCAGAAACTAATTAGTTAGCTAGCATTACCGCTAAATGGCAGTAATGCTAGCTAATCAAGATCCATCATTTGAGTCTTGGGTATGTCTCATCAGACTCGAGCTTCTTATATCCTTTCAGCTCACCAAGTATTTCGTGCATGGTCATTTTAGGTGTTTCAAACACCCTCACCAGCACTTCATGAAGGCCAAAGGTCGGGTCAAGATCGCCAGCCCCTGGAACAAACTGGACGATAGCTGCCTTTGCTCCCGAGTTGTTTCCAAACCCATCGAGTGGACCCATGGGGCTGATGCAGACATTCTGGAACCCTGTCTTCTGCATCAAATCGATTATCACTCTAGAATTTTTTGTTTGCGCCTTTTCATATACCTCTTTGATCCAGTATATAACCTGGTAGTAGTTGTTGGTATATGCCTCTGGGTATGCCTTCTCACCGTACTTTGCCTTCCACCGCTTCACAAATTTCTTCCATGCATCGCTCGTTGGATCGTGATCTGCAAGTGTGTAGATGCTCTCCGCTCCATAAGCTCCTGTGATCTTCGCTCCTCCCATATTTGAGTAGGTGGTACCGTAGAGCATTATCCTTGGCATTGCACCAGCATCCCTGAGCTGTGTAGCAACACTGAACCATCCGGCTCCTGTGTATGGGCAGAAGATCGCATCAGGCTTTTCAGCCTTTACGATCATCATCTCTGTTGTATAGTCTGTCTTGTCGAGGGGGGTGTATATTACCGGGCTTATTTCAAAGGGCTTTCCATTCTTCTCCCAGTATGCTTTCAGTCCCATACCGTTCGAATACCCCCAGTCATAATCACCTGCGATGATCCCGACCTTCTTTGCACCCATCTCCTCGAAGAACCTTCCTGCGAGCTGTCCTGCAAAGTAGTCTGCATAACCATAGTACACGACCCATTTTGTAACTGGCACCTCACCAGGTGGCATGTATTTACTCATTGAGAGGTGCCCACCAACAAACGCCGGGATCCTGTACTTTGGCGCCTCCACACACACCGGGCTTATTGTTGTTTCCAGTGCACATCCCCCCATAACATCAGGTTTCCATGTCCCTACTTCTCGGCTGAGCTTTCTCTTGAGCACAGAAGGCTTCGTCTCTGTATCTATCACCTTATAATCTATCTTCGAGAAACCCCTTATGCCTTCTTCGTTGATCTCCTCTACAGCTAGTTTCATTGCCCTATCATATGCAGGGCCAATGTTTCCCGCAGCACCAGAAAATGCCACTGTCCCCAGAATACGAATAGGCTCTTCTGCAAAAAGTACTCCAGCAGTGAGCCCAACAGTTAGCACTACAGTGATGCATGCATAAACTAACGATTTTCTTCTAAACATCTTTCCTTATACCTCCTTTTTAATTGTTTTATTGTAATAACTGTGTTAGCAACATCTAGTTTGTATGATCAACGTTATCGAACTATCTTTCCCTTTAAACACCACCTCCTTTCTTGATGAAGACCGAACTCAGCAGTTACCCAGGGTTTTCACTTACCCATTGCCTTTGCAATATCAACGAGCTCTGGGTGAACCACCTTTCCCTCTTCCAACAGCAACGTTTCATCTAGCGATACAGTAGAGTTCAAGCATATACCATCAGCATGGGATACTGCTTCAGGGAGACTGCCATGAAACATCGGTCCCTGGTAGCCGTTTCCCCACTCGGTTGATCCCCATACCCTCTCATCTTCTGTGCAGAGCCCTGTGAGTATCGCACCAGGATTGAAGCCGTAACAAACATGGGCGAGGTTATACATATTTTGATCACCTATGCGTTTAAGCCAGTTTTGCATGACTTTAGCCTCATCCTGACCTTTAATCTCCTCAATCCTTCCTTTTTTTATGATGAGTTCAATTGGATGTGCGAGAATGCCAAGATCTGCTTCCCCACCACCAGAGAAGGAGCCGTCAAACACAATGACTCCATTTATGCTCTCCTCTTTTGGTGCCCATCCAATCTGACCCACAAGAAAATGTGGACCCGGTACATCAGCCCTCAGCTCGTTTGTTATTGGCCTCTCTGGCACATTCTCAAACGCAATATCAGTGCCCGCTGATGTTGTTATACGCATCTTTTTTGCTTTGTGTGTGAGCTCCACAACCTTGTTCTGAAACTTTTCCTGAAGCTCCATATCAAGCATTGCAATACACCTTGTTATCCTTTCAGGATCGAGCCCACCCAGGAAAAGGTACCTCGTTCTCCCGTTATTCATCGCTTCTATCCATGCAGAAGAGTACAGTAGCCACTGGTTGTTAAACTCGACCCAGACATCTGCTGCTGGAATAGCTACCTTGAGAGACTCTGGGAGCTGAGGGTCTGCTACTTTTCCATAACCCTTGGGGGTCGAGTGATATGCTACCATGACCTTTCCCCCGGCAGCCTCAGCTGCCTTAGCAACTTCCATAACAGGCTTTAGATCCATCACAGAGTCTACAGTTATTATGACTGATTCTCCCTTTTTAACCCTACACATCTCAAAAGCAACAATGTATCCTGCTTTCCCCAGTTCAAGTTCAAAGGTTTCTGGCATTTTTTCCCATCTCCTTTCTATATTAAATTATTTCTTTCTCCCTAGGGGCCTCATACGCAATACTGCTTTTTATAATACCCATATTAACGAAAACCTCTGCCAGCTTTAATGATGCTACAGCCGGATCGACAACAGGCACAGCGAGTTCTTTTTGAAGTCTATTAGTAATGGAGGACATTCCTGTACATCCAAGAACAATCGCCTCTGCCCCTTCGATTTCTATTGCTTGTCTTGCTTCACTGAGAATCGCCTTGAACGATCTTTCCTCATCCATAAGATCCAATACTGGCACATTAGCATTTCTTACAGATGCAACCCTACGCTCGAAACCGTATTTGCAAATATTCTCTTTGATATCATCAGCAGTACTTTTCATCACTGTCACTATCGAAAATCGTCTGCACAGGCTCATTGCCAGAAGATAGCTTGCCTCTCCAGCTGATGTTACTGGAATGCGAACTGCCTCTCTAGCCGCCCTTACAACCGTATCCATTGCACAATCCAAGCTTACCGCATCAAAACCTTCTGCTTCTGCTTTTTTAACTTCCTCTACTATATAAGGTGCAGCAAGCGCTTCGTCATATGCAGACTCTATTGAATCAGGTCCATGTTCAAGACATACAACCTCAACTTCGGTATCAGGCCATGCGGCCATCTTTCTTTCCTCTATCTGGCTTTTCCTGAACTCGACCGATGCATTTGGTATTACTACCTTTATCCTTATTCCCATAGCTTCCAAGGCCTTTTTAGTAGATTGTTTAGAAATTTAAAACTAGAAAAAACCTTATATGAACAGCCATAGCTAATATTTTCAAATTATTCAAGAATAAACCGGAATTTGATACTCAGTTGTTGAAATGATCAAAATAATTTCAACTATAACAGTAATATTAAAGTTATCACTAAGATTTTGAATATGATCTATTATCAATATTATTACTACTATATTTTATTATTATCCCTTATGTTTGAATGTACGTCAAGTTCTTATTTGGAGTGTCTTATAATAATATCGTTAATCGGGTAATAATAAGATATTTTCTCAAATACCTCACATTGTTTAATCCATCACCTATAATAAAATATTACAATTAAGAAGAAGATGAAATGAGGAAGATTGCTCAGTAAATTTACAACAGAACTGTAAGAAGCTTTCATTAAAAACACACCTAAATCAATACCAACTTGTATAAACAAGATTCGGCTTAATTCTATTTATGATATGAAGTGATATAGAACTGTATTAAGCAGTGAAATATAGTAAAAGGGGGCTTACTAGATTCAGGATCTAGTGGGGGCAACCCTGTGGAAGTTCAAATCGCCCTCCGGGAAATTAAAAACGGTAAGCATTCTATTTACAGCATAAATTTTTAAACTTCTATTATTAGTGCCAAGAGTAATGATTTAAATATGGGGACAACGCCCATAAATGGGAACAGCTCCCATTTTAATTTCTTATGTTTACGCTTAAATCAGGGTTAAAAAAGTGGAGTTGACCCCATCTTTAATAATACATACAATAAGACTATCTTTTTCGATAATAAAAGCATTCTTGAATATTTAATGGTCACCAGGGGGGGTTAGGTTTATTCGTATGTTGGCGAATCTCGAATTATAATTTTCCCTATCAATCATTTTACAAACATAGATAACAAACAATACATAAG
>CP070841.1:2854457-2869712 GCA_020342115.1 Spirochaetota bacterium
GTGAGCCGCATTACCAGATAAAATGGCCACTGAAATATCCGAATGGAATCTCGAGTGCAGTTGATTTTCCTAATCTCACTCGAGGTCTCCTTGATCGAGGCTACTCAGAGAGTGATGTAAAGAAAATCATGGGTGAAAACTTCCTCCGCCTTTTTAAAGAAGTGTGGTGTTGATAAAGATTACCTGGATATATAATTATCTTCTTAATTAACTATACTACATTTCTTTTCACATAAACTTAGGGGAAAAATAATAGGTTCTGCACCAATCTCCTCACCTAAGTGCACCGGCTCCCAAATGGTTTTAAGAGGTGGTATATCAATATAGCTATATGCATATTGTTTCTCTGGAGGACCAAATCTCCCGCTCTGTATGCATCGAAACCCTTCTTCAGCCAAATTCCTTTCTGTTTCTTCCACATCTTCAACTAAAAAGTTCATATGGTGAAGCCCTTCCCCGTGCTCTTCAATCCAGTCTCGATATACGGAAGGTCCTTCAACAGCTTGAACTAACTCTAGCTGTACTCCTCCAACCTGGACAACAGCTACCTTTTCCCTGACCCGGGCAGACTTCCCGTGGTATTTACGATCATAAACCAAGGGCTCCCCCCAGTTGTATATTGCCCACGGTCCTATACCAAGAATCTTCCAGAAGTTCTCTGCTACCTTCTCTAAATCCTTGACTGCAATTGCTATCTGATTGATTCCTTTACACTTGACCTTCGCAGGACTTGTTCGTGTCACAGACTTTTCCTCCTTTTTCTTAATTTGATGAAACATATTTTAGCAATAATCGGTATAAAATCTATTACTATTTTTATCTATTGTATGGTTTGGATTATTACTTGAGCTTAAAAACATTACCTATGGGCAGTAATCTATTGCGTTAATACCATATCAGGATAAAGCTTTTTTTCCAACACAACTTGGATCAGGGATTATAGCTTTCTCATATTGAAATAAGAGGAACATGACAGTTCAGCTTCTTACTCCTTTACTTAAAAATATTATCTATAGCGTACAGTTTATTCACTATTAGGCACAATTATTAGACTAAACAGTTAAAACTGAATCCCTTAAGAAACAATTAATCCACATCTTGTACTTAATCATTGAATATAGGAAATTATTTTTTCCTAAATAAAAATTTGTCTTGACAGTTTTAAAAGTGCCATATATTATGACACTACCTTATAACTTACAATTTAAGGTAATTTAAAATTTGTAAAGGAGACTACTATGCTAAGAAACCGATTTATCATCATTGCTTTTTGTGTGCTTCTCATTCCTTTAGTTTTTATCGTAGCGTTTAACGGGAAAGAAGAAGCGGCTGAGCAACCGGAAGAGGTTGCTGCACCGGCTGAAATGCCTTCTAAGGTTGGGACTCAGAAGGAACGGGCAGAAGCGTTGGGAAAAAAGTACGCTGGCACGACTATAACAATGATTGCCGAGGGTATCTCAACGGGGCCGCATAAGGCATACGCTCCCGAGTTTGAAAAGGCAACCGGTATCAAGGTCAAAGTTGTTGATGTCCCCTATGAAGAGCAGAGATCCAAGCCGTTTACAGAGCACGAGGCACGTACAGCTGCCGTTGATGTCTACCGAATGGATCCGAGCTGGATACCGGACTTTGCGGCTGCAGGCATTATTTCCCCACTCGACGATTTGATTGAGAAGTATATGATCGAAGAGGATTTCGCGGATATGGAACCTGGCCGAAGGCTTGCCTGTACGCTGTATCAGGGTAAAACATGGACATTCCTTTATGATGGCGATATTTTTATTCTTTACTATCGTGCAGACATATTTGAAGATCCTGATGCCAAGAGTAAGTTTAAAGCCAAATATGGATATGAGCTTGCACCACCAAAGAACTGGGAGCAGCTAAACCAGATCGGAGCTTTCATTACAGACTTTACCGATGAGGAAGTATATGGCTACGGTGGTATACGTGCGCCTGGCCAAGCATACTATCAGTTCCTCCAGATGTATTTGGGCGCTGGTGGAGAGCGTTTCGATCCTGATACTATGAAACCTCTTATCAATGGTGAAATCGGTAGACAGACAATGCAGCAAATGTTGACTGAGCTAGAGTATGGACCTCCAGGATTGGAGAACTGGGGTACTGCAGAACTATGGAGCGGGTTTGTGGATGGAAAAATCGCCATGCAGTTCAGCTGGCCGCCAAGTGGACGTTTCGCAGAAGCAGCGAGCGGGCTTGCAAACTATCCGACCTGGCTTCCACCGACCAAGATTGCGGGTAAAATCAAGTATTCCCTCCTTCCTGGGCCATACAAGGGTGAAGGTCCTCCTGCCGCTGGACTGTTAGGCAACGCAGTGTGGGGGCTTTCAGCAGACAGCAAAAATAAGGACGCTGCGTTCGCCTGGATGATGTGGATGCACTCGAAAGAGTTGGCGATTCAACTATCTCTCTTCCCAAGCAGTCTAATGGATCCTTACCGTATTTCACAGTTCGACTCAGTTCAGTACAGGACTGCTTGGCCAAATGCAGGTCTGTATCTTGACACACTTCGTGAAGCAGGCAAGTACGCCGTCGTTCCTAATAAAATATTGGGTGGCACGGAATACGATGAAATTATGGACCGCATAGTGTCATCGGTTATGGGTGGAATGCGGATTCAAGATGCGCTCGATAAGGCATACGGACAGATGGAAGAGGTCACCAACAGGTTAGGACGCGAGAGGGTTAAAGCAACGTACAAAGATCTCTTAAAATTGCAAGAGGAGATTCGTAGTTTACAGTAACATTTTGTAATAAAGAGGGGGCTGTGCTCAAGCAATGGCCTCCTCCTTTTTATATTACTATCAGGATAGTGAAAGGAAACCTCTGTTGAATAGAACAAATGCTTTTCTTGCTTCACGTCCAGAAGCTCAGTGGAGAACCAGAACCCAAGTATGGGCCCGACAGCATCAGAAATGGCTGATGGTTCTGCCAGCCCTGATTCTCATGTTTGGGATCGGCATTTTTCCACTGCTCTTCTCGATCGGCATCAGTTTTATACGCTGGGAGCCAAGGATTCCTGGGCGCCCGTTTGTCGGATTTGCCAATTTCAAAGACATTCTGACAAGTATTGAATACTGGACAGCAATGCGAACCACTGGAATCCTCGTTGGCGCTGGTGTCACTATTGAATTCTTCTTCGGGCTGGGATTGGCCCTCCTTCTGGTCGGCAAAATTAAGGGAAAGCGCATCTTCATGGCTATCTTGATGCTTCCTGTTATGATGGTACCAGTAGTTGTTGGCTACACATGGCGTATTCTCTGGCATGCTGCATATGGTCCTATCAATCAGATCCTCGGATGGTTTGCAGGCGAACGTGTGACACTATCCTGGTTGTCAAACACGACTACGGCTTTTATCGCCTTGATTGTTACCGAATTCTGGCAATGGACGCCGTTTATGTTTCTCGTCCTGCTCGCAGGTCTGACGTCTGTCAATCCAGAACTCGCGGAGGCTGCTTCTATTGATGGGGCATCAAACTGGCAGACCTTCTGGAAGGTCACACTTCCGGTTATTAGTCCTATCATCATGGTCGCCTTTCTAATCAGAACGCTCGATGCATTGAAAATTTTTGACATCATCTTCATAACAACATGGGGAGGGCCCGGCTATTCGACACAGTCCATCGCATTCTATCTATATCGGACTGGCTCAAAGCATTTTCGCATGAGTCATACCGCAGCCGGTGCATGGATTTTTTTGATTATTGTTGCTGTAATCATCACTTTTGCCGTACGCTTATTCAAAGAAGAAAAGTGAGGGGAGAAAAAGATTAAATATGCGAGCCGAGAAAAGTATCCAAACACGTAAGCGGATCAGGAAGCCTTACATTTTCAAGCAAGCCCTGAAATACATGTTGATAATTCTGTCAATACTCTTCTTTCTCTTCCCTATCTTCTGGATTACGGTAACGGCTATCAAGGGACCTGGAGAGTATTATAATTTTCCCCCAAGATGGCTGCCCAAAAATCCAACTTTAATACATTTCAAAAGCGTACAGACAACTGGTGCCGGTGGATATACAGCACTGAAAAATAGTTTCATCATCGCTACCAGTTCGACTGTTCTTGTAATGCTAGTAGGGTTTTTTGCTGCCTATTCGATGGCAAGGTTCAAGACAGGTGGAAACAACCTGGCATTTATGATCTTATCACAGCGTTTCTTGCCACCAATAGCCATTGTTTTTCCCCTCTTTTTAATGATGCGAGTTATAAATTTTATCGACACATACCAGGTAATGATTCTAATTTATACGGTGTTCAATTTATCGTTTGTGATCTGGATGTTACGTGGTTACTTCAAGGAGGTTCCGATTGAAATCGAGGAAAGCGCTATGGTGGATGGTTGCTCACGTGTTGGCGTACTTTTCAAGGTAGTTCTTCCAATGACGTTACCCGGATTGATCACGACAGCTGTATTTGCATATATATTTAGCTGGACGGAATTCCTCTTTGCAGTGATATTCTCACGCACACGTGTGTTTACAGTGCCGGTAGCAGTTTCGGCCTATTTTGGCAGTGAGGCACAGCTCTGGGGAGAAGCAGGCGTAATGGCTGTGCTGTCGATGTTACCTATCTTTTTTATTGGTCTTGCCGTGCAGAAACACTTCGCACGCGGGCTTACCCTCGGATCGGTTAAGGGATAGACTACCCTCTTCAAGTACTGCATAAAAAGTTTCAGCAAACGATGAACACTATTGCTAGAGTTATCCAAATAAGGAAAAAATCCGGACCAAGCATTGCACGAGAACTGTATAACTCACAAACTTACCAGACATTTTTCTATCGTTATTACTCATTATAAAGACTACCGAAATTGAAAAAGGTGTACTACTAGGTCATGAAATACTGGCAGGATACTGTATAGGGCTATAGAATGATATAAATACATAGGCTTGTCGAGGAAAAAACTTATATATAAAGTGTAGATTTACAAATCTTATCAAAATATCTACATAATAATTATGGAATGACCTAAAGTTACATGATAAGTCTTAAAAAGGGTTAGAATAGTAACTATAACTAAGCATTTTTTTAAAAATAATCATAGTTTTAATTCAGGAGAAAAACATGGGAGAGTGGAATTCAAGAAAGAGATTTACTACGACAATGAATCATCAAGAACCTGACAGAATACCAATTAATTTCGGAGGATGTATTGCAACAGGAATTTTACACAGCCCTCCTGATGCTGTGGCTTTAACGAGATTATACAAATATCTTGGTATAAACGATTATGAAGAACCAGAAATCGGGCCGTGGGCGAATGTTGTAACTAATATTGATGAACGGGTTATGAAAATATTCGGTAATGATTTTAAAATGATATCACCTAGCAGTGGAGGAATTAAGTTAGAACCTGATGGTACAAAAACATTATTAGGTGTTTTTTGTGGCTTGATGATTAAAAGTACCGGCATATATGATGATGTTTTTGATTTTCCGTTAAAAAATTGTACTTCGAAAAAAGATATTGACAATTACCCATATTGGCCGACTGATGAAGATTATAAAAGATTAGCTGAGGGAAAAGTAGAAGAAGTAAAAAGAATAAGAAAATCGACTGATTACGTTATATTTGAAGATAGCTATAAGGCTTATCCATCCTTAATGTATGCTCTCCTGTCAGGATATGAAAAGTGGTTTTTAGATATGAAGTTGGACCCTAAATTTTTCTTTTATTTATCAGATAAGCTTTTTGAGGTGGGATTAAAAATGGTCGAGCACTGGATAGGTCCAATAGGGAAATATATAGATGTTGTTACTACATATGATGATTTAGGTTCTCAGAGTGGTCCTCTTATGTCTCATGATGATTATGTAAAATTTATTAAGCCTTATGAAAAACGAATGATTGAACATATAAAAAAATATACGGATGCGAAAATTTATCGACATTCATGTGGCTCGGTCTATGATTTTATACCGGATTTCATTGAAATTGGGGTTGAAATCCTCAATCCATTACAACCACTTGCAAAAAATATGGAACCCTGGCGCATTAAAAAGGAGTTTGGAAAGGATTTAGTTTTATTTGGTGGGGTCGATACGCAACAGTTGCTTTATCAATCTGTTGATAATGTAAGAAAAGGTGTTCAGGAAATGATAAGAGTATATGCTCCAGGAGGTGGATATATCTTTGGAACTGCACATAACATAGAGCCTGACATTCCAGAAGAAAATATTGCAGCGGTTTTCGAAACCGCGATTGAATATGGTAGATATCCAATTTAAGCACAACTCGCTTGTTTGACATATTAAATGATGCAACTATTCATACAACACTTTTTACAGGTATAATGATCATATACAAAAAAGTTGGGCTTGCCGTACAAAAGATTTTGCACACGGATCTGTAAGAGGTTAGATATACTCAATATTTTGAATGATCCTCCTTCTATATATTCATTCCAATATTACCTGGTATATCAATCTATAAACCCCGTATTGTTGTGTCTCAGAATACCAACAATAAGTCTTATTTTCAAATTCTTCAACTACTTACACTATTCTAAAAAAAATAGATAATTAAATATGATTTCATCTAAAATGAAGATATTGTTTTTAAGAATATTCATACTTTTGTTATATTTTCCTTGACAAAGGTTCTGAATGCAGTAGAATACTTGATAATCTCTCAAACATGTTATTTCAGGTAGAAATCAATTACGAAAAGGTCTATAAGAACTCATCTTTTATTATATGAGTTTTATAATGAATCAAAAATATTAAAAGAGGGAGGTTTAGCATGAAAAGAAAATTTTTAAACCTATCTATTGTGTTGATCACCATTGTTCTGGTATCTAGCTTTTTCCTTGTTGGAATGAAAGGAAGAAAACCGAAAAAGCCTGAGGAGGCGGCTGTAGTTGAAGAAGAAATGCAGATTACAGCTCAAGGCTCTGGATCTCAGAAGGAGCGGGCCGAAATGCTGGGGAAGAAATATTCCGGAACAACTATCACCATGCTCCAGGAGGGCATTGCTGCTGCAGTGTGCAAGGCATTTGCTGTACCATTCAAGGAAGCAACCGGTATAACGGTTGAGGTCATTGAGGTTCCATACGAGGAAACCTTGTATAAGCCATTTACAGAGCATGAGGCAGGAACCGGTGCAATCGATATCTACCGTATTGTCCCTCACTGGATACCTGATCTGGCAGCAGCAGGTGTCATCCAGCCGATTGACGATCTGGTCGAAACCTATATTAAACAGGGGGACATGGATGACGTTGAACCCGGGCGAAGGCTTGCTACGATGCTCTATGATGATAAGTACTGGGGTGTGCTGGTGGATGGCGACATGTTCATCCTCTATTATCGCGCAGATATCTTCGAGGATCCTGACGCTATGAGCAAATTCAAAGCCAAGCACGGATACGATCTAGCACCGCCAAAGAGCTGGGAACAGTTTAATCAGATGGGCCAGTTCATCACTGACTATACAGAAGGCGAGGTCTACGGTTACGCTGGTGTTTATGGGGCAGGCCACAACACCTACTTTTTCGCCCAACCTTTTAGAGGGGCTGGAGGTAGATATTTTGATCCTGATACCATGGAAGCGACTGTCAATAGAGAGATCGGTGTGCAGACTATGAAACAGCTTTTGGCAGAGCAGAAGTACGGACCTCCAGGTATGAGAGCATGGGGAGTTGGTGAGCAGTGGAGCGCGGCAGTGAGCGGCAAAATCGCCATGTGGTATAGCTGGCCTCCAAGCGGACGTTTCGCCGAAGCTGCAAGCGGTCTTGCGAACTATCCGGCCTGGCTTCCGCCAACAAAGGTGGCAGGTAAAATCAAGTATGCCCTGCTTCCAGGTCCTTTCAAGGGCGACGGCTCCCCGGCCGCAGGTATGATGGGGAACGGATTCTGGTGCATGTCGTCTGACACCAAGAAAAGAGAAGCTGCGTGGGCATGGATGATGTGGTATCATTCGCCGGAAATGGCGCTCAAGACATCCATGTTTGCGAGCAGCCTTCAGGACCCCTACCGCTTCTCTCAATTTAATGATCCGCTGTATAGATCATTATGGCCTAATGCAGGGATGTACCTGGATACTCTACGTGAAGCCGGAAAGTACTGCGTTCTACCTACCAAGATGCTGGGCGGCACTGAGATCGACGAAATCATTGACCGTTCCTTGACTGCGGTTCTGGGCGGTCAGAACGTACAGTCTGCTCTCGATGAGGCTGCTGAGAAAATGGATGAGGTAGTCAACAGGCTTGGTAAGGATAGGGTACAGCAATCCTACAGGGACATGTTGAAGCTTCAGGATGAGATTCGTGCGTTACAGAAGTAACTCATAAATAGAATGGAGGAGACTACATCACAGTGGTCTCCTCCTCTGTTATATATTTCTGACCGGTGAAGGGAGAGAATAGGTTGAACCTTGCAAATGCTTCAATTTCTGTTTCTTCGGGAAGGCTGTGGAGAAAAAAAACCCAATCATGGATGCGGCGAAATCAGGGATGGTTGATGGTTGCGCCGTCCCTCATCCTTATGTTTGGGGTTGGCATCTTCCCTCTGATTTTCTCTCTCGGAATCAGCTTTATACGATGGGAGCCAAAGGTCCCGGGACGTCCCTTTGTCGGATTTGCCAATTTCAAAGACATTCTGACCAGTATAGAGTACTGGACAGCGATGCGAACCACGGCAATAATTGTTGTGGCTGGTATAACCATCGAATTCTTCTTTGGGCTGGGTCTTGCACTCCTTTTAATAGGCAAAGTGAGGGGCAAGCGCTTCTTCATGGCTTTTCTTATGCTTCCAGTCATGATGATGCCTGTGGTTGTTGGTTACACATGGCGCATCCTCTGGCATTCCTCTTACGGACCGATAAATCAGATGATAGAGTGGATCGTTGGCCATCGAGTAACGTTCGCCTGGCTGGCGCACCCAAAGGCGGCTATTGCTGCAATCATAGTCACCGAATTCTGGCAGTGGACACCTTTCATGTTTCTCGTTCTTCTTGCTGGTCTTGCAGCAGTCAATCCTGAGCTGTCAGAGGCCGCCTCTATCGATGGGGCATCGAGATGGCAGACTTTCTGGAAGGTTACGATTCCTGTCATACGTCCTGTAATACTGGTCGCCGTATTAATAAGGACACTCGAAGCACTGAAGCTATTCGACGTTATTTTCATTATGACATTCGGAGGCCCTGGAACATCAACGCAATCAGTGGCTTTTTATTTATACAGAACTGGGGCCCGCTTCTTTCGCATGAGTCATACTGCTGCAGGTGCATGGATATTCCTTATAGTCATAGTGGTCATTATCTCTTTTGCAATACGGCAATTCCAAAAAGAAGAGTAAATGGGAGAAAAGACTAAATATGCGAACACAGATTCATAACATCGAGCATGGAAATAGGCGTTGGCCCCATATTTTAAGGGAATCAGGCAGATATATTGCACTCATAATAGCAATTCTTTTCTTTGTGTTTCCAATATTCTGGATTACAGTCACAGCATTCAAGCAGCCTGGTGAGTACTACACTTATCCGCCAATCTGGTTTCCGAAACAACCAACCTTAAGAAATTTTAAACTTGTACAGAGTGTCGGTATCGGTGGCTATACAGCTCTAAAGAACAGCTTTATCGTTACCAGCTGCTCTACGGTCGCTGTGATGATTCTTGGATCCATGGCTGCCTATGCAATGGCGCGGTTCAAGACAGGCGGAAAAAACCTGGCTTTCATGATCCTTTCGCAGCGTATGCTGCCGCCGATTGCAATTGTCTTTCCTCTCTTTTTGATGATGCGTGTAATAGGATGGATCGACACCTACCAGGTACTGATCCTATTATACACAACGTTTAACCTACCCTTTGTTATCTGGTTGCTGCGAAGCTACTTCATGGAGGTTCCGGTCGATGTCGAGGAGAGCGCACTGGTAGATGGATGTACCCGCCTTGGTGCTCTGTTCAGGGTTGTTCTTCCCATGGTAATGCCTGGAGTGATTGCAACTGCAGTCTTTGCATATATCTTCAGCTGGACGGAATTCCTCTTTGCAGTGATATTTCTACGAACCCGCGTTGCCACAGTACCTGTGGAAGTAGCGGGGTACTGGGGTAGCGAAGCTCAGCTCTGGGGACAGGCAGGTGTCATGGCAGTACTCTCGATGGTGCCGATTTTTATTATTGGGCTCGCCGTACAGAAGCACTTTGCCCGCGGTCTTACACTAGGGTCGGTAAAAGGATAAAACAATAGTATAATTCTTTCACTTTTAATACTAAATTACACCTTTCAAAATTCTTTCCCTTTTCATCAGCATTACACTTCAAACCAGATCGAAAGGTATAATTGTATTATATATTTCGTTATTTTTAATACTACACGATATTTGTTCTGATAATTAATCCACTCTTCCTCTGCCCTCTATATTCCATATTGCTTCTACTAAATCCCCTAGCATGACATAAAATTTATTGTGAAGATTTACTGTTGACCCTGGATAAGCAGGAATAAATTCTATTTTATCGCCCACTCTTAAGTCAACACTGGGATCATTAAGATCCAGCAATCCATGTTCCCCATGAAGTTCATGGACTTCAACCCCGCTAATTCCATGAACTTTGGGATTACCACCATATCTTGAAAACGCCTTAATCCCTCCATCAGTAATCACTCTCTCTTGAGTTGATCTACTTATGACAGTGGTCAGAACAGTTAATGAAGGTTTAAAGGGAACCTTTTTTAAGCTATGCATCAGACTCATCAAGACGTAGGAACCTGCATGTAGCTCGTTTATTCCGGGATATTCAGCAGCTATATTAAAACTGGTTGTCCCTCCACATGAGACAGTATTGACTTCCATTCCTGCTTTTCTTATCTGTTCTGCTGTCTCTACAATCTTATGGTAGCATTTCTTACATTCCTCTCTTCTCTTCGTAAAGTCTTCAATGAATGCTGCGTATCCTTCCCAGCCCATCACACCTTCAAATATTAAACCTTTAGAACGAGCTATCTTCTTGGCTAACTCTACTGACGGTTTTCCTGGTAAAACCCCGCATCTGTTCAATCCTACATCAATTTCCACAATAGTATTAATTTTTACATTTTTCTTAGAAGCAATACTTGAAAGTGTATCTATTACATCAGGATTGTCCACTGCAACTGAAACATTGCTATATCGATTAAGATTAACAAGTTTCTCAATCTTACTCATCTGGACAACCTGGTTTGCTATAAATATGTTTTCAATTCCGGCATTGGCCATAACCTCTGCTTCCCCCAATTTAGCCACAGTGATGCCCCTTGCACCGGCTTTTACCTGCATGTGTGCAATTACAGGTGTCTTATGACATTTTGTGTGTGGTCTTAATTTGACAGTTTTATCTTTTAGATACTCTGCCATAATACGAATGTTATTCTGTAATACATCAAGATCTAAAAGTAAAGCTGGTGTTTCTATATCTCCTATTGTCATTCTTTCCCACCTCTTTTAATTATAAATAGCATTAAATACTTTTATGCTTTCCCTTACAATTATAAATAATAGAAAAGGTATATAAATCTTTCCCATATGAAAAGAAGTATGACCAATCATCTTGAAGACTATTTTCGTTAATCAAATCACGATTACTTCCAAACACCCTACTTATGATATATATAAATTTTTTGACTATATCTCGAATTTTCATGAAATAATTGTTACACGAACTTTTTAATTGTAGTGGCAGTAATCATCTCTTTTGAAGTGCGTCATTTTCAGAAAGAAGAGTGAATGCGAGAAAAGATTCATATCGTCGAACATGTAAGAAAACGCTGGCCAAATATTTTAGGGGGATATTGATTATTTCAAATTATTTTGTTACAGAGTTCGTTTCCTGAAATTCTCGGAATCAGATGATTAGTCGCTGGTGAATAATTCAATATTTTTGTTGCATTATTCAATGCCAGCTCTAAATTGGTTATTTGTAATTACCAATTACAGTTCTCTGATGTCTTCTTTTTCGATTCAGATTTACTTAAATTATAAAGAACTGATTCTGTAGTTGGTGGTTTTCATCACCAACTACTAATTAGTTTCTGGTCAATTACTTAAAAATATTCATATGTTTCAATAGTCTTTTTTGTAGCGATAGTACGAATTATTCACCAGAAACTAATAATTATGAAGAATAAAAGATCTTTATAATCACACCGACCGCGCCGTTGGCTTCCTGATTCCTCATCGCTTCTAAGGATACACGTACTTCGGTTTCACAAAATCGATGGCATGGCCACTACCAGATTCAATCGAACATTTCAGCATCGGTTCAGTGTCAAGGTAGTAATACTCGATATGATCACCTATGCGTGCACGCATTATAACTTCTATACCAAGTTCCTTGAAAGCTGCCTTTACCTTTTCTGATTCCTCGCGTGTTTTGAACATCACAGCGATCGATGCTATTCCCTCGCCATGTTTGTCTAGAAATTCCTGCCATAAACTCGGTCCTTCCAGAGGCTGAAGCAGCTCGAAGTTTACAGAACCCACCATTGTTTCTGCACCGAGAAGTGAATAATGAACTTTTTTATCACGAAGTTCCGTATCATGGTGCATAGGGGGTACATGCTCGAAGACAGTCCAAGGTCCCCACCCGAAAACCTTGTGATACGATTTCATAGTCTTGTCAAGATCCCGTACTACGAGCGATATTTGAGAAATCTCATATTTGACACCCCCAATACCAATTGCAGCACCTTGTTTGTCTAATTCCATGTTCTCTCCTTAACAGATATATTTATAAGCTTCTCACTAAAACTTAAACACCAACAAGTTATTATACTATGCAAATATGAAAATTTGTATGTGTTTGTACTCTGCTTAATTTAGATTAGAAAAGAGTACACTACCCTCTCGTTGTTAAACACTATCTCATGTCAGGATACTTCTTCAAGCATTGATTCAGCACACAGGTTTTATTATAAATCGGTTAATAATATAATGTCAATAAAATTGTTTGCTTAAAAAATATTAAGTATCCTGGATATTGTAAGTAAATATGAGTAATATATCTTTACCATTGAGGAGTCAGGAACAGATTCAACCCCTTTTCTCAGCCAGTGGTCACCCTTTTCCAACCGACTCGTCCGCCTTCGCCATGATACGGTTCAGCTCACGACTCACATGCTCGGGTAGTGGCTCCACCTCATGCGTTTTAAGAATCGAGAGAGCTTTCTCCCGCGCCCGTACCACTAGATCTTTTGATCCGGCAGCGACCCATGTCTCTCGATTGCTGCGTGCAAAGAGCTCCGTGTCAAGTAGCTCGCCTGACCTCAGATGTTTTATGGTGTGGTCATCGTCGAGGAATTGGCCAACCTGGCCAACTCGCTCTATGACTTCAAGGGCCATAGTGTCATCGTTGACCGTTACTCCACGAGCCCATCGACGCGCGATCCGCATGAGTTCATTGTCGATGACGAGCTGTGCCGGATCAAACGCCATGCATCCCTCAACATTTCCAGCACCTATGACGAGCTTGCCTCCAGACATAACCTGGAAGATAGTGTTCTGTGCCTTTTGGAAGAGTGTCTGTGCGTAGTCGAAACCATCGCTATCCAGGCCGATACCTTGTGGTGGAAACCCATAGAGCCCACCACCGAGCTGCTGAAGAGAGGCGATCAACAATCCAACCTCTGGGGTTGCAAACTGCGCGGAGATCGTCCGTATGTCGGCTACAACAGGGTCTGCAAAATAAGGCATGGGGTGTCCTGGGCGTGCAGTCTGGGCAAGAGTCATCGTGCCAAGGAATTCTGCATTGGCCTGTACGATCGTCCCTGCGAGCGTATTAGGTGAGCTGGAACCAGCTGCCGGCATGATAGGGTTGTCAGTAGGAATCCCATACTCACAGCAGAAGAGGAGCTGTTCCGTCATATCCTCAAGCAAGGTCAGTGGAGACACAGGGCACAGGAGCAGGTGAACGAGTGGACGGCTCACCAGTGCTTCCCGACTGCCCTGGACCGCTACGAGCATCTCGATCATAGTGCGAAGATTGTCGATTGTCAGTGCGTTCGTTGCAATGCATTTACGCTGGTGCTCAAGAAGAACCTTCACAGCATGAAGCTCTGATGTCTCGAGTGGAACATCCTCGCAGGTAAGTACGGACGCGATATGAATCTCCGAAAGTGCATCACCGAGTACGGCAAACTCGCGCAAGTCCCCTATGCGGGCGGGTCTATGCCTGCCTGAAGCAAGTTCTATGTATTCGGGAGCACCACCGGCGATTCTTGAGTAGACTTCACCCCCTGGCTCGAGCCGAACATCGACGTCGGGGGATCGGCCGTGGTATTCGAAGGAGCGTGGTACAAGCTTGAGTTTCTCCTCGACGAGGGTCGGAGGGAATCTCACTACACCAGTAGAACTCTCGACTATAGCGCCGGCACCATCAAGGATCTCTTGGGCCCCTTTGTGTTCAATCTTCATACCGACCCTCTCAAGAACGCCAAGCGACACATCATGGATGCGGCTTAGCTCCTCGGTACTCAATACACGAAGAATCTGATTTTGCATGAAATCTCTCCTATAAATTAATTGTCCGCGCGACTGTCAGTCTGGTAACTCAGATAAGTTTTACACTGTATCTATATGGATCTCGTCATTTGTTTATATCCCAACCGCCATGAAACCGTATATATCACCCTTGGTACAAGTAACTTTGGTGTATAATAACATTGGGCCACTAATGAATTTGAAACTCGGTGTCTGAACAAATCCAGGCCGGGTAGAGGCAAGAGGTACAGCTGACCTCCTTACAAACCGTATCCCTCAGAAAGGGTAGTCTGTTTTGCTCTATCGCAGCAAATTACAGGACAGCGTAAAGAAGCACCGATGAACCGATGTATATAAGTTAAATTACTCGCGCCACGTCACCGATATTGGTACTCATAATTTATAAAAGTGTCTGGAAAACTGAACTCACAAATTCATAGTACAATTAGAAATTCGTTCCGTAGCCTACTTTTACCTTTTATATATTTATACAATCTGTTTTGATATTATGTCAAGTAATTTATGACAGCTTTATATTGATGTATGGTTCCTATCGAAAGCCGATGGCTCTCCTCTTCAGAAAAATCCTTGGAATATTTTCATGTGAAATAAAATGAAGATCAATCAACCTTTGTTAACAAATTACCAAAGGAATTGCATACTTGCAGAGGGCAGAATAATTAGAGATTGACACGCCAAAAAAATTGACATCGACAATTAAATTATCTAAAATGGGGCAAATTTTTATACAAGGAGAGAAAGGTGGAACAA
>CP070841.1:2869812-2873187 GCA_020342115.1 Spirochaetota bacterium
CTCTAAATCAAATGAGGATGTGGTGACACTTTTCAGTGCCCTCGTAACTGAGATTGATACCCAGGGGATGATCACCTGAGAGCACCTGTGGGATTGTACTTTACTGGAGCTTCTTCCAAATTGGCGTATCAGGATCATCAAGGTCATAGAATTCCTTTATTTTCCATTCAGGATTCAAAAATGAGAAGAATCCATCGTTCTTTCTCATCTTGAACCAGGCTGTTGTATCACCGGTGGCATAATATTTAGCAGTCGATGTTACATCAGCCCATGGGGAACTTACACTGATCGAAAAGTTTGTATAAGAGAGTGGCGTGTATGTCCCATAGAGGTGAGATAGTATTTCACTCTGAACCTGGGTAATAGCCCAGTCTGAGTATGGGCTGATTGTTGCTTGAAGTGCATCGAGGTTGTTGCTGTTTACAGCAGATTCGAAGTCCGATATAGTTTTCTGGATGGCAGCCTCATCTGAGCAGCTGAAAACAAAAAAGATTGAAATTATAATAGCCAATAGTGTGGGTATTAGTAATTTATTCATGATCGTCTCCCCCTGCTGTCTTATATAATATCACTTATACTGTAACAATCATCCTTGAATTTGTAAAGATTTTTAAAGTATAACTCCTTTTCTTTTTACCTATATATTTGTAATTTACAGAATCTTTCATCGCTGAACGGGTATACAATCGTGTCCGGTCTTTTTAGAATATTTACTCATGTTATTTTTCCTGTCCTTTTTGTCATTGCGACAGGATTTTTCCTGCAGAAGAAATTCAAGTTTGATTTTGCTACTCTCACGAAACCTCTATTCTATGTACTCTCTCCATGTCTTATTTTTACGCGAGTATATGAAGCGCCACTGCCCTTGCGCCAGTATGGGCTGTTTACGCTTTTCACCATCGGATTGATAGCAGTGATGGGGGCCCTTGCATTTGGTGTTTCGATGTTCCGCGGGTTCACACCTTCCATGAGGTCAGCATTCATTCTATCGATAATGCTGGCCAATCTCGGGAATTATGGTATACCTGTGATTGAGCTCTTATTCAACGACTCATATGCGACCTCGATTCAGGTTATGGTTATGATCTCCCAGGGCATTATAACCTTCACGTTCGGGATGTTTTTCGCTTCGCGAGGGCAACTAACTTTTAAGGAGTCTGTGAAGAGAACTCTGAGTTACCCTATAATTTATGCAATTATTGTTTCCTTTATATTCAAAGGTTTTCAAATCCCTATATGGGAGCCTATGTGGATTACAATGCAGAGAATATCATACGCATTTATTCCTATAGCTCTCTTTACTCTCGGGGCTCAGCTCGGGCGAATTCATCTGACAAAAGGAATGGGTGATGTGATTATTTCTGCCGGGTGCCGTCTCATCCTTGGGCCGTGTATCGGATTTTGTTTGATCAAGCTGTTCAATTTTCATGGTCTCGTAGCTCAGGTTCTGTTTATTTCTTCGAGTTTACCCAGTGCCGTAAACTCGGCCCTTGTTGCAGTGGAGATGAACAATGAGCCGAAGTTTGCTTCGCAGGCAGTGTTTTTCTCCACATTATTGAGCTTTGCTACGGTGAGTCTCACTATCTTTGTAGCAAAGAATTGGGGTGCGTTACTGTAATTTTGTATTGACAGAACGATAAATATCTGTTAAGAATTTTTTAAGCCGTGCGGGAATAGTTCAGAGGTAGAACGTCAGCTTCCCAAGCTGAATGTCGGGGGTTCGATTCCCCTTTCCCGCTCAAGAGCAAACCTCCTGGCTCGTAATAAGTTAGGAGGTTTTTCTTTTTAGTGCGAATTGACGCTCCGCCTTTTTTCTATGGATTCTTCTATGTTTTGCAGCAGCACATCCAGACGATTCAGGCCCTTTTCCAATTGATCAGGCAAAAGATGCCGGTAAATATCTATCGTTGTTTCGTACGAGGCATGGCGGGCAAGCTTCTGCACATCAGCAGTTGGTATTCCTTCACCAATCAAGATACTCACAAAGGTATGTCTCAGATCATGAAACCTCATTGGAGACACGTTGTTATCTTTTAATATCTTTCTGAAATGTTTTGCAATCCACGTATCAGGGTACAGAGGCTTGTTATTCTTCCCCGAGAAAACCCACTTCTGAGCGCCACTCAAAAGCTTCCACTCAGCTAAAATGATCGCCAGCTTCCTGCAGATGGGTAGTTGTATTTTGCTGCTCTCAGTTTTTAAAGGCATGATCTTGCCAAGAAAATATTGTCTCTGAAGATCGACCTTCTTCTGTTTGAGATCAATATCCTGCCACTGCAGCCCGAAAATCTCTCCCCTCCGCAGACCCGCAAATGCAGCCAGCCCAATAATCGTCCTGTCTCGCTTGCCGATCCGATTGAGTATGGACATGAGCTGCTCAGGTGAGAGAATCCTGTACTCTTTCTTCCCCACTCTTGGAAGATCGATTTTTAAAGAAGGATTATGCTGAACCACCTCCCATTTGACCGCAATGTTGAGAACCTGCCTCAACAGACGCATTATGTTGAATACATAAATGGGTGATTTGATTTTCAGGAGTTTATTCTGAAGTCGCTGGATGTGGAGAGGCTTCAATTCTTGGATTTTAACATTCCCCAGATTCGGTATTATATAAAGCCTTAAAATGCTCTCATTGTTTTTGACTGTTCCAGCCCTCAAATTAGGTTTCGCATACTCTTTCAGATACTGTTGTATAAACTCCCCGACTATGGTCTTCTTTCTCTCAACATAGGTATTGTTGATGAGATCATTCTTTGTCTTAGCCCGCCATCTGGACGCTTCCTCGGCTGTGGCAAAACCTCTGCTCCAGTAAACCCTGTTCTTGTAATACAGATAACCGTAGTACAGATGCCCTTTCTTTTGCACACCTTTAAACTTGGGCATTGAAGGCGCTAACGCTCCTTTTTGTTATTTATAAGCTTCTTTTGAAGCTCAACGATCTCACTGAGTCTTTGAATAAGCTCTGTGTTGAGTTTCTCTTTTTCGGCTTCTAGTTTCTCGATCCTTTTATTCAGACGAGTGATCTCAGCCTCCAACTTTATCACTTTGTCTTTTGCACTTTCATTGTCTGTTACTTTCATGTACCCTTTTTCGTATAAAAGCCAATTCGTATCATACCCCATCTCAGAAAGTGTTGTTACTATATGAAGCGAAATCGCAAGCTTCCCACTTTCATAACGACTTAAATTTTGCTGACTGATTTGCAATTTATTGGCAAACCCTTTTTGAGTATAACCTAAATCCTTCCGGATCTCTTTAAAACGTTGTCCCACAGTACGAGGATATGAAGCTTTCAATTCAACCATTCTTAATTCTTACTCAATTTAGGGTGAAAAGACTCATAAAAGTATACATTAACTATTTTATGAAAATACA
>CP070841.1:2873287-2876651 GCA_020342115.1 Spirochaetota bacterium
ATATGATCAATATGATAATATAAAAACAGATTATACAGGAACTATACAATTTAGAACATCCGATCCGAACACAAATGGAAACGTAGTACTAAACGGACAGGCTATACCAGCAGGACTGCAGACAGACGTGGGAACGCAGTATACGTTTACAGGTACAGGACTTGATGACGGAACACATGACTTTAATAGAACACTTTTTACTCTTGAAACAAAAGGTAATCAGACTATTACCATTTACGATACGGTTAAGACAACCATACGACAGACATCGAACCCCATAAATGTTGTAGCAGGTGGCATTAATACATTTACTCTTATAGCACCGGGGACGGTAACCGCTGGGGTACCGTTTACACTCACTGTTTCAAATGCAATAGATGCGGTTGGTAATTTAGCTGACGGTATAATTGCAATAACATTTACTGATGCTGGACCTCACCTTGCACCTGATTTAACAGCACCTACGCTTAATAATATTACTGTTGTTAACGGAAGCGGCAGTGCAATTCAAACTCTCGTGAAAGAAGAAGGACCAGTGGTAAATATGCTCACCGGTGATGATACTGTTACACCAGCAACAGCAACTACAGGAGATATAACGATAAATTCTGGTCCACTCAACCACTTCACCTTCACTACTCAGCCGTCTGCAAATGAAACTGTCGATACCAACATCAATGTCGTGATAGAGGCGCGTGATACGTATGACAACTTGGTAACGAGCTTTGATGGTGCTGCAGGTGATGCAACAATTACTGATGTAACGAATACTGTAGAAGAGGCACCTGTGGGGAGTGCTGATACTACTATTAGATTTACAAACGGTGAATTTAATGGAAACCTCGTAGTGCGAGCCTCACATGGTGCAGATATAATTACAGTGAGAAACCTCGTCGGGATACAGAGCGGAAGCAGCAATACTTTCCAGGTTGTTGGAAACGAGGTGCTTGTGAGCCTGCTACAGGCTACGGAACCGAGGATAGCGGTTGAGGGTAATGAGATTGCGATGTTCGATATCAGGATAGAAAACCCCGATGCTGGGAATGCGGTAACGTTCAACAGCATTAATATCCTTATTGGAAGTAGAAATGGAGGCACGGAAAATTGGACTACTGTTATTGCAGCAGATGTAATAGATTATGTGAAGGTTGAAGACCTGACCAATGGCGGAATAGCAGGTCAGGATCCTCCGATTGCTCCGGATAACTTTGTAGATGTGAATATCACCAACTTTCCGACACAGACGATTGCTGTGAGCTCGAGTATTGATTTGAGGGTATCTGTGAAAATCAAGAGCGGATTCTCTGGCGTGTCTAATATTATGATTGGTTTTGGCGGTATCAATGGAACAAGGCCGCCACTGGGCGCTGTCAACCCGGTGAATAACCTCACAGATAAGCTACCAGTCAATGACCCAAACAATTACCCGACCTACTTCATCAAGTCAGGGCTTACACAGATCGGACCTGCAGGGGTTGCTGTTGAGGCATTTAACTATCCAAATCCATTCAATCCAAGGACACAATCGACCAATATCGTATTCTTCAATCCTGCTGGTAACAGCTCTGTGTCCATAAAGATCTTCACTCTCACAGGGCGGCTTGTGAGAACACTCTCAAGGAGCGGATTGCTCCAGGACCAGAGCCAGGAAGTCGAGTGGGATGGCAAAAACGGCAAGGGTCAGGTTGTACGAAATGGTGTGTACGTTGCTGTTATTCAGATTGGTGGCTCAAGGGCTATGATCAAGATCGCAGTGGTGAAGTGACAAAAAAAGACATTGTTATTATTCTGAATCATCCCTCTGACATCTTAGTCTTCAAGAACAACATCTTCTTTTTCAATATTCTGTTCATGTTTTTTCGTGAAGTCCTTCAGTTGTAACAGGAGCAACGTTGCGGTAAGTGTAAATGCAAGTGCATCAGATATCGGAAATGCCGCCCATACTCCATTTACATCCATAAACCGTGGAAGAATAAATAACAGAGGAATTAAAAAGAGTGCCCGCCGCGTTATAGATAGAATAATAGAGTTAACGGCCTTGCCAATTGCCTGAAAAACACTTGCACCTATGATCTGTGCGCCTACGAGCGGGAGAAGCATGATCACAATTCGGAGAGGTTTTATGCCTGAGAGTATTAGATCTCTGTCTGTGGTAAATAGAGAAAAGAAACTTTTTGAAAAGAAAAAAAGCAGGACAAAACCAAAAGTAGCAATACCCGTTGCCACGGCAAGGGCGATGTTCAATGCTCGTTTTGATTTGTCGAACCGCTTTGCTCCATAGTTGAAGCCAACAATGGGCTGGAGCCCCTGTGCAACCCCGATAATAGGCATAACGAAAAATTGGAGAAGCCTGAGAATGATTCCCATTGTAGCAATATAGATGTCACTTCCATAACTAGCGAGGATATTGTTGATAAATACTATGAGAATACTCGCAGCAACAAGGCGGACAAATGATGCGGTGCCTATAGCGAACATCTCGCTGGTGATCCCTTTATGAAAAAGCCAATTCTTCAGCTTGAGCTTAAGCATACTCTTCCCTGTGAAGAAGTAAATTGTTACCCAGAGCGCTGTTACCGCTTTTGCGAGCACTGTTGCAATGGCTGCTCCCCTTATTCCCATCCCAAGCCAGAAGATGAATATGGGATCGAGGATGATATTAAGTATTGCTGAAATGAGCATGGTGACCATGGCAAACCCTGCCCGCCCTTCAGCACGAATCACACTGTTAGCTGAAACTGCAAAGGGAAAGAATATGTTACCTATGAGGATTATTGTGAGGTAATCCCTTGCATAGGGCAGGATACTTTCAGTTGCACCGAAAAGACGTAATAGACCATCAGTGAATAGATATCCGATTACTGTAATCACTACCCCTATGAGAAGGGCTGAGAGGAGCATACTCCCGAGGGTTTTGTTAGCTCTTGCAGTATCCTTTGAGCCAAGAGCCCTCGAGATGATCGAAGCACCGCCAATGCCGATCAGCTGTGAGACAGCCATCACAAACATCTGTATTGGAAAGACGATAGTTATACCGGCAATACCGGGAGTACCGACCCCTCTCCCCACAAATATTGTATCTACGATATTGAATAGGGCCTGAACCATCATGCCGATTATTGCGGGTACGGAAAGCCTGAAAAGAAGACTCCCGATGTGGTCACTCGATAGTATTTCATTGCCTTTACACTCAGCCATAGAAGACCCACTAATGATCTAGTACAAATAACAACAAAGTAATAGATTAATCTATTAAGGCAATGGTTTCTTAATCTAAGAGATTATCGATTGTTAGTGCAAGAAAAAGAAGCCTATTTCATAACTTAAGAAAAAGTTATCCACAGGGGACAGGCGTGTACTTTTG
>CP070841.1:2876751-2886657 GCA_020342115.1 Spirochaetota bacterium
AGTATTACTATTAAGTTCTTGGTGATTAATCCTTATTTATTAATACATTATTCAAGTCAATTATGATATTATGATATAGCCACCAGTAACTAGCTGACTTTCAATATTTCACCTTTCTCGACCACTTTTTTTCCATCCAGAAACACTGTATTAAATAGCGAAACTGCATCTGTATGGGATTTTGCCGTGCCGATTTTACCCTTGAAATCCGGCATTTGTGAACCAAACCCGAATATGATAGATCCCCTGATCCTCTCATCTTCTATGATATAGCCGCTTAGCTTTGCATTTGGATTCAATCCTATGCTAAAATGTGCTACATGGTACATCTTGGGATCATCGAGGCTTCTAATCCACTTTTCCCACTCCTGGGCCTCGACCGACCCCTCAATCTTTACGATCCTCCCCTTTTCCATGGTTACCGTAGCTTTTCCATCAAGTTTCCCAACAGGAGGATAGAGTGACCCGTTAACCACGACTTTTCCATTAATGGATTCTTCAAGAGGGGCGAGTGAAATCTGAGCACCGGGGAAATAATCGATCTCTCCCTTGCCTATTACCATGCCGTCCCTCAGCACAGCCGGCCTGTTGCCAAGCTTCATTTCAAGCTCTGTACCCTCTTCCGAAACCAGTCTGCATTTTGAGCAGCTTTCGAAGAGATCGGAGATCATCCTGCCCTCTTTCACCATCCTGTCGTAATCTATTCCTACGATACCATCTTTTATGTATTCTTCTATTCCAGTTGGAATCGTAACGAGAGCCCGCGTGCCTGCTTTGCGCGCTTCGTTGTACGCAACAGTATGAATGGTATATTTAACAGAAAAATCTATAATAACATCAGTGTGCTTCATGGCTTCTGCCACAGATTGTGGATGCTCTACATTTATCTGCTTTCTCTCCGGATAGATGAGCATCTGAGTCTCCGCTCCTATTCCAATTGAAGCTGCCATCACTGCCTGCATCATGGCTTCATTGCTTGCTGTTTCTCCAAGAATTAATACATTTTCATTCGGTTTTACATTAGCCAGTTTGGTGACAATAACATATCCTAGTTTTGCATATTCTAGAGAAGACATTACTTTTCCTCCTCGTTAATTTAATCTCCCTAATCGGTTATTTCGACACCTTCGATAAGGGGAAGGTATCCTTTTTTACTATGCGAAAGCCCCAGTTTCACGAGCATCTCGGCAACTTTTATCCCCGCTTCCCCGGGTTCCAAAACAGGAACACCCAGCGCTTTTCTCAATCTATCAGTGATACCAAGCATCGCTCCACATCCAAGTACAAGAACATCTGCCTTATCCTCTTCTATTGCCTTTTTGCCGGCTTGATACATTTTTTTAAAAGTATTTTCTATATCTATATGCAGCTCTTTAATAGGAAGCCCGATTACTCTTACAGAGGCGAGCTTTGAATCTGTACCAAAATTTCTAGCGTTCCTCCAGTGCCGCACAACAACGTGTTCAACTGATACGAGCTCTGAAAACCTCCTGCCTATGAGCATTGCAAGCAGATGTGCGGCCTCCATTATACCGACCACAGGAATGCTCACCACCTCTCTTGCGGCTTCAACACCTACATTTGCAGTACACCAGACAACAACAGCGTCGAATCCCTGCTTCTCAGCTTCCATGATCTTTTTTATTGTATCAACCTCCGCAAAGCTCCCGTAGTAGAATCCTTCTAGCGTCTCAGCCCCTTTCTCAGTATTAACGACCTCAATGTATGTATCTTTATCTGCAACCTTTCTCGCGCTTTTTTCTATGTTTGCGTTCCACTTATTATGGGGAACGGGCAGTACAACTTTTATCTTCACCGCCTGCACCTCCCATCTCTGTTATTAGGGTTATTACATAAGGCAAGTCACTTGAGCCGATTATACTGTGAATTAAGATATTAGTAATTATGTGCTGGCGACTAATTAAACTGTCTGCTTCCTAAAAAATAATAATGAATGAATAAAAAATGCAAACAACCACCCCTGAAGGTGGCTGTTTGCATTGACAAAATAATCAGTTTTAAAACCATTTCTTTACATGTTCATCTGGATACTGCTTGGACGCAAGGGAAACAACTATCATTAAAATCACAGAAACTGGTACAGCATAGAGTGTGGGATGAAATGAAAGGCTCGGTGGTGCAACTTTGGCTATCTGCAGGGCCTGGATAAATATACCTATCCCTCCTCCAACAATAGCGCTTGTAAGAGCACCTGCTTTTGTCGCCTTTTTCCAGAATAAACCGAAGAAGAATATTGCAACATAAGGTGCTACAAGAAACACGATGAAGAAGTTATAGATCAGATACAGGGCTGCAGGCTTTGTGAGAGCAAAAACTATCGTGATAACTGCGAATATGATCACAAAAATTCTTGCTACTGATAGTGTTTTCTTGTCGTCTGCATCTTTATTGATATACCTCTTGAAAATATCGTTTGAAATATTGGAGCCGACCTGCAGAAGGATGGAATCTGTTGTTGACATTACTGCAGCGCCGAGTGCAACCAGTATAAATGCTCCCAGTGCAACAGGAAAGTGTTCCAATACCATAGTTGGGAATGCCTTGTCAAGTCCACTAATAGATTCTACATCTGGGATCAATACCCTGGCGGATAGCGCAAGTACCAGTATTGCCACATAGAAAACCATAAGGATACCGCTTCCGATTCCCACCATACCGAGAGCATCTCTTGGTGTTTTACACGCCATTGCCCTCGACATGTACCCATAGTGCAGAGGTATGACTAGCGTGACTGCAAACCCAATCCCTATGATCCAGAGAGGCTTGAAAGCTCCTCCTGCATTCAATGTTAAAAGGTTTACGTCTATAGCCGCCAGTGAGGCATTCATCTGGCTGAAGCCGCCCACTTTGGGAAGGACATAAGCAAATGCTACCAGGGTCGCAATTACGAAAAGCGAGAATTGGATCGCGTCTGTCCAGGCAACAGATTTCATTCCTCCCATGAGTGTATATATCGTATACACTACCCCCAGAATTATTACGCCGTAGATAAAGGGAATACCCAGGATGACTTCAAATAGCACGCCTGTTCCTATGAGCTGTATTCCAAGGTACAGGGTAAAACCTATGATAGTGAATATCGTGGTCCAGAGCCTGAGAAAACTCGAATCAAACCTTCTCTCATAGAAATCCGATGGTGTGTATATGTCGTTTCTATCAGCAAGCATACTGAGCTTCGGTGCAACAAATGCATAGACGATATATCCGATAAGGCATCCGAATATATACACCGGTAGTATAGCTGTTCCAAACCTCCACCCAAAACCGATCCATGATACAAAGGTAATTGCACTCACAAAGGTGCCTGCAAACGTTCCGGCTGCAATCCATTTATTTAATTGTCTTCCGGCGAGGTAGAAGTCTCCCAGGGTCTTCGTCTTGCGATAACCAAGGTATCCCACAAACAGGATAATGAGACAGTAAATAATGAAGAATATTAACTTTACATCCATTTTACTTCTTCACCTCCTTTCTTTCAGGTTTGATAGCATTACACAGGTAGAGCACGAGAGGCACTATTCCGGCAATTACCGTAAGTATAAGTAACCAGAAAGCCTCAGGTCTGAATCCTCCCATTTTTACCTCCTTTTACTGAGATTAATTGATATTATAGTATATATAATGCAAATAATGTCAAGTTTATTTTGATTTAATCAGGATTAAAATTTACAGGGAAACAGCATAGGAAATGCTGTCATATCATTTATATACCTTGTATTTCCTGCCTCTTCTCTTCTTCTCAAAAAGCTTAATCGTGAGAAGGCCGAATATAAAACCTCCGATGTGAGCAAACCATGCAACACCTTCTCCCGCTCTTCCAACGCTCGAGATGAGCTGTATAAAGAACCAGATTCCTATAAATGCAATGGCAGGAACATTGATAATGGTAATAAAAATGAAGATAAAAAGAAGTGTCTTAACCCTTGCTCTCGGGAACTTGAGCATATAAGCTCCGAGTATTGCTGAAACAGCCCCACTTGCACCAATCGTAGGAATGGTCGAGGACGGATTCACGGCAATCTGTAAAAAGCTCGCTGCAATGCCACCAAGAAAGTAAAAGATAATGAATCTGAAATGTCCTTCGATATCTTCGATATTGTTTCCAAATATCCATAGGAACCACATATTTCCAAGAAGGTGCCAGAATGAACCGTGAAGAAAAAGAGAGGTAATGAGGGTGATATAGGGACCAAAAAGTACTTTTGGTTCAATATCCACGGCATGCGTTATTTCAAATGGGACAACACCATAGCCTGCAACAAGATAATAGCTGTTTCTTCCCATTGCGAGAGTTATAAAAAACATGAAACAGTTTACTGCGATAAGAAGAACCGTTATATAGGGAAAGGTCTCTGCCGGATTCTCATCTTTAAGAGGAAAGAACATGAAGCTTCACCCCCTGCTTCATAAATTTAAGATTAAGAGTACTCACTATATCTTTCACAATCAATCAAACGGCACACAATACTAAAATAAAAACGTGGGTTATAATTGACCAGTGTAATTTTTGGAACGTGTAAATACTATTACATTGACTATCAATTACACGAGGAACAGTCATAAATTTCAAGAATAAACCGGCATTTAGTAAATATCTAGCGATATTTAACCGAAAATATGTATTGAAATCATTTTCTACATTACATATACTAGATTAATGAAAAAAGGAGCGAGCGCGATCTTTTGTCGCATGTCATCCTCAAAGATCCATTTGTAAATCAGATGATATGAGATATAAAGATTAGGCAGATGCTTTAGGAGGAAATTGATGGCACAAGAAAGTGATATCAGGAACATAGCCGATGCAAGCAAACCCAATGCTGGAAGAATTTATGACTTCTTACTAGGTGGTAACCACAACTTCGAGATCGACCGTCAAGCAGCCCAGCAGGTCATTCAGATTCTTCCGGGAATGCCACAGATGGTTCGATTGGTTCGGTGGTTTCTTGGAGAAGCTACGAGACGACTATGTGATGAAGGTTTTAAAAAATTTCTGGATTTTGCTTCAGGGTTGCCCACTGTCGATCATATCCATCAGGTGGCACTAAAGGGAACAAAAGTCATATATTCGGATATCGATCCAGTAACTGTCGCATATGCGCATGACATAATTGGAGACAACCCCAATATACGCTATGTTCAATGTAATGCTGGTAAACCAGAAGAACTATTAGATTCAGATGTTGTTGAAGAGCTCTTTGGAAAAGACAGGAAAGTAGCAATTGGATTTAATGGAATTGCTTATTTCCTTTCTGATGAAACGATGGAGCATAGCTTAGAAGTACTCTACAACTGGGCAGATAAAGGTTCTAAGATCTTTATTAGTGATATTGATATGGCTGAAATATCAGATGGTGCACGAAAAATGGAAGGACTCTATAAGCAATTAGGACAGCCTATTTTCTGGCGTACGAAAAAGAGGTTGAGTGAATTAGTAAAAAAATGGAAGGTTACCGATCCAGGATATCAGGCTATGGAAAAATGGGTTGATATTGATTGGGGGGTATCAGATGAGGTAAAGAAAGGTTTTGGAGCAACATCAGGGTATGGTGTTATTTTAGAGAAATAAAGTAATTCTCAGATTCAAAATAAATGAATGACAACATTAAACTTACAAATAGTGAAAAGAGTCTTATCAAAAAGGTAATTATATACCTAGAAAAAAGCCAATCTGAATTAGTTGAGAAAATCAGTAAAATCTTACTAACAACCGCTTTTGAAAATCGCTTCACACTCCAACCACGAAGATTAAAGGAATTGGGATCCGAGGAAGTACTCAACTTAAAAAATTTCCTTCAATCTTTAAATACATCACAAGTAATAGAAATAGGTAAAGAACGTGCTTTAGAAGGGTTGGGAGAAAAACCACTTCTCTCACTCTGTAAAATATTCCGAGAGTTTTTTCTTGAAAAAATAAAGCCACAAGAGGTTGAAATTCTCAAAGCAGCTATAAAAGCAACTGATGTTTATATGGCTTCTTATCTTTTCGGTTTCATACACTCGAGGGAGAACCAGACCTTAAAAGATCAAGAACAACTCAGGAAGGCACTCTCAACCGCACTCGATAGGCAGAGACGTGAGCTTTTTATTAAAAATCATGCAATTCATACATATATCAACGGAATAATGCTCACCGAACTCAAGGGAAATATAACTTATGTGAATCCTGCATTTATCAGGATGTGGCATTATAATGACCCTGTGGAGGTATTAAACCTTAAAAGCACCCAATTCTTAGGTGCCAGGGATTTTACTTCCATAATGAATGTATTGCAAGAAACAGGCGGCTGGCAGAATGAATTTATCGCAGATCGCAATGATGGTTCTTCCTTTGATTTAGTAGTATCAGCATCGTTAATCAGGGACGATACGGATCAGCCCATAGGAATAATGGCTACCTTTGTTGATGTAACAGAAAGGAGAAGATTGGAGGCCCAGTTCAGACAGTCACAAAAGATGGAAGCTCTTGGTCAGCTGGCAGGCGGTATTGTCCATGATTTTAACAATCTACTTCAAGTAATTAGCGGATATACCTCTCTAGAGTTGATGCACACTGCTAAACATAGTGATCGTCATAATAATCTTATGCAAATCCGAGTAGCCACGGAGCGTGGAAAAGGCCTCACCGAGCAGCTCAGATTTTTCACTCGTCAGGACACAGGTAAGGCAATTCTGCTTTCTCTGAATAATATTGTACAGGAGACTTATAACCTGCTGAAACGGACCTTTCAACCTGAGATCAATATTAATCTAAAACTTGACCAGAATCTCAGAAATATCAAAGCCGATCCTTCTCAGATGAGCCAGCTTCTGATGAACCTGTGCGTCAATGCACGCGATGCAATGATAGCAGGTAAAAGTACAATCAAGAAGGAATTTCAAAAGAATGTACTCATCCTAGAAACCTCAAATATAGATATAGATGAAGATGAAGCATCCCAATATCTCCATGCAAAACCGGGCAGTTATGTCTGTGTGAAGGTAACCGACACAGGGGTCGGCATGCATCCTGAGCTTATCGAAAGATTATTTGAGCCCTTTTTCACCACGAAAAGTGATAAAACGGGAATCGGATTGGGCTTAGCCGTTGTCTATGGTATTGTACAGAATCATAATGGTTTTTTTGACGTTCACAGTAAAATTGGAAAAGGAAGTACTTTTGAAATTTACCTTCCGGTTTTTGAAGAGGCGGCCAAGAAATCAGCCGCTGAAACGGCTAAACCTTCCCTTGCCCATGGAAAGGGAGCTGTTCTCGTTGTTGAGGATGAGAAGCAGGTTCGTGATTTAGCAGTAAAAACCCTTAAACAGTGCGGATATGATGCCATACTTGCAAAGGATGGCGTTGAAGCGCTTTCACTGTATAAAAAGAGAAAGGACGAAATTGATCTTGTTGTCCTCGATGTGGTAATGCCCAAGATGGGAGGATGGGAGTGCTTTCATCGATTAAAGGAAATTGAACCTACTGTTAAAGCGCTCATCATGACAGGATACACAACCGATGGTTCCGTTCAGGACTTCCTTATAGAAGGTGCTAAGGATGTAATCCTGAAACCTTTCGACCTCGATACATTCACAAACGCTGTTAAAAAGATCCTCGGAAAATAACATTATTCGAAGTCAAACTTACCATCTGCTAATAATTTCAGGCATGCATTGACAACATCCGGATCGTAGATACTGTCCCTGTTCTTTTTTATCTCTTCCAACGCCTTTTCAATTCCCAGTGCAGGGCGGTATGGACGATGATTAGCCATAGCCTCCAGAACATCTGCTACTGCTATAATTCGCGCTTCAATGAGTATTTTTTTTCCTGATAAGCCGGCAGGATACCCGGATCCATTCAATCTTTCATGGTGCTGGAGAATCATCTGATCAACCGGCCATGGAAACTCTATATTCCTTAATATATCATAACCAACCTGCGGGTGTGTCTTAATAATCCCAAACTCAAACCGTGTAAGCTGTCCCGGTTTGCTGAGAATCTCAGCAGGTACGGATATTTTTCCATGATCATGGATGGCACCGGCCATCCTTATCCCATCAATGGTATCGGCATTTAATCCAAGCTCTTCGGCAATTGCACATGCGAGTGCTGCAACCCTCTTCTGGTGCCCTGCTGTGTAAGGGTCTCTTATCTCAACTGTTACAGCCATGGCATGAATGATTCCTTTGATCGCCTTCTGGAGCTGCTCGTAACTATTCTGTAACTCGGACTCAGCCTTGTTTCTTTCTGAGAGAAGCTTGCGTTCTTTTAAAACACGTTTAATCCTCACAAGCAGCTCTTCAATGGTCACAGGTTTCTGTATGAAATCGCTGGCGCCTTCCTCTACTACTCTCTCATAGGTGAATTCCTGTACAAAGCCGGTAAGAACAATCACGTCAGATTTGTACCTGTCTTTTACGATCTTTGTGAGCTCAATCCCATCCATGCCGGGCATATGGATATCTGCAATAACAACATCGATAGTCTCTTCTGATAGAATTGTAATAGCCTCATCACCACTGGATGCAGTAAAACACACTAACCCATTCTCTCGAAGTGCAATCTGTATTATTTTTCTGATTGACTCGTCATCATCTACAACCAGGATCCGAGCGGCCTTATACTGTTTTACCATTCCTACCTCAGTAAAAATCATGTGATATCAATCTAATTATAATGCTTTTTATTCAGGCTTGTCTCACCTTTTATAACTTTATTCTCCTCGACTCGAGAAGTCGATCGTTGATGTAATCAAGATCAGCATCGATCTTTTCAGCCAGTTCCCTCATCTGCTGGATACTCAGGAGATTCTCCTCAGAAAAAAGATATATAAGTGCCTTCTCTGCAATACATTTTACCTTGAGTGCATTCATCATGATTGGATTGGGAGAATCCGTATTCAAAAACTTCTGAGCAAACTTTTTGTAGATCTCTGATTTTTTAATATCGTTCTTGATATACATCAGTTCGTTCAGCAGTGGATCGACATTCCCACTGTAGGCAAGCTCACCGAGAGGTCTTAGCGTTAAGAAGGTATATTCCTTTCCAGGAAGAAAATGATGGTGGTCACAGCGTGTTGAGTAGTTCGGAGTCTTTGAGTCATCCAAAGTTTTATCCCCCCCGACTATAATGAGGGGATCGAAGTACAGCGCCGGGCACTCCACACCTCCGATTGTGTAATACCTGTATGTATAATATGAATCTGCAATACATTCAGGATGTTCACAATAAGCTGTAAGGGGAAACACATCTGTGGCGATCTCCATGAGGAGCCTTGCTGTGCGGTTAAAGATATCTTTTCTGAAGTTGATGATAAGCATAGGAAAGATGAAGTTTATACCATTTTTCTTTGAAGAGAAGTTATCGATAACATACGCAATACGCTCGTCAAAGAATTCCGCTTCATCAAGGATCCACGTACCGACCTTGCACTCCTCATCCAGGATCTTTTCAAGCTCGAAAGAATCTTCGATGCTTGCCACGCAGTTACCAAGTCTTTCATATCCGCTTCTATAGGCAAGAGCATCCTCGGGGTAATCTTCAAACCTCTTCTTATCGATCTTTGATCGTATGTAAAAGATATTCCTTCGGTCAGCCTCTCCAGCCATCGTGAGCCCTCGAAGCTTCTCAGATTTCTTGAGCGCAATGAGTGAGTCTCTGTAGATTCGAGCCGAGAATTCTGTTTTACCAGATCCCATAGGGCCTATTATAAGGATTTTCCTGTCACCTTTTGTGAAGTCGTAATGGTTTATTGCATGATGGATCTTTAAGTATGGAAACCCAAGGCTCTTGAGAAAATTTTTTGTCTGCTCATCGCTGTCAACAACTGCCAAATCCGTTCCCCTTTGTTCTATGTCGTAGAGACATCCTATAGTTTCTTGGAAGAATGATCAAGAAAAAAA
>CP070841.1:2886757-2890095 GCA_020342115.1 Spirochaetota bacterium
ATCTTTCCAGGCTCATCACGTAAAATCACAGCACTTAGTATAGCTAATAGTAACGTAAACCCTCCAAATATATACCATGTCATACGCCACCCGTTATCAGATAGTGCCGAAAGTATACGGGGTACAAATGGTCCTGTGACTATAAGCGCTATACTCGATCCTGTGGCAGTGATTCCTGTTGCAAGCCCCCGTAAATTTGGGCCAAACCATGCAGGCATCAGAGCCATTACCGGAACATTACTTGCACCGCTACCCACTCCTGTGATAAGCCGCCAAAGTGTTGCTGACCAGAAACTATTTGAAGAGCCTGTGAGGAGCATACCGATGCCGACTCCCATCATTCCAAGCGATATCACAAGCCGCGGGCCATAACGGGATGAAAGAGCTCCCCCGATAAGGGCCAGCGCTAGGTACCCTATGAGGTTTGCTGTTGCGAGCCCGCCGGCCCCACTGTTATCTATACTGAGAGCACTCTGCATAGGAGGCAGAAGCAGACTATACCCAAACCGTGCGAGCCCGAGGGACCCAAACACCACAAATACTCCTACTGCCAGGATAAACCATGCATAGTGTACTCGTGCCGGATTTTGCCTTTCTGTCAACTTTTTTTGATTCATTATTCTAAGTGTGGATAAATATATAGAATGATAGCCTATTTTAGCGTTTATTCCTGAAATGTCAACTAGTTGCAGATAATTGTGGATACTTTAGAGAGATTAGGATGGATCAAACAACCCGGCAACACCCCTTCTTTTTATACCAATTGCTTTATAAGCGCACGTTTCCATACAGCACAAGCATGATATGCACCCTTTTCTCCCGAATACAGGATACTGCCCTTTACTGAATGTAATCACTTTTTTTGGACAAACTTCTGAACACTCACCACATTGGGTACATAAATTCCGATTCAACACAGGAATTTTTTTCATGACTTTATAAGCAAAATTACTCGTAATTACGCTCACACCTCTTGACATGAGGTCAGAGGGAATATTGAACTTCTTTGCCTGTTTTTTGGCGTCTGCGATAGACATCCCTTTGAATTCTATTTCTTCTAAAAGCCCTACACCCAATCCTCTCTGAAATGACTCATTCAAATGGGGAACATCCCTGATACCATTTCGGCTGCCAATCTCCAAAGCTGCGATATCCAGTGCCAGCTCATCTGTTCCAGCCAGTACAAGATTCCAATTCACCATGGCTCCTGCGACAGGGCCCTTTGGACCCTCCATAATAGTATGGAGATCAAACACTGTGAGCCTTTTTGGCTTATTTCGAACCACCCATGAAAAGTTATCAGCTATCACCGAGCCGAACTCATTGGCATTTTTACCCAGCAGATGCTTCTTGGCTTTCAATCCTCCGGGAATAATCCCGTAATAGTTTTTAATTGCACCGGTAATTACGGTTTCTGCGTGAGTCTTCAATCTCGGAAGGTTGATAAGAATATCGCAGTCACTGACTGGTTTCGATACGTAAAAATCTTTCATGAAAGCAGCGTCCTCAATGAACTCCTTTACCGGCTGTTCGCTTTCAAAATCGATGAACTGGAGACCTATCTTTTTACAAATATCCCAGAGCCCTATCTCTCTTGCTACATAAGATCCGGTTTTTTGAGTCTGACCCGGCGAATCACCTATCTTTATACTGTTTGCAGGAACACCTTTATCTTTTAGATATTTGGCGACAACTTCAACAAATTCCGGCTGTGTGCATGCATTCTTGTTTTTGGAAATCAAGTTAGGTTTCAGGAGGATATAATTCGACCTGTTGAAATCGAAAGGCAGGTCATCTTCGATCAATCTAATTGCTTGAACAACTGCTTCTTCAATGCTTCCCCAATCACTCACATTAACAATACTTATTTCTGTCGACATACAAGAATCCTTATGAAGTCAGTTTCATATATAAATAATCTTTTATAAATATAGTTCAGGTTTAATGATTTTATTACTTTTTATTCCATTGAAATAAAAAACATTGGACAGTATTTCGCTACCGGTAAGACGGTTACATATAAAGGTGGCATTATTGCTGGGAAAAATAGGGATAGCTCCTCTTTTTCCATGATTTTGTACCACTGAATAATGTTGAAAAATGGGAGTTGACCCCATTTAATTAAGCAATAGGCTGATGATTAATCGAGAAATCTTCTCTTGATAATCTTCTTGGCAAGCTCGTATATATCTCCCCTGTCGCCTTTTTTTCTGATTCCTGCTGCTACAACATAGACAATTACTTCTCCATGTCGCACAGTATAAATCACGCGATATCTGATTACACGAATACTTCTGAATCCTTCGAGCTCATATAGGAGAGGTTTTCCCTGTTCTTCTGGCATCTTCTCTAACTGACGGACACGCTTTATGATGGTTCTACGATGATTAAGAGGTATGGTATCGAGCATCTTGTAAGCTGCGAGTGTATATTTAATCTTGTATATAGTATCATCTGGACTGATTGCCATTTACTGCAATCCCCACTTTTTTTTCCACCTCAGCCTGGGTGATATATTTGCCTTTTTCGATCTCTTGTATACTCTGCCTCAACTGCTCCATGAGCTCATAATCACTCATGACTTCATGGGTCTCTTCCAGTGATTCATAGATTTCATAAGGGATAATTGCCAGCACAGGTTTTCCCCTTTTTCGAACCACTGCAGTTGAGTTCTCTGGATTTAGAGTATCAGCAAGGCTCAGCAAATTTCTCCTTGCTTCAGTGATGTTCAAATCTCTTGTCACCTCAGCAACCTCCTTCAAAATAACAAATCACTTTTATGTGTACAGTAAAATGTTCGGTTAACTGTACAATAATAGTATAATACGTTTCACCAGAATTGTGATGTTTTTTTATTTCGTGTTAATAATATCTTTTAATGTACTCTCGAGTTTTTTTAATTCAGCTCTCCTCGATTCCGCTTCAAAGGCATCAAAGATAGTTTTAAAGCCAAAACCGATTCCCGCTGCACCACCGAAAATTCCTAAGACTCCAAATACTGCCTTTCCCGGATCACCTTTAACGTTGGGTATCATCAAAAAATATAGAGCAGACGATGCAAGTAAAAAGGACGTTGCAAGTATATTTAATCCTGGATTATAATTCAGTTCTTCTAAATACAGAATGTTATAATTATATAAAACATTTGAAAATTGATCGATCTTCAATTCTATATCATCTAATTCCTTTGTGTTTGCTATTCGTGGATATTGAGTGTCTGTATAATTTACAGATTGTGAATTAGGTAAAAATATTTTCACTTTTATATCTTGTTCGTTCTCGTCTGGAAAATAGTAATAGTGATAGAAATATTTTTTTTCATACTGTCTTCCTATACC
>CP070841.1:2890195-2898309 GCA_020342115.1 Spirochaetota bacterium
AGATCCTGAAGTTCGACGCAGTGAATGCTTGTAACAGTCGTTGGGAGTGGAATGGACTTGAGCTCAGGAATAATGCTTATCGTTGCTGTGTTGTGGAGCACAATCTGTTTGTCCATGTTAACGACGATAATACCATCTGTCATACACCTTATTATTGTATTTGCCTTCGACCTCTCTGATGCTATCTCGAGAAGCCGTTTTTCTTTTTCCTTATTTAATCTTCTCGCTTCCAGTGTAAGTGCACGCTTTTCAAGGCCCTTCTTCACCGGGAGCAGAAGCTCATCAGGCGTGAAAGGTTTTGGAATATAGCCGTAAGCACCTCTTTTTGTTGCTTCAACAGCAGAATTGATCGTCGAATAGGCGGTAATGACCAGAAGTATAGCATCTTCATCAATCTCGTGTATCTTCTCGATAAGCTCAATACCATCCATTCTGGGCATTTTAATATCGACAATCGCTGCGGAGAAATGATCCCTTTTCTTGAAGAGCTCAAGACCGCCTATACCATCCTCTGCTGTTTCGACTTTATACCCCTCAGATGTGAGCACTCTTCTGCATCCTTCACGCATTCCTGCCTCATCATCTACAACAAGGATTCTTGATTTATTTTCATTCATGAGAGATCCTCCTCGATGTTTTTACAGACTAATTCTTCAATCTTTGCGATGAGCATATCGGGCGATATTGGCTTAGCAAAGAAAGCATCTGCATACATTGCATCAAGATCTTCCTTGCTGCGCGGTGTGAAATCCATACCACGTTTTTCTCCAATTGCAGTGACAATGATGACTGGAACATCCTTGAAGCGAGAGTTGCCCTTGATTTTTTGTGCGAAAGAAAAACCCGAGTCAAGAGAGCTCATCATTAAATCAGTGATGACAAGCATGGGTTTTTCTTCTGTCATTTTTTCAAGTGCGTGCTCGGTATTAGAGAAACAAATAACTCTGTACCCTTTCTTTTTTATGATTTGCCTGTATATATCACAAAAATCAGGATCATCATCAACAACAATGATAGGGTGATTTCTGTTAACCATCGCTCTTACCCTCCTCTTCATGAGCTATTATCATGTGCTTCATCTATTGGGGAAAGCTTCAAACCTTCTGACTGAGAAAATGTATTGAAGATTTCGTCTGCATTTTGTTCTTTATCCTTATTCCCCACTGGTAGTAGTATGGTGAAAGTAGTTCCTTCTTCCTCTTTGCTAACAACAGATATACTTCCTGAATGCATCTTCACAATACCGTAGCATATAGAAAGGCCAAGCCCTGTGCCCTTTGATATCTCCTTTGTAGTGAAGAAGGGTGTGAAGAGCTTGGAGAGATTTTCATTTGAGATGCCGCAGCCATTATCAGATATCTGTATTACCACTGAGTCTTCTGATTCTTTCAATCGGGCAGTGACATTTACCGCTCCCGCTCCATTAATGGCGTCGATGCCGTTCTGTATGAGGTTGACGAGCATCTGCTCAATCTGGTCAGCATCGACCATGACGACAGGAAGATCCTCTGCGACTTCATATGAGATATAAACATTAGAAGATTTCGCCTTTTGTTCCATAATTGTATTCACCTGGCAGATGAGATTCATCAGATTGGTGGGAGTCTTTGATACCCTTGACTGCCTGCTAAAATCGAGTAACCCACGAACGATGTTTTTACACCGGGTTGCCTCATTGACTATCATATGGAGATCTGATTTTACTGGTTTATCTTGAAGCTCCTTCAAGAGCATGTGAGAGTAAAGGATGATGGTGCCCAGAGGATTATTTATTTCATGCGCTACACCAGCTGAGATTTGTCCCATGGAAGCAAGCCTCTCCGACTGCACGAGACGCTGTTGCGCTGACAGGAGCTCCTGGTGGGATTGCTTGATCTGCTCCAGAGCAATTTCCAGCTCTTCAACCAGGTACGGAAGACACATCTCGGATTCAGCCAGTCCCTGGCATACAGCAATTGCCTTATCTCTACAGGTAGGGTAGCCACAAGCACCGCAGTTTAGCTGATCATCTGAACTGCGCTTTTTCATCTTTTCAAGCGCAAGGATGATTTGCGCTTCAGTCGGCTTTGAGAGGGACACGGCTTCACAGGCAAAGGACCTGCTCAGATCTAGATTCCTGAATTCGTGGAGGGCTTCCAGGAACTCTTTCTGGGTAACCTCCCTCCCACGCTCGTTCACGAAGTCTGCGATTATCTGCTTGCGTGTAAATACGCTCCCGTTGTCAATCATCTTGGGTCCGTTTATACATCCCTCGCAAAAGAGAACATCAAAGAAATGAGCCTCGCTCTTCCCCTCGGCGAGTTCCTTAAGGGCAGGTAGAACACGGTTCTTCCCCTCTGTAATCAGGATATTGTTTTCAAGGATGTCTGTGCTCAAACCGGCTGTTTTGAGTAAGCCACCTGAAATTGGAAAGGAGCGCCCGATAATGCAGGGAGGGCTATCGAAATTAGCTTCTTCCATAAGATTGATATCTATTTGTTCCTCTTCGAAAAGGCTTTGAAGTTCCCTATATGTTAAAACAGCATCAACGGTTCCTGCAACGCAGGGGTCACGGATCTCGTTTTTCTTGGCAATGCACGGTCCAATGAATACAATACAATTGTTTGAGCCATAACGGTGCCTGGCTGCTTGCGCTACTGCTATCATTGGGGATACAATTGGTGCAAGCGATTCGGCAATTGATGGCATGTATTTCAGGATATAGGATACGATAGCCGGACAGGGAGTGCTTATAACTGTATCTCCGGTACGGAGTGATTTTTTAAAAAACTCGGTATATTCTGCACTGATCAATTCCGCACCAAATGCGACTTCCCACACATCTGAAAAGCCTAATTTTTTAACAGCACTTATTACCTTCTGTGGTTGTTCAGGATAAAAGGCTGCAGGAAAGGATGGGGCCAGGCATGCGAATACCCTTTTCCCGCTGGAAAACATTTTTTTGACAGCAACCCTGCTATCTTCGATAGACTTCGCCTTCTGCGCACAGACTTTAACACAGTTCCCACAGGCAATACACCGCTCCTCAATAACCATTGCCTGGCCCCCTTCAACCTTAATAGCATTCGCGGGACAGTCTCTGACACATGTATAGCAGCGTTTGCACTTCTCGGGAATCGTCGTTACAATTCCCATTGTTTCTCACTCCAATTTATTAATATCTAATCTCTGATTCCCATACAGCTTGGACAAAGTCAACCTCCATAAGATTCATCTTTTATACGCGAGACCTGGCTGTATACTTTGTGTGAAGTAAATGGTGTGACTTTTCTCCAAGCGGTTTTCCGAGGAAGTCTTTGTAGAGCTGTAGTATCTCGGGATTCTCATGGGATTTTCTTATCTTTTTACTCTCGTCTTCTTTGTATATAGCACGAATTCTAGATTTTCGCACTTCATCGGTGGTCATTCGGGGTTGTCCTCCCCCTCCTATGCAGCCACCCGGGCAGGTCATAATCTCTATAAAGTGGTAAGTGTTATTTCCTTTCCTGATTCTCTCCAGCACTTCTCTTGCATTGCCGAGGCCATGAGTAATGGCTACACTTACTGTAACACCTTCCAGAAAGGACCATTCCGGTATAGTTTTCTTAATCTCGATGGATGTCTCTTTGATGCCTTTAAGCCCTGCAATAGTCTTTATGTGGAGTTTTTCAAAAGGTAATGTCCTGCCGGTTACGATCTCGTATACACTCCTCAAAGCTGCCTCCATGACACCGCCGGTGTTGGCAAATATATCAGCAGCTCCTGAGGAGAAGCCGAGTATGGAATCCATCTTGTCATTCGGAAGTGAACCAAAGTCGATTCCTGCCTGTTTGATCATACGACCCAGTTCCCTTGTGGTAAGTACAACGTCTACATCTCTCACTCCGCTGTCGTTCATCTCGGAGCGGGCAGCTTCAAATTTCTTGGCCGTGCAAGGCATAACTGAAACAACACAGATGTCCTGTGGGCTCTTGCCAATTTTTTCTGCATAATAGGTTTTAGCAATTGCTCCAAACATCTGTTGTGGTGACTTGCATGAGGAAACATGAGGGAGCATGTCGGGATAGAAGTACTCTATATATTTGATCCAGCCGGGTGAACAACTTGTAAACTGAGGCAGATATGCCTCTCCTTTATCCACAAGCGCCTTCTTGAGACGCATCAAAAGCTCGTTTCCTTCCTCTATGATCGTCAGGTCTGCTGCAAAATTTGTATCAAAGACCTTGTCGAAACCCAGTCTTCGGAGAGCAGATACCATCTTTCCGGTAACGAGAGTTCCAGGAGAATAACCAAAGCATTCTCCTAGTGCTGCGCGTATGGCCGGTGCAGTCTGCACAATGACATGCTTTTGAGGGTCTTCCAGTGCTGACCACACATCATCAATCTGGTCCTTTTCGATAATTGCCCCAACCGGACAGGAGGCAGCGCATTGACCGCATTGAACACAGGCAACTTCATCGAGATCCTGACAGAAGGCAGGGCCAACAACCGTATCAAAGCCACGGTTCTGCGGAAAAAGAGCCGCCACACCCTGTACTTCGCTGCATACGGTAACGCATCGCCGGCATAGTACGCACTTGGCTGTATCCCGGACCAGTGCTGGAGTGCTGCTATCCGAAAATCGGTAGCCTTTTTCACCCGTATATTTAATTTCTTTTATTCCCAGTTCATATGCAAGCGCCTGGAGCTCGCAGTCATTGTTTCTCTCACAAGTTTGGCAATCACCTTCATGATCAGATAGTAAAAGCTCTACCACTAGACGTCGAGCATCTCTTATTCTCTTAGTGTTCGTGTATACCTTCATACCCTCTGTAACCGGTGTGACACAGGATGCAACCAATGTCTTTGCTCCTTCCACCTCGACAAGACACACACGGCACGCTCCGATAGGCTGTAAACCCTCAAGATAGCAGAGTGTCGGGATCTTGATTCCGGCCTTGAGTGCTGCATGGAGGATGGTTGTATTGACGGGAACTTTCACCTGTATATTGTCTATGGTAATCATTGGCATTTTTGTATTCCTCTCTTTCATTAGTTCTCTTCTCTATAATCACATCTCAGGCAACGTTTTGCTTCTTTGAGGGCAATGTTATCCTGCCACGGAAGTTCAAGCTCACAGAAGTTATTCTGCCTTTTTTCAACAGGAAGAAGCTTGATCTTCGCCCGCGGATATTCAACAGGATCTGCCTCCGGGTCAAAAAAGGTACCAACTTCTACCTCTTGACGCCAGAAGGCATGATTCTCTCCGGTGAGGTATCTGTCTATTCCAACCGCGGCCCTCTCACCGGCACCGACAGCATCGATTATGGAGCTCGGTCCTGAAACTGCGTCACCGCCTGCAAATATCCATTCTACCGGTGTCTGGCCTGTTACAGGGTTTGTCTCTATAAAGCCTCTTTTATTAATTCTTAGATCCATGCCGTTGAATATCCCGTCGGATTGTATAGACTGACCTATTGCCGCTATTATCTGATCGGCTTCCACAATGTAATCTGGCTCATTACTGGGGACCGGACGGCATCGTCCTGTCCGGTCATAGGGACCAAGGACCATTCGCTGGCACCGGAGTCCGGTTACGTGACCCTTGGAGGTAAGGATTTCAACTGGAGATGTCAGGACTTTGAGCAGCACACCCTCTCGAATGGCCTCGTCGACTTCATCGGTATAAGCCGGCATCTGTTCACGGGTCCGTCGGTAAAGGATACTCACCGATTCTGCCCCAAGACGCTGGGCTGTGCGCGCAGCGTCAATGGCTGCATTTCCGCCACCTATAATGATAACTCTCTTGCCTGCTTTCACATCTTTCTTGAGGTTGTAGCTTCGAAGGAAGCTGAGTGCTTCGACATAACCATCAGCATCGATTCCCGGTATATCCAGCTGAATTCCTGATAGTGCACCTATTCCAAGAAATACAGCTTCATAGCCAGCATCGCGTAAACCTTTCAGAGAAAAATCCTTACCTAGTGTCTTGCCAAGAGTAATATCCACTCCCATCTTTTCAATCATGTTAATCTCTCTCAGAAGCACCTCTCGTGACAGACGGTAAGCTGGAATGGCCTGGACGAGCATACCACCCGCTTCCTCGCTATCATCAAAAACCTTGGGTCGATAACCGAGACGTGCCAAAAAATAAGCACAGGATAGACCTGCAGGTCCTGCACCTATTATGGCAACCTTGCGCTCGGCATTACTCTCATTTTCATGAATCTCAGGGACCTCTGGGGTTAGTTCCCTGTCAGCCATGAACCTTTTCAGTCCTCGTATTGAAACCGGCTCGTCCAGTGTGGCCCTTCGACACTTGAACTCACAGGGATGAAAGCAGACCCGTGCACAAACTGACACAAAGGGATTTCTTTCTCTGTGGAGTCGTAATGCCTCTGCATAACGCTTCTCTGAAATAAGTGAGACAAATCCGGGAACATCAACTCCTGCAGGGCATGCGTTCTGACAGGGAGCGCGCACAAGATCGGCGCAAACCCCTGCTCTACAGTGTTTGTCTCTGACATGTTCTATATACTCTTCGTGAAAGTGCCGAATTGTGGATAATACCGGATTAGCGGCAGTTTGGCCCAGACCGCAGAGTGCTGTATCCTTGATTGAATTACCCAGCTCTATCAGCTTGTCAATGTCACCTTCCTCTCCCTTGCCCTCGCAGATTCGTGTGAGAATCTCGAGCATGCGTTTTGTTCCGATCCTGCAGGGTGTACATTTGCCGCAGGATTCATCCTGAACGAACTCAAGGAAAAATCTGGCCATATCTACCATGCATGTATCCTCATCCATAACGATAAGGCCGCCTGAACCCATAATCGCACCGAGCTCGGTGAGGGATTCATAATCTACAGGAACATTGAGATGTTCTTTTGGAATGCATCCACCAGAAGGGCCTCCAATCTGAGCAGCTTTAAACTTCTTCCTGTCTCGGATTCCACCACCAATTTTGTATAAGATGTCTCCGAGAGGAGTGCCAATAGGAATCTCAACAAGACCTGTATTAGTAACAGCTCCTGCAAGAGCAAAAACCTTGGTCCCCTTGCTCTTTTGGGTGCCATATGATGCATACCATTCAGGACCTTTGATTATGATGGCAGGTATATTTGCATACGTTTCAACATTATTAAGCAGGCTTGGCATTTCCCATAACCCCTTGTCGGCCGGAAAAGGAGGACGGGACCGCGGCTCACCACGATGTCCTTCGATTGATCGCATTAATGCTGTCTCTTCTCCACATACAAAAGCACCAGAGCCTTTTCGAATCTCAAGATCAAAATTGAAATCCGAACCAAGAATATTCCGCCCCAGAAAACCGTACTCCCGTGCCTGCTCTATAGCATTACCCAGACGCTGGACAGCAAGAGGGTATTCGGCACGAACATAGACATAACCCTGGGAGGATCCGATTGCATAGGCAGCAATTGCCATAGCCTCGATCAAGCTGTGTGGATCACCTTCGAGGACACTCCTGTCCATAAAGGCACCGGGGTCTCCCTCGTCGGCATTGCAAAGTACATATTTTGTGGATCCTTTCGCCTTCTGACAAAACTTCCACTTGAGTCCTGTTGGAAATCCCGCACCTCCCCGTCCGCGAAGTCCGGATTTCTTGACGATCTCGATCACCTGATCCGGTTTCATTTCAACCAGCGCTTTGGCCAGTGCCTGGTATCCTTCGCGTGCGATGTATTCCTCAATTTTCAAAGGGTCAATGATACCACAATTTCTAAGCACGATCTTCACCTGATTGCTGAAGAAGCTTATATCTTCCAGCTCTGCAACAGTCTCCCCGGAGACAGGAGCTTTGTGCACAAGCCTTTCCACAACCCGACCTTTAAGAAGATGCTCCTCAACAATTTCACCTGCGTATTCAGGTTTTAAACTCCGGTAAAACACAGCATCGGGATACACAACTGCAACCGGACCCTCTGCACATGGACCCAGACACCCTGTTTCTACTACTGTCACTTCTCTGGATAGCTCATATACTTTTAACGATTCTTTAAGGGCTGCGCTTACTTCGAGTGCTCCTGAGGCAACACAGCCCGCCCCAGCGCAGACAAGTACGTGAGATCTTATACTGTTCATTTTTATTTCCTCTCCTTCTCGCTAAGTTGTGATTATGTATTCAGTAACCGGCGTTC
>CP070841.1:2898409-2901057 GCA_020342115.1 Spirochaetota bacterium
AAGCAGAAACATTATAAGAAAAAACCAGTAAGGTGCTTGATTGGATCCTATAGGTCCTCTTGTTATTTGGACGACTAATAAAATAAGAAAACCTATCCCGAGTATACCAAAGGTGGCTATCATCCATCTTGCAGTCAGTTTTTCTTCATAAACAGTATTGGTTTTCATGTTTCCTGTCTCCGCACATCGGTTAGTTTTTAACAGTTACCTCTCCCTCTTCTATCTCCCTTACTTTTCCCAGTAAAGGCGTGTTAACCACTGTAATTTTTGACTCTCCGGCTGCCTCAACCCTTCCTCCAACCTGGCCGCAATCCTGTATCAGAAACTGCGCCCTGTCATGTGTGAGCACGTCGCAGGAAATCTCACCTCCATAAAAATTCGTGGCTGAATTCTCTCTTGCCCCGATGTATCCGCCACTTCCATCACATATGGAATCGAACACATTAATCTGTGAATTTCCAAAAGAGATTGATTCTCCATATACACAATCACGAATCTCCAACTCAGCGTTGCCGCCAGTATAGAAGTTCCATGTGCGGACTTTAGTTTCTATGAACCGGAGATCATGGAACGGTGAATTGTACGAGAAGTTTGCGTAATGAACATCGTTTTTCATATCACGAACTACCGCCTTTGCTCTGCCAGTATAGAGGATACCGACTGCCCTGAGAGATGACCTGCTGATTGTAATATTGCATCCGTTCAAAGCAATGAGCCCCCACATAACATCCCTGCTGTTCTCAACTATAACATCGCGTTTTAATGATGAAGGGGCTTTCCATCTTCCGTTCATAACATTATCCGGTAGACTAACCTGAGCCTTCAAACCTTTTCCACAGTTAAGCCAGAGAAGGATAGACTCACAGCCGCTCACCGAAATATCAGTTCCCTCTTCTATAATTACCTCCCCGAAATTTTTGCATCTCTCAAGTGCGAGAGACCCTCCCTTTTGCAACCCTAGTGTGAAAAGCCCTCCTATTACCTCAACATCTCTGAGCGTGAGCGCGGCATTTTCTGATACACCTGCACTGTATGGTTGATACATAAAAAGACGACCGCCATTCATCTCGACTCGTCCGCGTTTCTGTACCCAGATATGGTGATGATATCTGTAGTCCTGATGAAAAATCCACATGCCCTGATTGAGTATGAGTGCGGCGTTTTTCACTATTATATTACCGTCAATCTGAAATTTATCTGCATTCACTGTAAGAACCGACCCATTTGTGAGGATGAGATTTCCTTTGATCCTGGTATTTCTTATGAATTCTTCATTTTTATTGTTCAATACATAATCGCCGGTGATTATGTCAATTGCCCTCCGCACGATCTTCACATCATCAATCCACACGCTGTTCTGACCAGTTGTGCCAAAAATTGCAAACAAATCAAAGCTCGCGTAACCATAGCCTAACCCCGATACATCAACACGTTCCTTCTTGACAGGAGAATCTTCGTTGCATGTAAAATCTCCTGGATTTAGTGACACATGTTTCCATTGGCCCGGGGTAATATCCACCAGCGTACTGAACTCGGCGCCATCGAGATCGGTAAAGGTGAGAACCCATTTCGTTTTTCTCTTTGACTTGATCCAGAAATCAATAGATTGAAAATCTTTCAGCAACACATGATGAAAAAGAATAGGTACCGGTTTAGTTCCAAGCCGGTATTCGAATGAGAGGCCGAATTCCCCGCGGACATACTCTCCCTCAGCATCTGTTCTTTGTAAATATGCCTCCGGTATCCCGGATGGATATCCGACCATCATGATATTAGACGGGATACTGTTTTCAAACCCTTCAAGCTCAATATCCGGAACATTCTTTTTTATTGTATAAGCAAACAATTTCGGCGATACGAAAAAAATCAAAAGACCAGCAATTATGAGTTTTTTCAATTTCCACCTCACCACATGTAAGCGCTTCTATTTGCTCTCAGCAACCTCATTTTTTTCTTTTCCTCGAGAGGAGAATGGTAACAACAAATCCCAGAATGAAATTGGAGGTGGCTGTCTCAAGCAGGTGCACCAGACTCACGACCTTTGTCATATAGGGATTTGGAAGTATGTGCGCCGCATTCATTAAAACTGCAAAAAGAAGCCCTACAAGAACAGCTGTTTCTCCCCGCTTTGCAATGCTCATACGAATCACAGGCAGAGCAATCCCCACCCATAGCAACCCCCTCAGCACCTGCCATGGGTAGATCCAGGGGTCGCCTTTCAAAAGAGATCCCATATGGGAGAAAAATGGCAGCTTTTGTGTGCTGCCGGAATAAAATTCTCGCGCTCCTGGAAACTGCCAGAGTACGAAATAGCCAAAACAGAAGTAGAGCACCGGATATATGACAACCGCGATTAAAGCTATCTTTAGAAAAAGCTCTCCTTTTGTTTTTGAAAGACTCTCAGGAGTATGTATAGCGCCTTCACTCTTTTTAAACTTTCCAAGTATAATGACCGCAAGCGGAGAGAAGATGGCAGTAGTAATGAATCCAATGAGAAAAAATGAAACGATCTCATTAACAGGGATGTTCAAAGATTCATTGAAATATATGGTCTCAATCTGAGATAACAAAGTGTGAATACCGAAGTAGACGAAGAATATTGTAAACACGAGCCTCCATCTCTGAAAACCGAAACGGATGATAGCATG
>CP070841.1:2901157-2904844 GCA_020342115.1 Spirochaetota bacterium
CTGTTATTGATTCTTTTTTTAACCAAGTTTACCAGCCATTGAGAGAAAGTAAAAAGATAGCAATTGTTTCAATGATAAAAACTTACACAGGCTTTGGGCTTTCTGTGGTCCTTATCTTGCTATTAAGTAATGAGTTATATCTTGGTCCAATACTTGGTTCGATAATGATTGGAATATTCTTTTCAGGATATTTTATAGTAAAACTTAAACCTTATTTCAAGGCAAGTTTGAAAAGATCTCATATAAAATATATCCTGCACTACTCACTACCTCTGATACCATACACATTGAGCGGTTATATCCTTGCCCAATTTGATCGAATAATGATAAACAGTTACAAAGGTTCAGTAGATGCTGGCCTCTACAGCCTAGCATACAATATTGGAATGCTTCTCTCCATTGTAATAGGTTCCATGAACGCGGCATTTATGCCTAAGTACTTTGAGTACATGAACAGAAAACAGTATGATGATCATGACAGAGATGTGGGCCGTCTTTTCAGGCTTAGCCTCATTGTTGCAGTTTTTCTTATATTGTTTGGTAAGGAGTTGGGGTTTGTTCTCGCTAAAAGTAATTATCATTCCGCACTTCATGTGATTCCGATTGTGGTAATTGGTTATATTTTTTTTGGGATATTTACAATTTATAGTAGAAATATTGGATACGCCAAGAAGACGATGTATTCTTCTATATTGCTTCTGATATCAGGATTTGCTAATATATTTTTAAATGCACTTTTCATCCCTAAATATGGATACATTGCTGCTGCATACACGACACTCTTTTCCTATTTTTTAATGGCACTGTTTGCGTGGATTGTGAGTAAACTTGTTCTGAGGCTTCATTCGGCTCCATTGAAGATTATTCTTGTTCCAATGTTATTGATAGTGCCCTTTGTAGCCGGGTTTTATTTTATTGAGGGCATGCAGCTTGCGTTATATATCACATTGCTATTAAAGGCATGCATATTTTTCCTGGCATGTTTCGTGCTGATGTTTAAGTACTTAAAGGCTATTAGCTCATATTTAAAGAAATAATGCCATGATATTGATATAAAAGATAAAGATGTTTATTTTAAGATAACATTATAAAAGATAAGGGGTAGATGTATGCAGCAGAGCAAAGAAGAAAACCCTGTTCGTATTATAAACAGTGTAGCTCCCATCAGAATTTGTGACAACGGTGGATGGACTGACACATGGTTTGCTGAATACGGTAAAATTTTCAATATCGGGGTATATCCTTATGCCGAGGTTCAGATCGAGGTTTTTCACACACAGGAACAGAAAGACAGAATAGTAATAAATGCAGAAAATTTTGGTGATCGATATACTGTAGACGAGAAAAAATCAGGGTATGACCGGCATCCTTTAATAGAAGCGGCAATCGAAAGGATGAAGATTCCCGATGACTATGCCTTTCATATAACAATATTTTCTGAAGCCCCGAGCGGTGCATCCACCGGCACATCTGCAGCCGTTACTGTTGCGCTCATTGGCGCTCTTGATTGTCTTACCGAGGGCCGGATGACACCCCATGAAGTGGCATACACCGCTCAGTCAATTGAAGTTGACATGCTGAAACAGCAGTGCGGGATTCAGGATCAGCTCTGCTCGGCGTATGGAGGTATTAACTATATTGAGATGTTCAAGTATCCATACGCTTCTGTTTCGCAGGTGCATATACCAAACTCGATCTGGTGGGAGCTTGAGAGGCGACTCGCTCTCATATACCTTGGTGAAGCACACAGTTCATCAAAGGTACACGAAATGGTAATACGAGATCTAGAAAATGCAGGTCCTGAGAATAAAAAGCTCAATGATCTGAGGAACACTGCAGAGCTTTCCAGGGACGCGATATATGCAGGGGATTTTAATGCACTGGGAAAAGCAATTATTGAGAATACGGAAGCTCAAAAGAGGCTGCATCATGAGCTTGTAAGTGAAAAGGCACGTCGTGTCATCGAGATAGCAAAGGATCATGGTGCCCTCGGCTGGAAGGTGAATGGAGCAGGAGGAGAGGGAGGCTCGGTGACGATATTATGTGGATCGATTTCTTACATCAAGAGAAAAATGATAGTTGAGATAGAAAAGGAGAATCCACAATTCAGGAATATCCCAATTTATTTAAGCAGATATGGGCTACGGGTGTGGGTATATGGTGAATAGGAATTAGCGATAAAGGTGTTTCAGAGATGTACAGATTAGCTCTGATAGGGGCCGGACAGCTCGGCAGCAGGCATTTGCAGGCACTTGCAAAAAGTGACTTTTCCCTTGAGATCGAGGTTGTTGATAAATCTGAGGAATCACTGAAAACTGCAAAAGACCGCTTTTCAGAGATTACAGAGAACCGCAATGTGAAGAAGGTAGACTATTACACATCTGTTACCCAAATTCAACCTGAAATTGATCTCTGCATTATAGCAACGACTTCAGATATAAGAGCCCGCGTAACAAAAGAGCTTTTACATAGGGCGTCTGTAAGGTATATCCTTTTTGAAAAGGTACTCTTTCAGTCTCTCGCTGAATATGATGAGATGGAAGGTTTATTGAAGAACAAAGGAGTGAACGCATGGGTAAACTGCCCGAGAAGGATCTACCCCTTTTATATAAATTTGAAGGAAGAATTGGCGAATAAAAATGATCTGTTTTTCATGGTATACGGAGGAGAATGGGGGCTCGCATGCAATGCGATACATTTCATTGATCTTTTGGCTTTCTTATCAGGTGGTTTGGATTATTCGATAGAAAAAGATGGCCTGGATTCATCTGTCATAGATAGCAAGAGAGAGGGTTATATCGAACTCACAGGTACCCTGCAAGGGGTTTTTGGAAATGGATGCAAGTTCTTTCTGCACTCATGTCGAGGTTCTCTTGCACCTCACATTATCGCCATTAGCAGTAGAGACTCTCAAATAATTGTTGATGAAGACAGGGGAAATGCAAGACTTTCCCGTAGGACTAGTAACTGGATATGGGAAGATTTAAGCTTCGCGGTACCTTTCCAAAGCGACCTCACACACACAGTTGTTGAAAATATACTTCTCGAAGGGAAATGTGGTCTTACACCATTTATAGAATCGGCTGAGTTGCATAAAACACTTTTAAGAAAATTGCTGGAGTACCTGAGAACAATGAGAGGAGAAGAGGTAACCTTGTGCCCCATTACATGAGGTTTTTGAGTAATTGTATTTAAATGATTTCAAGGATCAGGAGCATATAATGGCTGAAATACTCTGGCTCGTTGGCGCCGGAACAATGGCAATAGAATATTCAAAAGTATTGACAGCGCAAAACATAGAGTTTGTTACGATAGGAAGAGGTGAAAATACAGCACAGAGGTTTGAAAGGGAAACAGGGCTGGAGGTAGCAAGAGGAGGTGTAGAGAAGTATCTTTCAGACAATCCGGATCGTCCCGATTGTGCGATTGTGTGTGTGAGTGTCGAGCAGCTGCATAATGTAACCTCACAACTCATTCATTACGGAGTAAAAGAGCTATTGGTGGAAAAACCGGGTGGAATGACCAAGGAAGAGATTAAGGAGATCAACGAGCTTTCATTACAAAAGAATGCTAAGGTTTACATAGCATATAACAGAAGGTTTTACGCATCCGTGCAAAAGGACAGAGTAATTATTCACGAGGTTTGTGGAGTGACCTCCTTTTGCTTTGAGTTTACAGAGTGGAGCC
>CP070841.1:2904944-2920864 GCA_020342115.1 Spirochaetota bacterium
CCCTTTGCCTGGCCCATGAAAAGGGAATACTCCCCTCCTATACCGTCAAAACGAGCAATGGTGATGTCACCCCCCTTTATCTCCCAGTTCCCGGTCCCAGGCTCTCCAGAAGGCAGGATAAAGTGTCTTCCTACAAATGCCTTCTTTGTATCCTTTGCAAGCTCGTGCGGAAATGGACCGCAATGCCACAGGAGTTCGGCATTTTCGCGCTCTGGATGTCGTATGGTAAGATCGCAGAAGAAGGTGGGGTCTTCTTTCTGGCTTGCATTCTGGAGAAGCAGAGAGCTAAGCGCCCCATTTATGTCTGTCTCACATGCTACTGGGATTCCAGCAGCAGTCAACTCAGAATCTATGAAACAGGGTACAATGCCGAGTGAGAGTTGAAGTGCATCCCAGCATTGTATTGCAATGGCAGAGAGGTTCTCATCCTCAGCCCAGTCAAGGAGGGTAAGCTTTAAGGCAGCAAGCTTCTTTATTGCCTCATCATCGACGTCCTTGAAGGTTACCCTCTTCTTGAAATCACCGGTAACCTCCTTGACTCTGGTGTCGTTCTTTATCTTATCGAGAACACGATGCTCTATATCCACGAGGGTAATTGGAACGGTTTCTACACCCCATCTCTCGAGAAGCTCTCCCTCATTTATCATCACAGTGTAGAAATCTCCCGGTCTCGTACTGATCTGTCCAATACGCGCTTCTAAAAAACTGTTCGCTGCCCGCGCTGCAGCAAGAAAGTTCTTGAAACCTCTTTCGAAAACCTTCGAGTCAACACGGGAGTTAACGATATAGGAAAATGGAATACCATACCTCATGAGTATCTTGCTCGTTGCAAAGAGACCACACTGTGTATCCCTGAGCCTTGATCCATCCTTCAGGGGTGCTTCATCCCGCGGTCCCCATAACAGCAGTGGTTTGTTAACCTCTTTTGCGAGCTTGGCAACCGAATCTTCTGTGCCAAAATTTACATGAGGTACAAAAACAGCATCAACCCCTGCATCGATAAATATTTTAGCCGCTCTCTTTGCTTCGAGTCGGTCAAATAGCAATCCCTCTTTGTTCAATGAATCGAGGTTCACAAAATCGACTTTCCAGGAACTGAGCTTTTTCTCAATAAGTCCCTTGTACTTCAGAGAATCCTCTACTGAAAACACTCTTCTTCGAGTCGGAGCGAGTCCGACCTTGACCTTTTTTTTCTTCATGCTAACTTCTCCTTAACGGTACCAAGTTTAAAATACCAATTCATATTTGTCAATCACTTAAAATGATTCTTGAAAAGAATGAATTCATGTTGTATGCTATATCACAAAATTATAAAATAGGTATAAAAATGAAGATAGCAATCTCAAATGACCATGCAGGTGTATCGATGAAGAATACACTTAAAACGTTCCTAGAAGCCCAGGGCATCGAGGTCACTAACCTCGGAACAGATTCAGAAGAGAGCACAGATTACCCTGATTATGCGAAAAAAACCGCCCTTCTGGTTCAGGATAGGAAAGTAGATTTTGGCATTGTCATCTGTGGCACAGGCATAGGGGCCTCAATAACTGCAAACAAGATAAAAGGAATTCGTGCAGCTTTGTGCTATAATGTTTTCACCGCAAAGATGGCCCGAAACCATAATAATGCAAATGTTCTTGCATTAGGAGCACGAACCACCAGCGAAGACGATGCCCTCGCGATTTTAAGTACCTTTCTAAGAGAAGATGCTCTTGGTGACCGTCATGAACGCAGAGTTAACAAGATCAAAGAAATTGAAAAGCAAAACTTCAAATAGTCTTTACTGCAAAGACTTTTCCAAAAATTAGCCCCCTCAATTTTTTCTCCTATAAATATAATTTTTCTGTTTGAAAAATTTGCATTTCAAAATTCTCTGTCCTAGAATTTACTTTGTAACAAAAAGTATTATTCCCTCAAATCATTGAGTTTTTTAAAATGATATATATTTTTATCGGAATTATCGGATTTATAATACTATTCTTCTTTGACCTGGTCGCGTTGAGAAAAATCCCCTTTCTTAAAACAGCAATCTGGCTTGCAGGATATGGGCTCATTGCATTTTCACTTAATTCAATTATCAGAAAAAGCACTCGATTTGATTTTCCCAATTATGTAAAGACAATCGGAATTGTAATATCAACAGTCTTTTCAATTCTATTGATATATTCGCTTCTAATCGAGATTCCATTTAAAAAAACTTATTTGGATAAAGGAGCAGGTACTGAGCTGATCACCACAGGTACCTATGCACTTACACGCCATCCAGGAGTGCTCTGGTTTTTAGTTGTTTTTATTGGAATCTTTCTTGCCACTGGTTCAAAAATGTTACTTATAGCAACTCCAGTATGGTGGAGTATGGACATCATTTATGTGGTTATTCAGGATAAAATCTTTTTCCCAAAGCAATTTGGAGATGCTTATCGGAGATACCAGAATGAAGTGCCTATACTCATACCAACCAGGAATAGCATAAAAAGATGCATCTCAACATTTATCAAAATAAGGAGGAAATAGTAACTATGGAGAATTTGGATGACTTATTAAAGCAGAATAAAAAGGACGAAATATGGAAAAAGTATTGTGGATTCCTTGACCTTACATTACCAGAGTTCATGAGTATCCAGGAGAACCTTCTTATGGAGCAGCTAGACCTACTGAAGGGCTGTGAGATCGGAAAAAAAATACTTGGCCCTAAACCGCCAAAAAGCCTGGAAGAGTTTCGTCAGAAGGTTCCATATACAACCTATTACGACTATTCGGAATATCTGCTGAAAAAGACAGAGAATGTATTACCACAAAAGCCATATACATGGGCCCATACTTCTGGAAGAAGTGGTGAATACGAACTCAAGTGGATCCCGTATAGCAAAAAAATGTATGAATTAACAGGTGAGAAGGCATGTTCGGGTCTTATTCTAGCATCATGCAGGAAAAAAGGAGATATTGCATTGAAGCAAGGTGACAAAGTAATCTTCACCCTTGCATCCCCTCCTTATGTTTCAGGAATATGGATGCAGAGTGCACTTGAAGAATTTAAAATGACTACGTTTCCACCCTTTGATGAAGCTGTGAATATGGATTTTCAACAACGTATTAAGGAGGGATTCAAATCAGCACTAGTGCATGATCTTGACCTCCTTTTTGGCATCACATCGATTATACTTAAAATCGGTGAGCAGTTCAGCCAGAGAGATAGGTCAAAAAAAGACGAAGAACAATCAAAAACACTGAAAAAACCCAAAGTAATTGCAAAATTGTTGAAAGCACTTCTTAAAGCCAAGTTACATAGAAGGAATATTTTACCGAAAGATATATGGAAAATAAAGGGTATACTCTGCGGAGGTGCAGATACATCAATATACAAAGACAGGGTAAAAAAAGTTTGGGGCTGTGCCCCTCTCGAAGCATATGGCTCAACAGAGTTTGGTTTATCTGCTTTTCAGGCATGGAATTACGAAGGATTGTACTTCTTGCCCGATACATGTTTCTGGGAGTTTTTACCTGAAGAAGAATACAGAAAAATGACTCAAGATACTAAATATAAACCGCGCATCTTACTATTCAATGAGGTTGAACCAAACAGAGATTACGTTCTCGTAGGTACAAACTTCCATGGTGGCACTCTGATAAGATATATTATTGGTGATATGATTAGGATCACAGCACTCGAAGACAAAGTCTCGGATATAAAGCTTCCGCAGATGGTCTTTTTATCGAGAGTTGATGATTTAATAGACATTGGAGGATTTACACGCCTTACAGAAAAGATAATATGGCAGGCCATTGAAAACTCAGGATTGGATTACATAGAGTGGATAACCCGAAAGGAATATCAGAATGAAAAGCCAGTCCTCCATTGTTACATCGAACTGAAAGAAAAATCTGAAAGCGTATCTTCAATTGAGGAAAAAGTACATGAATCTCTTAAACAAATCGATGAACCTTATCGTGAACTAGAGGGAATAGCGGGTGTGAAACCAATAAAAATCACACTCCTCTCAAAAGGTACATTCCAGAGGTACTTCGAAGAAAGACAGGCAGCAGGTGCTGACCTTGCCCATTTGAAGCCTCCTCATATAAATCCATCCGAAAGTGTATTAAAAAATCTTCTGAGGATGAGCTCTTGGCAACTTTAGTAGAGAGATGCCGATAAATGTACTATAATTGTAACATGACAAATTAAAGATGACAGCAAATAAACCTTTTATGCTAAAAAAATAACAATGACTATAGTAGCAATCATTATCAAAATCGTTGCTTTGACAGCCTATGCTGTTCTTGCTCTGCTGACCTTAAAAAGTAAAACAGAGATCAATGTTAGACGGTTCTTCTTCGTATATTTATTCGGTATGACATTCTGGCAGTTTACCTCACTCATGGTACACTTTGCAACTGATGCAAACAAGGCCCTCTTCTGGTATAAGCTACTCTTAGCCGGATTTGGGTTACAGACTATCCTTTTCTTTCCCTTTACAAAGGCATTTCTGAACATAAAAAAGCAGAAGAATCTTACATATATCGCATACTTTTGGTGCATAGTACTTTTGGTTTATGGACTAACGGGTATTGGGTATAAAGCCATAACAATCGGAAAAGGAGGATATTATGTGCCTGAATACAGCATTATGCTATACCCTGTTATCGCTGTTGGATACTTCTTCTGGGGATTCGGAGTATTCAATCTTGTAAGAGGACTGCTGAGAGAGCAATCGCCCCTTGGAAAAAACCGTATCAGGTATCCCCTGCTAGGCGCTTTAATCGTTATTGTTGGAACGGCATCTAACCTCACTCACCTGCAGGACTATCCAGTTGATATTGTATGCAATCTAATAAACGCAATGTTAATCGGGTATGCTGTTATCCGGTACAGGTTGCTCGATATACGTATTGCTCTAAAAAGAAGTGCACTATATATAATTTCTGTTGCGGCTATATTCGGAACATACATACTCGGGTTGATTGGATTCCAACACTTGTTCAGAGACAGCTCGAGTTTCACTTTGATGCTGACGGGATTTCATTCTCTTATAATAGTAATTTTGATTTTTCTAATAACATCAAAAAGAAAAGCGATCCAGAACTTCCTTAATTCTCTTTTGCATAGAGAGAAACTCACCTATCAAGGGGTGCTCGAGAACTTCAGCCGAAGAGCAAACTCGATTCTCGATACAGAACTGCTTACCAACCTGTTTGTGCGTACAGTATTTGACACCATGAAAGTCAACTGCACAGCTTTAATGCTCTTCGATGAAGAGAGAAGGGAGTACATAACGAAGGGAAAACAGTGCATAGATGAAATCAAAATACAAAATATCTCCCTGAACGAATATGACCCTCTCGTTCAATGGATGAAAAGCAATGGGAAACCACTCTGGAAAGAGGAGATAAGGATAGACCCGCAGTACAGCCAACTTATAAAAGAAAGCAGCCTCCTTTCCACCAGAGCAGATTTATCGTTGATTGTTCCAATCATCTATAAAGAAGAGGTAACAGGCCTCCTCACCGTCGGGGAGAAGATTTCAGGAGAGCTATATAACGACGATGATATAAGTTTTTTGACAACCATTGCCAACCTCACAGCAACAGCAATCGCAAACTCCCTTGCATACAAAGAGGTCGAAAGGCGCCTCTCAGAGCAGACGCTTCTCTTTGTGCTGAGTAAAGCTTTAGGCAGAGCACAGAAGTTTGGTGAAATGATGGAGTCTGTTCTAAAAATTCTTATCTACTTCTTAAATCTCGATTGCTGTGCAATCATAAGTTTTAGTGAGGAGACAAAATACACAGCTTTCTTCTCATCGGGAATAGGTAATGCTGTTAAAAAAGAAATCGAGCAGCTGGGTATGAGAATAAACCGCGATCATGAGTCTATTAAAAGGGATAAATCTGGAATCCTCCTTGATGTGAAGAATCCTTTCAAAGACCATCAATATCTCGATGAAAAAGACAGAAAGATTCTCACATCATCATTATTTGCAGTACTGGAGCAGAACAACGAGATGCTGGGTCTTCTTTTCATGACAAACTGGCTTGGGAGTAAATATTTCGATCAGAAAATCGACATCCTCCGAACTATACTGGCCATAGTATCTCAGGGCATAATGCTTCACAAGACCTTCGCAGATCTTGTGAATATGAAAAGCTACAGCGATAACGTCATAAACAGCATCAGCACCATGGGTGACATGCTCATTGTCTTTGGCTTTGATGGCAAAATAAGAAGAGTAAACAGTGCAGTGTGTGATCTACTGGGCTTTCTTGAAAATGAGCTTGTGGGTAAAGATATTGGCATCATAATTCCTACAAAGAAGAGAATTTTAAATAAACAAGAAAAAGGAAAACCAGTTAAAAACTTCGAGATGACCATAAAGAAAAAAAATGATGAATCTGTTTTTGTGCTATTTTCCAGCACCATAATGGAAGATCATTCTGGAGAAACAAAAGAGATCGTGGGTATCGCACGTGATATCACAGATATAAAAGCGACAGAGGAAAAGTACAAGACACTGTTTGAGGAAGTAAAGGATGTGGTTTTTACCTGTAATGTGAAAGGTGAGTTTCTCGATATAAATCCTGCGGGGGTTGAACTGTTCGGGTACAATTCAAAAGAGGATCTTTTAGAGATTGATCCGCAACAAGACCTTTTCTTCACACCTTCTGATTATAACATATTCTATAATGAAATTCGTCAACAGGAGTATATAAGGAATCATGAGCTTAATCTTAAGGATAGCGAAGGGCGTGAGATAAATGTAATCGTTACTGCTAATGCGATAAAGGATACGAATGGGGAAATAATGGCTTTTCGCGGGATCATGAAAGATGTAACAGAAGAACGAGCACTGCACCAGCAGCTGATTCAGGCTCAAAAAATGGAAAGTCTAGGCACGCTTGCGGGAGGCGTTGCTCATGATTTCAACAACATCATGTGCGCAATCCTCGGCTATGCATCAATAATGAAACTTGACATAAATGATGATCATCCATTTTACAGGTACCTTGATACGATCGAATCGAGTGCGAGTAGAGCTGCTGTACTCACAAATCAGTTGCTCGCTTTTGCAAGGGCAGGTGGACACAATAGAAAGGTAATTGATATCAATACTATAGTCAGAGAAACAATAAATCTCATAAAAGAAACCTTTGATCGATCAATCGAAATAAAGAGCCGCCTTCATAAAAAACTCCCATCCATAGAAGGTGATATAAATCAAATCCAACAGGTTATAATGAATCTGTGTGTAAATGCCAGGGATGCAATGCCAGACGGAGGCATACTTACCATAAAAACTGATGTAAAAAAAATTACCTCTACAGACGCAAAGGCACATCTTGAAGCTAAAGAGGGCGGTTATGTGAGCCTTATCGTGAGTGATACCGGTACAGGAATCAATGAAAGCATTTTAGAGAGAATATTCGATCCTTTCTTCACCACAAAAGGTCCAGGTGAAGGAACTGGACTGGGATTATCCGTCGTGTATGGTGTGGTGAAAAACCACGGCGGCTATATAGATGCAAAAAGCACAACAGGCAAGGGAACTGTTTTTGATGTATTCTTTCCTGTAGTAAAGAAATCAATGATAGACGAACCAGAGGAAGAGATCGAGCCTCCAGTAGGAGATAGTGAATTAATACTTATTGTGGACGATGAGAAATCTGTTCGAGACCTCGGGCGGGATATTCTTGAAAAATACGGATATGAAACGCTGCAGGCTAACGATGGAGAAGAAGCCATTCGAGTTTTCACAAAAAATCAGGACAAAATCAGCTTAATAATCATAGACATGATCATGCCAAAACTAGGAGGGATGGAAACCTATCAAAGGTTAAAAGGGATCGATCCTTCAGTAAAAGCCTTACTATTAACAGGATATAATCATACAGAACGTGTTCAGGAGATACTTGATAGTGGAGTCAGAGGCTTTATAAAGAAACCATACAATATCAATGAACTACTCACTAAGGTAAGATATGTACTTGATTCCTGACTAGTTGTTGGTGATTAATTAGAATTAATCAAAGGAAACCAAACAATGCTTTTGTAATTTTTTGTGTTATATGCATTTAATGTAACCACCAAGAACTAACAAAGTTTCTGGTGCCTTCTAACCAATTTATTGGTTAATTATTCACCAGAAACTAATTAAGTCGCTTGCGTATTATAACCAACATCTACACACATAGAAAAGCCGTACTCCTGCATTGGTTATTTATTATAACCGATTAGTTCAGCCATAATCGTTCAATCATACTTTCCTGCCTCAAAGTTGCAATGAGATCCTCCCGGGGATCTACGAGAAGAAATGTCGAGGCCCTGACCGCCTTGTTGTTCTTCTCAAGCTCTGGAACGTGAATAAAGACATTACACTTGCCTTTATGTTGAATAAATATATCTCTTAGCCTCAGCAGTTCATCCTCATCGATCTTCTTTCGTATCAGGACATGTAGCTGTGAAATTTTCTCCTTCTCTATATCTTCCGGGTAGAACAGTTTATCAGCAAATATCTTCTCACCGTTGGTTTTACCCGAGACAACGATAATATTCTTGTCATCGAGATAGTCACTGTACTGCCCGTAAACCCCAGGAAATACTACAGATTCTATACTGCCGGTGGTATCCTCGAGTGTGATAAATGCCATCTCCTTGTTATCTTTTGTTAAAATTCTTTTAATTGAGGTTACTATCCCGAATATCATTACCTGAGATTCCGATGGCAAATCCTTTAAATCTCTAATATTTAAAACACCCCACCTCTCAGCAAGCTCCTTATATTTCAAAATTGGATGTGATTTGAGATAAAACCCGATTGCCTCTCTTTCATATTCAGAAACTTCTGCCTCACTCCATTCCTGAAACTGTTTCATCTGAAAAAAATTAAAAACCTCTTCCCCTTCTGCAACATCATCAAAGAGACCACTCTGCCCTTTAATTCTATCACCCTGAACCGATGCACCATATTCGATGATATTCTCAAGATTTTCGAAGAGGGTACTTCGGTTTTCTCCCAGCGGACACATGGCCCCGGATTTAATAAGACTCTCAATAACTCTACGATTAACTAGTCGGAGATCAACCCTGGAAACAAAGTCTAGAATTGATGTATAGGTTGCATTTTTTCTTTCATCAACAATAACCTTTGCCGCACTCTCCCCCACATTCTTGATGGCTGACAATGCATAACGTATGGAATCCTGCTGTACCTCAAACCCGACACCGCTTTGATTAACATCGGGTCCAGGACATTCGATTCCCATTTCCCTGGCCTCGCTTATATACTGTGCGATTTTATCTGTATCATGTAATTCACCGGTAAGTAATGATGAGAGATAATAAACAGGATAGTGAACTTTAAGATATGCAGTTTGAAAAGCAACCAGTGCATATGCAGTTGAATGAGATTTGTTAAACCCATATCTCCCAAATGTTTTTATCAGCTCAAATATTTCCTCCGAAACAGTCCTTTCGGCCCCACTTTTTTCAGCCCTATCTACGAACGTCTCCTTCGTTTCTTCAAGTATCTCCGGCTTCTTTTTACCCATGGCTTTTCTGAGGTTATCAGCCTCTGCCATTGAAAATCCACTTATTACCCTCGCAATCTCCATAACCTGTTCCTGATATACAATAATCCCATATGTCTCCTTGAGCACCTTTTCGAGTTTTGGGTGCGCATAGATTATTGGCTTTTTGCCATTTTTTCTTTCTATGAACTCATCGACCATTCCAGCATCCAGTGGTCCTGGACGGTAAAGAGCAAGCACGGCGATAATATCATCGAATCGGTTTGGCTTTAATCTTTTCAGAAGATTCTGCATTCCGCTCGACTCAAGCTGGAAGGTACCCATACTCCTACCACTTGCCAAGAGCTCATACACCTCTTTATCATCAAGATCGAGATTTTCCATATCAGGTGCCTTCAACCCAGCATCTTCTATTTTTTTAAGACATTCCTCAATTACGGTGAGGTTTTTAAGCCCTAAAAAATCCATCTTGATTAATCCAACTTCTTCGAGGTTTTTCGCCTGATACTGTGTTGAAATCACCTCACTCTTGGGATCCCTGTAAAGCGGGACTATTGAAGTAAGTGGAACAGGAGATATTACCACACCGGCTGCATGTGTTGAAGGGTGCCGTACGAGCTTCTCGAGTTTTTTCGATATTTCGAAGAGTCTGTTCACTCTCTGATTCTTCCTTACAAGCTCCTCAAGGCCCTTTGATGCTTTCAGAGCCTCCTCAATTGTCATGTCATGACGCTGTGGAATCATCTTGGCCAAGGCATCTGCATCCTGCTGCTGAATATCCATAGCTCGCGCAACATCTCTGATTACTGCCCGGGCTTTCATAGCACCAAAGGTAATAATCTGTGCTACCTTATCATCACCGTACTTCCTTCTGACGTAGCTGATCACCTCATCTCTTCTGTCACCATCAAAATCTATATCGATGTCAGGCATTGATATCCTCGATACATTGAGAAAGCGCTCAAAGAGCAGGCCGTATTTCAGAGGATCAACATCTGTGATGCCGAGACTGTAGGCAACTATTGATCCTGCAGCACTCCCCCTTCCTGGACCAACGGCAATTCCCTGGCTCCTGGCATACTGTATGAAATCCCACACAATAAGAAAATAGGTGCTGAACCCCATCGATTCAATGACCTTGAGTTCCATCTCAAGGCGTTTTGTGCCCTCTTCTGTAACCTCGGAATACCGTTTTTTTATACCCTCTTCTGCTAGCTTTCTCAAATAGGATTCAGCATTGTAGCCTTCAGGTATGGGGAAGTGTGGGAGGTGGAATTTCCCAAGCTCAATTGATAGATTGCATTTCTCAGTCACCTCAAGTGTATTTTTTATTGCCTCCGGGTAATGAGAAAAGAGTGAGATCATTTCCTGAGGAGATCGAAAGTAAAACTCATCTGTCTTGAATTTAAGTCTTCTAGTTTCACTTATCGTTTTGCCGGTCTGAATACAAAGCAGGACATCATGGTATTCCGCATCATGCTTTTCCAGGTAGTGGACATCGTTGGTGGCTACAATCTTTATACCAAGCTCGCCCGCAAGCTTAATCAGCCCTCGATTTACTTCAACCTGCTCCTGGATTCCATTGTTCATGAGCTCGAGATAAAAATTCTCTTTTCCAAAAATATCTATGTAATCAGAAACCTGTTTTTTTGCTTCTTCATATCTTCCAGCATTTATGAGGAAGGGAATCTCACCGCCGAGACAGGAGCTTGTTGCTATTAGACCTTTTGAATTATCTGCAATGAGCTGTTTATCAACCCTAGGTCTGTAGTAAAATCCTTCAAGATAAGCATATGATGAAAGGTAAAGTAGATTCCTGTAGCCTTCTTCATCCTTGGCAAGCATAATAAGGTGATAAGGTTTCTCACCCTTCTCGCGTTTCTTCATAGAATCTCGTGCAACGTAAAACTCCTCACCAATAATCGGCTTCACACCATTTGTTGTTGCTTTCTGGTAGAACTCAAGTGCTCCAAACATATTTCCATGATCTGTCAAAGCAAGAGCAGGCATCTTGTACTGCATTGCCTTCTTTACCAGGTCATCAATCTTACTTGCCCCATCAAGGACTGAGTACTCTGAATGTGTGTGGAGATGAACAAAAGGTGAATGCTCTATCATTTCCCCTCCCAATAGCCGGGTAAAACGAATCGGAAATATACTTGCTATAACATATTAACACTTCTTATGGAAGTTTTATTCAATTTCGGGTAAGTTCTCAGAGCAAGCTTTACAATTCAACCTCAAGTCCTTCTTTCGCCACAAAAACTTCCATGTCTGTATGCTTAATCTGTGCTACCCTCTTCTTTGCAATCCGCTCAATCAAATCAAGCTCTGTGTCAGGCCTTGTAGGGTCATGGTGATGCAGTGCAAGGCGCTTAACCTTAGCCTTTATTGTGGAATGTAAAACATACTCTATAGGAGAGTGTCCCCACCCTATTTTGGATGCGAGATACTCTTTATTTGTGTACTGGGCGTCATGGATTAAAAGGTCAGCACCATGTATAAACTGCTGAATCTTCAGGTTATTGATCTTAGCTGCCTTTTCACCCTCAATTTTTGCAACCTCATCATAATCCTCATCCTCAGGATTTCCATCAAAAAGATTCCTGAATGGTTCGTGGTCGTAGGCTGTAACAAAAACGACGCCATCGGCCTCAATCCTGTATCCAAGATCAATAACAGGGTGATTCAGAATCTTTGTAGTAATCTTCACATCATCATATAGCTGAAATGTCCCCTCTTTCAAGATCTCATAGGTTATATCAGCAGAGAGTTCATCCGCCCTCATAGGAAAATAGTTATAGCTCATCTGGATCGCAAATACGCTTTCAAGGCTTTCATCCCCAATATTTACCGGCCCATGAACCCTTATCTTATTACCCGGTATGTAGATTGGAGTAAAGAAGGGAAACCCCATGATGTGATCCCAGTGTGTATGGCTGACAAATAGATTGAGGTTCAGGGGACCTTTTTTCATGTCCTCCATAACGAGCTTATTTCCCAATGCCCTTACACCACTCCCAGCACCGATCACTATCACCCTTCCATCATTCAATCTCACTTCAAAACAGGTTGTATTCCCGCCATATTTCACAGTTTGAGGCCCTGGTGTAGGGATCGATCCTCTAACTCCCCAAAAAATGACCTTCATACAGACGATACTCTCCTTTTGGATTTTGCGTTGCAGGCAAACTTCATCTTAGTAGTGCTTCCTAATTCACCACTTCATTATATATGCTTTTAATCTATCATATAAAAATGGCTTACAAGTTATCGATCAGTTTTAATTAGTAGATAATCCGTCAGTAAACAATTAATTAGTAAATAGTAGCTTATCATATTAAGAGTCGTAAGCAAGCAATTACTATTCAGCAACTTGAAGAAATACAGAAGCCTTTTCGATTTCAGCGGATATTGTATCAAATAGCTCATCGAGATACTCTTCATTGAGACCTATTGATTCCAATATATAGTTCTCTATTTTCTTTGAATATCGATCTCCTGAAAAACCTATTTGATTTAGATTGCAATATATATTTGCTATATAAACCGAGGTACCTATTTTATAGTGGTTTTCTTGAATATCATTGTAGTTATGATGATGGAGAATACATTCAACAGTTTCCGGTGAAAGCCTCCATTTGTCTGAAATCATCTTTCCAACTTCTGCGTGTGTTATGCCTATTATCTCTTTCTCCATATCCAACAACTGCACCTTCTTGAAATCTGCGAGTCTGATAGCCTTCAGGTAGCTTTCTTCAAATACCTCGTTTAGAGGTATTTTCCCAATGTCATGCAGGAGGCCGGCAATAAAAAATTCCTCTATCTGATTTGTGGGGATACCTATCTCCATGGCTATTAACCTCGAGGCAACTCCCACACCTATGGAGTGGCGCCAGAATCCGTCTATATTGAGTGATTTAAACTGTGAATTCTTTCCCATGTGTCCTAAAACAGCAGTGGAGAGGGCTAGATTCTTTATTGTGTTGATCCCCAGCATTATGATTGCATTGACGAGAGAGGTCACCTTGTTCGATAATCCATAGTATGCTGAATTGACCAGCTTGAGCACTCTCCCTACCAGCACCGGATCAAGGCTTATTACCTTGTTGAGGTCTTTTGCAGTAACCCTTGGATTTTTTGTCACTTCCAGGATCTTTGCAACCGTTATGGAGAGTGACGGCATAGTATCTATATAACGGTTTAATTTAATGACTGCTTTATCTTCCATAAGGCATATATTATATATTATATCTACTAAAAAACAAGAAGAAGTTTTTCAATTTTTGATTTATTTCTATTATCTAAGAGTGAACTTTCTTTTAGCTTTTATTACTCATCGACATATATGGTTCATAAATTTACTGGCTATTAGTCTCATCGATCTTTCAATATAAACCTGTATAGACAGGCATAGAAAGAATCGCAATCCTGACAGACTGAAAGCTCAGGGCTGAATTCATCAAAATCACAAAGTTGTGCACTCTCATTATAGTATGCATCCTTCAGCTTTGAGAGGAAAAGCCTCTCTGAGTGAGACAGTACATTCCCACTTCTTATTTTCTTTTTTATTAAGTTAGCCTTTTGGGCAGCCTTATCCTTCTTTTCCTCTGAAACGGCGAATTTTAATTTGGGAATTGTCAATTTCATCTTTCTTTGGGATGTAATAGTTCTCCTGCCATATCTTTTTTTAATTCTCATTATATAATAGACGTAACCAAAGAGGAGCCCTGCGAGATGGGTTAAATGGGCAATCCCTCCAATTCTTCCGGTGAGAATCATAATAAGTTCAATGCCCCCAAAGATAAGTGCAGCGTAGCGAGCCCTGACCGGTATTAAAAAAAATAAAAGAAGTATTGTATCAGGAAATTCAAGACCAAATGCCAGGACGATGCCAAAAATAGCACCAGATGCTCCTATTGTGGGTATGTTTGGATTTCCAAATATTGTCCATAAATTCCAGAAAAAGGTAACAATCCCTGCTCCTATCCCTGTAAAGAAATAGAATAAAGTAAATTCCCGTGTTCCCCATCTCTCCTCAAGAGGCCTGCCAAAGAGAAAGAGGGCATACATATTGAAGAAGATGTGTAAAAAACTGCCGTGCAAAAACATATACGTAAATACTTGCCAGGCCCAGCCCAAATCTTTAATAAGAACAGGGAATAGACTAAACAGTGCGGTGAAAAGTCCATATCTCTGCATAGAAAAAGCTGCTATTGTTTTGCCTTTATAAACAAGAGAGTTTAATAAGTTATCTGGAACAGGTATGTAGATTACCCTTGTGAGAAAGAAAACTACCATATTAATGATTACAAGCAATAGTACTACGCTCTTGATATCCATCCTGTATTTCATCAATATTTGCCTGTTGACAAATTGTTAATAATTTATTGAAGTATCAAATTTTATAATTTTGGTTTATAGAGTCCCTATAACACCATCTTATAGAAGAAAATAACACATTCCATACTATCGTAAGGTTCTAATTTCCAGAAAATTCCATTGCAATATTCAAATATGTCAAATATCAAACCTAAAAGTATGTATCTATATATTATTAAATAAATTATGAAGTTTTTTTCTCCCAGATATTCCTAAAAACAGTAATACATTGCACAAGATACTGTGGATAACCTGTTTATTCAAGGTGAACAGGAGTAAACGACTCGATTTTATCTATTTGAATTCCGGAGAGAATCTCTTTGGTTCGCGGGTCAGGATAATCATGTAAAAACACAATCCTCTTAATACCAGCGTTTACAATACTTTTTGCACACCATGAACAGGGGAGATGTGTTGTATATATTGTGGCTCCTTCAATGGATATACCAAAACGAGCAGAAAAATTTATTGCGTTCTGTTCTGCATGAGCTCCGCGACAGAGCTCCGAGCGTTCTCCTGAAGGCACGCCCTCTCTTGCACACCCGATATCTAAGCAGTGACGTATGCCCTGTGGAGCCCCGTTATATCCTGTAGACACTATCTGTTTTCCCTTAACAATAACAGAGCCAACCTTTCGTCGCAAACATGTCGCCCTAGTTGAAACCATGAGCGCAATATTCATAAAATAACTGTCCAATTGAGGCCTGGACACCTTAAGCCAACTCCAATGAGATGAGGTACGATCTTTTTTTAAATATTACCATTCTCATCTAAATGTGAATACCACTCTGTTAAAGGTTACCTACCTACATTTAGACGGAGAAAGACGCTTCTTATAAAGTTTATCCATTCCGTCTAAATGCGAATACCGCTCTGTTAAAGGTTACCTGCCTACATTTAGACGGAGAAAGACGCTTCTTATAAAGTTCATCCATTCCGTCTAAATGCGAATACCGCTCTGTTAAAGGTTACCTGCCTACATTTAGACGGAGAAAGACGCTTCTTATAAAGTTCATCCATTC
>CP070841.1:2920964-2929449 GCA_020342115.1 Spirochaetota bacterium
GGTGTACAGATTGTCGGCAGAGGCGATGTTGCTAAACGAATAGACATTGCAGCAACCGTTATCTCAAAAAATGGAAAGGTCGATGATATCCTCTCTGTAGATCTTGGCTATGCACCAGTATACTCAAATGCTGTTGGTGCAATGGTGGTTGCAGCAAATGTGCTTCAGAACAAGCTCGATGGGCTTTTTGATGGGGTATCTGCTACTGAGCTTCAGAACATACTGCAAGATAAGGCCGATGAGTGTGTTTTTCTTGATGTGAGAAATCCGCAGGAGTATGAAGAGGAAAGGATAGCCGGCTTTGATCTCATCCCTCTCGAAAATCTTAAAAAGAGGCTTGATGAGATACTTCCTGACAGACGGATAATTCTCGTTTCTCAAACAGGATCACGCGCGTATCAGGCAGCGCTTATCCTCAAAGCACACGGCTTCAAGAATGTGGCAATACTCGAAGGTGGCCTGAGGATGTGGCCCTATGCAGTAACAAGATGATGGTAAGATTAGAGCCAGGATTTAATCAAATTCGAAGATACCTTTTGTATTGATTTACGTCTCTAGTGAAAAAAAATTGCAATATTATATAAAAATTAATTAATAATCTCTTGACATAAATAGCATAGTCGAGGATAATTACAGAATACATTTTAAATAATAACTAAAATGTTAAGAAAGGAGTCTAAAATGAAATGTGTAAAGTTTTTACTAATCGTAGTTTTTGTGCTCACCGCAGCGTTTGCATTTTCGCAAACGACCCTTGTGTACGAAACCTTTGGCAGCAAATCATTGGCTCGTTGGACACCGGCAAGTGGCAACTGGAAAGTCATGGAGGGAAGACTCGTTCAGACGAATGCCAATGAAAAAATGGCTATGATCACCATACCGGTAAATCAGTCAGGGGATATTCTTTATGAGTTCGACGTCAAGTATGTGAGTGGTGGTCAGGATGATTATGCAGGGTTCGGAATACATGTCTGCGTAAACAAGCCATCAAAATCCAGAACCTGGGGGAATGGAAGATCACTACTCGGCTGGGTAACATGGGATCCAAAACACTACGGTTATCCTGGCGGGTTCATTCACCTGTATGATAGCAAGGGGGCAACAAGCATGGGTCTTTCCACCAGGGTTTTTCCTGGAAGTGATATCATGAGGTATGGCGACAGGCTCCCCATTGCCCGTCAGTATCTACAGCGTAAGTATCTGGGTTATACAATTCCAGTAAAGATCAGGCTTGATACCAAGACAGGTAGAGGTAGAATCTACGATCCATTCGATCCCGACAGATACTTCTATCGTTTCAGCTTGGGTGGTGCTATAAGGCCTGGTGACTTTTTTACATTTAGAACGAATAGTGTTTCAGTCAGTATTGATAACTTAAAAATCTCTAAACTAGATTGATTTATGCCTTAAAGATTAGGCTAATATTATAACTTAAGATTTTGATAATAAATGAGGGCTTCCATTATCTTCTTTACGTGAAGAGGCAAGAAGCTCTCATTTTTTTTAAATAGCTGATGCATGCAACAAAAAAAAATTCTATACTCTGTATCCTCCTGGTTCTTGTTTTCATTTCTTTTACCAGTATAAATATAAATGCATCGGAAAAAGCCGAGATCGGTGGGTTTTTTGAAGCGGATATCCGAAAAATCCTTTCAAGTATGAGTATCGAGGAAAAAATTGGACAGATACTGATTTTTGGCTTTAAAGAGGAAGATCTCGACGATGACTACAGATCCTGGCTCAGCTCAGGCAGGGTTGGAAATATTAAGATATTCTTGAGAAACGTTGAATCCAGAGAGCAGCTTAAAAAACTGACAATCCTCATAAAGTATCACACAAATCTCTCAAAGCTTGGTATTCCTCCCTTTATTGCTACAGATATGGAGGGTGGGCTTGTGAACCACATAAGATACGATGATCTTCCGCTCGCCCCTTCAGCTGCTCTCATAGGAGCTTCCTACAACTGCACCAATAGTATCCTCGCCTCGAGGCTTATCGCTCTTACTCTTCGCGAAGCTGGTATAAACATGAACTTCGCACCATGTATAGATGTGTTGACTAACCCTGAAAACAGAGTTATCAGCACCAGGGCTTACAGTTCTGATCCTTTAGAAGTATATTTCATGGCTAGGGCGTTCATAAGGGAACATGAAAGGCTTGGATTGATGGCAGTTGCAAAGCATTTTCCTGGCCACGGGATGACAGATTTTGATACTCATACATCCTCTCTGAGTGTCGCTATCGATAAGGAGGAACTCGAGGAGATTCATCTTTTTCCATATAAATATTTAATCAAAGAAAATCTTTTAGGTGGCTGTATGGTCTCCCATGTTATTTACAGTGACCTCGACTCATTCTACCCGGCCTCTCTTTCGAGAAAGATTGTCAGTGGATTGCTCAGAGAGAAACTCGGGTTTGATGGCGTCATTATTACTGATGATCTTGAGATGGATGCTTCTGAGGATTTTACAGGAGACATTGTAAAATCATTCATATTATCATTCAGGTCAGGTGCAGACCTCATACTTGTCTCACATACAAAGGAGAAGCAGCAAAAACTTCTTGAAAGAGCACCGCAGCTCTTTGAAAAAGGTATTCTTTCAGAGGAGCTTCTCAATCAAAAGGTTTTACGTATCCTCAAAGCGAAGCAGCGGTATCTCTCACGGTTTTACAATTCACATGTTAACGAGGACGAAGATCAAACCCTTGCTGCTTCCACCTCCAGGGAGCTTCAAACAGCTGCGAAAGAGGGTATTGTACAGATTTCATCGATTCTCGATATGCCGTTTGTTGATAATCTTAATGAATATTTGGGGTCAGAGTTCAAGGGAGTATTTCTTGCTCCTTCCTCTAGATTTGTAGAACTTGCGGACGAATACCTTGATGCATGGGACATTATCTATATCAGGTACAGGCCTGGCAAGAGGGAAAATGAAAGAAAGATGCAAATGCATCGTGAAAAACTAAAAAACTATGATTTCGTTATGATTGGAATGGTTAACCAGCGGCAGGCAGAATGGGCTCAGCTGTGCGTAGACGAAGAGATACCTTTTGGAATTCTATCAATGCAGAATCCCTTTTTTGCCCTCCCCTTCACTGATGATGCGCATTTCATTGCAACATGTTTCAGCCCTTACAGCCCGGAGGTTGAAGCCCTCTTTGAATGTGTATTTCATACTGGTGAGTTCGGTGGGACCTTTCCCTATCAACAATGAAATTACCTTGACAAAAAACTGTTCTGGTAGATATTCTCATATACAAAATAAATACAAAAAGGAAAAATCGTATGGAAGTTAGAGAAATAGGGAATTCCGGTCTGAAGGCATCAAGCATTGCGCTTGGTGCATGGGCAATTGGTGGTGGACTATTTTGGGGGGAATCTGACGATAATGAAGCAATTAGAGCAATACTTACAGCAATAGACCACGGCATTACTATGATCGATACTGCTCCTGCATACGGATTCGGACACAGCGAGGAAGTGGTTGGGAAGGCACTACAGGGAAAACGAGATAAGGTTATTCTGTCTAACAAGTGTGGTCTGTGGTGGGATGATGATAGAGGCTCCCCTTTCTCCGAAATTGATGGAAGAAAAGTGAACGTCTGTCTCAGACCCGAGACAATCAACATCGAGATCGACCTCAGCCTCAAGCGGCTGAATACTGACTACATCGATCTCTATATGACCCACTGGCAGTCAGTACCGCCCGACAAAACACCGATAGAAGATACTATGGCTGCTCTGCTGAAACTCAAGGATGCAGGGAAGATCAGAGTTATTGGTGTTTCGAATGCAGAAGTGAATCACATGAAGGAATATCTTGAAACTGGGAAGATCGATTCTAACCAGTTGAAGTTCAGTATACTGGATCGAAAAATGGAGAAGGAGCAGCTTCAATATTGTATCGACAACAGCATAAGTATTCAGGTTTATTCACCTCTTGAGCAGGGTTTGCTTACTGGAACGTTTGGAATGGATTATATTCCCACAGAAACTGAGTATCGCAATAAAATACCATGGTTTGGAAAAAAACTCAGAATAAAGGTCCTGACACTACTGGATGGCTGGAAGAACCTTACCGATAAATATAACTGCACCTTATCTCAGCTCGTTATTGCCTGGACCGCAATGCAGCCTGGTATAACATTCGTGCTTTGCGGCTCGCGAAAAGCACATCATGTGATTGACAATGTCAAGGCTGCTGACATAACCCTGAGCGAAGAAGATGCAGCACTTATGAGAAAAGACGCCGAAGCCCTCGGTGAACCTGAGTAACAAAAAGAAGTCCTCTTTGTTTTTTCACGATGATGTTTATTCAAAAAAATCAGATACAGTATAATAAATATGCGTATTGTCAAACTCATCAAAGATAATATTTTCTTCGGACCCAGAGACATATACAGGTACTTCAATTCCTGTATGATAACCGGTAGACCAGGTTACATCGGGCAGTATCCCCGCTCCGTTATTTATTACTACTTTTAATCCCCCTGTTTCATGATCAGCAGTTACGATAAGTACCGTGTCGGTTTTACCAGACATCCAATTTAAAGCGCTCAGGATTGCATCTTCAAACTCTATAGTTTCAGCTATAGTTCGCTCGATATCATTTATATGACCAGCATGATCAATTCTTCCGCCTTCAACCAGAAGGAAAAAGCCATCGCCATCCGTTTCGAGAATCGCCAGGGCTTTCTCTGTCATTTGCGAGAGATCAGGATAAGTAGTAGCATCATCAACCATGTAAGGTAAATTATCAGTCCCGAACTGTGCTGAAACATATTCATATAGTAAAGGGTTTATATTTTCAAAATCAATTTTTGTCGAAACTGTATAATATTCTGCAGACTGCGTCTCGGAAATAGAAATACCAACATCACCACCCCCGAACAATACATTTGGCTTCGAACCATTTATATAATCACTTGCTATATTGTCATAATTGGTTCTACTATATTCATGTGCACCAAAGCAGGCAGGAGTTGCATTTGTTATATGGGTCGTAGTCACGAGACCCGTGCTCTTCCCTTTATCCTTTAGAAATTCTAAGATTGTTTCCAGTTCTGAATTGTCCCCAGGAACAGCAGTACTAACAACCCCATTATTCACCTTATACCCGGTTGCCATAGCAGTTGCGGATGCAGCAGAATCGGTAATCTCACTGTTTGCTGAGTACGTGGTCATCAGGTTTGTATGCTCAAAACTTTCAAATACCAATGATCCAGGAACCCCATTTTTATATATTCCAGCAGCCTTGACCTGCTCAGGACCCATACCATCTCCAATAAAAAGTATGATATTCTTCGGCACTGTAAGGACAACTGTCACATAACACCTTGCCTGATAAGATCCATCTTCTGATTCAACATAAATAACGGCGTTTCCTGTGGCATTACCAGTTATTATCCCAGAATCAGAAACAGTTACCACTGACTCATCATTTGAATACCATATGATATTTTGATTTAAAAAAGGAGTGGAAGCATGTATAGTTTCTGAACTGCCTACTAACACAATCTTTCTATATTTGTCGAGGAGTATGTTAGGACGGTTACCGAGACTGCATTGATAAAATAGTAATAAAGAAAAGCTCACTATTAATAGTTTGACGAAACCTTTTTTCATTGCTTCCAATATATAATTAATTTCTGGTGAATGGTTAGTAAAATCGACTAAAAATGAATAATGGGGACGGAGGATGAATTCATGACTTTATGATAAACCACTGCCACTAAGTCATCCCAAGACCCCACTTTATTCCATCGTTTTTTTTTATTCAAGAATCAGACGAACAAAATTAAAGGAAATATCTTCTAAGATAGAAGTGTGCACCCTATGTTTTCTTTTCTCAAATATATGCATAATTTGCTCTTGCCTGTTTCCAATGGGTACTACCAACCGCCCTCCTTCATCTATTAGTTGTGCTATGAGATGCTCGATATTTTTTGATTGATAAATTGAAGCAGCCACGATAATTCCATGAAAGGGAGCTTTAATCGGCAGTCCCTTACAACCGTTTCCCATGTAAAGCTCTATCATTCCACGGTGAGAAAAGAGTTTGTTGACTTTATAAAACTCACTGAGATTTTCTTTTCTCTTTTGCTCATTACTTATTCTTTTATCTATCTTATAACCCAGTTGGATTAGCACCTTGTTAGCTTCCAGAGCCACCTGCTGATCTATCTCTATGGTAAATACAGTTACCCCCATTTCTGAGAGGATAGCAGCTTCATAGCCTGTCCCTGTCCCAATTTCAAGCAGCTTCTCACCTCTTTTAATTCCAGTAAGATATATCATTTCAGCAATCACAGAAGGTGCAGAGGTTGTTAATCCGCTGCAAGTTGGATAGGCATGATCCGTGTAAGCTAAATATCGGTAGCTCTGGTGAACAAAGAAATGCCTAGGAACATTTCTGATGGCAGAAAGTATCTCTGGTGCTTTGTTATAATCTGGGAAATGCTGTATAACCTGCGCTTCCAGTAGATAGATATTATTCCGATATAACCGAAAGTCATCCTCTGAAAGGAGATATTCCCAAGACATGGTATTAAATGAATAATAATAATTTGTAATTCAGAAAAGTAGTTCGATTGTAGCTCAAATTATAAAAGACCATTCGATGAATGATGACAATTCACCCATAATCTTCTGTTTCAATCAATTTCATTATCCGTTATAATATAGCCATGCTTTTAAAACTACTAGTAAATAGAGAGGTGAGCATTCATGAAAAATGATGACGCTATACGAAATCATGTGTTGTACCTCTTGAGAGGTGGTGGAGCTCATGTGAGTTTCGATGAGGTTATCGCCGATTTTCCTGCTGAACTCAGAGGTAAAGTGTTCAAGGATATTCCCTATACAGGATGGGATCTCCTTGAGCATATGCGAATAGCGCAGTGGGATATTCTTGAATTCAGCATAAATCCTAAACACAAGTCACCGAACTTTCCTGATGGCTACTGGCCGCAGGACAAAGCTCCTCCAAGTGAAGCAGACTGGGATAACAGTATTAACTCCTTTAAATCCGATTTAACAGCCATGCAGAAGCTCGTTGAAGACAAGAATAATGATCTGTTTACCCCCTTTCCTCATGGGGATGGACAAACACTACTTCGAGAGGCTCTCCTCATAGCTGATCACAATGCTTATCATTTCGGACAGTTAGTGGTATTGAGGAGACTGCTCGGCTGCTGGTATCGCTGAAATAGAGCATAGCATATTCAACAATATACAAGAACATGAAGGTTGGTTTATCGAATAAGCTCAATGCCCCCGAGCTCCATATAATCGGCTTTGATAAGAAAATGATCGGAACCGAGATTATAGTGGGTTAAGAATTGTTACAGCATTACATGGGCTTGATTCGTAAGCGCCAAATACTTTTATAGAGAATCTTCATGCAATTTCAATTAGATAATCCATTAGATGGATTGCATGCTCTTCCACATGACATTTGGGATGCCCATATACACATTTGGGATATTGCCGCCTTTTCTGAGTTTGAGAAGTGGGCAGAAATATATGGAGTTCAAAAATACACAGGTATCGCCACTCCTGATGTTAAGCGTACGTTAGAGCAAAGAGATAAGGCCGATAAATTTTTGTTTGCGTATTATCTTCCCATTGATGCTTTTGCCCGGCATGATACTCAAAAACTTCTTACAGCGGTCAAAGAAGCAAAGGAATACAACTACGCTATGGTGAAGATGTGGTTTGGTCCCAGGTTTCTTGATTTTTCAAATGCTAACAAACCGTTTGCTATTTCACATCCTGATTTCGATCCCGTTTATTCTTTTATCGAAGATAACGGCCTTCCGATTGATATACATGTAGCTGATCCCGACATCTGGTATACACAGAAATACCTGGATGTCAAACGCTACCGCACAAAGAGAAAAGCAATTGATGAATTTTGCACTGTATTGGAACATCATCCAAGGTTGAAAGTAATCAGTGTTCATTTTGGGAGTTTACCTGAACCGGAGAATATACCTCTCTTGTCTTCGCTGCTTGATAATTACTCAAACATGTATATAGATACCGCTTCAACTAAATGGATTGTAAGAGAGTTGGGACGTAATACCCATGAAGCCCGGAACTTCATTATCAAATACCAGAAAAGGATTCTTTTTGCCAGTGATATCGATTTGGGATGGGGTAATAAAACCGAAGACTACTACGCAACACGATACTGGGCTCAGAGGTTGTTCTGGGAAACAGACGTTACTAATGTAGCGCTCCCATTCACGGATGAAGATAATGATAAAGGATCAACTAAAATAAATGGATTACACTTGCCTACTAGTGTTCTGAAGAACTTATATTGGAGGAATGCTTTGCATTTTTTCTCAAACTAATGGGATCTCTTACTTAATTATTATTCTACAATAATCTGCATGTACAAGATAACACTCTTTCTAACATCACTATATTTATTTCAGGAATCGTAAAAGAAAAAATCACTATTCAATGTTATGTGAA
>CP070841.1:2929549-2932110 GCA_020342115.1 Spirochaetota bacterium
CTGTAAAGGTTCTTGCAGATAAAATTAGTGAAAATGCTGAAATTGGTATGATGTTTTTTGATATAACGTTCTGGATAGTTAATTTAATTGATAGCATTGTAGAGGAAACAATCGTAAATGATTATCCAAACCTCAAATTGGTTGCAAAGGCGGGTTACACCGACCCTTATAAAGCGTTTGATGTTGCATCTGCGATGATTTTACAGCATCCAAACATCGAGGGGATCTACGGTGATTGGAACCTGGCTGCAACCGGTGCTGCAGATGCATGTGTACAGGCCGGTAGAGATGATATCAAAATCACCTGTTTTGGAGTTGACAGACCTACGCTCATAAAAATAATAAAGGGAGAAAATTTTATAGCTACCGTATCGGATAATCCTTATCATCTTGGATTCAACCTGGCCATGCTTGCAGCGTACGGCGTTATTAACAAACCAGCTCCTGAGTACACGATTGTGCCATCCAGCCCGATAACAGCGGATAACATGGAGGACGTGTGGTGGCTAACAACAAGAAGAGCACTACCCGCTGAGGTAAGGGAGTTTATCAAATAGAACGCCAGCTAGTAGCGACTACACAGTGATTTTCAATCGAGGAGAGAGTGGGATGAGTAAGCCCCTTCTTTCTTTGAATATTCAGGATTCGGCAGTTATCCTAATTCCAGATTAGATTTCAAGATCCAAGCCTTTCAAAAAAACAAACGATCTCTTTAGAGCTTCGTTTATTTCTTCCAGGGGTTTTTCCGAACTAGCAAAATCAAGCTCTGCATTCATAGGCCCCTGAAATCCCTTTAGACAGTTGAATATTTTCCTGAAATTTACGGTGCCTTCTCCTAGTGCGGGAAAATCGTAGTTTCTGTATATGCCTGAACTGTCTTTGATATGTATTCTTCTCATATAGGGAAGCGCATGTTCAATATCCTCCTCTGGTCTTACGCCCTCATAATATATTACGTTTCCTGTACAATAATTGATTCCAAGCTGGGGATGACCCACTTTTCTCAAAATTTCAACAGCCCGTTTTCCGCTTCGGCACCAATCTCCATGAATATCCAGACATACAATTACAGCATTAGATTGTGCATAATCACAGGTTTCTCTGATATATCGATAAAAATATTTTTCTCTATCAGTCGAATCAACTTCATCGGTATCCGTGATAACATATGGTGATCCGAATTTCACTGCCATATCCACCATCTTCTTCAACCTATCGACCGCAGCTTCATAATCGAATAACTTTCTTCCACCTTTGTAATAATATATACCGTTTATTGAAAGCTCGTATTTCCTGCACATGGTGAGGTAGTTATCAATATCCCTTTGGGTGATTTGTTCAGGGTCAGGTAGTAAATCTTTTGCCAGTCCCGGAGTTGAAAGCAACTCGACATTCCTGAACCCGGCATTTGATATACCTTTAAGGGCATCTTCGATACTATGATGCACATAGGCGTTGATAAAAGCCCCGATTCTATTTTTCATCTTAAAATACCATATCCTATGTTTAATTAATAGAGATTATAATTTCCATGTAATTGTTTATTGTACACTATCATACTTTTTCTTACCACAACATCATCTTATCAATGTACCGAAAGTACTGCAGCAAATATCCAGTTTTTATTGAAAAGTTTAATTGCTTCCGTGCAGCTCAATAGAGTATTATTAATAAAACCAGGAGGATTTAATGGAACGGCTCAAGGATAAGATAGCGCTTATCACAGGAGGCGGACAGGGGATTGGTAAAGCTGCTGCGGGAGTATTTGCTGAAGAAGGAGCAATGGTAGTCGTGGTTGATATAAACGAAACAACCGGCAACAAAACAACCGCAGATATTCAAAGTAGAGGATATAAAGCATATTTCATTCGGTCTGATGTTTCCATTAATAATGATGTAAAAAATCTCTTTAGAATCATAAAGAAAAAATTTACCGGGCTTCATATACTGTATAATAATGCTTCTATCTACCTTCCTGGAAAAGATGGAAGGGTTGTTGATATTAAGGAAGATATATGGGATAGGGTTGTGGCAGTTAATTTAAAAAGCATCTATCTAATGTGTAAACACTGCATTCCGCTTATGATAGAAAACGGAGGCGGTTCAATAATTAACACTTCATCAAGTGCAGGTGTTATAGGCATTCCAAATTGTGATGCCTACACAGCACCAAAAGGTGCTACAATTGCGCTAACCAGATCCTTAGCTGTCGAATACGGGCCTCATAAAATCAGGGTAAACTGTATAGCTCCGGCAGCAGTTAGATCACCTATGTTAGATCAGAGCAGTCTCGACGATACACAGTTTGATGAAAAGAGGTTTCTGACACTTCGGACTCCCTTAAGGAGATATGGTGAACCTGAAGAAATTGCGCAGATTGCAGCCTTTCTGGCATCTGATGAATCATCGTATTTGAACGGAGCGGTTATTGTGGCAGATGGTGGAATTACAGTTAACGGTGATTTATCAAAAACAAATGACTGAATAAAGTGATAATGCTATGGCCTACGATGAGATAATAACTGATTTGAGGAAATGTATAGATCTTAAAACACCGAAGA
>CP070841.1:2932210-2939432 GCA_020342115.1 Spirochaetota bacterium
CTCCTAATAAGAAAAACGCAAGTAAAGATATACAAATAGTAGTGACGATTAGTTTTAAGGGTTTCATAGGAGTGCTCCTGTTTGAAAATGTTAAATGGATTATAGCATATCAACTATGGCTATCAATATAAAAAATATTTCTGCGACATAGTATCCTTCGGAAAAAATGGAAGGGAGGGGAATTACCACAAAGGAGTTTTAAAAAAATAGGGACAGCGCCCGAAAATGGGGTCAGCTCCCATTTTTTAACCTTATTTATAACCGTGGAAATTTCTTTAAGGGGGAAAAATAGGAGCTGACCCTATTTAATTCCTTTTATAAGATTATTTTGGTATAGGAGAACAGCCACAATGAGGTTGCATTTTTTAGGAGTAATATTACAATATTATTTAGAGACTGGTTGTGACCCTTATTGCAGCCAGATCCCTGGGCCCTGGATATATCGCGGCATGTCCAGGGCTCTTTTACTTTTTCTGATGTGAGTGCCCCCCTTTGGTGGTTAATATTTTGATACTTATTTTAAAACATCTGGCTATGTAACTTATTAAAAAGGTCACAAATGACAGTAACCCGGACAAAAAACTAAAATAGATTATATATTCAAAGATAGGTCCAATATTCTTTAATCTATTAAATTTCTTATCTCGCTTTTCATAAATACACACTTAATCTTTCGTTTCTTAGTTCAGCAATGCAAGATGAATTATGAATAAGTTTTGAAAAAAAATAGGGCTGATACCATTTTTTTATCCTTATTTGCAACGCTGAAAATTATTTAAAGGGAGTAAAATAGCATATGTCCCTATTTAATAGCAAAATATTTTATCTATTTCATGAGTAATAATAGCCGAAGGTCAGCCGATTTCGGGCTCGATAACACCGAATAATGAATGTTCCAATATTGTTCTAACCTAATTCTTCGCTTTTCTATGAATTTTACGAGAGCAGTTGTGTTTCGCTGCTTTCCTCTTACTCTCTTGACAAAATTCATACATAGAGAGAGAATAACTTTGTAACACTTATAATGAAGTTTTTATGGTACAATACTGTATATTTGTGGTTTACTCAATTGCTATCTTTTTTTATTTGGTAAATTTAGGAATATACAATGGGTATTATTAGTACGATAAAAAAAATTCCATTATTTATAAAAATTATTATCCTCTTAATCATTCTGTATGGCATTTTCCATCTATCTATTGTTGTAAGTTTTTGGCCAAAGGATTATTTCTGGGTTGAAAGAAAGAATGCGATCATGCCTGTTTGGGTACGAGGTAATATCGAGTCCAGAGTGTTTATCATATTCAACCATGGTGGGCCCGGCAGCTGTGGCACCTTAGAATCGATTATCGAGGTAAGTCCTGGAAATGGACGTATTGATCATGAGTCACCATTCAAGATACTAGAGAGCAAATATGCAATGGTTTACTGGGATCAAAGGCACTCTGGTATGTCGAAAGGTAGTGTTGATCCCAATAACAGCAGAGTAGAGGATTTTGGTGAGGATTTAGTCATTGTCATTGATGAGTTGGAAAAGCGATATGATGTCCAGAGAATATTCCTTATAGGTCAAAGTTGGGGTCATACTGTTGCATTGACTTATATGACGTATTTGGATGATTGGAGCCAAAATCAAGACAAAATTGACGGTTACATCAATTACAAAGGAAATCACGAGATGGTGATGGCTTACATGCTTGTGAGGCCACGGATTATAGAACATGCTGAACAGCAAATAAACAACAATCTAGATGTACAATACTGGCAGGAGGTTAAAGCTTTTTACCAAGAACGAACCACCCTGACAAATGCGTCGGACTTTGGGAAACATGACGAATATGCGTTTAGAGTGATGGGAAGTTCCATTCAACTATCTGATCGCATCAGTTCTGCGATAAAAGCATCTATCTTTTCACCTTTTAATGGTCTTCCATTGTATCCCAATGTCAGGCGCACATATCAAGCTGAAGATTTTATGTCATCCATTGCATCTGATACTAGTATGAGAGAAGTTATACACAGGATTCATGTTCCTACGTTGATTGTTTACGGAAGAAAAGATCTCATGGCGCCGGTAGAAATTGGAGAATTCATCTACAATGAAATTGGTACAGATGAGACAGACAAAGAGTTACTAATTTTAGAACAATCACGTCACGGAGCCGAGAACGGAGATATAAAGATAATGCAAAGAGCGATCATGGAGTTTACAGAAAAATATCGATGAGAAAAATAGTAAGGAGTATAATAAAAAAGCTAACATGTGCTTGCATCCTACCGCGCTATCGTGTCGCATAACATTGGCCTCATGTGCTTTCCTTTCTATCCAATTAACATTCAATACAAATAGCAGTAGCTTCATATTTGTTTTAACCAACTTCATTATCTAGAATTTCCTCTCTAGTAAAATTACTAATGGTATATTTTACCATTAGAATTTTTGGATACAATAACCTTTATTGTATCATATTAAATAAAGCGATCAATGATAATTATCTTCTTAGTTTCATAGTTATCCACAAGGTCTTGTATACAGGATTACCACGCTCTATTTTGGTTAACTGGCAAGGCTTAAAAGGCTATGTTGTTACTGCTAGAAAAAATAGGGACAGCGCTCTTTTTCCCCTTTAAGAAACGGCTATAAGGAAAAATAAAGTTAAAAAAAGGGCGCTGTACCTATTTATTGCCAATATCGAACTCGGTATAATGTAAAAAAATGCATGTTCCTGATTTAGCATTAAAGGATATGAAAATATCTTTTGACATTTAGTGGTGTAATTGCGATAATGTACAACTCAATTAGCAAGGTGTTATACTTAAAAACAAAAATGAGGAGAAAAAAATGGATTCAAACAGAAAGACCGCAGTAATTGTGGGAGTATTATTTCTAGCTGGTTACGTGGGTGTTTTTTTGGGTAATGCAATTTCTGGACCTATTCTAAATACTCCAGATTATCTCAGTAATGTTTTTCCAAATAAAACCCGGGTGATATTTGGAATGCTCATTGAGGTGTTATTGAATGACGTGCCGGTTGTTGGCATCGGAGTCATGCTATTTCCGATCTTAAAAAAGTATGGTGAAGGTATAGCTCTTTGGTACGCTGGTATAAGGGTTGTTGAGGCCATAACGTTAATTGTTGGTACAATCAGCGCACTATCACTAATCACATTAAGTAAGGAGTATTTAGCAGCAGGAGCTGCGGATGCTTCCTCTTTTCAAGCTTCAGGCGTTTTAGCTAAGGCAGGGCACCATTGGGCCGCTGGTGTGATGTTGACGGTATTTTTTATCGTAGGTGCTCTGATATTATATTCTATATTGTTTAAATCAAAACTCGTTCCACGATTTATATCAGTCTGGGGCCTCATTGCAGTCGCATCGTTGATAACGGCAAACGTGTCAGGAGTACCCGACCCGACTCAAGGCTTTCGACCAGCAACGATTTTATATCTTCCAATAATGCTGAGTGAAGTACTTCTAGCGGTATGGCTGATAATTAAGGGATTCAATCCATCCGCAATCGCTTCCGGGTCTGCCAAACAGTGAACTAATTAAAAAATTGAGGCGAATTAAGATATAAATCTTGCAAGATTTGCTTAAAGAATAGATGAAAATCCTATTTGAACAAAACAAATATTTTTAATCTTATATTTGATAATATGTATTAACGCTGAATTAAATAGGGTCAGCTCTGATTTTTCACCTTTAAGAAGTTTTCGTAAGTATAAATAAGACTATAAAAAGGGAGCTGACCCCATTATTCAATGTGTAAACAAATGAAATTAAAATGGGAGTTGACCCCATTTTCCAGTAGAGATGCGAGGGAATGCTGGATACGGATACTATGAAATGACAGTAAAGACGATAAATACGTAAGTTTTTTATGGTAATGGAGTTTCAATACAAGGTATTGAAGAGTATGTTTTGCCCTACGGGTAAAACTCAGAAGGATTGTAGCTCAATATTAATATCATATACGCCACTGCAGTTTCAATACGTAGTATTGAAACTGCTAAGGAGTTTTGCTCCGGAGGAGCAAAACTACAGGGTTCAATCTGCTTCGGTGGAGAGCCTGATATTAAGAGAAAATATATCGAAGGGTTAGGTATGCCCGTCCATGTTTTCAGAAATGCTCTGAAAACTTCACATCTTCTTTAATCTTGACAGCATGTGCTGATATAAGTAGGATATTTAAAAGAGGGCTGTCGTTTTTGGAGGTGATAAGTATTCGTAAATATTTCACTTGCAAATCGGAGTTCTTGATGGTTATTTTTCGTATGCTGGTGAATATCGAATTATAATTTCTCTTAATTAATTAAAAAAATTGACAAGCTAAGTCTCGGTAGCTCAACGGTAGAGCATCTGACGCTTGTATCTGATATTGTGACGCATCAGCGGATGAGGGCAGGATAGCAGAAGGTTGGGGTTTCGATTCCCTTCAGGGGCTTCCGTTTTATTGTGTGAAAAAGGATAAAAAATATAAAATCTTTGGCTAGTGGAAATCTATGGATAAGATAAGATACGCCATTGTTGGCTATGGTCGGATGGGGAAGATTACAAAGCAGGTCCTTAACGATGATGACTGTATTGTATCAGAGATAATAGATCCGGCTTACCCAGAGTTTGATTGGAGACCGGATTCTCTGGAGAAATCTGACACAGCCATATGTTTCACATCACCCGGTGCTGGGTACGAGACAACAAAGAGGATACTGGAGAAAGGCGTTGACGCAGTCGTATCGACAACCAAGTTCTATACATATGTTGACAGTTCTGAGAATGATAACATGATGGAAGAGTTCAAGGAGCTCGCAATAAAGAACGAGTGCAGGATGATATACGGCGCCAATTTCTCGGTAGGCATGAACATATTCTGGAAAACCTTGAAGCCGCTAGCGAATACTTTGGCGAAGAGAGGATATGATGTTGCTGTCGAGGAGAGGCACCACTTAGGAAAAGAGGACATCGCTGCGACCGCAAAGGTGATCGGCAGGATACTCATTGATGCATACCCGGACAAGAACAAGATGGTATTCGGGGACATCGATAGGAAGAGGAATGATGATGAGATAACTATAGGGATCACAAGGGTAGGAAATATCCCCGGGACACATAAAGTAATATTCGATTCCCTAGTTGATACAATTGAATTGACACACACTGTAAGGGATCCCAAGTTATTCGCGAAGAGTGCGATAAACGCAGCACGTTGGCTCAGAAAGAGACCACCAGGACTATACAGTGTTAAAGACATGCTGAAATAGTATCAAACTTCTCCGTCGCAATCGCTATCGCAAATGGTATCTTGAAATAGTAAGAATCAACGAAATTAATTAAGGTGACAGTATATTTAATTATCAAATCCTCCTAAGCACTCTTATTGATGCTTAGTATTAATCTGGAACAATTGTATTGTCTGCTATTCGTTTTACTTTAAATTTTCCTTCGGTGATCACCTTAGTAACACCATCAGGTACAAGCTCATAAATAGTTGTGGAAAATGTTCCCTCAATAACACCACCTACATCTGTATCACAACGGGTAACAGTAACGATGATATCATCTGTTCCACTATATGCCCGCCAACCAACTCCGTTTTCATAATATGCTAGCTGTGCTTGGACGGTTCCTGTATATGTACCTGTTGAAGTACCATAAAAATCAATAGTAATCTCGTTAAACGGTGTCTCATCTCCTGTCTCTACATTTGGATTAGCATACATATTTGTAAAATCTGGATCACCAGTTATGGTTTGGCCAAAAGGTTTACTTTCCCAATTGGTTGCCCCCTTATCAAAGACCTTTTGCACATCATTTACTTTGAACATGATGTAGTATGAGACCTCCTCAGGCACAACACCACACTCTGCTCCCAATAAGAAAAGTGCAAGAAATGATACACATATAGCAACAATGATTAATTTAAAACTTTTCATATATCCTCCTTTAAATTAATAGATGAAGGTTACTATACCATATTATATAAATATGTCACTATTAATAATTTTTATATATATCGAGTTATCCACAAGGTCTTGTATGCAGGATTATTATACTCAATTTTGGTTAACTTGCTAGGCTTATAATTTAGAATTAGTACTTACTAACTAATCAGGTGTACTCCTTCCAGCTTTTTATCTGGAGGTCTGAAAGAGATTTACTCGAAATGGCTTCGACAAATCTCCTTGCGAGCTGGAGGTTTGTGAATAAAGGCACTGCGTAATCGACAGCGCTTCTTCTGATGATGTAATCGTTGGTGAGCTCTTCCTCCTGGTAGTTCTTCGGGATATTTATCACAAGGTCGATCTTTCCATCACGAATATACTCTACAGTATTTGGAGATTTCTTTTCCAGAGGCCAGTGTAGGACTTCAGTGTCGATCCCATTTGCCTTCATGAAATCCGCGGTTCCTTTTGTTGCATAGAGCTTCATCCCTAAACCCTCCAGAACTCTGGCATTGTCAAGGAAATCAGCTTTACTCTCGATCGGCCCTGTTGAAAGCAGGATATTCTTCTTTGGTATCCTGTAGCCTACACTCAAGAGCGATTTAAGAAACGCCTCTTCAAAGTCGTCCCCGAGACAGGCTACCTCGCCTGTTGATGCCATCTCAACCCCCAGAGTAGGATCGGCCCCTTCGAGCCTTGTAAAAGAGAACTGGGGTGCTTTGACACCAACATAATCGAGCTCCAGGGCAGAACGATCCACCCTGGGAACCGGCTGTTCCATTATGACTTTGGTTGCCAGATCTATGAAGTTCATCCTGAATATCTTTGATACGAATGGAAAACTTCGAGATGCTCGAAGGTTACATTCAATCACCTTGACTTCGTTGCCCTTTGCAACAAACTGAATGTTAAAGGGACCGTTGATCTCTAGAGCCGCGGTAATTTTACGGGTAATCTTTTTGATTCGACGTGTTGTTTCCAGGTATGTACGCTGTGGAGGGAGTACCATTGTTGCATCTCCTGAATGGACTCCTGCAAACTCGACATGCTCTGATATTGCGTCAACAACAAGCTCTCCATGGGTCGCTACTCCATCGATCTCGATCTCCTTAGCGTTCTCTATGAACTTGCTTATCACTATCGTGTACTCTTGAGAGATTTGGGCCGCTTTGCTCAGGTATCGTTCAAGCTCGTTGTCGTTTGAGGCAACACTCATTGCAGCCCCGCTCAAAACGTAAGAAGGCCGTACGAGAACTGGATATCCCACCTTGTTTGCAAA
>CP070841.1:2939532-2951333 GCA_020342115.1 Spirochaetota bacterium
AAACTGTATTCAACAGATAGGAGTTGGGGTTCCAGATATAGACCACGCATTTCGCTGGTTTAGAAATACTTTCAGAATAGACGTTCCTGTATTTGATGATGAGGGGGAACCTGTTTACATGGTTAGCTATACAGGCGGCAAGCTCCAACGGCGTCACGCTATCCTTGCAGCAAATCTTCAGGGTGGAAGCGGTTTCGAAATCTGGCAATACCTGAGCAGAAAGCCGAAAGCGCCTGAATCTCCTTTGAAATTGGGCGACCTTGGTATCAATATCGCCAAGGTGAAAGCATCCGATGCAAGTGCTGCATACAATATACTTAAGACGAACGAGGTTGATATACTTGGAAAACTCTCAAGATCCCCTTCAGGAAAGACCCACTTTTATGTTAAAGACCCATTTGCAAACATCTATCAGGTAATTGAAGACGAGCACTGGTTTAAGAAGAGAGGATGGATTACAGGCGGACCATGCGGATGTATAATCGGAGTTTCTGATATCGATAATTCCCGACAACTCTATGAAGACATACTTGGGTATAAGCAGGTTGCATATGATGAAACAGGTCACTTTGATGATTTCGCCGCTCTTCCAGGGGGCAATGAACGGATGAGAAGAGTGCTTCTCATTCCCGGTGAAAAACCTAAAGGTTTATTTTCAAGGCTAATCGGTCCTGGTCAGATTGAGCTTGTGCAACTACTGAGTAGAAAACCAAAAAAAATATTTAACAATCGATACTGGGGTGACCTCGGCTTCATACATCTATGCTTTGACATACATGATATGCAGGGATTAAAAAACGTATGCAACAGCAAAGGCTTCCCTTTTACTGCAGATAGCTCGGATGCCTTTGATATGGGAGATGCATCGGGGCATTTCAGCTACATCGAGGATCCTGACGGCACACTGATCGAGTTCGTTGAAACCTATAAAATTCCTATTATTAAAAAAATTGGCTGGTATCTCGATTTAAAAAAACGGGATCCTGAAAAGCCGCTACCGGACTGGATGATAAGGCTCCTGGGCCTGGGACGAGTGAAGGATTAGGCTACACCTCTCCCTTGCGGACTCTCTGGGCAAGCAGTATTAGATTTCTCAAATCTTCAATATCACCAGTCTTCAGCCAGCTGTCGATAAAGTCTTTGTTTTGCACAATCTGAGCAATTGCCATGAGTGCCTGGAGGTGAAAGTTTCTCTCATCCCTGGTGCCTGCAAGCGCAAAGACGATATGAACGGGTGGGACGGTGTATCCGAAATCGATGCCTTCTTTTGAACGGACAAGTATTATATCAAAATTCGATTTTCCCTCCACTATAATGTGAGGTATTGCGAGACCCTCATGGATTGCAGTTGTCGAATCTTTCTCCCTCTGCTCAAGCAGATCATAAAGAGTATCAGAAGGTATTTGAAATTTTTCCGAAAGGGAATCAGAAAGGATTCGAAATAGCGCCTTATGATCTATTTTATCTTTGATATCAAAAATAGTTGCGTTTTTTATTATCCTATCAAATCTATCCTCTACTATCTCGTCTCTCTCCTGCAAGATCTCCCTGAGCTCATTTGTGAGTGTTGTTGATCTAATTTCGCGAGATGTTACTCGCTCCACTATGTGTATGAGAGCCGATTGGCGCAGATTCCTCGACTTTGAGTATGCAAAGTACCACAAAAGAGAGATCAGGAAGAACCCAACAGTCATTATTAGAGGTAACAATCCCATCTCTACTATCAACGATAGGTAAATCGCAATCCCAGCAATCTGAAGGTAGGGATAGAATGGAGACTTGAAGGTAGGCTTGTATGAAACTATTTTACTCTCCCTCATCAAAATGACCGAGATGTTGACAAGCGAAAATAGTAGAAGCATCATTGTAGAAGCGACCTTGACCAGGCTCACGAGATCAAGAAATGTGATTACCAGTATCATGAAAAGAGAGGTAATCAGTATGGAAACCACAGGAGTCTTGAGTTTCACGCTCACCCTTGAGAAGAAATGAGGTAAAAGGTGATCCTTTGCCATAGCCATTGGATTCCTAGATGCTGCAAGCAGCCCTGCATTTGCCGTTGTTATAAAAGCGAGCATTCCCGCTGCAAGGAGAATCATGTATCCTGGAGTCCCCAGGTGCTTCGAAGCACCGAGTGATATAGGTGTGAGTGTATGCTGGAAATCGGTCTTGTCGAGAAGACCTACTGTCACAAATATCGTAAGCGCATAGAGCAATGTTACAACCGAAAAGGAAGAAAACATGCCCCTTGGAATTGTAACAGAGGGATTTCTGATCTCTTCGGCTATCGCTGCAACTTTGGTAAGCCCTCCGAAGGACACAAAGATCATACCTGTAACGGTATAGACCATTTTCCAGCCTGAAGTCTTAAAGGGAACGTAATGAGCAATGTCAATGTGGTTCATTCCTGTAAAGATATAGAACAGCAGGATCCCGATGAGGCTCAATAGCAGTATATCCTGAAGGACTCCGCTCTCCTTTACGCTCAATATATTCAATATCGTAAATAATACTGTAAAACCGAGCGCAATAAATTTACCCATATGAGGGGTGAATGCCGGCAAAAGAGGTTCCAGAAATATTCCGATCCCCAAAAGCGCAAATGTGCTCTTCAAACTGAGTGAGAACCAGGAAGCTAATCCTGCAAATGTGCCGAAAAGAGGACCCAGACTTCTGTGTGTAAAAAAGTATGTTCCGCCGGATTTGGGCATTGCAGTTGCAAGCTCGGCCTTCGAAAGCATTGCAGGGATTATTAGTATCGATGCAAGAACATACGCCAGAATAATGGAGGGGCCGCTTTTCAGATAGACAACCGCTGGAAGCACAAAGAGCCCTGAGCTTACCATTGCCCCGCTTGAGATGCTGAAAACCTCAAGGGTACCGAGCTCTTTTTTTAATTTGATTGCCATTCTGTTTCCAATTATTTATTTGAAAATATTAAGGTTTACAAACATAAGAATTGACTTTTCCTGAACCGACTATAAACAAAGTGAGCCTGAATAAGGTATAAAGCAAGGTGTATTTTTAGAGCGCGATCGGTTCAAATCCCCGATGGTGCAAGTAACAACAGTGGGCAAGCCACATTCTTGTTTTTCGAAATTCTACTGCCTTATGGACATTGAACCAATGTTAAGGTGTCAAGGCATCCTTTAGCCTTTTCATACCCTCGATTATATTCTCCATTGAGGTAGCAAATGATATTCTGATGTAATTATCTGCACCAAACGCCTTTCCAGGCACCAGTGAGATTTTTCCCTTTTCGAGAAGGTAGTTTGCCAGATCAATGGAATCATTTATCCTGACTCCCTTAATATCTCGGGACAAAACATTACCAATGTTTGGAAACACATAGAAAGCTCCCTGAGGCGTTCTACAGGATATATCGGGGATGTTATTAAGCTCATTAACGATGAAATCTCTTCTTCTCTTAAACTCACTGACCCATTCTTGTACAAAGCTCATATCTCCTGTAAGGGCTTTGAGACTCGCCCATTGCGAAATCGATGTTGGATTGCCTGTGGTATGACCCTGCAGCTTGTTAATAGCTCCTATGATCTGCTTGGGGCCTGCGGCGTACCCTATTCTCCATCCTGTCATGGAGAATGCTTTAGATACACCGTTTACCACAACCGTCTTCTCTTTGAGTTCTTCTGAGTAAGTAGCAATACTGACATGCGCTCTACCGTCATAAATTATCTTCTCATATATCTCGTCCGATACAATAATTATATCCTCATTCTCTACAACCTTTGCGAGACTGTAGAGCTCGTCCTTATTGTATACAGCTCCAGTTGGATTACATGGTGAGTTGAGAAGCATGGCCTTCGTTTTTCTTGTAAGAACTCTTTTTAAATCTTCAGGGGTAATTTTGAATCCTGTTTTCTCTGTTGTGGGAATAACAACCACCTTCCCTCCAAGAATATGGACCATCTCAGAATAGCTTACCCAGTAGGGGGCAGGAATAATTACTTCATCCTCTTCCTCAACAGCAACAGCAAGCGCATTAAATACAGAGTGCTTGGCCCCAGAATTTATCGATATCTCTTCAGCACTGTAATCGAGACCATTCTCCTCCTTTAACTTACTTACAACCGCTGCCTTTAGCTCAGGGATTCCACTTGCAGGAGTGTAATATGTTTTGTTATCGTCGATTGCAGTTTTTCCTGCATTTTTTATATGTTTCGGAGTATTGAAATCCGGCTCTCCGGCCGCAAAACTTATCACGTCGATTCCTTTCGCCTTCATCTGTTTAGCCTTTGTGTTCATGGCAAGGGTAAGTGAAGGTTGTATGTTGCTCCTCTTTGCAAGCTTCGTTTATTTCTCCTCTATTTTTTCTCAGATTTTATTAGCATTTATGATAGAACTAATGTCAAGTTTAAGACAAGTTAAACCAAAAATATATGGATTATAAGTTTCTGGTGAATTTTTACCAGAAACTTATAAGTTCTTGGTGATTATATAATATCCCTGTAATTCAATCATTTTCGAAATGTATTATCTATATATCACAGAATTATTGGAAAAACCACCAAGAACTAAAGATAAGATAACCTTATGTTAGCGAACTTAATCCGAAAAGACCATGAATAAAAATAGAGTCCTCTAATAGAAGAGATACTTAGCAAAGAAAAAATAATAACTCGAAGTTCGCTATATTAAAATAAATCAACAAAAAATATTAAGGCTTGCCCGCATATATATAATACTGACCCCCAAGGGGGAGCCAATTGAGATATTGATCGAGTTTCCTAAGCTTTTTTAAGAATCCAGGAAAAAACATGCAGTATCCATATCTTTTTATTACAAGGTTTGTTTGATGAAGAAGCCTGTGTATCTCTTGAGGTTTCAGCAGAACAGCATCTGAATCGAATGGACATGAGCTTACTAACCTTCGCGTAATCAGATTGAAGGGATTGTGCTCAAAGATAAAAAGGTTTCCGCCTTCCATGAGAAGCTGTGCTACATAGCTCAGATTGGTATCCCTTTGATCTGGAGCAATATGGTGAAGTACATTCGCTATAAGGATGAGTTCATATTTTCTGTCAGTAGTATCTCTTCCAATAACAAAGAGATTTACACCGGGATTTGTTTTTATTGCGATTTCAATACTCTTTTGAGAAACATCACAGCCGGAGATCTCGGCACGAGGAAACTTTTCCTGTAAATACTTCAGATTACGGCCGACACCGCAACCATATTCCAGGATTTTTACCGGTTCTTTTTCAATTACACGCTCAATAATTTCAATCTTGTACTCTGCAAAGTATCCTTCTTCCTTTTCAAAGAACCCAAGCTGTCTGTTCATGAGATCCTCATATTGCTCCGAATACTCATCAAAATCGATACGATTCATACCTTGTAATTCCTTAACTGTTAACGCTATAGTTCACTAGTCCCTATTTTATGCTATAAGACGCTCTATTTCAATGCTATTCTGTTTCTATTGACAGGGGAGAAGACTGAATTTATCATATCTCAAACTATCTTTACTAATCTTACGTAAGGGGAAAGCTCTAATGCCGAGAGTATCAGTAGTACTGCCTGTTTACAATTGTGTAAGGTATATTAAAGAGGCAGTACAGAGCATCCGGGATCAGAGTTTTAAAGATTTTGAGATTGTAATTGTCGATGACGGCTCAGATGACGGCACCCGGAATAGCATTGAAGAGTATATCAAATTCCCTCTTGTCAAGGTGATCTCCCATCCTACAAATATGGGTATATGCAAGTCCCTCAACGATGGTATGTTAGAATCAAAAGCAGATCTTATCGCAATTCAGCATGCAGATGATATAAGCAAACCCTCAAGGCTCGAGCATCAGGTTCAATATCTGGATACACACCCTGATGTGGATCTTGTTGCAGGCTGGATACGGTACATTAACAAGAAAGGCAAAGAGAAAAAAGATGACTGGTGGCTGCAGGAGATGAAACGCATACCTGACGATCCCGAATTAATCAGGAACAAACTCATTGAGATGAATTTCATTCCACACCCGACTGTGATGTTTCGAAAGATTATAATCGATACGGTCGGGCTGTACGACCCTGAAGCCTTCCCTACCGAAGATTACGACTACTGGCTTCGGATCTCTGAAAAACACAAAATCGGAATGCTCCATGAAGTGCTCTGCCTCTACCGTCATCACGGACGTCAGCTTACAAGAACAGAGAAGATGAAAAGGATCAGAGAAAAGACAGTAGAAGCTGTCCGGAGGGCGAAGAAAAGAAGAGGAATAGAATAAATCGATTTACATATATAACCTTATTACCACCCTGCGAGGGTTTCTTTAGCCTCTTTAAGATCATCGTTCTGGCTAACTTTCCTTGGTGAAATCTTTTCAAGCTCAGCTATCACCCACTTGATGAGCTTTAATGCTTCTTCCCTGTCGGAAATGTCTTCGAGCTCAATAGATCCTTCATAATAAAGATTCTTTTCAAAAGGGTGACTGATCGATTTATATCTTGCATATTTCCTCTCCTGCTCCCTTTCCCTTTTCGAAGAAACCCAGTTGCGTGCATAAAGGTGTTTGGCAAGCTCAGTATAAAAATCGTAATCGAGTTCTTTTTCAAGGCCCATTCTATGCTGTATTGCCAGTAGATCACAAGCTTTTCTGCCAAGAGAGACAGAGAAATCGACATTTCCAAATGAGAGAGGAAAACCCGGAACCTGTTCGTATAGCTGCCCAAGCACATTATAGGATTGACTGTGATCTGGATTGAGCTCTACAGCCCTCTTCAATAAGTCTCTCATCGGCCCTGCCTTAAAGAGAGAATCGAGTATTCCCTTGGTCTGGCCCCACCTGCCTATGTTCGCAGATTTCCAGTAGTGGCCAAAATGGTTTTTAGGATCATGTTCAATCGCCTGTTCAGCATACTGCTGCCCCTTTTCAAATATTTCAAGGAGCTCATCAGTACTTGCCCCCTCTTTTTCCCTTCTATCTCCAATGTTCAGAGTTGCCCTGGCCAGCCTCCAGTACAGCTCTGCCCTGTCTCTTTTAAGCTTAACCCTATCCATTGACTGTAGAAGATAATCTACAGAATCGTCGTGTCTCTCGACTTCATAAAGTCTGTCTGCCCTCTTAATGATCTCTTCTATCTCAGCTAAGGCACAAGTGAAAGATATATAAAAAATGATAAATGCTATGAAAAACACTCTTTTCATGACCATTTCTCCCTTATTTTTCATACTATGATTCGTTTGTTCTCTTGTCAAGCGTTTGTTAGGCTCTCGAAATCCAAGTCTCATCACTTGACATTTGGGGGGCTTAAAACTATCATTTTCATAGTAAAAGAAAGGGAAAGATAATGCGTAATGTTCTCATCATGGGTGCAGCAGGACGAGATTTCCACAACTTCAACACCGCTTTTAGAAACAGAAAAGACATTCGGGTAGTAGCATTTACTGCTACACAGATTCCGGATATCGAAGGCAGAAAGTATCCAAAAGAGCTTGCCGGTCAATTCTATCCTGATGGAATCGATATTTACCCGGAATCAGAGCTCGCATCTCTTATAGACAAATTCAGTGTTCAGGATGTGTATTTCTCATACAGTGATGTATCCTCCAACTATGTTATGCAAAAGGTTTCTGATGTGATGAAGGCAGGAGCGAACTTTAACCTCCTTGGCCCCTGCCAGACAATGTTGAAAAGCTCGAAACCTGTAATATCTGTCTGTGCAACTCGAACAGGATGCGGGAAGAGTCAGACCACGAGAAGGCTCAGCCTCATCCTAAAAGATATGGGTTACAGAGTTGCCATAGTTCGTCACCCAATGCCTTACGGAGACCTGACAGCACAGGTCGTTCAGAGCTTTAAGCAGTTATCGGATCTTAAACGTTATCACTGCACCATTGAGGAGATGGAAGAGTATGAACCTCACATACAAAATGGTATGGTGGTTTTTGCCGGGGTGGATTACGAAGCTATTCTCGTTGCGGCTGAAAAAACATCCCAGGTCATTATATGGGATGGCGGTAACAATGACCTACCCTTCTTTAAACCTGACCTCGAGATTGTCGTTGTAGACCCTCATAGAGCAGGCCAGGAGGTGGATTATTACCCCGGCATTGTAAATTTCAAGCGTGCTCAGGTTATAGTAATAAACAAAATAGATACGGCAGATTTTCAGAATCTTGTCACACTCCGGGCAAATATCAAGATACACAATCCAGAGGCTATAGTGATAGACGCTGCCTCACCTATAAGAGTTAAGGATGGTAACAGCATTCGAGGAAAAAGGGTTCTTGTAATTGAGGACGGACCAACTCTCACACACGGAGAGATGAAATACGGTGCAGGGGTAGTTGCTTCTCGCAAGTATGGCGCAAAAGAGCTTGTAGATCCAAGAAAGTATGCGGTAGGCACCATCCTCGAAACTTTTAAAAAATACCCGCAAACGGGCCCTCTTCTCCCTGCTATGGGTTATGGAGAAAAGCAGATCTCCGATCTCGAAGCTACAATAGACAGGGTTGAGTGTGATATCGTTGTTATTGCATCACCGGTCAACCTGAACAATGTTATTAATATAAAAAAACCAACCGTCCGTGTTACTTACGAGCTTGAGGAGATTGGGCCTCCCACACTCGAGGATGTCATTAAAAAACAGTTTGAGATAAAGAAGGAAAGATGAAAAATAAAATCAAAGATCTGATATCTATCGAATACCTGAATAGGGATGAGATTACCGAGATCTTCGACCTCGCCCAATCTATGAAAGCAAATAAAAATAAGTATTATCAAGCTTTGGACAAAAAGGTGCTTGCAATGGTATTCGAGAAACCCTCCCTGAGAACGAGATTTACCTTTGAAACAGGAATATTCGAGCTCGGCGGCCATGGCATATACCTGGGCCCACAGGAAATTCAGCTGGGTAAGCGTGAATCTATATACGATGCTGCAAAAAACCTCGAACGCTGGGCACATGGCATCGTAATAAGGACTTTTGCTCACAGCAATGTGACGGAATTTTCAGAAACGGTAATAATACCTGTAATCAATGGCCTGGACGATCTCGTGCATCCATGCCAAGCGCTTACAGACCTCTATACACTGAGAGAGAAGATAGAAAACCTATCGGCGCTAACTCTTGCCTGGGTTGGCGACGGGAACAACGTTGCACACTCTCTCATGTGGATATGTGCTAAATTGGGTGTCAATATGAATCTTGGTGTCCCTGATGGTTATGAGCCAAACAAAGAAATTACCTTAAAAGTTGTGAAGGAAGCATCGAAAAATAATGCCGAAATCCGTATTTTCCACGATCCGGATGAGGCAGTGAGAAATGCCGATGCAGTCTATACAGATGTATGGACTTCAATGGGCCGTGAAACTGAAGCTGAGAGGAGAAAGAAGTTTTTCAAACCGTTCCAGGTCAACTCTCGATTGATGGATAAAGCCAGGCCTGGTGCATACTTCATGCACTGTCTTCCTGCGCACAGAGGCGATGAGGTTACAGACGAGGTTATCGACAGCATTCGCTCTATTGTTTTTGAGCAGGCTGAAAACCGCCTGCATGTTGCAAAGGCAATCATATACCTCTTGATGAGATAGGAGAATGGCATGCCTGACAAGCAAAGTACAGAAATCCCCACAAAAACCAGCCACTACATTACTCTTGAAGAGACATACGGCGCAAAAAACTACCTTCCCCTCGATGTTGTGCTCAGTCGTGGCGAGGGAATCTGGGTATGGGATGTGGAGGGAAACCGATACATGGATATGCTCAGTGCATACTCTGCACTCAACCAGGGCCACTGCCATCCACGGATTGTGCAAAGCCTTGTTGATCAATCAAAAAAGCTTGCTCTCACTTCGCGTGCCTTCAGGCATGACCAGCTAGGGCTCTTTTACAAAGAGATCTGTGGGCTGCTGGATTCGGACATGGTCCTTCCTATGAACAGCGGTGCTGAAGCTATAGAGACCGCCATTAAAGCTGTGAGAAAATGGGGATATACAAAAAAAGGCATCCCTGAAGACAGAGCAGAGATTCTGGTATGTCAAAACAACTTTCATGGTAGAACAGTTACCATTGTTGGTTTCAGTACCGAGCATCAGTACAAAGATGGATTCGGGCCCTTTGCCCCTGGTTTTAAGGCCATTCCTTACGGCGATCCAGACGCGCTACAGAAATCAATAACCCACTTCACTGCCGGCTTCCTTGTGGAACCTATCCAGGGAGAAGGAGGGGTTATCATACCCCCTCAAGGTTATCTCAAGCGGGTAAGAGGTATATGCGACGATCTCCGGATTGCCCTGATTCTGGATGAGATACAGACAGGATTAGGAAGAACAGGCAGGATGCTCGCTCAGGATTGGGAAGGGATCAAAGCCGATGTAACAGTTGTGGGAAAAGCTCTCTCAGGGGGCATGTACCCAATTTCAGCAGTGCTCGCAAAAAAGTCGTTCCTAGATGTATTTAAACCGGGAGACCATGGGAGCACCTTTGGAGGCAATCCGCTTGCATGTGCAGTTGCTCGAACTGCTCTGAAAGTACTTGTCGAGGAAAAGATGCTCGAAAATGCACATGATGCTGGAACATATTTCATAAACAAATTGAAAGAGATTAAGAGTCCCTTTATAAAGGAGGTTCGTGGAAAAGGGCTCATGATTGGAGTTGAGCTGCACCCCGAAGCAGGAGGAGCAAGGCGATTCTGTGAAATGCTTATGAAGAGAGGGATTCTCTGCAAGGAAACACACGAACATGTGATTCGCTTCGCCCCACCACTCATTATAAAAAAAGATGAAATAGACCGGGCATTAGAGCGGATAAATACTGTACTTGTATGATGAATGCACAACACCCACCGATTCCGTTATATTTTATGTGCATTTTCTATCTCTTAGTCGGTTGTGTCTAGATCGCTACGGAATCGGTGGGTGTTGTGCTAGAAAGAATTTAACATTATATGAAATAGATAGTGATTTGTTTCGGGGAACGTAATAACTAATAGCATTCAGCTTCAGGCTGAGAGCTGTAAGCTAATAACCGAGGGCTGATTGCTGACAGCTTTTCACACCAACTTCTTGAGCTTATCGATAGACTCTTTATAATCCTTGCTGTTAAAAATCGCTGATCCAGCAACAAAAACATTAACACCTGCGAGTGAGATATCCTTTATTGTGCGCTCGTTTACACCGCCGTCAATCTCAATGAGAATATCAAGCCCCTTTTCATCTATCATACTTCTCAGGTCTTTCACCCTGTCGAGACTGTTTGGAATGAACTCCTGACCGCCGAATCCCGGATTTACACTCAGTATGAGTACATAATCAACATATTCGAGAATCCACTCTATGGAAGAGAGCGGGGTTGTCGGATTGAGCACCACTCCCGGCCGAACATTACGTTCACGAATACTCCTGACCGTCCTGTTCAGGTGAACACAGGTCTCCACATGCACGGAAATCAGATTCGCCCCTGCATCAGCAAATGCCTGGATATAGTTATCCGGATTCTCTATCATGAGGTGCACATCGAGTGGAAGCTTGGTTGCTTTCCTGCAGGCCTCCACTATCATCGGACCAAGAGTTATATTGGGAACAAAGTGGCCGTCCATCACATCAACATGTACCCAGTCAGCGCCTGCATCCTCAACCTCTTTTATCTCTTCCCCGAGTCGAGCAAAGTCGCAGGAAAGTATGGAAGGGGCGATTAGTTTCATAATAGTGACCTCTCTCCGCAGATTGCTTCGTATCATTGATAGGTTAACAATATTATGAGATAATAAAAATATCTAGGAAAAAAACTGAAGGCTACTAAACCTGTTTTCAGAGGTATCGAGTAACAATAAATTGTAA
>CP070841.1:2951433-2964147 GCA_020342115.1 Spirochaetota bacterium
AAAAACGGATTCTGATAAACAGGAAAGGCAGTAGTAATACCATTCTGGGTTATGGTTAGAGGCATTTTTAATATATAAAAATAAATAACAGGAGTATTGCTTTCCTTATTGGGCTATGGTAATTTGTGAGATATAAAAATAAATAACAGGAGAATTGCTTGCCGTCGGGAAAGAAGAGAAAAAGACAGAAGATTGCGACACACAAAAGAAAAAAGCGCTTGAGAAAAAACAGACATAAAAAGAAGTAGGTTCTCAATTTGCAAAAAAGTATCACTTTTAATGAAAAAACCCGGATCATGGGTGTTATAAATGTGAGTCCGGATTCTTTCTATCCAGAAAGCAGGATAACAAGCACTGATGGTGCTGTAAAAAGAGCCTTGGAATTTGAGAAACTCGGAGCAGATATAGTAGATATTGGGGGTGAATCAACAAGGCCTGGTTCAGAACCATTAGATGCAGATGATGAGATCAATAGAGTTATTCCTGTTATAGAGGGTATTAATAAAAGAAGCGGTGTTACAATTTCTATAGATACCTATAAGCCGGAGGTAGCAAAAGAAGCGATTGCATGTGGAGCAACGATGGTCAACGACATTTCAGGTCTCAGTTTTAACAATGGGCTTGAGTTTGTGGTTGCACAGTCACAGGTACATATTGTTTTGATGCATATAAGAGGCAAACCTTCTGATATGCAGAGTTATGCGGTTTATGATGATGTAGTAAGGGAAGTATCGAATGAGCTCGATACATCTATAAGAAAAGCACTCGATGCAGGAATAGAAAAGGAGAAAATCATTCTGGACCCTGGCATAGGATTTGCCAAGGAAGCTCACCACAGTATCACCCTTATTAAAAACCTCCCATTGTTGAAAAGTAAGGGCTACCCCATCCTTATAGGATTGTCACGAAAGTCCTTTATAGGGGCATACACAGGTCTTGAATCTGAGCAGAGATTGATTCCCACAGTAGCTGCAAATGCTATATCTATTTTTTTGGGAGCCGATATTATTAGAGTACACGATGTGCATGAAGCTGCCCAGACGGTTAAGATTGTGAACGAAATTAAAAACTGCTGATCCGTATAGCATCCCTTTGTGACCAACTCGCCTTGATTAAATTGTTAGGAGTTGTATTGTGAGTGACAAGCATACAGAGGAAAAAAAATCCTATAAAGTCTCTTTTTATTTAAAGAATCCAATTACATGCCCTGTGTGTGGTAATATTTTTAAAAAGGAAGAGATGTTAACCGGGAGAGGAAGACTTATCACCAAGGATATTACCGATGAATTACGACGCCGATATGAACCCAGTAAGAAGGCCGGGGAGTTAATGCCACTTATATACCCTGTCACCGTATGCCCTTCATGTTACTATTCCGCATATCATGATGATTTTCCCAATATTAAGGACGAATATATAGAGATAGCACTTTCACAGAAGGTCAAGCGCCACCACGATATTACGCTCATCTTTCCAATTGTGGATTTCAAAAAACCAAGAAATATTTTCACCGGTACTGCGAGCTATATTCTTTCTGTGAGTTGTTACGCCTTTCACCCTAAGGAGAGTACACCGACTTTTATGAAGGCGCTAAGCGCTTTGAGGGCTGCATGGCTATTTAGTGATCTCGAACAGAAATATCCTGGCCAGAACTATGAAAAAGTTGGTATTTTCATGTACAAAAAAGCAATGGGTTTTTATGAACAATCAATCGAGTATGCCCAGACAGGGGAAGAGAGGATTGACAATATAAAACATTTCGGACCAGATCTGGATAAGAGTTATGGGTTCGAGGGACTTCTCTATGTAGCATCCATGTTAGTCTACAAGTATGGCGATGATCCAGATCCAGAATCTAGAATTAAAATGCTCGAGAGTGCTAAGCGAACTATCTCCAAAATATTTGGCAGAGGAAAATCGAGTAAAAGCAAACCATCATTTATCCTTGATCGCTCCAAAGATCTTTATGAAGAGATCACGGCAAAAATTGAGGAGCTTAAAACTGGATGAGAAACATAACTTTAGAAATAGCATACGATGGTACCTTTTATTCTGGATGGCAGATACAGGATAATGCAATAACAATTCAGGGAGTACTGCAGGAGGCTCTTGCAAAGATAGTTAAACATCCTATTCACCTCATTGCCTCGGGAAGAACAGACAGGGGAGTTCATGCTATTGGTCAGGTGGCGACTTTTAAGACAGAGAGCAGGATGTCTACCGAAGAATTCAAAATGGCAGTTAATTCAGCTGTTTCCAGTGATATCAGAATTGTGAATGTTGTTGAGAGCCTTCCCGATTTTCATCCTCGCTACAGTGCACGAAGGAGATGGTACAGGTATATAATAAGCAATAGAAATGATCAGGTTCCTTTCTTCAAAAACTACTCATTATGGGTTAGGCGTAGACTCAACATAGATCTCCTCAATAAGTACTGCAAAAGGATAAAAGGAAAACATGATTTCAAGAACCTTGGAACCGTCGAGAAGGGGGAAGTCCCGATTAGGGAAGTTGTCGAGTGTGAGTTCAACCGGAAAAATGATTTTGTTATCTTTGATATTGTTGCGAACAGTTATTTAAGAAAGATGGTGCGGTTTATAGTGGGAACATTCCTTCAGCTAGAAAGACGAGGGGAAAAACCCGTGCGGGTCGATGATATACTGACCTCTGAAAAGAGAAACACACTGGTTCAATCATCCTATGCAGGCGGCTTGTACCTCCTGAAAGTATTTTATCAATAGGTGGAGCAGGTATAACTGATGTTCATAGTGATTTTCATTGTGCTTGCAGTTCTCGTCCTTGTTATTGTTGGGGTTTTGTTTTTCAAGGCACGTCAAAAGAGAAAATATGAGAGAGCAGGTATTCTCTATAAAAATGGGAGATTTGAGGAGGCGTTAAAACTCTTTCAGGAGCTTCTTGCAAAAAACCCGCGAAAAAAAATATATTTCTGGAATATAGGATTGTGCTATGAACAACTTGGAAATTATGAGATGGCCCTCGTCGAGTTTAATAAACTGGCACTGAGCACTTCTTTTGATTCTTCTCTGAAGGAGGTGGACATACATAATAAGATCGCTTTACTTAATCTAAAGATCAATAATATCGATAAGGCATGGAAGGAGTTTCAAATTGTTGCGAGCATAGATCCTGAACATGCTGAAAGCTTCTACAATCTTGGTCTTATATCAGTACGTAAATCTGATTACCAGAGGGCAATGGATTATTTTGAAAAGGCCTGTCAGTACCGGGAACAGTATCCTGAATCATGGCTTGAGCTCGGAAAGGTATATTTGAAGCAGAATTACTTTGAAAAGGCCAGAAAGGCGTTGATAAACGTGATCACACAGAGGCCGTCACTAACCGAGGCTCACTTCAACTATGCTATTGTTCTTGAAAAGGAACGGAGTTACAAACAGAGTATCGAGGAATTTCAGCAAGCTGCAGAGGATAATCGTTTCAGGTTCCATTCAATGGTTCATCTCGGCAATATATATATCTCTCTTAATAATAAGGAGATGGCGTTTGATTATTTTGAGAAAGCTCTGGCATTTGGTACTGTTGATAACAAAGAACTTATAGAGACAAAATACAGATATGCAAACTACCTTATAGGATCCGGAAACATCAATAAAGCCTTGAAGCTGTGGAGGGAGATAGATTCTGTTCAAACTGGCTATAAAGATGTGAAAAACAAGATTGATATTTATGGAGAAATCAACAAGAGCTCTATTCTCAGTCGATTCATAACTATGAATAAACAGGATTTTATCGAAACGTCGAAATCTTTATGTAAAAAACTAAAAGTAAAAATTGAAAAGGCTGACACTGAGAAGAAAGATTTTGTGGAATTTGTTGGTACTTTCAGGGTTGGAAGGGATGAGATGACCTGTATTGTTGATATAGCACGCTGGATCAATAAGGTTGGGGAGATTCCGATAAGAGAGCTCCTCGAAAGAATGAACGATCGAGGCGCCTCTAAAAGTATTTTCGTCACAAGCTCTACCTTCACTCAGAAAGCGCTTGATCTTTCCAATATACGTCCTGTTGAGTTGATCGACAAAGATAGACTTGAACACATGCTTGAAGAGATTTTATAAATTTTTCAATTGGAATTTTTCCTTTTTCATCGTAAATTAAAACGCTAATAGGAATAGATAAATTTGTGAGATCTTATAAGTTGTGAAAATTTTGCTGTCCATATTACCTGAGAGGTGAGATCTGCATGAGGAAACGTGTATTAGAGAGTATAGAGAAAAAGCTATTGAAGAAGAGAGACCAGTTACTTGAGACGATAGAGGCTGAAGAAGAAAACGAGAGAGAAGGTGTCGAAAGTGAGAATATCACAGGTGATATCGTAGATGAGGCAAACAGTTCATACGAGCAACTAGTCATATCAAGGCTCACCGAAAAAGAACAGGAAAAGTTAAATGAGATTGATGAGGCTTTGAGCAGGCTAAATGAGGGTATGTACGGAAGATGTGTAGTATGTGGAAAATCTATTGATGAAAAAAGATTGCTGGCAATTCCTGAAGCAAAAAAGTGTATTGAATGTAAAGCTGCTGAGGAGAAGAGAAGATATTGAGATAAAACTGTGTACAGTAAAAAGAGAGAGTACATCAGGTTGGTTCAGGAATCAATAGATCTGTTGAAAACAGGATTCAGAAGTAGCCATCATATAGATAAAAATGAGCTTTCAAAAGAAGAGCTCATGGCAAACCTCGTAGATGAAATTCTTAAATGCACCCAATGTACCCTCCATGAAGGAAGAAGAAATGCTGTTCCAGGTGAGGGAAATATTGATGCCGATATCGTCTTCATTGGAGAGGGACCAGGAGAGATGGAGGATATCAAAGGGCGGCCATTTGTAGGGAGGGCGGGTCAGCTCCTAACTAAGATGCTCGCTGCCATCAATCTCCGCCGTGAAGAAGTATATATCACTAATGTTGTAAAATGCAGACCCCCGGAGAATAGAACACCCCTCCCAGAAGAGGTGCGAAGCTGCCTGCCTTATCTAAAAAAACAGATTTCCTATATTGATCCATCGATCATATGCTGCCTTGGAGGCCCGGCTATCAACACCCTTCTAAACTCTCAATCTGGAATCTCAAAGCTAAGAGGCACCTTCCATCAATATAACGGGCCTCATGGTGAAATACCCGTAATTGCTACCTATCATCCGGCTGCTGTTTTACGCTTCCCTGATAAGTATAGGAGGCCTGTATGGAACGATCTCAAGCTCCTGAGAGATTACTACAGTGATATTAGAGCCAATGCCTAATTTTGTGGGCAAAAGCCCACAAAGAAGCATCTTCCAGGGCTTCGCCCTACCATAAGATTTAGGAATAATTAGTCGCTGGTGAATTTTAAACAATATTTATATTAATAGAATTGCCAGGCTCCCGAATCAATTCTTTAATTGCTTTGATTACATATGATTTTTTTTATATAAAAAGAATTGATTATAGTTCTTTAACTTTTATGTTACAATGAATTATATGTTATACATTTATTTTTCTTGTTAAAATGCTCAATTAGTCGCTGGTAACTAATTTGATATTGAAATGTAAATTATTAACAACAAGTTCCCCGAATTGGTACTTTAATAATTATTAAAGAACCAATTCTGAAGTTGGCAATTTTAGTACCAACTGCAAAATAATTATTTATCACCAAGAACCAATTATGTTCGCTTCTGTGGTATTCAACAGACCAATAGAACCTCTTATTTATAAACTCCCGGTCAATGATAGTAGTATTCGACCAGGGATGAGGGTGCGTGTTCCACTCAGAGGATCTTCTGTTACCGGAATGATCTATAAAATGCTGAATAATTGTGACCTGAAGGAGGTTAAGCCGGTTGAGGAGGTTCTCGATGATATTCCAATCATGGATAATGAGCTCATTGAACTTGGAGAGTGGATGGCACAGTACTACCTGTGCTCTATAGGGGAAGCGTTATGGACGATTATTCCAGGGGGATTCATCGGAAAGAGGATTGAGTCAGCCTCACATATCCAGTGCCTTGCGGAGGAGACTAAAAAGATTGTGCTCACTCATGAGCAGCGTGCTGTTTATGACAGCCTAAAAGGAGCCCTGGCTGACGGTAGAAGTGAAGAGTTTCTACTCTATGGCATTACCGGGAGCGGTAAAACTGAAGTTTATCTTCGCATCATCGATGATGTAGTCAAGAGCGGAGGGGGTGCTATTCTCCTTGTTCCAGAAATATCACTTACCCCTCAAACGGTGAACTATTTTGCAAGGAGAGTTGGGGATGAGCTAGCTATCCTTCACTCACGTTTAACTAAAACCGAGCGTATCAGCGAGTGGATAAACATACTTACTGGTCAGAAACGCATTGTGATTGGAGCTCGTTCTGCGGTTTTTGCACCGCTTAATAACATTGGAGTGATAATAATAGATGAAGAGCACGAAACTAGCTACAAATCCGAAGAAACCCCAAGGTACAGTGCTAAACGGGTTGCACTTTTCAGGGTGAAAAAAAACGGGGCTATTCTAGTCCTTGGAAGTGCAACCCCTTCTATAGAATCATATCATCTCGCAAAGCTAGGCCGGTTCAAACTTCTGCAACTCAAGAACAGGGTTTCGAATCAGAGTTTACCAAAAACTTATGTTACTGATTTGAAAAAGACAAAAAGCACAGAACACATATCGAAAACTCTGATCAAGGAGATTGAAGGGAGGCTCCAAAAAAGAGAACAGGTTATACTTTTTCTCAACAGAAGAGGTTTCTCGCCATATATATACTGTACAAACTGCGGTCATGTTTTCAAGTGCAGGAACTGCGATATCACGCTCACCTACCATAGGAAGGACCGTAAGCTTAACTGCCATTACTGTGACTATTCAGAAATACCCCCGGATGTATGCCCAAACTGCGGGTCTGAGAGGATCGGGTATTCAGGATTCGGCACTGAAAAAGTAGAGAAATACTTAAGCAATCGGTTCCCGGCAGCAGTAGTAGTGCGGATGGATACTGACACTGTGAGGAAGAGACATGCGTTGCCGGATATCCTTAAAAGATTCTCTAAAAAGGAGATAGACATACTGATAGGAACACAGATAGTTACAAAGGGGCTTCATTTTCCTGACGTAACTCTTGTGGGTGTCTTGAATGCTGATATACCACTCAATTTTCCAGATTTTCGTTCAGCAGAACGAACATTTAATATCATAACGCAGGTTTCGGGCAGATCTGGAAGGAGCGATAAGGGAGGGGATGTTATTATTCAAACATATAATCCAGTTCACTATGCAATACAGACTGCAAAAAACCAGGATTATGAAGAGTTCTATGCAAGAGAGATTCACTACCGTCAGGCTCTTTTCTACCCGCCATTTTGCAGGATTATACGTCTTGTATTCAGAGGAGAAGATTCCGATTATCTGTTCAGTCATGCACAGAAAGCAGCGTCATTTATTCGAGAGAAGAATTGTGAAGGTATAACAATACTTGGACCAACATTCTGTCCTATTTCTAGAATTAAGAGAAACCACAGAATACATATTATTATCAAGCTCAAGGAGCTGGGAGATATCAGACCCGTATTAAGAGAACTCGAGCGGATGATGAAACCTGCTCGCGGTCTCTATATGGAAATCGATATAGACCCGCTCTCTATGCTTTAATTAGTTCTTGGTGAAACCTAAGTATATAATGAGGTCACCAAGAACTAACAAGGTATCTGGTGCCAATTCATTGGTGAATTGGCACCAGATACTAATTATGGTTGCAGTATACATTATTAATTTATAAATGTTTTGGTGGAAATATGTATACTGCAACTTTTATTTATTCTTGTTTAATAAAAAAGGAATAATTATATTTCTTTCATGGCAGTGAAAGAAGTGAAAAAATACCCGGATCCTTTTTTGAGAAAACGGTCGGAGGAAGTTTCTGAGAACGATGATGGGATTAAAGCGCTAATTGCAGATATGTTCGAGACCATGGACGAGGAGGATGGGGTAGGGCTCGCGGCTCCCCAGATTGGAATATCAAAGAGGATCATTGTGATATCCGTTGATGAGAAAGGATTCGACAGACTTGCCCTCATAAATCCTGTCATAGAATATTTCTCTGATGATACAGGTACGATGGAGGAAGGTTGTTTGAGTGTGCCGGGTATAAATGCAGATGTTACAAGACCAACAAAGGTAGTTGTCAGGGGTACTACAAGAAACGGAAGGATGGTTGAAATTTCTGCTTCCGGACTGCTCGGTCGGGCTCTACAGCATGAAATTGATCATCTTAACGGAACTCTCTTTATAGATCGTTTAAATGAAAGAGAAAGAAAGAGGGTCGAGAATGAGCTTGAGGAATTGGAGCGTCAATATACTGCTATTATGAAATGATACTGGCTTCGAATAACCTGCATTTTTTAAAATAATTCATAAACATTGGATAAAAATGAAGGCTAAAAAGATTGCCTTTTTTGGTACTCCACTTCTTGCTCGTGCATGTTTAATCAAGCTTACTGAATCATTCGATGTTGAGCTTGTTATAACAAGGCCTGACACGGCCAAGGGTAGAGGACGAAAGATTGGGATATCGCCTGTAAAGGATTATGCTGAAGCGCAAGGAATAGAGATTTATCAACCGGATAGGATAGGTAAAGAATTATTATTGCTTCTAAAAAAAAAGAAGATAGATCTCAATGTTGTTGTTGCATTTGGAAAAATTCTTCCGTCAAATGTCATTGATCTCCCGCCTTTCGGCAGTGTCAATCTTCATGCATCGATGCTTCCGAAATACCGTGGTCCCTCCCCAATAGTAGCATCCATCTTAAATGGAGACCGAAAGACAGGCGTTACTTTACAGAAGATGGAGCAAAGGATGGATAGGGGTGATATAATATTGCAGAAGGGAATTGATATAGAAAGTACGGATACATCCCACGATCTTCTCCAGAAGATAATAGATATTTCGCCTGTATTCCTTGTTGAGGGAATAAGAGGGTTTATAGAGGGAGAGTTTCAACTGGTAAAACAAAGGGAGGGAGATGCAACATACTGTTCAATTATAAAAAAATCTGATGGTTTGATAGACTGGCATGAAGAATCGGAGATGATTATTAACAAGATACGGGCGTATAACCTTTGGCCAGTGGCATATACCTACCTTGATGGAAAACTATTGAAGATCTTTCAGGTGAGATTCATTGACGCACCTGATCTGCTTTCAGCTCAGCCAGGAAAAATCGTTAAAACGAAGGCGGAGGAAGGGATAATAGTACAAACCGGAAAAGGATTTGTTAACATTCTGGAACTGCAGATGGAAAACCATAAAAAGATTAACTCGCGAGATTTTATTAATGGGTACAGGAATCTTGAATCAAAGACACTAGAAATATCTCCGCATTGAGAAGCGGAGATATTTCTAGAAGTTCTGTGTAAGAATAAATGAGGTCAAAAGAGAAGTATAACTTCAGGTGTCTTTGATTCATAGCAGATTTGCTATTTACTTAGCAAATCTGCATTGAATGTAAGCTTCGAAGAAGCTTACATTCTTGGGAGTTTCGCTTTAAAAAAGCGAAACTCCAGATAGTTTTAGAATTGTTGAAGCTTCAATTGAGTAAATATTAAAAAATTTCTTTGCTAATTATATTCATTTTTGATAAAATCTGATTTGAAAATAGAGAGTGCAGTAATGGGAATATTGAGAATATTCAAAGATAGTGCTATTAAAGACTCGAAGGTAGTGCTGAAGAATATTATCATCCTTATAGTCATTTTTATTGCCGCTTTTTTCGCAGTAACCTTTACTACCTTTCTTTTTATCAGAAGGGGCCCTCCAGAAGTTGCAGTACCAAAGGTAACAAATAAGGACCTGATTGAAGGATTGATAATACTTCAGAAGAAAAACCTCAGGGTAATAATAGATCCGAGATATTTTTCAGACCAGCCAAAAAACATGATTGTTGAGCAGATCCCCAAGGCCGGCAGCATTGTGAGGGAGCGCAAGGATATCAAGCTTATAGTGAGCAAAGGACCAATCATATCGATAGTCGAAGATTATACAGGAATGACTATACCTTTCGTTGAGAACCGTCTGCAGGAAATATTTTCTTTTCAGGGTAAAACGATAAAGATAGGTAATGTAACCTATGTCGCTTCAGAATACCCGGAAGGGACTATAGTGGGGCAGTATCCATCTCCAAATACGCCAATAACAAATGTTGATACAATAGATCTTATTGTTAGTAAGGGAAAGGAGATCCATGCATTTCAGCTGAAAGATTACACCGGGCGGAAGGTGGATGAAGTTATGCAGCTTCTTGCCCTCAGGGGTGTGCTTGTGCATGTGATCACAGAAGAAGTGCTCGATCCAGTTATGAACGGTATTATCATTTCACAGGACCCTCCTGAAGAGACACTGGTACAAAGAAATGATACTGTAACCTTCAATGTAGGTTATCTACCCTCTGAGGAGGAAAAGGATAAGCTATATGCCCGTGTTTTAAACTTTGATGTGCCTCAAGATATGGAGGAGGCAGGCATACGCATTGTTATACAGGATAGGATCGGGGAGAGGGAAATTTATAATGAAGAAAACATTGGAGGAGACAACATTTCAGTGCCTTTTAAGAGCTACTCAAACACGACTGTCTTTATATATGTTGATAATGGGTTATTCGAGATAAGAAAGTTAGAGTAATAAACCTACCTTTTTTTTATCTTTCCTGCTGATATTTTTATACGTCTCTCAAGAAGCTCAAAAAGGAGTAAGAGCTGTTGTTGAAATAGCAATTTGTTATCTCCATAGAGTTTTTTAGCCACATGGAAACTGTTTACAAACAAAGGGTACCGGATAGCTATATCGCCATTTTTGGGATTTTCTTGTATCTCTTGGCGGGCTTGTTCTATTTGAGTGTTCAATGAATTAAGAAAATCACGAGCCATTTTGACAGAGTACTTCTTTGTCTGTAGCGGCAGGATAGGTGGCTTCCCCTTTTTATGAGCATGTACTAGACCTTCAATTTCTAGATCAAGATTTCGATGTGTTAGACCGGGTATTATGGCTCCGTGAGAAGTTGCATTGTATACTCGGTTTTTAAACTCACTCCTTTTATTGAACCAGCTAAGATATTTTCTAAAAACAAAGTCTGTGATTACTCTGTTATTTTCGGTTCCTTCAATATAAAAACGTTTTTTAGAGGCTATTTGCTTTGTCATAGATGTAGAAATTGTGTTAAAACGGCTGGATTGTCTGTAGAAATGGATGTAGGGTGAAGAGGAGCTTACATGAGTAGCGTATCCTGTAAAGGAAAAGTCGCACCCCGCAAGAAGCACAGGGATAGCCCCAAGGTGAAGGGCAAGGTCGATTGCAGTGGTTGTCACAGAACCTCCGCATTTAAGTGAACCAACATTACCGAAAGAATTCTCCAGTCCCGAAATGAGCGGATGTGAATCATTATGATTACCTTCATTTATTGTTGTCTTGCTGAAGTAAAGAGGGCCTTTCCAGTTCCTGATTATTTTCGGATAGACCATAAGGTCAGCCACAAGTATTGGTCCAGTTTTATGAATTGTTCTTAGAAGATATGAATGGAAGTCAAGGATGTTGAAGAACTGTGCATCAAGTGTAACGATGAAATCAGGCTCTATACCCACGGTTAAGAGAGGTTCAAGAGCCGTATCAACAGCAATGATATATATCCATTTATGTAATTCTGCAATCTTCTCAAGCTGAGAGGAAAGTGAAGGTCCCGCACCTAATACGATGGCTGGTCTGTCTTTAAGAACTCCTTTCAATGCATCAATAGATCTTTTACCGATTATGTACGGGATTGTGTCGATGATGTTTTTCATCCACAGGTTCTCAAATGCAAATCTGGTGAGAATATCACTGAGAGTCCCTGACATAAATGATCTGAACTGCGATTCAATGTCCAGGTAGTATCTTTCGAAAAGTGAATATCCACCTCTCAATCGTATGATTTTGTAACCTTTGAATGACAGTGAGTCTAGCTTGCTGAAATAAGTTCCGATCTCTTTGACATCATCATCCAAAAAGAGATGGACACCACTCAAAAAGGAGATGTCCCTGTGATGAAGGAGAAGGGTGAAGGCTTCGGTGCTTTTTTCGATACAAACAACAGTTACCTTTGGAATTGTTTTTTCGTAAAGTTTTTTAAACTTCTCTATATGATACCCAAATCCAATTCCCAGAAAAATAAATATGAGACCCGACTCTACTTGAAGGTTTTTGACGAGATTCAACGCTTCATCCTGCGGGTTGCGGATGGAATGGTAGGCTTGCTTCCCCAAGAATATGTTTGGATCCTTATCTCCAGCAACAGAATATGGCTGTGTGTTATTGAGCTTGGAAACCTTCTGATATACAGATGGGAACTCTGCTTTAAGAAAGGAGAGATTTTTATCGATGACTGATTCCATTTGTGTACAAGAAGTGCCCGATTAGTTCCTGTATGCCTGATTCGCTAATATATTAGCAAATTTCACCAATTTATTATTCACATGGAACTATTAGTTCTTGGTGGTTAATTCAAATGAAGCTGAGGAGATCAAATAGTGTACTTTGCAAATAATTGTGTCATAAGAATATAATGCAGCCACCAAGAACTAATTAACTTTCTTGATTTAAGAGCTTATTGAAGTTATCGATTATTCGAGAATTGTTAAGCGTATGTCTATACCAATCATTAAAAAGATTGTTGCTTTTAAGGTTTTTATAGT
>CP070841.1:2964247-2973487 GCA_020342115.1 Spirochaetota bacterium
CATTTAGACGGAGAAAAACTCATTTTAAAAGAACAATCTATTCCGTCTAAATGTAGATGATACTCTATTAAACAAAAAGTATTCTCATTTAGACGGAGAAAGACTCATTTTAAAAGAACAATCTATTCCGTCTAAATGCGGTAACACTTATTTATAAAAAATATCCAATTTCATTCGATCATTTTAAGACGAGAATCTGTTGTTAAACTCTTTATTTTATATATAAAAAAACCTATTTCACAAGACATTTTGTATCCTTTCAAAATGTTTGTTTGTGTTATTATTGACATGATCAGAAGAAATTACTAAAATTATCACATGGCAAGGTACTTTGACTCTCTTGGAAGATGGGTCTTAAATCGTATAGAAAACAGTCTTGACTTTTGTGCATATATAACTCGAATCTTCAGATCCCTCTTTCGAAAGAAGGGAGCGAGTCTGGAATCTGGTATTACCGTCCTTTTCAAACAGGTCCTTTTCACCGGGGTTCAGGCTCTTCCGGTTATTGCTTTGGTTGCGCTTGCACTTGGTGCTATCGCAATAGTACAATCCCTCACCCAGCTTCCACGATTTGGCGGCGAAGCCTTTGTTGGTAAAATCCTGATTACTGTAATAGTTCGAGAACTGGGGCCCATACTCACCGGCTTCATTGTCATCGGGCGCTCGGGAACAGCCATCACCACAGAGATCGGGAACATGGTTGTCCAGCATGAAATCGAAGCACTCGAATCCATGGGAATCGATCCAATCAGGTATCTTGCCATTCCAAGGATATTTGGTGTTACTGCATCTCTGGTAGCACTCAACATTTACTTTGATGTATTTGCCTTAATCGGAGGATTTCTGGTATCAAAGATGGTCCTCTTTACAAGCCTCTCAATATTCCTGAGACAACTTATTGCAGCAATGGTTATCTCAGACGTAACGGTGAGCATCTTGAAGGGTCTGATTTTTGGTATTCTCATCTCTTTGATCTGTACTTTCCGGGGGTTTGCAGTGAGGGTATCCTCAACAGAGGTCCCTCAACAGGCATCTAAAGCGGTCGTGGGATCGATCACGGCTCTATTTATTGCAGATGGCATTATTACGTTTATCTATTATTTTTAAACAGAGACAATGAACAATTACATCCTAGAGCTAAAAGATGTATCGATTTTTTTCGATGAAGAGGTTCTTCTCAACTCCATATCTATGACCATACCCAGAGGAAAACTCGTTGCGGTAACCGGGCCATCTGGATGCGGAAAAAGTACTCTTCTTAAAATAGCAGCGGGGCTATTACCGCCTGATTCCGGCAATGTATTTATAGAAGGAACAGATATCTTCAATATATCGAGAAATACTCTCTTTACCATGCGAAAACATTTTGCCTTTGTTTTTCAGGATGGCGCTCTCATGAGTAACCTTACCCTATACAATAATCTCGCACTCCCTCTTAAATATCACTACCGTCTCAAGGATAAAGAGATCAGCGAGAGGGTGAATGCAACATTGGAGGACTTTGGTCTTGAAGATGTCAGAATGCACCTGCCTGCTAAGCTTTCAATTGGGCAGAGAAAATTAGCAAGCTTTGCCCGAGCTCTTATCATGGAGCCCAAGCTCATATTCTTTGATGAGCCTGTATCAGGGGTCGATTCTCTCACGCTGAACAAGATGATCGATAAGATCATACCGCTGAGAGATGACCCTGAGGTGACAGTCATCATGGTAAGCCATAACCTTGAATTCATAAAAACATCTGCAGATTATATCGCACTTATCTACGAAAACAATCTCTTTGCATACGGTAAGAGGGATGATATAATGAGATCTGATGATCCCATACTTCAGCGGGTGCTCTCAATAATCGTAGATGAACAGGAGATAGTTGCAGAGGAGGTCTTAAAGATTCTTACAGATGATAGCATCTGAAAGATACTAGTATCTGACAGATGATTCTATCTGAAGAAGATTCCCTGTAGCGCAATTTATAAAAAATCTGAACGGGATATCTGGATGGCCTATAGATTCAAACATTTAGAAAAGGTCGTAGGTGTTTTTCTCACACTCGTAATTCTAATAATCGTCGTTGTTGTGATCTTCATAGGACGAGAACGCCGATGGTTTGAACAGCAGTACGAGTTCACTACCGAGTTTTGGAGTGGAGAAGGCCTTAAACCGGGCATTGTCGTTACAATCAAGGGGATCCAGATTGGTGAGGTAAAGTCTGTATTTCTCAATGAAGATAACTGGATTGAGGTAAGGTTTGCAGTATATGAAGAGTATGCAGAACGAATACGAAAGGATAGTGTAGCAAAGCTCAACTCACCACTTATAGGAAGTAAGGTTATGGAGATCATCCCGGGTGGAGTACATCAGCTCCCCCTTGAGAATGGCTCATACATCTGGTCGCAGGATACAGAAATAGGAGCAGATATACTGAAAGAGCGTGCAAAAGAGGAGAGGCCGGATCAGCTCACGAGAATCCTGGGGAATGTTGAACGTCTCACCTACAACCTTTCTGATGCTGAAGGTAATCTTGAACGCACACTTGTCAAGGTACAGGACTTATTTGAGCTTCTTTCTGCAGAGGACGGGAGTCTCAATCGCACTTTAAAGACTCTTGATCGGTTAACTAGTTCGATACAAGAGCAGGAAGGGAGTATTGGAAAACTGCTGTATGATAACTATGAGCTGTACAACAACATTACCTCCATCATGAAGAGGATCAACGCGATTATGGCAGATATCCAGACTTTATCAGGCACCATTTCCGAGACATCCCCTGAAATCAAAGCAGCCATCGAAAGGGCCAATGTAACCATGGACGAGGCTATAGGGCTTATTAGAACGCTGCAGGAAAATTTCTTTGTAAGAGGTTTCTCATCACGCAAGGAGGATGTTGTCGTTCCTTTGGAAAATGCCGAGCGGGAAGGAGGCTACTCGCCTTAGCACTATAAGTCTATAATTAAGAACGTTGCTTTGCAACATTAGGGAGTTACGAGTGATGAAAAAAACAATTCTCATAGCTCTATTACTAATAGCGACTTTTGCCACTTCATGCGCAACAGACCGCCCTGTTACTGCTGTCAAGGAGAATGCAAGGGGTTTTGAAAAACTTGCACATGAGCACTATAACCGTGGTGATTTCCAGAACGCTATTCTCTTTTTCAGAAAGGCTCTTGTTGAGGATCAAAAGGTAAACAACTTTGAGGGAATAGCATCTGATCTTTACAATATTGCACGCTGCTATACAAACTTTGGGCTTTATGAAAATGCTGAAGAAGTTTTAGGCGAGGCGATGGAAATAAACCTGCATATGGATAACAAAAGCAGTCTCGGTGACAATTACAGCCTTCTCGCTTCAATACAGAGCCGTGAGAAGGATTATGATAGTGCGCTAGAGACCTATAATAAATCTCTGACTTTTTACGAAGATGCAAAAAACGAGAAAGGATATGCAACAACACTCAATAATATTGGTTCTCTATACATTAAGATGGGTAACTATGATCAGGCTTTGGAACATATAGAATCATCAGTATCTATACATCAAAGGATCAAAAACCATGCAGGACTTGCTGCAGGGTACAATAACCTCGGATATCTTCATGAGCATTTACACAAAGACGAAAAAGCTCTGGAATACTACCTCCTGGCCCTTGAAGAAGACAAGTATATTGAAAACAGCCTCGGAATCTCGAGTGATCTCCATAACATAGCCGGGTACTACAAGAAGAAGGGCGATCTTGAGAATGCGCTCTTTTACTACAAACGTGCGCTTGAGGTAAACAGGGGGCTAAATCTTATATCAAGAGAGCGACAGGATCTTGAACAGATCATCGACATCCTGGGCACCATGGGCAGAGATGAGGATAAAGAACTCTATGAGAAGGCACTTAACGAACTCATGGGAATAGAAAAAGAAACCTGAATCGGAGATTCCCGAAGAATCCCCGATTCTTAGAAGTTTTAGTCATAAATGACTAAAACTTCACTCGCATATTCCTTCATGATTACTAGAGTTTCTTATGAAACTCGTACGAATCTTCATTTCCAGAAAATTTATACTCTTATTAAGTTTCAATCCTATGGGATTGAAACTTCCAAAAATAAGAGTTTCGAAGAAACTCTTATTTAGAGTTCCTCGATTATCGGAACCACAAAAGCTCTGAGGCCAACAGAAGGAAAGGCAGCCTGGAGAGCCTTGACAGATTTCAGCAGTTTATCTTTTATCTCCTCCTCAACGGCAACCATGGTTACATTGTTCAGCCCAGGCCACACATGATCACCGAGATGGGGATCTTTTTCACCAATTCCCAGGACATCTTTCCACTTTGTAAAGTATTTAAGCTCCAATGCAGTGAGCAGATCACCGATTTCCTCATCGATTGCCCTGTCATGGATGATGTACACCATTACTCTATTCATTGAGCACCTGCCTTTTTAAGTCTTTTCTCCATTCGCTTAAGTTTTGCTCCTTCGAACATCGCATAGAGAACAGGGATAAGCACAAGGGTGAAGACAGTAGCCACGAGCAGCCCTCCTATAACCGTCTTTGCCATAGGAGAGTACATCTCTCCTCCTGCCCCCAGTGCAAGAGCCATTGGTACCAGTGCAAGCACAGTAGTAAGCATGGTCATAAGAATTGGCCTGAGCCTGGTGCGGCCCGCAAGCATCACTGCATCCAAAAGGCTATGGCCCCGTTTTCTTAAAAGATTGGTATAGTCTACCAATATTATGCCATTGTTTACCACTATACCGAGCAGTACGACGATTCCAATAGCAGAAACTGCACTGAATACCAGTCCTGTGATGATATGCATCCATACTACACCGATAAAGGTCATGGGAAGTGTGAACATGATGATAAAGGGATCAAAGAACGACTCGAACTGTGCAGCCATGATGAGGTATACAAGGATTATTGCGAGGATACCGACTATAACAAGATCTCTTATCGTCTCCTGAAGATCTTCCCACGAGCCGCCGTACTGAATGGTGAATCCCGGCGGAATAACGATATTAGCTACCTCGCTCTTTATCGCGTCTACAGCTCCCTTTACATCTCCAAGGACACGTGCATTCACATATATTACACGTTCCTGACGCTCACGTTCTATGTTAACCGGCCCGTAATCTTTTATCAATTCTGTAAAACTCGAAAGGGGTACCATTGTTCCGAAAGGAGATGCAACTGACACCAGTTCAAGATCTCGGGATGTAATACGGTCTTCCTCCTCGAGGCGTACAAATACATCGACCTCCTCACCTCCCAGTATGACATTAGCCACACTCTCTCCGGCAAACGCACGCTTCACAGCCTGTCCAACAGAGAATGCATTAAGTCCGAAGAGTGCCGCACGTTCGCGGTCGATCTTAACCTGGTATTCAGGGAGTCCCTCCTCCCTCGATATCTTTACATCCCGAACGTTCTTCACACCTTCCATGATCCCCTGAAGCTTTTCTGCAAGAATCTTTCCCTGTACAAGGTCATACCCCGATAAAATTACGCTGAGATTCGAGCTGCCCCCTGTAGGTCCCCCACCAGTGGAAAAGCGCACCTTGACACCAGGAATTTTCTGGATCTCTTTTCTCAGGTCTTCGATGACCTCCTTGTCACTACGTTTCCGCTCAGCGAGATCTACAAGGGTAATCCAGACTTCTGCCGTATTAGGAGCCTCTGTTCCTATCATCTCACCACTTCGTCCCACCTGGCTGAAAGTCACATCACGTTCAGGCACCCTCTCTGAGATGATGTTATATATCTTTTTTACTGCGGATCTCGTCGAATCGATATCTGTCCCGATAGGTGTCTGGATATTTAACCGGACAAAACCTTCATCGGATTCCGGCATAAACTCAACCCCTATTACCCGGATTAGCCCCAGTGAAACGATAAATACCACCAAGACCATCGCTATGAACCATCCACGGTGTGCGAGCGCCCAGCCGAGGATACTCTTATACACACGATCGAGAAACCGCAAGACCTTTCCTCTTGCCTCGAGCTCAGCCTCCACATCCAGGAGAGAGGTGACTTTCTTCTTCACCTTCACTTTTTTTATATTCGATGAGAGCATGGGTACAACTGTCAGTGCAACAAGAAGTGAGGAAAGCAGTGAGAATGTAACCGTAAACGCAAGATCCCTGAAGAGCTCTTTTGCCATGCCCTGTATAAAGAACACAAGAGGCAGAAACACTGCAACAGTAGTGAGTGTTGACGCAATAATGGCATTTGACATCTCCTGTGTTCCGAGCTTTGCCGCCTCATGCCGCTTTGCCCCGAACTCACGGTATCGAAAGATATTTTCCAGCACGACAATCGAGTTGTCTACCAGCATACCTATACCAAGAGCTAGACCTCCAAGTGACATCATGTTCAATGTGAGATTGAAAAGGTACATGAATATAAACGTGACGATGACCGAAAGAGGAATCGAAACGGAGATAATGAGGGTCGTTGGCAGATTTCTCAGGAACAGCAGGAGCACAAATATAGCGAGTGCTCCTCCAATGAGGGCAACCTGCCACACATTATTTATAGAATCTTTTATAAAATCAGAAGGTGAGTAAAATTTCCGTATATTTATATCCGGCGGCAGAGAGGCTTCCAGGGCTGCGATCTTCTTCTCCATGAGATTCGCCACCTGCACCGTGTTCGTACCGGATTGCTTCTGAACTGTCATGATGATACCATCTTCCTGCTCTATGAGAGCATCAACCTCCTCCTCAACAAAACCGTCATAGATTCCAGCAACATCTTTGAGAAGTACCGGTATACCGTTCTTGTTTGTTACTGCAATACTCTCGAGCTCTTCAATGCTCCTGAACTTACCCACTGTTCTGAGTGCATAAGTGGCCCCTCCTTCAGTGACCTCGCCTCCGGAAATGTTTATATGTTCAGCCCTGATGATATTGATTATCTGGTCGACTGTGAGCCCATATGAGGCAAGGAGTGTTCGATCAAGATCTACATGGACCTGACGCTCCAAGCCTCCCCAGACCTGGACATTGGCGACACCATCTATCTGCTCGAAATTACTCTTGATATTTCTCTCAGTGATGTACCTGAGGCTCTTGAGATCGCGCTCTCCTTCAACAATAAGCACCATAATGGGAATCATTGAGGGATCGAACTTGAAAAGAACCGGCTGATTTGCATCATCAGGGAGATAATCCCGGACGAGATCGAGCTTCTCCCTGAGCTCAGCAGCAGCCTCCCCCATGTCCGTGCCCCACTCATATTCTACAGTAACCACAGACTGCCCTTCCCGTGAGTTTGAAGTTATCTTCTTCACATTTGATGCTGCAGCGGCTGCATTCTCAACGACCTTTGTTATGTTCTCCTCTATCTCCTGAGGCGCAACTCCCTCATAACTCGTGAAAACCGCAATGACAGGAAAGGATATGTCCGGTATAAGATCAATGGCCAGCTGTGTTAATGAGTATACACCTAAAACGATGAGCGCGAGGAAAATCACCACTGTAGTAACCGGTCTGTTAACTGAAAGATCAGAAAGCTTCATTCGATCTCCTCCGTTATGTTTACCTTATCATCTGTGTTGACGTTCTGCTGTCCAATAACAATGACAGTGGCTCCTTCTGTGAGTCCTTCTTCGATAGCGATTTTATCTCCCTCTCTGATACCCAGCACAGGCTCGATTTCGAGTGCCTTGCCATCATTAACCACAAAGATCACGTCCCTCCCCCCTCTATCTATCACAGCCTGCAGCGGAATGATCACCATGTCTTTCATTGTGCGAATGAGTAGCTTAACATCTCCGAACATTCCTGGTTTGAGAGTATGACGTGGATTATCAATCCTGAGTCTTACCTCCTGAGTTCTTGACATTGCATCAACAACAGGGCTCAGTTTCGTCACTTTCCCATAAAATTTTCTATCAGGGTACGCAACAACACTGATCTCTCCACTGAGACCTCTCTTTATTTTGTATATGTACTTCTCAGGAATCCGTACAACAAACTCCACAGTATCCATATCAATGATCTGAAATAGCGGCATCTGAGGAGTGCTGTATGCACCGATTTCTGCCATTACACTCTTCACTACTCCATCAATAGTTGATTCAACAGGTGTGGGTGCAAAGGTGAGCCCTGCCTCGCTTCTGTCTATGTACACAAGAATATCACCCTTTTTTACCCTGTCGCCTTCTTTTACGAGAATCTCTTTCACCTTTCCAGGCACAGTAGTAAATATATTGACCTCTGTCACAGGGATAATCTCACCGTTGAAAATAAGTGATTCGGAAATAGCACCACGCTTCGCTTTAGTAACAGCAACTGGAGTCGATATATCAAGCGTCTCAGCTCCCCTTCCCTGGAGTATGTCAAGCTTGTCCTTGTATCTGAAGTACGCAATACGTCCAAGCACACCCAGTACCCCAAGAACAACAATTAGTATTATGACTGTCTTTAAACCCTTTTTCATATCTCCTCCTCATATGCCATCAGAAATGGTCAACTCCCACTGCATCCATCAGATCAAAAAGTGCGATCTTGTGATTATACACCGCCTGAAGGTAGCCGAGCTTTGCATTGTTCAGCCCGAGCTGTGTATCCTTGAGCTCCATACTTGAAATCAACCCACTCTTATACCGCTCAAGCGATGAACTGTAGAGCTTCTGGGCGAGCTCGATTCCCTTCTTTCCAGAATTGATCTTTGACCACTCTTCTTCGATCTTCAGAAGGAGGTTTTCTATATTGAGCCTGATCCCGCTCATTATAGTCCGCAATTGAAGATCAAGACCCTCTAGATCAAACTCTCCCTTCTTTATGTCAGCGTTCTCCTTGCTCCATGGAAAGAGCGCAGAGAGCGGCATGCTGACGCTTACTCCAACAGTAAGGTTGCCTTCCCATGAATCCTCACCCCAGTATTTGTTCTCGCCTGTGGATGTATCAAATCCGCTCATCAATGTGTAGTTTGCGAACGCTCCGATTACAGGCGTACCCGCCACCTTGGTGATATCCTGCTGTATTCTCATGAGTGCAATATTGCTTTCGAACTGCTGAATCTCATATTTCTTAGCCATTGCATCTTTGATTAGTGTATCCTTTTCAAACTCATAGTATTCCGGCTTCAATGAACCGATGAGCTCAATGTCAAAATCACCATCTCCCTCAACACCGAGAAGATCCATTACTGCGAGAAGCGTAAACCTGAGTTGGTTCTTCGCAGAGATCACCACAGGCTTAAAGTTTTCTACATCCGATTCAGCACTCAAAACCTCATACTCAGGA
>CP070841.1:2973587-2990508 GCA_020342115.1 Spirochaetota bacterium
GTAATCATATTAAATGTTATAATAATTAATAATAATAGAGCCATTTTCTTATAAAAATTCATTACTTCCGCCTCTAAATTTTTTATTTCAGTATATTATCACTACATATTTTACTCATTTCAAATATTTCATTGTTATATTCATTAACGTATTTATATTATTTTTATTTTTACTGTAACCGGATGAAGTTACTATCTTGTTCTTTTCATCGAAACATTTACCTGAAATTGAGCTTATTTCTTGCGAGGTAGCCAAATATGTGTATGTTCGTGCCATTTGTTCTGGCGATATTGAAAATTTGCTTTTTATATCATACATAAATTTCATTATTTTAGATACATACGGATACCGCTGAATATCAATCTTCACATTAGTAACACGAATGCAATTGACTGTGATATTAGAGTTTTTCAGTTCTTCTGCTAGCCAGTAGGTATACATAATTTGTGCAAGTTTTGATTGATAATATGCTCTTGCAACACTAAATCTACTATCCCTGAACTCTGGATCATTAATATTTATCCTGAGAAACGGATGTATTGTCAATCCTTTGGACGCAATAGTAATAATACGGCCTTGTTCGCTTTGTTTTATTCTATCTATTAGCAAACTAGTGAACAGAACAGGTCCAATATGGTTCGTTGCCCAGACAGTTTCAACGTTATCCTTAGAATACAGAGGTACTTTTCTACTAATATCAAAATCAGCAGCAGTGTGAATCAATATGTCGAGCTTCATATTTCTAGCTCTTAATGTATCAGCAGCATGTTTAATCGATTTTTGAGAAACCATATCAATCATTAGTAACTCTACATCCTTGTTATTACTTTTCTCCTGTATCTCTACTAGTGCAGTTGTCCCTCTTTCCTTATTCCTGCAGCCAATTATAACTCTGAATCCTTTTTGAGCAATCTGGATAGCCGCAGCTTTACCTATTCCTGAATTTGCTCCAGTTATTAAGCATACTTCCTTTTCCATTTTTTCATTTCTTATTTTGGTTGAATAAGGGCAAAAATATTAGTTAATATTGTGTTATAAATAATAAGTTAACCATTTTGTACTTACATCTAATCTGAAAGAAAATCTCAATAAAGTAAAGAAAGAGTAAAGAGGTATTAAGAAAGAGCTTAATGTCTGGTCACCTATTTTCTCTCCACCATCCTGCCTGGAAACCGATACCTACAACAATTGAATTCATATTATGGGTTGTGCTATTAGTGAAGAGGTAACCTGCATCTATATTCATATGCATCCAGTCAATAATTTCAAAGGATAGCCTCAATTTGGGAAATGCTACAAAGTACCACTCATTCATGCGCTCAATAAATTCATCAGTCATTATCGAATATCTCCCGGCTCCTATCAAAGCATCAATTGAGACCTGGAACTTATCACTTCCAAGCTCCCAGCCGAAGATCGGCCCTCCAAATCCAAACAGAAGCAGATCAGAACCGAACTCTGTAAAAGGAACCATGCCGTATACTCCTCCACCGAACTTGAATCCACCCCTGAAAACGGCGCTCCCATGAGCACCAACGAGAAATGCCGGGCGAACGGAGAGACTGTAAGAACTGAAATAAAGCGGGCTGAAATAGTAGTTGAAGTCAAATCCAGCATATGCTGCATCGAGAAAAAATAGTTCCTGATCAGGTGTCTTCTTTACAGAACCTGCAGGTTCAAAAAGCGTCTCCTCCCTAGATTTTCTCTCATACTGTTTATTATCATAACTCTCATCATCATTTTCTTCTTCCCATTCCATCTCACTGTTAATCTTTCTGAGAGCACTGTTAACCATAACCACTATTGCTTCCGGTAAAGATGATATATTATCAAGCGGAACGAGGTATTCCTCTTCGTATTGTTTTTCCTTTTCTTCAGGAACCCCCGTGACCTTTGTCACAATTCGTTTACTTATACGGTTAATCTCGTGTATCAGATCTTCCTCAGAATCGAGCTCTGCCTTCTCAGCATGCTCGGTGTAACCCAGCTCTACATCAACTACCCTGGCTGTAAGCAAAAGCTTAGAGCCAAACTTGTTTACAGAGCCTATGAGCACCTTATTAGCGCTTAAAAGCTTCCCGGCTTCTATAGCATCACTCTCATCTGTTAATCCTGTAAGCATCAATTCATGCTCTTGCATTATCTTTTCTATATCAGTTCTCTCAACAATCTTCATCTCTTTTGAGTCGACAAGATTCACAAGAAAAAGCTCTGTCACGGACTTGGCTAGAGATTCCGACACTCCGTGTGCCTTGAAATCGAATACTGCCATGGTAGTATCGCCTTCAGTGTCAAATGCAAAAGCCTGCATAGTAATGAAGGAACAAACAATAAAAAGAAGTATAATCTTGACAGATCGTCTCATTTTTAAGCACACCTTGTTTTTTTAAAAATTAGTAAACACCTGTCAAACAGAAGAGATAATACTTTTTTCAAAATTAAATACCCATAGTATCAATATAGAACGTTTTTCAATATTTTCAGGTATATAATTGAATTTTTATTGGAGTGCATCTACCCGCATTACACCTGCTTTCTTCTACACTGCATGCAGAGACAGCAACAATGAGGTCCATTAAAGCTACAAGTTCAATATAATCTCCTGCTTTTGATTTCGGCTCAGATACCGTTATTTTCCCCTCTTTTGAGATTACTGCGTTCATGAAAATATTGAAAGGATTTGGTATATCGTCCTGTGAAATTGCGTATTCTTCAAGCAACAGACCAAGGTTTTCGAGACAGTTTGGGTGTTGTTCTAATATACCATACTGCCGTCTGTACATCCACTGACTGCATGCAGGAAAAAGAATATCATGTTTACCCACTGTATCTTCACAAATCTCCACCATTTTGTTGTATCTGTTGGAAAAAATTACATCGCCTTTTGTTAGATAAAGTGAGCCACCCGAATCTATTGTAGCAGCTGTCGAAATTTTTTCTCTTTTATCTCCTTTATAAAAGGCAACCAAATCCGCAACCTGCCCTCCCTCAACGTCTATTACCCTTATATGCTCGTTCTTTTTTGCTACAAGTGCAAATCCCGACTGCTTTGCAATAGTAATTTCTCTGTCAAGCTGCATAGCATTTCCTTTTTTTCAAATTATAATAAAAATATATTCATTTATTTTAGCTTTAATAAGAAAACAGAAGAAGGTTTACATAACTTCTTGTGATTAAACATTTATATGATATACTATAATAGATATAAATATAGAGCAGGAGGCTAAAATGAAAAAAATAGCTCTTTTGATCTTTGCGCTGTTGATTGTTATACTTCCTGTTACTTCAAATGCTGATAAGTTCTTCACGGAACCGGATCAAACCCTGAGTTACATTGAAGAGCTTACTCTACATGCACGGCGAAATCAAGACAGAGGTAGCGGTGGCGAGCAAACACTTATAAGCGGAGAGATTGAAAGCGGGGGCACAGGAGGCCCTATCCTCAAGTTTACTGGTGTGAGCGATACATTCTGCGTATTTCTAGGAGGGCGAGGCGGTTGGATAATCAACCATATGTTTATGTTAGGCGGTGGAGGATACGGACTCGTTAGTGATGTGTTCATATCAGGAAACAAGCTCCATATGGGATATGGAGGTTTTTATGCTGAGTATATCATCAATTCTGATGCTCTTGTCCACTTCACTATCGGTTCGCTAATCGGATTGGGTAATGCACATTTTGACCCTGAAGGCTCAGATTCACACAGTTACTTTGTTCTAGAACCTGAAGCAAATGTTGAGCTCAACGTGGTAACCTTTTTCAGAGTCTGCGCCGGTGTAAGCTACAGATTTACAATAGGAGCGTCAGGACCGGCAGGACTCAATGATGCTGCATTGAGCGGATTATCGGCGAACCTCTTTTTCAAATTTGGACACTTTTAACTTCAGTAAATCTTTAGTGTTTATAGTAAATCCAGTGTCTTAACCATAGTAGTCAATAGACAATGTCCTATGCATTCTGGAGATTATGATGATGAATGAGGATAAAAGATATAATCAGGCAAAGAAGATCGCTCAAAACAAGATAGCCTTTTTAAAGCACTTCATTGTATTCATATTTGTCATGGCGGTACTTGCTGCTATTAACAACCTTACAGATTCAGGATACCAGTGGTGGCTCTGGCCCGCACTCTGGTGGGGCATCGGAGTATTTCTCCATTTTCTCTTCAGCTTCATATTCAGGGGCGGGGGGTTGAAACGACTCGAAGAAGACCTCGTAAAGAAGGAGATGAACCGAATCAAGGGTCAGACAAAATCGTAAGCTGCATGTTTTCACCTCATATATGTAACTCGAGCTCTTTCTTTGCTATAAGAAATCCACGTTTAACGAGCTCCTCAGATCCCTCAAAATTACTGTCCTCATGCTCTATGCTGAGAACGTAGTCGTAATTCACATCATAGAGAGAGGTCACAAGTTTTTTCCAGTCTACCAAGCCCATACCTGGTAATCTTGGCCTCTGCCACCTGAAGCCACAATTGACTATCCCATCCTCATACAGCATATCCCTATCTATGTCCATATCTTTTGCATGAACATGAAAGATTCGCTGTTTGAACTCATAGACAAACCTGATGTAATCAATATGCTGCCATATGAAGTGTGACGGATCGAAATTCAGGCCAAAGTTCTCATCCGGTATTACTTCAAACATCCTTCTAAGAAGTGCCGGGGAATATGGTAGGTTTGAACCTCCTGGCCATGTATCAGCCCAAAGCATTGGACAATGCTCGATGGCAATTTTAACTCCATGATCGTTTGCATACCTTATGAGATCGGGCCAGACTTTTTTGAATTCCTCAAAATTATAATCAATATCTTTCTGCCATTCTCGTCCAGTAATAGCAGTATTCCATGATCTCCCGACAAGGGTGCCTACTATTCCTACTTTGAGTAAACTGGCACCAGCAATGACCTTTTTAAGATGCTCTATGGCTTGAGCTCGTACTTCCCTATCAGGATGAAGAGGATTTGGGTAATATCCGAGTGCGGATATCTCCAGATTATGATCCGTCATCATACCGTTGATCTCATCCGCCATGCCCTGGTTCAATGACTCAACATCGATATGAACAACGCCCCCATACTTTCTGTCCTTTTCTTTACCTGCAGGCCAGCAGGCAATTTCAAGCATCCCGAAGTTTTGTTCCGAAGCCCAGGCAACTATCTCCTCGAGTGTGATCATTGGAAAAGCGGCGCTCATCAGACCTATCTTCATAGATTACCTCCCTTTACACTGCCTGTTCAGCTTATTATACTGAGACATTGTATAATATCCAATAATCAAATCAAGTAATAAATCCCCGGCTTAACTATATCCATGTATCCAGATTATTGTAATATTGAATTATGATTATTAATGAAGTATATTGTATTCGAGAGGTCCATTGAATGAAAATTTTATCAAAAAAACTTTTAATCATAATATTATTTCCCATCCTCTTTTCAATATTCCTTGCAGGTTGTGCTACTTTCAGACCCTTTCTTGTTCATGAAGGCGAACGACAGGATTATTACTCCAGATATGTATCAGATACTACAGATAGTGTTCAGAGGCTGATTCTTTATAATGAAAGTATGACATTCGAATTGGTTGCCCTGTCAAAAGGTATGGTGGATGTCAGAGCCAATCTCCTCTACTTCTACGGTCGGTATGAGTTCACAGAAACAGATGATATCATTTTTCATATTTTTGCAAGGGATCCGAGACATCTTCAGTTACTTCAAAGCTCTGAGCAAGAGCAGTATAGTCAAAATGGACCGGTGATTCAGAGGTATCACATTATAACATTCAACAGCAAGATGATCAGATTGGAATCCACCCTCTCTCAGCCACTCCTGCACCGCTTCTTTGGACCACTAGAGGACGGCAAACCTCCGACCATCTTCAAAGCAGTGTAGACTATATTAATTGCCAGATAAAACTCGCCTGTTCGGATAAGCGAGAAAGAAACCTTCACATCATTCCTCTTAATCTATATCTTTATATCATATGATTGTTTACACAAGCTTGAGAAAATGCCTATTATAAAATATCGATTTCACGGACTTATATAATCTTAAAACACTATGTATATGGAGGAAAGAGTATGGAAGAAAAGAAAACGCAAACAAAGCGTCCGCGCCGTTCTGTCAAGGATGAAAAGGGCACAGAAAGGTACCTGAAGGAACGACGACGTATCGTCAACTTTGATATGATTCTTGAAGCTATTATGGATTTCCCAATCAAGCGTGTAGCAGTTGCCGTTGCTCAGGATAGGTCTGTTCTTGAAGCTGTGTTTGAAGCGCAGGAAAGGGAAGTAGCAGAATATGTACTTGTAGGTGACAAGGATGAGATTCTACGCATAGCCGATGATATGGATAAACCAGTAAGATCACACTCGATTATACACAAACCCGATCCACTGGCCGCTGCTGCTGAAGCCGTGCATCAGGTTCATGATGGCTATGCAGACGTTTTGATGAAAGGGTTCATTCATACAGACGATTTCCTTCGTGCTATACTCAACAAAGAGACCGGCCTGAGGACACGGGCTGTAATGAGCCATGTGTTTATCTGGGAATCCATCTCATTCGGCAGGCTGATATTTGTCACAGACGGAGCTATGAATATAGCTCCATCACTGGAGCTCAAGGCAAATATAATTCTCAATGCTACTCATCTGGCGAGGATGTTCGGACTCGATAGACCCAGGGTTGCACTCCTCGCGGCAGTAGAGGTTGTCAATCCTGCAATGCCGGCTACTGTAGAGGCAGCTGCTCTTGCCGGTATGTGCTATAGGAGTCAATTTTCTATGCCCTGTTATATAGACGGCCCATTTGGATTCGACAACGCAATCAATCCTGAGGCTGCGGCACATAAAAAAATCGGAGGATATGTTGCCGGTAAAGCAGATATCCTCGTTGTTCCGAGTATAGAGGCCGGCAATATGCTTGCTAAGAGTTTTTCATTTCTCGGTTGTGGAGATTCTGTAGGTGTACTCATTGGTGCAAAGCGTCCGGTTGTGCTTACTTCGCGTGCAGATTCTCCTAGAAGCAAATTCTACAGTATTGCTGCTGCTGTGCTCATGAGCGGTTTTGAGCGAGACCTAAGACTCAAGATTGGGAAAGTACATTATTAGAGCAAAGTACTGGATCATACTATCTTTAGAATCATATAACTTTAAGGATTGTAAGAAATCGTACTGATCACTCCGTGGACATTTTAAGACACATCTTTTATATAGGAGGACTTAAATGATTACAGTACTTTGTTACGGCGATTCCAATACTTATGGAAGAGATCCAATAACAAAGAAGAGACTCCCTAGAGAAGTGAGATGGCCTGGAGTGTTACAGAATATGCTGGGAAATGATTACTATGTTATTGAAGAAGGATTGAACGGCCGAACAACTGTATGGGATGACCCTGTTCGTCCAGGTTATCATAAGAGAAATGGAAGCATGTATTTACTTCCATGCCTGGAGTCTCATGCACCTATTGATCTTTGCATTCTTATGCTAGGTTCGAACGATCTTAAAGTTCGCTATACCCTGACTCCTTATGACATAGCAGAAAGTATCGGACACCTTATTGAAATTATATTAAAGAGCAGCTGCGGAAGAGAAGATGGTCCTCCTCAGGTTCTACTTCTTGCCCCCCCTCCTCTTGGGAAACTGGATGAATATGCAGAAACCTTTTCAGGAGGTGTGGAAAAATCTAAGAGGCTACCTCAATATTATCGCAGGGTTGCCGACCAGTATGAGTGTAAATTCTTTGATACTTCTTCTGTAATTCAATCAAGTAAAGTGGATGGGCTTCATATCGATCCGGAGGATCATGTGATTCTGGGAAAAGCGATTGCCCAGATTGTTATCGATTATTTCACTCCGAAAAACTGATGAGTCTATAAACCTCGATCAATAGAAAGAACAATCTTTCCTGTGTTATGCCCCCTTTCAAACTCCCTGTGGGCAGAAACCGTCTGTTCGAGAGGAAAACTTTTATTTATGTGGATTTTGAGCTTCCCCTGTTCTAGATACTCCCCGCATGTTTTTAACAGCTCTGCATGATGCTCTTTTAAACTCTCTAAATCATAATACATCGGAGTAAGTACAACAACAAAGGCAAGATCGATATTTCTCAATCTTCCCTCCCACCAGGCATCTCCTTTGGGAGCAAGCAGAGTCACGACCTTACCGTAGAGGCGTACACAGGAAAAAGTTTTAAAGAGTATATCGCCCCCTACCATCTCCAGTGCGAGATCCACTCCTCTTCCATCAGTCCAATCGAGTACAGCCTTCACAAAATCTTCTTTTTTATATAGTATCACTCTATCAGCACCGAGCTGGCGTACAAACTCACCCTTCTGCACAGTCGATACTGTGGTACAAACCTTTGCCCCATGCTGTTTTGCAAGCTGAACTGCAATGTGCCCTACGCCACCAGCTCCAGCCTGTATCAGTACCGTTTGCCCATCTTTAATCTTTCCTTTTTCAAACAGTGATTCCCATGCAGTCAGGAAAGCGAGAGATGAAGCCCCAGCCTCTATTGAAGAAACACCTTTTGGTTTTCGTACAGCAAACCTCTCATCAATCACAGTATACTCTGCATAGGTACCAGGCTCTTTCCCTATTCCACCGTGCATAAAAAACACCTCGTCTCCTGTATCGAACCTCTTTACACCCCTTCCTTTTTCCTCGATTACCCCAGCACAGTCGCATCCAAGAATATGAGGAGGTGCCTTTTTATAAACAGTTCCTCGCTTTCGCTGTTTAATATCGATCGGATTTATTCCTGCAGCTTTGATCCGTACAAGGATCTCCCGTGACTTCTGAATAACCGGATTTGGAACATCCCTGAGCTGTAAAACTTCCGGCCCTCCAGTTTTTTCCATTACAACTGCCTTCATTTCTACCCCCATAACTACTTTGAACCTCTATTAACTTATTCTATCAAAATTAGCCTAAATAGTATATGAATTTTTTTTTAGTGAATTATCGATTGTATATTAAAAATATTATTGTAATGATAACAATTTTGAAAAGAGTTGTCGTTGAATGGTTTAATAATTATTATTAGTTTCCTAATTGCTGCTACAACAAAATAATAAGCACATAAGGAGGTTGTGATTATTGATCCTTGTAACCTAAAAGATCTTTAATCAAAAGACACAATGGCAAAAACATTAGACCATCTGAAAGAGGCATTTGCGGGAGAATCTCAGGCCAATAGAACGTACCTTGCTTTTTCAAAAAAAGCGGACGAAGAGGGATATCCACAAGCCGCGCGATTATTCCGTGCTGCTGCTGAGGCAGAAACAGTTCACGCTCTTGCACATCTCGATGCGATGAAAGGTGTGAAAAGTACAAAGGAGAATCTTCAGGAAGCGATCAACGGTGAAACATTAGAGTTTACTAATATGTATCCCGGCATGATCAAAAGGGCAGAAAAAGAGGGACATGAGGAAGCCAAAACAAGCTTCGACAATGCAAATAGGGTTGAAGCCATACATGCTGGCCTGTATAAGAAAGTCCTTGATAACATTGATAAGGATATGAAAATTGTGTATTACGTATGTCAGGGATGCGGAAATACCATAGAAAACGAAGCTCCTGATCTCTGCCCTATCTGCGGTGCTCCCAAGAAGATGTTCAAGAAGATAGACTAGGCATTACAGAATCATCATAGTAACAAATACGATTACATACAAAACAATATTCTTCTATTTCATCAAACTTTTGTTTCAGAAGAGCACTATTACCTTTCTCTTCGTCAATGATTCTATTCACTTTTTCTTTTACCCCTTCAGCCGAAAAAATATCTTTCAGCCCTATGTAGAATAGGATCGTTTCTTTTTCAAGCTCTATCGCTGTTTTTAAAATTTCTTTCACAGATTCTTTCCCGGTGAGGGATTCAAAAGCCGCTATAACACTCTCTCCACCGCTTGTATCCGCCATAGCGCCCAGATACAGCCACATCTCATCAAATGGGTCGGCCTGTTTCTGTGGTCGCCCTTCACCTGAAAGTTGGTCCTGCATCTCCAGGAATATCTTTTCATGATCATCTTTCATCTCTGCAAGATGCAGTAGAAATCCGGTGTCACTATTACCCTCTTTTAATTCAACCCTTTTCGGTAAAATAGTGCTCCATTCTGCTCGAACCTCTGAGCAAGCTCCAGGATTTCATCCATACTTAAATGAAATCCAATACCACAAACCTCCATCCCAGGAGAAGATATTTACTCCCATTTGGTAATCCCTTTTACTTGTTTGAGAATATTATCCAGTTTAAAAACCTTCTTCCAATCCGGTCTTATTAATTCCGATCTTGCCATCTCTAACGTTTTAAGAGCTCCGTCAGATACAAGCTCTCGATAATCCCCGATATTGCCAAAGAGAACCCATATACTGGAATTTAAATGGCCAAGCATAAAATCCGTAGCTGCCTGTTCAGGCACTCCAGCCTTTATAGCTTCTTCCATTGCCTCCTTTATTGTTACCATGAATGTGAATTGTATTGTTTCTGCCATGGCAGGCTCAAGAATAGCCATCTGCTCAACAGTGAGTCTATGGGTTCTCATGATAGGTGCGAAAATGGTTTGTGCCAGAGCTTCTCCCTTTTTATAATCCTCTTCCGTACCTTGCATGAGAGCACAAACTATGCTTTGTCTTGCTCTTATTCCGCCATGCCATTCTTTGCGAACTTCCGGGTCGGTCTCATCACTAATAATAGGTGGATGACACGGATGAGTAATGAAAAAGGAAAGGTCACTCCTTTCGGGTAATTCACCTCCAAAAGCCGCTGCAGCATCTAAGACCATCAGCATGCCACCTGACTTCATTTGTGGTACTATTTCATGAGAAATCCTTTCTATAACAATATCAGGTATAGCAAGAATAACAATATCAGCTTCTTTTACAGCTTTCACTAAAGGAGTCGCTTGCAGCCCTCGTGCCGTTAAATCTTCGAGCTTTTTTTTATCGGTCTCTACATACAGTGCTTTGTATTGACTTTTTATAAGATGGTCTGTTATTCTGCCACCCATTTTCCCACCAGCCCCAATTAATGAAACAATCATCTTCTTATTCTCCTACTCATAAATTTGAACAAATACCTGTAGTACCAACGCCTATTTATTCAAACGAGAGCCATAACCCTTATGGGAAAAGCCTCTAGTCCGACAACAGGTATGAGTGTACCTATGATGAAAAATTTTTTATTATCAATCTGACTTAAATTAATGAGCCCTTCGATGATAGGGATATCATTGGAGAGGAGAAAGTCATGTGTGTGATACAGCTCAAGGTTATCTGTACCAACTTTAGGATCCTCCGGGTAGATTGTATCATCGAAACCGACCACCTTGACCCTGTTATCAGCGAGCCACCGGGCTGCTTCATATGACATAAAAGGTCGATCTTTGCCCGAATGGAGAGAGTTCCCTATAATGACTATATACCCTGCAGCTACACCAGCATCTTCAAAATGCTCAGGTTCAATTGATTGCTTCTTATCAAATTTGGATAGATCGATAAAAATGGATTCACCTATAAAGGTGTCCACATCGAGTTGTGATATATCTTTGCCTTCTCTGTTATACTTTACAGTGACCCAATGCGATGGTGCTTCCACATGGGTACCGATATGGCTCTCCATTTGTATCTTATGCATTAGCTCACCCGGCGGATAGTGGAACGGTTTGATTTCCATCTTTCTTCTTCCGGTATCCAGAGGCCCTTTGGCCTTCCCGGGAATAATTTTTTGTGTGAGGTCAATAACACGGCATTTTCTTAATTCTTCAATAAGACTCATGGTAATTACTCCAAATTATCTGTTTTCCTGAAAAGGATATAACATCAATATGACAGATAGTAATATATAGTAAAAAGGGAATTTCCCAATCTAACTACTACTTAGCTGTATGGGTACTGTTTACAATAAATATATGCATAGTTATCTAGGACACAGCATTTAAAGCAAGTAAAATTGCTGCTCCCGCTACATCACTTGGTTCAGTCAGCCTGCCGAGAGGGATATTGTTTACAAATGGCCTTATTCTACTGAAAAGTCTTCAGGGAGTTGTTCGCCTTTTTCTGTAAGAATTGCAATCGGTTCCTGACATTGCACAGTATCGCCTTTGTCTACGAGTTTTTTTGCAAGCACACCGGATAAAATAGATGGGATATTCTGTACAGCCTTATCAGTTTCAGCTTCTAAAACAGTTTGCCCTTTTTCAATGTAATCTCCCTCATTTACTGTCCAGCCTACTATGACCGCTTCGGTCATATTGACACCAAGTTTAGGTAAAGATAGTATTTTTGGCATATATTCATACACTCCCTACTTTGCTCTTCATCACTCGATAGACACCATCTTTAATAGTACTTTCATTGGGGATTACCATTGCCTCCAAACCCACATTAAAAGGAACCGGGACATTCGGCATTCCAACACGCACCGGAGGTGCTTTCAAAATATCAAAATTTTTATCAACGATTTCTGCAATAATATCTCCTGCGATTCCGCCCCTTATATGAGCTTCCTGGGCTATAACTACACGATGGGTTTTTTCTACGGATCTCATCACAGTATCATAATCAAGGGGGAGTAAAGATCGCAAATCTATAACTTCACAGTTAATTCCTTCTTTTGCCAACTCGTCAGCAGCGTTCTGTGCCCTGATCGACATATAGGAATAGCTCACAATTGTTACATCCGCTCCTTCTCTTCGTACTACTGCGCTACCAAATGGGATTGTATAATCCTCATCCGGAACTTCACCTTTCATTGCATAAGCCCGCTTATGCTCGAAAAATATGACTGGGTTATCGTCTCTTATAGCAGTTTTCAGCATACCTTTAACATCATAGGGATCTATTGGGGTGACAACCTTCAGTCCCGGAACATGATTAAACCAGGCTTCCAATGATTGTGAATGCTGAGCTGCTACTCCGCCTCCGGCTCCAAAAGGTGCACGTATTACTACTGGTACGTTTATCTTGCCTCCAAACATATATCTCAACTTTGCCGCAATGTTAACAATCTGATCCATCGCCAGTGTTATCCAGTCTGAGTAAAGTATTTCAACAATAGGCCTCAAACCTGTACCTGCAGCCCCTATACCCATCCCGGTAAATGCTGCTTCAGAGATTGGAGTATCGATGACTCGATTACTACCGAATTCTTTTAATAATCCTTTTGTGACACCAAAGGGATTGCCGCGATAGGCAACATCGCATCCGATAATTACTACTGTCTCATCCCGTTGCATCTCCTCTCTCATTGCATCGGTTAATGCCTGTCTATATGTTATTACTGCCATTACATTCCTCCTGTGTAATATTATTTAATAATTTCGCCGCCCGCATATACATCCTCATACAGCTTTTCCGCAGGAGGTTCTGTACAGTCATTACTTGCATAATCAATTGCCTCTTCGACATCTTTGACCGCTTGCTGTTCAATAATTTTCAATTCATCCTCGCCTGCAAGTTTATTATCAAGAAAATAAGCACGCATTCGCCCAAGTGGTTCCAAGCTCCAGTACGGCTTTACAGTATCTAAGTCTCTATACCACTGATCATCTGCGACGAAGTGTCCTAAAAATCGAATTGTTCTTGCCTCAATAAAGGATGGCCCCTGACCTGCCCTGGCTCTATCAACAGCTTTTTTAACCGCCTCATAGACTGCAAATACATTGTACCCGTCGACAAGAACACCAGGCACAGCGTAACCGTTTGCACGAAGATATAAATCCGACTGCCCTGTCACATTTTGAAGTGGAGTGGATATTGCTAACTGGTTATTCTCACAAATATAGATTACCGGAAGTTTATACGCAGAGGCCATATTCATAGCTTCATGCCATACTCCCTGGTTACTGCCGCCATCTCCATGAAAACCAATAGAAACTCTACCTTTATTTAAAACCTTTGATGATAATGCGGCTCCTAACGCAAACGGTATCCCCCCTCCTACTATGCCCTGGGCACCGAGCATTCCGTTCTCAACATCCGCAATATGCATTGAACCGCCCTTGCCATGATTATAACCTTCATATTTACCATAAAGCTCTGCCATCATCTTTTTCACATCACTTCCCTTTGCAATACAGTGACCATGGCCTCTATGTGTACTCACAATATAATCTTCTGGATCTAACGCAGCACATGCCCCAACAGCAATCGCTTCAGAACTAACATATGAATGAGCAATTCCATATATTTTGTTCTCCATCCATAGATCTGTCACTTTGGTATCGAATTCCCTAATAAGGTTCATCGTGTAAAACATACCCAGCTGCTTTTTAACAGACAGACCTTCCGGTGCCTTATAAGGAGTATAACATTTAAAATTTTTAAGCACTTCCTTCGGTATTTCTACTGGCATTTTATCTCCTCCTGGTTATTCAGATGTACTGCTAGTTTCATCTACACATCATAAAGGCCTTTACATGTCTTAGATAATTCAATACTTCGAATACTATTTTTTAATAGCTTTAAGAACATCCTCCTCTGTTATCCTTCCATCAGCCCCTGAACCTTTAATGGTGGCGATATCTATTCCATACTCTCTTGCAGTCTTTTTCGCAAGTGGTGATGCTTTTGCTAGTTTGCTTGTCCCTTCTTTTTTTTCATGTGATGACTCTTTTATTATATTTTCATCTCTTTTAATTTCTTCCTTGTTTTCATTGCTACTCTTTACAATATCAGGCTGCTTTTCTCCAGGTTCAAGTATAAATACTACAACTTTACCAACAGGAACTACTTCCCCTGCCTCTGCCAAAGATCTTCCCAGTACACCTGAAGCTTCCGCCTCAACCTCCCAGGTGACCTTCTCGGTTTCAATCACAAAGATGATTTCTCCTTTGTTAACCTTCTCGCCTTCCTTTTTCTTCCACTGTGCAATCGTCCCTTCCTGCATATTTTCATCTATCTTTGGCATTATTACTTCTACAGCCACCGTTATACCTCCGCTTTACTCTTTCATTAACTCGCGTATTCCTTTAATAATATCATTCTTACTCGGTAGGACATAATCCTCCATCTTCGGAGCAAAAGGAATTGGTGTATCATGTGCTGCAATACGTTTAATAGGGGCATCAAGATTATACATCCCATTCTCTGCAACAATCGCAGCTATCTCTGCGCCAAGCCCCCCTGTTTTGCACGCTTCGTGGGTGATAAGCAGGCGATGTGTTTTCTCTATTGATTCCAGAATTGTGTCACTATCGAGAGGCTTAATCGTTCTAGGGTCTATTACTTCTACACTTATTCCTTCGTTCTGTAGTTCATCTGCAGCTTCAAGACTGTCACGAACACTTTTGGATATTGCAACAACAGTGATATCATTACCCTCTCTCTTGATATCAGCCTTTCCGAGTTCTATTGTGTACGGTTTCTCAGGTACTTCGCTTTTTGAGCTATAGAGTCCACAATTTTCGATAAAGACAACCGGATCATTTTCCCTGATACTCGAAATGAGCAAACCCTTTGCGTCATAAGGTGTTGAAGGCGTTATTACTTTTATTCCAGGGATATGAGCATAAATTGCCTCGAGGCACTGTGAATGTTGTGCAGCTGCTGAACCTTTTTTGCCCATCTGTGTACGTATGACAACCGGTACTATTACATTTCCTCCTGACATATATCTAATCTTTGCTATCTGGTTGAATATCTGGTCCATACATATAAATGAAAAGTCGATATACATGATTTCGGCAATTGGCCTCAACCCTGCCAGAGCTGCCCCGAGAGCTGCTCCTGCAATAGCTGTCTCAGCAATGGGTGTATCTATAACCCTGTCAGGACCGAATTCATCAAAGAGACCCTGAGATACCTTGTATGGACCCCCGTACCTTCCGATATCCTCACCAATCATGATTATCGTATCATCCCTTCCCATTTCCTGTTTCAATGCCTCTCTCAAGGCTTCTCTATATGTAATAATTCTCATTATCATCCCCTATTATTTATGTATCAACTGCTGTAATAGACATCTTTTAAAGCATCCTCTGGTGAGGGTTCTCTGCTATTAAGTGCAAACTCCACAGCCTTCTCCATTTCCTCTCTCGCATCAGCTACAATTCTCTCGTCATCCTTTTCTGTAATAATCCCTTCGTTCAACAGTCTCTTGCGCAATAATATTATTGGATCGTGTTTCTTCGCTTTTTCAACATCCTCCTCTTTTCTGTAACCCGTACCTGGATCTCCAAGGTGGTGACCATATATCCTGAAAGTAACCCCCTCTATTACTGTAGGACCTTTTCCATTACGGGCATGATCTATTGCCTTTTGCGCAGCCTCTCCTACTGCAACTGCATCGTTTCCATCTACTGTGATGCCCGGCAATCCGTATCCTTTGGCTTTATCAGAAAGACGCTCTACCTGTCTCGAGTGATAGCTGGGGGAGGTACTCAATGCAAACTGATTGTTGGAAATAACGAATACGATAGGCAAACTAAAAGCAGCTGCAAAGCTGACTCCTTCATGAAAAGCTCCTGTGCAGGTTGCCCCATCTCCAAAAAAGCATACTGTGATTGTCCCGGGCTTTCTTAGTTTGCATGCCAGGGCAACACCGCTCGCAATAGGAATATTAGCACCAACAATCCCATTTGCCCCTACAATATTAAGGTCAAATGCTGCGATATGAATTGAACCTGCCTTGCCTTTGCAGTATCCGGTCTCTTTACCAAAAAGCTCTGCCATCATCATATCCGTTTTTGCTCCTTTAGCAACAACAACCCCATGACCTCTATGAGTACAGAGAAAATAATCCTCCTTCTTTATAAACGGGGTAAAACCTGCTGCCATCGCCTCTTGACCAATAGAGGGATGGATGAATCCAGGTATATTCCCCTTTCGATACTCTTTAATAGCTCTATTCTCGAATTCCCGTATCCTGAGCATAGTGATGTACATCTTCTTCTTAATAGTATCTTC
>CP070841.1:2990608-2995791 GCA_020342115.1 Spirochaetota bacterium
GGAACTCATAGAGCCCTGAGCGTTTCTGACAGTAAATGGTTAATCTCGATCCAGGAGAAAGTGTTACTCCCGCTTTTTCCAAATCAACTATGAATGAGTGGTTTTCAATTTTAACAATCCTTCCAGCAACCTCCTTTTTCCCTCTTCCAATAATCAATAGAGGAGTGTCAGGAGTGAGCTCAGCAGTGGAGTGCGGAATTCTTTCAGGACCCTCTGCTTTAAAACCCAGTTTCATACGAAGGGAAGTGAGAAGGGTAGCGGAGACATCTTCCTGACTTTTCAGCTTTTTTACACATGCATTAAAAATATATGGATTCTCTATGACTTCATATCTCTTCTGGTTTTTCCTGAGATACATAAAAAGCCTTTTCAAGAGATCAATTTCAGATGTCGAAAAGTTCTTTCCCTTTACCATCTTTTCAAACACAGTCTGCTCAATCTGCAAGCCTCGCTGTCTTCTTTTTTTTACCTGGTAAATTGAGAATATTATCAAAAAAGCAATGAAACCGAGAACGAGGAGGATAGATGCTGCTATCTCAAGGGGACTACTCTCAAATCCCTTTGAGATCTCACGAAAGAGCAGTGTGAGTCTGTGGTCATCGAGGACAAGAATAGAAATGCTCCTTTTTCAGATATATAAATGATACCGCGCCAAACAGGTTACCGAAAAGAAAAAAATAAAAACGAATTGGAACTTTTTCACCTCTCTATTGTCTAATGGGAAAAGGGCAACAAAGGAGACAGGAAAATGAAACTAAAAGCTGTATTAACAATCGTTGCGTTATTTATATTTTTCGGTCTGGCAGGCAATATATTCGGCGATGGTGTACTCATCGTTGATCCGCCTCATCCTGTACCTGAAGCTCCTGCTAAACAACCTCTCACAGTCAAATACCACAGGGTGAGCATAGATATCAGAGATCAGGTTGCAGTAACAGTAATTGATCAGGTCTTTAAAAATAACTTTGATACCGATCTCGAAGGAGATTATATATTCCCACTCCCAGAAAATGCAGCCATAACCGATTTTTCACTTTGGGTTGATGGGAAACGAACAACCGGCGAGATACTGGATAAAGATACAGCAAGAGAGATATATGAGAGAATTGTGAGGGAGATGCGAGATCCAGGTCTCTTTGAGTATATTGGGAGAAATATGTTCAGAGCGAGGGTCTACCCTATTCCAGGACATGGTGAGAGCAGGATTGAGCTCAAGTATACTCAGACTCTACCGTATGACGGAGCCCTCATCCAGTATAGCTATCCTCTGGATACAGAGAGGTTCTCACCACTTCCTATTGAAGAGGTGACAATATCAGCGAAACTGCAATCAAGTATCCCGATAAAAACCGTGTATTCACCCAGCCATGATGTTGATATAAGAACAGAGAAGCATTCTGCCGAGGTTGGGTATGAGGCAAACAATGTTAAACCTGACAATGACTTCTTACTTTATTACACGGTTTCCGAGGAAGATGTAGGATTAAATCTTCTGACATTCAGGGATAATGATGATCCGGGTTATTTCCTCCTGCTTCTCTCACCCGGAAAGATCGAAACAAAACCACTGAAAAAAGACATCCTGTTTGTTTTCGATACCTCAGGAAGCATGAGAGGAGCTCCTCTCGAACAGGCAAAGGATGCCCTTCACTATTGTCTCAATGGACTCAATGAGGAGGACCGTTTTAATGTGGTAAGCTTTGCTACCTTCGTTGATCCCTTCTCTGAAAGACTTGTACTTGCGAATAAAAAGAACATAGATGAAGCTATTGAATTTGTCGGCCACCTAAGGGCAAGGGGCGGTACTAATATACACGATGCACTAATGACGGCATTGAGTATGTTCAAAGATACTGCTGCATCAAGGCCACAGATGATCGTATTCCTCACAGATGGAGAACCCACAGTAGGAGAAACAGATTCAAAGAACATCATTTTGAAATTACGAGACATGAATAACATGAATGTCAGAATGTTTGTGTTTGGTGTGGGAAATGATGTGAACACCCATCTCCTTGACAGGATTTCGATAGAGCATAGAGGTGTCTCGGAGTATGTTACTCCCGGGGAAAATATAGAGCTTAAAGTTTCCTCGTTCTACACCAAGATCAGCGAACCTGTTCTTTCAAATCCGCATCTTGATTTCGGGAAGATCCGTACCCTCGAGGTATATCCTGCAGTGCTTCCAGATCTCTTCAAAGGCACACAGCTGGTTCTTTTAGGGAGATATTCCGGGCATGGAACATCTTTAGTCACACTCAGAGGAGACATCGATAAGAGCAACAAACATTTCGTTTATGAGGGTAAGTTTTCAGAAAAGAACCTGGAAAATGACTTCATTCCCAGGATCTGGGCAACTCGAAAGATCGGCTATTTGATGAATGAAATCCGCCTGAATGGGGAGAAAAAGGAGCTTGTTGAAGAAATTGTTTTGCTGAGTAAAGAGTACGGTATCATGACCCCCTATACATCCTTCCTTGTTCTGGAAAACGAAAAAGAGTACCAAAGATACGGCATACGAGACGACGAGGCATTGCTCCTGAAGGATGACGGGGAGAGATACAAAAGAGCAATGAAGAGTGAGGTTGGTGAAGAGGCAGTGGCCAGCGCCAAGGATATTGACTCTCTGAAATCTGCACTTACCCGACCATCACCATTAGCAGAAACAGTAAAACACATAGGCAGTAAAACCTTCTACCTCAAGGGAAATCAGTGGATTGACTCCGACTACCGTGATGGTATGAGGGTTATTGATATAAAATACCTTTCCAAGAAATATATGGATATACTTGCCAGAAACCCAAAACTGGGAAAGTACTTCGCACTCGGTAAAAACCTGATGGTTGTCGTCGGCAACAGGTGCTACCGTGTGAAAGAATAAATCATTGGAGGTGAACAATGAAAAGCATCATCCTTTTATCAACACTGATAAGTCTTCTGATTGCGAGTAGCCTTGTGTTTGCCACAACCGAAGCCTATGGACAGGTTGAAACAGAAAGGCCTGAAGTTGAGGTAGTATTCTGTCTGGATACCACCGGATCGATGTCGGGGCTTATAGAGGGAGCCAAGCAGAAAATCTGGGGGATTGCAAATCAGATCATCAAAGGCAACCCTCAGCCCCGGCTCACCATTGGACTTGTTGGCTACCGTGATTATGGAGATGAGTATGTTACAAAGATCTATCCACTGAACGATGACCTTGATACTGTTTTCGAGAATCTCATGTCCTTCATGGCAGATGGTGGTGGAGACACTCCCGAGCATGTGAACAAAGCCCTTCACGATTCTGTTCACCGAATAAACTGGAGCGCTGATGAAAACACGCTCAAGCTCATATTTCTCGTTGGGGATTGCCCTCCTCACATGGACTATAAAGATGGCTTCGATTACAGAGACATATGCCAGGATGCCGTTAAAGACTATATCATTGTCAATACCGTTCAGTGTGGAGACAGCTACGACACAGTGAGCTACTGGAAAGATATCGCCAGACTGGGCGAGGGCAAGTATGCAAGAATTCCCCAGTCCGGGGGAATGCAGGTTATCGAAACCCCTTACGATGCTGAGCTTTTTGAGCTGAATTCAGCACTCGAAGAAACAGTTGTTGCGTTCGGTTCCAGATCTGTGATGGCAAAATCTGAAATACGTAAAGAAAAGCTCAAGGAGATGGCTCCTGAAGCTGCGGCAGAAAGGGCAGCATACAAATCAGCTGACAGAAGGCTAAGCTCTTACGACCTTATCGATGCAATCGAGGATGACGAGGTAAGCCTCGAATCTCTACGCGATTCTGAGCTCCCTGATGAGATGAAGAAAATGAGTCTCAAAGACAAGAGAAAATACCTCGAGCAGAAAAAGAGTGAAAGAGAAACTATAATGCAAAAGATCGATGAGCTCAGTGGAAAACGAAGCGTCTACATTGAACAAAAGTTAAAAGAGGCGCCCGGGCAGGATTCCTTTGATGAAACCGTTGCACGTATTATAGAAAAGCAGGCTTCTAAAAAGGGAATCAGCTACTGATCACTCTCGTTTTAAAGATAGAAACAAAGGCAGAAACCTTTTAAAATAAAAGGTTTCTGCTTTTTTATAAGCTTGACTTAAATGGAATTTTACTTAAAATTGAAGGGGTAAAAATCTATAATTAGTTCTTGGTGATAATTTTTTTTGGAGCTGACGGTTAATAAATTATGTTAAAAGACTATACTTATAACCAGCGACTAATTGAGCTTTTCAACAAGAAGAATAAATGTATATAATATAATTCATTGTTATATTAAAATTTAAAGAACTGATTCAGAGCCGGCCATTCTTTGAGTATAAATATTGTTAATTATTCACCGGCGACTAATTAAGAAAGATTATACACTTAAAATGCCAAACACTAAAACTCTTGTAATAATCAAACCAGATGGAATATCAAAATTATTAATCGGAAACATTATTTCGAGGTTCACTGAAACGCGTCTGGAAATAATCGGCTGCAAGATGGTAAGGGTTTCAAAAGAGCTTGCAGAGAAACACTATGCAGAGCACAAAGGCAAACCTTTTTATAACGACCTCATCGATTTCATTACCGGGAAGCTTCACCAGCATCGTGAGGTCATGGCTCTTGTTTACTCCGGGCTTAATGCTATAGAAAAGATAAGAGCAATATGCGGTGCCACGAATCCTGAAAAAGCCGAGCCCGATACCATCAGAGGACAGTTTGGCAGGATTCTCGAATCAGGGCTTATGGAGAATGTAGTGCATGCAAGCGACTCTGTCGAGTCCGCAGAAAAGGAGATAAAACTCTGGTTCGAGCCTGATGAGCTCATACAGGAGATCTACCCTACCGAAGAAAAGGTATTCAAAAACCACAAGAAGATCGTGTGGAAGGAATAACCGCTACATAAATTATCTCAATATTTTACTCTTATTGAATCATGAATTCTATCAGTGCTATCAAAAAAGCATTAAAATTCTACAACGATCCTGAAAAGGCAAAAATCCTCACTAAATTCTTTCAGGCTTATCCCGGCGGTTATGGTGAGGGTGACAGTTTTTTAGGGGTAAAGGTTCCTTGTCAGAGGAAGGTTGCAAAAAAGTATTTTAAAAAACTAACCCTGGATGATCTCAACACGCTTCTCAATGAAAATATACACGAGTACCGCCTCACCGCAATTTTTATGCTCGTATTAAAATATGAA
>CP070841.1:2995891-2999373 GCA_020342115.1 Spirochaetota bacterium
AGTCGAATGATGACGCATGGTATCTTTTTAAATATTACAGTATATTATTTACATTTACTTGTTTTTCCTCTTTCTGATAATTATCAAATCCAGGTATCTCGATATGATTGCAGTGATCAATTTTACTCCGACCCACCTTGTAAAGGAAATTGGATTACAGAATAGCTTAGCATGTTATGCAACAGGCATCTACTTTCTGGGAAGCATTATATTTGCCCCAATAGCCGGGAAACTTGCTGATAGGTGGGGACCCCTTCCTTTCCTCACATTGATAACAGGAGTGGCTTGTCCCTTGATCTTTCTTGTGAGTAAGACCCACTCAATCGGGGTGCTTCCAATTTACATTCTGCTGATTGGTGGATCTAACGGCGGAGCATGGCCACCTCCGAGTATGATTATAGCTGAAATGAGTGGCCATATAGGAAAGGGAGAAACGTTCGGGTATGCAATGGTGGTCGTTGCTGTAACCTCCTCATTAAGCCCCCTGCTTCTCGGAATAGCTGCAGATCGGATCGGATTGAGGTTATCCATACGAGCTTTCACTATACCGGTTGTAATGAGCTTTATTTTGCTATTGGTATTATCGAGAGTCTATTCTTTGAGAATGAAGGCCTCCGAAAAATGGTATTACTTTTTAGATTGATTCCTCGAGTTTTTCACGCTCCAATCGAAAGATCACGGTACAGCCGTAAGTGTATGGCTCTCAAGGGTCAGGACACTGGACAAATGCAATATCATCCTCTTTTCTATTACCCATCTCTTTTGCAGATACACCTCTGCTAAAGGGGTTAAGTGCTGTCATCATAGAGCAAAGTGCATGACTACACAGATTCGTTGTTTTTTGCTCATCAAAGTACCACCAGTGTAATTCAGATAATACCTGACCGGGTTTATACAACGGACAGATACCATTCAAATTTTCGACTGTGATTTTTACCCTGTATCTGACCGTTTATCCTCCTTTTAGTGCTGAGGTTTCTACAGGAGTGTACTTTTACTTTACCCGAAGTGTGTTGAACAGTCGAATCTTTTTTATTGTTAATTCTTCAACTTTTTTGTGAGCTTTATCAAGGACGTTTCTGGGAAATAGATCTTTTTCTGCCTTCTTAACCGAATCACGCAGACCTTCATAGAATGCGAACATGAGCTCGGTTCCAATGTTTATCTTGGCGACTCCCATCTGTACCATCTTTATTACAGCCTTGTCCGGTATGTAGGATCCACCGTGAACTACTATTGGGACAGGCAATTGCTTTGATAGGGTTTCAAGGCGTTTGTAATCGATATCAGGACCGTAGGTATACACACCATGCGCGGTGCCGATCGATACTGCGAGTGCATCGACACCTGTTTCAGAAACAAATCTAACCGCACGGGTGATGTCAGTCAGAGAGGATTTCTGTTTGTCTACCGGGTCTCTGCCATTGTAGATCTCTCCAAGCTCTGCTTCAATTGACACACCTCTTTTGTGAGCCTCTCTTACAACCTTTTTAGTGTACTTAATGTTTTCTTCGAAGTTTGATCTTGAAAGATCCACCATTATCGAAGAAAAACCCCATCTGATGCATTTCATGGCAATCTCATAGCTCGCCCCATGGTCCAAATGGAGTGCAACCGGTACACTGAGTTCCTGAGCAGCTACCCCGGTCATTGCAGCAATATATTCGCCATTGATGTTTTCTAGATCACCAGAATATACTTGAATGGCTACGGCTGATCTTTCAGTGTCTGCAGCTCGAAGGATTGGATTTACCATCTCCAAATTAAAAATATTGAATCCCCCAACCGCATAGCGGTTTTTCCGGGCATGATCTAATAGATCTGTAATCGGTACAAGCTTCATCGTTAACCTCGATTGTTTGAAATATGCGGCTTTGAAAACAGTTGATGAACAAGGGACAGTATAATAAAATCATGAGTTAAAGAACATCATTTCTTCCCGGAAGTCAGGTTACACGAAGTACAGGAAAGGATTGTGGAGTATATACTTGGAATCGACATTGGGACCACCGGCACCAAGAGTGCGCTCTTCAGTGTTGATGGAACTCTTGTGGACAAGCGATACAAGCCGTACTCTGTTGTGTATCCAGAGCAGGGGTGGGCAGAGCAGGATCCGGATGACTGGTGGAATGCCCTTGTTGACACCGTAAGGGTGCTCATTTCAAAAAACGATGCATCAGGGAAGACTATTGCTATGAGCTTGTCTACCCAGGGAGGGTGTCTTGTCCTACTTGATAAGACATTCCATCCTCTCTATCCCGCTGTAAGCTGGATGGATACAAGAGCTCATGAAACTTCAGGCTTGCTTACACGGGCTATAACACCTGAGGAGCTCTACAGAATGTGCGGCTGGCCTGTTACTGAGGGGCTCAACTTTCCCACAATTTTCTGGTTTCGACAGAAAAGAGAAGAGCTATTCAACCAAACTCATTACTTTGCATCCACGATCGATTATCTGAACTACAGGCTCACAGGAAGATTTTGCATAGACTATACGAACCTCGCATTGACAGGTTTTCTCGATCTCGAAAAGAGAGATATTTGTGAAAAGACTGTCAGTATAGCAGGAATAACCAAAAAGAACATAGCGCAGATTATTCCTTCAGGAGAGGTAATAGGAAGGTTAACAGAAGACACAGCCCGAATTCTGGGATTAAAAAAGGATGTTGTTGTGGTCTCGGGTGCTCATGACCAGTACTGTGCAAACATGGGAACAGGAGCTGTCAATATTGGAAACTGTGTGCTCGATGCAGGCACCTCATGGGTTCTGCTTGCAATATCTGATAAGCTTCTCTTCAGCAAGAAGAAGCTGAGTGAGGATCAGGGGCTCTTCGGACTGATCTTTCCGGGCCTTCACCCGGCCTCTGGAAAGTATGGACTGATGACAGTGGTTCCCTTTGGAAGCAACTCTCTAAACTGGTATAGAGATACCTTTAATCAGGGAAAAACGTTCGAGCAGTTGAGTCAGGATGCATGTAAAGTTCCATGCGGAAGCGGTGGTCTTCTTTATATTCCAATTGCAAGCTCAGGGTCCGGGAGGGGAGCTTTCCTGGGTGTTGATGCTTCATATACGATGGATTACTATACCAGAGCTGTCTTTGAAGGGGTTGCTATGGCAAATAAAGTGCACCGTACGCTTATTGAAGATTCCGGTCTCAGGATAAACTCAATGACTATGATAGGAGGCGGCGCGCGCAGCAGTGTATGGCCGCAGATAGTATCAGATGTACTTGCCATGCCTGTGGACCTGCCGGAGCAGAGCGATGCTGAATGTGCCGGGGCAGCCGTCCTCGCGGGAGTTGGAGTTAGAGTGTACGATACGATAGAAGATGCGGTTTCGAGGTTTTCTGTTAAAAAGAAAACAGTGAATCCGGTTAAAGAAAATATCGTTACTTATGAAAAAGTATTAAAGAGTTTCATCCATTATTTAGGGATTTTGTACGGATGTAAAATAACTCGCAATTCTCCATAATAATCATACA
>CP070841.1:2999473-3002696 GCA_020342115.1 Spirochaetota bacterium
CTCTTATAGTTCGTTTCTTCTTGATAAATCACCACCGTGCTGTAGTATTAGGGATTAGATGCATAGTCAATATATATTAGTCAACACTGTTATCTGCTCTTTTATTTAACAATTTGAGTAGGATGGCATCCGTATGCACAAAAGATTTCAACAGTGCCATGAGATAAAACAGTGTGGTTTCAGGGCCTTTATTGGATCGTTTAAAACACCCACTTCTTCGTCGTTAATGGATGAGCTCGAGCAGTGTGAATCAATCTTCGAGGCTTACTCCTTTGTCAGCAAAAGGATTCCAGATTGGATACCCTGTATAACAGATGAATACTCAAGCCTGCGCTATGCTACTTTTATTCTCGAGCAGAGTGGTATAGCTTATGAAGAATTGTCATATTTTTCACATAGCAATAAAATCTTTGAGGCCTCTATTCAGGAAGCTAGATATACACTCCTTTTGAAAAAATATGGATCTGCTGATCCTCTCTTCAGATGGGTGCACAACACAAGAGAACTCGCATCGCTCCTCAAAAGTATAGTGAAGACCAAAACGTGGGTTTCTCCCGGATCAGTGCTGGATCAACTTGGACAGTCTCCATATATAGACTCAATAGTCAGAGATATTGTTCGTAGTCATATTCGGAACTGGGATAGGGAGAATTTTTGCAAACTAGTACTTCAGAAAATCGAAAACGGGACAGAGGAGCTTTGCATTCTGCTGGATATTCTTGCCGAACATAGGCTAAATCTATTACAAGAAGACTATCTCTATGAGCTTTTGAACAAGTGGGAATTGAATCAAGGGGTGTACAATGCACTCCTGAGGTATATAGGAGAGTGTAATGTCAAGGCTTTTATTCCTTTCTTCGATAAAAAGCTACAATCACTTAACCATCTTTCCATTTCTAAGGCTTACTCTGTTCTTGATGTGCTTACCCAAATTGGTGATAAGCAATGCTTACCCATACTTGAAAGATTCAGGGCGAATATTCCGAAATCATACGAATATCAAGCCGCCCTGTTTTTATCAGACTACGCTGAACTTGCTTCTCGAGAAATAAGTATAAGAGAAACCACACAGAAAAAGACTCACAAAAAAGGTACTGCCCTCGTTCAGTGTGCCTTTTATGGTGATATAGTGAGACCGAGACAAAGCGAAGGTGGAGGGCTGGCCACACTTCTCGTTACTCTGGGTGATAAAATAGCAAGAGCTGCTGAGTGGGATCATATTTACACACTTTTTCTGTTTCCTATGGAAACAGATAACTTCAAATATCGACTCATAGAGCAATCAGGTAATGAGAAACATCATATTGTAAGGGTACCGGTCTCTTTTTCTACTCGTGACCGTTCCAATCAATTTATGATTCATGAATATGAGATAATGCGAACGGTCAAGAGGACACTCAAGCTTCACTGTATCGATCCAGATATTATTCATATCCGTTATTCAGACAACGCATCTAAGGCTGTAGCAATACTTTCAGAGAAACTTAAGAAAAGATTGGTTTTCACACTAACACCAGACCCGCACAGATCACTCTCGGGGAATAACGGCAGGCTACTAAACATCACTAAAGAAGAAGCACTCTTCAACCTGAACAAGGTATATATAGCCGACAGGCTCGTAGAAATCTCGAACGGAGTCATTCTCATCGGGCATGATAGAAAAAACGACCAGATAATTCCGTACTTTCCTGAACTGTGTTTAAAATATGAAACTCAAAAAAAACCAATCAACATTGTTCCTGAAGGGATCAATATGCATGTTTCACTCGACAAAGATGAAACTTACGATAAATTCCTTGAATTCTTAACAGATCATAATGGATGCTATACACTTGAGAGTGGTTATATGGAAAGACCAATAATCCTGAATGTTGGAAGACTGAACATAATAAAGGGCCAACATCTCCTTTTTGATGCATGGGCGCAATCAAAGCTATCAGAGATATACAATCTCGTTCTCGTGGGTGGAAATCTTGACAGACCTAAGAAAAGTGAAAAGATGGTTCTTGAACATATAGAAAAATCAATGGAAGTTCACCCTGAACTGAATGGCCTCTTCTGCCTGCTTCATGCACTTCCCAACAGGGATGTACGCATCTTGGAGAAGGTAATAATGGAAACCATTAACGCTAAAATGCCGAATGTATATGCCTGCAGCAGTATCAAAGAGGAGTTTGGAATCTCTATTTTGGAAGCGATGTCGGTAGGGTTCCTTGTAATTGCCCCATTGAATGGGGGTGTATCAAGCTATATCAAGAATAGGGACAACGGTTACCTCATTGAAACACACAGTGCTGAAGCTATCAAACTTGGCATGGAATCAGTGTTGCTTTCAGAAAACATATCACCCGAGCACTTGAAAGTTATAGCTGGTAAAGGGAAAACTCTTGTAAAAGAGGTATTTGATATTGAAGAGGTGGCAAAAATATTTTCTAAGTTTTACCATAATTTAATTGAAACAAAGGAATAAGTAAATTTAATGGAAGTGAGAAAGGCTATACTGGTTAGTCCACCATTTTCTTCTCAGCTTAATTCAACAATTGCTCTTGCACACGCTTTTCTTGAGAAGGGAGTGGATACATTCGTAGCCTGCTCTCAGCATTTCAGGGATGAGATAGTTCATAAAAGAATTAATTTTGTACCCCTTGTTGTGAGCCTGAATATCAATACAGGCATAGCTCAGCGTACTAGGCAAGATAAAGAGGAGGCGGAAAAAATATATGATTTTTTAGAGGCCACAAAGGTAGGAGCAATAGAAACCCTTATGATTCAGACAAGAGATCGGAAACACGACATGCTCTTTGATCCAAGCAGGCTGAGATCGGAAGTTTTAAAAATAGATAAACAGCTAAGACCAGACCTATGGGTGGCAAATCAGCTTTCCTATAGTCTTACCCTTGTCCTCTATTCTTTGAGACTCCCTTTTGTAACACTCTGCCTTCCACACCCTTTCACTATTCCGAATGGTGAAAAAATATACGGTGTGCCTGCTCGGTGGCCGATAGCCTTTAAAGTAAATCAAGATAAACTTTCAATGCTCAAAGACGCAGCACAGAAGGTGGAAAAAGAGTTTACCCATGAGTTCAATAGCAAAATAGAGCACTATGATAAAAAGCTCGAGCCAGTAAGCCGGGCGTTCAGCCTCACCTCTCCCAATCTTATCTTGTACAATTACCCGAATTTGTGGGATATAAAAGCAAAAAGCGCTTCACCAAAGAAGATC
>CP070841.1:3002796-3031409 GCA_020342115.1 Spirochaetota bacterium
CATTTAATCGCAAAGGGCGGGGAAATCAAGCTCATGATGTCCGAGCTCTATGGGAAAAAGACCGGTTACAACAAGGGCAAGGGTGGTTCGATGCATATCGCTGACATGGATATAGGTATTCTTGGCGCCAATGGCATAGTTGCCGCGGGAATTCCGATTGCATAAGGTGCCGCGCTCTCAGCTAAAATGAGGGGCACTGATCAGGTTGCAGTATGCTTCTTCAGCGATGGGGCAACCAATACAACACGATTCCATGAAGGACTCAATATGGGTGCAATCTGGGATCTCCCTGTTATCTATATAATCGAAAATAATGGTTATGCAGAAGCAACAAGTATTTCTGATGTGTGTAAACTGGAAAACCTTTCTGATAGGGCGATATCATATGGAATACCAGGGGAGACAATTGACGGTAATGATGTTATCGCCGTGTATGAAACTGTCGGAAAAGCAATTAAAAGGGCGCAGAAAGGTGAAGGTCCAACTTTAATAGAGTGTAAAACTTACAGGATTTACGGGCATGAAGAAGGAGATGAACAAACGTATAAAACCAAAGAAGAGATTGAAAAGTGGGTAAAGAAAGATGCTATAGAGAGATTCAAACAAAAACTGATTAAAGACGGGATATTTACTGAAGAAGATGCAGATAAGATAAATCAGGAAGTAATGAATGAAGTCGAGGAAGCTGTAAAATTTGCAGAAAGTAGCCCGTATCCTGATCCTGAAGAGACATTGGAAGATGTCTATACTTACGAGAGGGGGTAATTAGAAAAGATGAGAGAATTAACCTACAGAGAAGCGGTTATCGAGGCGATTGATGAAGAGATGGAGAGAGACCCTTTGGTGTTTCTTATGGGTGAAGATATAGGAGAGCACTGGCAGGGGGGATGTAAAGAGTTCGAGGGACTCTGGCCTAAATATGGATCAGAAAGAGTGCGGGAAACCCCTATATCAGAGACTGCAATTCTGGGATCAGCAATAGGGGCTGCAGCAACTGGTATGAGGCCGATAGCAAATATTATGTTTGCAAACTTCTTGGGAGTTCCCATGGATGAGATTTTCAATCAGCTTACAAAGATGAAGTATATGTTTGGCGGAAAGGCAAAAGTGCCAGTTACCATTCATAGTATTTCAGGCGGGGGTCTCAGTTGTGCAGCACAGCATTCGGTATGTGTCGAAGGATTTTTGATGAGCATACCGGGACTGAAGATTGTATCACCTGCTACTCCCTACGATGCGAAAGGCCTTTTAAAATCGGCAATACGAGATGACAACCCGGTTATCTATTTCGAACATCTTGCCCTTTTACTGGGAGGATTAAAGGGAGAGGTTCCAAAAGAAGATTACACGATACCTCTCGGTGAAGCCGATATCAAGAAAGAGGGGAGTGATGTAACGGTAGTTGCAATCGCAAACATGGTGCATGTTGCCCTCGCTGCTGCTGACACACTTAAAAAAGATGGTATAAGTGTGGAAGTCATTGATCCGAGGTGTATCGTTCCGCTTGATCAGAATACAATCATAGAATCGGTCAAGAAAACGGGAAAGCTTGTAATCATAGATGAAGAGCCAAAGACAGGAAGCGCTGCTTCTGAGATTTCTGCTGTTGTTGCAGAAGAAGCGATGGAGTATCTTGATGCACCGATAAAAAGAGTGTGTGCACCGAATACGCCTGTGCCTTTCAGTCCTGTTTTAGAGAAGTTCTGGATGCCGGATGAAGAGAAATTAATCAAGGCTATCAATTCGATTATGTAGAAGTGACTATGCCTTATATATAACTTAGATTTTTATAATCTATCCTGCGATCGTACTACTGGTTTTAGTAAGACTTATAAGAAGTAATAGTACAATTAGTTCTAACCATTAAGGAATTGGTATTATGAATGAAATATTAATAAAGAAAATCCGGGCGAAATTCCCGCGGGTCGATAGCGATGCAATGGGCCGAAAAAGGATTTTCTTCGATGCGGGTGCCGGCACACAGGTGCTCGAGAGCTCTGTGAAGGCAATGGCGGATGTCAGCCTCAATTATGCGGCAAACATAGGGCCGAACTATCCTGAATCTGCAAAGTGCGATGAGATAATAATAGAGGGGAGGGGAGCGATTGCAGACTTTCTCAACGCAGAAGCCCCTGAAACGATAGTTTCAGCAGAGTCTGCAACAAACCTGTTGGGCAGACTCGGTTATACCATAGGTAAATATACTACAAAGAAAAATAATGTTGTCTCAACGTATATGGAACACTTGGGCAATGCAAGCCCATGGTTTGAAATGGAGCGGCGGGGCTATGTGAAAGAGGCCAAGTGGGTTGGTTTGAATGATGATACAACATTGAATATGGACGATTTAAAAAGTAAAGTTGATAAAAACACCAAGGTTGTGAGTTGTGCTTATACGGCCAATCTATTTGGAACAAAAAATCCTCTTAAAGAGATCGGGAAGATTGCTCATGATGTTGGGGCTTATTTTGTCGTTGATGCTGTTCATCATGCTCCTCATGGGCCCATCGATGTAAAAGAATTAGACTGTGACTTTCTTATCTTCTCTATGTACAAGGTCTTCACTCCGAAGTATATCTGTTTTATGTATGGGAAAATGGAACATATTGAGAATTTATTTCCCTACAGTGTTGAAAGAAATGTGACAGTACTTCCTGATAAATGGGAGCTGGGTTCTATTGATCCTGCAAAGTTTGCAGCAACAATTGCAACGATGGATTATTTTGTCTGGTTATCGGAACAGATAAAAGACCAGTATAAGGGGAAGTATGATAATTACACAGGTCGTGCCAGGTCATTGAAAATTGCGCTGGCTGCCATTAAAGAATATGAAAAAAGCCTGTCTACCGCTATGCTTAAAGGGTTCGATGATGTTCCTGGTTTACCTGATATTCCTGGAGTGGATTTCTACGGTATAAAGGATCTTAATCGATTGGATGAAAGGGATCCGACATTCGCATTCAAAATAGCTGACCGGGATGAAAAAGAGGTTGAAAATCTTCTGGTTAAGAAGTACGGGATAGACCTGCGGTATGTGTTTGACTCCTGGAATATGGCGCACAACTTCTGGAATATACCAACAATGGGCAGGGCAAGCTTGGTGCACTACAATACTGTTGATGAGGTGCACCGGTTCCTTAAAGCTGTCGAAGAAGTGGCGAAAAAATAATTTTGCCGTGAAAAAAGCTTTACTATAATCCGAGCTCGGATAGTTTTTCCTTAGTCGGCCGGCCTGTTTTTTTATCCCATCCACGGGCATCGTAATATTCGTCGAGCATGGCATCAAAGTCTTTAATAACGCACCTGTCCTCGTCTTTATAAAAGCCGAAATCGGGTTTTTTCTTCATTCTCTCGTGGATTTGATCGTCTTCTCTACTGATACCCTCCCTGACATTGAACAGCCTCTGAAGATTGATCGCCCGCTCCCCGATATTCATGAGCTCGTGACCATCGATGTCCCAGCCTGTAATAGCTGAAAGCATCTTGGCGTAGTGTGATAGGTGCAGATCGGCGTACATATAAAATTTACATATCCCGACCACATCTGGTACAACCAGACCGTCCTGCAGCAGCTTCACAAGCGCCCCTTTTCCTTTCTCATCCCACCGATCGACCGTATTTGGATCAGGAGCACCAAAATTTACCATGCCCCAGTCCAGCTTGCCAGAATCAAAGGCCATCGCCTCAAGTGGATGGATATGACAGCAGCCCCTGTTTGCCGTACCGTAGGTAACTGCGAGGTTCTTACCCGACCTCGGGTCGTGAGCCGGGGCTTCGAGACCTTTCCCGTGAACTGCGAACTTTTCTGAGCCCTTGCCAAGCTTTTTAGATGCAGCCTTCACTCCATCGGCAAGCACGTCACCTATACCTTCACGCAGGGATATCATCCTCACAAGTTCGGCCAGTACTTCGGATTTTCCCCAGGTCAGATCCAGGCCGCTCGTATCCTGTTTTGTGATGATATTATTCTCGAAGCATTCCATTGCAAATGCAATGATCGATCCGGCGGATATGGTATCGATACCGTACTCGTTACACAGGTAGGTTGCATGGATCGCTGCCTCTATATTCTCATTCATCACGAATGCGGTGAACGCTGAAATTGATTCATATTCAGATCCCTCGTGTTCAGGAGTTTTGTATTTACCCGTTTTAACCTCGGCGATCCTTCCGCATGCGATCGGACACCCGGTGTAGCATCCGTGATTTTTCACCAGATAGGTATTGAAAAACTGGTCGTACAGCTTCTCTGCTTTGCCCCAGGAGTTCGACTGCCAGTTTTTTGTGGGCCAGTCTCCTGCTGCGTCATTGGGTGCCATGTCACCGGTTGTACCGTGCTCTTTGAATCCGGCTGCCATCTCGCTTCCACGAAGGATCGTATTGGCCTCTTTCAAGGCTTCTTTCAGTTTGTCCGGTTTTGCAGTACCGGCATCACCGGTGCCCTTTACTGCAATACCGATTAGGTTTTTAGAGCCCATGACAGCTCCCACGCCGCATCTTCCTGCAGCGCGCTGTTCAAACATCACGGTCGCAACCTTGACGAGCTTTTCACCGGCAGGTCCGATACACATAATCGATATCTTGGGTTCCTTCAATTCTTCACGTATTGTTTTGTTCTTTACAGAGGTTGTCTTGCCGAGCAGGTGGCTTGCGGGTTTAAACTCTGCAACACCATCATTGATTACCAGATACACAGGTTCGTTGGATCTGTCCTCCACAATAACTGCATCAAATCCCGCCTTCTTCAAATCAGGACCGAAATCTCCTCCGCAGCGTGACTCACCCCATGCGTTCGTGAGGGGAGACTTGAAACTGAGCATGATGCTTCCGCCTCCTGGAATGCGATTCAATGTCAACGGGCCTGTAGTGAATACGAGCTTGTTGGCGGGTGAGAGCGGATCAACGCCTTTTTTCAGCTCGTCGTACAGTATACGAGCACTGTATCCCGAGCCACCCAGATATTTACGTAAAACAGCTGGGTTGATTTTTTCAATCTTCGCCTTCCTTTTTTTAAGGTTTACTCTCAATTGTTTCCCTGTATAACCTGCTCCCACATCAACCATATAAGTCTCCTTATTTAATGTTATGTAAAATTTGTAAAACGAACTCAAAATATTTTTCTGACTCTAGATAAATCGCATAAAGTTGTTAAATTTGTGAATCCGTATATTCAAGACCCTTGTCAATAGCAGCTATCATATCATCTATCTGTTCCTGTGTAATGATCAGAGGCGGAGAGATAAAGATATAGTCCCATTTAGAGAACAGATAGAGGCCATGTTCATAGAATATCTTTGTCAATCCCACAGAAACATTCTTCACCGAGTCCGCGAATCCTGCCAGAGGAGCCCTGGTTTTTTTGTCAGATGTCAGCTCGATACATGCCCAGAGACCTTTGCAGCGGGCATCTCCCACTGAAGGATGCTTTTCCTTGAGCTCCTGGAGCCTGCTATTGAGGTACTCTCCATTTTTCGCCGAATTTTCAATCAGCTTGTCTTTTTTGTAGACCTCGATATTTGCGATTCCTGTGGCACATGCAAGGGCATGACCGGCGTAGGTCAGACCGCCTGTGAAGGGGTGATCGTAAAAGTAATCCCAGATTTTCTTGCTCCAGATCATGGCGCCAAGCTGAATGTAGCCTGATGTGATTCCCTTGGCTGTGGTAATGATGTCGGGAACGATACCGTAGTGCTCAATCCCGAACCATTTACCCGCCCGACCCCAGCCGGCCATTGTCTCATCAATAACCAGCATGATTCCGTTTTCATCGCATATCTGCCGAAGCCCTGTCATGAAATTCTGCGGAGGAATTATGATGCCGTTGGTTCCGACTATGGGCTCCATGAAGATGGCGGCAATGGTCTTGGGACCATCGAGCATGATCTGGGTTTTAAGCACTTCCAGTGTCTTTTCGCCGCACTCCTCAGAGTCCTGAGAGCCGAAAGGACAGCGATAGGGGTGAGGTCCGAAAAAGTGGACGACACCAGGTATGCCGGGTTCCGCAGGCCAGCGGCGCGGATCTCCGGTAAGGGTGATGGCCCCAGCAGTGGCACCGTGGTAGCTTCGCCAGCGGGCATAGATTTTGTGCCTGCCTGTGTACCAGCGAGCTGCTTTAATTGCGTTTTCAACCGCCTCGGCTCCGGCATTCGTAAAAAACACGTAATCGAGATCTGCAGGTGTTAACTCGGCGATCATAGCGGCAAGCCTGGCTTTGGGCTCGGTGGCGAACATGGGCCCCACGTAGCTGAGCTTTTCCATCTGCGCCTTCATTGCTTCCAGCACGTGTCTGTTTTTGTGGCCGATATTCACATTAAGCAGGCCTGCACAGCCGTCGATGTATCGTTTGCCTTCCATATCATAGATATAGATGCCTTCAGCCCGGTCGAGCACAATAGGATCAACCTGGCCCTGAGCTTTCCAGCTGTAAATGACGTGCTGGCGATCCAGTTTTTTCAACTCTTTTGAATTCATACCTCCCCCTTGATCTCCCAGATCTTGTATTGCCGTTCAGTGATTCACTGTAAAGAACCACTGGTATTTTAAATTTATCCTGGCACTGCTTTATTATAGCGAACTTCGAGTAGTTATTTTTCATTGCGAAGTATCTCTTCTATTAGAAGACTCTCTGTTTCTACGTGGCCTTTTCAAATATAGTTCGCTAACATAAAGTGGCCTTTTCTTTAGTTCTTGGTGGTTATTCAAGTTATCCTCTGATAAACGGATAACACAATTGTTAAAGATCGTATTACAAGTATAGAATGTATCCACCAAGAACTTACAAGTTTCTGGTGAAACTTCACCAGAAACTAAGTATTAATTACTTTTTATTTTAACGTGTCTTACACCAGGCATTTGCTTTATTATGACCAAGAAGCAGAAAAGGTCAAGTGTATAAACCTGTATTTTAGTAAAGAATCATTTTGGAATAGTGTAACTTTTCCTTTCACCTTATGCTAGGAAGACACTTATAATGTAGATGATCCGGGTGGTCTTTTAGCAAGACACCCTATTATCAACGTTTGCGTTTTTTTCCGTCTCCTACGCCCAGTTCTTCTTCTGTCTCCCGGATGATTCCTTGAATCTCCGACACAACCGGCTCGGGCAGCCTGGGAGGTTTATGAGATTCCAGGATATGTCGGGCCTCTTCGGTTGCACGCTGGTACATATCACTGGCGCCCTTGCTCATCCAATCATCTCTGCGCATTCGGTCGATCAGTTTCGGACGAGAAGTGATCCGCATATGCTTGTAAGTATTCTCGTGACTGACGAACTCTCCGAAAGGTCCAATTTCATGAATAATGTCAACAGATAGAGTGTCATCGTTGACCGGAATGCCTTGCACTGTATGCTTAATCATCCCGGCGAAGTCGTCGTCCATCACAAGCTGACCGAAGTCGAAGGTGAGTCCCATCTCCAGCATTCCCAAACCGTAGATTACGTTAGCACCTGCCAACGCCGGTAAGAGAGCGGTGAGGGTCTTCTCATGGCCAGCCTGAGCGTCGCCGACCTTGCTGTCAGCCTACCCGCCGGCGACGAAGCTAGGCAACATGTAGTACCTCGCTATCGACGCCACTGCCGCGCTGATCATGGCAAGCTCGGGAGAGCCCACAGAAGCGGTTGTGTACAAGAGGTCAAGTCCGCAGGTGGAGCTCCCATAGACCACCGGAGAGCCCTTGCATACCAGCTGATTCAGAGTGATTCCGGATAGCACTTCGGCGTTGTGAGTCACGAGTGCGCCGGCCAGATTGATCGGCGCTGAGCCGCCTGCCATGGCCATGGAAAGCACATTGACCCCGATTCCAGCTCTGGCCGCCTCAATGATGATCTCACAGCAATCCCGCACCAGCTTCAGCGGACTAACAGGGCAGGTGAGAAAGGTCAAAAGTGGTCGTTCACGAAGGCGCCTCTTACCGCCTACAATAGCCGCGAGCATGTCTACGACCTTGTGGCCCAGAAATCCGTTGCCCGGGCAAAGAAAATGATGTTTGGTTGTATTGACCAGCGAAGCCTCTGCGTTGTGCAGAGGGGATGTTTCGTGCGGTACGTCATGGGATAGCATGGATCGCTCGTACACATCGATGTTGTCCAGATAGTCGATCAGGATAGCCGCATTGGATAGGTCGGCCTTGCGTGTCTCTCGATGTTCGCCGGTATACGGGTCGTTGATCATGATCCCCTCGCCGAAATTCGTGAAGCTCACTCTGTTGGACTCCAGCACTACGTCGCTTTCCGGGTTACGACCTGCGGCAATGAATTTGGAGGGGGCTGAACGAATCGCGTCTTCGACCAGATAAGGCGGAATGCGCACCATCTTGCGCTTAGTATCTACCACAGCCCCGCCGCCATCGAAAACCTCCAGGGCCTCCTCAGACTCCACGAACACACCTGTTTTTTCGAGCACCTCAAGTGTGGCCAGATGAATCTCGCTGAGCTCATCTTCAGTGAAGACACCGAGGCTGAACCCCCCGCTGTGTCTTTTACCTGCATGCGGCGTCCGTTTCAAATCTCACCTCCTGCTATTGTCGGTGTAGTATAGATCAATGGTTCGGATTAATTTTCCACCAGATGTATTAACAATCTTTATTCGTACTGGTTACTCTAAATACGGGAAAAAACGCATAGTCGTTCCTTCACTTTAGCTGTGTCCCGCGTCTTCTGCTGAACTGGGTCGTAGAATATTTTTCAAGTTTCCAGTCGGGAATACGGCACTCCTTACAAGTTTCAAAATACCACTTGTTACGAAGCCACCTGCCTGCACGGCTATTTCCGCCATCGCGAATAAGAATATCCTTATTACAGTGTGTGACCAGCCGGGCGTACTCTCCCATTTCCGTTATACTCTTGATACCGTGGAGTACACCTTTTCTGGAAGGCCAAAGATTTATTTTTTGTGTGAGCTTTAAAATAGTTACCTGTTTTCTGTAATATTTTTTAGCAGGCTTTTTTTCACTCATTTATCTGTCACCCTTGAAAGAAGTGCTTAAAGCACACAGTTAAAACATTGTTCGGGGAGTCCGGGAGTTGCACCCGACTGCATAGGTTTAGGGTCTATGCGATCCCTCCGATCAACCCCCCTTGGTTTGAATCCAAAATATTTTTTACATTAGATTAATATAACCGCAGATCTGCCTATGTTCAACAGCCAGGGCAAAATCAGTCGGCAAATAAAAACATGTTTGCATATGTTTTAGACTCCTTGGTAAGAGCAAAATTTGGTTAACGGCAAAATAGAGCACTGAAAAACATTGTTGCAACACCGATCTGAAGCGGATCATGAACAAGTCTTTCTTTTACCAATTTAAGTGCCTCTGTATCCAAGATTAAAGGCAAACCGCACGCGGCTATCATGGTGTAAGGAGTGATATGTTCCTTTTTTAAAATACCTTTTGCCGGGGACGCATCGATTATAAGCTGATAATGCCGAAACACATCGTTTAAATCTTTCAGAATTACGGTCCCAAAAAGTTCAGATGCTTTCTCGGCTTTTGAAATGTCAATGTCATAAACAGCTATGGCAGCCTTGTACTCTTTCAAGCGGGACATGGCACTCAGTCCCACCTTTCCCGCGCCAATCACCAGAACCTTGCGTTCTTTTAGATCTTCTGCCATAAGTTTAAGAGCTGTCACGAATCCCTTTCCCGTTGATTCCGAATTGTCTGCAACAAAGCACTCCTTCAAATTGACAGCAATAAACCTGTTATCATCGGCAAGTAACACAATCTTCGCACCTCTTTCTACACCTTCGGCAAGACCCGAAACATCTTTTTGTTTCGTTACAAATGCATTAAACCCCATATGGCTTATTATTGCCCGTACTGCATCTACAAAGCCATCAATAACCCCTCCATCGGCTGTAATGGGTATAACGGCTGCTGATATAGAAGAAGCAATATCATCTATTTCGGCTACATCTATACCAACAGATTCTGCCGCGATCTGTTTGAGGTTTTTTCCTGTCTTTTTATTGAGCTCTCTGTCATACCGGTCAAGCTCTGAAATTAGCGGAATAACAATTTCACTTGTAAGACGGGTCATACCACTCTCACCTCTTTAAAAACAGTGTATCTCGGATAAAACTAACTGAAGTTGATTTCCTGTCTCAATCCTTCTGAGATGGTCAGATTTAAAGAACGAGTTATATTTTTTATTACTGACGAATGTTTTCGCCGGACATCATCAAGATGCTTCCCCTTAATAATTAAGGTGGCAGCCCAATTGTTACAGCCGGGCTGATAATCAGTGATTGCCTCTTCAGCTCCAAAAAAACTGTCAAGGCTTTTCAACGCCCCGGCCTCACTCATTATATGTTCACCTCCAGACTCTAACAGGCCGGATGCGGCTTTTACATGCTCAAATATAACCGGCTCCTCGCTTTTTACATCAATAATTTCGGGCATCGAGTTTTTACAGAACACGCTGGTGAGAAGTTCAACCATGTTTATCCCAGTTGAATGAAAAACAACAGTAGGGGTCTGGCTTGGCAGTCTCGCATCGATCTCCAGAAGTTTTAATTCATCATTAGTGTGGATCGCTTCTACATCCATGATACCATGCAGATCAAGCGCTGTGGCAATTTTTACTGATATATCCTCCAATTCCTTTTCCAGATCAACCGGTATCCCCGAAGGTGCTGTGACTCTTTTACAATCATAATTGTCATCCACATCGATTTTTGTAACCTGGATTCCTAAAAAATTACCTTGCCATCCGATAACTTCTAAAGAATAGGAGGTGCCTTCAAGATATTCCTGTATCAACCAGCTGCTTTTCTTTTTACCTATCTCTTTTAAAAAGGTGTCCATGTCTTCAGGTGTAGTGATTTTTTTTACGCCCCTGCTACCACTTGAAAACGATGGTTTACACATTACAGGGAGACCGCAGTCTGGCCAGTTTTCTGGTATGGGAACTTCTAGCCTGGTAAACAGCTCATTTGATTTGTTCTTTGATTGAGATACTGCGTAAGAGGAGGCATCGTACGCGTAAGGTATCTCTATTTTCTTCGCCATTGTATTGATGGCTTCGAGAGTGGCATAATCTTCCAGTGTGGGAATTATTAAATCTGTCTCAGTGAGTAACTTTGAACACTCCTCTGCATTATTTATAACATCGTATGTATGTACCTCATCAGCAAGCCAGCAGGCTGGAATGTCCGGTTTTTTATCAATGAGAACCACTTCAAATCCTGCTTTTTTAGCCAGATAAGAAGCCTCAATACCCTGTAATTTTCCTCCAATTAAAGCTACCCTCATATAACTGCTTCGCATATAGTACTTTTTTGAATAGCTTTTTTCTTTGCATCGGTAATCCAGCGAAGATACTCAGAAGCAGGTGCAATTTCCAGTTCGGATTCATCGATAACATGCTTCACACCGTCAACGCTCCTGTATCCCTCGTTAATGTCAAGCTCAACTTGAGATACACCTGAAAAACCGCTTAAAGGGGGGATCAGAGAAGTTATAACATTCGCTCCCGCATCTAATCTGTATTTCAGGTTTTTTACACCGTCTATATCCAATGAGGCAGGTATCAGCTTTTGGGGGAAAAGAAGACGCATCAGGGCAATAATTTTAAATTCTTGAAATCTGTTCGGTGTTGGGTGGTCTGACATCGGAGTCCCTGCCTGCGGATTAAAACTCATAACACGGAGCTGCTGCGCACCCGTCTCTTTCATGACCTTCATCGATGTAACGATATCGCTTCTGCTCTCGCCCACACCTGTGAGTATGCCCTCTTCGATTAATAATCCAGTCTCTCTCGCCTGCTGTTTGGCCAGAAATCTCCTGTCATAATCCTGCCCGAGGCGAAGCCTGGAAAACAGTTCCCGGTTATGGGTTTCCTGATAGCACGCGTACCAGTCTGCACCGGCCTTAGAAAGAGCACTTAGATATTCAACAGATAATAGTCCCGGGGAAATCATAACGGGCAACTTTGTGGTTGATTTTACCTGTGTAACAAGGCTTTCAAGTTTTTTCAAACCGGATTCACTCTGCAAATAGAAAGGATCCTCTCCCATTGTGAGATCAATGAGATGAACTCCTGAATCAGCCAATCTGTATGCTGATCCAACTGCTTCAGAAACTGTTTTTCTGTACCTTCTGCTCGATCCGTTAGATTCCCTGTAAAAGCAGAACGCACAATCATTTCTGCAGTAGGTTGAAAAGTATACAAAACCGTAAAGGAATAATTTGTTGCTGAAATATCTTTGTTTTAAATCGCGGGCAGTAAGATACAGTGCGGCTAGGTCCTTTTCATCATTCAGGCCAAGGAGGAATTTAACTTCATCATCGGATATAACCTGCCTGTTATACGCTTTATCTAATATCACATCAAGGTTCTTCATAAAGATACTTCATCTGCATAGATAGTATTTAACACACTCTACAGAGCACTTTAATGACTTCTACTCCTAACTACCCATCAGTGACTGCACCTCCCGTACCGCGGTTGAGGCATTCTCCGCATAAGCATCGGCACCAATCCTGTCCGCCCACCTCTGGGTAACCGGGGCACCCCCGACAATCGTTTTAAATTTTCCTTTTAATCCCGATTTTTTCAGCTCATCTTCAAGCTCTTTCTGATATTTCATTGTTGTGGTCAGAAGCGAGCTTGTCCCTATTATATCTGCGTTTGTCTCCTTCGCCTTTTCAATAAACATTTCAGTTTCTACATCGTGGCCAAGGTCAAACACCTCAAAACTGTTTGCCTGGAGCATCGTGACTACCAGTATCTTGCCAATATCATGAATATCACCCTGAACAGTGCCTATTACTACAGTTCCTCTTTTTGTGTCTATGCCTTTTGGGAGCGATTCCATTAGAATATCAGTCGCCTTTTTCATTACTTCTGCTGATTGTATCAGTTCGGGCAGAAATACTTCACCCCTTTCAAAAAGGTCTCCCATTTTGGTAATACCGACACGAAAACCCTCATTTATCATTTCAAGGGGTTCAATGCCCTCAGACAGTGCAAGCTTTGCAACTTCTTCCACCCTGTCATTATCACACTTAATAATTATGTCCTGAGCATCCTTGAATAATTTTTCTCTGTCCATTTCTTTTCTCGCATTTAATATTAAATATTGAGCCTCACACCGTCCAGGTAGTTCAGTGATCTTCCCACCCGACTGATGTTTGCATACCCCTCCCTTACCTGGCAGAGCCTTTCAAGACCGAATCCAAGACCCACCCAGGGATCAAAAATTCCCCATCGCGTATCGAGCTTGTGCGGTCCGGTGACCCCGGATGCAACCTCTAACCCGGCCACAATATCGACTGTTTTACCGTAAACATCGCATTGCTCGTGAGCCAGTGAATAGTCTGCAATGCCGGACGTCCTCATGACAAGATCGGCCAGTTCCTCCAGCCTTTCCGGGCATTTTTCTTCAGGCAAACCTAACTCAACAAGATTCAGCATGGTAAATTCCCTGATATGAGCGCTGCCCTCACTATCTTTCCGGAAACAGGGACCCACCTCGAAAATCCGGATCGGCTTTTCCCACAGGCGGCTAAGCTGTTTTAGAAGATGATAAAGGTTTGGAGCCAGCATAGGCCTCAGACACTGATTGCTACTCACCCAGTAGACTTTCTTATAAAGGGACGATTTTTCTGTAACCGACATCCTGGCGAGAGAATTTTGCGATATAATAATCGGAGTAACAACCTGGATAAAACCTGCATCAACCAGTACCTTTACAAGCTCTGATTCCAGTTCGCACAGAGCAGGGCGCCGGCTGTTGTTGCGAAGCGAATTCAGCCGATTTTTTCCAGCTTTCACAAGAATTTTTTCCTGCTCACGAAAAGCCCCGTCTCTCTCTTTTTTTCTGGAAAAGACGGCATCCTGTATATCTGATGAAGCGTTTAACTCCTTTAAACGCTGCTTCTGAGTTACAGTCCAGTCTATCACCGGATATTCACACTCCAGTTATACTGTTATTTTTCATAACTTATTGCGACTTCAGCACCCTGTTGTCAGTTAACTCAATATTCTAAAAACATTCATCAGAATGATGCTATCGGAATGCTCACTCAGTAGAATTAAAATCCCTTACTGATCCGGTTTTTGAATATAGTAACAGAGTTTATCTCTATTTCCAGCAGCTCTGCAATTCGGAACTTGGCATCAATCCCCTTGGCCACACCGGGGACACAATTTACCCTTCCTAAATCCTTATCTTCTCGTATTTCGCTCATAACTGCAGGGTCGGATATATCAGTAACTGATATTCCCAGCTTGGCAGCCACGTACTTCTTGGCATCATCGATCTTCATTCCTCTGGACATCTGCATACGGGCTACCAGATCTCCGGCGGTCCGTATTCCGCCCATGCCAGAGGCAATGCCATGAGACACGGCCATGCCAAAAGGATCTCCCACTCCCACCTACAACCCGTCCAGTCTGGTGATCTCCACCATGGCCTTGGAAGCTCTCGTGAGCGCATCAACAGGTGGTGAAAGTGTCAGTGGAACACCCCCCACTCCCATTCCCATACACGCATGAATGGGAATTGTGGCAATATCTGTGCATGCCTTTGTAAAAGTAACAGCCCGTGTGATGTTCCAGGGAAGCGATTTGCCAGTGACGATATTCACGGTTGGTCCGAATATGGTGACGCCAGCTTTTTGTGCAAGTTCAAGCTGCCCATGTGTGTAAAGCCCGGCTAGTCTAGTGTCATCATAGTAAAGCTCACCGTGCATTCCAAGCACGAACTCTCCTGCCATACCCATCTGGATACACATCGCGGGATATTTCTCCCTCAATATTTCAACGGCTTTCAATGCTGCAAGAAACTCAGCATCGCCTGCAGCACCGGTTGTGTCAAAATTTATGCCATCAGCACCAGCTTCATACATCTGACCACCAACATACACCATGTCCTTGACCGCGTATTCTATCTGTTTTTCGTACGATTCCCTGGCCTCGGAAATCTTCCCTTTAGGCAGCAGGTCAGCCGGATTTTCACAGGGACCATCCGGCTGGCTGTAAAGCCCCAGATTCGGCATAGCGCCGTAAAATAAAGGGGGTATTGTCATAAGCAGGGCCTGCTCAAGAATAGGCTGCTCGAAAACTACAATAGGCTTTACCGGTTTGAAGCTGTAATCAATGTGTGCAAGCTCAAGTGTATCCGCTCCGATTAATCTTTCGTAGATTTGCAACGACTGTATCTTGCTCACAGAAACGTTTGCCCTTTTGAATTTGGTAGTACCGCTGTCGTAGCTGAGAATTACTTCACTCCCTCTTTCAACACCCACGCTTTTATCAGGGCATTTAAATATTTCTAAAAGCCTGTTTTGGGCATCCTTTGAAAGCGGTTCGATTTTTCCCTTTTCGGACGCATCATTTGTGCCCTCTTCAATATCTTGTTTTATCTCATCTTCAGTGAGCTCAACCCGGAAACCATCTCCCATTCTTGTAGCATACTTCTGCACTTCGTTACCTCCTGTTGATAGGACGCTTTATAAAAAATATCTGTACTGCAATAAAGTAAAGCTCTCAAATGCAGTTTGAATCTCTAATCACAAAATACATTTCCTCTCATTTCCAATATACTACTTCGGAACAATATTTTGTCAAGAAGATTGGGATCATTATCAGTAACTATGTGTATACCATTTACTTTTTATGATTTATTATAATTTCAAAAGGTATACAAGGAAATAGATATGAGTAGAGGGAATTACAAATATGGTGTGGGTATTTTCGGGATCGGGGATGTCGCTCAGGAACATATAAAAGGGTATATTCGAAATCCTCTGACTGAAATTAAGGCACTCGCATCAAGGAAAAAAGAAAGTGCCCGGGCTGCACGAGCTAAGTTCAATCTGGACTGTGAGATTCTTGATAGTTATGATCAGCTGCTTGAAAGAGATGACATAAATATAATCTCCATGTGTTCACCAAACTTCTTAAGAGTGGATGAAATAAAAAAAGCAATTGATGCTAGGAAACATTTCTTTGCAGAAAAGCCCATAGCCCATACGCTGGAAGATTTGAAATCGATAAAGAATTATTATGAGAAGGCAAAGTACGATGTAAAAACAGTAGTTGGGTTTGTAATAGAATATTACGATCAGTTTTTATGCATAAAGAGCCTCATTGAAAAAGGGGGTATAGGTAAAGTTTATTTTGTAGAAACTGATTACTGGTATGAGCTTGGTCCTGAGTGGACGGCCTGGACATGGGACCCGGGTCCCTATACCAAAAAGGGTGGGGGTGCAGCATCACTGATAAGCGGCTGTCATGCTATAGGGGCTATGATGAGTATTGGCGGGGATGTTGAAGAAGTCTTTTGCTATGAAACACGGGGACACAGGCAGGACTTTGAATATGCACCAACTTATGCGTCTGTGGTGAAATTTAGAAATGGTGCTATTGGCAGAACAGGCGCGAGCCTTGAGGTAACTAGCCCTTTCTTTTTCAATATAATGATTCATGGAACTAAGGGTTCAATATTAAATGATAAATTTTACACTAAAGAGTTTTTTACAGGCCAGGAAGGTTACCAGACGTTTAACTGTTCATCGATTGATATTGGAGAAGCTTACCAGCAAGCTTTTTCAGCGGCAATCGATGCTTTTATCAAGGATATTGACCAGGATATCGATAGCAGGATCAGGCTGGATTTCGGATTGAAGGTTCATGAAGTTGCGTTTGCACTCATTAAATCTGCTGAAATTGGTAGGCCCGTGAAGCTGCCATTACTATGAGATTTGATGCCGCTATGAGCAGTAATCATATTCAGTGGAGACTGAAAATGTTCTACTTCAGCATACTTGGCCATTCCATGCGGATTTCCAGCCACTAGTCCAGGCGAACACTGCCTCACTGCTTCCCAGCCGTTTAAAAATAAAGGTGTTGCAGCCAAACCAAAATTAATGCTTTATTAGGGCAGGTTTATTGTCTTACTGCCTTATTTTAGAAAATTCTTGACAATAATAACAGTATATTATATGGTAATCTGATGTTTTTATACAACTTTTGTAAAAACATATTAACAATAGTATGAGGAATGGGATAAAAACCTAATACCAGTAGTTTTCAAGCAAAAGACACAAAAAAAATATATGCTGGCAGTTGAAAGGGGGTGATAGTGCAGTTATTACCAAGAGTATACATCAAAAACTTTTAGTTTTAAATGGAGGTAACAAATGAAGAAATTTCTATTGTTTTTTATCGTACCATTGGTAATAGTATCGTTTGCTGGAGCTTTATTATTTGCATCAGATAAGGAAGAGGCCGAGCCTGAGGCTATGTCAAAGGAGGAACCCGTTGAGCTGGTATTCTGGTGGTACGGGGAAGAAGATGCGCCTGGGTTGTCGAAATATATAGATGCTCTCTGTGATGCGTATACAAGCAAGAACCCGAATGTTACCATTGCTCGTTCTCATCATTCGGCTGCAGAAACTGTTCCCGATTTTATGGCTGCTACAGAGGTTCAATCCGGTCCCGATATTGCAACATTATGGGGTGGTGTCACACAATTTGAGCAGGTTTGGCTTGGTAATGTAGCGCCGATTTCTGACTATGTAAGTGATGAAGAGATGAGTCACTGGACAGGTAGAAGCTTCGCCACATACGACGGCAAAGTCTGGGCAAGTGATATGGCCGGCAACATGTTTGTGATGGTCTATTACAAGGATCATTTCAGAGATGCTGGACTCGATCCGGAAAAACCGCCTGTAACCTGGAAAGAGTTTATGAATGCTTGCGAAAAGCTGAAGAGGGCAGGCCACGCTCCATTTGTTCTTGGTTTTAAAGGATGGGGCCCTGACGCCTGGTCGTTCTTATTTGTCTACCAGAGTATGACATCGGCGGAGCTCATGGAAATGATAACAGGTAAAAGTTCATGGACAGATCCGGATGCAATGTGGTCCTTTACAAAGGCTAAAGAAATGAAGGATAAGGGCTATTTTCATCCAGCAGCAGCATCTCTCGAACTTGGGGAATCCTGGCAGGAGTGGAGAGCCGGGGGTGGAACCATAACCTACTTGCCTATGATGAGCGCAATAACATGGATAGATGAGCTTGGCAGAGACAAGGTCGGTATTATGAATCTTCCGACACTCACCAATGAGCCAATTGACTATCAAGTATTGATGCCTTACTCCTATTTCATCACCGGCTGGTCACCGCATAAAGAACTGGCTGCTGATTTTCTCAAATTCTGGCACTCTCAGGAGGCAATGAATCTTATGGTTGATATGTTGAACGCATCATTCATTCCCCCTGATGATAGGTTAGATATGAGCAGGATAAAGGATCCTTTAAAGAAGCAGATGGCTGAAAGTATGGATGCAGGATTCAAGCGTGGAATGTGGATGACTAGCTCGTTGATGCCTTTTGCTGTGATGGATGAAGGATATCTTCCAGCAGTACAGTTACTTGTAGCCGGGGATCTTACTCCCAAGGAAGCTGCCCAGATGACTGAAGATGCTACAGCTCGCTGGCGTGAGATGAATCCTGAGGCCCTTGAAAAATTCAAGATATGGTCCCAAGGAATTAAATAATAGCGGGCTCATATAAGTATAAAAACATAGCAACGGTATAGTGCCGTTGCTATGTTTATATTATGAGGAATAATGAATAATAACTTTTCAAAAAAATATGGACCTTATTTCTATATACTGCCATCTATGGTCTTTTTATCGCTTATCTTTGTTTTTCCAATGATCCAGAATTTAGTCAAGAGTTTTTATAGAACATCATTTGATGGCGGAAAAAGCGTATTCTATGGGTTTAATAATTATATCTTTCTCTTGACCAAAGATTTTTTAACACGTGCTGCAGCGTGGCATAATGTAAAACTGCTAATGCTCATCCCGATGTTGCTCGTATTATCGATATTCTTTTCAGTTATCCTATCAGGAAAAATAAGGGGAGCAAAGATTTATCAAACATTCATGTTTGCTCCTTATATTATATCTATTGTTGTAGTGGGGGTGGTTTTCAGCAGAATGCTTCGCTTTGACGGCATAATAAACTTGATGCTGACAAAAATTGGACTGGGAATGCTGGCAAAGGACTGGTTCGGAAGGACCCAGTACGCCTTATATGCAATTATAGTTGTTATTTTGTGGAGAGAACTGCCATTCGGTATCATCCTGTTTTCAGCCGGAATACGCAATATTGATGAGAGCATATACGAAGCTGCAAAAATTGACGGTGCGAACTGGCTGCAAACTGTTTTTCATATAACGATTCCACAGCTAAAAGGGATCATCAATTTCTATGTAATATACAACATTATGATGGTATTTGCCTGGATGTTCACCTATGTTTTTGTGATGACAAAGGGGGGGCCAGGTAATTCTACCACCATACTCGAGCTTCAGATCTATAACCTGGCCTTCAAGAAGTATCAGGTGGGTATGGCTTCTGCCCTGTCTATTCTTCTATTTATAACGATATTTATATTTATCTATTTTCAGTTTAGGTTCAGAACCAGTTTACTTGAGGAAAGGTGAGTGCTATGAAGTTGAATTTCAGGGGGATTCCCGCTCATATTATTTTAATAATTTTTTCTGTCATAGCTCTTTTCCCCTTTTATTTTATGACGGTCACTGCATTCAAAACGAATAATGAGTACTATGAGAATCTCTATGCGCCCCCTGAAGATTGGACAGTTGAGAACTTTGGTGTACTTATTGAAAAGCATAAGTTTTTCAGGGGATTTTTAAACAGTGCTATAGTAACAATTGCTTCAATAGGACTTACAATTATCGTGTCTGTGTTTGCATCATACGCATACTCGAAAATGGATTTCAAGGGGAGGAAGTTCATCTTGAGCCTGACCGTTTCGCTCTCCAGCATACCCATTATGATTGTCATCATCCCGATTTTTGCATTGATGTCAAAACTTAAACTCCTGGACACATATGCGGGGGTGAGTATTGTGTATGCATCTTTCATGCTGCCGTTTTCCATATTCTTTTTGACCGGTTTTTTCAATTCGATTCCCAATGAGCTTTTAAATGCAGCGAGCATCGACGGCTGCAGCAGGTTTCAGACTTTGTTCAGGATAATTATGCCTCTCTCCAGACCAATTATTACAGCACTTGTTATTGTCAACAGTTTATGGGTATGGAACGATCTTCTCATTGCGATGATGTTTCTAAGACTGGATAGAATGAGAACCATTGCCGTTTCCCTGCATCTGGTTGGAGGAAGGTATGCACTCAACCCTGTCCTAATCCAGGCAGGGGCCTTCTTTGTAGCGGTTCCCATGGTAATCGTATTTCTCGTAGGTCAGAGATACTTTACAAGGGGCCTTCTTGCTGGAGCATTAAAGGAGTGATTGAGTAAAACCATAGTTGAAAGCAATTTTGAACCTATCAGTGATTTATCATATGGAAGCTTTTGTATGTATGGCTTTTGGATTGTGGGAGCATCCGAGGTAAGACATTCTTAAAAATCAAATATTGTTATAAAAAATCACTTCAAATAATATCCTTAAGGAATAAAAATGAAATACAATACCCTTTTCTCACCCATTACACTTGCCAACCAGGAGATCAGAAATAGAATCATGGTCGCTCCTGCCGGGATAGGTCTCGATAGCCAGTATCATTATGGCAGAATGTCTTCCCAGTACACCGATTACTATGAGACTATGGCAAAGGGAGGAGCAGGTTTAGTTGTTTCTGAATTTACAGCTGTCGATAAGCGATACCACTACATGACTCTGGGTCTGTTCGATAGGGACCAGATGGCCAGTATCAGCAGGACAGCGGAGGCGGTCAAGGTTTTTGGAGCGAAATTTCTGGTACAGATATCTCATTTCGGGGGGAAGGCGCCTAAGAATTATGTTTTAAATGATCCTATGGCTCCTTCGAGTATTAAGAGCAGGATGTATCCTGAAGTTCCCAGGGAGATGACAGTAGAAGACATAGAGGAGGTAATCGGACTGTTCATCAGGAGCGGGGTATGGGCTTATGAAGCAGGCTGTGACGGAGTGGAGCTTCATGCCGCTCATGGCTATCTTCTTGGGCAATTCGTATCACCTCATGCGAACAGGAGAAACGATGAATACGGGGGCAGTGTTGAAAAGCGGTTGAGAGCTGTAACAAAAATCAGCCAGTCGATAAGGGATCAGTGTGGAGAGGATTTCATCATTGGATTGAAATTCAGCGCTCATGAGCACCTTGAGGGGGGAATCGACTTAGAGTATGCAAAGGAGGTTGCACAGTTTCTAGATACACATAGTGTTTTAGATTACCTCCATGTTTCTGCATTTTCAACAACTCTGCCCGGATTACTGGAGTGTGATTACCCATCTGTTCCGCCGGTTTACATAAAACAGCCTCTGGTGCCTCTTGCGGGTGAGATAAAAAAAGGTGTAAAGAGTAAATGCATAATTGCTACCGGAGGCATAACCGATCCGGAGTATGCAGAATCGATACTGAGTGAAGGGAAAGCCGATATGATAGCCCTGGGCCGGGCACTAATTGCTGATCCTGAATGGCCTAATAAGGCAAAAAAGAACAGACCCATCATGTATTGTGTAAGATGTAATATATGTTATAAGAGGGTAATGACCCAGCAATCTGTCAAGTGCTCGGTAAATCCGTACGTAGGTGAAGAACGAAGATATGCACAATATAAAAGAGAAAAGGCTGATAAATCTCTCAAAGTGTGTATTGTAGGAGCAGGCCCTGGCGGTATGGAAGCAGCTGTCACCGCAGACAGAAGAGGGCATGGTGTCGTGCTCTTTGAAAAAGACAAAGAAGTTGGGGGCTACCTGAGGCTTGCAGGGATACCAGATTTTAAGGTTGAATACCGCAAGCTCCTGAAATCTTATGAGAGTCTTTTATCAGAAAGCGGTGTTAAAGTCAAAACAGGTAATGAAGCAACACCGGAGAAAGTGCTACAGGAAAAACCGGATGCAGTTATTCTGGCACTCGGCTCAGAGCCGATTTTTCCTGATATCAAGGGTTTGTCGTCGAAAAAGGTTTTGAATGCAGTTGATCTGTTAGCTGGCAGATTGTATGAAAAAGTAGGTTCGAGTGCAGTAATTATAGGTGCGGGATTTGTTGGCTGTGAGGTAGCTCTTCATCTATTTCAGAAACTGCCATCCGTCAAAATTAGGATAGTTGATCTGCTCAAAGAGGATGAGATACTTGCAGATGAACCTCCTGTTAACAGGTCTGTGCTTTTTTGGGAATTGAAGAAGGCGGGTGTGGAGATGAAGAGTGGACATAAAACAGTAGAGATCAACGAAAAGGGGCTTGTTACTGTGAATGAGAAGGGTGATAGGGAGTTCGTGCAAGCTGATACCATTATTCTCTCTGCTGGATTCAGACCGCTGAGTGCGCTGAGCAGGGATTTCAGAGAAAAGTTAAACGCTGCTAATCCTGAGATCGAGGTTTTTTTGATCGGTGATTGTGTGAAGTGCGATAAGATCTATCATGCAATAAATTCCGGAGCACATGCTGCATGGCAAATAGGCTGTGGCTGATATTCACAGAAATATAAGAATAGCTCATGTTACCATGTTCGGAAAAGTTATCCACAGGGGACAGGCGTGTACTTTTGAGTACTTTTAAAAGTCGCGGGGTTTTACTATAATCTCGCGTATTTTTGTTTTAAAGAAGTCCTGTGAGTGTACCGGAGTAATAACGAGGGCTGTGTCAGCTCCACTTCCGGACCCTCCCAATGCAACCACATCTTTGCCTGGTTCCACGAGCCCTGCATCACAGGCCATGATGCATATCTCGACGCAGACCTTTGGTCCCTGACCGAACATCCTGAGGGTTGTTGACACAATCTCAGACGGATAGACTCCCTGAAACTGCATCCTTAGTGCCCGGTCGATACCTGCCATGAAATGTGTGGTGGTGAGGAGTGTTATACCTTTATTTTGAAGTTTCTCTCTCATACCCTGTGCCATTTCATCTTCACCCGGTCTCTGGAAGCCTATCTGGTGGGTCACACACACAACATCGAGCCCGCAGTCCATGAGTTTTTCGGCTGTTGCTCCAGTACTCGAAGCAACAACGATTTTATTAATACCGAGCTCTTTAGCCCTTTTTAAAGCTGCTTCTATAACAGAATCTGTATTCATTTTTACATCCTCCATTAGATGGCGGTTGATTCTTGTTAAAAAATTACCTTTCACATCTAAATGCGTAGAGCACTCTTTCAAACATTAACTAACCCCATTTGGAACCTTCATCGAGCATAATCAGATAGTTCTCGACCGGTACAAAGTTGCATATTGAGTTGCCTGAACCGAATATATACCTGCCACCGGGCATGCACGTATCGAGTACTTCACGTACGTAATTTCGAAGAGCCTCTTCATTTAGCCTTGTAAGCTTATCGATGTCGATGCCTCCAATAAGGCCAATGCGTTGACCGTATTTATTTTTATAATCAATTATAGGGCTGCAGGTATCTTCGAATGCATGGAGCGCATCAATTTGAACATCCTCGATAAGGTCCTCCATTATTTCATACTTGTTTCCGCAGCAGTGATACCAGAATGGTTTATTGTTTTTATGGGCAATCTCACCGAACTTCTTGAACCAGGGAAAGACCCATTTTCTTAAAAGTTCGGGGGAGAGTAGGGTGGCTGTCTTGTAACCAAGATCATCACCATGCCAGATGACTCCCACTCCCTCAACAGATGCTGCAATGACATATGAATCGTAGATGAGCTGACCATAGATGTTGAATACAGCTTCCACGAGGTCAGGCTGGTCATGAGCTCCATAGAACAAGCCTTCGTACCCAAGCAGCCACTCCATTACGGGTTCATACAGCGCAGCCTGTGCGGCTATTTTCATACCATCAGGCAGGTTTTTGCTCATGAATTGTAGGTGCTCACCATAGTAGGAGAGCATCTCCCTTGCCCGGTTCCATGGAAATCGCTCGAAGTCATCCCAGCTCTGAATCATTCCTATGCCTTCCTCGGCCCAATACCTCTCACCTCTGGAGAGCAGGGCAGTATCCTTTCCGACTCTGGATACGCTGTTGAGTGATGAAAAATTGAGGTAATATTCCAGGTCAGGAATGAAATGGTATCCCATTCTACAGTAGAAATCAATGAGGTGACGATGGTAGTTTTTGTATGCGGCTGTATACTCTTTAGAGTCTCTAGTGTTGTCAGAACCTGTACTGCCGAATCGCTGTGCACTCGGAGGAGGTACATTTAGTTCATTAAAATAATTTTTTATGATATGCCTCTTTACCTCTTCATCGATGAGTAGCTCTGCACAAATCACCCTTTCCGGAGTTTTATCGCCGTACAATACATCTACCAGGTTTTGAAAGTCAGGTTTTGGATTTTTAATTGGTATTTCAAGCATCTTATCAGCGCTATATTTATGTGATTGATTTTATTCTAGTTGTTTCTAGTTACTACGGCATGGGGCTTACTTCTTTGAACCCGCCGGGCCATTGATACAGTAGAACTGGTTAAGCTTTAATATCTTTTTCTCCATCAGATCCAGTCTCGCAGTCAGTTTGTACTCTGTATCAACAGGGCAGTCCATACATATGCACTCTTCCTCCTCGATTTTGCAAGCACTCTTGCCTCGTGCGCAGAAGAGGCCCTCGCTCTTATCCTTCATACACTGTACATATGTCGGGCACTTCGTACAGATGCACTGATTTAGGTTTTCCTTTGTATCTGGAACGATCATGTCTACTCCTTATATATTAATTATTCTATTGCATAGAAGCTTCTATAAAGGCGATGATATTCTCCAACGGTACATCAGCTAGGATGTTTATGCCTGCATCGCATATATAACCTCCTCCCTTTCCCATAACCGCTTTAGTTTTTTGTACCTCTTCGCGGATCTCATCCGGTGTGGCAAGTGGAAGAAGCTTTTGTGTGCTGATGCCGCCGCAGAAAGTTATATCGTTACCGTATTCTTTTTTCAACTTTAAAATATCCATTGCCTCGGGCTGAATTGGGTGCAGAATATCGAGTCCTATGTCGATAAGCCGATTTACAACAGAGCTTATATTTCCACAGCTGTGGAGGAAAATCTCGTAACCGGACTTCTTGGCAGCAGTGAAAATCCGAACAAGACATGGTTCGATGAAGAGTATCCATGCTTCCGGAGACATGAGCAACCCATGCTGGGATCCGTAATCATCACTCAGCCCTATGGAGTCAAAAGAAAAGCGATCAGAGAGAATATGCATTGTCTCGATAATATAATCTGTAAGGCCATTAAGGAGAGCTTCTACAAACCCCGGGTTAATTGATAGGTCGAGAAGGAGATTCTCCATACCGCGCATGAAGGTTGCACGTTCCCAGAGATCTCCGACAATCATGATGGTGTAGTGTTCGGCATTGTCCCTGCACCAGTCGCCGAGTCCTTCGAACCGGTACCCATCATGAGGATCAGGAAATGTAAATTTTGCAAGATCGGGTTCAGGAAGACTCGGACCAATTGGAGCCCCACGGTCGATCGGATTCACACTCCATAATACCCCGAACTCATCTTTCAAAGTCGCCCCATACTCCTCAGGCTGTGCGTAAATAGGTTTGATGGTGTTCGGCATTGCAAAACGAAGTGGGAGATTGAGCTGGTTAAAAAGATCGTCTGTTTTATAGTATTCTTCGAGGAGGCTCTGAGACTGAGGTGTGAAGAAGAAATTGTACGGAACACACTCTATTTCTTTATGCTCAATGGTGCTCCTGATCCACACTTTGTTATTCATTATTCTGTCTCCCTGTTTGATCTCTCATTAAATCCTGTTGACAGATTATAATGATTATTCTATGATAACCGCAAGGTAAAGCTATCTTACCAATTATTGCTTAGAATATCAATATAATTACACTTTCGAGGTGTGAAATGAAAAAATTATTACTTATTTTTAGCGCTCTTCTTCTATTTGTGCCTGCAATCATGGTAGCTGGGGAAAAAGAAGATGAAGCTGAGGAGATGGTTGAGGAGGAGGTTGTAGTCGAAGATGAACGCGGCGATGAGATTGATCCATGGATCCTGAAGGTAAGGGAAGGTTACATGAAGTATGTTGGCGATATTCCTCCTTCTTTTCGAGGGCCAACCGGGCAAAAGGTAACGTGGTCAAAGGATAGCCTTGTACTCACCAGATCAGAGGTTCAAAAGATCAAAACTGGAAATTACAAGGTCGCTATCGTGTGGCATGTAATGACAGGGGATTACATTGCCGCATGGCGGCAGGGCATCATTGATGCATGTAATTATTTTAACCTCGAGATTGTTGCTGAAACAGATGCAAACTATGATCCCGGAAAACAGGCATCAGATGTCGAGACTGTACTACCGCTAAGACCGGATGTGATTATTTCAGTGCCAATAGAGCCGGTTACTTCTGCGGCTGCCTTCAGGCCTGCTATAGATGCCGGCATAAAACTCTCCTTTGTGTCAAACCAGCCCGATGGGTATGTACACGGTAAGGACTATATCGGGATTACAACTGCAAACTGCCACGACCGCGGACTCGTTGCTGCCGATCTAGTAGGTATTGAGATCGGGAAAAACTCAAAAATTGCTCTTGTCACGTGGGGAGTCGAATACTGGTTCACTCAGTATTCAGATGACCTTGTTCGAGAAACCATAAAGAAGAAGTTCCCTGGTATTAAAGTGCTTGCCGATGAGCAGTTCATTGAGTGGGAAAAGTCTGGAGATGTTGCAGCAGCGATCATACAGAGGTACCCAGAGGTAGAAGGATTCTACACCACTTATGTTTCCTCGGCTCTGCCGATAGCTTCAGCATGTATGGATGTGGGAAGGTCAGACATCAAAGTTGTCACAAATGACATCGATGAGCCTACCCTGGTGAACATGGTCAGCGGTGGGAATATTGTCGGTGCCGGTGAGGATATGACATACAATATCGGTGTTGATGCTGTGATACAGGCCTGCTATGGAATACTCGGCAAAGAAGGTCCCGAGTATGCAGTTGGCCCGATAATGGCAGTTTCAAAGGACAATGTAAGAGAGGCATGGGCTTTGACCAAGCGAACCCCGATACCCAGGGGACTGAAACAGGCCCTTATGGAAGCCGGTTTATGATTCCAATGTAGTAAAAATATGGGGGAGCATGATATTTTTGCTCCCCTGCTTCATATTCAAGATATGGTTTAAGTGTTGAGATCGGGGATGTTATATTTTTTGTGTATTTCACTTATCTTTTTTTCTATTTCAGGCGGAAGAGGTTCCAGTTCATGCTCTTTGAGAATCTGCTCTACCTTTTCAACGGCTCTCTGAAAGAATGATTTTGATCCATTCTGTATCCACTTCTCGCGGTTGTGCTTGTCGATGATATTGTCCCTTCTCGGAAGATGCTCTTTAATGTACCAGTTCAGGGTATGAGTCTGGTTGAGGAAATGACCCATCCTTCTTCCCTTTTCGATTTTGCTGCAAACCTCCTTCAGTACATCAAAGGCAAGGGTATCATCATTTACCTCGATGCCCTGAGACATACGCCTGACAGAGATGATCATCTCGTCCATGAGGAGCAGAAGCTCATTGTTGATTGCATGAGTCTGATCGAGACCATGGATGACGGTTGCTTTATTTCCTCCGAGAATCCTCGGTATGAGTGAAAAACTTAGCTCATATGCCTCCTGCATATCAAGGAGCTTTGAGTCAGGTGATATTGGAGATATTATAGGAATACCAAGATACTCTTCAAGCTGACCTACAGCACAGGCCCATACATAGTCCCCGCGGCTTGCAAGGCATATCTGTGCAGTTCTCATATCAAAGACTTCGAGAGGAACAACAAATAGAACCGGGAGGCCCTCAGACAGGAGCTGTACAATAACAAGCCCGCTAAACAGCTCGGCGATCTTTTGTGCTATGTTCCCGGCAAATGTAGCAGGTCCTGTGTCTCCCATGGGAGTTTCTACTGTGATTACAGGCTGTATTCCAGGCATTGCCGTTGCCTTGAGCATATCGCATCCGTACTTGTTCCATGTGAGTGGTGAGATCTCACAGTATGCAACAGTGAGGGGCCGTTTTCTAAGTGCGTCCTCTCCACCTGCGAGCTCCTTTGCGAGCTCATAGGCAGGCGGGATGGCAACAGGTTCAAAACTAGAGACGCACACGGGTTTCGTTGTATTTCTGATAGCAAGCTCATATTCGCAGTAGGAGTAGAGCTTATCAAACTCTGGCATCAGCGTGCACATCCATACTCCGTTTATACTTTCAATATGATCAACAATTGTCACGAATTTCCTTATGTCATCCTTTGTAAGGGTTCTGTAAGTAGTTGTTTTTCCATCGTAGTAGTTCATCAATACATGTGCCATGACATACGGATATTCCTGGTTATTGCTTATGACCATATCCCTGGTATGGTCTCTTCCGCATAGGACTGTAGTGCCCCCCCTATTAGGTGTGGATTGGAGGCATCTTTCGATGAGGCTTTTTGGGTAGTATACGATGTTGTTTTCACCTATTTTGCATCCATTCTTTTTTAAGAGCGCAACTATTTCTTCATCTTCGATATTGACACCGATCTTCTCCAGAATATCGAGTGCTGTTCCATAGATTGTATCGAGCTCGTCTTTACCTAGAACCTGGAGCTTTGCTTTCATGCTACTCTCCTCCAAAAACTTTTTTAATAATATTTATTCCCTCTGTTGCGGTTGACGCGTAGAAATCCGC
>CP070841.1:3031509-3044990 GCA_020342115.1 Spirochaetota bacterium
AAAGGGAGTGTTTATATTCGACTCGTGTAACAGCGGCGGTTTTATAAACATGGCGCTTGGTACTGGTGGTGAAGCACAGGCTAGGTATGTTCATGTCATGGATATAAAAGGGTCTGGAACCAATGGAGATCTCGATGTTTTGAAATTACCTGTCATGACTGCTTCTGACGAACATGAGGACTCCTTTGAATTTGACTCATTACAGCATGGGGCTTTTTCCTACTTTATCCTTGCAGGTTTAAAGAACAGGAATGCCGATACTAATATTGATGGTTTCATTACTATAAGAGAACTATTCGATTATGCCAAAAGTCAAACAGAGTTTTTTACATCATACCAGCATCCGAAACTTAGGTTTCCAAGGGAACTAATAGATATTCTGATAACCCGGTAAGAGAGAACTTAACTATAAAAGGGAGCTTATAAAAATGAATGAGAAAAGTTATCTGGGAAGGTTCTTCGAACCTCTTTTTTTTGTTCTCATTGTACTCGTTATTCTGCAGACATTCTCAGAAGAGTTCTCAGCATTCATGAACTACTCTGTCACTCTCAGAAAATACCTTTTGCTTGCCGGTTTTGGATTTGATATTGCCTTTACCGCTGAGTTCATAGCAAGACTCTGCCGTGCGAGCCGAAAAGGAGGAGCTGGTAAATATATGACAAAGGAGTACGGATTTATCGACCTGATCGCATCCATACCTCTTCTGCTCCTTCATTCAGGACCCCTTGTTTACCTCACCTTCTTTTCAGGAAAGGTTGGATTCTTTACCTCATTGTCTGCATTGAGCTTGATGAAGATTATAAAGCCGATCAGAATAGCGCGAACACTGAGGTATATAAGAACCCTTAAACTGGTTGGAAAGACAAAGAAACAGTATGTCATGACTGCAAGATACATATCTCGCGTCTTGAGCATTGTAATCACTGTTATTGTTCTCTCAATGATAGGATTCTCATATATCGATAGTGAAAAGGCCATCCTCTCGAGATCTCAAGAAGCGCACACTGTTTTATCTAACTACATCGAGAGTCATGAGGATCATAAGTTCGACAAAATTCTTAAAGACTCTGAATCTGTTCTTTTTATAAAAAGTGGCAGGGATGTACTTTACAGGAGAATTGATGAAGCGGTGTTCGACGACAAATTCATGGGTGATGATTCATACAAAAGCATTGTCGGTGGCTATGAAGTGACATTCAGTAATAAGGACAGCAAGAGAACCCACGCCTTTATCAATATGCTTGCTTATTCGATGATAATTGCTATTATTATCGCCATTGCCACTCTATACAGGAGATTCTTCAACCGACATATCGCAGGAACTATTTTCGTTATGCTGAGGGGATTTCAATCGACTTCCTATTCAACACCAGTGCGGATAAAGAAAAACATCGAATTTGAGATCAACCAGCTTGCAGATCAATACAACAGGAAGTGGCTTCCCGTGAAAGGCCGGATTATCGAGCTTAAGGCAAAAAAGCGATAAACTTTCATGTTTAAAACCGGTATAAAAACAACTTACAGAAGAGAATCTGTTGCTGAGTCCGAGACCGAGAGGCCTGATCCTGATCAACTCTACCACCTTCTCTACAGTTCAGCAAAAAAAGACTACAAACAACTTACAGCGAGGTTAGTCGCCAGAAGATCATTTCTTCTTATCATACTCATTCTCTCAATAGTAGGTACCTTCTCTATTGTCTTCTATCCCACAATTCTTAAAAAAAGGGTGGAGAGATTAAACAACCAGGTAACAGAATACCGAAGTAACATTGTAACTCTGAAGGAGGAGATAGAAAAATTCTCAGCACAGGAACTGGAGTACAAAGAGCAAATCAACACATTCGAAGATATCTTCGGAAAGCTGGTGATAGAGGATAGCCGCATAATCGACTTCGACCTTACTAAAACTGTTTCAAACAATATTGAAAGGTTCGACAGCATCGATGCTGGATATAGGAACATCAGAAGAGGCAACATAGAATTTAAAGACACCGCATTGACCTTCGATCTTGGTACCGGTGCTGACCTGCCTGTAATCTATTCTATTTTAAAAAGACACTCAGCAGTCGCGACAATATTCGTCTCAAACGAAATGCCGTCAAACCGTTACGGTTCACTGTTTAATGACCGTAATTTGAAGTATCTCATAAAACTGAATGAGATCGGCTGTGAGTTCGGAAACCACACATGGTCTCACTACAACCTTAAACGTTCTCTCTATGATACATCCAAAAGGAGCAGGCTGAGCTTTATCTATGTATCAGATGATGCACTCAATGAGCTCAACATCCAGAGAGAGCTGAAGAAGGTTGAAGAGAGGCTTTACAGGGAAACCGGCATAACAATTTCCCCGCTGTGGAGAGCACCTTACGGAGAAGTAGATGAACGTATTCTCAGGGTCGCATCACAGGCAGGATACCCCTATCACATATTCTGGTCTGGAAATAAGTCCGGGCCACTGGATTTCTTCGATTACGTGACAAAACGCTCTATCTGGGTAAAAGATAATGACACAGGTAAATACTCTAGAAAGCAAAACCCCTACTACTATACATCATCTGAGATGCTTGCACAAATGAAGAAATGGGAGGCTTCTGATCCTCATGGTCTTAATGGAGCCATTACAATAGCCCACCTGGGAACCTCAAGGAAGTCCGATCGAATGGTGAATATACTACCTGAATACATATCTTACTTTCAGAACAAGGGATACCGCTTTGTCCGCGTTTCCGAGCTAATTAACAACATACAAGACTATTAGTTTGACGATTTTTTACGTTCGTCATACTAATCGCAATTCTAACCATTCTGTAAATCGTGAGGATTACCGCTATCATGTGAATCCAAAAGTACTCAAAAGTACACGCCTGTCCCCTGTGGATAACTTTGCGTTCTTTACTGTCATACAGACAGCCGTTAGTTTGATGATTTTTTAAATCATCAAACTAAAAACTATCCTAACGATTCTGTGAATCGTTAGGATAGCAAGAGCATTTAACAGCGGAGACACACTTACCGCACACAGTTGCAGGACCGACCTTTTTAAACCGTTCTGCATTCGTACCACATATATCACGACACAGGTACCTATCAAAGGAGTCCTTTTTCAATGCTCCAAAAGTGCACATGGCCACACATTCCAAACAGCTCCCATCACGTTTATAAAGACAGAGCTCGTGTGCCGGACGCGGAGTCGGATCTAGCTCTCTATCAATTATTGTGCTGCCAATTCTCCCACCCGCACCTGCGGCTGTGATAAGCATCTGATGTACACCGAATGTTCCCAGGCCCGAAATGTACGCCACGTGCTTATGTGACCATTCACTTGTCAAAGTTTTCGGGTCATAATTGTGGGTTGGGGGTGGGGCAAAGGAGCTCACCTTATCCTTACCAAGCTCATTCCTTAATGCTTTTCCCAGAGACTCTATGAGGAGGTTTGTCTCTATATAGGCATGCACCCACCCGAGAGAGCTTTTTCCCTTTTTTCTATTGCTCATTACAATCTTCTCGTCAAATGGGATGAAATAGGCAATAACTGTTTTAGCACCAGCGAGCAGATCTTCAGGCTGGCGGTGGTTTTGCAACTTTTGAAAAAGCGGGTCATTTGCTGCTGCATACGCGATTACTGGCGTCCTATACGTAGTATTTATCTCCACTCTTTGGGAATATGCTTGAACATAGGTTTCGATAAATCCTCTAATATTCTCTTTCATTGCTACTTATACCCCTGTAGTAAATAGTAAAGAATCGATGCTATTGTCTTTGCATCAATAATCTCGCCATTCTTTATCATCTGTAAGAGCTTTTCCTTATTGAACATTTCAATCAGGAGATCCTCATGCTCATACGGGTTTCCACCCACAGTACCAATCTCAGAGCAGTCTGGAATCGAGGCATGAAAAAGAGTGAACCGTTCATCCAGTGCCCCAGGAGAGAGAAAAAAGGATATGAGGTGAGTAAGCTTCTTTGCTTCAATTCCTATTTCCTCTACGAGCTCACGCCGCGCCGTGGCTTTGTGATCCTCGCCGCTTCCTACCATTCCAGCCGGTATCTCCCAGATGTATCCATCAGAGCCTTTCTGGCATGCAGGGTATCGAAATTGTTTGACGAGAACGATTTTTCCTGTATCTTCACAAACCGGCAGTATTCCAACAGAATCACCTCTTCTTATCACATACCTTTCTACCTCCTCTCCCATTGTACCATCATGTTTTTCCCAGGATAATCGAGCCTTTTCTATCCTAAAAAACTCCGCGAAAATGATCTCTGAGTCTTTTATCTTGTGTCTCACTGTGAAACACCTCGCATGCGTTTTTCCTGAAGTTTCTGTAAAAGCCTATTTCTCCTCTTCTCAACCGCTTTTATCTCACCGTTAAGTAAGTAGCGTTTCTCTGGGTAGAGATACCCACTTCGCCTCAATCTCTCCTCCGCTTTCTGAGTATAGGTAAGCGCAGCAGTCAGATCGTACAGCTTATGCTCGTAAATCTTCGCAATCTCTGTACATGAAAAGACATATAGCTCAAGCTCCTTAGTTCTTTCAGCTATCCTCCTGAAATAGCCCAGTGCCTCATCAAACGAGCCTTCTCTTTTGGAGAATGCACCAAGCCTTTTCAGTGCTTCTACATCTTCACCATGAAATCCAAGCACCCTTTTGGCTTCATTTATGTGGTCACTCCTTAAAAGCATATCAGAAAGACAAAGATGATTGAAAGAGTCCACCCCGGAGTGCTTGCTCATACCGGATTGAACTGTCTGAACCTGCTTTATAAGGAGGGCGAGGAGGGAAAGCACATCGTTTTTATTGTGAACGAACACCATGCACAGCTCCTCTAGATCAGTTATTCCTCTGAGATATCCTGAATACACCTCAGGAATTCTATATCCAGGTATATCTTTTTTCCGCCTGACCCCACATGCCTGCTTCTCTACTGTCCCAAGGCTAAAATCTTCAAACATACCCCTCCATAATCTCCTCGACGGGTATAATAGATCAATATGCACTGATTGTGCAGACTCAAGATGAATATTCTCCGAACAGGGATTTTCTCCCAGCCTCATGCCATTCAGTATGAATCGACTTTTAATCACATTCATATCAAAACTCTTCCCATTGTATGATACAAGAACAGCATTGGGCTTGAAGTGATCCCCCACATGCTTCAGGAAAAGAGGTTCTGATGATAGGTTGGCGAGGAAGTACTGTGTGAGTACGAGTTTCTCTTTTTCAACCTTTAGCATACCGATAAGGAAAAAGTTTGTTCCAGCACCTCCAGACAGACCTGTCGTTTCAATGTCAAAGAAAAGAAGATTTTGGATCAGCTCATGTCTCATCATTTTATCGAAACCCGGGAAAAGCACTTTGAGAGGAGGTTCTGAAATCGTATAAATCCCTTCAAGAGGAATCTTCCCATGAGTATAGCCTTTATTTATGTTATGCTGGACCTTCACGATTTTAGAGGAGCCTTCAGTTACAATCTTGCCACCCAGTTTCTCGGCCAGTAACTGGATCAAACCTGCCGTAAAAGCTTTCTGTGGCCTGCCTCTTTCACGGTCGAACCCAGCTCTTGTTCTTTCAAATATATCTATACGCTTCATTCTACTCTTTTAACATCCTCATTCTGCTTCAGCTATCGATATACTCTTCTCTATGACGTTTTTAAGAAATTTTAGTGCCAAATCCTTGTTATAGCGTTCAGGACCAACACAAGAAGGGCATCCCTGCTTGCAACCGCATTCCTCGACCCTCTGGAGAGATGACGCGAGAATTTCATGCTTCACTTCGAAGAGCCGGTCAGCAAGTCCAACTCCTCCAGGATACCTGTCATAGAGAAAAATTGTGGGCAGACCAATAACCTGCTGCTTGAGATTCTCGGCTACACCTATATCCCTTATGTCTGTCATGATGTAAAGGGGGCTGATATTTCTTAATAGATTAGCCACAGAGAGGAGCAAACCTTCTGACTGGTCTCTTCTGAGCCCCTGAAAGAGCTCCTCTTCAAAGGATAGAACAAGGCTCCGTGTGTGGATTTCAGTGGCCGGAAGACTAATCTCACCAAAACCAACATTTTCATGGGTACCAAACTTGATTTTTTTATATTTAAAAGCAACTGTCCTCACAAGCACATCAGCAAGCATCGATCTATACGAGGGAAGGTTGTCTTCTATGTTACGTTCAAGGAGCTTAATATCTGTCTTTGTCTCTGCATCGGTATAGTAGTTGGCACTTGATCGCTCTACCCAGACCTGCTGCTTGTCCCAGTCCACCTCCGTAACGGTGTACTGCTCGCTTCCATGAATGTAAATTGCGTTCTCAAAAAGCAGTACAGGAACGCTTGCACGATCCATTTCACCAATTACCCTTCGCTCACCTCTTGTCCTGTCAATAATCACAAAGTTACCTACATCGGCACTCCTTATTGAGATATTCTCTGCAGGATAACTCCGGTCCTGCCAGTGAAAGACTCCTTCCTCATGATGCAGGACCTGCTTTTCTTCAAGGTAATCCAGTATGTCACTTGTGTCATCAGCACCATACTCCTCTCCTTGCTTGAAAGGAATCTCAAATGCAGCGCACTTGATCTGATCAACAAGTATATAGATATTCGAAGGATTGATGAGTGCGGATTCGGGTGATCGCTCTATAAGATACTCTGGATGCATGGCAATATACTGATCGATTGCCGAGTTGGATGCAATAAGTATTGCCACACTTGCCCTGTCCTTTCTGCCACTTCGCCCAGCCTGCTGATGGAAAGAGGACACTGTTCCCGGATATCCTGCCATGATACTTACATCGAGCGAACCTATGTCTATCCCGAGCTCGAGCGCATTGGTTGACACGATACCCCTTATCCTTCCATCTCTCAGCCCCTTTTCAATGGCCCTTCTCTCATTGGGAAGATATCCTCCTCTGTAGCCTTCAATGGCATCCTTCTGCCTCGGCATACGCTCCTTGAGGTAGGAAAGGATGACCTCTGTATTCAGCCTGCTCCTCGCAAAGACAATAGTCGCATACCCGTTCTCGATAAACCGCTGTGCAACTCTGCACGATTCAAGCACCACCCCTCTTCTTATACCCTGTACCCTGTTCACCAGCGGGGGATTATAAATAATGTAGTGTTTCTCTCCTGTGGGAGCTCCGCTTACCTTTATCAGCTTTGGAGATTTTCCCGTTATTCTTAGAAAGAGCTCGTCTGGATTTGCGATAGTGGCCGATGACGCAATAAAAATGGGATCAGAGTTATAGAATCCAGCGATTCGTCTGAGCCTTCTCATGATATGTGCAAGGTGAGACCCAAAAATTCCTCTATAGGTATGAAGCTCATCCAATATAACATATTTCAATCCATCAAATATTTTTACCCATTTTGGATGGTTGGGCAGTATACCGGTATGGAGCATATCGGGATTTGTCACAATAAGCCTGCCGTTCTTTCGAGCAGCCTGTCTGATTGAGGATGGAGTATCACCATCGTAGATATAGAGACGAAGATTCTCAAGATCAAAATTTTCGAGCATTTTCACCTGGTCCTGGCTGAGTGCTTTTGTAGGAAAAAGGTAAAGTGCTTTATAGTCGGGCTCTCTCAGCAGCGTGTCAAGAACAGGTAGATCGTAAGCAAGGCTCTTTCCTGATGCGGTAGGAGTGGTAATCACCACATCCTTACCAGAAAGAATACTGCTGTACGCGTCTGCTTGATGGTTATACAGCCTGTTTATACCAGTTTTTGCAAGATATTCCTTTAATTTGGGGTGAAGGTCTGAAGGAATGGAACTATAAACAGCAGTGGCTTTTTTTCTCACTCCCCAGTAGGTCACATGCTGTGAAAAGCTTTCATCATTTTTCAGTGTTTCGAGGAATCCCTCGAGTTCCCCCACTTTTAGTCCCCCGTGAAGTATGTAAATTAAAAATTTACATACTTCTTAGAAGATTCAGAGTCATGTTCTGATATAGAGATAAATGTATAACTCTGAATCTTCACCCCGTTTTGATTAAGTCAAAATGTAAGAAGTATGAGAAATAAAGACAATGGTTTTCAATGTTTCTAATGGTAGGTGATCACATCTACGAAGTTCACAAAACCCTGTACTCTGCAATAGTGTCTCCCGGCACCAACCCTGAATTCCGGATTGCCATCCAGGAGGATATCACCTTTAATAGAGAGAGGTTTAGTAGAGAGTCTGTTCTTAGCTGTGACGAGCACAAGGTTCTTGAGTGCATCCCGGTAAGCGTCACTACGTCCTGAAAATCCAGTGTAGAATTCCGATGTTCCATCGGCATCTATGAGCCGGAGGTTATTCGAGTGAAATGCGCCGAGCCACTTTTCGACGGATGGGGTAATCCTGAATTCGATCTTCACTCTATATAAGTTGTTGTACACTCCTTCCCCAATTGTAAATACCTGTTCTCTTTGTATATTTCCCTTGAGCTCTAACTCGAAAACCTCCTCCTGCTGCATAAGTTTACTTGATGGTTGATAGAAAAATGTGTAGCCATATATATTTGCACTCAAGAAATGGATCGCAGCTATAAAGGCTTTTTCTTTATAATCAGCGCCATTATCGTATGAAATTAGAGGTTCTCTTTCGCTTGCTCTTTCTTCTACAAACCTTCCTTCATCGAGCTCACTTATGGCTGGGTACTCTCCATGAACCACGATTGTCTGATCATCAGCCCCCTGAAGTACTGAACACGAGAGGAGGAGGATGATTGGTAAGATATATTGTAGTTTCATTTAGATGGAAATAGCCCCTTCTTTTAAAGTGTAAATTTACGCATCTAAATGAGAGAGACACTCTAGTAAAAATTAACTCACTTCATTTAGATGACGTTAATCCTTTCAAAAAAATTGTTTTACACATCTAAATGCTAAATTTATTCTATTGAGTGTTAACTAATTTCATTTAGACGACGTCAACCCCTGTTTAAAATGTCACCTTTCACGTCTAAATGCGAAAGACACTCTTTAAAGGTTAACTAATTTCATTACTCTGTTATTAAGTTGCTCCTTATCCTCTGTATTTCATCCCTGAAGCAGATAGCTCGCTCAAAATCAAGGTTCTTTGATGCTTCGAGCATCTCCCCTTCCAGTTCACGGATATACTTCCGCCTCTGTGTTGGATCGAGAAGATTATAATTCTTCTGAATGATCTCAAGATCACGTTGCGAAATATCCGCCCTCTCCTTTTTTTTCCTCTTGAGAATATCTACAATACTCTTTTTGATGCTCTCCGGCACTATACCGTGTGCTTCATTATATCTTTGCTGGATCTCTCGTCTTCTCGTTGTTTCTTCAAGTGCCTCGCGCATTGCATCGGAGACCCTGTCTGCATACATGAGTACTTTCCCGTTTACATTTCTAGCTGCTCTGCCAGCTGTCTGGATGAGCGAAGTGGAAGATCGAAGAAATCCAACCTTATCAGCATCAAGAATCGCAACAAGAGATACTTCTGGAAGATCAAGCCCCTCACGTAGAAGGTTTATTCCTACCAGCACATCGAACTTCCCTGCTCTGAAATCCCTGAGGATATCAACCCTCTCAATTGTTTCAATCTCTGAATGCAGATAAGTCACCTTTATTCCAATTTTTGCTAGAAAATTTGAAAGATCCTCAGCCATTCTTTTTGTGAGGGTGGTAACAAGGACTCGCTCATTGAGTTTCACCCTCCTTTTAATCTCATCTATTAGATTATCGATCTGATACCGCGAATCTCTGACCTCTATCTCAGGATCCAAAAGCCCTGTTGGTCGTATCACCTGCTCTGCTATCCGGTCACTTTTTTCCCTTTCATAGCGGGCTGGTGTTGCAGATACAAAGATCACCTGATTGACGAGGCTCTCGAACTCTTCAAAATAAAGAGGACGATTGTCCAATGCCGAGGGGAGCCGAAACCCGTGCTCAACAAGTGAGAGCTTCCTCGAACGGTCACCCTCATACATACCACCAATCTGAGGAACAGTTACATGGGATTCATCTATAAACATGAGGTAATCTTCAGGGAAATAGTCGAGCAGAACCATGGGCCTTTCGCCCTGCTCCCTCCCAAAAATGTGCCTCGAATAATTCTCTATACCGTTACAGTAGCCAACCTCCCTGAGCATCTCAAGGTCGTACTCAGTCCTCGACTTTATTCTCTGAGCCTCAAGGAGTTTGTTTCTGGTAATAAAATAGTGATGCCTCTCCTCTAGTTCTGCCTCTATTCGTTCTAGTGCCTGCGGAAGGCTTTCCTGCTCCACTACATAATGTGATGCCGGGTATACTATGAGATTCTGTCTCTGCTCAAGCACATCACCTGTGAGAGGATCAAAGATGTTTATTGACTCGATCTCATCACCAAAAAGTTCAATTCTCACAGCATGTCTTGCATAGGATGGAAACACCTCAATTACTTCGCCCCTTACTCTAAATTTGGATCGCTGAAGCTCATAATCGTTGCGCGTATACTGAATATCTATGAGTTTTCGTAGAATGGCATCTCGTTCATACTCTTTACCGGTTTCGAGAATCAGCCTCATCATTCGATACACTCTAGGATTTCCCACACCATATATACATGACACTGTAGCAACAACTATCACATCCTCTCTCTCCATGAGGGAAGAGGTCGTACTGAGTCTCATTCTATCAATCTCATCATTTATAGAGAAATCCTTCTCTATATAGGTGTCGGTTGCCGGCAGGTACGCTTCCGGTTGGTAATAATCATAATAGCTCACAAAATATTCAACTGCGTTCTCAGGAAAGAACGCATCGAATTCCCTGTAAAGCTGGGCAGCGAGCGTCTTGTTATGCGATACGATAAGAGTGGGGCGCTGTTCATTCTCAATGATCTTGGCCATGGTATAGGTTTTTCCCGAACCAGTTACACCGAGCAGTGTCTGATATCGATACCCCTGAGTCAGTCCACTGGACAACTCTGAGATTGCATCAAGCTGATCCCCCTGTGGACCAAATGGAGCCTGCAGTTCAAAAGATGGCATGAAAAAAAAGTAAGGACTGGAACAAGAAAAGTCAAAGTACAAAGAGTTTATCTGCTTATGATTTCCAGTTTTATGTTATTCATATGTCATTACGCTTCACAAACAAACTATAAAAGCCCCTCTTCACGAAAGCTGTAATAATCATCTTCTGTTACAATGATATGATCGAGAAAGGTGATACCTAGAATCTTCGAAGCGCTCAAAAGGTTTTTTGTAATCTGTATATCCTCTTCGCTTGGGCTCAGGACACCTGCAGGATGATTATGAGCTACTATTACCTTAGCAGCTCTCTCCTTAACTGCTTCTGAAAACACTTCTCTCGGATGAACAAGGGCCTGATCCACAAGGCCAATAGTTACTACCCTGCTCGATATCACTCTATTCCCTCCGTTTAGATTGATACACACAAAGCATTCCTGTGATTTTTTTGTCAAATAGGATATATAGGGGAGGATATCACGAACCTGTGTTATTGAAGGTGTTCGTTCGTTCATAAGCCTGGAACCGAGCTCAATTGCAGCACCAATAAGGGATGCCTTTGATGGGCCAACCCCTTTGATATTCAAGAGCATCTTAAAGAATGACGAAAAATCTCTCTTTAAAAGCCACATGTTCTTTTTGAGAGCATCAAAAACCTGCGCTGAATTTTTCCAATCCACCCTTCCTCCAAGAACCACCCCGAGAAGCTCTTCATCAGTAAGAGACGATGGCCCTCGCCTAACAAGCTTATTTCTCATTATTTCTGAGCTGCAAGTCTTATTAGTGGTGTACATATTTCTTCCTCATAACTAATAAACACAATCGAAGAAAAAACTATTGCAATAATTTTCAATAAAAAATAATATAAACTAATCAAGTATTATTTCCAGAGGTTCTCGTATGGATAATATAATAGATGAAGTTGTAAGGGCAGGCCTTATTATATCGAAAGGGCTTGACATAAAACTGTTTATCGCCTCCCTTATCGATCAGCTCTTTGATGTCACAGGATCGGATATCGCATGCTTCTATTCGCGCTCTGAAGAAAGGGTAAGACTTCTTTACAGAAGGGGGAAATTTTCTGCTCCAGATCGCTTCTCACCAAGAGAGGATCCTTTCTCTTTTGTCATTGAATCTAATGAAACTGTTGTTCTCACCGAAAGGAAAAAAAGCCCATTTTTAAAGACCCTCCTCCATGACTCCATGAACTCTGGCGTTGTTGCACCAATCGGCACATCGAAAAATGTGTATGGATTCGTTGTTCTCAATTCACAGAAAAATCTCTTTTTCACCAGAACCAGATTTATGGGCGCAGAAGCGCTTACAAAGCTCGCGGGTGAGTATTTTCACAATTCTCTTTTACACAATCAGCTCAAAGAATATACAAGAAAGATAGAGGCCCTTGAGAGATATCAGAAGAACATCTTCTCATCCATGACAAATATTCTTCTCACTGCTGACATTGATGGATCTCTCAAATATTTCAATCCGGCTGCAGAGGAGAGATTCTCGCTTACAAGTGATCACATTGGAAAACCTGTGAAAGACATCTTTTCCAATAGACTTGGTAAAAACATGCTTGGAATCGTCAATAATTCAATATCGGAAGGGAAACAAATCGTCGGTGCTGAGGGTATATTCAGAGGCGACGAATCAGACATCGATTTCTCGCTCAACACCTCACCTCTGCTCACCAGCAGGGGAAAGCGTGAGGGCCTCACTCTCATCTTCACCGACCAGTCGCGGGAGAGAGAACTCCAGAAACAGGTCAAGAAGGTAAAGGAGGAGAGAAGACTCATCAAGGATATGTTTTCACGATATCTTTCTGAATCTGTAGTCTCAAAGCTTGTAAAAGATCCCAACATTATAAACCTGGGTGGTGATAAAAAGGATGCTACTGTATTCTTTGCAGATATCAGGGGTTATACTTCATTTTCTGAAGGAAAGGATCCTGAGTACATAATCAGTGTGCTCAACGATTACTTCAGCGAAGCGGTTGAAATCATAATAGAATCCGGCGGTTTTATCGACAAGTTCATAGGTGACTGTATAATGGCAGCATGGGGAGTCCCCCTTATGACTGCAGAGGAGGATGCACGACTTGCAGTTTCCACGGCGCTTCAAATACAGAAAGAAGTGAACAATCCCAACCGAAAGTTCTTCAGAGATGAAGCTTCGGGTCTCAAGATTGGTATTGGTATCCATTCAGGACCCCTTGTTGCCGGTAACCTTGGCTCTGAACGGAGAATCGATTACACCGTCATCGGTGACACCGTAAATATCGCCTCACGCCTCGAAGGTGTAGCCGGCCCTGATGAAGTCATTATAACAGAAAACACAAAAGGACTTTTGGGAGGAAAGTTCAAGCTCGAACGCCGTACCCCGGTAAAAGTTAAGGGGAAAAAACAACCCCTCAACATATATAAAGTTCTAAAAAAGGTGGGATAAAATGGAAATCTTAAAAGATATCTTTATGTCTGTAGATCCATTGCTCCGGTATATAATCGCAGCTGTTGTTGGAGC
>CP070841.1:3045090-3054124 GCA_020342115.1 Spirochaetota bacterium
AAGGCTGGATGCACCTGGGTGGTATTAAACAACTCTGCCTTTGGATGGCCGAAATATAGCCAGACGAATGCTTATGGGTGGGATACCGCCACATTCGAAGCTCAACCTGATTTCGTTAAATGGGCAGAGGCCTGTCAATGCTTTGGGAAGAGAGTTACCGAAGCACCAGAGATAAGACCTGCGCTCGAGGGAGCAATAGATGCAAACAGTAAGGGTATCCCTGCGGTGCTGGAATTTATCACAGGCCTTGATATGTCGCATATAGAGCGTGCAAAGTAAATCATGGCCCTTTGAATATGAGGTTTCAAATTTATACTTCTCTCTTTGACATACGTATTCTCAGTGTTTTCGTAGCCTCATCATCAACCTGCCCGCTCTCATTGATATAAACCCCATATACTTTTTCTGCTCGCTCAGGAGTGACCCAGCCCTCATTGACATCTTTAAGCACTCTCCAGACCTCCCTCTCCCATGGAGGTCCATAACCCCCTCCACCAGCACCTTTTGAGATAATCGTTTCGTCAGGATTGATAGTAACCGGCCCCATTGGACCTAATTGAATGAGCTCCCCCGAAGTTGTTCGTTTAAACTGCCCAGCCTTTGAGCCACTCAACCCACCACGTGCTCCAGCAGCAGGATACACCGAACCATCACTAGCATACATAGCTTCTATTGAACAATGCACAGGACCATATTCAACATAAGTTCCATGTGCTCCCCTGAAACGTCCGGCTCCCTCACTATCCGGAATTATTGAACGCTTTTTAATACATATAGGATACAAAAACTCATCACTTTCAATGCTGTCGATGTGCACCATTCCCATAGCGCCTTCATCTCCGATGGTGAGCCACCCATCAGCAGCAGGGCTTCCAGAGCCCCCTGCCGCACCAAGGAGGAGTTGATTTATAAATGGGACACCACCTATACGAGGGTCATAACCTGAAATAACTGCAAATGAAGGCGGCATGATGGCTCCAACTTCACCCATCCCTAATCCCTCTCCAAGTTCAGCAATTGCACGCATTACTGCGTTACCTATTCTGTTACCCAGGCTCGTTGTCGCTACAGAACAGCAAGCCGGGTGACGGGGAATACCAACCACACAGTTTTCCCTTAACAATATATTAATCCTACGAAAGCTTCCAGCATTTGTTGGAACAGTATGTGGAATGCTGTTAAAGATACCGATCTGTGCATGAGTGCGAGCTGTTGCTTCACTCTGATTTATACCACATGGCTGACAGTCTGGATTGTCTCTAAGATCAACCTCTATTATCCCATCATCACTTTGCACCTTTACTGTGACCTTTATCTGTATCCCTTCTGGAATACCGGGAAATGGGTCATGCTTTGAGGTTACAGTGATACTTCCACTCGGCATTTTTCTGATAGATGATTCCATCATTCTTTCACTATAGTCAAACCATTGATGTACACATTCGTTGAGCGTGTTCCATCCGAGCTCTGTACCAAGCTCCAAAAGACGACGCTCTGCAATACGTGCTGCCCCAAGAATAGCAAGGTAGTCACCCCACCATACCTCGGGTGATCGAATTCTCAACTTGCACATACGAATTATATCATCGATGTCTCTGTAGTCTTCCTGTACTTTTACAGCGGGAAATATGAGCGCTCCCTCTTCATATACGTCTCGTGCTGAAGCCATATAGGTCGTCGGAAGCGCATTACCAATATCAGCGAGATGAGCCTTTGCAAGAGCAGTAAAACGATGCTTACCGCCCTCATCGACTACAGGAACAATAACCGCAAAATCACCCGCATGGGAATTACCGTGATATGGTGAGTTATGAAAAAACGCATCCCCACGCCGAAGATCCGGATGGAACTCCTTCATAGTTTTAGCCATGATATCAGGACCTCTCATAACATGTATGGGAAGGCTGTCAGCCATCATTACAAGCTCACTCTCTTTGGTCAGTATACAGCATGAAAAGTCATGCGCTATATTAATGACACCAGATCTTCCAGTTCTGAAAAGTGTATTAGCCATATTCCGAACAATACCTTGAAATCGGCTCATTATTACTGCAAGACGTACACTATCTATTTGCTCATTCATTTAATAGTTTTCTCCCCTCGTTCAAGACCTAACCAAGAGGTTTCCTCTTTCAGTTCGTTTGACAGAAGCCCCTGGTTCAATTATAACTATTGTCAATGGTGATTCTTGAATTGCCGGTCCATCTAATCATTCCCCGGGTTTAAAGAACTGGTAAATGTTCTATCTATGTATACTTAGAGTCACATACAGCAATCCTTAAAGATTCCTTCCGATATCTGATCTGAAATAATATATGAAGAAATAGATACATGTCAAGCATGATGGTTAAACCGTATTCTATTTATATTGGAAATACTGATCCCTACATTCAAAATGTGGTATACACCCTTTACTTGATAATCTTGACAAAATTTTAAATGAAGAGTATAAAATGACAAGACGTTAGATGTTAAAAGGAGAATCGATATGAACAAAGGATATTTTCATCAACTGTACGAGGAATATCCGACAAGAATGTGGATCAACAATCCGTCCGGAGAAGACTGTGACAGGGCAATTTCTGCGGGAGCCATCAATTGTACCACAAATCCACAGTACTGTCAGAAGTTATTGTCCAGTGATTCTGAATACATTCAGGTGATTATTGATAATGTTATTCTGAATGAAACTATAGATCACGATCAGGCTGCTGTTCGCGTCTACCAGATAGCTGCTAAGAGGATTATGGAGAAATTCCTTCCGCTTTACGAGCAAAGTGAGGGCAAGAACGGATATGTTACTGTGCAGGATGACCCTCGCAAAGATGACGATACCGATGCAGTCATGAAAGCCGTACAAAGTAACAGGAAACTGTCTCCGAACTATATGGTTAAGATTCCGGTGATAGATGGAGGTATGCAGGCCATCGAGAGGTGCGTGGAACAGAACATTCCAATCTGTGCAACAGAAGTTTTTTCCATTGCACAAACTATTGACATGTGCGAGATGTATGAAAAGGCAGCAGAGAAATCCGGCAACTATCCCCCGTTTTTCATTACACATATAACCGGCATCTTCGACGATTATGTCCAGAGGTTTACCGAGCGTATGGGGATTAATATTGCTCCTGAGGTATTATCACAAGCGGGGTGTGCAGTTGCCCGCAAAGAGTATCGGCTTTTGAAAGAAAAGGGCTATCACACTACCATGCTCGGAGGCGGAGTCCGAGCCCTGTATCATTTTACAGAGTTTGTCGGGGGAGATGTCCACGTAACGATCAACTGGAAGGATGCGGATGACCTCATCAAACAGAACGGTCTCATTGTTTCACGGATAGAGGTTGAAACACCTCAACCGGTAATCGATGAGCTCAGTGACAAGCTAGAAGTGTTCCGACAGGCTTACCTGGATGATGGATTAAAGAGAGAAGAGTATGCAGATTTTGGTCCAGTCCAGCTTTTCAGGAATGCCTTCTTAATGGGCTGGTATATCCTCCTGGCCGAGGTTTCCAAGCGCCGCAATGCACTTGCAGTGTGAGACTATCTGTCTGTGTCTTGATAATGTGAAGATTACTATGTCAACCTTCTCGCTTTGTTATACATAATCGAACGCCAGTTTTTTTGAAATATAGTTTATATCTGAAAATAGACCAAATCTGAATTGAGGTATTTATCATGAGCATAAGTAAAGCATTTGAAGAAATATATGACTACGTGAAAGATCTTGAAATCATCGATACACATGAACATCTGCCGGCATTTGAAAGTTTGAGAGAAACAGACACCGATGTATTGAAAGAGTATCTAAGTCAATATTTTAATCGTGATTTGATTTCAGCCGGCTTGTCTCTCGCTGATTATGATAAGGCAATCAACAATAAGTTGCCACTCATTGATCGGTGGGCCTTAGTTGAACCATATTGGGAAGCAGCCAGGAATACGGGTTATGCTCGGGCACTTGAAATATCAGTGAAAGGTTTGTATGGTGTTGAATCTATTAGCAGGGATACTATTGAGCACTTGAACAAAAGTTTTATGAATAGCTTAAAACCTGGTCATTACCGCTTTGTTTTAAAAGAGAAGTCGAAAATCAGGATAAGCTTATTACATGATATACCCATGGAGAATGAAAAGGTAATAATTACCAGTGATCTCAAATGTGATCAGGAATATTTTCGAAGTGTGTATCCTGTTGATGCCTGTGTTTTCCCTCAATCAAAAGAAGATATAGAACTCATTGAATCACAATACGGGAAGAAGATATGCTGTATAAATGACTGGCTTGAGGCTACTGAAATTATACTTGACAATGCACTGCAAAACGGAGCTGTTGCATTAAAGAGTGCGCTGGCATATGACCGCTCATTACTGTATAAGAGAGTTACTAAGTGTGAAGCAGAGGAGGATTTTAACGCAATTTTCAAAACAAAGCATATGGGAGAATATATGCGGCAGGTATTTAAAGTGGGAAAAAATTTTCAGGACTACATGATGCATTTTGTTTTACAATTAGCAAACAGGAGAAGCCTTGTCCTACAAATACACACAGGCCTCCAGGAAGGAAGTGGCAACATGCTCTCTAACAGTGACCCTTCACTCCTCTCAAACCTGTTCCTCGAATATCCGGATTTGAAATTTGACCTTTTTCATATGGGGTACCCCTATCAAAATGTGGTGTCTGCACTGGCAAAAAATTTCCAGAATGTATATATAGATATGTGCTGGGCTCATATAATCTCTCCTCATGCGAGTATCAATGCGCTCATGGAATGGATTGATGCTGTTCCATTGAATAAGATCAGTGCGTTTGGGGGTGATTATCTCTTTGTAGATGCTGTATTCGGACATCAGTATATGGCCCGGATGAATGTTAGCAATGCTCTTGCAAAAAAGGTTGAAGAAGGTGTAATCGATACAGAGTGGGCCAAAAAAATAGCCAATCAGATATTTTATGAAAATCCATGTACTATTTTTTCACTAGAGAAGACATTAAAATGAGTTTTATTTGTGTTTTTTTCGATAAAGTCTTGCCAAAAACATAAAAAACTCATGGCATCGAAAAATATATTCTTATGGGTATTATGCGTGATACTATGAGTCAAACATGCCGTAACAATGATATGCACTGATTGTATCATCTTCCTGTTTGATTCTAAAATCACTTATAGTTAAAAATGACTTGACAGCTCCTCCCATTATGGCACACAGAGAAAGATTAGATGTTGGATACTTTGTATTTTAAATTATTTATTGTTGCTCTTGATATCCTGCGTGACTGAACATGAGGGACACGAGATGAGTAAAAACGATGCAGTTATTATATATTGCTTAAGAAAGAAATATCAAATTCGTACTAATCTTTATAGCAATAAATATTTGAGAGGAGTACCTTATGGCTGATGAGAAAGAAAAATTTCTTGATAACCTGCGAAATGCAATTTTCGAATGCGAAGCAGAACTCGCTGTCGAAGCTGCTACACAGTTCTGTGAACTCGGTGAAAATCCCCTGAAGGCGCTCGATACCATGACAGCCGCTATCAAGGAAGTCGGAGATGGTTTTGGCAGAGGTGATTTATGGCTTCCCGATCTTGTAGGAGCTGCAGATGTCATGAAAGCGGCAATTCCTATCCTGGATAAAGAAATAAAAACTAAAGGAATGCAGAGAGAATCTCTCGGGCTCGTTGTTGCAGGTACTGTTTATGGAGACATTCACGATATGGGTAAAACAATACTTACTACTTTGCTATCAGCAGCAGGCTTTGAAGTTGAAGATCTGGGTGTTAATGTTTCGGCCCAGCAGTTCATTGAAACCATTAAAAAGCGTAACCCGGATATCCTCGCCATGTCTGCTCTGCTTACCACTACAATCGCCGAACAGGGAAAGGTCATAACAGCGCTTAAGGAAAACAATCTAAGAGATAAAGTAAAGGTTATGGTCGGAGGAGCAGCTGTGTCTGCAGAGTTTGCAGAGGAGATCGGTGCAGATGGATATGACGCTACTGCAGCCGCAGCAGTTGAGCATGCAAAATCATTACTTGGGAAACAGATAGGGGGTTAATAGATGGCAAATATGGGATTTCAACGAAACTTCAAGCCTCTGAACATTTTAAGCGAGGGAGAGATCGAAGATGTACACCGTGGAGCGCTTGATATTCTCGAGACAACTGGAATAAAAGTGGAGGGCACAAGGGCTTTTAAATATTTCGAAAAAGCCGGCTGCAAGATAGATAAGGAAAACAGTATCATAAAGGTTCCGCCAGGACTGGTAGTTGAATCCATTCGAAAATGTCCGACAAGCTTTCATATGAGAGCACTGAATTCGAAAAATGACATAATACTCGGCGGCAATAGAACCTACTTTTCTCTTTATGCCGGAATGAAAGCGGTTGATCTTGATACCTGGGAAGTTCACACTCCAACAACACAGGAAAATCATGATGCCTGTAAAATTGCCGACGGTCTGGAAAACGTTCACGCGTCAACATCATACACACCCTTTTCAGAGCTGTCAGACCAGCCGCCTTCAATGATGATTCCGGTAACTACATGGAGCAGATTGAAATACTTCACTAAAATAAACCGCATAGGTACAACCATGGGAAGCCACACCTTCGAAATAAAAATGGCACAGGCAATCGATGTCGATATTTACGGCGCACTCGAGGCTACACCACCGCTTGGCTATTCGGAAAGTGCGATCGGCTGCGCTATTGAATGTGCTGAAGCAGGTTTCCCGGTTGAACCAGGATGCGGCGGCATTATGGGCGGAACTCATCCTGCAACAATTGCTGGTGCACTTGTTACTGCTATAGCAGAGGTTATGTTCGGGATTGTCCTTGTACAGCTCACCCATCCGGGGAATCCAATTATTGTGAACTGTGCTAACGCCCCGCTTAACATGAGAACCGGATCCTATGGCTCTGGCTACATAGGGATTTCCCTATTCCAGTCATCCTATAACCAGATCTGGCGGACCAGATACGGAATTCCAATAATGAACGGCGGGATCGGCCCAACATCCTCAAAAATGATTGATTTTCAATGCGGTTCTGAGCGGGCACTGGGTACCCTCATTTCAGTACTATCCGGTGCAAACATGATCAATACAGTAGGCGGCTTAACTAGTGAGCTCACCTACGATTCCGCGCTGGCAGTGCTTGACAATGATGTGCTTGGTATGATTGGACATTTTATTAAAAGCGTAAAGGTCAACGATGATACGCTTGCCCTTGACCTGATTCGGCAAATAGGTCCGACTCCGGGGTTTTACCTGAACACAAAACATACACGGAAATGGTGGAAAGAGGAACAGTTCATACCGCATGTATCGGACAGGCTCACCTATGAGGAGTGGCTCGAGACAGGACGAAAAACCGCGCTTGTTCTAGCACGGGAAAGGGCCAAGGAGCTTCTTGATAGTTATGAGCAGATACTTCCACCGGACAAAGAAAAGGAGATAGACAAAGTTCTCGAGGAGTGCAGAGCCTTTTACAAGAAACAGGGGCTTGCATAAAATTTATCATAATAAGGAAAGCATATGAAAGCAGCAGTGTGGCATGGGCGAAAAGATGTCAGAGTAGAGGATGTGCCTGACCCTCCAATTCCGCCTCCTGGCCAGGTGAAAGTGGAGGTCGCGTGTTGCGGGATTTGCGGGACAGATCTTCACGAGTATCTCGGTGGTCCTATCTATGTTCCGGCTCAGGATCCACACCCTCTTACAGGGGCCAAAGCTCCTGTAATACTCGGCCATGAATTGTCCGGCAAAGTAGTTGATGTCGGCGATGGTGTAAGCCGCATAAATAAAGGCGATAGAGTGGCTCTCTGTCCTATCATCGGGTGTCTTGAATGTAAATGGTGCAAATCAGGGCTTATGGGTATATGTCCGAACGTGGCCTTTCTCGGTGTCTCATGGCATTGGGGTGGTTTTGCGAAATATGTAAATGTGTACGAGTACATGTGCTATCACCTACCGGAGGAAGTGCCGTATGAGGTTGGCGCACTTGTAGAGCCCTTTGCCGCCACGGTCCGTGCGGTGAAGAGGGTCGGAGTCAAACCGGAAGAAACATTTGCAGTTGTCGGCACAGGACCGGTAGGTGTGATGGCTCTACAAGCCGCGCGTATCGCTGGTGCCGGACAGATCATTGCTATTGAGCCTGCGGAGAAGAGGCAGCAGCTGGCTATACAATGCGGTGCAACGGCTGTGATCGATCCAGTGAAAAATGATGCTGTCAGTGAAATTAACACACTTACCGGAGGCGAAGGTGTTGACGTAGTGATTGAGTGTGCGGGTCTAGAAAAAACAGGCCTTCTAGCCGGGCATATTGTAAAAAGAACAGGGCGCATCATGGTAATGGGCGTTTTCGAAGAGCCTGCTGTCTTTGATTTTACGGATCTTGTGTACGGCGAAAAAACAGTAATGGGAAGCATGGGTGGATACGGAGTTTTTGATGATGCAATCCAGATGATGGCTAAAAAAAAATTCAACGGTCAACCTCTCATCACAGGAAAGATCAAATTGGATGATATTGTATCCAAAGGATTTGATGCGCTTATTCGGTTCAAGGAAAAGCATGCAAAGATACTTGTCATTCCTGATTGAAGGAAGAGCATAAGTACAAATCCTGTCATAAAGGGAATACAGTGATACAGTCTAACAATGCACCGAAGGTGCTGTCAGCTGTTAGCAGTTCGCTGATAGATGTTTTCATTGCAATCCCGTTCTATGTAATAGTAGAGTTAAAAGATAGACCTCCAGATTTTTCACATACAAGATGACGTCTGATGATGTGGTAGACAAAACCACCGCGCTTCTCAAAGAGTACACAGTATGATATCTGACCCATGCATCATTATAGACGCCATACTACGCCGTGACTGCTAAATGTGTGTATTAGCTCATTCCCTTCACCTTGGGGGTGATGGTCTTGATGAAAACAGGAGGAACGCCCATGAATTCCCGAGAACGCGTAAGACTAGCTCTGAATCACAAAGAACCTGATCGCGTTCCCTTTGATCTAGGCGCCACTTACGTGAC
>CP070841.1:3054224-3103562 GCA_020342115.1 Spirochaetota bacterium
AGACAGAGAAGATTTGAGCTCGCATTAAAAAAGAGAGGCTAATATTTCCCCTGGTAAATAAAAGAGGTCAGCAGCACCCTGCAGAGATCTAGCAATAGACATATATCATCGTATATACAGTTTGTTAACTTCTCTATTAGATTTGATATTCAAATGTTATCTATTTTTAATGTAGATGTAATTAGTGAAAATTTCATGTAGTGGTTCTTTAATAAGTAGTAAAGAACCAATTCAGGGGCTGGTAGCTAATAAACATTACACATTTCATCAGCAACTAATTGAAAGTTAAGCTTTAAGAATACTATCTATAGGATGAGACGGACATGGAAACAAACCTTAAGGATTATCTCGCCGTAACAGAAAAGGTATCACGAGAAGTTATGGATATTGAAACGGTAAAGAAGATCCCACAATATATCTCCGACCAGATATCGTCTGCTTTAAACGATAAGTTACAGTATGCATTTTTGGATCAGGAAACGAATAAGATATACGAATCGATACATATCGATAGTACGGTGAAGCACATACTCCCATTTTTTTTTGATAAGAGATTTGTGGACAAAATTACTCAACTTAATTGGACTGTTATAGATTCCAAGGGGGTACGCTTTCTCTTTGAGCAGATCATAAACCAGGAGTTTACATTTGATGTTTCATTTCTAATCATTCCCAAGAGGAGAGGAAATCAGATAGCTCATTTTTCTGTCATCTGGGGCGGAAAGATACTGGAAACTATCGACAAGGAGGAGATTGACTTCATTTCAACAGTGGTCAATACCGCTGAGCTTCGGATTCTATATTTAGTACATTCTTTACAGGAGAGAACTAGCGGCGATAAAGAACTGAAACGTAAGGCCTTTGAACTTAAAGAGATAGCAGGGATCGGAATGGATCTTACCTCTCTTGGTAAAGAGGATTTCTTTGGAAGCTTCCTTCTAAATGTAATGGGCAGGGCCTTAAGTAAAACAGCGGTGATATTTTTATCGATGAATGAGAATAATACTGAATACTCCCCCCTCGCATCCAGAGGTATTCCGAAGAAAGATATCGAAAGGATACATATCACAGACAAGTCGCCGTGTATTCGGGAACTCAATAAAAAACAGGCTCCGCTTTTGGTATCGGAGCTTGAAGGCATGCTTAATGATGAAGAACGCGCGAATTATAAAAAGCTCGAAGCCGAAGCCCTGGTACCTCTTATCTCAAAGAGCGGGATCATAGGATTTCTTATACTCGGTGAGAGAATGAATCTTCAGCCATACTCTGAGAAGGTCTTGGATTCTGTTAAGATATTATCAAACCAGATGGTGATGGCTGTTGAAAACTCGAAACTTTCAGATATGAGGTATGCTTTCTCCCGCTATGTCTCCCACCAGGTTGCAGACGTAATACTCTCCAATCCTGAGGAGATAAAACTTGGCGGTGAGCGAAGGAAAGTAACCACTCTCTTTGCCGATATCAGGGGATTTACAAGCATGGCTGAGAGCATGAAACCGGAGGATGTGGTAGATCTTCTCAACACCTATCTCACAGCAATGACAGAGATAGTATTCAAGTATGAAGGAACTCTTGATAAGTATATCGGGGACTGCGTCATGGCAGTGTTTGGTGTTCCTATATCACACTACAACGATACCGAGAGAGCTGTTATCTCTGCAATTGAGATGCAGCAGTATGTAAACGAAATCAATATCGCCCGGGAAAAGGAAGGACTTCCCAGGGTGGAGATAGGTATCGGTATTAACACAGGTCATGTTATAGCCGGTAATATGGGTTCTTTAGATAGGGTGGATTATACGGTCATTGGTGACGGGGTGAATATCGCAGCCAGACTGGAGAGTCATGCTGAAAAGGGGCAGATCCTTATCACGAAGGATGTGTATGAGGAGATAAAGTATCTTGTACAAACCAGCTTCCTTGATAAAATTACGGTCAAAGGAAGGGAACAGCCGGTAGATATATATGAGGTGAAGGACCTTATTGCACGTAAGTTCATAAGCGCAGTTGAAAAGCGGGAACCCTATATAATCGGTCATTTCATGAATCTGGCAGGGGATGTTGAGCTCATTGGAAGGAAGCTTGGCTTGCCGCATGATGAGCTCGTGAAGCTCAGGGCAGCTACCATGCTGATCGATGTGGGAAGGATCGGATTGAGTGAAGGGATATTCAACAAACCAGAAAAGCTTACCCCTGAGGAGTTTGAGATCGTTAAAAGTCATGTGCTCAGGGGAGCAGAGTATGTCGATAAAAAACTTGGGCTTTTCGAGGAGGGAGTGGAGCTTGTAAAATATCATCACGAGTTCTATGATGGTTCTGGCTATCCCGATGGCCTCAGGGGGGAGGAGATTCCCCTCTGGGCTAGAATAGTCTGTGTGGTTGATAGCTTCTATGCAATGATATCGAAAAGACCGTTTAGAGAACCATTCAAAGAGGAAGATGCAATGAAAGTTCTTGAAGAGGGTAAAGGAAAAAATTATGATCCAAAGATTGTAGATATATATCTTGAGATCTTACGAGAAAGATTGAAGGAAGATCGGTTGAAGGGAGCGTAGGATGGTTGAGATTCCAAAGAAGATGGTGGTAACGAGCGAGCTTGAAAAGAATCTCATATTCGATAGCCTTAAGAAGCTCAAGCAGCCTATGAATATTACTGCAGATAATATTGAGTATAGCGGTGTAATTGAGAAGATCGAAAACGAACTCATCCATGTTACACTAAGCTCAACACCTATTGGTGATATTGAGGGAACGCACAAGGTCAACTTTGTATTCAATAACAACTACCACTATTTCACTACAGATATCCATCAGCAGGACGAAGGGAGAGTTGTGCTTGTCTATCCCGAAGAACTGAGCAAGAACATACAGCGAAGGTATGATCGGGTTAATGTGGATGGGGAAGTGTTTATGAAGTTTAAGATAATGATACAGTCTGAAAAAGCTCAGATGGAGAACTCGTCTCTTCTTGATGAAAGAATAATTGCTCGTGAGGTTAAAAAACCCCGGCCAGCCGTTGACAAGATGCTCAAAGGTATTAAAAACCTGGTGTCAGAATTTTCTCAGCAGTTCCAGGTAAAGGTATTCAAGGAAGGGGAAAGATTGTCTTTTGTGGATAAGCTTATTAAAGATACCGGAAAGATCTTTCTGATTTATAACTCCTATGAGGATGCCATTGAAGACAAGAGGTTTTATGAAGATCAGGTTTTAACTGTAGGCAGTGCATATGACTTTATGATATCAAGAGGGGATGCGAGGAAAGCTTGCGAAGATAAGCTGCTCGATATGCTCCAGCAGCTAAGAAATAAACGTATATTTTCAGAGTGTTATGTACCTCTGATGCTGGAAGGGGAGGCTGTCGGGTATATACGGCTTATAAACGATATAGATTACCACAGGAGCTTAAAGCCAGGTTTTGCAAAACGCACTGCACGATATGCAGATTTACTTGTTGAGGCGCTGGTGAAGTACGATTATTTTAGTCTTGAGAGCGGGAGTGACTTCGATATTCCGCTTATTAATATTAGTGCGGGAGGACTTCTTTTTCGACTGGAGAAGGAAAACCTCAAACAGTATCTCATTAAAGAAACAGTTCTTCAGATGTCGATCCTGTTTCCCGACAGACAGATAGAGGCAAGGGGAATTGTATTCAGGATTGATAAGGATGGTTCGGAATACGGGATGAGCTTTCAAGAGATAAATAATGAAGACATGGCCTATATAAATAAACTGGCAAAGAAGAGAAAGGAAAGAGATGAGAAGCAGGCTTAGAGGGAGAAATTTATGGCACCTAAAAACAATCATCAGATGAATAGTGTTATCGGTGAGGGTTCTATGTTCGAAGGAAAGTTTTATATTCAGGGTTCTTTGCAGATCGATGGGAGATTCGAGGGAGAGATCAAAACGCAGGATCAGCTTGTGGTAGGTGAGACAGGGAAGGTTAAAACAGATATTTACGCAAAAAAGGTTATTGTGGGTGGAACTGTCATCGGTAACATAGAAGCAGAGGAGGATGTGGCACTGCTCTCCACCGGAAGAGTTTTTGGTAACATCACAGCACCGAGGGTAAACATAGAGGACGGAGTTGTGGTAAAGGGGGAAATTTCTATTAGTGCTGGTCAGAAGAAGAGTATTAAGAAAGTGATTGAAGAATCTTTCAATGCAGGACCAAAGATCAGCGATGTAATCAAGACCCTGGAGCAGGATCAGGTAGAGAAAAAGGATTCTTCAACAGATGCATGAAGTCAAAAATAAATCGGAGATTGTGTATATAAAACAAGCATGTGGAGTTGTTGCTGACCTTCTGTTGTATCTCCGTGAAATAACAAAACCTGGTATAACTACGAAATGGCTTGATACTAAAGCAGAAGAGTTCATACGAAAGAGGGGTAGTATTCCCGCATTTAAAAACTACAATGGATTTCCTTCATCCATATGTACATCGGTCAATGCTGAAGTGATCCATGGTATACCATCGAGCTACAGGTTAAGGGAGGGGGATATACTGAGCATAGACGTCGGAGTGAAGAAGTCCGGTTACTATGGGGATGCTGCGGTTACTCTTCCTGTGGGGCAGGTGCAGCCAAAACTATTGAAGCTTCTCAGCATAACAGAGGAAGCACTGTACGCCGGTATTGAAAATGCTTGCAACAGCAATCATATTTCAGATATATCAAAGGCAATACAGGATACGGTTGAAAAAGGCGGCTTTTCTGTAGTAAGGGATTTTGTTGGGCATGGGGTTGGCAGAAAGCTGCATGAAGAACCGCCAATACCTAACTATAAGACTCCAGGGAGGGGCCCACTCCTGGTTTCAGGTATGACTCTCGCTATTGAGCCCATGGTGAATATGGGAAGTTATGAAGTTATCATTAAGAAAGATAACTGGACAGTTGTTACAAAGGATGGAGAACCATCAGCTCATTTTGAGCATACTGTTCTGGTAGGCGAAAATGGTCCAGAGATTCTCACCATGAATTAGATCTCCCCCGCATATTTTTACCATACCTCCAGTTCGACAATTATTGATCGATCTAAAAGGGTTGACCATAGTTGAGGAATCCAAAGGATTAGTCAATTTATAATCAATGGATTATTTTTATACATAAGAGGGAGTGCATGTCACCTTTTCGTTTAGTGGATCATACCGCAGACATTGCAGTGGAAATATGGGGGAAAGATGAGCATGATTTTTTTAATGAAACCATACGTGCTCTCTTCTTTCTTCTCACAGATCAGAAGTTAGAAAACATGCATTTTAGTAAAAGTCCCAGAAGAAAGAGACTCAAGCTGGATTTTTCCAGTTTTGATGAAGGGTATATAGATTTTATAAACCGCATTATCGGGTTTGTGGATATGTATGCTATACTAGCAGTAGGAGCTAATGTTATAATGAGAAATAAGAAAGCTTTTATAACTGTAAATTTCCTTGAAGGTTATAGCTCACACATAAAAAGGGAGATCAAGGCAGCCACACGTCACAATTTCAGGGTTGTGAGAAACGATAATGGGATAAAGACAAGAATTACCTTCGATATATAAGGTTACTTAAAGAACTATGATTAACTTGAAAAAAATAGGCCAATCATTCTATGAGATTCCAATAGAGCAGAAAATGAGGGTCAAGGGATACGCGTTTATCGATGATATGATGGCTCAAAGTGAAGAGACACATCAGGCTCTCATACAACTTAAGAATGTAGCATGGATTCCAGGAGTACAGGAATTTGTTGTTGCGATGCCTGATATCCACTACGGGTATGGATTCCCGATAGGTGGTGTTGCTGCAACAGGAGTAGAAGATGGAGTGGTATCACCCGGAGGAGTCGGATATGATATAAACTGCGGTGTAAGAGCTATAAAAACCGAGCTTCTCATAAAGGATGTAGAAGAGAGGATCGATGAGCTTGTAATGCAATTATATAGGACAGTACCGGCTGGTGTGGGTTCCAAGGGAGAAATACGATTATCTCAAAAGGATGAAAAGAAAGTGGTTGAGACAGGTGCCCGATGGGCTATGCAGCATGGATTTGGGGAGCCGGATGATCTGCTGTTCTGTGAGGACAATGGGTGTCTTGAAGGTTCTGAGGTAGCGGATATATCAAACGAGGCAAGGAAACGCGGCCAAGATCAGCTCGGCACGCTTGGTGCTGGAAACCATTTTCTTGAGATCGACTATGTTAAAGAGATATATGACAAAGATGCGGCTCGAGCATATGGTCTATCCGAGGAACAGATCGTTGTGCTTTTGCATACCGGCTCAAGGGGGTTTGGATATCAGATCTGCGATGATTATCTAAAACAGATGCGAAAGGAGAGCTCATTCGAACTTCCTGATCCACAGCTTACATCAGTGTACATAGGACAGCCACTTGGGAAAAGGTATATAAGCGCTATGAAGGGAGCTGCAAACTATGCATGGGCAAACCGTCAGGTACTCACCCATCTTATTCGAAAAAGTTTTGAATCGGTGTACAGGATCTCCTACAGTAAACTCGGGATGGGAATAATCTATGATGTAAGTCATAACATTGCTCGCTTTGAGAAGCATAAGGTCGGGGGAAAAGAAAAAACAGTATGTGTCCATCGAAAAGGTGCAACCCGGGCTTTTCCTCCCAACCATCCAGACCTTCCTGAAAAATACAAAGAAGTGGGCCAGCCTGTACTGATACCTGGTGATATGGGCCGTTCTTCATATATTTTGAAGGGCGGAACAGAAAGCATGAAAAAAAGTTTCGGCACGACCTGTCATGGTGCAGGACGTCTCCTCTCTAGGCGCAGGGCAATGAAAGAGTCACAGGACAGGAATATAAAAAAAGAGCTTGAGAAAAGGGGGATTGTAGTTCTTTCGAAATCTCCTAAGACACTTCGGGAGGAGATGTCAGATGCTTATAAAGACGTCTCGACGATAGTTGATATCGTTGCACAAAACGATCTCGCATACAAGGTAGCAAAACTCATTCCTATTGGAGTTGTAAAGGGGTAATAGGAAGTTAGTCAAGGTAATCTTTGAACGGAGGAAAATATATGCAGGATAAGCAGTTCAGTATTTCTGAAATTTCTCAATGGATAGACCGGGAGGTTTCAATAAGCGGCTGGGTGAGACATATCCGACTCAGTGGTTCAATTTGTTTTATAGATATTAGGGACGGTACTGGAAGTGTTCAGGCTGTTGTTGTCGAAAACCAGGTATCGAAGAATACCTTTGTAAATTGCTCAAGGATCAAGATCGAGACATCACTCACCGTAACCGGCATTGTCCACACCGAGCCCAGAGCTCCCGGGGGTTTTGAAATAGTGGTAAGTGATATAGTGATTGCGCACATTCCAGAGGATGAGTACCCTATTTCGAAGAAATCCCACGGTGTTGATTTTCTCATAGAACATCGGCACCTTTGGATAAGATCGTCAAGACAGCTTGCCATACTCAAGGTGAGGAGCACTCTTATTCAGCTACTTCGTTCTTACTTCCACGATCGAGGCTTTGTCCTGATTGATACACCGATTCTTACTGGTGCGATAGGCGAGAGTACGGGAAATCTCTTTGAGACGCAGTATTTTGACCTCGGGACTGCATACCTGGCACAGACAGGACAGCTTTATCTTGAAGCAGCATCATCAGCATTCAAGAATGTTTTCTGTTTTGGTCCGACTTTCAGAGCTGAGAAATCCAAGACGAGACGTCATCTTACAGAGTTCTGGATGCTCGAGGCTGAAATGGCCTTTTGTGATTCAAACTGTAATATGGACGTTCAGGAGGACATGGTCTGCTGGGTGATTGAGAAAATTACTGAAGTATGCAAGAAAGAGCTTCTGTTCCTGGGAAGAGAGCTCGAACCATTGAAGATAGTTAAGCCGCCATTTAAAAGAGTCACCTATGAAGAAGCGATTGAAATATTGAGAAAAGAAGGATTCGAGATTGAGTGGGGCGATGATATTGGTGGAGATGAAGAAACAGTTATCTCTGAGAGATTTGAGAAGCCTGTTTTTATCTACAATTATCCAAAGAAAGTTAAGGCTTTCTATATGAAACCAAATCAGGATGATTCGAGGACAGTTTTGTGTGATGATCTATTCGCCCCGGAAGGATATGGTGAGATCATAGGTGGTTCCCAGCGAAATGACGATCTTGACTCTCTGCTCCGGAGAATTGAGGATGAGGGCCTGGACCGGTTGAGCTATGAATGGTATCTAGATATTAGACGGTATGGGAGCGTGCCTCACTCAGGATTCGGACTCGGTTTGGAGAGGCTCCTGGCATGGATATGCAAAATCAAGCACGTGAGAGAAGCGATTCCCTTTCCGCGTCTTATCAACAGAATTTATCCTTAATCAGTTATAGGTTGATTGAATATAATTTGTTATTCATCAGGGATTAATAGAAATATGCAATTGAATGCACGCAGGTTAATCTCAATATTATTACCTCTTTATTTTATCATCTCCCAGAGTGCGGTCTCGGCTGAATACAGAGTGATGGATATGAATGGAGACGTTTCTGTAATAATGGACGGTAAAGGGAAACGACAGTTAGAGATGAATGATGAAATAGGATCCGGTGATATAGTAAGGACGAAGAGAGATAGCTACCTGATACTTAAAGCCACACACTTATATTACAGATTATATCCGTACACCGCTGTAAAGATCGGTACCGAACCGATGCTCATCTGGGGCAAGCTAGGAAGATCTGAAGATGAGCGTTTTCTCGACATCCGTTTTTTCTTCATTCCTAGACCTGCTCAGGGAAGAACCATGAAGGTTGTGGTACAATCCCACAGGGGAGAAATTACCATAGATTCCGGTATCGAAGATGGAAAGGGTTATTATAGGGTGCTCGAGTTCTACCCTTATGAGAAGAATACCTACAGGGCGTTTACAGGATTTGATATTGAGGCTGCTATTGAAAAGTATAACCTGCACATCAATATTCATAAGGACGATGATCACACATCCATTGTTTATCCATTCTATCTCAGAGATGTGAAGTATGGGGCAGGCAGGGTCAATATAGAGGCCGCTAAGAGAAGCTTGTTTGCTCCGTCCGAGAGAAAGAAGAATGAGTGGGATGTATTGAGAGAGATCTTGCACAATCCCAGCAGTGAATCGATGTGGAATGGAGTCTTCAACTATCCTGTGGTCGAACCTGTTATTATTTCGAACTTTGGAAGGAAAAGAGTATACTTTATTGACAAAACGCGGGGGTCTTCTCGTTTTCACAGAGGGGTCGATTTTAGGGGAGAAACAGGTGATCCTGTGCTTGCTCCCAATAACGGAAAGGTTGTGTTTGCTGATGAAAGAGTTACCACAGGAAACACTCTGGTTCTGGATCATGGGCAGGGTATCTATTCTCTTTTTTACCACCTGGACTCAATAGTGGTAAACGAAGGAACTATAGTTAATAAGGGATTAAAAATAGCAGAGATTGGTGCGACAGGAATAGCTGCCGGTTCACATCTACACTGGAGTATATATGTAAATGGAGTGTGGGTTAATCCAATTGACTGGGTAGAAATTAATTTTTAAGTAGTAGCTGGTGAATAATTGCTAACGTTTTAATTTAAAAATAACCATGATCGTGAATCAATTCTTGGATAACTTTTATTTAATACGACCTGATGTCTTATGTATAAAGAATTGATTCTTTAGTTGTTAGATAAATCTAACAATTAACTATTAGTTCTGTAACTTGTAAATTATAATGAATTATATCATATACATTTATTTTATTTATCAAGAAAATCAATTAGTCGCCGGTAACTAATGTTATATCGAAATGTAATTTATTAACAACCAGCTCTCTGAATTGGTACTTTAATAATTATTTGTCAGCAGGAACTAATTAAGGGGGTAATCATGGAAAGATATGAAGAAAGGATTCGAAATGCTACTGATTATATAAAGAGTAAAATATCGTATGAACCGAAAATAGGAATCATTCTCGGTTCAGGTTTATCAAAGATTGCTGATGAGGTAGAGCAAAGGGTTGTTATACAATATAGGGATATTAGAGGCTTCCCATCATCTACGGTTAGAGGTCATAAAGGTGAGCTGCTATGTGGAGTCCTCGAAGGGAAGAGAGTGATACTTTTTAATGGAAGGTTTCACTTTTATCAGGGGTATTCTCTGCAAGAGGTTGTTCTGCCGGTTAGGGTTGCGGCAAGCCTTGGGGTAGAACTGGTGATAGTGACTAATGCCAGCGGCGGTATAAATCCAGATTTCAAACCTGGTGATATAATGCTGATTACAGACCATATCAATCTGCTGGGCACCAATCCTCTGATTGGTAGAGACACGAGTAATTTTGGACCAATATTTGTCGATATGTCTGAGCCTTATGACAGGGATATAATCGAGAAGGTGAAGGGATTAGCAGTAAAGGCAAAGATAGATCGGCTCAAAGAAGGAGTGTACACAGCTGTTTCAGGCCCGAGTTATGAAACAAAAGCTGAGATTAAGTACCTTGCCCAGATTGGGGCGGATGCGGTTGGTATGTCGACAGTTCCAGAGGTGATTGTGGCAAATCAGCTCGAGATGAAGGTTCTGGGCATATCAGTCATTGCAAATATGGCTTGTGGTATTTCTGAGGGCAAGCTCTCTCATAGTGAGGTCCTTGAGAACGTAAACCGTTCGAGTACAGAGCTCATTACACTTGTCAGGGAAATTGTTGGGAATGTCTTTTAATGAAGAGCTGCTAAATCGATATTTTACGCAGATTGCTATTTCGAAGATTAAAAGCGAAATTCATGCCGCCAGCAGAAATGAAGTACTCTTTTACGGGTGGACGGATGAAAACAACCTTGTTGAAGAAGTGGAGGTAGTAGCTCGCGGGAATGAAGTGAGTGTTGCTGTCCCGATGACTGAGAGTTTCATGCCTGATGTGATTATCCATAACCACCCTGAAGGTCCTATCACTCCTTCGGATCAGGATGTTCATATTTCATCGCTTATAGCCCAAAGGGGCGTTGGATTCTTCATCATTGACAACGATGTAACACAGCTCTATGTGGTAATTGAACCAGTTACAAAGATTAAAAGACGTCCACTTGATGCCGATAAGCTGACTGCGCTCCTTTCAGCAGGAGAAACTCTATCAGAGATACTTCCCAATTTTGAAGAGCGAGATGGCCAGCTTGAGATGATCAGGGCCGTGAGTGACTCCTACAATCAGGATACCATTGCACTGATAGAAGCTGGAACAGGCATTGGTAAATCAATTGCCTATCTTCTCCCATCGATAGCGTGGTCGGTTGAAAATCGTGGGAGAGTGATTATCTCTACAAAGACCATAAACCTCCAGGAGCAGCTTCTCTACAAAGATATTCCAGATCTGGAAACACTGTTCAAAGGTGAGTTTACATATATTTTAATGAAAGGAAGGGGTAATTATGTTTGTATGAACCGGGTCGCTGAAGCTAAACAGGACCTGTTTACATTAATAGACGATGAAGAAGGAGAACAATTTCAGGCAATTTTTGATTGGATTGATAAGACCGAGGATGGCAGTCTCTCGGATCTCACTTTCGTTCCAGAAACTTCTTTGTGGGAGAAGATAAACTCCCAGACAGAAACATGTCTTGGAGGAGCATGCCAATTTTTTAACCGCTGTTTTATTAACAGGGTCAAACGACGTGCCGTCACTTCAAATATTGTAGTAACAAACCATCATTATCTTCTCGCTGATGCATCTCTAGGTTCTACCGGAAACTCGATCCTCCCCTCATTTGATAGAGTCATATTCGATGAAGCCCACAATCTCGAAGATTCTGCAACATCCTTTTTTACAAGGAGGATAACACGCTCCAGGCTGTTAAGGCTGCTGAACCGTCTGTATACTGGTGGCAGGAATAAGAGAGGGTATATTGTATATCTTCAAAAAAGGAAAGTAGCGGTGCAGGATGAAAAGCTTGAGGAGATTCAAAAGGCTGTTTCGGGGCTGAAACGCGCTGTATCGGACATGTTTGAAACTATCAAGGAATTCACTATAACCCTGAACTTTCCATTTCGAAAAGATTCCCAGACTGTTATCGAGTTGACGGGTGAGGTTATAGATCACCCGAAATGGGAGAGTGTTGTGCTGAAAAGTGTCGGGATATTCTATAAGGATTGCACGAGCCTTGTATCAAAGCTATTCGAACTTAAAACTTCTCTCGACCAGGCAGGAGAGGAGAGATATGGAAAACAGATAGAAGGCTTCATTTCAAGACTGGTCGAGACTGTAGAAACCCTCGATATCTTCCTAAAGGATGATACAGTGGAGTGGGTAAGGTGGATCGAGGATAAGAATGAGATTGCGATTGTCCTTGCACCTATAAATGTCGGAAGTACAATAAATGAGCTTATTTTCAAACGAGTAAAGAGTGCAATTCTCACATCAGCGACCCTCACAGTGGATGGATCATTCGATTTTCTTAAGGGTAGACTCCATCTTGACGATGTCGGAATAATGGTGAGGATTGATTCCCCCTTTCAGTGGGATAAACAGATGCGAATGTTTATTCCCACAGACCTTGTGGAGCCTGATCATCCAGATTATAACCAGATATTGAGTGAGCATATACTTAATATTCTGTTGAAATCTGGTGGAAAGGCTTTTGTCCTGTTCACCTCATACAGAGTGATGGACGATGTTTTTAATAGTATTAAGGATCAGCTTTTGGCAGAGGGTATTATTTCGTTCAAACAGGGGGATGATTCGAGAAAGAATCTGCTTGAACGATTCAAGTATGACATAAGATCTACACTGTTTGGCACTGAGAGTTTTTGGGAAGGGGTTGATGCACCTGGTCCTACACTCCAGTGTGTGATAATCACAAAACTCCCATTTAAGGTTCCTACTGAGCCCATTATTAAGGCCCGACTCAAGCAGATTGAAGCATCAGGTAAGAACCCATTTCTCGAATATAGCCTCCCGATTGCAGTGATAAAGCTGCGTCAGGGAATAGGGCGTTTAATAAGGAACACAAGGGATAGGGGAATTGTAGCAATACTGGATATAAGGATTCTGCGTAAAAGCTATGGAAGTGTATTCTTAGGTTCAATTCCTGGGGGAAATCCTGTACAGGATAATCTTAATAAAATTCTTGACGAACTAGCGCTTTTCCTGTCGAATACTCCTTGATAAAAATTCCATTACCTAATACTATAATAGGAAATCAAAGCGAGGAGAGCTTCATTGAGTGTGTTCTATATAACAACTCCTATTTATTACGTTAATGATGAACCGCATATAGGGCACGCCTATTCAACGATACTTGCAGATGTTCTCTCGAGATATCACCGATTATTCGGGGATGAGGTTTTTTTCTCTACAGGTACAGATGAGCATGGTCTAAAAGTGCAGGAGGCGGCAAAAAAGAGGGGTGTCGAACCTAAGAAGCACTGTGACGACATGGTGCTCCGTTTCCTTGAGCTCTGGAAGAAGCTTGGTATCAGCTATACTAAGTTTATCAGAACAACTGAGCGACGACATAAATTTGTTGTTCAGAACCTGCTCACTTATCTCTATGAGAGGGGAGATATATATTACGATACGTATGTAGGCAAATATTGCATTCCGGAAGAGAGGTTCTGGACAGAGAAGGATCTTGTCGAAGGTAAATGTCCGTCATGCGGACGTGATGTAATTACCATCGAAGAAAAGAATTACTTTTTCAAGCTATCCAAGTACCGTGACTGGCTTGTGACCTATATACATGATCATCCCGAATTCATAAAACCTGTATCAAGAAAGAATGAAATCCTAGGGTTTTTAAAAAAAGAGCTTAATGACCTCTGCATATCGAGACCCAAATCAAGGCTCGACTGGGGGATCGAGATTCCGTTTGATAAAAAGTATGTTACGTATGTCTGGTTCGATGCCCTTATTAACTACATAAGCAATGTTGGAGTATACAGAAACAATGACTCATTTCAGAAGTGGTGGCCGGCAACTATGCATCTTGTTGGCAAAGATATTATAACCACACATGCAGTGTATTGGCCTATCATGCTTAAATCAGCAGGCTTTGAGCTACCTCAGAACATATTTGCACATGGATGGTGGCTCATCCAGGATTCAAAGATGAGCAAATCTCTTGGAAATGTTATAAAACCCATAGATCTCATTGATAAATACGGTCCTTCAAGCTTTAGGTATGTGCTTATAAAAAATATGACGCTCGGTGCAGATGCGAACTTCAGTGAAGAAATTGTTATAGAAACTATCAACTCAGATCTTGCAAATGACTATGGAAACCTCCTGAGCAGGCTTGTCCAGATGGTACAAAGGTATTATGATGGAGTGATTCCTGAATCAGGGGCAGAGTCGAAGTCTGAAAAAGAGATTATCGAGAGCGGAAACAGGTTGGCATTAACGGTGAGAGAAGCCGTTCAGGCGATTGATCTGAATAAGGCCTTGAATTCCGTCCTCTCCTATATCAGACAGATAAACAAATACATAGATGAAACAGCTCCATGGAATCTTCAAAAGAAGGGTGATACAGAAAAACTTGGTACTGTGCTTTACACAGCATGTGAGGCTTTTCGTCTGGCAAATACATTTTTGGCTCCTGTTATTCCCGATAAAGCGCAGCAGGCACACCTTGTGTTTGGTGACGAGATCCTGAACCACATTGATGATATCAATACATCTCAGGACATTCTGCAGTGGGGAAGGTTAGACCCTGGAATAAAGCTTTCTCCCACCGAGAGCCTCTTTCCGAGGATTGAGCACAAAAAGAGAGTGAGGAAAAAAAAGATGGAAAAGAAGACGAAGAAGGAAGAGAGGATAGATGTTAACCATTTTCAAAAACTCGATCTGAGAGTAGGAAAAATCCTCGAGGTTGAGGGCATAAAAGGTTCGAAGAAGCTCTACAAATTGGTTGTTGATATAGGGGACGAAAAACGGCAGATCGTTGCAGGAATTGCAGGACATTATAAAAAAAATGAGCTTTTGGAAAAGGAGATAGTAGTTGTGGTGAACTTGAAGCCTGCAAAGATCATGGGGGTTGAGTCAAATGGAATGCTGCTCGCAGCATCAAAGGGGAAGAAACTATCCATTATAACCGTTGATCAAGAAATTGCTCCGGGGAGCAAAATAAGCTGAATAAAATTCTGTATTGATCTTAAAAACTATTGACAAATACTGAACAGCAATTAGTCTATAATATAGGTCCACTTAAAAGCTTCACCGGTAAGGATTGAAAAGGGGTCTGGAGTCACCTATGGGTTTTCCTGATGATTACGATTCTGACGACGATCCTGTCGAGAGGGATTTTGCTGAGGATGATGAGCTTGAGGCTGAGACATTCATAATTAAAACATATGTATGTGAAGAGTGCGATTTCAGGTGGACAGAGAAGATCTATCCGGAGAGAAACGACTATCCTGATTATGAGGATGAGCTTGGAGGGGCGCATGTTTGTCCGATGTGCGGATCAGGAAACGTATCCTTTTACTGAAACCTTCCAGTAACCTGCGTTTGGAACTGTTAAGAAACAATCTTCAATGACAACTTAGTAATTCAAGCTTTCCTCTATATCCATTCTTATAGTTTAAAAAGACCATTGAACCGTTTTTAATCCTGCCATTCATTATCAAAAGTATTATTTTATGAGAGATCGGTGAATACTACATATATGGTTGTGAGTTGCTATGGTATCTAGGGAAACTTTTTTTATTGAGACATATGGCTGCGAAATGAACAAGTCGGATTCTATAAACATCGTTCTATCTCTCGAAGCAAGCGGTTTTAAACAAGTAAAGAATGAGAAAGAAGCCCATATAATAATCCTCAACACCTGCTGCGTACGACGGCATGCTGAAGAGCGTGTTTTCGGAAGACTCGGGTACTATAGATCTCTGAAGGAAAATGGACAGGAAAATATGATCATAGTGCTTGTAGGGTGTATGGCACAGCTTTTAGGAAAAAAAGTTACGAAACTGTTTCCCGAGGTGAAGGTTGTTGCAGGAACCAGCCATGCCCTTAAAATCCCCCAGTATGTGATGGAGTATGAGACAACCCGCCAAAAACAGGTATTTGTCGACAGGGATAGATATGAGTTTTCATCCTATGGAGTAAAGAGGGCAGAGAAGCATAGCGCCTGGGTAAATATAATTAAGGGGTGCAGTAACTTCTGCAGTTACTGTATTGTGCCCTTTGTACGCGGTCCTGAGCTCAGCAAACCAAGCGATGTAATAGTACGTGAAGCGAAAGAACTCTCTGATAAAGGAGTTGTTGAGATCACGTTGCTGGGTCAGAATGTAAACGCTTATGGTAGAGATACCGGTGATATATCATTTGCCCGGCTTCTCGAAAAACTCAACAAAATCGATGGCCTCAGATGGATTCGGTTCTTAACCTCCCACCCGAAGGATTTCGATGAGGATATTATAAAGAGTATAGCTTCATGTGAGAAAGTGTGCCCATGGATCCACCTTCCAATCCAGAGCGGCTCTGATAGAATTCTTAATCTGATGAACAGGGGATACACTCTCAAGCACTACATGGATGTTGTTGGCCTTCTTTATAAGTACATTGGTGATTTTTCAATTACCACAGATATTATTGTCGGATTTCCTACGGAAACAGAGGTGGATTTTCAAAAAACCCTTGATGCTATTCGAGCTATCGAGTTTGATGATGCCTTTACTTACATGTATTCCTCCCGTCCTCACATCAGGGCAGAAGACTTATCAGATAAGGTGCCACACGAAGTGGCACAGGATAGACTTACACAGCTCATCACGCTTCAAAGGGAGATTTCATTACAGAAAAATAAAAAGGAGTTGGGAAAAACAGTACTTGGGCTCATAGAGAGAGTGAGTAAAAAGAATCCGCAAGAATCGCTGGCCAAAACCGAGAAAGCAAAACCGGTTGTAGTTGTAACTGATAGCAAGCCTGGAAACTTTATAGAGATTTGCATAGATGATTTATCTGGTGCCACGCTAAGGGCCCACGAGGTAAGGGAGGCATGCCGCGTTTGAATAGATTCTGGGTAAAGCTCCTTATATTTTTATCTATTCTTATCACCCTTTACGTTCCACTCAATGCCGAGTATTTTCTCCTCCCTGATGAGATTGTTCAGAGCTATTTCCCGATAGCAGAACAGTACACGATTCCAGAAGATCAAAGAGTTTCTCAGGTTTTAGTCCGAGCAAAGTACTATGAGGAAAGTGGGAATTACCGTCAGGCATCAAGATATTATGGATTTGCTTATAATAAGGCTCAGGATTCAAATGTAGCACCTTATATTCGTTTCAAGCAGTGTTATCTACTCGAGAGTCTTTCAGAATCGATAAAGGCTCTAAAGGAGATACCGCTGCGCTTTCCGGATTTCCCATATAATGATGCCGTTTACTGGGAACTTGCAAGGCGCTATTATCTTAATGGCGATTATGAAGAGTGCATTACTACTCTTGAGGAGATTCTCGATCATGAGAGCGGGGGGGCAGAAGTTTTTACCCCCTATGTGTACGGCTTTCTCGGAGTCACCTACAAGGCAATAAACAGGAATGATGATGCAGTTGATGCGTACCTGGCGGCAATCGAGAAGCTCGCTCAGTATGGAGATGAGAGAAGGCGACCTTTTATAGTGAGGAACTACCTCGAGATATCGAGATCATATTTGGAAAAAAAGGATTATGATAGAGCATCAGACCTTCTTAAGAGAATAATAGGTTCGTGGGAAGATCCTATTATAAAACAGGAGGCCTATATCCTGCTCGCTGAAACCTTTGTGCAGAGCGGCAAGTCTGAATACGCTTATCGGATTTACTCATTACTTCTCGAGCAGTACCCGGACTCTCTGTACAGAGCCGGGGCTATGGATAGATTGGAAGAGCTAAAGGCAGATGGTGAAAACCTTGGAGAGGCAGTCGGGTTTGCAGTCGAAGATCCGAGGATCCCGAAGGGCAAATACAAATTTGGAGAGGAGATTGAAGTTGTTAAAGATGCAGGATTTTTTATTCAGATTGGCTCGTTCAGTATTGAGAACAATGCCAGCAATCTAATCTCTGTCCTGAAAACTAAGGGATTCTCTGCGGTTGTTGTGGAAGCTGTTCATGAGCAGAAGCGAACCTTCAGGGTGTGGGTGGGCCCGCTTGAAACGCTTGCAAAAGCAAAGGAGTCATTAAAGGAGCTTGAGGACCTGGGGTACAAAGGGTTTATAGTAAGAGAGAAGTGAGATGAAGAAAGAAACTCCGATGATGGTTCAGTACCACAGGATAAAGCGGAATAATAAAGATGCCATCCTTCTCTTCAGACTCGGTGATTTTTATGAGATGTTCGAGAAAGATGCAGCAACGGCTTCTTCAATTCTGAACATTGCCCTTACCGCCCGAAATGGGGTGCCAATGTGCGGGTTCCCGCATCATGCTGCAGATGCATATATTGCAAAGCTTCTTAAAGATGGGCAAAAAGTAGCAATATGTGAGCAGCAGGAGGATCCGAAAGTTGCTAAGGGTGTTGTAAAGAGAGATGTAGTTGAGATCATTTCACCGGGCATAATAAGCGATCCAAACCTGCTGGAAGGGAAAAACAACAACTGTATTGCCGCTATAACAGCGTTGGAGAAACGGGGAGAAATCCGGCTTGCGTGTGCCTCATTGGATATATCAACCGGGCAGTTCGTTTCAAACTACTTTCCCTCAGGTGACATCTTTGATAATATCTTGAATGAAATTACTGATAACGGTATTCGAGAGATCATATACCCCTCAAGCTATGAAGAGTTTGAATTCCTTCAAAAATTGAAAACCCTTGCTTCCAGGGTTGTCTTTAGAGGTGTTGATGAGTTTCAGTTTGATGAGACACACTGCATTGAAGAGCTGAAGGAGCAGTTCTCGGTTGTGACAACGGACATCTTTGGTCTTCAGGATAGTCTCGAGATCATTGCGTGTGGAGCTGTACTATCCTATGTAAAGGATACGAGCAAGAGGGATATTTCACACATTAGATGGGTTAAGGCAAAGCGTGACAAGGATATCCTCTTCATAGATAATGCAACAAAGCGGCATCTTGAACTTACCGCGAACCAGACAGACGGAAGCGAGACTGCGACACTCCTTGCAGTACTCGATAGAACCGAAACCGCAGGTGGTACCCGACTGCTCAAAAAAATCATCAACAATCCATCGAGCAACATAGCGGAGATAAACAACAGATTACTAAAGGTACAATTGTTTTTTAATAATAGCAGTTTAATTGGAGAGCTCAGGCCATCTTTATCTCGTATTCTTGACCTTGAGAGAATTTTGTCAAAACTCTCATTAGGGAAGGGTACCGCACGGGATCTCGTCGCGCTTGCGAGTTCATTGAGCAGCTCAGGTAAGATAAAGGATAAACTTGAACGCATAGACCTGTTCTCTGAAGAAAAAGATGCTCTCGGTGATTTTTCACAGATCATTCATACTATCGAGTCGGGAATTGTTAATGATCCTCCGCTCTCTATAAAGGAGGGGGGATTTATAAAACCTGGCTTCAGTGAGAAGCTTGATGAGTATAAGGTTGTCACAAAGGAAAACAGGGAGTGGATTGCACGGTACCAGTCAGAGCAGCAGCGTAAACTTGGCATTTCTTCTTTGAAAGTGAAATACAACAAGATTATAGGTTACTACATCGAAGTAACAAAGCCAAATCTTAAGCTCGTACCAAAAGACTACATAAAAAAGCAGACTCTGGTAAATGCAGAGCGGTTTACAACCCATGAACTGCAGGAGCGTGAAATACGGTTGATGGAGGCTCGCGAGGAGGCAAACCGTCTCGAGCTTTCCCTCTTCGAGAAGATTAAGGATTCTGTTCTTGACTACACGCAGAAGATATTCAAGGCTTCGGAGGCCATAGCAAAAATTGATGTTTTTCAATCTCTAGCAATCGTAGCAATGGAGAACAATTATTCAATGCCTGAGATTGTTGAAGAAAACATTATTGACATAAAAGGGAGTCGTCACCCTGTAATAGAACAATTTGGAGAAGAACGGTTTATTGAAAACGACCTATATCTTAACGATACTGACAGGAGGGTCATGATTCTTACAGGTCCTAATATGGCAGGAAAATCCACATACCTGAGGCAGGCAGCACTCATAATAATTATGGCTCACATAGGGAGCTTTGTTCCAGCTAAGGAGGCAAGGCTGGGGATAGTGGACAGGCTTTTTTCACGTATTGGTGCATCTGACCGTCTGGTCAAGGGGGAGTCTACCTTTCTGGTTGAGATGATAGAAACATCGCGAATTCTACACTATGCGAGCTCCAGGAGCTTTATCATCATGGATGAGATCGGTAGGGGGACATCCACCTATGATGGCCTCTCAATTGCATGGGCTGTGCTTGAGTACCTTCTCAATGAAAACATGGTTGGAGCAAAGGTCCTCTTTGCAACACACTATCATGAGATCACCGCGATCGATAAATCGGACGGTGTTGTGAACTATAACGTTACGGTTAAAGAGTGGAATAACAGTGTGATTTTTCTCAGGAAGGTAATTCCCGGTATTGCATCAAAGAGCTACGGCATAGAAGTGGCAAGAATGGCTGGCATCCCGGATAAAATAATTGAGAGAGCAAAATCTATCCTCAGCAAGCTTGAGACTGAGTATAGCTCTTATATTCCGACTCTCTCAAACGCAGGAATAAATGAAACTCGAAATAGAGAGGAAGAGAGCAATGAGTATAATCCACAGCTTGGGCTCTTCCCATCAGCCCATGAAGTTTTATTGAATGAACTTGGAAAGATTAATATCGATGATATTACCCCAATTGAGGCTCTGAACATACTTGAAAGACTGAAGAGGGGTTTGACTACATGAAATATTGGATTGAACATGAGTAGTTTTTTTTCCGGTCCGGGAACCTATTTTTACTGGTCTGACGTTGTTATAGCGCTTGGTGTATACATTCTTGCGCTCATTCTTATTCTGAAACACAAACGAGGGTATATCACTCCGGTATTATTTTTTGGCCTTTTCATCTTCCCCCTTCAGTTCAGCATATGGTTTTTATCATCAAAATTACCAGTTGCATTGGTATCCTCAGGTATCAACTTTCTTGAAATCTTTTACCTTCTTTTACTCAAGCTAACCCTTCTTGTATCCCTTCTCTCACTGAGAAGATAGGGTTGTGTTGATTATAGCGAAACATTCGAACCTCAATAGCAGTTGACTTTATCAAGAATCCTTTATATTTTATCGTAAATCATTTGGAGAAGTAAATGTACTCAATTGTTGAGCTGAACAACCGGCAGTACAAGTTAGAGGAAGGAAAGCCGATCCTCGTGGATAAACTCGATGCAAAAGAGAATGATGAAATAGTCATCGATAAGGTCCTGCTTCTTCGGGATGACAAAGAAGGAGTCAAGATCGGAACTCCATATATAAAAGGTGTAAAACTCAAAGCAAAGGTGCTTGGTAACATAAAAGGTACAAAAGTTCGAGTGTTTAAATATAAACGGAGAAAGGATTACCGAAGAACCATAGGTTCAAGACCTGAATATACGAAGATACTCGTAGAGAAGATCGAAGGAGGTAAGTAGACATGGCACATAAAAAGGGAGGCGGAAGCACAAAAAACAGCAAAGACAGTCATGCAAAACGACTTGGTATAAAAAGGTTTAGTGGCCAGAAAGTAAAGGGGGGGACGATCCTTGTGCGTCAGAGAGGGACACGCATCCACCCTGGAAAGAATGTGAGCATTGGAAAGGACGATACTCTCTTTTCGAAGATCGACGGTATTGTGGCTTTTGAGAGCCATAAAGGGGGTAGAAAGAAGGTTTCTGTTTACCAGGATACCTAGCAACACTCAGGATACAACCTTATCATAAAATAACCAGTCTTATACAATCAAACCATATCACACTTACCATTTGTAGTAATATTATTTATTTTAGTAGTATAGGAAGTGACAATGTCACGATTTGTCGATGAGGCAAAAATAGTTATCAAATCCGGACATGGAGGGAAAGGAGCGGTGTCTTTCAGAAGAGAAAAGTATGTCCCGAAAGGGGGTCCGGATGGAGGTGACGGTGGAGATGGAGGCGATGTAATATTCAAGGTGAGCGATACACTTAGGTCGTTGTACGACCATAAATTAAAGAGGATTTACAAAGCAAAGGATGGAAAAGCAGGATCAAAGAATAACAAAAAAGGACCAATGGGCGAAGCTTGTATCATCTTTGTACCCCCGGGTACAGTCATACTCGAAAAGGAATCCAATAGAATACTTGCAGATTTAGCCGAAACATCTGAAGTAATGCTTCTGAAGGGAGGGAAAGGTGGGTACGGTAACGCACGGTTTTCTACTTCAACAAACCAGACACCCCGTTATGCTCAGGAGGGTAAACCTGGCCGCGAGCTCGAACTCCTACTACAAATAAAAACAATCGCGGATATCGGGATAGTAGGTCTTCCAAATGCCGGTAAATCGACGCTTCTATCGGTGCTTACAGAAGCAAAACCAAAGGTTGGAGCGTATCCTTTCACCACTCTTTCACCAAATCTTGGAATCATGAATTACAAAAATGTTAAGCAGGTGGTTATTGCTGATGTACCGGGACTCATAGAAGGAGCCAGCCGTGGTATCGGGCTTGGGATCAGATTTCTGAAGCATATAGAGCGTACAAGGGCATTAATCATGCTTATCGACCTTGTGGATGGAGATTTTTCAAAAAAGCATGAGGTTCTGCTAAAAGAGATGGGCGAGTATTCAGATACACTGCTTGCAAAACCTCTACTCTTCGTTGGCAGCAAACTGGATGCTGCCGGCAGGTCAAAGGAGGCTGAATTCCTCAAATCTTCCATGCCAGGGGAAAAGCTCTGTATCTCTTCACTCACAAGGGCAAATATTGATATCTTAGAGAACAAGATTGTATCTATCTTGGAGCAGGGAAATGGTCTCACATAAATTAGGAGTTTTTGGAGGTACATTTAATCCAATACACATTGCTCACCTTAGGCTCGCCGAAGATGTGAGAGAATCATTCAGCCTAGAGAGCATCATTTTTATACCAACAAATGACCCTCCTCATAAGAATATTCCTGCGTATATAGATCCGCAGCATCGTTTGAGAATGTTGGAACTCGCAGTTAACGGTATCGAGTATTTTAAGCTTGATGATATTGAGATAAAACGTGGAGGTATTTCGTACACAATTAACACAGTCGAATATATCTATGAGAACTTCGAGTTTGATGGCAAGCCATTTTTTATAATAGGTTCTGACCTTGCTAATGAAATACATACATGGAAAGAAATAGATATTCTGCTTCAACGAGTATACTTCGTTGTGCTTATCAGAGATGGATTTCCAATCTTGGAAAACCAGTATTTTCCTGCTGCTTCACTGCACAAGACATGGGACAGATTTGAAAGGAGGAAGATCGATATAACATCTTCTGAGATCAGAAAAAGGGTAAAGGAGCGTAGGAGCATCAGATATCTTGTACCTGATGAGGTTTTGGAGTATATTAAGGAGAAGCGGCTGTATATAGTTGACTAGACAGGTTATAGATGAAATCAATTGAAAAGGGTATTCGGTCTTATATAACAGAAGAGCGGTTTTCCCATTCTCAGGGGGTAAGGGATACTGCTGTTTCACTCGCAATCCGGTACCAGTGTGATGAAGAAAAAGCATCTATCGCAGCCCTTTTACATGATGTTGCGCGAGATCTGTCTCTTGAGCGTATGCAGAGAATCGTTAAGAGTAACTGTGGCGCTATTTATGCCTCTGATATTGTTTTCAACAACCCGGGACTCCTTCATGCACGTGCAGGAAGAATCATAGCTCAGGAAGAGTTTGATGTTCAGGATGAGGATATACTGCAAAGCATTGAGCTGCATACTACTGGAGGGGAGGGGATGAGTCTTCTCAATAAGGTTGTATTTATCGCCGATTATACCGAGCCTGGAAGGAAATTTAGAGGTGTTGGTGAAGCCAGAAAGCTTGCAAGAAGGAGCATTGATGAGACAGTATTATATATATTCAAATCAATGATCAGCAAACTCATACAGAAGGGAGTATATATCTGTAAAGAAACCCTTCTCGGATATAACGAGCATGTGCTTGATTTTAAAGGGGATGCCATTGGTCGCTGGTGAATGATTGCTAATGTTATAATTTAAAAATAACCATGCTCGTGAATCAATTCTTAGATAACTTTTATTTAATACGACCTGATATCTTATGTATAAAGAATTGATTCTTTAGTTGTTAGATAAATCTAACAACTAACTATTAGTTCTGTAACTATTGAATTATAATGAATTATATTATATACATTTATTCTATTTGTTAAGAAGATTAATTATTCACCACGAACTAATTGCACAGTAATCATAGAGAGGAGAACAGGATAAGTATGGGAATAAAGGTCTCTGACATTCGATTTCAATATAACAATAAGAGGTCTGAATTCGATTGGGTTAGCATTCTTTTAATCCTTCTTGCTATCGCCATTATTATTGGCACAATACTTTTTATATTCTATTTCAGAAAGAGTAAGGTTGAAGAGCTCTTTGAGAAGGAGACCACTATTTCGTGGATATCTGTTGAGAATAATAAGCGAAAAACAGAATCAATACTTCTAAACTTCTATAATCCTAAGACCAAGAAGCTTGCCGTACTGGTAGTCCCTTCAAGGACAAGATTGAAAGTCGACTATGAAGATAAACCAAAATACGACATTGTACAGAATATCTACTCTAATGGGGGGGCCGGGATCGTAAAGAAAACCATGGAAAAGCTGACAGACATGACGTTTGACTTTTACTTCATATATGATTTAAATGATGTAGAAAGGTTTGTTGATCTCATTGAAGGGCTTGAAGTGTACAGCCCGAATAATCTGAACTATATTGATGCCCAGAACAATATCTTCATTAAAATACCCAAGGGGAAGGTGAAGCTTGATGGGGCCAAGACAAAAGAGTTTCTTCTCTTCAAGCATGGAAAATCCGGACCAAAGACTATGGTGGAGAATCACAGAATAGTTGCTGAGGCTCTCTTGGATAGGATAGGAGATGTTGAATTACTCATTGAAAACACCAGAGTGTCTAAAATCGTCACCAAAAACATTGATACAAACTTGAATAAAAGAGATTTAAAGATACTTGTAGACGAGATGAAAGCTGTGAACTCATCGAGACTTCTTTTCTATAGAATGTATGGTAAGAATACTGTAATTGAGAATGAGAGCTTCATCACTCCTATAGAGGATGGGAGCTGGCTAAGAGTACGGATTGAGAATGTAAAAAATTTTATAAATGATGAAGGTCCGTCACCTGTTGGAGATGAGCTTAATATCGAAATACTGAACGGCTCCACCAATCCAGGGCAGGCACAGAGTTTACGCAACTATTTCGTCGAGTATGGCTTCAATATCGTCCATTATGGAAATGCACTACGAAGCGATTATGATAAAACATTGGTGATCGATAGGATAGGAAGGCCCTCTCTTGCCAAGCGCATAGCAGATATCATCAACTGCAAGGAAGTGCATACGAGGATAGATAAGACTCTTATGGTTGATGTGACTATTGTTATTGGTAATGATTTTGAGGGAAGATTTGTGAGATGAAATCAGGAGGTGAGAAGCAGAACCATCCATATAGCGATATGAACACTATAGTGCTGGATACAGCTGAGCTTTTAAAAGATAAAAAGGCACAGGATATCCTGGTTCTTGATATGAAGGGATATACCACTATTACGGATTATTTTATCATATGTACTGTGACATCAGCCGTACAGATAAAGGCTTTAATCCGGTATTTAGAAGAGTTCATGGATCAGCGAAATCTAGAGGCGCTCACTGGAAAGGTCAATATTGATTCTCCATGGGTACTTCTGGACTACAATTACTTCATTGTCCATATATTCTTACAGGAGGGTAGAGAATATTACCAGCTGGAGAAACTCTGGTCAGATGCCAAGGTTTTGTATTCCCATAGAGGTGGCGCTTTATGATCAGGGGTCTTGTATACTGGATTTTTGGGCTGGTCATGACCTTCCTGCTTACAATTACTGTATTTATCTGCTATCCATTTATAGGAAAAGATTCGGAATTCCCACATAATGTCTCAAGGATATGGTCTCGTATAGCATTGGGATTTTTATGCGGCGTGAAGTTGGAAGTGAAAGGCGCCGAAAATATAAAACCTGACAAGAATTATATCATAGTTTCCAATCATAGATCCTACACAGATATTTTTACTGCATCATGGGCAGTACCGCTACAGTTTCGCTGGCTCGCAAAGAGCTCTTTGTTTCGAATGCCATTTCTTGGACCAGCGATGCGTATATGCGGGTATATTCCAATTGAGAGAGAACACTCTATCTCAGCATCAAAGAGTCTGGATGTTACAAAAAAAGTGCTGTTAAAGGGCAGATCGGTCTGGATATTTCCTGAAGGGACACGCACCCCCGAGACAGTTCTGGGCAGATTTAAGCGGGGTGCGTTTCTCCTTGCAATGGAAACAGGGTTGCCGATACTCCCTGTTGTTATGGTGAACACGGATAAGATATTTCGTACGCCTCTCAGAATAAAACCAAACAGAGTAACCGTGATAATATTTAAACCACTATACTACAGCGATTTTAAAGCTTCACTTTCACCACCACATGGAACCAGCGATAAACAGGCGCTGAATGAGTTCTCAGAGAGCATAAGAAAAACGATTCAGACAGGTTATGATTCACATGCCACTTGACCTAAGTGATAATATACAGTATTTGAAGGGTGTCGGACCGACTGTTGCAAAGAAACTCGAAAGAATCGGTCTCTTGAAGATCGGTGATCTCCTCTACTACTTTCCACGAAGCTATGAGGACCGAAGAGAGCTCAAGCTTCTTAGCAGCGCTCGGGAGGGTGAGCGAGCGACTTTCCGATTTACCGTAGTCGAGCACACCACATTCTTTTACAGAGGTAAGACTCACCCTAAGCTAAAGGTAAGGGATGAGAGCGGATTTGCATATTTGTACTGCTTTAACAGAAATTTCATTACCAATATTCTAAAAATTGGTACCAGCTTTTTCCTTACGGGTGTATATACAAGAAAATACCGGGTTCCATCATTTTCACAGTTCGATTATGAGTTAGATGGAGATAAAGTGGACTTGGGAATAGTACCAATCTACCGCCTCACAGCCGGTTTGAACCAGAAGATGTTGAGGCGTCTCGTAGAGAGCGTACTCGAAACTCATATCTCAGCTGTTGAGGAAGATATTCCTGAATTTATAAAAAAGGGATACGGCATAGATACAAAGGGAGAACTCATCAGAGAGATTCATTTTCCCAAAGATCAAGGTTCACTGAGAAGAGCAAAGGAGCACTATTCATACGAAGAGTTCTTTAAGTACCAGATAGTATGTGCCCTGACAAAGAACCATCACCAGGGTGCAAAGAAACAAAGGATTCCCTTAAATGGTGAGTTGAAGGAGGTATTTTTCAAGAGTCTTCCGTTCAGCCTGACTGCTGCTCAAGAGAGAGTGCTTGGAGAGATAGAAAGAGACCTTCAACTCGAGCAGCCCATGAATCGGCTCATCCAGGGGGATGTCGGCAGCGGAAAGACTGTAGTATCTCTCGCAGCCGCTCTAGATGTGGTAGAACGCGGCGGGCAGGTTGCATTCATGGCCCCGACTGAGATCCTTGCGAAACAGCATTTCTATACGATACAGAATTACTTTGTCAGCCTTGGATCAAAGAGACCTGTAAATGTGGAGTTTATTTCAGGCTCGGTAAAAGGATTAACGAGGAAACAGATAGTGCTTGAACTCCTGAAAGGCAACATAGATATAGCATGCGGCACTCATGCCCTTTTCTCGGAAGATGTGGATTTCAGCAATCTCTCACTTGTTATTATTGATGAACAACAGAAGTTCGGAGTCCTCCAGAGAGGTGCATTACGAGCCAAAGGAAAAGATCCTGACTGCATAGTCATGAGTGCAACACCTATCCCAAGAACCCTCTCAATGACTCTCTATGGTGACCTCGACATATCGGTTATCGACGAGATGCCAAAGGGAAGAGAAGCGGTTGAAACACACATCGTCAAACAAGCAGAAATAAAGAAGGTGTATCAAACAGTGAAGGAGCAAATAGGTGAGGGCAGGCAGGTTTATTTCATATACCCTCTAATCGAGGAGGGTCAGACCAATGATGTGAAGAATGCAGTCGATGCGTACGAACGATTGAAAAAGGAGGTATTCGGCGATCTGAGGATCGGGCTTCTGCACGGGAGGATGAGTGATAGCCGGAAGGACGATGTGATGAAGATGTTCAGGGATCAGGAGTATGACATTCTCGTGGCTACCACTGTGGTGGAGGTCGGTCTTCATGTTCCAAATGCAACGGTAATGGTCATCGAGCAGGCTGAGAGGTTCGGATTGTCCAGTATTCATCAGCTCAGAGGGAGGATCGGCAGGGGTGGACAGCATTCGTACTGTTTTCTCGTTCCGGACAGGACTACTGGGAGGGAGGCCTGGAGCAGGCTCAGGATACTGAAGGATACACATGATGGCTTCAAGATTGCTGAGTATGATCTCAAGCTTCGGGGACCAGGGGAGATTATCGGAAAACGCCAATCGGGAGTGCCGCAATTCATAATAGGCGATCTCGATATCAATTCCAAGCTGATCTACAGGGCTCAGAAGGATGCCAGAAAATTTGTGGAAGGCGAGATAGGAACAAAACAGGAGCGCGAGAACTATCTTAAGCAGTTCATGGAAAGCGAGATGTACAGGAATGCCATGCTCTATTTCGGCGGCTGATTAATGGGAAAATACTTGAAACTCACAGGCGGGAGCTATAAAGGAAGAAGGCTCTACGTACCAAAAACAGGAACAAGACCTGCTACCAATCGTGTTCGGGAGGCAGTCTTTAATGTGGTTTACAACTTTTTTAATCAGGGTGTTAAAGGGCTGGATGTGCTCGATCTCTTTGCAGGAAGCGGCTCTTTAGGGCTTGAAGCCCTGTCAAGGGGAGCAGCCTCATGCACTTTTGTAGATAATGATCCTAATGCTGTTCGATCCATAAGGAAAAACATAGAGCTTTTGAGCTTGAAAGGTGAGGTAATCAGCACCACTGCTCATGCATACCTGAAAGCTAAAAAAGCGCTTCATTTCGAGCTTATTTTCATGGATCCACCTTATAACTATACTGCGTGCGCTGAAGTAGTTCGTTTGCTAAGAGAAGCTATAGATGGTAAGCTCTCACCTGTACTCATCTATGAACGTTCATACAAGGAGAGGATACCGGATTTTGGTAATAACGTATTGCTTTTAAAAAGAAAACGTTACGGACAGACCGAACTTCTATACTACAGGATTGAAAAATGACAAAAAAAACGGCCGGGATCATATTTATATACTGTGCAGCATTTGCAATCATGCTCTCAATTCTATTTTTATTCAAAGTCATCCGTTTTAGATTTGCCTACACAACTGCAGCAAGTGGGTTTCTTTTATACATAATCGGGCTTTTTTTAACAAGAGAGGGAAAGCTTACCCCGTATAAGATCGCAATGGTGGTGTTATCATTCATTCTGATCGGAGTAGCCATAATAAGGGAGGTTTTACATATATTATAATGAAGCGCTTCAAGCCAGGTGATTATGCGGTTATGGTTCTTGTTATTGCTGTGGCAACCTTCCTCTTGTATCAGTACGTGTTCTCCTCATCACATGGAACTGAGGTTCAGGTTACCTCGCAGGGGTTTCAACGTGCCTTCAGCTTTAATGAGGATAGGATTGTAGAGGTGGAGGGGCCTCTGGGAATCACCAGTGTGATAATTGATGATGGAGAGGTGTGGGTAAGTGACTCCCCGTGCAGGGAGAAGATATGCATAAAAATGGGAAAAAAGCGGAGGGTAGGCGAGCAGGTTGTGTGTGTTCCGAATAGGGTCATTGTAGAGGTAAAGGGTGAACGTAGTAATGTAGATGGGGTAACGAGATAGTGCAATATAAAAAATTTTACATATCTGATTCCATAAAGACGTCGGTAGGTCAGAAGAGGGTATTCTTTATTGCATTTCTCGCTACCATGGCTATCTTTTTAGCCATTGCAGAGCATATGATTCCAAAACCTCTTCCTTGGATGAGAATAGGGCTTGCCAACGCAATTACACTCTATGCTTTTACCATAATCAAGAAGAGGGAGGTTTTTCTTATAGTCCTTTCCCGTGTTGTAGCAACAAGCCTTCTCATTGGAAGCTTCATGTCTCTGGGCTTTTTACTCAGCATTTCTGGTGCTGTTTCCTCATTTATACTGATGAGTATATTATATAGCTACTGCAGAAAGGTATTCAGCCTTGTTGGTATAAGCATATTGGGTGCTGTTACAAGCAATTTAGTGCAGCTTTTACTTGTAAATGCTGTATTCGTGCGTAGTTCCATATCCTACTACTTCATTCCCATGGTATTGCTCTTAGCACTGGCTGGCGGTATTCTGAGTGGTCTATTTGGACGATTCTTGAGTGAAAACCTTTAGAGAGGGGGTGTGTGATGGAGAAAGAAGCTCTCTTCTATACAAAGGGCAAGGAAAATAGGGTGCAGTGCGAGCTTTGTCCCAACAACTGCTCTATTGGAATTGGAAAGGTCGGTATATGCGGTGTTAGGAAGAATGTAAATGGAAAGCTCATCACCCTCATTTATGGAGAGGCGAGCTCTGTGGCAATGGACCCCATCGAAAAAAAGCCGTTATATCACTTTTTTCCTGGCTCCAGTATTCTGTCAGTAGGAACTGTCGGCTGTTCATTCAAATGTGGATTTTGCCAGAACTACCACATATCCCAGAACCCACGCTACCCCACAGATTATTATGCCCCTGAAGACATAGTGAGCCTTGCCAAAAGGAACGGCTCAGTTGGCATAGCATACACCTACTCTGAGCCTTTGATATGGTACGAGTGGGTTATCGATACTTGCAGGCTTGCAAGGAAAGCCGGGATGAAGAATGTGTTTGTGACAAACGGGTACATTAATCAGGACCCTCTGAAAGACCTTCTCGAGTTTTCGGACGCGTTCAATATAGATCTGAAATCTTTCAACGAGGATTTCTATAAAAAGATTGCTGGTGGAAAACTAAAAGCCGTGCTCGAGACCATAGAAGAGATATCTAAAAGAAAAGAAATTGTGCTTGAGGTAACAACACTTGTGATACCAGGCTATAATGACAGTGAAGAGGAGATGGAGAGGCTCACAGATTGGCTCTCAGGTCTCGGTAAGGATATACCGTATCATCTTTCTGCTTACTACCCCATGTACACCTTTAAAGCTCCTCCAACTCAGGTTTCGACTCTACAGAGATTGAAGAAGATAGCAGAAAAAAGATTACACTATGTTTACCTGGGCAATGTGAGTGGAGATTCGAGCAGTTACTGTGCAAACTGTAATTCGGTTTTAGTGCAGAGGTTTGGCTATAGTATAAAGGTAAAGAATTATAGTAACGGAAAGTGCACCTCCTGCGGTCATGCTGTCCCGATAAAGGGCTAAATTCCCCTCATTCGCCTTCGGCTCAAATTGAGGTCTGCGACCTCAATACCTCCCTCTTACTCCCGTTGCCTTTGGCTCTAGTTGAAGCTAAACGCTTCAACGCTCCCCATAAGGGTAAATGAGACCTACGGTCTCAATGTGAGTGGCAGCGACTGTAATAATAATACCTTGACTTACTAAAAAATTATTATACATTACATGTAGCCGACGCGGGGTGGAGCAGTTGGTAGCTCGTTGGGCTCATAACCCAAAGGTCGTAGGTTCAAGTCCTACCCCCGCTACAATAGGTAACTCCCTGTCTCTTATAGGGCCAGGGAGTTTTTCTATTCTGGGGACGGAGAATGACATCGGACATTGTAGATCTCCATTGTCACAAAGGCATCCCCTGACCCCAATTATGCTATTTGGTAATCAAGGTGAAGGTTTGTATTAGTAAATTATGTTGGTGGCATATAAAATCCATTGCCACTTCCTTCAAGTGCATCCATGATCATCACAGTACCTGCTGCTGTACCATCGCTTTTCCAGGGTTCATATCCATGTATTCCATCATCAGCAGCAAAGAACAGTGTCCCATTTACATTGGTGAGGTATTGGGGAGATGAGCTACTTGCACCAGTATTTATGTCCTTTACCATGACAGTACCAGCATCAGTGCCATCGCTCTTCCATAGCTCATATCCGTTTGTTCCATCATTAGCACTGAAATACAGTGTCCCATTTACATTGGTGAGGTATTGGGGATTTGAGTGACTTGCACCTGGATATATATCCTTTACCATAACAGTACCAGCATCAGTGCCATCGCTCTTCCATAGCTCATATCCGTTTGTTCCATCAGTAGCACTGAAATACAGCGTCCCATTTACATTGGTGAGGTTGACGCTGGCACCGGCACCAGTATTTATGTCCTTCACCATAAAAGTACCTAAATCTGTGCCATCGCTCTTCCATAGCTCTTGTCCGGTTGTTCCATCAGTGACGTTAAAAAATAGTGTCCCATTTACATTTGTGAAGTAGTAGGGATATGAGCCAGTTACACCTGGATATATATCCTTCACCTCGACAGTACCATCAACTGTGCCATCGCTCTTCCATAGATCTTCGCCGTTTATTCCATCAGTAGCTCTGAAATACAGTGTCCCATTTACATTGGTGAGGTATCCGGGATTTGAGTGGCTAGCACCAGGATTTATGTCCTTCACCATAACAGTACCTAAATCTGTGCCATCGCTCTTCCATAGCTCAATGCCGTTTGTTCCATCATTGACTACAAAAAATAGTGTCCCATTTACATTGGTTAAGTAGTAGGGAGATGAGCCAGGTGCACCAGTAATTATATCCTTTACCATGACAGTACCATCAACTGTACCATCGCTCTTCCATAGTTCTAATCCGTTTGTTCCATCATTAGCTCTGAAATAAAGTGTTCCATTTACATCAGCAAGGTAGCCGGGATATGAGCTGGCACCGGCACCAGTATTTATATCTTTCACCATAACAGTACCAGCATCAGTGCCATCGCTCTTCCATAGCTCTGTTCCGTTTGTTCCATCATCAGCACTGAAATAAAGTGTACCATTTACATTGGTGAGGTAACCGAGAGATGAGTTAGTTGCACCTGGATATATATCCTTCACCATACCTGTACCTTCAACTGTACCATCTGACTTCCATAGCTCTGCTCCATGTGCTTCATCGTACCCTGTAAAATAAAGATAGGATAGTACTACTGCGACCGTTCCATCACCAGCGCACCCAATAGCTATGACAACACATGCAACTAATAGTAAAGGTATTAGTAGTTTTTTCATGTCAAATCTCCCCCTTTTTCTAATTCAAACAGAAATATACCACAGATAATAAAATAACACATCATTAATTGTATTAAATAGGGGCATCGCCTATTTTAACTTCTTTTGCATATCTTTGATTCAAGTGTAAAAAATGGGAGCTGACCCTATTTTTCCAAGGTTATATAGCTGATTTAAGATAATATATTACCAATTAAATCTGAATATTTTGGGAGATTGATTGGGACAAAATTGGGACAAAACTTTGCATACCCGGTTATATTCCATTATACTCCATTATATTCAGTGGAATATCCAATATTTTCTAACTCATTGTAGTTTTATAACTTAACATAACGGGGTATAACCTCTTATAACTCAATAAATATATAGAATTAGGCTCATAACCCAGAGGGCGTAGGTACAAGCCCTAACCCCGCTACAATAGATAACTCCTTAGCTCACAACGAGTTAGGGAGTTTTTTATTGGGGGACGGAGGATGAATTCGTGACTTTGTAGATCTCTATAGTCATAAATTCATCCCCCGTCCCCGTTGTTTGTTTAGAAAGCTCCGAGCTGACACGCTTTTATTTTAAACTTCAGGGCTTCGCAGGCGGCTGAGACCTCTTTTCGTTTTACACCAAGCCTATCGGCGATAGACCATAATGAAGCACATGAGACTTTTCCATTTTCGGCCTTCTCCTCAAGTGCTTTTTTCATCTCATCTGAAATCGAATCTGCTGCCTGAATATCTTTGCCATGCTCAGGTTTATCACCGTATCCAAATAGCCCGAGCTGACATTTTTCAATCTTGATCTCCAAAAGGTCGGCATTGGTACCTACATCTGACATATCGACTCCGAGCTCTTTTGAGATCATTTCAGCCGTACCACATGCAAGCCTGTTTCCGGTCGATTTGGTCCGAATCATCTCTGCAATCCGCTCATTAACAGGTGTGTCCTGCGGATGTTTAGCAGCATACTTTCCAGAATCTTCATGGGTCATATTAATTCAATCCTCCTCATAGTTAAATCCATTTATTCAAGCTATCAACGATCAGCTTTAAGCCCTCACGTAATTGAAAACCAGGGATTTCAGAAAATTGGGATACTATAGCATCTAGTCTGATTGTATCGAAAGGTATTAAATCCCCTTTTGATGTCATATCCTGGTCGTGTTTTGACTGTTAAAAATTTGTGGTGAAGTTAACTGTTTTCAGTATCATCCAACCGGCTTTATCTACTGCAACCACTTTAAAGGTGTAGTTTGCATTATTCTTGAGATCCTTTACAAAAATATTCCATAGACTGTCCGAAGGTGATATGCTTCCGTAATGCCCCTGATCACCTTTATAGTATATGTTTTCTATTCCAAAGTTATCACTTACCATTCCATGGATGGTAACATTTGGTAAGATTACCTCTGAATTATTAGTGGGTCCGATTATTGAAAGATTCGGGGCGTATGGATCATAATATACCTTTACAAAATCACTTCCTGTAATACCACGTCCGGAAGCATGTACCCAGATGGTATTCCAGCCTTCGAAAAGTCTTATATCATAGAAGGTATGGCTTTTTTCACCTCCTTTCACATTATAAGTTTGAAACTCACAGGTGATTGTTCTAATTTCAGGATCAGACCAGCTGACGCTGACTGAGATATTGTCATAACGCCAGGCTTCGCCATCTTCAGGTGATGTGATCCATATATTTTTTAGTAATATATCTAATATATCAGAACACGCTATGATTGAAACCAGACAAAACAACAAAATTATAGTGCTTGGAAGCAACTTTTTCATGATACTTAAAATCATAATATTGTTTGTATCATCATTATCATGTATAATAATATAATAAGAAATAGTACGCTACAGAATCATTGTCGTAATGTCCAATAAATGCTGCTGTCTTGGTAAGGGCATATTGATGGTGATAAAATGGCATTTGCCTGCATATAGTGTAATTTTTGCCGTTCTGCTTTTGTTAATTATTTCCTGCATGTGGATTCCAGTAGAAAAAACATGGAACGTCAATGGAACCGCAACCTTTAAGGGTACTCCTGCTGATGATGTGAAGCTTGCCGCTTTTTTAATACGACGAACAGATGTTTTTGACATCAATTCTATATGCGTGAGTAATATAACAAACCTGGGTACTGAAGGGGGTGTTTTCTCTCTGAATATGGATGTAGAAGAGTATAGTGTAAATTCAGGAGATAGAATTGTGTTGATATTCTGGGAAGACAGTGTAAATAATGAGGTATATGATAATGGAGAGAGATTTGAGTATGTCGAACCGCTTCCGGGCTGTCCGGTATTTAAGAATGCTCTAAGTTGCCTGTTTTTCTATTCTGATAAACGAGACAATATTTTGCTGTGTGAAAAAGGATGGAATGTTGATCATGGATTCTTGATATCCATTTCCGTGAGTATTGCAGTATTATCGAATGCTAAAATAACCAATTGGTACAGTTGGAATTAAATTATAGAATTCATATACATAAAATCATTTAATTAGAATTGGGATGACAATGTAACATTTACAGAAATGTCATGATATTAATTTTTGTATGCATTTTTCTTTAATTTAGAAATATAGCAGTGGAATTAAATATGAAAAGATGTTAAAGTTGCAAGACACATCGATTGAGTGCAATAAGTGGATACCAGCTTATTAAATAAATAGAATATTCCTGTTTCTTGAGTTATTTGATGATATATTATTAGAGGGGGGATCCTGTTGAGAAAAGCTCAAAATTACAATCAGGGTTTTATTGAGGGTTATTATACAGGTTTCATAAAGGGAAAATCCGAAACAGATACAAAAGCATTTATCGCAGGGTATGAGAAATGCTTGAAGTATATTTATCTTGACCACAGTGATATGGTTTTTCTGAAAGTGGTTGAAACCAGTGAAGATATAAGAAACTGATGGCTCTCTGCTTGTTTTCTAGCCACTATGATAAATCTTCCATTTCATTGTAGATATTCCTTGCAATATTATTCTATCATATATAAATTCTTGGATTGTCACTAAAAAATAAATATGTAAGAATACCAATGTGTATGTATTAGAATTTTCTATTTTGTATAGATGAAGAACGCATTATGAAAATACTTTTTGTCAAACCTCCTTTAAATCCAAAAATCTTCAGCTATACCAGATATGAACCTCTGGAATTCGAATACCTCGCTGCAGCTGTACCTGAACATGAAGTCGATATATTCGATATGCGAATTGAAAAAAATCTGATGAAGAAATTAAGGACGTTTAAACCCGACCTGGTAGGTATAACTGCATACACATGTGATGTTAATACCAGCAAGCGTATATTAAAGGAGATAAAAATTTTTAATCCTGGTATTAAAACAGTTATCGGAGGACATCACGCAACCTTTGTGCCATCAGATTTTCTCGAGAGCTATATCGATACCATTTTTTTAAGCTATGCAGATAAATCGTTCAAGGAATACATCAGTGCTCTAAACAATGGCGGAGACCTGGAAAGTGTTGCTAATATCGGTCTGGTTAAGGATAGTAAGATTCTTTTCACAAAGAGGGAAACGAACTATTTAAATCTAAATTCTCTCCCAATGCCTGCAAGGCATTTAACACACAAATATTATAAAAAATACCACGATTCATATGCACAAAAAACTGCTCTCATAATGTCAAGTAGAGGATGCCCCTTTAGGTGCACTTTCTGTGCATGCTGGAAGTTGATGGATGGGAAATATGCAACGAGAAACGTTGAGAGTGTAGTTGAAGAGTTGAAGCAGATACCTCCAGTATCAAAGATTATCGATTTTTCGGACGACAATACTTTTCATAATATTAAAAGGGCATGGCAGCTAGTAGAAATGATAAAGGCACACAAGATAGATAGAAAGTATAAGATGTATGCCCGCGCTGATACAATAGTGAAAAATCCCGATCTCTTCGAAAGCTTCAGAGAAGCAGGGCTTGAGTATCTGACAGTTGGCCTTGAATCGATCGATGATGGAGGCCTGAAGGAAATCAATAAAAAAACGTCAGTTAAAATGAACGACGAGGCTATCCAAATCATGAAGAAACTGGGTATCTATGTTGATGCGCATCTAATCGTCTATCCAAGATTTACCAAAGAAGATTTCTCCAACCTCTTTCAGTATGTGGAAGACCGGTGTTTGTTCCGCAACACATTTGCAGTCTTAACACCTCTCCCAGGCACAGACTTATATGCCGATAACCTGAAAGACCTTGCGATTAGAGACTATGATTACTTTGATTTCGGACACTCAATATTTAAAACTCACCTCGGTAGAAAAGAGTTTTATAAACAGCTTGCAAACCTCTACAGAAAGGCTTATGCACCGGGTAGGATTATCAGATACAAACTCCGTCATTCACGAAGGGTTCCGGAAAATCCTGATGACTTTTATGCCTACAACACAGATGGATTTTCATTCTGGGTATTAGTATTAATGTACATTATTTCGGTTCCGTATTTCATAAAAATGTTAAATATCCACAAATCAGAGCCGATCCGTAATTAGTTAAAAAATATTATCCCCATACAGTTTCTTATTTAATCCAATTGAGATGGTTCTTTTTTTTCTTTAGCGGATGGTTTACGTAAAATGATGTTAATATCTTGCAGGGCTGGTTGAAGTGAAGCGAGGCCGATGAGAACACGTATGGTTGCTCGGGCAAATGGAAGAAAGAGGGTGAGTGCAGCAATCGACTCAGTGGAAGCATAGCCCCCAAAGAAGACAGCAAAAGCTATGGTGGTAGTGCCAAATCCAGCAAAGGCTATCGGCAGATCAATAATGAACATCAGAAGAGGATACACTGCCATAAACTCAAGTAAAGGTATATTCATCTCAAAGGCACGAGACACAAAATAAATTCCTATTAAAGAAAGAATAAAGGGGGGTACTCCCATGAACCATGTAAACAACCACTGTTTAGGAGATGCCATCCGAAAAGCCGTCCAGAACTCTGCTTCTCGGTTTTTAACAAGTATTTTACTCAGCCCGAAGTGTGTGTTTTGATGCCAGAAAAGCCACGCTTCAATCAACCAGTACACACCAAAGACCAGTATTCCCCACCAGACCCAGACATGGATCTTTGCCTTTTCGAATAGACCGAAGTAATACATCAAGGGAGCAGTTGGTATCAGCACAACACACAGCCCCCACATGGTGAGCCCGAACCGAAACAGTGTGATGCCCAGCAGTTTTTTCCATTTTATCTCGGACTTTTTCCAAACGTATGCAAGGATACCGCCGCTTCCCAAATATGGGCTTACCATCATCAACAGATAAGCGGCTCCTCTTACCCAGAAGAAGGTTTTGAAGGAAAAGAGACCATGAAACCAGGTTACATGTCGCTCGATAATAAGAACCTCAAAAAACCAGAAGACTAGCTGAGGCAGAATAACAGCAGGGATAGCAATGGTAAAATTTATCCTGCGTGCAGCACCGAACACACTGGACCAATCCTGGCTGTGGAAGTAGTAGTATAGGATGATCGCACTTACTAAAATAGGTATAAACTTTTTCGCCCAGGGCGGAATCTGAATAGAACTCCTCATAGGTAAAAACACCATATCAATTCTTTATGATGTAATTCAGATGGTATAACCATGCCTTTTCAATCAAATGTTTAATGGTTTTTTATTACCATAAGACACAGAGTTGATAATTATAACATAGCGCTGAATTAGTTTACACTCATTTTGGTATTAGTCAACTCCTTGACAACACTTATTTAAGATGGAAAATATAATTATGGCGCAAAGTATATTTGAAAAATTTGCTTAATCGAGACACATGAATAAATTTGTTTTAAATATGATCTGCTGAGTTTTGCATATACAGAGTTTTTTTGGTATAATGAGCTGGTTGAAACGTACATATAGAGTGAGTATAGGAGCGTTTAATGGACAGCAAAACAAAGATAGATGATATAAAAAAGGAAGTAATATCATTTAGAGACGAGCGTAACTGGCGTCAGTATCATGATCCCAAGAACCTGGCAATGGCGTTATCCATCGAAGCGTCAGAGCTTCAGGAGCTTTTTCTCTGGAAATCACCTGATGAGATTAAGCAGATTTTATCTTCTAAGAAGGATATAGCAAGAATCCGAGAAGAGATCGCCGACATCTTCATCTACCTTCTTTATCTTTCTGACAGTGTCGGGGTTGACCTTTCCGATGTAGCAATGGAAAAGATTGAGATAAATAGAAAACGATATCCTATGGATAAGAGCTACAGCAGCAATAAGAAATATACAGATTTAGATTGATTTGAGCGTCATTGATGGCTGATGCCATCAGCTTTGTCTTTGGTGATTTAATCATCCTGATATGAATTACCTGTTTGCAGGTGAGCTTTTACTCATCCAATTCCATCTCCTCCCAGAATCCTTTCCTGACTGAGATAGATTTGCCTTTCCAGGTAATCTTTCCTTCCTTTTCGAGTCGTGCGATAAGTCTTGAGAGCGTTTCCGGTATTGTTCCTATGCTTGCAGCAAAGTCTTTTTTAGAGAAGTGAATAGTGTATTCGTCCCTAACACCATATTGTTCCTTTATGAAACGAAAAAACCTTTCCTCAAGATCGTATGCAGAAAGGTAGAGTATTCTTTGGGTGAGGTATCGCTGTTTGCTCATCAGCATCCTGATAAAATCATTGCGAAAGTTTTCCTCAACAAGAAGGCAGAGAAGCTGAAATCTGGGAATCAAAAGTAAATCACTCTTTCTTACTGCCCTTGCACTTACAGGATAGTTCTTCTCCTCGAAAAGTATCACCTCTGCAAAAATCTCACCGGGTACTATGGTTTTAATCACAGTTTCCCTGCCGTCCTTGGACGTCTTGAATATTTGAATACCGCCATTTACAAGAAGATATATGGAATGTCCCTCATTTCCTTCGTTAAAAAGAGTTTGTTTTTTTTCTACAGTTTTTGGAATACAAATTTTAGCAAGGGATATAAGGTTTTTTTCAGAAAGGTCTTTAAAGAAATCGGTGAATTGTAATAACTTTACTATATCCATTTAACTATTTTTAAACAAATTCTTGACCTGAATCAAGGTTTTAGGTTCGTATCATGTTAGATTAATTACATCAAATATAAGGAGTTCGGTGATGAAACGAAAGATAATTAATATTGATGAAGAGAAATGCACTGGTTGCGGGGATTGTATCCCAAACTGTCCAGAGGGAGCAATCCAGATTATAGATGGAAAAGCGCGCCTCATAAGTGATCTCTTCTGTGACGGGCTCGGGGCATGCATAGGTCATTGTCCGGAGAATGCGATAACAGTAGAGGAGAGGGAAGCACAACCTTATGATGAGGAGATGGTGATGGAAAACATCGTCAGGCACGGTGAAAATACGATTCAAGCCCATCTTAACCATTTAAAGGAGCATGGTGAAACGGAATATCTCAAACAGGCTCTATGTTTTCTTGAGGAGAAGGGTATAGATATCAAGCTGAATAAAGAACCAGCAGGACATCATCATGGAGGGGGCTGCCCTGGCGCCAGGGCTATGAGCTTTTCTCAACCTGACTCACAAGAAGGGAGTGAGGAAGGAAACAGACCATCCCAGCTGAGCCACTGGCCGATTCAACTGCATCTCATTTCTCCACTTGCTCCGCAGTTTCAGGGTAAAGATGTGCTCCTTTCAGCAGATTGTGTTGCCTACACTATAGGAGACTTTCATAAAGATTTCCTAAAGGGTAAGTCATTGACAATTGCATGTCCAAAGCTCGATAGCGGAAAAGAAGTATATATTGAAAAGCTAAGAGCTCTTATTGATCATGCAAAGATTAATACGATTACTGTTATGACCATGGAGGTTCCTTGCTGTTCCGGGCTTGTATACCTTGCAGAGGAAGCGCTTCGCTCTTCAGAAAGGCATATACCTTTGAAGCATATCAAGGTAAGTTTAAAGGGAGAGGTTTTAGAAGAAGAGTGGATTTCTGAGAAAACAGAAGCATAAGGATTACAAGATGGCTATTAAATGTCCCGGCTCAATGATCATGTGGCAGCCAAAACCAGAAATATTCAGATGTCAGTCTTGTGGCCATGAAGTAGAGATCTGGACCGATGAGATAAAGGTAACCTGCAGGAACTGCAATCAGGTTGTCTCAAAATATATAGACATGAGCTGCATCGAATGGTGCAAGCTGGCGAAAGAGTGTGTAGGAGAGGGTCAGTTTAATAAATATATGAAGAACAGGGTCAGGTCTGTAAAAGAAAAACTCTTACAATTCCTGGATGAGCATTTTGGTACTGATATCAAACGCATTGAGCACGCACAAAAAGTATTGAAATACGCAGAAGATATTTTAATGGCTGAAGATGGAGATTCTCACATTGTTATTCCGGCAGCTATTCTCCATGATGTGGGAAACAAGGAGAATGAGGAAGATCATGCAAGAGTAGGAGCAGATATCGCCAGAAAGCTCCTCCTGAAACACGGCTTTCAGATAGATCATATTGATGAGATATGCGATATTATCCTCCACCACCATTTGAGAGATGAAGCGGGCAGGAAAAACTACAGGATCATTTTCGATGCTGACCGGCTTGTCAATTTTAAGGATGAAATTCATAATTTAGATAAGAAGAAAATCGAATCAAAGATTAATACCAGTTGTCTTACATCTACTGGAAAGGAACTTGCGCGAAAAATATACCTATAAACCTTGAATGTTTTATTTTTAAACAGGGAAGGGAGGAGCCCCTTCCCGTTTCTATTACAGTGCTGACATTATTCAAAGGTTGTCCCAATGTTCGACATTAATCTCCTTACCCGACCATCGAATCTCATCAGGCGTTATGAGTTCATCGAGGATACGACAAAGTTTCCTGTCTGCCAAGTAGCCTGCCCACCTCTCGGCCCATCGAGGTAGTAAACACTTCAGCATCTTCAAATAAAGTTGATAAAAAAGAGTATCCCTGTTCTCTTCCCATTTTCCATCTATAAAATAAAAATAGTTGTTTTCAATATCCATTTCTCCAAATTCCATGTAAACTCTCCAAGGAACCTTGCTACAGTACCAGAGAAAATCATTCCATCTCGAGACAGGCTCAAGATTGAGGTGGAGGAATGCATAGAGTGTTGGCACAGATTGTGTATATAAGTTGTAATAGTCAACCCCATCAGAAACAGCCTCTGGGTTATCGTAGTATCTGAGACGCGTAATCACTGCACTTGTATATACAAGCTCTGACAATGTTTGAAAGCATAGCCCGTTTACCCCTACATCGATCGTTGCCGATATAAAGAAACCATCATCCATGAGTTCTGCGACTTCCTCATCGAATACACCTGCATGGTGATAGTCGCATATATAGACTAGAGTCATAATCATATTCTGCCATGAGGTTCCGTTTCCAATGAAAAGAACGACATCCCCATCCTGAAAATCCTTAAGTTCAGGTGGCCATAATTCCCCTAGCACCCCTACATCTCTCGGGATTGGAATAGCAACGCCACCGCCATAATCTTCGAGGAGCGCTGCAATCTCTCCATCAGGGTCCTCCTGTGCAAGGAATTGATCGACCCCCTTAGAATCTCCTGTTGCCTTTTCTTCAACAAGAAGATTGATTACTTCCATGGTCTTCTTTTCAGCTTCCTGTACCGCCTTTTGTACCTCGGGATCCTCTTCTGGAAAATCTGTTGTTATAGAACAGGCCCATAAAAGAATTAGAGCTGCAAGAAGTCCGAATAAAAAATACCTTGTTTTCATCTCATACCTCCTTTTATTGGTTTTTATAAAATTGATTCATGTTTATGGCTTTCACCTCCTTTCTTTCTTTCAGATTGTAGAAATGAAGTATTGTCTCTTTTCCTCCTTGATCGGGTGATTTACCAGAATAGACTAAAATACCTCCTTTAATGCCAATAATACGGTCGATAGTTCCAGTAACGGTGAGAAAATCTTCGATTTTGATATTCTGAGGATCTAGGAATGCTATAGCGTATTGTCCATCATCCAAAATACATGGGAATAAGCCCATTCCTTGGAGAAATGTTACTGTATCAAGGATCTTTTCTATCTTTCCTAATCGTTCAGAACCTATCCTCGCATTGATCTTTTTAGTCTTGAGGTCCATAACCTCAATCATAGGTGGAGCACTTCTATTTTTTCCGCATATATAGCTGATATAAAGCTGTTCTTTGTATACGGCTATTTCCCATCGGTAATCTGTTTTTTCTACTTTATATATCTCCTTAATCCTATCTGTACTAGTTTCGATTTTGTATAAGTATAGATAGTCTGGACGCCTTACACCAAGAGCTGCCAAATAGATCGAATCTTCATCGTGCGTAAAGGAGGTATGCAGTCCCATAATGCCGTTTATTTGCTTTAAAAATTTATTTTCCACAGTATCTACAACGGATAAAAAAAAGCCTCGATTGGTGAGCACATTGTGGGTAATATATGCTTTGCCCGATGGAGTGATGACTTGATAGTATGATTGTGTGGGAAGCGCAACATCAGAAACCTGTTTTCCCGTTGAAGGATCTAAAGAACCAAATCTATCATAGCTTATTCTCCCCCAGAACAAGAGATCTGGAGATTGGTCGACATCTGGAGCAGTACTATGAAAGCGCAACAACTGCTTTATTGAGAGCGAGTGAGTATCTACAGAGAAAAGTCTCCCATTAGCAAAGTGGTACAAAGGAGTTTCAGATGTAATGTCATCTGACAAACAGATGTTATTATATAAAGAGAATAATGCAAGGAGGGTGATAAACGGAGTTATATATGTTGATCTTCTTTTTCTAAGGTCTTCAGGCATACCGCCTCCATATACCTGGTTAAACGCAGAGAATCCTTGATACACGAAGAAAGACCAATGGATGCTGTGCCTATGATAAAAATCTTAGGTACATAATATTACGCTAATATTTATAATTAAACTTTATTGTATCAGTATTTTCTTTAATGTCAATTATATTTTATTTATGTTTTTTAAAGCAGTTAATTGCTGGTTCTTATCTCCAGTAAACAACAGAAACCTTAGATAGAATACACAGCAGGTGCCAACCTTTTTATTGACAATCAATAAAAAAAAAATTAGCATGAAATATTCAGCTAATCTTATGAATCCAAGGAGAAATCAATGTCCGGTGTTATTATGGGTCTGGCATCAAGTATTGTTGCAATCATTGTGGTCCTTCTGCTTATCAGATCTGTTCTAGTAAAAGAAGAGGGAACGGATATTATGAAAAAGATCGCAAAGCAGATACAGACTGGAGCAGCGACTTTCCTACGAAGGGAATATATTTATATATCAATAGTTGTTGTTGTCATTGCGCTTGTTATGCTCTTTGCAAGGCGGTACTTCGGGTATGCATCTGCGATCTCTTTTGTCTGGGGGGCCATTGTCTCAGGAACGGCAGGGCTCATCGGGATGAGTGTGGCGACAAGAGCCAATGTTCGTACTACCTATGCAGCACAAAAAACAGGCATGAAGGGAGCTCTGAATGTTGCTGTCTCAGGTGGTGCTGTGATGGGATTGTGTGTGGTGGGCATTGCCCTTCTGGGACTCATCATACTCATCTTCGCTTTCGGTGTAATGGGTGAAACAAGTGATAGTGAATTCTTCAGGAAGATCGGAAATATAAACAGCTATGCCATGGGAGCAAGCCTGTTCGCCCTTTTTGCACGTTCAGGAGGAGGAATATATACAAAGGGCGCTGATATGGGGGCGGACCTCGTTGGAAAGGTTGAAGCCGGTATACCTGAAGATGATCCGAGAAATCCGGCAGTCATTGCTGACAATGTCGGTGATAACGTGGGCGATGTTGCAGGACTCGGTGCCGATCTTCTCGAGTCATATATCGAGTCCATGATAGCGAGCATGGTGCTCGCCGTCTCCGTGGTGTCTCTGGGAACCATGAAACTTGGTTCAGAGGGTCTTGGAATCGTTAAAATGCTCATCCAGGTTGTCCTCTCAATCGCTGCAGCTGGTATAATCTCATCGATTCTCGGTGTACTCTTTGTGAAAATAACAGCAAGAAAGAACCCCCAGACGGCACTTCTTGGCGGAACCTATGTTGCTGCAATCCTTACCATGATCATTTCGGCGGTAATTATCTGGAAAATCGGAATCCCCTTCGGGAATTATGGCAAATGGGGGATTTTGTGGAGCTTGATATCAGGAATCATTTCTGGAATCATCATCGGGTTTGTGAGCGAACTTTACACATCAAATCGCTATAAACCTGTACAGCGCCTCGCCAAATCGTGTGACACGGGTCCTGCAATAGGGGTTGTCGGGGGAATATCTCTTGGGATGAGGTCTGTTTTTATTCCTGTGATTGCAATAGTATTCGCGATAATTATATCTTCGGGAAGTGCAGGAATACTTGGAATTGGAATCGCTTCTTTCGGTATGCTGGTAACCACCGGCATGATAGTATCTGTGGATTCATACGGACCCATTGCGGATAATGCAGGAGGTATTGCTGAGATGTCACATCTTCCGCCGGAAGTACGTAAAGTAACAGACCATCTTGATGCAGTGGGCAACACAACTGCTGCGATTGGAAAAGGGTTTGCAATTGGGTCAGCTGCATATGCTGCAATCGGGCTTCTTTCTGCTTACATCGTTTCTGCAAGGCTCCTGGAAGGAGAGCTGGTGCTCTCCTCGATTCAGGTTCTCTCTGGGCTGCTTATAGGCGGTATGCTGCCATTTCTTTTCTCCTCTCTTCTCTTTGAAGCTGTAAAGAAGGAGGCCTTTGAGATGGTTGAGGAGGTGAGACGTCAGTTCAGAGATATCAAGGGTCTTATGGAGGGAAAGGCAGAACCAGATCCTAGAACCTGCATCGATATAGCGACAAAGGGAGCTATAAAAGGCATGATGTTACCGGGAGCAATCGCAATACTTACTCCGCTTGTGGTCGGTGTGATATTTGGACCGGTGACCCTTGCAGGCACTCTCATAGGGGCAATAATTTCCGGGATAATAATCGGCATTCAGTATGCAAACTCAGGTGGCGGTATGGATAATGCAAAAAAGTATATAGAAGATGGACAGTTTGGTGGAAAAGGTTCAGAAGCTCACAAAGCAGCTGTAGTTGGAGATACAGTGGGTGATCCAATGAAAGATACAGTTGGGCCTTCGATAAACATCCTTATCAAGCTCATGAGTGTTATTTCATTGGTACTCGTTCCGATGCTGAGAGAGGTGAGTGGAATCATTTGGAACCTCTTTTGATTAAAACTCTTTTTACTTTATAATTAAGAGGAATGGAGAGAGGTTCTCTGTTCCTCTTTTGTTATGCCCGGGTAAAAAAAGGATCATGCGAGGGGAACTGTGAAGAGGGTGCTTGTACTAACCAGCGGTGGACTCGATTCTCTGTTAACACTTAACATCATGGCCCGAGAGGGGCTGGATGTTATCGGTGTTCATTATATCTCATGGTTCAATATCCCAAAGTTTAAAATGCTGGAAGATTTCAGTGATGAGGATGAAATCATGGGATTTCGTTTGCGTAACATTGATGTCTCGGATGACTACACCAACTTACTGCTTTATCCCAAGTATGGTTACGGGAGTGCAATAAATCCGTGTATTGATTGCAAGATCTTCTTCTTTCAGAGAGCCAAGGAATTAATGGAAGAGCTGAAGGCAGATTTTGTAGCAACAGGTGAGGTGGTTGGGCAGCGCCCTATGACCCAGAATCGTAATATGATGCGTCATATAGAGAAGAAAAGCGGTCTTGAAGGATACCTCCTTAGACCTCTATCAGCACTAATACTCGATCCTACGATACCTGAGAGGGAGGGTTGGGTGAATCGTAACCACCTTTTTGGAATATCAGGAAGGGGAAGAAAATCGCAGATGATCCTTGCCACGGAGCTTGGGATAGAGCATTACCCATCTCCAGCAGGGGGGTGTATTCTTACGGAAAAGGGATTCAGGATACGGTTCAACGACCTTATTGAACACAAGAAGGTGGTAAGTGTAGATGACCTTTTCATTCTCAGATATGGAAGACATTTCAGGTTATCCCCTGAAAATAAATTAGTTGTGGGAAGAAACAGGGTAGAAAATGAGTTCTTACAAAGACTTTCATGGGGAAATCTTAAAATAGATCTCACAAGGATACCAGGTCCTTTCGGCCTGATGGAGTGGGATGGGTCAATTCACTACATACGTTCAGCCATGAAGATCATCACACGGTACAGTGATCTTGAATCATCAGACGTGACGGTGCAGTTTCCTATCACGTTCAAGGAGAGGAGCAGGTTTGTAAGTCATAGTGGTGTTGCAGATGAGCGTCAGATTGATGCAACGATTATCCGATAATATGTTACAGAAGACTTAGAGCCATCCTCATCAGTGTGTTATATTTTAACATAGATACCCATGCTTATGCTAATAACTGGGGTCAGCTGAGTAGATAATTAGTTTACTACCGCAACCACGAATGTGGCGTTTTCATATAATGTGACCTGTCCACATCAGGGGGCTGAGTGAATAGATTACGCAGTTTTTTAATAGGGATTATTATAACCCTTTCAGTACTGTTCTGCGCTGTTACTCTATCCTACTCATATACAGGTGAAGCAGGCCCCCCTATGCTCAAGATGGTTTACGGGTCCAGGGCTCTGAGCCTTGGGGGTGCATTTGTTGGCCTGAGTGATGATGCGTTTTATATTGACTCCAATCCGGCGGGTGGTGATACGCGGAGTATTTATAAGGTTTCTATCCTACATCAGGAGTGGATAGAAGACATTAACTATGAGGCAATCCGCTTCACAGGCGGGATAGCAGATCGTTTTTTCTTTGGTGCTGGATTTACCTACCTCTATCTTCCCTTTGTTTATTACGATTATTATGGCGAAACGTCGGGTAAGAGCCATATTATATCTCAAAGCCTGGGAATTCTTAACTTTGGCTATACCTTTAAACCAACCAATATTTCGGTGGGTACGAATCTAAAGGTATTTTATAATCATGTTCCCGAAGATCTCTATCCTGGGCAGAGTTATTTTCTCTTTGCAACAGATATCGGCTTTATATGGAGAACAAACCTGCTGAAACGTTATATTGGTCCTGATCCGAGTATGGTGTTTGGACTTGCTGTAAAGAATCTCGGGTACAGCGCCATGATTGAAAAGCTTCCTATAGAGATACATGCAGGAGCCTCATACAGGTTCTTGGAAAACCTACTGGTTACAACAGAAATTGCTATCTCCATTTTTGAACAGATTTATGGCGCTGTTGGAGTGGAGTACGATTTCAGTAAGACCTTTTTTCTCGAGGGAGGAGTACAGATCAAGGAAAACCCGATGTTCGCGGTTGGTCTGGGGTACAGGAGCAAGGATATGAGGATCAATATATCCTATACACCCAGCATTGAGTTCTACAACATGATATCTGCATCTTTCTCCTACTATTTCGGAGAGACAAAATTAGAAAAAAGTACGAAGACGATTGAGGATTTTTATACTAAGGCACTCGAGTATTACAGGGATGCGAAGTATCGCGAGGCTTTGGATATGGTTGAAAAGGTATTAGAGAGTGATCAGGGGCATAAAGAGGCACTCCAATTAAAGAGTGCGATATTGGTAAAAATAAAAGTAGAAGAAGAGCGAGAGCAGCTAGAGAAAGAGTAGGATGAAGCTAAACAAAGCATTTCCTTTCACGATACTAATCATTGTTTTTCTATTGTTATTTCCTCTCAAGCTCTTTGCAGTTACTCCCAACATCACAACCATAACAACAAGGGATACCGATGCTAACGGGCATATCGACATTCTCCAAGTGGATTTTAACGTTGCTGTTCCTGTCGATATAAACGACTTTTATGACGCAACAGACGGGCTTGACTGTTTCATCCTCACCGGGTATACGATGGAAAACGACGTCAATTATGATGCTACCAATGTCACTTCCCTGAATCTGGAAATCGTGGAGGATGCCGCGTTCGATACCGGCGTAACGACGATGACGCTCACGTACGAACGGGATGGAGACAGCACCATATTAGAAACCGACCCTCCCAATGATGAGGTTTTAGACGGGGATAGTGTTGCCACAACCGACGGTGCAGGGCCCATAAT
>CP070841.1:3103662-3109454 GCA_020342115.1 Spirochaetota bacterium
CAAAAATATTATTCTGATATTTTTCTCTCCCCAAAAATAAATTCAAATACGCATTGAAAGTCGGTATTAAACCGCCCTCCTGGTAGACGGTTTCAATTCCGTATCTCTTTGCATCATTTGGATTATTTATTTCAGCTTTTTTCCCATTTATATATATTTCACCGCTGTTCTTTGGATATACACCTGAAATGGTTTTTATCAGCGTGGATTTTCCAGCCCCATTGTCGCCGACAACCGCGACAATCTCTCCTTTGTAGAGCTTCATATCAACGTCATTTATTGCTTTTATGCCGCCAAAAAATTTGCACAGCTTTTTTACCTCGAGTACTACTTCTTTTTCTTCCATACCTATCCTCTCATTGATATTTAGGATATTTAATCTCTTTCTGCACTTATAACTACGGCAATAAGAATAATGAGTCCTCTGAATACCACTTGCTGATCAATGCCAAAGCCCCACAATAATAAACCGTTATTTATCATGCCAAGAATTATCGACCCGATGATTGCCCCTATGACTGTTCCCTTGCCGCCGAAAATAGAGTTGCCCCCTATAATGACAGCAGCTATTACTGTAAATAGATCGCTCGCCCCATAACTGTATCGGGCGGACTCCATTCTCCCCGAGTATAGCATACCAGCAAAAGCTCCTGCCAGGGAGCTAAAAATGAATACAGCATACTTTACCCTGTCGACATTGATTCCTGCAAATCTTGCGCCTTCTTCATTTGAGCCGATTGACAGCACTTTTATACCCCAGGTAGTCTTTCTGAGTGCTAAATGGCTTATTATTGCAATACCCACCATCCAGAAAAGCAGTATGGATACCTTATTGTCAAACATTCTGAGCCCGCCAAAGATGTTTGAAAAGGTATCGTTCACGATGGAAATCGCCTGAAGATCAGTGATCCATCTGGAGACTCCCTCGAATACGCTCATGGTTGCAATGGTTACTAAAAACGGCGGGATTCTCAGTCTTACAACGAAAAAACCATGAAACAATCCGACTATTATACCAATCCCCAATCCTGCTGCTACACCTCCAATGAATCCAAAGTGTCTCAATCCCAGAGCTGATAGAACAGAACCCAGTCCAACAACCACTCCTATTGACAGATCTATTTGTCCTGCCCCTAACACAAATACGTATGCAACGGCCATTATGGAGATTACCGATGTATGGTTCAGGATATTAATAAGATTCACGGCAGTTAAAAACCCTATATTTCTCAACGCAACAGCAAATATACAGAACACAAGAACCGCTGCTACCAGGATAAGCAGATCCTGGAATTTTGCTAATCTCACTCTCTCCATACTGATAGTCATCTTCTTTGGCATTATAAGACCTTTCTTTATGAACTCGACTGCAATACAACCCCTGAATAGTGCCTTGATTCAGAACTATTCAGGGGTATTCTCCATATTACTGTGGCGTTTTATTGGTTCATTCTTGCCTTATAATTCTGCAGTACCACTCTTACTTCTGCAGGAATTACTTCATGGTTGGACAATTGCCAACCTTCTTCGACATTATCAGGCGTTATAGGCACAACAGGTGTTACAATGTGCGGCGGCTTATCCTTACCAAGAATCGCTCCACAGGCAACTATTGCATGATTTACGCCCAATAAATAGGGCGCATCTGAAGCGGCACCTCTCAGAGGTTTGCCCTCGAGCATGCTTATAATAGTGGGGCTGTCCACACCAAAGCAGCTTATGACAATATCGTTTCTTCCTCTATCCAGGCATGCTTCCTGAGCATACGTAGCCTGTACCATGGCAGAGCACCACATACCATCGATATCAGGATCCGTTGTAAGCAATGCATCAACAAGATCATAAATCTTCGGCATGTCGATCCACCCTTTTTCCACCACTGTTGCTCCAGGCATCAGCTTAGGAACAGCGTCCCTCACATAATTGGCAATTATGTTCATCGTTCCAAAAGCTACATCCATGTATATGATGCCTATTTTCGGATTTGCCGGAACATTGTCTGCAATGATTTTCATGCTATAGTCTGCAAGCGCTTTGTAATTCTGGCTCGAAATGCTCTGGAAATGTGTCTTGTGCTTCCACCCCTCCGGAATATTGGAGAACAGAACAACAGGTATTCCTGCCTCTATGAGAGGCATCGCATATGTGCTGGAAGCGGCATCATCGGCACTGGTGAATATGACGACGTCAGGCTTTAGTGCCACCACTGTTTCGACCTGATTCGCCTGTGTTGCCGCATCTAATTGAGCATCTACAAACGATATATCTATATTGTAGTGCTCCATTGTGTCTGCTATACCAGAGGTATTTGCCCTTGTCCACTCTCCAGATCCCCACTCGATCATCATTACGGCTTTGTAGTTACCGGCCCTCAATTTATCTCTTTCACCAACAGTAATCATTACTTCCGTGTCCCACACTGTTGGATAACCGGCTTTATCTCTGAAATCGAGATCTATGGCATCCCTGTAACGATCATATTTACTTCTTAGATTTGCCAGCCATGGATCAGGTGCATTAGGGTCCTCCCCTGTTACTGCAGCAGGTTCCTCAACTTCCATAGGCTTCTCTTCTTCACCAGACCCAGCCAGACAGAAAGAAACTGCTACAAAAAAAACTAAAAACATAATCCCGGTAAATTTTACTGCATTTTTCATTTGATGTATCCTCCTCCTAGATTTTAATTTTTTTTGTATATATCAATGGTGTCTTAAAAGACCCCTTATTAACCCTAAACATCGCAATAAATTTTAACCTATACAACCTGTTGGGAATTAGTCTATATCTTGGTGTGATTAATCTGGTGTTCAATAGGAAGAGCACAATTCAAATTGTAAACTATGCACTTGTTAATTTCAACTATAATTTTTTAGATTTTATATAAATTTTGAGCTGTAATTTAACTATAAGTGATTCCTTCCACCTGGAAGGTATATAAATGTTTAAACTAAATAAAGGGTTTGAAATTATGCAAAAATCATGCAATGCTTATGTTAATAAAAACAAAGAAGGAGGATACAATAATGAAAGTAAGAAATGTAGTATTAATTTTTATGATCTTTATTTTTGTTATGATTACTGTGCCAGCATTTACTTCTGAAGAGAAAGAAGAGGTTAAAGAAGCACCAGAAGTAGAAAAGGCAGTGCAAGATCCATATGCAATTGCACCCTGGATATTGGAGGCAAGGAAGGGTTTAGAGAAGTATAGAGATATCAAACTAAACTTTAGGGGGAGGCAGGGTCAGATACCTGTCTGGGATACAGATCTCTTCTTAACAAATGCAGAAGTAGAAAAATTGAAGAAAGGTAATTATAAGATTGCGTATTGCTGGCAACTTTATCAGGGAGAATACACCGAGGCTATTAAAGCTGGAGTAGACCTTGTTGTAAAGAATTGCAATATGCGTGTTGTTGGAGAGACAGATGCCAACCTTGATTCAATGCAGCAAAGAGCTGATGTTGAAACAACTGTGCAGCTAAAACCAGATATCATCATTACTGCAGCTGTTGACAATGTAAGTGCTCCGGAAGTCTTTAAACCTGCTGTTGATGCTGGGATTAAACTTGTTTTTATATCTACGCAGCCTGACGGGTATCGGCTTGGCAAAGAAGTACATGGATTGGCTACTGCAAATCCTCAAGCGGTTGGAGTGATGAAGATCAGACTTCTTGCAGAATTAGCAGGCGAAGACGCGAAGATCGGATTCCTCTTTTACGATCAGGATTTCTGGTATGCAAATGTTTTTGATGATGCTGCCAGAATGGCAATAAAAAATGAGTACCCGGATATGCAGGTCCTTGAAGAGCTAGGGTTTGGCACTATCGAAGGAGCAGGGATAGCATCATCCTCGATAATAACGAGACACCCTGAAGTTGAGGCAATATACACACCGTGGAATGGCCCTGGTTTAGAGGCAGTGTCTGCCTGTGAGGCTGCAGATAGACCGGATATACAGGTAATAAGTTATGCTGTCGATGCACCTACTTTGATAGCACTGATCAAAGGTCCTAACCTCACGGGATTGGTCGCTGATATGCCGTATCAGTTCGGTATGTGCTGTGCATTATTGGGGGCATATGCATTAATTGATAAGCCTGCTCCGGAGTTTGTTGCAACACCGGTTGTCAATGTAACAAAAAACAATATTAGAGAAATTTGGGATCTGGCTATGAAAGTGCCGCTTCCTCAATCGGTCGACGAAGAATTAAAAAAGATTGGATATTAACTGTTACGGCTGGCTTTTCAATAGTTTGGTAAATTGGCGATTGTAAAAGTAGTGTACGGGATCGATTTGCTTGGTTAATTAGAGATAAGAGGTGTATTATAGTCGCCACGCAAGATTTGCGCCTGAATTTACCGCATTATAGATCTTCTCGCACTCATGGCAATCGCCAATTATGTATAACTCTGGTGGTGAATCCATAAGGTTGATCTTGCTTTGTAGCTCCAGTTCCAATTCTTTTTTTGGCTTGTAGCCAGCAGCAAGTACTACATTGTCAGCAGGAATCTTTTTTTCTTTATTTGAATTTATATCTGCAATGGTAATTGCGTTATCCGCTATTTTGAGCACTCTGGATTCAGTGAGCAATTCAACGTTTTCTTTTCGCATTCTTCGTATGAGCATGGATTTATTCACAGGATGATCATCAGTGAGGATGTCATCATATTCTAAAAGATCAATGACTCTTACCTTTTTCCCTCTGAGAGCAAGGTGCAGTCCCAGCTCGCACCCAACATATCCGGCACCTATGATCGCAACTTCCAAACCCTCGAGCATCTTTTCATTCTGAAATATTTGCACAGCAGTAAACACAGAATCATTGTCAATTCCCTCGATCTCCGGAATTATCGGAGTGCCTCCAATAGCCAGTACAATGACATCACACTTTTCATTTATAATGAAGTCTGCATCTACTTCCATACCGGTTCTCAGATCCACACCGCTTTTCTGGATTTCGATCTCATAGTAATCGATTAATTTTCCAACATTACGCTTAAATTCAGGTACTGAACCGAATCTGAGCATTCCGCCCACTCTATTCTCTTTTTCAACTAAAACCACTCTGTGCCCACGCTTATCTGCGCTTATTGCAGTCTCTAAACCTGCAGGCCCTGCTCCTACGATCAGCACTTTTTTTGAAACTTCAGCTTTATGATAGAGATAGAATCGATATCGTCTTTCTTCTCCAACATATGGGTTTATAGAACATTTTATTGTTTTTTGTGTCATCCCCCGAAAGTAGCATGTGTTGAATAACAAACAGTGCCTGATGTTGCCACCTCTTCGTGCTTTATTTGCCCAGTCAGGGTCAGCAATGATAGTCCTCCCGAGTGCTACCATATCGGTTTTACCTTCTGCAATAAGACTGTTTGCATAATAGGGATCTGTAATACCGCCAGTTGCAATAACCGGCAGCTTGACTGCTTTTTTGATCTCTTCAGCAAGAGGTACGAGAGGATGAGGTGTGTACATCGGTGGCACCGATGGATAATCACAGTCGAGGAAACCGGGAAGAAGAGTTGAATATGCAGATATATGAAGGTAATCCAGAAGACTTTTTGTATCAAAAAATTCACCTATTTGCTTTGCTACTCCTATATCGATGCCTCCTTCGAGGTGTTCATGAGCGGAGTATTTAAAACCGATAATGAACTCTTCGCCGCATCGTTCTCGCAGTTGTGTTGCGATCTTCGATACAAAATTCATACGTTTCTCGAGCGTACCGCCGTATTCGTCTTCTCTTCTGTTTGCATGAGGAGAGATAAACTGATTGATGAGATACCCGTGGGC
>CP070841.1:3109554-3112903 GCA_020342115.1 Spirochaetota bacterium
CACCCAAGCGCCCGAGCCTCAAGATCTGATTCACAGGGATGAGGTGATCAAGGTTCTGGAGCAGGTCGAATCCAATGATCAATTCTTAATTAACCTTCTCGAATATGCGGCAGATGCCCTAGATGAATATGAATTAACAGGGCCAGAGAAACTTGCAATCTTGACCGGTGATTTTGAGTGGATACAGGAACAGATCGGGCCCCTTACACAATCCCAGAGGCGCTGGCTTGTTTTTCTGAAAATTCAAAGCAGGTCCTAGTTAAGGAAAAGTGCTGAAATCTAGTTGTTCTCCTGAGAAACTAAATATAGCAAAGAGCATGATGAAAAAAAGATATCTCCATGCTCAACGTATAGTTTCTTTCATGTAGAATGTAATATGGGTGAGGATCTATGGTGGAGCTGTTTGAAAAGAAAGATGGAGCAACGGAGGCAATAATGATTAATGGGAAAACTGCACCCTTTACTTCTGGTGAGACGATACTCGATGTTGCCAGAAGGTCAGGTATCTATATCCCTACCTTGTGTGCGAGGGCAGATTTGCCATCCACAGGTTCATGCCGCCTCTGTATTGTAAAGGTGAAAGGCATGAAAGGGTATGTCACGTCCTGTGCCACACCTGCAGAGCCTCACATGGTTGTTACCACTAATACAGCTGAGATTGAAAGATTAAGAAGACAGATATTAGAATTAATTCTATCTGAACATCCTTCTGCCTGTTTAATATGCGATATCAGGGAAACATGTGAGAAATTTGATGAGCCTTCATCAAAGACAGGAAGGGTTACAGGCTGCAATATGTGCCCAAATAGGGATATTTGTGAGTTAAGGCAATTAGTTGAATATCTAGGATTAAAAGAGATCAGATATCCGATTTTATATAAGGATTTTCCTCTTGAGAGGGATGATCCATTTATGGACAGGGATTATAACTTATGCATGCTGTGCGGTAGGTGTATCCAAATCTGTCAAAACCTGGGTATAAGCGCAATCTCATTTATCAGAAGGGGCCATAATACAAAAGTGGGAACCTCCTTTGAAAAACTCCATGTGGATGGAGATTGTGTCTTCTGTATGCACTGTGTTGATGTGTGCCCAACAGGTGCCCTAACTGTTCGTGGTTCAAAGTGGTACAGTTATCCTGAAAGAGAAACTTCTACAACCTGCATTCTCTGTGAGCGAGGCTGTGAGCTTGTCATTGATGCTAAGTGGAATAAGGTCACTGGTGCACATCCAGTCAGAGATATGAACGTTGGTAAAAGAGAATACTGTGTTAAGGGCAGATGCTGTTTACCAGCGCTCTTTAACAGCCCTGATCGATTAAAATACCCTGCTATCCGGCACGACGGTAAGATGATCTATACTGACTTGGATAGTGCAATACATCATGTAGCTGATATATTATCGAGATATAGATCCAACAATATAGCAATCCTTTCTTCAAGGTACCTCACAGATGAATCTATTTATACGCTACACGAGTTTGCGAGGGTGTATGCAAACTCAAATATATTTTATTGTGTAGATGGGGAAATTATTTTTCCTCGTATAGAAAAATCAGAGGAGATATTTAAGGATATCGAGATATTATACTTAACAGAGGCAAACAGTTTCACCAATGAAAGCATAGAGAAGTTTCGAAGGCTTGAAAATATCATTATCCAAGATGCTTACCCCTCTTCCCTTCACAGATCAACTAAGGTCTGCGCCATTTTTCCAACCACGGTTTTCACTGAGATGAATGGTACAAAGAGTTGCGCTGGTGGCCACAGCAAGCCTTTGATAAAGGCAGCCGAACCACCGGGAAATGCCATTTCAGACTGGGAGATTACTGCCAGGATAGGCAAGGTATTAAATAATCCAGATTTCAAGATCAAGGATTTCTATAGCATACAGAACCATATCCGGAGAAATCCCCAGATTATTGCCTCTGTTCCAATGGTTCCAAAGGACTCCTTACTATATCGTGGCTTTCCTATTGCTGATTTCGTCCCAGATTTTAAGGTATTTATCGAGCGCCGTTTACAATCAAAAGGAGAGGTCCATTTTTAGGGGAAAACTATGTATGAGTTGATAGAAAAATCTGAAATTCTTAATGTACACAAGATGGTTTTTGCGGCACCAAAGATCGCGGAATCCATTGAGGCAGGGCAATTTGTCATCGTTATGGGGTCTGAATATGGGGAGAGGATACCAATCACAGTATCCGATTGGAGTGCAGATACGGGAACAATAGCCCTATACGTTCTAGAGACTGGCATGTCCACTCTAGAGTTGGCCCGAATGAAGGTTGGAGATTCATTGTATGCTGTGACTGGACCATTGGGCGTACCTTCAGAAATCGCACATTATGGTACTGTTGTTTTAGGAGGTGGATGCTACGGAATCGGCGGAATCTATCCAATAGCAAAGGCCTGCAAAGAGGCTGGAAATAAGGTTATATCTATTATTGAAGCCCGTTACAGTTTCATGTTCTATAATGAAAGGGAACTCAATGCAGTGAGTGACCAGGTCTTATATGCAACCAGTGACGGTTCAAGAGGCAAAAAGGGGAAGATCGAGGATATTGTCGCAGAGATCCTTGAGAGTGGAGTGAGGATTGATCAGGCCTTTTTCATCGGATGCACCCAGATGCTTGAAAGATGTTCTGAGGCTACTCGCCCCTATGCCATCCCAACCAAGGTTGCCCTCAACTCCATTATGCTCGATGGTACAGGAATGTGTGGTGCATGCAGGGTGAGTGTTGGAGGAGAGACAAAATTTGCATGTGTTGATGGGCCAGAATTTGATGGTCATAAGGTTGATTGGAAGGAATTGAATCAGCGTAGGAGCGCATACACAGAACAGGAGACGGTTGCCTATCAATTCTATTCCAACAAACAACGGACACCCTAAAGAAAGCTTATATTCATGGAGTTAACTGCAAAAGAGCGAATGGCCATTGAGCGGCACAGTATGGCTGAACAGCCACCTGACATTAGAAATCGGAACTTCGAAGAGGTTCCATTCGGCTATACACCAGAGGAGGCAGTAGCTGAAGCACAGCGCTGTTTGAGTTGCAAAAAAATGCCCTGTATCTCTAGCTGCCCGGTGGAAGTGCCTATTCCCGAATTCATTGCCCTGGTTGCTGAGAAAAAATTTGCCGAGGCAGCTCGACTCATCAAAACCAAAAATGTTCTCCCCGCTGTCTGTGGACGTGTGTGCCCACAGGAGACACAATGTGAAGGGGTATGTGTCAGGGGAAAGAAAGATGAAAAGGAGGCTGTTGCCGTAGGGAACCTTGAGAGATTCGCTGCTGATTATGAGCGAGAAAACAATCTTATGCAAGTACCTGAAATGAAGGATAAAAATG
>CP070841.1:3113003-3120189 GCA_020342115.1 Spirochaetota bacterium
ATAGCATACCCGTCATCCCAAATACAGATTGGGAGGTGAGGTCCAGAGGAATTTCTTCAACATAAACAGGTGGCGCCGTCATCTCATCAGCTAGAAAATCATGGAAGGAGCTCCAGAGGTAGAAGATGGTGCTGGCCAAATGGCTCGCGCTTCGGGCGTTTATCTCTCCAAGAACGGGTACCGCATCGGTTTGGCTTCCGTCCCGGTTGCGAGTGAGCTTAGCGTCCAGGCTGTTTCCGTCTTCGGAAAAATAGGCCGTCACCTCTACGGTGTATAGGGCCTGTTTGGCTTTTTGGGAGTAATCTACCTGGATGTACCGTCCGTACAGGTCATTGGCTCTAGCCACGGACAACTGAATCACCTTATCGATCAATTCTATATTTTCCGGGGATTCCGGGTGCACATATCGTAGCTGGATCGCGATAGTTTCGCGTTGTACAGAAAGGGTTTGGCCGAATAGAACTCCCCCCACCCCGATGATGATCAGGGTGAACAGGATCCGTCCTGCCGTTCTCATAGGGCATCTCCAGGGCTGACCGATCGGATGCAGACCGCCAGCACTTCCACAGCCGTACGGATCTGCTCCACAGAAGGCAGGTTAGAGGCGATGCTGATATTGCTGTCCTGGGGACCTTTCCCGTAAGGCCAGGTAGCGCTGACTTTAAAAACTAGTATACTGCTACCTTAATTCTTTTTCAAGGCTGACAAATGATATTCTATGTTGGAAATCTGACCGCTGTAAGATGAAAGTCTAGACTGTAAGCTAATAATAGTGATAGTTCCCATTTTTTTGGCTTGAATCAAGTGTGAATAGAGGAAATAAAAATGGGAGTTGACCCCATTTTCATTTATACCGCAACCTTGATTATGTAGACCTGACCTCTATTCACTCTTTTTGTATTGTTTTTGTGGAGGAGTATGGAGAGGATTGAACTATGTATTATTCGAGCACTTGCTGTACAGTTTCTAAGAGCTTACTATTACTAACAGGTTTCAGGAGGTAGTATTTAATACCGAGCTGCAAAATTGATTCAATAACATCTTTGTCATGGACACCCGAGATAAATATTATCTTAGCATTTTGACCTTTTTTCAATTTACGTAATTTTAAAACAAGGTCAAAGCCGGACATATCCGGTAATTTTTGGTCTATTGTTATAAGATCAGGATTGTATTTTTGGAATTTCTCCAATGTTTCTTTACCGGACATTGCAGTAATTACCTTATATCCCTCATTCAGTAATATCTTTGCAATAGTTTTTGCCACATAGAGAAGATCATCAACCACAAGGATTTTTTTAGTTTTTTTAATACTGTTTTCTTTCACTTTCCTTCTTAGATCCAACCAATCAAGAATTTTATGCTATTTTTATTTTTTGCATTAGTAGGGATTGCTCGGAAGCATTCCTATATTTAATTCTAACCATATTTATTTAATAATTCCATATAAAATATAAGTAATAAATAATATACCACTTGTGACCCTGGAGTTTTCCCATTAATTTCTCTGGAGGTAAATAAAAGATCCTGTGGGGATGGGGGATGTCTATATGACAGTGCTGGGATTAAGGGGTATGCCCTATTAGTTTTTATAAAGTCAGGAATTCATTTCCAGCCCCCAGGCAACTCTAGTTGCTTAATTCTTGTCTCAATCTTTTGCTTAAGTTGAGTAAATGTTTAGTGTGCATCTATAGAACTCAGGATGGCGCTACGATGCTGTTTTTCAAGTTTTGAAAGTTTCTGTGCAAGTAGCTTCAACTTTTTATGCCCTAAAAGACCTGCTTTTTCAGTAGTCAGATAATTGTGATTATCGATAACAAAATCCGCAATTTTTACATAATCATACGCAGTACGCCAATCCAATTGTAATTCAAATTCACTATAATCTTTAAAGTTATCGTATTTATAATCATAGTAACCGTTGTCTTTAATTTGCTTAAGAGTAAAGGCGAATTCAAAGAAAGCCCGGGCGATATCGTTCTTGGCATTGTTTGCTCTGTTTGTCCAGCGCTGGCATCTTACTTTGTCTATTTCAGTTCTTAAGTCTTTTGTCATTTTTGTTCCCCTAGAATCTCGGAATTAATCGAATATTATAATTATCAATGAATCTTTATTTCTAAAAGAGTTTTTCGGACCAGTCCGAAAAAACGTTTAAAAATCCAATCCGATTTTAATAATTTTCTACATTACTAATAATCGCACATTGTTTGATGAATGTATTAAACAAAGATTCTTAAAATTTTGTTTCTTAATAAATGTATGATTTCATCGGGGCTATACTACTTTGGGACACAAACAAAATTGACATGATTATAACCTTCCTCAAGTAATAACTACAAATGATAGATGAAAAACCATTATATGTGGATTACAGGGAATTGGGGATTACAATATGACATTGCTTGAATTAAGGGAGACATGACCCTCATGGATTATAAGCTGAAAGCTGTAAGATGACAGTCTAGACTGTCATCTTTTTGCTGACAGCTATCTAAAATGTGTAAACCCGACCCCGTGGATTGTTGCTGTCCTGTGGATCTTTCCCGTAAGACCAGTCAGCGTCGGCTTTAAAAATAAGTATACTGTCACCTTAATTCTTTTTTGTAACTTGGCAGTTTATGTAGTCGATATGGTATTGTGAGGTTTATGTGATCTATTTATTTTTCTTCCATTTTGGATGAGTAATACCAAACCTCTTGATTTTGTAGTTTAGCACACGTTTAGAAATTTTCAAAAGTTTGGCAGCATCCTGCTGGGTCCAGTCGCACAATTTTAGAGCCTGGAGAATTAAGCCTTTTTCAACTTCTTCAAGGTCAATACCGGCTGGTGGAATCTTTATTGTACTATAATCATATTTAAATATGTCCATCTGGTAGGGGAGGTGGAGATCCTCAGGTGTAATTGTATCTCCATCGGCCATGAGAACTGCTCGTTCAATGGTGTTCTCAAGTTCACGGATATTTCCTGGCCAGGAATACTCTGTAAGCTGTTTAATTGCCAGGGGATGAATCTCCTTGATCTTTTTATTCAAATCATGGCAGTATTTTTTTAGCAAAAAGTAGGTTAACAGGATAATATCTCCCCGCCGATGCCGAAGTGGCGGCATGGTAATGGTTACTACATTGAGGCGGTAAAAGAGATCTACCCTGAAACGTTTTTTTTCTATTTCATGTATAAGATCTTTATTGGTCGCGGAGATTAAACGTACATCTACTTTAATTGTCCTGTTGCTTCCGAGTCTTTGAAACTCTTTTTCCTGGAGCACTCTTAAAAGTTTTGACTGGGTAGTGAGACTCATATCACCAATTTCATCTAAAAAGATTGTTCCCCCATCTGCCTGCTCAAACCGCCCTATACGCTGTTTCTCTGCACTGGTAAAGGCTCCTCTTTCATGTCCGAAGAGCTCGCTTTCTAAAAGATGTACAGGGAGGGCAGCACAGTTGACTTTTACGAAGGCTCTTTCTGCTCTTGAGCTGTTGTAATGGATAGCCCCGGCTATAAGTTCTTTACCTGTTCCTGTTTCACCTGTAAGAAGAACAGATGAGTTGCTTTTTGCTACTTTGCGCACCAATTCGAATACCTTTTTAATTTCAGGGCTCTCACCGATGAAGTTTTCAGTTTTATAGATAATATTTCGTTCGCCCCTCAGTGAGTCTGCTTCTTGCCTGAGTCTTTTTAGCTCTATAGCTTTTTCTATCTTGATTTCGAGTTCTGAAACGTTGATAGGTTTTCTGATATAATCAACAGCACCATCTCTGATTGCCTGTATTGCATTTTTAATACGGTTTCGTTCTGCAGAGATAATTATCATTGAATTTTTGTCTTTACTGAACTCCAGAAGGTCATATAAAGTGTGCTCTGACATACCAGTATCGCTGATAATAACATCAAAAGCATTCTTTTTGATCATTTTAGATGCATTATTGAAATCAGTAGCTTCTTCTATAGCATAGCCATTTTTCTTAAAAAAATTTGAAACAGTTTTTCTAAGATCGCTATCTTTATCGATAATCAATAGGTTATTCACATAATCCTCCACTTTGCTATGAATATAACACAATATTGTATTAAAACAGCTTGCTTACAAAAAAAATTATAAAAAAATTTAAGTTAGACTTAATCCGGTTAATAATAAAACAGGGGCTAGCTCTTGTATTGCCAGAAACGAATCCGCTTGAAGATATTACTAACACCAGACTCATAGAAGGTGTAATGGTGTGGGGCGTTGGTATACACGAACCGATTTAAACATCGTGCTTGATAAAATCGCTCAGATAAACCATGAGGTTTCGGGAGAATAAAACTCTCGCAAGGACAAGGATAATTAAATGTTAAGCAATACTTCCACTATCAGCAAGTAATAGTGGTAGCCTCTTTCACTTTGTCATTTGCCAATGAGCTATTCTTCATCGAGTTCCTGATACTTCAAAGCCAATATAAGCTCTTCTGGAGTAATCGAATCCATACTAAGTAAAATTTGCCCCAGCTTCTGATCTGTGGATTTCTGGATTTCAAGAGCTTCATTTAATTCATCAATTGTTATCAGTCCCGATCCTGCGAAGATCTGGCCCAATGTATACTTATGAGTTTTTGTCTTTAACATATCGATCTCCTAATCCAATTTCCTGCGATTTATGCACATTTGAATCGGCAATCAATCCACCAGTATGTATTACATAATTTCTACATTACACTATAGCACAATTCCTAATATTTTCTGTTGTATCCATGCGAATATTAAATTATAGAGTCACTTTTTTCTGAATTAAGGTACATATCCCCATAATTCTACAAAGATCAAACTTCTTCCAATTATTTAGCAGTAAGTATAAGCTATAGTATACTGCAATAAAAAGAATAACGATTTCTCTGTTTGTTATATTTTCTGCAATTTTGGGAGGAAGAAAAAAATGAAGGAGCAATCACTATATAAAAATAGACTTCTCACAACTATTTTTATTCTTGTATTAATATTATTGATAATTGGATGCAGTAGCGATAACGGAGATCAGGATAATGTTGAACACTCAGTAGAATCAGTGCCAGGCGGCACTTATCCGATGGGGTATGTTGGTGTATTCGAAGCCGTGCATGATGTCACATTATCAAGCTTTTCAATGGGCGTATATGAGGTGACCAATGCACAAGTAGTTGATGTATTTAACTGGGCCAACGGACAGGGCAAATTTCAGACGGTAAATTCCCTAACGGTAACTAATGTGGGTAACAGCCAGGAACTGCTCGATCTGGATGATCCGCATTGCAATATTCAATACAGTGGTGGAACCTTTTCTGTACGGACCGACCTTGGAGATGACGGATCAGGAGGGAGCGTTGATATATCCAATTATCCATGCGCAGAAATAACCTGGTACGGAGCAGTAGCATTCTGCAATTACTTAAGCGAGATCGAGGGATTGACTCCCTGCTATGACCTTTCAAACTGGAGCTGTAACTTTAGTGCCAATGGATACAGATTGCCTACTGAGGCTGAATGGGAATATGCTGCCCGATATATTGACGGCCAGTATAATAACTTCAGGGCAGGCGATAGCTTTAGCGGCAGTGACTCTCCAGGGGAAGTTGCCTGGTACATCGATAATTCAAGTGAAACTCCACATAACGATATAGCTGATGGATCGGGCACTCATGAAGTGGGTTTGAAAGACCCCAATGAGCTGAACATTTATGATATGAGCGGCAATGTCAATGAATGGTGTTATGACTGGTCTGCTGCATATCCAATCTCACCTCAAACAAATCCAACTGGACCTGAGAGTGGGACTGCTCGTAGTATTCGTGGGGGTGGCATTGGTGCTGCTGCAGATGGAAGTTTACGAACATCTTGGCGCTATAACGCTGTTCCTGATGAATCAATGAATGATGTTGGTTTCCGTGTTGCCAAAAGACCTTGATAGTCATTGTGCTACAATTAGTTATTCACATTTTTTTCATAGAAGTAATATGTCCCGAAGTATTATGTAGGGCCAGGTAGCGCCGGCTTTAAAGGTAAGTATACTGTTACCTTAATTCTTTTTCAAAATGGTATCTGTCCCTATTTTTTTCAATTACTATCGAATTTACACTAATCTATTCACGGTCATTAATTTAATAACGACAACGCCCATTCTTTTGGCCTTAATTATGCGTAAATCGAGGAAATAAAAAAGGCAGTTGACCCTATTTTCTAAAACTTCAAATGTGTAGACCTGGATGATTATGAGCTATCGCTCATAATCCTTTGCAGAAAATCTTGCGATTTTCTGCCTTCTAATAATGTGTGCAGATTGAAGATTTGACCCCTTTTTCACTGTTATTACAAAGTCATGAATTCATCCCCCGTCCCCACTTAGCTTTTACTAAAGGAAGCTTTTTTAGATCTTCTTGCATGAATGACCTTACTTCATATTCCGAATCCGGACTTCTATATCTTTATCATCCTTAAGCAATTCAATGAGTCGAGAAGTATCAGTATCCCCGTAGTGGTAGGGATAAAGTATTTTTGGCCGGAAGGCCTTGGCCGCATCTGACACCATCTCTGGAGTCATGGTGTAAGGAAGGTTCATCGGCAGAAAAGAAATGTCGATATTTTTAAGGCCCTTCATCTCTGGAGTATTTTCAGTATCACCAGCAATATAGATTCTCTTATCGCCAAATGTTATGATATACCCGTTGCCCTCTCCTTTAGGATGAAAGGGCTTCCCTTCACTCCGCATATGAACGATATTGTAGGCAGGGACAGCCTCTATCTTCAATCCATGGACTATCTTGACATCCCCGTTTTTCATAATTATACCTGAATCAACTTTTTTCATACATTTTTCTGTAAAAATGATCTCTGTCTTTTCAGTCAAAATTTTCTGGATAGCCTTTGTATCCAGATGATCTCCATGCTCATGAGTGACCAGGATAATATCAGCTTTAGGGAGAAGGCTGTAATCAGCATATCTGCCCACTGGATCAACGTGGATGATCTTGTCTTTGAAACGAAGCATCAGCGTGCCATGACCTATGAAAGTAATCTTTAGCTCTCCCTGGGATGTGGTGAAGTTATCTTCTTCATATTCTTGTGCATATGCCGCTGCAACAGAAAACACCAAAAACACAATAATCATAAAAATAGTCAATTTAACCATTTTATTCCCTCCATGATGAGTAAATTATTGATAGTTTTTATAAGTCGAGA
>CP070841.1:3120289-3128398 GCA_020342115.1 Spirochaetota bacterium
AAAATCATCAAAAGACCATGGAAAAATAAGCATCGCAGAAGCAGCTATTGCTGGGAGCATCAGGGGTGCGACTATTTTGTAGAATGCAACGAACCTTGTTGCCCCTAGATCCATTGCTGCCTCTTCCCAGGACCAGTTAATACGCTGCATCCTGCCAAGGATGACAAATACAGCTAAAGGAGTACTGAAAGTGATATGAGCAATGAGTATCGTTGGCAGGCCGAGGTGAACACGGATGAGTCTCGTGAAAAATACCAGCAAGGAAGCACCAGTTACCACATAAGGTAGTATGATAGGAAGTAAAACAGATGTTCTCAAAATCTCCCTTCCTCTAAATCTAAACTTATATAAGCCATATGCTGTTACAGCTCCTAATCCCGTAGCTACAACAACGGTAATAGATGATACGATGAGGCTTAGCATTAGAGCATCTTTAACAGCAGTGTTACTAAAAAATTCGCTGTACCACATTAAAGTGAAGTGTTCCCACTTCACGCCAAACTTATGACTGCTAAAGGAAAACAGGATCAGGATCACCACTGGTGCCCAAAGAAATATATAGATTATGATTGAAACAATAATAAGAAATCCTGGCTTTCTATTTTTGCCCTTCATACGATTCTCTCCAGTGCACCTTTCCCACCCACCTTTATCAAAATATAGAGAGCAAGGATAACAATAGTCGACAAGCTAACAGCTAAGCTTGCCCCCACAGGGATATTCCCAACTTCCATGAAATGATACGCTACCAGGCTCCCAGCCATCAAGACTCTACGGCCACCTAGAACATGAGGAACGAGCCAATCGCCTAATGAAGGTATAAACACCAATATACTTCCGGCAATCAATCCTCCCTTCGTTAGTGGTAACGTTACTTTTATAAAAGTTTGAAAAGGTGTTGCACCAAGATCTTCTGCTGCTTCCAGCAAGCGTGGATTAAGCCCTTCCAAAGAAGCATAAAGAGGAAGAATCATAAAGGGAAGCCAGGTATAAACCAAACCGATCAGTACAGCAGTAGGTGTAAAAAGTATTTCTAATGGAGCTGAAATTAGCTTAATACTCAGTAAAAAACTATTTAAGAGTCCTGTACGCCCAACTATAGTTTTAAAAGCATATAACCTAATGAGGTAGCATGTCCACGAAGGTCTGATCACAAGCGACATAAGCCTTGTTTTCCATCTACCACCGTATCTCGCTATCCAGTATGCAAGAGGGTATCCTATAAGTATACATAAAATATTTGCTTCACAGGCTAATTGAAACGACCGTAGGAATATCTGTGCATATTTAATCTGGAAAGCAGTTTTATAGTTTTCAAACGTGAAAATATTTATGATTTCACCGAATAAACCTGCCCTAAGAAAACTGAAATATAACACGACTCCAAGAGGTACAAATACAAAAATAACGATCCAGCCCGTAATTGGCCCAATATAGACTGGCAAACGTGATGACGAGACATTTATTGTCTTCTTTTTATCTTTAACACTAACTGCTGCCATTATTCTGTGGACTCCTCATCCGATATTGCCAAAAATTTAGTCTTCCCCAAAAAATTCCTTAAAAAAATCACCAGGAGAGAGTAAGCTATTGTAAACTCCCCCCTGGCATAGTTGAACAAACTATCTTTTAAGTTCCTCCCATATTTCTGTCCTTAATTCCAGACCTTTACCCGTATAGGAATCGGAATTTAGAAATTGATACCTGTTCAAATTTGAAACTTTGGAAAGTACTGCGCCAGGCCATTTCTTAAGCTCCTCAGAGCTTAAAAGTTCAGGTACTGCGGTGTTAACAGGTGAATGCCCGACAGTTTCTGTGAGTATAACGTTGGCATCTGGACGGAAAATATAATTCAGAAAAAGATGAGCAGCTGCCGGGTGAGTTGAAGAGGGAGGAAGACCTATTGGGTCATATGCAATCGTGCTCCCTTCTAGAGGCAAGGCTGCTTTCAAATTTGGTAAATCTGCATGCATATTCCATGCATCTCCCATCCATGTCATGGCAACCCAGGCTTCCTCCTCAAACAACAACCTCTTTGGCCAGGTGTCAAAAGCCATAACGTGAGGCTTTAGTTTCATCAATAACTTTTTGGCTTCCATCAACTGTTTCTCATCTGTTGAATTAACAGGATAACCCAGATATATTAGCGCATCTCCAATAACCTCAAACATATCATCAACAAGGGTTACCCTTCCTTTATACTTTGCATTCGGCTCAAGCAAAACCGCCATGGAAGGAATCCTAGCATCATCAACATATTTCGGGTTATAAGCATAACCGCTGAAATAAGCACAATAAACTATTCCATATTCAGCAAACCCTAACCTGCGCCAATCCTTCTTAACACTGTCAGCTGTATATTTGGTAACATTAGGAACCCAATTTGAATTTAACTTTTGAATCTGGTTCAGACCAACCATGCGTCCAAATCCCGACAGGCCCATGCCTATTACCAAATCGTATTCTGCTTTTGGATACAGCTTGAATTTGGTAATTACCTCATCGTAACTTGAGTAATGATCCTGTACAACATCAATTCCAAATTGCTCGGAATAGTTTTCAAATAGCTCTGCTGGCCACCACTCAGCCCAGATAAGGATATTTAATTTACCCTCCTTCTTTGCCTGTTCGAAACATGCTCGCGGGACAGGCTGATATCCTGCTGGTAGAGAAGCAACATATTCGTTATACGTTTTTACCGGCTTTGCCAGCGCCATACCAGTCAGAAAACTAAAACACAGGACAACCGTAAGGATACCTATCATGAATTTGTATCCTTTGCTACTTTCTTTTATTTCTTTTACCATTTTCTTTGCATCTCCTTTCTTTACTAATAATTTGGTTCTAACTCTCTACCGATTATGCGGTTTTCCTTCATTCAATAATATAGGTATACTCTCACCTCCTTTCATCATAATTGTATACGTGATGATCTTGACCATACTCCCAATACAGTAGACATGTGTGTGGTTGGTACCATTGTAAAGCAATGTCGTGTATTTTCAAGGTCTTTTCATTTCATACGAACATAAATTTTACAAACATGTATCTTTACCTATCCCATATTCGCTTATTTCGTTGAAAGAAAAAACCTCTATCTTTCAAATTCTATATTTTAATGTCTCGGAGACAAGAAAACGCATTATTAAAAGCCTTTGCTACATCTAAATACTTTCTGTGCTTATAAGGGTCAGGTTCAACTCGTCCAGTTATTTTCACAAGATTATCAGAAGCTTCTATTACCGAGTCGTAGAAACCACCTCCTACAGCTCCTAAAATCGCTGCACCTATACATCCCGTATGAACACATGCTATCCTTTCAACAGGTAACCCCAGGATATCCGCTTTGATTTGCAACCAAAAATCTGAAGCGGCTCCTCCTCCTGCCGCACGTATTGCTTCAGGACGATCTTCCAATTTGTAGATCACCTCGGCCATTCCATAAGCCACACCCTCCAAAATAGCCCGGTAAAGGTGAGATCGTCGATGGTGAGCCGAAAGCCCTAAAAATGCCCCCCTGGCTTCAGGGTCAACAGCAGGAGAATATGCACCATCGAGATAAGGAAGAAAAATTACTTCTCCGGGGCCTTCAGTTTCTAAAACACACTCCCGTTCCAAGGACACAAAATCAATATCTTGATCGGATCGACCACTCCAGGCCGATACAAACCATTCAAGACAGTTTCCTGCGTTTGCCATAGAACTGTATGCTAAATCGACATTTTTTATTAGTCCCTCGGCTCGTACAGTAAATATTTCTTCATCAATGAAGGTATCATGCTCAACTGCAACACCTACGATACCGGTGGACCCGGCACAATCCACTACAACTCCCGGTTTAACTACTCCAGCCCCCAGGATACCGCAAATACCATCTCCAGTTCCTGCAACAACAGGTATACCAGGTTTAAGATCGATTTCTTTGGAAGCTTTTTCAGTAACAGTACCCAATACCTCCACTGGATGGATCCTCTCAGGCCATAAACTTGCATCACATCCAGCAAAATCCGCTAACATGCTATTGACTGTAGTTTCACCCCGCCCCACTAATCCACTCCAGCCCATCTGAACATGATCGGCCCCTGCCTTCCTTGTTAAATACAGGTTGATGTAATCGTTGGGTTCAAGTATCCACCTGGCCATTCGCACACGTTCTGGATCATGTTTTATAAGCCACCGAAGTTTTGTTACCGGTAAATTGGCAAAATAGTGTCGTTGCAGACCTGTTCGATTTGTAAAGGTCTCAAATCCAAACTTATCACCGAGTTCCTGGGCTTCTTTGGTTGCTCTGAAATCTGAATACAAGATGGCATTTCCGGTTGGTACACCTTCGGAGTCTACCAGCACCACCGTTGAAAAATGCCCTGTGACTCCACAGGCCTTGATATCATCCTTATGTAACCCGGACTGGTGAAAACAGTGCGCCACGACATCGATAGCAGCCTGCCACCAATCCCGCGGATCCTGCTCTATCCATCCCGTCTGATGGCGGAACGTCGGGTAGGGCTTGTATGCATAAGCCAGTACATTTCCGGAGAGACCGATAAATACTCCTTTACAACCACTTGTGCCGATGTCCAGACCCAGAAACACCATCAAATGCCTCCTAGACGATAAAACGAATCCCTGAGACTCCTTTTTTTGCCGCATCTAGATCTTTTTCGTGTACCGCCTTGCAGATTGCTGCAACCATTGCTGCAGGGTCACTGTTTTGCCATGTATTCCTACCAATAGCTGTTCCTGCTGCCCCTGCCATAACGGCCTCAAATGCCATTTTAACTACTTCTTCTGGTTCACTGACTGGATCACCACCAGCGACAATGATAGGTGTCGGACATCGCTCTACCACCTGCTTGTAACTATCGATATCCCCCGAGTACGTAGTTTTTACAATATCAGCCCCCAGCTCATAACCAATGCGAGCCATATGGGCAATAATATTCCAATCCACATGGTCCAGCGGTAAAAATTCAGCAATAACCGGGAGCTCATAGCTCTCAGCAATATCGATGATATGACCCAATGCGGCAATAGCGTTATGAGCACCACTCCCCTGCGGATAAATTGTAACTGCAATTCCATCAGCATCGAGTCGCAAGGCACGTTCCACCGAGGAAAATATGTACTCCTGATCGGCCCCATTCACCAGTTCAGTTCCCATACTAACTCGTACAATCAAACCGATATCTGGAGAAATTGACTCATACACATCTCGGACATACCCTGGATTAAGAAGAACAGCATCCGGTTTCCCTGCAAGTACATCGGCCAGAACCTTCCTAGGATTTTCAATCCCCGGAATCGGGCCGGACCAGATCCCATGGTCAATCGGAGCCAAGACACAGCGTCCTGTTTTTTTGTTGAAAATACGATTTAGGCGTCGTTTTTTTCCACTCATATATTACTACTCCTTTATGTCATATTGATTCTTTATGCTCCTCCTGAGCTATATCTTGAACCATGATCATTACTTTGAGACCGCTCATATTCATCACAGCCTCCATAGCTTTTGAAAGTTTATACAGTGGAAACCGATTGGATACCAGATCCGTTACATTCACCTTTCCTGACTCGATCAAACGAATTGACTGCTCAAAATCCCATCGTGCACAATCGTAGCTCCCGATGATGTCAATTTCTTTATAGTGAAGGTGGTTCGGGTCCAGCATCATAGGCTCGGGTGGATAGAAGCCTGCGAAGAGTACAAGTCTCCCACCGTGGGCAACCAATTTAGCAGCCTGCTGAACCGCCCCGACTTTTCCAACAGCGACAATTACCTCCTCAAAGCCCCTTTTGGGAACCAAAGGATGATCGATATTTAAGTTCTTTGGATCTAAGACCGCATCAGCACCGAACGTCAAAGCTGTTTTTCGACGTGCATTTAATGCTTCGCTTACAAAACATTGAGCGCCAGCTAATTTAGCAAGTTGGAGATGCATTAATCCAATAGGACCAGCTCCGATAATCAGCACGCTGTCACCTTGTTGTATATTAGCTTTTTTAAATCCATGAAGTACACTGGCCAACGGTTCGGCAAACGCAGCGTTTTCAAGCGGCGTATCCTCAGAAATTTTATATACGTTAGACTCCCATGCAACCGTATACTCGGCAAAAGATCCCCTAGAATAATCGGCATTTTCACAAGCATTTTCATAACCCCGTCTGCAATTATCGCATCGTCCGCAACGTCTGGTTGGGTCAACCACCACTCTGTTACCAACTGAGACCGAGGTCACCTCCTTGCCTACTGCTTCCACAATTCCTGCACATTCGTGTCCTAAAATGCAGGGGAATGTTGAAGAAGTAGAAAGGCCTGCATAAACACGAACATCTGACGGACACACACCACAATAGGCTACACGAACCAAGACTTCATTCTTTTGTACCACATAGAGAGGCTTATCTTCAATTCGGATGTCACCCGGTCCATAACAAACTCCTACCTGCACTAATTCCCTCCTCCCATATTACAATGTTACCATAATGAATAAATCACTCATAGTGATGAATCTTTAAATATCTCTCGAGTTGCACCTTCCTTTTTCCCTTTTCAATAGTTATAGGTATGACCTCATTTATTTGAGCCATCTTTTTATATAGTATCATATACAAGATTGGAATTCATATCAAAGTATTTACAATGCTAAAAAATAAATATCATTTTGTTTCTTTCACATCGAATTTGCTTAATCAACCACATCTTTATGTATTTTTAATATATTGTCAAGAATATTTCTATTATTTTTAACGTTTCAACCTGATTTTTTGATTATTTTATATGTTTCTATTGACCAATGAATTTACTTAATATATAATAAACCTCAATGCAAGTATACCACTTACTTGATTGAAATAATTTTATTACCTGAATGGCAAGAAAATGAAAATTAAAGTACTGAAGGAATAGGTGGTTTGATATCAGACTTAACCAATTTAGACAAAGAAATTCTAAAGATTCTTACAAAAGACGGGAGAACACCAGCTGCAGAGATTGGCCGACAATTAGGTCAGCCTGCAACGACCATACGAAATAGAATACGTAGGCTCGAAACATCGGGTGTAATATCCGGCTACAAGGCTTGTGTTGACCGCAAGAAACTGGGTTTCGAGATAAAAGCAATTATCCAGATCCAGCTGGAGAATACCAAAGTATACGATCTTTTTTTAAAAGAACTGCCAGGTGTAGAAGAAGTTATTGAGGTGATTATACCCACAGGTCCTATTGATGCATATTTAACTGTGTGGGTAAGAGACATAGACCACCTGAATGAAATATTAACAAGAAAAATCAACCTATTGCCAAAAGTCGTAAGGACAAATACACTCGTCGTATATTTAGACAATGTATATCCTCTTCCAATAGATATCGCTGATACTCAAGTTGAAAGAGGACGAGTGAGTATTAAAAAAGTCAAAGACCAGTAGCCGGATCAGCTAAATAAAACACATAATACTTGAACATTCACTATTTTATTTAACCAGCGTAAGGAAATGCAGCTTTGAGAGTAAATTTAAAAACAAGTGAATCAACACAATTTTCTATGCTCACAGAAGATCAAATTGAAAAAATCTTTCATGGTACACACGAAGTATTCCAACGTACAGGTATTAACATCAATCATGAAGAGGCAAGGTCCATACTTAAAAAAGAAGGGTGCAGAGTCGATGGAATCAGGGTTTACATTCCTGCAGACCTTGTTCGCAAAGCACTCGCATCGGTCCCGGAACTCACATTGATCCATCATTGGGATGGTTCGGGCGTAATTCGTGTACGGAAAAATGAAGTCTACTTCGGTCCAGGTCCTACGTGCCCTAATTTCATCGATCCAAATACTGAAGAACGAAGACCTTATAAGAGACAAGATGCAATGTCAGTGGCAAAAACATGTGATGCGCTGTCAAATATCGGTTTTGTGGAATCTCTCGGTACAGTGAGCGATGTGACTCCATCCCTTGCAGATGTGTATGAGTTTGCTGAAATGATCACACACACTGCAAAACCTATCGTGGCGTGGTCTTACAACCGGGCCACATGCAAAGATATCCATCAAATTGGCATTGTTATGGCTGGCGGAGAGAAAGAATTTAAAAAACGACCGAACTATATCT
>CP070841.1:3128498-3131952 GCA_020342115.1 Spirochaetota bacterium
GTTGAATCCTATTCCTCCCACCCTTGCAGCCAGGTGAATGACAAAAGAAACATCTTTGACCGCATCAATACAATAATCCATAATCCTCAAGTCTTCATTCCTGCTTCTTGGTATCCTGATGTTTTTCTCGCTTACGACCCTTTCCTTAAGTTTCTTTACTATAAAAGAGCCCAGGAAGCCAGCCCCACCTGTTACCAAAACCTTCTTATTATTCCAGAAGCTCATATCAATCAATCCTCCACCATTTGTCAGGAAAGCACCTCTTGATTATGTCATCCCCTTCGCCGATCGGTTTCAGGCCAATTTCTCTCATATCTGCATCTATCATGATCCTCACCAGATCCTTTAATTTCACTTTTGGGTTCCATCCGAGGCCTTGCCTGGCCTTATCGGGGTTGGCGAGCAGAAGTCCCACTTCAGTGGGCCGATAATACTTCGAATCTATCTTCACATGATCTTTCCAATCCAATCCGGCGTAGGAAAAAGCCTCCTCCACAAAGGCTCTCACGGAGTGTGTCTCGCCAGTCCCCAGGACAAAATCATCCGGATTTTCATGCTGCAAAATCTTCCACATATGTTCCACATACTCAGGCGCAAATCCCCAGTCTCTCTGAGCTTCCAAATTGCCCAGGAAAAGATACCTCTCTTTTCTCGCAACAATGCTTGCTATGCCTCTTGTGATCTTTCTCGATACAAACGTTTCCCCTCTTCTCGGCGATTCATGATTGAAAAGTATCCCATTGCATGCAAACATCCTGTAACCTTCTCGATAATTCTTCACCATCCAATATGCGTAAACTTTTGCACACGCATAGGGGCTTCTCGGCTTAAAAGGCGTGTTTTCATCCTGAGGCGGAGGAGAGCTTCCAAACATCTCGCTGCTCGAAGCCTGGTAGAATTTTATGTTATTCTGGCTTCTTCTTATCGCCTCAAGAATCCTTGTGGTGCCAAGACCTGTTATGTTTCCTGTGTATTCAGGAACGTCAAAACTTACCCTCACATGACTCTGCGCCCCGAGGTTATACACCTCATCAGGTTTTACATTGTAGATTATGTTTATTATTGCTTCCGAATCTGCAATGTCTCCATAATGCAGGAATAGTTTTGCATCGGGATCATGGGGGTCGACATAGACATGATCTATCCTCTTTGTATTGAAGGTGGATGCCCTCCTGATAATTCCGTGCACCGTGTACCCCTTGCTCAGAAGAAGCTCAGCCAGATAGGAGCCGTCCTGGCCTGTGACTCCAGTTATCAGAGCTACTTTTGGCATGCCTCTCTACCTCCAAGATTAAATTTACTGATTAGCATAATCGTATTTAAAACTACTCTCTTTTATTTTTATTTTAGAAATCAAATTATTTATCATGTTTACATGTCCTGGTCCCACAAAATCAAATTTTCTTAATTTCTGTACTGATTCAATAAACAATACAGGTTTTAATTTTGACATTTACATTGAAACCTTTTCAATCTCTTTTATCTCAATATGTCCTAGCTTTGGTATCGGCAAACCCCTTTTGACGCTCACCACAATCCACCCCTCTATTACTTCTCTTAAACTGTTTCTACAATCTTCAAGTGTTCTGCCAGCAGCCCATATTCCTTTGAGTTCCTTTACTTCGCCATAGTAGGGTTCTTCATCATCTATACTTTCATAGTGAGCTCTTTTTAACGCTTCTTCACTATATTCCATTAACATATGGCTCTTACCGCCTTATATCTCTAAATCAAAAACTATATACAAAAGCTATATATTATAAATACATATCATAGACATCAGTTTTTTAGGACTTCCTGCGCTTCCTCGATCTCTTTCAAAATGTTATCATACTACTCCATCTTCATCTTTAAGAACACCTTTGTTATTCTGTATTTTTGCTTTATCCCTTCTGGTGTGAGCATGTACCTGTACCCGAGCTTGTTATCGCTTTTCATAAACTTAAGAAGCTTTGGAAGCTTCTTTTCAATCAACGATGAAATCAAATAATTCACCTTTCCAAGGCTATAGCCGAGCTTGCTGGCAATCTTTCTCTGTGAGCAGTCAGGATTTTCTTCTAAAATGTTTAAGATCTTATAGTATTGATCTATCGAATTATTTCCCATCTCACTTCTTTTGTATTTTGTTCAACTATTGAACATTATAATGAAAAAAAATAAAACTCAAGGTAAAACTATCCTCTTTGAATTCCTCTGTTATTTTTCAAGGTCACGTAATTTTTTAAAAACCTAGCAACCTTCTCTATTCCACACTGAAATGCAAGTACTGTGTATGAGACCCCAGCATCTCAAACCAGTATAAGTACTCTGCCACCATATCTATGGACAATATGTATTCACCTGGTTCTATAAAAACAACCGAGAACTTTACAGTCACAGCTTCTCCCGGCAGCAGGTCTGCTTTGAGCTCGCCGCGGGCAAAGTCGTGTTTCAGCATCTGCTTGTCTCTATCCAGCAGATGAACCCCCACCCTAACAACGCCGATTTCCCGAATATTTCGATGCAGCCATTTGCTCTCGCCCGTGTTTTTCACTCGAACATCCAGCTCTACAGGTCTGCCAACCCGGGCAGTATTTTCTTTGGTCATGAGTTTAATTTTGTGTTTCAGTCCGGTGTGAGTGCGACTATCTGGGACATATGTACCCTTGGTCAGGAAAAACACCATCGAATCCTGCATAGCAGGCTTAATGTTTACAAAAAAACTCTACAAAGAAGTGACAGAATTTTCCTTAATCCAAACATCCCATTCGAAGTCTTTCTCCCACCAAGCAACTTCTGAGCCTTCGCTGTTAAATAGCGGTGAAGTTCTGCCGCTATGAGCCGTTTTAAAGACGGCACTAGCGGGCACTGGACTATGCTCGCATAGTCATCATACTCCAAATCCAGCAGCGGATCAGCAAGCAGCTTGATTCACAAATCAGAGAACCCAATATCCGCTGCAATATCTTTGATTTCATCCAGTCGCATGTCGTTTTCCAGAACGTGGTGCATTTTCATTTCGTATTGAGATTGTACTTTTTTTGAATGAAGAAAACCGGGCTCACTGAATCCCACAATACCACCGGTTTTCAACACCCGAAAGAATTCACTCAACACCTGCTGTTGATTGGGCAGGTGATGGAAAGTGTCAAAACAGACGATCCTGTCAACCTCATTGTCACCAACATCGAGCCGCATTCCGTCAAAAAGAACAAATCGAGGCTACTCGAGATATTCGCCAATGATGGGCAACCTCTCGAAAAGCTTTTTACCCAGCTCCAGGGCAGTCTCAGAAACATCAACAGAGATGGTTATGCATTGCAGTTGATTAAGAAAGCGTGAGAACCAACATGATCCTGCACCGAAATCCAGAACCACCATTGACTTGCCGAGTCTGAGACCTGCAAGCAAGAGCCCCATCCTGTACAATAGTTGAGGCATCTCCAGTGTGCTGGAGAAAGGTTTTGACATCAGA
>CP070841.1:3132052-3160013 GCA_020342115.1 Spirochaetota bacterium
ATGGTGTGGATAAAAATTTTGATAAAGGGCTAACCAATTATGAGAGTGAACCTTTAGGATTTCTTGTAACTGGCGATGGAGATGTAACGGTTCTTATAGCTACACCTGACGAAGAGACAGGGGATGATCCAATGGATAATTTTATCCATATTGACTTTTCTTCTAGAACAACAGGTACCTTTTCACCTATATTGATAAGCATGAATATTGAGGGGGTAAATTATTATAATGGTACTGGATCTATTACGGTTACTAAGTATGAAGATATGGGTGGTGTTATTGAAGGAACCTTTTATGGAACTGCTATGAACGGTGCATCCCTGGAAATCACAGAAGGCAAGTTCAAGGTAAAACGAATAGCAGATAATACATACATTGACTAAATTGAATGATATGAAATATTTAAATATCAGACTCTACAATTTGAGGTATATTATTCAGTAATATTGGATACAAGAGCCACCAAAGGAAACTGCGATGGCTCAATCTTTATGGATCAGGGAAAAACCACACTCCATAAAAAGCCCATCTTGATGCCCAAATTGCCAGTATGAGGAGTGCAGATATAAGAGGTTCAATTCTAAACGCATGCCATTTAGGATGAAGTTCTTCAAAACTTATGATTCTTGCCTCAGCTCCATATTGCTCCCAAGCATTGAGTATATAGTTCAGTGAATTAATACCTGCTAACAAAGAGAATGCTATGCTTACCACCCAACTGACTCGATAAGGATCACCTATTAATTTTTCATAGAAACCAGTCCTCGCAATAAAACCATAATAAGTGAGAACTCCCATGAGGATTCTATAGCGATTAGACACACATCTTTGAATAGCTGGATAGATTCGACCTTCCAGCTTCAGCTTAGCTTGCTCGAATGCATCATGATCTACCATTTGATAGCCTCCTTTGACTCAAATATAAGGCTATCAAAAGCATTCCGCAACTCGGAATACCGAACCCGAAATTGGCTTCTTAATAAGATATTATCATTTTTAGCGATTTTATGCTATAATATTCACACATCTGGTTATTGCATCCTTGTTAAAATTAAAATAAGGAGGCTGAATAATGAAGACCAGAACATTGGTATCAATCGTAGTACTGATTTTTTCAGCTTTAATCGTCGCAGTTAATAGTTTTGCCGCATCTAACATTACTGTCTATTTCGAAGAGAATGCCCAGGTAGAGTTGATCAGTTCAAAAAGAACGCGGGTGCTCATAGATATCTGTGATCCGTCGCTTCTCTCCAGACAGGCCACAAAAAAGGACATTTTGCTGACCACGCACACCCACCCTGATCACATTAACAGTGATTTTCTCCTCAACTTCGAAGGTAAGCAGCTTTTTGTGCGGATTGGAGAAATTAAGGCTAAAGATGTCAGCATCCAAGGCATAGCCTCCGCACACAATGAGGGCGATCCATTCCTTCCAGAGAATGGCACCAACTACATCTTTATTGTAGATATGGGCGACCTGCGGATTGTCCACTTCGGCGACATCGGCCAGGAAGCGTTTACTGCTGAACAACTGGCTACGCTGGGAAAAGTGGATCTAGCTGTGATGCAATTTGACAACACTTCTTTCAGCAAGATGACCGCGGATAACAAGAAGGGCTTCAATCTGATGGCTCAAATCAGGCCGCGCTTGATTATCCCGACTCACAACAGCCCAAAAGCCGCTGAAGTCGCGATGACTCTATGGCCTTGCCTTTATTCGGATAAGCCATCAGTGAAAATCAGTCGGAAAATTCTGACCGATGAGACCAGGATCCTCTTTTTAGGTGACTTGGCACCAGCTTACGCCGAGATTACAAACGCCTCCGCTGTCGACTGGTAGGATAGCGTATTGCTAAAACATTATTAACGGTCGTCAAGGAACTAACATATGAAATACAATTTTTAAACTGATTGTCCTTCCAGATTCGATGTCAATTATTTATGGTATGCAATCTACCACTGCAGATATCATGTCTTGATATACCCCACATCAGCTCTGCATCATGTATTTAATAATTTTAGGCTCTCCACCGAAGAGGAAGCAGAGAGCCCGAGGATTGAAGCTCTCCAAGAGCTTCAACCCTTCTGAGTTTTGCCCTATGGGCAAAACTCACTCTTCAATACCTTGTATTGAAACTCCATAATTATAAAATATTTATGCATTCACCACCTTTACTGCCATTTCGTAATATCCGTATCCAGCATTTCCACGCATCTCTACTGAGTAGTGTATTTTCTTACGCATGAATACGCTCTCATCTGTTGGCTTATCTAACGCAACGAATTGAGGTGCTTTTCTTGATCGGTAGATAAGCGGTTTCATGGCTTCCTTATGATTGATTATTAAATAGGGTCAACTCCCTTTTTTCCCCCTTTAAACAATTTTCACCTGCATAAATAAGGGTAAATAAATGGGAGTTGACCCCATTTGGGGACATTGCTAAAAATTAAAATCACTCTGAGTTATTATTATTCGGAAATTAGATCAGTAAGACGCCTGTACGTGTCGTTGACTGTTTTTTCCTGCTCACCTGAGAGAACATTGATGTCCTCGTCTATGAGCGCCTCGAGGCTCGATACCGACTCTTCGAGCGCCTGTATGTAATCCTTATAGCTCGAAAACCAGTAGTATCCATTGCTGTCTGTGAGGAGTGTTAAAAAACCCAGCCTCTTCTGATCCTTTTTCTTTCTGCAGGGCTTCAGAAGGTGCGTTATATATCGTACAATCTCAAAACTATCTCTCACATATTCGAACTGGACACTCCTTGGCCACTTTTCGAGGATCTTATCAACAGCATGTATTTTCGACAGTGCCAAAAGAATCCTTGCAAGGTTCATATTACTCATTATCTCTGAGTTCTGAAAGATAACCGTACCCTTCAGGCTTTTGTAATCCTGAAGATGTGCGAAATCAACAGAAGAGACCACATTCTTGATCTTTTCAAAGGGAAGCATGACGACCTTTTGCTTCTTTCTATCAAGCTGAATCTCAAACTTCTCACTTCCGATCTTAATGAAGTTTGTGTAGTCACGAATCCCAGGGGCCTTGAGTTTTGTAATTTTTCCCTTTTTGACAAATGCGGTATAGAGATCTCGTGATATCTCTTCAAGAAGTTTCGGGGTAAGTGGAGAAACCGACATGGCATACATCTGGGATGTTCTCACTATCTCTCCAGCTACGATAAAATCAGGCCTCTGGCTGAACATGACGGATCCCGGATGTATTTTTATACCATATGCAGTAAAGCTCGAGTAGCTCCACTTCCTTGTCCTCTTGCATACGAATTGAATAAGCCCCTTTGATACAGCGCTGAGGTAGTGAGCAAGATCTCCACCACCCGTTACAGACATTCCCATCTCAGAGACTATTTCTTCAAGCTGGCGCTTTACATTATATATCTCATCCATACCCTTATAATCAAGGTAGTAGCGGGCACAGAATTCCTCTCTATCTTTTGCATCAACATAAGCTCTGTACAGCTTCAGGTAGCTCACAAAATCTCCAAGCTTGTGCCGAAAGCTGTGATGTGCCTTACGGGCTTCAATCTCTAAACCATGGGGTAAAAGAAAGGGAGCTCTATCGTTAAGAAAAGCTGATGCTATTAGCACCTCCTCCACTACATCCGGATACTCCATTATTGCCGCAACTATCATCCTGGAAAGCCTCGGGATAATCGGAAATTTCACCATAAGTCTCCCGATTTCGGTGAGCTCTCTATCCCTATCGATAGCTTCAAGAAGCTCGAGAACCCGGACGGCGGCTCTTACATTCGTATAACCGGGATTCGATATGAAATCGAACTGTTCAAAATCTTTAATTCCCAGCTCTGCCATTCTCAATATAACCTCAGATAGATCGGTACGATAAATCTCCTCCTCTGTAAAAAGCTGGCGCGCCCTATAACTCTCCTCTGAATAAAGCCTGTAGCAAAACCCCGGCCTAGTTCTCCCTGCTCTTCCCTTACGTTGATTGCATGAAGCCTTTGAAATCGGAATTTCTATGAGAGAGGAAGTAAAATTTTTAGTATTATAATAATTAAGCTTCGCAAAACCTGGATCAATCACATAGACGACACCATCTATGGTTACACTCGTTTCGGCTATATTGGTAGCGATTATGACCTTGCGCTTCCCTGGAAAATCCAAAAAAACCCTTTCCTGCTCCTCATAGGAGAGTCTTCCGTAAAGCGGGAGTATCTCCAGCTTCTTCTTTTTATCTAAAACAGAAAGCCGGTTGACACACTCCTTAATCTGTTTCTCTCCAGAGAGAAATATCAGAATGTCCCCTGGTTTCCCCTCATTATCTATCCGTGCAACTAACTCCCCTGTCTTCTGGAGAATTGATTCATAATCAAGAGGAGCATCTGATGGCGCATAATAGGTCTTTACTGGATAGGTTCGTGCATCGATCGAAATAATCGGACATTCATCGAAGTATTCAGAAAAAACCTGCGCATTGATCGTGGCGGAGGATATAATGACTTTGAACTCCTCTCTTTTTCGAAGAATACCCTTCAAAAGACCAAGTATGAAATCTATGTTAAGCGAGCGCTCATGGGCCTCATCAACCATGATGATCCCGTACCTTGTAAGGAGAGGGTCTGTTTTTACCTCCTGAAGCAGAATCCCATCCGTCATGATTGCAATTTTGGTATCGGGAGAAGTCTCATCTATAAACCGCATCTTGTAGCCGATAAGACCAGGGATAGTTTTACCGTATTGATGTGCTATATAGTGTGCCACAGAAACCGCTGCAATTCTTCTGGGTTGTGTTACTCCAATGACACCCATAGTAGAGAATCCAGCGTCAAAGAGTATCTGAGGAATTTGTGTTGTCTTTCCGGAACCGGTAGGGCTTTCAACAACAACAACCTGATTCTTGCTCAGGGTACTTTTTATTACTTCCCTGTGGCGATAAACCGGTAGGGTCTTAGGATCTAACATAATGTTGCTTCATGATCTAAATGCAGATTTGTCATATTGCAAATCATTTGAAGGGGTGAGATTATCTTTACTCTTATTATCTGCCTGAGGAGCAAATTCAACCGTTTCGTGAATGTCCCCTGTAGGAATCCCGCCTCGAAGGTGTGTCCTCTCTCGTGTGAGTTTCGTTCCTTGGAAGGGCATCCTTTCTCGAGAGATTGATTCTTCCCATAGAATCGATCTCAGTAACCTTGACCTTTACGGTATCTCCGACCCTCAAGACATCAGAAACCTTGTTGACTCTTTTAAAATCGAGTTTGGATATGTGACACAAGCCCTCTTTTCCAGGAAGAACTTCGATAAACGCTCCAAAATCAGTAACTCGCTTCACCTTGCCTTCATATATTTTTCCAATTTCCACATCTTCTGTGAGCTTTCTGATCATCTCATGAGCTATCTGTGCATTCTCGTTATTCCTACTCGAAATGGTTACAGTCCCATCATCAGTAACCCATATATCTGCACCTGTTTTTTCAATAATGGACCGAACTGTCTTTCCACCTGCTCCAATTATAGTTCCTATTTTATCTGTTGGGACATTGATAGTAAAAATTTTAGGCGCATATGTTGAAACGCTTGAGGCTGGCTCATTGATCACCTTCCCCATACGGTCAAGTACGAACAACCTGCCCTCTTTGGCCTGCTCGAGTGCTTCCTTCATAATGTCTCTGGATATACCGCTTATTTTGATATCCATCTGAAAGGCAGTGATCCCGTTCTTTGTTCCTGCAACCTTGAAATCCATATCTCCAAGATGATCTTCAGAGCCTAATATATCTGTTAGTATGGCGTATTTACCATCCTCATATACGAGCCCCATTGCTACTCCAGCTACAGAATCCTTAATGGGAACACCAGCACTTAAAAGAGAGAGTGTCCCGGAACATACCGAAGCCATTGATGAAGAACCGTTAGATTCTGTAATCTCTGAGACGAGTCTCACTGTGTAGGGAAATTCATCCTTCTCAGGCATCACTATTTCTATTGCTCTCTCTGCAAGATGGCCATGCCCAATCTCTCTTCTCGATGGGCCTCCTGAAAATCCCACTTCACCCACAGAGAATGGAGGAAAATTGTAGTGAAGCATGAAACTCTTGGACCCTTCCCCCTCTATATCATCGAGTCTTTGTTCATCATTGACAGACCCGAGGCTTGTTATTGCGAGGCTTTGGGTTTCCCCCCTGGTGAAGAGAGCTGAGCCGTGGGTTCTCGGAAGGATGTTGATCTCTGCACTTATCGAGCGGATATCTTTTAATCCCCTGCCATCAGACCTCTTGCCAGTTTTGAGTATTGACTTTCTCACTATTTCTCGCTCGATATCTTCCAATATCTCACACACTTTGGGGAGGACATCTTCACCAAATTGCTCCTGTATGGTCTCAATAACTTTCCCACCGGCAGATTCCAATGCATCCTGGCGTTCCATTTTCGTATGTATGAAACACGCTTCCTGATACAATGGAAGCGCTTCAGCTCGAACAGCCTCAATGAGCTGGTTATCAAAGGGCACTTCTTTGACCTCAATCTTTGGCTTACCACACTTGCTCACAAGCTCTTCCTGGACCTTGACAATCTCCCTTATATAACTCTCTGCAAAACTTAGTCCGTCAAGGAGCTCATCCTCCGAAACCTCAGCTCCGCCACCCTCTACCATGACAATTGCATCTTCGGTACCTGCTACAACAAGATCGAGCTTTGACTCTTCAATCTGATCGAAGGTTGGATTAACGATATAATTACCGTCTACCATTCCGACCCTGACAGCTCCGACAAGCTTTAATAATGGTATATCTGATATTCCGAGTGCCAGAGACGCTCCATTGATAGCAAGTATATCAGGTGGGTTTACCTGATCTGCAGATATTGTAGTAACAATCACCTGTATTTCATCTCTGTATCTCTTGGTAAAAAGAGGTCTAAGAGGACGGTCGATCAGTCTCGAAACGCGGATCTCTTTATCTTTTGGTCTCCCTTCTCTTTTTATAAAACCTCCCGGGATCTTTCCTGCAGCATAATATTTCTCTGAATAATTCACCGTGAGAGGCAGGTAGTCCAAGCCTTTTCCTTCACTCTTTGCCGAACATGCAGTTGCGAGGATGACTGAACCTTCATACAACACTGTCACTGAACCATTGGCCTGTCTTGCTATCTTACCTGTTTCAAAAATAAGATCCGATTCACCTATAGTAATCTGTACTCTTTTTTCCATAAAAAAACCTATTTCCTTATTCCTAGTTTATCTATGAGTTCCCGATATCGCTGAATATCCTTCTTCTTCAAATAATCGAGAAGTCTTCTCCTCTGTCCAACAAGCTTTAGGAGTCCTCTGCGCGAGTGGTGATCCTTTTTGTGGGTCTTAAAATGCTCGGTGAGACGGTTTATTCTCTCAGTAAAGAGAGCAACCTGCACCTCTGGAGAGCCAGTATCAGTATCATGTTTCTTGTGATCCCCAATGATTCCTCCCTTTATCTCCTTCTCCAACGCCATGAATGACTCCTTTGCTGTAAGATATGTCACTAATATGCGACTATGTTTTATAAGCTTTCTTGTATGATTGATAAGAAAGTTGTAAATTCTGTACTAATATACTCAATTTACTCTTAATTTCAAACCATTTTTACCTCATCACAATATCATCGAATATGAATCGATAGAGCGTCCCTTGTTTCACCCTGACCTCATTTGATTCTATATGACTTCCTGATACTTTCACTCTCTCATCCACCTTTTGATGTGATCTGAGATTCACTAATTTACCTGAATATTCTCCATTATTCGGGAGAGCAACATTTGAAAGAAATGGTGCAAGCAGATGCTGATCCTTTTGATCTGCCTTTAAAAATACAGAGTAGTTTCGTCCAAGGAGCTCAGTCACAAGCTTGAAATCCCCCTTTTTAATTGCCTTACGTATCCTTGTACTTGAGACAGCTTTCCCACCGAGAGTAACATCCTCTATACTGATAAGCTGATAATGAAGTAAAGGAACATACTTTTTCATGAGGTCTATATTTCCCTCATTGTCATTCCCAAATCTAAAGCTTTTGCCAAGACAGTAGAGTCTAGGATCTAGTTCTTTCTTTAGAGTGTGTAAAAAGTCGGATGGTGAAGTCGAAGAAAAATCTTCGGAGAAGTCTATATAAAAAAGAAGGTCAATACCATGCTGAATAAACCACTTGAGCTTCTCGATTCGAGCCCCAATCTTAACAGGTTCATTTCCACGGATCACCTTGAGTGGATGCTGTTTAAAGGTGATCACGGCTGTAAACAGATCCCGTTTTTTACATTCATGTATTAATGTTTCAACGATCCTTTGATGTCCCAGATGATACCCATCGAAATTACCAATGGTGAGGCCAATTTTTCCGTAGTATTTTCCAACTCTCTTTATTCGTTCAACTATGTACAACTTCTAAATTCCTGAACACCTTGAAGTATTTTAAGGGATTCCCTATTTCTACAATCGCAATAAGTCTCTTTTCAAAAAGCACACGAATGTAGCTATTATCAGTAAACAAATTTCCCTTTTCACTGAATATCTTTCCAGGGGGAGTTCCATTAAGTATCAAATCCGCCTCTTCCTGACTCACCATAACATGAGGAAGATAACCCAGGGCCGTACCCAGGGATATCACACGGCTCCAATTAAAAACCTCACCAAGTTTAACTGCTTCTTTAACAGAAAATGGTCCAATCTCAAGCCTTCGAAGTGTCGAAAGATGTCCGCATGTTCCGAGTGCATTAGCAATATCCCTTGCAAGGGATCTAATATAGGTTCCTTTTGAGGTACAGGCCTCAAATGTGATTTCTCCTCTTTTATTCTTCAGCAGTTTAAGAGTTTTTACCTCAACTTCACGAGGTGCAATATCAGAAACTTCCCCTCTCAAAGCCTTTTTATACAGCCTTTCTCCTTTATAGTGTATCGCAGAAAAAGCTGGAGGTGTTTGGTATATCTTTCCTGTATATCTTTGAAGGATATCTATAATCCTGGTATCTGAATACTCCTCTACTCTCTCTTCTCTGACGATCCTTCCGTGACTATCGAGAGTGTCTGTTTCTTTGCCCAGAGATAATACTGCCTGGTATATCTTAAAATTGCTCATAAAGATATTCTGAACTGCCGTTGCCCTGTTAATACATACAATAAGAAGCCCGCTCGCAGCTTTATCGAGAGTTCCAGCGTGTCCAGCTTTTTGTACATCAAACCGCCCCTTTATCTTTCGAACCACCTCAAATGAGGTCATTCCCTCATCTTTGTCTATAAGAATGATACCATCTATAGCCACCCGCGCCCCTTTGCCTCTTCCATGATATTAGCAACAATAGAACGACCCGATACTTCAACATTACCCTTTATCACAAAACCAGCAGCCTTAAAATGACCTCCTCCATTGAAAATCCTGGCAAGATGACTGCAATCGATACTGTTAATAGATCGAAGACTGCATTTCATCCATTCACTATCGAGCTGTCTGAGGAGAATTATAAGCTCGAGACCCTTCAATCCTCTGATGACTTCCAGTATGCCTTCTGTATCCTCTTCAACAGCTCCTGTATCGCTGTACACAGAAAGGGGGAGGAGTACCCACACAACCTTCCCTGATTCATCTGTTTCCATAAGCTGAAGGGTTCTACCCAGGAGTCGAAAATGAGTTATCCGTTTCCTGTTATAAATCATTTTATAGATTTGATCAGGATTGAGACCGTACTCAATAAGTCTGGAAGCAATCAGTAACACATTGCCTGTTGTATTCGAATAGGCAAATGACCCGGTATCTGTCATAATAGATACATATAGACATGCAGCAATCTCTTTATTAAGATACCTCCCTATGTCCGGTACAATAGAAAATAAAAGTTCTCCTATACTCGAGGCTGTTGTATCGATATAACAGTAGTCTCTGAAACAGTCGTTCCCCTCATGATGGTCGAGACTGATAATATGGTTGGAGTTCTTCACAAGATCATAAACATTTCCAATCCTATTCTGACTCGAGCAATCAATCAGAAGAGTGAGGTCTATGCTGTCAATATCAAGACTCTGATTCTGAGATAAAGAAATAATCCTCCCTGCTTCAGGAAGCCATGAGTACATTTCAGGAGTTTTGTCCTGATTTACAATGTATACCTCTTTCCCATGAGAATGAAGGATCATATAAAGGGCAAGTTCTGAAGCTATTCCATCTCCGTCTGGTCTGACATGAGTGGTAAGGACGATGCTACTTGAATCCAGAAGAAACTTCCAGATTTCAGATTTATCTCCTAGTGTTGGCATATTCTATCACAATTTCATTCGTGGAATTTGTTTCTCTGATACTATTTGTATAAGAAATGATAACCAGGATCAATGGGCTTCCTTTTCGTCTTTCTCCATCTCGCCAAGGTTATGGACGAATCTGACCCTCTCTTCTGTTTTATCATCGAGAAGAAAATTGAGGACAGGAACATGTTTTACTTTCATTCCCTTCCCAATTCTCATTTGTATGTACCCCTTGGCATGGTTAAGGGCTTTTATTGCTCCCTTTTTCTCTTCTTCTGTGCCAATAACCGAAACAAAAACCTTCGCTATTCTTCCATCTTTTGACAGATCCACTCCAAGAATGGTAATAAAAGTTTCCAGTCTCGGATCTTTCAACCCTTTCAGGAGGAGAGCTGAAAGCTTTTCTTTTATTAATTCCTCCAGTCTTTTTGCCCGAATATCCATGATTATTTATGAGTGCTTGCTTGTAATTATTCAGTAAATTCTATTATTGAGAATTGTGGCTTTAGGAGTGAACTCTTAAACGTTTGTTTCAAGCTTCTGGGCAATCTCATGTATAACGAATGCCTCAATAGTATCTTCCTCTTTTAAATCGTCGAAATTCTCTACCTTGATTCCACACTCAAACCCTTCAGTAACCTCCCTTGCATCTTCCTTGAACCTTCTCAAACTGGTTATCGTCCCGGTGTATATCTCTATTCCATCCCTTATAATGCGAACCCTGTCACCTCTAGTAATCTTCCCGCTTTTAACATAAGAACCCGCAACATTGCCGATCTTGGGCACCTTAAACACGGCACGCACTTCTGCATTTGCAACTATCTCTTCTCTGAGCTCTGGAGCAAGAAGCCCCTCCATGGCAGACTTTACATCATCAATGACATCATATATAATGCTATATTTCCTTATATCTACCTTCTCCTCCTTTGCCAGTTCCTGTGCCCTTGCGTTTGGACGGACCCTGAATCCGATAATGATTGCATTTGATGCAGAAGCGAGGCTGATATCCGGTTTGTTTATGGCCCCGACTCCAGCATGGATACAGTTTAACCTCACCTGTGAAGTCGAGAGTTTGCTCAAGGAATCTACCAAGGCCTCAGCAGAACCCTGAACGTCTGCCTTGATAATAACCTTGAGTTCGACTACCTCGCCCTCTTTAATCTGTTCATACAGGTTCTCGAGTGTAATCTTCTTTACATTTCTTGACTCCTCAAACCTCTTCAGCTCCTGACGTTTTTGCCCTATCTGTTTGGCTATCTTCTCGTTCTCTGTCACCTGAAACGGGTCTCCAGCTATAGGCATCCCGCTGAGTCCAATAACCTCTACTGGCTCTGCGGGAAGGATCTGGTTTACCTCATTTCCATTTTCATCAAACATTGCTCGTACCCTTCCAGCATAGATCCCGGCTACAAAAGGATCCTGAAGAGAGAGTGTGCCATTCTGGACGAGTACGGTTGCTACAGTTCCTCTTCCTGTATCTATCTTTGATTCAATGATTGTCCCGCTTGCCTTTCTCTTCGGATTTGCTTTAAGATCGAGCATCTCCGCCTGAAGAAGGATTGCTTCGAGCAACTTGTCAATACCCGCCTTTTTAAGAGCTGAAACTTCTACCATGAGAGTATCACCACCCCATTCTTCAGGAACAATCCCTTTCTCAGATAGCTCTTTTCTTACTTTTTCCGGGTTGGCCCCTTTTAAATCTATCTTGTTTATTGCAACAACAACCGGAACTCCCGCCTCCTTTGCATGATCGATTGCTTCTATGGTCTGAGGCATGACACCATCATCAGCAGCAACAACCAGAACAACAATATCAGTAACCTTCGCACCCCTGGCCCTCATCATAGTAAATGCTTCATGACCCGGTGTATCGAGAAAGCAGATTTTCTTTTCACCGAGAGTAACATTATATGCACCTATATGCTGGGTAATCCCGCCTGTTTCTGTCTCCACAACATTTGTATCTCTTATGACATCAAGAAGCTTTGTTTTCCCATGATCCACATGACCCATTATTGTCACAACCGGCGGGCGGTGCATAAGGTCTTCAGGTTTGTCCTCCTCCTCTTCGATGACTGTTTCTTCATATAGTGAGATGACTTTAGTTTGACATCCGTACTCTTCAGCAACGAGTGTGGCGGTCTCGGCATCAATCTGGTCATTTATTCGAGCCATAACCCCAAGGGATATCAGCTTTGTAATAAGTGCATTTGCCTTGAGGTTCATCTTTCTTGCAAGCTCACCAACCGTAATCGTCTCGAGAATATCTATCTCCTTTGGAATCGGATTCACCATAACTTTCTGTTCCTTGCGCCTGTGTGCAAGAAGTTTATCGATGTTCCCCTCTTCCTCTTCTCTATCTCTCCTGAAGCCGTATCTTCTCCTCTCTTTAAGGGGCTTTCTGCCAGCTTCTTTTTCCTTATCTGCTGTTTTGAACTGTTTTTTATCTTTCAGTTTATATACAGGCTTTTTCTCTTCTTTTGGGACGGCCTTCCATTCAGCCTTAGCTGATACTGGTTTGGTTGCAGCAGCTTTAACCGTTTCGACCTCTTTCTTTGTCCGACCCTTTTTCTTTACATCGGCTGTCTCTTTTTTAAGCTCTTCTTTATGAGGCTTTTTCAGTATAACAACCTTCTTCTTTTTAATGACAATCTTCTTGTGCTCTTCCTCTCGCTCCTTTGGTTTCTTTTTAATAAGAGCAACCTCTGGCTTATCTTTCTTATTCTCTTCTATATATTTCTGTACCTTTTCAAGCTCCTTTTTATTCAATACCGATGCAGATTTCTTGTTTTTGATTCCAAGAGATTGAAGAATCTTCAGCAATTCGTTCGTGGGGATGCTATTACTTTTGGCAAATTCATGAATTCTCATTTAATACCTCTAATCGGTTAAGAGAAATTTCGGTCGAGTTGAGTTAATCCATAAGAACTAACTCCGAGATAACGCAGTTCATGATGAACGTAGTTCATAGTGAACGTAGTTCATAGTGAACTACGTTATCCGAGAACTTAATCCTCCAGATGTTTACTCCTCTTGCTCTTCTACTTTCTCCTCTTCATCTTCCTCCTTGAACTCTAGCTCTACCCCGCAAGAGGGGCACATCTGCATACTCTCGGTTATACGAGCACCACAATTGGGACAATCGTAGTGCTTTTCTCCTTCATCTTCGACTGCCTCACCAGTATCTTCATCAGTTTTTACTACCTCTTCTTCAACTATTTCAATGTTCTTAGAGATAGTCGTTACCAACTTATTTGCCATTGCTTTGGACATACCTGTTGCCTTAATAAGCTCCTCTGCATTTTTATTAATTATATCCTCTATATTTGTCAAGCCTGCATTATTCAGATACTCCATCGTTTTCGGTCCCACACCCGGTATATCCTCCAAGGTTACCACTTCACTTTCTTCAATGCCAAAGAGCTCGTCTGCAGCTTTTCTTGCATATTCTGCATATTCCGACTGCTCGAACTCCTTCTCTGTAATTACGTCAAGCTTCCATCCTACGAGCTTTGATACAAGACGAATATTCTGCCCCTGACGTCCAATTGCAATCGATAGCTGGGATTCGGGAACAACGAGAAGGGCCTCCCTGTTATCCTCATCTGTGATGAATATCCTCGATATCTTGACAGGGTTCATAGCATTAGCAATGTACCTTTTTATATCAGGATCCCATTTCAAGATATCAATCTTCTCTCCCTCCAGCTCCCCAACAATTGCTTGTATTCTGATTCCCTTCAAACCAACGCATGCTCCAACAGGATCGATCTCATCTCTCGGAGATTGTACAGCGACCTTTGTCCTGTACCCAGGATCACGTACGATATTTTCAATCGTGACAGTTCCGTCCGCAACTTCCGGCACCTCAAGTTCGAAAATTTTCTTGACAAAGCTCGGATGACTTCTTGATAGAATTATTTGGGGCCCTTTTGTATCTTTCCTCACTTCAAGTAGAAAAGCCTTAATCCTGTCCCCCACCCTATAATGCTCCCGAGGTGACTGCTGACTCCTGGGCATTATACCCTCTGTTTTTCCGAGATTAACGAATATTGTTCCTCCACGTTCTCGATGGAAGTAGCCGACGATCATTTCACCTTCACGCTGTTTGAACTCATTAAACACTACATCCTTTTCAATCTCTTTGAGCCTCTGACGTACAACCTGTTTCGCCGTCTGCGCTGCAATCCGTCCAAATTCCTCAGGTTTCACCTCAATAAGCAACTCATCTCCAACCTCTGCCCCAGAATGTAACTTCTTCGCTTCCTTTAAACCTATCTCAAAGACTGAATTTTCAACTTCCTCAACGATCTCTTTTTTCGAGTATATTTTAACCAGATGATTTTCTTCGTCGATAACAGTTTCTGCATTTGATGCTGTTCCAAACTTTTTCTTATATGCCGCAAGCAATGCCATCTCAATAGTCTTCAAAATAAGCTCTTCTGAGATGCCTTTATCCGAAACGAGCTGTTTTACAGCGCCTGAAAACTCGTTTACCATAACTGCCTCCCCTTAACCATCTAATTTTGTCTTCTTTATATCTTCTAAAGGGATAGCCATAATCTCATCTCCTATCTTTATATTCACCCGCCCTTTCTTCATTCCAAGAAGATTACCCCTTACCACTTTTGGTTCTCCACTCTTATCAGATAATTTTTTTAAAAAGATCTTTACATCTCGCGATATGAATAGGTCGTACTCAAGCGCAGTCTTGAACTCCCTGTCAATACCCGGAGATGACACCTTAAGATTATAATTTTCATCCTCAAGCAGCTCCAGTACCTCTATCCTCGAGTTGAACATCCGAGAAACCTTTTCACAATCATCAATCGTCACCCCGCCATCCTTATCAATAATAACAGAGATGTTTAAACCATTTTTCCCTTTTACTACCGTGCACTCAATAACCCTGATGTTTTGCGGGTCTGTGAGCTTTTTAACTTCATCCTGCAACTGTTTCTGAATATTTTCCATATTAAAAAATATTTCAGCAGATGACACCAAAACTACAATAAAAAAAGAGTCGGCATAGCGACTCTTGTAAGATCAAATTAAATCTTTCTCACCCGAGTGATAAAATTTTACTAATAATGCCTATAGTCGTCAAGTAAAATTATTTGATTGATATTTTCTACATACACACATCAATTCTTTTAGAAAATCAAATAACTTTCCTCCTTTTGTACATTCTCATGATACTAAATCAATCAATAAAATGACCATTATGTTAAATCATATTTTATTAGACGTATGTATCTCATTTAGAGTCTAAGGATATAAAATTTTTTGACATTTAGAGGTATAACTACCATAATGTAATTCATCCTGATATCAGGGTGCTATATATAAGAACAGAAAGAGGAGGAATAAAATGGATTCAAACAGAAAGACAGCAATCATTGTGGGAGTACTATTTATAATTGCGACGGTTACGAGCTCACTGGGTTATAATGTTATTTTACCTCCTATTCTAAAAACTCCAGATTATCTCAGTAATGTATTTGAAAATGAAAACCAAGTAATAACAGGTGTGCTACTTGACTTAATCAATTGCGCTGCAGTTGTTGCCATTCCAATTATGCTGTTTCCGATCTTTAAAAAGCATAATAAATCATTGGCTCTTGGGTATGCTGGTACCAGGATTATTGAGTCCGTTACCATTATTGCTGGTCATTTCATCTTACTATCACTATTGACATTAAGCCAGGAATATGTAAAAGAAGCATCTGGGGATGCTTCCTATTTTCAAACTTTAGGCACTTTATTACTGGCAATAAGTGATTGGTCCTGGTTGCTTGGGGTAGAGATCGTTTTTCCCATAGGTGCTCTGCTTTTGAATTATTTATTATATCAATCAAAGCTCGTTCCACGATTTATATCAGTCTGGGGTATCATTGGGGCCATATTGTTGTTAGTATCAGGCTTTTTAGCTATGTTCGGTTTTAGTCCTCCATCGGTGGTTTCGATGTTTTTGAGAATTCCAATTGCCTTAAATGAAATGGTCCTAGCGGTTTGGCTTATCGGTAAAGGATTCAATTTATCTGCAATTGCTTCCGGGTCTGCCGAATAGGATATTTAATTATCTTATCTTTTTATGATATGACTTTAGATATTGTTTAGTTTCTGAGCTGATGGGGTGTGAAAGGAATAGCTTCTTAATGGGGCTATTCCTTCTTTGTTCATTAAAAAATTTCAGAGAATTGGAATGAATTGAAGATGTCAAGTAAAATTATATGAATTTGAACACTACAAATCCTGTCTGTGGAATACCGCTTTTGGTTTCAAAAGGTTTACTTAAATGTGTAGTAATTTCCCGTGCACCCTGTCCCTTCACAGTAAGAATTTCTTTTTTTACATGATCTGTCAAATTCATTCCATCGAGATCAATCCCGGCTGCATTCTGAGGGAGCAATAAAAATATGTCATTCCGAACAAATTTGATATCAGCAAAAGATGAGATTGTGTCTATCTTATCCTTTGAAACCGTACCAAGCTTGGGCATCTGAAGCACAAGCTCCTTAACCTTATCATCATCATTCTTCAGATAAAGTGCATAACCACTCCCATAGGAACTATACTGTACAGCTCGATCCTCTTCATTGATTGATATAAATGAGAGATTAAGCTCTACACTCCTTTCAAGACAGAAGCTATTGAGCACTCCTGATAGTTCGCGAAGGCTTTTCCCTTCATCCATATTCTGTTGAAGAAATCCGAGCATCTCGTCTGTGTGTTTGAGTGCATCAGATGTTTCTTTGTATGGCAGGATAAATGATGTGAAATAAAGAGCATTCTTACCCCTGTGAGTATATATATAGCTCCCTGCTAACACCTCTGAGTGATGGACAAAGCTGCTTGCATGGATAAAGGGAAGCTCTATATCCTCTTTCAGGAATATATCCTTCTTTTTCTCTTTGAAAAGGGCTAGGGAATCTGCTTCTTGTGTTTTCTCCCCCTCTTCTTTAACCTCTAATGATGGCTTTTCTTTCGCTACTTCAGGTTTCACAGGTGCCTTAGTCTCTTTCAGAGCCTTGGTTTCCATTACTTCTTCTTTCAACTTCTCTGGAGCCTTCTCTGCAGCCCGCATCTTCTTTGTAGCTGTTGTCTCCTCAGGAACTTTAGGAGGTTTTTCTTTCGCCTCTTCAGGTTTCACAGGAATCTCATCCTCCTTTGGAGTCTGTGGTTTCAACGTAGCTGGAGATTCCTCTGGAGTCTTAATCGCTTCTTTGGGCTGATATCCTTTCGGAGTTTCAAGTTCTGCAGGAATAGCAGGTCTTCCTGCTTCGGACCCCATGGATCCAAAAAATACTTTAGCCTGTGTAGTAATCTCACTGAATCTCGATCGCACCCAGATGAAAATCGGAAAAAAGAGAAGGGCTATAAAGAATACAATATATCCTGTGGAAATCAGAAGCAGTAATGAAAAGTTATCCGGCAGGTATATGAATCGCTTTACATCCATACCCATGATGAAATCGTAATCCTCTCGACCATATGCATATAGCGGAATGGAATATCTAAGCGATAAAAATCGGTCTATAGGTACAGCATGCGCTTTCGGATACCTGCCTTCGAAGCTCCACACCAACTGGATGCTCTCGTAATAATCCGCAGGCAGTCTCTTTTTGCTATACTGTTCCAGTAATTCGGAATCAGTCGAGTAGATCAGTTTACCAAAACGGTTCGTAAACCATACATGTTTAACACCCTTATGCTGACTAGTTACATTTGCAATATCTCGCAGGTCCTCGGTGTAGCTTTCCTTCCCTATTAGCTCTTGTTGTAATGCTGATACACCGCGCAATATAGAACTGTAATAATCCCTCACGATGCTGTCGTAGTAGTAATACAGAAACCAGTATGACCCTGCTACAAACAGAATTACAGAGATTATAGAAGCTATTATAGCTGCAGAGAAGATTTTACGCTTTGAATCTCTTATATATCTCACAAAGATATCAAACTTTTCTTGAACTGCCATGACCCTTCTCTCGTCTATTGCAATACTGATAATCCAGTTAGCTCTCCTATGTAATCTACCTGAAATATCTGTTTTACAATACCTGAGGAGGATGAGCTCGTGATACTATCCGGTTTTCCTCTCATGGAAGTATCATCAATGTAAGTGCTCCCATTATTATACGCTACAAAACAGCGTGTGATTTTTCCCCCTCCAAAAACAGCATATTTACCGTTGTTTATAATATCACTCTCGGTAATGACGGGGTTTGTCTTCTCCTTAACATATATGCCATTTCGTCTGTTACCAGCGATCAGACTCCTCCTTATCTCGAGCTCTGAGGTACCCACAACAATACCATCTATACGGTTTGTTTCTACTTTGTTATTTACAAACGTTACTGAACCCCTGCCCTTCTCAAAAGCAACTCCAACATAGTTGTTATTGAACAAGCAGTTTTTAATTTCCCCGCCTCCGTATATTCGCAAACCGTAAACCGTATTACCGGCAAAATTAGAATCTGCTATTTGCAGCTCATAGTTATAAGCCAGAATTCCCTTCTCGTTGTTCTCTATATATGAATTTGATATAGACACTTCGCTGTTCTGTATAAAGATACCTGTAGGATTGTCTCTGATGGTGAGAAGGTTCATATCAGCACTACTATCCTTTATAAATATTCCATTCTCAGTGCACCCTGAAATCTCAACATTACTCATGCGAACACCCTGGGCATTATTAATTACCGCAATTCCTATGTCTGCATTAAATATTTTTACATTCTGCAGCTGACCTTTTGATCCTTCGAGAAAGCGAATTCCACCCCAAGGCCCGTTCAAGGGCTCTAACTGCGCCTCATCCAAGACAAGTGTTCCTCCAGATTCAACACGAATGATTATTTGTTCAGGAAGTGTGATTTGTCCTTTAAGCGTTGCTGTTTCACCCTTCTCTATGATCCATCCCTTTTGCATGAGATGCGAAACACCATACTCACGAGGCTTAATGACTTTCGGAACTACCTTCTTTTTAACAGGTTTTTTCACCACCTCTTTCGGAGGTTCTTTGATCGCTGGTGAGAGATCTTTTATGATATTATCAAATGAGAGGACAAGATCTTGTGTCACCTCTCCTCCTAAAACATCGGTTTTTCTTTCGAGTGGTTTATATCCACTTTCGTTTCCAGCCCTGTCGATTGCGGTAACTGCAATATAGAGCTCTCTATTCTTGAGCTTCTCCCTGTTCACTATGAGTTCATGATATCTTTTATCTGTATAAACAATACCATCCCATCTATCTCGATTTAGACCATAATATACCCTGAACCGTGCTACATCTCTATCCTTCGACTCCCAGCTGATTCTCAGTCTGTCTTCTGATACAAAATCGTATCTGATACCGGTTGGTGAAAGGGGTGGCACTGTGTCTTCTAACACCACCTCTTTTAGTGTTGATGATGGCTTGCTAAGCGCATTGCTTTCATCAACTGCAAAAACCTGGACAGAATATGGAATACCGTTTTCAACAAGAGGTAAACCATCCTCCAGCACATCATCTATTGAATATCCCATAAAAGACTCACCACGATCCTCTATGATGAAGGCATCATCTTTATCGTTTACGAAACCTTCTTTACTGTAAAAACGATATGGATCGGCTCCCTTCTTTACTTTAAGAATATAGCCAAGTGGCTCTTCCGTTTTAACCCTGCTCCATACAAGATCAAGACGATTATTCTTAGCATACATTGCACTCAGGCCAAATGGCGGAAGAGGGAGCTTGTTTTTGGTGAGAATCCGTCCTAGCGCGTAAGAGGTTGAAAACCCTTTATCATTCCTTGAGAATATCCTTATCTGGTAGGTTGTGTTTTCCTTAAGATTTCCAAATTCGAAGTAGTTATTCAGTATATCTTCGTAGTGCAGAACAGGTTCTTTTTCTCCATCGATATAAATCTCACATTTATAGGAAAGAACATTTTCCATCTTATCCCACTGCGCCCTCACGAAACTGGTCCCTATAATATCACTATTGATTTCAAAAACCCTGAGCCCTGTTGGGTTAGGCGGCCTTTTTTCCTCTTCTTCAAACTGGATTTCAAGGGGTGCAGATATACCGGTATAATTTACAGTTACGGTGTATTTACCGGTCTTAAGATCAGAAAATGCATAGTTTCCATCTTCATCCGTGACGGTCTCTTTAACAACGTCACCCTCCTGATCTATACAGGATACTTTTACTCCCGCGATCGGAGTCCCAAGCTCATCGAGAAGTCTGCCGCGGATGGTTCCCTGAAGAGGCTCTGGCTCGGGCGGTTCTTCGGGAATTTCTGGAGGGGGTACCTCCACAACCTCCTCTTCAACAACAGCAGGTTCTTGTTCTGTTTCCTGTACACCCTGATTCTGTGAAGAGAAAATGGGTGAAAAGAGAATCAAAATCATTATGAGTGAAATATAAAAATTTTTCTTCAACATCTTCCTACTTCCAAGGATTCTTTATAAAATAAGATTGCGAAGCTCCTGTGTTTCTATAATCATGATTGCTCGAAATCCAGAATGATCTTCTGAAAGAGAGAAGCTTCTTTTTAATGTCACTAACCTTCAGTGTAAAAAGCTCACCCGCATATGAGCCTACGATGACTTCAGATATTCCATCTCTGTTGATGTCTGCAATAATTGGTGTTGCAAGACAATGACTTCCAAGATTATACTGTGCGATCTGGGCTCCTGAATCTCCATCAAGAATAAAGAGCGCCCCCGAAAATGTACAGACAATCACATCTAGTCCTCCGTCAAAGTCCACATCGGTAAGAGCAATTCTACCAAAGACTCCTCCTTCTTCAGTTTCAAAGATCCATTCTTCACGTCTAGTTTTACCCTCCAGCGCTCTCAGAACTCCATCTGTATCAATAATTACTATCTCGTTTTGTTTATCTCTATCTAAATCTCCAACAGAAGGTGCTATATTGAATTTAGACTCAGTGTCAAACGTGAAGAGGAGTTTACCATCCTTGCTATAAGTTGAAAGGAGTCCATTTTTAGTGAGAGTTACGATCTCATCACTCTCGTCTCCATCAAGGTCAGCAACAGTGGGAGGACCAGCCGGAATGCCGAATATCTCTCTCTTCCACAGGCTCCATCCGGTTTTTCCATCGAGTACATAGATCCGTCCCATTTTAGTACATAAGACCACATCCAACACTGAATCCCCGTTAACATCGATGGCAACAGGTGAATGGATAACCTCACTCTCAGCGTCAAAGAACCTCCACAATTCAAAACCAGTAGTACCATCAATTGCAATAACATCCATGTTAAATGTTGTAAAAATGATGTCCGGGACTTTATCGCTGTTCACATCAATCACAAGCGGAATACTCGTTATTGGGTCTATTCCGTTATATAACCACAATCTTTCAAGATTTACTGTATAAACAGCAATGTTCCCATTCTCAAATGTGACTACTATATTTTTAAGTTTTCCTCTGTCTAAATACACTGCTATAGGATCATAAAAAGAGTTACCCATCTCTTCGGAGAAGATCTCTTCACCACTCTTCCCATCAACTGCTACAAGTGCGCCCTCTTTTGTACCAAACAGATATCCATATGATCCTTTCTGAACAAACTTTAGTACTGTACCTGCCCTGACTATTGGTCCCAGTTTTTCTAATCCTTCAGGATACTTCCAAATAAGATCGAAGTTAATACTCTCAATCTGTGAAAGATCAGCTGAGAGAAAAGTTTCCTCTAGAACGGTCTCCCCTGCCGGTTCGCCTACCTCTTCACCATAGAGAGGCTCTTCCTTGAATATCACTTCACTTGCTTCCGGTATATCACGGGTGCTGAGCACTGATAGTGGGTCAACGACACGATTAATATCCTCCATTGCCACAACTTCAACAAACCTTTCACCCGCCGAAACCGCTTCATCTTCATCTACCGTAACTCCAAAGAACTCCTCAGGCTCGATTTCCTCCTCAAAAGCAAACTCCTCTAAGTCTTCTGGTACCTGTTCCCTTTCTGCCCTCAGCAATCGATTCACCGGTGATAGTACCTTTTGGAATATCCCCCCCTTCTTTTCCCCTTCCTCCAAATCGATACCTTCTTCGAACTCAATCTCATCGCTGACAATACTCTCTATTTTCTCTCCCTGTACAACCACAGGTATCTTTCTGAAAAACACTCTTCCAATTCCACGTGGTACGGCTACTGCCATTCTTGTTTCTATCGACTGGCTATCCGGCTCTGGAAGGACCAGCTTAATCCTCTCTGGTCTCTGAAACCCAGGAAATTCTCTCTCTAAAGCGGGTAAACTTATTCTTCTCTTTTCTTTTGCTGTTGCCGCTTCTGTTTCGGGCGCCTCTGTCACATAGGAGATTTCATCGGTAACTTCATCTGTTATTATCCCATCTCCGAGCCTCTCAGTTACAGCAGAGGATATCTGCCTGCTTGTCATATAAAATATGAAAACAATTGAAAGTACGATGATGAGTGCCCCGGCTCCCATGTATAGAAAAAGCTTGGCTTTATCACCAATCTTGCTCTTTTTGACAGGATAAAAAAGACCGCTCACAGGACCAAATGCTATCCTGTCACCATAATTCAGGTTACTCCTTTCAAAAGGCTTTCCATTAACCGTTGTACTTTTATCCTCAGACACATCCACAATAGAGAAGTTACCAGCCGCCTGCTCAATTTCTGCCTGATGAGGTGATACACCTTCCTGCTCGATAACAAGGTCATTATCCTCTGCACTGCCAACTCTATATTTAGGCTGATCAAACTCAACTTCTTTGATTACATTGTTTGGAAACCTTAGAATCAGTCTAGTCACTGTATCTACTCACTATATTATTGAAGAAAGTAGGATTATCTCATTGGAGCATAGTATTCTCATAGATTATCGACCTGTTTCCGCCTAAAGTAAAGAACCCCTAAATTAGACAATCCACATTTTTTATTAAGATAATAATGCTATCAGCTGGCCTTATATTACAAAATAGTATAGAAAATGAGTAATTTGTAACATTTCACCAATTCATTGCAAATCAACACAAATTTTTTAACGTTTATCGATATTATGTTAGCATTCCAGTGCCATAAACAGCATGCTAATTACGCCTTAACTGCTCTAGCCAGCGTAAGGATGTCCACACTCCCTGCCCCCTCATTGTACAGTGTCTTTGCGCATGCCGAAGAAGTGGCACCGGTGGTGAGAACATCGTCAAAAACAAGAATATTTTTTCCTCTTATAGTCTCTTTATACTTTTCTCGCACGCGGAATCTGTCTGTGAGATTCTTGAGTCTCATGTCTCTAGAATGTATACTGCTCTGAGGTCTCGAAGCCCCGGTTCTCTTCAGGCAATCTTCTAGGCAGGTTATCTCAATATGCCTCGATATCTCATCAGTGATGAGGGATGACTGGTTGAATCCCCTCTCGGAGTACCTCGAAGAATTGAGAGGTACCGGAATTAAAAAGTCGTGTCTTTTGATATACTCCTTTTTATATCTTATGAGGAGAATTGTAAAAGGCCTGTTCAGTGATCTTCTCCTGTTGAACTTGTATAAATGAATCAATTTTTTCAAGCTTTCAGTGTACACACCAAGAGACTCATTTTTTTCAAAATCAAACTTTAGATCCTGACACTGATAGCATGGCACTTTCATCGATTCCCGGTAGAACAGAGGCGCACCACACTTCTCACAGAAAGGTGGATGAATGAACTCAATCTTTATCAGGCATTTATCACAGATACAGCATGAGCTATCTAGAATATCCTGACAGAAGGCACATCGATTGGGGAAAAGTAACGACAGCACAGGTTCGAGTATACTATTAACCTTTGCCCCCATAATCTTTCCTTACCATAGAATTTACCATTATTATTTTATCAAAAGTAGTTTTATTCTTTGTGCCCAGTATAGTAGTTCAATTTCTTCACAAGTGGCTTCAAATATGCTATTGCAGCTTGATAACGGTGATCGACCTCTTCCAGGTCTCCGAGCTTGTGCCCTTTAACAATTATAGGTGAACACTGCTCGTGGGAGAGGAGACCGTCATATCCAATCTCCTTGCAGGCCTTTAAAAATACTTCCCACTTACATCTGTCTTTCGGATGTCCAGGTTCCACCTCCTCCCAGCTATAATTCGCACCTCCTACTGTGAAATTCGGAGCAATTGAGATCGAATGTGAGTAGACCATGAGATCTTTCATACTAAAAACAGTCTTTTTGATGAAATCCGGATCCTGTGATTCAAATAATGGGAGATCGAGTCCGACCTTCAAGCTTTGAACTCCAACCTCATCGATCATTTCGAGTGTCGCTTCATTATTACCCGTGATCTCAGGATGTGTCTGAAGTGCGAGGACTATTCCCCTATCCTGAGCATATAGAGCAACCTCCTTTAAGCTTTCTCTCACCTGATGCCATGCCTCGATCCAATCCTCATTCCTTGAAACTCTCCTCGAACGTGATTCAAATGCTGGGGCACCATATCCCTGCCTTGCGTATGGATTCTGGAAATAACCGTAGAATGCGGCAAGAACCCTGACAATGCGTATTCCCATATCTTTTGCCATATCGATACACGCACATGTGTACATTACCTCCTTTTCACGAGAATAGATCAATACATGGTTTGACTCCTGATAGTTTGTACAACACACAACTGCCCCAAGTTCGAGATCGAGTGCCTTAGCAAGGTTAACAAGTCTTTTTCGCCTGTCTTTATCTAAATCCATAGGGAATCCCAAGGGACGATGCGCGTATATGCATACCGCGTCATATCCAAAATCCGATGCACGCTTAAACGCCTCTTCAAGAGGCAGCGATTCCCCAACAGCTGTGAAATACCCGCCATAACCAACAGTATCAAGACTGAGTTTCATAATAACCCCCTTGAGCTACCAAAGGAAAAATACAATATAACTGTGCAACTATGGTCATATAATAGTATAGAAAAGCACTTTACTCAATGATATCCGCTCGTTGAACACACATGAAGGTGCTCACCACACAGGAATGCTAACCTTAACCCTCTCTTTTGCTATATCAGCTAGGGCGTATCCTCCATGAAGGAGAGGGCCTGGATTCACCACTTTTGTTATGCCGATTGTGTCCACTCCGTGTGCCTCATGTATATGCCCTGAGAAACACAGTAATGGCTTCTTTTCTATAATAAAACTTCTGAGAGCTCTGCTACCAACATGCTCACCACTTCTCACTAAATCACACCGAGTACCAAAAGGAGGCTGATGAGTGATAAGGATACATGGTAGATCTTTCGGTATCTTCTTTTTTAGCTCATTCATCATAACAGCAAAATCTTCCTCTGTATACTCATTTGGTGTTTTTCCAGGACAGGGTAAAGAGCCTCCTATCCCGATAAAAGCGAAATTATCAATCACAGCACACTGCCCGTCGAGTGAAATGCTCTCTATGGATAGGTATGATCCCACTTCGGGATAGTCACAGTTTCCTGGAACTGCGTAGAGTTGTTTACTGTAACACTTTACTTTATCTATAATACTCTCGGCATCCTCTCTCCTTCCAAAATGAGTAATATCCCCTGTAATGAGTACAAGATCTGCTTTTGAAAGTATCTCTGAGGCATTTTCTATAGCTTCTATATGACCATGTATGTCTGAAATTCCAACAATCACCATATTTCAACTCCGTCTTGTGTTTGAATGCAGTTAGTTTACCTTTAATAGATTGTCATTCACATTTAGATGTGTAGGTCCATACTCTAAAGAAGAGTCACACTGCATCTAAATGCAGTTAGTTTACCTTCAATAGATTGTCATTCACATTTAGATGTGTAGGTTCATACTCTAAAGAAGAATCACACTGCATCTAAATGCAGTTAGTTTACCTTCAATAGATCGTCATTCACATTTAGATGTGTAGGTTCATACTCTAAAGAAGAGTCACACTGCATCTAAATCCGCATACCTCACAGGTTCTGTGAGCCTGTGATTTCTCGTACAACCAAGGATAAAATCTATTGCGCTTGAAAGACCTATCCTGTGTCCAGTAGATACATAAACCGGTTTCACTCCATTTTTTGTCCTTAATACAGCTCCTATTACTTCCCCTGTGTCCCATATATATTCATAAGATCCCCTCGTTACTCCAGGTTCGCTGCAGCTTCCGATAAGTAATGATTTTGCACACCCGATTGTCGGAGTATCGAGTAGTAGTCCAAGATGACAGGCCAGTCCAAACCTCCTGGGATGACTCAGGCCATGCCCATCACATATCACGAGGTCAGGCTCAGTCTTCAACCGAGCAAATGCTGGTATGAGCGCCGGAGCTTCTCTGAATGAGAGCAGGCCAGGAATGTAATGCAGCTTGATGGGTGTGGTAACCCTTACTTTCTCAATAACTTCAAGAGCAGGATAGCTCATAACAACACATGCTGCGGTTGCCTGTTGTACTTTCTTATCATAACCAACATCCACACCGCAAACAGTATTAATTTCGGAAAAATTGTCACGTGTTATAATTCTCTTTGCAAGTGTTTTCTGTAACTCAATTGCTTCAGTTTGGGACAATTCCCATGAATGCAGGGTTTTTACTTTCATCTTTTCAGATGTTGTTTACTACAAGCAGTAATTTGGACTGCCATAAAATTATTCCATAAGGGATTAGAATTCATTATTTTAACTGACTACAGAAGAACACGCAAATGATTTCAAAAATTTTACTTCTTATACTTGGTGTAATTTGCTGCTCCTCATCGGTCATATTCATCAAGCTGAGCACCGAGCATCCGATTCTCCTTGCAGCATATCGATTGCTAATAGCAGCAGTTGCGCTTACGCCTGTCTTTGTCAGAAATGCTAAAAACTACTCCTTTAAACAGATACGACCAGCTATTCTTCCCGGCATGGTGCTCGGTATCCATTTCATCTCCTGGAATATGGGCGCCAGGATGACACTGGCTGCTAATGCTTCCCTAATCGTGAGTATTGTTCCGATTGTCATGCCCCTGTTTCTCTTTATACTCTTACGAGAGCTTACTAACAGACAGGAAATCATCGGTACAGCTGTTGCAATAGCAGGCATTGCACTCCTTGGTAGCATCGATATCCATTTAAGCCGCACCACTTTCTTGGGAGACCTCATCTGCTTCATCGCTATGATTCTCTTTGCTTATTATCTTGCTCTGGCTCGAAAAAACAGGGATTATGAGAATATATGGCTCTACATTGTTCCAGTATATTATATTGCCGGAATCCTGTGTTTTATCATTACCCTCTTCTTTGAAAATCCTATTAAAATGTATACAACAGAAAATATACTCTACATGCTTGGATTGGGAATAGTCCCTACTGTGATCGGACATTCCATCTTCAACTATTCCATGCAGCATATTCGTGGTCAGGTTGTTTCAATTGCCATAATGAGCCAGTTTGTCTTTGGAGGAGTAATGGGGTTTTTCTTTCTTGGAGAAGTTCCCCACCCCTTCTTCTATATTGCGAGTATACTACTTATAGGGGGAGCGGTCATTTCTCTAAAATCGCAAAAAAATGTGGTTAGCTAATGTTCAAAAGAGTCTCTTGCACATTAAGATGTGTGAGGTAATGTTATAAAGAATTGTCAAATTCCATCTAAATGAGAAAAGTGTATCTTTAATAAAGTCTCTTTCGCATTTAGATGTGAAAGGTAATGTTATAAATATTGGTCAAATTACATCTAAATGAGAAAACTGTATCTTTGATAGAGTGTCTTTCACATTTAGATGTGTAAGGTAATGTT
>CP070841.1:3160113-3172762 GCA_020342115.1 Spirochaetota bacterium
AAATGCAGCCCTGCGCTCGGAACTTGACGTGAAAAACAAGGAAGTAGCCGATTTGCAGAACTCGAATGCTTTGAAAAATCTGGAAATTGATGAATTGAATAAACAGATCGACATGAAAAACAACGAGCTTCAAAGATTGTACGATGGCACTCAAATGCTTGAAAAGAATTTAAAAGGGCTCGGTGATATCCTGAAATCAAGCGGTGGAGAACTGTCCAACCAGATGGCACTATTAATGCAGGGTAAACAAACTCTCGAAGATCAGGTTATTGCTTTGCGAGGTGACATCGATGCAGCATTTAACCGCAACGAGCGACTAAATCAGCTTGTCGGTGAGTACCAGAAGCAGATCGGTGATCAAGCTGCTGATATTAAGAGTTTGCAGAAAGAGCGTGACAGCCTTCAGAAGACTTCAAATAATCTAAAAAATGCTCTCGAAGGAAAAACAGACGAGCTATCCAGGCAGGTAGCAAACCTCACCACCCAGAAGCAGAAACTTGAGCAGCAGGTGTCTGAACTGAGGAAAAACATTGATTCCCAGCTCGCCAAAGAAGCAGCAGAAAAGGATCGCATGAAAAAAACCTATGATCAGCTCGTAAAAAGCCTTGAGAGTGAAATAGGTCAGAAGACAGTGGACATCCAGCACTTCAAGGATGCACTGACCATCAATATCATGGACAAGATATTCTTTGACAGCGGCAAAGCTGAAATCAAGCCTGAAGGATATAGTGTACTGCGGCGTGTTGGTGCTATACTCAAAGCAGTACCTGATAAAGTTATCAGGATTGAGGGACATACCGATGACATTCCTATTGGTCCGAAGATTGCAGAGAAATACCCTACCAACTGGGAGCTTGGAGCTGCTCGCGCGGCGAATGTTGCGGAGTTTTTGAGAAAAGAAGTTGGGATTGATCCCAAGAGAATTTCCGTTGCTTCATATTCAATGTACAGGCCGCTTGTGCCACATACGACAAATGAAAACCGAGCCAAGAACAGGCGAATCGAAATCGTTGTACTCGACAAACTGCACTATCAGATGATGGAAGTAAAAGAGAGCATGGAGCAATAAACGTCCGTCCTCCATGTAAAATAATGACAGTAAAGGGGGACGGGGTATGAATTTATGACAATAGAGAGCTGTGAAGTCATGAATTCATCCTCCGTCCCCAATAAAAGATTAAGACAATGAATAAAAGACTGATCATTTTTCTATTAAACGTCACCTGCCTTGTTGTTCCTTTTATGGGGCATGCGAAAACATCACAGTATGTCAAGGTCGGCTACATAAACCTTGATAGAATTATTCAGACATACACGGCCAAATATCTAGAAGCAGAAATAAAACTAATAGAGAATTCAATCTCCCAATTACCGGCTTACTCCGTCATAAATTATCTTACTCTTACTGAAAAAGAAAAAAGTGAATTACAGTCAAAACTACAGGATTACAGCTTCAAACTCGAAACATTAAAATCAAACAAATATTTTTGGAACGTTTATGGCGAATTTATGGACGACACTATTTATGACAAGATACAGAAAGACATTATGGAAGCAATAAGGAAAGTTAGTATTCTGGAAGGGTACAGCATGGTGCTGGACAGTACCGATAATTTCGTCTACGGCAGTGAAGATGTAAACCTTACCGAAAAAGTACTATTCAGGCTTGACGAAAAGTTGCTGAAGTTGGAAATAAATGAAAATGAAAATTCCATCGAATTTTAGGATTATTCAAAAAACGAGTACCCCATTAAACCATGTACTGACTGTGTATAGCAATCTTATCGAGACAGCATAATGAGAAATATTCTTGTAGTAGATGATGAGGATAAAATACGAAACATTTATATCAAACTTCTTGAAGATGAGGGTTATGTTGTATTCGAATCTTCCAATGTTTCAGTTGCATATGAAATAGCAACAAGCAATACAATCGACTTGATAATACTTGATATTAAAATGCCCGAAAACGGGGGAAATATACTTTACGAAGTCCTGCAATTCCTGCAAGTGAAAAGCAAGATACTGGTTGCAAGTGTGTACCCCCTAGAGATTCAAAAAATGATGGTCCCTGACGCAGCAGATTACTATGACAAATCTCATAATCTCGATATCCTTCTAGAGAAAATAACCACTATATTGACTGACAATTAATAAAATAGATTTACAGTATCTAATTAAGGTGTTACCATCTTCATAGTTGTCACCTGCAATTGGTAATCAATTCTATGTTATATAAAATTAACTGAATAAAATGCGCATTCTATTAATAGAAGATGAAAAAAAAGTGGCAAACTTCATAGAACGTGGTTTGAAGGAAGAGTATTATGCTGTAGACGTGGCTTATGATGGTGAAAATGGCATATATATGGCAGAAGTTAATGAATATTATCTTATAATCCTCGATATAGTGCTCCCTCTAAAAGATGGCATATCGGTATGTAAAGAGTTAAGAGGGAAAAAAATCAATATACCCATGCTTATGCTAACTGTAAAAGATGGAGTGCAGGACAAGGTACTGGGCCTCGATTCCGGTGCAGATGATTATTTAACAAAACCTTTCGCGTTTGAAGAACTTTTAGCAAGAATACGCGCTCTGCTTCGTAGAAAAAATCAAAAAACAACAGCCGTTCTCAAGGTTGCTGATGTAGAACTAAATCAACTTACCCACGAGGTAATCCGTGCAGGGAAGAAGATCACACTCACGATGAAAGAATATACCCTCCTTGAGTATCTCATGCTCAATACCAATCAAATTGTAACCAGAACTATGATCTCCGAACATGTATGGAATGAAAGCTTCGATAGTTTTACCAATGTTATCGATGTGTATGTTAACTATCTACGAAACAAGATTGATAAAGGCTTTAAAAAGCAACTCATTTATACTGTACGCGGTATCGGGTATATTTTAAAGCAATAACAACAATGAAAATTAAATCCATTAAGTTTAAGATTCGAATTCTTTTTGTCGCCCTGTTAGGGGTTTTTTTAACCATATATAGCATCTACCTTTATTTCAGCCTCTATGTCACTCTTTACGATGAAATAGATGATGAATTATATGCAAAAGCAAAAGAGATTGCAAAGGCATTAGATACGTATAGAGAAAGGACTATAGCTGAAGATTTTACCTCAACCGTGAAAAAAGTTATAGTTTTTAAGGATTTTCCTGACCCTGATGATATTGAACCTTACCAGCTGCAGTGGCTGCAAAAGGTGGATTCACTGAACCTAAAAGAAAATTATATAGATTTTTTAAATGCAAATGGTAAATCTCTTGTGAAATCAAACAATTTAAAAAATTCCTTATTATTTCTTAACACAAATACAATCGAAGGTATAAAAGATGGCGCTCCTTATTATAAAAGGACGAAACTGAATAATAAGAATATCAGAGTAGTAAGTTTCCCATATCGATTCGAGAATAATTCATTTTATATAATTCAAGTTGGAACCTCACTAAGACCTACCATTTATTTACTGAAAAACAGATTGATTCATATCTTAATAAGTATTCCAATCATTCTTCTAATATCAAGTCTACTCGGAAAAATGTTTGTTACAAAACTTCTAAAGCCTGTATATGAAATTACAAAAACCGCAAACATGATTACAAATGAAAATCTGAGCTCTCGTGTAAACAGAGACCGTATTGATGAAGAAATGCAATATTTAGTTGATGCCTTTAATAAAATGATCTCTCGTCTTGAATCATCTTTCAAATACATTTCGGAATTCAGCTCACAGGTAGCCCATGAATTAAAAACCCCTCTTACAATAATAAAGGGTGAATCGGACATCACACTGAGGAAAGAAAGAGGAAGAGAAGAATATATCAAAACTATAAAACTTGTAATGGAAGAAACAGAAAGAATGCTCAAGGTCATCGAAAATCTCCTACTGTTAACAAGACTGGACTTTCCCTTAAACGCTTTTAATTTTGAGCAGGTTAATTTAATTGAATTGTTGAAAGAAATATATGAGAAATCCAAAATCCTTGCTCTTCATAAAGATATTACTGTGGATATGACTGTTGGGCTTGATAAGCTTCTTATAAACGGGGATAAGTTGCATTTACGAAGATTATTTCTAAACTTGATCGATAATTCTATCAAATTTACTGATTACAATGGAAAAATACATATCACTGCAGCAGTAGAAGACAAAAGGGCAATCATTACTATAACTGATACTGGAGTGGGGATTGTCGAAGAAGATCTGCCAAAAATATTTGATCGCTTTTTTCATATTGACAGAACAGGAAAATTAAAAGAGCCAAGTACAGGTCTTGGATTAAGTATTGTCAAATCTATCACAGATATTCATAATGGCCAAATAGATGTAAAAAGCAAATCCGGTGAAGGCACCACGTTTACAATATTATTACCAGTCTTATAAATGTAAAACTCTCAAAAAGATCTATAAATTAGAAATTTTTAATTTTAGTTTAATATTCCTTTAATCAAGATTTGTTAAAATACAGAATGATTTTGTTCTTTGTATCTTTATTTATTAGAGCATTTATATACTGTTAAAACAGTGGTATAAATTCATTAGGATAATCATATATGATTTATAAGAGTAATTTTAATATAACTTCTGAACAAATATATAACACTCATGTACCCGATAGCGATACAAGTTCCCTGGTGATATATCTCAGAGAAATAAATAAAATACCACTATTAGCACGAGAAGAAGAAGTAAAGCTTGCTCAGGAGATCAGGAAAGGCTCAAAAGAGGCAAAGGAGAAACTAATCAATGCCAACCTGCGATTTGTAGTGAGTGTCGCAAGAAAATACCAGAATCAAGGCCTCTCACTGGATGATCTCATAAGCGAAGGGAACATCGGCCTTATTACTGCGGTGGATAAGTTCGATGTGGATAGAGGTTATCATTTCATATCATATGCTGTGTGGTGGATCCGCCAGTCAATCCTGAAGGCACTCTATGAGAAATCACGAATGATTCGTCTGCCTTTTAATAAGACAAATGAGCTCAATCAAATTGAAAAAGCAAAGCGGGAAATATATAGGACCAAACAAGGTCCAGCCACAATTGAGGAGATAGCTGATTACCTCGGTATTGATGAGAAGAGAATAGCCGATCTGATAAACATTTCTAAGAGCACAGAATCTCTTGATACACCCATTTCTATGAATGAAGATGATGGTACAGTTATAGATTATATGGAAAATAATAACATGGATCATCCAGATCATATAATGCTCGTCAGACACATCCAGGACGAGATTAGGAATGTGCTATCAACACTGAGCGAGAAAGAATCCGCAATAATCAAATATCGGTTTGGACTCGAATGTGAGAAACCACATACCCTTAAAGAGATTGGCGAGAAATACCATCTAACAAAAGAGCGTATAAGACAGATTCAGAATAAAGCAATTAACAGATTAAGAAGTTCAACAAGAAGACAGATACTCGAAACCTTTGTTAAATATTAAAATACCTTGATAGATAAGGATGGCTTCAATGAGCAGTATTGGACACAAGATGGAAAAACCTAGAGATTTGGATTGGCAGGCATGAGGAAAAAGATCTATAATACCTGTTTTATAAGGTTGATATTTATAAAATATTTTCAACCATTATTTTACAAAAGAGAAGGAGTGTACAATGGCTAAATTGATCATTGGTGTAATTATAGGAATACTTGTAATCGTATTCATGGTGCAGAATGTAGAGACAGTCGATATTAAATTCCTTGCATGGTCTGCTTCGATGCAGCGGGCAATCATGATCCTTATTGTGTTTGTTGTTGGCATAGGTATAGGCTTTGTTATTCGAAGTATCGGCTACCGCAAGAAAAAAAAGAGAGAAGAAGAGGAAGAAAAGAAGGTAAAGGAACCAAAAAGGGACTGATTACCCCGATTTCGGTTTTTTCTTGAATATATCTGTAATTTTCCTCTGTGCTTTTGATATCTGCTCTGCTTTTTTTGATATACTCGATAAGAGTGTTTCCTTCTCACTCACACAAACTATATTTGACAGCTCATTTCTTACGTTGAATATAGGATAAAGCATAAACTGGCTTTGAAAACTGCTTTCGCCAATCGTGAGTATAACCTTTTCTCGTTTAACTGCGGTATGGCTTCTCTGCAGCTCTACCACCAATTCATTGAAATCCAGATCCTTAATAATATCTGAGAAACCCTTGCCTCTGATATCCTGCACTTCAATTTTTAACTTCTCCTGTAATAATCTCGAGCAGGATTGTATTGTCCCCTCTATATCTGTAATAAATAAATGAAGGTGTGTACTATCAAGAAAAAATGAGTTGAGATTGGATACAGAGCTTATTTTAAGAGATTTCATGTCGTTGAGCCTGTTCAGCTCAAGGAAAAGACGGTTTATCTTCTCACCCAGCCGGCCCAGTTTTTTCGTATATTCTCCCGAATAGAATCTTCCGTATCCGGATAGCTCTGTTACTTTGTCAATCTCCTTAAGCACCCGTGTTCCCCCCCTGTGTATTATCAACACAGTCACGAATAATATTATTAACGATACAATGCTTAAGTATAACAGGTTCTCAGCATAGAATTTGATCAGCTGGATATTATAAGCATCAATGTCAGATAAACGAAGGTAATTGACAACACCAAGCATGATGATTAAAGCGCCAATTATAAAAAAGGCTACGTAAAAAACCACTCTTTTCACAAGAATCATGCTAATACTCCTTTAGTGCATTGATGTCTTCATCTTTACCAATAACGACCACTATATCACCCTCGGCTAGAATGGTAGATGAAACCGGCTGAATAATAATCTCTTCCTTCTGCGGGTTTCCCATATCATCTATCGTTGTCTTTACTCTTTTTACTGAGATAACAGTGATATTAAACTTATTGATGAGGTCGAGCTTCTGCAATGTCTTGCCCACAAAACTCTCCGGCACGACTATTTCTGCGAGTGTCTGATTCTTGGAGATCGGTATTCTGTCCAGCACATCCGGAGCTATGAGCCTTGTTGCAAGCTGTCTTCCCTCTTCTATCTCGATAAACAGTACTTCTGTTGCACCGACCTGCTTCAGAACCTGTGCGTGAATATCTGAAATTGCACGCGTTATGATATAGGGAACCCCTATATTTTTCAATATTGCAGTGGTGAGAATGCTCGCCTCCATGTCATCTCCCATGGCAACGATGGCAACATCCACACTTTCGAGAGGCGCATTCTTAAGAGAATCCTCATCCGTACTGTCGATAAGAACCGCCTGAGTTGCAATATCCTTTGCCTTTTCAATAAGGTTCTGTTTGACATCTATTGCGATAACCTTGCCTCCCTTTTCAGCAAGCACACGACAGACCTCAAACCCGAATGTTCCCAAACCAAAAACCGCAAATGTTTTTTCTTCGGCCATCGTTTCTTCTCCAAAAAATTATATATCTCACATTACCCAATTGCAATATTACCGCTTGGGTAGCTTATACCTGCCACTCTCTGTCTCTGTGATAGTGACACGACCATTGTAAGCGGTCCTACTCTGCCTACAAACATGAGAATAACAATCATAACCTTTCCGGCTGTTGAGAGAAGAGGTGTTATCCCTGCAGAAAGGCCTACAGTACCCATTGCTGATACTACCTCGAATAGAATTGGAACAACTTCAAAATCCTCAGTTATGGAAAGAATTATTGTACTAAAAAATATAATTATCGAATAGATGAGAACAATGAAAAGCGCTCTGTTTACGAGATCTTTCGAAAGAGTCTGGTTAAAAATAGTTACATCCTCCCTGTTATCGATAATCGACCGCACATAACCGCCGATAATCGCAACTGTATTTACCTTCACACCCCCTGCAGTCGATCCCGAAGCTCCTCCGATAAACATGAATAGAATCATCACAAGGTAAGTAAACCTGTTGAGGATTGAAAAATCAACCGTATTAAAGCCCGCTGTTCTCAGTGTCACAGATTGAAAAAAAGCTGCAAGATACTGTGTTTTCATATCATATCCAATGAGGGTCGACCTGTGCTCAAAAGGATATATTATCAATGTACCGGCAACAATCAGGATTCCTGATGTTATCAGCACTATCTTTGTATTCAGGCTAAACCTGAAGAGCTTCTGCTGCTTACCCAAAATCCCCCGCCTTGTGCGATTCTGAATAAAATGATAAAGCTCCAGCATCACAGTGAAGCTCAAACCCCCGAGAATAATTAAAAGGGCAATAGTAATATTGACAAGCACGTTCGATCTGAACCCCATAAGATTGTCTGAGAAAGTTGAAAAGCCTGCATTGCAGAAAGCTGAGACAGAATGAAAGGCAGCATTGGAAAGCGCATCGAGATTTCCACCGAGAGCCGGTTTGAATCCGAGATAAAGTACTGAAAATCCAACAAACTCCAAAATGATCGTAGTGAATACAATACTTTTCATCGATCTGAAAAGAGATGACATATCACTTTCATTAATCATGTAGCTCACAAGAAGCTTACTCTCAACAGAAAGCCTTTTTCTGAATACGAATGAACTGATATAGGAGAAAATCATAATACCCAGCCCGCCGATCTGGATAAGGAAGAGGATGATAATTTTACCAATCATTGAAAATCTTGTTGCTGTATCCACCACAATGAGCCCTGTAACACACACTGCTGAGGTTGAAGTGAAGAGAGAATTAATGAACCCTAATCTCGAAAAATCTGAAGTTGCAAATGGCATCATCAGCAGAAGCGTTCCAACAATGATAACTGTAATAAAACTCAATAGAATAGTCTGCGCAGGATTTTTTGTGATTCTATTCATTAAAGCATTAAACTTTTTTAGTCTGACAAATATTTTGATAAGAATGAATAAATTCCTTAAAACGATGATATTTCTGCTGAGATTTTGTATCCTCCTGCTTTCAATCAGGTAGCTAACATATTTACTGTAGATGAACAGTGTGGCAAAAACAATTAAAAACAGGAGCTCAAAAATATTCTGCTTAATGAAGATAAACTTATATTTTGAGTGGATAAACCGTAATACAATCTCGGTGATAAAAAGCAGGAAGACTATGTAGTCGAGTGCATTTGTAAAGAGCTTGATCCATCTTGCCTGATAGAGCCCGTATTCAAGGAAAAGTGATACAATGCTCAAAATGAGCATAAGGGATACTAATCTGTTGAGTGTTTTATTTATGTCTGGCATAATAGATATTGGAAATCTTAATTTTTAATCATCGCGTCAGATAAAAACATAAAGAAAATCTTATAGCATTTTCTATTTATTTCCAGTTTTTATCAAGAAATTTGTGTAGTTGATCTTTAGAGTATTGTTACACTGGACCTTTTTCTATTATACAGAGGATTGAATTCAAAGGCAGGAGACCGATTATCATAATTTTGATAAGAATTAAAAGGATCATTGGTTTCCCATGACAGGAAAAATATCCGATATCATGGGCCGACCCCAACAATTACCCTGAGTAAAACATAAAATGTATGGACCTGATCCCTATGATTTCGATTCAGATGGTTTATCTTCCGTCTTTTTTTTAGAGGTGGCAGATTTAATACCTGAAATGCTTTTTTCCCCAACTTCTTTGGTCTTGTCTTTTGCCTTTACAAGGGCATCTTTAGATGTTTTGAGGCCATCCACAACAGCCTTTTTCATCTTATCAAATATTGCCATACATACCTCCTTTTTGAGTGATTAAGACTCCCTTACACTTATTTTGCAGTCATCCTACAATAATATCAAGGAATTTTCTTAAGATCTTTTTAATTTTCAATTAATAAACGGTCAAAAAAAATAACCATTAGGTTTATTTCGATGTACACCATTTCAAAATAGGGTTTCTCGCAGCGGTTACCTCGTCGACGCGTGTGATCTTGGATTTCTGAGGAGATCTTTTCAGCTCTTCGGGATTTTCTTTTGCCTCTTTTGCAATGTTGATCATGGCATTGATGAACCTATCGATGGATTCTTTGCTTTCGGTTTCTGTTGGCTCTATCATAAGAGCCCCGTCTACCACAAGCGGAAAATAAACTGTTGGCGGATGAAAACCATGATCGATGAGCCTTTTTGCAATATCCAGTGTCGAAACACCATGCTGTTTCTGTTTTTTATCAGTAAACACACACTCGTGCATACAGGAATCATCATAGGGAAGATGATAGTATTTTTTCAGCTTTGACCTTATATAGTTCGCATTAACCACTGCAGTTTCACTTGCTTTGCGCAATCCTTCAGCACCCATACTGAGGATATATGTATAAGCCCTGACGCAGATAAGGAAGTTCCCATAAAAGCTTTTAAGCTTTCCAATTGACTGCGGAAGATCATAGTTGAATACAAATCTCTCATTGTTTTTCTCTACAACTGGAACTGGCAGGTATGGTGCAAGTGACTGTTTTACAAGAAGGGGACCAGCCCCTGGCCCGCCTCCCCCATGTGGCGTAGAAAATGTCTTGTGGAGGTTTAGGTGAACCAGGTCAACTCCAAGCTCTCCAACCTTCACCTTACCCATGAGCGCATTCATGTTTGCTCCATCGCAGTACACATATCCGCCCTTTTTATGCACTATATCCGACACCGCAACTATGTTTTTTTCAAAGAGACCGAGAGTATTCGGATTAGTGGCCATGATTGCTACAACATCCTCATCCATCAGTGATTTTACTGAATCAATATCGATAATACCTTCCCTGTTCGATTTCAAAGGGACCGCTTTAAAACCACACATAGCAACACTCGCAGGATTCGTTCCATGCGCAGTATCTGGGATAAGCACTTTGTGTCTGGGAGACTTTTTTTCTGCAAGCTTTGCCCTCATCATCATCATTGCACAGAGCTCACCATGTGCACCTGCTGCGGGTTGGAGAGTACATCTGTCCATCCCTGCTATCTCGCAGAGATACTGCTCGAGTTCCCACAGAAGCCTCATAGATCCCTGTGAGAGAGATTCAGGCTGATAGGGATGAGATCTGGCAAATCCAGGGAGAGACGCCGCCTCCTCATTAAGTTTGGGATTGTACTTCATGGTGCATGATCCCAGCGGGTAAAAACCTGTATCAACTCCATAGTTCCATTGAGACATCCTTGTGAAGTGCCGGATAAGCTCGACCTCGCTTATTTCCGGCAAACAGTCTATACTGTCTCTTATCAAATCATCAGGCAAAGAACCATCAATCTTACCGAGGTCTATAGTCTCTTCAGGCAGCGAAAATGCCGTCCTTCCCGCTGAGCCCTGTTCGAATATCAGCGGTTCATTTATAGCTAATGTTTTTATCCCAAAATCGTTCATTATCTTTTCCGTCATTGGAGTATCAATACAGTTCATTCAAACAAGCTGTGAAATTGTCTATATCTTCCTTGGTATTCATCTCTGTAAATGATACGAGAAGCGAGTCTTTAAGATCATCATAGAATCTTCCTAACGAAAGGCCTGCAACTATTTTTCGGTCGAGGAGTTTCTCGAGCACCTCTTCCGGTTTGTGTTTTAATTTTAAAACAAACTCATTGAATGTTGGTGAGCTGAACCTGAGGTCGATCCAGCCTATCTCTCGAAGCTTGCCTTTCGCGTACTCTGCCCTTTTATGGTTTATATGAGCCAGTTTTTTTATACCACTTTTTCCAAGCCCTTCGAGGTATACTGTTGCCATAAGAGCACATAGACCCTGATTGGTGCACACGTTCGAGCGTGCCTTCTCACGCCTGATGTGCTGCTCTCGAGCAGTGAGTGTAAGTACATAGGCATCTCTCCCATCCTCATCACGGGTCCTGCCAACAATCCTGCCAGGTATATTGCGGACATATGCTTCCTTTGCGGTGAGAATTCCAAGGTGCGGACCGCCAAATCCAGGTAATATTCCTAGACTCTGGCCTTCTCCACAGCAAATATCCGCTTCGAAGTCGCCAGGAGGTCTCAATAAACCAAAGGCTATCGGCTCGGAAAAAGCAACAATGAGTAACGCATTTGATTCGTGTATCAACTTTTCATATTCCCGCAAATCCTCAACAATACCAAAGAAATTTGGAGATTGCAGTACGGCACATGAGAGACCCTTTTGAAGAGCCTCCTTCAATTTCTCGAGATCAGTCATTCCTCTCTCATCGAAAGGAATATCCACTATCTCAGTGTTACCGTTATCACAATAAGTTCGAATAACCCTCCTGTAATCCGGATGGATGGTTGAGGATACTGCTATCCGATCCTGTTTATTGATTCTTAATGCCATTAATACTGACTCTGCTGCAGCTGATGCACCGTCATAGAGTGATGCATTGGAAGCATCCATACCGAGCAGCCCGCACATGAGTGTTTGAAACTCAAACATTGCCTGGAGGGTTCCCTGGCTTACCTCTGGCTGATATGGAGTATACGATGTATAGAACTCTGGTCTGGATACAATATACTTCATAACAGATGGAATAAAGTGGTTGTATACCCCTCCCCCGAGAAAAAAATTGAAATCCGCCGCACTTGCATTCTTCTCATTCAGCTCCTTCATATGCTTCATCAGCTCAAGCTCAGAGAGAGGGGATGGTAGGTTGAGTTCTTTATCGAGGAGATACTTACCAGGCACTGTTTTAAAGAGGTCTCCTATGTTATCAACTCCGATCTCCTCAAGCATCCGTTGAATATTTTCCTCAGTATTGGGTATGTATCGCATTTCTATTCGCTTTCCTC
>CP070841.1:3172862-3182819 GCA_020342115.1 Spirochaetota bacterium
CTCATGATGTACTGCCATATATCGAACTCTGTCCAGTGTAGCATGGGATGCACCCTCATGTGCTCTTCTGCGCCTGTTTCTGCTGAAAAGAGGTCCCACAGCTCTGCAGGCTGAGCTTTATAATTCCATGTAAAATGCTCATCTCTTGGTGAGAAGTAACGCTCTTTTGCGCGTATTCCATGCTCGTCTCTTCTTATGGCTAGAAGAAGCGCCCTGAATCCATGCTCTTTAATGGTAAGCTTCAACGCCTCTGTTTTCAACGCATTGCAGCAGTCGAGCTTCCCTTTCTCAGGTGACATTCCTTTCTGGATCTCGGCCCCATTTTTGCTGATGAGCAGATCGAGGTTCCATTTCTTCACATAGGTGTCACGAAACTCGTAGATCTCTTTGAACTTATAGGATGTGTCGATATGCATCACAGGGAATGGGATATTTCCAAAAAAAGCCTTTCTCGCAATCCACAACATTGTAGTGGAATCCTTACCTATTGACCAAAGGAGGGCGATATTCTTGAATTGATTATAAGCCTCCCGCATAATATAGATCGATCTCGATTCCAGTTGTGAAAGGTAATCCATTCATTTTATCCCAATTATCACTACATATATCCGAGGCTCTTGAGAGTTCTGATCTCTTCTCTTTTTTCTTCCTCTGTTCTCTCTTGAAGCTGCTCCGGGATAATTGGTTTTCTCTTTTGCCTTATGTGTTTTTTAAGTATTGTGCTGAGCTTTTTAAATACCTCTTCTTCCTTGTCTGAGAGATCAAGTTTCTCTTCAGGATCATTTCTTATATTATAAAGCTCATATTCTATATCTTTTCTTCTCGGAGATGTCTTGATCCTTATCAATTTCCAGTCTCCTTCAATAATTGCAAACTTGTGAAAACGCGTTTCCATTCGCCATATTCTCTTGCCAACAACACGTCTCTTTATTTTGAAGTAAAACACCCTGATTGTCCTCATAACCTTGCTTATAACAGCATTGGCTTTCTTTTTTTCCTGCCTTGGCTGTCGTGGAAATCCGGAATATGTAGCAAAGATCTGATACTCAGGTACCCTGATATTGCTATTTTTTTTAATTAGCGACCAGTAAGAGATACCATCCATCTCCATCCTGTTTTCGATGTCAAGTGCACTCAAGAGAGTTGGAAGGATATCCACATTAGTTATAGGCTTATCAACTCTCTTTTTATCTATCCCGGGAAATTTCATTATAAGTGGTATCATTAGAGATCCCTGGTAAAGATGACGGTGATGTCCAAAGTACTTCTTCTTCTCAAAGAGGATTTCACCATGGTCTCCCATAACAATGATAATTGTATCATCATAAATTTCTTTTTCAGCAAGAAGATCCAATACCCTCCCCACCTGTTCATCGGCAAACTGAATTTCACCATCGTATGCTGAAATCATCTCTTCTACTAGTTCAGGTGTATACTTTCTCGGAGTTAGAAACTCCTTGTCTACTTGCATAAGTCTTTCGAAAAAGGTTATGAGACCCGGTTTCGACCTTCTGACAGCTGGCAAGCCTTCTGTAGAAACTGCAGGATCTATCTGATCTGCAAATGCTTCTCTCTGAAACCTCGGGTTTCTTATTTTCTCTAGATATGCGTGGTACTCTGTATTGTACATAAATCCATATTCATCTGGAGGTGTATAAGGAAGGTGGGGATCGTACAAATGCAACCATGCAAAAAACTTTTTATCAATATTTTCCTCGAGCCAATATAGTGCAATGTCTGTGGTAATATCACCCCTTCTCTCCATTTCTCGCTTCGGTCTTTTTGCTCTTTTAGAGTTATCCTGTCTTGCATCCGCTACTTCTGGAGGATTGACATCTGAAAAAAAGTCAAATCCCTGCCCAAATCCAATCCTCGACTCTATGATTCTGGTACTCACAAACCCCCCTGTAGTGTACCCGGCTTTTCTCATGATCTCTGCCATCATTGCAAACTGCCTGCTTACAGGATAGGAGTTTCTGTATACCTGATGTGTACCCGGGTGTAGACCTGTCATGATCGATGCGTGTGAAGGAGTTGTTAACGGAATGACTGAAACTGCATTGGTAAATAATAAAGACTCTTCAGCGAAGCGGTCAATATTTGGTGTTGTTTCTCTTTCATAACCGTAGCAGCTCAAATGATCGGATCTTATTGTGTCTATTGTTATCAGGAGAATATTCGGACTGCCGTCAGCACGAACTGTTGTATATGCGGTAATGCTCAAGATGCATATAACGCATAATGTTAAAATAATCGTTCTTTTCATATACAAAACCCTGCAAAGAAAATTGATCATTTCTATTGTATCAATATATCTCTTCTTCTATCAAATTGTATTTGATTATTAATTAAATATAACTTCTTGAAATGATTCTCAAAGAAGATATTATTGGAGATAGGTAGTGAAAAGAAAAAAGCACCTGACATTTGGAAAACAGGTGCTTTTATTTATAGTGCGTTTGTTATAAAGCTTTTATTCTACCTTTGTAAACAGCCAAGCTTGATCGGGGATTGTCTCGGGGGTAAACCAAGACCACCAATTAGTATAGTAATCAGCATTATGGGCATAATTATAAAAATAATTAGCCCCCCACATTGAAAAGTGCAGGAGAAGCGAATTGCCAGTAGTCGAAATAGCCCACTTACCTTGTATCTGAGGATAAGTCCCTGCTGTTTCATACGCACTTGCTGCATACCAACCGAAATTGGAATCGTATGCATAGGGACCTTCAATCAAATTTCCTAATGTATAATAAAAACGATTAAGGGGATCATTAGTCCAGTCATACCACTCAGTATAAGGCGTGTCATACCATCTGCCCCCGTTAACTGTCATGGTAAAGTTATCGCCATCAACTGTGATAGTTCCCTTTACACCAAACATATAATCCCAGGGATCCGCTTCAGAATAAAAATCCATCGTCCATGTAGTTTCTGTCAATGAAATTTCCACCTTCATTTCAACGCCATTGTCTTCCGCAATAATATATGACCACTTACCTGTATAACTTGGATAGGTAAGCTGCCCCTCTTGTTCGCATGTTTGAGCCATGAATATTAGGAAAGCAAGAATACAAAGAATACCTCCCGCTATGATAATTATCTTTTTCATAATGAACCTCCCTTTTCTAATACTTCACATCATAACATATATTATTTATCATAATTCTTCAATCCTGTCAAGGAATATATTATTAGTATATATTATAAAAATGTATGCTAAAATTTAAATAAATATTTCAATTGACATATAAAGAGTCTAATAATATCGTTATTCACTCAGGCAGATTTTCATAACAGTCATATAAACTTTTTGTTAAGTTACCTTTTTAATCAACGATCCTTCTTGATAAAAGATAACAGCTGAGCTTATATTTTAGAGATTAGCAAGCATCCTTATCTATTTTCTAGACCTTGAGAATAAAGATCTCATTCATGTTACCAAAGAAAAGGGTTATTACATAAAACATGAGGTTCACATTCCGAAGCGTTCTAAACAAGTTCATAGGTTTACACTCTTATGATCCTAAACATAGCAAGACTAAACTTCCCGGACCTCTGTTCATCCAGGTACAGACTATCGACCGTTGTAATGGCTCATGCAGGATGTGTCCTTACGTAACTATTCAGAGATCGGGTCCTCCCAACTGTATGGATGAAGAACTTTACACAAAGATATTCACAAATCTAAGTCAGGCTGAAACCGTTAATACAGTTCTACTGATGCTCCAAAACGAGCCGCTGCTCGACAATGAGCTTGAGAAGCGCGTTGAGCAGGCCAGAAAAATACTCGGAAATGGTACCCGCATTCTCACAGTGACCAATGGTACTTCATTAAACTTAAAGCGCTATGAAGCCCTTTTGCATGCCGGTCTAAACTCAATAGAGGTGAGTATCGATGCTTTTTATGAAGAAACATATAGATCTATTCGTCCCGGGCTGGATTTTTCAAATGTTATAAATAACATTAACACTCTATTACAAAAAAAGGATGGTTCCCATATTGTGGTCAGATTCCTGAAACAACGCGCAAATGAAAACGAAGAAAAACAGTTCAAGCATTACTGGAAATCCCGTGGAGTACAGATTTGTTCTTTCCCTATAGAAAATCGAGCGGGAATGATAGAATGTTTCGATCAGATGAGAGGTTCTTCTCCGTTGCTTCGAAAAAAATATATAAGAGCTGTTCGAGATTTGGTTTTCCCGCCCTGTTTTTTCCCATTCTATGCGCTCAATATACTGTGGGATGGACGGGTAATTTTATGCTGTCATGATTGGCGTCATATAGAAATAATCGGGGATCTCTCCGCACAGTCTCTGCAGGATGTATGGAATGGTGACGCTATAAATCAATATCGCAATTTGCTGTATAACAAACGTTTTGAAGAAATCCCTATATGTAAGGACTGTTCTGTAGTAAGAAGATTCTCAGGCTAATTAAAAGTGATTTTTATAGGTCAGTCTCGATTATAAAAGTAAAGATTTCTTAATCACCAAGAGAAAATGTTGTGATTCTGGCAGATAACCTAAAAACATACTTCCAGCTTGTATTCGCACTCAGAAACTTTCTCAAAGAAACTCTTTCTCTGGAACAATGCAAAGAGATAGTGAAAAAGAGGCTTGAGGAGAGGGATGAAAACTTCATCAAGGTAGTACAAAGGAACATTTACGAGAATGAAAGAAGTCCATATCTGAAGCTGTTGAAGCATACAGGGTGTGAGTTTGGTGATTTCAGGTCATGTGTGTTAAGGGATGGGGTTGAGAAAACGCTAAAGAAGCTACGAGCATCAGGGGTGTATTTGACGTATGATGAGTTTAAGGGGAGGAAGGAGGTTGTTCGGGATGGGAAGAGTTTCAGGTTTGAACAGAGTGATTTTAACAACCCTACTCTTTCACATCACCTTACTATTCAAACAGGAGGAACATCCGGGATAAGGACAACAGCATCCCTAAGTTTTGATTATTATTCTCAAACCGGTACCCATCGAGCTCTGATGTTTAATATTTATGATCTGTGGGAAGTCCCCTTTGCTATCTGGTTTCCAATATTACCAGGAAGTACAGGAATAGCACTGTTGCTTCAATGTACGAAGGCTGGAAAAGTGCCCTCCAAGTGGTTCTCTCAAGTCGATAGAGAGTACATGAGACCTTCATTCAAACACAAGCTTAGGACAAACGGGTTAATCTATGCGGGAAGGTTGTTTGGGACCAGGTTCCCAAAGCCAGAGTATGTAGATTTAAACAGCGCTGTTAAAGTTGCCAGATGGATTGCCAAAACGATAAAAGATTATTATGGATGCTGTGTTGCTACCTACCCAAGCTCTGCTGTTAGAATTTGTCATGCTGCCAAGGAAGAAGGATTAGACATTTCTGGAACCAAATTTATTATTGCAGGCGAGCCCATCACCCCAGTGAGGCTAAATGAGATAAAATCTGCTGGTGTAGAAGTTATTATATACTACGGGTTTTCTGAAGGAGGTACAGTAGGATATTTGTGTACCAATCCCAGCGAGATTGATGAGATACATCTTCTCAGAGATTGTCTCGCCTTAATACAACATGAGAGAAAGATTCAGAAAACAGATTTAAGTATTAATGCTTTTCTTTTTACTTCCCTTTTACCAGCAGCAGCAAAGATTCTATTAAATGTTGAAATCGGCGACTATGGTGTAGTTTTATCCAGAAAATGTAATTGTGGTTTTGATGAGTTGGGTTACACTGACCATATACATAGTATAAGGAGCTTTGAGAAAATAACAAGCGAGGGGATGAATATAGCAAATACTCAATTTATAAGACTAATTGAGGAAGTACTTCCATCGAAATACGGCGGCAACTCTACAGATTATCAGATCCTCGAAGAGGAAGACGAAAAAGGATTGACCCGTTTATATATTATCGTGAGTCCGGCTATTGGAGCCATTAATGAGAAGGATCTTCTGAGTACAGTAATTACTGAATTACAAGCAGTAAATAAATATACTTTTATTCCTAGGATCTTCTCTCAAGCAGACACATTCCGCATTAAGCGGACTCATCCTTTTTCTACAGAAATGGGCAAAATACATCCTCTCAGCATCAAAAGAAACAGAAAAAATTAATAAAGTATCATATTATTAGTTAAGAATCATTAATATTTCAAATGGACAGGAGTTTAGCAATGAAGGAAAAACAAATAACCAAGGTGTTACTTACTACTTCTATTATGATTTTTATTGTCTTTCTCAGTGTGGGCCAGATGTCAGGGGAAGATCTTTCTACCCTCAAAATTTCTTTGCTACCGTATATTTCGTCTGCGCCATTTTTTATTGCATTGGAAGAGGGATATTTTGCTGAGCAGGGAATAAAGCTTGAGTTTATGGAGTTCAAACAACCAGGACTCACTACACCTGCTTTAGCCAGGGGTGATTTAGATGTGAGTACTGATTCTATAGGATCAAGCCTCTTCTCTGCTATTGCCAGAGGTTTGGAGATAAAGATAGTAGCCGACAAGGGCCATTTCAGTGATAGATGCATGTCTTCGGCAATAATGGTCAGGAAGGCTTTGTATGATAGTGGAGAAATAACAAAAATAGAGCACCTGCAAGGGCGAAAAGTATCACTCTCATTGATACCTGTATGGGGTTATGTTTATGAGCAAATCCTCAGTAAAGGCAATTTAACTCTGGATGACATTGAGATTGTCAAGATGCCAACTGCTGCAAGGATTACAGCACTTGAGACAGGTTCAATCGATGCAGCCGGCGCCACTGATCCGGATGTAAAAAAAATGGAATCACTGGGAATAGCAGTCGCAATCGCTAACTATCAGGATTCTGTTCCAAATTATCAGTCCTCTACTGTCATATATGGCCCAAACCTGTTGGAAAAGAATCCTGAGCTTGGGAAAAAGTTCATGATCGCTTACCTTAAAGGTGTGAGACAGTACAATAAAGGCAAGACTCAAAGAAATCTGGAGATAATTCACAAACATACAGGGCTTGATTTAGACATATTAAAGGAGATCTGCTTTATATCCTTTCATCCTGATGGTCATGTGAATACACAGTACATTCCAGCTGTTCAAGATTGGGCATATGAGAAAGGTTACATAGATAGCAAGATCACACTGGAGGAGCTCATAGATATGAGCTTTGCCGAATATGCAAATGAGGTGCTTGAAAGAAAAGATATGTAATATACACAATTTCAAAGAGAAAATGCTGTGATTCTAGCAGATAACCTAAAAACATATTTCCAGCTTGTATTCGCACTCAGAAACTTTCTCAAAGAAACTCTGTCTCTGGAACAGTGCAAAGAGATAGTGAAAAAGAGGCTTGAATATAGGGATAAAAACTTCATAGAGATAGTAAAAAGAAACATTTACGAGAATGAGAAGAGTCCGTATCTGAAGCTGTTGAAGCATGCAGGGTGTGAGTTTGGTGACTTCAGGAGCTGTGTGTTAAGGGAGGGGATTGAGAAAACGCTTGAGAGGCTTCATGGGTCAGGTGTGTATCTGACGTATGATGAGTTCAAGGGGAGGAAGGAGGTTATTCGTGGAGGTAAAACCTTTAGATTTGAACAGAGCGATTTCAACAACCCTACACTCTCACATCATCTCACAGTTCAAACTGGTGGAATAACAGGACCAGGGGTAGAGGCTGCCATCGATTTTAGATCCTATACTCAGACAGCCGTTCACAGAGGGATACTGTTTGATATTTACGAACTATGGAACATCCCTTTTGCTATCTGGTTTCCAATATTACCCGGTAGTGCGGGAATAGGTTATTTACTTCATAGTACGAAAGTCGGAAAAGTGCCATCTAAGTGGTTCTCTCAAGTCGATAGAGAGTACATTAAACCCTCATTCAAACATAAGTTTCGGACAAATGGCTTAATATATGCAGGGAGATTGTTTGGAATCAGCTTTCCAAAGCCGGATTTCATTGATTTAAACAGCGCATATAGGGTTGCCAGATGGGTCTCTCAAATGGTCAGGGATTATTCAGGATGCTTTATCGCAACATATCCTAGCTCTGCGGTCAGGATCTGCCTTGCCGCGAAAGATAATAGCATGGATATAGAGGGAACAAAATTCATTGTATCAGGAGAACCCCTGACCTCTGTGAAGCGAGATGAAATAAGATCTATCGGAGCTGAAGTTATCCCGCAGTACTCATTTACTGAAGCACGAACAGTGGGGTTTGGGTGTGCTGAACCGGCAGAGATAGATGAGGTTCACTTGTTAAAAGATTCATTCGCACTGATCCAGAATAAAAGAAAGATCCCGTACACTGATTTGACCGTAAACGCATTTCTCTTTACTACTCTTCTAAACAGAGCACATAAAATTCTATTGAATGTGGAGGTCGGCGACTACGGTGTGGTGAAGTCTAGAAAATGCGGTTGCGGATTCGAGGATGCAGGTCTTGATGTGCATATCCATAGTATAAGAAGTTTTGAGAAACTGACAAGTGAGGGTATGAATCTCGCTGAAGTGGATCTAACAAGAATTATTGATGAGGTGCTTCCACAAAAATACGGCGGAAATTCTACCGATTATCAGATACTTGAGGAGGAAGATACAGAAGGGTTAACACACTTAAGTATTGCTGTTAGTCCGGGTGTTGGGGAAATAAACGAGAAGGATCTTGTAAAGACGATACTCGAAGAGTTAAGAAACAGAGGAGGTACTATGCTTATTCGGGATGTCTTTTCTCAGGCAAATGTATTGCATGTCAAACGGATTTATCCTATCTCCACGAAAAGGGGTAAAATACTTCCCCTTCATATTGACAAACAGAGGTATAGCTCCTGATTAGTAAAGATTGTAATGATATATTAAGAAATAAATAGGTAAGAAATGAAAGAAAAATATATTAGAGGGAAAGCAGGGATTCTCGTTTTCACAGGCATATCTTTGGCAGTTCTTTTCACCTTTAGCAGCTTAAATCAGGGATTAGCTGAAGAACCTTTCACTGTTAAAGTGTCCCTGCTGCCTTACATATCGTATGCGCCGATCTTTATTGCATTAGAAGAAGGATACTTCAGTGAGCAGGGACTCCGGATAGAACTAATCAGGTTCAGTAGAGGAGGACAATCCATGCCCGCCTTAGTACGGGGACACTTGGATGTTACTGCTGATACTACTGGGGCAAGCCTCTTTGCTGCAATTGCCAGAGGTTCAAATATAAGGATCGTAGCTGATAAAGGTCATCTGGATCCAACGTGCACTTATATAGCCATAATGGTCCGTAAGGATCTACATGACAGTGGAGAAGTAACAGCTATAGAACAACTTAAAGGGAGAAAAGTATCACTTGGGTCGATTACTAATTGGGGTTACATTTATGAGAAAATCCTGAGTAAGGGTTGTTTAACTCTGGAAGATATTGAGATTGTGAGAATGCCTGCCTCTGCTCAGATTGAGGCGTTCGCGACAGGGGCTATTGATGCAGCGAGTACTGGCGATCCACTTATTACCCAATTGGAAACTCTAGGATATGCAGTTAAGTTAGCAAAGTATGAAGATTTTGTTCCGGATTATCAATCTGCATCTATAGTATTTGGTCCCAGTTTAATAGGGAAAAACAGGAAACAGGGAAGAAAATTCATGATCGCATACCTTAAAGGTGTAAGACAGTATAACGAGGGTAAAACTATGCGTAATATCAAGATCTTTCAAAAATACACAGGACTCGATACAGATATACTTAATAAAATCTGTCTGCCACCTGTTAGTTCAGATGGAAATATAAATACAGAAAGTATCCTCACAGTCCAAGACTGGATGTATGAAAACGGCTACATAGACAATAAGGTAACACTTGATCAACTCATAGATATGAGCTTTGCCGAATATGCAAATGAGGTGCTTGAAAGAAAAGATATGTAATATACACAATTTCAAAGAGAAAATGCTGTGATTCTAGCAGATAACCTAAAAACATATTTCCAGCTTGTATTCGCACTCAG
>CP070841.1:3182919-3202432 GCA_020342115.1 Spirochaetota bacterium
TATCTTTCTTGAAATCAAGAAGCCCCTTTTTGTAAAACTTCCCGTCCAGAGTGGTATGGCCCGGAGCCCGCTGCTCCATGAATTCTGTAAATATACCGGCACTATACGCATCTTTCCACTCCTTTGGAAGGGTGCTGAAAATCCGCTCACGCATGGTACGGCCGCGCCAGTAAGGGATAATATGTTCCTCGTATATTTTTAATGCATCCTTACTAACCTTATAGTAGGTGTTTTTGCGGGAGTCCAGAATCTTGAGATCTCCGATGCTGTGGCATGTGACCTCCGGGTACGTGGAAACTGCCTTTGGGAACGGGCCACGTTCCCCGACAATCAGCTCTTCATCGCCTATATAGATTGCTTGGTGCTCACAGATATGTTTGAGAGCGAGTGCACGCATAACAGGTGTTGAATATTTACCTAAGTTTTCTTTATAAAAATCCGTAATGAGCTGAGCCCTCTGACTGGAAAATGTAACCTCAGTTTCATAACTGGCTTTTCTCAGTCGTTTTACGCGTTCTGTCATAATTTCTTCTTTGGAATGAAATCAATTAGTATCATATATGTGTAATATAATTAGGTATAAAGTCAATCTGTTTTTAAACAGATAAACAACGGTTTTTTTTATTTTCCAAATCCGGTGTATTGATATATAATAGAGATCGTTTATAATATCCTGATAATGGAGGAATCATGGCTGACTTGAAAACCATCTATATGGGAATGGAGCTTAAAAATCCGGTGATTGCCGGGAGCTCTGGTATCACCAATAATGTTGAGAATCTTAAGAAAATAGAGAAGCATGGAGCGGGCGCTGTTGTGCTCAAGTCCATCTTTGAAGAGCAGATCCTCTATGAAAGCGACCAGGAGGTTGAAGCCTCGGATTTAGGGCTCCATCCGGAAGCAATGGGATACCTGTCGACTATGACAAAGGAGCACAGTGTCTACAACTATCTTTCTCTCATAGAAGAGGCAAAGAAGGTTGTTTCGATTCCGGTGATTGCAAGCGTGAACTGCCTCACCGATGGAGAGTGGACCACCTTTGCAAAGCGCATCCAGGATGCAGGAGCAGACGCTCTTGAATTGAATGTTTTAATAACAGATTACAAAGACAACGATTCGAAGTCGATCGAGAATAAATACTTCAAAATCGCAGAAAAGGTAAAAAAAATTGTGAGTATCCCTTTTGCATTGAAGCTATCGATTCTCTTTTCAAATATCCCTCAGATGCTCACGGGCTTAAGTAGATCCGGTGTGTCAGGACTCGTGCTGTTCAACCGTTACTGGAGCCCGGATGTGGATCTGGATGAGATGGCTATTACCTCAGGGAGCATATACAGCTCACCAGAGGAGATTGTGACTCCAATTCGATGGATAGGTCTCATGTCCGAGCTCATCGAGTGCGACATTTCAGCATCCACCGGAGCTCATGATGGCAATTCAGTAATCAAGCTTATTGCAGTGGGTGCTACCACGGTGCAGGTATGCTCCGCGCTTTATCTTAATGGAATAGAGTATATAGAAAAAATTGTGAAGCAGGTTAATGACTGGCTCGACAGCCATGGCTACAAGAGTGTGGATGATATTCGTGATATTCTCGGCCCGAAGACTCATGAGGAACGCAAGGTATTCGGCCGAGTCCAGTTTATGAAGTATTATACTTTGAAAAAATAATCCATTATGGCATTCGTAATAATAAAAAGGGCAGGTATTGTATATCCTGCCCTTTTTTGGTAAGAAAACGCACAATCTTCTTAAGATCCAAAGTCTATGGTAATCTCGGCTACGTCGGCAGGTGAGATATTAGCATCCATGGTGAATCCGGTTGCAAGATAGTTGAACTTGGTATCGAGTGAGCTGCCGTTGGAGTGATAACCGTTCGAATCAAAACCTGCAGGATTGTCGAGCCCGTAAAGAAAGTAAAACTCATTGTCAGTCTCACCGGGATTAACGATAAAGTATAAATCGAGTGCGGTCTTGAAAGTGTCTTTATTATCATCCCACGTTGCGCTGTATGGTGACAGAACAGTATCAACAGCAGTTTGCACATCAGAATTAGCAACAATCCAGTTATAGGCAAGCTCAGTAAAGGAATTGGAAATACTATGATCTATGTACAGGTCTGTTTTCTCTGTAACACTTGACAGTGGAAACCCTAAATGCGCAACTGCCAGGTTCGCGACTTCATCCGCCTTTGCCTTGAGCATGTATGTATGGTTCTCAATGATGGGTGTATTTGAAGCAAGCCATTCGTCATCGTTGAACACAAAATCGCTTGCCTGCACACCGCCTTCAATTGTAAATATATTGTCAGTCTTTGTTATGTAAAGGTGGAGATGTGAGAGCCAGCCATCGATTGTTATCTCAGGTTTTTTTGCAGTGACCTTCACCTCCATGATTTTGGTTGCAGCCCTGCCGTCAAAGTAGATGCTTACTCCAGTCATTAATCTTGTGGGATTCCTTACATTAGGCTTACCCACAACAATACCTCTCGCTTCCTGTTTCATATAGTTGATCTCGAAATATTTCTCTCCACCTGCAGTATAGATCTCTATCTTCTTGTCGTATGTAACACTGTCAAAGGTTCCTCCGGGGGTAGTGATAACCCATCGCTCGCCGTTTTCGCCTATTGCATCGTAGGAATCCGGCAGTGTGTGTGTCCTCAGCTCGCCGATGATCTCCTTTACAAAAGCAGCACTGGCATCAGCAACGAACACATACCATCGTATTGGTTCGAATACTTCTGACTGGCTGCTCGGTTTCTGGGTAGACTGCCCCGATTTGCTACCCTTACCGAGCTCTACAGATATACTGCTTGGAAGATCGTAGATTGCACCATAAATCTTGGCCAGCTCATCAAGATCGATATTTACTGTGCACGAGAGAAGCCCAGAGGCTGCAAACGCAAGTATTAAAATAGGTATAAGTAATTTTTTCATATCCAAAACCCCAAACATGAATTTTTAGCATTAATAATACTCAAGTTTCTATTGTTTTTCAATGTTGTTTATGGATTATATTTACTAGTACCATTTTTAGAGAGATGTAATTATGAAGTCGTATAAGCTCAACGAACATGAAAAGGCGCTATGGGTGATTCTTAAGGACGACGGCCGTTTTCCGAATAATGGTAAGCTTCCGTTACTCCTCTATGTAGGTGTATTGAAGCTCTCAGAAGGAGCTTCGTCTGTTGAAAGCCTGTTTTACAAAAACAGGTGGCTTTACTCATGGCGGGATGGTGTATACGGTTTTCATCACTATCACTCGACAGCCCATGAGGTTCTGGGTGTATATGGAGGTTCTGCAGAGGTACAGTTCGGCGGTGAAGATGGAATAAAAAGCATAGTGAACACAGGAGATGTTGTGGTGATACCTGCAGGAGTTTCACATAAAAAGGTAAAATCGTCAGCAGGATTCAGTGTTATCGGAGCATATCCAAAAGGTCAGATGGTTGACATGCAATACGGCAATGATGGTGAGCGTCCCAGAACAGACCAAAACATCGCACGTCTGTCATATCCAGAAACAGATCCTGTATATGGAACTGCTGGTCCCCTCCTTGATCTATGGAAAGGTTGACTTCCTTAAAAACCGGTCATCTTCAGTCCAATCTCTTCTATTTTATCTGAAAAAGGTGATTCAAATATCGTTACTTTGCCCTGAAACATAACACCGATCCTGTCGCTTAGAGATAGGACCTCGCTGAGGTCACCCGAAATGAGAAGGATTCCCGCATTTTTTCTCTGCTCCAGCAGGAATTTCCAGACAAACTCGATAGAACCGACATCGAGACCGTGCGTGGGCTGTTCTGCAACAAGAAGCTGGGTGTTCTTGGATAACTCCCTCGCGAGTATAAGCCTCTGGAGATTTCCCCCTGAGAGCTGTTTCGCACGTGTGTTTACATTAGGCGCGACAACACTGAACTTTATCATTAGAATTTCAGCATATTCCCTGATATAGGAAAGATTGAGCAGGAGGTGCCGAGAAAAACAGCTGTTTTTGTAGTCTGTCAAAATGCTGTTTTCTGCGAGGGTGAGGTCTCCTACTGAGCCCATGCTCAGTCTGTCCTCGGGTATGTATCCGACATCTCCTTTCACTGTAAAGCTCCCGCTGCTGGGAGGACGGAGGCCTGTTATGGCTTCGACAAGCGGGCCCTGGCCATTTCCTGCAACGCCCACTATTCCGAAAACCTCACCACGATTTACTGAAAAGGACACTCCCTTTACGGCCTCAATCCCGCGGTCGTCAAGAACCTTTAGATTGTCTACCTCGAGCACTGTGTTGCCCAAAGAGAAGGATTCTTTTTCGACCTTAAGAATAACTTCTCTTCCCACCATTTTCATTGCAAGCTCTGACTTGGCTTCAGATCCCTTTTTGGCAATCTGGTCAGACGGCATACTTGCCGTGACTTTTCCCTTGCGGAGAATGGTGATATGATCCGCTATCTCGAGAACCTCTTCAAGCTTGTGGGTGATGAAGATGATTGCTTTGCCTTCTTTTTTCATCTTTTCCAGGATACCAAATAATTCTTTTGCTTCCTGTGGTGTGAGAACAGAAGTTGGTTCGTCGAGGATCAGGATGGATGCACCCCTGATCAGTGCCTTTACTATCTCCACCCTCTGCTGCTCGCCGACAGAAAGATCGCATATCCTCGTTTTCGGATGTATTGAGAGGTTGTACTGTTCGTTGAACTCCTTAATACTCTTTTCTATTCCTTTTAAAGGTGAGAGAAAGGAGGTACCGAGCCCGAGCACGATGTTCTCTGCCACAGTGTGAGGAGGTATCAGCCTGAAGTGCTGATGTACCATAATGATGCCATGACTAATAGCCTCTTTGGGCGATTTTATCTGGACAGGTTTGCAGTTGAGAAAGAACTCACCGCTGTCTGCTCTGTAGATGCCTGAAAGGATGTTCATCAGTGTAGACTTTCCGGCACCATTTTCTCCCAGCACTGCATGGATTTCACCCTGATAGATATCGAGGTCTATGTTGTCATTAGCCTTGAGCCCTCCCGGAAAGGTCTTTGTAATACCTTTCATCGAAATAATGGCATCTCGTTTTTGCATGATCCTGTGCTATTCCTCCTCTCGACTGTAAGGAATTCCAAGCGCTGCAGGAGCCCCCATCCTTCGACGAAGTGTTCTGTGTACATTTAAAAACATGGGTGCAAGAATGGTGAAGAGGTAAGGCATGATCGTGAGAAGCTCAGGAGCGACCCATGGCTGCAGCCTGAAAGAGAGGTAAAAGAGGGAGCCGAATATATATGAGCCTACTATAGCCATCAAAGGATGCCAGAGACTGAAGATTGTGAGAGCAATAACAATCCACCCCATACCGCTGGTCATTCCCTGAGTCCAGGACGGACGGTAGATAATAGAGAGATAGGCACCTCCTATACCTGCCAGTACACCACCTATGAATGTGCAGAGATATCTGACGAGAGGTATATTAATTCCCAGAGCGTCGGCTGTTGCAGGATCCTCTCCAACCGAGCGAATTGTTATACCCCATGAGGTTTTAAAGAGCACTATCCAAAGCAGAAGTGCAAATCCTATGCCTATGTATACCAGGACATTCTGTTCTGTAAATACGATAGGTCCGAGAATCGGTATTTCCTTGAGGTAAGGAACACTAAACATTTCGAGAGAGACCTTGAGAGGCTGCCCTTCCCATCCTCTTCCGAGGACTCCGGTTAACCCGAGCCCGAAGAGAGTAAGTGCAAGACCTGAAACGACCTGTATGACTCTTAAATTAATCGACAGAAACGCATGGATGAGGGATGCAGCACCGCCAACGAGCGCACCCATGAGAAATCCAATCCATGGATTTCCGGTGACAAATGTGGTGACGAATCCCGTAAAGGCACCGAGTATCATCATTCCCTCGACTCCGAGATTGAGAATACCGGAGCGCTCGGTGTATATCTCCCCCAATGTTCCGAGAAGAAGAGGAGTTCCGTATGCAAGGGCTCTTCTCAGCGTTTCAATGATCCACAGTTGCCACTCCATACTATTCCTCCCTCCGGAATGATATTTTATACCTCATTAGATGGTCGCTCGAGATCAGGAAGAAGAGTATCATGCCTGTGAAGACATTGACTATTTGAAAAGGCAGTCCAAAAGAAAGCTGCATAACGTCTCCGGCAACATAGATTGCACCGAAAAGGAGAGAGGTTAAAATAGTGACGATCGGATTACCCCTGGCAAGCCAGGCAACGATTATCCCTGTATACCCGTATCCAAGCGATATCTGATCGGGATGACGGAGCATGTGGTGGACCCCTGCCACTTCTCCTGCACCTGCCAGTCCTGCGCACCCTCCGGAGATGAGCATGACCCAGAAAATTGTTTGAAAGTAGGATATGCCTGCATATTTTGCAGCTTTCTGACTCTGTCCGATTACCTTAACCTCGTAGCCAAGTTTTGTCCTTGAGATTATCAAATATATTACTGCCACCGCTACAAGTCCCATGATCAGGGTCGGCCAGTGGATGTAGCTCATACCCAGTGTCGGCAGCCAGGCGGGTTGGGGAAAGCTGTTGGTATAGGCAAAACCCTTCATCTCCTCACCCTTCCACGGACCATGAATGAGGTAGAGGATAATATTCATTGCTATGTAGTTCATCATCAGGGTTGTGATGACTTCATTGACTTTGAATTTGGCCTTGAGCACCGTGGAGACAAGTCCCCAGATCGCTCCACCGGCAAAGCCGAGGATAAAGATCATTGGAATCAGAAGGAAGTCCGGAAGACCTGAGAAAAGGGCAGCCCAAGTTGCACCCAGAGAGCCCATAAGCAGCTGGCCCTCTGCCCCGATGTTCCAGAAGGAGGCTTTGAATGCGAGTAAAAGGCCCACACCGCACAGTAAAAGAGGAATGCTCTGCCATAAGATCTGGGTTATTCCATAGAAGTTTCCTACGGTTTCGATTAAGATCTCGATGTAGGCTTTAACAGGGTTGATCCCATACCCGAGAAATATAAATCCTATAACAAAAAATGCCAAAAAGATGGATAGTACCGTTACACTGAATACTACCTTCCAGGTTGGGGTCAGCCGCTTTTCAATTTTCAGACGCAGCATCTTGGTATGCATCCTTTTACAAAATGGCCACCATCTTTAAAGACAGTGGCCATTTTTTATAGGAAGTAGTATCTGCTTACTTAGGCTCTCCTGGCCATGCCCCGACGACACCTTTCACTGCATACTCAATACTCAGAAGGTGTCCATAATCGGCACGTTCTCCTCTCCCTACCACCATTTTTCCATTTCTGTCATAGATCGGCCCGGTGAAAGGATCGAAGATCATCTGCGGGTTCTGCATCTGTTTCAGGCGTTCGAGCACAAGATCGTTGGTCTTTCCCAATCTGGATTTCCACTTTGGATTTATGGGCATCCCGAACTTTGGACCAAGCTCTGCAGCGCCTTCCTTGAGGAGCCCCCAGTAATCGACGTTTTCCAGGTTTTTAGAAGTATAATATCCGGCATATACTTTTGCAAGAAAGTCAAGGTAGAAGAGCTCCCAGTGAACCAGCTGACCTGAAACAATATAATCAGGAGCTGAGTTGTACATTGGTGAATAGTGACCGAATGAAGGCAGCCTGTTCTCTGCAGCAACCTGAACAACGGTATCAGAGTCCTCGGTAAAAGCAAAGACATCACAGCCTGCATCAATCAGGGAGTTTGTTGCCTCTTTTGCTTTTGCAGGGTCGAACCATGCTTCAATCCAGCGTACATGAACCTCTGCCCTGGGATTAACTTCAAGAACCCCCAGGGTGAATGCATCGATATGGCGCTTTACCTCAGGAATCGGAAAGGCCCCAACATATCCGACCTTGTTTGATTTTGTGAGCGCTCCAGCCATCAAACCGTTAAGGTAATACACCTGGTAGAAATCCGCCATGTAGGTAGCGCAATTGGGAGTGCGCATGAATCCGGAGCAGTGGGCAAATACCTTGTCCGGATATTTTTTAGCTGCAGCAATAGTGCCTTCCCAGAAGCCGAAGCTCGTGGTGAAAACCACATCGCACCGCTCCCGGCGTATCATCCTATCAATAACACCTTCTACTTTGCCTTCAGGGACAGATTCCTGATAAACAGTTTCCAACCAGGGAAATGTGTTTTCGCAGATTTTTCGAGCCTGGTCGTGTGCATGCGTCCAGCCCATGTCACCGATGGGTCCGACATAAATAAAGCCGGCCTTGAGCTTGTCTTGCGCCAGAAGACCAATGGCTCCTGTGAAAACGAACACCAGGCACAGGATTAAAAGAACTACCTTTCTCACTTTCAGCCTCCTAATAAATAAATTTTCAGGTTACTTCCCCTCCTGAATATAAAACATTATAGCCTATATCCGGATTTTTGGAAGTAATAATATTAATGTTGTGTGATTTTTTTTATGAGAATGGAAGAATGAATACGTTTATAGATATCGCCTTGACTGAGTTACATTGACTGATCAGTTGTGAGGGGGAGTTAAATAGATGCCGGGCCCGGCCTGAAAGCATACCTTTGGAATAAAGAATCTCTTATTCGCAGTACACCCTCACCATTTCCTCTCCTTCGACCTCTATTGCAAGATCGCTCAGGTTTTCAACTAGCTCCTCAAGGCCTTCCTCTGTCATCTTTGTGAAATCCATGTCGATTCCCTTGTCTCGCAGTGATTCATTCACTTTCTCCTGGGCCTCCTCGGGGATAAAGCGAATCCACTTTATTCCCGACCTGATGAGTTTGAGAGGAACTCTTACGTTAACCTTTTCTTTTTTGCTACTTCCCTCTCCAGGTTCAACAGCAATTCGCAGGTATCTCGGCTTCTGTTTTTCGCCTGCAGTTTGATGCTGTTTATCATTGCTTTCAGTTTCATCGCCAGAAAGTGCAGACAGAAGCTTCTCAGCTTCGTCAACCTTTATCTTTCCTTTTGCTAGCAACTCTAGGATCTTTCGTTTTTCTTTTCCCATTTAATACCTCCTATGTTTCTTATATGAATTTAAGCAAGAACTTTTTTTCTCCCTTTTCGAATGCTACAGACAATCCTGATAGGGCAATGAGAGATGAGAAAAGGATCTGGTAAAAATATAAAAACAGCTTTCTTAATTCACTCTTTCTGAGAATGAGCGCGCAGAGCAGGATGAAAGGGCTGAGCACAATAAGCAGAGGAATAATCACAAGCCAGACAAGAAAGAGAGGGATAAAGAGTCTGAAAGGTTTTTCATTTGTTCTTTCTATTCTCATTTTAAAGATAAGCGGTATCATTATTTGCCCCTTAGTTTGTCAATAGCTTCTTCTACTGATATTTCCTCATTCCCGAGCCTATCGAGGATATCCTCCTTTGTAGAGGGCGGAACAATTTCAACGAATTCGAGCTGATCGGCAATACGGTTGAGACGGTTTTTTACTGTGGGGTAGCTGATTTCAAATAACTTTTCCATCTCCTTAATGGAGCCGTGTGTTTTAATAAATGCAATTATGAATATCTGGTCTTCCATTGTGAGCCGTGCCAGAGGGGGGAGTTCAAAACTCCCTTCAACAGCGATGCCACTTTTATCGATCTTGGCCCTCTCGATAGTAACAGCTGCCCCATGTGTAATCCTTGAAAGCTCAAACCAGTCATGAACCATAGTGTTCCTCCCGGTCTAATTTTATTATAAAATATAGCACATAAATTAATATAGTCAAGTAAAATATTAAAAATTTTAATAAATTTCATCATAAATATTAAATTATTTAAGGTTTTATTGATAAATTTCAGAATTAAGCGGTGGAATGAATCTCATGTTCATGATAAAATGATTATAATTATATGTGAAAGCCTCCCAGCTGCTGAAGTTGAGAGGTTACTATCCTTTAGCCTATAGATTATTAAGAATTAGATTGAAGAAACCCATATGATATTAGCTACCCATCAACCACTGTTTCTACCCTGGCCTGGGTTCTTCTATAAAGCCCTGCATGCCGATTGTCTCGTTTTGCTCGATGAGGTTCAGTTTCCACGGGGGCGTGGATGGATGAGCAGAAATCGTCTTAAAAGTGAACAGGGCGAGCTGTGGCTGACAGTGCCTGTGTACAGAAAGGGGAGAAATCTTCAGCTCATCAGTGATGTAGAAATAGCATACGAGACAGATTGGCGAAGGAGACATGAAAAGGGGATTGAGCAGAACTACATTCATGCACCTTACTTCGAAGAGTTGTTTCCCGAAATCCTCAGTATCTATAAAAAAAGCCATAGAAAGCTTGTTTCACTCAATGTAGAGCTAATCAGGTTCTTATGGGATGCACTTTCATTGAATAAAAAATTCCTACTGCAGTCAGATCTGGGGATTACAGGAAGGGGAACAGATCTTCTAATTGAAATCTGTAAGAAACTACATGTTCGGGAATATCTTGCTTTTAGGGCTGCCGAGAAATATCTCGATCAGGAATTGTTCACACAAAGTGGAATAAAGTTGAAATATACAGATTTTAACCCACCTGTGTACCCTCAGCTATGGGGTGATTTTATCTATAACCTCTCGGCACTGGATCTTCTTCTGAACTGCGGGCTGAAAAGCAGCAGGATAATTTCAGGATCATAGTATTATATCCTTCGAAAATCATTGTAAACGCTGTTCTCTTCATTAGATTATAGTTTTAGGAATTCACAAATAAAATCATCAGTAGTCGCCGGTAGATAATTAACTTAAAATATTCTAGTACTATGTCCGGCTCAATGAATAAGTTCTTTAAATATTCCAATTAAAAAAGTTCATATTACATTTTATAGATCTTCTATTCTGGTACAATTGAAGAAAAGCAGCCAAGAACTTATCATGCGAAATTTTAAGATCATCATATGCATCTTAATCTACACGCTTCCGGGGGGAACGTCTCTTTTCAGTGGAAATAGATACAATAATAAAGATGATAACTTAGATATCTTTTTTGCCTCAAAGAGGGATGGGTACTACGGGGTTTATAGAAGCGATTCGAAAAATACTCAAAATATATTTACAAGCTGCGATATTCTGAAACGTTTTCCCAACATGGCCAAATATCAGATAGCATATTCAGTTTCCCAAGACAGGAGGTATGTTGCTTTCAACGCCCTCAGTGAAAGTCTTGACATGGATATTTTTCTGCATGATCTGGATACAGGAAAGACGCAAAATCTCACCCAGGATTTAGATACAGATACATTGCCTGTCTTAAGTCATGATGGTAAATGGATCGCATATCTCTCACATGTGAAGGGTGGGAGGAACTACGATATAGTCTCTGTTATTTCAACGGATGGTTTGATTAAAAGGAGACTTACTAAAAATTATACAAAGATTGCGACTCCTTCGTTCTCACCCGATGACAGAGAGATTCTTTATGTGAGATACCGCCCCTATCATTCTGCAATTTCGATTGTGGATATCGAGACGGGGTGGATTCAGCAATTGACATCATTTTCATGCTCCAATCAAAGTCCTGCCTTTAGCACAGATGGTACAAAAATCGTCTATGCTTCTGATTGCAATGGCACTTTTGACATCTGGATGATGAATAGAGACGGTTCAAACAACAGATTGTTGTATCAGAGCCCGGGTCTTGAGTATGACCCTCATTTTACAATAGATGGGAAACGGGTATTCTTCGTGTCGGATTGGGTTGCAGAAAAAAAGGAAGGTAAGATAGGAAGTGCTATCATATCTGTAAATATAGATGGAGACGATCCGGTTAATCTGCTTCCAAAAAAGTACATACAAAAAGACTTCTTCTGTTTCTATCCCAGGAGCGTTGGTAATGGAAAAGCCTTATCCTTTCAGGGTAAAGTTGTTAAAAGGTTTAAGAGTACGCAGTATAGTGTTTATATCCTGGATCTTGAGAACGGGAATGTGAGAAAGATAGTAAACGATGAATTCAACAACACTGAGCCTAATGTATTCATTAAATAACCCAATATTTCTCTCATTTCAACTTCTGTAGACCTGTCGGTAATTTTTTCTTTCAAGCCATTGAAATTCCTCTGGCAGACATTATATTTAAGAATGTTATTACTGTTTTTCCTATCTTAAAGGCAAGTAAATTGCTTTAATCAATTATATGGCTCATAAAACCCTACACTATATGGGCTCGTAAATGAAAGGAAGAAGATATAATATTTTCATTGCAGGTACAGCAGTCTTTTTTATGTTGGCAACCATTAATCTTTTCAGCCAGGAAATAGCTGGTCAGTCGGATACTATGATTGATGAAGATATTTTACAGGCTGAAAAAGATGCTGTTCTATGGCTTAAAGCCATGATCACTCCCAATGAGATTGTACAAAACCCTGTACCGTTGCGCCGAAGGTTCATGCTGAGCTACCATATCCCAAAAGATGACCCTGTATACCCCTATATTTATAGCCGTTCGTTTATATATGACAACGCATTGGGAGCTATTGCTTTTACCATGGTTGGTGAGTACAGGTATGCTGAACGCGTGCTCGGAGCTATGCAGAGAAACATCAGAAAAGATGGAAGTTTCTTTTTCACCTATAACACCAACAACATCTGGCCGAATGAAGATGACCATGAAGGTGCAATGGTACGCACGGGTGCAATAGCGTGGGCTGGTTACGCTGCGACCTTCTACCTCGGTGTAAGATTGCAGGAGAATGAGCATTTTATTAAAGAGGATCATCTTGCGCAGAATTTTCTTGCCATGGCTGAAAAAATAGCAGGATTCATGCTCAGAAACCAGGTGCAGGATCCAAAAGATAAAAGATATGGGCTTGTAACTGGCGGCTGGGGCATGTACACTCTGATACTTCAAAACGAAACCGGAGAACCCGCTGAGGTATATACTGATTCACAGGTGACATGGATAAGTATGGAGCATAATATCGACAGCTATTTCTTTCTTCGCGATCTACATCGAATTACAGGCAAAAGGGAGTACATTGACTCAGCGCAACTCATAAAAGGAGGGCTTGTACGACTATGGAACGAACAAGATGGACAGCTTGTCAGGGGGATAAAAGGAGATGGGAAGATTGATTCGGCTCTTCCGCTTGATGGCGCATCATGGGCTTCTATGTTTCTTTCGAGCATTGGTGAGGCGGAAAAGGCACAAAGATGTCTATTAACGATTCAAGACAAATTTTCCTCATACTATGAAGGCATACAAGGATATAGACCGTACTATGCAGAGACTGTATATGAGGATAAGATGGTGAACGCCCATTATTTTCCTGAAAATCCAGTGAAAAGATGGAAAGATTTAGAGATAATCTGGGTAGAAGGTTCTCTTGGTGTTGCTGCAGCATATCTTAAGGCAGTGAACCTGGAGGAAGCATATGAAATCGTTAAGGCTATGCTCCCACTTCATATTGATGGTGGATTCAGGTATGCGACACAGATCGTACCATACCAGTTTACTGTTCATCCAAGTGTTGCGAGCACAGCGTGGTTTGTAATTACAGTTGAGATTATGAAGAACAATCAGATAAACACACTGTTCTGGGGTAAGTAGAATGAGATCAAGATGGATTTTTTTAATAGTAGTGATGTTCATTGCTGTTTTTGGTCTTGCCGTAACACCAGTCATCAGCGATGAAACACTTTATCCCATAAATGTGAGAGTTGGTTTAATCGATATACCGTCAGCAGGTGGAGAAGGTCATGAGAGTATTGAAGCAAGGGCACTCAGAAGGATTTTTGAGATACTGGGAATCCCTTACGAAAGAATTACCGATGTATCCCTCTTAGAGAGATACAAGGTGGTATACACAAGTGGAAAACTGCACAACAGTGTTGTTGGTTATGAGGTAACGGATGCTTTGTATGACTATGTTGAAATGGGAGGTGTTCTGGTTTCTGCAGGAGAGGTGGGAAACAGGCTGCATCCGGTTTTTGGCATTGAAAATTATGTCCCATCGAATAAACGCTACAGACTCAGCTTCAGGGGGAATGACGCTTCTCTAAAATATATCGATCATGTAAACGAAAGGACCATTTCTCTGGGAAATGGGGAGGACCACTTTTATGATGAGGTTATATGGTCTTATGGATATGTGAAGTCTCAAGGTGCTAGAACTCTTGCTATATTTGATGACGACAGTATAGGATTTGTAACGAACAATTATGGGCGAGGAAAGGCATATCTTCTCGGGCTCTCGTATACTGAGGCTGTGCTTCTGCCTCAAATTGGAGGGGATTTTGAAGCACAGAGGAAATATGTAAATTCTGTTGAACCTTCAGCCGATGTGATTATGCTCATTATAAGGGCTATATATGAAGCGCATTACTCACCTTTTGTGTATTTGAGTACGATTCCCTATGCACGATCTACAGCCCTCATCCTTACACATGATGTGGATGCACAGACAGCTTTTGTCGATTCGCTCAAGTATGCCAGGCTCGAGGAGCGATATGGTGTAAAGAGCACATTTTTTGAGAACACGAAGTATTTTGTCGACTGGATGGATATAGATTATTACAACATTGAGGAAAATGTTGATGCAATCAGGGAGCTCAAAAACAGGGGATGGGATATTGGTTCACACACAGTATCACACTACAAGCAGCTCTCTTCAATTGCTGAGGGTGATCCGAATGTTACTTTTACAGATTATGATCCATTGAACAATGTTACTGTACAGGGCGAGGTGAGGGTGAGCAAGGAGCTCCTGGACAGGGATATACCGGAACAAAACACCATTGCTTTCCGTGCCGGAGATCTCGAATATCCGTATAGTCTCGTGAAGGTGCTGGAGGAATCGGGTTATATGTACAATTCCACCTATTCAGCCAATGATGTGCTCACTGCGTTCCCCTTTCTTGCTCTTAGAGAGAGGAATCTTGGGTCTGATGAATCTTCCGTGTTTGAGTTTCCTGTGACGCTCGATGATGCGTTGGGATATCTGACTCCTGATACCGTAAATGAAGCTGTGGACCTCTGGCTCGAAGTGATACGTGCTAACAGGGATAACGAAGCCATAACAGTCTTGCTCATACACCCATCTGATACAAGAGACAAGACATATAAGCTGGAAGCACAGGAGAGTGTTATGGAAAAGATAAAAGAGATGGGTGGATGGATGGGGGATCTTACGACCTATGGTAATTTCTGGCGGGACAGACATACCACGCTTTTTGATACCTATAATGACAAAGATGGAGCATTGATAATCAGGATTAAAAAGAAAGCCGAATCAATCAACCCTGCGCTCGGTTTCGTCGTGGGAAATGCGAAGGATGTTAGGGTGGTTGTACAGGACAGTGGTGGAAATATCCTTAAATATTTATCAGAATCTCGTGATTCAAAAAGCTATCTGGGACGCTCTGAAAAAACACAGACCCGTTGAGATGCACATCTCTTTAGCATAAATACCCGCATGCCGATGTTTTTTATAGTATGGTCTTGAGTAGCAACATTTATATGTGGTTAGTCCTTTATTTATAGGACTAACCACATATAAATGCGGGGAACAGTTTATTAAGCATTAATTAACTTCATTGAGCGTATATAAGGGCATACAATAAGCAATGACCAAGACGATTCTCATAGTAGAGGATACACCTGAGACTCTCGAGCTTTTGAGACGAATTATCGAGAAGGAGGGGTATAAAACTGTACTCGCCAATGACGGTGTAAAGGGATTTCAGTATGCACTGAAATATAATCCGGACCTGATTATACTCGACCGGCTCCTTCCGAAGATACCTGGATTGCAGGTATGTATGAGACTTCGTCAGGATGAAGCCACAAAGAATACACCGATCATATTTCTCTCAGTGCTTGACTCTGAAAAGGATATCGTGGATGGACTCAAAGCTGGCGGAGATGATTATGTCACAAAACCGTTCAGTCCTGATGAACTTTTAGCCAGGATAGAGAGAGTTCTGTTCCGATATAATAATACAATCTCTGATAAGAGGTGAAAGATCTATGAAAAGGACATTATTCTTCTTTTTTATCTTATTTTTTATGCTATCTGGTGTGCTCCTCTTTGGTCAGACCGAGGATATCGACCGGTTGATCGATCAGGGCATCAAACAAGAGAGAGATGGCGACATCAATGGCGCTGCCGAAACATATAAGAAGGTGCTTGAAGAGGATCCGGGAAATGTGATGGTCAAGGTGCGTCTGGCAAAGATCCTGAGCTGGAAAAATGAGTTTGAAGAAGCCCTTCTTCTTCTGGAAGATGTACTATTGCAGAACCCTGAGCATCTTGAAGCAATGTTCCGCAAGGCACAGATCCTGAGCTGGAAAGGTGAGTACAAAGAATCAATAACAATGTATAAGCGCTACCTTGAATTCAGGAATGATAATCCAGATGCCCTTCTCGGGATTGCGAGGGTATATTTCTGGTCCGGAAAATACGATGAGGCTATCAAGTCTTACGAAAATGCACTTGAAATGGGTGCAGATGAAGCCGAAGTCCTGCTGGATCTGGGAAAGGTGTACCTTGCGCTCAACGACCGAGAGAAGGCAAGAGAAACCTTTCAAAGGGTACTCGAGAAAGATCCGGAGAACAGGGAGGCAGAGAGGTTTTTAAAGGGTATACGACTGGAAAAGACCTATGAGGCTTCACCTGTATATACGCGGATTAATATATACCCGGATGACTCTGTGGGAATAGCCTACTGGTCCGAGTTTGTCTATCATCCGGAGAACAAATGGGATCTTGTGTTTGGATTTCAGCATACTAAACTTCGCGGCATGGCAGATACTGGTATCTACTTCACAGGAGTGTACAGGGGAATAAAAGGCCTTTACCTCAGAGGAGGTCTTGAAGTCAATCCAAATCCGAATTTCTCTCAATGGCTTGGGATAGATACAGGAATTAACTACACCTTCGGGACGATCCTTGGTGCAGGCCTGAGCTTCAAAGCTGATATCTATACCAGTGAGACACTGTTTACTATTATTCCAGAGCTCAGAAAGGATTTTACAGACCTTACATGGGTGGGGCTCAAGTATAACTTTTATATTTATAACACAGGGTACAACACAGGGAGAGTGGAGCTTATACTGAATCTGGAATATATCGAGAATAACGACCTGTTCGTTAAGGCGGTATATGGCGGTGACGTTGAAACGCGTGACCCTGCAAGGAGGGTATTCGATTTCGCTTCGGGCATCTCTATTAATTTACATGAGAACCTGGAAACTTCCTTAAGTTATGCCTGGATTGAAACACCTTACGGAAGATCCAGTGAGATCTCCTGGTCGAATTATATAAGATGGTAACACGACAGACCTTCATTATTCTAGAGACAATACTGTTTCGAATAACGGTGGGGATTTCACTCTCGATCCTTATATTCTTCATCGTTACACTCGGGATATCTTCATTAAAGAATCTACAACGAAAGCTTCAGGTACGCACCAGGTGGAGGATATTTGCTGCCCTTTTAGAATACCTTCTTGAAGAGATACAGCTGAAGGGAGTGCAGTATAAAAAAAGGCAGCGAGGCTCTGCCGTTGATGCATTTGAAACAGTTGTAATAAATATCAAAGGAGCTAAGAAGGAACGCATGCAGGATGCTGTTAAGGAGCTCGGTCTTCTGGAGTACATTAAGAGAGGTGTAAAGAATGCCCCTCCCTGGAGGAGGATGAAGACTTGTCATACGATGGGAATCCTGGGTTCCGATCGAGACGCACTCCTGCTTATGGAGAAACTTAACGATAGCAATCCAAAGGTGGTTTCTTCAGCAATTATCGCACTTGGTGAATTGAGAAACAAGAAAACTCTCGGGGCATTGCTGGATTTGTTTCATAGGTGCACAACGTCCCAGACGTGGCTTATTGCTGCAATTCTTCCTTTTTTCGGCCACCAGGTTTATGAATATATAAAACCTATTCTACTACAACGGGAACTTCAACCGTCACGGCTTATACTTCTTGTCAGGGTTTTATCGGAATTCAAGCTTACAGATAGCCTCGAGGTGTTACAAAAAATGTACAAAGAAAGTGATTCACTCGATCTTAGAATAAGTTCACTCCTGGCAATCGGTAAGATAAATGATCTTTTTGCTGTGAAGACAATAATCGACGCACTCTCCGATTCTGATTGGCAGGTGCGTGCAGTGGCATGCAATCTAATTGGTGAGATGGCAATAAAAGGTGCAAGTGACAGATTGGTTTCTCTCCTTACGGATGAAAGCTGGTATGTGAGGAAAAATTCAGCGGCTGCACTGGTAAGACTCGGGAAGATCGGTATCATGGGGCTGTTCATGGCACTGAATTCGGATGACCGTTATGCGCGGGACATGGTTGTTCAGACACTGCAGGAACAGGGAATATTGGAGAGAATCATAAGGCATCTTGGCAGTAGAGACGATGATAAATTGAAAGTGGCATACAGAGTTGTAAAATACCTCATAAAACGCGGATATAAAAACTATCTTGAGAATTACAGAGCATCATATGCTTTAATTGAAAAGCTTCTCTAGCAGGTGGAACATGTTGGGAGAGATAATCTACTCGTTGCTGTTTGTTCTGATGATCTTCTATTTCAGCATCAACACGGTTTACCTTGTTATCCTCATAATGTCGATTACGGAGATACAGCGGTCCAAGAAATATCGTTTTACATTTGATCTCGATCAGGCATTCAGGTTCCGTCTGCTGCCTCCTGTATCCATCATTTTGCCAGCGTACAACGAGGAAAAAACAATTGTGGAGAGTGTCCGTTCGATACTTTTTGTTCGTTATCCGGAGTACGAGCTTCTTGTGGTCAATGATGGCTCAAAGGACGGCACCCTTCAAACACTCATAAAAGCATTCAATTTGATAAAAACTGATTATGTTTTCAGACGCTCGATAGTCACTGAAGAGGTACGGGGAATATATATATCAAAAGAATTCAAGAATATTGTTGTCATAGATAAGGAAAACGGTGGTAAAGCGGATGCTCTCAATGCAGGCATCAATGTATCACGATACCCTTACTTCTGTGCTATCGATGCTGATACTATTCTTGGCGAAGACGCTCTTGCAAAGCTCATCCTTCCATTTGTCAATGATCCTGAGAGGACTACAGCGGTTGGTGGAATTGTAAGACCCGCAAATGGTGCAGTCATACAGATGGGAAGACTCCTTGAAGAGCGCCTGACTAAAAATCTCTTTGTAATCCTTCAAGGTGTTGAGTATGTAAGGGCCTTTTTTCTTGGAAGGCTGGGGCTTGCTGCAATGAATTCCCTTTTGATAATATCAGGTGCATTCGGTATTTTCAAGAAGAGCGATGTTCTTCAGGTCGAGGGGTATAAGCGTAAAAGCCTGGGGGAGGACATGATGCTGGTCGTAAAGCTGCATAAGCTTAAGAGAAAGGAAAGGAAGAGGTACAAGGTTACGTTCGTCACGGATACGGTATGCTGGACCGAGATACCATCAACTGTTAAGGTCCTTTCGAGGCAGAGGATAAGGTGGCAGATGGGGCTTATGGAAAGTATATTCGAGAATAGTGATATGATCCTCAATCCGAAGTACGGTGTCATAGGCCTCTTCTCAATGCCTTTCTACATCCTCACAGAGATCGTCCCCCCCTTCTTTGAGCTCATCGGATACT
>CP070841.1:3202532-3215519 GCA_020342115.1 Spirochaetota bacterium
ACTCAAACCAAGGAACGCCTTCAGATTGAACTGCTTCAACTTTGGGCACGAGAGCAAAAGACCGTCTTGTTCGTCACTCATGACATAGAGGAGGCAATATTTTTAGCCGATCGTGTGATCGTTATAAGCCCGCGCCCAGCAAAATGTATTGGAGAAATAGCCATTCCTTTCAACAGACCACGGAAATTAGAATTGAAGATGGAATCAGATTTCCAGGATATTCGCCGCGAACTGACAAAAATGCTCGTACCAGACATTAATCGATCCTTTTCAAACTAAGTTATAAGAAAGGGGTTTTCAATTTTTGGCGATAGATCACTGTCTTTTGAGCTCACATATTTGCTGTCAGGGCAAATGCAGTGGTGAGGGATTGTAGAAACGCGTATCCAGAACAGGGAAGGAGAGTAGTTGTATGACGAGGGTACGTAGTTTGTTATTGATCGCATTTAGTCTATTAAGTTTTGTGTTTTTATGGAATGTATCATCGTACTTTAAGTTAATCCCCTACTTTCCAGGTATGCCCAGTGTTTTCCGGGTAATCTTGAAGAATTATGAATTTTTAGCATCTGCTGCGGTAGTCACGACTCGCCGCGCGATGCTTGGGCTTTCCTTAGGACTCCTGGCCGGAGTTACTGGCGCTTTGTTTCTTGCATGGAGTAGCGTCGCTAACGCAGTTTTGGATCCTTATATCTCATTAACTAAATCTACCCCGTCTATGGCCCTTATCCCTGTGTTTATTCTCTGGTTCGGTTTGGTGGAAACCGCTCGAATTGCTTTCGTGGCAGTTGCCTGCTTCTTTGTTGTGTTCGTATCAGCAGCGGAAGCCATCCCGAATGTACCCAAGGTGTACCAGTGGTCTGCGTCAACCTTGGGCGCATCGAAAGGTGATATCTATCGAAGCGTCGTGCTTGCATCCATCCTGCCACATTTATTCGGGGGGATTCGTAATGCAGCGACTCTATCATTTGCGGCCGCCGTTGCATCTGAGTTTATCGGAGCCCAGGATGGCCTTGGATATGCCCTGATCCATTTCGGCATCAACTATAGATTGGACAAAATGATAGCGGTTGTCGCGATTATCACTCTGCTCGCTGCTGTGGCTGATCTAACGATCAATATCCTGCGGAGGACATTCCTTCGCTGGGCAGTAGAAAAATAGTATTGGAGTATTGGGATGACAAGAGTTACATCCAAGCCTTGGTTAGTTTTAATCCGCCTGTCAAAGAAACAGAGGCGTAATTTTCTGCTTGGGGCGCTTGGTATTGCTATAGGGTTGGGAGTATGGCTCGCTTTAGTATATTTCAAACTCGTGCCTAAATACGCTCTTCCAACCCCAGTAGAATTAGGAAAGCTGTGGCAAAGAGAGTCTCCAAGGTTGCTCTACAATATCTGGCTAACGGTGATGCGAGCACTTTGTGGATTTGCCTTGGGCAGTATTATGGCCCTTTTTGTCACATTTATCAGAAGCTGGATTCCTGTGATAGATACCTTCATAGAGCCGATTGTACAAATTTTCAAGCCTGTACCACCGTTAGTCCTATCGCCATTTATGATTATTTGGTTCGGCTCTAACAATAAAGGGGTTATTACTCTGGCTATTTGGGGTTCGTTCTTTCTCATGCTTGTTGAAGGACATGAAGCCCTGAAAGCAACCCCACTTGTATACCTGCGGGCTGCCTCAACTCTCGGAGAAAGTAAATTGGGTATGCGCTTGCGGGTGATGTTCCCGGCAGCCATACCTCATCTCATCGGGGCTATGAGAATCACCTTACTGCTCGGGATCAACCTGGTAATTCTTGGAGAATTCTCAGCAGCTGCCGGCGGTATCGGGGAGATAATAGTGCACGGCTACCGATTTCTACGGCCGGATCTTCTTTTCTTCGGTGTGCTTGTTGGGATTGCTGTTGCGGTTGTCCTAGATTTACTTGTGCGTATTATAAGTATCAGACTGCGAAGATGGGTCTAAGAGAAATACTCTAAAGGAGATATACATATATAATGGAAAAAACCTCTGAAATGTTAATAGGTTTACAAGTTTATGCCTACGATGTTAACGATGAGGGTGCAGATGCGGTTGTTAACGCTGCCTTGGAGATTGGAGCCAATGTAATCTTTGTGGCGATTTCCTATCTCGATCACATTACAACAACCAAAAAGGGCCGTGCCCCGGTTTTACAGCACAACCCACACAGACAGAGTCATGGTATCGAGGCGTATGTTCACACCACATCGGATCGTTATCCGCCTGGACTTGTGCCACCAGTTGCCGATGACTCCAGCCTTGATGGAGATGTTGCGTATGAGTCGCTCAAGCAAGCAGCCCAACCCTATGGCATCAGGGTGGTTCCTTGGATTTTATTCCTGAGTCAACGGGTTGCGGAAAACGCTCCTGAGACTCAAGTTGTGAACGCCGCAGGTGATTTTGTGAAAGGCTGGTTGTGTCCAAGCAGACCTGACACTATTCAGTTTGTCCAGGGTCTTGTCGAGGACACTATTGAGAGGCACCATCCTCCAGTGATATTCATCGACGGGGTTAGGTTTCCAGAACCCGTCCCTCACAGCTTGATCGACTTCTGCTCGTGTTTTTGCGATGCTTGCTATGAAAAAGCGAAGGCACGAGGGATAGATCTTGGGATTGCTCGAAGCTCTCTGATTAGCTACGTTGAGGCTCTCAAGAATAATCCGGGGGCGTTTGCAGAAGAGGCGATGGTCAGCCTATCCTCAGGTTTCAGAATGCTTCGTAAGATGGCGACACAAAATGCGATTCTGGAATGGCTTCGATTCCGGCATTCTATTATTGAGCGTCTGATTGCAGCCATTAAACAAACAGCTGATGGTCGCACCGAACTCTGGCTTGATGTGTGGCCACCATCGTACGGTTGGTTACTCGGACAGGATCTTTCCCTATTGGCCCATCATGCGCAGCTTGCAAGACCGTTCACCTACCACAGGATAGGTGGCGGTGCCGATATACCAGGACTCATTGGCTCAGTCTCGCCTGATCATGATATTCAGCAAGCTCTTTACAGACTATACAAGAGCTTTTTCAACTTCCCTGGTCCTTCCACTTTTAAGGAGTTCCTTGAAAGGGGCCTTGACCCAGAGTTCATCACAGTTGAGTCGGTACTCACCAAGGAAATGCTAGCTGGCCATTCCAAGATACTGGCTGGCTTGCAAATCTGGCAAGTGGGTAAGGATGGAGTTTACTCGGCTCTTGAGCACGCCTTTATGGCTGAACCACACGGTGTTATTCTCCACTGCTTTGGTTGGGCAACTTCAGAAGAAATTAGCGCTGCAGGTCAGTGGTTTAAGGATCGAGGCATTGTCTGAATTTCCTGGAACACAATACCTCAGGAGACAATAAAAGGGGACATGATGAGAGTTGTCAGTGAAATTAATTGCACCTGGTTTTATATGAATGAACAGATCAGGTGCTCATTACAGAGTTTAAATTATACCCAACCCTAACCCCCCTCCCAAAGGGAGTAGTATAATCATATGCTTTGTGTTGTTGAAAATAGCAACAGATACAATTTTTTAGCTTAATTCAAGGATAAGAAAAGGAAATAAAAATGGTATCTGTCCCCATTTTTTACTTGACAACTTAGTACGTTAAGGTCATAATACGTTAAGTAATATGAAAGAACTTCAGGACATATACAAACCAAAGTACCTGCAACTCGTTGATGCTATACGCAGCGATATTCTGACAGGCAAATATAAAGAAGGGGACAGGCTCCTGTCTGAAAATGAGTTGAAAGAGGAGTACGACGTATCTTCAACAACTGTGAGAAAGTGTATCGATATTCTGAGGAATGAAGGACTGATCAACAGAATACAGGGAGTAGGGACTTTTATAAAGGCCAGGCATGTGGAGAGAAGCCTGAAGAAGGTTCTCAGTTTCACCCAGAATATGGAGCAGGCCGGCCTTTCTCCTTCTACAGATGTATTGGAAAAAAAGATAATCAATGGATATGGAAAATATAGTGAGAGGTTGGAGCTGGAAGAAGGTGATTCTATACTTAGACTGAAGCGGCTCAGGTATGGAAGCGGTATTCCAATAATGCTGGAGACACGTTATATAAACATCAAATACTGTCGGGATATAATAAAAAAGGATCTGACTGGCTCTCTTTATAAGATATATGAAGAAGATTATGGAATAAAGCTTTTGGGGGCAAAGCAGCGTTTGAGGATCGTGTTCCCCAGTGATGCGGAAGCTGAAAAGCTCCATTGCGGTAGATCAACTCCCGCATATCTTGTAACAGGGGTAACCTATTCAGATAAGATGTGGGCGATGGAATATGAAGAGTCACTCTACAGGGGTGATGAATATGAATTCCGGGTTGAGGTGGGATTTTGATATAAATAGGCATAGCATCTATTGTCCCTGATAAGAAGATTTCTTGAACATTTATTTTATAAACACTAAAGGATTTTCATGATACAGGAACTGAATCATGTGAGTGTGGGTGTGGAAGATCTCGAGAAGTCCGTGAAGTTCTATACAGAAATCATGGGAATGGAGATTGATTATAGGGCATACCATGAGGGAGATAAAATAAGCAAGGTTGTCGGTGTCGATAATGCAGTGTTAGATATCTGTGTGGTAAAGAAGGGGCCATGTTGCATTGAGCTGATTGAGTATAAGAACAAGGCAATGCGGTACAGAGAGCATAAGAGGCAGAATGAACCAGGCCTGATTCATATCTCCTTTTTTGTTACAGATGTTGATGAAGAATATGACAAGATACAATCGCTTGGATACGAATCTTTCTCTCCACCAATGGTCACAAGAGAGAATGGTCCCAAGATCTGCTACTTCAAGGGCCCAGACAATGTGATAATCGAACTTTATGAAAAAAGGTAGATTGGAGGCAATCAAATGCAAGCAAAGAGTCCTATGCAACGGATGAATGAAACAAGTGATACACTTGAGATCTGGTGGGATTCCTCACCTCTCGTATTTGAATCCTGGAAGAAAGCAAGGTTAAAATCAAAACCTCTTGAGGAAAGAGAAGAGGATGAGATGATTCTTGACAGCTACTATATTTCAGACCGTCCAATGGATCAATTATTCATGGGTGTGACAACAAATCCGCCCCTGTCCGGTGCAGTAATAAAAGATGATCCGGGATTCTGGAGAGAGTGGGTAATAGAGCAGCGCAGGAAGGATAAAAAGGTGAGTGCTCACGAGCTTTGGTGGAGAACATACAAAGAGATTGTGAAACGTGGTGCGGAGAGATACCTTGGGGTATTCAGACAGACGGGGTTTAAGTACGGGTATATATCGGGTCAGGTAGATCCGAGAGATTACGAGAATGAGGAAGAGATGAAGCGACAGGCGCTTGAGCTAAAAAGTTTAAGTTCAAATGTGATGATTAAGATACCCGGTACTGAGCAGGGTGTGAGGGTACTGAAGTTTCTCACGAGCAGGGGAATAGCCACGAACTGCACACTTGCCTTTATTTTACCTCAGTTTGTTGCTGTGGCGAATGCAGTGAAGGATGGTCTCGAGATAGCAAGACGTGATGGCGTTGATATGAGTTACTGGAGGAGTGTGATAACATCTATGACGGGGAGGTATGAAGAGCTTGGAGATTTTGACAAGGAGTCAGAGAGGGTAGGAGTAGAGATAACTGAGACTGACAAGCGATGGGCGAGCATAGCGATATTCAAGAAGGCGATGAGGTATCTTGAGGAGGGGGGATATCCGAGCAAGATGCTGATCTGCTCGATGCGGCCTGGGCCTGTGGTGAACGACAAGGAAGAGCAATGGCATTTTGAGAAGCTTGCGGGGGCGAATGCGGTATTCACATGCCCACCGAAGTACATCAATGCGATTGATAGTTGTGAGGACATTGAGCTTGATCCTGATGCATGGAAAGAGCCGGTGCCGGATGAAGTAATCGCTAAGTTAAATAAGTTCCAGTACTTCAGGGAGGCGTACGATCCTGCAGGATTGGAGATACCTCAGTTCAATACACATCCGTCAACTATTGCTACTGCAGAGGCTTTCAGCAAGGCAACGGACGAGATGGAGAACTTTGTTGCCGAAGCACTGAAATAGTGAGACATTGAATTTGGAAAAGTAAATATAGTAACTGTTCAGCAAATATCTTGGTTTAATAAAGAGGAGAGAATTGCGAGAAAATAATTCAAGGAGAATCGTATGAAAGTAATTGATGTAAAACCGTGCAAACATGAAGTAGTGAGAATAAAGTTTCCTGAAATCACTATTAATCGGTATAATCCAAGGCTCAAGGATGAGCTGGATAAGGGTCTGGTTACTGAAGAGGTTGTACTGATGATCTATAGGGCAATGCTATACCAGAGAGCTTTTGAGTTTACAGTTCGAGACCTAGAGAACAAGAGCCTAGTACCTCATGATGGATATGAGTTCAGGGGTTCCACACATCTAAGCTATGGCCAGGAAGCTGCTCAGGTGGGGGCAATGAGTGCCCTGAATAAGGAGGATTACATAACAGCCCATCACCGTGCTCACGGGCACTGTATTGCAAAAGGATACTTTGCCTACCATGAAATGGATGATAATGAGCTTAAGAAGGTTCTGAGTACAGCCAGTGAGAACCAGTTTTCAACAGATAAATATGGGACAGCACTCGAGGCTGTTATCGATTACCATCTCTACAGGATGATGGCAGAGATTTTGGGCAAACAGGCAGGTTACTGCAAAGGGAGAGGTGGAGGAATGCACGTTGCCGATTTTTCTGTCGGTAATCTTGGCGCGAATGCAATTGTGGGCGGTGGTTTGGGGATTGCAACTGGAGCGGCCCTTACAGTCATGAAACAGCAAGAGAACAGAATCGTTCTTTGTGCAATAGGTGATGGTGCTATGAACAATGGCATTGCTCATGAATCAATGAACTTTGCAGCAATGGCACAGTTTGAGAAAGGCCTTCCTATCATATTCTATGTGGAGAACAACCAGTATGGGTATTCCGGTCAGCAAAAAGGTGAGGTGACAGGCATCCAGTATCTTTCCCAGAGAGGTGCTGGATACAACGATGTTGCCATGCATGCAGAGACAGTGTGCGGGATGAACATCCTCAGTGTGCGGGATGCAATACAGCGAGCAAAAGAGCTTTGTATACAGGGAAAGGGCCCTGTTCTCATAGAAGCAAATACCTACCGTTTCTGGGGTCATAACTTCAAAGACAAGGGGACTTTGTACAGGACAGAAGAAGAGAAAAAGGCATGGCGGGAGCATGATCCTGTTGAATGGTTCAAGGGCGAGATTGCCGATTGTGGTATACTCACCGCAGAAGAGGCAGAGGCGGAGTGGGAGTCTGCATATCAGAAGCTGCATGAACTTACCGTTCTAGCTGCGAAGAGTAAAGATCCTGATATAAAGGATATTATGTTTGGAGTTTTTTCAGATACTAACACCAATGATATAGGAGATAAGTACAAGACAGTAAACCTTCTCAAGAAACCGAGAAAGTTTCCACGTGACAGCGAAGGCAGGATCCTTGCAAGGCATGCTGTTCTGGAAGCGCTTACTGAAGAGATGATTCGTGACAAACGGGTTGTTCTGTGGGGGGAGGATATTGCAGAACAGGGCGGTGCTTACCAGGCAACTCTTGGACTGCTCGATATATTTGGTAGGGAAAGGATCTTTAACACCGCAATATCAGAATCAGCGATTATTGGCACAGGGGTCGGTGCATCGATGGTTGGGCTGAGGCCTGTGGTAGAGCTTATGTACATAGATTTTGTCCTTCAGGCAATGGACCAGGTTGGTAATCAGGCAGCAAAGGCACGGTTCATGTTTGGAGGTCAATCCTCGGTGCCACTGACCATAAGGGCAACTGTAGGAGGTGGAAAGGGCTATGCAGGACAGCATGCACAGAGTCTGGAGGCAATTATCACACACTTTCCCGGACTGAAAGTAGTAATGCCGTCAAACGCCTATGACATGAAGGGTCTTCTGAAGACGGCGATCAGAGATGACAACCCGGTGTTCTTTATAGAGCATCAGTGGGTATATCTCGAAAAGGCAGTGGTTCCGGCTGATGAGGAATACACGATACCTTTTGGTCAGGCAAGGATTGCCAGAAAGGGGAAGGATATCACAGTGGTGGCATTATCCAACATGGTAAGCAGAACACTGGAAGCTGCTGAGATACTGGAGAAGGAGGATGGTGTGCAGGTGGAGGTTATAGACCCCAGGACTCTTGTTCCTCTGGATGTGGACACACTCGGGAAGTCTGTAAATAAAACCGGGAGGGCAGCTATTGTGCTTCAGGCATTCTATACAGGCTCATATGCCAGTCATATTTCACATGAGATTACACGGGTATCTTTCAAGAGCATGAAATGCCCGGTTCGAATCATATCGAGTTATGATATTACTCCACCGATGGCCCATCCACTCGAGGATGAAAATGTTCCGAATCCGGCAAGGATAGTGAAGAGCATAAGAGAAACACTGAAGGATTGATAAAATGGGTTGTTCAGTGACGAACAATTTATTAAAATAACGTGAGAATATAACAAGGAGCAAATAATGAGTGTTGAATCATTAGTGTACAGTAAAGATCATATGTGGGCAGATGTTAAGGGAGACAAGGCAAAATTGGGAATTACGGATTACGCACAGAACGAGCTTGGGGATATTGTTTTCGTGGAGCTCCCTGAAATTGGTAAAAAGGTAAATAAAGGAGACGTAATCGGATCAATTGAGTCGGTGAAATCTGTATCTGACCTGGTCACACCTCTCTCGGGTGAAGTAATCGAGGCAAACAAGGCTCTTGAAGATGCTGCCGACACAGTGAACAAGGACCCCTATGGTGATGGATGGATATTTGTCATCAAGATTACCAACCAGGATGAGCTCGGCGAGCTTCTCGATCATGCTAAGTATACTGAACACACCGAATCAGAAATGGCCTGATGCCAGATATGTGTGAGTGCTTTCCTTTTGAAAAAAGCTTTCTGTTATCCAGGTATTTGCATCTGATTCTTTGATGTCTTTTGTTTCGAATAAAAAGCTATTTTTTATATAAAAAAAGTGTAATGACTGCCCAGTATAAACTAAAAATAGCCTTATATACCACCTTTTTGTTTGTTACCGATGAGTTATGTGCCTTAAGATTTTTTTCTCGCCGATGATTCAATCCAGTGTAACGTATAATAGATTATTACTGTAAAGGGAGGAATTTCATGACCTCACGCGAAAGGGTTCTCAAGAGTGTCACACACAAGGAACCTGACAGTGTGCCGATTGATCTCGGTTCAATCAGTGTGGGTACAATGAATCGGACTGCGCTCGTTTCCCTTCAGGAGTATCTTGGTGTAAACAGGAAAGAGTCAGATAATACGATTATCATACAGAAGAGGTTTCAGAATGTTGATGTTCCTGAGGAGATATTGCTGAAGTACAGTATTGATCTGAGGGGTATTAGACCCGGAAAGCCAAAGAATAGAGAAGAGGTCGTTTTTGATGATGGGAGTTTTATCGATGAATGGGGGATTACCTACAGGCCTTCAGCCGGTGGGGCATATTACGACATAGTGAGATTTCCTCTGGCAGAGACAAAAATCTATGAGATTGAGCAGTATCTAGAACTAGATACTGATGATCCCGGCTACACTGAAGGAATCAGAGAAAAGGCAGAGTATCAATTTCATCATACAGATTTTGCACTTGTCGGAAATATGACATCGGCACAACTCTTTGAACGGTGCTGGTACTTACGCGGTTTTGAGAAATTTCTCATTGACCTCAGTACTGATAAACAGTATGCACACAAACTTTTAAGGATTATCACAGATATTCAAAAGCAAAGGGTAAAAAATTTCCTGTCAGAGGTTGGTATATTCCTTCATATTTTCAAGGTGTCGGATGATATGTGCGGGCAACTAGGTCCGCTCATCTCTCCAACGCTGTATCGTGAAATGATACAGCCTTATCATAGAGAATATTTCGATTTTATTAAACAGTACACGGACGCAAAACTTGCCCTTCACTGCTGTGGTAACTTTCGTCCCTTGCTGAGAGATATAATAGATACCGGCGTTGATATAATTCATTCTGTTCAGCAGTCATGTCCGGATATGGATCCAGCATCTTTAAAAAAGGAGTTTGGGAGCGCTATTGTGTTCTGGGGAGGTATGGATGTTCAGAACTTTCTTCCATTTGCATCCGTGCAGCAGATTAGAGACAGGGTGAAGAGAATGGTTGACATCATGAGTCCGCAAGGGGGCTATATTTTTGGACCGAGTCATAATATACAGGCAGATATTCCTCCTGAGAGTGTTGAATCAATGTATGAAGCAGCACTTTGCTACAGATAAGTGGGTCTTTTTGCACTTTGTGCAGTTATTTCATAATTAGAAATTTACAGTTGTGATTTGCGAGTTTGTCGTTTATAATGGAAGGGCGTAAAATAGTATTTTTGGTAAAAAGGGGGTAATTATGGCAAAAAAGGTCAAAATAGTAGTAGCTGGAATCCTTGATACCAAGGGTAAAGAGATCCAGTTTATTGCGGATAGAATAAAAGCTGCTGGCGGTGCTCCGACCATCCTGGAGCTCAGTGTTGGGAAGGAAGCAGGTTGGGCTGATATCCATGTGAGTGATGTTGTGAAAAAGATCGGTAGCAGTACGAATGAGATATTTTCCATGGAGAGGGCAAAGGCGAGTGATATCATTGTTGATGGAGCAACCAAAATAGTAACTGAACTGTTGGAGAAGGGGGAGATGGACGGGATTATTTCCATGGCAGGCTCCATGGGTACGAGTATGGCAACCCGTATTATGCAGGCTCTGCCTATTGGGGTTCCGAAAGTAATGCTTTCCACAATGACATCTGGAGATGTTCGACCCTATGTCGGGACAAAGGATATCTGCATGGTTTATCCAATTGCAGAGGTTGGTCTCAACAAGGTGACACGAGCGGTTCTCAACAATGCTGCTGGTGCGATTGTTGGCATGGCATCTGTTCCTGAGGTCGAAAAGACAGCTGAAAAACAGCTTATAGGGTGCATGATGTTTGGAGTGACAACACCTGCAGTACTCCGGGCTTCGAAATATTTTGAAGATAAAGGCTTTGATGTGATGATCAATCATGCCGTTGGAAGTGGCGGTAAATCGATGGAGGAATTGATTGCAGATGGTTTTATCGTCGGGATGCTCGATATAACTACTCACGAGATTGTCGATTTTATGCTCGGTGGGGTTCTCAGTGCAGGCCCTGACCGCCTCACAGCAGCTGGCAAGGCTGGAATTCCACAGGTTGTCGCACCAGGCGGTATTGATGTCATTAACTTTACCACACCAGATTCTGTCCCGGCACATTACAAGGATGAGCTTGACATCCCGGGACGGGCTATAAAGGTTCACAATCCAACGGTGACGGTTGTTGGCACTTCACTGGATGAAGCCTACCAGATTGCAAAGCATATTGCAGGCAAGCTCAATAAGGCAAAGAGCCCGACTGCGATCTGTGTTCCGATGAAGGGATGGGGTGCGTACGATACTGCCGGGAAGAACCCCGATCTCGGATGGGCGGAAGATTGTCCTGCGCCGATGTGGATTTCTGATCCTGAGCGTAAGGAATGGTCGTGGAGATCTCAGTACTTCGTAAAAGGACTGAGAGAATCAATAGATCGCAGTAAGACAAATCTGGATGTCCTTATAGTCGATAGTCACATGAACGAGCCTGAGTTTGCCGACCTTATGGCAGAGCTCCTTGACGAAATGCTATCTGGAAAATGGAAAAAGGGCAGTCATCAGAATCTTCCTGAAATAGTAAAATTTTGAATGTAACCTTACAAATATCGAAAAGTAAGTCAAAAATAATAAGTATTACTTGACAAAATTGTTTAAATCTGTATAATGCTTAGCATAAAGGTTAATCGAGTTACATCTCAATTAAAAACTGCTGGCATTTCACCAATGTTAATAGCATTCCTGATAACACTTACCGCAAGATTTTTCAACAATATAAAATAGGAGGTGTACTATGGCAAAGAGGTACAAGCGAGAAGAACTCATCGCAAGACTCAAAAAATCCCTTAAGCAGGGGAAGCCGATTATCCTTGGAGGCGCAGGTGATGGTTTCACCGCCAAGCTCGAAGAGAAGGGTGGCCTGGACATCATCGGTGTTTATAACTCCGGACGTTTCAGGCATTACGGTGCAGGTTCTCTTTCGGGATTGATGCCTGTTGGAAGGAATAATGAGATGGTATTGGAATATGCACCAGAGGTTTGCTCCATGGTAAAGGAAACCCCTGTCATAGCTGGTTTCTGTGCGCAGGACTCACGAATGATCTGGGACCACTGGTGCAAGCAGCTCTGGGATATCGGTGTATCGGGCTTCATGAGCTTCCCAACGGTCGGATTGATCGATGCCGATTCTAAATACCGTAAGAACCTCGAGGAATCTGGCCTCGGTTTTTCGAAAGAAGCCGAGATTCTCAAGCTCATCCACGATCTTGGGTACTTCACTATCGGCTACTGCTTTACACCTGAAGAAGCGAAGATGGTCGCCAAGGCAGGAGTCGACATTGTGGCATGTCATGTTGGACTCACAGCCGGCGGTCTGATCGGTGCGGAGACTGTCATGACCACGGAGGAGAGTATCAAGGTAACAACAGAACTGATCAATGCTGCAAAGGAGGTTCGGCCAAAAAAAGATTTTATAGCCGTAACACATGGCGGTATAATGGCCGATCCGGCAACCACAAAGCCAGTGCTCGAGGCTACAGAAGCGGTGGGATACCTCGGAGCATCAAGTATAGAGCGTACGCCGGTTGAACCTGCAGTCGTAAAAGTCTGTCAGGATTTTAAGAACTTACCGGTGAAGATTCCTAAATGGGTGAAGCTTTAGAGCTTCGGTGTTTCGGATTGTAATTTCCAAAAAGAGGGGTGTTCATGGCTAAACGATATACACGAGATGAAGTCCTTAAAAAACTTAGGGGACAGATCAAAGATGGCAAGCCTATTCTCATGTTCGGTGCAGG
>CP070841.1:3215619-3230150 GCA_020342115.1 Spirochaetota bacterium
TTCAGAAGTATCCCTTGCGCTTGAGACAGAGAAGCTACTTGAAAAAGATGGGATAAAATGCAGGGTTGTGTCCATGCCAAGCTGGGAGCTTTTCGAGGCCCAGTCAGAAACATATAAAAAGGAAGTACTATCTCCTTCTGTAAAAGCTCGCGTAGTTATTGAAGCCGGAATTTCTCAGGGTTGGTGCAGATATGCAGGAGAAAAGGGCAGGATTGTCTCCCAGGATTCCTTTGGTGCTTCAGCACCATACAAGGATTTGCGTGAGAAGTTCGGATTCACTGCAGAGCGTGTTATAAAAGAAACGAAAGCCTCGATAAAGGAAGCAAAAGAGTAATAAAAAAACCGGCCAATTGTAAATTGGCCGGTTTTGTTTATCTCATTATTGTACCACCTTTTATTCTGCCAGCAGTCCCCACGATTTCGTGACCTTGATCTCATCGATTCTGTAAGTATTGGTAGGTGGCGCAATACCACGCCAGTTCTGATCGATCGCCACGTTATCGATGTTTGCCCATGGTGACCCGGAGAGGTCAAGAGTTGCATCCGGTGCAGGCTCAGCAGCCGAGACATCGGGGTCAACCCATCCGTATAGGGTATCGTTTGTAAAATCATACCTGATGATGATCAAATATGCAGTTCCGTTTGACGCATTGTTCATGAGAGCAGCAGTAGATACACCCCCTCCATCAAGAGTTACATTGTATTTAGCGCTTGGGTTGTTTCTGGCTGTAAAAGATACGCCTCCCAGGGCAGTAGTACCGTTATAGAACAGGATACCGGGACCTGTGTCAGGATTATCAGTCGTGGTGAGGCGGTTAACGATAAACCCAAAGTACATCACACCATCGTCAGTAACAGCACCTGCTGTGAAACCCTGCTCCATTCCCCCGCCGTTTGTATCGTTTTGTGCTGTTGCGCTTCCACCTGAACCGGTTGAATAGTTAGTTTTATTTAACCCCGTTGTATTGTCATACTGAACCACTGTGTCTGTGATGGTACCAACCGCATCCCAGGGACTTGTGAATTCGGTGTCAGGCGGATTATCGATGGGATGAGGTATGCTACCTGTAGTTGATCCGTCGAGGTTTGCACTCGTTACGCCGTAGTCAAACGAGTCTGTGAGGAGCTCCCCGATCTCTGTGGTGAAGCTCCATGAGGTGGTATCCGATATCCCTGTGAAATAGTTGTTTGCTACATCCTTGAATGCAGTCGAATCGATCTGTATGTAGTAATCTGTTGAAGCGTCGAATTCGTTTGCTGGCGCTACAGTGATATTGGCAGTACCGAGACCTGTCACCTGAGCAGAGCCTACATCTATCTGCTCTATCAGAGTATCCGGATCACCCGATTTGTAGATACTTATATTGCCGCTTCCAGCATTTACAACCTCATCAAAGGTAATTTCAAGGTCTGAAACGAGTACAACATCTGTTGCGTCATCAGCAGGAGAAATGGTTGAGATAGATGGTGGCGATGTATCTGCACCACTCCCTGTCATGAAGTTCCATGATGCATCTGTTATTCCTGCAAAATAGTTGCCTGAAATATCGTAGAAAGCAGTTTCAGAAATCTGTACCCAGTAAAACATCATAGGAGTTGGAAAATCTGCAGTATCTATGGAGATCGTATCGGTCCACGATCCTGTCACCTTAGAAGAGGTCACATCAATAGATTCTCTCAAGCCATATCCAACTTCATATATCTCTATATTCCCGCTGTCTATAAAAACCACCTCATCGAATGTAATCTGAAGGTTTGTATTGAGCGGGACGTTTATTGCTCCAATCGAAGGTATCCGCGAGCTGATCAGTGGATCGGTTATATCAGCACCACCAACAGTTTGGAAATTCCATGTCGTGGTATCAGGAGCAAGTATCCCTTCAAAAGAATTGGCTGGACCAATTATAGGTATATCCACAAAGGCGCCGGCATCGATCTGTACATAATGGTTTAATGAGGCACTTAAATATGTGAGGTTATCACGATCTATTACTATCGTGTTTGTGCCTACGCCAGAAATCTTATCGATGTCTGCTTCAACATCAATTGTGTCTTTAAGGACATTATCGTTATCATAGATATATATTGCCCCTGTATCGACATCCACCGCCTCTGAGAAAACGATGATGAGGTTTGTATTGGTTGGAACAGCGGTTGCCCCATCAGCAGGATAGACCGTGGAAATAGCTGGCGGTGTATTGTCTCTCACACCAAAGTTCCACGATGCAGAACTCGTTATTCCTGCAAAGTCATAGTTTGCACCATCCTTGAAGGCACCAGGATCGACAAGCACATAGTAGTTTGTTAATTCTGTAAAATCATCTGTCGGATTTATAGTAATGGTGTCTGTACCTGAACCTGTCACCAGCACTGAAGCAACATCTATTGCTTCAAATAGAGTATCAGTCGAATCATAGATAGTTATATTGCCTGCATCTACAAAGACCGGCTCAGTGAAAGTAATGACGAGATTTGCAGTGGGCAGCACATCTGTTGCATCATCCAGCGGAGAGAGCACTGAAATGGAAGGAGGAGTGCTGTCAGTGGTTAAACCTGTCTGGAAGTTCCACTCTGTGTCAAGCGTTATCCCAGGAAAATCTTGATTTGCCATATCCTTGATAGCCCCTGAATCTATTAGCACGTAATAATTGGTTGTAGCAGAAAAATCACTCGAGGGATCAATTGTTAAGGTATCTGTCCCATAACCGGTCACCTGTGCCGAAGTTGCATCGATGGCTTCGAAAAGCAAAGGACCTGCATCAGCATCATATATATTTATAGTACCTGTACCGGGAATAACCAGCTCATCAAAGGTAATGACAAGGTTTACATTGAGCGCTATGTTTGTAGCACCGTCTGCAGGGAAGAGATCGGTGTATGATGGAGCCACACCGTCTGAAGCTCCATCAGCTGTGAAGTCCCATGTTTCTTTGTCAGTTATTCCTGCAAAATTATTGTTTGCTGCATCTTTGAATGCACCCGCATCGATCTGAACGTAATAACTATTTGGTGAGGTAAAATCGGTTGGGTGATCTATGACAAATGTGTCACTCCCTACAGCTGTCACCTGAGCTGATGCCACATCTATTGCTGCTCCTCCAAGCAGGGAGTCGTCAGACGAATCATAAATCGAGATATTTCCTGTCCCAATGGTCACTGCTTCATCGAATGTGATAATAAGATTTGTATTGAGCGAAACACCCGTTGCCTCGTCTGCGGGAAAGAGCGTTTGAACTGTTGGTGCGGTTGTGTCACCTCCGTTACCACCGTTTCCATCATCAGGCGGTGTGGTGCCATTACCGCCGCCGCCTCCACATCCTATAAATGCAAAAATTAGTGCCGCAAAAACAAGTGGTAAAATTATAAATAATTTGTGTTTCATTGTTTCTACCTCCTCTATACGCCCTATTCTATTTGATTCGCCCAAACCCTATATAATATAGCACAAAAATAAAATTTATCTACAATACACGGTCTTTTATTTTTTCGGTATATTTATGGAATTTTTTCACATTTTGTAAGGAAAAAAAAGGAGAAATAGTTGCTTTTCACGGAATTGGGATTGTACTAAAAACGATTTTTAAACTCTATAAAATTCATCTTTCACAGAATCGATGAATGCGATGGCTTTGTAGCCGTCAATCGCAGAAGAAACAGGCTCCCTGCTTTTATCCCCCACACACTCAACAGTGTCAGCCATCATATTGGAGAAGTAGCCTGTGGGAAACGGTCTTGGCACATCATTTTTTAACAGAGACCTCATTCCTTCATAAAAAGGGCTAGGACCGCTTTCATACTCTTCATATATACCGTTTCCAACCCTGATTCTTCCTTCAGAGAAGGAAAGGTCGAGCTCGAACACGACATGGTCTCTCCCTGACGCAACCTCGATGACAACAGGAATCTCACCTGTATTTGCCACAATATAGAGGGATTGCTGATTCTTGTTAGAATACTTTTCAACATTTGATTTTTTGAGCTCTGTGTCGATTAAAAAATGTATGATATCGATAAGGTGAGTGCCGTCGTCGAGCAGGATGTCGTTTACCCTTCTGTTTTTCCCCATATAAAGTTTTGCTGTTAAAGAGAGGAGGTTTCCAAAATCCTTCTTGGTAATATGATCTTTCACCATCCTGTAATCTTGTGAGTAGCGTCTTTCGTGGTTTACTACTATAGTTGTCTGCCCTGAAGAGTGGAAATCCGCAATCGCAGAGGCATCCTGTTTGTTCTCAGCAAGAGGCTTCTCGCATATAATCACTTTCATGCCAGAAGCAACTGCCTTTTTGACAATATCGAGATGTGTTTGCTCTGGAGTTGCAATATGCAAAATATCGGGTTTTGTTTCACCAATCATAGTGACCACATCGGAGTATACATTTTTGCAGTTCCATGTACTGGAAAAGAGTTTCTGCCGCTCTATGTCTATATCGCACCCTCCGACAAGCGTGCAGTTGGGATTTTGTGCAATCACACCTGCGTGTGTTGCTGGTTTTTCCCGAAGCGTATCCTGTTCCAAAAGACTTCCTATCCTTCCCAAACCCACTACTGCACACCTGATTTTATTCATCTGTATCCACCTTCAAAGTTGGAATAAGCAGAATATGGATACTCACACCTATCCCTACTAATAATAAGATGATTCTGATAATAAGCATTGAAACAAAAAAAATTGCTGAACTGCCAAGGGTGATCCACAGAAGAGAGATGGATATCACTTTTGCAAGGAGCGGTATCCCTTTGCCATCGAGATAATTTCTGATATACCGTCCAAAAAGCCTGTTGTACAGGAGCCAATTATAGAACCGCTTTGAGCTTCTCGCATAGAGTATTGCTGCAAGAAGAACAAAAGGGGTTGTGGGCAAAAGCGGCAAAAATATTCCTACTATGCCTATTGCGAGTGAGAGTGTTCCGGCTGCAAGGAGCGACCACCTAATAAAACCTGTGAATTCACGCTTTGATTTCATCCACCATTAAGTTACAAATACACCACTAAGAGGACAAGTGTTGCATTAGTGAGAGAATATAATATATTTACACTTACTATTTCTATGAACATGGAGAGAAAGATCTTGAAAAGGATATGCTGGTTTCTATTCATGTTTGTAATCTGCTCAACAATCCTTACGGCTTCACCACTTGACAGAGGAGTAGATCTCTATAAACAGAGAAAGCTTGAAGAAGCAATCACCTACTTGAATGAAATCAAGGCTATAGTCTCTCCTCAAGAGAAAAAGCACGTGTATATCCTCATCGCACGATGTTACTGGACAAAAGCTACGTACTATACTCAGGACAATAAGAATAAGGCTGAGGTTTTTGCAAAGGGGCTTCAGGCAATTAAGGAAGCTCAGGAAATTCTGGGAGAAGACGCCCGGTTCTACTACTGGGAAGCTGTTTTAGTAGGAGAGAAAGCAAATGCGTTTTTCAGTATAGATTCCTTTACAGCCGCTGATACAATAAAAGAGCTCTGCAACAGGGTAATAGCCCTCGATCCCTCATATGATGATGGCGGGGCTTATCTAATTCTTGGACGGATGTACTACATGCTTCCCAAACTCTTTGGAGGAAATAATGAAGAATCTATTCACTACCTCCTCAAAGCAAAGAAATATATGGATATGAGACCTAACGATGAGAGAAAGCACTTTGTGTACAAATTTCTGGCTGAGAGTTATGTTGCTCAAAGAGAATGGAGAAAAGCAAAACAGGCATTGTTTGATGGTTTGAATTGCCCAAAAGACCAGGATGCGCCTCACGAGGAAAGCCCAAGCTATTTGGAAATGGAAAAGTTATTAAACAAAATCAATCAAACTCTTAAAGATTAAAAAAAACAACCTTCTTCTAATACCTCATATTTATTTCAACTAACAAAATAAAAAAATCATCCGAAACTTAAGTAAGGAAAACTTCGAGGTGATGTATGGAAAAGGAGCTAAAGGAGCTTTTTATAGTTCTCGATATACTGATAGCAAACCATAGAGAGCTTGTATCCTGTGAACAGAATAAGCTTGAGCTTATTCTTGCACAGGACTGGGAGGGGCTTGGAGAGCAGCTCAAGCGGTCAGAGCAGGTGCTGGAGAGTATTGGCACTGCCGAAAAGCTCAGGGTCGATCTGTTATATCGTCTGGGATTTAAAGAAAACGCTCCCATGAGAGATATTGTGAAAGATTACCCTGAATCACATAAGAAGCGACTGATGGATAGTGCACACGAGCTTATGACGGTCGTGCAGAATCTGAAGACACTCAACCAGCAGATAGCAACGCTGCTCAATACCAGCCTCGAAGTAATTAATTTCTCCATCTCACTCTTTCAGGGAAGCGGGGCAGATCATAAAACTTACTGTATAAATGGAGAGGAGAAGCGGGGTCAGGGAAGCAACACTTCTCTGGTTCTTGATACAAAGGTATAGTGAGGCGAACATGTCTTCTACTTTTACAGGAATAGAAATAGGAAAAAGAGGTATTCTCGCTCATCAGACGGCACTCTATGTCACAGGTCATAATGTATCTAACGCTGAGACTGAAGGGTATTCTCGCCAGAAAGTAACTCTCGAGGTCTTTGACCCGTTGTACATACCAGGGCTTACCAGAGAGCAGACACCCGGGCAGATCGGTCAGGGTGTACAGATCGAAAAGATACTCCGTGCGAGGGATATGCTTCTTGAAGACCGGATATTGAGTGAAAAGAACGGTCTTGCATACTGGCGATCTTTGAGTGACTGGATCTATCAGGTCGAACTTGTGCACAATGAGCCTACTGATAAGAGCATCATGACCATACTCGATAAATTCTGGGCATCGTGGCATGAGCTCGCAAATAACCCGGAAGAGGTTTCTGCAAGAGAAGCTGTGCGTGAATACGGTCTTGCACTCACGAGGCACATAAATCACAATTACCAGGCGCTGAGAACGATTCGAGACAACATCGAGCGTACAATTGAGATGAGAGTTGAAGAGATCAACTCACTTGCAGCTCAGATCGCTCGTCTTAATGGTGAGATATTGCGTTCTGAGGCAAGCGGAGATAATCCAAACGACCTCTGGGACCGTCGAGACCTTCTTGTTGAAAGGCTCTCCGAGCTCGCCGATATCAGGATAGGAAGAAGCGATAAAGACGAGTTTATGGTGTTTATCGGCGGGAAACATCTGGTGCAGGGAAAGCACCATGAAAGGCTCTTATTACTAAAGAACCCGCTTAATGAAGGGTATTCAGACATTTACTGGGAGGTTGATAATTCTCTGCTCAAAGTGCAGGCAGGTGAGATGCGTGCTCTGCTTGATGCACGTGATCTGGAGCTCAAATATCAGATCGATTCACTTGATACTTTTGCACTTAATCTGATAGACCTTGTCAATTCAGTACACAGAAGAGGATTTGGACTGAACCTGAGGACCGGTTTGGATTTTTTCAGAGAGAAGCCTGCCTCAATAGGCCCGCTTGGAGATTTCGATTTTGATCGTGATGGCCGTATAGACGGAACGGCTATTTTCCGGATCACAGGTACCAACAGGCTTAAAAGCGATGACATTGTGGGTGTAGCAGGAACTATAACACTGAACAACGGTATTGAAGTGGAGTATACTCGAAACGATACGGTGTTTGATATCATTACAAAGGTTAACAATGCAGGGGCTGATCTGAAGCTGCACATAAACTCTGACAGCAGGCTCGTTGTAAAGGCCGACACACCGCGGTTTTATCTTTCACATATTGAGGACTCCGGAGACTTTCTTGTTGGCTATTCAGGTATACTGAATCAAAACGGTGAAGCCGGAGCTTTTGACAGCGGGGCAGTGGATATGTCAGCTAGAATATCCGATGATTTCATGGTAACTCAGTGGCTTCATCCATCTTCATGGATGGCTCTTGATGATTCGGTACTGGGGGAGGTTGAATCCATTGCAGCGAGTACCGGTACAGACACTGATGGAGATGGTATACCAGATGTCAGCCATGGTGCCGGTAACGGAGACAATGCGCTGAAGGTGGCAAGCATAAGGTTTGACAGGGTGATGATAGGAAAGAGTACCACAATTAATGAGTTTTATCAGACGCTCATCGCTCAGACAGGATTAAAGGGGGAGACCTCCGTGGATGAGCAAAAGAATAGAGAGCTGATTGTCGAGAATCTTGGAAACCTCCGAAAGTCGATCTCAGGTGTTAACATCGATGAAGAGTTGGTGAACCTGGTCAAATTCCAGCACGGATACGCTGCTGCAGCGAGGTTTGTTGCTGAGGTTGATAAGATGATAGAGTGGCTGATAAACAGGATATAACATACATAGCAGGAGCTAAAAGATGAGAATAACGCACGGAATGATGGGCGATAATCTGGTGAACATTGTAAAGCGCAATGCAGATCAGATGGTACACCTTCAGAATAACATATCAACAGGGAAAAAGTCGAGAATGCCGAGAGAGAACCCTGTTCAGGTGAGCCACTCTATTCTGTACAACCGCGCGCTTTTTGAGCTCAAGCAGTGGGAGCGTAATATAGATGATGGGAAGAGCAGGGTTAATTATGCAGACAGCGCTCTGGCAAGCGCTACCGATGCCCTGCAGCGTATCAGAGAGCTTGCTGTTCAGGGAGCAAACGGGATCTACACCAAGGATGACAGGGCAAAGATAGCGGTGGAGATCGAGGAGCTTCTCGAAGAGCTTATCCATATTGCTAATTCAAAATACAAGGGAAAGGCTATTTTTGCAGGAAACGATACCCTTGAAGATCCATTCAGGGTAACAAAGACCTTTTCAAAGTATGCAGGAACACAGGTTATAGACAAGGTGGAGTATTTTGGAGACCTGGGAGATATGAATAGAGAAATCGGTCAGGGAGATATCATGGCTATCAATGTACCGGGAAATGAAGTGTTCTGGGCAGAGAACTCTTCGCTGTTTTCATCGGTTGATGCTACCAATTATGTGGTGAGTATGGATTCGACCGTGAAGATAAACGGGGTAGAAGTGGGATTCAAGGCCGGTGACAATATAGAGATGATTGTAAACCGTATCAACAGTGCAGATGTTCCGGTGCGTGCTTCTGTCAACCGTATGAACGGTGGAATCATTATAGAAACATCGTCTGCCAGAGATATCTGGATAGAAGATATTGAGGGTAGCACGGTTATGCAGGATATAGGGGTGCTTTCAGGAAAGACCGCTCCAAATAATCTGGATCCAACGGCCCGTCGTTTTGGAGGTACTGTATTTGATATGGTGAAGCGGCTCAGGGACTCTCTTTACATGAATAATGTTGAGGATGTCGGTTCCAGATCCCTGGGAGGCATAGATCTGGCACTCGACAACATATTGAAATACAGGGCCGAGCTCGGAGCTAAATCGAGCAGGCTTGATCTGGTCAGGAATCGTATTGTCCAGGATCAGACGAATATTGAAGAGATACTTTCAAGGAATGAGGATATAGATGTTGCCGAAGCAATAACAAACCTGAAGCAATTAGAGGTTGCGTACCAGGCTGCGTTGGGGGTTTCTGCACGAATCATACAGCCAACACTTTTAGATTTTTTAAGGTAAGGAGCTATCGATGAAGCTAAAGACCAAACCGTATGGAGAGATTGAGGTTGATGAACGACAGAAAGTTACTTTTCCGGAGGGAATCATAGGATTTGAGGATATTCATGATTACTACCTCCTCGATTCAAAGGAAGGACCCTTCTACTGGCTGCAGGCTGCCAAGTTTCCAGAGCTTGCGTTTCTCCTTATTGACCCGAGGCTTTTCAAGGAAGATTACAAGCTAAGTATGAATGAGTCGGACCTGAAGGCAATGAATCTCGAATCAAAGAAAGATCTCCTGGATTTTGCCATTATAACTGTGCCTGAAGATCCTGCCAAGATCTCCGCAAATCTCATGGGTCCGATCGTGGTAAACAGAAAAACACGGGTAGCAAAACAGGTGATTTCAAAGAATGATGAGTATTCCATAAAGCATTATCTCCTGGAAGAAATGAGAAATGAGAAAGAGAAAATTGCGGAGACGTGCTGATGCTGGTGCTTACCAGGAAACTCAACGAGAGTATCATGATAGGAGATGAAGTTGAGATAACCGTTATTGATATAAAAGGTGATTCCATCAAACTTGGAATAGATGCGCCAAAGGATATAAAAGTTCACAGAAAAGAGATTTTTCTCGCAATACAGCGTGAGAACATCGATGCAGCTAAGGCTTCAATCGAGCGCATTGGTGATATAGGCGGTATATTAAAAAAGAAAAAGTAGTTACCTCTCAATCGCATCGAAGGGACAGAGCTGTACGCATAGAGAGCACCCAGAGCATAACGATGTATTAATCGAAGCGAGCCAATTTTTATCCTCGGTTTCATTCTTTTCTATGGCTGGACAGCCGAGCTTTAAACAGTTTCCGCATGCTTTACATTTATCTGGTACTACCTGAAATGTTCTTATTTCTCTATCTCGGTCGGTCAGGATACACTGGCGCCTTGCAACAAGAAGAGAAGGGGATGAAGTTTTGATCTCTTGCTCCAGCATCTTTTTTGTTTCTTCCATGTCGTGAGGATCGAAAACTTTGACTCTTTCTATCCCTGCAGCAACAGCAAACCTTTCGATACTTGCCTTGAAGGTATCCTCTCCTTTTAATGTTTTTCCTGAACCAGGATGCTCCTGGTGTCCGGTCATGGCAGTAACCCGATTATCGAGTACGATGATAGTGAGGTCCCCCCCGTTGTAACCGATATTCAATAACCCAGTGATTCCGGAATGGAAGAATGTTGAGTCTCCAATCACTCCAACCACGGGCCGTTTCAAGCCGCTCTTTGCCACCCCTACGGCAGCGCTGATACCTGCTCCCATACAGATGATTGCATCCATATTATCGAGCGGAGCCAATCCTCCAAGGCTGTAACATCCGATATCACCTATAATGACAGGTTTGTACTTCTTCAGCAGGTAAAACACACTCCTGTGCGGACAGCCTGGACAGAGAACGGGTGGACGGTTTGGGAGTTTGATTGAGCTGGGGGTAATTTTTTTTCTATCTTTTGAGCGAACTTTTGTCCGAACGGCAAGAGTTTTTCCATTGAGTTTCAGCCGGCTCTTTATGTCTTCGAGGATGTCTGGATTGAGCTCGCCGATACGGGGGATAAGTTCTTCGCCAATCGGAACGATGCCGAGCGTTTTCAAATGTTCTGTCATGAAGGGATCGAGTTCCTCCACAACGAGAATGTTTTTCACCTGTTCCGAGAACTTACGGATCAGCTCGTCGGGAAATGGGTAGCTCATTCCAATCTTCAGTATAGAAGCTTCCCGAAAGGTCTCCTCGACATACTGATAAGAAATACTTGATGTAACGATTCCGAGGAGGGAATCTCGCATTATCATTTTGTTTTCAACGAAAGAGTTACTGAAAGCCTTGAGTTTCTCGAGCCTCTGTTCGAGGGCTACCCTCCTCTGCCGTGCATATAAAGGTACCATGAGGTATTTTTCAGGTTTATGCTTGTAAACAGCCTCCCTGTCCTTAAACGATCTTTTTGAACAGCTGACAACTCCCTTTGAGTGGGAAATCCTGGTGGTTGAGCGGATTATCACTGGAGTATCAAACCTCTCGGAGGTATCGAGGGCAAGTCGGATAAAGCGTTTTGCTTCCTGAGAATCTGATGGTTCAAAGAGGGGTACTTTGGCAAATCTTGCATAGTTTCTCGAGTCCTGTTCATTCTGAGAGGAATGCATGCCGGGATCATCACAGACCACGACTACGAGTCCTCCCTCGATTCCTGTGTATGAACAGGTCATCAGAGGATCAGAGGCAACGTTCAGGCCGACATGTTTCATAGTAGCCATTGTGCGGATACCGGTCATTGCAGCTCCTATGGCGACTTCAAGTGCAACCTTTTCATTGGGAGACCACTCAGAGTAGATCTCGCTGTACTGGGAGATATTTTCAAGGATTTCAGTTGATGGTGTCCCTGGGTAACCACAGGCAACCTTAACCCCGTACTCATATGCCCCACGTGCAATTGCTTCGTTTCCTGAAAGTAATTTCTTCATACCCAGCTCGTTTGCATTATGATGTCTTGTGAGAGTATAATGTAAACGAATGTTGTGCTTGAAGCAAATAGAAAAATAGATGACAATATACCTGCCCAGGTAATGCGGTAAACCACACAGGAGGACACTATGACTGTCGGAGAAGCAATCAAAACAAGGAGAAGTGTGAGAAACTATTCTCAAAAACCTGTTGAACTTGAGAAAATCCAAGAGCTATTGCAGGCAGCACAGCTTGCCCCATCGGCAGGAAACCGCCAGGAGTGGAGGTTTATCATAGTTCAAGATGTAGAAACTAGAAAAAAGCTTTCAGATGCGGCATGCGGACAGGGGTTTGTCGCCACTGCACCATGTATAATCGTATGCTGTGCTGACACAGATTTCCACAAGATGAGAAGTGGTCAGCTGTGTTACACAATAGATGTTGCTATAGCCATTGATCATATCACTCTGCGGGCTGTAGAGCTGGGCCTGGGAACATGCTGGATAGGGGCATTCTATGAGGATGAGGTGAAAAGGTTACTGAGTATTCCTGATCCTATAAAGGTTGTTGAGCTTCTCACTGTTGGATATCCGGCAGATAAGGAGACTGTCTCGAAGAGCAGACTTTCGCTTGAAGAGATTGTTTATTATGAAGCATGGGGGAAAAAATAAAACCCGCTTGTGCCGTGTACTGGGCCCTTTTTGAACCTGGATAACCAGGTGGGTTGTCTCACGACAGCTTCATGTACTCTATAACCTCGAGGGCGAGCGCAATCCACAATCAGATATCGACATCCCGTTCTATTGAGTGTTGGCTCAAAAATATGGTAACCAGCATCACAAACACAGCAGGTTGATTATAATATAATATATTAGGTGTACTGTGTAAACCGGATATTTAACTGTAAACAAACTAAGGACTTGAGACTAGGGTGTGCAGAAATCCAGAATACCTCTTGGTATTCTGGATTTCTGCAAAATAATGTGCTGTTTTTTGCACATTATTAAGGATTTTTGAGTAATAGCTCATAATCCAAGGGACGGGGGATGAATTCATGATTTTGCAAGGCAGTTAAGGAACACCGTGTGCGACTGTCTGCAATTGCGAGTTAACTGCCGAAAGCAGACTACGAAGCAATCAATTATGGGATATAAATCTGTTATCATCGAGAATGGATTGCTTCGGCTGGTCGCTTTCACTCCAAATGATGCTTAAGCATCAAGTCGCCAGAGCTCCAGCTGAAAACTGTCTGCTGATTTAAAATCTATCACATGATCTATGTTTAGGGTCATACGTTATTGTTGGATTCACTCTACTCGCGGAAATAATTACTTCTGTAACGGCTTCATCAATGGGAAGAGGATGATATCGCGCAAATTTTCCTGATTGGTGAGTAGACAAACAAATCTATCAACACCCATTCCCCATCCCGACATTGGGGGCATGCCGTACTCCATGGATGTGAGAAAGTCATCATCCATAGGCATGGTCTGTGTGTCGCCGGATTTTTTTAGCTCTTTCTGCTGGTCAAAGCGTTGTTTCTGATCGAGAGGATCTACCAGTTCGCTGTATGCATTTACAATCTCCCACCCGCCAATGATGAGCTGGAAGCGGTCTGTAATTTTTGGGTTATTGTCATTCCTCCTGGCCAGTGGTGAGAGCTCAATTGGATGGTGTATTAAAAATACTGGGTCCTTTATCTTTGGTCTGGAAATCTTTTTAAATAGATTGTCTACCAAGGTTCCGAATCCCATCTGTTCGATACCTTCGATTTCGATTTTTTGCTTCTTTATATCACTTTTAAGCTTTTTGGCATCCGTTATTTTGTCTATATCTATCCCGGTATCACGAAGGATAATTGCATGTATGGAGAGTCTCTTCCATTTTCCACTGAAATCTATTATGGTATCACTGTATTTGAGCTTAAGGGAGCCGTTTACCTGCTTAACCACATGTTTTACGAACTCTTCGGTAAACCGCATGTTGTCTTCATAGTTCCAGTAGGCAACATAGTATTCAAGCATGGTGAAGTCCTGCAGATGTGACGGATCGATACCTTCATTTCTGAAGCTCCGGGCAAACTCATAAACCCTCTCAAATCCGCCTGCAATACATCTTTTAAGGTGGGTTTCAGGAGCTATTCGAAGGTAGAGGTCGAGGTTTAATGCGTTGTGGTGAGTGACAAATGGCGTTGCTATTGCACCTGATGGCTTTGTTTGAAGAACAGGTGTTTCGACCTCGACAAAACCGTGTGCATCGAGATAATCGCGCATGGTCTTGATAATTCTTGTGCGTTTAAGAAACCTTTCCAAAGATCCCTCATTCATCAAAAGGTCAAGATACCTCTGACGGTAAAGTAATTCCTGCTCTGTCAGGCCGTGCCACTTTTCCGGTAACGGTCTTAATGTTTTCGAGAGTAGCTCGAAATTTGAAACATCGAGAGTTATCTCTCCCATCTTTGTTTTAAAAATCGATCCTTCAGCTCCTAAAAAATCACCTATATCTATGTAGCGCTTGAATAACAAAA
>CP070841.1:3230250-3249909 GCA_020342115.1 Spirochaetota bacterium
AAACATTAACCACCCACATTTAGATGGCGTTGACCCCTTGTTTGAAGTATGAACTTTCACATCTAAATGCCTAGAACGCTCTATTAAACATTAACTAACCACATTTAGATGGAGTAAGTCCTAATTTTAAATATTACCATTCTCATCTAAATGAAAGTGACAATCTATTAAAGGTTACCTAACAACATTTAGATGGCGTTGACCCCTTGTTTAAAGTATGAACTTTCACATCTAAATGCCTAGAACGCTCTATTAAACATTAACTAACCACATTTAGATGGCGTTGGCCTCTTGTTTAAAGTATGAACTTTCACATCTAAATGCCAAGAACGCTCTATTAAACATTAACTAACCACATTAAGTTTAAAAATCCATCATTACAACCATACAATTAACTGGCGTCAGATTCAAGAGAAAATCAAAAATTTTTTACATTTACATGCTATCTGCCATTATTAAACAAATATCCTTGAAATAATGATGCTTACCATATAGAGTAAAAATAAAATGGCACATTTAAAAGGAGAGTAGAATGGCTTATGAAACCGTACTGACGATGAGTGCGTCAAACATAAAATATGGTTTCGGAGCAACAAGTGAGGTCGGTTATGATATGAAAGAATATGGAGCACACAGGGTAATGGTGGTAACCGATAAACGGCTTGTTGACAGTGAACCCGTGGGAGTGACATTGGACTCCTTGAGGAGGGAGAAGATCGATACCGTAGTTTATGATGATGTGAGCATCGAGCCTACTGATAGATCTCTAAAAGAAGCCATTCGCTTCTCTCAGGATGGGAAGTTCGATGGTTTTATCGGTATCGGCGGAGGGTCCAGCATGGACACAGCAAAGGCAGCGAATCTTTATACCACTTATCCGGCCGATTTCATCACTTTTGTTAATGCCCCAATAGGCGCAGGAAAACCGGTACCCGGTCCAGTAAAGCCGATGATAGGTATTCCCACCACTGCAGGAACCGGAAGTGAAACTACAGGCGTGGTGATCTTTGACCTGGAAGAAATGCACGCCAAAACAGGCATCGCACACCGCCTGTTAAAACCCACCCTTGGTATAGTCGATCCAAATAATACACGAAGTATGCCTCGTATGGTTGCTGCTTCAACCGGGTTCGATGTTCTTGTACATGCTCTTGAATCGTATACTAATCTGCCTTATAATCTGCGGGAAGCTCCCCCGAATCCGGCCATGAGACCTGCATACCAGGGTTCCAATCCAATCAGTGACGTATGGGCCTCCAAGGCCATTGAAATCGTAAGCAGAAATATTGTCAAAGCAGTACAGGAACCTGAAGATGATGATGCACGCAGCAACATGATCATTGCCGCTACCTTCGCAGGTATCGGTTTTGGAAACGCAGGGCTTCACCTACCGCATGGTATGTCTTACCCGGTTTCTGGTATGGTTCGTAATTACATTCCCGAAGGCTATCCTCCGGATAAACCGATTATCCCCCACGGCATGGCTGTAGTGCTAAATGCTCCGGCAGCACTCCGTTTTACAGGCCCTGCTCGTCCTGATCGTCATCTCGAAGCAGCCCGATTGATGGGAGTGGATACAAGCCATGCTTCTAAGGATGAGGCCGGTACTATATTATCAGATGCAGTTGTTGATCTTATGAAGAAGCTCGGTATGCCCAACGGCCTCTCAGCAGTGGGATATAAAGATGCAGATGTGGATAAGCTTGTTGAAGGCACTTTGCCACAGCACCGGCTCACCAAACTATGCCCCTGCCCTTTTACAGAGGATGATCTTAGGCAGATTTTTCTCGACTCTATGACAATCTGGTAAAAATGGGAGTTGACCCCATTTAAAATAATGATATAAATAAGTAAGCTTATGAAAAAATAGGGACAGATACCATTTTTTAAACATAATTCAAGCGTTAATACTAGTAATAAAAATGGTACCTGTCCCTATTTTTAATTCTCTTGCCATAATACCGAACATATTATAGAGTGGGTACCAGGAGGCGAAGGAATATGAAGAAATGGCAGATTCATACAATTATCGTTTTATCGATCACTATTTTCATATGGATTTCAGGATATACAGTATATGGTGAAGAAAAGCAAGTACTCATAGCAAACATGAACAGCACATTCAAGGACACAGTTGTGGCAAATCTTCAGGATGAGATGAAGGGAAGCGGTATTGAGTTTTCAGTGAAGAGTATCTCTGTGCTCGGTAAAGTAAAAAACGAAGATTGGGATGCCATAGTTATTCTACATGCAGTTAAAATGGGTAAAATAAAAGGACAGGTCAAAAAATATCTGGACAATGTAAATGATTGGAGCAAGGTAATCGTTCTTACTACTTACGGCAGTGAGGATATTGTTTCCTCAACTTATGGGATCGATTCAATCACAGCCGCATCCAAAACAGAAGAGATTGCTTCTGCAACAGAAGAACTCAAAAACCGCATTAGAACAGTACTTGACAGTGGTATTTAAAATAAACACAAGTTTCTCTTTTAAGAAATTGTTACAGGCCAGCACTTAATCCAAATATTGCGTATAATTAAGTTAGACTTTCTTATAAAATTGACACTACCCCATACACAAATAGCTAGTGTCATACCTCTAGTGTGTATTAGATTGCTCTTTTATTATTTCCAACGCTTCCAGTTCATCTTTTGCTGTTCTCAAACGTTTTCTTATATCACGATCTGAAAGAAACCGCGCTATTGCAGCGAGTATCTGAAGATGAAGCTCGTGTTTACTTGCAGGAGTAAGCACGAGATAGATAATATCGACTGTGGTTTCTTCAGTGCCGCCAAAGTCTATCTGGTGATCCTTTGGTAATACCCCCAGCGCGACGGCTGGCTGGCTGAGCCCTGGAATTCTACCATGAAGTATGGCGATCCCCTCACCTAGAGTTGTTCCGCCCTGCCTCTCTCTTTGAAGTATTATTTCCAATATTTCTCCAGGGTTCTCAATAAACCCATTAGAATGCAGAATACATATCAACTCCCAGATTGCCTCACCTTTTGATTTTACGTTCATCGGAACCCTGAGACACTCAGGATGTATAAGACTATAGATATCTATCCTCTCCTTTTTAAGCTTTTCTCTTATTATTTCCTCTTCTCCTATCAGCTCACCTCCGCCTGTAACCCAGGAGCGCCACTTCAACAACGCACGTTCTGAAGTGAGCACGCCTACTATCTCAAAAAACACGAGTCCAGGAAGAACGATTCCAAGTATTATCTCTCCTTCTGCGCCAAGAACTGATGCAATAAAAAATGCCTCTATTGCTGCAACCCCTGCCTGCTGCAGCATGAGTTTCGGTAAAACCTGTGTCAGCCTTTTCTCCTGATGAGTCAGCTTGCACCCGAACCAGGTTCCACCTATCTTTCCCATAGCCCGTGACACAATATAGGCACCGATAAAAAGGTAGTTTTCAGGATGAAAAGACTCTATTGGAGCACTTGCTCCAATAAGTGCAAAGAACAGGATAGTAAATAAAGGAGTTGCATTCTCTATCCTGAGAGATTCGAATACCATCCTGCTGTATAAATTTGAGATAAGGATCCCTGCAGTTACGGCTGTAATAAGAAAGGGAAGATGCCAGTGTAGGGCAAGGCTGATTCCCACACATACACTGCCCCAGATGATAATGAACATCTGCATTGATGTCCCGGGCATCTCTGAAATTAGTCTAGATAAGAATTCTGATCCAAGGATTGGTCCCATTCCAGTCTGTTTTTTTGGCTTGAGCCACCTTCTCTGTAATACAAGACGCAGTATTAAAAATATTCCTACTCCTAAAAGGATTGCAAAACCGAACTCTTTTACCACAGGAAAAAGGACTGCTGTCAATGAAACCCTGGTATTCCCTACTAAAACAAGGGCAATTTGAGCCATTATTGAAAACACAATTACTTCGATAATATCATCAAGAATCACAATTCCGCCAATTATGCTTCTGATCTTGCCTGTTATCTCCAGCCTGTTCATTATAACAAAAGTTGATGCAGGGGCAGTTGCAATGCCGATACTGCCTATGATAAGTGCAAAAATAGGTTTGAAACCGAGAAACAGAAAGGTCGATGAGACAAACAGAAATGTAAGAAATGCCTGGATGAAACATATAAGCAACACATTTCTGCCAACTTTTTTTATTTTCTTTACAGAAAGTTCTTCTCCTATGCCAAAAACAACGATACTCAAGAAGAGAAAGGTGATAAAGTGAAGCGATTGAAGCGCCTCCTTATATACAGGAAGTTCATATTCTATAAAAAACAGCAAAAGCGGACCTACAACTAGCCCTCCAATAACCTGCCCGACTACCTCCCCTATGTGCAGAATACGAGTCAATTTTCCTATAAAGAACGCCGATAGAGTAAGAAAGCCAAAACAGAATATCTGCATGTACAGCAGCTCAAAACCCATATCCCGCCACTCCCCCATTAGACCTGTGCTACTAATCTACCCTTCTGCTTACCTCTTATTCAACAAAAAATTCATTGGATTTGGACTTTTTCACTTTGAAGAATTCGAGCTTTTGATGTTCTACTTTTTTATCGTAATCCTATTAAAACAATGATAGAGTAGAAGAATAAAATAAAAACCACAGGAAAGATTATATGAATCAGCCGAGGTTAAACCAGCAGATTTCATTCATCATCGAAATAGACAAATTAAAAGATATCTTCAGACAGACATTTCTCATGAACGGAAAGAGAAAGGAAAATGATGCAGAACATTCCTGGCATATAGCACTGATGGCGGTTTTACTTTCAGAATATGCAACTGAAAAGAAACTGTGTATTTTTCGAACCGTTGAAATGCTCCTTATACATGATCTAGTAGAGATCGATGCTGGAGATACTTATGTTTACGATGAAGACCAGATCAAAGACAAAAGAGAAAGGGAAATGTGTGCTGCAGAGAGAATATTTAACCTTCTTCCTGAAGATCAGGCAAAAGCATTTCGGGACCTCTGGGAAGAGTATGAGGAGCAGAAGACTCCTGAATCCAAGTTTGCACTCTCCCTTGATGTATTACAGCCTCTGCTGCATAACTACAAAACAAAAGGAAAGGCGTGGAAACAGCATAAAGTAACCAGCAAGCTAGTTATGGAACGGGCGAATCAGATAAAAGAGGGCTCTTCAATACTATGGGGCCATGCAAAAAAAATAATCAGTGATGCCGTTAAAAAAGGTTATCTGAGGAAATAGAATAATAAACATCATGGGATAATATTATTAATACCGGGTTTAGTCTGTGGAACCATCATTCAAGCAACTTCAACCTATGAACTCGAATATGTAACACAACCAGGTACAAATTTGAGGAAATTCATATTATATTATTTATATATTTATGTTATTATTATAACGATTGAACATAATTTTACTGTCCTTTATTTTTTTCAGTTCTTATAGAGTAATGAATTGAGGATACAATGGGAAACAGCAAGCCCAGGCGAGTGAATCCAGAGCCTCCCGTAAAGATCGATGGTGGCCCGAAAATCAGCCGTCTCGTTTTGGAAAAGGCTTTTGAAATATCAAAATCAATAAAGGCGAAAGCTCTCTTCTTATATGTGGACATATGCCCGGACTACAGGCTAATTAAAAGTGCTAAAGAAGACTTTAACATATACCTCGTTGCTCGAACCGAAGACATGTATAAACAGGTGGAAAATCTGGTTGACAGGGTTCTCCTTGTTCCGAATATACCGCTGACCAGAATGGGACAGATCAAGGTGGCAGTAATGATGGCTATTTCTCAAAACCTGCTTCGTACCGGTGATCTTGTAGTATGCCTATCAGGTGTACCAAACTTCGGCATTGTCGATACACTGGTTGTGATGGAGGTGGGAAAGGAGTCTGAGGTAATCACATCCGAGCAAATAATCGATTTCACCAAAGACGTTGATCAAAAAGTCTTTGAAGAGATTGTGTATATCGCAATAGAGATTGCAAATGAGGGAAGAGAGGGAAGACCCGTCGGTACCACTTTTGTCCTCGGTGATTCTGAAAATGTATTGAAGTACTCCAAGCAGATGGTTCTTAATCCATTCAAAGGATATTCTGAAAAGCATCGGATTATCTACGACGCCGATGTGCGTGAAACAGTGAAGGAGTTCGCTCAGCTTGACGGTGCTTTTATCATTAAAAAAAATGGCATTATCGAATCTGCTGGCGCTTTCCTGAAGGCTGATCTCATACCTGATAAGCTTCCTCAGGGCTGGGGAGCCCGCCACTACAGCGCAGCTGCAATAACAAATATTACAAATGCCCTTGCCATTACGGTCTCTCAATCAAGCGGTGATGTGCGTATTTTTAAGGGAGGTGTACCAGTAATAGAAATAGAGAAACCTCTGCAATCCTGATATCCTTAGCTACACAGAGCGTATTTCCTGTCTCATGAATGCTATGTACGAGACAGCAAAACAGATAGCAGTAATTGCTACAAGATAGACGATGTACGGCAGCACCATAAGAAAACTCTGTATAATAGGGAGAGGCCCTGAAAACCTGCTCAGGGACCATCGTTCCATGATGCCCATCTGCATGATAAATGGACGAAGGGTTCTTCTCATTGGATCTACGATGGTGGCAGTAGCATCGTTATACAGCTTCATGGGTGATGTAAAAGAAAGCGCCCTGTCAAACCTCGCAAGCCTTACATAAATCTCAGCAGCTGATGTTCCTTCTGTGGAAACAATTGAAGTTATAATTGCATTGACTCCCAAAGAGAGAAAAAAGGAGAAAAAGATCCATGCTGCAATAGAGGCAAGGGCCGATGTTGCAACGCTCCTGAAAAGTATTGAAAAGAGTATAGCTACTCCATGCCAGAGAGAAACATATATTATACTGATTACCAGATAAATAATTATCCTCCAGAACTCCTCGACACCAGGCTTAACACCCACAGCGACAAGTCCCAAACCAGTGATAATCAGGATTATAGACACCATCATAATGGCTATAACGGAAAGACCGGCCAGAAACTTCCCGTTAACCACATCATCCCTGTATATAGGTTGAGAAAGAAGCTTGCTCAGTGTCCCCTCGTTTCTCTCCCTGTTAATGGAATCAAACCCGAGAATAAGCCCAATCAATGGCCCAAAAAATGCTACGAACTGAACAAGCGAAAATCCTATCCTCGACGAGGTGAATAACATAAGAAAAACAAACTGCGGGATCTTTTCCCCCTCAAGATTCTCATCGATTGCTACTGCTGACATATACACAAGAATAAGACTCACCATGGTGATGAGTGCAAATAAAATTATAAACCTGAAACTGGAAAAATGATCAGACAGTTCTTTTTTCACAATTGCTCTTATACCATGCACGCCTACTCCTCCTTAAAGAACTTCATATACACTTCCTCAAGTGTATACTCCTTCTTCCCTATCCCAAACTTTTCACCTGTAAGTTCGTCCATAGTGCCCAGCCCCACCATCTTTCCATTTATCATAATCCCAAATCGGTCACATATTTTCTGAGCCTGATAGAGAAGGTGAGAAGAAAGTAAAATCGTCATTTTTTTCTCTCGCGCGAGTGACTTGATGAGGGTTATCATACGGTTCGTCGCGTCAGGATCGAGCCCGATTGTTGGTTCATCCAGAAATGCAACCTTTGGCTCTTTAAGCAAAATCTCAGCTATCCCTAAACGCTGCCTCATTCCACGAGAATATGCGTCTATCTTCTTTTCTGCTTCCTCAAGAAGCCCGACATCACTCAAGACTGTATCGATACGTTTTTCTGCTTCATCCCCCATGATCCCATTGAGCTCAGCAATAAACCCGAGCATCTGCCGCGCATCCATATCCCGATAGAACCCCATGTTCTCCTGTAAATACCCCACTATGCGTTTTACCTTAATCGGTTCACGTATAGGATTAATACCCATCACCCATGCTTTACCGCTTGTCGGTTCTGACAGACCGAGCAGCATCAATAAGGTTGTGGTCTTGCCGGCTCCGTTAGGACCAAGAAAACCAAATATCTCCCCTTCCACCACACTGAAGCTTAGATGATCAACAGCAGTCTGAGCATCATATACTTTGGTCAGCTCCTCGGTCTCGATGATATTTTTCCGCTCCATCTCAACGCCTCCCAAAACGGCGGAACAGCATGGTAAGCCCACCAATAACCACAACAATGATCGCAATTCCGATCCATCCCCACATTGTAGACGCTTTCACCGTAACCCTGAACTCAGCAGAATCACTCGCATCAAGTCCCTTTGCATTAATATCAACAGAATAATCTCCCACAAGGGCTTCTTCATACGGGGTTATGACTACCTCTACCTGCTTGTATTCTCCAGGTTCAATAGTATCTATATTTTCAGGTTCGAACTCAACCTCCCAGTTCTCTGGTTTGAAGGAGGTAAAGCTGATATCACTATTCGTTGCAGTACCTGTATTCTGCACATAGATTGAAAGATTAGCAGGTTTTCCCTGTCTGGCCTCTAGAGATAAAAGCCCACTCAATGTCCCGACTTTGAGCTCATAAGACCCTGTCAGGAATACCTTAAGATTAGCTTCGGCTCTCTCCCCTTCGGCTGTAATTCTTACGTCTATGGGATATTCACCAGCATCTGCAGTTGAAAGCGGATCTACCTCAACATCTATCGATTTTGTTGAATTTGCCTTTAGACGCAGGCTCGATATATACTTGGACTCATATGCGGGTTTGAAGTTCACATTCCATCCTTCGGGAGCCTTTGCAGATATATTGAACTCAGTATCCTGATCAAATTTACTCTCCAGCTCCAATCTGAACTCAAAGGTGCTGGTCACAGGGCCCCTGAGTACAGGGTATGAGGTGGTAACCCCTATTCCTGTAGCCACCTTGACCTCTTTTTCTCTCTTCTTCACCTGCACATAGATATTCTCAGACATAGTGAACCGGCCGTCGTCTGTTTGTGATTCTATACGGAATCTATACCTGCCCGGCTTTATATCTTCAGCAGCCTTTGCCTCAAACTGTAGGTTTTTATCCTTTCCCGCCGCAACATGTGCACCGGTAATAGTATATTTGTATGTCTTTATCCTTGCATCCCATCCTGCTGGTATCTGAGTAATCTGAATACTGATATTCTCGTCCCTTTTCCCCTTGTTGTGGAAGATGATATCCATACTCACATCATCACCTGCTGGAATCTCAATACCAGGATACTCAGCTGCCATGGTGATCGATCTCTCCGGTGTATCCTCATCAGCTGCATAGCCCGTTATGGCAGTAAATACTAACAAAACAGTGACTCCAATAAGTGAAATTATTAACGTTTTGGTGTGTTTCAATCCCTTCATATCTTCCCCCTAATAAATTTGAAAAGAGTTAGATTTCAGATTGTAACAAATCATAGTTTTATTTCAAACAATAAAATAGCTAAATTTTTATATTTATAAAATAAAAAAGCTAATTTCTTCACCCATCCTCAATGTTATTCAGGCAGAGTCAATAGTTCACCAACATCAAAAATTGATGCAGATAATTAGCATGATGAATTTATTATTTAATTTTTTAAACGTCAATAGTTTAATTCCTATGCATTATTGTAGCTTGAACCAGATGTAAAGTATAGAGTTAATTCTTATCCACCATAATCAACGGCGATTCTTTAAGCAACAGCCCGATGACCAGGTTTAAAACTGCGAGACCTATGAAAAATATCATAAATGGTGTAAGTGTTATCTGCTCTGCAGCTGCCTGTGCATCAGCAAGCGCATCTATGGTAACCTGACCCCCGAGCGCCATAAGTGTAATAAAGAGTATACCTGAGACCTGGCCTGAAAGAAGAATCATTCCCTGAGATACTGACTCAGGAGCAGGGTGGCTTACCTCGGCAGCGTACTGAAAGCCGACTGGCGCTACGCCGAGAAGGAAAAATCCGAATAGTCCGCTTGAGAACAAAAGAAATTCATATTGTTTCAGAAATGTCAAACCCGCTAGTCCAGGGATGAGTGCAGCAAGACAGCCAACCAGCACATTTTTTCTTTTCTTCAACTTATCTGATAATACTGGAAGCACGACAGCTCCCACTATTCCTGAAATTAACATAACAGCTCCAATGTAGCCCGCCTCATTTCCACCAGCAATGTATCCTTTCTCTGCCAGGATCAGGTCAATATACGTCGTAATGGTATTAAACATTCCTAGACCAAGGAAAAACAGAGCCAGCAGAAGGATCATATCTCTTTGAGAAAACAGATGACTAATCCCTTTAAAAACACCAAATTGCTCTTGTGAAGCAGGTCTACTAGGAGGGGATAGAGGTTTATTCTTAACCAGAACTAAAAATAACACTGCTGAGCCAACTGAGATTATTCCATACACTTTTAGCATTGATTTCACTGCATCCAAAGTCAATTGCGTTTTACCCTCAGGGATAAAATGTTGCGCAAGTATTCCTGTCATGGCCATGGCAATAACTATTCCAATAAACTGAGCAAGTGTGGCAATCCCTGCTGCTGTTGCTCTCTCCTCAACAGGAAACCATTCAGCAGCTACCTTTGTTATTGCATTCAAAATGAAAGGCTGTGCAACAGCGAGTCCGCACTGCGCAATAATGACCATGGTGAGATTATGCGCAAAAGCAGCCCTCATATAACCGAAAGCACCCATAAGCACGACTCCTATCCCAACCCCCCAACGAATCCCGATCCTGTTAATGGCAATAGATGCAGGTATAGATACCACAAGGTACACTATCATAAAAGACATTGAGAGGAACAGTATCCAGAATGCGGTCGTATTATAGAGTCTGATGCACTCTACGGTGATAGGAGCAAAAGTAATCCAGTTGAGCTGAATAACAAGATTCAATAGCGAAAAAACCCCCAATACTACCCATCTGTAGCTATATACCTTATATTCATTATTTTGTTCCATTTGGTGTCCCCCAGAAGCTCATGTTACACTATTAAAAATATAAATGTAATAGAACTTTTCTTTTTTTTTGATAATTAAAGCTAATTCTTAAATCAAAGCAATTTGAAATAAAAAATTAACTATGAAGTATAAGTATCCTTATGTTAGCAAATTTCATTGAAAAAACCATCCAGAAAAACCGTATTCTGGCAATCAAATAGCACCTTTTAATGTGAAATTTGCTATATTATTTGAAATGTGATAGGGATACTTATTTTACAACTATTTGGAAGCATATACTGAACAGAGGCAACGTCTCGTATTGTGTGGGACATTGAAGAAATTCCAGGATACTCAGAGAAGGAGAAAAATAACATGAAAAACAGCATTGGAAAAAAAATCGTTATAATTTTTATCCATGCGCTTATAGGTTGGGCACTTTGCGCGGCAGTAATGGGAATCGGGATGAGTGTCATGGCCCTGGAGAAAACACTCATTCTTCATGCAATCCTTGCTCCTGTCTTCTTTACACTGCTATCATTGCTCTACTTTAAGAGGTTCAACTATACCACTCCACTATTAACTTCTGTGATATTTCTGGGGTTCGTTGTGGTAGTAGACTTTTTTATCGTTGCCCTCGCAATCCAAAAGAGCCTTGAAATGTTTACGAGTTGGCTTGGCACATGGCTTCCATTTACTCTAATTTTTATCTCTACATACTTCACTGGTTTGGTTGTCACCAAACATGGCAAGAAACCTGCGTACACTTGACCAGAATAACATTACAACTTTTTTGTATGCAATGGATCGATTATGGACAAATGGGAATATCGGAGCCTAACAAAGAGAATATGGGGATGGGCTGGTGTAAAGCTGGATACCGAAGAGTTTGATGATGAGCTCAATGAGCTTGGTGCTGATGGATGGGAGCTGGTTTCCTGTTTCACAGCGACCGGAGGATATGGAAAAACACGTGAGGTAGTCGCTGTTTTCAAGAGAAGAAAGAAATAGCACCGCAAAAAGATCTATGCAGCATAGACTATCTCCCCACCCTTTATTGTCTTCCATACTGTATAATCATGATTCAAAATTACAATATCAGCATCTTTGCCCTTTTCAATGCTCCCCTTTGAGTTTTCAATACCAAGTGTCATAGCGGGATTCAGGGATGAACACCGTGACGCTTCACTGAGTAAGCTTGCAGTTATACTCACAAACCTCTCAAAGAGAGAATTCATGCCAAGAGTCGTACCGATTAGCGTACCGTCCATGTAGTGTGCTACTCCATCACGAGATTCATACCTCTCATTATCATACTCATAAAAACCCTCGGGAAGTCCCATGGCCTGCATGCCATCAGTGATGAGAACGATCCTCTCAGACCCGATCACACTTTTGGTAAGTCGTAATACACTCGGATGGATATGTACGCCATCGAAAATGACCTGTGCTGAAATCTTCTTGTTTTCAAAAATTGCCGGTAATGGCCCTGGATCTCTCTGGTGGATCGGTTTCATGGCATTGAAGAGGTGGGTTACATGTGTAAGACCTGCATCTATTCCCTGTACAGTCTGCTCATAATTGGCAAGAGAATGGCCAAAAGATGCAACGATGTTGTTTTCACATAATTTCTCGATAATGTTAAGGCATCCTTTCATTTCAGGCGCTATTGTCATCATACGAAGGCACCCCTCTGTGATTTCGTATATTTCTTCAAGGACGCTCTCATCCGGTTCTGAAAGAGAGTCTTGCCTTATCATTCCTTTCTTGTCTTCTGCAATAAAAGGCCCTTCGATATGAATTCCGATAAGCCCAGCACCCCCGAGAACTCTTCCTGTGGTATCAGCAGCGACTTTCAAGTGCTGGTTTTTTTGACCTTTTTTGAATACTGTTGTAGCAAGGAAGGATGTCACCCCAAAACTTGCACAGGTCTTTGATATGGTTTCGAGTCCTTCTACTGTTCCATCAAGAACATCATACCCACCTGCACCTTGTATATGTACATCAATAAAACCCGGAGCGGTAATCCTTCCATCAGCATCAATGATATTTCTTCCATCTGATGATCTTTTATTTTCAGCAGACCTTATATCAATAATTTTGCCATTTGCTATGGTAATATTTCCAGATTCCATCTCTTCAAATGGCGTTATGATATGACAGTTATGCAATTCAAGTTTTTTTTCCATATCAATCTCCGGGTATCAATATCACAATTCCATCACTACAGTAAAAATAGTGTAATTTCCTTTAATTTAATTTGGAGTGTTCTATAATAGTACCATATCATATGTCATGATATCCAGTATAAATTGTTGCAATGAGGATTGGTCGTGAAAATTAGGATTATTCATTATTTTATCAGATTCATTATCAATCCTTTTAAAGCCACAGAAGAAATTAAAGAAGATGAAAAAGGTATCTGGTCAGGTTTCTGGTTTATATTTGCCTTTAGTGTTGGTTATTCGATCACAGTTCTGGTAGCATATCTTCAGGGACACCAACCCGCATCAAATCCCCTAATGATTATACCTCTGGAAAAATGGTATCTTGTCCAGACCTTTACCACCATTCCAGTAAGTTATGCAGGATTCCTGGCATACGCTGGACTCGCATATCTTGTATCAAAAGCGATGGGAGGCAAGGGCAGTTTTGATGCAACCTTTGCTTCTCAGAGCTATACGATGTATATACCTTCACTTATACTCCACTGGGTTCCTGAAACCTTCTATTTCCCTTTTCTGGTTGCAAACGGTGTAACCAGCTTCCCATGGCCCGGATGGATAGAGCAAACGCGTGTATTTATTGTACCTTTTTCATGGATACTGGTACTTTCAGTAATTGCATTAACCAAAGTTCATAAGATACATTTTCTCAAGAGCATCTGCGTTGTTGTCGTTGCATCAATACCAATGTCTATGGTAATGGCTGCGTTTATCAGGTAGTAATTATTTTTATTGAACCATAAGCAAAACTCATGTTAAGGTTATACCACTATGGAAACAAAAAAAAGAGACTTCATCGATCTTTTAAAATCTTTCCGTGATTATTACGGCATACGTCATCATCACAAGGAGGTGTTGGTGTGGTTTACAACCCTATTATTTTTAGCAATTAGCTCCACTCTCCTCTTAAGAACCGGTATAATTGAAACCCTTCATAAAGATCTCTCCAATTTTTTATTCATATCGCTTTTCTTTACCATAATATTCGCACTTTTTTTCACCTTTCTTTTCTGGCAGTTCAGACAGAGAGAGATAGCCAATAATACTGTACTCGCCTGCACCAACCTGATTTCAAGGATTTTCGAAAACGAGAGGATGAAGCTTGATCTTAAAAAGGGTGATTTTCACGGAGCATTCTGGCCAAAAGTACTTATTAATGAGTATAGAGCCATAAAAGATAGCCATAGAGTAATAGGTTCAGAGGTAATATCATATTCGATTGTCTGGGCTTTTTACCTCGGAGTACTGACAAAAATAATGTGGTCCTTCTTCGGTTAATGTAAATTAATCCTTTTTTGAATAACGGATCTGGGCTACGATTGCCCCGCAACCTGCAATCACCATCCCGATTATCTGACGAACAGTCATCGCTTCATCGAGAAAAATCCATCCAAGAACCGCTACCTGGAAGAGCATGGTATTATTTATAATACTCGACTCAGATGCATGGAGTATCCTGAGCGACCGATTCCAGAGGGTAAAAGCAAGTGCGGTGTTTAAAACCGAAAGCTGCAGTATAATCAACCAGTTTTTCAAGCTCAATGCCGGAAAACCGCTTTTTATAAAACCAGCAATGAGAAGTAGAAAAGCTCCAAATCCCATACTCAGTGTTGTAACAACTAACGGATGAAGCTTTTGTTCCCTGTTTATACTCCTGCCCAGGATCGACGACGCTGAATTAGCAAATAACCCGAACACAACGACCAAAATACCAATGAGCTGAGGCCTCGGAACGTCGATTGGATAAAAAAAGAAAAAAAGCCCTATAGCAAAGAACCCAAGTCCGAGTAATTTATATTTTGTAAACTTTTCTGTTAGAATTATTGCCCCTATAGATGTAACAATGAATGGAGTAAAATTCAAGATGATCCCAAGCATAACAACAGGAAGCAGGGAAAGCCCTATGAAGCTCGCACCCTGGGTAAATGTATAGAATAATATACCGAGTGAAATAAGCTTAATCCAATCCCTCAGACTGAGTGCTTTAACAGATGCGACTCGTTCTTTTGATAAGAATACGAGGGGAAGAAGAATTAAAAATGCAAGAAAATACCTTATTCCAGCAAATATAATAGCCGGAATATCTTTTAAACCTATCTTGATCAGTACAAACGAAGACGACCAGAGAATCGTTACGAATACGGCGAGAAGTGCTGCTTTGAGATGGCTATGTTCTCCGTGAGGCATAATCTATGTTAATAGGAATAAAATAATTTACATTATACTATAGATATGAAATGCAATTGCATGATGATATAGTTGACAAGAACCGTACAAAAGTATTCATTTAAATATCAATTGGCAAAGACTTTATAAAAGTTAATCTTTTAATGTAAATAAACCTGAGGGTGTTTACATGCAGAACTACGAAAAATATATAACAAGGTCAGAAGATCTGGGTGCGAAGGATGCAAAAATAATTCCTGTCAGCACAATAGTAACTGCAGAATGGGTCAGATTCAAATGCCAGTTTGGATGCGGGGGATATGGAAAAACCCTCACCTGCCCACCATACTCGCCAACCCCGGAGCAAACAATGCGTGCTCTCTCTTCTTATGAGCATGCAATTATACTTCATGGCAACCGATATACCCACATTAGTGATATTGTTGCAACGTTGGAGAGAGAGATTTTTCTAGATGGTTTTCATAAGTCATTCGGCATGGGTTCTGGCCCCTGTAATCTCTGCGACAGATGTCCGAAGCTATGCAGGTATCCATACAGCGCAAGACCCTCGATGGAGGCCTGCGGAATAGATGTCTACAGCACTGCGAGAAATACCGGATTTCCCATTGAGGTTGTGACAAACACGAATTGTGAGTGTAACTACTACGGTGTCGTTTTCATCGAATAGATGAATTATTCCTTTTTTTTTGCATCTTTTTACATTTGTTTGAGGTTATATGGGTAAGGAAAACAAAAAAGACTTCTTGATGAGCCCAGATACAGAGTTTAAAAACTTTTTTAAAGAGCACCAGAACACTCTTTTCAGGATTATTTTTGGATATGTCCGACAAACGGAAGCCTCGGAGGATCTTGTAGTTGAAGCATTCATTAAAATCTATGAAAGATGGAGCAGGGTTAGAAGGATGGATAATCCCACTGGCTACCTAGTACGTAGTGGAATAAACCTCGCAAAAACCTATTTGAAAAAGGATAGCAGGTTTCAAGCATTAGAGATTCCTGAAAACGTAGCCTCGAATCCAATGGATTCTCCGGATAAGATCTTTTTCCTGAAAAAGCAGAATCAAGATCTTGAAGCAGAGCTCCTTAAATTAAATGAAAGGGAACGTAACATCATACTATTAAAGGACATGTCAGGATATAAGTTCGTTGATATAGCAAATCATTTGGGTATGAAACTATCGACTGTTAAATCAATCTATCGACGTGCAAAAATCAAACTGGCGAAAAGTTTGTACTCCGGAAGCTTTACCCATAGGACACTGGAGGAGATAGATGAACCGCGATGAAGTAATGGACTGGATAGACAATGCAAGTGAAAAAGAGCTTCAATCTCCACCTCCAGAGGTAAAAGTAGTACTAACACTTGATCAAGAATGTATGAGTTATTACCGGGTTTCGCTCAACCTAAAACAGCCAAAGCAGAAGACGGATCTCTGGAACAAGTTCCAGCAAAACTTAGTTCGCCCGGAGTATTCATTAAAAGAAAAAGAAGGATTAAAGAGGTTTTTTAACACAAAGTGGCTCTGGAGACTCTCGGCAGCAGGAGCGGCTGCGGCTATTGCACTGGTACTTATTGTATTTCCCTTTAGCTGGAAACAGAAATCAGAAATTGGTACACAGGATATTGTGTACTCTGATCCACTCGAGCTCACGCTCGAAATTGTCTCAGATTTTGGTATTGATGGTCAGTACGATATGGGCGCCCTTGACTACTACTATGCAATAACAACTTTTTAAATTTACGCAAGGAGAAAAAAATGAGCAGGAAAATCATCATTACAACGGTTACGGCAGCATTTGTTTTTCTCACAACGGCAACCCTTTTTGCCAACGGCTATGGAATGCAGCAATTTGGAGAAAAACATGGATATATGGGTAACCCTCACTACGGCAATAGAGCTGCATACTGCAAACCAGTTCAGCATATGGGTCCCGGTATGAGGGGTGGAGATGTTGGTATTCTCGGACAGCTTGCAGGCATAGACGAGATCCACAGAAAATACCAGCTTGAAATGCAGCGAGTTTTTCTCGATGCAAAGCAGGAAGCACTAAGCTTTTATGAAGAGCAGCAGGATCTTCGGGAAAAATTCTTCGACCTCATAAATGAGTATGAGGAAAGCTCTGTGAAAGACAGAAGAGAAATCAGCGATCTTCTCAAACAGGTCAGAGAGAACCAGAAAAAGATTCAGGTCATACAGGAAAGCTCTATGGAAAAGATAAATGCCCTTCATCAGGAGCAGAAAAAAGAGATGGAAAAAGCCCTGGAAATCGAGATAAACCGGCTGAGCGCGAATGCAGAGGAAATGGATAAGTTTATCGAGATGATTAAACAGCGGTGGCCTTACGACTTCCCACCGTCTCCGGGACGAGGTAGGAAAATGTGACCTTTCAAGGTATATCCCTGGCTGATACTTGATATCAGCCAAACTCAAAGAGCGCGAAAGACTTTTTTCGCGCTCTTATTTTATACAAAAACCCTTCTCCTCAGATTGTCTTTTCTTATTCGAAATGATATTCTAAAATACAAATATCAAATATCTTTGAAATAGTTATAGAAAATAGAAAAAAAGAGATGATTATCAGCGCAAGCAGGAGAACAGATATTCCTGCATTCTATTCGGAATGGCTTATAAAAAGACTCGAAGAAGGGTTTGTTCTGGTAAGAAATCCTTTTAATCCTCATCATCTAAGCAGGATAAGGCTTTCTCCTGAGGTGGTTGATTTTATAGTATTCTGGACAAAAAATCCTGAAACAATGCTCTCGAAGCTGGATATAATCGATAGCTTTCATATACCTTACTACTTTTTGTTTACCGTAACCAGTTATGACAAAGATCTGGAAACTAACCTTCCATCTAAAATAAAGATAATTGACACATTAAAAAAACTGTCAGAGAGGATAGGGAAGCAGAGAGTTATATGGAGGTATGACCCTATTCTTTTAACGGATAAGATCGGTATACAATATCATATCAGGCACTTCGAACGTTTATGTGAAAGTTTCATACATCACACCGAGCGCTGCATCATAAGCTTTATACATATGTATAAAAAGTGTATTAGAAATCTAAAGCTATTCAGGATTATTACTATAGATGATGAGATGAAAATTAAAATTTTGGATTCATTATCTAAGATAGCAATGAAATATTGTATAGCGGTAAAGACATGTGCTCTAAAAATCGAACTATCCCAAATAGAAGTGGGAAAATGTATCGATGACAGGCTTATAGCTGATATCACAGGATTTGAGTTGGATGTAAAGAAGGACAGATTTCAGAGAAGGACATGTCACTGTGTTGAAAGTATCGATATCGGCTCCTACAATACATGTATGCACGGGTGTCTATATTGCTACGCCAATAACGATATGAAAATAGCTGAAAAGAACTTTGCGATGCATAATCCTGAATCACCCCTTCTCTTCGGTCAGGTAAATGCAGATGACATTATAGCAGAAAGAGAGATGAAGAGTGTAACAATATAATATAACTATATAACATCTCGTAACTACAGTTTTTAAAACAATGTAACATATTGTAGGGTCTGTGCTTCGCAGATCGGCCAACCTTCGGTTGTCACGATCATCCCAAACGGACCGTTAATGACGCAATCCAAAGTTTAAAGGAAAGCCTATGATTAATTCACAGGAAACTGTTTCAAAATTCAATGAAAATCATAATCTGCACATGGATGCTCATGCTCGCCTGCTCGACCTGCAGACAGAGCTCGGGGAACTTTCAAAAGAGTACCTGCAATCTTCAAACTATGGAAGATCTCGATTCAAAAATAATCCCAGATGGGAAGAGGAACTGGGCGACCTCTGTTACTCGCTGCTCTCACTGGCAAATGAGACCAATGTCGATATAGAAGATGCTTTGAATACATCACTGGAGAAATATATAAAAAGAATCAAACGTAAACAGGATCCAGGATCGGGTAAATAGCAGTGCCCTTAACTGCTAAGGTTATTGGTAAATGGGTTGAATAAAAATATATAGTTGTAATTTGAAGCCTTCAAACAATGCGGTGAAATGGTTTACTCAATAAAGAAGAACATTGCGTTAATGGTTTTCGCCTTTTCCAGACCAAAAAAACTCATTTCTGATTCTCAGAAAGCAGAATCATCATAATATGGTATCTTCCCCATGATACTTTTTACCTTTCGCTCTCATTTGAGTTTTTGCTTTCCTATTATCACAATACAGCTGTAACGTACAAAATGCATTTTAAACACTAAAAAATACTATTACAAGGGATCTATATAGCATTTTATTTCACTTGATACTATCTTGATCAATATTATTCAGCAGGTTATACACAAATCACAACAATAATATTATCCTATACTCATCCAATATTCAAAAGTACTCAAAAGTATACGCCTGTCC
>CP070841.1:3250009-3255293 GCA_020342115.1 Spirochaetota bacterium
CCGGTAAAAGTTAAGGGGAAAAAACAACCCCTCAACATATATAAAGTTCTAAAAAAGGTGGGATAAAATGGAAATCTTAAAAGATATCTTTATGTCTGTAGATCCATTGCTCCGGTATATAATCGCAGCTGTTGTTGGAGCAGGGATAGTATGTTTTATTGTGCTGTTTTTGATATTCAGAGCACGCTTCGTAGCTGTTGTAAAAGAGGCAATCAGTGGTGAGAGAGATACCATCGAGGGGATAAAGAATCAAAAGATTATAAGAAAGGCCAATCTCATAACCAAGCTACTGAAAGACACAGAGAAGAAACAATCATCAGAAATTCTAAATAAGACAGGAATCTCGCAAATTTGGATTTCAACACTCAGGCGGACACGTAAGAAGAACATTTTCCAAAATATCCTAAACTATTACATACAAGATGGATTCTTCCCATGCTTTAAATATGCAATGCAAAAGAGCTGGTACCAGAAATATCTATTCAACTGGATGGAGGAAAACCGCCTCAGCCTTCCCCTTCTTAGCATTGCTCATTCAGCATATGGTGAGGATTTCGATGGCAAGATGGCATATGGATTATTTTCTGAAAACCTGGAAGAGATAAAGGATTTGCTCGGTGACCCCAACTGGAGGGGTCGATTCTTCGCTATGAAGATTTTATTCAATACAGAGGATGAAACAGTAAAACAGAACCTCTTTGAACTGTTTCAGGATCCACAACCTATTATAAGAAAAATTATGATCGAAGAGTTTGCATCCCCTTCTGAGAGAGTTAAGGAGATACTCTTCAACATTATACTTAGAGATCCTAATGATAATGTACGAACTTCTGCCCAAACAAAATACAGAGCTTTCTTTGTCAATTTCCCCGAGATAGATATTGAAAAACTTAAACCAGAAGAAACCCTGCATCTTATCCATGCATTGCGAAAGGGAAACAAAGATGATGAAGCTATCGCAACAGAGCTTGTACTCGAGGATAATCTAGAAATAAGGTACCATGCTGCACGCTACCTTGAAGATTCCGGCACATTGAAGCGATACTGCTCCAATCTTGATATGGGAGATAAGAAGGACTTCTCAAGAAAGCTGCAGATTATGAGGTGTTCAGCATCGGTTGGAGTGACCCGATTCCTAAAAGATTGTATAAACTTAGCTTCCAGAGAGAGTCTTTATTTCGCAGCCTCGATTTTAGGGGAAGTCGGCGATGAAACGCTGATTACAGACCTTCTTAAAAAGGTTGTCGATACAGACCTTCAGGATGTATACAGAATTGCATGTACTGCGGCTGTGAAACGAGGAATGAAAGAGGCAAAACGGTTATTGGGAGAAGAAATCCATAAATACATAAGCGATAGAGAAGTGCTTTTGGACCTCATTGAAAAAGTAACTCCTCTACCCGATAGCGTGTTCATTACTCCACTCTTAGAGGTGCTCGAGAAAAGAGAAGATCTCACTGAGCAAACAAGAAAGGCACTCCTGAAAAAAAGTAACGATATGCTCATCGAAAAACTTGTGAAAATTATCACGGAAAAGCATAAAAGTGTCTCCCAGAGGATGAAGATCCAATGCCTGCTACTGCTTGCAGCGCTGAGAAAAGAATATTGTCTCTCTATCATATTAGAATACCTTCCCATTTTGCCAGTAGAGTTTGTTAATGAGCTATCTCCTGTTCTGAGCAGCTATCCTAAAGGATTATTGAAACAGAAGGTCAGCTATTATCTGGATCAAATAGATGGAGAAGTACGGTCACATATCATTGCCCTCATTCCAAAAACAGGCCTCAAAGACTTTCTCCCCGATATTAGAAACGCCCTTAACGATGCAGACCCAATGGTAAGGATTGCAGCAACCTATGCTTTGGTGGAGATGGAAGATATCCGATCCTTCGTTCGAACACTACCTCTGCTTAAAGACCCTGTTGAAGAGGTAAGGGATCAGGTAGCCTTTGCCCTTGGAAGAACCGGAAGAAACACTCTTATGAAAGCAGTATCAAAGATCTATTACGATGAAAACGAAATTACCTCTGTAAAACGATCAATCATCAAAGGTCTTGGGGAATCAAAAACAGCAACCAGCACAGAAATTCTTGTAGACTTTCTGGAAAAGGAGGAGATTCTTACCAATGATATAATCGATGCATTGAAAAGTCATTCTGAAAAGGAAAATATCACTATAATACTTGAACGAATGAAGGACGCTGGCGCTGAGCTTAAAAACAGACTCTCTTTGTTACTCAAGAAGATAGGTATTAAGGCAAAACCAGCATTGGTTTCTCTCCTCGAATCGGAGTTTATGTCTTTGAAGACATACGCAGGTGAGGTTCTTGACATCGTGGGAGGTACAGACGAGGAAATAGTGCATCTCAAACATCGCGATCCTGCAATAAGAAGAGAAGCTGCAAAAATCCTTTCTCTTATCGGTACTGTCAAAGCATTTCGAGGTTTGATAATGGCATCAAGAGACCCTGACAGAGAGGTAAGGGTAAATGTTGTGAAAGCTCTTGAGAAACTAGAGACAAAAGAGGGAAAAGCGATACTGCGAATTCTGGAAGAAGATACTGACCACAAGATAAGAAAGTACACACACTGGGCATTAGAAAGACTTAAAGCAAAAGAGCTGGTATAATTAGTTCTTGGTGAATAATTAATAATCTCTCTTAATGCAAGCCAGATCTTTTATGTAATTCATACTCATCCCATTACATTGGAATATGCATGAAAGGCTACACACACGTTTATACAGGCAACGGAAAGGGTAAAACAACTGCTGCGCTTGGACTTGCCATCAGGGCAGCCGGAGCCGGACTTACAGTATTCATTGCGCAATTCTGCAAGGGACTGGACTACAGCGAGTTAAAAACTTTAAAACTTTTAAAAGATCGAATACAGATAGAACAGTATGGCAAATGCTCCTTTATTCATGGAGAACCGTGTGAAGAGGATACAAGACTTGCAACAGAAGGCTTGATAGCTTCAAAGGAAGCAATAAAATCAGGAAAATATGACGTTATTATACTCGATGAGGTCAATGTAGCAGTGTATTTTAATCTTATATCGATTGAAGATCTGCTGGACATTGTTGACAATAAACCTGAAAATGTAGAGCTCATCATTACGGGCCGGTATGCAAAGAAAGAACTCATAAAAAAATCAGATCTCGTAACAAGGATGTGTGAGATCAAACACTACTATAAGAAAGGCATAAAGGCACGCAAAGGAATCGAACACTAACCTGCTAGAACTAAAGAACCGGAGGTTCTGAGTCTCAAAGATCATCATGATCTGTGATTCTATGGATCCACGAACCTCAGGCTCTATGTGGTTTTTTCCAAAGATCTGGAAAGCGACTGCTCTGTTCTGGCGAGTATTTGATCGAGAAATAGTGCAAGTAATGCAGCAGTTATTGCTCCTTCAAGCACGAAAGCAGGATTTTCTCTTACGAGTCCTGAAATGATCGGAGTTCCAAGCCCACCCGCACCAACCACAGCACCTACAGTTGCCGTACCGACATTGATCACCACAGAAGTTCTAATTCCTGCCATAATGAGCTTGATCGAAAGCGGAAGCTCAACCTTAAAAAGCACCTGTGAGCGTTTCATCCCTAACCCCAGGGCCGCTTCGATAAGCCTTCCGGGTACTGACTCGATACCGGTTATCGTATTCCTTATAATGGGTAGAATACTGTAGAGAAAAAGTGCAAGTACGGTTGGCTTGAATCCAAAACCGATAGAAGGCACAGCCAGGGCCAGGACTGCAACCGGGGGAATAGTCTGTGCCAGGGAGCTCATATCGCTTACAATACCAAGCCACGGCCTTCCCCTCTCTCTCGTTACAAGTATCCCTATTGAAGTTCCAGTTATAATTGCAGCTGCACTCGACGCGAGTACAAGGATCATGTGCTCTCGAAGAAGCTGAGGAAGCTGAGCTCTCGGATACACGACTTCAGATTCATTTGGAAAGATTGTGCCCAGCATGTGCTGCCATACAGACATATTGAATATGAGAAATAAAAAGATACCTGCAATTACAATAAGAGAAATCCAGCTTCTTATCCTCACTCCTGCCATGTATGGGCAACCTCTTCTGTGATCTTTTCGATATCGGCGAGTGATATCTCTCCGATGATTTTCTGATTTTCATCAACTACGGGCACAACTTTTATCCCCTCTGCGAGCATCCTGGAGAGAGCAGTCTTGCAGGTGAAGTCACTTCTCACGGCTATTCGGGAGACCGGTATTCTCGTTATGACATCTTCTTTTTTCTCTTTATTCCTGATGAGCCTTGTAGTGTCTATCCAGCCCAGAAGCTCTTCATTTTCATCGATGACCCATAAAAACCGAAACCCGCGCTTATCGACACTTTTCGCTGCTTTAAAAAGATCATCCGAGCTCTTTACTACCGGTGCTTCTCTCATAATATTCGATACTGGAAACCTTGAGAGTCTTTTTAAGGCTCTGTCTGCTCCAATAAAATCGTGAACGAACTTATTCTTTGGATGGGCGAGTATATTTTCAGGAGTATCATGCTGTACTATCCTCCCTTTTTGCATGAGAACGATCCTTACTGCAACTCGTATTGCCTCTTCCAAATCATGGGTTACAAAAACAACTGTCTTTTTGAGCTCCTTCTGTATCTTTACGAACTCTGTTTGAAGGATCTCACGAGTGAGAGGATCAACAGCTCCAAAGGGTTCATCCATGAGCAGAATCGGCGGGTCGGCTGCAAGGGCGCGGGCAACACCGATCCTCTGCGCCTCTCCACCGGAAAGTTCATGAGGGTATTTGTTACTGTAAAATCCGGGATCGAGCCCGATGAGAGTGAAGAGCTGTTCAGTCCGCCTGGATATTTTCACCTTCTCCCACCCCAGGAGTTTTGGTACGATCCCTATATTTTCACCAACCGTCATATGCGGAAATAATCCGACATACTGAATCACATATCCAATCTTTCTTCTAAGGAGCTCGGGTTTAAAATCCCGAACATTCTTACCTTCGATTAACACATTCCCGTTTGATGGCTCCAGCATTCGATTAATAATTTTCAGTGTTGTAGATTTACCGCACCCTGAAGGGCCAAGCAGCACACATACTTCCCCCTGCTTCACCTTAAGGCTAATATCATCAACAGCGGTGAATTCCCCGTACTTTTTTGTAATATCTATGAGCTTAATCATGCAGCCTCCTCAAAATCTCTCACCCCTACTCTCTGTGCCTGGGGACGTATCCCCTTTGGAGTAACCATACTGATGAGGAGCTCAAATATTTTATCAATAGCAATTGCA
>CP070841.1:3255393-3260575 GCA_020342115.1 Spirochaetota bacterium
AAAGTAATTTTTAATATTTATCAATATTTTTGGTATTGTTACCAATAATATAGATTTTTAATATTTTATTTCTTCTATAAATTTTTTATGAAGATTAAAAAATAATTAGCAGTAAAAAAATTTGTATAAAAATTAAAATACTATAACGATGTAATAGTTATATATTTATTTATAACTAAATATTTTAAAATTAAAGGGGAAGAAAATGAAAAGAAAATTGCTGTGTATTTTACTAGCAACTGCTCTCACATTTCTCTTTGCATTTTCATTATATGCAAGTGAAAAGGAAGAAGCAGTAGAAGAAAAGCCAACCATTGTATTCTGGCAGATTGAAAAAGATCTCGGCTTCGGCGGATGGTTCGATGAAGTTGTAGCTGACATCAATGCGAATGAAGATTTCACTGTCGAAATTAAAGAAACCATGGTTGGGCAATACTTTGAACTTGCAGCCGCATACGCTGTATCTCAAAGTGGTTTCGACTTTGGATACGAATGGGCAGGACAGGGGAATTGTGTTCTGCGAGGGAAAGGAGGTCTTTACCAGCCGTTGAACGACCTTATCCCTCAGTCTATTATCGATGATTTGAACCCGAGTATAACTGCTGCCAGCACTGATGAGAGTGGCAATATATGGGGAGTGCCTTTAATCAATGATCCTAAATGGATAATCTTCAATCGTGAGGTGCTCGAGCATGCTGGAATAGATATAGAGAGGGCTGAGAATGAGATTATTAGCTGGGATGAGTTTCTTGACTGGTGTGAGCAAATCAAGCGCAGTGGAAAAATTCCGATTGCTTACTACAATAAAGAGGGATTTATGGCGGAATTATGGCATATGAACATGACCCATCAATGGTTCGATCGAGACGAGGATCTTATCAAGTGGTGGTGGGATGCGGACTGGGTTGGAGATCCGATTTGGAACGATATATGTGTAAAGTATAAGGAGTTATGGGATAAAGAGTATTTCTATCAAGGGGGTGAAACCTTAGCATTTGGAGATCACTACTACGGAAGTATTAACAGCGGTGACGTAGCGTTTTTATGGTACTTCAACAGCAAATACCAGACAATAGTGGAACAGGGTTTAGGCTATGGGCCTCTTGGATTCATGCATCTTCCAATGATGGGTCCTGGTAAACTCAAGAACATTATGCCGACATTGGGATATACATTCTCTATATCAAAGTGGACAAAATATCCAAAACAGTGCGTTAAGGCCATTGAATATATGACAAGTAAAAAATGGCAGAAAATTTTACTCACAAAATGGGCTTCGACACCAGCTCATTTAGACATAACTGTAACAGATGCAGAGTTTGAAAAGCTTGCACCTAATATTAAATACTACTTCAAGCATAAAGAGCGGGGTCTCTCACTAGTTGGGTATCAGCTGTATACAGGCCGATTTTATGACGATTTTACCAGAAGCATGGTTTCCTATATCAATGGGGAGATATCTGTGGATGAATTGGCAGAGATATCTCGGGAAGCTGCGCTAGATAGATAAGTTATTACAGTAGTTTTATCGCAGGGGCAATAGGGGAATATGCTTTTACTAAATAAAATAAACTTCTGTCCCTTATTGCCCAAATTGTTTTAAAGTTAGAGTTATGAAAGACGAGATAAGAAAAAAAAATAATACCCTGAATGCATACCTGTTTCTCTCGCCAGCACTTATTGTACTACTATTCATATTTGGTTATCAAATTGTTAGACTTTTCTGGTTCAGTTTAGTTAAATGGGAAGGATATATATACACCACTGAATTTAGTAATTTCCTGTATTACAAACAGCTGTTCACAAAAGACATGGTCTTCAAATCATTATTTAGGTCTTTTATAATTATCGCTGTAGTATTACCTGTAGTCATCTTTGCAACCGTCTTTATTGTTCATAATATTTACAGAAAAGTATCCGGCTGGAAATTTTACAGATGGTTATTTTTTCTTCCCGCCATAATTCCAATAGTTGTTCAAGCGATTATCTGGCAATATTTGCTAAATATAAATGGGCCACTCAATACTATATTAAAAGCACTGCGTTTAGAATTTCTTGTAATTGATTGGTTCGGCAATTCCAAGACAGCTATATTTGCACTATGCTGGGTCATAATATGGAGAGAGCTGGGTTTTTCAACGGTTATTTTTTTGGCAGAACTTGCACATATTCCACCTTCTCTTTATGAATCCGCAATGATTGATGGTGCCAATGAATGGCGATTAATGAGGCACATAACATTGCCACATTTAAGCAGGATAATAAAGCTGTATATCATTACAATGACAATTTTTATACTAAATAATCTATTCAGCATCATCTTTGCATCTACTAACGGAGGTCCTGGATATGCAACCATGGTTCTGGAGTATTATATCTACTTGACCGCATTTAGATATACAAAAACAGGACTTGGTACAACAATCGCTGTTCTGCTTTTTCTAATAACCATGGTACTGGTGATTATCTATCTTCGTGCTTCTTCCAAGAAAAAATTGGAGGGTGTCTTTTGACTGCAGTCGGGAAATCTCAAATACCCTATAGAGTATTTGTACAGATTGTGTTTGTGTTATTTGCCATAACAATAATATTCGCTCTTTATTATTTGGTAGCAAATTCAATAAAGACCGCTGCAGAGATCAATGTAAGTCAATTTACTCCTCCTAAATCCTTAAATTTTTCAAACATCAAGTATGTGTGGAAAAAAGCTGATATTGGGGTCAGTTTCAGGAACAGTCTCATTATTTGTACTTCGGGTTGCCTGATCAGTGTTTGTATATCCTTAATCACAGGATTCGCATTTACATTTTTAAGGTTTCGAGGAAAAAGATTACTCAGCTATTTGATAGTTTCAACTATGTATATTTCCCCTATGGCTCTTGTAGTTCCCTTATATTTACAGATGAGGCAGCTGCATTTAACTAATACATTTGCGGGAATAATAATTATATATCTGGGAATTACATTAGCTTTTGCAATTTATTTGATGACAACTTACCTGAAAGCTATCCCGGAGGAAATTATTGAGGCTGCTGTTATTGACGGATGCGGTAATACCGGGATCCTACTACGGATAATTTTACCCTTGATGAAGCCCGGTATTATGGTAGTAGGAGTAATAAACTTTTCAGTTATGTGGAATGATCTGCTATTCGCGTTTATTTTTCTTCAAAAGGTAGAGAAACAGACAATGATGATTGCTATTACCAGTTTCAGGGGTGCAATGGGAGGTGGAAATATGGCTTATATCATGTCGTCCCTGCTCATTGCGACAATTCCGATTATGGTGATTTATTTATTTACACAAAAGTTTTTTAAAGAAGGTATGTCAATGGGTGCTATTAAGTAGATATATATTATTTTCGTTTTAAAAATTTGCCGGCCTTGAAAAATTGAGTTTATTGATTCAAGAATATGAGGATGGAAAAGGGAGATGAAAAAGAGCGATGTAATAGTTGTCGGTGGGGGACTTGCTGGTTCTCATACCACTTTCCACTTATCCAGGTTAGGTCTAAAAGTCATTCTTTTAGAGAGAGGAAGTATTGCCTGTGGAGCTTCAGGGAGGAATGGAGGGCAGGTTCTCCAGTGTGAAGGAAAGGATAGAGATAAAGATATCATTTTAAACAGGCTCAAATATACAAAAAGGAGTGTCAGGCTACTCAAAGAGCTAAAAGATGAGCTTGATTTTGATTACGAGTTTAAACAGGTAGGGACCGCTGATATAGTAACAGACGAGGAGGGATTAGCTGAATCAAAAGAACTATATGAATTATCACACAGCATCGGGGATGACGAAATAGAGTTTCTTGACTGGAAAGGGCTGCATGAGGTGTGCCCTTATTTTGCAGATTTTTTAATTGGAGGTAGAATCAGAACAACGGATGGGAACCTGAATCCACTTAATTTAGCAAACGGTTTGGTGGATAAAGCTAAAAAGTACGGTGCAGAGGTATATACATGGCATAATGTAGACAAGGTTGTAATAGAATCAGGCAAAGTGAAAGGTGTGGAAGCCAATGGAGAGAAATTCAGTGCTGATAAGGTCGTTTTGGCAACCAGCCTGTGGACAAGAGATTTGTTGCCCGGATTTGGATTCAGGATATTCCCTCATAGACCTCTCGTATCATTATCAGAACCAATTCCATATTTCAAGCCACCGGCATTTGAAGTGCTAATTGGTGATGATGTAGTGTGGGGAGGAACTCAAACTGCAACCGGACATCTTCTGGTTGGAGGGGGAGCAGGAAAACCGCGCACGGTGGAAGAGCAGTATGATTACGTTTTGGATTGGGAGGATACGATTAGAAACGGCCGTGCCCTGGCCATGATCTTTACAAAAATAAAAGCTGTAAATGTCTTGCGAATATGGTGTGGGGTAAGTGCGTATACAATCGATGGATTACCACTGGTAGGTGAAAGCGCAATGGCAGAAGGGTTATATATTATGGGAGGGTTTGTTGCTGGAGTATGCTGGACACCGATTTGCGGTAAGCTTCTGGCAGAGTTAATAGCAAATAAAACTCCTGAAGTAGATCTGGAATCAATGAATCCTAACAGGTTTGATAATATGAAAATCGAGCTGCCTGAGAAGTATAATTATGCAATCATGCTGGAACATTTAGGAAGATTATAAAAGAGGTAGTAAAAGGTGCATTAGTTGATTTCTTTATTTTTAATATCAATCGACGGGTGATAAGAAGGAGTACAGAATGAGCGGGAATACCAATCTCAGGATTACTGAACATCCAATTCTGGATTTTTCAAAAACGGATAGTCGGAAGGTAACTATTACGGTTAATGGAAAGAGAATAGAAGCGTATGAAGGTGAGCCTATTGCATCTGCGATTTTAGCGAGTGGGATAAAAGTACTGCGCAGGACACCAAAGTTAAAAAGTCCGAGAAGCCTTTTCTGCGCAATCGGCCGCTGTTCAGATTGTGTGATGACTGTAAATGGAACACCGAGTGTAAGGACATGCGTTACTCCGGTAGAAGATGGAATGATAATAGAAAGTCAGGATATTTGAAAGGGCATGAAAGATGAAAACATATACCACTGAATTAGCAATTATAGGGGCCGGGCCTGCAGGGTTGGGGGCAGCCATAGAAGCAGCGAAATCAGGCATTGAGACTACCATTATTGATGAAAATATGAGGCCTGGTGGCCAGATGTTGAAACAGATCC
>CP070841.1:3260675-3278296 GCA_020342115.1 Spirochaetota bacterium
ACCAATCTCCTCCAGGTCCGTATAATCCAGGTTTTTGGAAAATTTTACCCTGAAGATTCCCCCCTCTACTATATCTATCACCTTGATAGAAGGCCCCTCCTTAATAGAGATACTCATCTGTTTCTTGACACGACGTGCCGGTCGAATAAGACAGTTCCATTCAGTATCATTGATCTTTCTCAAAAGCAGGATCTCAAGTCTAGCACCTGTCTCCTGCTTTTTGCCATAGAGACGTGCCTTGATTACTCTTGCATCATTGTAAATGATACAATCCTGTTTAGATATATAGCGTGGAAGGTTGTAGAAATAATCGTCTATGATTTTTTGTGTATTTATGTTGAAAACAAGGAGCCTTGAATTCTCACGGTTTTTTCGAGGATACTGGGCAATCAGCTCTTGGGGGATAGTGATCTGTAGATCTTTCAGAGAGTACTTCATTTTTACGTCATTATCGCTCACCTATGGCTTCATGGTGCCAAGACTTGTTCTGCGGTAGTAGTAGGAAAGGATATCTCTGTACTTGAATCCCTGTTCAGCCATAACTTTTGCCCCCCATTGGCTCATGCCCACTCCATGTCCATATCCTTTTCCAGAGAAAATAAAAACAAGATCTCCATCAACATTCTTCTTCTTGATCCTTTGAATTAGAAGGCTCTTCAGCTGTTTTGAATCAAGGGCTAATCTCAATTTATTTCCTTTAACTATAACAGGCTCCCCTTTTTCAAATCGCAAAACAAACTCTCTTACCCTTCCTGATCCTGTTCTATTTTTAATCTTTACATCTTTTAAATGTAGATCCCTATATTCTTCACTCAATAAATCATTCAAGGATTGCTTTACCTGTTCTGCGCTCACTTCGAATGTCCACGAGAACCTATCGATATCCCTGCAGTATGGATCAGGAACACTGTGAAGGTATGGAAGATCGTGTAAGAATACATCTCCTGCACTTTCAGTAATTCCACCGGAACATGCATGGAAAAAAGCCTCTATAGGTTCTTTGTTGTAAAGAATAATGATGCCTTTTGTCTCGGAAACAGCTTTATTTATATTCTCATTATCCTCACTGTACTCGAACTTCTGGTGCATCTCTGTGTCCTCAATATCGTACTCCTTATCTTTATTAGACTCAATCCTCCTGACTGCATAGGTTCGAGATACAACAGCTTGAGCCTTTAATGCTTCAAGAGGCCATGATTCTGAGACTTCCTGTGATAATACTCCCTTCAGGTACTCCTCCAGGGGAAGCACATTGATCATTATTCCATCATGGATCATCAAGTCGCCGTAATATTGTTTTCCATTGGCAGTTATGATGTGAGAGCACTGAATACGAACCGGTAATTTATATGACTTTCCATCAACCTTAACAACGCCATCACTCAGTGTCAGTCTCGATGGAGAAATAAGAGAGTCGTTTTGACCTTCACTCATTATCCTTAGACTGTCTGAGGAAAGAACCACTGTGTTTATATTTTTCTCCACAGCAACAGAAATATATTTCTCTCGAATATCTTCCTTTTTAGATCGAGCTCGAGGCGGTCCGGAGCTCACACAGCCTAATAATGCAAGCACTAACAGGGCTTGCATTACAAGTACAATGCTTGTTTTAAACGCTAATCTCATATTTTGTTATTAGTCGCCGGTGAATAATACACAATATTTATACTAAAAGAATGGCCGGCTCAAAATTAGTTCTTTAAATTTTAATATTCCAATGAATTATATTATATAAATTTTTTTTTCTTGTTGAAAAGCTCAATTATTCACCAAGAACTAATTAGAAAAGGTCTCCCTCTATACTGTTTTTGTATTTGAATCCTAAATGTTTATAGGCACGCTTTGTTGCTACCCTTCCTTTCTGCGTACGCTTGAGAAAACCGATCTGTATGAGATAGGGTTCATAAATATCCTCAATTGTGTTTGAATCCTCCCCGAGTGATACTGCGAGGGTTTCGATCCCAACAGGCCCTCCTTCATACTTTGTGCAGATCGTTTCTACTAACCTCTTATCCATGTTATCCAGCCCCAGATCATCGAGCCCGAGCATACGAAGGCCTTTTTGAGACATTTCACTGTTTATGGTTCCGTCCCCTTTGACTTCTGCAATATCACGTAGACGGCGCAAAATTCTGTTGGCAACTCTTGGTGTACCTCTAGATCGCTGAGCAATAATCATTGCCCCTTGATCATCAACACTAACCCTGAGTATCTTTGCAGATCTCTTAACGATGTTATAAATGTCCTCTGTGGTATAGAAATCAAGCCTCTGTACAATCCCAAATCGTGATCGTAGAGGAGAGCTCAAAAGACCAGCCCTCGTAGTAGCCCCTACAAGTGTAAATGGCTTGAGATTTATTTTTATTGATTTCGCACCTGGCCCTTGCCCAACAACAATATCTATCTTGTAATCCTCAAGTGCCGGATAAAGGATCTCCTCTAATATCGGTTTCAAGCGGTGAATCTCATCAATAAACAGCACATCCCTGAAATTGAGTGATGTGAGTATAGCAGCCATATCTCCTGGTCTCTCTATTGCGGGAGCCGATGTAGCTTTTAAACCCACACCAAGCTCATTAGAAATGATAATTCCGAGTGTTGTTTTCCCAAGACCAGGAGGTCCATACAGAAGGACGTGATCGAGACTTTCATTTCTACCCGATGCAGCCTTTATATATATCTCAAATTGACGCTTCAGATCTACCTGTCCTATAAATTCCTTCAATTGGGCTGGACGTAATGAACCCTCTTCACTATCCAGAGATATGCGTTTTGGTGTTAAAATCCGATCATTTTCATGCATATGTAGTGTCCTGCAAACCAGATCAAGATAGTTGTTTCAGCGCACTTTCGATTATTTTGCCCACATCCTGTTCATCCGGAGTGATTGCAATGGCCTTTTCGACTGCGTCTTTGGATTCATTCTTTGTAAATCCCAAAGACTCCAGGGCAGAGATTGCCTCAACATAAAGTGAAGCACCATCGGTTGATGGAACCGCAAATGCGGTTTTCAGTTTCTCCTTCAGCTCAAAGATGATCTGTTGAGATTTCTTTTTCCCTATACCAGAGAGTCCCATCAGGAAAGCGGTATCCTCATGAACAATAGCCCGCGCAATATCAGGAACCCTTGTGTTTCCCAGGATTTTAATTGCCTGTTTCGGTCCTACACCGCTCACTGTGATGAGCAGGTTAAAGAGATTATACTCATCCTTGTGAAGGAATCCGTAGAGGTCCAGACATTCATCTCTGTGGATTAGTCGTGTGTAAAGCTCCACCTCTGGGGTATCGTGAGAAATAAGCTCACCAAGATCATTGAGGGTACGACTCGAGCAGAATACCTCGTACCCAACTCCATTCACGTCAATAATACAGAAATTATTATCAAGCTCTTTCAATACTCCACGAAGAAATGCAATCATAGCCTGTGGTTTACCCGTAAATTTTCTTTAGATTACTCCAAACATTTAAAAAGGGCAATCATTTTAATTCTATTTTATTGTTTTCGAGACAGCATAGCAGATAGCAACAGCCAATGCATCGGATGCATGGTCAGGCTTGGGAGGGTCTTTAAGATTCAGGATATTCATGACCATCAGCTGAATTTGCTTTTTTTTCGCAGTACCTGATCTTACCAAGACCTGCTTCACTTCAAGAGGAGTAAATCTCTGTATTTTTAACCCAAAATTATAAGCAGCGAGTGTGAGAACCCCGATTGCTTCACTGACCTGTACAAGCGACTTGAGATTCTTACTGTAAAAAACTGTTTCAATCGCAGCTTCATTCGGGCGAAAGTCGTGTATTACTCCAGTAATCCCTTCATAGATAAGCTTTAAACGTTCCTCTAGAGTATCTTTAACAGATGTAGTAATAGTCCCGTAATCAACCGAGTGGAGCTTCCCACCATTCCCCGCCCTTATCACACCGTATCCTGTTGAAGCAATTCCTGGATCAATCCCAAGTATTACCAAGAACTCTCCCTATCCTTTATTCATTCCCGATTACCTGTAATATTTCATCCGGAATATCGAAATTTGCAGCGACATTTTGGACATCCTCTATGTCCTCGAGCTTTTCCATCAAACTCAGCACTTTGGAAGCATTCTTTTCGTCAAGTTTTACAGTTGTCTTGGGAATCCTCATGACCTCGCTCATAATAATCTCGATTCCCTTCTCATCAAGGGCATGTCGAACATCTGCATAATCCTCAGGTTCAGTGATGATCTCCCATGTATCGTTTTCATTATTTATATCAGATGCACCTGCCTCTAATGCTAATTCCATAACTGTATTTTCATCATACTTCTCGCTCGAAACTGCTATTACTCCTCTCATTTCAAATATCCAGGCCACACAGCCGCTTTCTCCCAGATTCCCCCCATTCTTTGTAAGGATGCTCCTTATTTCTGCTGTTGTCCTGTTTCTATTGTCTGTCATTGCATCGATCATTATAGCAACACCGCTTGGTCCATACGCTTCGTAGATGACCTCTTCAAGATTGAAACCAGCAATCTCGCCAGTTCCCTTTTTGATTGCCTTTGTAATATTATCCTTTGGCATGTTTGCTTCTTTTGCCTTGGCAATTACTGTGCGTAATCGAGAATTGGCATCGGGATCGCCTCCACCCTCTCTTGCAGCAACTGTTATCTCCCTTATTATCTTTGTGAAAAGCTTCCCTCTCTTGGCATCTACTGCACCTTTTTTATGACGAATAGAATGCCATTTGCTATGTCCGGACATAGTGCCTCCATAGGTATTTTATTTACCCTCTTTCAATATTGTTACTTGCGTGTGAGAAGGAACAACAGCTAAATACTGAACAATGTATATTGTACACTGTAGAGTGTACAGCACCTAAAGTAATATATTCATCTGATTTAAGCAACACACTATTACCGCATGGTATGATATACAATCTTGTACCGCTCTCTCAATTGGTTGAAAAAAGCAATTGATTCGGGTCTTCTGTAATCAGGGTAGGTCCATTCCCAAGGTATAAAGCTCCCCTTTCTGTAGCGAAGCGTAACTTCACCATAGATACCCTTTCTTAAATATATTCGGTGCTGGTGATTTTTTGTGGTTACTAGGATGACCTTTCCATTGGTAAGGTATCCAGGATCAATATTCACATCTCGGTTACCGGAGCTGCAGAACAGCTTTTCTTCGATCTCATTTGTTCTGATCTTTATATCTGGAATATCTGAAGGATCAATGAGAGGTTCGAAGCTGGCGAACACACGCAGAACATTTTTTCCCATCTCAGCCTCATAATAATGCGTTTCTGTGAACGGGAAGATTTCAGAAGTAAGCGCTATTTTGCCAAAGGAATCTTCCAATACGCTAAATATCTTCTCTTTGTCAACAGAGTTGTTGTATAAGAGCCCAGTAAAAAGTATTACTCTGGAGGGAAACTTGATAGTACCCATTTTATTTTTTTCAAAATATGGTTTTAAATTGAAAATTTCCTCAGTGATTCGTACATAGGGCCGTCTCTTGTAAGTGTGGAACGGTACAGGGTGACACTATCTACAGTAAAACTCCCGAATAGCTCTGTGCCATGTTTTTCTATTTCCCTCATCAGTCTGTTTCCCGGATGCCGTTTCACTCTCCCCAGTGTTAGATGCGGTTTATATGCCCTGTTCTCTCTGTTAACAGGCAGATTTCTTTCCTCTATACCATCCTTGACTGTGCTGAAAATGGCACCAAGTTCACCTGATTCATCTTTAATACCAACCCATATCACTCTAGGATATCTCATCGATGGAAAAGCAGAAATTTCTTCAACAGTTAAAGAGAAACGACTAACCCCTTTGAGAGACGTCTCAACAATTGTTTCGAGACCCTCTTTAGTATTTTCATCGATCTCTCCAAAAAAGTATATGGTGATATGGATATTATTTGGATCTACCCACTTGATTCCACTATCGATACCTTTGAACTTTTCTATTAAAAACGCTACTTTTTTCCGTACCTCATCACTGATGTCAATTGCAAGAAATGTTCTCACCGGGTTTTAATGATTAACTAAGGATTTATTAAACATATATTTCTAATTTAATGCACTAAGTGCACCATTTACGAATTATTTATCTTTATCTATTAAAATGGTGTAGAGCATAAACAGCGCCTGTATTACAGTTCTGTATCGTATAATTTCTCTGTCACCAGGGAATACATACTTTTCGACCCAGGGCTTTCCTCCCTTCTCATAGACACAGATGTAAACAGTACCGACAGGCTTACTCACAGTTCCCCCTTCAGGACCAGCAACACCTGTAACTGATAGGGAGATATCGGAACCGAACCTTCTCTGTACACCTTGTGCCATCTCTATAGCAGTTTTACTGCTTACGGCACCATACTTTTTGAGTGTCTTTTCGTTCACTTCTATGATTCCCTCTTTTATGACGTTGCTGTATGCAACCACTCCTCCAAGAAAATAGCGTGAGCTTCCCGAGATATCTGTAATAAGCTTTGAAACATAGCCCCCTGTACAGGACTCTGCAACAGAGAACGAAAGCTTCCTTTTAACCAACAGACTACCGACAACCTCCTCCAGTCTGCTTTCTCCCATGGAGATAAAATGCTTACCAAGAACCTTTTTTAGTTCCTCAATACAGGGACCAATATCCTCTTTACGAGACTCAAGCCTTACCTTTGTAATGCCATGGCCTGCTCTTGTTCCGAAGCTCAGACCACTGAAGCAGGAAACAACCTTCTGCACTTTTTTATCGAGAACATATTCAGGTATACCTGCAAAGGTCAGGAGTACAGATTGATAGTTGCTATCAAAGGAAGATTCTTTTTCCAGGTAAGGAATAACCTCATTATCAAACATCCATTTCATTTCATCAGGAACACCGGGGAGGGAGAATATCATTTTCTCATCATCTCTGTATAAAAATCCGTAGGCAAGTCCGTTTCGATTCTCCAGCAAACGTCCCCCTTCCGGGTAGGATGCCTGCATCAGGTCTCTCTTATCATATTTTCTTCCCCTTTTTTCGTACCATTCTGTAAGTCTATGCTTTCCCTTTTCATCTATGCACAATTTTTTGTTCAGTACTCTGCTGATAATCTTTCTTGTAATATCATCCCTTGTGCCTCCGAGCCCACCGGTAAATATAAAGATCCCGCTTGTTTTTAATATTCTCTGTATGCTCACAACTGCACTTTCATACTCATCAGGAATAGTAAGAATCTCCTGTACCTCGATTCCTCTTTGTGTTAGTTCTCTAGAGATATGAAGCGCATTTGTATTGAGAATCTCACCATGCGTTAGTTCATGACCAATACTAATGATATGTGCACGTTTCTGGTTCATTTTCCCCCCTGGTTTAAAAGCTGCTTCCAGCTTTCCAGGCCCCTGTTATAAATGGCAATATATAGATACTCAATCAACTCCCTAATAGTTGTGAGTGTTTCCTCACTCATAGTCACCCTGCCTGCATCCGTGAGAGTGGCGCCCGTTGCCCAGTCAACAAATTTGACTGCAGAAGGGGCTACCTTCTTAGCGGTTACAGATTTACATGATTCGCAGATCGGAAATCCAAAGTGGGAATCCATGTAAAAAACATCTCCCGAGAGGGGATTTCCACACCGCATACACAAAGCGGTCTGCTGTCTGTAACCCATAACCGCGAGAAACTTCAAATCATATATTGATAGAAGATATAACGTTTTATTATTACTTATGTCATTCAGGATATTGAGGGAATCTACTACAAGGTTGAAGAGCTCAGTATCTTTGTTTCCGGTTTCAACAAATCGAACCACAGGTTCAATAACAGCGTTTCCTACAACATACTTCTGAAAATCTTCTCGAATTGCACTATTGTGAGAGATTGCTTCTGCATCATTGATTGTGAATAATCCATCCTCAGATTTTCTGTAGAGCATCAGACGGGTATGAGTGAAGGGTTCAAGTTTACTCCCAAACCTACTTTTTGTTTTTCTTACACCAAAGGCACTTGTTTCAATCTTCCCGAGACTATCTGTTAAGATTTTTATTATCTTATGGCCTTCACCAAAATTGACTGAGGTAAGAATTATTCCTTCTGTTTTTATGTATCTGGATTTCAATATGGTTGTTTACACGATTATAGTTTATATGGGCTTAGGCTTTATTCTCTTTGTCTATTTGCTCACCAACCTTCAGGGTTACTTTGATCTTCTTAATCCTTCTGCCTTCCATATTCTCGACCTTAAACTCAATACCGTTTTGAGTGATCCTTTCATTCACTTTTGGTATTTTTCCAAAGAGGGTGAAAACATAGCCTCCGATTGTATCTATCCCCTCCGAGGATAGATCAATCCTAAGAGTCTCATTCAGGTCCGAGATGGTAGTGCGTGAATCACAGATATATACATTGGGAGCAACTTTAATTATTTCCTCTTCCTCATGATCGTACTCGTCCTGGATCTCACCAACGATCTCTTCCAGGATATTCTCGAGACTGACAATTCCTGCCATACCTCCATATTCATCCACCACAACTGCAATATGCATCTTCTTCTGGAGGAATTCCTTCAGGAGATCATCTATCATCTTTCCCTCTGGAACAAACATAACAGGTCTGAGCAGCTTCCGTATATCGATGTTGTTTGTAGCCTTGGCCAGATTTGGCAACAGGTCTTTTGCATGGAGAAATCCTATAACATTATCTATCCTTTCTTCATACACCGGAATTCTTGAGTGGCCGCTCTTCATCACAATTTTGACAATGTCTTCGAAAGTGTCTTCAATCGATATTGCCACCACATCTGTCCTGGGAATCATGATCGCTTTGACTTGAGTTTCACCCAGTCCAAAGACTCCCTTTATCATCTCGCGCTCTTCTTGCTCGATTTCCGGATTGTCTTTACTGATCATCTCCTCCAGTCTACTGGAATTTTTGTTGCGTTTGAATAACCTTATCTTCATACGGTTTGCTCCATCCCCATTAGTATCTTATCAGTGTAATCTTGCATTACTTCTTTTTCTCTAATGTTTTTATGGTCAAATCCCAGAAGATGTAAAAGTCCATGAATGAAAAGGATTAAAAATTCTTGTTCTAGGGTTTCCCCAAAATCCCCGGCCTGTTTAGCAGCAGTATCCGCAGATATGACAATGTCACCAAGCATCTTACCCGGCGCGGTTAAGCTTTTTCCTTCCAGCATTGAAAAGGCAAGAACATCGGTTGGACCGCTTCTTTTCATATATGATTCATTTAGTTTAGTAATTAGTTTGTCGTCACACACAACCAACGATATATCGCCTTCCTCAATGCCCGTTATATGAAATGTAAATTGGGCAATTTTCTTTAGTGTTTTTTGAGAAACAGGAAGCTTTCTTTGCTCCTCTCGAACAAAAACCTTGAAGGACACCCTATCTCCGATCCTCTTTGAGTTCCTTTATCTCTTTTTCATCCGGGTATTCTATTCTCGTATGGAACACACCTGTCAGGTACCTGCGAAATGTAATCGATATCTTAATCAATCCCCGTAGTGTAAGTGAGCTCTCGTTGAGCTCCCGCTCCCTGAATTTGTTTTCAACTATTTCTGTCACAAACTCCTCAATTCTTTTTGTGGATGGGTGTCTTAATAATCTCGAAGCTGCTTCTACTGCATCAGCAAGCATCACAATTGCTGCCTCTCTCGTTTGCGGCTTAGGTCCTTGATATCGGTATTCCTGAATATCAACATCATCTTTATTTTTATTTTTCAGCGCCTGATGATAGAAATATTTCATTAAAGAAGTGCCATGATGCTGCTCGATTATATCAATAACCTCCGAAGGAAGCTTCATCTCTCTTGCCATTTCCACTCCGATCTTTACATGCGCCTTGAGAATTGATTTGGAGAGGGACGGCTTGAGAAGGTCGTGTTTGCTTTTTCCCTTATTGTTTTCAATATAGTATTCCGCATTTGGAATCTTTCCGATATCATGGTAGAGCGATGCGACCCTTACAAGCAGAGGGTTAGCCCTGATTGCTCGTGCTGCCTGCTCTGCCATGTTTGCAACATTCAAACTATGATTATAGCTTCCAGGAGCTTCAATCTGCATCTTCTTCAGAATAGGAGAGTTCAGGTCTGAAAGCTCGAGCAACCTGAAATTGGTGGGAAGGTTTAGAATAACCTCAAAGAAAGGTATTACACCGATAGAGAGTACAACAGAGGCAATACCGTTTCCTGCACCCCAGATGAGAAGGGTGAGAATCTCTTTTGTAGTAAGCTCTCGTAATAACCCTATAGCGGTGAGCATCATCGTATTTGCAAGTATGATAAAGATACTTGCCTTTAAAAGATCGTTACGTTTTTCTGCATCCCTCACTGCATACATGGCAATGATCCCTGAACCCATAGAAAATAATAGGGTATATGGATCTAAGCCAGAAATCAGAAGAAGAAATATAGGTATGGTCATGGCCAGTGTGAATGCGAATTTTCTCTTAAACAGTACATCAGCAGTCATTATGATACCTGCTGTGGGAACAAGAACACCAAAGGTAAGATAGTTTGGTCTGGTTTTTATAAGAGTGATGAGATACGCATATCCAACAGTAAAAAGTGTAAATCCTGCAAGCACTATATAGGTCTTCAAATCTATCTTTACCTCTTCTCCCTTGAACAGGATTACAGATATATACAAAAGAAGAAGAAGCAAGATACCTATACCTATGATTGCATTGAGATTGAAACGGTTTGTATATGTGGCGATTGCCTGTATCTTTGGAAGATTGTCTTCGTTAATCTCCTCTCCACGTCTTGCTACGATTGCACCCTTTTTAATGGTATTCCGAATCGGTTCTACTTTCCTAACCTCTTCAATTTTAAGGAGATTACTCTCCTCTTCGTTTATGAATAGATTCGGTGTGAAATATGATCCTGTCTGCGTTACAAGAAAGGCTATCTTTTTCTTATCAAGATCGTCGAAATTTTCAGAAAAATACCTTTCAGTTGCCTCTTCAACTTCGTCTTCTGCAAAAACCGTATCTATTTCAACCTTATGCTGAGTTATCTCTGCCTTGTGTATCCTTTTTAGAATGATACCATTTTCTCGGTACTCAAGCAGTTGTTCCCTGGTATACAGACTTAATCCTGCATTTAAAATATTCTCCACTGCCCCTTTCACTCTCTCTCTGTAGAGAAGCTCCTCAAAGTTCTGAAAAGTATCCTCAAGGTTATCTTCTGAGAGATCATGGTAATCCAGATTATACACCTCTGCTATCTTCTCTTCCAGGGCTGGCATCGAAACGTTTATTTCCTCTATGAGATCATAGAATTGGTCTACCTTTCTGAGCGCTTCATCCTTAACAGACATATTCAGATCAAAGATTACCGGGACCCTGCTCTTTACCTCATCAATTCTTTTCTGTGTTTCCTTGACATTCACATAGGTGACATCTTTGGGGTTGACAATATCCTCTGTAGATATATCTCCGATAGAGTAATCATAGCGAACGCCAAAGTAAGGTCTGGCAATCAGCCATAGAATAAGAGCAAACAGTACTGCAATGACGGCGTAAAAAATTGCAGCGTTTTTATCCTGGTAGAGTTTTATCTTTATCATTTCTGTTTTTCTTCGCTTTTCTCAAATGCTTTAATAATCTCCTCTACCAATGGGTGTCTGACTACATCTTCAGGTCCAAGATAGGTGAAGGAGATTCGATTTATCCGCTTCAAGAGTTTACTGGCTACAATTAAACCGGAACCTTTTGTCTTTGGAAGATCGATCTGGGTGATATCACCAGTAACTATCGTCTTAGAATTGTACCCAAGTCTGGTAAGGAACATGAGCATCTGTCCCTTAGTCGTGTTCTGCGCCTCATCAAGAATGATAAATGAATCATGAAGTGTTCTTCCTCTCATGTATGCAAGAGGCGCTACCTCAATTGCACCCTTCTCTACATATCTCCTGAAGGTTTCATAGGAGATCATATCGTAGATTGCATCATACAGCGGTCTTAGATATGGCGTGACCTTCTGTTCCAGATCACCGGGAAGATACCCGAGACTCTCCCCGGCCTCAACAACAGGACGAGTGAGTATGATTCTGGATATATTTTCAGATATCAGGTATTGCAGGGCAAAAGCCATTGCAATATAGGTTTTCCCTGTACCGGCAGGTCCTATTGCAAAGACCACATCATTTTGATTTATTGCTTCAAAGTAGGCAGCCTGACCAATAGATTTTGGGGCAATAACTTTTCCATTGGGATAGAGGGATATGGTTTTTTCTTGAAGATCCTCAATATTGAAATCTATATTGGATTTAACCTTATTGATGATGAATTGAACGTCTTTTCTGGTTATAGGTTTTTTGTCCTGGGAGAGCGAGATGATATTTTCGATGATCCTTTTGCCCTCCCGAATACTCCTCTTGTCGCCACGCAGGGTAAGCTGGGAATCTCGCCCTGCTATATAGAGCCCTGTTTCCTTCTCGATATTGTGAAGAACATTGTCTCTATTTGCATAAAACAGCTCCTGAGCTGATCTATCAGTGAGCTGTATCTTCTCTTCCAGTAATTTAAGCGATTCGGTGTCTTCCATAACCTCTATAATCGATTCATTTGGCGCCCATCAATTCTGTAATCCGTGGGCACCAAATTTACTTTATAATTTATGTGATAAAAAGTCCAGAACTTTTCAACAAATACTACTCCTGTATTTTATCGACAGAAAGCCCAAGCCCGGTAAGCTGATCCTTGGAAATATTGTCAGGCGCACCAGTCAGCGGGCATAATCCGCTTGTCGTTTTAGGAAACGGGATAACATCTCTTATGGAGTCCTCCCCCTGCAGCATCATCACTATTCGATCTAATCCGAAGGCAATACCTCCATGAGGAGGGGCGCCATACTTGAGCGCATCCAGTAAGAATCCAAACTTCTGATTCCTTTCACTCTCGCTTAACCCCAGTATTGAGAAGATCTCTCTCTGTATTTCAGTGTCATGGATACGTATGCTTCCTCCACCAAGTTCAATACCGTTTAACACGAGGTCATAACTTTTAGACTTGACACTCAAAGGGTCATTTTTAATGCGTCCGGCATCCTCATCCTTTGGTGAGGTAAACGGATGGTGCACTGAAACGTACCGTTCTTCCGGGTCACTCCATTCGAAAAGCGGAAAATCTGTGATCCAGCAGAACTCAAAACGGTCCTTAGAAGCAGTCTCGGTGATCTCTGCAACGTTGGTTCTTAGTTTTCCTAAAAATGAGAGTACACACCTCTTTTCTCCCATTGCCATTAGGAATAGACTGCTCTCATAATCGGTTACTCTATCGATGTATTTCTGCATGTCTTCTTCAAAGAGCTTTAAAAGTGGACCGGAGCTGGTGCCACGGTCGCTTTTAAGCCAGGTGAAGATATCCACCTTCTCCTGCTTTGCAAGCATTGAGTAAAAGTCGAGGACCTTCCTCGTTACTTTTTCGCTGAGAGGTACCTCAATTCCGTAGAGCCTTTTATTGTTTTTCAGCCCTTTTACTATAAATTCTTTTGGTTTGGCTTTAGAGAACTCTTCGAGATCCTTGATCTGTACCGCATACCTGAGATCCGGCCTGTCAGTGCCATAAAGCTGCATAGCTTCATCATAGGTAAATCTTTTTATTGGAATATCGAGCTTTTTTGAGTAGCACCTTTTCAATATGCTTTCAAACATTCCGTCAATTAAAGCGTAAATTCCCTCCTGCTCAATAAACGATGCCTCTATATCTATCTGGGTGAACTCAGGTTGACGGTCTGCCCTGAGATCTTCATCTCTGAAACAGCGTACAATCTGATAGTATTTTTCGAATCCTGAGATCATGAGTAGTTGTTTGAATATCTGTGGTGATTGCGGCAATGCATAGAACTTTCCTTTGCTGAGCCTTGAAGGTACAAGAAAATCGCGTGCTCCCTCAGGAGTGGACTTCGTAAGAAACGGTGTTTCAATGTCTATATATCCATTTTCATTGAGGTAGTGTCTTACAGCACTGGCTATTTTGTGACGCATGATGATGTTATCCCGCATTTCACTGCGTCTCATGTCAAGATATCTATAGCGAAGTCTGAGCTCTTCCGATGCATCGCTCTGCTTTACCACCCCGATTGGAGAGGTCTCTGCCTCGTTGAGTATATCAATATCTGAAACAAATACTTCGAATTCTCCTGTAGTGATCTGAGGATTAGGATTCTCCCTTCGTCTTACCTCCCCTTCTATTCTTATAACCCACTCTGACCTTAGATCTTTTGCCTTTTCATAAACTTCTTTAGAGTGTTGTTCGTTAAACACCAGCTGCACTATCCCCGACCGATCTCTAAGGTCGACGAATATCACACCGCCATGCGAACGTACTATCTGAACCCAGCCGAAGAGCTCTATTGTTTTGCCAACAAAGCTCTTGTCAACATCTGTACAGTAATGCTTTTTCAGAACATACCCTCACAACGAAAAAATTCGCTAAAAGATTATCGTATCCCTGTAGAAAGTCAAGGGATTTGGTCCCTTATCCCTTCAGGCTCTCGAGGGAACCCTTAATATTATAATAATCCACAATAAGGTATTCCATATGCTTCGATACCTCTTCCTGTGCTTTCACTTTATTACCTGTTTCCCGTACTGTCCTTTCATATGCCTGGCGGATGTCTGTGCCTATGTTTATTTTCGTCAATCCGTTTTCAATTGCCTGCAGCAAATACTCCCTTTTTATTCCCGATCCTCCATGCAACACAAGAGGTATTCCTGTTGCATCTTTGATTTTTTTAAGGTGCGGGATGCTCAACCTTGCCTCTACCTTCTTCTTATCTTTGGCTGCTCCTGTGATTCTTCCATGAATATTGCCTACTGAGACCGAAAGCCAATCCACACCGGTCTCCTTCACAAGACGTTTTGCATCCTCAGGCCTGGTAAAACCTGCCCCTGACTCGAAAAGCTCTTCATAGGGAGGTAGCGGCCCGCTTTCATGTCCGAGAACCGCGCCGAGCTCAGCTTCAACTGGGATTTTCTTGGCATGAGCTATTTCTACGATTTCTCTGGTTATGCGAATATTTTCTTCCAGTGGCAACCGTGAGCCGTCAACCATGATAGAATCGTATTCCAGATCGATTGCCTGCTTCAAGAGTTTCATGTAATCGACCTCCAATCCATCCTCGTCGATTACAGGAACATGATCCTGATGAAGAGAGACATACTCAGGGTCAGCATGGCGTTTGTACTCGTCGAAGATAACGTCAAATCCTATAGCTCCGAACTTCTCGATATCAGGGCGCGCAACCTCACACAATCCGAATGTCTCAAGCCGTTTCAGGGTATCGCAAATCGGTTTTACCATTTCAGGATATGCGGCATTGAATGCCGGGATTAGTATTCCTTTTTGATAAGCTCTTATCATATATGAAGTAATCTTCTCACTCATCACCATTCCTCCTGTGAGAGCTCTCTAAACCTATACATTGGCTTCTTTCACACTATTTTGAGGACTACCTGTATCGGAATGTTTAAGCTTGCTCAAAGAATACCTTGTATCCCTTGTATGCAAAGTAAAGATCGGCCTTTGAAATAAGCTCATACGGTGAATGCATGCCTATAACCGGAACTCCGCAGTCAATTACCGACGCGTTATAGGACGCAAAGTATTTCGCAATGGTGCCCCCTCCCCCTTCATCGACTTTTCCCAGGCTCCCATACTGCCAGAATATGCCATTCTTGTTAAACAGCCACCTTACTTTTCCAACAAACTCTGCATCTGCATCGTTTGCCTCATACTTTCCGCGGTGGCCAGTATATTTGGTCAATACAATACCGTGAGACAGCTTTGCATCATTTATTTCATCATGAACAGACTTGTACATCGGATGTATCGCGCCGTTCACATCCGCTGAAATACACAAAGATTTTTGCATCGTCCCCCGCAGAATCGAGTCTGTGGAGTTTTTGCTCAGTTTGTCAATTACAGTGCCGACAACATTGAAGATAAACAGTGATTTTGCACCTGTGGGTCCATCAGAACCTGTCTCCTCCTTATCAACAATTAGGGTTACCTGTGTTTTATCGCCTACTTTAGAATCAAATATCGACATAACAGCACTGAATGTACTCACCCTGTCATCATGAGCATATCCCCCGATGAGCGATCTGTCGATGCCAACATCTCTCGGTTGCATTACAGGAACAGCCTCGAGCTCTGCTGAGATGAAGTCCTCCTCCACTATGCCATAATCTTTATTGAGCCGCTCGAGCACCGCGAGTTTCACCTTCTCCTTTATCTTCTCATCCTTGACAGGAATATTGCCACATACCAGGTTGAGTGTCTCCCCCTCAATGAACTCTGCTGCTTTCTTCTGATCCTGAACCTTCTTTGAAAGATGCGGCAGCAGATCAGGAATTATAAATACAGGATCGCCATCATTCAGCCCGATTTCAATCTCCACTGTTTTATTGTCTTTAGTGACAACTACTCCAACGAGCGCAAGAGGTATGTTGAGCCACTGGTATTTTTTTATGCCTCCGTAGTACTGCGTTTTCAAAAGCGCAATCTCGGTATCTTCAACAAGAGGAATCTGCTTCAGGTCCAATCTTGGTGCATCTGCATGTGCGACGATGAAGTTTATTCCATCTTTTATGTCTTTCTTTCCTATTTTAATGAGCGCTATGTTCTTGTTCCTGTTCACAGCAAAGAAAGTGTTGCCCGGTTTTATCTCTTTGGCAGCATAGAGGTCTTTATATCCCTTTTTCTTGGCATTCTCCAGTATCCACTTCACTGTGAGACGCTCGCTCTTTGCCCTTGTCAGAAAATCTTTATATTTTTCACCACAGTCGAATATTCCCTTGACTGCTTTATCGTCTACTTCACTCCAGATATTCTTTGATGAGTAATGAAGCTTCTCTTCGAGCTTTTGGTACTGGGTTTTTTTCTCGTTCTCAGGCATTGCAAACCCCTATTTGTTTGATTTCATAATGTACTTAGACAGGTATGAAATATCAACTGAAATAGCTATTTACTTTTTGCTGCAGTTGCCGTATTTTAATTTTAGGGGGCGCACAGGTTTCGACTGTGGTGTAAGGAACCTAAAGCGCATGTCGAGGAGCTCAGGCCTCGTAAAAAAGAGCACCTATTTAAATGCCGATGAAGCATTACCAGTAGCAGCGTAAAACCTGTTACCGTCTCTTCCTGTCCCCCCCTGGGATGGGGGGAAGACGTCAGACTTCAGGGGTAGCTGCGGAGCCTTTTTCTGGAGGGTTTCGCGGTGAATCTTTTCCAGGATAGGTTCTTGATGGCTGCCTGAAGGCCAGAGAGAACCGAACCCTAAACTTCAGGACAAGCATGTAGTGGTTTAGGCTACCTCTCTACAGGACGCGGGTTCGATTCCCGCCGCCTCCACTATAATTGATTATTCCTATGGGGGCGAACAGGTACTCGACTGGTCTGCAAAGTATTGAAACGCACGCCGAGGTTGATCAGAGGTCCTCGTAAAAATCTGATCAAAACTTTACTTGCCGAATCTAATTTGGCTCTTGCAGCGTAATGCTGCATGAGGGGTTGCCCGCCCTTATTCCCCAAACGGGCTTTTAGGAAACTATCATGATTTTACTTACAGCTTTACTACTCTCATTCCTGACACCTACTCCGGTAGATACTCAGTACAGCACCAACGGCCACCACGTCTTC
>CP070841.1:3278396-3306202 GCA_020342115.1 Spirochaetota bacterium
AAAGATATATGCACTCATCATGATTAACTCTCAGAGGCAATGAAATAAAATAAAGGAGTTTTTATGCTTTATACAAAGGTTCTGGGTATATCAGGGTCTCCCAGGAAAGGCAACAGCCTATTCCTTTTAAAAGAGGCCCTCGAGAGCGCCAAAGGGGTTGATCCTGATTCAGTACATACTCAGCTCTACTCAATAAAGGGCAAGATCTTCAATCCCTGTATAGCGTGCCGTAACTGTAAGGATCATGACGGCGATTGTGTACACAAAGATGATTTCGAGGAGCTCCGAGAATTCTGGCTGGATGCAGATGTGATAATTTACTCTGTTCCGGTGTATCACATGAGTGTTCCGGGACAGCTGAAATGCTTCATTGACCGTCTGGGTAACAGCATGTCCGGTAAGTTTCGATCAAAAATGCCGGAGGGTGTGTATGCGTTACCAAAACTCCTAAAGATAATCGGGTCTATCGCTCAGGGCATCCATATATTTTCCGGGCAGGAGCACACAATCACCGATCTTATAAACCATACGCTCATGATGCAGAGCATCCCGGTAGCAGGTGACATGTGGGAGTCGTACATAGGAGCCGGGGGGTGGACGGTTAATCTGATCGATAGGGATGGTTTTGAAAAGCTTGCAAAAGGAGACGACATCGGGGTCAAGGTGGCTATAAAGGCATCGAAAGATCTTGGAAGAAGATCCGTGGAGCTGGCAAAGATTATACAATCGGGAATCCTGGCTTCGAAAGCTCTTTTGGGAAAAGACCCGGTCTATCAACCGGTAATCAATATGCTGGAGAAAAGGAATGCTGTCTAGGGCGGATACAGGCTGTTTGTATTACGACTTTGGCATTGAAAGAAGCAATATATTTTGATTTATTACAAGCAGAAATATATATTTAATTAGTCGCCGGTGAATAATTAACAATATCTACACTAATGGCATAACCGGCTCACGTATCAGTTCTTTGTTGTCTCCTATTTTAATTGATATATTATTTAGACTTCAAAGAACTGATTCTTTAGTTGTTAGATAAATCTAACAACTAACTATTAGTTCTTGAACTTTTTCTATTACAATGAATTATATAATATCATTTGTTTTCCTTGTTAAAAAGCTGAATTATTCAACAAGAACTAATTGTGTCAGAGGATAGCGATATGTCTTCCAGATATCTCTTGCAATGCGGATTAACAGGGTGCGAGAGCCCTATCACAAGCAGGTGTGGATACTGCGGTATACCACTTTGTGACGAACATAAAAGAACTTTAAACACAGACAAAGGCGACGAGTACTTCTGCGGTGCCTGCCATGCTTATATAAATGTATCTGGACTCGAAGAAAGGGATCTCGACCGTCGCCTGATTCCCAATATGCTTCTGGCCAACAGTAAAAAATGTACTGGCTGCCGCTCTTGTGAACTGGCCTGCTCATTTGAGCATTTCAATGAATTTTCTTACGAACTGTCAGCAATAAGAGTGCACAAAATAGAACAAAGAGCGCTTAACTATCCAATAGTATGTCTTCAGTGTGAGACTCCGCCATGTGTACCTGCCTGTCCTGAGGATGCTCTGGTCAAGAATAAGGAAAATTGCCTTGTGGAACTATACGAAGATCGATGCACTCTTTGTGAAAAATGTATCGAGGCTTGTCCATTCGATGCGCTCTTTTTGACCAGTGATAGGAGCAAATTAGTTAAATGCAATCTGTGTGAAGGAGACCCGGCATGTGTAAAAGCCTGTGCACCTGAGGCTCTGGAATGGGTAAAGAAATACAAGTTTGGAGAGCGTAAAAAGCTCGTCCTCAACTTAAATCCATATAGAGGGAAGAAATAATCATGGCACACGGATTTTGTGGAAGAATGCTCAGGGTAGACCTGACAAATAGAGAGACATCTATGGAGGAGCTGTCAGGTGATCTTTTCAGGGATTATATTGGCGGGAGGGGGATCAATGCACGATACCTTCTTGAGGAACTACCCCAGAATGTAGACCCGTATGCCCCTGAAAATATCCTTCTGATATCCGCAGGAAGCCTCAGCGGAACAATTGCACCGGCGAGCTCGAGGCTCACTGTGTCCTCGAAATCACCGGAAACAATGTTTTACTGCAAAACTACCTCAGGAGGGCATTTTGCTCCAGAGCTGAAGCTTGCAGGGTACGATGGTATTATAGTTACCGGTGCAGCAGATGACCCGGTTTATCTCTATATAAATGATGATAGGGTAGAAATAAGAGAAGCACGGCATCTCTGGGGGCAGGATGTGAGAGAAACGGACAGAATGCTCAAGGAGGAGCTGGGTGACCCCAAGATAAGCTGTCTCTGTATCGGACCAGCTGGTGAGAATCTAATTCGGTATGCGGCTGTTATGGTGAATATTTATCGGTGTGCTTCGAGATGCGGGATGGGCGGGGTCATGGGATCGAAGGGTTTAAAGGCCATTGCGGTTAGAGGAACCGGGAGCTTGAAAGTAAAAGACCCTGATAGATTCAAAACTGTCGCATATGAAGCCCGCGTATCTTCAAAAGAGGATCAGGATCGGTGGTACCGATACTTTCTTCATGGTACCCAGAGAGGATTAGTATGGGCTAATGAGGCAGGTTTTAATCCAACACGAAACTTCCAGACCGGCTATATAGAGGATGCATACAGGGTTGGTGGCGAGTATATTAGAGAGCGGTACCAGATGAGGGAAACAGGATGCGGGTCGTGTGTCATAAACTGCGGTACCTACTATGAGATGGACGAAAGTCCTTTTGGGTCGGCTTTTTCTGAAGGTCCGGAATGGGAGACCTGCAACTCTTTTGGAGCAAGAATAGGAAGTGTTGACACCAAATTTCTTCTTAAGGCAAACGAGTTCGCAAACATCAACGGCCTGGATATTTCATCTCTCGGGAATATAGTCGGGTTTGTTTTGGAACTCTATGAAAAAGGGATCATCACGAAAAAAGATACCGATGGTCTAGATCTAAGCTGGGGAAGTACTGGTGACATCATGGCTCTGTTCAAAAAGATTGTCAAGCGGGAGGGGTTTGGAAAACTCATCGGTGAATCAATTACAACAATCGCTGAAACTATCGGCAAAAATGCTATAGATTATGCTATTCATGTAAAGGGGCTTGGACTGACAAGTTGCGATTCTCGCCTCACAAAAGCATATGCACTTGCTTTTGCTGTGAATCCCCGGGGAGGAGATCACCTTCATACTGAAATAATCTGTCAATTCGGTGCTACTCCGGAACATGTGGATATTGCAAAGAGGGTAAGCGGTTCTCCTGAAGGGGCAAAACCGCTGTCAACCGAGGGAAAAGCTAAAATGACCAAATACCATGAGGACTATGTCTGTGTATCTGACTCTCTTGGAATATGCTTCTTTCATTCTCTCTCATCCCATCATGTAACTCCCGATATGATGGCAGAGCTTTTTGAAAGTGCCACAGGTATTCCGATGTCTGTGGAGCAGTTAGAGAGCGCAGGCGAGAGGATTTTAGCAATGGAGAGAATTTTTAATATCAGAGAAGGATTGACAAGGGAAGATGATACATTGCCGCGACGTATGTTTGAGGAGGAGATACCTGATGGTCCAAGTAAGGGGCTCACAATCACGAGAGAGGAGCTTGAAAGTATGTTGGTCGAGTACTATACACTTCATGGCTGGGACCCTGAAACAGGGGTGCCTTTGGAAAAGACGCTGAAAGCGCTTTCAATAGATTCCTATTCAAAATATCTATAGATATAGGAAAAATAAAATTGAAAATCGAGGTCATTACAAATGTTATCAAGGATCTACTGAAAAATTCAAGAACTGTAGAAATACCTGAGAGAAATTCGGTTACACTGAATGACCTGTTCAATCATATGATCGCTATGTATGGGCAGCAGATCTCAAAAAGACTACTCACCGGTGATAATCTTAGATCTGAAATCATATTTCTGATTAATGGAAAATCAGTAGAAAAAAGCAGTGGTTTGTCATCAAAACTCAAAGATGGAGACCGGCTTTCCATACTCACCGCAATGGCTGGAGGTTGATATAAGTACAAAAACCGCATCCATTTTATACGCATCAATATAATTTCCCTCATTGAACCTGCCATTTCTCAGCATGTGTGATCACAAGAATCATTCGAAAAAGAATTGCTATTATACGTAAAATCGATGGTAAAATATTATTGTAATGCGTACAAAAAACGTGCAGGATTTCTGCTTTGACCAGGCAATCTATACTGATTTATTATTCAACAACAGATAGATTGCGTTGTCAGAGCAGTGTAATATTTCCAAGTAAAACTGAGGAAATATTGCTATATTACTCCCCGAGTACTTTTTAGTGAGAAGATTGTTATGGCAAGAATACCCGTTTTTATGGGAATAGATCTTGGAACTACAGGCATAAGGATAATGGTTTGCGACGAGAATGGAAAAGTTATCAAAAGCTCATCAAGAGGAGTAGAAGATAGTTTTATCTCATCTGAGAATCCGAAAGTCTCAGAACAGAACCCTATAATGTGGGAACCTGCTCTCAAGGATGCACTCCAAGATGTTTTAGGTTCTGCAGGCATTTACGATTTAAAGGCGGTATGCTGCGATTCAACATCGGGAACAATAATACCTGTAGATAGAGATTTTCGGCCTGTGCATAATGCTATTCTGCATAATGATACCAGGGCCAATGAAGAATCTAAATATATAAATGAATATACTGCCCTCTCTGTCAAGCCTTCATTTTCCCTCTCCAAGATCCTTTGGATCAAGCGAAACAGAGAGGATGTTTATGAAAAAACCTATAAGTTTATCCATGCGGCAGATTATATAAAGGGACTCATATCCGGGGAGTTTAACACTACAGATTTTTCAAATGCGGTAAAAACCGGATATGATCTTGCCAATGAGAAGTGGCCTGATGAGATAGAGAGGATTTTGCGTATATCAAAAGATAAGCTTCCTAGTGTTGTAAGAACAGGCGATATATTTGGGGAGCTCAAAGATGATATTCAGAGAGAGGCAGGCATCAAAGATCGTGTCAGTATTGTTGCAGGAGCAACGGATTCGACCACTGGTTTTTACTCCAGCGGGGCAAGAATTCCGGGTGACTGGAATACCACACTTGGTACTGTATTGGGTATAAAGGGAATCTCTGAAAAATATATCAATGATCCTGAAGGTCTTTTTTATGCACACAGGCATCCAGAGGGATTCTGGTTGCCTGGAGCAGCGAGCAGCAGCGGAGGTGAGATTTTGAGAGCTTTTTTCGGGGACAGAGTGCAAGAGTATGATAGAAAAGCTTCCGATTTACTTCCAACAGGGGCTCTTATCTACCCGCTGGTACACAAAGGTGAGAAGCTCCCTTTTATCAATAACGATGCAACAGGCTTTATAGATATGAATATTTGCGATCCTCTATACCTGTTTAAAGGCATCCTGGAGGGACTGGCTTTTGTAGAGCGTATGACGTATGAAAAAGTCGAAAGGCTGGGCTATTCAGTAAGTGACAAGGTTTTTTCCATGGGTGGTGGAACAAGTAGCTTGGCATGGATGAAAGTCAGAGCTAGTGCAATGAAAAGGAATGTATACAAGGCAAAGATTACTGAAACGGCATTCGGTTCGTGTGTTATTGCTGCAGGTAAAGTGCATTATAAAAACTTAAGTGAAGCCATAACGAACATGGTGAGTATAGATAGAGTGTTTGAGCCTGATAAAGATGTGACTGCCATGTATGATGAGATCTATGAAAGGTTTGTGGCTACCTGTAAGACTAGAGGCTTATTTTGACAAACTTTCTGTTTGCCTCAGTTTTATCCCGCTGGCAGCCCAGACCCTGTCTGTTTGGAAGAATGTATGTTGATTCTACTTGCGCTTTCAATAATTCCGCCTCCAACAACAGTATCACCATCATAGAACACTGCAGATTGGCCCGGCGCAACTGCCCACTGCGGCTCAAAAAAGTGTAGTTCTACCTTGCTATTAGTTAGAGGTATGAGTTTTGCTTTTGCCGCCCTGTGAACTGAGCGTATCTTTGCAAATACTTCAGTCTCCGTTTTCAGAGGATGTGATATCCAATTTACCTCTTCGGTTATGAGCTGGTCGTGATATGCTTCGTCTCCACTCCCAACAACAATGACATTCTTTTCAGAATCGATGTCAGTTACATAGAGTGGCTTGCCTGTTGCTACCCCTAGGCCTCTCCTCTGACCGATTGTGTAATCCACGATTCCAGTATGTGTACCAAGAACTTTTCCTTCTCTGTTGATAATAGGGCCAGGTGCTGAACATTCCTTGAACAGCTTCCTGTAATCTTTTCCATCGATAAAACATATCTCCTGAGATTCTTCCTTTTCAAAGACTGGAAGATAGTTATCTTTAGCAATGCTCCTCACCTTATCCTTTGTCAGGCTGCCAAGTGGCAGGAGGGTCTTCTGTAAGATGGTTTGATTTAACATATAGAGAAAATAGGATTGATCTTTTTTTTCGTTAATGGCTCTTTTTAGAAAATAGATGTCAGTCTCTCTATCATGAACTATCCGTGCATAGTGGCCTGATGCAATAAATCCTGCATCCTGCTCCTCTGCTATTTTTTTTAATATTTTAAACTTCATATGCCTGTTGCAGTGTATACACGGATTAGGAGTCCTGCCTGTTTTATACTCATCGCAGAATTTATCTATTACTGTTTTCTTGAATTCTTGAGAGGCATCAATGGTGAAATGGGGGATACCGAGGATTGATGCGACTTTTTCTGCATCTTTATAATGAGCAGTTCCGGAATCTTCAGGCATGAACTTCATGGTAATGCCTTTTACAATGAACCCCTTATTTTTTAACAACAGTGCTGCAACAGATGAATCGACTCCTCCGCTCATTGCCACAAGAACTGTATTATTTTTGTCCTTCATTTTATTATGTGACTTAGCTTCTGGTTAATAATACATCAGTAATTTGATGTAAATTCGCCAATACATTGGCGAATAATGCACCCGGACCTGTGTTCTTCGAACGTTTTTAGTTCTTGGTGCTTAATTATAATTACTCAGAGGCGATCGAACAATGTTTTGTAAATAATTGTGTCATAAGTATAAAATGTAGCCACCAATAGCTAATTAATTATAGTTGTTGATTTAGAGGAACTGTAAAGAGAAGATATTGTCCTCAGTCTTTTTACAATCTTTGGAAGAACTTCGATGACTGTATCGATATCCGCCCTCTCTGTATACTTCCCAAGAGAAAATCGTAATGACCCATGTGCAACTTCATAGCTTAATCCCAGAGACAGCAGGACATGCGATGGCTCCAGAGACATGGAACTGCATGCAGAACCTGTTGAGCAGATTATTCCCTCCATATCGAGATCCAGAAGCATTGATTCTCCCTCAACATATTGAATTGCAATATTTGCATTATTTGGAAGACGTTTTTTCGGGTGACCATTAAGCATCGTATGCTCGATATTCTTCAGGACACCTTCTATCAGCTGGTTGCGAAGATCGGTGAGTTTTGCACCCTCCTCTCTGAGATGGCTTTTTGCAACTTCCACTGCCTTGCCCAGTCCAACAATTCCAGGAATATTATGAGTGGAGGCGCGGAGCCCATATTCCTGTTCTCCTCCATGCATGAAAGATGAAATCTTTGTTCCCTTTTTTATATATAAAAATCCTACTCCTTTTGGACCATAGAGTTTGTGAGCAGAGGCACTCAATAGATCAACATGGATATCTTCGACATTTACAGGTATATGACCGAGGGTCTGCACTGCATCTGTATGAAAATATATCTCTCTTTCACGTGCCATGGTTCCAATTTCTTCGACAGGTTGAATTGTTCCTATCTCGTTATTGGCATGCATGATAGAGATGAGGATGGTTTTATCTGTGATAACCTTTTTTACATCGTCAGGATCAATGAGTCCATTTTTGTCTACAGGAAGGTAACTTACTCTGTAACCCTGCTTTTCCAGAAACTTGCACGGATTCAATATCGCATGATGCTCAATATTGGATGTTATGATATGATTGCCCCTCTTACCGTTTTTGTATGCAACTCCCTTTATTGCGAGGTTATTACTCTCCGTTCCTCCGCTTGTAAATACTATCTCGTCATCATGCGCACCTATGAATTCTGCAACTTTCTTCCTTGCCTTTTCAAGACCGCTTTTTGCCTCCTGCCCGTATGAATGAAAACTAGCGGGATTTGCAAATATTTTCGAAAAATAGGGCTGCATCGTTTTTACTACCGCTGGATCTACAGGTGTTGTGGCCGCATAGTCAAGGTATATCTTGTTCAAATATTTTCTCCTCTATATTTATATGACCCAAAAAATTCTAATTCTCTATCACTTCTCGGAGAGACACATCCTCATATGCTTCATTTTATTTATGTAATATAACGATTATTTGCGCTTTCGCATTGATTAAAGAATTCCAGTCTGGTCATATTGAGGGGGAGCCGATTCAATCTTTTAAATGGTGTCGAGTATATGAGCCCGGGTCTGTTGAGTTTTAGACTTTCCATACATTGATCTTCTTGTAATTATTTAAAAGGAGAGGATCAAATTGTAAAATGAGTATATCGTTTTTTTGGTGCTATTTCTCTTCACCATATCTTTCAGGGTTATTTCGCTCAGAGATTGGGAAAACTTTTTACAGACTTCACTCCACACATCTCTCGTAGTACATTCTGGTGACCGTGTACATATATCAGGATTATCAACGCATTCTGAAAGGTTTATGCTCCCTTCTAAAGCTTTGAGGATATCTCGTAGGTTAATCTCTTCAGGACGTCTTGCAAGGGTATAGCCTCCATGTCCGACACGATTTGATAATACCAAGCCATTACCCTTTAGTGCATCAATAATATGCTGCAGGTATCCCTCTGAAATGTCCTCGTTTTTCGCTATCGTTTTGAGAAGAATTGGTCCCTTTTTATAGTTCATGGCAAGCTGGAGCATGAGCCTCGTTCCATACCTTCCTTTTGTTGAAATCCTTATCATCTCGCAACCTCTTTGTTTAAGTTATCACTGCTGTACTTTTTGTATACTATAAAAATTATACGATATATAATAATGGACAGAAGCCCCTTTGTCAATAATCAATAGTTTCATATCATGGTGCTGAGCCTGAGGTAGGCAAGTGCTGTCAAATATGCGTCTTCCTTAGCCCTATGCCTAATAGTTCTATCATACTGTATGGAAAGCCTTTTGAGTACCGCATCCATGTTGTGATACATGCTTTTTTTGAACACTTTTTTTGAGAGGCTCACGGTGTCAATGATAGGGTTTCTGAGTGACCGATAACCAAGCCTTTTTAAGGTATACTGTAAAAAACCAATATCAAATGGAGCGTTGTGAGCAACGAGAGGAGAGTCTTCGATATATTCAAGAAATTTAGGCAGTTCTTGCTCTATTGGAGGAGCAGTTTTTACCATGTCATTGGTAATGTGGTTGATTCTTGTAATGTTTGGAGGAATGCATTTTCCAGGGTTCACGAGAGTTTCGTAACTCTTTTCTAAATGAATTTCATTGTTTATGATTGGTATTGCAGCAATTTCGATGATCATATCTCCTGATTCTGGATAGAGACCTGTTGTTTCAAGATCAATAACGATGACTATTTCGCCTTTATTTTGGGATTTCAAAAATTAAAAAACCGCCTTTCATGAGGGCAACGTGAAGGAAATATATGCTGATTTGATCTGTTTGAGTTATGTGAGCTTATTTACAATGAATTATATACATCAAACAGATCAAATCAACAGCATTGAAAGAAGCAGGGTTTATCTGTCTTACTTAATCTGTGCACCTACAACGATTGCTGCGAGTACATCAATCGGAAGAAGTACAATGTCTACTCTTCTGTTGTTTCCTCTTCCATCGTTAGTTGCATTGGTATCTATTGGCTGATATTCACCTAGTCCCATAACAATCATTCTTCTGGGGCTAATGGAGGATTTGCCCAGGAGATACCGAACAACTACTGCCCCTCTGTGAGCTGAGAGTTCCCAGTTAGTACCAAACCTCTTCTTCAGCGCAGGAGTGACAATGGGTTTGCTATCAGCGTTTCCAATAATACCAACGAGATATCCGTCAAGCTCATCAAGAAGTCCGGCGATCTTGCTCAGGATGACTCTGCCGCCAGAGTTAATATTAACACTTCCCATGTCGAACACATATTCACCTGTCACATCGAGCACTATACCCATAGTACCCTTATACACTCTTACTTTGCCGGTTTCTATCTCCTCACGGAGCACTTCATTGATTCTCTTGATAGCTACATCCATCATTGCATTGGATTTTCTTTGAATCCTCTCATACTCCGCAAGTGTCTTTTCAAGCTCTTCTTTTTCTTCCTCGAGGCGCATTTTCTCAGCTTTCAAATGGGTAAGCTCAATATTGATCTGTCTTATATCGGCAGTGAGTTCTTGATTTTCAGAAACAAGCTGCCTATTTTCATAAGCAAGATCCTGCTTATCCATTTTGAGCTGTGTGATCTCAGCTTCTCTCGCTTCTTTCTCTATCCTGAGTTCAGTGATCTCGGATTCTCTTTCATGGAACCTGTCGTACTCCGTCTTTGAGACAATCATCATGTCTCTTGCTTCTATCTCCTTGACCACGGCCTCTTCATCAATTGCTACAATTTGTTTCTCGAGATCTGCGATCTTTCTCTCCAGCGCACGTTTCTCACCCTCAAGTCTCGTGATCGTCGAGTTTAAAGTACCTCTTTCATCTCGAAGTTTGTTATTATCCTCTTGAAGCTTTGTTCTTTCGGCTTTACAGTCATCGAGCTCTTTCTGAACAGCAGGGGGTGTGCCTGCGTGGATCATAATGGCCGGTGTTAACAGTAGACTAATAACAATAAATGCATAGATTAGTTTTTTACTCATTTTCAATACCTCCGATATTATTCTAAATTTATTAGTCGTTATTGGTTAAAGCACTGTTCTCCAATAACTAATTAGTCGCCCCTCTATGATAACTACATTATATATTAAAATGGGCTCGCTTCCCGAATCAGTTCTTTGATGACTTCTATTTCAATTGTGATATTCTATCATCAGCAAAGAACTGATTCTTCTGTTGTTAGATTTATCTAACAACTAACCAATCAGTTTAGTGTTCAATGATTAGTCTATATTATTTTTTTTCAACAACAACGTATTAACACATCATAACACTTATTTCTACAAACTAATTATATCGCAATGATTCAGGATGTCAAGAGTGCAAAGAATTATTATATAAAATTAGCTGAGCCATATCAACTGTAATTTAAGATTAACATTGAATAAATCACTCTAATACCATACAATAATAGAAAATATTTGCAAGTGTTATTTTTACTATAAATTTCGATAAAAGGACGGCAATGCGGTTAATTTTTATGATCTTTTGAAACCACTGGCTTTGCTGATGGTTACAGAGGATGCATTTGTTTTTAAGGCTTAAACATGCCTTGATAAAAGTCATTATTTTTACATGCGGACTTTTACCGTTTACTTCCCCTATATATGCTGATAAGAGTGATAATTATGTTCTGGTAAGAAGCTATTATCCAACCTATGAATATCTAAGCTACCAAAATATCTATCTATACTACAGGCTTCGCTATAGTCCTCTGGAGAACATGATGATGAATATATCTGTTGTGAAGGGTCTCAGGGAGCCTGGATTTTACCCATTGGGGTATTTTGCAGAATCGACCTGGGGTATTTATGAGAAGGGCAGCTACAACCTGCTTTTGAAAAATTATTTCAATTTCAAAAAGATCATTCTTGGCAACTATGTCCCCCTCTTCGGTCAGGGGATATTGTATGGCGGTATTTTTCCAGTTATATTGAGCAATCCTTATTATGATCTTGCAAGGTACAGGGATGGTGTATATCCAACGAGTTCTGTTTCTAAGACTGTTCTTCTTGAAGGGTTAGCACTGGAATATCTATTGGGAAATGTGTATATACGACCCTTTCTATCTTGGAATAGTTACGACTGCACTGCTGGTGAATCGACTTATTACAAATATGAGGATAATGATAGCGATGGAATTCCCAATGATGAAGATGAGGATGATTTCACGGGCATAGGACCCTCTTTCCCAACTGCCTATTCATGCAAGAACAGCATCTTCTCTGCGATTTGTGAAGAGCCTGATTACGAGATAGAAAGTGACAGGGCCAAAAGAAACAATCTTGCGGAGTATCTTTTCGGGATTAATATCTCATCTCATTTTGATAAGATCAAAGTAGGAGGGACCCTGACATATGCCTTTTTCAACAGACTCATCGATCCCTACTACAACTATGATCCAGACGAAGGAGATAAGACTGGCCACTATTTTAGAGGTAAGGACTACTTCGCATCCAGCATTTATTTTAAGATTTATGAACCCATTGAAATTTTTGGAGAAATGGTCGGTTCCTATAACCAAAAACTGTCATACTATCCGGAGTTTAACGGTGGTTATTCGTCCGCTTTCGGGTTCTCAGGAGGGATAAGGAAAAAGATAGATCATGTAGGTGTTATTATGTGGGGAGCGTGTATCCCGGCCAACCTTGTTAATCCACATGCACTCGAGCTTCCAGATGGACGTAACAATGTACTCTGCGGTCTTTTTGGAATCAACACTGCTGTGAGAAAACAAAGGTATGTGGGATGGATCTATGCGTATCGGGAGCTTAACAGCGAAGATTATCCCCTGAACCCGGAAACAGGATTGAGTTACCATTATAAAATAGAATATCCGGTGGATGAAGCAGTTTCCATCAAACTGGATCAGAACTATGAGGCAATCGATAGTTACTATCTTGCTCCCGCTCTGAGGTCCTATAAGATTAAATCTAAGCTCTCAATGAAATACAAGTTGGAGGAGTTGGATCTTCAGCTGTCACTAGAAAACAGATGGGGAGGGCCGCAGGGTGAAAAGATGAGAACAGGGACTGGAATTGGTGGCGAGGTGGTGCACAAACGGAAGGAACTCGACGCATCTATTCAGGTCATTTATTACAATACAGATGACGACAAGTATGCCTACATATACCCATATCAGAGATCCTTTGCCGGCTGGGGATTTATTGCACCTTCTATTAATGGGCAGGGATTAACAGGAGCCGGGATTTTGGTTAAGCGTTTCCAGAATGATCTCACTGTTGGAACAAGGGTAGTTTACAAATTAGATTTTTTCGATACCTCTAAGAATGGATTAACCATTTATCTTTTGAGCAAGGTATTTTTTTAAAAATATAAATTGGTGTAAAATGTTGTTAACGGCGTGGTAGGGGATTACGCCCTACAAGATTGTATAATGGTATATAGTCTGTAGGGGCCGTGCATTCGCAGATTGTGACAAACGAAGTTTGTCACAATCACCCCAAACGGTCCGAATATTAATTTAAAAACTACTTGACACTAATGAATTAATGGCGATAACATTATAAATCAACATACTGCAATGAATTTTTTAACGACGGCTATTATGTCTGTAGAGAAAAAAACAAAAAAACAGGATTGCAAGAGAAAAGCGGTGGGATAGGGTTTCTTTGATTATTTGAACCCACCGGTTACGGTGGGTTTTTTTATTATCTAAATAAATACTGGAGGTTTTTATGGCTAAAATAAAAGTTGCAATACTCGGAGCAACAGGGATGGTGGGACAACGATTTATTGAAGCGTTAATTGATCATCCGTTTTTTGAAGTAGGTGCTCTCGTTGCCTCAGCAAAACGGGAGGGAGGAAAATATGTTGAAACAGACCGATGGAGGCTTGAAACCCCGCTCCCTGAAAATATTGGAGAAATGAAACTCGTGGCACCAGATGCAGAGAAGGTAGTTTCAAGCGGTGTGAGGATTGCTTTTTCAGCTCTGCCATCTGACGTGGCAACCGAACTCGAAACGGATTTAGCAAAGAGCGGAGTTGCTGTGTTTTCAAATACTGCAAGCCATAGAATGGATAGTGAGGTGCCTCTGATTGTGCCTGAGGTAAACTATGAGACAATTGATATGATAGTTGGTAAAAAAGGCTATATCGTGACCAATGCAAACTGCAGCACCACTGGATTGGTGCTCCCACTCAAGGTTGTTCAGCCTCTCGGCATAAAAAGGGTTTTTGTAGCAACCTATCAGGCTATTTCAGGTGCCGGATATCCCGGAGTACCTTCTTTGGATATACTTGCAAATGTGATTCCTTATATTGGTAAAGAAGAGGAAAAAATGCAGATAGAGTCAAAGAAGATTTTGGGAGTGTACGATTCGTCCGCCAGGACAGTCAGAGATGCAGATTTTGAGGTACATGCAAGCTGTGTGCGCATTCCGGCTGTTGACGGTCATCTCGAGGCAGTTGAGGTTGAAGTGGAAAAGCCCAGGAGTGAGAAGGAAGTGGTAGAGCTCTTTGAAAGTTTTGAGTCACCGGATGTGGTAAAAGGTCTCCCCACAGCACCTGTAAAGCCTGTTATATACAGGCATGAACCCGACAGGCCTCAGCACCGTTATGATGTAAATGCAGGAGAACCGGCAAAGAGTGCATGGGGAATGGCTGTAAGCGTTGGAAGGGTACGAGTAATAGAGAATTATATACGATTTGTGGTCATTTCACACAATACGAGAAGAGGAGCAGCTCCCGGCTCAGTGCTCAATGCAGAATTAGCACATAAGAAGGGTTACCTTTGATTATGAAAATCATAAAGAGCAAAAAGAATTACACATCGGGTTTGTGTTGAGCAATGACAGCATCGATTTTCTTTTGTGCTTCCTCAGCCAAAGGCATAGGTTTGTGGTTTTCATAGATCGCTTTTGCGCTTTCATTTAATATCTGTCTTGTGGTTCTTTTTCCTTCTTCTTCCCACTTCTCATACATATTTCTTTCTAGAAATCGCGGAAGCCACAATACATCTTTAAATCTGGTGGCAGTATGTTCCTCCATGATAAAGTTACCTCCGGGACCAGCCTTAGCGATGAGATCTAGGGCGACTGATTCTTTTTTGAACTCAAGAGGTCTCAACATATACTTGACCATTCCGATAATCTCATCTGCGAAAAGAATAGATTCAAAAGATGATGTGAGACCTGACTCGAGGTAGCCGCAATCGTGTATTATATTGCATCCGTTTAGCGTAGATTCGTATATGGATAATCCATACTCGAGTCCTGCCTGTGCATCAAGTGTCTTGGAATCTGAAGCGCCGGCAATGCAGAAGAATGGCAATTTGTAGAAATGTGCCATATCGGCAAGGCAGGCGTTGAAAATGTTCACCTCAGGTGCACCATAAGAAAAAATCGTGCTCCTCATATCCATTGTCGTTGCATCGCCTCCAAAGATGAACTTTGCACCTGGACACTTTTTTTGAAATATAACCAGCCCTGAAAGTGATTCTGCAACTGTTTGAACCAGTGTGCCTTCTATTGATACTGGCGCTGTTGCTCCCATATAGGGGCTTGCGATATAGATAAAAGGGACATTATAATCACAGCATACAAGTCCCTTGCCAACGCCCATTTCAGTATGAATAAGCGGAGAGAGGGGCTCTGTGTATAGTATCAAAGGCGGTTTCTCTTTTAACGCTTCAATTCCTCCGCACGCGGATGCAGCCATTTCAATCATAGTATGCATATCGTTTCTTCCATGTCCGGTCACAATGATTGGCTTGGTAGTATTCCTAAGCATTGCATCGTACTGATGAACGAAATTACCTCCTTCCGGTGCGTCATGCGCGATCCCGAAGGACATGGTAAAATCGATATTAGGGAGGCTGTCGCAGAAACTGGCAAGCTTTTCAATATCTTCTTTCTTACATAGTTTTCTCTGTCCGCTGTAAAGGTCTATTGTCGTAACGCAGTCAGAACCTGTTCCATAGTAAGAGTTCCACTCCTTTAGTACGAGTGCCAGTGAGCCTTTGCGGTCATATACATCGATCTTGCTGGGGGCAGCCTCGAGAGCTTCATTAACAAGTTTGCGTGGAATTTTTATTCTATCCGGATTCGAGACATCACATCCGGCGTTTCCCAGAATATCACGTGCTTCAGCGCATTCGATTTTGAAGCCGACCTCTTCGATGAGCTGAAGTGCATATTCGTGAACTTGAGCAGCCTGTTTTTCGGTTAGTTTTCTATATTTTTGTTCTCTTCTCAAAATTCACTCCTTGATATGTTTTAAATATTTTCTATCCGCTGGTGCCAGGCGTGTACTTTTGAGTACTTTTGCGTTTTGTCAGTATAATCAAGTTAGGTTTAAAGTGCAAAGGGATAAATTTTCTCAGATAATAAATATTGTCGCTGGTCATTGTTCAAGAGGTCTTTGTTCATATCAAAAGATATTATTAAGTTCTAATGATTCATAGTATTTTGATTCAGATTTTCATACTATTTATTAACGACAACAATGCAGTAATGAATCAGGTGAGGATTTTTGGCCTTAATCTAACAATAAGCTTTGTCAAATAGAGAAAGGGTGTATCTATCGCTGCAACAATAATCTTGAGAATATAAGTTGAAAGAATTATACCCAGGAGTACTTTTATTTCATAAATACCGGCAAATGCAAGGGTACAGAAGATTATGGTATCTACTAACTGAGAGGTCCACGTTGAACCGTTGTTTCTTAACCATAGGTGTTTAGGAACTTTTACTTTGAGCCAGTTATAGCTCAGAACATCGAGGTTCTGAGCCAGAATGTAAGCAACCATTGATGCTGCAACAATCCTCCATGCAGGTGTAAAAAGGTAATTCATAGATTCATGGTAGAGGTCCCACTCCGCAGGTCTGAACATGAGGATAAATCTTGTTGCAATAAGGAAGAAAATCGATATGAAAAATCCGATAAAGACAGATTTACGCGCTTCCTTTGCACCAAAATATTCCGTAATGATGTCTGTTCCGAGAAAAATCGATGCATAGAGAACATTCCCTCCAGTTGCATCGATACCGAAAAGGACAATTCCTTTAAGCACAAAGATGTTCATTATTACAACATTGGAAACGATTATAGCTATAACACCTATCTTCCCCCACAGAGAGAATGCAATAAGTAGAAGAGACAGGCTGCAAAGTGTCCACAGGATATAGATTACACTATTAGGCATAGGCATTGATCTAATTATAGATACTCTTACGCTTTATCAAGAAGCATATATTTGTAAATATAGATGTAGCTAAACAGATTCACCTAAGATTAGTTGCATGTGAATAATTAACAATGTTTTTATTAATGAATTATCCGTCTCTAAATTGGTTGTTTTAACAACCAATTACAGTTCTTTGATTACTTCTATTTAGATTGATGTTTTAATTGGCCTGCAAAGCACTGATTCTGTAGTTGTTGGGTTTCATCACCAACTGCTAATTAGTTCTTTATTTTCATAAGGAATTATATGATATCCTTTTAGTTTTTTTAAGAGAAGTCAAATTAGTCAACAAGAACTAATTATGTGAGTAAACTTGAGAGATTGCAACAATTTGTTATACGTTATTTCTATAAGATTTTTATTGAAAGAAAATTAGTCTTGTATTATAATATTAGACATGTCTAATATTATAATACTTGGTTATGGATATGGAAAACAAAACTGAATCTATCCCTCTGGATATGGTCGGCGAGGGACTATACAGAATTATAACCTGTATGGGGGGAAAGGGATTTGTGAGGAAGCTCGCCCACATGGGATTATACCCTGGTTCAGAGCTCAGGGTTCTCTCCTCAAACAGGTATGGACCCTTAAGGGTGAATATAAAAGGGAGCCATGTTGGCCTTGGAAGGGGTATGGCATCTAAAATCCTGGTGAACGAAATCGTAGATGAGAAAAAATTCACCGATATACCTATTACTCTTAGAGATTATAAAGAAGGCCAGAAGGGAAAAATTATAGATGTACGTGGAGCGGGCAAGTTCAAGAAGAGAATCATAGAAATGGGATTTATTAAAGGGGTCGAGGTATACGTTGAAAAGTACGCTCCGCTCCGTGACCCTATTGAGTTCATTGTGAAAGGTTATCACGTAGGGCTCAGGAGGGATGAAGCTGAAAAGATAATAATGACAGAACCATGGTGATATATATAAAAATAGATTTTATATGGTGTTTGAATGCCTAAAAAAGCCTCTAAGAAAAAAATAGTTGTTGGTATAGGCGGTAATCCCAATTCAGGGAAAACAACTATCTTTAACGAGCTCACAGGATCCAGGCAAAAGGTTGGAAACTGGGGAGGGGTTACAGTTGAAAAGATCGAAGGGAATGTAAATTACAACGGATATTCTATAGTATTTGTCGATCTTCCCGGTACCTACAGTCTTTCGGCATATTCTTTAGAAGAAATCATAGCTCGGAACTATATCGTTGACAATAAGCCAGATGTGGTGATCGACATAATAGATGCAGGCAGTCTCGAGCGGAATCTATACCTCGCTGTTCAGATGATAGAACTTGGAGGAAAATTCATATTTGTGCTCAATATGGCAGATATGGCCGAGAAGCAGGGGCTTGTCATCGATCCCGAGAAAATATCAGCATTCTTGGGTGGGCCTGTGCTTTTCACAGTGGGAAATCGGGGAATTGGTGTCCAGGCAATCCTAGAAAAGGTTGTCGAGATATACGAAGAAAAAGAAGCAAAGACAAGACCTATCAAAGTTTCCTATGGGGCCGAGCTAGAAGAGGAAATTCAGAAGATTCAGAAAAAAGTAAATCTCGATAAACAGTTGCGAGGTATATACCCTCCGCGGTGGCTGTCAGTAAAACTCCTAGAAAACGATTCAGATGCAAACGAGAAAGTAAAAGAGGCAGCCAGTAATCCAAAACAAATCGAAGAACAGGTTTCAAAATCGAGACAGCATCTTGAAGGAATATTTAATGAAGAGCCTGAGGCAATCATTACGAATCAACGCTATGGATTCATCAGTGGGCTTCTGCAGGAATCTATCACACTTGGGGAAAGTAAAAAAGGAGACCTTTCACAGAATGTAGATAAAATATTGACCAACAAGTTTTTGGGGATTCCTCTTCTCGTATTTTTCATCTGGCTCATGTTTCAGATAACCTTTAATGTGGGTTCCTATCCAATGTCGTGGATTGAACAGGGAATTGAGTGGATTAGTAGAGGAATCTCAATAATACTGCCAGCTGGCGTGCTGAGCAGCCTTCTCATCGATGGAATCATCGGCGGTGTCGGCGGTGTAGTGGTTTTTCTTCCCAATATTCTTCTTTTATTTCTTATGATCTCCATTTTTGAGGATACAGGATACATGGCGCGTGCCGCATTTGTAATGGACAGAGTGATGCATTTGATAGGGCTCCACGGAAAGTCTTTTATATCGATGATCATGGGTTTTGGCTGCAATGTACCGGCGATAATGGCAACAAGAACCCTGGAGAATGAAAAAGACAGAATTCTCACAATACTCATAAATCCTCTCATGAGCTGCAGTGCAAGGCTTCCAGTCTATGTTCTTATTGCAGGGGCTTTTTTTGGCAGAAAGGCAGGAAATGCAATCTTTCTTCTCTATACTCTCGGCGTTGTCCTTGCAATAATCATAGGGAGACTTTTTCGAAAAACTCTTTTTCGTGGAGAATCTGAACCCTTTGTAATGGAGCTTCCTCCATACAGGGTTCCTACTTTAAAATCGGTAATAATTCATATGTGGGACAGGGCTGTAATTTTTATCAGAAAAATGGGAACAGTAATACTTCTCGGTTCTGTGCTAATCTGGTTTCTCTCTTCCTTTCCAATTGATAAAGAGTACGATAGAGAATATAAGACGAGAGTTCAGACTATCAAACAAAAGTATGAAGCAGTTTCAGCCGGTTCGTCTGTTTCAACAGAAGAAGGCGAGAGGCTTTCAAACCAGCTTAAGGAACTAAGGAGAGAAAAGAAGCAGCGGGATGTATATTACTCATTTATAGGAAGAATCGGAAGGGGCATAGAGCCCTTTTTTAAACCTCTTGGCTTTAGCTGGAAGGAGGGTGTAGCACTGATCACTGGATTTGTAGCTAAAGAGGTAGTGGTGAGTACGCTCGGCGTTCTCTATGCCGGAGAAGCAGATGAAGCAGAGCTGGGCTCTGTAATAAAACAAAGATCCGGCCTCACACCGGTTACTGCATTTGCATTTCTTGTGTTTGTACTCATATACACACCATGTCTTGCAACTATTGCAACAATACGCCAGGAAACACGTTCATGGAAATGGACTTCATTCAGTATTGGGTATCAAATCGCTCTTGCATGGGTTTTAGCCTTTCTTATCGTCAGGATAGGAGGGATTCTCGTGTGATGAAGATTTAAGTTGGAGGGTACTATGGGTGATCTTGAGATTGAAGATAAAAAGGATGGAAGAAAAGATATATCTGAAAGTCTGTCCGAGAGTATGGAGGATTACATAGAGGCTATAAGTCAGCTGGAGGAGAAGCTGAAGGCGGTGAGGGTCAAGAATATTGCCAAAACAATGAGGGTAAAAATGCCCAGTGTATCCTCTGCACTCGGTGTTCTTGAAAGAAAAGGCCTTGTAAATTATGAAAAGTATGATTATGTAGAGCTTACTCAAAAGGGAAAGAAGATTGCTCAGGCTGTCCGCAAGCGACATGATGCTCTCAAGAAGTTTCTCACAGAGGTCCTTGGAGTGGATGAGAAAAGTGCTGAGGAGGATTCATGCGGGATGGAGCACCATATATCCAAGAGTACCATCGATAATATCATTAGCTATATGGAATTTATGGAGAACTGTCCGCGTCAGCAGGAGATGTGTCTCAAAAACTTCAAAGATTATCTTGAAACTGGTGTGATACCACAGTGTGCCGATGAGGGCTGAAGCGTAAACTTTTTTCATGTTTTAGTTGGTATAAGAGTGTATCACTGCACTCTTATTCTATTGGGGCGAAATGATAAAACTCCATTGTGAATGTTGCCCTTCCCTGGCTCATTGATCTCAGGTCAGTGGTATATCCAAACATCTTTGACAACGGTACAATAACATCGATCTTTTCCACAACCTGGCGGCTCATGACGTTATTTATATGTCCTCCCCTTGCGTTGAGGTCACCGATTATTTCACCAACAAAGTCCTTTGGTGTTGTCACTTCCACAAACATATATGGTTCAAGCAATATACCGCCCGCTTTTGAACAAGCTTCATCAAATGCGTGAGACGCAGCAGCAGTGTACCCTATTTCTGATGAATTCTGTGGATTAAAGGAGCCTCCTTCAAGTACTGCATGTACATCAATCACAGGGTACCCTGAGGTTACTCCCCTTTCCATTGCAAAGAAAACTCCTTTGCGGACACTTTCCACGAATGCTTTTGGTATCTCCTCCTCATCAGCTTTGTTCTCAAATTGATTTCCTTTCCCCCGCTCAACAGGATACACTGATATGATTACATGGCCTGTATGCTCTTTTCCGGCAATTTGACGCTGGAATTTGATTTCAGAGCTGGCCTCTTTAAGGATCGTCTCCCTGTATGCCACCTGGGGTTTACCAACATTTGCAGCAACTCGAAAATCCTTGAGCAGCCTTTCGGTAAGTATATCAAGGTGGAGCTCTCCCATACCGGAGATTATTATCTGGCCTGTTTCCTCATTGGTTTTAGCAGTGAATGTCGGGTCTTCCCTGGACAGTCTTTCCAAAGCAGTTTCAAGCTTGCCCTGATCCACCGCACTCTTTGGCTCTATCGCAACAGAAATAACGGGATTTGGAAAGACAGGCTCTTCCAGTAGTATTTTTTTCCCCTCGTTGGACAGGGTATCCCCTGTATGAATATCCTTTAATCCCACAGCAACACCGATGTCTCCAGCATATATTATATCTTCATTGACCATCTTGTGGGAATACATACGTATGATTCGGTTTATTCTCTCACGGCGATTCTTGTTGACATTATATACTGCGGTGCCGTTCTTTATAAATCCTGAGTATACTCTGAAATACGTTAGCATTCCCGCCTGAGTGTCGCTCTGAATCTTGAATGCAAGTGCGGATAGCGGTTCATCGTCACTGCAGATTCTTTTCAAAGGCTTTTCGGTCTTGGGATCTATACCTTCTATCGGTGGGATTTCAATCGGAGAAGGCAGAAAGTTTCTTATTCCTTCAATGAGCGGCTGTACACCTATGTTTTTGAGAGAGGCGCCGCAGTAGACCGGAACCCCTTTATAGTGTATGGTCATGAGCTTTATAAGCTTTGTTATTTCTTTTTCAGTTATATCACCTTTTTCAAGGTAGCGTTCGAGTATTTCATCATCCTCCTCAACGATTTGTTCCAAAAGCTCATGTCGGTATTTTTCAGACTGTTTGATCAAGTCCTCGGGAATATCACTGTAGTCAAATGTGACACCGAGGTCTTCACTTTTCCAGTGTACCGCTTTCATCTTTATAAGATCAACAATTCCTTTGAAATTTTCTTCCGAACCGATCGGGATTTGGAGAATCAGAGGATTTGTGCCCAGTTTTTCACGCATCATCTGGATACTTCCGAAAAAGTCGGCTCCTACTCTATCCATTTTGTTCATATATGCAAGACGCGGAATCTTATAGTGGTCTGCCTGATGCCACACAGTCTCACTCTGGCGCTCTACGCCGTTAACTGCATCAAAGATGACAATAGCACCATCGAGCACCCTGAGAGAACGCTCGACTTCTGCAGTGAAATCAACGTGGCCGGGAGTGTCGATGATATTTATTGTACAATTCTTCCATTTGCAGGTAATTGAAGCAGAGGTGATGGTAATCCCCCGCTGCTGTTCCTGTTCCATCCAGTCCATTGTGGCCTGACCGTCATCGACTTCACCAATTCGGTGTGAGACACCTGTATAGTATAGTATTCGTTCTGTGGTGGTGGTTTTTCCTGCATCGATATGGGCAATAATTCCGATGTTTCTCAGGTTCTCTTTTGCAATACCGCGCCCCATTTCATACCTCTGCAACAACCTTTTCGAGGAGACTGGAATAGAATTCAGATGTGCCGCTATAGGCTACTTCTCTAATAATGCCTTCTATCTCAGGATTCACCCCTTTCAGATACCCGAGCTTTCCTTTCGATGTAAGAGTCTTGAGAGAATGATTCAGATTTTCTATATCGTAGGCGACTCTTCTGTACCGCCTCATCTCAAGCTCACGATCAAGAAGTTCATACAGATAGGAAACATTAAACAGGTACTCGCTCGTAAGGTTGGTATAGTAGCTCTTACTGAATTTCTTTAAAGTAATTCTTGGTATACGCATCGGCAACCTTTCTTCATGAAGGAGACCTATCATATGGCGCTTTATTTTGCTATACCTCCTATCGAGCTTCTGAGTATCGGAGTGGATTGAGGTGATTGTTTCTGAGATAATGTCTTGCTTTGCAGATGAAATCGGGTCAAAACCTGAGAATAGCACCCACTTTGCACCGTTCTTCTTCGCCTCTTGCACGAGATCTGTTAGAGATTTTTCCTTATCCGTTATAAAGGGTATAATAGGAGTAATTGCTACACCAGCAGGTATTCCTTTGGCGGTCAGTTGTTTTAATGCATTAAGTCGCAGGGATGGTGCAGGGGCTGAGCCTTCAAGCTTTGAAGAGAGCTGTTCATCGAGACTGAGAATGGTAAAAGTGATACGGATGAGATCTTTATGAGAAAGTTTTTTGATAACATCTAAATTTTCAATAATTCTGTCCGATTTAGTTAGTATTGTTACAGGATACTCCATTCTCAGGAGCATCTCCAAGATATTGGATACAGTTATATTTCTCTGAGGTTCATGGTGGTATATATCACTTAAGAGCCCGAGGCCGATAGTTTGAGGTTGATTAGGGAGACCTGGTAAGAATCTCATTGATCTTGTAGAGATATCAGTTTGGGTATTACAGTAAGAGCAGTTAAATGGACAGGGTCGATAGATATCGACGAAATGTCTCGACCAGTACCAGAAGTCGAGATATTTCAAACTCATAATAATAGGGCTTGTCTTTTGTTCGCTTTTTTGTCGCAATTTTTCCTCCACAAATTTCCCGCAATCATTTATAATTTTCGATGTAAAGGTTATTTTCTTAAGAAAAAAGATGGCATCTCCCCTTATCTAATAGGAGTAGAGAGATGATTACAAAAGTTTTTTTTGGTGTGCCTGTGTATACAATGGATAAACAGCGAACAGTGCAGCAGGCGGTAGTTTCAATAAACGGAATGATCGAATTTGTAGGGAATGTGGATGACGCATTGAAAATGTATCCGGAGGCAGAAAGGGTACAGTTCGATACCGGATGTATCCTGCCTGGGTTTATAGATGCCCATATCAACATAAAAAGATTTTCTCTTCTCTTCAAGGGCCTCGACCTTAGCCAGGCTCTGAACAAAGCGGAGATAGTAGGGATGTTAGAAGAGCACCTTCCTGAAAAGAAGGAGGGAGAATGGGTGGTGGCAGGAGGATGTTCACCTGCACTGCTTGATGGGCTTACCGCAGGAGATATTGATCCGGTTTCTACTACCATCCCGGTTGTGATCTACTCAGGCGATCTCAATTTCGTACTTGCTAACTCACGTGCACTTGCTGAGGCTGGTATTGATGAAAACCGGAAGGATCCATTGAGAGGAAAGATAGAGACCGATTCAAATAACAAGCCTACAGGGATTTTAAGAGACCGCGCAATAGAGCTCGTGAGGAAGCGTATCCCAGAGGAAAGCACAAAAAAGGTCGACATTGTATTGGAAAAGGGAATCGATAGGATCATTACCTATGGAATAACGACATTTTGTGACTGTTCTCAGGATGCATTGGGTCTTACCCTTAAAAGTATTTCCAGTCTTCAAAGGATAAACAGACTGAGAGCAAAAACGGTTCTGCTTTTTGGGGATACTGAGGCACAGAGTCTCGAAAAACAGGGAATACCTTCACTATTTGGAAACAACTTCACAAAACTCGGCGGCCTGAAGATAGTATTAGACGGAACACTTGCAACACTCACAGGATATATGAGTGAACCGTATCAGAGCTCAGAAAGTCATGGCATCCTATTGATGGAAGAGAGCGAGGTGCTGGCTCTGCTGAAAAGAGCATACTCAAATAACATTTGGGCAAGTATACAGGCAGTTGGTGACAAAGCGAACAATATCGCACTGAACTGTTTTGAGAAGCTTAAAGAGCAAAAGGGAGTTCCGACACTCCTGAAGAGAATAGATTTTGCGCACACCTTACAGGATGATGATATTGAGAGGTTTGCCGCATTAGGGGTTATTGCCATTGCAAACCCAATACGCATTCCTTTTATACGGGAAAAAGCTTTAATGGCACTTGGCTCCAATGCAAGACTTCTATTCCGCTATGGAAGTCTTTTAAAATCCGGAGCAATTCTGGGTATGTGTTCTGATGCGCCCTTTGCCTCAGTAGACCCATTCCATGCGATCTACTGTGCAGTTGAGCGAAAGGATTACAGTGACGGACCCGAAGTGCGCTTCTACCCCAAAGAGGGTATGTCAATTTATGATGCTGCCTATGCATACACCATGGGTAACGCCAAGGCACTCGGTATGGATGATGAGATAGGGAGTATTGAGGTTGGAAAGAGTGCTGATCTTATACATATCTCAAAAGATATGTTAAGAAATCCCCCAGAAAGCCTTCGGGAGACAGAGGTCCTGCATACAGTGATTGACGGAAACGTGGTGTGGATGAAAGCGTAGTAATTGGATTCTGGTGTCTCAACACCAATTTATTGGTTCGCTATTCTTTCATTGGATCTACTTGTCTGTACTTTTAACGATTTTCCTCAATTCCTTTTTTAGGCTTTCTTCAAGAGGCTCCGGATTGTAGCTTTCCAATATCTCTTTCACTTTTTCATTTGCCCTGGTTTTCAGATCCTTTTTCCCTTCACTTTCCCATATTTCGTACGGCTTTTTTGAAATCAAGCTTGGAAACCAGTTTTCCTTGAAATGCTTGAGTGTGTGCGCTGATGTGAGATATTCACCTCCTGGCCCAACCTCGTCTATTACATCAAGTGCCATGGTTTCTTCATTCATATCGAAACCCTGTGTTATTCTTCTTACCATACTGATGACTTCATTGGACACTACGAGCTGTTCATACGATGTGGTCAGCCCGTTATTGATATAGCCTACATCATGAACAAGGTTCCCTCCATTAAGAGAAGAAAGTAATATCCACAATGCACCCTCCAATGAGGCCTGCTGGTCATATATATTAGAATCAGAGCATCCAGCAAAGCTGAACATAGGAAGTCTGTAATACCTGGCCAGATCAGTAAAAACAGAGGTTGCCAGCATGAACTCGGGAGAAGCATAGCACATAAGAGATGTAGCCATATCCATAAGCAAAACACCCCCGCCGTACACAAAAGGTGTGCCTTCGTTTATCAAATTAGCCAGTACATATCCTGCAAGTATCTCCGCATTCGCCTGAATGAGCCCTCCTGGAATGGTAACCGGTGCCGTTGCTCCCATTATCGCACCTGGGGTAAATACCACAGGCAGGGATTTTTCTGCCATGTACATCAGTTTCTGGGTTGTTTCTTTCGCAAGCTGCAACGGAGATATCGGCTCTGTGTAGAGCGCAAGAAAGGGGCTGTTTTTAAGCTTTTCTTCTCCTCCTGCAATCACCTCTGCCATTTCAATAATGGTCTTTAAGTTTTCAAGGCTCCATGCTGTAAATATTATAGGCTTTTCTGTATTGTTAACCATTGCTTCAAAGTGATAGATGTCAGAGATATTGTCATTAACATCGCTTGCAATCCCCGAGCACATGACAAAACTGATGTCATCCAGATAATCCACAATCTTTGATACGTTTTCTATATCTTTTAACATGGCAAGTCTTCTCTTGCCTGTGTATGGATCGACAACATTCGGAGTATCAGACCCTGTACCAAAATAGGTGTTGTTCTCTTCAAGAAACATGGATGGATTACCGTTCCTGTCGCACAGACAGACCCTGGGGGGATTGTTTCTTAGCGTCCACTCAACGAGATGAGACGGCATCCTTACTCTCTCGCCTTCAACAAAACAACCTCCCTTCTTCAATATCTCTATTGCTTTCGGCTCTTTTACTGCTACACCTGTCCTTCTCAAAACCTCGAGGCTGGAAAGATGGATAAGCTCAAGCTTATCTTTTGACAGAATATTGAGCCTCGGAATATTAAGCCTGTACTTGTCTTGCATCTGATTCTCCTTATTAAGCCTGTATAATATTTAAAAAAATAGTAAATATTTGACATAAAAATAAGAAATATCTAATATTTTTGAATAATATTATTTTGAATTGCCCCATAAAAGTGTATCCGCTTTGAAAGTGAGAGATGCACCGTTACTACATTGATATGGGGGCACACCGGCCGGGAAAACGATTCACAGCAGAGAAGATCATCAACATGCTGAGGGAAGCGGAAGTTTTGCTCAGCTCGGGGAAGACAGCAGGTGAGGTCTGCCGGGAGCTAAACATCAGTGAGCAGACCTGCTATCGATGGAGGAAAGAATACGGAGGGATGAGGGTAGCTCAAGCTACTGGAGAAGGAGATTCAGAGGCTGAAAGCACTTGTAGCAGACCTATCGCTTGACAATGCGATACTGAGGGACCCTGTATAGGGAAACTGATCAGCCCGGATAAGCGAAGGCATGCAGTGAGAAGAGCTCAAGAGACGTTTGAGATCTCAGAGCGAAGAACTTGCCGGGCATTGGGACAACCTGGGACGACACAGCGGTACGAGTCGAAGAGACGGCCCAGCCCTTTTTTCGAGTCGGTGCATCTTCTGCTACATGCCTGTCGATATAGCTGTTGAAGTCTGTTGAGGTAAAATAATACCCCGGCTTCGTGCTTCCAACAAGGTGAGCGATAATCGCGGTTGTAATATCTCCTCCCCAGCTGTCTTCTAT
>CP070841.1:3306302-3309095 GCA_020342115.1 Spirochaetota bacterium
AAATTATTTCCCCAGAGGTCCGGGTGGTTGTTGCCGCTTTTTGTTCCGTTACTTCTGGCAATCCCTGTATCAATAACAGCAACGATTACACTGCCGGTATCTGTAACAAGGTCTTCATCCCATACCATGTCCCACTTCATTATTGGGTAGTGCCACTGTAAGCTGTAATATTGATCATCCGGTATGAAAAGCGGTTTCATTATATAGTTCGGCTCTGCGTATTCTACATAAGGAAGATTGTTGAGCCGTTCTATCTCGGCAAGTGTACGCTCTTTGAGTATAGCTTCTGTCATAAGTGATTTAGCTGATATGTTCATCTTTAAGAGCTCTAAGGCACCATTATGGGTGTTGTTATCACTATTCACTACTATATATTCTCCTGCTTCAGCAAAGCTCTTTGCAGACTCTGTGTCAAATCCTTCTCTGTATTTGACTATTATCTCATCAGGGACGAATTCCGCCTCCTTTAATGCTGCTGTCGAAGCTATCGAACCTCCGACTGAAGAGATTTTGAAGAGCCTGAGCTGGTAGCTACCGGAGCTTTGACCACCAAAGCTTTTCACCACGATATAATAGATATCACCCGCACTGGCAGGAAGATTTTCGATTTCTATATGAGAGTCATAGGTGAATATGTAATTGGCCGGATCGTGTGTGGCACCCTCCGGATAATCGTCATTGGAAGCAATCAGAACCTCACTGGAATTGTATAGATAAATCTCAGAATCGAGTGCAGATCCAATGGCTTCTGCATCTATATCAATGATAATTGTATCATTATTGTTCCCACTAAATCTAAAACAATCGATATCATCCGTTGAATTGATAAGACCATAGATAGTATCACCGTAGGATATATCATTGGTTGTGGGTATAATATCGTCAAAATCATCTGTTTCGTAAATCTGCTCCCCGGTGATAGGAACGGACAGCACTCCTGAGATCGATGCATAAGGGATAAATATACCGTCACACCCCATAATAGTGCAACCCGATAGAATGAGGACAAGCAGGATGGAAAGAACTAGATAAGCAAGGTTTTTCCTTTTGATCTTCATATGTCCGTCCTATTTAAAAATCATATAATATAAACTCTTTAATGATTTCTAAAGAATTTGTTATTCTATCAGTACCTTACAGATGGAATTAAAATGTGGCTTGTGCATATTATAACTTAGTGTTAGATTTATCAATTTGATATAGGATTCAATGATTATATTGTAAATTAAATAATATTACAACTGTATTCTCATGCTGCTATTTGGAATTATAGCACATATTTAAAAAAAGACTAAATACAGAAAGGGAAATTACTGTACTGAGTCAGGTGCTATAAGAACTACTAGATTAGTAGAAGGGTGAATCATGAAGAGGATTAAGGAAACTGAAGAAAAACTGAACAGTCTCTTTTCCTCACTGGGCTTAAAAACAGGTCCAATCTACTGCTACGATTCTGTCAGATCAACGATGGATGTTGCTTTTGATATGGACGAAGATGATATCAAGGACAAGACTATAATTATTGCGCAGCGACAGAAAAGGGGCAGGGGGAGACATGGGAGGAAGTGGTACTCTGCTCACGGCTCGCTCCTCTTCTCGCTCGTTTTAAATCAGTACGATATTCGTTTACCATACAGTATTATTGCTTCGTTTGCTCTTTATAAAACGTTCAATCACCATACACAGAAGGTGAGGTTAAAGTGGATAAACGATATTATGTGGGAGAACGGAAAGAAAGTTGCAGGGATTCTCACCGAAGAGAGGCTAAAACGAATGGTTATTGGAATGGGGATAAATCTTAACGATCATAGCATCCCCCGCCAGGTAGAACCTGTTGCGACATCCTATTACATTGAGACCGGAGAAAGGTTGGACAGGGATCAATTTTTAGTATCTATTATTGATGAGTTTTTATCGCTTTTAACAAAGACTGAAAAAGGTAGTATAGAGGAGATACTCACTGCTTGGGAAAACGAAGCCGGTATTCGAAACAGGAGTGTGAGGGTGATTGATGGCAAGAGAGAGATTCAGGGTACAGCTTTAGGAATCGATAAAAAGACCGGGGCATTAAAAATCCGTATTGGTAAAGATCAGGTCGAGGTGTATGAAGGGACCCTCTTTTATACCTGATTTACTAGCCTTTTTCTACCTCTATCGAGATGGAACCACCGAGTGCTTTTAAGAAACCAACATCACCTTCGATATTACCGATTGGATTCACGGGTGAAATCGCTTTAGGCTTATCTGAAGTACTCACCGGCGTTGGACCAAAGAAGATGCATAGTGCGCTGCCGTTGGGCCATATTGCAAGTTCTCCGACTTCCATCTCAGCCCTTGCACCTGCCTCTGTATCGACATTTAATCCGCAGTCACCATAATACTCATCTCCCCATCTCTGCATGGATATTTTCAAAGGGAGTTGCTCGTAAAAATGTTTAGCAGTTGCACTCTCATTGAGCACAGCAGTGAGCTCCTTACCACCTGTTTTGATCTTGATCTTAATAGCCATAATTTCTCCTTATTTAGTACATATTGTACTATGCCGTCATTAAATATATTTAAAGCTTAACCTCAAATGCTATAAACCTGCTCAAATTTGTTAATCAAACAGCTTCCTCTGAACAATTTCTCTTAAGCTTTTAAGCTTGATATCGGCATTTTTTATATTATAGGAATTCGTATTATTCTGTGAGACTGCAATCACATATAGCCCGGCATTCTTTTCAGACAGGACTCCTGCCTGAGAATCTTCGAGAGCGATACATCGTGAAGGGTTTATATCCAATCGTTCAC
>CP070841.1:3309195-3315343 GCA_020342115.1 Spirochaetota bacterium
GCTTTTGGTGTCGAGTATTTGGCTGAGGATGGCTCTTCACAGGTTCCGCTCATGGGATGCTACGGAATAGGGGTTGAGCGCACAGTTGCAGCAGTAATAGAGCAGAACCATGACAAGGACGGCATCATCTGGCCAAGCTCGATTGCTCCCTTTCATGTTCATTTACTCCCTGTAAAGTACGAGGGAGAGGTTAAAGAATTCTCTATGAAGCTGTATGAACAGTTAAATGCGTCGGGGATTGAGATCTTGCTCGATGATCGGGATGAAAGACCAGGAGTCAAGTTTAAAGATGCTGACCTTATCGGAATCCCAATCAGAATAACCATTGGTGAAAAAAACCTCAAACAGGGTATTGTCGAAATAAAAGAGAGAAGAAATAAAGAAACAAGATTAATAGATAGTAAAGAGATAACGACCCTGTTGAGAAAAATGGTCTCAGAAGATCTGCAAAAATACCGTTGAGCTTATTTTTGTATAGCTCTTACCTTTTGAATAAGAACAAAGATCTAATACGATCTAAGATTGTATACTCCATTCATTTGCACGAGTCAATTAACTTCAAAAAATATAGAGGAAAATTACAATCCTTAGTATGATAATACCTGCAATGTAGCAGGATCTATACATGAAGGGAGGGGAAAATGATATCAATTGTGCTTGGTAGCGATTCCGATGTTGAGATATATAGAGATATCGCTTCAGCCTTGAAGGATCTTGACGTACCCTTTGAGAAGCGTATAATATCAGCTCACCGTTGTCCGGATATTCTGAGAGAGTATGTGACGGCTGCAGAAGGAAGAGGTGTTAAAATATTTATTGCGGTTGCCGGTATGGCTGCAGCGCTTCCTGGAGTAATAGCATCCCACACACTTCTTCCTGTAATCGGGGTTCCAGTAGCCTTGAAATCACCTGTAGGTGGATTGGATTCTCTTCTCTCAATGCTGCAGATGCCACCAGGCATACCTGTTGCTTGTGTGGCTTTGAACGGAGGGAGAAATGCAGCACTCCTTGCGGCACATATTTTGGCTCTCTCTGATGACAATGTAAAGAGAAGATTGCAGACCGGCAGGGAGGATATGAAAAAGAGAGTAGTTGAAAAGGACCAAAAATTCAGCAAAACTACTGGAGATTTCTGAAATCTTTTATAGAATTTATAGCAGTATTGTAAGGTAAGGGATAAAAATGGAAAAGGATATTTTTACAAATATTAGTCCTCTTGATGCACGCTACTATAAAAGTAATCCCAAACTCCTTGATGCACTGGCATGCTACCTATCAGAAAGTGCTGTTATTAGGTATGAAGCGCGGGTCGAGGCAGCAATTATCACTGTAATGGAGAAATATGGACTCGTAAAAAAAGGAGCCGGGAAAGAGATACATGATGCGTACATGCATATTACTCCTGAAGAGGTGTATGCTGAAGAGGAACGTACAAGGCATAATATCCGGGCTCTGGTGAATGTACTACAGAGACATGTGAGTAATGAGCTTGCACCATTCATTCATCTCGGGGCAACGAGTGAAGATATCACTGCAACCGCACAGGTTTTGAGGATAAGGGATGCATTCTTCAAGATTATTATTCCGAAATGTATTGATTTCATGGATACAGTGCTTGATATCGTTAAAAGGGAAGCATCTACACCGCAGATTGGCCGAACCCATGGTCAGCATGCAGTTCCTATAACTGTTGGCTATATCTTCGCTGGCTATGCAGACAGGTTCGGGGGAAGACTCAAAAAGATCATAGAGTCTGTCCATGAACTTCGGGGAAAGCTCAGCGGTGCTGTTGGCGCATACAATGCCTTTTCAATACTTCTTGATGATCCGAGACAGTTCGAAGAAGACATGCTCTCCGAGCTCGGTCTTCGCCCGGCTAACTTTTCTTCCCAGATCGTTGAGCCTGAGTTTCTGCTCGATCTGATACACAGTGTTGTGTCTGCATTCGGTGTCCTGGCACAGATCGCAGATGATATGCGCAATCTTCAGCGTACAGAGATTGGTGAGATGGCTGAGAAGTTCGAAAAGGGGCAAGTAGGGAGCTCCACAATGCCGCATAAACGCAACCCGTGGAACTTTGAACACGTGAAATCCATGTGGAAAGAGTTTACTCCCCGAATTCTTACCAGGTACTACGATCAGATATCGGAGCATCAGCGAGACCTGACAAACTCGGCATCCGGAAGATTTGTTGTAGAAATTTTAACAGCGTTTACTCTCGCTGTAGACAGACTCCTGGGTCAGTTACAAAAGCTTGTTATCGATTATGAAGGATTAAAGAAAAACTTAAAAGCAACTGACGGCATGTTTCTTGCGGAGCCGCTCTATATACTGCTTGCCGGGGGAGGAGTAAAAAAAGCACACGAGTTAGTAAAGGAGATTACTCTCAAAGCACAGAGAGAGAATAAAACCATTTTTGATGTTGCCAGAGAGACTGAGGCAATTAGAGAAGTCCTTAATAAAGAAAGTTGGAATAAGCTTGAGAAAGATCCTTCGGTCTATACAGGGATTTCCGCCAAAAGAGCTAAGATTATACTCACTATATGGAGTTCATGGTCAACTAAAATCAGAAAAGAGTGCCATGGCTATAAAGGGGTAGTTGATGTTTGATCATGACAGACCGGAAGAGGAGTGTGGAATAATCGGTATTGTGTCTAAAGACCGGAAGTTTAATGCGGCATCGAATATACACATCGGTCTTTACGCCCTACAGCACAGGGGACAGGAGAGTGCTGGGATAGCCACCTACCAAGATGAATATCTACATATCAAAAGGGGTAAAGGCCTTTTACGTGACGTCTTCAAACCTGCTGATTTTGAGAATCTCAGTGGGAATGTTGGAATAGGGCATGTGCGTTATTCGACAACAGGTTCCGGGTATGCACAGAATGTTCAGCCCATTCTTGCACGTTACTGGGGAGGCATGATGGCCATCTCTCATAATGGAAACATCGTAAACTGTAAAGAGCTCATGGAGCAGGTTGTCCAGAGAGGTTCTATAGTAAGGTCCAGCTCGGATACAGAGCTCATTCTTCACTTAATCTCAATTCAGAAGGAGCGAGATACACTGAAGGCAATTTTGGGTGTCTTGAACAAACTTCAGGGTGCGTACTCTATGGTTCTCATAGCTAATGGTAAGTTGATCGGCATTCGTGATCCTTTCGGATTCAGGCCCCTTGTACTCGGCAAAATTGACAATGGCTATGTTATATCCTCTGAGTCGGCGGCGCTTGATGTTATGGATGCTGTGTTTGAAAAGGATATAAAACCTGGCGAGATTATAATCTCAGATGGGTCTGAGCTCAAATCCATTGATTTTAAGAAAGATGAGCGTAATGCTCTCTGTGTCTTCGAATATATCTATTTCGCCAGAGCAGATTCAGTAATAGACGGCACCAGTGTGTATGAAGTAAGGAAGCGATTGGGAAAAGAGCTTGCCAGGCTTAATAATGTAAGTGCAGATGTGGTGATTCCAGTTCCTGATTCCGGCATTACTACCGCTATTGGATTTGCCCGGGAAGCGGATATCCCCTTTGAAATAGGACTTCTCAAGAATCCATATGTTGGAAGAACCTTTATACATCCTGGGCAGAGTGAGCGGGATATGAGGGTAAAGCTGAAGCTTAACCCGATCAGGAGTGTTGTCAAAGGAAAAAGGGTTGCAGTTGTTGATGATTCGATAGTGCGAGGCACAACCAGCCAGAGGATTGTGAAGCTCATTCGTGAGGCTGGGGCACGGGAAGTGCATATGTTTATAAGTTCACCACCGATTACACATCCCTGTTTTTTCGGTATCGATACGTCCATAAAGAAGACACTCATTGCATCAAGAAACTCTGTCGAAGAGATAAGACTATTCCTGGGTGTGGACACTCTAAGCTATATGACAATGGAGGGACTATCTAAAGCAGCAGGCAAGTCACTCGATGAGCTTTGCTATGCATGCTTTAATGGGGATTATCCTGTTCCTGTAATAGAGGATTCTGAAGAAGGAAAACTGCTTCTGGAAGATTACCGTGTTTTAGAAATGTAGGATAGGTAATGGGACTCACTTATAAAGAATCTGGTGTTGATATAGCCAAGGGAGAACAGTTAGTAGATTTTATCAGGAAGAAGTTAAAGGGTAAAGAGAAGGAGAATATCGGCCTCTTTGGTGGCTATTTTGATCTTGGTTCTTTACGGTATCAAAATCCGATGCTCGTTGCCAGTACGGATGGAGTTGGAACAAAGCTCATTCTTGCAAGAGAGGCTGCAAGATACAACACAATAGGTATAGATCTGGTGGCCATGTGTGCAAACGATATCATATGTACTGGAGCAAAACCTCTTTTCTTTCTCGATTATATTGCTTCCTCTGAACTACGACTGAACGAAGCGGAAGCTATCCTAGAAGGGATAATTAAAGGTTGTAATCTCGCAGGATGTACTCTCCTGGGAGGTGAGACGGCTGAGATGCCTGGAGTTTATAGCAGAGGGGACTATGAGCTTGCTGGGTTTATATGTGGTGTTGTTGAAAAAGAAAATATCATAAATCCAAAGACAATAGAAGAGGGTGACCTCCTTCTGGGACTTGGATCGAGCGGAATACACTCAAATGGACTCAGTCTTGCTAGAAACGCCCTATTTGTGAAAGGAGGTTATGATTTTCGTTACAAACATCCACTCTTGCCTCATGATCTCATAACAGAGCTTCTTCTTCCCACAAGAATGTATGTAAACACCGTGCTTGAAATATTACTTAAGGAGAAGATAAGAGGCATAGCCCATATTACCGGAGGTGGTATTTACAGCAATGCGCAAAGGCTTTTACATAAAGGATTGGGATTAAGGATCTTCTGGGAAGATTTCAAACCTCACCCCATTTTCAAAATCATTCAGGATGCTGGTGATATTGATGACAAGGAGATGAGAACAACCTTTAATATGGGTATCGGTCTTGTGCTAATAATTGCACCGCATCAAAAAGAGAGAGTCGTTTCTATTCTAAAGAAGATTGGAGAAGATATAAAGATTGTGGGAAAGGTAGTTGCTTCTTCGAATTGATAGTGGAGCTTATATGAAACGCAAGCGTATTGCAGTATTCATTTCAGGAAGAGGGTCGAACTTCAAAGCGATTCTGGATGAGGTAAAAAGAGGTGTTATCAATGGAGAAATCGTTACCGTTATTTCAGATAATGTTGATGCAGAAGGACTTCAGTTTGCAGTAGAGAGCGGTATTGAATATAAGGTGTTCCTGAAACAGCCTGATGATTCAAGACAGAGCTATTTTGAGAGAATTATATCGTACTTGCAAGAGTGTAATACTGATCTCATCTGTCTTGCAGGGTTCATGAAGATTTTAAGCAAGAACATCGTAGATAGATACAGAAACAGAATACTAAATATTCATCCAGCACTCCTGCCTTCATTTCCCGGTGAGAATGCTCAGGCACAAGCTGTTGAGCACGGAGTTAAATTTTCCGGTTGTACCGTTCATTTTATCGATGAGGGGGTAGACTCGGGTCCCATCGTTATCCAGGAGGTTGTACCAGTGCTGGATGATGATACAGAGCATACCCTGGCATCCAGGATACTGGAGAAAGAACATCGAGCATATCCTTTAGCAGTAAAGCTTTTTTGTGAAGATAGACTCTTGGTAAAAGGAAGAAAGGTAACAAGAATATAAAAGGGGGGGGACATAATGAATCTACCTGACGCGTATAATGAAATCGATTTAACATATGTAAAACTATTGAGAAGGGGTAAAGTGCGGGATATTTTCTACCTTGGAGAGTCTCTGCTTATGGTTGCATCTGACCGCATCTCGGCGTTTGATGTGGTATTACCCAATGCAATACCCTTCAAAGGGAAGGTGTTGAATTCGATATCCTCCTTCTGGTTTGGTAAAACGGCCAATATCATCCCGAATCACCTTATTACTGACAATGTGGATGAGTACCCTGTAAATCTTACAGATACAGAGAAAGAGATGCTTCGCGGGAGAAGTATGCTCGTACAAAAGGGGGAGATGATAGATGTCGAATGTGTGGTAAGAGGGTACATAGATGGTTCGGCCTGGAAAAGCTACAAAGCTACAGGTAAGCTCTATGATATTCCACTCCCAAAGGATCTCAAGCAGGGAGATAAGCTTCCTGAATTGATGTTCACA
>CP070841.1:3315443-3320639 GCA_020342115.1 Spirochaetota bacterium
GTAACTGTAAAAATAAATCAATAGCCTCATTTATTGAAGCGGTTGGGAAATTGAAGTTCATTAAGTGTGTATATCTTTAATTGAAACCTAAAATAAATATTTCATATTGAGTAACAACAGTACGACTCTTATTTTTTTTCTTTTACAACTTAGTATTGTTGAAAAATGGAACAATCAGAATGAAAATAGAGTTGCTTAACAATGAACAGATCAGAATGATTCATACAAATTCTATAAGGATATTAGAGACAATCGGAGTACAAATTCCTCATGAAGAAGTACTTGAACTGTTTCGTGGCGAGCACGCAGAGGTAGATAAGGACAAACAGATAGTCAAGATACCGGAAAAGTTAATCAATCACTCTCTGGAGGTTTGCGGAAAACAATTTACTATTTATGGACGTGATCGATCGCAGAAGGGAGAATTTGGGGTAGGAAAACGCAACTATCACACAGTAGAAGGGGAACCACTTTGGGTGGATGATAACCTACAACGGCGATATACAACTCTGGAAGATATAGGTGCGGCCGCACGTTTGGGGGATGCTTTACCTCGACTAAATATTGTTGGAGCAATGTCTGATGCGCATGAAATTCCAATAGATTATAGATATGTGGTTATCTTTGCAGAGCTTTTTAAGCACACTACCAAACCAATCATGAACTTTTTTCATAACAGGCCTACAACAAGGTTTATCCTGGATCTATTTACAATAATAGCAGGTACAAAAGAAGAGGCGATCAAGTATCCATTTACCTTTCCTTTTTTTGAACCAATAAGTCCTTTGAGGTACCCAAGGGATGGTGTTGATTTGTTATTTGAAACGTGTCGTTATAATTTACCAGTTCAGATAGGTCCTATTGTACAAGCAGGTGCAACAGGACCTGTAACTCTTGCAGGGACTATGGTACAGGAAAATGCAGAGATTTTGGCAGGGAACTGTATAGTACAGATTATAAATCCGGGGAATCCAATTATCTATGGAGCATTACAGACCATTTTTGATATGGGCACAACGCAAATGGTCCTTGGTGGCCCCGAACAGGCATTAATGGCTGTGGGAATGACCCAGATGGGTAAACATTATAATCTACCTGTTTATGTAAATGTGGGTTTCACTGACAGTAAAATTATGGATGCACAAGCCGGTTTGGAGGCAGGAATTAATCTAGCTTGTGGTATGATGGCAAGAGCAGATAAATATGGAGTTATGGGTACTTATGGTGGAGATCAAGGAGGTTCATTGCTGATGTTGATGATGCAGCATGAATTGATAGGCTTCATTGATAGAATGATAGAAGGAGTAGAAATTAGTGATGAAAAAATTGGTCTAGAAATTATTAAACATGCGAAGGAGACTGGTACCTTTTTAACAGAAAAACATACCTTGAAGCATTTTAGAAAGGAGTTATGGTTTCCAGAGCTGCTTGATAGAAATTGCTGGGAGGTATGGGTCGATAAAGGAAAAAAAGATATGATGAGTCGCTGCAAGGAAATGAAAGACAAGCTATTAAAGGAACATGAACCTGAGCCTCTTGCTGATGATATGCAGAAAGAAATAGATAAATTGTTGCACGATGCGAAGAAACATCTATCAAAATAAGAAATGATCTATGAAAAATAAATACGACTTCAAAGGTAAATCAGATGGCAAAAAATAAACAAGCTGATGTAGTAGTTATAGGCGGCGGTGCTGTAGGCACTTCAGCAGCATATCATCTCGCTGCTAGAGGGATGAGCGTTATTCTCTGCGAGGCAAGAAACATCGCTTCAGGTGCTTCAGGAAGATGTGGTGGCCAGGTGATACACGCTTTTGCAAGAGATGTGAATATTGATAAAATAGACTATAGGTTGAAGGTCACTCGAGCCAATACAGAGATCTATAAGGAATATCAAAAAAGCTTTGAGCTGGATTTTGAATTCCGCCAAGTAGGGCTACTGGACATATCCATTACCGAAGAAGAGTTTGGAGAGCTTGAGAGATTAATAGAGATACAAAGATCACTTGGTGACGATGAAATTAAGCTGTTAACAAAAAAAGAGACACTTGAGGTAATGCCTAATTTAAATCCAGACATGGTGTCTGGTTCAAGGTGGAGAGAATCTGACGGGAACCTGAATCCTTATAAGCTATGCTGGGCTCAGGCTGTTGAGGCACAAAAACTTGGGGCAGAGATATTAACACATACAAAAGTCGAGGATATTGTTATTGAAAAGAATAGAGTAAAAGGGGTAAGGGTAAAAGATGGTATAATTGAATCTGAGTATGTTGTCAATGCAACGAATGCATGGTCGTCATCTTTAACCAAGGGTATGGAAGTAATCCCAGTACGCGAAATGGCTATGGTGACTGAAAGGTTGCCAGAGCTTCCTCCGCAAGCTTTCGAGATGTTATGCTTTGGGGATTATGCCTATGGGGCAACACAGACTGCCAGTGGTAATTACAATCTTGGAGGACCGGCACCTAATTATCCACCTGATCCTTATGATGAAAGGATATATCCAGAGGAAGTTCTTAGGGTGATGTCCTATATCAATACGATTTTTCCAAGTTTGGAGGAAGTTTCAGTTATTCGATCATGGGTTGGAATAATGGCATTAACGCCAGATGGTATGGCATCCATAGGGCCTATGCCAGGAGTAGAGGGATTATTCATTGCAGTGCCTGACGGTGCTGGTATGTCGTATGCAGGTATCACTGGTAAAATTACTGCGGAATATATCTGTGATGGGAAGACATCTATACCGATTGATCTGCTAAATCCAGGCAGGTTTATAGGTAAACCGAAGATGAAATGGCCAAAGCCGTATGATATAACCAGTTGTCACAAATTTATCTGTGATGAGGAGAGTAGATACAAAAAATGAGAGTATATGATCATCCTATTTTAGGGAAGCTCCCTGACAGAAAAGAGATTACAATTTTAGTTGATGGCAAGAAAATCAAAGCGTATGAGGATGAGACGATCGCTACGGCAATTTTAGCTTCAGGTATTAAGACGTTACGATATACATCTGAAAAGCATGAACCGAGAGGAATTTTCTGTGCGATCGGGCAGTGTACTGACTGTGTCATGGAGGTCAACGGGCAGCCAAACGTAAGAACATGTATCACTCCTGTTGAAGAGAATATGGTCATTGCAACACAGCAGGGTCTGGGAACCTGGAGGAAGGTATCATCTAAAAAGAAATGAAATACAATAGTTGAATAAGGCTAATTAGTTCGTGGTGAATGATTGATCTTCTTAACAAGAAGAATAAATGTATAAACTATAATTCATTATAATAGCTAAAGTTACAGAACTAATTTTGAGCCGGCTATTCGATAAGTTAAAGTATTCGTAATTATTCACCGGCGACTAATTAAGAGGGATTGAAAATGAAAACCGAACTCACTGTTATTGGAGCAGGACCTGCAGGATTATGTGCTTCGATAGAAGCAGCTAAGAATGGAGTTGATGTTACGATCATCGATGAAAACCGTAAACCAGGAGGACAACTATTTAAACAAATTCACAGATTCTTTGGTGAAAAAGAGCATTTAGCAGGAGTTAGGGGTATTGAGATCGGGAACATGTTGTTAGAAGATGCACAGAAGTATGGAGTCAAGGTATTACTTAACACAATTGTGTGGGGGTTATTCCCTGATCTGAAATTAGGTATATCTAATGGAAATTCGGTCAATATTCTGGAGACCCAAAATATTGTTATTGCAACAGGGGCTGCTGAAAAACCGTTATCCTTTCCGGGTTGGACTCTACCAAATATTATGGTGGCTGGAGCTGCCCAGACAATGGTAAATGTGAACCGCGTATTACCAGGGAATAGGGTCCTCATAGTCGGATCTGGGAATGTAGGCTTAATCGTTGCTTATCAGTTATCACAAGCAGGTGCTGAGGTTATCGCCTTGGTGGAAGCGCTTCCAAAGGTTAGCGGATGGCAGGTACATGCCCTGAAAATTATGAGGATGGGAATACCCGTTTTAACGTCACATACTATTACAGAAGCTGAGGGGAAATCATATGTAGAAAGAGTTGAAATAGCGAAATTAGATGAAAATAATAGGATAATCGAAGGTAGTGAGACAAAAGTGAATGTTGACCTTGTGTGTATAGCAGTAGGTTTAAGGCCTCTTGCTGAACTATGCTGGATGGCTGGATTGAGGTTTGAGTATATCCCTGAACTGGGGGGATTTATTCCCTTACATGATGAGAATATGGAAACATCGATTAAAGGAATTTATGTTGCTGGAGATGTAGCCGGTATTGAAGAGGCGTCGTCTGCCATGGAGGAAGGGAAGCTTGCGGGAATAGCGGCTAGCGTTTCCCAGGGAAAAACTGATAAAAAAAAGGCTGAAAGAGATATTTTAGAAACGAAAGAGAGGTTAAGGTCATTAAGATTAGGAACATATGGAGATTATCGATATAATGCAAAAGAAAAAATTATTAGAAAATTCCATGAATTATGAAAGAGGTTGAAATGTCAAAGAATTGTAATCTTCAAGGAATGATGAAAGCTGTAGTTAGCCTTGAGGAATTAAAAAAGAGTCCTGGATATCCATCAGAAGAGAGGTTTAAAAGAGGACCGGTGCCAGTCATAGAATGTGTTGAAGATATCCCCTGCAACCCTTGTGAGCTTGCGTGCGATCGTAATTTAATCAGTGTTGGTAAACCAATTACAAATCTTCCACGATTGGTTGATCCAGATGCGTTATGTGGGGGGTGTAATAAATGTATTATAGTATGCCCAGGATTAGTAATCTTTATTGTTGATAAGACTTATTCAGATACCGAAGCATCGATTACTCTGCCTTATGAGTTCAAACCACTCCCTAAAATAGGTGATAAAATAATGGGTCTGAATAGAACAGGAGAAATCGTCTGTAAGGGAACTGTTCATAAAGTGCAAACTCACAAAAGCTTCAACCACACAAATATTGTGACTATTATTGTTCCGAAAGAATTTGCTGATGATGTTAGATTTTTTAAGGCGAGGTAGAGCTAATGCAAAATGACAAAAGATCAACACACTATTATGATGATGAGATGATTATATGCAGATGTGAGGAAATCACCTTTGGAGAGATTCGGCGAGCCATACAAGCAGGCGCTCAAGATGTAGATGCTGTAAAAAGAATGACCAGGGCAGGTATGGGATTATGCCAGAGTAAATCTTGCTATGATCTAATAGCAAAC
>CP070841.1:3320739-3323384 GCA_020342115.1 Spirochaetota bacterium
CACTCGGGTCTCATAAACCTCTCTCTGAAGAAGAGATACATGAACTTTATGGAGTAAAAAGCGAAGAGAAAGATACACTCTTTATAAAATCAAAATTCTTTAATCATCGCTGGGATCTTCCCCAGACCTTTGTGAAGATTGGAGAAATAAAGAAGGAGGAAACACAAGAGCTTACAAATGGCTTCTTATCAGAGAGCATAGAGATTGTAATAAACAGAATTGTTTATGGGTATGACCTTTTAGTTATACTTGGCCCTGTGTTTCCGCATGAAATAGTGGGATTTTCAGGGGGGAATAAGTACTTTTATCCGGGGATATCAGGAGGAGAGTTCCTTCATCTTTCTCACTGGCTCGGTGCGCTCATCACAAATGTTGAGATCATTGGTAAAATAATAACTCCCACGAGACGAATCATCGATCGAGCAGCATCATTCATTGATAAAGAAAAGCTCTGTATATCCATGGTGGTAAAACTTGAGAACAAACTGATGGGACTCTATGTGGGAACTCCAGAAGAATCGTGGAGCGCAGCAGCAGACCTCTCTTCCAGGGTTCACATAGTATACAAAACCCATTCTTATAAACTTGTGGTTGGTGAAGCTCCCAAGATGTACAATGAGCTCTGGGTTGCAGGGAAGGTGATGTACAAACTGGAGCCTGTAGTCGAGGATGGAGGAGAGCTGATTATCTATGGGCCGCATATCGATAATATCTCACATACATGGGGCAGCTACATCGAGAGAATTGGATATCATGTGAGGGATTATTTTATCGACCGGATGGAATGCTTCAATGACATCCCAAAAGCAGCTCTTGCCCATTCGACTCATTTAAAAGGAGCCGGAACGTACAGAAATGGAGTTGAAAACCCCAGAATAAAAGTCACCCTTGCAACATCCATCCCTGAAGAATTATGCAAAAAAATTAACCTCGGGTATATGAATACTGCTGAGCTTTGGATTTCTGATTATCAAAATAGGGAAAAAGAAGGGATTCTGCTTGTAGAAAATGCAGGAGAAGTTCTGTATAGGACAAAAGATTAAATAGAAATCTTTATCCGCTATCCTGATATATAATAAAACCTGTAGTTGAAGTAGAGGTAGACGAGGTAGATGAGCAGGAGAACTATTCCATTCCACTTTGTCAACTTATACTTAGCTCTTAGTGATCCGAGCATCGTTCCCACTATTATGAACATAGATATGAAAGAGAAGTAAACGGTGAATTTATCAAGCTGGATCGTCTTCACTATTGATGATACGCCGATAATCCACAGGATGTTGAGGATATCTGCTCCTATAATATCTCCAACTGCGATCTCGCCATGACCTTTGAGCGATGCAACGATGCATGTGCTGATCTCAGGAAGAGACGTGCCTATGGCGACAATGGTGAGCCCGATTATGGTCTCTGATACATTGAAATTATGTGCAATTATGAGCGATGATCGTATAACCAGTCTTGCTGCAATGATCACACCTATCAGGCCGATTGCAAATAATAGGTAAAGTTTCTTCAAATTTATCTTTGGCTTCTCTTCAGTAAGCTCACCAATATCCACCAGATGGAGTTTTCTACGTTTTTCAGCATATATAACAAATATCATATAGCAGATGAGCAGGGCGACAAAAACAGCTCCCTCTATTCTTGATATTCTGCCGTTGAGAGCAAAGAGTAACGCAATGATATCTATTCCGATGAGAAATATACCTGCTGTTTTCAAAATATCTTTGTTTACAGAAATCGCAATAGGCGAGATGATGGCAGCCAATGCGAGTGCAACACCATCGTCTACAATAACAGATCCAATTGCATTTCCAAATGCGATTTCTGGATGTCCGAGATACGCAGCCTGTGCAGAGACTGCAATCTCAGGTGCTGTTGTGGCAAATCCGACGATTATAATCCCGACGAGCATCTTTGGAAGGTTGTAATGGTGTGCGATCCCGACAGCGGATTCCACAAAGTAGTCAGAACACTTGAAGAGAATATAAAATGATCCGCAGAGTACGAAGATATTGAAGTAGACGTTATCTATGATCAGCTTGAAACTCATACTTCTGCCTTTTCATACGTAATAGAAATATAGTATAATCGATTTGACCTTCAATGCAAAGGGTTGGAAATTTATTTTTTTCCTTGACAAGCACAGTTAGTATTCTAAGATATGTTACAGTAACTATCGAGGTACAAATCTATGAAAAAAAAGCTTTTACTAACGGTAGTAATCAGTGTCACTATGCTCCTTGCAGGAGGATCGGCTATATTTTTCCTCAGCTGCACTGGAGAAGGTGGTGAAACAACGAGTGAGCCTGCGCTTTATGTGGGTGGATACGATACTGCCAAGATATATGTCATAGGCCCAGAAGCAAAAGATATCGTTACAACGATTGATCTTCCTGTTAATGCAAAGCCGGACTGGCTAACCCTTAGTCCTGATGGAAAGAAGCTCTACTGCTCTTCCGATAACCCTCTCGCAGATCCAATTGAAAGTCATGTATATATAATTGACACAGAAACAAATACATACGAGAAATCAGTTGAGGTCTGTAACAGCCCTAGAGGCATAGCATTCACTCCGGATGGATCCATTGCAGCTGTTGCGTGCATGGTTGATATAGCACTGATTGATGCGACAGATGGAA
>CP070841.1:3323484-3349243 GCA_020342115.1 Spirochaetota bacterium
AAGCTTCTCCACCTCCTCAAGTGTAAGATACTCCGGTGGATTATTCACACTCCTGGGTCTTGCAACATTGACAGTAGGATCTTTATCGATAAGGTTTTCATCCATCAGAAACCTGAAAAGTGCTCGGAGCGAAGAGAGGTATCTGGAAATTGTTCTGTGCTGCAATCCAGATCTATGACAGAATGAGAGGTACTCAAGGATAACCTTTTCATTGACTCCTGAAAAATCAATACCTTCCGATTCAAGATAGGAGAGAAAGAGTGATAAATCGCTCTTGTAAGAAGAAACGGTGTTCAGAGAAAGTCCCTTTTCAAGGTAGAGGTGATCGACAAATCGTATAAGTGAGTTCATCTTTTAGTAACCTCCAATTCCAAGTTCCTGAAAAGGTCTCATAGAACCCTTCAGTATGCAGTCATTAAGTAAATAACCGGTGTCCAAGTTACCAATAGAAAGCTGATGCTGTATATGTAAAAACCTTAAAGATTCAAACTTCACAGAAATACCAGGAATTCCTGAAAGCTCTTTCTCTAGCAGTTTCTGCATCTCCCTGTAGTATTCGAGCGGATATACACTTTCTCCTTCCAGCGCCGTTCCCTTTTTAGGGATGAAGGGATTGATACTCAAATGAAGCGTACATCCCATCTTAAATATCAGATTCATGGTTTTTTTAGAAATTAACACAATGTTCCGTACATCATCTGTGGTTTCCCCTGGAAGCCCATACATGAAGTAATATCGAAATCTTTTAACACCATTCGCTGCTGCAAGTGCAACGGCACGATAGAGATCCTCATCTGCAAGATCCTTTCCTATCTGTTTTCGCAATATAAATGAACCTGTTTCTGGAGCAAAGGTCACAGTTTTCTGCCCATTCGCTTTAAGGAGCCTTGCAAGCTCCTCAGAAAAGTCATCAGCTCTTAGTGAAGAGAAAGATGCTACAAATCCAAGGGAATTCATTTTTTTTACTATTTCGACAATCTCCGGATGGTCAGTCAAAACAGGAGCTATGAGCCCTACTTTGCGTGTATAAGCAATAACACTTTTCACAGTCCTGGTAATAAGCTCACTTTTCACAAATCTCACAGGGCGTGTTACACACCTTGTCATGCAAAAGGTGCAGTTATGCCTGCATCCCCTCACGATTTCGATGAGAAACTTATCGCTGAATTCTGTTTTACGAGTGAGTACAGCAGAATGTGCAGGGACTGTTATATCCTCCTTTACCCACCTTTTAGGAGTCCTTCCATCCATCCTGTATATACCTTCAAACCCTTCGATCTCCTTAAGTGTGTTTTCACTCTTTCGGAAGTTACAACGGAAAAGTATTTCCAGTATTCTTTCTAGCAGATCATCCATATCTCCAACACACACAAAGTCCGAAAATACAGAGAGCACACGTGGATTCGCGCTGGGGGCTATTCCGCCAGAAATTATCAACGGATACCTCTCATCCCGTTCATTTGAGAGGGGCGGTATCGAGGAGAGCTCAAGCATTCTTACAATATTGACATAGTCGAGCTCGAAAGCCACTGTAAAGAGAATGATATTAAAACTCCTGAGCGTTGGGGGAGAAGCACGAAACAAACTTTTTTTGGCGGGTATTGAGGCCTCAGGGGAGAAGAGTTCTTTTCCTCTCTCTATGAAAAACCTGACAGTTCGGAGTCCCCCGAAAGCTGAAGTCCTGTGAAAGAGGGAATGGAATCCAAGATTGCTCATTCCCACATAATAGGAGTTTGGATAACAAACACTCGCGGTAAAACGTCCTTTATCCTGGTAATTATAAATAAACCTCTCGGGGATGGGTCCCTTAATCAGCCTTCCTCCTCAAAAACGCAGGAATATCGTAATCATCCTTATTGTATCGCTTTCTGAGACTATAGTTATCCATAATTGGCAGCTCTCTGGTAACAGGGGCCTTTTGTTTTTTTGGCTCAAAATCCTTTAAAGGATAGATTTCAAAAGTCTTTCCATCTCCCCTGTCAGGCATCTCTTTGGTTTTTGGGAACCCCGTGGCAATAACAGTTACCCTTACCTCATTGTTCATTGAATAATCAATAACCATACCAGCAATAATCATCGCGTCAGGATCAGCACTGTTTGTAACAAGCTTGACAATCTCATCATATTCAAAGAGAGAAAGGTCGGGGCCTCCGGTTACATTCACCAAAATTCCCTTTGCCCCATCTATAGTAGAATCCTCGAGAAGGGGATTGTTTACTGCCAGCTGTGCAGCCTCTATGGCTTTGTTATCGCCCTTACCCAACCCTGCGCCCATAAGTGCTCCTCCGGAGAGGTTCATAATGGTTTTAACATCCGCAAAATCTATGTTTATTTCTCCAGGCACGGTGATGAGATCGGAGATTCCCTGAACACCCTGCCTGAGCACATCATCTGCAATTTTAAATGCTTCGAGTATGGAAGTTTTCTTGTCGATAATCTCCAGCAGCTGTTGGTTGGGAATGATAATAAGAGTATCAACAACCTCTATGAGTTTTGCTATGCCCTCTTCGGCGATCTCCATCTTCTTTTCTAGCTCAAAGAGGAAAGGCTTAGTGACTACGCCCACTGTAAGGGCTCCAATCTCTTTTGCTACAGATCCCACAATCGCTGCACCACCCGTTCCGGTTCCGCCACCCATCCCTGCTGTAATAAATATCATTTCCGCGCCAGATAACGATTCCTCTAATGTATCCCTCGACTCAAGCGCGGCCTTTTCACCGATTTCGGGATCTGACCCGGCTCCTAGTCCTTTAGTGAGATTCGCCCCGAGTTGGATTTTGTAAGGTGAGCGATTTGCGTTGAGAGACTGAAGATCGGTATTTGCTGCAATAAACTCAATATTCCGCAGATTCACATCAATCATGCGGTTGATTGCATTGCAGCCTGCCCCTCCAATACCAATCACCTTGATTTTGTTAGCCAATACTGACTCGTCTACTACTTCGATATTCATGGTTTTCCCCTCCCCTTAATTCCCAAGAATATTTTTCTTAAAAAAATTCACCAAACCAGGATGTCATACGTTTCTTCACATTTGAAAAGAGCCCTGCACCTCTGTTCTCGACAAACTCCTCAGGCCGTGCATTGAGTCCATAAAGAATAAGCCCAACACCTGTAGAATATTCAGGAGATGAAACCTCATTCACCAATCCCCCTACATTCTGAGGTCTTCCGATACGTACAGGGAGCTCAAAGATCTTTTCTGCAACCTTCTCAGTCCCATGGAGTAGCGACGCTCCTCCCGTGAGAACCACACCCCCTGAGAGCAGCTCATCGAATTCTTTCTTCTCAAGCTCATGCTTGACCAGAAGAAATATCTCCTCCATTCTAGGCTGAATTATTTCTGCAAGGATCTGCCGTGGTATTTGCGTTGGATTCCGTCCTCCAACACTTGGTATTTCGATCATTTCATCTGGGTCAACAAGTTCTGAATCTGCAACACCCCATCGTCTCTTAATTTCCTCAGCAGCCTGCATTGGAGTTCTGAGGCCAATTGATATATCGTTAGTAACATGATTCCCACCCATAGCAATAACACCTGTATGCCATATGCTTCCGTTGAGATATACGAGTATGTCAGTTGTTCCACCGCCAATATCTATGAGAACAACTCCCAGTTCCTTTTCATCGTCTTTTAAGGTTGCTAGGGCAGAAGCAAGTGGTTCCAGTACAATATCATTTACAGCATATCCACCTCTGTTTACACTCTTAACTATATTCTGGGCTGATGCTACAGCACCTGTAACAATATGCACCTCCGCCTCTAGTCTCACACCATTCATCCCTATTGGGTCCCTGATCCCTTCCTGGCTATCAACAATAAATTCCTGGGGGATCACATGGATGACTTCTCTCTCCATTGGGAGTGCAAGTGCTTTGGCCGCATCAATTACCCTTTCAACCTCGACCATCGTAATCTCTCTCTCTTTGTTAGCGACAGCAACAACTCCCCTGGAGTTTATACCTTCAATATGTCCACCAGCAATTCCCGAATAGACCGTCCTCACTTCACTGCCTGCCATGAGCTCAGCCTTCTCAATTGCGGTAGCAACAGAATTAACTGTAGATTCTATGTTAACAACGACCCCTTTCCTTAACCCCCTCGAAGGCGAAACACCGATCCCGACAATATCAACCGAGTGATACTCGTTGATCATACCAATTATTGCACACACTTTTGTTGTACCAATATCCAATCCAACAATAAGGTTATCATCATGATTCATTTCTCATCTCCCCTATTCTTACTGCGGCATGAGTGGTACTCATGTCTATCTCTACTGTGTTTCCACCTTGATATTCGCTCTCAAGTACAAGCAGGAGAGCACGCAATCTCTCGAGCTTCTCCTGAGTCACCGTATGTCCGAAGTAGATTCGGTAGAGCTCATTTGTGAGATCTACGTAAACCCCATCCTCTTTCACACTGAACGAGGCCATTTTTTTGTAAAAAGCGGGGTATTTCTCCTTGATCCCTCCCATCGAACTCAGCACATCATGTACTAAAAAGTCTTTAATTTTAGCTCCTCTTATAATATCGTCATTATTTGAAATCAGTGTAATAAATGGATAGGCCACCTGAGCCTCTTTTTCAGCAACCTCTGACAGAACAACACCATCTTTACTGATCAAGTACATTTTGTCCCCGCTCACAAGAACTGCTTCTGTGTCTTTTTCTCGGATATACATCCTGAGCGTATCGGGGTACAGTTTTGTCATATCAACTTTGCTCAATCTAAAATCCTTTAAGAGAAGCTGTTTTGCCTTGCTTCTATTGAAGGTAATAATGGAGATGGGTACATCAAGGTTGATGGCTTTGACAATCTCCTTCTCTGTTACATGGACATTTCCATATACCTGAACCTTTTTTATGGGTAGAATGACAACCCTATGAGATAGGGGGACTACCTTTATTATTACCAGGAGCACAAGAATCCCAATGATCGCAATAAGAACTCCCCTTAATAGTTTTTTATTTTGAACTTCACCCTTGCTAGATTCCCTAATCATTGCTCCCATACCAATTTTTCAGTTTGTGTTATGGATATCGTCCTATTTTTTGATAAATTGAGAAGTATTCCAGCCATTATGGAGTTCGCAAGGAGACTCGACCCTCCATAACTCAGAAAGGGCAGGGACACTCCTGTTGACGGCAAAAGACCAGTGACAACAGATATATTAAAAACTACACCCCAAATGATCAGTGAAGTTATACCAAAGGCAAGGAAGAATGAAAAATTATCCTGCTGCATTCCTGCAATGCGAAACCCTCTATAGGCGAATACCATGTAAACAAGTAAAATCAGCAGGGCTCCTATGTAACCCATCTCCTCGGCGGCTATTGCATAGATGAAATCTGTGTGAGGGATAGGCAGGTGATTCATCTTCTGGACACTTCTACCAAGCCCAACTCCAAAAAATCCACCAAATGCAAACGCTTTAAATGACTGGATTATTTGATAGCCCTTGTCTGTCGGGTCTGCCCATGGATTGAGGAAACCAGCAATCCTCTCTTTCCTATACATCTCATTATTTATCATCAGGAAAAGTGCCGGAATTGAAACAACCATGAGAGAGACTATCGATATTGTTCTAATTCCCGCAATGAAGAACATTAGTATGGCGATGAAAAAAAGCATAAATGCTGTCGAGAAATCGGGCTCAAGAAAGATAAGAAAGGATATCACTGAAATAATCAAGAAAGGCGGCAAGAATCCCCTATAAAAATCGTTAATACGTTCCCCCTTCTTAGAAAAGATGGAGGCTAAATATAAAACGAGTACAATCTTTGCAAATTCCGAAGGTTGAAATCCTATATCACCGAACCTGAACCAGCGTCTCGATGGGTGTACTACACCCCTTTCAACGAAAATTGGAACAAGAAGCATGGCAAGCATAAAAATTATAACCCAGATTAAAGGCTTTATTACTCTTTCGAGTGAAGCGCTATCCACAAATATGAAAAATATTAAAGTAAGAAAGGAGATGCCAAGCCAGACAACCTGACGTTTTAGAAAATATAAATATTCTCCATACTTGATCCCTTCACTTATCCCTGCACTGAAAACCATGATTATCCCAATTCCGTAGAGTATAATGATCACAGAGAGCAGAATGTAGTCGATCTCGCCCTTTTTTACCTCTTGCCCTTTAAATTCGGGTGTCTGGTTATCATCACTTTCTTTCCAGTCTTTACTATTACTGATCAAATCCATCTTTTTATAATCCCTGCTTAGCTACTACATTGGTGATTGATCTTCATTAACCACAAAGTACCAACCCTCTACCTTATCTTAAGGGTACTCACCGCTATAAGAGCAAGCATAGCTCCGACGATCCAAAAACGAACAATAATCTTTGATTCGGACCATCCCTTCAACTCAAAATGATGATGAAGAGGAGTCATCAAAAAGATTCTTTTCTTGAATAATTTGAACGATAGTACCTGAAGGATCACAGACAGAGTCTCTGCGGCAAATATCCCGCCAATAATTATTAGAATGATCTCCTTCTTAATCAGAAGAGATATAATGCCTATTGATCCTCCAAGTGACAGAGAACCGGTATCTCCCATGAAGATCTCGGCAGGGTGAGCATTAAACCACAGAAACCCTATCCCTGCTCCAAGAACACTCATACAAAAAACAGTGAGCTCCGCACTACTTGGAATGTAGGGTATTAGAAGATAATCAGCCATCTTTACATGTCCTGTAAGGTAACAGAGCCCGGCATATGCAGCAGCAACAAAGATAACCAACCCAATCGCCAGACCATCCAATCCATCGGTAAGATTTACACTATTTGTGGTTGATACTAACAGCAGGACCCCAAAAGGGATGTAAACAAATGACAGATCGATTACTGGCTGCGTTATGAATGGTATGTAGAGGAGGGTTGTCTCTGCTGTTCTATTAGGTCCGAAATATATATAAAGCGTCACTGCTGCTGATATCAAGATCTGAGTTATAATCTTAAACCGTGCATGAAGACCCTTTGAGCTCTTTTTCACAAACTTCAGATAATCATCAAAGAAACCGATTATACCATAGGCACACGTTGCAATGAGTACAAGCATTGTATATTTGTCACTGAGGTTTCCCCACAATATTATGGAAGAAATAATAGCTAAAAGTATAAGGACTCCACCCATTGACGGCGTTCCAATCTTCCTTGCATGCCCTTCGGGCGTATACTCACGTACCTTTTCTCCAGTACCAAGTGCCTTAAGCTTCTTAATTATTGGTGGTCCGAAAATGAAGCAGATGAGAATGGCTGTGACAGTTGCATATGCTGATCTGAATGTGATATACCTGAATACGTTAAAGGCAAAGAATTCACTATGTAATGGATACAGAAACTGGTAGAACAACTCTCCCTCCCGTTAAGTCATGAAACTACTCAAGAAGAAAAGATCTCAAAAATCCTCTCGAGTTTCATTGCCCTCGAACCCTTGACTAATACGAGATCATCCCTATTGAGATAGTGTCTCAATCGATCCTTGAGACCATTGATATCTGTAGATCTAGTAACAAATTCCAAGCCTTTCTCTTCACAGGTCCTCGCAGTAACCGCGGCAAAATCTCCATATGTGAACAAGGCCTTGACACCCGATTTCAATATAGGATCAGCCATCGCTCTATGATAGTATTCCGATTTCTCACCAAGCTCTAGCATATCTGCAAAAACAAACACCTTTCTTCCTTGAACCTTTAGCTCTGAAAGGTGAGATAGCGCAACCTCGACAGAGAGTGGATTAGCATTGTAGCTCTCATCGATTACCGTAATACCCCCCTTGCTGATTAATCTGCCTCTGCCGCTCTCAGATCTGAATCCTTCGATGCCCCTTTTTATTTCGCCGGCAGAAATACCGAAGTGCTGCCCAACCAATGCAGCAGCAGTTGCATTGAGAACCCCATGCACACCGGTTACATAGGCTGACATCCGCTCTCCACAAAGAATGAAATCTGTTTTCTCAAGTGAAATATCTAAAATCTTCTCAGGAAACAAATCTCCCTTTTTTAGGCCAAAACTTCTGACCTTTGATCTGATATTTTCAGTGAGATCATGATAATGGCTGTCCTCAGCATTTAAGAAAGCAACACCGCTTTCATCAAGACGAGAAAGAGCTGCCTTTTTTTCACGAACAATGTTTTGTACACTGCCGAAGAATCCGATATGAGCAGGGCCGATGTTTGTGATTAGTGCATTATCCTGCTCCACGATATCCGAAAGATATTCAATCTCTCCCGGGCTATTTGTACCAAACTCCTGAATTAGAAAATCTGTTTTGCCATTGATATTGAAAATTGTTTTGGGCACGCCGATATCGTTATTATAGCTTTGTCTGCTCGCCACGACCCTGTACTTTTGAGAAAGAACTCTACTTACGATTCCTTTTGTAGTAGTCTTTCCACACGAACCTGTGATTACAAGCTTGCGCACATCAAAAAGAGCGAGATAACGCTTAGCAATAGACCCGAGCAGCTTCCTCGTATTATTAACTCCAATGAAAAGACATGACGGGTAATTAATGAAATAAGTCTTTACAGAGTCTATCTTACCGATCTCAAAGATTACACAGGATGCTCCTTTTTTCAGCACATCTTCAATAAAGGAATGCCCATCAAACTTCTCACCCGGGATTGCGATAAAAACTTCGGCCTTTTTCAAAGAGCGCGAATCTAAAGAAATAGAGGCAACAAATGCTTTCTGAAAATGATTATTACTGGTAACAAAATCTATCTCTTTACCATGAATCAGTTGAGAAAGCTTTACACTCTGCATTCAACTCTCTAAACACCTCTTCAGAGTAACACAGCGCCTCATATTTAATAGATGATAAGTTTCACGTCATTATAGGTGATAGGAACCATTTCGAAATGGTCCAGTGCATACTGTCTTATTCTCGCTCTTGACTTAAGCGAACTCAACTCGATGTTCTTCAAGTAAAGTGTTTTTTCAAGCTCATTTTTTTTTCTTGAAAGTTCATCAATCTGAAGGTTTATAAGATATAAATGGATACTCTGCCATGTGACACAAAATAGAACAGAAAAAATGACTCCGAAGAACAGTATAAGTTTTACAATGTTCTTAAAAATATTCCAGTTTGTCTCTCTCATAATAGCTCCCACCAAGTTCAAGAACCTGAATTTTGTTTCTGGTGTTTTACAACCAAAAACAAAATTACGCAGTAACTTTCATGGTAGTGGTAATATTAGCGGAACCTTTATGTATCTTGACTGCACACCTGAGCTTCGCACTTCTAGACGCCGGGTTTATTTTTATTTCATCTTCGTCAGGAACGAGTGGTCGTTTTGTCATTGTCCTTATGAGCTTCTTTTTACCACATACACAAACAGGAAAATCCGGAGGGCAGGTACATCCCCTCGATAATTCCCTGAATACTGACTTCACTATCCTATCTTCAAGGGAGTGAAAGCTGATGACACAAATACGCCCCCCCTGTCTTAAAAGCTCAATTCCTTCTCTTAAAGCATTTTCAAGTATCTCTATTTCGTCATTTACAAATATCCTTAATGCCTGAAATGTCTTTGTAGCAGGGTGTATGTTTTTAGGCCAGTATCTCTTAGGAATTGCCCTCGTTACTATATCGGCCAATTCTTTAGTCATCGTGATTTGCTTTTTCGCCCTCTCCCTAATAATGAAGGCAGCGATACGATTGGAAAACCTCTCCTCTCCATATGCCCAGATGATCTCTGCTAGCTTCCTCTCTTCAAACTTGTTGACTACGTCACTCGCACAAAGAGATTTCGATTGATCAAGTCGCATATCCAGCGGCTCATTCTGTGAAAAGCTGAATCCTCTTCCACTCAGCTTGAAATGGTACATGGAAATACCAAGATCAAAAAAGACCTTGTCTGCAGACCCCCCAATCCTCTCATTCGCAATTTTTTTCAGATTACTGAAGTTCCCGAGTACTGGCATAAACCTCTCAGCTTTGTTCTTTATCCTCTTTAAAGCCCGTTGTAGAACCTCTGCGTCTTGCTCAATACCGATGACAATACCGTCCTTTATTCTTCCAAGAAAATGCGAGGTATGTCCTCCTTCGCCGAGGGTGCAATCGATCAATGTATCTGAAGCACTTATATCAAGAAACTCCAGTACTTGTTGCACCATAACAGGCTTATGAATGAACATCGACCCTCCTTAACCGGTAAGTTCTCTAAGAACCGGTAGGTTCTTAGAGCCCCAGGTCTTCTAACCTTTCTCCAATCAAATCAAAGCTCTTCTCATTCTCTTCTTTATAACTTTTCCAGTTCTCTTCACTCCAGACCTCTATTCTATTAACCGCTCCCAGAGTAACCACTTCTTTCTGGATTCCAGCATACTCACGAAGGCTCTGCGATATGGCAATTCGCCCCTGTCGATCTACAGCCTGCTCAGTTGCAGGAGATACAAACATCCTAAGAAAGGAACGGTCCTCTTTCTTAGTGAAGCTCAACCGCTCGTTTATCATCTTAACAATTCTTTCCCATTCATGCTTCGGGTAGAGAAAAAGACAGCGGTCGAACCCTTTTGTTACAACCCAATACTCATCCTCACCGACCTTCGAATAGCGGAGTTTAGCAGGAATCGCTATTCGCCCCTTCTCATCAAAGGTGTGCCAGTATTCACCAATAAACATTCTCACCCTACTTGTGATAATTTGTTACCAGTTCCCCTCCCAATAAACACACATTTTACCTATAAATATACCACTCAATGGGAAAAATCACCACTTTTCCCCACATTTTCTATTTATAATACAATAATTTAAAACCTTGTCAATGTATTTTTTTAATATTTTTGGAATTTTTTTTTAATGAATTTTTACCTTTTTAAACGGTTTGGCAGGAAGAATTCACTAGTGAGGGGTTTCTTTGTAATAGATGTGAGAAAATCATTTACAATCAAGAGACTTAATCTCAGGAAGGGAACGCATATCTTTGATAAGAAGGCGTAGTTGTTGTTCATCCTTCACCTGAATTCGAAACGCCCCCTTTACAAGCCCGTTATGATTGGACTTGAGGTGCATTTCTATTATGTTTGCATTAGAACTCGCAATAGCAGATGATATATCCATTAAAAGGCCAGGTCTATCTTTGGAAAGAATATCAATAGAATATACCTTCTTTGTTTTTTCTGCCCACTCAACCGCTATTCTTCGCTTCGGGTAGTCCTTAAGGGCTTTGAGGTTTCTGCATTGATCTCTGTGAACAGTGATGCCCTTTCCCCTGGTAATATACCCTATGATATCATCGCCTGGATGGGGAGTACAGCACTGTGCAAGTCTGATTTGAACATTACGTTCGCCCTCGGCTATAAGGTTGAACTCGGCAGAAGGTTTAATTGCCTGCTTTTCAGTTTTCTCCTTTTTTTCGCTTCTTTTAACTTCTCCCTTTTGAGCCTCTACAGCTTTTGTTACTTCCCTCTTGTCAGAACGGCTTGCAAAATATGCTCGTATCTTGTGTCGTGCGCGGGATGTCTTCACAACATCAAGCCATTCCCGGCTGGGTGATCCATTCTTTGACGTAAGAATATCAACAACTTCACAACTGTGAAGCGATTTTCTCAATGGCACAATCTTTCCATTTACTTTTGCCCCAATGCACCTATTTCCTACCTCTGTATGGATCTTATATGCAAAATCGATAGGTGTTGAACCTAACGGGAGTTGAATAACATCACCTTTTGGAGTGAATACGTAGATCTCGTCTTCGAGGAGATCCTTCTTCAGATCTTCCATAAACCTGGATGGATTATCAAGACTCTCTTTCCAATTTTTAAGTTTCTTGAGCCACGTCAGCTCCTTCTCAATACCCTGGGGGCCCCTCTTTCCAACTTTGTATGCCCAATGAGCTGCGATCCCTTCTTCAGCAATCATATTCATATGGTCTGTCCTTATCTGTACCTCAATGGTCTTACCCTCAGGACCCACCACAGTTGTGTGAAGAGATTGATACATATTCGATTTAGGCATTGCTATATAGTCCTTGAATCTTCCCCTGACCGGTTTCCATAGCTTATGAACAACACCAAGAACCTCATAACACTCTTTAACAGAATGAGTGAGTATCCTGATAGCATAGAGGTCGAAAATCTCATCAAAGCTCTTATCCTTCTCCTTCATCTTCTGATAAATAGAATAGAAGTGCTTTACCCTTCCCACTATCTGAGCATCAATACTGTATCCAGTAAATTCTCTGTACAGGATCTTTTTAACATTCTCTATATAACGCTCTCTTTTTTCCTTCCTTTGTATAATGTTTTTTTTCAGGTCATTGTAAAATTCAGGTTCAAGCTGCTTCAACGCCAAGTCTTCGAGCTCAAACTTAATTTTCGCCATTCCAAGCCGGCCTGCAAGCGGAGCGTAGATATCAAGGGTTTCACGTGCAATTCGACCTGCCTTCTTGTTTTCGAGATACTCGATAGTTCTCATATTATGGAGTTTGTCCGCGAGTTTTATAAGTATAACGCGAATATCTTTAACCATAGAAAACAACATCTTTCTGATGTTTTCAGCCTGGTGCTGTTTGATATTCTCGGATTTTATTCTTGATATATTTGTTACTCCATCTACAAGTTCGGAAACCTCTTTTCCAAAACGAGACTGCAGATTGGTAAGTGTTATTCCGGTGTCTTCAACCGTATCGTGCAGTAAACCGGCAACTATCACCTTTTCATCAAAGCCCATATCGAAGAGAATTTTAGCGACATTGAGCGGATGAACAATATAGGGTTCTCCAGATAGTCTTAACTGATCAGAATGAGCTTGCTGGGCAAATGAATACGCCCTTCGGATGAGCTTGTCGTTATGAATACGATCAGACTCAAGATCGATGAACTCCTTAATGTCTGGATCGGTCTTTTGCATTACGATTTTGTCTCCAGTACCATCATCCGTTCTCTTCCGGAGAGGTCACAAACAGTCTTCTTTATAATATAACTATTTTTTAACGCCAGGGAACTTATACCATCAATTAATCTCTTATCAATTTCAAGAACAAGTCTTCCCCCCTCCTTGAGAAATTGCCTCCCTTTTCCAATGATCAACCTGTATGCATCAAGACCATCTCCTCCGCCATCAAGAGCGATAAGCGGCTCGTATTCTCTTATTTCTTTCTGCAGTGTACTAATTTCCTCACTTATCACATATGGAGGGTTACTCACAATTACATCAAACGCTTGGGCAGGCACATTAGTGAAGTAATCACTTTCTATAAAGGTAATATTATTCTCTCCTAGAAGGCTCCCAGCATTCTCTCTTGCAACAAGCAGAGCATCTTCACTTATGTCAACGGCAATAACAGCACATTGCTTATTATGGTATTTTAACGTCACCGCTATATTACCACATCCAGTACCGACATCGAGTAAGCTGGCCGGTTTCAGACGCATCACCTCTTCAACGAGGAGTTCAGTCTCTGGTCTCGGAATCATTGTGTATTTATTTACTTTAAAGAGGAGTGAAAAGAACTCCTGGTACCCGATTATATAAGCACAGGGCTCGCCTTCCAGTCTTCTGCTCTTATATTCTTGCCATCTCTTAGTTTCATCTGGTGAGAGAGCATACTCGGGATGCGAATAAAGAAACTCCTTCTTTTTACCGAGGACATTTGTCAAAAGGCAGTATATATCTGAAAGGGGAAGTATCTCTTTCGAATCGTTAATAAGGGAAGTAATAGATATCCCTGCGCTCAATGGTCTGTTGTTTTCTCCTACATATTCACACCGCTCTTTTGAAACCTCATTTTTGAATCTTCAACGTTCAATGTACTTATAATCTCTTCGATCTCCCCATCCATGATAAGATCGAGTTTATATAACGTGAGACCTATGCGGTGGTCAGTCACCCTATTTTGTGGAAAATTGTATGTCCTTATCCTCTCAGACCTATCTCCACTTCCAACCTGGTTTCTTCTTTCGGCTGCCTCGGCTGCTTTGCGTTTTCTCTCCTCAAGCTCAAAGAGCCGTGCCCTGAGGACCTTGAGAGCTCTCTCCTTGTTTTTGTGCTGTGATTTCTCATCCTGACATGTTACCACGAGTCCGCTGGGTAGATGTGTTATCCTCACCGCAGAATCTGTGGTGTTCACATGCTGGCCACCATGGCCACTGGCACGAAAAACATCTATCCTCAAGTCATCCTGGGATAACTCTATGTCGGTTTCCTCGGCCTCAGGCAGAACTGCTACAGTAACTGCAGATGTATGAATCCGCCCGCTGGACTCGGTTATTGGTATCCTCTGTACTCTGTGAACACCCATCTCGAACCTTAATTTCTGATAAACATCCTTACCCGATATACTGAAGATAATTTCCTTGAATCCTCCAACTCCTATTTCGTGGCTTGAAAGCACCTCAACTTTCCACTTCATTCGCTCACAGTAGCGTGAATACATTCTGAAAAGATCACTGGCAAAAAGCGCTGCTTCATCTCCTCCAGTTCCTGCACGGATCTCCATTATAATATTCTTCCCGCTAAGAGGGTCTTCAGGGATAAGCGAGATCATAATATTTTTCTTCAATAACTCTCTTTGTTCTTTGAGTAAGGCTACTTCCTCGTGTATCTCTTCTTTAGTCGCTTCATCGCTTTCTTCCTCAAATAGAGCCTGATACTCCACTATCTCTTTCTCAATTTCATTAACTTTTCTTTGCTCATTCAATATCTTTTGTATAGTATCAAACTCTCTTGTCAATTCTGCATATCGATTCTTATCAGCAATTATGTCTTTATCGAGGAGTTTTTTTTCCAGTTCCTTGTATTTCTGCTCCATCTCCTTCAAGGTATACACGAAGCCCTCCATACCGGAGTATATTTGATCTATTACCGTTTCAAGGCACGTCTGTAAAAGCCCTGCCTGCTACCCAAAGAGCATACTTATGAGCTGTAGAATCCTTGGCAGTATCAGATAGCGTAAGAGAATAAGTATTACAAGGGAGATTAAAACATGAATATCAAATCCCCCTTTCATCTTAATTTTAATCCAATTCCTCAGAGGTCTCACAGCAGGCTCTGATACAGAATAGACAATGTTTACAAATATATTATTCGATCTCACACCAAGTATTTCAAAGATGAATCTCAAACCTACTGCAATGATAAATATAAACAGTATGAAATATATAAACTTGAATAGCAGTATGATTATCATGGATATGAGAATTTCTAAACTGAAATACCCTGTAAGCAGTACCTTATAGGTCAGTTCCTGAATCAGATATAGTAAATAAAGAGCCAATATAGGGGTAAGATCAAGAGCCCCTATCCGCAGGAATTTTAGGCCTGCAAATAATTTAAGGTATGGATTTGTAGAATTGTACACAAATCGAACTACAGGATTGAACATATTCGGCCTGAGCCAGGCAAATATCACGCGAACAAAGATGAGCAATATATATATGGAAAATAAAAGCCGAATTATATTTGCAAGGTAAACCATACCTCATACCCGTTAGAACAATTCACTGAAATATAGCTATAAAAAACTACTCCTTCAAATGGTTTGTTATTTCGTACTCAACTTCGCATTAGTGTTCTTGCAAACTTAATCGAAAGAAATTTCGTTCTCCAGTCGTCAGACCTCGACGGAACAACAATTGGGCACAGTGCTCCAAGCACTACACCTGCCGCTTGACCTTTATGAAGAGATGTTATCGACTTCCATATAACATTGCCAGTCTCAATATTGGGTACGATCAATACATTGGCTCTCCCTGCTACAGCGCTCGATAAACCCTTAGTCTCCGCCTTCTCAATATCAATCGCATTGTCAAAGGCAAATGGGCCATCTATCTCACACTTACCGAAAAACCCTGTTTCTGAAAATCTCTTCATCAAAAACGCATCCAGGGTTGCAGGCATTGCAGGCAACCTCACCTTCTCCACCGCTGCGAGCATGGCTACCCTGACCTTCTTTATTCCAAGCTTTCTTGCTGCATCCACAGCGTTTGCAACTATATGAATCTTTCTTGTGAAGTTTGGAAATATATTAACACCGGCATCAGACATGAGAAAGAGCCGTTTGGTATCAGGCATCTCAAAAAGCCCCACATGAGTCAAGATTCTCTCGGTTCTGATCTGCCATCGAGGTTCAAGCAGCACATGAAGAAAATCTCCTGTACCAACCATTCCTTTCATAACAATTTCAGCCTTCTTTCTTTGAATATAGGATGCAGCTGCTTCAAGTATCTCAGAGCTTTCTGTATGAACCATGGAAAATTCATCAAAAACTACACCTTCTTTTTGGGCGATTTCCCTAATCCTGTGCTCATCGCCGATTAGAATTGGCTCAACAATACCCTCCTTATGTGCAGCAGATATAGAAAGAATTGTTGCGCTATCATAAGGATTGACGATAACCATCCTGCATCTTGGCAGTTCAGTAACCATATCCAATACAGAGTCCAGGCCGTAGAGATCACCTTTTTCTTTCATGACACCTCCTGTTCCACACCTCTCACAGCCAATTTACCGGACCTTGACATCTCAACAATTTTAAAGGGTTTGAGCATTTTAACAAGACCGTCTACTCGCTTCTCCTCTGAAGCCAGTGTAAGAACCATCGCTTCTTCCGATACAGCTATCACTTGCGCATTAAAAATCTCTGCTATTTGGAGTATCTGGGGTATGTTCTTGGGCCTTATTCTTATCTTTATCAGAAGCAGTTCCATGGCGATCAGCTCCTGCTCCAGAAGATCGAATAGTTTGATAACTTCGTTTATCTTCACCAGATGCTCTTCAGCCCTCTTCACAGTATCTTCATCCGCCTCGACAACAATAGTCATGCGTGACTTTTCCTCTTCCTCTACTTCTCCGGCAGCGAGAGAATAGATATTAATCCCCTCCACTGCAAAAGTACTGGCAATCTTTGCCAGCACTCCGGGGCGATTGTATACAAGACATGATAACGTATGTTTCATAATGCCTCCTCACCAATCATTATAGAAAGTATAAACAAGCTACATACTATTGACGCACCCCTTAATTACTTGGTATAATTTAAATATAATCGTATACCAGTTTTTAATCACAATGAAATTTTCTATCTCAGCTTAATTGGGATTTGAAGAATCCTGGAGGTACAGATGTTTGAAACAGCTAATGACGAATCAAGACATTTCTGGGAAGAAAGGGAGAAACAGAAAGGAGGAAAGATAAGCTTCTTCACTTTTGCGACATTTCTCGGACGCTCTGGCGACAAGACCCTTAACCTTGGTGGATTACTATATCTTATAAACAAAACACTTACTTTTGAAGATTTTGAGAAAGAAAATTGGCTGCTAAAAATACTTAATAGAAAAAAGGAATATGAAAAGACGGAGTTCGATATCAAACAAAAGGATATTGCTGAAATCAAACTCGTATCAAAGAACACCGCCCTCAATTGTATATCTGGTTTTATCAATGATGTGGATACCAAATCTCTTTCCGGGGTTGGAGGTTTACTCTTACAGAAGGTTTTTCAGATCCGGATGAAGAGCGGCTACTCACTATTCTTCGAAATCATGAAGATAAAGGAGTTTCTGGCTGCTACAGCTGGGTAAGCTTCAGTTCCTCTGACTGCATCTGATCTTTCTGATCCGTTTTCCTCAGCTCTTATATATACAACATTAAGGTGATTACTGTGCGACATATAAGCAAGGTTTTCATAATCTGCCTGATTTTAATATATTCAGCATACCTGCCCCTCGACGGGAACAATACTACCAATGGTATAAATATCGAAGCTGTGAAAAGGGACCCCACTTTCAATAAGAGCATGAACGGCTTTATGCTCAACATGACGCCTTTACAGATGGAGTACTTTCTTAATTATCTCCCCTATACGTCTTACCTTCTGAACGAATATGGTATCCATACACTCCGAATCAGCTTCATTGGAAGCAACAAATTTCATGCCGAGGATGATTCGGGGCTTGAAGGGACATTCGATTTAATAAATGAAGAGAAATGGTACAGAGAATATACAGGAAAGGGATGGATCAAGAGCGGGGTTATTTCCACAATCAGTGCAGATGTGGTGGCAAGCATCAGTTTTCAGGAAGCATCACAAGGACAGATCGTCAATGATCTCGAGTTCTGGGTAAAGGTAGATAGCGTGATCCTTGATTTTTTATGCAAGCTATTTCGTCCCATTTTACTGCAGATACTTACAAAGAAGTTTGACCATTTTGTTCAGGTAATTCAGTCATTTGTGATCAGGGTGCAGGAAGACCCAAAGAAAGCTGCCCAAATATTACGACAAAAAAATGTCAATGAAATCGAAGTGGACGAGTTTATGAAGGTGTTTTCTGAACATAAATAATCACAGTTCGTCCTATCCGCCGGATACAGGAGGTAGAAGCAGTATCGTGTCTCCATCCTTCAGTTTTGTTTCGAGTTTTTCAGGATATTGGTTATAGCCTTTTCCATTGAGCACTAACAGTATTTGCGGCTCTGGAAGGACAATTCCATATTCACCATGTAGGTAAGACACGATATCAGCGAGGGTACCCCCCTCAGAGATCTCGACATCTTCCTCGCTCCTGTCTGTTTTATCCCTAAGCACAGAGAGGTATTTCACCCGGACTTTGATTTTTGAGGTTGTTACTTCTTTTGATGACATATTCATTTATGACAACCTGCCATTAATGGCACTGACCATTGCTGAACTAACAATCATACTATGGTAAATCGTTAAACATATCTACTACATATGACATATTTGATTGTAGTTTACGCTAAAAGATCCTTCAACTTTAATTTCTTTAATGTTTCTTCTGTGGGAATACCATCCTGATCCCATCCGCGCTCTCTATAGTACTCGTCGAGCATTTCGTTATACATCTCCCTCGTAAGGAACTTACCCTTGATTGGACCAGAGGGAACTTTTTCCTTCACTATTCGTTCCGGGAGTTGATCATTCTGCCTTCGAACCCCCTCACGATTCAGGATCATACGTTCGAGGTTGTAAACCCTGGCACCAATCTCCATAAGATCTGGAGTAAATCCATACCCTGTTACTGCTTCCATAACATCACTCTGTGGATCATCCCTGAAATCCATCGAACCACGAACCACTGTGCATATTCCAAGGCTGTCTATATAACCTCTATTGTCCTGTATTTGCTTTACAAGTCTTCCCTTCCCCTCAAGTGCCCACCGATCATACTTTCCTGACTGTAGCTCATCCCTGATTGTCCATCCTCCCACATTATGACAGGCGCCACGGCTTGATGTTCCGTACGTCAACGCATTGCCGTAAAAGCCTCGCGGATCATATGCGGCAAAAGGCATGCCTTTTACCGACAGGATGTATGGACTCCATTCTGGGTGCTTGATGAGTACACCCTTTATACCCTCTGCAAGGAGGTCACCTATACCCTTTCGTTCACCTATGAGTCGTAAGATCTCAACCATCGCCTTACTACTGCCAAATCTTGCCTCTATACCATCTGTATCTTTTTTCGTTATTAATCCTCGTTCAAAGAGCTCCATGGTGAGTGCTACAAGGTTACCGCCAGACATTGTATCAATTCCCAGCTCGTCGCACAGCTGATTTGCTGCTACTATTGCCCCGAAATCCTTCACACCGCAATTGGGACCAAGGAGCGCAATCGTTTCATACTCGGTTCGGGCGCGAGTGCCGGCGAAAGGTCCTTCTTTAACTTCGTTTATCATACCGCAACCCACAGAGCAATTGAAGCAGTGGTAATTTTTAGTGTAGTAGCGTGCCTTCATAGCGTGAGCATTAACATCATCTGCACCCTCAAAGTATGTAGTCTGGAAATTCCGTGTGGGCATGCACCCAAGCTCATTAATAACCTCTATGTACTGTGGAGTTCCATACTTCGTATGATTTGCACGAGATGTGCGAAGGTCCTTCACCGCATCCTTCCATATCTGTTTCACCCTCTCTGGATCGGCAACAGGTATAGAGCCAGTACCCTTGATTGCAATTCCTTTTAGACGTTTTGAGCCAAGCACGGCTCCGGCACCTCCCCTTCCAAACGCTCTACTATCCACATTAATAAAGGATATTCGTACCAGGCGTTCGGCAGCCGGTCCAATGGAAAGCCCTGCCGATCTTGGCTCGTCAATCTCCTCTTTCAATCGTTCTAGAGTCTTAATGGAGGATAATTCTTGCCACTGGGTTGCATCACCGAAGCTCACTTCATTGTCTTTTAGTGTAATATGGGTCCAGTGCTTCGCCACTCCCTCGATAATCAGCCCATCAAATCCTGCCCTTTTCAGCTGAGGACCAAAATCACCACCGCAGTTAGAGCAGAGGTAGCCACCAGTTTCGGGTGATTTGGTACTGAGCTGAAATTTCGTTGTGGATGGCAGCCCCACTCCTGTAAGTGGTCCGGTCATGAAGATCAGCTTGTTCTCAGAATCAAAAGGATCAATCTCCGGCTGTATCTCATCATAGTAGAGTTTCGCGGCCAGTCCGCGCCCACCAAGCAGAAGTTCGATCTCATTATCCTTCAACTCCTGGATTTTATATTCCCTGGTGGAAAGGTTTATCCTCATTACCTTACCTGTATAGCCACCCTTGAACTTCATTTTATATCTCCCCTGATATGGCCGAACCACATTATGTGACAGGCAACATTTATGATTTATACATCACTCAAGCATTTTCCCAAAACGCGGGTTTTCTATTATCCGAGGTTTTCCATCTTTTTCAATTACAGCGTGTTTAAAACCACTCGTCTCGATACTGCCATAGTCATGTCCAGCATCCCCTGCATAGACTGCAAGTGATATCAGAGCATTCTCGCCAACATTGATCGATCTATGTGCATAATGCCCGGGTACATACACTGTCCTTCCAGGGTACATCTCTTCCAGATAAAACTCGCCATCCTCCTTTTCCATGAGCATATACCCCTTTCCTAAAAGACAATAATAGATTTCAGCAGTGTCCCTTCGAGCATGAAAATGTCCCTTTGTCATGAAGTATTCCTTCCCTATCTTTCCGGGGTGTGTGATACTCGAACAGAACTGTATCTCCCCATCCCTATGCGGTATTTCCTTCTCATAGACTTCGTAGACAAGTGTGTTTCCATATTCCTTCAGATACTGTTCTACTGCATTCTTGTCGATCCACATATTTGTTAGATTTTTCAAATACCGTTCTATGTGGTTGTCGGGATTATCCATAACACCATCCTTTGGATCCCAACCAACAGAAAAAGGCTCCACGACCATCTTATCCTCAACTACCGGTTTCATGATCTCCTCCACTCGCCAATTGAAATTAGCCCCTCACCCTATGTACAATTTCGAGAACCTCCCGGGCATTCTTTTTTATCTCATTCCACTGCTTAGCATTTATCAAATCCTTTTTTGCAACCCATGTACCGCCAACTACGAGTGTCTGTGGAAGCGATAGATACTCCTCGAGATTACTCATATTTACTCCGCCCGTAGGAATAAGCTTCACACCAAGATGCGCATATGGAGCTGTAACAGCCTTTATCATTTTAATTCCACCTGTAGCTTCTGATGGAAAAAACTTGAGCACCTTTATCCCGTAATGAATACCCTGTTCTATTTCAGAAGGGGTCATGACACCTGGGAAAAAGGGGAAATCAAGCTTTATGGCTCTCTCCACCACAGCCGGGTTCAATCCCGGGGAGACTCCAAATGCTGCTCCACACTCCTTTGCTTTTTCGAGGTTCTCGACAGAAAGAATTGTTCCTGCCCCGAGCAGGATATCCGGTCTCTCTTTTCTCAAAGCGCCTATTACATCAGCTGCTGCGTCGGTTCTAAATGTAATTTCTGCAACCGGCAATCCTCCCTCTATGAGTGCATCAGCCATGGGAAGTGCGAGTTCAGGTGAATCTATAGCTATTACGGGTATAACCCCGACCTTCCACATTTTTTCTTTAAGTTGTGTTATATCCATCGGTTCATCCTCCATTATTTCAGAGCATCGATGAGGTTCTCAACAGCCCCTACGGTTGCACGATCAACGCTCTCTTTTGTGTAACCTCCAAGATGTGGTGTTGCAATCACCCTTTCGTGTTTCACCAGACTGAATTCCTCAGGCGGCTCCTTTGGGAATACGTCTGTCGCGATCCCGGCAATATGCCCATCTTTAAGTGCAATTAATGCAGCGCTCTCATCCAGGAGGCTTGCGCGTGCCGTGTTGATAATATATATTCCCTTCTTCATCTTTTTGATTACATCTTCTGTAACGACTGGCCTGCCTGAAGGTTCAGCAGGTCTATGGAGACTTATGATATCTGATTGCTCCAGAAGCTCATCGAAAGAAACCCAGCTGAATCGCTCTGATGGGGCAAAAGACCGATCAGGATGCCGCCGATAAGCCAATACCTTCATCCCAAGACCAAGTACACGAAGAGTTATTTCCTTTCCTATTTGTCCGCATCCAACCAGTCCGAGGACCTTTCCCTCGAGCTCTATTCCCTTCTTTCTTTCCCATCTTTTTGATTTCATTTTTGCATCATGAAACGAGATATTTCGTACAAGATCGAACATCAGTGCTATGGTAAGTTCGGCAACACCCTTTGCATTGGCCCCTTCAGTGCGACGTATGCTGATATTTAGCTGTTTTGCAGCTTCAAGATCTATGTTATCCACACCTGTTCCATTTCGTGAGATAACTTTTAGTTCTTTTGCTGCTTCCAGGACTTTTTTGGTAATTTTTTCCACCCCTGCCAGATACCCTACACAACCAGGGAGCTTCTCTAAAAGCTCTTCTTCGGAAGGTTGTTTTCCCGGTGTTGCATACACAATCTTATAACCAGCCTCTTCTAATAGATTGAGAGATGGGTGCCCATCCTTAGTGAGTGATCTTGGACTAATAAGAATCTTATCCATAGCCTTCTTCCTCTTGAATGTGGCTGTATTTAATATATTCCCGGATAAGAAGATTTCCTTTATTCAGGGAATTCAATCAGTGTTTTTAGGCCCTGTCCGCTCATTGCATACCCAAAAGCTTCTTTAATCTCAGTAATCCCAAAGCGTTTACTTATGATTGACTTTGTATCTACTTTTCTATCTTCGATCAGCTTTACTGACTTGTAATAATCGGACTGTGCGTATCTCGTTGTTCCCGTGACAATGAGATTGTTATAATGAATAAGATTTGTGTTAAGCTTGACCATCTCCTTATCCCGTGGCAGGCCGCCAAACAGGTTTATTCTGCCACCCTTTGCTGCAAGCGCTAAAGACTGCCGTTGTACATCTGGAACAGGACAGGCAGTAATAATTACATCCGCCCCAGCCCCATCCGTATGCCCAAGCACCGCTTCTGATAGATCTTCCTTTTCAGTATTAATCACAACATCGGGACTAAACTTTTGAATGAGGTTCAGCCTGTCATCAGATATATCAGCCATCATGATCTTCCCTGCCCCTGCAATGCTTTGAATCATGAGATGAAGAACACCCATGGGCCCTGCCCCTACAATCAATACATTATCACCAGGCATTGTATTTACGGAGCGATAAGCAAAATAACAACAAGCAAGCGGTTCCGCAAGTGCAACTTCTTCAAAGCTGATATCTTTCTTGAACGGCACAAGATCTCCCTGAACGATTGCCCGTGAATTTACCCTCATATACTCTGCAAAACCACCATCGAGTGATATACCAAAAGCATCGTAATCAGGGCAGAGGTGGAGTTGACCGATTTTACAGTAGCGACATTTTCCGCATCCGATGTTTGGGGCAACTGCTACCTTCATTCCTTTTGTATATCCCTCTACATCAGAACCAACCTCCTGGACCTCTCCTGAAACCTCGTGTCCAAGTATCCTTGTTTCTCGCTCGCCTATCCTGTGGTGGCCGCTCTTAATGATCCTGAGATCCGTGCCGCATATATTCGTAGCCCTCACCTTGAGGAGTATCTCGTTATTAGTTATCTTTGGTACGGGAACTTCTTGCACCTCGATTTTACCAATACCACTGAATACCGCAGCACGCATAAACTAAACCTCCACTGGAACTCCTTCTTTTATGGAACGATTCGCGGCAACAACGACTTTCACTGCAGCTTTACCATCCTCACCGGTTACGAGTGTGGTCGTATCCTCAATAATACTATTAATAAAGCTCTTAAGCTCTTCAAGGTATGCATCCTTGAAACGGTTTCTCCAGCTGTCATGGGTACTCTCTGTTAGAATACCATCTTCATTACAGCAGAAAAAGGCTTCAGCCCTTGTTTCACCAATGGATATAAGTCCTCCTGTCATCACAATCTCTGTTCTTGCATCATATCCATAACCCGCTGGACAGGTTCCGTCAATCGTGCCTATTACATCATTTTTGAATTTCACAGTACACACGGCATTATCGTAGAAATCGGGGTGCTTTTTCTTTATATCCTTGGTTTTTTTATTCGAAGCTTCTACATAAACCTTCTCATATTCGCTTCCTACCAGCCATCGCGTAGAGTCAAAATCGTGGCTGTTCACCTCTCCAAGCAGGCCATTGCTCTCCGAAACATTATAGGTCCAGGGAGGAGGTAATCCCGGCCCCCTTCCAATAGATTTAATTATCATCACCTCTCCGAGATCACCACTTTCTATCAGCTCTTTTGCTCTTCTGAATGATGTGTCGAATCTTCTCATAAACCCAATCTGAAGCTTAACATCATTGCTGTCAGCTGCGCTATTCATGTCTTCCGCCTCGCTGACATGGATGGCCATCGGTTTTTCACAGAATATATGAAGCTTTGCTTCCGCACATTTTACGACAATATCCCTGTGAGTAAATGTGGGTGTTACAACTATTACAGCGTCCAGTTCATTAGAAGAGAGGGCATCATCGAGATTTGTATAGAGATTTTTCACATTGAGTTCTTCTCCACGCTCCCTAAGCACGACCTTGTTGTTATCAACAATTGCCACGAGCTGAGCATTCTTTATATTGAATGCAACATTTCTTGCATGTACCGTTCCGGCGCGTCCGGCACCAATTAGACAGAATCTTATCCTATCCATTTATGCCCTCATATAAAATTAATTTTTATTATAAAACCAAGGATAAAAATAATTTTTCAAACTGTCAATATCTTTTAATTGTAACAATTTAAGCAACTAATATGATCTATACATACTTTCAAAGAGTTTACAGGTCTATCCTTCTTCCTGTTTTCGCCGACTTTAATCCAGCATCGAGTACCTGAAGGGCACGCATGCCATCGTAAAAATTTGGTTCAATTGTTGATCCTTTGTCGATGGCATTGAGAAAATCCACTACAGCGTGCACGAACTCATGCTCATACCCTATGATGTGCCCTGGTGGCCACCAATTTTCTATATAGTCATGAACAGACTCTGTTGCAACAATTGTCCTGAAACCCTGAGCATACTCCGGATCTTCCTGAGAGAAAAATTTAAGCTCATTCATCCTCTCAAAATCAAATAATAGTGCTCCCTTACTTCCATATATCTCAAAATAGTTATAGTTTTTTCTTCCTGTTGCAAACCTCGTAGCCTCGAAAGATCCCAGGGCTCCATTCTCAAACTCCACCACCATGAATGCAGCATCTTCAACAGTCACCTTCCCCATGTCTTTGCCTTTTGTTGCTGCTCTGAAAGTTCCGGCAGTAACCTCATCCGGAAGTGGCCTCTCGGTTACAAACTGTTTTGTCATTGCCATTACAGACTTTATTTCACCTACCAGATAACGAGCAAGATCGACACTGTGCGAGTTCAAATCCCCGTGAGGGCCGGATCCGGCTGTTTCCTTTCTAAGATGCCATGTGAGTGGAAAAGTTGGATCAATTATCCATGACTGGAGATA
>CP070841.1:3349343-3352880 GCA_020342115.1 Spirochaetota bacterium
AAATCGACTGATCCATTGTCCTTAAAAGGAGTGATCAGTGCTGTCCAGGAACCTTTAAATTCACTACGAGGCATTGTAACTATCCTCCTTGTTTAAAAAAAGTCTATAACGAAACGCCCTGTTTTGCAATAAAAAACTGTGAAAAGAGGTATTAGAGAGGTTTGACTATAATAGATAGGGCAAATCGAGAGATTTGCCCTATCTATTTATTTATTACTCTTCAGTTTGCTCTTCAAGCTGAGTAAGAACATCCTGAAGCTGCCTCAGTGCATCGCCGTAACCTGCAAAATCACCCTGACGCAATTTAGTCTGTGCATCATTGAAATATTCATTTGCCTTTTTCACAAGATTACGAAGATCGAGAATTGGACCCCCAGGTGAAACGACTTTCTCCTCTTTCTCAACCTTTGTGGCTACAACCTCGCGGGTGCCAAAAACCCTATACAAAGCGTCATCCAGGGTAAGTCCTATACCTATCCTGTCCTGATAGCCGACGATCACCCGCTTCATTTCAGGGAGCTCGCTCTGCTCAGCCCTGAGGTATATGGGCTCAACATATATGAGAGAATCCTTAACAGGTATCACGAGGAGGTTTCCTCTTATAACGGATGAGCCCTTCTGCCCCCATAGAGTGAACAGTTGTGATATCTCGGAGTTCTGGTCGATCCTTGACTCGATTTGTAGAGGACCGTAGAGTAGTTTCTCCTTTGGGAACTTGTATTCGACGATCTTCCCGTAATTTTCAGGATCGCACATCGCTGCCATCCAGGCGAGCATATTATTCTTGTTTACTGGAGTAAACGGGAGGATAAGAACAAACTCCTCGTTCTCGTCGTCGTCTGGAAACTTGATAATCGTATAGTAGGGGATCATGTTCGTCTCAGACTGCTCATAGATCTCTTTCGGGGTTGTCCACTTGTCCTCCTTGTTAAAGAATACCTGAGGATCTGTCATATGGTAGGTCGAGTAGAGCTCAGCCTGGACTGAGAATATATACATCGGGTATCTCACATGAGCAAGGAGCCCCTCAGGCATCTCGCTGATATCCTTGAACATACCAGGGAAGATATTGCTGTAGGTCTTGATTAACGGGTCCTTTGGATCAATCACATAGAAGCTTACATCGCCTGTGTATGCGTCGACAATAATCTTGAGAGAGTTACGGATATAATTATAACGGTCCCTGTGAGGTTCTGAGTATGGAAAACGGTCAGTGACGGTGTATGCATCTAGCATCCAGAAGAGTTTCCCATCATAAACCACCAGGTAAGGATTTGGATCGTACTTTAAAAATGGAGCGATCTTTGGCACCCTCTCCTGAATACTCCTGTATATCATCAGTTTGCTCGTTGGTTTGAGGTATCCTGTGAAAATAATCTCAAGGCTCCTCAAGCGGATGGCGAGCCAGAGTTTTCTCAACCCGCTCTTAATGGGTATACCACCTGTCCCCTGATACTCAGTATACACGTTCCTGTCCCCACTCGGATAATCGAGCTCAGGCTGATCTGTGTTGACAATCACATAGGGAATTGTCACCTCACCGTAGTATATCTCAGGGCGTTCGAGCTTGAGGGGAACCGAGACCTTCGGTGGTATATCTTTCACGATCAGGACAGGGAGCCCTTCTTCCCCTATTTCGTTCACTGGGGTCATGACAAATCCATAGCCGTGGGTATATACAAGCCTCTTGTTTACCCACACCTGTGCTTCAGCGGGAAGCTCATTATAGTTTATCTCCCTTGCAGAGAGCATTACCTGCCGGTATTCATCCCCGAATTGGTATCGATCAACATCGACATCGTAGAAGTCGTAGTAAAGACGAAACTCCTGGATCTGAGAGAACGTTGACTTGAGGGGGCGATGGTCCCATAGCCTGATATTCTTCGCTATTCCCTTTTCAGGGGAAAAATCCTCAGCTCTAAGAGAGTCATTGACAGGGAAAGGCTCCCTCTCAATGATATCAAGGTTGTACCCGCGTCTTGTGAAGTTGATGTTGTTCTCTATGTAGGGGAGCTCCCTCACGAGCTCGTTCGGCTTTACAGAGATCTGCTGTACGATACCAGGAATTATACCTGTAACGACGATAGCGAGACCTATGAGCAATCCATATGCAATGAGAGGTTGCTTGAAGCTACTTCGCTTTCTCCCAATCAAGGTCAAAACTGCTGTAAATAAACAGACAGCAATCATGACGTAGTATGCAGGTCTGGATACCCTGACATCGGTAAAACCAGCACCAAAGATGATCCCCCTCCTTGAGTAAAGGATCTGATATGCCTTTAACCAGTAGTTCCAGGCAAAAATAAGGATAAGGAGAAATAGAAGGGTTATGATATGTCGTTTACTCTGATCGCTCGCTGTGAACTTATTGCCCGCAACCGTGATCTGGCCCGAGATGAGGTACAAGAGCCCTATGATGATTATATTGAGAATAACCGCCGCCAAGCTCCACGACTTGAGAAATGTGAATACGGGAAGGGTAAACACAAAGAAAGAAAGGTCCCTGCCAAATATTGGGTCGTTCAGGTTGAACGATGCTCTGTTGAGAAACTTCAGAATAAGATCCCATTTACTCGAGCCGTTTCTTGCCATAATAATGGATATAATAAAAAGTAAGACTGAGGCAACAATGATGCCTACCTTCCTGTTGACTTCAACAGGAACCCCCGCCTGCTGTATCTTTATTGTCTGTATATTACCTCTTTTAAATGCAAGGAAAACATTGATTCCGGAGAAGAGAACAAATATAGCAAAGAAACCCCACCAGAGTCCTATCTTAGTCCATAGTATCTTTGTAAAGACATTGAGGAATCCGAGTTTACTGAACCAGGTGTAGTTTAGCCAGATATTCGAACCCACAAATAGTGTAACAATGACAAAGATTATTGCACCTATAAATATTAGAACCTTGATACCTGTTTTCATTTTTTGCCTCGCTTGTATTTGAAACTTTATATAAGATTACATAAATATCTATAAAAGTGTAGGAATTTAAGCAGATTTTTCTTTTTTTTCTTTCTTTTCCTGGAGGGTGAGAGGATTTATCCTTTTTCTGATAACCTCCTGGGTAATAACGATTTTGGATACATCCTGTCTTGATGGAATATCGTACATGAGGTCGAGCATGAATCCCTCGAGAATCGACTTGAGCCCTCGTGCACCTGTATGCCGTTTGGTAGCCTCTTTTGCGATTTCATCAATAGCATCCTTGGTAAAATCGAGCTCTACACCCTCGAGTTCGAAAATCTTTTGATACTGCTTGGTGAGGGCATTCTTCGGTTCTTCGAGTATTCGCTTGAGTGCATCGCTGTCCAGATCATGGAGTGGAGCTATAACGGGGAGCCTTCCAACGAATTCCGGAATGAGCCCGTATTGGATCAAATCATCGGGATGGACATGTTTTAAAATCTCGTCAAGTTTCTTTTCTCCGCGCTTTTTTACATCAGCGCCGAAACCAAGTGTTTTATTGCTTATTCTTCTTTCGACGATCTTCTCAAGTCCGACAAACGCCCCGCCGCAGATGAACAAGATGTTTCT
>CP070841.1:3352980-3364342 GCA_020342115.1 Spirochaetota bacterium
TGATTGTGTGTCTTTCACCATCTACTTCTGTCTCTATCTCTCCTTCTTCTACATTGATAAGCACTTCGCCATCCTCACGAATCGATACATCGAACTCGGTTCCTCTTACGCCAGCGGTTACAGTTGCAGTGTTAACAGAAAACTCATCAGTGTCTTTACTGAACCTTTTTACAAAGAGCTTAATGCTCCCGAAGATAAGACCTATGTTTGTGTATCGGTTTTCTCTTATCTGCCAGGCATCGAGTGTTGTCTCTGAATCTTCTGTGATTCTGATAACACTTCCATCGAAAAGCATAATCTCAGCTTCGGAGCCCTCAAATGTTTTTATAGTATCCTTTGAATATACTTTCTGGTCGAGTATTGCGTCTTTATACTCTCCATCTTCGCTTTTAATCTGACAGGCCCCCTGTATAAGGGTAATTGTGCCAACTTCATCTTCTTCATCTTCAGCTTTTACCATAAGAGGAATAAAGACGACAAGTAGTATTATTATGAGAAATAGCCTTATCTGTGGTTTCATGTGAGGCCTCCTATTGTAATTGCTGCTTTTTTCTCTATAATCGATCAAAGTAAGAATGTCAAGGAATTTAACCTATTCATTAATACCTTGAGATTGACTTTACTGTCACAGCTGCTTAATGTTATTATGTGAAGAATATGAAGATAAATGTAATAATACTAATCCTGGTTCTTTTTTTAACTTACCACCTGTACGCTGAGGATAGGGAGAGTGCCGCTGGAGGAGCATGGATTGTACCTGTGCAGGGGGAGATAAATCGTTCGATGGTAGTGTTTATCAGGAGAAACATTGATAGTGCAATTGATGAGCGCGCAGATTACCTGATATTCGATATAGATACCTTTGGAGGAAGAGCTGATTCGGCACTGCAGATAACAACACTCATCGGTTCGGTCGAGGATACAGAGACAATTGCGTATATCACCACAGGCCCTGAGAGCCTGGGGGTGAGCTGGTCTGCGGGTGCAATCATATCCTTCTCATGTGAACGTATCTATATGGCCCCTGGTACATCTATTGGAGCTGCAGCACCGGTTTATATGACACAGGAGGGTCCAGAGTCAGCAAGTGAGAAGGTTGTGAGTGCAATAAGGGCGCAGATTGCAGCGCTCGCCGAGAAAAACGGTTATCCGGTAAACATTGCAAAGGCGATGGTTGATGAAGACATATCGATCAAAGAAGTCTGGGTCGATGGGCAGCTTATGGTGCTCACAGAGGAAGAAATAGAGGAAGCGAAGAGAAGAGCAAAGAGTGTAGAGGTAGGTAAAACTGTATCGCAGCAGGGCAAGCTTCTTACCCTCACAGCAAAAGAGATGGAAAGGTATGGTGTCTCGTCCGGAACGTATGCAAGGGCCGACGATCTTCTACAAGAGCTTGGCATTGAGAATGAAGCGTTAACATCTGTAGAAGAGACAATGGCAGATAGAGCGGTGAGCATCCTGACGAGCTCTGCAGTGACAGGAATCTTAATACTGGCGGGGTTGTTTGCTCTGTTTCTCGAAATAACTTCGCCTGGATTTGGTGTTCCGGGTACTGCCGCAATCATCTGTTTTGCAATCGTGTTTGCCAGCTATGCTTTGCTGGGAACAGTGGGCTCTCTCGAGCTTATTCTTTTTGTGCTCGGTCTTGTAATGCTCATTGTCGAGATATTTCTCATTCCGGGCTTCGGTGTTGTCGGGATATCTGGAATAGTGCTCATAGTTCTTTCACTCATTCTCTCCATGCAGGGTTTTGTGTGGCCACAGTACACCTGGCAGTGGAACATATTCAGGAGGAATATCCTTGTTGTTATATCGAGTACGGCTGTTTCAATAATCGCATTTGCTATACTTGTATCTGTACTGCCGCAGATGAAACTTTTCAGCAGACTAACACTGCAGACTGTTCAGGCAGCTGATGAAGGATATACTGTTCAAAAAGAAGAGGATACCAGGAGGCTTTTAGGGAGGAAAGGAAAGGCCATCACTACGCTCCGGCCTTCTGGAAAGGTAGAAATAGAAGGAGACATACTCGTGGTCGAAACCGACGGAGAGTTCATAGAAAAGGATACTCTCGTTGAGATTATAGAAGTGAGTGGCAACAGGATAGTCGTAAGGAAAAGTTAAATGGCTCTTTGGGTACCGATTACACTTACCGCTATAGGCTTTGTAGCAATATTTCTCGAGCTCTTTGTGCCTGCTGCGGGAGTAATCGGTGCGTCTGGTATAATCAGTATGATTGTTGCAACAGTTCTTGCCTGGATTTACCACGGCAGAGTAGCAGGAACGGTACTGCTTGCATGTGTTTTGCTGGGAACACCTTTCGTCCTGTGGATAGGGTTCAAGGTGTTTCCCAAATCATTTGTCGGCAAGAGATTGATTTTAGGGGAGTCACAGCGTAAGGAATCAGGATACACCTCGTATACAAGTGAGCGCTATGATAATCTTATTGATAAGCAGGGAATTACACTCACTACCCTGAGACCCTCTGGAATGGTGAGAATCGGGGAAGATAAATACAGTGTGGTTACCAATGGTGAGCTTATAGAAAAGGATGAGAGGGTGAGGGTTGTAAAAATCGAGGGTTCCAGGATTGTTGTTAGGAAACTCGAATAGTTTCTGGTGAATATTTCACCAGAACCTGCGTTCTTCGAACGTATTTAGTTCTTGGTGGCTAAATTATCTGATTAAGTTGCAGTGATTTACTAAAGGATTTAACGTATTTAATCTGATTTATTCGAATCAATCACCAAGAACTAATAAATAATAATAAGGAGATGATGAAAAATGCTTGTAGTACTCTACGTATTTCTCGCCATAGTGGCGATCACATTTATAATTTTGTTCATCAAGTTTTTCGGCTTGTGGTTCAGGGCATTGCTTTCAGGGGCGCCTGTCGGTGTTTTAAAGCTAATCGGCATGTGGCTCAGGAAGGTAAGCCCTAGTGTTATAGTCGATTCGAGAATAATGCTCACCAAGGCAGGAATTCCACTTGATACTGACCTTTTAGAAACACATTTTCTTGCAAGAGGGAACGTGCTGCGTGTATGCATGTCGCTTGTTGCTGCAAACAAGGCGAATATCCCCTTGAGTTTTCAACGTGCAGCAGCGATCGATCTGGCAGGCCGTGATGTGCTCGATGCAGTTAAGACCAGTGTAAATCCTAAAGTAATCGATTGTCCGGACCCGAAAAAGGGAAAACAGACTATCGATGCTGTTGCCAAGGATGGTATCCAGCTCAAAGCAAAAGCGAGAGTGACTGTAAGGGCTAATATTGAGAGGCTGGTCGGCGGTGCGACAGAGGAGACGATAATCGCGCGCGTGGGTGAGGGAATCGTGACAACAATAGGCTCTTCAGGTGCATATAAGGATGTGCTGGAGAACCCGGATACTATATCGAAAAAAGTTCTCGAAAAGGGGCTCGATGCAGGAACAGCATTCGAGATACTCTCTATAGATATTGCCGATGTGGATGTAGGTGACAATATCGGGGCCAAGCTGCAGGCTGATCAGGCCGAGGCTGATAAACGGAGGTTTCAGGCAGAGGCTGAGAAGCGCAGGGCTGCAGCGAGAGCAAGGGAGCAGGAGATGCTCGCCCTGGTACAGGAGAACCGCGCAAAGGTGGTGCTTGCCGAAGCTGAAGTCCCCAAGGCAATGGCAGACGCATTCAGGAAAGGGAACCTGGGAATTATGGATTACTACCGAATGAGAAACATCCAGGCCGATACAGGTATGCGTGAGAGTATAAGCGGGGAGAAGAAGCCGAAGTCTAAAGAGGTCGAATAGGCTGCGGGATAGGAGAGAGAAGATGAATGGGCTTGAAGCAATCCTCTTTGCAGTATTTGTCGTTTTTGTTCTGGTAAACCTTGTAATCAGGTTTTTCGTGCGGAAAGCGAAAAGGCAAAAGATGGAGGGTGTACAGCAGCCTCAAGAGACCACAAAGGAAGAAAGCAGATTTAAAGAAGAGGAACCCTGGATTCCTTTTCAGGATTTCGAGGAAGCCACTCCCGAAATCGAATCTGTAGTTCAGGCTGTTATAAAGCCTGAACTACAAAACAATAATTTCCAAAGGGAAATTATTGCTCAAGAACAGGTTCCTGGCGAATTTGTTCAACAGGAATCTGCGGTTGAGACTCCCAGAGAGTCTCAACTCCAAAGCGAATCGTTTCCTAGGGAGCTTGATCCCAGGAAACGATTCGATCGGGAAATTATCGCACGGGACCAAGCCCCAGAGGTTGGCCGCTTGGAAAGGGAGATGGAGAGTGGCCCGGAGAGTTGGGAGAAGGAAAGAATAGAAAAACTTGAAGGCACGATTGAAGTTAAGACTGCTTTTGAAGAACAAACCGTTTCCTTCTGGGAAAGGATCGAGAAGCTTACACAGCTTCAGAAGGCGATTATTCTTTCTGAGGTACTGGGACCTCCGAAAGGGCTTCAGTAGAATGATATAAAAGGGGGGAATGATGTATGTAACAGTTGTGTATGTTCATGTAAGAGAGGGGCATGAGGAGGATTTTATTAAAGCTTCAAAACCTAACCATGAGAACTCGATAAAAGAGGAAGGGAACCTACGCTTTGACATACTGCAGATGGCAGATGATCCGACAAAGTTCATTCTCTATGAAGCATATACAGATAAGGAAGCTTCAGCACGTCATAAATCCACACCGCATTACCTCACATGGCGTGAAACCATTGCAGATTGGATGGCTGAGCCCAGGAAGGGAGTTGTGTACGACGGTCTATTGCCTACTATAGAATGAAAATGAATAACAGGAGTAAAAGATGAAGCACCAGCACTACAGTGATGTGAACAAAGATGAGGTGGAAGGTTACAGCGGGGTATCGCTCAGGTTACTCATATCAAAAAAGGATGGTGCAAATAACTTTGTAATGCGGTTGTTCGAGATTGAACCTGGTGGAAATACTCCATACCATGAACACGATTGGGAGCACGAGGTATTCATCCTTCAGGGTAAAGGAGAGGTTAAGAAAAAGAAGGGTGAGGAGAAGTTCAGGGCAGGAGATTTCTTCTTCATTCCTCCATCAGAAACACACCAGTTCAGGAATACAGGAGATGAGATTGTACAGTTCCTGTGTCTTATTCCAGTACAAGACTAGAGAATTCTAGCGCGTTTTTATTACGTAGTTTATCCTTCCCAGTACGTTTTTTTCGACAGAAACGGGATTGAATTTCAGCTTTCTTACTGCATCGAGTACCGAGGAGTCAACATCTGAGTAGCCGGAAGAGCGTTCTACTTTTAGAGAAGTAGTGTGGCCTTCAGGTGTTACTGCAAAAGACACAACAACCCCGAGATTGAGCCCTTCTTCTTTCACCCATAAAGGTATATCGGGAAGCTTGACCTCTGAGAGCAAAACCCTCTTTTCACCTGGTTTCTCCCATGTAATTATAGGTCCTTTTTGGGAAGCAACATCCCCCCCTACAGCTTGTTCAGCAGATTCTGCACCCTCTCCTGCAATGACCTGTTCATCTTCTTTTTCCTGAAGTGCATCGTCGAGTCTTGCCATGTCGAAGAGCAGAGGCTTTTGCTCTTCCTCAGTCTCAAGAAACTTTGGCGGAATAGCAGGCTGTGATTCTGAGGTTTCTTCTGTCACAGGAGTATCAATACCAAACGGTACAGTCTCATGCTCGACTTCAGGGGTTTCAATTTCTGATATACCTGCTACAGGTTTTTCTTCTGTTACTCGCTGTGTTGTGGGAGGGTATTGCAAATTACGAAAAACTTGAGGGAGAACAGTCTCAGGTGTCTTACCCGCATCGATCTTAACCGGTGCTTCAACAAAGGTGCGGGGCTCAGGTTGGACTTCCTGTTCCTGGATAACATCTGGAGCAGCTGTCTCTATGACTGCTTCTGCCTTTGCTGGTGCAGCGACAGGTTCCGGTTCAAAATCTTCAAATGTAACATAAAGCGGTCCGCTGAAGTCAGGAATCTCGTCCGGTTTAAGCGGAAGAATCCACTGCACCATGATAAAGGCAATGCCATGCAGGAGTATAGCAAATGACATGCTCATGAGGATTCTCTTTGAGCCCTGTCCTGCATCGCGTTCCTTCGTGGTCATGATAACTCACCTCGCTTTCTCACTTCTCAATCTCCTCAACCCTCAATCAGGCTCCCTTGTTTTGAGATTCACCCCCTTGAATCCGCTTTTGCGGAGTGCGTCAAGCACATTCACCATTAGTGTATAGGATACAGTCTCATCCCCTTCGATCACAACAGTCTTGATTTCCTCCTTCTCCTCCTCTGTCAATGTGGCAAGCCTTCGCTCAAAATTTGTAATGTCATAGCGCTCCTTGTTTAAATAGATCTCATCCCTTGATATAACAGTCACCACAAGCTTTGTCATCACAACCGGCTCACTGGTTTCTGACCCGGGGAGCACGAGGCTGATTCCAGGCGTGAGGATAAAGGTTGTCGCTACCATGAAAAACACGACAAGCTGGAAGACAACATCAATAAGGGGTATGAGCTCAACATTAGTCCTGGTTGTCAGAGACCTGCGGAATCTCATTCTCATGTGTGCCACCTCCAAGAAGGAGTACAAGTTCATTAACTCTGTTTTCAAGTCTTATGATAGTATGGTTAACCTTGCTCACAAGAAAGTTGTAAAAAACTATTGCCGGAATGCTCACTATGATTCCTGCCGCTGTTGTGAGCAAAGCCTCGGATATTCCCTTGGCAAGGAGTCCGGGGTCTCCTACAGATCCGAACTTTCCGAGAACCCCAAAGGCTGCAATGTTTCCAGTAACTGTTCCCAGAAGGCCAAGGAGCGGTGCAATATGTGCAACCGTACCGAGTGCCGGAAGGCGCTTCTCCATCTTGGGAATCTCGAGGTTTGCAGCATCGAGGATCATGTCCTTTATGGTTTCAGCAGGATACTGGCGGTGCTCTATTCCAACTTTCATAAGGTTCGTTATGTGAGACGGATTGTTCTCACATATTGAAAGCGCTTCATCATAGTGGCCCTTGCTAAGGGCTGACTTGAGGCGATTAATCATCTTCTCCTCATCGACCCGTATTCTCCTGAAATAGAGAAGCTTCTCGATAATGATCACTGCAGCAACTATAGAGAGAAAGGCGATGATATACATAATGATCCCACCCTTTTGCATTATCTCAATCATACCCGTACTCCTTAGAAGTTGATTTGTGTTTTTAAAGTAATTTTGAAACCCTCTTCAATATAGGGATACCAGCTATACCTCTGTTGAGAGACGATTGGCAGGAGGAGATCATTGATATCGAGCTGAAACTTAATGAAATCAGCCGGCCTGTAGAAGCCATACAAATCCAGGATTGGAACCTGGATATAATCGTGTTCGCCTAAAAGAAGGTCGGCAGATACTCCCCCGCCATACTTGCCTTCTTCCTGGGTTGCATCGAGTTGTGCGCCAAGGCTGTACTGCGGAAAAAACTGAGGTCGATCCAGGAACTCAGCACCAGCATTGAATTGTGCAAATATTCTGTCTGTTATATTCCAACGAGCACCGAACAATACATTGAGACTCAATGCCTCTACCTGATCTGGAGTAAATAGCCCGGTAACTGGATCAATGCTCTTATCAACGGTGAACATCCCGCTGTGTTTCATGAACGAAGCCTCGGCGTTGAGCATCCACCTATCAGTAATATAAAGTCTGGACATAAGATCAACAAACCATCCATGGTTGTCTAAAAGAGTGTCTGGTACAGATGAAAATTCATATTCTGCAAAGATATCTTTTAGGTTGTACTGTAAAAGTTTGTATCCTGCGTTTACTCTGAACATGAAGAAATCGGTAGGGGTCCCTGTGAGTCCAAGGTAGAATGGGAAGAGATGATTGCTCGCCTCACTATAGAACCAGCTTGCCTGTGCATCGATTCTGTACTTCTCTCCTATGTCTATGCCAACATCTACTCTGAGCTGAAACCTTGTGGTTAAAAGCCCATTCTTTTCCAGCACATTCCTGTAGCTGAGTTCCGGTGTAATACCGAGGTACCAGTTTTCCATCTGAAGCTCGCCAGTAACCTCCGGTGAGATTAGAAATTCATTGATCTGCTGGAAGGAGGTGCCTGTGAGAAGCTGGGAGGAAACCGAACCGTCGACCCTGCCTTTCAGAATGAACTGATCACTGATGGCGTATTTGAGGGAAATGTCTCCGCTAAGCCTCCTATTTATCTTTGAGTAGAAATTGCTGTTCCCCTGTAATCCCCGTTCGAGATCGACAAATTCACCATCTGTTTTGAACTCCACGTCTCCTATATCGAACCGTACCATACCTTCAAGGATGTCCTCCCTCATGTTATACCCTATTCCTGGAGAGTTCGATCCGATACCATCGAGCATTTCATGGTGAAAAAGCAGCTTCCCTTCAGGAAGCTCACCGAACTTGAAGAGTGATATGCTTCCAATGAAGTGACTGGGGATTCCGGCACCTAGAGTAACTTCTGCAATCAGGTCCCTTCTCCCCTCTTCGGGTGCTGTATGTTCCTCATCGGGAGCTGAGATCTCAAACGAACTCTCCTCTATCTCGAGCTCTTCAGGTTCAGGCAGAGGATACTCACGCCATGGAAGAGGCTGCTCAATTTCTTCTGGTAATCCCGAGCGGATCTTCTCAACACTGAGATCCTCGATCTCGAGAACCACGCTCGGCAGAATAATCTCAGGCTCATCAGGCTCTATGTCCTGGGCAGGGATGAAGATCACACTGCAAAGGATAAAGAAAACCGCACCAAAGAATATATAGCTATACTTCATTGTACATTCTCCAGAAGTCTTTCTCCCTCGAATGCCCATTCAGATTGAGGAAAATAGCGCTTGAGTCTTTCGATGAGCTGTTCCATCTCTTTGGTTTTACGGGCAAGCTTCATCATCTCTGCTGCCCTGTATATCGCATAGGCGATGAAATCCCTATCATCAGGCTTCTTCAGTGATGCGTTGAAAAACTCCTCTCCAGCTCTAACATAGTCATGTGTGAGATGGTAGTATTCTCCTAATAAAAATTGAGCATCAGCTTCGGTAGCAGGATCTTTTTTTAAGATTATCTGGCTTAGCATCTGAAATGCCCTTTCAAGTTTCTTTTCTTCATCTATGTATATACGGGCAAGTTCGAGCATCGAACGCCTTCCATCCTCTGTCTCTGCTCCTCTGTTTCTTGATATTAGCGCTGTAAGCTCGGCTTCTCTTTTTTCAAGTCCGAAGATCAGATACCTTAGCTCCTGAACTCGCAGCTCTGCATCAACTGCTTCGGCATACCTGGGATATTGATTTATGAGCCTTTCGTAGTAAGGGAGAGCCTTTCTGTATTCTCCAAAGCTCATGTAGACCTCGCTTGATAATCTAAGGGCATCTGGAATGAAGTTTGTTTCAGTCTTGGATTCTATTATGCTCTCCCAGAGGAGGATTGCTCCGCGCGGTTCTCCAAGTTTTTGTGTGCAGAGAGCCTCCCAGTAGAGGGATGCATATATGAGTTTTCCTTCCGGATAGTGGTTTCTATATTCCGCAAATGAGGACTTTGCCTCTTCAAACCGTTCGTGTGCATAATAAAGTTCTCCCCTTTTATAGAGAGCCTCTTCACTGAGGTCGCTCTCAGGGTATCTTAGAAAGACTTGCCTGTACATAGATGTTGCTTCCTCGATATTGTCTTCTTCTGCAAGTATGTTCGCCTGCTCGAAGAGAGCATCGTCTGCGTAAGATGAATGGGGGTATTGTGTTGATATATATGAAAAACTATCTTTAGCATCATGTATTCTATTTAGATTTTTCAGGCTCTTCCCTTTCAAAAGCTGTGCCTTTAGCAAAAGCCCACTCTCTTCTTTTTCTGTGATCTTGGAAAATAGAGTCTCTGCTTTCTTGTAATTACCCATGCTGAAGTAGCACCATGCGCTGGTATAGAGCGCGCGTTCATGTAGCTCATGTTCCGGATAACGATCAATAAAATTATCAAACACACGTGCAGCGTTCTGGAGATTATTGAGTCTGTAGTGTGACCAGCCTGTGTAGTATTCTGTGAAAGGGAGTATGGATACCAGCCCTGAGCTTTCAAGTTGCTTTTTTGTCATTCTGCTCAATGTGTCGAGTGCATCTTCATATGACTTCAATGAAATTTGCGATAGCCCCATTAGATAGTGCACCTTCATATAGGTAGAGGGGTCTCGTGCTTCAAGATCGGGAAAAGAATCCAGGAGATATCTGCACTTCGAGATCACGTTTTGATACCTCTTCATGGAGAAGAGTAGTTTAATATGGTCGAGATAAGCCCCGGTATCTTCAGGTTTATATTCAATATACTTTTCCAATGCCTCAAGTGCTCGATCTTGGTTCCCGTTTCGTATGTGGACATTCGATTTCAGTCTGAGCATATCGGGATAGACAGTATCAAAAGGCTCGGCCTCGAGATAACGAAGCGCACTTTCATAATTTCCCAATTTGTACTGGCAGAATGCGTAGAGATAGCGAGCTTCGCTCACGATTTCTTTTGCACCTGAGTGCTCTGCTAACGGTTTCAGCTTTTCTGCTGCCTCGGCATATCTCTCTTCCAGAATGTATAGGTTGGCAAGCCGAAGAACGACTGTATCAGGTTCCCTCTTTGAGTAGAAGATGTATTCCTCAAGTATTTTTCTCGCGTCTTCTTTCTTTTCTCTTTTTATATATATCTCAGAGAGATAGAGAGGAGTTATGCTGCTCATGTCTTCAAAATTTCCTCTGTTCCATACTTTTTCAAAGAAATGCTCGGCCAACAGCGGCTCTTCGCGCTTAAAGCTCTCTATGCCGATCCTCTCCCAGAGTCCTTCGAGGAGCTTCTCTGTGCCGCGAAACCTTTCCTCGGCTTTTTGAATTATACTCTCCATAGTCTCGAAATCTTGATCCTTCTGAGCCATGGTGTAGAGCCTTCGGTAAGCAACAGAGGCTGTTTCGTCACTCCCGTTCAAGAGCTCGTTGTAAATTTTCTCCGCTTCTTCAGCGTTTCCCTGTCTCCAGTGGCCTTCGGCTCTGTATAGAAGGAATTTTTCCTTCCATGTTTCCTCCAGGTTTGGTGGAGCCCTCAGAGAAATGAGCTCGTCCAATGATCCGCTCATCAGGAGAATGTGGCTGTAAAGAACTGCTTCGTATGAAGAGAGATTGATGGGGCCCTTTGCATAGACGAGTTGTTCGATGCTGCTTTTTGCACCCTCGTAATCTTTTAGAGAGAGTTCAGCAAGTGATTTGTAAAGAAGCGCTTTGCTGCGGAATTCAGCATCATCCGTTTTCGAGAGAAAAGCATCATAGCTTTCCAGGGCTTCCTGGTAATCTTCAAGGTAGAAGGCGCTCGTTCCCTTCCAGAAGGAGACATACTCTATATAACGGGTTGTCTTGTGCCGTGCTTCAA
>CP070841.1:3364442-3367294 GCA_020342115.1 Spirochaetota bacterium
ATATAGCTAAGAATATCATCAAAGAGATCAAATCCAGGCTTTCGTTTCTGAAGAACGTTGGAATAGGATACCTGTCTCTTGACAGAAAGGCTGAGACCCTATCTGGAGGCGAGGCGCAGCGGATAAGGCTTGCAACTCAGATTGGAGCTGGACTTGTTGGTGTTCTGTATATCCTTGATGAACCGACTATCGGACTTCATCAGAGGGATAACCAGAGGCTTCTGGATACTCTTTTTAGACTCAGAGATAGCGGGAATACTCTAATTGTCGTTGAGCATGACCAGCAGACAATAGAGAATGCAGATTACATAGTTGACCTCGGCCCGGGAGCCGGGGAGGATGGCGGGAAAATTGTTGCCCAGGGTTCTATTAATACTATAAGAGAGAATCCAGATTCTCTTACAGGGAAATATCTTAAGAGGGAAATTGTTATTCCTCTTCCAGAGAAGCGAAGAAAGGGGAATGGATGTGAAATCACTCTGAAAGGTGTGAAGGAGCATAACCTTTGTAACATCGATGTATCCTTCCCTCTTGGAGTATTTCTGGCTGTTACAGGGGTTTCAGGATCAGGAAAATCGAGTCTTGTAAACGATGTTCTCTATCCGGTACTCGCCAATCGCTTAGGAAGATCGAACCTTAAAGAGGGAAGCTTCAGGGCCATAGAAGGGATAGAACACCTAGACAAGGTTATTGCCATGGACCAATCTCCGATTGGGAGAACTCCACGTTCTAATCCAGCAACCTATACAGGAGTCTTTACCCCAATAAGAGAGCTTTTTGCAACCTTACCAGAATCAAAAATGAGAGGGTACCGACCGGGGAGATTCTCTTTCAATGTTCAAGGGGGGAGGTGTGAAAACTGTCAGGGGGATGGCACCATACGGATAGAGATGAATTTCTTACCGGATATCTATATCACCTGCGATGTATGTAAGGGTAAGCGATATAACCGCGAGACACTCGAGATAAAATACAAGGGTAGGAATATCTCAGATGTCCTTACTATGACAGTGGATGAAGCGCTCGGTTTCTTTCATCGCATACCACACATCAAACGCAAGCTCGTAACCCTCCAGGAAGTAGGGCTTGGCTACATCAGGCTTGGACAGGCGGCAACCACACTTTCAGGTGGAGAAGCACAGAGAGTAAAACTCTCATCAGAGCTTTCAAAACGGAGTACAGGAAAGACATTCTACATCCTGGATGAACCGACATCAGGGCTGCATTTTGATGACGTGAAAAAGCTTTTAGCTGTACTTCAGAGGTTTGTGCAGAATGGAAATACTGTGCTAGTTATAGAGCATAATCTGGATGTGGTTAAAAATGCTGACTACCTCATTGATCTTGGACCTGAGGGCGGGGCAGAGGGGGGAAGGGTGGTGGCAACCGGCACCCCTGAAATCATAGCTGCAAACAAACATTCCTATACAGGCATGTACCTCAAGCCTTTTCTAGACAAATCTATACATGTTGCGTAGTTAATTAATTCTTGGTGCACGGTTTAATTCGAATTAATTAGAGGAAATCAAATAATTATGTCATAAGTATATCATATAGCCATCGGAAACTAATTAACTATTTTCCGTATTTTGCAAAGGAAATATAAGTTCCATAATCGTACCCCCTCCCTTTCGTGTGAGCGCTTTTATTGATCCGCCATGCAAGGTAACAAGCTTTCTAGTAATCGACAGACCTATACCGATGCCATCTGACTTTTGAGCGGATGTAAAAAATGGCTCAAAAACCCTCTCAAGATTCTCCTCTTCTATTCCAGCACCATTATCAGAAAAGTGAATGATCCATCGGTTTTTCTGTTTATGACATGTAACCTCTATTGACCCCCCTGTTTCTACGGCATCAATGGAGTTTTGAAGTAAATTTATAAAGATCTGGGTCAGTAGATTTTTTTTGCTGAAAAGGGTGCATTGCTCGGTCTTATTGACAAATGTAATACTCTTTTCTCTGAGTCTGTGCTCCAGTAGATTTCTTGCATCTTCTATGGATTCTTTTAGCGTAACCTGTTCAAATGTCCCGAAATCCTTTTTTGAAAACTCCATTATTGAATCAATGATGTTTAATGCGCGTTTGATATTCTCATCTATGAGCTTTATATTTTTCTTGAGTTCTTTATCTTCGACCTCTTGGCCATCGACCGTTTGGAGGACCTTGAGTTTTTTTGATTTGATCCCTAATAAGATAAGCTCTGGTATGCCTTTTGCTGCAGTGAGAGGACTGCGCAGGTTGTGGACTAAACCGGATGAGAGCTCACCGAGTGTTGCCATTTTTTCCTTCTGTATGATGATTTGATCATTTTCCTTCCTCTCTGTAATGTCATCAATAAGCAGGAGGGTGTTTTTGGTGTTTTTGATCGGTGTTGTTGCTAGGCTCAAGGTATGATGTTTACCATTGATGAGAAGTGTACACTCTATAAGATCCTTTTTTCCGAGAAGAACCCTAATTTCAGCCTTTTTAAGACATTCAATATCAAAGATATTAGTCTTCTCAAGATTCTGAGCGAGGAGCTTTTTTGCATGAGGATTGTGCTGGAGGATATGCCCATCCTTTCCGACACTCAGGATAGCGAGAGGAGAGTTTTCGAGCACGAGCCGGTTTAGCTCAGCCATCTTCTCTCCTTTATTAATCTCCTCTCTTAGTTTTTGAACTAGAATGCTCAGACGCTCGCTCTTGATTCTGTTGGTGAGAATAAGCTTCGTACTGTTTAATCCAATAGTAAGCTGCTTGACAAAGGAACCGAACTCTTCTTGATCTATATGTTCCTTAGCTATTATAAAAAGGTATCCAAGCTTCTGTCCCTCTTCTGTTTCTACTCGAAATGCATTGGCATCTTTAGG
>CP070841.1:3367394-3374496 GCA_020342115.1 Spirochaetota bacterium
ACAAGAATCTAACCAGCATGAATTTGTGGCGCTTTGATGGAGATATAATCGAAGCATGCAGGGATGTGCCGAGACACCCCCCTCGAAAAGAGGGGAAAGCCGGAGAGTATGAGCTCCCTGATGCCGTAGGACTCATGATGGATAGGGGAAAAGAGGTGCTTGTTTATTACACGTGCACAGATGTGCTCGATCTCACGAGGGCTGAAGACATTGAATTTGTTGAAAAAGCCATAAAAGAAAGCCTAGAGCAGAGCATAAGGGAGTTAGAGAGAAGGTATGCCGGTTTGTAGATATATGTATTGTGAATTTTTCTTTGTTGTTAAGAGGAGTAAAAGATGACTTCGAAGGAGAGGATGAAAGCAGCTCTTTCTCATGAAGAGCCGGATCGTGTGCCTGTTGATCTGTGGATCACACCTGAGGTTGAAAAGTTGTTAATGAAGGAAACAAGCACAGAAGATCCTTTTGAAATGAGAGTCAAGCTGGGCCATGATTGTCTCATGTCGATAGTGGGTATAGTAGCATCGTTCTATAGCTCCGACGAACCTGAATATGTGGATCCATGGGGTATAACCTGGCATAGAGTACAGTATGCTGGAGGTATAGGTAGCTATACCGAGATTGTAGGGCATCCTCTCGCAGGAGATGACAAGAAACTGCTTTCCTATAAGGCACCTGATCCCAAAGCACCCGAACAGTACGAAGAGGCTGAGAGCATCATAAAGAAGTTTGGAAATACCCACAGCATCGTGGGAGGTGTTCTGGGTTCTGTTTTTGAAGGGGCCTGGTATCTAAGAGGCATGATGCAATTTTTACAGGATTTAATTAAAAACAAAGATTTTGCACATCAGCTTATGGATCTCGTGATGGAGTTTCATCTAATAGCAGGTTTGAAGCTCATTGAGATCGGGTGTGATATAATACTGGCAGGAGATGATGTCGGAACCCAGGATAGAATGCTCATCTCACCCGGGCTATGGAGGGAGTTTGTAAAACCCCGATATAGCACGCTCTTTCAGAAGTTTAAGAGTGTAAAACCTGATCTCAAGATTGCTGCGCATATCTGCGGCTATCATGAGCCCGTGATAGAAGATTTGATAGATGTTGGCCTTGATATTTTGAATCCTGTACAGCCTCTCGCAATGGACCCGGCTCGTCTTAAAAGAAAATTCGGAAAAAGGCTAAGCTTCTGGGGAGGAGTTGATGATCAGCAGGTTATCCCATTCGGAACACCCGATGATGTAGAGGAGGAGGTGCGATTGAGGCTTAGACAGCTCGGAACAGGAGGTGGATATATCCTCTGCTCTTCACACAACATCCAGCCGACAACCCCGCTCGAAAATGTCCATGCTTTTTACAGGGCATATAAAAGATATGGGAGTTATCCTCTGTGTTTATAAATTAAATCTTACAGGAAGGTGAGGTTATGGAAAACAGTATCACTTATTTTGAAGAAAAAGGAAAAAAGAACACCACCCGGACTCTGGAACTAGCAAAGAGAAGGGCTTCTGAGCTTGGAATAAAGACAGTGCTTATTGCTTCTACTCATGGCTTCAGCGCGCTTGAAGGCTCAAAGGTATTCGATGGCACTGGTATAGAGTTAATCGCTGTGAGCATCTCTGCTGCTTTCGATGAAGAGGGATGGACAATGTCAAATCGGGAGAGGGAGCAAATAGAGAAGGCTGGTGTGAGAGTGCTTACTTCTCTACATGCTCTTGCAGATGGCGTTGTCGAGGGGCACTACGGTGAAAAAACACCCGGTAGCATAATTGCAGATACATTGCGCTGCTTTTCTCAAGGGACGAAGGTTGCATTTGAGATCGCTATTATGGCCCTTGAAGCTGGTATGGTTCAGCATGCTGAAGAGATTATCTCCATAGGAGGTACTGATGAGGGATCCGACACGGCCCTCGTACTGAAACCTTCGTTTGCCAGAAAGGTTAATGATGTCAGGGTTCTCGAGATTCTTTGCAAGCCAAGATCTGCTTGAAAAATTTCGGGGAATCCGGACTTTTTAGAGCAGTAATTGCAAAACAATTAATCGCCCATCTTAAAAGAATATCATTATTTAGGGATCATAGAGATACAGGGATTCCCTCGCGGTACGACCTCTGTGCCGCAAGCACAACCCTGAGGGCATTCATGCCATCCTCACCTGTGCTGATTATTGGCTTTTCCCCTCTTAACACCTTCAGGAAGTAGCGATCTTCATCGAGCAGGTCTCCTGTAACCTCCCCATGAAGATTTGGCCAGTGAAGCGTGTCAGGGAATTTCCACCCCTCGTCATCAATGGCAGCGAGGGTCATGGGTCTATAGTTTAGATAGATAGAGCCTTTTTCGCCAATGAGCTCAAGCGAGACGTCTCCAAAGCCTCCCCATGATTCAGGACGTTTCCATTTTAGTATTGATTCACTAAGACCCCATCCTGTTTCAATGACTGCAAGCCCACCTCCCGTGAATCGGATGGTGATCCAGATAAAATCGTGAACTCCCAGCTCCTTCATGACATTGCCTTCAATGATCTCGGCATTTACCTTTACTGCATCGTCCTGGAAATACCAGAAGGCCTGATCTATATCATGGACAGAGATATATTCCTCAACCTCACAGCGACCGCCGAGTCTCCTGGCTTCCTGTATGAGTGCATTTCTTCTGGCATAACATACGAGAGGTTTTCCGATAGTACCATCATCAACTGCTGCCTTGATCTGCGCATATCTCGTATCGAAACGAAGGATGTGCCCTAACATCAGCTTAACATTATTTTTGGCCGATTCATCGATAATGGCCTGAGCATCTTCAATTGTTGTTGCAATCGGTTTCTCAAGGAGGATATGCTTTCCCCTCATAGCTGCGTCAACAGAGTATTTCCTGTGCATGGGCTCAGGTGTGGCAATTACTACTGCATCGATATCATTTCTTTCGAGAAGTTCAATGTGGTCCTTCATGATGGCAGGTTGCTTTTTTTGACCTGGCAGTTTATAACTCTCATCAAGTTTGGGGTCATTGAGTGCTACAATCCTTGCATCAGGGAGCTGGGCAAATGCTCTCGCATGGAGCATTCCCATTAGGCCAGCTCCGATGATTCCGATTCCGATAGTATCATTCATTATGATCCCCCATCAATAAATTTTAATCAATCCTCTACAAGGCCATCTCCTTCCCATCTCATGTGTCCGTGCGTATGGATTTCCCTGCGAACCTTGCTCAGGAAGAACTGTGATAAGGGGAAAATCATTCTCAAGGAACAGAGTTTTCCAGCACTGCTCTTTATATGAGTCAGTGAGGTGCTCCTGTATAGGGTATTGGCACATAGTAACACTTCCTGGATGGATAGGATTTCTTCGTTCCATTAGGAGTGGAGGATTCTTATCTACGGGACCTCTTATGTATGCAGGTATAGAAATCATATCTCGCCATACTTTGACTTTGGAGCGAGGTTCTCTCAAACTACTGCACGCCATAGCTATTTTTTAATGAGTTCAAATCAGATCAGAGCTGGTTAGTTTTCATTATAGTAACTGCAAGCAAACCTTTTTATGAAAGAATAATGACATGCAACTCTCTATTATAATTAGGATGCACATCATGTCAAGGATTAATCGTTCTGGCGGGTAATGATCTCATTGCTATGGACAATATTGCATTTTTCCATTAACATTACTCAATGATATTTACAGGAGGAAGTATGAAAAAGTTTCGCGATATTGACCCCTATTCAATAAATGAGAGCGCGTTCCGGATAATAGGCTCTGAGTGGATGCTCTTGACTGCAGGAGACCTGGGGTCTTTCAATACTATGACAGCTGCATGGGGTGGATTTGGAACTCTGTGGGAAAAAAGTGTATGCTTTTGTTTTGTACGTCCCCCAAGGTACACCCATGAGTATATGGAAAAGTCTGACGTCTTCAGCCTCTGCTTCTTTGATGAGAAATATAAGGATGTACTGGACTTTTGCGGCTCTCATTCAGGTAGGGATACTGATAAAGTGAAAGCTACAGGGATTAGTCCGGTGAGTGGCGAAAGGGGAACAGTTTATTTTGATGAAGCAAGGCTTGTTCTTATATGTGAGAAGATCTACTATCAGGATATTGACCCTTCCCATTTTATCGACAGCAGCATACATGAGTTCTATCCTGAGAAGGATTATCACCGCATGTATGTTGGCAAGGTGGTCCAGGCTCTGAAAAAATGATCGTTTCGAGATGATACTTGCCTGAGAAGCGAATGTGAGATACATTGTTCACACTTCTTAATCAGAGAGGGTTTTGCTATGGAGTGCAGTGAAGCAAAGAACTTAAAAATATGTACCTGTACCTATATGTCTTGCTCGAAAAGGGGAAAATGCTGTGAATGTATTGTATATCACAGAAAAATGAATGAAATTCCTGGATGTTATTTCTCCAAGAGGGGAGAAGCAACGTACAATCGATCAATAGAAAATTTTATCAATGATTACCAGGGAAGGCTTTAGATAGCAAATTTGTTTATATAAAAAGGTAACAATATTCGATCAGGTTCTTTTTAATAAGGGCCACTATCAATAGTAGACGAGCTACAAACCTTACACATTTATCAAAAAGCAAAGTGCAACTCTCTAAAACAGCAACCACAGGAGATTGAATTGGGTAAGATTATCACACTCCCCCAGGAGGTTTCTGATAAGATTGCTGCTGGTGAGGTGATTGAGGGTCCCCACTCGGTGGTACGAGAGCTCTTGGATAATGCGCTTGATGCAGGGGCAACCCAAATATCGGTAACTGTGAACAATGGAGGAAAGGACTTCATTCAGGTTGCTGATAATGGTTATGGTATGGTCGAAGAAGATGCAGTACTGTCGATAGAGAAACATAGTACGAGTAAAATTACTGATATCGAAGATCTGAATGCAATCAGTTCCATAGGATTTCGCGGAGAAGCGCTTTCAAGCATATGTGCGGTAAGCGATTTCAGTATGCTCACAGGAACCCCTGAAACTATTCACGGTACCAGAGTTAACTGCAGGTATGGAAAAGATACTTCATCCGAGCCACATGCTTCCAACAGAGGCACACAGGTCACTGTACGAAATCTCTTTCAAAACTTGCCGGCAAGAATGAAGTTTTTAAAAAGCAACAGATCAGAAACTGCCAAGATAAAGGAAGAGCTGCTCAAGAAAGCATTAAGCTTCTATGAAAGAGGGATATTTTTTAAGGCTGATGACCGAGTGATATACAGTCTGAAGCCCAGAAACGAAGTACTGGATCGAATAGGTGATATTTTTGGCGATAATATTAAAAATAAACTTGTAGCAACCAAAGTGAAGAAAGAGCACTTCTCCTTCACACTATATATTTCAGACCAGAGCTGTACACTCTCGAACAGGTCGGGGCAATTCTTCTTTGTGAATAGGAGACCTGTCACTGATAGATCGCTGTATATAGCCCTCAATAATAGTGCGAAAGCAACTATTCCGGCTGGAAGATATGTGTACGCATTTGTTTATATTGATATAGATCCGACTCTTATTGATGTAAATGTCCATCCTGCAAAAAAAGAAATAAAAATTAAATTGATGGGAAAGCTATTTTCCTCCTTAAGTGGAGCTGTAACCCAATCATTGGCTCCTGTGGCGTTTGAGGAGCAGCGATTCACAATTGATATTGCCGAAAGCAGAGCTGAGTATACTCAGGCAGATATGCTTGTGAGAGAGCCTCATGGATTTGAGACGGAAGACAGGGTATATGAGGCGTCTTATGCTTCAGTCTACCAACAGGATGTTTTTCCGGTTGTGATTGAAAAACTCATTTTTAAAGGTGTTATCTTCTCTACATATGTTTTTTTTGAGTCAGACGATTTCATTCTGCTTATTGACCAGCATGCAGCACACGAAAGGGTGCTCTATGAGAAGTTAAAAAAAGAGGCAGGGGAGTCTACCTATAGAAAGTCTCTTCTTATTCCTATAACTTTCACTCCGCCCAGAAGTCATCTCGAAGACCTTACCGAGAGTCTCGAGACCTTTCAGGAGGCTGGCATTGTTATTGAACCATTTGGCGAAGAGAGTTTCAATATTACCGAGATTCCGTCATTTGTCCCTGAAGAAAAGGAGGAGGAAACGCTCTCGATACTGTTCGAAGAGTTCTATGAGGGAAGTTTGAAAGTCACTACCAGAGATATCCGTGATAGGTTCTTAAAGATTGCCGCCTGCAGACATGCTGTAAAAGAGGGTGACAAATTAACTCAAGATGAAGCTTTCAGGCTTCTAGAGGATCTTGGTAAAACTGAAGTGCCCTATATGTGCCCACATGGCAGACCCACAGTAATCAAGCAAAGAAAGCAATACTTTGAAAAACTTTTTAGGAGGAGGTAGCAGGTGGCTAAAAGAGAGGAACTTGAATGCTGGCTTTACGAATATCTAAACGTGGAAGATATTTCGGATTACCTCCCGAATGGACTGCAGATTGAGGGTAATACAGAAATCAGTAAAGCTGTAACAGCGGTGAGCATCAATCTTGATATCATAGAAAGAGCTATTGAAGAGAAAGCGGATGCACTCATTGTACATCATGGTATGTTCTGGGACAATGAAGATGTCACCATCAGAGGTTATAAAAGGAATAGGATAAAGCTGATTCTTGAAAATAATCTAAACATTTTTGCCTACCATCTCCCCCTTGATGTGCATCCGGAAATTAGCCATAATGTTCTTATTCTTAAGGCCCTCAAAGCTACTATATCTGAAAAGCAGGTGGGAGATTTCGGGGTTTTAGGTTTGTTCGATAAGCCTCTTGGATTCGATGAGCTTATCAACAGGATCAACCGTGCACTTCATACAGAGGCACACTTTTTTCATTACGGCACAGACAAGGTGAAAACCCTCTACGTGGTAAGCGGAGCTGGCCGAAATGAGATAGATAAGATACAAACCTGTTATGCTGATGCATTTCTTACAGGTGATGCGAAAGAGAGCACCGAATACTTGGCAAAGGAGAAAAAGCAAAACTATATTTTTGCCGGGCACTACAACACGGAAAGGCTGGGTATGATAGAGCTCGGCAAAAGGATAGCCGAGCAGTTTAAAATCAGTGTAAAATTTCTTGATCTCATTAATCCTCTTTAAATACTG
>CP070841.1:3374596-3377448 GCA_020342115.1 Spirochaetota bacterium
ATCTATATTTATTACAATCTTGTAATAAATATAATTCTATATTAGTTGCAGTCAAGAGAAATTGTAGTCTCGGAGAGATACTGTTTTGGAAGATCTATTCACCGATGATCTTTATTAAAACTCTTTTTTTTCTACGACCGTCAAACTCGCCATAGAATATCCGTTCCCAGGGGCCAAAATCTAATTTACCATCGGTCACGGCTATGACGACTTCCCTACCCATGATTTGTCTCTTAAGGTGAGCATCGGCATTATCTTCAAAAGTTCTGTTGTGGAGGTAGTTTGAAACAGGTTCGTGTGGGGCTAGTTTCTCGAGCCATTTTTTGTAATCTTCGTGGAGTCCTGACTCATCATCATTGATAAACACACTTGAAGTTATATGCATTGCGTTTACAAGGCATAAACCCTCTTTTATCCCAGATTTTTCAAGGGCCATTTCTACTTCAGATGTTATGTTTAACAGGCCTACTCTCTCAGGGATGTGAAACCATATCTCTTCTCTGTAGGAATTCAGATGAATCCTCCATGGAGGCAAAGCATTTTCTGAAATGTGGATTAATAATATTTGTCTGCTTTTTTAGGTTTCTTTTTTATTTCAAGGACTTCTGGGGTAGTCTCGGGCCGTATCACCTTAATAACTCCTTCGACAAGGTAGGCTTTTCCAGTATCTATTAACTTTTTTAAATTATTTCTAATGATTATATTTTTAACCTCATTGATATCTTCACCAATTCCGGAGAGTGTATGTTTCCCATTTTCCTTTACCAGGACCAAGTACATTCAGAACCTCCCAACTCTTTTATGTAATTATCGGTGAGCTTATATAATTTGTTATATGCTTTTTAAAGAATTAATCTTCGAGATAATCTCTGAGCTTCTTACTCCTTGTCGGATGCATCAGTCTCCTGAGTGCTTTGGCTTCTATTTGGCGAATTCTCTCTCTTGTAACATTAAACACGTATCCTACCTCTTCAAGTGTATGTGAGTAACCATCATCCAGTCCGAATCTCATTCGTAATACCTTCTGTTCTTTAACAGGAAGTGTGTCCAAGACATTATTTATAAGCTCCTGTAGAAGGGTGTAGGATGTCTTTGTTGCAGGATTATCGGTCTCCCGATCCTCGATGAAATCCCCTAAAAGGGTTTCTTCATCATCACCGATCGGCGTTTCCAGGGAAATAGGATCACGTGCAACACTTCGTATCCCTTTGACTCTAGAGATACTCCACCCAAGTTTTTTGGCAATTTCTTCAGTTGTTGGCTCACGACCGTACATTTGCATGAGCTGCCTCGATTCCTTTATCACCTTATTTATTTGCTCGATCATATGCACAGGAATTCTTATTGTACGAGCCTGATCAGAAATCGATCTCGTGATTGCCTGTCTTATCCACCATGTTGCATACGTGCTGAATTTATACCCTTTCTTATACTCGAACTTTTCAACAGCTTTTATAAGCCCAATGTTACCCTCCTGTACAAGGTCAAAAAAGTGAAGCCCCCTGTTAGTATATTTCTTTGCAATACTAACCACTAATCTGAGGTTTGACTGAATGAGCTTATCCTTTGCATTACATATGATGTCCCTGCCTCTCTGAATACTATCCTGCAGGATCTTTATGTTCTGTATTGTTTCTCCAGTTTCGTTCTCAATTTTCTTGAATCTATTCTCGACCCCTTTAATTTTGTTGTGTAACTCTCTTATATCATCTGCATATGGAAAGTATTTATCTTTAATCTTATCTATTCCTTTACCCTTTTCAATATGGCTATAGATAGATTTGATCTCTTCTATCGTCCTTTCAGTAGTTTCTTCTATATTGGAAATAATTTGTTCTAAAGAAAAGATTTTCGCATAGTAATCTTCTACCTTTTTCGTAATTCTTACTATTTCTTCTTTGCTTATGTTCGCTCTCTTTAATACGCGATAGACCTCTTTTCTTACATAATCATCTACACCATCACCGAGTGGAAGAGGAAGCTTTTCGGTTAATATTTTTTCGAGATTTTGAAATTTTCTTTTTAATCTCCTCTTATCCTCCGCAGAAATGTTATAAAACTTTTGATATTCTAAAAGATTCTGTATATCCATTTTATTACTGTTAATTCTATCAACTGTCTTCTTAATCTCTTTTATAAAGAGGTTTGAGTTAAACAGTTCTTTTTCGATAATTGCCTCACCCTTTTCAATCTCTTTGGCAAGTTTAACCTCCTGCTCAGCTGTGAGCAGATGTACCTTTCCAATCTCTTTTAAATAGAGCCTTATAGGATCATCTGTATGCGTACTCGTTTCATAAGTTATTACTCTTTTGTCTGTCAGGCTTTTCTGCTGTTTATCCTCTTCTTCTTCTTTAAACTCTTCTTTCTCTTCCTGCTCTATCTCCTCTTCTAACTTATCAACTATATTGATACTTTCCTTTGAGAGAAGGACAAACAATTCATCGATTTTGTCAGAGCTCACGATTGAATAAGGTAGGATTTCATTAATCTGATCGTAGGTTATGGTTCTATTCTGCCCCTCAGCTATTTTCAAGAGATACTCAATTTCAGGTAAGTTCTTCAGATCAAACACTTTTTGCTCCCTTGAGATGACGTTTTTGAAAAACAGACCTGTCTCGTTACTTTACATCACACAATACTTTCCCTATCTCTATAATAGGAATAATCGGTTATGCTGCTAGGGCAGCTTTTTATATTTTGAAATACAATAACCTTCAACTATGAAAAATCTATAGTCTTCATTGATTTCCATTTCATAAGCTCATTTGACTATCTTGTTTGCTACTTCGCAAAGTTGAATGTTCTGCAGTATGTTGACTCGTACAGCCCTGGTAAATATTGAAGGGGGAAAC
>CP070841.1:3377548-3398970 GCA_020342115.1 Spirochaetota bacterium
GTTTGCTGAAATGATCACACACACTGCAAAACCTATCGTGGCGTGGTCTTACAACCGGGCCACATGCAAAGATATCCATCAAATTGGCATTGTTATGGCTGGCGGAGAGAAAGAATTTAAAAAACGACCGAACTATATCTTTTACTGCGAGCCATTATCACCTTTGACTAGTAGCTATGAAGCAATGGACAAGCTTCTGTATTGTGCGGAGAACAACATTCCTCTCATTTTTACACCCTGCTGTATAGGAGGGGGAACTGCTCCGGCAACTTTTGCAGGGATTTTAGTCAATGCCATTGCAGAATCACTTCACGGATTTGTAGTGAGTCAACTGAAAAACAAAGGAACCCCTTTTATTATGGGAGGGGTTGTATCTATAATGGATATGCGGCACATGACATTCTCTTATGGTGCTCCGGAGCTAAGTCTATTGAGTGCTGCTCTCACGGATATAGCCAAGTATCTTGGTTTACCTGTGTGGTCGACTGCCGGATGTACCGATGCAAAAACATTGGAACCGCAGGCAGCGGTTGAAGCAACGCTCTCAATTCAATCAGCCTTCATGAGCGGTGCTAATTTAGTGCATGACGTTGGCTACGTTGAATCTGCAATGACCGGCTCTCTCTTTCAGCTGGTGATGGCTGACGAGATCATAGGGATGTGCCGACGAATCTGCCAGGGTATTGATGTCAATAAAAACAGTATCGCATTAGATACTATCATAAATGTAGGACCAGGCGGGAACTTTCTTTCAGAGGATCACACCCTAACTAACTTCAGAAAAGAGCATTGGCAGCCTGGCCTCATGGACAGGTTTAATTACGAAGCATGGGTCTCCCATGGTAAAAAGACAATGTCAGACAGGATAAAGCAGAGGACTCGCGAGATTCTTGACACACACAGAGGTCCGCAAGTATCTGAAGCTTTACAGAAGAAAGTAAATTCTATACTTGAAGATGCTGAAAAAAGAGAGAGGGAAAAAGATCCTCTAAATAGTAAATGAATTTAATTAAAAGACATAATCTGCATTTTAATTGTACGTGTACAACCATATGTAAACCTATTTAATAATTATATTTTTCTGAAAGGAATGAACTCATGCGTGTAAACATCACAGAACAGCGGTCCCCAATGTTCAGGGTGCTTTCAGAGGATCAGATTGAGATAATCTATGAAGCAGCCCTGGATATTGTATCGAAAACAGGAGAAAAGGTTTTTCATGAGGGTGCATTACATCTGTTTCAACAGAGTGATGCAATAGTAGATGGTAATCGTGTCAGGATCCCGGTATCGATGGTGGAACGTGCCATAAAAGATTACCCCAGTAACATCACGGTATCAGGGAGAGATGAAAAGCGTGCTCTCCATCTGCAGAAAAATAGAGTGCATTTTGGGACAGGCTCCGATTGTCCATTTATCACAGACAGAAAAACAGGGAAGAGAAGACGATACACATACAACGATGTAGCTGAGGCAGCAAGAATTGTAGACTATCTACCCAATTTCGACTTTTTCATGTCCCATGGGCTTGTGTCTGATGTGCCAAATCCAAACACCTATGACAGGCATCAGTTTCTGGCTATGGTAAGCAATACAGCAAAACCACTTATTTTGACAAGTGTTGATGGAGCAGGATTGCGAGATTTATATGAGATGGCGTGCATAATTCGAGGGAGCGAAGAGGAGTTTCGAATTAATCCACTTTTTATTATATATATAGAGCCGAGTTCTCCTTTAAACCACACTAAAGAAGCAGTTGAAAAGCTTCTTTTTTCCGCAGAGAAGAGTATACCTGCTATATACACGCCATGTCCCAGTGCCGGTGCAACGGCTCCAGTTACATTGGCCGGTATGTTAGCACAAACTCTTGCAGAAACTCTATTTGGAATTGTACTTTCTAACTTAAAAAAACCTGGAATGCCTTTAATTATGGGAGGGGTACAAACCATAATGGATATGATGACAACCACTTTTTCCTACGGTGCTCCAGAACTGTCCCTGGCCTCGGCTGCCAGTACCGATATTTCAAAGTGGCTGGGGTTTCCCATGTTTTCAACAGGAGGATGCAGTGACTCGAAAACAGTGGATGAGCAGGCAGCAATCGAAGCTACTCTTTCTCTCTATACAGCAATGCTCTCAGGAGCTACTATAGTCCATGATGTTGGATATTTAGAGAGCGGCTTGAATGGCTCACTGCCGATGCTGGTGTTGTGTGATGAGATTATCGATATGGTAAAACATATTTGCAAAGGAATTAATGTTACCGATGATGAGCTTGCCATTGATGTGATAGACAGGGTTGGGCCGGGAGGTCATTTTCTTAGTGATGATCACACTCTGAAGTATTATAAAGAACGATTCTGGTTTCCGAAGCTCATTGACCGCTCTAACATCGAAACATGGATTGGTGAAGGGAAAAAAACATTAAAACATCGTGTGGAAGCAAAAATGTACGATATACTCAAGACTCATAGTCCTATACCAATTGATGAAAATGTGCTCAAAGGTTTGAGAAATATAATTGAAAAGGCCGATCAAACGAAATCGTGAAATACCTCTTTAGAGTGTAATAAATAATACAGAACAGTAATTATTAATTATCTCGATTCTTTGGAGATGAGCGATGCTGGTAAACTTTAATTATCTTTTAAAGGATGCTGAAAAGAGGAATTATGGAGTAGGCATTATAGAAGCATGGGATAATTACACAATACAAGCTGCTGTAGAAGCTGCTGTAGAAGAAAAATCTCCAGCTGCCGTTATGGCATGGCAGTATTTCATAGAAAAAATCGGTATTGAAACCTATGCAAATATCGCACTCTCATATATTAAGAGCACAGATGTACCTATAGCACTGTGTCTTGATGAATGTCAGGATTTTGGTTTTATTATTAAATGCATTAAGGCTGGATTTTCATTTGTGATGCATGATGGAGGAGCCGGGGAATATGGAGATAGTGAAAAATTAGATTATAATGAAAATATCAAAAGAACTAAAGAGATTGTAAAAATTGCTCATGCAGTGGATGTGACTGTGGAAGCTTCTTTAGGAGAGGTTCCTCTGGCAAAAGAAGGTAAGAAGAATGGCATGGAGAGAGGATCTTATACAGACCTTGATCAGGCATCAGATTTTGTAAAAAAAACAGGCATTGACATACTGGCGCCATCTATTGGTAATATTCACGGCTTATATAAAGAAAAATGGCCTGAACCGGACTGGGATTTAGCAAAAAAATTGGTGGAAAAAACAGGTGTGCCTTGCGCTTTACATGGGTCTTCCGGAGCGAGCGACGAACAATTGAGGAAAGCAATATCTGTTGGATTTAGAAAGATAAATATTGCAACAAGATATAATGAGATTTACAGGAAAACTTTGTTTGAAGAAATTAGCAAGTGTGAAGGATATGCCTGTCCATTTAATTCGTGCGTTGCTGCAGCTGAGGAATTTAAAAAAGAAGCAATAAGATTAATGAGGAAAGTGTATAAATCGTCTGGTAAGTGTTAAGTGATCTAGACATACAACATTGTTTATGTCCATTGTTCCATTATCATTTACCCTACTATATAACACACACTGGGGGTAGTCAGGAAACACCAATATCAGACATAAATACCTGAAAGCTACTCTGCATCGTCACAGATCAAATCATCAAAGCAATCGCTCGCAGAGTTACAGCAATTTCCACAATCCACACAACTACTCGCTGGCTTCTGTTGAACATCTTCAAAGCATTATAATAGGTCCAAAAATAAGTAATAAAGGTATAACTAGCAATCAGGCCATCCATTTCTTCTTCATCTAAAACTCCTTTATTTCAGAACCATAATTATGGAACACGACATTCCAATGTCACCATTTTCTCAAACATTTTGACATTTTTCTTGACATCTCAAGCCATGATTATTATCTTAATAAGCTTATTAGTACTTACTTATAAAAATAATGGAAAAAATAACAAAAGTAGCAGAGCTCTTTAAGGTCCTCTCAGATCCGACACGATTGAAAATCGTGAAACTATTAAAAGAATCAAAAGGTGCGCTTTGTGTTAACGCTGTTACCGGCATGCTTGATGTAAGCCAATCTGCAGTATCCCAGCATCTGAGAGTACTCAGACAGATAGGACTTGTTGATGGAGTACGATATGGGTTCTATGTCCACTACTCCCTCAACAAAGAGACTTTGAAGAAATATATGCAGATTGTACATCAGGAGTTGGGAGAAGATTTTACTCTATAAATATTTTTTAAGAATATTATTAGTTTATTAGTAATAACTCAATTACAATTGGAGGTTTGTTATGTGTCATTCACAAAATTATTGCGGTTGCAGGGGCCATGGCCATCATCATACGGCTGGACCGACGTATCATCCCCTCTGGTTTTTTCACTGTAACGCAAAACCACCTACCAGGGAAACACAGATTAATTTTTACGAGAAGTGGCTGGAATCTCTAAGAGTATATGAAAAAGAGATCGAGGGGTATATCACCGAACTGAAGAAAAAAGAATAACAGCTTTGTATTTGGAGAGTTAGCTCCCAAAGGACCAATTTTATTTATAATCAGTGATAAGAAACTTGCTTATCCTGTTTCAATCGTACACCATCTCCAGCTCGATGATCGCCCCCCCCATCATATCCTGTTTAACGGGTATTCGGGTCTTTTCATCTACCCAGAAGACCATCTTTGGTACAAATAATCCGATGATACCGGTAAAACCGCATTCAATTTTTTTGCACTCAAAGGTCTTATCTCCCACAATGATTTTCTCATTATTAACTTTCTGGATATAGATCTCGAAGAATCTTCCATCCCCGACAACCGCCTTCAATACATGCCGACCATTTTCATTAAAGTCAGCAGCACCGACAATATAGGGTATGGTCATCAAACTATATACTTCTTTATCAACAGATACTTTCTTTCTTTTTACCTCACTCTCTTCATCAAGGTACTCTATAGAAGCCTCCTCCTTGAAAACATCATAGCTGTAGAGGTAGCTAGAGTTTCCTTCATTATCATACATTGCATATATTACGGTTATCCCAAATCTATCTACCACCAATTCTGTTTTATAGAGAAACTTGTCATCTTTCTTTGATAGTGTAACCATCTCATAATTGTTGCTATTTCTGTTACTTCTATAATCAATCAAAACCTCTCCTTCAGCGGGCATTAATCTCCTTCCGTGTGAACCGGACGGATTGCTCCTTTTTTTTATGTTCTGGACAAATGAAAAGTGGGCATTTTCAAAGTAATCTGTTTTCGAAAGATCAAAGAGAGGCTCTCCTGCAAACACAGAGCTTGATAGAAAAATCAAAGAAAGAATAAACAGTGAATAAATAACCAGCAATCTCTCTCTCACCACAAGCTCCTTATTTCGATGAAGAAATCAGTTAGATATACGATAGATCAAAATGACAGTTCAGGCAATAGTACTTAAATATTTTAACACATAAGTTAGTTATATTGTCACCTTACCTATTTGTTCCTCGCCAGGTCTAAGTCGAACACGCAGGTACTGATATATTTCACTGGGTACATCAATACCCGTTGCCTTTTCAAAACCTTCAAATTCTGGTGATGAGTTTATTTCACAAATGCTATATGAATCATTATTAAAAAGTATATCAACACCTGCAATGTCAAGGCCAAGTAGAGATACCGACTCCACCGCGAGCCATTCAATAGTAGGATTCATCTCAAAAGGTTTAACAGCTCCTCCTGTAGAAAAGTTAGCTTTATAACTGTCCTTCTTAGCTATTCTTACCATTGCCCCTATTGGTCTCCCTCCAATAACAAGAACACGTATATCTTTTCCCCTGCTCGACAGTACGAACTCCTGAATTATCACATTCACCTTTGAATCCTTGGAAACCTCCATTAAGTCCGCAATATCCTTTAATTGAGACTTGTTCTCACAAAAAAAGACTCCCTTTCCATGAGAGCCGGAAACAGTCTTCAGCACAAGAGGATAATGAAATTCTTGCTCTACAAGCTCAATATTCAATGGAAACTTGGCAAGCATAGTTTTTGGAATTGGAATATTGTTTGCAGCCAGTATCTGCATCGTAGCAAGCTTGTCTTTAGCAGTTTCAATGCTCAAACTTGAATTTAATATAAGAACCCCTTGTTTCTCAAGATGCCTTATTACCGCAAGGGCAAAATATGTTGTACCTGATCCCATTCTTGGTATTATGCAGTCAGGTATTTCTATTTGTTTTCCTTTATATCTAATACTCTTATCACCCGCTTTTGTTGCAATGATGTCAAATGCTCTTGGGATAACAATTTTAGGTCTTAGACCGCATATTTTTGCTGATTCTTCAAACCTTTTAGTAGAGTATGAGTTTCGTTTATTCTCATTAATTAGTATCCAGGACTTGATTTGTGAGAGAGGCAATTCTGTATCTCCCGTTCTATTAGTGGGATATTTTTAAGGTCGCGAGATAATATGATGACATAAATAAAAGAACAAAGATTACTATCATAAATGTTGCAACAACACTAATTTTTTCTATCCTGTTCATTACTTATATTTCAATGAAACACATTACCACATGACTATAAAATTCAGCAAATATATTTAGCTATTCTGTAACGAAAAGTCGAGAAAATTCGTAACTAGTTTCCCAACATATTGATGTTAAATTCTTCTCAAATCACGTCAGGTAACAATCTTTTCAAAATAGTTTTACACTCATACTATCCAATCCAATATCATTAAAAATTACCTTTGAATTGACATTCACTGAATATTACCTTATCGTTTATTATACATAAATTCCCATTGTGGAAGATCTGGATGATTCCTGTAAAATTCGACAAACTTCTGTTTTCAAATATGGGCTTTGTTATTCTCCTCAAGGCGGAGGAGGACGATCGTACCCTGCCGATTTTTATAGGAACCGTAGAAGCTCAATCAATCGCACTTTTCGTCAGTGATGTGAAGATTCCTCGTCCCCTTACACACGACCTCTTAAAAAACGTATTGGAAAACCTCGATTGCGACCTCAAGAGGATAGAAGTTTGTGATCTCAGGGATGGTACATTCATTGCGAGGCTAATACTTATATGCAACGGTGAAGAAATCGAAGTGGATTCTCGACCAAGTGATGCAATTGCGCTTGCTCTGCGAACATCTTCACCGATATTCGTTGCTGAGAAGGTAATGGATGAAGCTGGACGTGTCCTTCCAGAGGCCGAAACAGAGTTATCAGGTCTGGAAGAAAAAGCAGAGGAAAAATCACCACTTGAAGTCTTAAAGAAGGATCTCGATAAGGCTGTGGAAGATGAAAGATACGAGGACGCAGCAAAAATCCGAGATGAGATTAAGAAGCTCGAAAATTTATATACCGACAATTAGTTCCTTGTGAATAATTGAGCTTTTTAACAAGTAAAATATATGTATTTCATATAATTTATTGTAAAATAAAAAGTTAAAGAACTATAATCAGTTTTTTATGATTAAATACTCTTTTATATATTAAACTGATTCGGGAGCTGGTTATTCTATAAGCGTAGATATTGTTAATTATTCACCAGCGACTAACTAGTTGCTGGATAATAATTAACCAACAAATTGGTTATGAGACACCAGGAACCAATGAAAACATATATATCAAACTTCTAATAGAGCAGCTCCTCAGTATTCATTGGTTCACCTACTGCTACAGTAAATCCTCCCTTGTTTCAGGAAAATTCGATAGAAAGTATCCAGATGTAAAATAAACTGTATCTCCATTGTCAGGGCTGAGCCAGAGCATGGATGTCTCATCATCCTTCTCGGTAAGCTGTACCATGATCGGGGATCTTGTATCTTCAAATTTTAAGGTCACATAATAGGCTGGATCAGCAATGCTGGTTTCATTCCATTCCCCATCTTCACGTTTTAGAGGTTCTCTAACTTCGTACTCCGCATTCTTTATGCCGCGCACCAAACTATCTATCCTGTATCCAAGTTGAAGTTTTTCTCCGGTATCTTCAAATATCCAATCCTCTTGTTCATCTTTTAAAAATGAAAAGCTGTTTGCACCCTTTTTAAGAACAACAGCTTTAACTTCATCATCGTTAAAATCGAAAATTTTTCGATCCTTCATCTCAAACTCTGACTTGAGAAATCCATATACTGTCTCAGCTTTTACCTGAAAGATCATGTTATCAGTTGTCCTTGTTGCATAAAAATACTCGGTACCACCCTGCTCGATCCTCTCTCCAACTATAAACATGTAGTTTGTATCATCCTTGAGCTTGAAATTGACAATTACAGGAGTTTTATCAAGACCATATTTTTGGTAGTTTTCTCCTTTCTCCTCCTCAACCTGGACAATATGTCCATAAACTATATTTCCAATATACAGCTCAGTCCGTGTTCGTGAGGCTCGTACCTTGTTCGGCATAAGGAACCACTCTTCTCCCTCTCTCTTTATAAAGAATGCTCCGGAAGTGCTGATAAATGTTATTTCTTCTACATCATCAAATGTAAACTTTGCGAGACTTTTATCACGTACATCGAAGAGATTTTTAATAATCGTATTTCTGAACCCAACCGGAACCGAGTATATCTTATCTTTCCCGACAATCCTAACAAATACCTTGAGCCTGTCCAGGCTCTCAATGCCAAAATCTATTCCATGCGGGCTCGTATCGCCTTCGTAATAGAATCTCAGAGAGTGCTGAGGTTTGTCGAGGTTATACTCAGCTTCCTTTTCAAGGTTTTCCCAGACAACCTCTTCTCTTTTTGCTTCTCGTAAAGAATTAATTAAAGCGTCTATGGCGTATCTATCTCCCAGGGTATTGACAGGCGATGCAATGTCCCACGTCTCCTCATCATCACTCTTATCATCACTGACAGGCTCTTTCTTTCTCCTTTCCATTATAATCTCAGCTTCCCCCTCTGTCTTGATCGTTATCCTCACTATATCTCTTTCAGTCTCCTCGAAAAGGAGGGCTTCTTTTTGTTCCTTCTGTTCCTTTTCCTTTCCCTTTTTCAAATCAAAGTACCAGTACGCAAATCCGGCAATTGCAAGAATCGCTAAAAAAATAATGGCCTTCTTGAAAAACTTCATGATTTAACTCTCCTCTGAATATTAATGTAAAGACCGACGATGATAACCAGAAGCGGTATAGTTACCATGGAGATGAAAAATGCGAGTCTACCCTGCCTTGCAGTCAGTGTAAGGTAAACGGATTCCTGCTGAGCAGGCCTGATAGAGATAAGCTCACCACGGTCAGCGAGAAAGTTTATTGCATTCAGGAAGAGATCCTTGTTTCCCTGTGTCTTGTACATAGAGTTTGTTACAAAATCCGAATCACCAATAGCGAGAACATATGCTTCTTTCTCTTTTACCTCGGCATCGGTTTCTCCCTCATCTTCTGAAACTGTAATCTGCGAGTATGCCATCACCGGTATAGGACCGTTTATATCAACTCCCTTATTGAATTTCGTCTCTTTACCGGAAAAGAGGTCATCCAGATTAGTTTCTGCCCAGCTCGATTCTCCGGTGTTGGCTACTATTCTTGTAAATATATTTCCGCTTATATCCTGTTCCTTGACCTGAATACTCCGCGCAAGCCTGAAGAAAGTGGCCAATCCGAAATTACTCGTTATTGGATTATATGTGTAATCGTTAATGACCGGCATGAAGAAGTCACCTGACAATACTCTACTCAAGGGATCAATGATTATATCATTTCCAAGGATGATCCCGAACCTTTCTAAAAGCAACGCAATATTTGTGAGTTCAATATTATTCTCTGTTGGATCTATCAGAAAAATCAGCCTCCCGCCCTCTTCTATATATCTCTCGATGAGTGTTATCTCATGGGTTTCATAATCACTGGTTGGCCCGGCTGCGATGAGCACTGCACAATCTTCAGGAATCTTTTCCTCTCTGAATAGCAACAACTGCTCTGTTTCATAATTTTCAGCCCTAATTGCAGCTCTTATCCTATCGTAGCCGTTTTGGCCATAGTCTTCCACACTTCGCTCTCCATGTCCGGTAATGAAGCAAATTTTCTTCAATTCCTCCATACTGAGTTTAATGAGTGCATTCGTGATGCCCTCCTCACTCTCCGATTTTATCTTCTCCTTCTTATCCCCGTATTCAACTATCACATCACCATAACTCTCCACCCCCATTTCCTCTGCCTTTCCCGGATTAAGATCAGGGTCTATGATCTCAAAATCAAAATCCTTGTATATGTAGTGGTACTGATTTAACAGCTCGGTGATCGACCCTGTATCCTGATTTCTAGAATAAAATGCATACACCCTAACCGGGCTTTCAAGACTTCCCAGTACTTTCTCTGTCTGATCCGAGAGGGAGAACCTCTTAGATAGTGTAAGGTCGAACTTTTTGTTACGGTCAAAAAGTACGAGGTATACAATGACAACGAGCACAACAACGACAAATGTGATCACCATACTGCTCACCCCATACCGTACCTTCCTCTTTGTTATCTTCTTCATTATGTCATCATAGAAGCGAAGGAAGAACAGTAACCCTATGCCGACTCCTGCAGCGAGAGTGACAATTGAAACAAGCTCAAACTCCCTTGTAAGATAGAAAGTGATAAGACTTGCAAGGATTAACAGGGGTGAAACAATATATAAGTATTTTTCGATCTTTTTCAACATTTTATCCCCTCCAACGCTTCGATTCAAGAACTCTTAAAGTAAGAAACAATGACATAAATATAAAAAGTACAAAGTAGATGATATCTTTTGTGTCTATCATCCCTTTAACGAAATTCGAAAGATGTCCAATTATGCTCAACTCCCCCAGAACCTTTCCTATAGTCTTACCGGAACCGGGATCTATTATCCATCCAAGAAACCAGAAGGCTAGCAGCACACCATAGGATACGATAATTGAAACAATCTGATTTTCAGAGAGAGCGGAAATGAGAATACCGAGAGAAAGGAATGAGAGCCCCATGAGTAGCATCCCCAGATATCCTGCCAGGACCGGGCCCCATTCCGCCGCACCGGCAAACTTAAAAGCCATGAACGGTGCTGGTAATGTAAGCACAAGCATCAGTACAATTATTGTCGAGGCTGCGAGCCACTTTCCCAATACGATATGGATATCTTTTATTGGAAAGGTGAAAAGAAGCTCTATAGTCCCTGACTTCTTCTCTTCAGCAATGAGTCGCATCGATATGGGGGGGATCACCATAAGAAAGATTATTGCATTGTTGCTGAATACCGGACTGAACACGCCCATAATGAGATCTATCCTCTGGGCGTAATAGGCATTCTGCATTAACTGATATGAAAGCTCTGAATAGTAGACTAGACTCCTGTAAAAGAAGAAACCAAAAATAATTGTGAAAATAATTATTACGACATATGCAATCGGAGTTGCAAAGTAGAAACGTATCTCCCTTTTATAGATCTCAGCAATATTCCTCATGCCCTATCTCCTTCCTCTTCTTCGGTTACGAGTTTGATAAAAACATCTTCAAGGCTCATAGATCTCGACTTCAATTCTAAAAGCTCGAATCCATTTTGAACAACTTGTTTGGCGATCTTAGATCGAAGATCCTTATCCTTCTCCATCTCGACAGTATAACGCTCTCCAACATTATCAACCTTCCCTATCCCGTCTATCTTTTTAAGGTTATTCTTGATCTCTTTTGACGGTCCTTTCACAACCAGTTCAACCTGATGAGTTCGGACAAAACTCTTCCCAAGATTCTCCGTAGTATCAACAGCAACAATCTCCCCTTCATTTATAATGACCACCTTACTGCAGGTCATTGATACCTCTGGAAGAATGTGTGTTGATAAAACGATGGTGCGTTCCCCTGCCATAGATTTAATGAGCTGCCGTATCTCGAATATCTGTTTGGGATCAAGGCCGCTTGTCGGTTCATCAAGTATAAGAACAGGAGGATCATTGATCAGAGCCTGCCCAAGAGCAACTCTCTGCTTGAATCCCCTCGAGAGTTCCCCCACTCGCTTGTTCACAACAGACTTCAGGGCGCATAGTTCTATTGTCTTATTCAATCTCTCTTTCAAGCTCGTCCGCGTTACTCCCTTAACCGCGCCAATGAATTTGAGATAATCAATGGTTCGCATATCATGGTACATGGCTGGATTCTCAGGCACATACCCTATCTGACGTTTGACCTCAAGGGGTTCATCGAGCACACTGTGTCCAGCAACAAAGACATTTCCATCTGTCGGAGGAAAGTATCCTGTAATGACCCTCATAGTAGTTGTTTTACCTGCACCGTTTGGACCTAAAAATCCCAGTATCTCACCTTCTGCAACCTCAAAACTTATATCCCGTACTGCAACAGTCTGACCGTATAGCTTTGTTACTTTCTCGATCTTGATCACTTTTCCTTTCCCTCCTTCCAGAAAGGTATTGATAAATTCCCATAAATTTAAATCAATAAGATATGATGAGTCAAGAGTTCATGCATTTTTTTAAAAAAAATATATGCCTGAAGTGACGTAGGTGTTAAATACTGAATTGTTATGTTACACTGACGACATACCATGACCGAGAAAACTATCTTTCATTAACAATAGACAGGAAAGACACAATAGGGTAATGATTTATTCTGTTGCATATAATACTGTTTTATGGCTCTTCCCTGTTAAGGAGTAGCTGTAAATCTGGTTGTTTTCACATACTTATATTTTTCTGAAAAGGCCATTACGAGTATTACTATCATTCCGGCAAGGGGAATAATTATACCCAGCACTATGAGACCTGCATTTACCTCGAACGCGAGGTAAAACTTCACAGTCCAGATAATTCCAAGAATAATATTTACCACCGGAATGAGAAGTAAAAATATGGACCATCCGCTTTTATCAATGATATGCAAAATAACAATCATCTGGACCACAGGTATAAAAGCTACCCATGGATTTTTCACGTTTGCCTTCTCTCCAAGCTTATACAGCGCTATTGCATTGACAATATACATCCCAATATAAAAAACAAGAAAACCTCTTCCTACCATTGGAGCAGGTGTACCAAACATTCTACCCTCCCGTTTTTTTTATTTTTTATTATAGGACGCATTGGAAATTTAGCTGGCGTCAACCTTTTCTATAAAGTATAACCTTACCCATCTAAAGGCAAAGGACATTCTTTTGAACCTTAACTAATTAGCATTTGTCAATGCTGTTAACATTGTTTTAACTTTTCTTTTTTATTACTCATAAATTTGTTGTAAAAAGAGCCATTATTATCTAAAATGTTAATAATGGTAGTAAATGTGAATATAAGGAGTTAAACATGAAAGAAATAGAAATCGGTTATGTTGATGATTATTTTAATAAAATCGGGGTCGTTGCTATCAAGGTCGAAAAAGAGGGGATAAGTGTCGGTGATACTCTCCGCTTCAAAGGACACACCACTGATTTTAACCAGCGAATAGATTCTATGCAGATTGAACATGAGACTGTACAAACCGCAGGTGTTGGTGCAAACGTGGGTATAAAGGTAAAGGAAAGAGTTCGAAAACACGACCATGTTTACAAAATAATGGAGGATTAAGCGCTTGTAATCATATCACTCATTCTCCTCTCAATACCTGCACCTTCCTTCCCATATAAAGATAATTCACTTCTAGAAACCTCAAAAAATTTTTAACATATCAATTGTAATATTTATATATTTCTGTAATAATTATTAATTACATAATGTAGAGGAGGAACAATGCTACCAATTAAAAATATCCTATGTCCAACCGATTTCAGTGACCCGTCATACGAAGCGCTTTCTGTAGCAGGTGAGCTCACGATTCATTTTGGTGCTGAGCTCTATCTCTTACATGTAGTCGCTCCTGTTCCTCAGGTAGTTGCCAATGTTGGTCCTTCGGCATTCAACATCAATACATACCAGCTGGAGCTTGAAAATGACGCAAAAAAACATCTCGACGATTTGATTAAAACAAAAATATCAAATGAGATATCAGTGCATTGCACTGTTACACATGGAAATCCAGCAGAGAAAATACTTCAGACTGCAACCAAGAAGCATAACATAGACCTTATAGTAATAGCAACCTACGGAAAGTCAGGATGGAGACATACACTTTTCGGTTCAGTTGCAGAGAGGGTTGTAAGACTCTCTCCCGTCCCTGTACTTACTGTCTCGGGAAAAAAGAGGGAAAAATAACATCCCATAATCACTTTTGGAATTAATCACCTTTACTAAATAATTCTTTGTACACCCCCAGTGAGGAGTTCGAAAAAGAGGGCTCCTTAAATGAAAAGATTGATCTTTCTTTCCATTTCTTTAATCACCCTGATAATAGTAAACAGTTGTGTAGTAGAGAGCTTCGATTCTAGCATTTCAGACGGTGAGATTGTCGGCATAGGGGGCTGGAATGTTCATGCTACGATTAACTGTGAACCGAACACCGGGCCTCAGGGAACCCCAATTACGATTACCATATATTTTGATCTTGGCAGCTCGCTTGTAGATGATATACAGGCATAGCAGGCATGCAATGAAACCCTCTGGGAGTTTACGCGAACTCCTGACATCGATCCTGAAAAAGAGAGTATAAACAGCTGGACCATATGGCACAATCTCTTTCTCAGTAGAGAACCTGGAATTGTCAGATTTTATGCTCTTAATGGAGAAACCCAGATTGCTTATGGGGATATAAATGTAAACGGCGGCAAGCCTGGATCCTGATCGTCACGCTTTTATTGCACCTTCTTTGTAAAAAGGAACTACATCGAACAGATCTGTTTGGAGACATAAATCTATATCATATTTGTATCCGGTTCTTTCGAGGTAGCGGCAGGCAACACTGCTGTTTCTCAGCGCGTCTAAAATATTATTCTCCTTTTCATACAGCAGTTTCATTGCAATACCAAGCTCCGATACTGATACATCCAACTTTTTTGAGATGGATGAAACTATCATGCCTGCGCATAATCCATCTTCGAGCGCAAACCTCCCGAAGGTTCCTGCACATACCACCGAGACATCATTTCCATCTTTTATCAATTCTTTTACTACACAAGATACATTGAGAAACGATGCAATCAACAGATGCTTACCTGAAGCACATGTCTTCACAGCACGGGTTCCATTTGATGTTGTCAGGACAACCCTCTTTCCGCCTACCCTGTCTTCTGCATAGGAAACAGGTGAATTGTCAAGGTGAAATCCATCTATTGGAAGGGCTTCCCTTTCTCCACCCAATACGGTTATTTTGTGTTTATCACTGTTAAAGATCTTCCATGCTTCTTCAATGCTCTCAACCGGAATCACGCTTTCCGCTCCATGAGCGAGCGCAGTAACAATGACAGAGGTAGCCCTGTAGACATCGATTACCACCACATTTTTATCTTTAATGTCCTCAAACACTACATTTCTATAGGTACCAAAGACATCTATAAACATGCTTGGACTCCAGACTATCTATACTCTTCCGGTGTTCTTATATAGAGAACCCACAGCGGCTCATTTCCGGTGTTTTTAGTTATATGAATAGAGTCCGACGGTATGTAGATTGCCATATATTTTCCTATTTCAAACTCTCTATCATCTATAATCTGAAGACCTTTTCCTTCGAGCACAAAATATGCTTCCTCGTCTTCATGGCGATGGTCCGGATATCCCCACCCCTGGCCCGGGTGCAGCATGAGGATGCCCATCTCAAAAGCCTTAATCCCCACATTCTCGGGCAGAAGGAGCATCTTACGAAACACTCCTGTCTCCGTTACCCTCTCGATCCCTTCTGACACTGTGACTATGTTCTTCTTCATTACACTCTCCTGCTCTTTTATATTTAATGATTTGACAATTATTAGACGATTTGATGTTAACAAATCAATATATGATAATAATATACGAAGGACATTAAACAGTAAAACGGCTAAGATTTCTTCCTGAGCTCTAAACCGAGGATACCGTTCGGCATAAACAGCATGACCAGCATGAAGACAGCACCAACAACCATCCAGTAGCGGGATGTGTAACGACTTGTGAAGCTGATTAAAAATACAGTAAACACTGCACCCACCAGACCTCCCTCGAGCCGCGTCACCCCCCCTATGAGCGCAGCGAGCACTACCTGAACAATAGCTGATAAGTCATTTGTGTGCGGTGATATCACACCGGTAGAATATACGCCAAGAATACCTCCTACTCCAGCAAATGCTCCTGAAATGATGATTGCCAGCAGACGATACAGATGCACATTGTACCCCAGGGCCGCCATCTTGGTAGGATTATCTCGAATACCCTGGAGTGCCAAACCAAACGGTGAATGTGCAATACGCCTAAGCGCAAAATAGCACAACACGGTCACAAAGAGTGCCATATAGTACCGGGGAGTCGCCATGAGAAGAGAAACCCCGAATATCTCGGGTCTCGTAATACCAGCTATTCCGTTCCATCCATGGGTAACAGACTCCCACTCCAATCCCACACCATAGAAGAGCTGTGACAGTGCAAGGGTCATCATCAGGAAGTACACTCCCTTTGCCCTGATTGCAATTGCGCCGAACATGGCACTTAAAAAACCAGACGCAGCTACTGCAAGTGGAAGCAATATCCATATAGGCCATCCGAGGTCCATAGTTCCAATGCCTATTATATAGGCAGACATTGCATAGAATGCCATCTGGGCAAAGGAAATCATACCGCAGTATCCTGCAAGCAGGATGAAGCTCATCGCAGTAAGCCCGAGTGAGAGGCTCATATCGAGTAGCTGAACATAGTACAAAGGGGACCAGAGGGGGACAGTTAATGCAATGACTGCGATTGCAAGCACTATAGTGAGACGGACCGAATTTTGCCTTTTCATTCTTCCCTCCCGAGAAGCCCCTGCGGTCTGAAGGCTAAAACGATAATCAGGGTTCCCATGAGGAGGAATATTGCAACCTCATGCACATATGCACGACCGAAACTGTCTACGATTCCGACAATAAGCGCTCCAAGTGCCGAACCGGCAATACTTCCCATTCCGCCCATGATAACCACAACGAGCGCATAGGTAAGTATAACAAAATCGGATCCAGGCCCAAAGGCAATATACGTGCCCCCTACAGCTCCACTCATCCCTGTGATAAAGCCTGTCATAATGAATACAAGGGTGAAAATGCGATCGATGTTTATTCCGAGCGCCGAGGTCATTGAACGATTATCTGTTCCGGCCCTAAGTATTCTTCCGAGTTGTGTCCGTTGAAGCATGTACCACATACCGCCACCAACAACACATGCAAGGCCAAGCACGAAGAATCTGAAAGTCGGATATGTTAAGCCAGCAAAAGGAACGGGATTCTGAGTAAATATCGGTTCTCCGACAGTACGTGGCAGCCCTCCCCATATGTAGAGGCATAGATCCCCAATCATCATGGCAATCCCGAGTGTGAGAACAGTCTGCGGGAGAGCGCCTTTTACACGGCTTACAAGCAATCGTACAATGAATGCAGTGGCCGCAACAGTAACACTTCCTACAATAATCGCAGACAGCCAGTTTCCTGTCTGCTTCTGTATCGTGTATGCAATAAAGGCCCCTAGTATATAGAATGCGCCGTGGCTCATATTTATGACACGCATCACACCGAAGATCAATGTAAACCCGCTCGCAATCATGAAGAGAAGGCCAGCGTAGGTAATGCCGTTCGTGAATTGAATCAGGATCTGATTCACTTTTTACCTCATACTACAGCTATTTCAATTTTAAACTTATCAGCCAGCTTCAACCGAAACACCGAGAAGCTGATCCTGAATCTTTCTGTCATGCATGATACGCTCTGAATCTACTTTTTGTACTATTGTACCTGATACCATTACCTGAAGCTCTTTTGCCAGTGACGTTGCAGCATGGAGATTCTGTTCGATGAGAAGGATACTTATATTTTCTTTCATGAGCCCCCTGCAAGTCTTAATAACAGACTCCAGAACAATGGGATCGAGTCCCTCTGAGGGCTCATCCATAATCAATAATGAAGGGTTTGTTACAAGCGCCCTTCCAATCGCCAGCATCTGCTGTTGTCCGCCGGATAAAAGCATTGATCTCTGGTTCTTCAGTTTGGAAAGCATTGGAAAGAGTTCATAAACCCGCTTGCTGTCCCATATCCCGCCCTCTTTTTCAGCGAGACGGAGATGCTCCTGCACTGTCAGAGACTGAAAAAGCTCACGACCCTGCGGGACATACCCCACACCGCAATTTGCAATTTGGTATGTCTTTTTATTGTTAATTTCTTCATTGCTGAATAAAATTCTACCCGATGTAAGCGGCACTATTCCCATGATAGATTTCACAAGAGTCGACTTGCCCATGCCATTTCTTCCAACGATTGCGAGAATCCCTTTCTTCAGGCTCAGTGAGATTCCCTGTACTACATGGCTTGATCCGTAATGCACATGGACATCTTCTATCGACAAAATGTTATCCATTTACGGTTCCTCCAAGATAGACCATTTGCACCTCAGGATCACCGCTTATCTCCTTGGGTGTTCCTACCCTGATTATGCATCCTTCGTGCAGTACAACGACCCTCTCTGATATACTGAGCGCGACATGCATATCATGCTCTATCAATAAAAGTGTAATATCCTTGGGCAAAGACTTCAGCATATCAACTACCATTTTTCGCTCTTCAGGCGAGAGTCCTGATACCGGTTCATCGAACATCACAAGCCTCGGCTCTATTGCAATGGCGAGTCCAAACTCGAGCTGGCGGCGCTCACCGTGAGAAAGCAGCCCGGACCGGGTTTCGAACATCTTCTCAAGATTGACTGTCTTTGCAACCTCCATTGCACGATCCATCCTCTGTTTATCCTTTTTCGCCAACCTCGATAAATTATAATGACTTCTCCCTCTCCCAACCTGCGGGCCGAGAATAGCGAGATAGAGATTCTCCCCCACTGTAAGCGAATCAAAAAGAGATGATTTCTGGTATGTTCTGCGCAGGCCTATGGCCACCCTTTTTCTCACTGCTGTGCGAGTCACATCCTGGCCGAAGAGAAAAATCTTACCCTCTGTTTCTCGAAGGTCACCTGTTATCACATTGAAAAGCGTCGTCTTGCCGGCCCCATTCGGGCCAATCAATCCAAGGCGTTCGCCGTGCGTGACATCTAGGTTGACGTCACGCACGGCGTACAGCCCGCCAAAACGTTTAGATACATTTTTTAAAGAAAGTGTATCCACCCTTGCTCCTGATTACCGACAAGGCTTGTCCGGAAAATCCCTGCTGTAGGATGGCTGCTTCTGGAACTCGTCAGGATCGAAATCCCAGAACTGGCTCACATTCTTATAGGTCTTGACAATGGCATTTCTCCACTCACCCCTGAGATACCGCACCTCATTGATGAACACATCCATTTTAGCCTGCTGATACTCATCAAATTCTATGTGGGAGACAGCGCCATCGTATTTCACTCTTCCGAGCGCCTGCCTGAAAGCTCTCACATCTTCCGGTTTTCCACCGCATCCTTCAATTCCCAGCATGGCAACCTCTGCTGCCCTGTAATAGAGTCCGCAGAAAAGGCCAACCGGCCTGCCTCGAAGATCATGATATCGTTTGTCCAGGGATCTGAAAGCCGCTGAGTCAATTTCCCCTGTCCATATTGAGCCTGATACGATACCCTTTACTACATCGCCCATTGTTGTTAGGGTACCTGCGTCGATTGATGTTGCACCACCGAAAATCTCATACTTTCCCATCATCCCGAACTTATCCATCTGAGTGAGAAAGCTTATCACATCAGAACCACTTAAGGAAAGGTAGATACAGTCAGCATCTTTTGGCATATCCGTGATGATCGAGGCGTAGTCACTGGTTCCAATCGGCACCCAGTACTTCTCCGAAACACATCCTCCCATGTCAATGAAGGTTTTCAAGAAACCTCCGACATGCGCATACGGGAACGCATAGTCCTCACCGATTGTAATCACTCTTCTGAAGCCGTGATCATACGCGTAGATTCCAAGTGGGAACATCGGCTGATCACCCGAAAAAGAGGTTCGCCATATATTCGGCTTGATCCCTCTTCTGCAGACATTTTCAGCTGCCGAGGCTGCCACAATGATGGTGGCATTGGGCCACTCATCAGCTGATTTTTTAATTGCCAGTCCTTCTGCTCCGCTCAACGGTCCCAGCACGATGCTGCATCGGTCACGGTTGATCAGTGCCCTGCATTTGTCAACCGCTAGTGTAGGCGTAGCCGCAGTATCCTCGATGTAAAGCTTTATCGGCCTTCCTGCTACCTTGTAATCGACCTCTTCGAAAGCAAGCTTAACACCGTCGACACTGTCCTGACCGAGCTCTGCAAAGGCACCTGTAAGAGTGGCTAGCACACCTATGCGTATCGGCTTTTGCGCAAAAGCTGGCAGCGCGCAAAACGAAAGCACAACAAGCATGATGATAAAAAGTGTTACATAGCGCTTCATTTTCTTTCCTCCTTTGAAATAAAATTTTATTTTCCTTTCTTTTATTTTATAAGCAGAAGCACTTCAATGCTTCTGCTCAGAAAGCTCAATCTGCTCTACTTTTTTAATCTCATCGCTTTATACCGACTCGTCACTTCAGAGACCGCCTTTTCCGTAGGCATCCGCTCCCCGCTCGACCCCGCTGCATATCCAACAGCATCGGAATTGGTAATTGAGTACTCTGCGGTCTCAGGATCCTTGAACGGGCCGCCATGTGAGAGTATCATGACATCAGGATTTACCTTTTTTGCAGCCTCACACATTGCCTGAACTGATTCTGTTGCTTCCTCGAGGCTTAAAGATTTCTTCGCCCCTGTAAGCCCTCCAACTGTCACTCCGATGAGAGCACCTACCACGTCGGCGCCTACTTCTGCCATCATGCGGGCCTCCTCGGGATTGAATGCCCACCCCGCGGTGAATATATCCTTTTTATGAGCTCGCTCGATCATCTCTGCCTCTCTTGAAAAACCTATGCCTGCAGATTCTAACTGGGCTGCAAAATCAGGTCCGTATATGCCGGCAAACGGCTCGTTCGTCACACCGGAAAAGCCCATACCCAGCATCTCATCCATGAACGCTTCCTGATTGAGTGTTGGATCATGAGCACCGATGCCTACAATGCATGGTGCCTCCTTCACAGCTGGCAGTATCTCCCGGGCCATAGTCCTCACATGCTCATTTGCGTCTGAATACGGCATGAAGGCCATGAGAGTGGGTAGTCCCCTCATGCGGTATATCGCAGTAGAGTAGACTGCAATGATATCAGCCCCTCCCAATTCTGCGCTCTTTGCAGTGAGCCCTATTCCTGCACCGAACATGAGAATAGGCTTGCCCTCTTTGATCTGTTCTTTTAACCTTCTAAGGACTTCATCTCGTGTATATCGTTTAGCCATGAACACCCCTCTTTTCGGAAATTACAATCCGAAACACCGAAGCTCTAAAGCTTCACCCATTTAGGAATCTTCACCGGTAAGTTCTTAAAATCCTGACAGA
>CP070841.1:3399070-3405464 GCA_020342115.1 Spirochaetota bacterium
GGTTTCTTAATCTAAGAGATTATCGATTGTTAGTGCAGGAAAAAGAAGCCTATTTCATGACTTAAGAAAAAGTTATCCACAGGGGACAGGCGTGTACTTTTGGGTACTTTTAGATTCCATACTCATCATTGTTTAGCATATATTATAAGTAGTAGTTTCATAATTTGTATTTTGTCATATACAAATATTTAAGGAGAGCTTTATTATTAACATTGATAATCAAGAAATTTTAAAATTGAAATGTATTCTCTGTTGTGGTATTTTAATAAGAAATTGTTATAGGTAATAATATGCTTACAAGAATAATAGATGAATGTGAAGCTTTTATCGCTGGTGACAATACCACTATAAAAGAGATCCTTCATCCTTACAAAGAGGACCTGGAAATTCGGTACAGCCTTGCACACGCTTCATTAAAAGAGGGTAAGGCGTCAATACCACATAGATTGAAAACGAGCGAAGTTTACTACATACTGAATGGGAAGGGTGTAATGCATATAGATGATGAATCTAACGAAGTATCCTCCAACCACTCAGTTTATATTCCACCAAATGCTCTGCAGTATATCCAGAACACAGGAGATTCTGAACTCACATTCTTGTGTATAGTGGACCCAGCATGGCGGGAAGAAGATGAAGAAATTCTCTAAAGATATCGCTTAACTTCAAGAAAATTTATCTTTATACTTTTATTTTATGCTATATACTTTAACGTTTTTGTAAAATTCCCTTATTTTGTAAGCGGATTTTACAGACGTTATGATTCAGCAGCTTTGCCTTTAAGACTAAAAAGTCAGAGAGGTGAGGTGCCATGGAGATGAAAAGGGCTGTTATCACAGGGCTAGGTCCAGTATCTTCAATAGGGATCGGAAATGATGAGTTCTGGACCAGTACCTTGGAGGGAAAGGGCTATTTTAGAAATATAGATTTCCAGGATGTGGAGATTGAGCAGTATAAGAGCAAAGTATGCTCTCCAATCGATAACTTTTCAGTAACCGACTATTTAGAAAACCCTCGTAAGCTCAGACGGGCGGGAAAAGCAACACAGTACACCATTCTCGGCGCTTATCTGGCACTCAAAGATGCCGGATTCGAGGTATCACTTGCAGAGGGCAAGGATACAGGAAAACCTACTATTTACAGTGTTGACGTGTCTGATCCGTCAAGATGCGGTGTGATAATAGGGCAATCGATGGATAACGCCGATATACTGGTGTCAGGTCATAATGACTTTATCAGGGAAAGAGGACCCAAGAAGGTGGGCCCCTTTACACTGCCGCACTCTAATATTAATGCAGGCGCATCACTTGTTGCAGAGTGGTTTTTTCTCAAAGGCACTAATCTCACTATTGCAACAGCATGTTCATCAGCAACTCACGCAATTGGATCAGCTACATTACATATTAGAAATGGAATAGAGGATCTCATTGTTTCCGGAGGAACTGATGCCCCCATTGAGCCGTACTTCTTCTGTGGGTTTGATGTTATCAATGCATTGAGCTGCAGAAACGATGATCCGATGAGCGCCTCAAGACCGTGGGACAAAGATCGGGACGGCTTTGTCGTCGGGGAGGGAGCCGGGATAATCGTTTTAGAAGAGCTTGGTCATGCCATAAAGCGTGGTGCAAGGATATACGGCGAGGTTCTCGGCTACGGATATACAGCAGATGCCTATAACATAGTTGCCCCTAATCCATACGGCACTGCAGCTGCAGATGCGGTTAAAAAGGCTCTCAATATGGGAAAGGTATCCATAGAGGAGGTCGAATACATCAATGCCCACGGAACCTCAACACCGCTCAATGATCCAACCGAGTCGTTCATCATCAAGAAGGTGTTTGGAGATTATGCTTACAAGATTCCGATTAGCTCATCCAAGTCCTATTTTGGTCATACCCTTGGGGCAGCAGGCGGCCTTGAAACCGTAGTCACCATGCTGGCCATGGAAAAAGGAGTTATTCCGCCAACATTGAATCTCGATAATCCCGATGTCGAGTATACCGATACCAATAATCCCGATTTGGACAAGCGCTGTGACCTTGACTATGTTCCGAAAAAAAAGAGGGACAAGCAGGTAGGCATTGCCCTCAAAAATTCCTTCGGGTTTGGCGGACAGAATGGTGTTTTACTACTCAAGAAGTTTGAGAACTGATGTTTGTACATCATAGCCTTTATACTTCTAACTGCTTTTGACACCTGGTAAAATAGTCATTCGTTTGAAAATATTTCTCTATTTATAATAAAAAGACTTTAATAAATTTATAAATATTAGTATATTAAGATATAATTATATAAGGGGAAAGATAATGAATATTGTTGAGCTCACGAACGTGAAGAAAAAATATATGCTGGGTACAACAGAGGTCAATGCTTTAAAGGGAGTAAGCTTTTCCATAGAGAAAGGAGACTTCGTTGCCATTGCCGGTCCTTCCGGCGCGGGCAAGAGCACAATACTCAATATGGTCGGCTGCATCGACATCCCGACTGATGGAACTGTGCTTATCGATAGAGAGGATATCGCAAAGCTGAACGATAAACGTCTCACCGATTTCAGGCTCCACAAGCTTGGGTTTATCTTCCAGTCATTCAATCTTATTCCGGTGCTGAATGTATATGAAAATATAGAATTTCCTCTCTTGCTGAAACGTGATATCAAAAAAAAGGATCGGGAGAAAGTTATTAATAAGGTTATTGAAGAAGTTGGTCTTTCTGATCGTATTAATAACAAGCCTGCCCAGCTCTCAGGTGGTCAAAGGCAGCGGGTTGCAATTGCCAGGGCACTCGTGACAAACCCGCTCATCGTACTTGCCGATGAGCCGACTGCAAACCTTGATTCGGAGACAGGACACCGTATTATAAACCTCATGAAAGAGATCAATAAAACGGAACACACGACATTCATATTTTCCACTCACGATCCGCACATAATGGAACATGCAAACAACGTCATCAAACTCCGAGACGGCGCGATTATAAAGGAGTAGGGGGAAAGTATGGTATTTTTCAAGATCGCAATAGGCTCTCTTTTAAAGAGAAAACGTAGGGTTATAGGTATCGGGCTTCTGGTGATGTTCGGAACGATCCTCATAGTGTTCGGGCAGGAGTTTGCACTTACCGCAAAAAAGCTCTCCAAACAGGCAATCATAGATAATCTTACAGGGGACTTTATCGTGTACTCTGCACGGACAAAGGAGAAGCCAGGCCCTTACACTTTTTCAAACCCTCTCACAAACATAGAGAACACGGATGAGATAAAACTGCTTCTCTCGGAGTATGAAGAGATCGAGGCATACACAGCTTTCGCCCAGGCAATCTCTATCATTTCTGTTGAAAACGGAAAGCGAATCGAGCTTCCGTTGATATACTCGGCGGTGGAGCCTGAAACATACCTGGGTTTCTTCAAGAATCTCGAGATGGTGGAAGGAAGCTTCTTCGGAAAAGAACTCGGTATAGTTGAAGAGGGGATAGTCATCAGCCAGGCCCAAAACGACAGGTATGAAGAGAGGTATGGTGTGCTATTCGAAATTGGTGATCCTATTACGCTGTATGGTATTGCAGGGGGTGGTGCGGTCAATGCAGTAAAATCACAGATTGTCGGTATATTCGAGCCGCTGAAATATGAAAACTCTTTTAACTATATTAATTTCATGGACATCGAAACCTACTCGGATCTCTACAATTTTACAGGAGTCAGGGAAGGATCTCTTCCTGAAGAGCTGACAGAAACTCTTCTTTCAGAGGATGAGGACGAAATATTCGACTTAGCCTTCGAGGAGGATTTCGGGCAGATTGATGTTGAAACGCTCGTGTCTACAGAGATTTCCGGATTTACCATGATTGCCGTACATCTGAATGAGGGAGTTGATACCACAGCATTTATAGAAGAACTGAAGAGCGATGCTGATAGGTATGGTTTTAAAGTTGCTCCATGGGACGAAGCATCGGGTGGGTTGGCGCGCATTTCAGGTGCCCTCCAGGGATTCATATATGCAGCAACTGCCCTTATATTCATTATCGTTGCACTTATACTCATGAATACACTCATAATCAATATCATGGAGCGCACCTCAGAGATCGGAACCATACGGGCAATCGGTGCTAGAAAAGGGTTTGTCACACTCATGTTTCTTTCAGAGACCCTGGTACTGAACATAATTGCAGGCCTTATTGGTATCGTGGTAAGCGCTGTCCTTTTACTTGTGTCCGGGCGAATCGGTATTGCACTTCCAGGTCCTGTTTCACAGTTTCTCATAGGAGGGGGGCGGCTCTACCCGTCACTCAGCATGACAACCGTAGGACAGGCGCTTCTTATAATCGTACTTATCACGATTCTTGCGACACTGTACCCGCTGAGGGTGGCAAATAAGGTGACACCGTTAAAGGCAATGTCCGAGGGACAGTAGGGGGATTATATGAATTTTGGTTTCTATGCAAAAGTAGCGTTCAGGAACATCTTCAGACAAAAGAAGCGAACATTCTCACTCGGAATCAACTATGCGATTGTGACGCTTATTCTTCTCCTTGTGTTTGCATTCTCACACGGGGCAAGCAGAAATATCTCAACAAGCCTCTCGCGTGCAACGAGCGGGCATATCAATATAATTGGAGATTATGTAATCGAGGGGAAACTGTATAAGGGGGTACTTGAATACCCGAAGATTGAGAGTATTGTTCGAGATACACTGGGTCAGGATACAGTGATATACCCGAGATATAATGTATGGACCATCACCTACAACAAGGGGATTCCGAAGAGGGTGAGGTATTATGGTATTTATCCAGAGCTCGAATCGGATATTCAGGAGCAGTTTGACTTCATCGAGGGGAGCTGGGAGGATTTTGCAAATAATCCCGATGGAATCATTCTGGCAAAATCTCTTGTTGAATATCTCGAGCTTGAACCTCAAAGTGAGGTGGTGGTATCCACAAGGACACGGTTTGGAGCGTTTAATACAACTACATTTGTGCTTAGAGGGGTCTTCGAGACTGATAACTACTTCATTGAGAATCTTGCAATTGCCCATTTCGATACTATCCGGGAGCTGGATCTCGCAAACGAGGGATCGGCATCGGTTCTCGCAATCTTTGTTCGCGACCTGAATAAGATCGATCGTGACAGAGACCGGGTGGTGACTGCTATGCAAGATGCTGGATTTGATGCAGCCAAACCTGAAAGTGCATCAGATGCAGTATCTGCAACATCCTCTGCATCCCCTACCTACAAGGTGGAGCCCGGTCAGGAGGACACAGTGACCTTTACAGTCGCCACGCTGGATGAGGTGCTCGGATTTGTGGGGGCCATTGTCACTGCAATAGATGCGGTGGGCGGTTTTTTGGCCGCACTGATGCTCTTTGTAATTGTCATAGCAATTTTTATTAATCTCAAGATGACGATAAGTGATAGGATGCAGGAAATAGGCACAATGAGGACCATCGGCTTGGAGGCAAAGGGTGTAGTATCGTTATTTGTGCTCGAGAACATCTTTCTCGCAATCATGTTTGTTTGTATAGGGATCGCTGTCGGATTTGGAGTTATGGCACTGTTCGTATATGCAATAGAGCTGCCAGTAAGGGGAGCATTTTCCCTTCTTCTCAATAACGGCAGGCTTGCGCTCTCGCCGCAGGGCTCAGATATCGTATTAATACTTATTGCTATATCGGCATTCGCTGCAATATTCTCATATATACCGTCTCGAAGGGCTGGCAAAATACCTCCAGCAGAGGCGTTGAGAAAAACTATGTAGGAGTGAGAGTTAAAATGATAAATAAAGAAAGACTATTTGGTGCGGTGTTGGTAATAATGATTCTCCTTGTACCAGCTTTACTCACCGCACAGCAAAATGATCCAAAGGCAGTAGAGCTTGTAGAGCGGTGGGAGAAGCGTCTTAATGTAGAGGATCTGGATATCACCAATCTGTTCACACTTGTTCAGAAGCGTCAAAATGAGCCTGACAGGGTACTCAGAGTTCAGATATACAGAAGAGATCTCGAAGAGTCGTATACCCTCATTTACCTATACCCGGATAGTGAAAAGGGAAAGGGATACCTCAGGAAAGGAGATGACCTTTTTCAGTATTTCCCGTCGACACGCGAGTTCGTCTACCGTAACAGGAAAGAGGATATTGGCGGTACAGATGCACGCTCGGATCTTTTCGGCAAGCAAAAGACACTGGAGCTTTACACAGTAGAGTATATCGGTACAGAGACTGTGTCAAAATGGGAAACCGATGTTGTGAAACTCAATGCAAAGGCTCTTGATGTTTCTTTTCCGATACAGAAATGGTACATAAGAAAGACAGATGGTCTTCCGGTGAAGGTCGAGAATTTCTCTCTTTCTGAGACTCTGATGAGGACATACTACTATATAAAGTATGAGGAGGTGGGGAAGAACAAA
>CP070841.1:3405564-3411279 GCA_020342115.1 Spirochaetota bacterium
AAGAGGATGATTTTTCGGATATCGATGAAATAGATGCTCTTGCCCCGGTCAAACGACTGGAGCTCTGGAATAACTATTTCAAACGATGCCTGAGGTGTTATGCGTGCCGTAATATTTGCCCTCTATGCTATTGCACTGAATGCATAGTGGAGCAGAATGATCCACAATGGGTGCTGACTTCTGCATCAAAACAAAGCAACCTGTTTTTTCATATTATCAGGGCGTATCATCTGACAGGCAGATGCACTGATTGCGGAGAATGTGAACGGGTGTGTCCTGTCGGTATTCCATTACGTAAAATCAACAGGAAGATGATAAGAGTTGTGAAAGACAGCTTTGATTTTGAGGCCGGCAGAGATCGAAATATGAAGTCGCCTCTGACATGTTTCAAGCAGGACGATAACGAGGATTTCATACTGTAGAAAGAAGGAAAGCCGTTGCTCATGGATAAACTGGTCTTGGATAAAAACGAGTTGTTGAACATACTGAAACCTTTGACGAAAAGCTATGAGATAATAGGACCGGTCGAAGAAGATGAAAACATATATTTCAGGCCCGTGGATTGCATTGATGATGTAATATGGGAGTTTGACAATGCGGTTAACAGCATCAAGGAATTCTTCTTTCCTCAGCGCCAGATACTGTATGAGGTAAAACGGTCTGGAGTAATATCGGTTGAAGCTGGTTCTGAGAAAAAGAGGGTTCTTCTCTTTGCACGCCCATGCGATGTGCGTGCTGTAACAATACTGGATAAGCTTTTTATCAGTGATTATGAGGACCGGGCATATACATCTTCAAGAAAGAATACCATTATTGTGGGGCTCAGCTGTCTGAAGCCGCGTGAGGGATGCTTCTGTCTCTCAATTGGGGGCAATCCTTTTGGTATAGAAGGAATGGATGTTTCAATAGCGGTTATCGATGAAGGTAAGTTCCTGACTAGCATAGTAACAAATAGAGCGAAAGATATCCTGGAAGGGAAAGGCATAAAGGCACAGAAAGAGGAATTACAAAAAGCTGAAAGACTGAAAAAAAAAGCTGAACAATCAATCAAGAGGGAGATACATATTCCACAGGACCTTCTGAAAGCATTTGAATCGGACTACTGGAAAGATATTTCCTGGGCCTGTCTGAAATGCGGTGTCTGTACCTATCTTTGTCCGACGTGTCACTGTTTTGATATTGTGGATGAAGGTTTTTTCAGGGTCAGATGCTGGGATACATGCAGCTCTGATACTTTTACGCGCATGGCATCTGGGGAGGATCCTAGAAAAAATAAGTTTAAGCGATACCGTCAAAGAATATACCACAAGTTCAGCTATTATAAACAGAATTTTGATGAATATGCCTGTGTTGGATGCGGGCGGTGTACAGAGTACTGCCCGGTCAAGACAGATGTCGTTGAGATTATAAATAATATAAATGAAAAAGTACTTTTATGAGAGACATATATATACCTGATATGGCAGAGATAGAAGATATAAAAATTGAGACAAGAGATGTAAAAACCTTTAAACTCGTCTTTCAAAGCAAAGAGATAAGAAGTAATTTTTCTTTTTCTGCGGGACAGTTCATTGAGTTTTCAGTACCAAGAATCGGCGAATCACCCTTTTGTGTAGCATCAGCACCATCTGATAGAGGGTATATAGAATGTAGTGTAAAAAAGATCGGCAAAGTAACAGATGCCATCCATATGCTTGAGGTTGGTGATATAATCGGTATCAGGGGTCCCTTCGGTAATTGTTTTCCAATAGAGGAGATGAAAGGGAGAAATTTAATATTTATTGGAGGGGGTATCGGTCTTGTCCCTCTGAGATCTTTGATAAGAGAAGTCTTCTCTATGAGAAATGAGTTTAAAGATATCTTTATCATTTATGGCGCACGTAGCTTTAATGATCTGGTCTATAAAGATGAACTTGATGAGTGGGAAACGCGGGGCGACATAAAGACTTTTTTGACGTTGGATCCTGGAGGTGAAACAGAAGATTGGAAGGGAGAAGTAGGTCTCGTTCCTGATTTATTGAAAAAGACAGCGCTTTTAAAAGATAATAGTATTGTGTTTACCTGCGGTCCGCCGGTTATGATAAAGCTTTCTCTCATAACATTAGAAGAACTGGGATTTTCTCCATCGCAGGTTATCACAACACTTGAAATGAGGATGAAATGTGGCATAGGTAAATGCGGAAGATGTAATGTGGGTCCTCTTTATGTCTGTAAAGACGGGCCTATATTTACATATGAACAGATAAAAGGGTTTGTTGAGGATATATTTTGATTGCTGTAACGGAGGCCCCCGATGTGTAAAGAAGATATCATGGAGAGAATTGCCAGCGCAAACAGGGCAGTTACCACAGGTATAGAGGAAAAGGATATAAAACACTGGGTCAGGATATACGTGATGGGAAAGGAGCACCGTGTTCCGGCAGACCTCACCATCATACAGGCAATGGAATATGCAGGGTACAGGTTCATCCGTGCATGTGGGTGCAGGGCAGGTTTTTGCGGCGCATGTTCTACAATCTACAGGACAGAGGATGATTACAGGCTTAAAACTGCTATGGCCTGCCAGACGAGAGTCGAGGATGGTATGTATCTCGTTCAGATACCATTCTCACCTGCTCAAAAGGCATTATACGAGATAGAGAAAGAGGAGTATACAGCAAACATATTTCTCATATACTATCCTGAAATAGCACGGTGTGTGAGCTGCAACACGTGTACAAAAGCATGCCCGCAGGGTCTTGAGGTAATGGATTATGTACAGGCAGCATTGCGGGGAGATTTTGAAAGAGTTGCGGAGCTCTCCTTTGACTGTATTCAGTGTGGGCTCTGTGCTGTCCGCTGTCCTGCAGAGATAGTTCAATACAATATAGCACAGCTGGGAAGGAGGATGTTCGGAAGATATGGCCTCCCCAGAGAGAAGAATGTCGAGAAAAGAGTGAAGGAGCTACGAGCGAAGAAGTTTGACAAAGAACTAGACAAAATCATGAACCTTAATACTGATGAGCTGAAAAAGGTCTATGTCGAGCAGCAGAAGAAGCGTGAAGTCTACTGAGGAGGTGAGGGATGGAAGAGCTCAAGTTTGTTGATGGCTATCCTCTTTATATGCACGATTCGATAAAGAAGGTCGAGAAAACAAGAAATGAAAGGATAGGAAAGCTTGTCCCCCAGAAGTCACCGAAGGAGAGAGAGGAGATCCTGAAGCTCTATCATCCGGACTATACAGAGGGTGGGAAAAGGGCTATTAGCATAGGGTTTAATCGAGGAGATATAGCGCCTCATGAGGTGGTCGATCTGCTCGAGGCGTTCCCTGTCATTGATCCAAAGGAGATTGATCTGAGTAGAATCGATATAGAAACTGATATTCTCATAGTAGGCGGTGGGCTTGCAGGCACCAGTGCTGCGCTGCTTACTGTTGAATCCGGGGTTCAGCCGGAGAACATACTCCTCGTAAATAAGCTGCGGCACGGGGATTCAAATTCCAAGATGGCACAGGGCGGCACACAGGGAGCGGACAGGCCTCAGGATTCACCTGTATTTCATTACGTCGATGCAATAGGTGGCGGGCATTTCACAAATAAGCCTGATGTGGTGCGTGCAATGGCAGAAGATGGCCCTGTTGTTATCAAATGGCTTTGTGATCTTGGGGTCCTATTTGATCGTGAAAATGACGAAACCTTTGTTGAGCTCTCAGGCGGCGGAACATCAAAGAAGAGAATGCATGCGTGCAGAGATTACACAGGACTGGAAGAATTACGTGTTTTGATGGATGAGTTTAAAAACCAGAAAATACCTTTACTCGAATTCTACCCGGTTGTCGAGCTCCTCACAGATGGCAAAGGAAGTGTAACAGGGGCAGTGCTATGGGGGCTTGAAACCGGTGAATACAAAATTGTGAAGGCAAAGGCAACAATACTTGCCACAGGAGGGTTCGGAAGGCTTCATATACGGGGGTTTCCCACCACGAACCATTACGGTGCTACTAATGACGGAATGGTGCTTGCCTACCGTGCAGGTGCAAAGCTTCGAGATACAGATACCGTGCAGTACCACCCTACAGGGGCTGCATATCCACAGCAGATAATCGGGCTTTTATTAACGGAAAAACTGAGAACCAGTGGCGCTCAGCCTGTCAATATAGACGGAGAGGCTTTTGTATTTCCTCTCGAGCCGAGAGATGTAGAAGCATCGGCAATAATAAAGGAGTGCTATGTTAATGACAAGGGTGTTGTGACTCCATCCGGTATGCGGGGCGTGTGGCTCGATACTCCTCTCATAGATACTATAAAGGGCAAGGGAACAATAGAGCGATCTTTTCCTGGTATGGTGAGGATGTTTGACAGATTCGGGATAGATATGGTGAAATATCCCGTGCTTGTGTTTCCGACCCTTCACTATCAGAATGGCGGTGTGGAGACGGACCCTTTTGGAAGAACGAATGTTGATGGTCTTTTTGTCGCAGGTGAAGTTTCGGGTGGAGTTCATGGAAAGAACAGGTTGATGGGTAATTCCACGCTCGACTGTCTGGTTTTTGGAAGAAGGGCCGGCAGAGCGGCTGCCGAATATGTAAAGTCTCATAGAGGGAATGGAAAACTGACTCTGAAGCATGTAGAGCGATATACAGAGATGCTTAAGAAAGCCGGTATAAAGAAAAAAATGCGAGCTCCGATACTTCTTCCTGACTACAGGGGGAAAGCCATTCTGGCACGAATGATCGATGTACTTCAGTAACCAATGGGGATGATGTCCAAAATAGATAGCAACTTCATTTTAAAAACATCTACACACTTATAGTCTCGGTTTTTCCCATTTTTTACTTTTTGCAGAACGAAATATAGCTTCTATCAATGCCGTATTATTTAAGCTGTCTTCTATGGGCACTGGTACCTCGGTATTTTCAATTATTGCTGATGAGAATGCATCGCCCTGAATCGTATATTGATCACAAATATCGAACTTTTTAGTAATCAGGTTTCTTGCGAAAAGATCTCCATCATCTATAAAAATCCTACATTGTCTGTCATTGGGGGCATTGAAGGGAATTTCAATCTCCAGTCTTTTTTTAGTTCCAAAGAAAATCATTCTCTGGTAATCCACGGACTGAGTTCCACAGGTGAATATAGACTGGCCTGAAGGGAAATCGAGTATGACAGAGGCCAATCGATCTATTTTCATTTCAGGGTCTATATCCATCAGGGCAATGGCACGGATAGCCTCCTCTTCGAAGATAAAGCGTGAAGTTGTTATTGGATAACATCCTATATCGAGGATAGCACTGCCGCCAAAATCTGGAATATTCCTGATATTATCTGGGTCTGTCAGATAATAACTGAAATAGCCCTGAATCGATCTGACTTCTCCCAATTCACCGCTCTTTACAATTTCAAGGCTCTTGAGCCACTGAGGATGTGTCCTAACCATGAACGCTTCGCCGACTTTCACGTTGTGTTTATCGCTTAGTTTAATCAGCTGTTTTACATTGTTGGTAGAAAGGGCTAGTGGCTTTTCACAAAGCACATGTTTTCCAGCTTCGATACAGGCTTTGCTCCAGGGAATATGGAGATGATTGGGAAGCAGGATATAAACTGCCTGGATATCTCCATCGTGTAGTAGTTCATCGTAAGCCCCATAAGCTTTAGGTATACCGAATTATTTCGCTGTCTCTTGGGCCTTGTTTAAATCTCTTGAAGCTATTGCTGTAATTTCAGTAAACTTTCC
>CP070841.1:3411379-3421409 GCA_020342115.1 Spirochaetota bacterium
ACTCTCATTGCACGCGATCCAGAGAAAAGGAACCTTCTTATATCACATATGCTCCCCTTGAGCAATGTAGCGGAAGGCTTCGCACTTCAGTCAGATCCAGAGAGGTCGGTGAAAGTAATTATTACAATGGAGTAAAGGAGCTGTCAGCTTAAAGCGATTAGCTCCAAGAGGCTAGAGGCTAACCCCTAGTCCCCCAGGCTCTAATCTCTTTTTTACCTGCCCTCAGGTTTAAAATTTATTATAATTTCAATATTAAAGTCCTCTGATTTTAATAGATGATCACCTACATAGAGCGCAAGTTCAAATCGATCCTTATCAAAAGGAAGTACATTGACAGCTGGTTCTGGGATCGATACGGGATTAACCCCTACAACGGCTGCCAGTTTGGCTGTATATACTGCGATTCCAGAAGCGCGAAATATCATCTCCCCACAGATTTCGAAAATACGATAATTATAAAACAAAATGTAAGGGAAATGCTCGATCAACGGCTAAATAGAGCGAGGACCCTGATCCCGGATGTAGTAGGTATAGCAGGAGCCTGTGATCCATATCAGCCTGCTGAAAAAAAGTACAGAAACACAAGAAGCTGCCTCGAGATATTGATAAACCACAGCTATCCGGTCCACATAATCACAAAATCCCCTCTCGTATTGGAAGACAGAGCGCTTTTAGAGGGAATTGGAAAACAGAGCTGGTGCACAGTCTCGGTGACAATCACTACAATAAACAAAGAACGTGCACGCTTTCTGGAATACAGGGCTCCTGACCCTGAAAGTCGATTCAAAATAATCAGGGGGATAAAAGATAATGCTTCACATATTCAGGTTGGGGTCTTAATCATTCCAATAATACCTTTTCTCACAGATTCCAAGAATGAGCTAGAGGAGCTCGTCAAGGCTTCCAAAGTTTCAGGCGCAGATTATATCCTTTTTGGAAGCGGGTTAACTATGAGAGACAAACAGGCCCTATGGTTTCTTAGACACCTTAGAGAACGCTACCCTGAAGTTACGAGCAATTATGAAAACCTCTACCGATTTACCTATGATCCAGCACTTTATAGAGGAACATACCAACCGCTAAGGAAATATGTTGCTGAAAAGAATTTACTCATGAAAAACCTCTGTGAGAAACACAGCTTAGCATGTAGAATAAAAAGATATATACCAGATGATTATAGAAAGCAGAACTACAGGATTGCCGAACATCTTTTAAATCAATCGTATGAGAACCAGATATCTGGTAAAACCTGGACGAACATCTTCTGGGCAGGCATGAATATCCAGAACCTTAAGGAACCTATCGAAGAAATCGCAAAAAGAGGGGATTTAAAAACCGTGCGTAATGTTAATGAATCGATTGAGGGTTTTATATATAATAATATCTAATCATTACCGGAGCATTAGAAATGGAGACAAAATCATCTGATGCAAAGAAACCTATTTTAAGAAGATATCCAAGCATAGGTGTGTGCGGACTAGACTGCGGATTGTGCCCGCATTTCTATACAGAAGGTGACTCGAGATGTCCCGGCTGCTGTGGTAAGGATTTTTTTAACAAGCACCCGTCATGCGGATGCATAACGTGCTGCGTTAAAAAGAAAGGAGTTGAAGTCTGTGCCTTATGCGAGGAGTTTTCATGTACAAGGTTTAAAGACGTGGGCAACTATGATTCCTTTGTTACCTATAGAAACGTAATGGCCACTCTTGATTTTATTAAAAAGCATGGTATAGAAAAGTATTACTCCAAGCAGAAGGAGAGAATGGCGCTGCTTGGAATTATGCTCGAAACCTTTAACGATGGCAGAAAGAAAAGCTTTTATTGTATAGCCTGCAGCCTTCTCTCTGTTGAAGGTTTAAAGAATGCATTGACTCAAGCATTAAGCATAATAAAAGAGAAAAAAATAAAAGAGGTGAAAGAAAAGGCAAAGGTTTTAAAAACACTGTTGGATGAGGCTTCTTCTCTTGAGAATGTTGAATTGAGTCTCAGAAAGAAGTAACTATAGAGCCGTTCACACTAAGCTGTCAGCTGAATGCTTATGGCTTTCAACTGAAAGAAAGTATAGATGAAAATAACCACGCTTATTGAAAACACAAAAATCGATGATGCACATGAATTAGAAGAAGAGCATGGGGTTTCACTCTTTATCGAAACCAACGATTCTAAGATTTTGTTTGATACAGGAAAATCCAATCGCTTTCTTAAAAATGCTCAAAAACTCGGTATTAATATGAACGAAGCTGAAGTCCTGTTTATCTCTCACGGGCACTATGATCATGGAGGAGGATTGGGATACTTCTTTAAAGAGAATGACCAGGCCAAGGTATATCTGAAGAAAGAAGCTTTTGATGAGCATTATGCCAAAATAGGTGTATTCAATAAAAAATATATTGGCCTGAATAGGGAGCTTCTAGGGAGTTACAGGGATCGATTTATTTTAGTAGACAGTAAAATCATTGTGGGGAAAAACATTTTTATTATACCAGATATAACAGAAAAGTATCCTAAACCATCAGGTAACAGAATTCTTTACGAAAAATCCTGTAAAAAATTAATTCCAGACATGTTCAATCATGAGCTCCTCCTTGTTATTAAAGAACACAACGGCCTAGTGGTGTTAACAGGCTGCTCTCATAGAGGGATTCTTAACATGGTCGAAACGGTAGAAGAGCAGTTCAGGAGTATAAAGATAAAAGCGGTTCTTGGCGGCTTCCATCTGATGAATCCCATAACCAAAAAGATGTCTGAAAATGAAGAGGTCGTTTTGGATATAGGGAAGAAATTGTATGAAAATAGTAATTTATCGACCATTTACTCTGGACATTGTACAGGAAAAGAAGCATATATCTTATTAAAAGAACAACTAAAAGAAAAGCTGGATTACTTTGCTACGGGAAGAGTAATCCAATTATAACTTGCTGATTCACTCTCCGATGAGAAACATTGATGGGAAAATATAGAGAAGTTGATAGAGTACTGAAGAGTAAGCCTACTATCGAAGGTGCCGGAGTTCATCTAAAACGCGCATTCGGTTACTACGAGGTGCCGCTTTTAGATCCTTTCCTTCTTTTAGATGATTTTCATTCAGATAACCCGGATGATTATATCGCCGGGTTTCCGTGGCATCCGCACCGCGGTATTGAAACAGTCACTTATATGCTCCATGGAAACATGAAACATCAAGACAGCATGGGAAACAGCGGCATAATTAAGGGTGGAGAGATTCAATGGATGACTGCAGGCAGCGGTATCATCCATTCAGAAATGCCTGGACAGGATAAGGGATTACTCTGGGGCTTTCAGCTCTGGACCAATCTACCAGCTTCCAACAAGTTCATGAATCCAAGGTATCAGGATATAGCACGAGACCAAATTCCAGAAGTCTCGCTAAACGATGCCGTAACCGTGAGGGTTCTATGTGGAGAGTACGGAAAGGAAAAAGGACCTGTCAGAGATATTGTGGTAGATCCTGAATACCTCGATGTCACTGTTTCACCTCACTCAACCTTCAAGCATAGTGTGAAAAAGGGCTACACTTGTTTTGCTTATGTATACGAGGGCAACGTATATACTCCATCTTCCGGGAATAAGGATTTTTCTCAAGAAACAGTCGTTATCTTCAAAGATGGTGAACTACTTGAGATTTCTGCAAAAGCACATGCCGGCCGTTTTCTACTCGTTTCAGGTAAACCAATAGGAGAGCCTGTGGCTTGGCGCGGTCCTATCGTTATGAACACAGAAGAGGAGCTGGATATCGCTTTTGAGGAGTATCGAAACGGGACTTTTATCAAGAACCGATAATCTCGGAAAGCTATCAGATTAAAACACGTATTTAGTACTTGCAATTAATCTTATCACCCATATAATCTTAGCATTTAATACGATGAAACCAATGGGTGAATCTATACAGTTTTTAACCTCCGGTATTGTATTCGGTTCAGTTGCAGGGATAACACCGGGTCCATTACTCGCTCTGGTGATCTCAGAGACGATTAAACATGACAGAAGAAAAGGAATCTCTGTAGCATTTGCACCGCTGATCACAGACCTGCCGATTGTATTCGCATCAGTTTTTATCCTTGCAAAGCTTGCTCATTACCAGCTCATTCTCGGAATTATCTCAATAGCAGGCGCAACATTTATCTGCTATCTTGCATACGAGAGTTTCAGAGTAAAAGGCATCGAATTATGCGGATCCGAAGGTGGGGTGCGTTCTCTGAGAAAGGGAATTATTACCAATCTTCTCAATCCTTCTCCATACATCTTCTGGATTACAGTGCTGGCTCCAACCACAATCAGGGCATATACAATAAATATTGTGGCTGCAGTGTTCTTTGTTCTCGGGTTTTACTTATTTCTGATAGGATCAAAAATCATCGTATCGGTGATAGTGGACAAATCCAAACGATTCATCAAAGACAGAGTCTATTTATACATAATAAGATCACTTGGAGTCGCGCTGCTTGTATTCGCATTTCTCTTCATCAGAGATGGGCTTAAATTCCTTGGTATTTTTACATAAAAAATTGTTGCGGTTTCAGTAAGAACCGCTCATATCTTTAAGGGGAAGAGAATATGGCTAATGAAAATGTGGTGATAATGTTGGGAAGCCCGAGGAAAAAGGGTAACAGTGCGATCCTTGCTCAAAAAACTGCTGATGGTATAAAGTCATCCGGTGCAGAGTCTGAAAGCTTTTTTATTCATGATATGAATATCAAACCGTGCAGAGCATGCGATAAGTGCCAGGAAGCAATCGACAAATACTGCGTTATCAACGATGATATGCAGATTCTTTATCCAAAACTAGTCCAAGCACATGCACTTGTTATAGCAGGACCTGTTTACTGGTTTACCGTATCTGCTCAGACCAAGCTTTTTATCGACCGCTGCTATGCACTCGGCACCCCAAAAGAGCATAACTTAAAAGGAAAAAGGATCGGCATTATAATGACCTATGGCGACCCCGATCCGTTTTCCTCCGGAGCAGTGAACGCACTCAGGACATTCCAGGATGCGTTCAACTATATTGGTGCTCACATAGTAGATATGGTATATGGAAGTGCCATGGATGCAGGTGAAATATCTGCCAATAAAGAAGTGATGGAAAAGGCGTTTGATCTTGGAAAAAAACTCGTGAAAGCCTCTCATTTCTGAGGGGCTTTTAAAAGTTCAAGTTATTCATGGGGGTAAGTGTGTTGTAACGCTCAATGATATCGGCTTCTTCTAAAAGATATACTCATGAAACGGTATGCTTCAATTATTATGCGTGCTAGGCTTGCAATAATCATGGGATTTGATCTTTTGCATTTCGTCATTCCCTATCAATATAGATGGTACAGCTACATACCTGATGCGCCGAGAACCATAGTGGTATCCATCGACTGGATAAACTTCTTATTCTCCCTTTTTCTCACAGGCAACAGTCTGCTTCTCATTATCTTTCACAAAAGGATCAAAAAAACCGACACTCTTGCACTTGCATTCTATTGTTTTCTGACATTTGTATGGCTCTGCGGTGTTCTCATTACCCTTATCAGGCCATGGAGCGAGAATTATAACATGATGTTTTTTACTCAACACGGAGGATTTATAGTTGTATTTATCCTGCTCGCAATTCCAATTTTTCAAATACCTGCACATTTAAAAAAACAAGCAAGCTGGCACAGGATGATTAAAACTGGTAAAATAGGTTATTAGGTTTCTATAATATTATATACAAGAAAGGTTCGGCATGAAAAGTATCCTCGGAATTATGGGAAGTCCTCGAAAGAATGGAAACACTCATATACTCGTTGACAATATCCTTAAAGGTGCTCAAGAAGAAGGTGTAAAAGCTGATGTCCTTTTTCTTACTGATCTCAAGATCAAAGAGTGTGATGGCTGTCATCGGTGCTGGAAGGGGGAAGAGTGCCCAAAAGACGATGATATGGTAGGCTTGTATCCAAGAATAATAAAGAGCGACCTGTTTGTTTTTGGAACGCCTGTCTACTGGTACGGCCCAACAGGGCTTATGAAGCTATTTATAGATCGTTTGGTGTACTTCAACTGTCCTCCCAACAGAGCAAAGATAAGAGGAAAACGTGCTGTCATCGCAGTACCTTTCGAAGATGAAAATATCGAGACAGCATCGCTTCTAATTCAAACTTTTAAAAAGTGCCTTGAATACCTTGAAATGAGCCTTATTGGTAAGATTATCGTTCCTGGTTTGACTGAAAAGGGAGAAATAGCAGAGAAGGAAAAGTATATGCAGGAAGCTTATGAGCTCGGTAAAAGTATCGCACTTAAAAAGTGAAATCTTTTTGACCGAGTTACTATACAAAGGCTGTTGCACTCATCATCAATTGTGATTTAAATACATAGCCTGGCCTTCACTTTCTCCAGTTCTGTTTCGGCGTCGCTAACGATTTCGTCAATAATTTCTTTGATGGGCTTTATTTCATTCACAAGCCCAACACTCTGGCCGGCCATAAGAGAACCGTAGTCAATATCTCCATTAATCACCGCTTCCTTAAGGGAGCCCACCCAATAGTTCTCAACCTGGTACTGCGCCTCATCCCTTGATATCTTACCTTCCTCGATTTCTCTAAGGATCTTCAGCTGAAGCTTACCAAACTCGATCATCCCTTTGTTCTTCAAAGCACGCACTGGAACCACTGGAAGCTTTGAATCGTATTGAGGAGTGCTGACTGCCTGTCTTGCTCGGGCCTTGATAAAAGCCTGCTTGAAATTTTCATGGGCTGTACACTCTTTACTAAGAACAAATCTGGTTCCAAGCTGACACCCTGCTGCACCCATGAGAAGAAGATGTGCAACCATACCTCCTGTTGCAATCCCGCCTGCCACAAAGATAGGAACATCCTCTACACGAAAAAGTACCTGCTGGAGAAGGATTGTGAGTGAAACGTAGCCTATATGCCCACCAGCTTCACTTCCCTCCAGAATCAATGCATCGACTCCAAATCTTATCATCTGATCAGCTATTGATTTTGTAGATGCAAAGGCCATCGTACGTTTCCCAGCTCTAGCCATATCTTCAACATGATGCTTCCTGGGGAAGCTACCAGCAAAGATCACCACAGGAACCTGTTTTGACTTCAGTATCTCACGAAGTTGCTCAAAGTTAGGTGCTATCGTAATAAGATTCACTCCAAATGGACGATCTATTCCTTTTACACATCGATCAACCTCCTCTTCAAAGAGATCAGGGGGCATGTTACCACTTGCAAGAACACCAAAGGCTTTATTATCACTCACTGCCTTTACAAGCTCGTAATTGCTTATCCATGTCATACCCCCTGCAATGATGGGATAATCGACACCAAGAAAATCCTTTCCCTTTTTCCATACTCTTTCAATCAATGACATCTTTAAATCCTCTTTTACATCTCGAAAAACAGTATTTCATTATACACTGAGTAAAAAACCGCCTGCACAACAGATAGCTTTAAACACCAGTGCTTTTACACTAATTTAATAAAATAGTAAAATATGATATACTAGATTGAGAATAGTAGTCTATTACCACACATATAACAAGGTCTAAACCCTTAAAGCGAAATGAAACTGAACGAAAAATCCTCATATCCTCCTCAAGGATACAAAAAGAAAATAGTACATCCTAATGGGAGCTGTCCTCTCTCTCACAGTTTTACGCAAGAACAGATAGAAAGAAGAATCTCCTTCTACGAAGAGCTCAACGAGACAAGGGATAAATCACCACATGCAACAGAACAGATTGAAAAACAATTTGCCATATATGGATGGAAGGATACGACAACTATAAGGGTTTATATGAGAGAAACCATCGAAAAGATTGCCAATGAACTCTTCATATCGGACTATTCCATTTGCGTCAGAAACGTACATCCGGAAAAGAATAATGTTGAGATCGATAGAGATCATGGACATGTACATTTCATAATAAGAGCAACAGTTGCGGAGATAGAGGCTCTTCTTAAATATATAAAGCCCGGAGCATCATACTTCGTGTACGACGGTGAGCAATCAAAATACGTTGCAGGAGATACGAGTGCATCGGAGTTCATCATCACAAAGCCCTCTGAACAAAATCAGCCCGAAAGATACTTCAGGAGGAGTCAATCATTCATTTCCAGGATTGAAGAATTGTGAAATAAAGTGAATGTCGATATTAAAGCAATTTGGTAGAAAAGGTTAACGAATAAAAAGAAGCATTCATATGTAGGACCTTTAGGTCGTCACGACCTAAGGATTGTCTGGACTATTAATCGTAAGGACCTTTTAGAAAAGTAGAATTCTTATACTATAAGAGAAACTTCTCAATAAAATATAAAAACTCGAAGTTCGTAATATTATTTTTCCACTGAGAGAGAGAAAAATGAAAAGCATAAATATAAAGAAAACCGTTCTCTTTGTTATATTGACCTATTCATTCAGCTGGCTGCTTGCAGGCCTCTTCTATGCATTTGGAGGAAAGTGGAACAGCCCATCTGCCTTCATCATGGCTATTGGTTATATGTTTATTCCCATGATCGCAGTCTTTATTGTCCAAAAGGCAGTCTACAAAGAGGCTCTTATAAAACCTTATAACATAACTTTCAAGCTCAATGTATGGTGGCTTGTAGCATGGCTTCTCCCATCTGTTATTTCTTTCGCATCAATGGGGGTGAGTCTTGGTTTCCGGGACGTATCTTACTCAGCGGATCTTGCCGGTCTTGTAGAGAGATTCAAAACAGTTCTCACTCCTGAACAGATCACCCAGATGGAGCTCGAGACTGCTCAGGCACGGATTCATCCCCTTATCCTTAGCTTGATACAGGGACTTGCTGTGGGTCCCACAATCAATGCAGTTGCCGGCTTTGGAGAAGAACTTGGATGGAGGGGTTTTCTACAAAAAGAGCTTAATGCAATGGGATTTTACAGATCCTCCATAGTTACTGGCGCTATTTGGGGTTTATGGCATGCTCCTATCATACTGCAGGGGCACAATTATCCTGAGCACCCGATAATCGGCGTGTTTATGATGATTGTATGGTGTATTCTTCTTGCTCCCATCTTCAGCTATGTGCGAATGAAGTCAAAGTCGGTTATTGCCGCCGCTATCATACACGGTTCGCTCAACTCTACTGCAGGGCTTGCAATCATGGTGGTGAAGGGTGGGAACGATCTTTTAATCGGAGTGACAGGGTTTGCAGGATTCATCGTTCTTACGGCCCTAAACGCACTGCTCTTTCTTCATAACCGATTTCTATCAAAAGATCCTATTAACTAAATATATTCGTTTAAAATTAAATTACTGTCTTCTGGTTAGCTTTATCTGTACCGGATTTTATAATAAACAAGTCCTATGTACTCCTTCAGAGCTTGATAGGACCCGCGAAAGCTTGCCATATCCGGTATAAAACTTCTGTAGGTATATCCCGATCTGTTTGACTTATAATCAGTAGGAGCAGGCACACATTGTATGTCATTATTTTTAAAACAGTACATACTTCTCTTCATATGGTATGCAGAGGTAACCAGCAGGACTTTCACAGGTTTATATTTCTTTTTAATGTAAAGGGCATTTTCCCAGGTGTTTCTGCTCTCATCTTCTAAAAGAATCTGTTCCTCATTTACCCCGAGTCCTATCAGCGTTCTTTTTGCCACCAATGCTTCAGGTTCACAATCAGCCGTTTTTGTAACATTGCCTGCACTCACTATGATTGGCAAGCCATATACTTCATGCAAGCTCTTTCCATATACAATCCTCTTCAAAGAATCGGATGCCAAACTCCCCCTGCCCTGCTCCTCAGGAGAACGGCATATAATCCCGCCCCCCAGTACAACGATTGCACTCAATTGTGCATGGTTTTTCTTTTCCAGTGGGAGGTATCGATTCTCCAGAGGAAGCAGCAAAAGGTCTTTTAAAGGTTCTACTGCCAACAGATAGAACAACGCAACATTGGCCAGCAATACTATTCTTGTGAGTTTATTCTTCCCCAGAAAAAGCATAACAAGACAGAAAACAGAGACGAATATAAACAATCCAGGGGGAAGAATAATGTGGTTC
>CP070841.1:3421509-3486111 GCA_020342115.1 Spirochaetota bacterium
CAGGACATGAAGTAAAATTAGAGTTATAAGGAGAGGTGCGAGAGCGGCCGAATCGGGCTCCCTGCTAAGGAGTTGTGCTCATTGCGGGCACCGTGGGTTCGAATCCCACCCTCTCCGATATTTGTGTGCCCATAGCTCAGTGGACAGAGCATTGGATTGCGGATCCAAGGGTCGGAGGTTCAAATCCTCTTGGGCACGACATTTTCTATGTTTTTGGTGTAATTGCACCAGGAACTAATTTACCTCATATATGCTTCTAAAAAAAGAAGGACAACGCTTAAAGTCTCAATGGAGAGGTGCGAGAGTGGTTTAATCGGGCGGTCTCGAAAACCGTTGTTCCCTTTCGGGAACCGTGGGTTCAAATCCCACCCTCTCCGAGCTAATCAAGTTACCTTAGCTTGAAAAGGTACCCCATGGGAAGAGCAATTATAGTGGCAAATCAGAAAGGAGGGGTTGGAAAAACAACAACGGTTGTTAATTTATCCGCTTATGTAGCTAGATATGGTAGAAAAACACTTGTCATTGATCTGGATTCACAGGGAAACAGCTGTTCTGGTCTTGGAATGGGTAAAGATGGAAGTAAAAAGGGATTGTATGAAGCACTCATGGGGATGGTTGAAGTAAATAAAATCATATATCCGACAGGATTAGAGAATTTACACATCATGCCTTCCAATATCAACCTTTCGGGTGCACAGGTTGAGCTAGTTAATATGACAGAGAGGGAATACAAACTCAAGAGAATAGTTGATGCTGTAAAGAATAGTTATGATTTTATCTTTATCGACTCACCACCATCACTCGGTCTTCTCACTATAAACGGGCTTGTTGCTTCTGACTCAGTTATCATTCCAATACAATGTGAGTATTATGCCCTCGAAGGGCTCAGCCAGTTATTAAAAACAATCAACCTGGTCAAACTGCGGCTTAATTCTACCCTGAGACTCGAAGGGGTGCTTTTAACAATGTACGATACGAGAAACAACCTCTCAAAACAGGTGATGGAGGAAGTGATTGCATATTTTAAGAATAAGGTATATAAAACAGTAATACCCAGGAATGTAAAGCTTGCAGAAGCTCCGAGCTTCGGGCAACCCATAAGTACATACGATCCCAACAGCATAGGAGCAGTCAGTTACTTTAATCTCTCAAAGGAACTAATTGAAAATGGGTAAAACTAAAAGAGCACTTGGTAAGGGATTGGATGCCCTTTTTTCAGAACCTTTTGAAACAGAGATAGCAGGGGAAAGTGTTAAAAGCATACCGATAAATCGTATAGTATCTAAAAAGGAACAACCAAGGAGAGAGTTTGACAGAGATAAGATTGAAGAGCTGGCCAGGTCTATTCAGGGGAATGGAATTATACAGCCTATTGTGGTGAGAAGCTCAGGGCAGAACTATGAGCTTGTTGTTGGAGAGCGAAGGGTGAGGGCCGCAAAGAGAGTTGGGCTCCTGGAAATACCCGCTATAGTAAAAGATTACCCTGATAGTAAAATATTTGATATTGCGCTCATAGAAAATATTCAGAGGGAAGACCTTAATCCCATTGAAGAAGCAGATGCGTACAGGATAATCCTCGAAAGAGATATGATCACACAGGAGGAGCTTTCAAAGAGGCTTGGGAAGTCGAGAAGTTATATAGCAAATATGATAAGGATTCTCGATCTGCCTGATAAAATTAAGACGTATGTTTCACGTGGAACAATATCTGTAGGCCAGGCCAAAGCACTGCTCAGTCTCAAGAATCAAGAGCAAAGGCTCAAACTTGTAGAACGTATAATTAATGACAAACTCTCAGTAAGAGATGTGGAGAGGATGACAAAGCGCAGAGATGTTCCACGTGGAACAAAGGTGAGTGAAAAGGAACCATTCATTGAGGAGCTAGAGGATCAGCTAAGGGAGAGGTTCGGCACAAAAGTAGTTATTGACTACAGGAAGGGCAGGGGTACAATTAAAATAGAGTTCTATTCAAACGATGAGCTCGACCGAATTATTGAGGAGATGAGAAAGCGAGAACCGAGATACATACTGGCTCTCCAATATATACAGTTTGCAGGGGAACAAACCTTCGTTTTCTTTCGATACATGTTGCTGTAAAAAATCAAGTATACTCTATGATTGGCAGATGAACAGTTTTACAAGGATAGTGAATAGATTGGGTGGCGCTCTGGATAACCGATCTGTTGAAGTTTTAATCCATGAAGAATTGGAGAAGCATTTTGCAGGTAATAAGAGAACCGTGCTCTATGTTGGTGCGAGATATGATTATGGAAACAGGGATTGGGGGTTGAGCTTTGAGCACTATAATTTCTATCACACACTACTCAACATGGGATTAATGAGTGACTACTCGTTGATATATTTCGACTATGATCGTTTACTCCACCGATACGGAAAATCCACAATGAGCAATATGTTGCGACAGGCGGTATATTATTATCGTCCAGACATAATTTTTTATTTTCACTATCTCGATTGGGTCGAGCATGTTGTCTGGAAAGAGATTTCAGATATGCTTCACGCCAATACGATTATATGGCTTGCTGATGATCACTGGAGATATGAGCAGACCAGACCTGTCTGGGAAAACTTCAACTATGTGGTTACCACTCATAGAGGAGGTTATGAGAAAAGAGTGGAAGAGGGGTTCGATTCAGTACTCATGAGTCAGTGGGGATGCAACCATTTTCTCTATGGAAAAATGGATGTTCCTAAAATTTATGATATGAGTTTTGTCGGACGTTTCTATGGCGAGAGGGGGGAATTTATAGATACTATCAGAAAGTCCGGTATTGAGGTTTCCACCTTTGGACAGGGGTGGGACAAGGGAACGAGGGTTTACCAGTCGGATCTTATAAGAATATATAATGAAAGCAGGATAGCACTCAATATATCTGCTGCACTGAAGGGAGAAAAGGTGCAGGTGAAAGGAAGGGATTTTGAAGCCCCGGGATGTGGATGTCTTCTCCTCACTAAGGACTCTGAAGAGATATCGAATTATTTTGAAACTGGAAAAGAAATAGTCACCTATGAGGATGCAGAAGATGCCGCAAGAAAGGCGGAGTACTATTTAAAGCACGAAGAGCAGAGAGTGCGTATTGCACAAAATGGGTTTGAGAGAGTTTTGCGAGATCACACAATGGAAAAACGCATTTTAGATATTTTTAATAATATTACTTAATACAGATAATAATTGTTTTATAAAGCAATAGTTGTAAGGATTAGGTGCTTTTCATGTCAGGATTTTTTAGACTGTTTAGTTTTCTGAAAGAATTTTCACAGTTTAGGAGAATTGAAAAACCACGTAGTCCCCGTTTTCCTCTGAGATGGACAGATCTCTATCCATGTCTCCGTGATCGAACCGCTTCTTCGCATTTTGATCATCATTATGTTTACCATACTTCATGGGCAGCGAGAATACTCGCACAAACGATGCCTGAATTACATATAGACTTTGCATCTGATCTTCGTTTCGCAACTATCATTTCAGCATTCATTCGGGTACAATACTACGATTACCGTCCAGCTCAGATAAATTTGCATAACCTCTCTTCACACTATGTAGACATACTCTCTCTCCCCTTTGCCACGGGAAGTGCAAGATCGGTTTCCTGTATGCATGTTGTGGAGCATATAGGACTTGGAAGATACGGTGAATCCCTCGACTATGATGGTGACCTTAAGGCAATAGGAGAGCTAAAGAGGATTCTTGGAAATGATGGAAATCTTTTATTCGTCGTTCCTGTTGGAGAACCAAGAATTAAATTTAATGCACACCGTATCTATTCCTACGAACAGATTATAGATTATTTTTCTGGTCTTGAACTCAAGGAGTTCTCCCTCATTCCTGATAATGGTCAAAATGGATTGATACGCAAGGCATCACCTATGATCGCGAATGAGCAGAAGTATGGCTGTGGATGTTTTTGGTTTACCCGGGTTGGATAATGAAGAGGTATGAAAAAACACCCTATCTTACTGAGCAGATAATACCCTATATAGGCAACAAGAGGAGGCTTTTACCACTGATAGAGGGTGCAGTCAGGTTGGTGCTGGAAGATAAGAGCGAAGATTTCGGAAGAAAGAGATTTCTGGACCTTTTTGCCGGAAGTGGCATTGTCTCACGTCTTGCAAAGCACCTGGGTTTCGAGGTGCATGCAAATGACTGGGAGTACTACTCATATGTACTTACCTATGCATTTCTCTGTATAAATGAAAAAGAGCTTGGAGGCATGTATAGTCGGTTAGATGGCTTGAAGAAGGCCATCTCATACTTGAATAATCTCCCGCAGCCTGACCAGGAAGATGAGTATATTGCCAGATATTTTTGTCCGAGAGATGATTCTAGTCCTGACTATAAAACCGAGCGACTTTTTTATACACGTTACAACGGTCTTATGATCGATAAGATAAGAAATGAGATTGAATCGATCTATCCTGAAGAAGAGGTAGCTAGCAATCATACACTATTCAGGGAGAAAGTACTTCTTTTAGCCCTTCTTTTATACCAGGCTGCAACCCATACAAACACTTCAGGAGTGTTCAAGGCTTTTCACAAGGGGTTTGGAGGACACTCGGGAGATGCGCTTGGAAGGATTATGAAGCCAATATCTGTTGTATATCCTTCTCTCATCGATTCCAATTGCAGGATGGATGTATATAAAGAGGATGCGAATCAGCTTTTAAAAAGAGATTTCTTTTCTGAAAACAGGTTTGATATTGTTTATGTTGATCCACCCTATAATCAGCACCAATATGGAAGTAATTATCATCTTCTCAATACGATTGCTCTGTGGGATGGAATCCCCTTAAACAAGATTATTTCAATTGATGGAGAAAAGAAAAACAGAGCAGGAATTAGAAAGGACTGGGTAAATACGAAGTCGGATTATTGTTACAGTGAGAAAGCAGATAGTGTTTTCGAAGACCTTATTGAACATGTAAACTCAAGATTCATTCTTATCAGCTATAGCACAGAGGGGACAATACCATTTGAAATGATGATTCAGGTATGTGCGCGAAAAGGAAAGATAAGTCTTCTTACCAATGAATATGTGAAGTACCGAGGTGGGAGACAGAGCCTGCGACGTTTAAATAACAATATTGAGTTTGTAATAATTATAGATACAGAACGCAGAAGTGTGAAAAAAGATATTGAGAGAATTGATGATGTCATCACACACCGAAAGCTTCTTCTCCAGCTTAAGCGAGGCTATTGTAAGAGTAGACTGAAGAATCACTTTAAGATAAACGAGGAAAGCGGCTGCATAGGATATTCATTCAATGGTAGTGCAATATGGCTAAAAACAAGAGGGTTCTACAGGATAGACGGTGAGAGAGTAGGAAAAGAGATCGATGGCTATGACCTGAATAAAAAGCAGAAGATGGAATTAAAAAGAGAGCTTATTGAGAGATTGCTTTTATGTGAATGCAAGGATAAAACTGAGGAAATCGATGAGGTTATAAGGATCATCGATGAGCAGGGTGAGGATGCTGTCTATTTCAATTCCTTACTTCCGGATCTTCTCAAGAAGATATGTCACAAGAAATACCAGGAGCTCTTTTTTCAATATCTTGAGAAGATAAGGACCCTTCAGGAAAGATTCCCTTCGATATACAGGAAGATTGAAACAAAAATAGATGCTCTTGAGGAGTTGGGCATGAAACGGTTCTACGGGTAGATATACTCTTCAAATACAACGAGGTCTTTTTTCTCCTTCTGCTTACGTAAAAGGGGCTGGAGTTGATCAAGGGGAATAGGATTACCCCTCATTTGTAACCGGCTCTTTCTTCTCCACAGAATCATTCGTTAAAGTAGGTAGTTCGTCTAACGGGATCTGAATATAGATATCATCCTCTGTCTTGAGTGTTCCTATCATCTTGAGTATGTTTATTTCGGTAAGGGTAACCTTTTTGTCTTCATAATCGATGGTGCTGCCTTCTGACGGAAACATTTTCTTTATTTCACAGTAGCAGTCGTGCTCGTATGCGAGACAGCAGAGAAGCCTCCCGCATGCACCCGAGATCTTCGATGAGTTTAGTGTAAGGTTCTGGTCTTTTGCCATTTTTATGGTAACAGGTTTCAGCTCGTTCTTAACTGTATTACAGCAGAAGTCTCTGCCGCATATTCCGAATCCTTTAACGATCTTAGCCTCGTCGCGTGCTCCTATCTGCCTGAGCTCAATACGCTTTTTGAACACCGAGGCAAGGTCCTTTACGAGTTCCCTAAAATCAACTCTCTCATCGGCTGTGAAGTTAAAGATTATCTTGTTGTCATCCATGAAGTAGTGTATATTAACGAGTTTCATATCGAGGTTATGCTTTTTGATCTTTTCCAGTGTGATATTGAAAGCCTCTTCTTCGCGCTTTTCATTTTCCTTTATCTTTGTGAGATCATCCTCGTTGCATACTCGAATTATCTTTCCAACCTGTACATCTTCAGGCACTGTATAGGTGATACCTGATACGGATGCTATTTCAGGACCATTTTCTGTTTCGATGATTATTAAATATCCCTTTGCTATCTCGAAATCGGGTAATTCAAAAAAATGCGTTGCATTGTTATAGATAAGTTTTGCAACGACAAGACCTTTATCATCAGACATTACGATACCTCACTTGTAGAGATCTATGAGTAACCCTCTTATTTCATCGAGGGTTTCAAGAAGGTTAATGTTTTCGATCTGCTGGGAGAGTACGAGCTTGGTCAGAGCAGCAAGTTTTTCATCTATAACTCTTGATACTGTGTATATTTTCTGCTTCCATTTACCTCCGGTGTAGTGTTCCAATGAGAACATACGATCTGTCACATACTTCAAAAACTCTCTAATCATTGATTTGTAATGCTTCAGTTCTTCATAATTGGGATTCTCATAAAACTTCTCTCCCTGGCGTGTAATCTCCTGCACGAGCTTATCGAATTCTATATGAATTTCCTCAACCTCTGCGAGCTTGAGCTCATCATAGAACCTTGAATGAACTAAATTGATGGACGATGAAACTTTTTTCTTTCCTTTCTTACCCTTTACACTGAGGCTTTTTTTATCCCTGTCAGTCTTTTCTATCTCAATCATGTTCTATCCTCCTTTTTGCCTCCCGGTATATTCGATCGCTAACCTCTTCTATACTTTTTTGTTGCGGAAGGACAACAAAGATACTTTTAAACTGTCGCGCAATCCTGAGGTAACCTTCTCGCACCTTTTCCTGGAATTCGATTCCTTCTCTCTCAATTCGATCACCATTATGATAGCTCGAAGCTACTTGAGAGCTTTGTTTTGCCTTTGAGAGACCATATTCAGGGCTGCAATCAAGATAGAACACGACGTCAGGGATGATATCATTCACTGCAAACATGTTGAGTTTTGTTAATAGCTTGTAGGGTAGAAGCTTTCTCGCGATTCCCTGATACACTAAAGTGGAATAGAAATATCTCGAGCAGATCACAACCTTTCCATCATTCAATGCAGGTTCAATGACTTTGTTGACATGTTCGGCTCTGTCAGCAAGAAACAGAAAGAGTTCTGTTTTTTTTGATATTTCCATTTTGGGATTGAGAATTGTATCCCGAAGGATTCTCCCTGCATCGGTTCCGCCAGGTTCCTCTGTAACCATACAGTGGTGCCCATCCTGCATGAGATGTTTCGATAAGAGCTTAACCTGAGTCGATTTTCCTGATCCGTCAGGGCCCTCGAATACTATAAAAAACCCCTCTCTCAATGTACTTCCTCTTTGATTTTAGATAATGGAAAGGTCTTAGTGGTTAGTGGGGATTATTTAGGTTATCTTTGTTTTCTCAACTGTCTCAGCTACTTGGTTGAATGTATGAGTAACTATAGCCTCGCTGCTTTTTGTATCATCTTCCTTTTTTAAAGGAGCTGTCTCTTCAAAATATTGATCTTTTATCTTTTTCAATCTATCTTTATCCTCGATTATCTCACAGGTGCCATCGAATATTACACCCTCTTCGATCACAAGACGCGGTGTTATTATATTTCCGATGAGCTCTCCGGTGGATAAAAGTGTTATCCTCTCTGAAGCTATCAGTGATCCCTTTACTTTCCCCCCAATTACTATTGTCCCTGCAAAAATATCACATTCAGCGATACCATTTTTTCCCACTAAAACTTTTCCGTTTGTCTTAACCTTCCCATAAAAAAATCCGTCAATTCTTAATAGACCGTTGAGGTCAAACTCCCCTTTTAGAGTGGTTCCTTCCCCGATAATACTGTTGACAAAAGCATCCTCGTGAGAATATTGAGCACTTTTTTCCATTGTTCTATGATTGACGGGTAAATATGAATATATAATATAATAGCTTTTAACGATAGACAAAGGTGAAATCTAAAATCGTGTTGTCATAAAAATCATGGGATCCACAGCCTTAGTCCCGATTCTTACTTCGTAGTGAATGTGGAAACCGGTAGCACGTCCAGTCCTACCCAGAAATGCTATAATTTCACCCTTATTCACCTTTTGTCCCTCGTAAACACGAAGGCTAGAACAGTGGGCATAGAGTGTTTGAAAACCGTATTCGTGCTGGATCTGTATTGTTCTCCCATATCCGCCCTTCATGCCGGCAAAGACAACTATCCCGTCAGCAGTAGCTCTTACGGGTGCCCCCGGCCACCAGCTAACATCAACTCCCTGATGCATTGCCAGTTTACCTGTAAAAGGAGAACGTCTCATGCCAAAACTTGAAGTGATAAAACCGCCGCCGATAATTGGCCAGTTATTGGGAATTTTTTGAATTATTTCTTCCCTGGCTTCCAGAAACTTTTTGAAGTTCACTAAAACCCTATCACTTGCAAGTATGTCGGCATTTATCTTTTTTATTGTTTCAAGTTCATTCTCATAACTCGCCTTGTCTGTTAAGCCTATGATCTCTGAAATATTTTTAATCTCTGTTTCAGGTCCCCCCATTCCAAAGATATTTTCTGACTCATTTGCTCCGAGGAGTTCGATGATATCCTTGATGTTATTTTTATAATCAACTACAGATTTATTGAGTATTGCGATTTCCTCCTCGAAACTATCAAGCGCATCGATGTTACCCTGCTGAGTATTGATAAGTGTCTCCATCTCTTTTTTCGTTATAGTATAACGTGATGTTGAGATAAAGAATGTTACCACAACTCCTGAAAGGACTATAATAAGGAAGGCTATGGTGAAAAGAGAAATTTGGAAATTGAATATCTTTTTCTCAGAGTGGGGAATAAGCATGACTGTGAGTTTCTCGTTTCCCTTTTGTGCAAAACGTTTGTAACTGTATACGATCCATCGTTTGAGAAAAGTGAGATGCGATTTGAGGTATGAGAATAGTCTTTTTTCCAGTTTTTTATATTCTGACACCCTTTGCCCTCTTGAAATTTAGTGTTCTAATGTTACTATATTGATATATAAAGTCAACTATTTTATTAATGGTTTCTCAGATAATGCTATTTGATACCCACTGTCATCTCATACTCTTGAATAGCGATAAAATAGATATTAATGCTATCGCAATGAATGCAGTTGAAAAAAAAGTATCCCTGCTGATAGATATATCGGTAGGTACCCACGATTTTCTAAAGAGGGGAGCGCTTGCTCATGAACTCACGAATAGATTCCCACTATCAGTCTATATGACAGCCGGGATTCCTCCTTACTATGCAGATAAGCGAAAACCAGCAGATATCGATGATGTTAGGGCGCAGTGTCGTGGTGAGCAGAGGGTTATCGGAATAGGAGAGATCGGACTCGATTACTATCACCTGTATGGCTCAAAGGTGAAGCAGAAAACACTTTTTATACAGCAGATCGAGCTGGCAAACGATCTTGATCTACCTGTTGTCATTCATACAAGGGATTCAGATAATGATCTCATAGATATTGTCAAAGAGCATATTCCAGCAAAAGGCGGTATAATTCACTGTTTTTCATCAGGTATGGAAAGTGCAAAAAGGTTGCTTGATCTTGGATTTGTCCTTTCCTTTGCTGGAAATATTACTTATAAAAAATCTTATGAAATTAGAGATGTTGCCCGCATGGTGCCTGAAGATATGTTTGTAATTGAAACAGATGCACCCTACCTATCTCCTGAAGGCAAGAGGGGAAAGCCCAACGAACCCGCAAACGTCGCACTCATTGCTCGATTCATTTCGGACCTGAGAGGTGAGTCTCTTGAAATGGTTGCATCGAACACTGCTGATACTGCGAGGAGGGTATTCGGCATACAGGATGACTGAATTTACTAATTTTCTTGAAGTAGTTGTAAAGGATTGTATCGTTTATTGAAGAACAGGCCTATATGTTGAATATCGATTTACTATATAGAACAGTAACGAGAGGCATTGGCCTCAGGAATGGCTGAAGACTTTCGAGTTCAAGAACAACATCTTTATTTTTTCAGAGTACCTGAAGCGGCCTACAGGGCCGCAGGGTTCAGAAACTCTGCTTAAAGCGGCGGGCAATATCGTTGTAGCAAAAAAAGCTGACCGGGAAATTCTCGATGCACTTATGCGTAATGAAGGAATAAAGATAAGCGGTATTGAAAAATTACTCTTTCATGATACTGGTAATCTTGACTTTGGGTTAAAAAAGAAAAGTCCTGCAATAAATGGGGGAGTGTGGATTTCTGGGTTTAATGATAAAGCTATTGGGCTGCCTGATATAGGCCCTTTTGAACAGGGTGACAATGCTGGCCCTGATTGGCCTCGACCGAGAAAGACTGTCTTCAACACCAGTCCACCGGTAATGATTTTGGAGAAAGATCTGCCAGCCGTATTGATTGAACCCTAGGTTCAATAATAAAAGGCAGATGTTGAGGTAAAGCAATTTAGAGCAAAAGAGTAAACTTCTTAGTATAAAGTAACCATATGTACTTGGTTTGTTAAAACCCGGTGTAGCCGATTCATGAACAGCTGCATTGATCCATCAGGCGGAAAGCCGATGCAGTACATAATTCAGTATGCCTTTGTGTCTGTAGTATTCATACTCCCCTGCAGTATCGATGCGAACGCGCAGCGTAACACTTTCCGATTGGCCATTTTCTCTGTTAATATTCAACCTGACAGTTCCCTTTGGTTTGAGATCAGAAATACCTAGAATGTCAAAAGTTTCACCACCTGTAATGTTTATACCTTTGACAGTGTGATCTTTCATAAACTCGAGAGGTAAAACTCCCATTCCAATTAGATTGGATCGGTGAATACGTTCATAACTTTCTGCTACTACTGCTCTTACTCCAAGAAGGAGAGTGCCTTTTGCAGCCCAGTCCCTTGATGACCCCGTGCCATATTCTTTACCTGCAAAAACCAGCAGGGGTATGTTGGCATTCGAATATATTACAGCAGCATCATAAATAGGTATTATTTTTCCATCCGGCATTCTGGTGAAGCCACCTTCGGTACCCTCTGCCATTTTATTCAAGATTCTGATATTGGCGAAAGTGCCTCTCATCATTACCTCATGGTTTCCGCGCCGGCTTCCGAAGGAGTTAAACAACGCAGGCTCAATCCCGTTGCTTATAAGATATTTTCCTGCAGGACCATCAGTAGGAATGACTCCGGCTGGAGATATGTGGTCCGTAGTGGTGCTGTCAGGAAGAATGGCCAGGCAGCGGGCACCCCTGATTTCTTCTAAGCCTGGTATTGAGGGAGAAAAGTCTTTGAAAAATGGCGGGGACTTAATATAGGTGCTTGATTTTTCCCAATCATAGGTTTTGGATTTTGATGTTTCAAATTCCTGCCACTCTCTGGTGCCTGAAAACACGTCAGCGTAGCGTGTCTTAAACATACTTGCATCAACACTTTTTTCCACAGCTTCTTTTATTTCCGCATTGCTTGGCCATATATCTTTTAAATAAACGGCTTTTCCATTTTTATCCCTTCCTATGGGATCGGTGTGTATGTTAGTTCTTATAGAGCCGGCAATGGCATATGCCACTACGAGGGGCGGAGAAGCAAGATAACTGGCTTTCGAGTCTGGGCTTATCCGTCCTTCGAAATTTCTGTTTCCTGAAAGCACATTGCATGTTACAAGGTCAGCCGATTTTATCGCCTTTCGAATAGACTCAGGAAGCGGTCCAGAGTTACCTATACATGTGGTACATCCATATCCCACCAGGTTGAATCCCAGGGCGTTGAGATCCTTGTCCAGCCCTGACTTCTTGTAATATTCAGTGACAACTTTGCTTCCCGGAGCGAGCGATGTTTTTACCCAGGGTTTGGCTTTAAGGCCGAGCTCGGTTGCCTTTTTTGCCAGAAGACCGGCTGCCAGCATGGTAGATGGGTTTGAAGTGTTGGTACAGCTGGTGATGGCTGCAATAACAACATCTCCGTGCTTCAGTTTGTAATCTTTACCCTCTACCTGAGCTTCTTCATCCCGGTTCTTGACCTGATAGTAATCAGAGAGGGTTTTCTCGAAAGCAGCACTAGCCTCACGCAATAAAACCCTGTCATGTGAGCGTCTTGGTCCTGCCATGCATGGTTCTACATCGCTCAAGTCAAGCTTTAGGGTGTCGTTATACTCCGGCTGCCATGATTCATCGCGCCACAGACCCTGTTCTTTTGCATATTTTTCAGTAAGTTTTACTGTTTTTTCATCTCGTCCTGTGAGCCTAAGGTAATCAAGCAGTTTTTCGTCGATCGGAAAAATTGCACATGTGGAGCCAAACTCTGGTGACATATTGCTTATTGTTGCACGATCTTCTATGGTGAGATCATCCAGACCTGAACCAAAAAACTCTACGAATTTTCCAACGACGCCTTTCTTTCTTAGAATTTGAGTAATAGTAAGGACCAGGTCTGTAGCAGTAATCCCTTCCTTTAACTGTCCTGTAAGTTCAAATCCGACAACATGTGGTATCAACATTGTAATTGCCTGGCCCAGCAGAGCGGCTTCAGCTTCTATTCCACCCACACCCCATCCAAGCACTGCCAATCCGTTGATCATGGTGGTATGGCTGTCAGTACCTACCATTGTATCCGGATATACCATGGTTTTTTTATTTGAGGCTTCTGTCCATACCACCTTGGCAAGATATTCGAGGTTTACCTGATGCACAATGCCTGTGCCCGGGGGGACAACCCGGAACTTCTCAAAGGCCTCCTGACCCCATTTTAAGAAGCGGTATCGCTCTGCGTTTCTTTCGAACTCTTTTCTTACATTTATCTGGAAAGAATCCTCACTCCCGAAGTGGTCTACCATAACGGAATGGTCTATAACGAGATCAACCGGGATCTGGGGATTGATTTTACCCGGATCTCCGCCAGCCCTGCTTAATGCATCGCGCATGGCTGCAAGATCGACTACCGCAGGCACACCCGTGAAGTCCTGCATTACAACCCGTGCAGGGTAAAAACTTATTTCCTGTTCCGGAACATTATTCTTAGACCATGAAACGATGGCTTCTATCTCATCATCTGAGCTTGCTCTTTCTTTGTGGTGTCGTATCAGGTTTTCGAGGAGGACCTTCAATGAAAAGGGGAAATTCGATAGATCTTTTTGTAAAATTTTTTCAAGTGCCCTTAAGCTGAAGTAATGGTATTTGCTGTCATCCACTTCGAGCTGTTTTCTTACATCCATATTCGATAATCCTTATACTGTTTTTTCTATTTCTTAATATAATATGCAATTTGTATCCAAAAAGCATAAGTTTTCGGTTTAAGCAAACCGTAAAACAACAGTTGTTATATACGGTGTACCCTCCTATATTTTTTATATCGATAGGCTGGTCATAAATAACAGGTGAGGGCTTCGACACAAGACGGTATTTACCTTATTCCGGTTAAAGGAGATGCATTCTTGACAAAAGCGGAAGAGCTGGCACGATTTATAGTCCGAGCTCAGTACGGTGATCTTTCCCGGGAGGCTGTAAAACACTTGAAAATAAGGGTACTGGATTCCATGGGCTGCGCAATAGGGGCGCTTAATGGAGAGCCGGTTTCCATTATTCGAGAGCAGATCAAGGACTTTGATTCATCTGGTACATGCACAATGATTGGCGGCGGAAGCTCATCGCCGGACAGAGCAGCCTTTTATAGAGGATTCGCACCGTGAAAGAATAACTGAAGCAGTTGAAAATCTTGAATCAATTCAAGTTAAAGAGCTGGTAGGTTTGCTTGGTAAATTCAGGGATAAAGAATTATAATTAGAAGAAGAGAGACTGGTAGGGGATTACACGTACATGAGAGTACAAAAAAGCTGGCTGAAAAGGCATAGAGTTTGTTATTTGAGGTAAGAATATCCTGATAAATGACTGAGAGCCATACAACAGGGAGTCGCCCAAGTGACTGGGCTGTTAGTGCATTGTTGATTATTAATTATTAGTAAGGAAGAAAATCATGGAAAATAATGAATGGTATAAAACGGTTAAGGATAATGATCTGAAGGAAGGAGTACCACAACAGGTCATTGTGGACGAAAAGAAGGTGATGCTGGTACGAATAAAAGAAAAGATCCATGCATGCGGGAACGAATGCAGCCATTACGGGGCACCTCTCACTGAAGGTGTTCTGAAGGATAGTGTGGTTACCTGTCCGTGGCATAATGCAAAGTTCGATGTTACAACAGGCCAGATGGTCTCAGCACCTGCTTTGAATAACTTGCCGGTTTATGAAACCATGGTGAAGGATGGGGAGGTGTATGTCCGGAAAGCAGGGTCGAATATCATACCGATGCCCGAAGGAAAAGATGATCGAACCTTCCTGATCATCGGGGCAGGGGCATCGGGGAATGCTGCTGCTGAAATGCTTCGACGAAGAGGCTTTGCAGGAAGAATCATAATGGTCACATCGGAAAACCAGCTGCCTTATGACCGCACAATGCTGTCAAAGGATTTTCTCTCAGGAGAAGCTCCGGCAAAGTGGCTCCCTCTTCGCGGAGAGAAATTTTATGATAGACTTCATATAGAAATTTTAACAGGTCATACTGTTCAGTCCATGGATCCTGTGAAGAGAGCAGTTTCGTTCCAGAATGGCAAAAGCCTTACTGCTGATAAAATATTGATAGCAACAGGCGGGATTCCGCGCAGGCTGAATCTTAAAGGCAGCGATATGGAAGGGTGTCATTACCTGAGAACTCTTCACGATTGCAACAGCATAATCTCCGATTTAGAGAATGCGAAACAGGCAGTGGTACTGGGTGCGAGCTTTATCGGCCTTGAGGTTGCTGCTGCACTGACGCATAGAGGCCTTTCGGTTCATGTGGTTGGCCCTGAAGAGGTGCCTTTGGCCGCTGTATTCGGAGAAAGAATCGGTAGATGGATACAGAATATTCACCAGCAAAAGCAGGTTAATTTCCATATGGGGCGCAAAGCACTTGAAATCAAGGGAAACGGCAGTGTAAATGAAGTTGTGCTTGATGACTCGAGCAGTATTAAAGCGGATATTGTTGTAATTGGAATCGGGGTGATCCCTGCAGTGGATTTTCTCTCAGAAAGCGGTCTGGTTGAAAACGGAGCTGTTTCGGTGAATGCGCATTTTCAGACAAAGTCTGAGGGCATATATGCATCTGGAGACATAGCCGTTGTTCCTGATCCGAGGACAGGGAATCCCAGACGTATCGAGCATTGGGCTGAAGCAGAGAGGCAGGGGCAGCATGCCGCAAAATGCATGCTGGATGAATCGGAGAACTATAATGAGATGCCCTTCTTCTGGACCAATCAGTTTGGAACGTCCCTTAAATATATCGGGTATGCAAGGCAGTTTGAACAGGTTGTGTTTCGGGGAAGCGTTGAAGAAAAAAGCTTTGTCGCAGGATATTATATAAACAGCACTTTGAGTGCAGTAGCCGGTGTTGGTAACACAAGAGATATTATACTGATTGGTGAGCGAATGAAAGAGGGAAGAAATATTGATCCCCATCAGTTTGAAGATATGGGATTCGACCTCTCTCAATAGGAACAGACATCTTATCCCATTAAGCCATAATAGTTCTTATTGAACCAGTAATGTATAAAGAAAAAGCTTCTACTCTTCGGTAATTTCTATGGCAGATACGGGGCATTCATCCACAGCTTTTCGTACCTGTTTTTCCAGCTCTTCAGGTACAGTGCCAACCTTCACTTTGGATATGGCATCCACAAGCTCGAATACCTCAGGACATATATCCACACAGTTTGCTGTTCCCACGCAAATATCCTTGTCAACTACTACTCTCATCGCACTTCTCCTTCAGGAGTATTTTTGACAGTTTGTATATATAATATATTTATTCCTGTTTTCAAAGCAAGGCATTGAAGGAAAATTATTGTGTAACGTATGAATAAAATATGGAGTATATGTAAGTAAGAATACCTCATAAAAATTATAAGATTTATATTGATCTGTCAAGAATTATAATATATTATTATGTATTATTACCATCCAAGGAGAACAAAATGAAAAAGAATATTATGAAAGTTGCAATAGGGCTGATTGTACTGTTATCTGTTTCTGCAATTCCGGTTTTTGCCGAAAACAAGACATGGACGGGTGTTGTAGCAGACAACCTTTGTATCCAGATGGACTTTGCTGCTGATGGAGCAGACATGGCTAATAACCCGGAACAGCATACCACTTATTGTGCCCTTATGAAGCCCTGTATAGACTCCGGATATTCTGTCATGGTAAAGAACGGCTCAGGAGGCTATGACTCGTATCCTTTGGACACGAAAGGAAACAAGCTTGCCCTTAAATACTTCGAAAACACCAATAAGAAAGACAATCATATTTTACAGGTTTCCGGTACAATTTTGAGCAACGATACGATCAAGGTCAAGCGAATAGAGGAGGTTATGTAACTGCTTAAACAAGTACAGCAACGGTGGAGAGATAGCCGTAGGTGCTATTTACATTAATCCGCTGTTGCTGCACTTTTTTTATACGAGAAATTCTGAATGTACTTTTACCCATTTCCATAAAACATTGGGGTATTGACCAATGCTTCATATAAAAATTTTCATTTACACTTTCAGCACATCTCGATTATTGACAAAAAACTTTTTTCAGGATAGACTGTTCGCATAATGATCGCAACGAAAGCAACCACCTGTTCAATCTGACTCGATTGTATACAGGAGTATAAATATGGGTATTAGACTCTTGTGTATAGCAGCTTCCATTATATTACTCATGAGTTTCATTCCAAGCACCATACGGGCGCAAACTATTGACGGAAAAATCGAGGAGGGAGAGTATCCTGAAACCCTTACTGCTGATAAAGGAAACTATACCCTTTCCTGGATAATTAAAGGATCAACCATATATATGGCTATGTCTGCAAAAACAGAAGGATGGGTATCAGTGGGCTTTGATCCCAAAAAAGTGATGGATGATGCGGATATGGTTTTTGGATCAGTTGATGAAAATGGCAAAGTATCTGTGATAGATACACACTCAATAGATTTGTATGGACCGCACCCACCCGATGTGGAACTTGGAGGGACCGATGATATTCTCGAATATGCCGGATCAGAGTTTAATGGTGCAACCTATATAGAGTTTTCAAGACCCCTCGAAACCGATGATGCGCATGATCATCCTATAACACAAAGCCTTGGTAACAAATTGATATGGGCATACAGTTCGTCGGATGATTTCGACAGACCTCACAAGGCTGCGGGTGCAAACTGGACCGGTGCCCGGGAAAGGGAACGATCCGGACCACCTCCTGGAGTTTTTTTGCGAATCCATATCTTTTCAATGTCTCTGGCCTTTGTCATAATGGCATTCATTGGCTACATAGCCCGCTTCATGAAGGGGAGAAAATGGTGGCTGAAAACGCATAAAGTTCTTGGTTTAATTGCAGCAGGCCTCGGGGTATATGGAGTTGGAAGTGCTGTTTTTTTGGTGTCTTTCACTACAGGTATACATATAAGAGTTGTCCATTCCTACTTTGGCTTGGTAGGCGCTGTAGTATTTATAGCAAGCCCCGTTATCGGATTCGGATTTCTCAAAGCAAAGAGAGAAAGAAAACCTCTTTACAGAAAGACACACCGCTGGTTCGGCAGGCTATCTCTACTGCTGGTGGTAGCAGCAATTATCCTGGGGCTCTTTCAGGCCGGAATTCTCTAAATGTTTATCCACTTACAGACGCCTGCATGTGCTGTCAGTAGTTTAGTATCAATGTGAACAATAAAATTTCTTTGATTAAGAATGTGCCTTGTCCAAAGCCGGACTTACGTATAAATTTTTTCATATTTCCAGTGAAAGGAGCATTCAAGAGAAACTACAGGATTTCAAGAACTCTCGAATTATTATTGTGTGGAGGAAGATATGTCCGTAGTACAAATAAGACCAAGCGTATACTGGATAGGGGTTAACGACAGAACCACCGATCTTTTTGAAGGTATTTGGCCAATCACTCAGGAAGGAGTTTCATACAATTCCTATTTCATAGATGATCATAAAAAGGTGCTCATTGACCTGGCAAAATCCTTTAAAACCGATGAGTTTTTCGAACACGTTAAGGAAGTTGTCCCGATTTCTAAGCTTGATTATGTGGTGATGAATCATATTGAGCCCGACCACTCCGGAGTAATAAGGATATTGCGGCAGATGAATCCAAAGGTTGTAATCCTGAGTTCAGCCAAGTTGAAGAATATGCTCGAGGCGTTCTATGGAATTACAGAAGATGTAAACACCGTCGAAGATGGTGAGTCGCTGGATATAGGGAATAGAAAGATCCAGTTTTTTTCTACTCCCTTTGTGCACTGGCCTGAAACAATCATGACTTACGACAATAAAGAACACATCCTGTTTTCCTGTGATGGATTCGGAGGCTACGGAGCTCTTCGGGGAGCAATATTCGATGATGATTGCAAAGATATAGATTTCTATGAGAAAGAATCTCTCAGATATTATGTAAACATCGTTGCCCTTTTTTCAAGGCCTACGCTTAAAGCAATCGAAAAATTGGCCGGCCTGAATATAGAGATAATTGCTCCATCACACGGGCACATATGGAGAAAAAATCCTTTGCGAATAGTTGAGCTTTACAAGAAATGGGCAGGATATGCACAGGGCGAGGCAGAACCTGGAGTGACTCTACTCTATGGATCGATGTACGGAAACACAGAGAGGATGATGAATGCGGTAGCACAGGGCATCTCTTTCAAAGACATCCCGATTGAGATCTTTGATACTGCTCGCACCCATGTGAGTTATATTCTCCCCTCGCTCTGGCAGTACAACGGCGTTGTGGTGGGTGCGCCGACTTATGAAGGCGCCCTCTTTCCTCCTATGGTTGATACGCTTAACTATGCAGCCTTGAAGCGCATTGTGAATAAAAAGTTGATAACTTTTGGTAGCTACGGCTGGGGAGGAGGCGCACTGAAAACCATCAAGAAGATCGTTGAACCACTGGGCTGGGAGCTTATCGAATCATACGAGTTCAACGGCGGTCCCACAGATGAAGACCTGAAAAAGGGAGAGGAGTTCGGAAAAAAGTTTGCCGAAATGATTGTTTCGAAGAAATAAAGAAATAAATTTAATAGGGAGTTTACGCAGCAAACTTCGTGTACTTTTGGTGGTCGCCGTGTTTTTTAGGCTAAATAAGTGAAGTAGCTGGAGTTTACGCAGTAAACTCCAATATAGTTTAGTGTTCGACATGTGTTTTTGGCGAACACTAAACTAAACCTGTGTCTTTATGTCACTCAGGATCTTTGAGAGGTCCTCCCCGCCGATCAGATCAATCTGTCTTGTCATAGAAAACTCCATGGCCTCGGGTCTGAAATTAAGTGGAGAAATACATACCGCTTTCTGGCATCTGAGCGCTTTCGCTTCCTCGAGTAGCTTCTTTACCACATTGAGGCCGAGTGTTATGGCATCTCTATATACCTTAATATACACCCTCTGTCGTTTTACATTTCTCATCACCGATGGCTTTGGCATGGCAAGTATGGTTGTAATACTCGCCTTGATATGCTTCATATCTGATATTTCATAACCAAGATGTTTTATAATATCGAGACATATTCCTTCATATACAGGAAGCGGGCTCACCAGAAAATCTTTCATATTGTCATCGGCCCTGAGATCCTGATACCGTTCGAGCTTTTTTGGTACATCCTTGTAGGCGGAATTAGTCTTGTTGATCCCCTCCCACTGCTCAATTGCTTCTGCAAGCTTCCCTCGTGTTTCGTAAAGATCCGCGAGCATGTATTTAGTGGCCAGCAGCATGGGTTGATCCTTTCCAGTTGCAGCGGCAATGCCCTTCTTGTACTCTTCGATAGCATTGTTTATTTCATCCATTTCCCTGTAGCAGGTGCCTTTCTGCAGATATGCTCTTATGCGGAATTCGGGTGATCTCTGAGAAGCATCGAAGTAGGTTATTGCCCTTGGGAAATCTCTACCATCCATATAGAGCCTACCAAGATAGTAATACGACCTGTAGTTTCTGGGATTGTGTTTGATTGCTTTAGTGAGGTAGGTAACCGCTTCTTTAATCTGGTTTGCATGATACATAATCATACCCAGATAACCGAGAGCTTCCTCATTGGTGGGATTTGATTTTATGGTTCTATCGAAATAGGTAACAGACTGTTCTAGATTTCCCTTCTTGTAGAAAATCTTAGCAATAGCGACGAGGTATTCATGATTCTTTGGTTCCTGGCGTTCAAGCTCCAGAAGTTCGGTGAGGGCTTCATTTTCCTTGTTGAGCTTGAGCAAACACTCTACCAGACCCTCCCTGATCCCCTTGTCTGATGTAAGGAAAGGCTTTTTTCCGATCTTCAAACAGTACCGGTATTCTACTACCGCGACCTGACAGTTTCCCTCTCTCCTGTAACACTCGGCAAGAAGGAAATGAGCATCTACCGAACCACCCTGTTTGTATATGATAGTTTTGAGATGTCTAATTGAATTTTTATAGTCTCCTGCTTGGATCTGTTCCCAGATTCGTTGGAGTTTTTTTGGTTTTTTGAAAAGCTTGAGATAGACAAACACAAAGAGTGACCCAAGAACAACAATACCTATTACGAATGCCATGTAGTTCATGTTACGTCCCTGCAGTGTCCTGTTTTATTACTGGATTATTTCCTCGTATACCTTTTTATAGATCCTGTATGTTTCTATGTCCCAGACAACTATTTCAACAGTTCTCAGTGTTTTATTCTCCTCTTCTAAAAACTTCTTTAGCGTTGTGAGCATGACCTGAGCGCACAATTCCGGGGAGAATCGAACGATTCCCAGGCTCATGTCCGGAATTGCCAGACTCTTCATTTTATGTTTTTTAGCAAGACGCAGACTGCTCAGGAGTGATTTTACTATGTTTTCCTCTAGAATCGGTCCATCGAATTCGGTAAGCGCAGCATGAATAACATACTTGGATTTCAGTTTTCCCGCATTAGTAACAACAGCGTCTCCCACCTCTATCGTACCATGCTGTGTACATTCTTCAACTATTGAAGCTCCACCTTTGGACTTTATTGCACCACCAAGCCCTGACCCGAGTATGAGCATATTATTTGCAGTGTTGATGATTGCATCTGCGGATCTCTCAGTGATATCACCCTTTATAAGCTCTACATCGACTCCTTCCATATAGGCTCCGTATTGAAAGGCTTACTGTTTTTAATGGATGTGCGTCGAGAATCTTATCCTGAAAAAAACTGACTCCTGATAAACCTGCCCCTGAGGAGCAAGTTTCTCAGGAGCTTGATTCTCAAAGGACCCTTCTCGCAAATAAAATTTAATTTAGCTCTTCATCATTATAGAGATAAAATAGACATTTGTCATTAGGAAATATTCGTATAGTCTGGTGGAAGTTTACTGCCAGGGCCGTCTGCCCTCTAAAACAATCGTTGGTTCTTTAGTAGACCTACGCTGATGTGTATATGAACCGATCGATCTTCTTCAGAAAGCTCTCAACCTCTATTGACTTTGAAAGCAAGGTATCCACCCCTGAGTTCTTCACCTTCTCAAGTTCATGAGGATCGGTAGAGGATATTACCGCAATAATCGGGATCTTCTTGAACCTTGGATTGCTCCTGATCTTTTTTGTGATATCGAAGCTGTCAAGTTCTGGAATTATGAAATTGAGCAGGATTAAATCAGGGAGCCATTCAGCCACGAGTGCACCAGTATCGAATCCAGAAGCCGTTGTCTTTACCTCTATATCCGGAACCTTACCGAGCGCCTTGGTTACTTTTTCAATAAACTGCTTTTCATTGTCAACGACCAAGACCTTCTTTCTCTTTGCCTCTTCGAGTTCTCTCGGTATTGGCATCTGGTTTTGTGAGAGAAAGTTAACAAGGTCGCTCCATTTTACTCTTCTATGTCCACCTGGTGTTGAGTAGGCTTTCAGCTTACCGGTCTCAATCCATCTAATAACTGTTCGAATGTTTACCTGGCAAAATTTACCTATCTGATAGGTTGTATATATCTTTTCTGGCAATTGGTATAGCCTCCCTATCAATAATGATAAATATTCTAAATATTATTGTAAATAATAATACTTTTAGTCAAGGTAGTCAATAATTAACATTAATTTTTTTTTACACCTGTGTTTCAGGCACCGAACTTAGCGAGTCTTCCGGAATGAGCCATCAAGAGAGGCATGAGATCAACCGAGTTTATGATTCCAAGGGTTCCCCTGGTCAGATCGGTCTCCCCAAAATTGACCTCTCTGTTCATACGTGACCACCTTGATTTGATCAGTAAAGGAAAGGAATGCCATGAGTGCGCTTTATAACTTGCCGGTGTGGAATGATCAGCAGTTACAGCAAGCACATCCGGTTCGAGGTTGAGAATCGTGGGGATGTTTTGATCCACTTCCTCTATCACTGAGACCTTACGATCAAAATCCCCATCCTCACCGGCACTGTCTGTATACTTAATGTGAACAAAATAGAACTCATGCGTTCCCCATATTTCCTTCAATTTTTCAAATTGTGACACGACACCGGATTCTACATCGATTACATCCATGCCTGCGAGGCTGGCGAGGCCTCTGTACATCGGGTATCCAGCGATTGCACAGGCATCCAGACCGTAGATCTCCTCAAAAGAGGGAATCTTTTTGTGAAGTGCCCATCCTCTGAGCAGAATCATATTGGCCGGATGTTCATCCTTCAACTTTTCGGCCACTTTTTTTATAAAATTGTTAATCATATCAGCTGTAGCTTTTGAGACCTTCTCATTATCGAGCGGCCGTACCGGAAGTGGGGGAACACCCGTTGTCTGGGGGTCTGTCTCTGAGAGCTGGTCAGACATCTCTCTGCCCCTGAAGATTAAAGCAGCCCTGTGTTCTTTTTCTGTTTCTATAAAGTACTGCACATCACCGATACCGACTGTGGCCAGTTTTTCACACATTTTTCTATTGATCTCATCCTTAATCCTTCCTGCCCTCCTGTCAGTCACCTTACCCTCTGTGTCCACTGTCGCAAAGTTGACACGTGCGCAAAGATCACCATCCTGAACAGGAAACTTCACCCCGAGTGCTGAGAGAATACCTCGTCCAATGATGTATTGTAGAGGATCGTAGCCAAAGAGGGCGAGATGTCCTGGCCCGCTTCCGGGTGTGATCCCGGGAAGGATGGGAACCATCAGCCCTGTTTCTGATGCCTTTGCAAGAGTATCGAGATTAGGGGTATGTGCAGCCTCAAGCTCTGTAAGAGTTCCTTTTAAGGTGTCGTCTTTTTTACTGTTTTGCTTTGCTAAACCACCGAGGCCATCCATTACAAGGAGCACTATCTTTTCTGATGATGGTTGCTTCAGCTGCTTTATGAGATCAAATTTTTCCATGTACACCTCCTTCTCGGTTGCCGGTTGATAGTAACAATATCTATTTTCATTGAATGGTCGGCTCTGTATTGGTTATTAGTTATCACCAATTCTTTAGTTGTTAGATAAATCTTAGTTCTTTAATTTATAATTATAAAATGAATTATATATTATGAATTTACTTTAGATCATACTAAGCTCAATTATTTTACAAGAACTAATTAAGAGAGAAGTATATCCAGATATTCGTCTACGTCAAAATCAGCAAGATCTTCTATCCCTTCTCCTGTCCCGGAATAGAGAATCGGTATTTTGAGCAGGCCGGAGATGGTGCATGCAATGCCTCCCTTGGCCGAAGAGTCAAGTTTTGTCAGTACTATCCCGTCAACACCTGCGTATTCATTAAACTGTGTTGCCTGGGCAATTGCATTCTGGCCTGTTGTTGCATCGACTGTAAGCAATTTTACCAGTTTTGCTTCCGGGAGTTTCTTATCCAGGATCCTGACAATTTTTTTAAGCTCTTCCATGAGCCTTTCCTTGTTATGAAGCCTGCCTGCAGTGTCGACGATGAGGGCATCAACTGAGCGCGCCCTTGCTGAATCGCAAGCATCGTATACCACAGCACCTGGATCAGATCCCTGGTACTGGCTGATTATCGGTACATTCGCCCTTTTGCTCCATATTGCGAGCTGTTCTACTGCAGCATCTCTATGTGTGTCTGCAGCGGCAATGAGCGTCTTTTTCCCCTCATTCTTGAGCTTATAGGCGAGCTTGCCGCATGTAGTTGTCTTGCCAGTACCATTTACCCCAAACATGAGGTAAGCTACTATGGACCCCTGATTCATCTCACGACTTAAGTCGTGAGATGAATCAGGATGATTGCTAGAAATCTCAGAGTCAATGACCATTTTTTCTTTGATTATATTTTTAAGCTCTGAGATGACTTCATCGGGATTGCTGGAGACAACCCTCTTACTAAGCTGCTCAATTATCTGTTGGGTAAAATCTATACCAAAGTCAGAAGCAATAAGTATCTCTTCGATATCGGAGAGGACCTGTGTACTTTCCTTTTTACCCGTAAAGATGTGAGTTAGCTTTTTACCGAGCTGTATTTTAAGTTTCACTTAAAAGCGCACCTCTTTCTGCAGTATGTTACCGCCTGTACTGGATTCGTTGTAGTTATAAAGGTTGAAGTACTTCAACATTTCGATAAAGGAAAAAACAAATATACCTGCTGTAACGACAGAGGAAGCTGCGGTGAGATAGCTAAGGGTGTTTGTCGTGTCAAGAGCCTGTGAATGCTTTACAGAGTCAATTCCTCGGTACAGATCCGCTTTTTGAAGATTTGCTGTCTGCTCTATCCCGAGGATTATCGATAACCCGAGCATACCTATTCCGGTATAGTACAGGGTCTCAGAGCTCTTTCTGTGAAGTTCGGCCTGGTTCAGAATTTTCTCTTTATCTTCTTCGGTTATGAGTTCAACCTGGTGCTTTCCTTTTCCCTCCATTGCTTCCTTCGTATATACAGTCTTAGACACATATCCCTCTTTTACAAAGGTGAGTGTGCGGTCCTGTGTGGTAATGCTGACAGAAAGCGGTGTCTCTCCAGCGAACTTCTCTCCTGAATACACCCTCACTGCTGAAGGGGTTGTCGTATAGAAGACGGTCTGCTGTATTTCCTCCTTCAGCACCACGTGTTTCGTGTAATCGTCCCTGGATATATGTATGAGATCCGAGAAGGTTCTGTACCCCTCTCTCCTTACGGTTATTCTATGGTATCCGGGTGAGAGGAGTGCTTCCGAGCTCTCTCCGATACCGATAAGCCTGTCGTCGGCAAAGATGAGTGAGTCAGAAGGGTTGGCGGATATAGCTACCGTATGGGTTTTGTATCTTAGAAAATTTTTAAAAAAGGGAACAAGCCAGGTTTGAGGTTTGTTCATAAGAGTGAAGAGATCTGTGCTTGTTTCATACTCTGTATAAGTCTTCTTTGTCAACAGGTTGTATGCTGATATTGAGAGTGTAACCTGATCTTCTGATTCAACCAGATAATGACCGTGTATTGAAATGGGGAAATCTCCTGTAACAGGCTCCTTCTTCGTGACAAAAGGTTCCATCCTGTATCTGATTGTTCTACCTGCTTCTTCAAAGAGGTCTTTGTATTCATCCAAGTCTGAGAGGTTTTGGAGAAAGATGATCTCCTCATCGGTGAGGGATACATATGGTATGGAAATAGCATAGTTGTATATGCTGTTTACTACACTCTCTTTTACGTAGTCGTAATCCGCCTCCCCTTGATTTTCGAACCGGAGTATGGTGATTTTTCTCTGCTCGAATGGGTTAAAGTCGCATATTCCCCGGTATGAGAAACCAATAACACCAATCAGTATAATTGAAGTGAATCTCATGATTTTCATTAATCTCTTCATTCTATTAACCTTTAGGTCTTGGTGTAAACACATAAATAAATTGATGTGTTTACACCAAGAACTAACAGCGTTCGAAGAACGCAATTTCTGTTAAAGTACATTAATAAATTGATGTATCTGCAACAGAAACGAACCGGAAACTAAATTCAGGAGAGTTTAGCCTCGCTCTTAAGCGCTGCTTCGATGAATTCATCAATTTTACCATCGAGCACAGCTTCTGCGTTTCCGATTTCAACCCCGGTTCTGAGATCCTTCACCATCGTATAGGGCTGGAATACGTATGACCTTATCTGGTTCCCCCAGGAGATGTCTTTTTTGTTTTTCTCCTGCTCCTTTTTTTCCTCATCTTGCTGTTTTTTGAAATGTTCGTAGAGCTTTGCACGGAGGATCTTCATGGCCATATCTTTATTTTTAAACTGTGATCTCTCATTCTGACATTGTGCCACAATACCGGTCGGCAGATGAGTGATTCGAACGGCTGAGTCGGTCTTATTTACATGCTGTCCACCGGCTCCCTGTGAGCGGTAGGTGTCTACTTTTAAATCCTTTGGATTTATGTCGATCACTATCTCGTCATCAACCTCAGGCATACAGAATACCGATGCAAAAGATGTGTGTCGTCGTGCATTAGAATCAAAGGGAGAAATTCTCACCAGACGATGGATACCAATCTCTGTCTTGAGTAACCCATGTGCATACTCACCCTTTACATACACTGTAACTGATTTAATTCCAGCTTCTTCCCCGGGAAGTATGTCCACAATCTTGGTTTCAAAGCCCTTCTGCTCTGCCCATCTGAGGTACATTCTCAGGAGCATTGAAACCCAATCACATGCTTCTGTTCCTCCTGCTCCTGAATGTATGGTAAGGTAGGTGTTTGATGGATCGTTCTCTTCTGTAAAGAGGCTTAGTTTTTCAAGGGCTTCGGCCCGCTTTTTTAACTCCTCTATTCCCTTCTGGATGTCAGGTTCGAGCCCCTCCTCATTTTCACTGAGAGCCATCTCATAGAGCTCGTATAGATCCTCGATCTCCCTCTTGACCTGACTCCACGGCTCAACGGTCCCCTTAATCTTTTTGATCCTCTTCGTTATTGAGCCCGCCCTTTCATGATCATTCCAGATATCGGGCTGGTTAAGCTCCTCTTCGAGCTTTTTCTTCTCATCGATCAGGTGTGCCTGTTCAAAGGCGATCCCACCCTTCTGCAATGGTCTTCTTCAGTTGCTCAACTTCATCTCTGTACTCTGTGAGCACCTTCATCACCCCTTTCGCTCTTTATTTATATAACATATGATGATTTATATTTGAACGGTAACTTTAAATTTTAAATTGTTTTAACCTTGACATTTGCACTACTAAAAAGTTATACAATGCAAAAAGACAAATCAACCTAATTCCATAAAAAGCTTGACCTGATTTAATTTCACTCTAAATTGTTTCTTTGTGGAATCTCTTAAGACATTAGATGAGGCACTCGATTACCTCTACAGCTTTATTAATTATGAGACAGATTCATCTTTTCCATATGAGGCTCTCCACTACAATGTCGAGAGAACTGTGGAGCTTCTGAACCTTATGGGAAATCCTCACCAGGGGAAAATAATCATTCATGTTGCGGGCACCAAGGGAAAAGGCTCCATATGCAAGATAATCGCTACTCTCTTAGAGGCCCGAAATCTCCGTGTGGGATTATTTACTTCTCCCCATATAGAGAAGGTAAATGAGAGAATCGTAGTTGATGGAAGACAGATCGAAGATCTCGAGATCGTGGAGATAATCAATGAACTTGTCCCGCTGATTGAGAGGTTTCCTAAAGACAATCAGCCTACGACTTTTGAGATTCTTACCGCAGCTGCCATGCACTACTTCAACATCAAAGGTGCTGATCATGTGGTGCTTGAAACTGGCATGGGAGGGAGGTTTGATTCGACAAACTTCTCAGATCCTGTTGTTTCGGTGATCTCTCCTATCAGTATTGATCATACAGATAAACTCGGGGAGGAGATCCATCTCATTGCAAAGGAGAAGGCGGGAATAATAAAGCCCGGGAAACCGGTGGTAGTAGGCTACCAGCGGCATGAGGTTGAGGGAATATTCAGGGAAAGGTCCAGGAAGCTTAAAAGTAAATACTACAATGTCCGTGAAAGCTGCTCTTACACAATTCAGGAGATGGATGAAACAGGAACATTGTTCGATGCCATGATAGATGGGTCTTCCTACAAAGGTCTTTTTTTATCATTACCCGGTGTTCATCAAGTAGAGAATGCAGTGACATCACTGCTCGCCCTCAAAGTTATTGATTTGTTACCCTCTGAACAGATCATGAAATCCGTATTTGGAGATATCTGTTTTCCCACAAGGCTCGAGCTAATAAAAAAAGAGAGACGATTCCTTCTGGATTCTGCTCATAACAGGGATTCGGCAGAAGCGCTCGTGAGTGCCATAAAGGCACTGTACAGGTATGATAAGCTCTTTACTATAGTTGGTATAGTGAAAGGTAAAGATGTTGAGGGAATCGTAGGGAGTCTGGCATCTGTATCAGACGAGATGATTGTTTGTGAACCTGTCACTCACAAAGAGCTCGATACAGCCCATGTATTCGACACAGCGAAGCGTTTCTTGCCGCATTGTCGTCTGATAGCAGATATCTATGATGCAATCCATGCTGCAGTGCATGAATCAGCGGAGGACGATCTCATCCTGGTAACAGGTTCGTTCTATACAACTTCGCCTGTGAGAAGCTATTTGCTGGATAATTGAGGTTTCTATTAAGAAGAGCGCTATATCAATCTCTTCTGGAGTTTCTTCCTGACCTCACTCAAAAGCGCGAGCCCCTCCTCCATTCGCTTCAGTGCAGCCATGAGCTCAAGGTCTTTGAGAAGTTTCTCTGGTACAGGAGGTGAACGGTCGACTCTTACCTTCATAAGCAACTGTTTTGCCTTACCGAGATCCTGTTCAATTACATGAATGTTAATTTTCTTTTTATTATCATCGAGGAGCGAGGCGCACTGTTGGACAATTGCATAGCCGAGGTTACTGTAGGTGAGCCGGAAGCCTATTTCATCGATCTGCCCCTGTGCCATGAGTATTTTGTCGCACTCATGTGCAGTTTGAAGATTCTTGACAGCCTTTGCCCAGTCCTCTTTGTGAATGTAGAGTACACCGAGGGTGTCAGATATGGCAGCTTTTAGTGCAATAGACTTCTTGTCGTCCAGGTAGAATTCGTCTAAAAGCGTGTTGGCGAATTTGGTCAGCTTCACTCCATATTCAATGTTCTTCCCAAGCTTTGAGAAAAGATAGCCGATGAAATTGAGAGTGGAAATCTGCAGGCTAATAATTTCTTTGTCTACAGTTCTGCTGTTGTTTGCAATCTTTTCGTCGATAATCTGATTGATTCGGGCCAGCAGGAGTTTTGAGAGAAAGAGGGAGTTTTCATAATCTCCATTCTGGAACGCCCGGTTCGAGAACCTCAGGATATTATTGAGATCCTTATCTTCAATGAAGATCGCAATATCCCTCAGCATTGAGTGAAATGTATTGAGGTAATTACTCCTTGTTTCTTTGTTTTCGATGAGGAAGCCGTAGAGAAAACTCGACAGTATCCTACCCACTTCATAGAGTTCATTCTCCTCAACATCGGTAAAACAGTTATCGGCCAGCTCCAAAGAGAACCTGCCGGTGTGGCCATGAAATTCAAACTGGTGAGCCCTGTTTGTATTTTTCTTCATATCACTTAGAGGGATAATCCCTCTGTGCTGTTCCAGCTATAGGCTACATAGGTTTATAACTGGAAGAGCCAAACAGTAGATTATAACACCATGCTACATATAGCTTGCAGCTATAATTTGCTTGAATTCATCTCTTGAGCTTAATGTATTGAGGAGAAGTGAAAAAGTCAAAGTGAAGATTTGTCAATATCGCAGGTAGCGGTGAAACAACACTTGTAATCAACAGGACGACCTGAAAGAAAATAATCAATAATGAGGTATATAAATATTTGTCAATAGATGTTTTAAAGAGATTGGGCATTTTAAAATTATTTGATTATAATATGCATTCTATTATATTTTACTAGGAATGGGGGGTGTAGCTCAGCCGGGAGAGCGCTTGCTTCGCATGCAAGAGGTCGGCGGTTCGATCCCGCTCACCTCCACAGGGAAAACAGCTGTCTTTCAATGAACATTACATACTCCTTCAACATAAAACTCTTTCCTATGCGCTGCCTTCGATTTTGTACTATAATAATAAAGCGCAGTACTATTTTACAATGTCAGGACTGCAAAAGGGATATTTATGGATCGTAAAAGGCTTGCACTGTTTGCTGCATTATTTATAACCACTGTTCTTATTCTCGCTTCGTGCACAACTGAGGAGGTTTCCCAGATATCGCTGCCGGAAGGGAGGACCGCCAAGATAATTTTTCTTTTAGGAGAGGTTTACATAAAGAGTGAAACTTCGGAGTGGGTTCAGGCCCAGGTTGGTGATGTGCTTGAAGAAGGAACCCTGGTAAGGACAGGGGTGGACAGCTATTGTGAGATTGTGTTGAGCTCAGGATCTCTTTTCCGTATGAAGGATCGGACTGAGCTGTTAATTGCATTACTGCCATCCAGCGATCGCGAGCCGGATTCTCTTATAAAGCTCTTCAAGGGTGATCTCTTAACTAAAGTTCAAAAAATTGCTTACAGCAGCTCCGACAGTATCGAGACCCAGAGCGCTACATTAGGAGTGAGAGGAACCGAATTCCTTGTTCATGAAGAGACGAGTGGAACGGAAGTTCTGGTTGCCAGCGGAGCAGTAAGAGTGAAGATGGATGTGAAGGAGGTGGATACAGAAAGCCTTCCTAAAGGCATGGTCGCTGTGGTAAGAAAGATCGAGAATGGCGTGAAAGTTCGTGAGGGATACAAGCTCGAGATTACAATTGAAAAGGTGGATCGTTTGAACAGGACAATCGAGGAAATCATACAACGCAAAACCGTGACGCCTTCTGAGCTTGATTCACTGAAGCAGGAAGTAATCCTCAAACCGCAGCCTCTCAGCGCGTCTGACAGGAGAAAGCTTGAGGAGTTTAAAACCCTTTCTCTCAGGTATACAGAAGGGGAAACATTTTACATCTCGCCAAATTTCGATGGAATCAATGATGAGTTTGTTTTCAGCACTGAAGCTTTCTCAGACGAAAAATTCTGGGGCTACAAACTGGTAGTCCTGGATTCACATTTGAATGAAATAAAGGTGATAACCGGCAGAAAGCCTGAAGAGGCCAATAGTATCAGGCTCCCGGAAACAATCTCATGGAATATGGTAAGTGATGAGGGATATACCGTTTCAAATGGGAACTATGTATATGAGTTCTATACTGAAGAAAAGAATGGTAAGTACAGGCTTCAGGTTAAGGGAAAGATTGTGGTTGATACCACTGCTCCCTTTCTCCAGGTTACTGTACCGGATACAATCTTTTCGCCAAATAATGATGGTGTGAAGGATACGGTACTATGTGAGATCAATGCAGAAGAGGATGCCGAATGGACGGCCACCATATCCACCATAGAGGGAATTGTGGTGAAAACTATCGAGTGGGGGAAGGATATTCCTGATGTTTTCGAATGGGACGGCAAGGGTGAGAACGGAAATGTCCTCCCTGAGGGAGTGTACAGCATCACCATAACAGGGCAGGATAAGGCAGGTAATGTGACAGATAGGACAGTAAAGGAAATCGCACTCGATGTGAGGGAGCGGCAGGCATCGGTCGATGTGGATCGCTCGACTTTCTCTCCCAATGCTGATGGAAGCTTTGATACTATAACGTTCAAACCGATATTATCCGATCGTTCAAGGATCGATACCTGGGATCTCATTGTGCAGACTGAGAAAGGGGATACAGCACGGAGATTCAGGGGGAGACGCTCAATTCCTGCAGAAATAAAATGGGACGGGAAGCCACAGAAGGGAAAATCCTACGAGCATCTCCCAAAGGAGCTTCCAAGCGGAAGATATTTCTACTTCTTGAAAGTGATATACAGGAGCGGGGTCAACACATACTCCTTCAGGAAAGAGCTTATTATCGACAACGATCCTCCAGAGATCGATGTTGATGTTGTTCCAAAGCTGTTCTCGCCCGATGGGGACGGAAAGGATGATCTGCTTTTAATAAAACCTAAAATCATTGATCAAACCTCCATAGCCAGCTGGAGGGCTAATATATACACCTCTTCCGATAAACATTTCAAGACCTTTAGAGGAAGGCAGATGCCGAAAGAGGAGATTCAGTGGGACGGCATTTCAGATACCGGCATTCTTGTGGATAGCGGTGAAGATTATTACCTCGTCCTCGAGGCAACTGATACAGTAAACAATACTGCTAAAAGCGAGAAAATTCCTTTCTCCATAGATATTCTCGTGATCACAACGGATCGAGGGCTTAAGATCCAGGTATCAAATATAGAGTTTGGTTTTAATACCGCAAACCTGAAAGGCGATAAGACCTTCACCATTCTCAATAAGATCATATATGTATTAAGAAAGTATGATAAATACTCAATCATAGTAGAGGGACATACAGATTCAATAGGAAGCGAAGAATACAACCTCAATCTCTCAAAGAAAAGGGCGGAGTCTGTGGGAAGGTATTTAATAGACAACGGGATAAGTGCAGACCGTCTCTCATATGAGGGGTTTGGTCCGAAGTACCCTATAGATACCAATGAGACGGAGGAAGGAAGAGCACGAAATCGAAGGGTTGAGTTTATTCTGATAAGAAAGTGAGGGTTCTAATAAACCAAATGCTTTTTTATCGATGATTGTCTCGGAAGAATAACTGAGAACTAATTTCACCGATGTTATCTATATTTAATTAAGGTTGCAGTATACTTAATTATCTTTCCATATTTGTAATGATAATTAAGTATACTGTCCCCATTAACCGAACGATTATTTATTATCCACACACTCCATATAAGTTTCTATTATTTTATAGAATAGAAACTTTTTATTTAACTAAATCGATTAAGTGCTTTCCTGAAACATTCCACAACCATCTCATAAAGATACTCCTCGATTTTAGTGAAAATTATCACAGATGTTTCAAAGACCGCAAAATGTACACATCGAGTAGTTTGTCAGGTTTTATTAACCCAAAAGTAAAATACAAAATCAGAAGATGTTTTTTATCATATTATTTTTGTTGACAAACTCAGTGAATATGATAGACTGAATAAGTTCAGTGAATGCATTCTATTTATTTTAACAGCAGCGCTCAATCGGGATATAATCGGGATGCTGGGGCTTGAAGGTTATTTTCTATTGTTATTGCGGGATAATTTTTAATCAGCCCCAATGATCAGTAAGTTATATAATAAGAAAGGAGGTGGTCTGCAGCTTTGAAATTATGAATCATGTGCTAACAATTGCATATGACAATTTAAAAAAGGAGAGGAGAAAATGAAACATTTAAAATTTTGCTTTTGTATAATCTTGTTAGTTTCTTTTGTGATCTTTCCTATCACCGCGTGGTCGGAATCAAAGGTTGAAAAAGATAAAATCGTCATCGGTGCGGCAAGACCTCTGTCAGGCCCATTAGCTCAAATCGGAGACTTTGCAATGGGACCAATTATGACAATGTGGGCCGAGGAAGTCAATGCCAGGGGTGGTATTAATGTAGCTGGCAAGAAACTACCTGTAGAGTTGCTCATATATGATGATACAAGTGATTTGGGCACCTCGACGAGACTGATTGAAAAATTGATTCTAGAGGATAAGGTTGACTTCCTGTTTCCCAACTGCTCCACCGCTTTCCTCTATGCTTCCGCCCCACTGGCCAATAAATACAAGTATGTATACCTGGGTGCCGAGGGTGGTTGTACAACTCTCACCGCTATGCTTCCTGAGCTGCCCTACGTGTTTGGTGTCTTGAACTACTCTGATTACTACCAGATACCTGTCCTGGCTGACGTTCTTGTGGCTAAAGGCGTGAAGACAGCAGCGATAATCTACATCAATGACCTCCACGGTGTGGAGTATTATCATTCATCGCTGAGTGAATTTATGAAGAAAGGCATTACTATAGTTATGGCTGAGGCAGTTCCGCCTTTCAGTGAGGATGTAGAGCTGGTATTGAAGGCGGCCAGGGATTCCGGGGCTGATGCCCTTTGTGGCTATGTGTATCCCCCCACAACCATGGCGGTTCTTGGTCAAGCAGCGGCTATTGGCTATAGTCCAAAGGCTATGGTACTTGGCCCTGGGGTCAACTTCGAGTTTTTTAAAGGCATCTTTGGTCCCCAGATGTTGGAGGGTGTAATGGGTTTTGGCGCTTATAACTCCAAATCCTCCCCTGAAATCGCCGATTTTATTGCCAGGTTCATCAAACGCTGGGAGCTGGGGGCAATGGATTGGTGGGGTGGCGCCTTCTATTTTGCAGGGCTGCAATGTTTTGAGAAGGCTATAGAGAAGGCCGGTACCCTTGACAATACAAGAGTCAGGGATATAATGGCCAAGGAACATTTCGATACGATTCTGGGAGATACCTGGTTTGATATGACCGCCGGTGGTGAAGGCGGAGGACTTCTGGCGAAAGAATGCCATCCAGGGCAGGTTGGCCAGTGGCAAAATGGCGAATATGAGGTTGTAGGCCCAACGGATAAGGCTACCACAGACCAAGTTATCTACCCCAAGCCAGCGTGGCCAGCACCTTAATAAACACAGAAATGAGCAGGCTGTCCAAGTGTGTACAATGGCACCTGTGAAGAGAGTATGTTTTTTGGGAGGCTTTTCGCTGCGCATTCGTACAGCCTGCGCACATAATTGCCAGAGTTAGAAAGCTATATTTATGAACTTAGTGACAGTCCTGGATATATTCATTGGCGGTGTGTTGATTGGTGGCATATATGCCCTGATCGCCATGGGGTTAAGCCTTCAGTACGGTGTTTCCCGGGTATTGAATGTGTCACATGGTGAATTTATTATGCTCGGGGCATTTGCCACCTGGGTGCTGTACACCTCACTTGGCATTAATCCGCTGATTTCTCTGGTCATTGTCGGTCCCATTATCTTTGTAATAGGTTATCTGCTTCACAGAACTTTGTTCAGGAGTCTATTTAAGTCATCACCATCATTACCCGCCTTTGAGGGAAGTTCCCTGTTAGCAACCTTTGGTATCCTCTACATCATTCAAAATATAGCCATAATAACCTGGGGTTCTTCTTCAAAGGGATACACATTTTTAGCGTCTCCGGTTAATCTGGGGGGGGCGATATTTTCCGCCAATCGCCTCCTAACCCTTGGATTTGCCATAGGTATAGGAGTAGCCTTCTATGTTTTTTTAGCCCGTACCCGAATGGGAAAAGCGATCAGGGCAGCGGCCCAGGACCCTGATGCTGCAGGGCTTATGGGAGTAAACATCAACCAGGTGCTGGCTTTATGCTTTGGCCTTGGCACCTTATTGACCGGTCTTGCCGGCGTACTTTACAGTATGTGCTTCTCTATTCAGGCAACTATGGGTCTGGGATTTACCATAATTGCTATCATCGTGGTTGTACTGGGAGGGTTGGGCAGTATTCCCGGTAGTTTTCTCGGTGGTTTTATACTGGGTATTATTGGCCAGATAGTAACATATTTTGAGCCGAGCTTATCGCTGGCTGCCTATTATATCATCTTCATACTTCTGCTCCTGGTAAAACCAACAGGTATTTTGGGAAAGTAGAGAAATGGACATTATAAAGTTTACCTCTAAAAAGTCGTTTTCAATAGGATTCATTGGCTTTGTTCTGGTCCTGTTGGCTGCTCTGCCCCTCTACGCAAAAGGTTATACTCCCATACTGCTGACAAGCATCTTTATGTATGTCATCCTTTCTGTAAGCTGGACTCTGTTTTCAGGTCCTACCGGCTACATGTCACTGGCAACGGCGGCCTTTTTCGGGGTCGGCATCTATACGGCGGCTTTTCTTGGGAAAACCTTGCCACTGCCTGTCTTTATCATTTCTGGCGGCCTGATCAGTTCAATAGTTGCTCTCCTTGTTGGCGCTTTGACGCTGAGGCTGAGGGGTATCTATTTCGCTATCTTTACCTTTGGGCTCGTTATGCTCATCTCGAACCTTCTCCTGTTCTGGGAGCTTCATGCAATGGAAACACGTGGCCGGTTCGTTGTCATCGTAGATTACAATACTATTTATTATACAATGCTCATCATTTTTGTGGCGTTAATGCTTACGGCCTATTTTATAAGACGCTCTAAATTCGGATTGGCGCTGCAGAGTATCGGAGAAAACGAAGAAGCTGCGGCCCATATAGGCATAAATGTAACCCTGGTGAAGGTTGTCAACTTTGCCGTGAGCGCCTTCTTCATCGGAGCAGCTGGAGCAACCATAGCCACACGATGGACATATGTTGACCCGTACATCGCCTTTAATCCGCTCTTTTCTTTTTTGCCGGTCTTGATGGCTATATTTGGTGGCATGGGACAGCTTTATGGGCCAGTAATAGGCGCAGTTATTTTTGCCTATCTACAGGAGATTCTCATAACAAGGTTTGCCGAGTTATATATGCTTATTTTCGGTGTTATACTTGTGTTCTCTATACTGTATATACCCAATGGTCTGGTAGGCCTGATACAGAAGTGGAGAAAGGGAGGTCAAGCTGGGGAACATGCGAGTAATTGAAGGTGAGAGGGTGACCAAGTATTTCGGGGGCCTGGCTGCAGTATCCAATGTTGACTTCCATGTAGACAATGGTGAGATCGTTGGTCTGATCGGCCCCAACGGGGCAGGTAAGACGACACTGTTCAATTTGATATCTGCTGCCATTGCTCTTAAATCGGGGGTCATACGGTTCAAAGGTGAGAAGATCAGCGGTTTAAAACCGTATCAAATCTGCAGGATGGGAGTATCGAGGACGTTTCAATCTGTTAAAGTATTCTCCAACTTATCCGTTCTCCAGAATGTAATGCTGGGATCGTTGTATGGAGCTCCAGCTGGCATGTCTGACGCAGATGCCAACAGCGAGGCTACAGAGCTGCTGGAGTTTGTGGGGCTTTCAAATGTGAGTATGATCCCTGCAAAAGACTTGACCCTGGCTAACCAGTAGCGCCTTGAAGTAGCCAGGGCGTTAGCCACAAAGCCGGAACTGTTGTTGCTTGATGAATTGATGGCTGGATTGAATCACACTGAAGTGGCTCAGGCTATGGAGCTTGTTAAAAAGATTCAGGATAAGGGAATTACCATCTTCATGGTTGAGCATGTCATGAAAGCAATTATGAGTATATGTGATCGAATTATGGTGCTCCATCATGGTGAGAAGATTGCTGAAGGAACTCCACAGGAGATCGCTGCCAGCAAAAAGGTCATTGAGGTTTATTTAGGAGAGTAAACTCATGCTGGAAGTATGCAATATCGATACTTTTTACGGTAAGATTCAGGCATTGTGGGGTGTTTCATTAAGAATCGATGAAGCGGAAATAGTCGCCCTGGTAGGAGCCAACGGAGCGGGTAAAACGACACTTCTCAACACTATATCCGGTTTGCTATGTCCCGCTTCAGGCAGTGCAACGTTTCTTGACAAGAGGATAGATGGGCTAACGCCTCATTACATTGCGGAGCTCGGTATTTCTCATATACCGGAGGGCAGAAGACTGTTTCCCGTTATGTCCGTGCGTGAAAATTTGGAGATGGGTGCCTATACCTACCACGCATGGAAAAGGAAAGAAGAAACGCTTGAGGAGGTTTATCGGGTTTTTCCATTGCTGAAAGAAAGAGAGGGACAATTAGCGAGAACATTGAGCGGTGGCGAGCAGCAAATGCTGGCTATGGGCCGGGGATTGATGTCAAGGCCAAGACTGTGCATGTTCGATGAGCCATCGTCTGGCCTTGCGCCAAGGTTAGTATTAGAAGTTTTTAAAGTCATAAAGACCCTGCGTGAGCAGGGGATTACCATTTTATTGATTGAGCAGAATGTTAAACGCACACTCGAGATAGCTGACAGGGCATACGTACTGGAAAACGGTCGGATCGTCTCGGAGGGGAAAAGCAGTGAGCTTCTCCAGAACAATCACATTAAGAAGGCCTATTTGGGGCTATAGATCGAGGCTACTGACATTGTATAACTATAAATTATCTTCAGGTTTATTTTACTTCATACTATCGATGATAATCTCAGTGGCAAGTCTGGCTCCTATCCCTGGCAGAAGACCGCACTTTTCAAAACCTTTCGCATGAGCGAATGCTTCCATATTCTCCTGGCTGGCTGCTGGATCCATGTAACGTCCGAATACAACATTTTCATGGATGTCAGGGCATACCACAGACCCTACTGTTTCTTCGAATCGGGGCATAAACTTCCGGGCAGCCATTATGGTCTGGCCTGTTGCTTCGTAATCAAGCAGGTCATTACTGCCAAAATAAAGACCAAGGGCAATGAGAGCTCCTGTTACTCCTCCGCACATCCAGCCTGTTCCACCGAAACCTGGAAATGGAGACAGAGCTTTTATGATATCCATAGTACCCATACCAAACTCTTCAAGCAGGGCTAGTGCCGTGCTCTTTGCGCAATTGCGGGCAAGAAAGTTATATTCCTCAGCTCTCAGTTGAACGCGGTTTAATATCTGCTGCTTATTGGCCAGAATATCATCCCGGTTCAATGTTTTTCTGGAGATCCCGTTCGCAGCCAATTTTTTTAACCTGGTCTCGATTGCCTTTGTGTCCCACGTTCTATCTGCAAGTTTCTGCACTTTTTCCTTCAGCCGGTCGTAGTCTGCCATCAGTTATCTCCTTATTTCATTGAACTGCAAAAGATTTATAAAGAGTACTATAGATTTAAAATTTAAATACCGATAATCGATACTCTTTATAATTTATCTGCCTTCCAGGTATTTATCTTTGCAGAAGACCCCAAAAAGTATTATCCGCCGCTAATGGCCTGAAATATATTCACAGTGATACCATGTTTTATTTTATCAGGCTTTTTCAGTACTCGGCCCTCCATAATTGCAACTGCGTTTTGGGATTCTGATAGTTCAAGAAGAGTGAGGAGGTCTTGGACCGTTGCCCCATCTGGAATCTCTACTTCCATACCCTGCAGATGCTGATAATCTGAGAATCTGCAGCTCAGAGTACCATATAGTTTGACCTTTAGCTTCATCGCCAATCCCTGTTAAAAATCAAAGGTACTGTCAATCTCCTCATCGCTTATAACAAAAACTTTATTATGTGGGGGAAGAGGTTCTTCGTAGAAGAATTTGGGCAATCGATCGTCCTTTTTCGTAAATCCGGCTTTCCTGTTGAATTCTCTCTCTGCTTTAAGAACCCGGATACCCATATCGTGTGGAAAATCGTCCGGTCCAAGCCGAATGCCTGTTTTAGCACTGATTACATTCCGAAAGGCCTCTTCACCTTCGGGACTTAATAGAGCTACATTCGCCATAAAGCACTGTCCCATGGTGTCAAAGGCTGCCATTGCTATTTGAAGGTACCTGGAAGTCTCAACCTGCCCTTCCACTTTTAATGGATCGAGCTTTTGTTCCAGATATTCACCGACCACGTTACCGGCTGTATGATCCGCACCCATTGGCGATGTTGAAAACGTAACGCCATGACCCAGCATTGCCCTTGGATCATAACCGGCAATGCTCTGGCCCTTGATCACAGGAACATGCGTGTTGTTGAAATACCTGCCTGTGGCAGCTGGCCCGTTTCCGAGAATTGTACCGATTTCTGTGCAGCTGCCAATCTCCTCTACCAACTTTATGGCTGCTTTTCCGTCACCGAACGCCCTATACCCTGCATCCATTGCAACGGCAATGGCTACCCCTGTGCTCATGGTATCAACTCCAATATCATCACACAGGTTATCTAGTCGTGCGATCGTGTCAAGATCGGCGATGGCTGTCATGCCACCCATCGCCCAGATGGTCTCATACTCCAAAGAACTGGTTATATACTTTCCCCCTTTATCTACGAATACATTTGAGCAGTGAATGATGCACTGAGAACAACCCGTGTGTGTTGTTTTTCCACCACGCTTGCGGATGAGATCGGCCATGACTTCTCCACTTATCTTTTCCCATCCGTCCAGCTCGCCCTTTTTAGCATTGTAACAGGGGAAGGCGCCCATGGTATTGACTGGAGCCACAAGACCGGCGGTGCCGAGTTTGGGCATAACTTCACTGTTCATATGATCATCTTTTACGATTTTAACAACCTTTTTTACCGCTTCTCTGAACGCTTCAGGATCTGCTATGGTATCGGCGCTCTTTCCGCGTTGATCCACGATCAAGGCCTTGAGCCCCTTGGATCCCATAACCGCTCCCAGGCCCCCTCGTGCTGCAGCGCGGCAGGGATGGCCGTCGACATCTGATGATTGTATGGAAGCCGCAGTCAGCATGTATTCGCCGGCCGGTCCGATACAGAGCACTGAGTTTTTTTCTCCATATGTCTTGCGGATCTTTTCAGTACACCTGTAAGTTCGCATTCCCCTGTATTCTTGGGCTGAAACAAGGCTTGCGTTTCCTTTCTCGTCAATCCTGAGGAGGTTGAGGTCTCCTTGCTTTGACTGTCCTTCAACGACAATCGCAGTAATTCCCAGTCGGGCCAGAGCCCTGGAAGCAGTGCCGCCTGCATTGCTCTCCTTGATCGTCCCTGTCAGAGGGCTTTTGGACCCTACTGAAATTCTGCTGGTATTTGGGAGTGGTGTTCCGCTTAAGAATCCCGGGGCAAAAATGAGCTTGTTTTCAGGTCCCAGCGGATCACATTTTGGAGGCACCTCTCTGTTGATCAATGTTGATGTAAGTCCTCTGCCTCCAAGTTCTTTGTAATCCTCTGGTACGCTCTCGGCTGTAACGGTTTTTTTGTGCATGTTCACCCTTATCAGCTTCATGTTGATCTCCTTGAAACACATAGTATAGTCTTCAGCTACTGTCGCAACACAGGTTTTATTACTCGCCTCTTTTCCATATCTTCCACCGCACGGTTTATCTCGTCGAACGGATAAAATGTAATCATCCTGTCAAAGGGCAGGCGCCCCTGTTTATACAGATCAATCAGTTTGGGGATAAAAAGGTCCGGAACAGCATCGCCTTCGATGATTCCCCTGACTGTTCGTCCATTCATGATGAGGTCCATGTCCAGACTTACCTCCGTACCCGGTGCCACAACCCCAAGGAGTCCGCAGACTCCGCAGCGTGGCAGAGCGTCCACAGCCTGCCGTAATACCTTTGGATTACCGGCACACTCCAGGCTGAAATCCGCCCCCCCACCTGTTATGTCCCGGATTGCTTCAACCGGGTCCACCTCAGTGAGGTTGATTGTGTGTGTAGCTCCGAATGATTTGGCAGTCTTCAGAGCCTCGGAACGCCTTGCTACGGCGATAATTGTGGTGCAACCGCACACGACTGCCCCGAGAATGGCGCTCAATCCCACATTACCGACACCGAATATGGCGATGGAAGACCCGGGCTTTGGGTGAAACGTATTCATAACAGCGCCGACGCCGGTCTGGACACCGCAACCCATGGGTGCCAGAATCTCGAGTGGAACATCTTTCGGTACCTTGACCGCGTTTCGTTCGTTAGCCAGTGCGAAATCGGAAAAAGAGGACTGGTTGAAAAAAGAGCCGTGTATTACCTGGTCACCCTTTCTGAGTGTAGTGGTGCCGTCAGGACGGGCTCCATGAAAATTGTGCAGAAAGAAATTCAGACAGTAAGGATCCATGCCCGACTTGCACGATTTGCATACCCCGCAGCAGTCCCATGTAAGAACCACATGGTCATCCGGTTTTACCTTTGTCACCCGCGACCCCACCTTTTCCACAATACCGGCTCCTTCGTGTCCGAATACACTCGGAGGTGGCGGAATAGGCATATGACCGTCCCTGGCCTCCAGGTCCGTATGGCATATACCGGTACCGACAATTCTAACCAATACTTCATCATCGTTCGGTTCGCTGAGTTCCAGTTCCTCGATGTTGAATTTACCGGATTGCTCATAGACAACTGCCGCTTTAACTTTCATCTTTCCCCCCTGAGTTTGAAGATTTAACTAACAAGAGCATTGGAAAGCTGCTGAAAAACCGAATATGTTCAGTGAATATATTCATACTTTATCATCAGATTTGTTTTTTATCAAATTGTTTTTGTTGACAAGGCGAATCAATCTGTTAAACTGAATATGTTCAATGAATGCATTCTATTTAAGACATTACGGTGCATGTACGGGAGCCATGTATGGATAAAAAGATGGCGCAGTTGATGGAGATCGTTGGAAAAACGAATGTCTTTGATAATCCTCAAATGGGTAAGGATTTTTCACCTGTTTCAGATCATGTAACATCCATAAAACCCCGCTATATGGTCAAGCCAAAAGATGTAAATGAGGTTCAAAAGATAGTTATCTGGGCGAACAAAACACATACCCCGCTCATACCGTTGAGCTCAGGAGGGCCGCATTTTCGTGGTGATACATCTCCCACAGTACATGGTGCGGTTGTCGTGGATTTGAGCGGAATGAAGCGAATTCTAAAGATTGACAGAAGAAACAGATTGGTCTGCTTAGAGCCAGGGGTAACTTACACCACGCTTCTACCTGAACTTCAGAAAGAAGGTCTTCGAATTGCGATGCCGATTCTTCCCAGGAGCAATAAATCAGTACTAACAAGCCTCCTGGAAAGAGAACCTGTGCTGTCCCCTAAATATCAGTGGAATTTACTTGAACCGTTGCGGAGCCTGGAAATTGTGTGGGGTAATGGGGATAAGATATGGAGTGGAAGCGGAGTTTTTCGCGGTGAGAAGGAGGAAGATTGGAAGGAGGGGCTTGTACCTGTGTGGGGGCCTGGGCCGATGCAGCTCGATTACTATAAATTCGTTTCTGCAGCGCAGGGCTGTATGGGTATTGTCACATGGGCATCCGTAAAATGCGAAGTTTTTCCTGAATCTCGAAAACTTTTCTTTATTCAGGCACAGAAGCTCGATGATGTAATCGAGTTTACCTATAAGCTCCTCAAGTTCAGACTCGGTGATGAGCTCTTTATAATAAACAATACCTGCCTGGGATATATTATTGCCGATAAGCCGGAGGAGGCCAGTGCCCTTAAAGCCACCCTTCCTGCATGGGCAGTGGTCTTGGGTATAACAGGCGGACAGATTTTACCCGGAGAAAAGGTTGAGGCTCAGGAAAGCGATATCAGCGACATCGCCCGGCAATTCGGGCTGGAGATGGTTCCAGAGATTGAGAACTGCTCAGGCCGGGAACTGCTGGAGCTTCTTTTAAAACCTTCTGAAGAACCTTACTGGAAACTAAGGTACAAGGGAGGGGCGCAGGAAATATTTTTTCTGACAACACTTGACAGAACGCCGGGCTATGTTGAGACCATGCATTCAGCCGCTGATGAAAGTCAGTACCCGATCGGGGACATTGGAGTATACATCCAGCCGGTACATCAGGGAGTATGCTGTCATCTCGAGTTCGTTCTCCCTGTTGATCTTATGAGTCCAGCAGAGAGCTCTCAAGGTCAGAAGTTATTCCGTGATGCGAGCCACAGGTTTTTCAACCAGGGTGCATACTTCTCACGGCCGTACGGGATCTGGGCTGATATGGTCTATCAGAAGGATGCAAAGACCATGATGGTAATGCAAAAGGTGAAGGAGATATTCGATCAAAATAACGTGATGAATCCCGGTAAACTCTGTTTTTAGCAGTACGGGTTGCAAAGGAGACTATACATGGCACTGGAAGATTTTGCAGCTGAAATGGACAGATGCAGTCAGTGTTCCTACTGTAAGTGGATTCCGTTCGATCATATAAAGAGCTGGAGATATGCTAAAAATTGCCCGAGTGTTTCATATAATAACTTCAACAGTTATTCGGCACGCGGAAGATATGCAGTAGCACGCTCTCTCCTGAAGGGGCAAAGCGGGTATTCTGATAAAGTGCGTGACATAGTCTATAAATGCATGACCTGCGGGTCATGTGATGTAAGCTGCAAGGTCTGCCGCTTCAATCTGGAGCCTCTGGATATGGTGCGTGAGCTCAAATTCAAGTTAGTCGAGGAAGGCCATGTCCTTGATGAACACCAGACAATAGTTGAGAGTCTGGACAAAGAACACAATACCATGCTTCAGCCTAAAACCGGAAGGGGAGAATGGGCTGAAGGGCTTGATGTGCCGCGTCTATTTTCAAAAGAGGCAGAGATCGTTTTTCATGCAGGCTGCAGGTTCAGCTATGACAGGGATCTATGGAATTCTGTGAGATCAGCGGTAACGATTTTAAAGAATGCAGGTATGGATGTCGGTATCATGGGAGAAAGGGAGATGTGCTGCGGTGGCAGGATATACTCGATGGGCTACAGAAACGAGTTTGTCAGGTTTGCAGAGTCAAATATAAAAGCATGGGCAAAAGCCGGTGTGAGGATGGTGGTAACCTCATGTGCAGATGGTTATCATGCATTCAAGCGCCTTTATCCACGATTGGGTTTTCAGGTTCAAGTGATGCATGTTGTGGAGTTACTTAATCATCTGATAAATGAAGGAAGGCTCGTATTACGTTCCGAAATTCCAATGTCCGTTACCTATCATGACCCTTGCCATCTTGGAAGGCAGGGGGAACCGTATGTACCGTGGGATGGTGTCGAAAAGAAAATAAAGAGCCAGATAATCGTCTATGAACCTAAAAGGCCCAGGTATAACGGAGCCTGGGGAATCTATGATCAGCCGAGAGAAATTCTGAAAAAGATTCCTGGCCTTCAGCTGCTGGAGATGGAGAGAGCGAGGGAATACAGCTGGTGCTGTGGAGCAGGAGGAGGAGTTAGGGAAGCCTATCCCGAGTTCTCGATGTGGACTGCCGCTGAGAGAATCGCAGAAGCAAAGGCTACGGGTGCAGAAGCATTGGTAACTGCCTGCTCATGGTGTGAGAGGAATTTCATGGACGCCATCATTGCACAGAGAGATGCAATGAAAGTCTATGACATTGTCGAGCTAGTTCAGGAAGCGATATAGACAGCAGATAGAAAAGATGACGATGCCTAAGAACATATATAAGGCTTTAGAGGGCATTGTAGGGCCGGAGAATATATCCGATGATCCAGCGGTGTTGGATTCATACAGATACTCACTTGCTCATACAGCAATTCATCTGGGTCCTTTTTTCGACACATTTACGCCCAGAGGATCAGCGGTTCTTTTACCCGGGAGTACTGAGGAAGTCCAGGCAATTGTGAAATTATGCAATAAATACAGGATAAAGTTTAAAGCCTCGAGCACTTTCTGGTCTGCGCAGGGGTATCCTTCGGAGGACAATACTATCCAGCTGGACATGAGAAGGATGGATCAAATACTCGAGATAGATGAGAAAAATATGTTTGCTGTGATCGAGCCTGGAGTGATAGGGGCCACACTTCAAGCAGAGGCTATGAAGGTGGGTCTTAATACGCATATTCCGGGAGCCGGCTGCAGCTGTTCCACACTGGCAGGCGCTACATCGTACTTCGGATCCGGGCCTAGCAATCTGTACGGCGGCTGGCACTACGATAACCTGCTTGGAGTAGAGTGGGTCATGCCCACAGGTGAAATCTTGAGAACAGGGTCGTTGGGTGCAGGCTGCGGCTGGTTCTGCGGTGAGGGACCGGGCCCAAGCATGAAAGGTGTGGCCAGGGGATTTATTGGCTCAAAGGGAGCAATGGGAGTATATACAAAATGTGCCATAAAGCTGTTTGCCTGGCCGGGGCCCACAACACTTCCTGTTGAAGGGATCGTACCGGCTTACAAGACTTCACTACCGGATAATTTCAAGGCATATACAGTGGCTTTCCCTTCCTGGAAGTCATGGGCCGATGCGGTGTATACTATATGGGATACAGGCGTAGGATATATCGCTCATCGTCAGTACAGTATGTTCGGCAGGGATTTAAAATTTGCAATGATCAAAATACTCACCGACCCGACTAAAACATTGGGCGATCTTGAAGAGATTCTTGATGATCCGGAAGTGCAAAAAATTACAGAGGAATCCAAGCGAGATTTTCAGATCGTTCTGGCCGGTATGACAAAACGCGATATCGAGTGGCAGGATAAAGCCCTGGACGAAATATTGTCCAGAACAGGAGGCTGGAAGGTCGAGGCCATGAATGAGCCTGAGATAAACAAATGGATGCTTCTTTACCTGATCAGGCTGGGACATAAAAACCTGAACCTTGTTTTCGGAGGGTCGTATGATGGTTGTTTTGGTCTGCTCGGCTCTGCGGACTTTGGAACATCTCATGTCGAGGAGGCAGCTGAGTTCAAGAAAAGATGGGAGAAGCGCGGAGCTGTGGTTGAAGCTGGAGGAGACTGCATGATGGGGCCTATCGGCGGCCAGGGCGGAGGGGGCACATGTCTTTGGGAAAATTTCACATGCTTCGATCCGTATGATAGAGATTCAATTGAAGGAACCCTTGAATTTTTCGATGCATGCACCGAGCTTGGTCTTGAAAGAGGTTGGGGTGTAGGTATGGAGAAGTGGAACTCTCAGGCCAGGGGGCCGGATGGCAGGATTGCTCCGAAAGAGGAGCGTGACAGAATTCACCTGTCTGCTCCGCAGCCGGATATTTTTCGGTACCAGCATAAGATAAGGAAAGCCTTTAATCCTAACGATCTTGGTGATGCGTATTATGAAACACTGGATGATTCATAGTACCACGAGCTTTCCTGGACGGAAGATTAATTAGTTTCTGGTGAATAATTCACCAGAAACTTTGTTAGTTCTTGGTGGTTACATTAAATGCATATGACAAAACCAATAAAAAAAGCATTGTTTGATTTCCTTTGATTAATTCTAATTAATCACCAACAACTAATTAAGAGGATAGACGGACATCCCATCTTTTACATGAGTGCATACTCTCTCATATAGTTATTACTGCATTTTCAAACTGCGGTCAGCTTCTGAGGGTTGAAACAAGAATCCCAATATATTTATGCATTGTCGCTTCAAGATCGTAGCGGCCTTCGTGTAAACTCCACTCGAATACAATACCACGGGCCATAACGAATAAAAATCTTGCGAGCTCTTCCGGGTCTGTATCCATCCTGATTTCTTTCTTTTCCTGACCCTTGCGTATCAGATCCTGCAGCAGCGTCAGCATGGGCCTGCTTTTTTTAATGAAGAATTTTATTTTCGGATTGAAGAGCTGCTGGGTCATTTCAACACCGCTGGCCACATTGAATTTGGCATAATGGTCAAAATATTCAACAATCTGATCTGGAACACTTGCCTTATTTAAACTGGAAATTACCTCTGTTGAGAAATATTCGTCAGCTTTGCGGAAAATCTCAGCGAGAATATCGTTTTTTGATTTGAAGTAATGATAGAGAGCTCCAACCGAAACATTCGCCTTTTTGCTTATATCTACAATTGTAAGTTTCTCGAATCCCTTTTTGTCCATGATATCGATAGCGGCATTATAAATCCTGTTCTTTGTTTCTATGGCCTTCTCCTGCCGCCTGGTAAGGGGCTTCTTTCCCATATCTGATCCAGCGATTAAATAATCTTTTAATAAAAAATCAGTATAACATAATTACAGGAGATTGTAAAGTTGCGGTTTTGGTACCGCCTTGCGAGTGATGAGATAACTATTACCTTATAATGGGAATTATTTATTCTATGGTCATAAACGGCCGGTTTGCGTATGGTTGGTTTATGGTATGCTATTATAGTTGGTTCTCTTAAATTGTTTATTGACAATTAGGACAAATTTGATAAGCTGAATATATTCAGTGAATGCATTCTATTAGGGGGTTATGGTTATGCCAAGAGAATTGGTAAATTTATTATCGAATCTGAAAGAACCGGAATCGATTGATTATGTCGAGAAGTCTCTGGGAAGGGGAGTTGACCCTCTACAACTGTTAGAGCAAGCTAGGGAAGGTATGAAGATCGTTGGTGAGAAGTATGCCGATGAAAAATATTTTATTCCAGACCTGATCTTTTCCGGTGAAATCCTGAAGGGTGTAGTCGATAAATTAAAACCACATCTCAAGAAGAAAGAAGAAACAAGCCCTCTGGGAAAGGTGGTGTTAGGAACAGTGGCTGGCGATATCCATGATATAGGAAAAAACCTCGTGGTCTTTATGCTTGATGCCAGCGGTTTTGAGGTTTTGGACCTTGGCGTCGATGTGCCGGTAGAAAAATTTGTGAATGCAATTAAGGAGACCGGCAGCAGGGTGATTGGACTTAGTGGATTCCTGACCCTGGCCTTCCAGTCGATGAAGCAGACAGTCGATGCGATCAAGGAGGCCGGGCTGCATGACGTCAAAATCATGATCGGAGGCGGCCAGATTGACGAAAGGGTCAGGAGTTTCAGCGGTGCGGACGCTTATGGAAAAGATGCAATGGAGGCTGTTAAACTGGTAAAAGGATGGATAGGAGGGTAAGAAAATGGAAGAGAAAAAGGCAGAGTTATCAGCAGAGCAGAAGCAGGATGAGCTGTTTCAAAGATGGCTTGAACCCAAAGATCCTGAGGGAAATAATCTGACATTTAAGAATTCCGGCGCAGAGAAATTATACAGGGAAAGAATAACCAGGATAAAAGATGCCATTCAATTGAAGAAATTACCTGACAGAGTGCCGGTCTGCCCTCTCCCCAGTATGTTTCCTGCTTTTTATTCCGGAATTAGCCTTCAGGAGGCAATGTATGACTACGACAAATGCTGTGCGGCATGGAAAAAATATGTTCTGGATTTTGAGCCGGATGCACATATGGGCTGTGCAGCCCCTGGCTCCGGGAAATTCTTTGAGATTCTAGACTACAAATTGTACGCATGGCCAGGTCACGGTGTTTCTCCGGAACACAGCTACCAGTGCATTGAAGGAGAGTACATGATGGCGGATGAGTATGATGAGCTGATACATGATCCATCTCACTTCTTCAATAATATTTACCTGCCGCGAGTATTCGGAAGCTTGGACCCTTTCAAGATGCTTCCATTTCTTCCCGGTATATTGGAAATGTATGGAGTTGCTTTTAACTTTATACCTTACGGGCTGCCCCCTGTTCAAACGGCCCTCAAGGCTCTTATGGAAGCCGGGAGTGAAGCACTGAAATGGGCAGGAGCAGTGGGCGGTTTCGATGGTGAGATGGCAGCATTGGGATTCCCGCAGATCATTGGCGGGTTTACCAAGGCACCGTTTGACACACTCGGCGATACACTCAGAGGCACAAAAGGGATAATGCTGGATATGTACAGGCAGCCGGATAAGCTCCTTCAGGCTCTGGAGGTTATAACGCCTCTCATGATCAAGATGGGAGTGGGTGCGGCAAAAATGAACGGAAAACCCATAATATTCATGCCTCTGCATAAAGGAGCTGACGGTTTCCTCTCCGATGATCAGTTTAAGAAATTCTACTGGCCTACTTTCAGAAAGGTCATTGTGGGTCTAATCGAGGAGGGATGCGTGCCCTTTCCGGCAGCCGAAGGTGGATACAACTCTCGGCTTTCCGTCATCAAGGACGTACCAAAAGGAAAGACTGTGTGGATGTTTGATAAGACAGATATGGCCAACGCCAAGGAGATATTGGGCAATACTGCCTGCATCCTCGGCAACATGCCTCTCTCTATCTTAAACCTGGGTACACCCGATGATGTGAGAGAATATGCCAGGAAACTTATCGATGATGCGGCTGAAGGCGGTGGTTACATAATGGCCAATGGTGCGTTCTTTGATAATGTCAAGGCGGAAAATCTTAAGGCTATGGTGGACTTTACCAAGGAGTATGGTGTTTATAAGTAGAAACTATTTATGTCGCTAGTGGCCATACAATATGTTTGCAGTGCTTTACTCACTAACAGCTCACAAATTAGTTTCCAGTATTTTCTACGTTTAATTAAGGTTACAGTATACTTAATTATTGTTACATATTTGTAATGAGAATTAGGTATACTGTCCCCATAATACTAACGATAAATTGATCTCCATTAGCTCTGATGAGTAGTTTCTATGTGCATACAAACTAATTATTCAACCAAGTCGACACCGTCTATCCATGTTCCTCCCAGATATTCGGTTTTAATGAGGCGGGAGAGCGCTGTGAGCGCTTCGCGCAGGTGAGCCATACACTGTTCATGAAGATTCTTCCCGATCTCTGTTATTGTGGTTACGGTCTTCTCAAAGTCCCTGTCTTTCTGCTCCGAGAGTATCGCGAGTGACAGGATAAGCTGTTTCACGACAAGTTTTGTATTTATTACAAGCGGTGCTTTTTCGATCTGCTCTTCAATATCTTTTTCAATATTCGAAGTCATATTATTTGTCTCCTGAGTCAGTGTATCATAGTACATTATAGCATGAAGGATATTGTTTCAAAAGAAATTTCATATTGTCTCTTTAGCGTTAAGAGATTATATTGTATACCATACCGGGGTATAGTAATATGAAACAGATCAAAGAAAATGAGCTCAAGGATTTAGAAAAAAGTAAGGTTACGCTGCCTATAGATGGGATGCACTGTGCTTCCTGCGCAATAACTGTAGAAAAATCACTCAGGAAAGCGAAAGGAGTTACCAGGGCTTCAGTAAACTTTGCCTCTGAAAAGGCCTACGTTGAGTACGATCCTTCCCTCACAGGTATCAGAAACCTTGAAGATGCGGTGAGAGAGGCAGGATACGATGTGCGTGCAGAGACACAGAAACTCAGATTGAGAATCGGAGGAATGAGCTGCGCATCCTGTGCCTCGACCGTGGAAAAGGAGCTGAACAAAACCGAAGGTGTGCTGAACGCAGGAGTAAACATTGCCACGGAATATGCTACCGTTGAGATCGATCCTGCTGTCACAGATCTTCAAAAGCTGGCCTCGGCAGTTGAGCATGCTGGTTACCGGGTTATAGCTGAACATGCTGAAGCGGTGGAAGAAGAAGATGAAGATGTGAAAAGAGTAAAAGCTGCGAGGAGGAGAATGTGGGGTGCATGGGGTTTCACAGCTCCCATTATTGTGTGGATGGGCCTCGAGATGTTTATGGGCATCATCTGGCCAAGCAGACTGGTGTTCGATATCGGCATGATCGTTCTGGCAGCTTGTGTTCTTTTCATTACAGGACGGCCCACTCTACGCTCAGCGTTCAAAGCAATCGGTCACCTGAAGGCCAATATGGATGTACTCATTGCCATGGGAACATCCGTTTCATTTCTTACAGGCTTTGCTGCATTCTTCACACCTGTTGCGAATTACGCCGGTGTCGCAGCAATGATAATGTCTTTTCATCTAACAGGGAGGTTTATCGAAACTGCTGCCAAAGGAAAGGCATCTCAGGCGATTAAAAAGCTTTTTGAGCTCGGTGCAAAAACAGCCCGCATCATGATAGATAAGAAGGAAAGAGAGGTGCCTGTTGAAGCCGTTCGTTCAGGCGATACAATGATTGTTCGGCCGGGCGAGAAGATCCCGACAGATGGTGTGATTGTTGATGGGGAAAGCAGTGTTGACGAGTCGATGGCCACCGGGGAATCGATGCCCGTGAACCGAGGCCCGGGGGATGAAGTTATTGGTGCAACGGTGAATCAGGAAGGGCTTTTAAAGATTAAAGCAACCAAAGTCGGGAAGGATACCTTTCTATCCCAGGTGATAAGAATGGTTGAGGAGTGCCAGGGTTCCAAGGTGCCAATACAGGAGTTTGCAGACCGTATTACCTCATACTTTGTTCCTGTGGTGCTTGCAGTTGCAGCAGTAACCTTCCTGGCATGGCTTTTGTTTCCAGGCACACTGCACCCGGTTGCCGTATGGGCTTCTTCGTTCATACCGTGGGTAAATCCTGATCTCGGTGTTGTGACCGCAGCAATCTTTGCCGGTGTGGCGGTTCTGGTGATCGCCTGTCCATGTGCGCTTGGTTTAGCCACGCCGACAGCTCTCATGGTCGGAAGCGGGATGGGAGCCGAAAACGGTATACTGATCCGTCAGGGAGAGGCAATTCAGACACTCAAGGATGTCAGTATCATCGTATTTGATAAAACAGGCACAGTGACCAGGGGAAAACCCGAGGTAACAGATGTCATTCCGGTTAATGGAACAGATAGAGAAAAGCTTCTATACCTTGCTGCTACTGCTGAGTCCGGATCTGAGCATCCGCTCGGCCAGGCCGTAGCCAGGTATGCACAGAAAACAGGTTTAGCGCTTGGAAAAGTGGATAAATTCAAGGCAGTCCGCGGTAAAGGAATTGAAGCAGCAGTGGATGGCAGCAGGGTAATCATTGGAAGCAGAAAGTTCATTGAAGGATCCAATATAAAAACAGAAACTGTTGAGTCTGAGATTTTAAAGCTCGAACGTGATGCAAAGACGGTGATGCTTGTTGCTGCGGATGGTACACTCAAAGGCGTGCTCGCTATGGCTGATACGCCAAAGGATGATTCGATCACTGCGATCAGGGAACTCGAATCAATGGGTATAGAAACCGCTATGATTACGGGCGATAACAGGCTTACCGCAGAGGCTGTTGCTAACCGCGTAGGGATATCCCGTGTTCTCGCCGAGGTATTGCCGGACGGGAAGGTTGACGAGATAAAACGTCTTCAGGCTGATGGTGCAACGATTGCAATGGTGGGGGATGGGATCAATGATGCTCCTGCACTCAAGCAGGCAAACGTGGGAATCGCAATTGGGACAGGCACCGACATTGCGATAGAAGCATCCGATGTGACACTTGTTCGCGGTGATCTCTCCGGAGTCGTTTCAGCGGTGAAGCTATCAAGAGCAACCTTCAGGAAAATCCGCCAAAACCTTTTCTGGGCCTATATATACAACACATTGGCAATCCCTGCGGCGATTTTAGGATTTTTACACCCGGTTATCGCTGAAGCTGCAATGGCTGTGAGCTCTGTTAACGTGGTGACGAACGCGAATCTGCTGAGGCTTACCAGGATAAAATCAGGGTGAGAGACTTTTTTTGATCTTATTTATTTCTCTCTTCAGTATGTCTGCCTGCTCATAGTTCTCAAGAAAAATTGCAAAGAATTTCTTTTTATAAAGGTCCACCAATCTATCGATCACAGCATCAGGCCTGTCAATCAGATGTATGATGTTGTGCAGGTCAAAGCCTTTCATCTCTTTATCGAGGTCTTCCTGAATATCTTCGAGCATCTTTATCTTTACCTGTATGGTATGATGGCTTTTCTTGTCCTTGACGAGTCTACGAACACTCTCCATTGTTTCACCAACAAGATTGATGAGTTGCGGAAGGCTCTTCGTTTCTCTTGGAGGCTGGTTCTTCTCCTTGTAGGCAATTAGGTATTCGGTGATGGTATCGTTGTGCTTATCAATCTGATCTCGATAGAATTGATTAAAGTCGTTTATGTCATCAGGCAGCTCTATACCCTCCCCCTTGATGAGATCGATGTGATTAGTCTCTGCGATCTTCATAAGGTCTTCATAACGTTCGATAAGAACAGGAGGAAAGTTAACCACCAGCGTTTCATTCTTCAGCTGAAGTGCAGATATGACAAAGTTAGATGCAAGGATCTTTGCACTTTTAAAGAGTTTGCTTTTTTTCTTCAGCACCCAGAAGATGATGGCATTGCCTGTTGGGTTTTTTATGTCTCCGTATATAAGCTTCATTTCAAATTTAAGTTAATGCTCTATCCATGTATTATCAAGAATATTGTTTTTCTGCTGTTACAATAAACTCTTGTATCATCGAATCCCCCGCTGGAGTTTGATCTCATCGTAGGCCTTCTGGATATAGGTGAATTTTCTCGTTGCAAGATCTATGAACTCTCTTCCAAGGTGGGAGACTTTATCTGGATGATACTTGTTGGCGAGGTTTCTGTATGCCTTGCCGATCTCGTCATTGGAGCAGTTCGGTTCCAATCCCAGCACAGCGTAAGGATCGAGCGTTTTCATTTCCATATCCGGGGATCTTGCGCTTCCGGTGCCTGATGCAGCAGAACCTGGAGAGGCTTTAAACTGGTTTTTTATCATTGTATAGTCATACGATTCGATTCCAAGATAACGGGACGCCTGTTCTATAAAGATCTCTTCTCTCTGGTTAAGCTCTCCGTCAGATACTGCGACCTGGTAGTTGAGCCTGATAAGAAACAGCCTTTCTTCGTAAGACGCGCGATTGTTTATGGCATTGCAGGCTTCTTCTAGATTAAATGATTTTTGGAAGGACTTATCGATTATCCGTTCGATGAAGCGATATTCTAACTCACCGTAGCCGAGCTGGTGTTTGAAGAAATCTTTGATTGTGTTTTTTTCACTCTCGGTAACGCGGCCATCTGCTTTTGCGGTTCCTGTCAGAAGCAGAATAAGGCTCGTGATGAAAGCCAGCTCCTTTTCAGTATCCCTGCTGTAGCTTGGCACACTGTCTTGTCGTGTGGTATCGAAAAGGTGGCCTGCCGCTGCCCCGATAATTGCGCCGATTGGACCTCCAAAGGTAAATCCAAGGGCTGCACCAAAGAGTTTTCCTTCGTAACGCTTCATGAACTGCCCTTCAGATGTTCAATGCTTTTATTTATAAATTCTTTCAGGGCATTTTTCTCGGTGCTTTCGAGTTTATCAAACTGTATGGCATAACTGCTCTCGTCATCATCCTTCCTGCATATGTTTCCGCGCAAGACCACTTCTCTATCATTGAGGACAAACTTTATTTGAGCATCTGCACCTTCTGGGATCAGGGCTTTTTCCTCGCTCCCTGAGATTTGCAGGTAAAGCCCGCCTTCCGAGATATTCAACAGACTACTGTCAATGGAATCGTCGAAGCTGGGAATGAATCCGGCATTTTCGACGCCGATCTTGAGTAACAGACTCAATGCCATGAGGTCAGATACATCCTCATAAGTAATCGGGCTCTCACTGCTCTTTTTAAATACCTTTATGTGTCCGATTACCTCGTCCTGAGAAAATATGGGAACCATAACCTTTGACACATACCCTGCCTTCCTGTCCTGATCAATAATCTCCTGCAGTTCCTTCTTATTCTCTTCAGGAGATGCTCCTGAGAGTTTACGCTCGTTCAGGTAAAAGGAGTAGTTGATGATTTTATCCGATGGAATAAACCTTGTGTATGATTCCTGTTTGGAGGTATCGTTTATAAAAAGCACTTTACCGGATTCCCGCATGATCCTGGCATCCTGTGTATTGATGTTGCTGTCGTTGTAGAGAACGATTCCGGAGTCCTGAGACATCTGTTTTATTTCCCTGCCTATCAGCAAAAAGAGCTTCTTTATGTCAACACTCTCTCTCTGAGCCTCCCAGTAAAGCTTTGAGTACTTTACAGGCAGATCCTTCGGCGTCACTTTTCCCGGGCTGCGCTGGGGAATGTGCTTGTACTTCAGCTTGGCGGATATCGGATTTTTAGGCATGATTCTTGGGTGTCTGCGCTTTATCCTGCTCTGCAGGATAGTCGGATATTCGAGTGTGATATAGGGTGCCTGCTTTTCGATGACAGGACATCTGCCGATGAGCCCAACACCTGAGAATATGAAGCTTATGTGCAGGAACTCGAGTTCCTGATCTCTGAGGTTTATCCCGGGTGATGTGAGTCTGGCCTTGAAGGTTTCAGCGGCTGTATCGGTTATCTTTGCCACCTCGATATAGTGAGGGAAGTGGAGCTCTACCTCCCTGCCGTCGAGCCTGAGGATATCAACAATTCGTTTTATCCTTTCTGTGCTCAAGATCTCTTTTTCCTGTGAAGTAGACACCCCATTCCCCTTTATGGTATAGTGTTAATTGTCTTTCATCCTAATTATACCACAATACTAACTATATACTAATAATATAATCCAAAAGTTCATAAATTTCGAGATCGCTTTGAGACCATAGGCTCTTATTTGGACGTTACCCTCAATGATTCCGGTATTGTGTAAAAGGTAATAAATAAATTAAGATATTGTTTAAGCAGAGTGAAGATATTATCTTAGTAGCCAAAAAAAACGTCTTATCTGGAATGGAAAATGGCCAAAAAACCGAAGCGTCCGAAGAGTAAGCTTAGAGAAAATATAGAGGCAATCGTATTTGCGCTTGCCATAGCGCTTTTTATAAAAGCCTTTATAGTAGATGTATACAAGATTCCCACAGGCAGCATGATACCGACTATCGAGGTTGGCGATTTCATAGTTGCAACGAAGTTCATTTATGGAGCAAAAGTCCCATTTACCAACAAGAGGCTCCCGGCTGTTCGGGACCCGAAGCGAGGTGATATCGTCATCTTCCTCGCTCCATACTATGATCCTCCCAATATCGTGATCCAGCTGTTTACCCCTGTTGTGTATACACTCACACTCGGTTTTGTGAATATCGACCCGCAGCCAAAATTCTATGTGAAGCGCTGTATCGGAATTCCAGGCGATGAGGTTGAGGTCATCAACAAGGAAGTATACGTAAATAAAAAACTCATGAAAGGGTGGTGGCCCGAATACCACTCGGATCCTGAAATCATACCTCCCGGGGACAGCCTCATGAATAACCGCGATTTCTACGGCCCGGTAGTTGTGCCCGAGGACCAATACTTTATGATGGGTGACAACCGCGATAGCTCGAATGACAGCCGTTTCTGGGGCTTTGTTGATAGAAGCGAGATATTCGGAAAATCCCTCTTCAGATATTGGCCTCCAGCCAGAATGGGTGTTGTTAAATGAAATTTTTAAGGTGTAGTTAAATTTGGCAAATACTAGCGATCCGGGCAGTTTGTCCCTCTGGGACAAACTGCTAAGCAATATTCCCTACTTCAGTAGGTAATATTGCAGTGCCACTATTTGGCTAACGCAACGCTAGTATTTGCTTGGGTAATTTCTTCTATAGAACAAAAAGCAATTAACCTTATTATATAATTGAATCAAGGCTTTGTATATGGATGAGGAGATACTGAAAAAGGCAAGGCTCTGGACTACGGATCAGTTTGACCGGGAGACAGCGCAGGAGATCAGTACCCTTATAGAAAATAAAGATGAGAAGGAGCTTGTCGACCGTTTTTATAAAGACCTCGAGTTTGGTACCGGCGGTATGCGCGGGATCATGGCAGCAGGCACCAACCGGATGAATGTGTATACTGTGGGAAGGGCAACCCAGGGGCTTTGCAACTACCTGCTGGATCACTATCCAGATGCTGCAGAGAGGGGCATCTGCATAGCCCACGATTCAAGGATCAACTCACGGAAGTTCACCGAAGAGGCAGCGCGTGTAATCGCTGCTAATGGAATAAAGGTGTTTATATTCAAGGAGCTTCGGCCGACTCCACTTTTATCGTTCACAGTGCGTCACCTCGGGTGCATTTCAGGTATTGTGCTGACTGCGAGCCACAATCCCAAAGAGTACAATGGCTATAAAGTCTACTCCCCATACGGGCACCAGGTTGTTCCTCCTGAGGATTCAAGGATTGTGGAAAGCGTGAACCGTGTGGATATAGCGAAGGACGTAAAGCGGATCGAGTTTTCACGAGGACTCGAAGATGGAATCATCAACGAGATCGACGGGGAAGTGGAAAATGCGTACCTAGCGCTTGTTAAAGATTTCTCAGCAAGGGTTAAAAAAGGCATTGAAGAGGAACTTGGAGGGATTGGCGAAGTTGTCACCGTGGTGTACACACCGCTTCACGGTACAGGTATTACTCTCGTGCCGAAAGCGCTCGAAGAGATAGGCGGCGTGAAGCTTTTAACCGAACCTGAGCAGAGCAAACCCGACGGTAATTTTCCTACAACAGTTTCACCAAATCCCGAGGAGCACGAAGCGCTCGAGCGGGCGATTGAATATGCAAAGAAAGAAGGGGCGGATCTTGTAATGGCTACTGATCCTGACTGCGACAGGCTGGGGTGCGCAGTGTCTGATGGAAAGGGCGGCTATACCCTCATTACCGGAAACCAGCTCGGAGCTCTTTTTACCCATATGATCCTCTCCTCGTACAACAGGTCAGGGCTCATGCCGAAGGATCCGGTTATAATATCGACCATAGTTTCAACAGACCTTGTAAAGCTGATAGTGAAGGATTTAGGGGCAAGGGAAATCGATGTGCTCACAGGATTCAAATACTTCGGCGAGAAGATGCAGGAGTTCGATGAGCAGGGAACCGGGGATTTCATATACGGATTTGAGGAAAGCTACGGGTATCTTGCAGACAGCTTTGTTCGCGACAAGGATGGGGTGATCGCAGCTGTGCTTTCGCTTCTACTCATACGGTATGCAAAGGGACGTTTTGGCGGTGTACTGCAGTATCTGCACTCCCTGTACGAGAAATACGGGATGTACGCCGATTTCCAGCGCTCCTTCTTCTTGAAGGGGATCGAGGGTGCTGGAAGGATACAGCGTATCATGGCCGACCTCAGGGCCGATCCGCCGCTCGAGCTCGGGGGCGGAAAGGTGACGCAGATAAAAGACTACCAGCTTCAGGTCACAAAGGATCTTGTGAGCGGTAAAACTGGTACTATTACAGGTATGACTGAGTCGAATGTTATTCAGCTTTTTATAGGCACAGATGTCAAGATATCCATCAGGCCTTCAGGAACCGAACCCAAGATAAAGTTCTACTTCGGGCTCAATACATCGCTGGGAAAGAGTGAGGAAGAGACTAACGACATGCTCGAGGCACGGTATAAAAAGGTTTCAGAAGAACTTTTTAATAAGTGCGGGTTAGTATAGTTATTTTCATCAGATAATAGCAATCTGTTAAGCAATATTCCCTACTTCAGCAGGGAATATTGCAGTGCTCTGTAATGATAACTACTGGCGTAGTTATCATTCCTTGCAGTTTGTCCCGTAAGGACAAACTGCATGATTTTAATTTCTAAAGCAAAAGCTGGTTATCCGGGAATTTTGTCCCTGTGGGACAATCTGCTATATAATTTTTATTATATCGCTTTTTTTAGTTTGATTTACCAATTTTAAAGTCAATAACCTCCCTTATTCCCTTTGACATTTCAGAGAATATTTCGTCTTCCCTGACTGTTTTATAGGGCTTGCCCAGCTTGAAGATTGTTACTGTGCGGTTTTTCCCTCCTGCAACACCGATATCTGCATCACTGGCTTCACCGGGCCCGTTCACATTGCATCCCATGACAGCAACAGCAATCCCTCCGCATTCCTCGAGCTTCTGTTTTTCGGCTCCATAGCTCTCCACTATTTTGTCGAGCTCTGTTTTGATTCTTCGAGTCATTGGCTCTATATCCCACTGGCAGCGTCCGCATCCGGGGCATGATATGATCCTGTGAGTTCTGTCGTATAACTTGAGATTTGCAAGGATGCTCCTTCCAACCTCAAGCGCTTCCTTTTCCTGTTCCAACTCTTGGGGCTTAATGAGGAGTACGGAGCCTATTTGTCTATAGAAGAGAGAGCTTATAGAGAGGGCATTTCGCACAATGTTTTCCACAGGGTCGGTGCTGTCAGGCATTGGAACAAGAGAAATCACGTGGTTCAGATTAAGCTTTTTTTTCAAATGCTGATTACTTTTGAAGTGAACAACAGGGTCAGGATGAAAAAGGTCGATAGCCAGATTCCTGACGCCGGTTTTTTTTATCTCAACAACAGCGGATTTGACCCTGTTCAGTGAAGTCAGGATATTATCATCGGTCCTGGTTTTCATGAACTCCTCTTCAATGAGATAGATAGTGGTATAAGTCTGTATTAAAAGATGCGTGAGCCTTAAAAGATCATCTTTAAAACCTAAAGGTACTGCAATCCCATTTCGTGCATTACCAAGGCACTCTTCGATGAGTGAAGGATCTTTAATCACAGGAATAACTGCCGGTTCGGGCCTGTTGTTTTTCAGGCTTTCGAGCTCTTTGGCAGTTCGTACCTCGAGCCATAACGCTTCCACTTCACTACACGGAGTTTCGTATGAGCGGTACAGGTGTATGGGGACACGGTTTTTCATCTCTGCTTCCTATTTCAAAATAGCAGCAGGAGCCTGCCATTGCAACAGAATATTTTTGGTTTGCTTTTGGTATTCATCCCCTGTACTATAAATGCATGAAGAAGATGCTCACCTTCAGCTCCGATTTTGGGTACAAAGACACCTATGTTGCCGAGGTGAAGGGGGTTATCGAGGCTTGCTGTAAAGATGTACATATCATCGATCTCACACACGGGATCGAGCAGGGCAATCTCGCTGCTGCATCCTTTGTGCTTCTCAGTGCTTCAAAGTATTTTCCAAAGGGCACGGTACATCTTGCTGTTATAGATCCCGGTGTCGGCACCACGAGGAAAATAATTGTGGTAAACACAGGGCAGTATACCTTTATCGGTCCTGACAACGGTATCCTCTACGAACCAGCAGACTCGGATGGTATAAAGAATATATGGGAAGTCGATATAGAGAGGTTTCTAAAAAAAATGCCGGAGGCGTTTCCAAAAAGCGATGTCATAAAAAAAATTCTCAAACAGGGAGTAAGCTCAACCTTCCACGGGAGAGATCTGTTCGCCCCGCTTTCCGGATATGTACTGAACGGGTTTTCCATGGGAGATATTGCCAATACGGCTCGATCCATGGTGAAGATCGAAATATCAAAGCCGGCTGTAAGCGGTGATAAGATCTTCGGGAAGGTGATCTATATAGACAGGTTTGGAAACCTCATTACAAATATCCCGAACGAGATTGTCCGGCATGACGGCGAGGTATTTCTTAAAACAGGACGGAAGATGATAAGCATCGGGGTACTGAACAGCGGAGCGATGTCGGGTACCTATGCGAATGTGTCCAGGGGAAAGCCAGTCCCTTTGACAGGTTCCAGGGGGTATGTGGAGATTGCGGTAAACTGCGGAAGTGCAGCCGAGTATTTCGGAGCTGTGTATGATGATGAGATTCTGGTACTTAAAAGGTGATGGTCAATGGTAGATATAAAATTGTTGCGAGAGGATCCTGAGCTCTTTAAGAGGGGTGCAGAGAAGAAGGGATTTGATGTGAATGTTGCTCAGGTACTGAACGCAGATAAAGAGCGAAGGAATCTGCAGGCATCGATCGACAGGAGGCGAAGGGAGCTTGGTCTGAAATCCAATCTCATGAAGAAGGCCGAAGGGAAACAGAGGGAGAAGCTCCAGGAGGAGCTTCGGGATTTTTCGAAAGCCATAAAGATCGACGAGCTCAAGCTCCGTCAGAAAGAGGAGGAGTTCGAGCAGGCGCTTCTTTTCGTCCCCAATCCTCCTCTGGATGACGTTCCGGTAGGTAAAGATGAAGCAGACAATGTGGAGATCTCGAAATGGGGCGAGCCGCCGAAATTCTCGTTCGAGTCAAAGGACCACGTCGAGCTCGGGTTGATGCACGGCATCATGGATATAGAGCGAGGGGTAAAGGTTTCAGGCACCAGAAGCTACTATCTCAAAGCAGAGGGTGCGCTTCTCGAGAATGCCCTGATGCGCTATGCACTGGATATGCTGGTAACAAAGGGATACACTCCCTTTGTTACCCCGGTTCTGGTGAAAGAGGAGTGCATGGTGGGCTCTGGCTTTTTCCCCACAGGGAGAGAGGATTCATACTGGATGGAGAAGGATGAGCTTTTTCTCATCGGGACCTCTGAGGTGACCCTGGTGAGCTACCACATGGATGAGATACTCGAAGAGGATGCCCTTCCAGTAAAATATGCTGCATACACCACCTGCTTCAGGAGAGAAGCCGGTTCTTACGGGAAGGATGTGAGGGGTCTGTTTCGTGTTCACCAGTTCCAGAAGATAGAGCAGGTTGTTATTTGCCGTGACGATCCTGATGTGATGCAGCAGTTTCACTCCGAGCTCATGAAAAATGCAGAGGATATCGTACAGAGCCTTGGAATCGCCTACCGGGTTGTCGAGGTGTGCACAGGTGAGATGGGAATGGGTCAGGTAAAGAAACACGATATAGAGTGCTGGATGCCTGGAAGGGGAGGGTATGGAGAGACGCACTCATGCTCTTCTTTTGCTGATTTTCAGGCGCGCAGGTCAAGAATCAGGTACAGGGCAAAGGATGGGAATAACCGCTTTCCCTATACCCTCAATAATACTGCTGCTGCGTCACCGCGCCTTCTGGTTGCAATTATTGAAAACTTTCAGAATGAGGACGGCAGCATAACCATACCGGATGTTCTCGTTCCATACATGAACGGGAAGAAAAAAATCGGGTAGCAGTTTATTGCAGACCCTTTCCTCTTTTATCTCTTTTCTTTCTACGTAATGTTGGGATTATTCTTCATCTTCTACAGAATAGTCGTTTTGATCTATTTCCTTACCCTCGGGTTCGCGGTATCTTTGCTCCCGTCCCTTCCACATGTTTCGAAAGAGCGAGCCTCCAACAGTAAAAATGGGGATAAAAAGAAAGAAGAAGATGATCCGGAACCTGATATAGAGCCATAGAGAGAGCAATCCGCCTGTAACGAGCGCGAGGATTGTGATGAAAAGCCCTCTTTTTTCAATCATCGATGATCGTTATCTCCGTACGCCTGTTTTTCCGCCTTCCCTCTTCTGTGGCGTTGTCCGCGATGGGCATCGTGTCACCGTATCCTGCTGTTTTTATACGCTTTGAGAGTATGCCGTTTCGTATGAGCCAGCTTGCCGCAGCTTCGGCTCTGAGGAGTGACAGCTCCTGGTTGACCTCTTTCGATCCCGTTGAATCCGTGTGCCCGCCAATTTCTATTTTTATATGGGGATTTTCCTGCATCATCTGAAAGAGGCGATTCAAGGCTGCGAGCGAGTTGGGCTCGAGGTTTGCGCTTCCTGTCTTGAAGTGGATGCTCTCAACCACGAGCTTTTCTCCCGCTTTTGCCTTCGGGAGAGTAAGCTCGAGCGGCTCTGCAGAGAGGTCGTCGATCGCCTCTTCGGATGCGAGAGTTATGGTCTGAAACGTGTAGCCTGGAGAGGAGAAGACGAGATCTGTTTTTCCCTCCTTCGGCACCTCAATCTCGAAACCTCCATCGCGGACATCTTCCTCCTTCTGAATAATCTCTCCGCTGTCCAGTTTCGTGAGCGATTCGACCTTTCCCTTGAGTGGCATACCTGAATCTCTGTCCTTGAGCTCTCCCTTGATTGTTTTTGTCTCAAGCTCAGGAGCGAAAGGCTTTTCAGGTTTGACGCTCGCGATAAGACTCCCTTCCCCTAGCGCGTAGAGCGTGCTGGATGTCGGAAGAAAAATAACGCCTTTGCTGATAGTGAGCGTAGCAGGCTCACCCTCATCGATGTATATCTTCTGCTTTACATCTCCGGTGTTTGAGTCTATGATTCCCAATCCGCCCTTTTCCCCTTTCAGCGGGACGAAGAGATAGGACCCCACTATTGCAAACTGTGTCCCAAAAGGGGCGCTGAATAGCAGCTCGTAATGCCCGTTTGAAGGATCGATCTTCAGTATCCTCCCGTCCATAAGCGAGAGGAATATCCTGCCGTTTGAAAACACTGTGCTCGAAGATACCCGTTGTCCAAGAATGCTTTCGAACAGGGGCTCTCCTGTCTCTGCGTCGAATACGGAAAGCTTTTCTCCAAGCGCGAGATAGATTTTTTCATCGTACACTACAGGTGAGAAGATGTTAGGAACGTTCTCTATATCTGAGGACCAGACCACAGAGCCGTCGTTCTCGTTGAGTGCGATCAGTCGTGCGACTTCTTTCTGGAACTCTTTTGAAACCGTATAAACCATTCCGTTCCAGTATGACGGGAATCCGCCGTAGGTGTAGATCTTGAAATTTTCCCATACAAGGTGCCCGTTTCTGAGCTCACGTGCGTAAAACCCTTTGCGGTTGCCGTAGAAGAGGCGTCCTTTGGAGATCGTAGGCGTTCCGTAGAAACCGAACTGGGGATCACGCCTTCCCCAGATCACCTCCCCGCTCTTTTCATCCAGGCAGTAAAGGTAACGCCCTGCAGGAAGGTATACCCTTCCCTTGTATACGCAGACCATTCTCGTCAGGGGGCCCTCGGCTTTGAATTTCCAGATGAACTCCCCGTTCGAGGCATCCAGGCAGTAGAGATAGCTGTCCATCGACACCACGAAGACCCGCCCGTTCACGGATACCGGATTGAAGAGCTTTGCTGGAGCAGCAAAGGACCATATGATGCCTTCGCTCTCAGGGATGATGCCGTCGTTGTTCCCTGTGAGGTACTGGTTTCCCATGTAGGTCGGCCAGTTCTCCTGAGTTACTGCAAAACAGAGAGCTGGGAATAGAAGCGTAATGATGCAAAGTATGATGAACCTGGTTTTCATTACAGTAGTAATTATAACAGTATCGCATTCTTTATCAAAGCACGATTTAATAGGCTTCATCTTTGAAGCGACGGGTAGGGCAAATGAGACCTTCGGTCTCATTGTGAGCCGAAGGCGACATGTTTTACCTTGACAGCGCCGATATTTTTTATATATTTATGTTGCTTGAAAACATTCCCCTGTAGCTCAGTTGGTAGAGCAGCTGACTGTTAATCAGCGGGTCGCTGGTTCGAGTCCGGCCGGGGGAGATGAAGCAAACACTGCGCTAACAGGCTCTTTCAGATTAACACCTGAAAGAGCCACTTTTATTTGTGTTTCTTGCAAAATTAGGCTGGAAATAAGCTCTTTGAGGCCCTTTTTCTGCAGATTGGCAGGTTTTTTCATTACACTGTGAATCCAACTGCTGTATTCACCAAATAAACTCTCGTTTTTT
>CP070841.1:3486211-3525495 GCA_020342115.1 Spirochaetota bacterium
CCATGCAGGATAACGAAGATCCTTCAAGAACAGCAACTCGTCTGAAGAAGCTTTATGATGTTTCCGGTGCAGGAGATTGGATCAAAAAAGATGAGTTTATTGCTGTAAAGACTCACTTTGGAGAGCATGACAATAATACATTTCTGCATCCTATGTTCGCGAAAGTGGTCTGTGACAAAGTAAAAAATAAGGGAGCACTCCCGTTTCTTGTGGAAACATCTACCTTGTACAGGGGCCAGCGTTCGAATGCTCTGGATCACCTCAAGCTTGCGCATGAGCATGGATTCGGTATTGATCGAATGCATGCACCAATTATCATGGCTGATGGTATATTCGGTGATGCTGAGATCTCGGTAAGTATAGAGGGAACGCATTTCAAAGAGGTGAAGATTGCCAGGGAGATCATCAAAGCCCAGGGATTGCTGGCTTTAAGCCACTTTACAGGACATGTGATTGGTGGTTTCGGAGCAGCAATAAAGAATGTAGGGATGGGACTTGCTTCGCGACGCGGAAAGCTCAAGCAGCACTCTGTAATGTCACCCCAAATAAATAAAAACAGCTGCACGGCATGCGGTGAGTGTATAAAATGGTGTCCTAAGGACACCATATCTCTTGTTGATGGCAAAGCTTATATTGACAGGAATGGCTGCATCGGGTGCGGCGAGTGCCTTGCAGTGTGCAGGTTTGAAGCTGTTATGTTTGACTGGAACAGGGGAAGCAGGGCTCTTCAGGAGATGATGGCTGAGTATGTTTCAGGCATATTAAAGATCTTAAATAATAAGGCCTTTTATATAAATTTTCTCCTGAACATCACCAAAGATTGTGACTGTGCAAAATCGGGAAGCAAAGTATCAAAGGATATAGGAATTGTTGCAGGGAGTGATGTTGTTGCAGTTGAAAAAGCTTCGTACGATATATTCTATCGGACGATTGGTAAATACATTCAGGTGTTCACCTATCCGGAAATCAATCCGCTCTTTCAGGTGGAGCATGCTGAGAAACTTGGTCTTGGTACAGCAGCATATGAGATAATTGAGGTGGCGGGGCAATAGCTATTGACAAATGAGAACAGCCAAACTAAACTTATGAAAAACTTTCGAGAGGTGTATCTTGGTATCAGCAAATGATCTGAGAAGAGGAATGATGATCAAGGTCGAAAACGAGCTTTATTCTGTTACAGGATTTCAATGGACTAAGCCTGGAAAGGGCGGTGCATTTATAAAGGCGAGGTTGAGAAATATTAAGAAGAATGCTATCATAGAAAAGACATTCAGGGCAACAGAAAAGATAGAAAACATCTATATAGAGAAAAGAAGAATGCAGTATCTCTATTCAGACGGTGAAAGCTCGATTTTCATGGATCTGGAGAGTTTTGAGCAGGAGAGTATATCAAACTCTTTCATAGAAGAAGAGCGGAAATTTCTGAAGGAGGGACAGGAGGTTGATGTTAACTTCTACGAGTCGCAGATTATCTCTATAGAGCTTCCGCTTTTTGTTGAACTGAAAGTTACACATACAGAACCGGGGCTCAGGGGAGATACACAGACGGCAACCTTCAAGCCCTCAACGCTTGAGACAGGTGCAAAGGTTCAGGTCCCCCTGTTTGTAAATGAGAACGATCTGGTCAAGATTGATACCAGGACAGGGGAATATATAGAGAGAGTATAGTTTTTCTGACATTGCTCATTCTGGGATGAGGTTTTGGGAAAGGAAAAAGATTATAATAAGAAACAGGGCCTTCGGTACTTCAGAAAGAAGCAGTGGGTGAAGGCAATATCATTTTTAGAAAAGGCTCTTAAGGAAAATAAAAATCCGCAAGTATTTCTCTTTTTGGGTTATGCATCACTGTACACCGGGGATGTCGATGGAGCAAGGCGCTATTTTAAAGGAGGTTTACTTGAAAAAGAGGACGACCCGGACCTGCTAAAAGGCCTTGCGTATATCTATCTTAAGGATGAAAGACTGGAGGACGCAATAGGTCTATGGGGTGAAGTCCTCGATAAGCGGCCTAGCGAGAAGATTGTCAAAAGGGCGCTGGAAAAGTTGAGAGAAACCGAAGATGTTAAAGAATTTGCCCAAAAAGCAAAACTAACGGAATTTCTCTCTCCCAGACTTCCTATCCTGGTAAAGTTAAAACCTTACCTGCTTGGTATTTATATAACTGTTGGAATCATCATTATAGGAGTTGTGTTTTATACAACCCCGTTATACAAAAAAGCTCTCCAGAGATTCTATCCAGAAATCATCGAGCTTGATACTATAGAACTTCCCGAAGGGCCAAAAACCGAAGAGGATCAGACACAGGCTCTCTACTCACTGTCTGAAGAGGAAATAGAAAAAAACTTCGTTCAGGTAAAAAGATATGTCTATAAAGAAAAAATAAATTCAGCAATTATCCTTCTAAACAAGGTTATGCTTTCCAATGCCTCACCTATAGTAAAGGAGAGATTCGATATATTATACACCTACATTGATCCGCCAGATCCTCTCTCCATTGACTACAACCCGCAATTCCATGAGATCATCAAAGAGCCGGGTATATATATGGGGGCTTATGTGTTATGGACAGGAAGGATAGCAAATCTGAAGAAGGAGAAGGAGAGTGCTCACTTTGACCTTCTTGTAAACTATGAGGATCAGGATACAATTGAAGGAATTGCACATGTAGACATAGACGGCGTGTACTATATCGAGAATCGTCAATCAGTAGAAGTATTCGGTTCCTATGAGAAGTATGATACTGAAACGGGCAAGCTTCTTATCCGCGGTATATTGATCAGGGACCTAAGATTATAATTGTATTTTCAAATCCATTATACATGTATAGGTAAAATATAAAAAGGTATGTAATTCAGCCTTAAACTCGTAATTAAGTCAGCCTGGAACGATCCTTCCGTCGGACTCGACACGAGCTATGGAAGACAGACCTGAATACGCTGTTGCGATCACCTGAGCTTCAATGGTTTTTCCTTCATCGAGGTGGCCGCAAGTACCTTTGCTCTTTGCAGCTTCTAGGTCGTAAGGAAAGCCAGTGGATGGCTCCAGGATGGCTGTGTATAGACCGCGCCATCCTCCAAGAGCTCTGAATAGCCAAACATGTGGGAACACACTTTTCTGAAATGTGAGTGCGAAACCTGTCATTGAGCTTCTATCAGTAGCCGCATACCAGCCCTCTTCAATATCGATCAAATAATGCATGTCTGCTGAAGCACTCTCTTTTGGAACGATCTGCCTGAGATCTGCCTTCTCTCCATTGTGGGAGATAACATAGGGCCACCTGAAACTGCGATTAGCCTGGAATCGGTCCTCACGCCATGGATCAGTCATTCCAGTGATTGCTGGAACATCGAGCCATGTGTGGGGGGTCACTTCAAGGGCAGGATGAATATTCCAAAGAAAATCAATGGGAGTGGTACCAAGGTTCGTAAAAGAGTACATAATGCGAATGAAGGGATCTCTATTTTCTAAGCAGATCGTCTTCTCGAACCTGGTAGGCAATACCCTTCCGTGGACGATAAAACGAACTTCACATCGATTGGCGCTTGATGTAAGGATTTCCCAGTATGTGGGCTGAGACCAGATCTCTCCATGATCGGGTAAAAGGGCACCATCAGGAGCTTTTGCAGGCAGATCGTTCGGGATAAGCTCATCCCATCCACCAGACCAGTTGTCATCAAACGATGCACCAAAGGGTTGTCGTGCAGGAAGGATATGGGGATGATGCCATAAAAGATTACGATCTGACGGCTTATATATGAAACTGTAGATCTTTGCGCCTAACTCTGGAAGGACATCAATACACAACACTTCATTCTCTATTCGTACTAAGCGAAGACCGTGATACTGCCAGTTAGTGTCAATTCTTGTCATCTGATAGTTTCCTATCCATTATTCATGTATCGTTGATATTCTTATAGAGGTCTCTGTGACTCATTTGAATAATGTCATTGTTTTTTTAAGTGATTCTTTATGATCCATGGTAGGCCAATATTCCAGCCCAATAAGTCCTTTGTATCCTGTTTTATCGATTTCTCTGACAATATATTGATAGTTTAACTCGCAGTTAACAGGCTCATTTCTTCCGGGAACACCTGCTATATGGAAATGTCCGATATATTGAATATTTTCTTGTATAAATGAAGTAACGTTTCCCTTCATGATTTGCATATGGTAGATGTCATACAGCATTTTCGCGTTTTTATGATTTACTTCTTTTAAAACCTTTAGAGCAATCTCGGGGTCATCCAGAAAACAATCAGGATGATCTACTTTGGTATTCCATGGTTCTAAAAGTAATGTAATGTCTTCCCTTTCGCATATTTTCATAGTAAGCAGGAGAGTTTCGATCATGTTTTCTATTGCTTCTTCTTTACCAATATCTTTCTTTTTATTCCCACTTGCGCTTATGAGCTGTTTACAATCCAGCTTCTTTGCAAAAGATATCATTTCTTCAAGGTTATCGAGAATTTTATTCCTGTCATGTTTATCAATCAGGGATGCCATGATGCCTCCATCCGGGTGGTTGAAGACAAAATCGGAGACTTTTAGATTAAATTTTTCATTGAGTTCTGCTATCATATCAAAGTCTTTTGGCTCATCGATCAATTTTTTGCCATCGAAACGTGCATTGTGAAACCAGAATTCGTATGATTTAAAGCCTATTCTATAGATCCTCTCTATTCGTTTTTCATAGTCGAGATCAGAAAAAAATGTTTCAATACACACTCCTATTTCTGACATACAGGACCTCCAGTTGCTTTGTAGATTCATTGGTAAAGTCAAAATCGGGGGTAAAAACAGTATAGCAGTTCCAATGAACCAGTCAATTATAAATCTATGCAATAAATTAAAAATATTCAGTAAACATATTAATGTTTGACAAAATAATTATATTAATTAATAATACAAATATGAAGAGTAAAAAAATTTAAGGAGGTTATTACTATGAGAAAAACAAGAATGTTTATGATTTTCTTTTTTGCCCTTGTGCTGCTCTTCTCGATTACCATTGTATTTGCTGGCAATGGAGAAGAGGAGGAAGGGACATCAGAGTCAGTGGAAAAGGGGCCTGAACCTGTAGAGCTTGTTTTCTGGTGGTGGGGCCAGCAGGAAGCACCTGGGCTCGAAGATTGGGTGAATGAAACTGTTGAGCTTTTTGAAAAGGAGTATCCCCATATCACTGTTGAGACTGTTCTCCAGGCAACTGAGAACGTGATCGATGACTTTATTACTGCATCTGCTGCTGGAACTCCTCCTGACCTCCAGTACTTCTGGAACGGTATCTATCATCAGGAGCAGGTATGGATGGGCTACATCGAACCTCTCAATGACTGGATCCCGGCAGAAGAGTTGAAACATATGTATGCTTCCGAGCTTTCAAACTTTCAGGGCAAACAGTACAGGGCAGGTTGGTATCTCCTTCCCATGACCTGGATTTACAACAAAAAGCTATTTAAAGAAGCGGGGGTGCCTGCGAACATGACACCTCCGAAGACCTGGGATGAGTTCATTAAGGTGTGTGAAATGCTTAAAAAAGCTGGTATCATCCCTATTGGCGCTGGTTTCAAAGATGGATGGTGGGGTGAGCACAACACAGGACATGGTCTGGTTCAACAAGAAGACCACGTTGCGGATACTACTAAACTCCTTGTCGGTGAGTATAAGTGGTCCAATCCTCGATGGCATGAGCACTGGAAGCGGCTTGAGCAACTCATAAATGCTGATTACATCAATGATGATGCGAATTCTCTTGAGCTCTATCCAGGCATGGAGCTTCTTTTAACAGGGAAATGTGCCATGACCCAGAGCATCGGGAGCTATGTGCCTGAAGCCGAGAAACAACTTGGTGTTGAGAACGTTGGAGTAATGAAATACCCCACATTTGGCATAGGAAAGCTGGCAGAGATGCCAATAATGGATGTTCAGGGAGTTGGTATATCTTCTCAGTCGAAGCATAAAAAGGAAGCGGCCGAGTTTATTAGATTCATGCACAGACCTGACCGTCTTACCGCAATGTGGGAGATGGTTAAAATATTTCCAGCGAATGATACCTGGGATGGGGAGAAGTATATCGAAGGACCGAATCTGCGCACAATGTGGACATGGTTTCAAGGGGAAAACACAGCCTGGATCCCAAACATGATAGCGTGGGCCTTTGATTCAGAGGTCATGCATGTGGCTCCACAGATGATGATGACAGGAGCAACCACGGATGATATTGTAAAGCTGGCAGAGGAGGTTATTGCCCGCTGGAAAGAGGAAAATCCAGACCTTCTTGAAAGCCATAAGAAGTGGGCAGGCGTCAAGTAAGTATTATACACTAAATAGTATTAAACTGGAGAAGAAGGGGGCTCTGTTTTAGAGCCCCTTATAATTATTATGATCAGATACAAATGGTGGCAGCCTCTATTGTATCTTACGCCGATGGGACTCGCAATTCTTTTTGTGTACGGTTATCCTATTATTAGACTTTTTGATTTCTCTATGAGGAGAATCAGAGGGGCGAGTGGCCCATTTATAGGTTTTGACAACTACAGATTTGTTCTGCGAAACCCTATTTTTCAGGAAGCAGTCAGGCATAACCTGTTTCTCCTTGTCGGTGTCCCGATTCTTATTATTATTGCCCTGATCTTTGCTTCACTGCTGTTTGAGCAGCTTAAAGGATGGAAGTTTTATCGTTTCGCATTTTTTTTACCATACATTCTTGCAGTTCCTGTGATAGGGATTGTTTTCAGTTATCTGCTGATGCTTCATGGAGCGTTAAACGAAACTCTGAGGTTTCTTCGCCTTGATTTTCTGGCTCTTGACTGGATAGGGAGTCCAAACATTGCCTTAAAAACTCTCCTTGCTATTATAGTCTGGAAGGAGATGGGGTTTGGCATAGTGCTTTTTTTTGCTCGGCTTATGAGTGTTTCTGAAGAAATATACGATGCTGCAAAGATCGACGGTGCAAACTGGTGGCAGACGCTCTGGTATATAACAATACCACAGCTTCAAATAGTAATAGAATTCTTTGCAATTGTAACAATAATCAACCTGCTTTCATGGATTTTCGCCTATGTCTATACGATAACAAGAGGAGGTCCAGGCACATCGACACAGGTAATGGAACTATGGATTTTTAATAAAGTGGCTCGTGGTGCACCAAATCCCGGCATGGGTGCGGCCGCTTCGGTCATACTGTTTCTTGGAACAATTGTTCTCATATTTACCCTCCTGCGACTCAGAATGAGGGTGGGAGAAGAAGAATGAAAGAAATGAGCAAGAGAACTGGAGTTAGTTTCGAAAGAGCTACTCAAAAGGCAATAAAGCAATTGCTGCTCATCATAGTGGCATTTATTGCCCTTTATCCACTCTACTGGTTGATCATCACTGCATTTAAGACTCAGGCAGATTACCTGGTTAACAAATTTGGCCTCCCGTGGCCAATAATGATAGGTAACATAGTAACCGCTTTAAGGGGAGGACGTTTTGCAAGATGGTTTTTAAACTCAACGATAATTACAGCAGGTTCAACACTTGCGGGAACAACAATCGCCTGCCTTGCTGCATTCGCTTTTGCAAAAATGCCCTTCAGAGGAAGCAATGCAATACTCAATTTTGTCATCTCTCTGATGGTGGTGCCTCCTGTTGTGATGATTGTACCACTCTTCATTCTTTACGCCCAGATCGGGTTTACGTCCACCTATCAGGGCATTATTGTTCTCTACGTTGGGCTTACGATGCCTTTTTCTGTATATCTGCTCACGAACTTTTTCAAAACGATTCCTCATGATATAGTCGACTCTGCAATGATGGATGGATGCAGCCATTTTGGAATATTGTGGCGTATATACGTTCCCCTTTCAGCACCAGCTTTGGTAACCCTTATTATTGTCAATGCTCTCTGGATATGGAACGAACTGCTCCTCGCATTGGTATTTCTACCAAAAGATAAGATGAGAACCCTTATGGTAGGAATAACCGCATTTAGATCGAGGCTTAACCTCGATATTCCTGTAACAATGGCTGGATTGTTGTTGAGCACATTGCCGATGATAATACTCTATGTTGTTTTTCAGCGATTCTTTATCCGTGGACTCACCGCTGGTGCAACAAAAGGCTGATTGGCTAACCTTCTAATAGTTCTTGAGAGATCTCGTCTTCATTTCGATAGTATGAAGAATTGTATTAAGAAGTATAGAAAGAGGAAATAGTAACGTGAAGTTTAAAGCTTCTACCTTTGAAGAGAGAATTTTAAGTGTACAGTATCAATTGAGAACACAGGAGCTGAAAGGTGCGGTAATTTCAAATGCTGAAAATATTTTTTATTTATCAGGTCATCTTATCGGTGAAGGGTCTGGGCCTTCAATACTTTATATACCGGCAGAAGGTAAAGCAATTTTAACGGTTTCAGAATCGGAAGCTTCTCTACCAGGGATAGAACATTTTCCTGGAATCATTTTTCCATATAAAGCAAAAGATTCTGAAGATAACAGCTCAGCGCTAGCACTATCATGCTTTAAAAATGAATATGCTGAGTTTGTGTCGCTCCCACTTGGAATTGAAGCCGGTACAATATCGTTTAGAAGTGCTGAAATTCTGGGCATCACTACAGATAGAGATTGGTTTGAAATTGATCCAACGGTTTCACATATGCGCATGATAAAGGATGCAGATGAAATAGAACATATGAGGTCCGTAGTAAAAATATCCGATCTTGGACAGCAAAAAGCTAGAGAAGTTTTAGAGGAGGGTATAAGCGAGATCGAACTTCAGGCCGCATGCCGACATGTGATGGAAATTGAAGCAGGAATTCCTATAGAAATGAAGGCTGATGTTCTTTTCGGTTCGAGGACAGTGCTTATCGGAGGGCCTGCCGGTGTGGCCGGAAGATATAGAGCTGTAGAGGGGAATCTAGCTATAGTCGACCTCCTCCCTCGAGTTGAAGGATATTACGCTGATACCACGCGCACTCTCTGGTGTGGACCAAAGCCTCTCAAAAAAGAAAAGATTATGAATGATCTTTTTTCAGTTAAGGCTGAACTTGAAAAAATGCTTAAACCAGGTGTGGAAGCCGCGGTCCTTGATGGGATCGCGAGGAGCAAGCTCTCAAAAGTCGGTTCTTTTCCTCACCATACAGGACACGGTATTGGAATCTCCTCATTTGAGGCTCCATTTATAACTCCAGATTCTCACTATGTACTTGAAGAAGGAATGACCATTACACTCGAGCCCGGAGTCTATTTTGAAGAATGGGGTGCGAGGATAGAAGATGATTACCTGATAACGAAACATGGCTTTGAAAGGCTTTCAGAATCATCGGAGGTTTGAAGATGAGTTCTACCTGTAGAGCTGTAGTGTGGAAAGGCAAAGGTCATCTCGAAGTAGTAGAGAGACAAATCCCCAAACCCGATCCAAAAATGGTACTTTTAAAAGTCAGGGCTGCGGGTATATGCGGGACTGATCTTCACATACTTTCCGGTACACATCCACACGCGCACCCCCCTCTGGTTCCTGGTCATGAGTTTGCAGGTGAAGTTTATAAGATAGGCAAAGGGGTTGATAAAAAATTAATTGGAGCACGGGTTGGATCAGATTCTTATGTAGGGTGCGGTGAATGTATGTACTGCCGCTCTAAGAAGACACAGCTCTGTGAGAAGGGAACGCGTGAGCTTGGGGTTAATATTGACGGGGGTTGGACAGAGTATCTAACAGTGCCAGTTGAAAACCTCTATTTAATTCCTGAAAACGTTGATTTTACAGACGTAGGGGCTGGCTGTATATTGAACTGTCCCATGGCTGCTGTAGAAAGTGTGAAGATCAATCCATCTGATATGGTTGTTATAATTGGTGACGGGCCTTCAAGTCTGGTCATGATTCAGCTTGCTAGGTTAAAGGGAGCATCAAAAGTGATTATTGCCGGTCATAGAGAGAGAAGGCTTTCGCTTGCACTTGAGTTTGGAGCTGACCATGTGATTAATACATATGAAAATGATTTGATCGAATTCATCAGTGAACTTGGCAGTGCCCCTCAGGTAGTTATCGATGCTGTTGGAAAAGCAGAAACAGTTGGGATGGCACTTACTATTGCCGAACGTGAGGGGAGGGTTCATCTTTTTGGCTTACCAGAAGGCCCCTTAAACAATATCTCAATGGATATACTATTGTGGAAGGAGATCACTTTAACAGGATCTACCGGGGCTCCAGGTCTCTGGCCTCCTGTGATGGAGTTGCTATCTAGGGGATACCTTAAGGTTGCACCAATAATAAGCCACCGATTCAGAATCGAGGAGGCTCCCAAAGCAATAGAGTTTATAAATGATAATCCGAAGCAAGTAATCAAGGCAATATTTGAAATGCAATAGTAATTATTTTTATTGAGTATAGAGTAGGTGGAAGAGTGTGAGACTTAGCTGTCTGCCAGTATCATATTTTGGAAAGATTATTACGGGAGAGATGTCTGTTAAACAGTGGGCCATACAGGCAGCAGAAGTAGGTCTTGATGCAATAGATTTGAGTATCCTTTTTTTTAAGGATAAGGATCCGTCATATTTTTTTAAAATAGGAAGCGAAATTAGGACTTTAGGGATAGAGCTGGCTATTTTAAACACATATCCTGACCTAACTCATCCAAATGCATCCGAAAGAAGGAAGCAACTATCTCAACTTGAAAAGGACATTGCCATTGCAAAAACACTGGGTGCCAAAATGGTCAGAGTAACAGCCGGGCAGGCACATCCAGAAACATCCAGGAAATATGGCATCAGGTGGGCAATTGACGGTCTCATGCAGTCTCTTGATATAGCAAATGATTATGGAATAAAACTTGTATATGAAAATCATTCAAAACCAGGCTGCTGGGATTATCCGGACTTTTCACATCCTTCAGATATATTTTTAGAAATAGTAAAAGGTATAACAGGAACAAACATAGGTGTACTTTTTGATACTGCAAATCCTATTGCATATGGGGATGATCCCTTGCCTCTCCTTGAAGAAGTAATTGATATTGTAACCTGTATTCATGCAGCCGATACGAAAAGATTGGGGGCTCTGGAACCAGTTCCATTAGGTACAGGGCTGGTTCCTTTTCTTGATATTTTCAACACATTAAAACTCTCTGGTTTTAACGGGTTGATAAGCATTGAAGAAGCAAGCGGTCTCGGAAAACATGGAGTTGTGAATGCCGTAGAGTACATAAGGAAGGTATGGGAGAATGCGAAGGAAGACAATGAATAAAATTCAGAAGGGAATAGTCAAATGAGACTTGAAGATCATTATCTTTTTCAAAGAGATATTGAGCATGATTATCCAGTCGCAGTAAGGGGTGAAGGGGTGTGGGTATGGGATAAAGATGGAAAAAAGTACCTTGATGCATGTGCAGGGGCTAATGTGACTGGAATCGGGCACGGGGTTAAAGAAATAGGCACTGCAATGGCATCTCAGGCCAATGATATTGCTTATGTACCTCCTCAACATTTCCTTGTGGAACCTTCTCTGAAACTTGCAGAAAAACTCATATCCATGGCTCCTGATGGGTTTTCTCGGGTGATGCTACTATCTGGTGGTTCAGAGGCTGTGGAAAATGCTTTTAAAATAGCTCGTCAGTATCATGTGCTTTCGGGTAACAGTTCCAAATATAGAGTAGTCTCAAGATGGCAGGGATTTCATGGTAACACATTGACTGCAGATGCTGTTGGTGGACATACCATGAGGAGATCGATTTATACGCCAATGCTCATGAGTGTTCCCCACATTGTTCCTGCCTGCTGTTATAGATGTGCATTTGGCTTCAGATATCCAGGTTGTAATATTGAATGTGCGAAAGAGCTTGAGCGTGTAGTTATTCAGGAGGGACCAGAATATATTGCAGCTTTTATCGCTGAAACAATTGTTGGGGCTGCGGCAGCAGCTGTGAATCCAGTTCCTGAGTATTATCCTATAATAAGGGAGATATGTGATAAATATAGCATACTCTGGATTGCAGACGAGGTCATGACAGGAGTAGGGAGAACAGGAAAATTTCTAGCAATTGAGCACTGGGGTGTTACACCCGATCTTGTTGTACTGGCAAAGGGTTTATCAAGCGGATATGCTCCGCTTGCAGCTATTCTTATTCATGACAGGGTATTTCGAGCATTCAGGGAAACTAAATCACCTTTTATTGGCGGGCACACATACAATGCACATCCAGTGACTGCAAGTGCTGGACTCGCTGTTTTAAATTACTTAGAGAAACATAGGCTTATTGAGGGGGTGAAAGAAAAAGGCCCTTTGCTTCGCAGGGGCCTTGAATCCGTAGATAGTAAGGAGCCAATGATCGGTGATGTACGTGGGAGAGGCCTCATGTGGGGATTGGAGTTTGTAAAAGACAAAAAGACAAAGGAACCTTTTAATCAAGAGCTGAAGCTATCGTTCCATGTAATGCACAAAGCTATGGAAAAGGGGCTTATCATCTACCCTGTTTCAGGGTGTGCAGATGGAAGAAGTGGAGACGGCGCTCTGATATGTCCTCCTCTCATAATAAATAAAGAGGAAATCGATGTAATAGTTCAGAAACTTGAAGAAACAATTTCTGAGACAAGGCGAGAAATTGGAGGATTATTATGATCATTGTCCATGAAGAGAGCGCTCCCGGATTGGATATAAAAGAACCGTTTAAGAGGACACTTAAAGTTCTGCTTTCTCCTCTTATCAATAAAGAACTTAAATCGATTGCTGCCGGTTTAACAATTATCCCCTCAGGTGGTAAGTCAGATAACCATGAGCACCCGGAAGGTGAGATGTTCTATGTGGTCTCTGGTAAGGGAAGCATTCAGGTGGGTGAGGAAGTAGAGGTGTTGATCCCGGGTACAGCGGTCTGGGTACAACCAGGAACCAGCCATCAACTATGTAATGATAGTGATGCAACATTGAAGATTCTCTGGGTCTTAAGCCCCCCGGGAAGAGAAAAAGCTATAATCGACAAGATGCACAAAACGTAATGAGAATCGATTTTAATGTTTAGAGGTTTTTAAAACCTGCATAAGGAGTATAATTATATGAAACCTCCCTTTTTTGATATACTATCGAATCAAGAGATCATTCAAATAGATAGTGAATCAAAGCGTATCTTAGAAGAATCTGGTGTAAAAGTACTACACGATGAATGCCTTAACCTACTAGAAGAGATAGGATGTAAAGTTGATAGAACATCTCAGATAGTACGCATTCCATCAAATGTAGTACAAAAAGTTGTTGAAGCAATACCTTCGAGTTTTTCATTATTTGGAAGAGACCCTGCAAAGAGAATTGAGCTCGGTGGTGAGAATGTTTATTTCGGTCCCGGGGGTTTTGCAGTTTTCGTAGAAGATTTGAATACAGGGAAAAGACGTCGCGCATTTAGACAGGACCTCATAGACCATCTCAAAGTCTCAGATGCATTGTCCGGATGTGAATTTAACCATGTAAATGTCTTTCCGTCAGACATTCCGGAGAAAAATGCAGATCTCTATATATGGGCGGATGCTTTGATCTATCAGACAAAGCCAATAATGAGTGAGAACTATAATACAAGATCTGTAGAAGCTCTTGTTGAGATAGGCACAATTTTGAGAGGTGCACGAAAGGCTTTGATTGAAAAGCCTTTCCTCTGCCTCGATGTATGTGTGCTTTCGCCCTTAACCCACGACACACGTCAGGTTGATCTACTGCTTGCAGGAGCAAAATACGGGCTGCCTATAAGTATCAACTCAGGTCCAATAGCTGGAGCAACGAGCCCAGTTACTCTTGCTTCTGTTGTGTCCCAGGCCAATGCAGAGATTCTCAGTGCCATTGTCATTACCTTTGCCGCCACACCAGGAACACCGGTTCTCTACAGTAGCTGGGGCAGACACATGGATATGCGTTACTGCAATGTTACTATGGGGGGGCCGGAGTTTGCTTTATTAAAGGTATGTATTTCACAGATGGGGAGGTATTATGGAATACCAACACGTGGTGGAGGTGCACTATCAGACAGCCTCTTGGTGGATACCCAGGCTGGATACGAAAAGATGCTTACCACCCTGATCCCGGCAATAGGTGGGCTTAACTATATCTCGGGAATGGGACTAAATGAAACTGAAAATCTTCAAAGCCTTGCCCAGCTTGTAATCGATAATGAAATTGTTTCAATGGTAAAAAGGATTTTGAAAGGAGTAGAGGTGGACCGAGATCGCTTAGCAACCGAGCTTATCATCCAGAGAGGTCCAGGAAGTCATTTCCTTGATACCGATCACACCCTTCGTTTTTTTAGACAGGAGTTCTTTTATCCCGAGATTTCCAATCGAATGAAGTATGAGCCCTGGTCTGAAGGCGGAGCCCTTTCAGCAAGAGATCGTGCTCAAGAGAAAGCGAGAAAACTGCTTCAGAATAACCCTGAATCAGAGCTTGATTCACGAGTTATCAAAGAGATTTATGAGATAGTAAAAAGAGAAGAAAGAACTAATAAAAATTAAGAAGGGGTATAAAAATGGGAAGTTGCTCACTGTCATTCGAACCTATGAATATTCTAACAGAAAAGGATTGTAATCTTATCCATGAAACAGCAATGGATATTTTAAATAAGGTAGGTGTGCACATTCCGCACCAGAAAACCCGTTCTATACTGATTGACGCAGGTGCCCATGGAGGTACTGGAGAAAGGGTTTATATTCCGGAAAGCGTTGTTCTCAATGCGATCAAGAGTGCTCCATCAGTCGTGTCTCTCACCGGTCTTGATCCGACCCATAAAGTAGATATCGGAGGATCCAATGTGTATTTCATGTCAGGGGCCGGACTTCTTGATGTACTGGATCTTGAGGGCAATATTCGGCCATCGACTCTTGAGGATGTAGCTGATTTCACCCGTCTTTGTGATGCGCTTGAATATCTTGACGTTAACCATGGCGTTATAGATCCAGCCGATGTCCTTGGACCGGGTTTGTATCCTCTTGCAGCATCGAGGATAATTCCAAACACATCTAAGCCAACAGCCCTTGTGATTGATACAGGCAAGGATGTAGAGGCTATTGCAGAGATGGCATCCGTTGCGCTTGGATCAGCTAAGGCTGTCAGAGATCGTCCCTTTTTCACCATACATGATTCAAATGCCAGACCTCCACTCCATCATGATCCTAAGAACTCTGAGGTTATTATTGAAGCATGTAGTAGAGGATTTCCAACAGGGCTATCCGTATGGCCAATGATTGGTCTCAGTTCTCCGATTACAATAGCAGGTACCATGGCACAGAAGTATGCGAATTTTTTTGCCGGCCTCGTACTTGCACAGAGTATTAATCCGGGCAATCCATTTCTCTTTCCTGTGGTATGTGGTGGGGTGGAAATGCGCACAGGGAATGTAGTGAGTGCGTCGCCAGATATAGCACTCGTAGGAATGGCAGGTGCCCAGATGGCCCGTTTTTATAACCTTCCTTCAGTCACTGTTATTGCTACTGACGCCAAGGTACCTGATGCTCAATCCGGTGCAGAGAAGGCATTTCTCTTGACCACTCAAGCACTGGCAGGAATCAATCTTATTCATGGCTGTACAAGTGAGATGGATGGAATGATGATTGCCTCATTGGAGCAGTGCGTAATTGACAATGAGATAATGATGATGGTACGGCATCTCATTTCCGGTTTTATTGTGGATAGAGAAAACCTTGCATTTGAAGTTATCAAAGAGGTCTCTATTGGAGATGGCAACTACCTCGCTCATCAGCACACACTTGAGCGTTTCAGGAAATTGCTGTTTGAACCAAAAGTATTTACAAAGGACAGGAGAGCAGATTGGATTTCAAAGGGATCATTGTCTGCAAGGCAGCAGGCTCGAATGAGGGCTGAAAAGATTTTAGTCGAGCACTTTCCTTCACACATGTCAAAGGAGCAGGTAGCGGAAATTGAAAAGATTGCTGAGTCATACAGATGAAGGGGGATTGTTACTTCCCGACATCATGTAACTTCATCCAAGCTTGGCAGATTGCATCGATATTATCGAGGGGAACATCCCTGCTAGGTATCGCATAGAGCATCAGCCCTCCCTTGGAAGTTCCCACTGATTCGACAATCTCCCGAACCTGGTTTTCGATTTCTTCCGGTGTAGCATATGGTAGCATCTGCTCGTCTATATCCACAAGGGCACACAATTTTCCCCTGTATTCCTTTGCAATGCCTTGAATCGTATTGGCTCGCACCTGAGGATCGTGCAGTGACACGCCGCATTCAAAGAGATCGTTAACAATATCTAGAACATTGCCGTCAGAGGAGTACCAGACATGGACTCCCTCCTTTCGGCAGTACTGAAACATTTTCATATAGAAAGGTTTGAGCCACTTACGAAAAGTTTTGGGACTAATAAGGAGGCCATTTTGAGTACCAATATCACCATGAAACCAGATCACGTCGATATCTATCTCCAGCCAGAGGTCTATATACCTCATGTTATATGAAAATACCATATCGATAAGCTCGTGTAATTCAGGGGGCTCTGTGACAAAGTCAACAAGCAGGTTTTCAAGGCCTCGTAAAAACTGAAGCCGGTCAAAAAAACCGCCATGGGCGAATGATTCTGGAAATCCAATGACCGGAAGACCTGCATCCCGTTCAATCTTCTTTTCCTTTTTGAGTCTCTTCCAGTCGGCCTGTTCGGCAGGGTCGGGAACCTTAAGAGACCGCAATCCATTCCAGTTTTCGAGGGGATGACCGATGACCTGCCCAAGTATTCCATCCTGAGCGTTGTACCAAGTACATCCCCAGTCGTCTATTACTGTTTGCCCTTCGATATACAGAGGATTGGTCGCTACGGGAGATATCTGGCCTTTTTCGTACCCCTCAAAAATGTCGGGATACCGTAATATAAGCTCCTCCAGATTGACCCCATGTTGCTTCCATACTGCAGGCAGGAGCTCGAAGATAATGGGAATCCACTGTGGTCGGTTAAACTCAATAGCACGCAGGAAGTTATCCCGTGATGATATGTTTCGGTTTAAGCAGGGTGTCATGTCATGCAATTACCTCCACTTGTATCGCTGCAATTATTGGAATGGAAAAGTCTTAACAATCCAGTGTGTCAGCCGGTGAAATGATAGATACATATTCTGATACAGTCAAAGAAATATTATTAAGTACGGCAATAACCTTTGCAGTAGGATAATCATCCATAGTAAGAATGACGGATATATTATTCATATATTGTAAAGATAAAGCACAATAATTAATTTGCCTGGAATTTGAATGGTCATATGCACACATTACTCTTTTAAAACCAGTAAAACTTCCTCCAGCGATGTTGTTATCTCGGGTTAAATATTTTTTTGTAAGCAATATGACCCTGCCTTGATTTTTCCAATTTAAAATATAGTATCGCAATAATAAGAGATAAAAAAGAATTGACAACAATCAATAATCATATACACTATATTTAATTTTTACTTTGAGTATTTAATTGATCGGTATTATCACTATTATCATGAAATAATTCAACGTACACCATACACAAGGTGTCATTAGTTTAAATTAAATAAGGAGGTTCGGTATGAGAAGCATTAAGCTTTTAAGGGTATTCATTTGTCTTGCTATTTTGTTCAGTGTTTGTGGGCTGATTTATGCAAGCGATAAAGAAGAGGAAGTCACCCTGGTATTCTGGTGGTGGGGCGAAACAGAACTCCAGGGATTGACGGGCTGGCTTGATGATACGATAGCCATATTCGAGGAGGAGCATCCGAACGTTACGGTCGAGGCTACTTTACTGGATACGTTAAGTGTGTTTAGTGATTTCCCCACAGCTTCCGCAGCTGGAGAACCACCTGATCTACAGTTCGCGTGGAATGGAATATATGTTATGGAGTGGGCATGGTTGGGTTATGTCGAGCCGTTGGATGAGTGGATACCGAAGAACGAGCTCAAACACATGATTGCAACACCGCTTTCGAACTTTAAAGGAAAACAGTACCGTGCAGGATGGTATCTGTTTGGTCATGGCTGGCTTTATAACAAGTCATTGTATCAGAAAGCCGGTGTACCAGAAAGTTTGACTCCACCCAAAACCTGGGACGAGTGGTTGGAGGTGTGCCAGATACTAAAAGATGCAGGAATTACTCCTATTTCATTGGGAACCCAGGATCAACTGGTTGGAGACTGGTTGATTTCCCTGTTTTTGATTCAACAGCTGGATTCTATCAGAGATCCCATTAAACTCTGTGTTGGAGAGCTGAGATGGGATGATCCTCGCTACTATGAGTACTGGGTTCGAATTAAAGAGCTATGGGACAAAGGCTACATAAATGACGATGTAAGCTCTCTGGAGCTCTATCAGGCTCAGGATCTATTTACCAAGGGCGATGCAGCGATGACCATAGCAGTGGGTACTATTATTCCGGCTATGGAGAAAGCACTCGGTAGAGAAAATATTGGTGTTATGAAGACACCGACCTTCGGGGTAGGAAAGTTAGCCGAGAAGGATATAAGCTATACCCAGGGAGTGATTATTTCTCCTGGTTCCAAACATAAGGATCTTGCAGCAGAGTTTATAAGACTCATGCACAGGGAGGACAGATATAATGCCCTGTGGGATGACTTAGGAGCTATTCCAGCAGATGACAGGTTTAATCCTAACAAGATAGACGACCCGTTGATAAGAGAGACTTGGAACTGGGTTGAGAATTCGACCATATATGTAGGAGATACCATTCCGTGGGCTATACTGGGAGAAGCAGCGTATGTTGGCTGTCAGGAGCTGTTTGCCGGGATGAAATCTCCCAGGGAATTAGGCGAAAAAGCACAGAGACTTGCTGAACAGTGGAGAGAACAGAATCCAGACATGCTCCAGAACTACTTTGACTGGTTAGAAGGGCTGTCTGATTAAATTGTTGTGACATTATGGGGGCTGTTATTTTAATAATGACAAGCCCCCACTACTTAATTACATTTATAGCTAGATATTGTTACCATTAACAAATTACACCTACAATTAATCAATTGATACTAAGAACGAAAAAATTCACCCCTTATATCTACTTGTTTCCTGCCATTCTAATTCTGGGACTGATTTACGGTTACTCATTGGTGAGGGTATTCGATTTTTCCACAAGAAGGATCAGAGGCATAACCGGTGTATTCATAGGTCTTGATAATTATAAATTTGTAATTAGTGACCCCGTATTCAGGAAGGCAGTTCTAAATAACATAAATCTTTTTGTGTTGATTCCGATATTGGTGTTTTTGGCAATTATTATTTCATATTTATTATTTGAGCAGCTCAGAGGCTGGAAAGTTTATAGAGGTGTAATTTTTATGCCTTATATTTTACCAATACCAGTGGTAGGGGTCATTTTCGGGTATATGTTCACTTTACATGGGGTTGTTAATAGTTTTTTAAAACTTGTTAAGTTAGATTTTTTAGCCATCGATTGGCTGGGAAGCCCCAAATTTGCGTTGTGGACTTTAATGATCATCATTTTATGGAAAGAATTGGGTTTTGGGATAATTCTTTTTTTGGCACGGCTTATGAGCTTGGAAAAAGAGATTTTTGAAAGCGCCGAGATTGACGGTGCAGGCTGGTGGGGTAAATTATTTTATGTAACCATTCCTCAGATGAGAACAATAATTGAGTTTTTTGCTATTATTACTGTGATAAACATGCTCAGCTGGGTTTTTGCCTACTCCTATACGGTTACGCTTGGTGGTCCCGGGGATGCTACTATGGTAATGGAGCTGTTCATATTTAATAAGCTTGGAAGAAGTCAATTACCGATGCCTGGGATAGCGTCTGCTGCGTCAGTGTTTCTGTTTTCTGGGACAGCCGTTTTGATATTCTTTTTGTTCAGAATTCGAAAAGAGATCGGGCAGGAAGAAACCTAATGTGGACAAGCCACATGCTTGATTCAAATACTTTATTGCCAGACTGGCAAGAAAATCAAGGTTAAGGTACTAATGAGGGTTACTCTCATTTTTGATTAAAATTATTTTTTTGCTAGAATAGCAAAAAATGAGGATTAAGGTATTAATAAGCTAAGAAGGAAAGGATGCAGAACACAAAGCTATTAAATTACAATTATGGTAACTTTTTTAAATACCTTTTAATAATTTTAGCCTCTCTAGTTTGTATTTATCCTCTCTTTTGGCTGATTACCGTATCCCTCAAGACCCAGGCTCAGTATTTAGCCAGTAAGTTCAGTCTGCCCTGGCCTTTATATTTTCAAAATTTTATATCAGCCGTAGATAATGAAAAATTTTTTCTATGGTTTATGAACTCTGGCATTCTCACTGTAGGCTCGGTTGCTCTCTGTACCATAATATCTCTTTTAGCTGCGTATGCTATTGTATTCATGAGTTTTAGGGGAAAGCAGATTATCATGAATAGCATAATCTCATTGATGGCGGTCCCAATTGTGGTAATGATAGTGCCTCTATATATTTTGTTTGTTCGTATCCATCTTATGAGTACCTATCCAGGAGTGATACTGATATATTCTGCAGTATGCATCCCTTTCTCTATATATCTTTTAACCAGCTTTTTCAAGAGTCTTCCCGGAGAATTATTGGAAGCTGCTATTATCGATGGTTGTAGTAACTTAAAAGTTTTGTCAAAGGTAATCATTCCTTTATCGGGCCCACCGGTACTTACTCTCATTATAGTAAATGCATTATGGGTATGGAACGATCTATTAATTGCATTAGTGTTCCTGCCCAGAACGGACATGAGAACTCTAATGGTGGGGTTGACAGTGTTCAAATCAAAATTTAATTTAGATGTTCCGCTCACTATGGCAGGTTTACTTATAGTATCTTTGCCTATGATTATTATTTATATAATCTTTCAAAGATACTTCATCCGGGGTTTAATCTCGGGAGCATTGAAAGGATAAGAAAGGCGAGCTTTATTTTTCTATCTTAAATTTTTTCATATGATCTAGAATCCAATCTGAATCTCTCACCTGACAGTACATTTCTCCGAGCACCCGTGTGGAGGCGCGGTGGAACTCCTCATCGGGAGATGCTGTTCCATCTTCAACATATGTCACAAGATAGCCTAGATCGCACCCATTACGAACTGTATCCTCGACGCATGAGTTACCCCAGACACCGCAGGCGATGAAAGATTTTATGCCCTGATATCGGAAGATATTATGAAGATTTGTTGAGAGAAAAGTGCTTCCTGTTACTTTGGAGAGAACAGTTTCACCTGGAAGTGGTTTTAATTCTTCAATTATTTCTATCTCAGGGCTCCCTATATTAGGTTGAAGAAGCCTTCCCATATCTTCAGCATGTTGATCAAAACGGAGCCTCCAGATTGGAGGCATATCTGAAGCATTTTCAAGCCGGCTTGCAAAGAACACATGAACGACGGTAAGATCATGTTTGCGAAAAAATGCGAGCAGTTTCTGTATAGCTGGAATGACGGTGTTGTACACGCGCCTGTAGTAATAGACCTGGGAATCATTAGTTGTGCCAGTGCCTCTTGCACCAATAAGAAGCCACTCCCTGTTTGCATCGAAATTCTGCATATCGATAATGACAAGAGCTGTTGTTATGGGATTAATCCACTCCTCATCGGAAATTCCGAACCAGCCATTCGGATTGAGTTTTAACCCGTATTTAACGATCATTAGCGTAACCCCTTATTTCTTTTTAAGTGAGTTATTCGCAATTCTCATCCCTCAAGTCTAAGCAATAATCTCTTCCAACTTTTCAACTGTCCCTGGATCAATGTACTGAGCACGGGGCTCAGAAAGGATTTTCTGTGCCTTTTCATGGGCTTCCATATAGACATCCTTCGACCCATCCTTAATCCAGCGCTCATAGAGTGTCCTGCATGAAATCTCGGGATACCAATTTTCATTTTTGAAATGTTTGATCGTATGTTCCTCCTCGAGAAATGACCCCCATGTACCGATCTTATTGATTACATCAACTGCTAGGTGGTCATCTGTGACCTCGATTCCCCTTTGAAAACGGCGGAGCATACTGAAAACCTCATGGTCAAGAACAAGGGATTCATAAGACACGGTAAGTCCGGTAGAGAACATCCCAAGGTTTACAATTACATCAATTCCGGCGCTGATACAGGCCATAGCTGATAAAGCCTTTTCCCAGCTACACTGCTGGTCTACGATATGAGCATCTGTATCAAACCCAATTGAATGGCTTGGGATCCCATAGAAACGGGCCATCTGTGCTCCTGCAAGGCGAAGCAACATGGTCTCAGGAGTAGCAATGATTGGGTTTCCCTCTCTCATGTTAAAGAGGGTGTGTGCATTGCAGTACACCACAGGGAATCCCTCCTTCAGTATTTGTGAAATGGCAATGCCAGAAAGAACCTGTGCATTATGCTGTACTAAGTGGCCTGCAAGAGTGACGGGTGACGTTGCCCCGGCCATTGGAGCAGGGAGTATGTAAAAGGGTACACCGTTTGCGACAGTGTTCATAACGATTTCGCTTGCAGAAGGTGTCCATTCTTGAGGCGCTGATGGAGAGATATGACATGAAACAACCGGCTTTGATCCAATATCATCACTACCGATGGCGATTTTTATCATCTGATATACTGCATCTGCAATGACACCCGTATCAGGAGCAATAATGATATGTTTACATGTATTTTGAAGTAGCATTGAAACTGCATGGGCTTCTGCCTTTTGTTGCTGTACATCCTGGGGCAATCCCTGGACTCCAACTATACTGATGTCACTCAACTGATCGGCAATCCACGCGAAATCTCCGACCTCCTTTTTTGTAATTGGTTTTCTTTTTCCTGTATTATAGTCCAGTGTAAATGTCCCATCGAAACCATTCACTGCATGAGTGATTCCCTTTCCTATCTCAATTGGGCTTTCTCCATCCCGTGCGTATAGTTTGATCGTGTTAGGTGCTTTCTTAATAAGGTCTTCTACAATCTGACCTGGGAATTTTGCAACTTTATGCTCCCAATCAATTTTCACACCTGCGCTTCCTAATTGTTTTAATAGCTCATCATTGAGTATTCTGGATCCAGTGTGCTCCAGTACTTCAAGTGATGCTGTATGAACCGCCTCTACTTCCTTCTTGGTTAATGCCTTGTAGAATTCAATTTTAATTGTATGCCACTCCTTTCAGATTTATTATATATAAGCGCAGGGTCAAAATCTACAATATATTAAATGCAAGACCATATTCTTTTTTTAATTAAAAAAGGTTGACCAAGCCTCACGAACACATAAAATATGAATTATAAGTAAAGGATTGAGAATGATATTGGTGCCTGGCATTACACGTTTGACAACAGTAAAGATATAGTTATAATGAATAAACTCGAATGTATGTAACTTTATAAAGCAATGAAGTAATCATTATAGTGAACTTGTCCCGGTAGATTTAACAATTCACATCAGAAGTGGATCGAAGCTTTCTCATATGAGATCATCTCAGATTAAACCATTTTTCATCTCATCAACAGCTTAGCAAAGCAAGATGGCAAGTTCCAAGTAGTTGTTATGAAACGCAGAAAGGTAAAAAGGCTGAAAGGATACCCTATGTACCTCAACTGCAGATAGTAACACTATAACTCCAAATATACTTCCTGATAATTTGAAACGATTAATTCCATTAGTGAAGGAGGAGTTACTAGTATGAACTCAAAGGAGAGAATGCAGACAGCAATGGAGCATGAGGAACCAGACAGGGTACCATTCATGGCGACCTTTGTACCGGAAGTAGAGCTTCTGTTAAAAAAGAAATATTGTAGAGAGCTCGAAAAGATCGATATCCATACTGAAATGAAGTATCAGGGTATGAACGAGCTCGATATACTTTTCGGGCACGATATGCTTCTTTTAACATTCGGAATATCAACAGGGTACTACCGAAATACTCCATCCGATACCTACATTGATGAATGGGGAATCAAATGGAAAAAGTCACCATATGAAACGATCAATGGGATTGGACACTATACTGAGATCGTCGGGTTTCCACTTGAGGATAGTAGCAAGGTCGATTCATATAAACCTCCCAATCCGGATGACGAAGATATGGGTTATGCTGAAAGGATCATCGAGCAGTTCGGGACGGAGAAGTATATCTGTGGTATAATCGACTGCTCAATATTCGAAGCGCTGAAGTATCTCAGGGGAATCACCCAGAGCCTCATTGATCTTGTGGCAGAAAAGGATATTGCTCATAAGATAATGGACATATCAGTGGAATACCATCTGCAGCTGGGCTATAAGCTCATCGACCGGGGAGTAGATATACTCTGGCTTGCAGATGATATAGGCGGCGAACATGCATTGTTGATGTCTCCTGAGACATTTCGTGAAATGATCAAACCAAAAATGGGATATATGATCGGAGAGCTGAAGCGCCATAACTCAAATGTGAAGGTTGCCTTTCATAGCGATGGGTATATCGAGCCTGTGATCGATGATCTCATAGAGATAGGGGTTGATCTTCTTAACCCTATTCAACCTGAGTCGATGAACCCGTCCTTTATTAAAAGACGATACGGAGATCGCATCAGTCTCTGGGGAACAGTAAGTACACAGGTGACCTTTCCATTTAAGAGTCCTGAGGATATTGCCAACGAGGTGAAGGAAAGGATCAAAACCTGTGGTCCAGGTGGAGGATTTCTGATCGCACCTACACATAATCTCCAGCTTGATGTACCTCTTGAAAATATTGATGCATTCTATAAAGCTGTAAGTGAGTACGGGAGCTATCCGATCAGATTATAGGATATGTCTGTTTGATTTTTATGAATTAAGAGGTCAAAATTAGAGTACCATTTAATATGATGTGAAAGAAGGTATTGGTAGAGGGTAATGTGACTACCAAATAGGGGTGAAACCTAACATGTTCCATCTGGGTACCATCTTTTATTCAGAAAGATATACTATAGAAAGCTACAATGTATAATTCATTATATGGGAGTTTAATATGAAACTTCAAATATTAGAGGTACTGTCAGATGAAGAGATAAAAAAGATTCATGAAGCATCGATCGATATTCTTGAGCAGTGCGGAGTAAAAATTTACAACAAACGTATGCTCGATTATCTAGCTGAAAAGGGTATCGTTGTAGATTCAGAAAATCAGATTGCCCACTTTACACGTACAGCTATCGAGGATTCGCTTAATTCGATTCCCAGAACTTTTGAAGTATTTAACAGGGAAGGTAAGTTTGCATTTGTTTTGGGCGATGGCATTTCAAAAATTGCTGCAGGGCATAATGCTATATTCTGGGTTGATACCGATACTGGTAAAACCCGTTATGCAACAGTTAATGACGTTGAACTATGTGCACGTATCTGTGATGATTTAGAGTATATTGATATGGTTGGGACTCCTGTTATGCCACAGGATGTAAAAGACCCAAAATCAACCTTGCTCTATGGTGTAAAAGCGGTAATAGAAAACAGTAAAAAACCTGTGTTTTTTTCTACTGACAATGAAAAGGTTAATAACTCGGTTATCGGTCTATTAAAAGCTGCTTTTGTGGGAGATATTAAGAATGAAGTTTACGGTATATCACAGCTTTCACCAACATCGCCACTCTACTGGGAAGAGAACGTAATAAATGCCATCATGGATACAGTTGAAACTGGAGTACCGTTGGCTATTCTTCCCGAGCCAAATGCGGGTGTGTCGGCACCCTATACACTAGCTGGCCTGCTCACAATGAACAACGCAGAATGTCTATCAGGGCTTGCTATGATTCAGATGCTGAGGCCCGGCACAAAAGTTCTGTATGCCAATTCTTGGACCACAACTGACATGAGTAATGCTGCAGCTCTCGTGGGATCAACGGAAACATCTATATGTCGAATAGCTGGAGCACAGCTTGCAAGATTCTATAATGTGCCTTCTCACACTACAGCGCCGAACTCTGATAACCATGCACATGACGAGCAAAATGCCTGGGAGAAAACATTTAGTATGTTCTGTTCAGTTGGTGCTGGTAACGACCTCGTAGTCAACTGTGGCATGTTTGCAACCGGAATGACATTCAGCCATGAGCAGTTGATTATGGATGAAGAGATATCGGCTATGTCTAAAAGGATTGCCGAAGGTATACAGGTATCTGATGATACAATAGCGGCTGATATGATTACAAAGATTGGTCCCGGGCCTGCTGGTGATAAATATTTAACTGCGGAACATACACTTGAGTGGCTACGATCTGATGAATATTTATTTCCCCGAGTTTCAGTAAGGGGTGCATTTGCTCTCTGGGAATCGACCGGTAGCAAGGATACATATCAACTGGCACGTGATAAGGTTAAAGAGTATAAAAAAATGAAACCTGCTCGGATAGATACAGTAAGAATGGAAAAACTTAGTGAAATAGTAAAAAGTTTCATTTGAACACATAGTTTTATGGGAGAAACTGTGTTTATTAGTGTGAATGATGCATAAGGAGGATTGATAATGGATTACAAAAAGAGTGATCTGGCAATTAATGGAGGTCCGAAGGCAAAGACCACACCGAATATTCCGATGTTTCCAGGGGGTTTAGAGATAGGGGAAGAAGAGAAGAGAGAAGTCATGGAAGTTTTGGATGCAAAATGGCTTTTCAGGTACTACGGGCCAAAAGAGTTTCCATCGAAGGTAAAGAAACTGGAAGAGGCATATGCTGAGTATCTCGGGGTAAAACATTGTCTGGCAGTTAACTCCTGTACTTCCGCTTTGATTACAGGGCTTAATGCAGTGGGGATTGAACCTGGAGATGAGGTGATAGTGTCGTCGTACACATTTTTTGCATCAGTTGCTTCAGTCGTTGCTGCAAAAGCAGTACCTGTAATTGCTGAAGTGGATAAATCACTAACAATGGACATAGAAGATGTAGAGAAAAAGATTACATCAAGAACTAAAGTTATATTACCGGTACATATGAGAGGGATGCCTGTGAGAATGGACAAGATTATGGAGCTGGCAAAGAATCATGATCTTAAAGTAGTTGAGGATGTAGCACAGTCGAATGGAGGAAGCTATAGAGGGAAAAAACTTGGTAGCTTTGGGGATGTCGGCTGTTTCTCGTTACAGTTTCATAAAGTTGTTACTTCAGGAGAGGGAGGAATTATCTCAACAGATAATGATTTGCTCTATACAAGAGCCCAGGCCTACCATGATGTAGCGGCGTGCTGGAGAAAGGACAGGTTTGCGCCTCCAGAGTTTGAAGGTGAAATATTCTTTGGTGTGAACTTCAGGATGAGCGAACTCTGTGGTGCAGTCGCATTGGCGCAGTTCGGAAAACTCGATAACATAGTGAAGGCTATGCAGAGGAACAAGAGACTGATAAAAGAGAAAATAAAAGGAATAAGGGGATTAGATTTTAGAGAGGTTACAGATGAGGAAGGAGATGTTGCTGTGTGTTTGATCATGTATCTCCCTGAGTCTGCAATAGTAGAGGGGTTTACCAAAGCGTTGAATGCTGAAGGTGTTGAAGCAGGCGGAATATACAATAAGGGTGTTCCTGATTGGCATATCTATGCCCACTGGAAGATGCTGATGGAGAAGCTGATGCCCTCAAAGAGAGGGTGCCCATTTAATTGTCCTCTGTCTCCAAACGGATCTGAGATACAATATACAGAGGACATGTGTCCAAATACGCTTGATTGGCTGGAGCGCTCTGTGCATATAGACATACCTCCTCAAATGACAGAGAATGAGTGCGAACAGATAGCAACTGCAATTGAGAAAGTTTCAGGTGTTCTTTTGTAATGTGTAACTGAATGATAATTGTATTATATTCATTCAGGTATTCATATTAAATCACAAAGCGAATTTTCATATTCAATAAACTTAAAATGTTGATGGAGTCAATAGCTGAAGTAGATCATAATGAAATTGAGAAGAGAAAGGAAACGATTTCCAGAATGTGGGAATATAAGAAAATCGATCATATTCCAATTGGAGTATGGATCGATGATTTCAGTCAATATACACTAAGAGAGCAGTGTGAAGATGGTCTGAAGCAGTTTGAGACAATGGTTAATTGTGCTAATAGATGCCTGAGGAATCTACCCGATGATTATATACCATATGTAAGAATCTGGCCTGGATACATGACAATTGCGACTATGTTCGGAATGGAAATCTACTGGAGTGATGATCCCAATCAGGCGCCGGGAACAAAGGGGCATATAATAGAAGTTATGGATGATGTCTATAACCTCAAAATGCCTGATGCAAAGAAGGATGGACTCATGCCGCACAATTTAAAGTGGTTGAGTTATGCAGACAAAAACTTGCCAAAAGACGTATACATTGCGGGCATTGACCTGGGCGGTCCACTCAATACAGCGAAGGATCTGCTGGAAACAAACCTTCTCTATACTTCATTCTTAGATTCCCCAGATGCCATGCATTACCTGCTTAAGCTTGTTGCTGAACTGCAAAGAAAATGCAATGAAGAGATTATTAGAGCGGTGGATGGGCTTCAGCGACTGACATGTACAGATTTTGATCCTATCTGGGCTCCTCTTCCGTATAAGGGCTTTGTATCTGATGACGTATGCTCTGCTCTTAGTCCAGATATTTTTAAGATTTTCAGTATTCCATATAATAATATGATATTCGATGGATTTGATGGAGGGCGTTTGCACAACTGCGGGCCAAACCCTTCTGCAAATCTGTACCATCGACATGATATTAAAAGATTCGGCTTGAACTGCTCATATAAATATTCGAAAGATGATATTCAAGTATTGAAAAGCGTATTTAGCGGAAAGGGTATAATAGAGTTTAATTTTGATAACGGAGAAAGTGCTGATGAAATTTTAAAGGGATTTGAAGAGATTGCAAATGTACTCTCTCCTGATGTCATAGGAATGCCTGTACTCTTTTTAAACGAGTCCTGGAGGGATGAGGATCTGCGTAGCATTTATGCTGATCTCCGAAAGATTTCTGATGATTACGCAGGCGCAATAGAATGGACTTGTGAATAGAAAGAGAGATGTATACGAGATAACTGGTTAAGAGAATATAAGAATTATTACTATTAGTTATACTTGATATTTTAACATCTATTTTTTACAATCTATACTTTGAGATTTTTACTGGAGGTCTCATGCAAGGTAAGCCTAAAATTGGAATAATTTTTATAACATCTGGATGGTTTCGGGATGTTGGGCTTCAGAGCCCATCTTCTAGCCTTACAAATGAAGTGGATAATATTGCAAAAGAAATTGTTAAAAGGCTTTCTAAGTTTTTAGTTCCTGTTTACAGGGGGGTCCTCTATTCCGAAGACGAAGCCAGGCATGCAGCAGAAGAGATAAAAAACGAAAATGTTGACGGCATCATTATAGCGCCACTGATGTGGTGCGAGGATCAAATTCTCCGAGCAGCCTTAAAGCAACTACCGAGGCTTCCATCCCTTCTGTGCCTTTTTCTACCCTCAAAATATCTACCCGATTTTGTCGAATATCAGCAAATGTTGAAGGGATCGGGTTTAGTAGCAATACTGCAGCTGAGCGGATTTCTAAAAAGAGAGGGTTATCTTTATAAGACTGTAACAGGTTATTATGAAGATACTGATATTTATGATGAAATAAGGGAGCATTGTCTTGCTTTCAAAATTCTTTCGAGCATGAAAAATGTAAAATGCGGGGTTTTGCCTTTTCGATGCAACCAGATGTCTACTACATATATCGATGAGTTTACTGTACGAAAACTCTACGGTATTGAACTGCACTACCTTGAATTGCAGCGATTTCAAAAAGAAGCTCAGAAAGTCTCTAAAGATGATATTGATAAATTCAAGAAAATCCTAAAAAGTGAAGGTCATGTAGTTGAGGTTGACCAAAGAAATCTTACTGAAGGAATAAGGTACGCTATTGCCATGGAAAAAATTCTTACTGATGAGGGAATTAGTATCCTTGCTATGAACGATATAATTGAGGAGATGCATGACTGCTTTGGTTTGCGACCATGTCTCACCAGTCCCGGACTTTCATCAGCAGGTATTGTTGTTACCATGGAAGCAGACATTGCAGCAGGTATTGCAATGTATGTGCTCAGTAAATTTACTGCCAAATCACCATTTTATGCCGAGCTTTACACTGCTGACCTTGAAAACAATGCATTTCTCATGGGGCATCCCGGTTATCACGATAATATTCATCACGATGAGGATTATCCTGTAAAAATTGTTCCGGATGTTGAATATAAGAACTCGGATCCATTTACCGGTGCATGCTCCTTTTTCAAATATATGCCCGGACCCGTGACTGTGGTTAATTCAGTGTACAATGGTGAGAGGCTCAGGTGGACAGTTTTTGAGGGTCATTCTCTTCCGGGCCCTCCAAAGTTGGAGGGCTCCAGTCATATCTTCTGTAAGATCGAAAAACCGATAAAAGAGTTTTGCACCAGCGTAGTTCAGGTTGGTGTAAGCCAGCACTGGATTGTTGTTCCCGGTCACATTATGAAAAATCTTGAAAATCTCTGTACATGGTTGAATATAGAATACATTGCTGTTGAGTAACAGACTAATTTTATCCGAAATTCTGATTTTCTTGCCACACCCCCTATTTTTAAAAGGGGGTAGGGCAAGAAAACATATAAATCACAAATATGGCTTGCCGTATAATGTTGCTTGCTACATAATGTGGCTTGTCCACATTAGCACATTAAATTCAATTTTCTTGCTGTTTCTGCAAGAAAATATAAAAATTAAGAATGTGGTTTGTCCACATTAGGGAAGGAGATTTTAAATGCCTGGACCAGGGTCGTATTTAATCGGTGAAGAAGAAAAACAAGCACTAATGGAAGTCATTGATGCTGGATCTCTTTTTCGTTATGGAGACCGGTCTGATCCAAAGTTCCTTGCAAAGGTTTGGCAGCTTGAGAAGGAGGTTTCGAAGCGTTTTAATATTAAATATGCAGTGGCGATGAATTCCGGCACATCTGCACTATGGATCGCACTCGGAGCACTCGGTATAGGCCCTGGAGATGAAGTAATAGTGCCTGGATACACGTTTATTGCATCCATCACATCTGTAATCTATGCGAGGGCTGTTCCTGTGCTTGCAGAAGTAGATGAGACCCTTGACCTGGATCCCGAAGATGTTAAAAAGAAAATAACACCACGAACAAAGGCAATTATACTTGTACACATGCTCGGTAATCCGGGCCGCATAGATGAGATTAAGAAGATTGCTCGAGAAAATAATCTGAATCTAATAGAGGATTGTGCGCAGGCTTTCGGGGCGCAGTACAAGAGGAAATATGCTGGTAACTACGGGGATATTGGAACATACAGTTTTAACATATTTAAAACGATCACATGCGGCGATGGAGGAATGATCGCGACAAATAACGAAGAACTGTATAAGCGTTCATTCGCCATACATGATCAGGGGCATCTTCCACTGAGGCAGGGAGTTGAGCAGGGATCGAGAACAGTGATTGGTCTCGACTTCAGAATGACAGAGCTCTCGGCTGCTGTTCTTCTTGTGCAATTGAAACGGATTGATGATATCAAAAGAAGATTAAAGCAAATGAAGCAGAGGTTCAAGGATGGAATCAAAGATATGAACGGGCTTGCTTTTCGAGCATTGCCAGATCCTGAAGGTGAGCTTGGAACTATCCTTACTGTTTTTATGCCGGATGAAGGTATAGCGAGGAAGGTGGGGAATGAACTTGGAGGTGGAGTAGTTGCGGACTCTGGATGGCATGTTTACAATAATATGGAGCATATCCTCGGGAAGAAGGTCGTAGATAGCGTGGGCTGTCCCTTTACATGCCCGTATTATACTAAAAGTGGAGGAAATGTTGAATATTTCAAAGGAATGCTTCCAAAGACAGATTCCCTGATAAACAGGGCGATAAATATCAGCATCGGTGTTTTTGATAAGGGTTTAGGCTCTGGATTTGGAGTTACCATTGAAAGTACTGACGATGAAATTGATCAAGCGATCGACAGGTTCAGGAAAGTTGTGGGTAAATATCTTGGGGGTGTTAACTCATGATCATGGTAGGAGTTATAGGAACCGGTTATATGGGCACGATTCACCTGGAAGCTTTATCGAGGGTCGGGGGTGTTAAGGTAAAGTCTGTGTGTGATGTCAACCTTGAGCTGGCAAAAGCTTCTTCTCAAAGGTACAATATTGAGAATGCATACGATGATCTTAAGAAGATTATAGATGATAATGAGATTGAAGTTATTCATAACTGTGCGCCAAATAAATACCATTACTCCATAACAAAAGCGGCTCTTGAGAGAGGAAAGCACATATTATCTGAAAAGCCTCTAGCTATGACATTAGAGGATGGCGATGACCTTGTAGAGCTGGCACAAAAAAAGGGTGTAATAACAGGAGTCGATTTTTGTTATCGGTATTACCCGTTGGTGCAGGAAATGGCTGTCAGAGTGAGGAGAGGGGATCTTGGAGATGTGAGACTGGTAATGGGATCCTATTTGCAGGACTGGCTATCCAGGCCTACTGATTATTCATGGAGATTAGAGAAATCGGAGTGTGGTGACTCAAATATTACAGCTGACGTAGGCAGTCATTGGTTTGATCTGATTCAGTTTGTTACAGGATTAAAGGTAACCGAGGTTATAGGTGATTTAGCGACCATTATCCCAATAAGGAAGCGCCCAAAACGCCAGGTGCTTGCTTTTGAAGAGGTGAAGGATGTAGAAACTGAGGATTTCAAGGTAGAACTTGAGGAATATTCATCTGTACTGTACAGACTTTCGAATGGGGCTCCTGGTTCATTTACCACTTCACAAGTTTGTGCAGGGAGAAAATCGGATACTGAGTTTCAGATTTACGGAAGCAAATGTTCTTATGCGTGGAACCATAAAAGGTCAAATGAGATGTGGATAGGATACAGGGAAAAGGCAAATGAGATTTTAATAGAAAACCCGATACTTCAACAAGACAATACGTCTAAATATGCAACACTCCCGGCAGGACATCCGTTAGGCTACCATGATGCGGTGCTTAATCTATTCAATGATTTCTATGATATTGTGAAGCATAATAAAGAGACATCAGCGATATCAAGACCGACATTTGAGACCGGATACGATGAAATTAAAATAACAGATGCTATTCTGATGAGTAATAGAAAAAGGCAATGGGAAAAAATACAATGGTAAATGGTATGGATGCTACTAAATTTTTAGGATTGATTTTATATCTCCAGTGTTAACATGGTATTTTTTATTGAAAAATTAACAAGACCAACGGTGTTGAATAATGAAGAAATTTTAAAAATCCATGAGAATTCACTGAAAGTGTTGGAAGATACCGGGATGTATATAGATAACGACGAGGTATTGAAGACGTGCCTTGACATGGGATTGAATGCAGAACTCAACAAGAAGATTGTAAAATTTCCTCGTGATGTTGTTGAAAAAAGTTTACAGAGTATTCCCAAGGAAATAAAACTGTATAATCGTTCAGGTGATCTGGCTACGGAGTTGGGAAGAGTCAAAGGTAACTTTACAAGCGGCCATAATGCAATTTATGTATATGATTATGATACCAATGAGAGAAGAAATGCCACAAAAGATGATGTAGGTAAATTCGCAGTATTATCAGACTATCATCCAGATATCGATATCGTAGGAATTCAGGCTATGCCTCAGGATGTCAAAGCAGAATCTTCTCTTGTACATGCTGTGGATGCAGTGTTTAATAACACTGAAAAACATATCTTTTTTTCTCCTGAGAGAGCAGAAGTTGCTGATGCAATTTTTAATATTGCAGAAGTAGCGACAGACAGCAGCGACCTGGGTGGCAGGTCTCCTCTGACCTGCCAGTTATCACCGACATCACCCCTGACATGGGAAAAAGGTGCAATCGAAGCACTGAGTTCAACAGTAAAAAAGGGAGTGCCTCTGTGCCTTCTTCCACAGCCATTTACCGGGGTTACTTCTCCATATACTTTAGCCGGGCACATCACAATACATAATGCAGAAACCCTTTCAGGTATTGTTTTCAGTCAGCTGATTAATCCAGGGTCTGCTGTCATTTATGGAAGCGCCTGGTCCACTTTTGATATGAGAACGGCCAATGTATTGATCGGTTCACCCGAAACAGTGCTATTGAGAATAGCGGGATCACAGATGGCTGAGTTTTATCACATACCTTATCATACTATTGCTCCTGACACTGACGCACACATAATGGATGAACAGCTGGCCTGGGAAAAATTTGCAACTACGTGGGGTGCATATCTTGCAGATTCGGACCTCATAGTGAATGGGGGTTTATATAGTACCGGGCTCACTGTGAGCTTTGAACAATTGATATTGGATAGTGAAATGGTTTCGTATATAAAAAGACTGTTCCGCGGTATTAAAGTAGATGATGATACACTCGCACAGGATGTAATTGAAAAACTCGGACCGAGGGGTAACTACCTGGCAGATGAACATACACTGATGCATCTCGGTCAAGGAGAACACTGGGAGCCAATGGTATCGACGAGGGAAATATATGAAAATTGGAAGACAAAGGGAATGAAAGACATTGTGCATAAGGCTCATGAGAAGGCAACCTCAATAATGGAGAATCACAGAGTGAGTGAGCTTTCGGATAACAAGAGAAAAGAGATCGTAAAAATAATTGATAATTTTGAGAGCAGTATATGATTTAACAATCCAGCTGATAGGAGGAGAAGATAAAAAATTCAATGCAACCAACAATAGAAACTCTACGAAAGGCGATCCAAGAATATAACAGTGGGCTGGCCTTGAAAACAGCACAAGAGATTGTAGATCAAAAGATTGATCCACTTGTTGCCATTAATGCAATGACTGAGACTATCAGAGAAATAGGTGAAGCTTTTGGGCAGGGAAAATTATGGTTGCCTGACCTTGTTGGAGCTTCAGATGCGATGCAGGCTGCGTTACCGGTATTGGATGAAGAGATACAAAGAAGGGGTGAGCATAGAGATACGAGAGGTGTGGTCATTGTTGGCGCTGTATTCGGTGATATACACAGTATTGGCAAGACGATGGTTGCAGCACTGCTGACAGCATCCGGATTTCAAGTGGAAGATTTAGGTGTTAACATTCAATCAGAGCAATTTATTGAGGCAATAAAGAGCCACAATGCAGATATTCTGGCAATGTCCGCACTCATGACGACAACCATTGCGGAGCAAAAGAAGGTAATTGAAGTGCTTAAAGAAACAGGCCTGAGGGAAAAGGTAAAAGTTATGGTTGGAGGAGCAGCAGTAACCGAGGAGTTTGCAAAAGATATTGGGGCTGATGGATATGATCCTACTGCACCGGGTGCTGTAGAGCTTGCAATGAAACTGATCGGAAAATAAAAAGAGCTTATATTCTGATAGTGGTATTCGGGAAAATTAATAGATTCAATTCTCACTCGCACAGGAAATAAAACGTATGTTGAGAGGCTTTGAACGTAAAATTAAACCTATGGATATAGTATCCGCACGCGAGGTTGAACAGATACACAAAGAAACCCTAAAGGTCCTTGAGCGAACAGGTATAAACTTTCTGCATCAAAATAGCCTCGAGCTCATGAAGGATGGAGGCTGCAGCGTAGATTCTGATACAAAAAGGGTTAAAATCCCAGGCTGGCTGGTTGAAGAATGCATTAAGAAAACTCCAGGCAGCTTCGAGTTAAAGGCTAGGGATCGAAAGAATGATTTGAACGTTGGAGGGAATAGGCTATACTACCTTGCTGGTGCTGGAATGAGAATTGCAGACCTGGATACTTGGGAGGCTAGAGCAGCAACGCTGAAAGAATTGGATGAGGCTACAGTTGTCAATGATGCGCTTGACAGTGTGCATCTCGTTGCTGATACAGGACCCTATACGGATATCGTTGACGTGCCTCCTATTATGGCTTCACTGTTTGATATTGCAAGTCATCTCAGGAATACGACAAAGATCACAATTGTTGATAACGGCAACAATTATGAGACCTTTCACATAAAAATGGCAGAGGTTGTGGGTTGCGACATGCTCCCCTTTATAGGTTCATCGGCACCTCTGACTTATGATGAAGCGACATGTGAAGCAGTTTTCAGATATTCAGAAGTCAGTTTTCCCTTCTTCCTGATAAGCAGTGATATGATGGGAGGTACTAGCCCTGCTACTATAGCTGGATCCTTGGTTACGACGAATGCCGAGATACTGGCAGGAGTAGTATTGATTCAGTTATTGAAACCTGGGACCGGGATAATAGCGGGAGATTATGCAATGCCACTGGATATGCGATCCGGACATCCATGTTTTTGCGATCTGGGCTCAGCGCTCCATACCGCGGCATTTACCCAGATAATGCGCAGGTATGATATACCAGCGTTTGCAAACTGTCCTGGCATGAGCAGTTCAAAAGAAATAGATGTTCAATCCGGTTATGAGAGGGCTATGTCAACTCTTGCAGCTGCGTTATTCGGAGCACATATGATTGTTCTTCACGGTACGATCTATGGTGAGTATTCTTATCACCCTGTAGGGGCAGTACTGGATGATGATATAGCTACCTGGGCAGGACGTATGATTGAGGGATTTTATGTGAATAAAGAAACTCTTGCCGGAGATCTCATTGATGAGGTTGGACCTATCCCCGGCTCGTTTCTTAACACTCCACACACGAGAAAATGGTGGAAGAGTCAACGATTCATGCCCAAAACAGCTGATAGGTTGTCATATCCTGAGTGGATGAAGGCTGACAAAAAAACCGCCATAGAGTACGCAAAGGACAGAGTGGAAGAAATACTTTCCTCACACAGGGTGCCTCCTTTAGCGAAAGACCAGGATGAGGAAATAAATAACATTTTAAAAGAGGCTCAGGAATATTACAAAAAGAAAGGCTTGCTGTAATTAGGAGAACATATATAATGTTGTTTTATAAATAAATGCAAGATTCAATTTTAGAGTAAGTATTTATATTTATAGCATAACAATTTAAATCAGAGTTATAAATTAGAAAGGCATTTCATAACATGGGAAAAGAGTTAGAAATAGAACTAAGAAATATTACAAAAGTGTTTGGCAGTGTTGTAGCCGTAAATGATGTTGATGTTAAGATTAAATTTGGTGAATTTTTTTCTTTATTAGGACCTTCAGGTTGTGGAAAAACCACAACGCTTCGAATGATCGCAGGACTGGAGAAACCAACCAGGGGAAGAATTTTTCTTTTTGGGAATGATGTCACAGACACTCCTGCGTATCTTCGGGAAGTAAATACGGTTTTTCAGGATTATGCAATATTTCCTCATATGAATGTCTACGAAAATATCTATTTTCCTTTGAAAATGAGAAAAATATCCAAGGACCTCGCTCACCCAAAGATCGTAAATATCATGAAGCTCGTAAATATGGGAGGATTTGAGAAAAGATATTCAAGCCAGCTCTCTGGCGGACAGAGACAGAGAATAGCATTGGCGCGAGCTCTGGTGAATGAACCAAGGGCGCTACTGCTTGATGAACCCCTCGGGGCGCTGGATTTCAAGTTAAGGGTTGCCATGCAGAATGTCCTGAAAGATATTCAGAGGAGATTGAGTATCACCTTTGTATATGTGACGCATGATCAAACAGAGGCAATTACGATGAGTGACCGTATTGCGGTCATGAAAGATGGTCTGATTCATCAAATAGGAACACCAGAGGAAATATATAATGATCCTAAAACTGCTTTTGTTGCTTCATTTATTGGTGAGATGAATTTCTTAAATGGGAAAGTGGAAAAAATATCTTCAGACACTATTGACGTTTTAGTAGCAAATCAAAAAATACAATGTAAAAGTCCCGATATTGAGATGGCTCAAGGTGATGATGTGCTTGTTTGTGTGCGTCCAGAAAAGATCCATATAAATCCTTCGAGTAAGATGCACAATGTGCTCAAAACAAAGATAAGCAGGGTTGTTTTCAGAGGAGACGACTATGAAATAACTTCGATTTTCAACGATTCTTCAATTCGTTCGGTTGTTGGCTATACAACCTGGGATAAATCGCATACAGTTGGGACCGAGATAAAAATTGGATGGGAAGCTTTTAATTCTATAGTGTATCCACTTAACATGCAGGATGATATTGTGAAATACGCATGACAGAATTATTCTGATATGAAGTAGAGGGGTTTAAAATTTCGAATGAAAAAATCGAAAAGATCTAAAATACCAAGCTCATATGTTCTTGGTATACCAATCTCTATATGGCTAATAATACTTGTAATAACTCCTGTAATACTGATGTTTATCATGGGTTTTAGATTAAAAGAGGGATACGATGTAACAGATACCTTTACACTGGCAAACTATATGCAGTTTGCCAAGAACCCTTCATACTGGAAAGTGTTACTGAAAACTTTCAGAATGTCTCTTACAGTTTCGTGCTGTGCAATTTTACTTTCATATCCTCTTGCCTATTTTGTCTCCAGAAAAATGAAAAAATTTAAAGAATTGCTGTTCATGTTAATAATCATACCCTTGTGGGTTAGTTATCTGGTCAGAATAATTGCCTGGAGGACCATTCTGGGAAACAGGGGGTTAATTAACACTTTATTGATGACAGTTGGATTGACCAATGAACCTTTGAAATTCTTTTTATATAATGAAATTGCCGTTGTTATCACTTTAACGTATATCGCGGTTCCCTTTGTATTTATCCCATTGTATACAGTATTGGAAAAGATACCTAAAAATTTGCTTGATGCATCGAATGATCTTGGAGCAAATGAATTCAGAACTTTTTTGAATGTTATACTTCCTATATCCAGTCCTGGACTGCTTACTGGATTTATGCTTTCATTTTTAATTGCATTGGGCGACTATATTATACCTGCGCAACTGGGTGGATCTAGAGGAATGATGTTCGGGAATATTGTCTGGTCCCAATTTGGGTTTGCATCAAATTGGCCCATGGGATCGGTAATGGGTTTCGTTTTATTCTTTATTGCCGCTATTATTTTAGCAATCAGTCAAAAATTCGGCTATAGACAGGGAACAATAGAATGAAGCTGTGTCTTTATAAGGATAAAAATTGAAACAAATTAAAGAGAAAAGCAAAGAGTCGCGATCCCCATTTTTGAAAATTTATACAATACTAATTTATCTATTTCTCTATCTGCCACTTTTTGTAGTATTAATTTTTTCTTTCAGCCCTTCAAAAACTATATATGGAATGTCTGGTTTGACACTCAACTGGTATGGTAAACTGTTTTCTGATCGTGGATTATTACTATCACTCTTGCACTCTCTTGAGGTTAGTATTATTGCCGTTAGTATTGCGATAGTTTTAGGGACATTTGGAGCGTTCTTCCTTGTAAGAGTTAAATTTCCGGCCAAAGGGCTCTTTACTACTATTTGTCGATTGCCTCTTGTATTGCCAGGAATCA
>CP070841.1:3525595-3530966 GCA_020342115.1 Spirochaetota bacterium
AAGTCATTACCCGGTTCATACTCACAGAATAGGATATCATTCGGCTGATAAGTAACGCCAAACTTACTGAACATTGAAGCGTCCATCTTCATAAACATCTCCTGATGTTACATCTCCTGATGTTACATCTCCTGTAACATTTATCCCTTTATACTCTGGAGTTCTTTTTTAGCCTTTCTATCCACCGGTCCTTCAGGGAGCATTTTCAGCACTTTATTGAAGAAGAGAACCGCCTTTTCCTTGTTCCCCTCAAGCTTATAGGCAAGACCTATATTAAAAAGAGCTTCTTTGAGATTTTCATCCTTCGGATAATTCTTTATCATATTGGTAAAAATCGCGATTGCATCCTTGTACTTCTTCAGGGCAGTCAGGCATCGACCCATCTCGAATTCAATCTTTGGGAGGTATTCCCTTGCACTCTCATCACTAACCCCGGCATCATGAAGAGTTTTAAACAGCTTATACGCCTCGTCATACTTCTCCTGGGAGAAAAGGCTCACTGCATCGTAGTACTTGGTTGCTACATCAATGCTCTCTTTCCCTTCAACATCCGTTTCAACCGTTGGTGCCGGAGCTTCTTCCTCCGACACACCTGTCGCCGGCATGCTCGTAAATGTACCGAGACCCTTTCCCTCCTGAGCCCCTTTCACTGAATTCAGCCTTTCTGTTGCCTGGGAAGAAAACCTTCCGTTTTTATAATGTTTGAGATAGGTTTCATACACATATTGTGCTTGCCTGTATTTGTGGTTTTTTAGATAGTACTCTCCAATCTTGAAGAGCTCACCCTGAATATCACCTCCAGATTTATGATCTAGAAAGCTCTGAGCAAGCTTTCCCATTCGACGCAACTGATTTGAAAACACCCGCAGAAAATTGGTAATTATGTTTACGTTTTTGGTAACAAGATTCTCAAACTCAGTAATAGACAGAACAAGTACCTGTGAGTCCCTGATCACATGTGCAGTTTCTTCTCGTGGTCGTTTGGCAAGCGAGGATTTAACACCAAAAAACTCACCACTTTTTATCGTCTCCCGTGTCTCCTCCCCTGTTTCTATTGAGTGATACTCAAGGCTTACTACACCGGACTTGAGAACATATATGTCATCACCAATATCTCCAATGAAGTAGATGATAGAGCCCGCTTTGTAGTTTCTGAGAATCCCTGGCACTTTAATTTCCTACTGGTAAGAAAGGAAGTTCTTTGTGAAAGCCGACTTTCTTTCTCATCTTTTCCATAACACCATTGAGATCACCAATGATTAACTTATCCTTGCCCTGAATAGTAACACTAGTATACTCAGATTTGTGATTGTTGAACATCTCTTCGAATGATACATCACCATAAAGTGGTTTGCCCTCCATAATAACAAGTGCTATATCTTTCAGGTTTGCTTCAACTAAAGACTTATAGGGCTTTTTTTTGTCTCCGGCTATTATCAGAAGATCACCCAGCTTCCCTTTCTCCAAGGAACCGAGACGCTTGTCTAACCTGAATGCTTTTGCCGGATTCAGGGTGATCATACGGACAATGCTATCATTGGCAAGCTCATCACCATACATCTCCTTGTACACCTTCTTGGCAAACCTTACCTCTTCAAGGAGATTCAACTCGCCTGAGGCTGGCGAATCTGTTCCGATTGAAACATTAACTCCGGCTTCAATTATCTCCTTTACCTTTGCAGTACGCTGAAACATAAACATATTAGAGCCGGGACACCATATGAAATTCACTTTCTTCTTTGCTAGAAGCTTTATATCCTTCTCTGAAAAGCCAATTCCATGAATAACAACTGTGTGATCACTCAAAGCATCGAGTTGCTCAAGAGTATCTACCCCTCTTAACGACTCCTCATCAAATCCTTCCTCTATGTGTGTCACAAAAGGAAGATCCTTTTCAACAGCTCTCTTATATTCAATTTCAATGCCGTCTCCCCATTTGAGATCATAAACTGAAGCCTCGTGTGCGAGTGTATACTCCTTTAATACTCTAATGGGAAGCTTGTCTATGAGGGTGTTGTTCACTACATGAGGAATGTGGTCATGAACGGTAGTAACTCCAGAGATAAGGTTCTTATACGCGCCAAAGAGGTATACTTCATAGGGAGTATTTTTATTTCTTTCATCATATACCTCTGAACTCTTAAGATCATAGTCCCAAGGAAGCCAGCAGATATAAGGTCCATTTCCTATTTTCGGATAATAGGTTCCAAAGAGATGATCATGCGCATTTATCAATGCTGGAAAAAGAATATAGTCTCCCTTTATCGGATAGTCCTTTAGCGTTGATTTTGAGAAATCCTTTATCTTGCCATCACCAATCCTTATGCTTGCCTTTTCAAGTGCTTCTTTCGGAGTTACTATAGTAATCTCGCTTATCGAGTATTCATTGTTCATACAAAACTATCCTTGCTTACTAGAGTAAAAATTATATTTCAATAAATTATCTAAGTCAACAGAAATCTATTTTGGACAAAATCAGGGTAACAATTATAAATTCTGCATTAAATTTTATATATTTCCAACTCAGTATTAATATATCGACAAATATTGACTATTTCAAAAGCCCTTACCTAGTAAAAGGTTACTAAAATAGCTTGTATCTGCTTTCGAATTTAACCGCCTTAGTGCATTTCACCCGTATTTTACAATTGAAAACAGTGGTATATCTATTCCACTTCTTCCCTCCAAAAACTCAAGCTCTACCAGAAATGCTGCTTCTACTATATTCCCGCCCATCTTCCTGATAAGCTCGATCATTGCTTTAAGAGTACCTCCAGTTGCAAGAAGATCATCCACTATAAGCACATCTTCCCCTGCTAGTATACCGTCTTCATGTACGGTCAGGGTATCCGTACCGTATTCGAGATCGTATGTTACCTCAACCTGCTTATATGGAAGTTTTCCTTTCTTCCTGACTGGTATGAAACCAGCACCCAGAAGGTAAGCAAGAGGGCTGGCAACAATGAATCCTCTTGATTCAGCTCCAACTACTTTTTTTACGTTACTGTCACTGTACCGTTTATAGAGAATGTCGATCGATTCTCTAAAAGCATCTGGATCCTTCCACAATGTGGTAAGATCCTTGAATTGAACTCCAGGTTTTGGCCAATCCGGAACATTTCTGATATACTTACCAAGGTCCATTTGTTCTCCTTCTGCTAAAGATTTGGCTATGTAAACTCCTTAAGATCGTCTGAAAGTTTAAAAGCCTTGAGCTTTTTCAATGCAACATTCTGTATCTGTCGCACCCTCTCTCTTGTTATCCCAAGAATCTTGCCGATCTCTTCAAGAGTAAATGGTCCTTCACCATCAAGGCCAAATCTGAGCTCAATAATCCGCTTTTCTCTCGTGCTGAGTTTATCCAAAACCTGCCTGATGAGCTGCTGAAGGGCTGCAAAGAAGACAGTATCCTCGTGAACTCTGCTCTCCTTTGCTTCGATAAAATCACCCAGCTGTGAGGAACCTTCAATATTAACAGGACTCTCAAGAAGACTGGGCTCCTGAGCAAAATGTAGTACCTTTACAGTTTTTTCCTCAGAAATACCCAGATGTCTGGCAAGTTCAACAGGGGTCGGCTCCCTACCGTATTTCTGGGCGAGCTGTTTGGACAGATAGTAGCATTTTTTTATGGTATTGAGCATTCGAACCGGAAGTCTGATCAATCTACCTTTATCAGCAATTGCTTTTATTATCGACTGCCTGATCCACCATGTGCTGTAAGTGCTAAACCTGAATCCTTTTGTATAATCAAACCGGTCGATTGCCTCTATCAATCCAATATTCCCTTCATCGATAAGATCTATAAGACCCAATCCCCTATGCTGGTATTTTTTTGCAATACTGACCACAAGCCTTAGGTTTGCCGTTATAATTCTATTCTTTCCTTCAAGAAGCCTTTTCTCATATACCTGATTCTCCCTCTCGTACACATCCCTGTTGATCTCACCCCGTTTGAACATCTGTTCGAGCTTCTTAAGTCGATCTTTAAAATATTGAATCTCAATATAGCAGATCTTCTCCTCCTGAGGGCTCAGCAATGGTATTTTGTTGATCTGCTTCAAATAGTAGGCAAGAGGGTCATTTTCATCACCCTGTGTTGATTGCAGTGCCTCGTATATTTCGTGTTTCTGTATCTCCATTTACTCTTTTTACTCTAATTCTTGAGGTAATCAGAAAGTGTATTCAATAATTTATTGTATTATAAATATGTAATTTAGCCATCAAGAATTTATTCTTGTGTTCTGTCAATATATTAATCTTGATATTAGCGATGGATTAAGCTACGGTAAATAGTACAGCGGGTTGATTGATTTTCCTTCATGAAAGAGCTCATAGTGAACTACACTCTGCTCGCCACCCGTATCAAGCTCAGGTTTCCCGATTAACTGATTCTTTTTTACTCTTTGTCCTTCTTTTACAAGGACTCGCAGGTTCTTTGCATAGAGACTGCAGAAATTATTATCATGCTCGATTATCACCGTGTTCCCATACCCTCGAATCTTGCCGGATAGTACGACCTTTCCACTCTGAGTGGCTACAATATTTTCATTTCCTTTCAAGTTGATGTCAATACCGTAGTTGAAATCTGCTTTATCTTTCCCATAGGATCGTACGATTTCACCTATAGTCGGCCATACAAAATCCAGTTTCGCCTCACCTTCTGGTAAGTTCTCAACATTCCCCTGTACCCATAAATGCTTTTTTGCACCAGGTATAAAGATCCAGGTACCCTGTGCTATATGAACAACATCTTCTATATCATTTGCTTCCTTCACCGCATCCAGTTCTACTCTATAAGTCTTGGCAATTCTCCAGAGCGTCTGTCCCTCCTTCACCCTATGCCAAACACCTCTCTCATGCTTTACTGTTGTTGTTCTGTCAGTAATCTGGGTCGTGGCACATGAAAAGAGAAATATTGTACAAATAAGAAGAATAAATGTAATCTTCATAGTATTCCACACCTGATGTGGCAAGCCACATTCTTGATTGAAATATTTTCTTGCCAAAAAAAACGAAAGAAAATTATCCCTTTCTAAACTATTAATCGGTATATAATGCACTATTATTTAATTAATCGCTGGTGAATAATAAACAATATATTCATTAATAAGAATGGTCAGCTTCTGTATTGGTTATTCGTTATAGTTATATATCGAAATTAGAATGGTTACCTAATTGAATGGCACACAATAATATGCAGTAAATGAAATAACCAATTATACGGATGGGGATGTTTTCATCATCTGTATATCAGTTTTTACATATAAAATATTATTTTTCAGAACAGAACTATTTCTGGAAATGGTTTTTCAGGTTTATAAAACCCTTGACAAAAAAAAGATTTATAACTAATTTACTCACCGCTTACTCA